>NZ_CM132446.1:5070000-6972500 GCF_053764795.1 Plantactinospora sp. DSM 117369 | reverse complement strand
TGAAGCCCCTTTGCGGGTGGAGCGTTGTATGGCCGCAGAGAGCAGGGGGAAGCGACTGTTTACTAAAAACACAGGTCCATGCGAAGAAGTAATTCGATGTATATGGACTGACGCCTGCCCGGTGCTGGAACGTTAAGGGGACCGGTTAGCTCTTTCGGGGGCGAAGCTGAGAACTTAAGCGCCAGTAAACGGCGGTGGTAACTATAACCATCCTAAGGTAGCGAAATTCCTTGTCGGGTAAGTTCCGACCTGCACGAATGGCGTAACGACTTCCCCACTGTCTCAACCACAGGCCCGGCGAAATTGCAGTACGAGTAAAGATGCTCGTTACGCGCGGCAGGACGGAAAGACCCCGGGACCTTTACTATAGCTTGACATTGGTATCTGAATTAGCTTGTGTAGGATAGGTGGGAGCCGGTGAAGTCCATACGCCAGTATGGGTGGAGGCAATCTTGAAATACCACTCTGGTTGGTTTGGGTATCTAACTTCGGGCCCTTATCGGGTTCAGGGACAGTGTCTGGTGGGTAGTTTAACTGGGGCGGTTGCCTCCTAAAATGTAACGGAGGCGCCCAAAGGTTCCCTCAGCCTGGTTGGCAATCAGGTGTTGAGTGTAAGTGTATAAGGGAGCTTGACTGTGAGACTGACGGGTCGAGCAGGGACGAAAGTCGGGACTAGTGATCCGGCACTTGCGTGTGGAAGCGGTGTCGCTCAACGGATAAAAGGTACCCCGGGGATAACAGGCTGATCTTCCCCAAGAGTCCATATCGACGGGATGGTTTGGCACCTCGATGTCGGCTCGTCGCATCCTGGGGCTGTAGCAGGTCCCAAGGGTTGGGCTGTTCGCCCATTAAAGCGGTACGCGAGCTGGGTTTAGAACGTCGTGAGACAGTTCGGTCCCTATCCGCCGTGCGCGTAGGATACTTGAGAAGGGCTGTCCCTAGTACGAGAGGACCGGGACGGACGAACCTCTGGTGTGCCAGTTGTCCCGCCAGGGGCACGGCTGGTTGGCTACGTTCGGGAGGGATAACCGCTGAAAGCATCTAAGCGGGAAGCCTGCTTCGAGATGAGGTATCCCACCCCAGTGATGGGGGTAAGGCTCCCAGTGAGACGACTGGGTTGATAGGCCGGAGATGTAAGCCAGGTAACTGGTTCAGTTGACCGGTACTAATAGGCCGAGGACTTGACTACAAAGTTGCTACGCGTCCACTGTGTGATTCACAGCAAACGAACAACGGTGTGCCCCTCGTGTGGGTGGGGTTGTTGTTTGTGTTGTTGATAGGGTTACGGCGGTTATGGCGGAGGGGAAACGCCCGGTTACATTCCGAACCCGGAAGCTAAGCCTTCCAGCGCTGATGGTACTGCACTCGGGAGGGTGTGGGAGAGTAAGACGCCGCCGGACATCTTAGTTCGCAGGGCCACCCCGGTCGGGGTGGCCCTGCGCTGCGTGTTTCGGCGATCCCGCCATGAGGAAGGATGTACCCGTGAGTTCAGGAGCGCATGGCGGAGACCGCCCGCGCCGTCGAGACGACCGTCCGGACCGCCGAGGAGGCGGCCGGGACGCTTCCACGCGTCGTGACGGGCGTCCGCCCTATCGCGGGGACCGCGATTCGTCCGGCACCGCTGGTGACCGGGGCGGCTATCCGAGTGGGGGTCGTCGCACCGACGGCCGTGAGGGCGACCGTCGCGACCGCCCCGCTCCGCGCGAGGGCGAGCGTCGTGACCGTCCGGCTCCTCGCGACGGCGCCGGCTACCGGGACGGCCGTGCTGCTGGCGGTGGCTACCGGTCCGGTGGTGACGACCGACGTGGCGGCGGTTTCCGGGGCGACCGGGACTCCCGGGGTGATCGCGACTTCCGGGGCGACCGGGACTCCCGGGGTGATCGCGACTTCCGGGGCGACCGTACGAGCGGTGGCGGGCGGTTCGGAGACGACGCGCGGCGGTCCGGTGGCTACCGGCCGGCCCGCGGCGACGACCGGCAGGGCGGCGGCTACCGCAGCGGCGGACGCCGGGACGACGATTTCGGCCCGGGCCGTTCGGAGGGGCGCCAGGGTTACCGTCCGGCCGGCACGGGCCCGCGTGACGGCAACCGGGACGGTGGCTACCGCGAGGGCGGCTACCAGTCCGGACGACGGGACGGCTTCGACCGCGGCGCCCGTACCGACTACCCGCGGGGCGGTGACTTCCGGGACGGCCGGCGGGACGACCGTGATTCGCGTGGCGGCGGTTACCGCGACGACGCCCGGCGCAGCGACGACCGACGTACCGGCGGTTACCGGGGCGGTTCCGGCGGTGATGACCGGCGCGGCGGCGGTTACCAGGGCCGGAGCGGCGGTTCCGGTGGTGATGACCGGCGCGGGGGTGGCTACCAGGGCCGGAGCGGCGGTTCCGGTGGTGATGACCGGCGCGGCGGCTTCCGGGGCGAGAGCGGTGGTTTCCGGGGCGGCTCCCGGCCCGGCTTCGGCGACGACCGACGCGGTGGTCGCGACTCGCGAGGTGGCGGCTACCGCGACGACGCGCGGCGGGGCGATGACCGACGGGACGGCGGCTACCGGGGCGACAGCGGTTACCGGGGGCGCTCGGGCGCGGGTTCCGGCGGCGACGCGGGGCGCGGCGGCGGCTACCGTGGCGGACCGTCGGGCGGCGGTGACCAGCGTGGCGCAGCGCGGGACGGCGGACGGCGCTTCGGCGACGACGCGGGTCGTCGTGGATCTGGCGACCGTAGCCGGGAAGGCTTCCGGGGTTCGGACCGGGACGGTGCGCGTGACGGCGACCGTGGCGGTTTCCGCAGGCCGGACCGGGACGACCGGAGCGGCGCCCGGGAGGGCGTCCGGTCGGGCGGTGACCGCGCCGACCGTGGCCGTGCCGACGAGGGCCGGCGGGACTGGAAGCCCCGACAGGGGGCCGGCCAGTCGGGCCGGAACGGCACCCCCGGCGCGGGAGCAGGCGGCTACCCCCGTACCGAGGGTACGAATCGACGCGACCGGGGCGACCGGTCCGGCAGGCCGGGCGACGCCGCCCGGGAACCCGCCGCCCCGGCCCTGCCGGAGGAGATCGTCGCCACGGATCTCGACAGTGCGGTCCGGGCCGAACTGCTCTCCCTGGCCAAGCCGGTGGCCGAGACGGTGGCGCGGCACCTCGTCGCGACCGGAGCGCTGATCGACGACGAGCCGAACCTGGCTCTGGAGCACGCGCTCGCCGCCCGGCGCCTGGCGGCCCGGATCTCGGCCGTACGGGAGGCGGTGGGGCTGGCGGCGTACCGGGCGGGTGAGTGGCAGACCGCGATCGCCGAGCTGCGCACGTACCACCGGATGAGCGGACGGCAGACCCACCTGGCGGTGCTTGCCGACTGTGAGCGGGCGCTCGGGCGTCCGGAGCGGGCGATCGACCTCTACCGGGGCGCCGACCGCGAGTCGCTGGACCAGGCCGGGGCGGTGGAGTTGTTGATCGTGGCGGCCGGAGCCCGTGCCGACATGGGCCAGGGCGAGGCGGCGGTGGCGATGCTCCAGGTACGTGAGCTGACCGCCGTGCCGACCGAGCCGTGGACGGCCCGGCTGCGCTACGCGTACGCCGACGCGCTGCTCGGGGTGAACCGGCGGGAAGAGGCACGGGAGTGGTTCGTCCGGGCCGCCGAGGCCGACGAGTTCGGTGAGACCGATGCCGCCGAGCGGCTGTTGGAACTCGACGGTGTCGTCCTGGAGGGCGACGAGTACGAGGACGACGACGCGACCGACGGTGAGTCCGACCGGGTGGCGGACGCCGACGCCGCAGCCCCGGACGACGGCTCCGCCGACCGGGACGGTGATCTGGAGGACGACGAGGACGACGACGAGGTCGCCCGTGCGGACCGTGACGACGACGAAGACGAGTACGACGACGAGTACGAGGACGACGATGAGGGCGCTCAGCCGGTCGGCGAGGCGGGGTTGGCGGACGAGGACGCGCCGACGGTAGCCGCCGAGACGACCCCGGCGGACGCGGACGGGGACGCGATGGCCGACGCCGACGCCGACGTGAACCCGGACGCGGATGCGGACGCCGACGTGGGTGCGAACGCCGACGTCGACGAGGACGCGAAGGCCGCGCCGGGTGACCTGGACGGTCCTGACGAGGAGCCGGTCGCGGCGGAGTCTGCTGCGGCGGAGGCTCCTGCGGCCGACGCCGGCCCGGGGGCCCGTCCCGTGCGTGGCGCCGAATCGTGAGCGACTCCTCGCCGGGAGGCCGGCTGGTCGACGGGTACGACCTGGTGATCTTCGATCTGGACGGCGTGGTGTATCTCGTCGACCGGCCGATCGAGACGGCGGTCGCGGCGGTCGGCCGGCTGCACGCCGAGGGCAAGCCGCTGGCGTACGCGACGAACAACGCCTCCCGGCGCGCCGACGAGGTTGCCGCGCTGCTCACCGGGATGGGGCTCGCCGTGCGGCCGCAGGAGGTGCTCACCTCCGCGGCCGCCGCGGCGGAACTGCTGGCCCACCGGTTTCCGCCGGACTCCCCGGTGCTGGTGGTGGGTGCGGAGGCGCTGCGGACCGAGGTACGTGACGTCGGGCTGCGCCCCGTCTCCCGGCTGGAGGACGCGCCAGTGGCGGTGGTGCAGGGCTACGGGCCGGAGGTCGGCTGGGCGGACCTCGCCGAGGCGGCTCTCGCGGTACGGGCCGGTGCCGACTGGTTCGTCACCAACACCGACCGGACGCTGCCGACCGCCCGCGGTCCGGTACCCGGGAACGGCTCGCTGGTCGCGGCGGTGCGTACCGCGCTGGCCCGCGACCCCGACGTGGTGGTCGGCAAGCCGGAGCCGGCCCTGTTCACCGCCGCCGCCCGGCGGTTCGGCGCGGCCCGCCCGCTCGCGGTCGGCGACCGGCTGGACACCGACATCGAGGGCGCGGTCCGGGCCGGGATGGAAAGTCTGCTGGTACTCACCGGGGTGTCGGCGCCGATCGACCTGCTGCATGCGGCGCCGTCGGCCCGGCCGGACTTCGTGGCGAGCGACCTGGGCGGGCTCTTCGACCCGGCCCGGGTCGCCCGGTTGACCGCCGATCCCGCCGATCCCGCCGGCGCCGGTTGGCAGGTGGTCGACGGCGGGCCGACGGTGCTCAGCGGGGAGGGGTCGAGCCTGGGGGCGCTGGCCGCGCTCTGTGCGGCCAGTTGGTCGGGAGTACCGGTCGACGAGGTCGAGCCGGGATCCGAGGCGGCCCGGAAGGCCCTCGGGGAACTCGGTCTGCTGCGCTGAGGCAACCGCCCGGACCCACTGCCGAGCCGGAGTGCGTACCGGGCGGGTGCGGGTTCCCGGGCGGTTGGCTCGGTGCAGGGCCGGTACCCGGGACGGGCAGCCGGGACGCGTCGCGGGCGAGGCGCCGACCGCCCGACGGGTTCAGAGCATCTTGCGGAGTTTGAGCAGGTCGAACGGGTTGGCGTTGATCGACATCTGCCGGGAGGCGAGCGCCTTCGGCACGTCCAGTTCGCCCCGGACGAGACGGATCAGGTCGTCACTGGTGGTGCTCAGCGCGATCTTCGCCTTCGGGTCGTCACCGTCGGCCAGGTCGATCAGGCGTCCGCCGGTCAGCCGGCCGTGGAACGCCGTGCCCAGGTCGGTGATCCGGCACGCCAGGGTGCGATCGAGATCAACCTGCTTGCGTACCTTGTCGGCGTTGGCGTCCATCCGGGCCGCCAAATCGTGCAACGCCTGCCGACACTCGTCCACGGTCGCCATCGTCGTGCCCCCTCGCATCACGCCACGCCCGTCCCCCGGGCACCGTACCGCACTGGGCGGGTCGGGGCGCCCGGTAGCGTGACAACCTGAACTGTCGGCACCCGCGAAAGGACCGGGGTATGCAGGATGCGTGGCGGGCCTACCTTGAGCTGGCCCTCGGGCTGACGGAGGCGTCGAAGAAGCGCGCCCAGGCCGCCGCCAGGAAACTGGTCGGCTCCAGCGGTGCCACGGCCGCCCAACTGCAGACCATGGCCGAGGAACTGGTCTCCACCGGGATGGCCAACCGGGAGGCGCTGATCCGGATCATCCGGGTCGAGATCGACCGTACCCTCGCCGCCGTCGGGCTGGCCACGGCGGACGAGGTCACGGCGCTGACCGACCGGGTCGCCCGGTTGGAGCGGGAACTGTCCGCGGCACGGGCGGCGGCGCCGGGTGGCACCGCCGGTGCGGCGGCGACCGCGACGACGGCGGGCGGCGTTCGGCCGCCGGCGCCGGGTGTGCCGGCCGGGACCGGCGCGCTGGCCAAGAAGGCGGTGGCGAAGAAGACCGTCGCCAAGAAGGCCGTCGCCAAGAAGACCATCGCGAAGAAGGCCGTGGCGAAGAAGGTCGCCGCCAAGAAGGTCGCCGGGCAGAAGGCCGCCGCGCCCGAGACGGTCGCCAAGCAGGCGGTGGTGAAGAAGGCGGTGGCGAAGAAGGCCGCCGCCGGCAAGGCGGTGGCCACGAAGAAGTCGACCCCGGGCAAGGCCGTGGCCAAGCGGTCGCCGGCACCGGGTAGCGGTGCGGCATGACCTCCGTCGCGCACCGGGCCCGGCTGGCGACCGGGCGGAGCGGAGGGGCGGCATGAGTCAGGTACCCGTACCGGGGCCGTTCCGGCCGGCTCCGCCTCCCTCAGCGGCGGCACGGCCCGTTCCCGGCCCGGCACCGGCCGGCGGATGGAGCGATCCGGCCGGTGAGCCGACCGGCCCGGACGGCGGCGGCTCCGGCCATCCTGCCGTGGACGCGGTGCTGCAGGCGATGGCGAACGCCGCGAACCTGCCGCCGGCCGACCAGATCGCCCAGTACGAGGCGGCGCACCAGACCCTGCGGGAAACCCTCGCCACCATCGACCAGGCGTGAGCCCAGTCCCCTCGGAGAACTTCGATGGCACGTCGTACCCGGCTCGACGCCGAACTCGTCCGCCGTGGGATGGCCCGGTCCCGGGAACAGGCCGCGGCGCTGGTCGAGTCCGGGCGGGTGCAGGTCCGCGGGGTACGGGCACACAAGGTGGCCGCGATGGTGGACCCGGCGGATCCGGTCCGGGTGCTCGGCGAGGACCCGAGCACCGAGTACGTCTCCCGGGGCGGACACAAGCTGGCCGGCGCGCTGGCGGCGTTCGCCCCCGAGGGGCTGGACGTCGCCGGCCGGCGCTGCCTGGACGCCGGGGCGTCGACCGGCGGTTTCACCGACGTGCTGCTCCGGGCCGGTGCCGCCGAGGTGGTGGCGGTGGACGTCGGCTACGGCCAGTTGGCCTGGAGCATCCGCTCCGACGAGCGGGTCCGGGTATTCGAGCGCACGAATGTGCGTACCCTGACGCCCGACACCATCGGCGGCACCGTGACCCTCACCGTCGCGGACCTGTCGTTCATCTCGCTCCGCCTGGTGCTGCCGGCGCTGGCCCGCTGCACCGCCCCGGACGGCGACCTGGTGTTGATGGTCAAGCCGCAGTTCGAGGTCGGAAAGGAACGGGTGGGCAGCGGTGGGGTGGTACGCGATCCGCAGCTACGGGCCGAGGCGGTGCTCGCGGTGACCGACGCGGCCGGCGGGCTCGGACTCGGCCTGGCCGGCGTGGTGGCCAGCCCGCTGCCGGGGCCGAGCGGCAATGTGGAGTTCTTCGTCTGGCTGCGCGCCGACGCGCCGCCGCCGGACGAGGAGCTGGTGCGAGCGGTGGTGACGACCGGGCCGACCGGCCCGGCCGTGGCGCGGGAGGGAGCCCGATGACCCGGACGGCACTGCTGGTCACGCACACCGGACGGCGGCGGAGCACCGAGCACGCCCGTACGGTCGCGGCCGACCTGATCCAGGCCGGCTTCGAGGTCCGGGTGGTGGCCGAGGAGGCCGACGACCTGGACCTGCCCGGGGTGACCCCGGTGAGCCTGCTCGGCGCGGCCGAGGGCGCCGAGATCGTCTTCGCGCTCGGCGGCGACGGCACCTTCCTGCGCGCCGCCGACCTGGCCCGGCCGGCGAAGGCGCCGCTGCTCGGAATCAATCTCGGCAAGGTCGGCTTCCTCGCCGAGGCCGAGATCGACGACCTGGACCAGGCGGTCCGGGACGTCGTGGACCGGAACTACACAGTGGACGAGCGGCTCACCCTCGACGTCCGGGCCGAGTTCGAGGGCGGCCCGGTGATCGAGTCGTGGGCGCTCAACGAGGCGAGCGTGGAGAAGGGCGAGCGGGCCCAGATGCTCGAACTGCTCGTCGACGTCGACGGCCGGCCACTGTCCCGGTACGGCTGCGACGGTGTGGTGTGCGCGACCCCGACCGGCTCCACCGCGTACGCCTTCTCGGCCGGTGGCCCGGTGGTTTGGCCGGAGGTGGAGGCGCTGCTGCTGGTGCCGATCAGCGCGCACGCGCTGTTCAGCCGGACGATCGTCACCGCACCGACGGCGACCTTCACCATCACGGTGGACCCGTTCACCACCCTGGCGGTGCTCTGCTGCGACGGCCGCCGGGTCTACGACCTGCCGCCCGGAGCCAGGGTCACCGTGCAGCGGGGTGCGCTGCCGGTGCGGGTCGTCCGGCTGCGCGCCCGGCACTTCGCCGACCGGCTGGTGGCGAAGTTCGGCCTGCCGGTGCAGGGCTGGCGGGGCAACCGCCGCTGACGGCGACAGACGGCTGGGCGGCCGGGCGCCAATCGGAATGCGCGCCGGGTGGTCAAGTGTCGGGGCCCGCTACTACTGTCGGTGGCTGTGCTGGAAGAGCTGCGCATCACCGGACTGGGCGTCATCGAGGACACCACACTGCCGCTGACTCGCGGCATGAACGTCATCACGGGCGAGACCGGCGCCGGAAAGACAATGGTGGTGACCGGTCTCGGCCTGCTCTTTGGCGGGCGGGCCGACGCCGGCCGGGTGCGGGCCGATCCGGGTCGGGCGGTGGTGGAGGGGCGGCTGCGGCTGACCGGCACCGCCGCGACGGCGGTGCACGCCCGGGTGGTGGATGCGGGCGGTGAGCCGGACGACGACGGGTCGGTGCTGCTCAGCCGTACGGTCACCGTGGAGGGGCGGTCGCGGGCGCACGTGGCCGGCCGCAGCATGCCGGTGTCGATGCTGGCCGAGGTGGGCGAGCAGGTGTTGGCCGTACACGGCCAGTCGGACCAGCTCCGGCTGCTCCGGCCGGCCGAGCAGCGGGCCGCGCTGGACCGGTTCGGCGGGCCGGAGCACGAGAAGCTGCTGGAGAGTCTGCGCGAGTCGTACACCCGGTGGCGGCGGGTCTCCGACGACCTGGCCGACCGGCGGCGCAACGCGCGGGAGCGCAACCAAGAGGCCGATCTGCTGCGGCTGGGTCTGGACGAGATCACCCGGGTCGACCCGCAGCCGGGCGAGGACGAGGAGCTCAAGGCCGAGGCGCAGCGGCTGGAGCACGCGGAGGGGCTGCGTACGGCCGCGCAGACGGCGCAGCACTGCGTGGCGGGTGCCGCCGAGCCGACCGACGAGATGGCCGACGTGACCACCCTGCTCGGGCACGCCCGCCGGACGCTGGAGGCGCAGGCCGGGGTGGACCGGACCCTCGGCGACCTGTCGGTGCGGCTGGAGGAGGTCGCCACGCTGGTCGGCGACATCGCGGCCGAGCTGTCCGGCTACCTCGCGGCGCTGGACGCCGACCCGGCCCGGTTGCAGGTCATCTACGAGCGCCGGGCCGCGCTGCGCGGCCTGACCCGCAAGTACGCCGACGACGTCGACGGGGTGATCGCCTGGGCGGACCGGGCCCGGACCCGGCTGTCCGAGCTGGACACCTCCGACGAACTCCTCGACGAGTTGGACCGGGAGCGGCAGCGGCTGGCCGGCGAGGTGGCCGAGTTGGCGGGCCGGCTCTCGGCGGCCCGCCGCGAGGCGGCCACCCGGTTCGCCGAGCAGGTGACCGTCGAGCTGGCCGGGCTGGCGATGCCGCACGCCCGGATCGAGGTGGCGGTGCTGCCTCGGCCGGCCGGCAAGGCGGAGCCGACGCTCACCGTCGACGGGGTCGAGGTCGGGGTCGGTCCGGACGGGGCGGACGAGGTCGAACTGCGGCTGCTGGCCCATCCGGGCGCCCCGTCGCTGCCGCTGCAACGCGGTGCCTCCGGAGGTGAGCTGTCCCGGGTGATGCTCGCCATCGAGGTGGTCTTCGCCGGCTCCGGCGGGCCGCCCACGCTGGTCTTCGACGAGGTCGACGCCGGGGTGGGCGGGCAGGCGGCGGTGGAGATCGGCCGCCGGTTGGCCCGGCTGGCCCGCAGCCACCAGGTGCTGGTGGTGACCCACCTGCCCCAGGTGGCCGCGTTCGCCGACCGGCACCTGGTGGTGGCCAAGGACACCGGCGGTGCGGTGACGACCAGTGGGGTACGGGTGGTGGAGGACACCGACCGGGCCCGGGAGCTGGCCCGGATGCTCGCCGGTTTGCCGGACTCCGATCTGGGTATCGCCCATGCCGAGGAACTTCTGGCCGTGGCTGCCCGGGAACGACGCTCCTGAGGCTGCGGCACCGCGCGGCGGAACGTGCCCCTGGCGGTCACGATCCGTGGTACCGAAGCGAACGGTGTGACGCCGACCACACCCGGCCGGGTAGGAATGTGGTTCCCTTGGGGTGGCGGCCCTGCTCAGGCATGTCGCGACAGAAAGCTCTGCCTCACATGCCAGGATGGTTGGGATGCGTTTACCCACGTTGCGCCGGGCCCGGAGCGCGGAACCGGGCAAAGTCGTCGGCACCGCGCGCCTCGATCGCCGGACGAAGCGCCTGGTCAGCCGGCTGCGTCCGGGCGAAATCGCGGTGATCGACCATGTCGACCTGGACCGGGTGGCAGCCGACTCGCTGGTCGCGGTCGGCGTCGCCGCGGTGCTCAACGCCAAGCCCTCGGTCTCCGGCCGCTATCCGAACCTCGGCCCGGAAGTGCTGATCAAGGCGGGCATCCCCCTCCTCGACGACCTCGGCGAGAGCATCTTCCAGCAGATCCGGGAGGGCGACACCGTCCGGATCGACGGCAACACCGTGCTGCTCGACGACGAGCCGGTCGGGCACGGCAGCCGGCAGGACGCCGAATCGGTGGCCAAGGCGATGTCCGACGCCCGGGAAGGGCTGTCGGTGCAGTTGGAGGCGTTCGCCGCCAACACCATGGAATACCTCAAGCAGGAGCGGGAGCTGCTGCTCGACGGGGTCGGTGTGCCGGACGTCGAGACGCCGATCCGGGGCCGGCACTGCCTGATCGTGGTCCGGGGCTACGACTACAAGGCCGACCTCGACGTGCTGCGCCCGTACATCCGGGAGTTCAAGCCGGTGCTGATCGGCGTGGACGGCGGCGCGGACGCGCTGGTGGAGGCGGGCTACACCCCCGATCTGATCATCGGCGACATGGACTCGGTCACCGACGACGTGCTGCGGTGCGGCGCCGAGGTGATCGTGCACGCCTACCCGGACGGGCGGGCGCCGGGGCTGGCCCGGGTGAACGGGCTCGGCGTGACGGCACAGACCTTCCCGGCCGCGGCCACCAGCGAGGATCTGGCGATGCTGCTCGCCGACGGCAAGGGCGCCTCGCTGATCGTCGCGGTCGGCACCCACGCCACCCTGGTCGAGTTCCTGGACAAGGGCCGGGGCGGCATGGCCTCCACCTTCCTGACCCGGCTCAAGGTCGGCGGCAAGCTGGTCGACGCCAAGGGGGTGAGCCGGCTCTACCGGCAGAGCATCTCCGGGTCGTCGCTGTTGCTGCTGGTGCTCTCGGCGCTGGCCGCGATGGCGTCCGCGGTCGCCGTCTCCACCGTCGGAAAGGCTTACCTCGGGGTCGCCTCCGAGTGGTGGGACAATGTCGTATTCCAGCTTGGACAGCTCTTCTAGCCCCGTGCTGGTGTCCTCCCGGCCCCGAATGATGATCAAGAGGCTCTTGTCGTGATCAATTTCCGGTACCACGTGGTCTCGCTGACCGCGGTGTTTCTCGCCCTGGCGATCGGTCTGGTGGTGGGTACCGCGGCGCTGAACGGTCCGGTCGCCGACTCGCTCAAGGATCGGGTCAACGCGCTGGGCAAGCACAACGAGCAGCTCCGCGAGTCGGTGAACAACCTGGAGACCGAGGTCCAGCGCGAGGAGGACTTCGTCCGGGAGGCGGCGCCGCACATGCTCAAGGGCACCCTCGCCGGCCGGCGCGTCCTGGTCATCGTGCTGCCGAGCGGGCAGGACCAGGTCGACGGGGTTGTCGAGATGCTCCGGCTGGGCGGCGCCTCGGTCACCGGGCGGATCGACGTACAGGAGAAGTTCCTCGACCCGGACAGCAGCGTACTGCTGCTCGGCGTCGCGGCGAAGGCGGCCAGACCCACCGTCCCGGACGTCGGACTGCCCAGCAGCGAGGGGGTGGAGAAGTCCAGCGCCCTGCTGGCCAGCGCCCTGCTGGACCGTCCGGAGGGCGGCTCGCCGGTGACCGACGCCGACCGGCGCTCGGTGCTGGACGACTACAGCGAAGAGGGCTACCTCAACGTGCCCGACAAGATCACCGGTTCCGCCGAGGCGGTCGTGGTGGTCAGCGGTCCGCCGTACGTCGACCGGGACGCGACCCGCAAGGACCGGTCGGTGGTGCAGCTCGCCGAGCAGCTCGACAAGGCCGGGGCGATCGTGGTCGCCGGCAACGGCAGCAGCGGCGGCAACCTGGTCGCCGAGGTACGCCGGGATCCCGCGCTGTCCAAGACGATCTCCACCGTCGACAACACCAACACCGTGCAGGGGCAGCTCGTCACCGCGCTGGCGCTGGTCCGGCAGATCATCCAGAAGCAGGCCGGCGCGTACGGCGTCGGCGCGGGTGCCGAGTCGCTGCTGCCGGAAATGCCCGAGTGACCGCCCGGTCCAGGGGCGCCCGGGCCCGCGCGCTCGGCGTCGGCATGCTCATCGCCGGTGCCGCCCTGCGTGGGGTGCTCGCCGGCCCGTGGGCCGCCGGGCTGCGCCGTACCAACTTCCGGGGCCGCACCGTCACCCTCGCCGCCGGCCCGGCGCTCGCCGCCGGAGCGGCCGCGGGTGCCGCCGCGGGCGCCCCGAGCCGCCCGGCCGGCGCCGCCGCCCTGGTCGCCGGCCTCTCCTGCGGAGCCGTCGGGCTCTACGACGACGTGGTCGGCGCCCGGCCCGAGCAGAAGACCGCCAAGGGCTTCGCCGGACACCTCGCCGCGCTCCGCGAGGGGCGGGTGACCAGCGGGGTCGTCAAGATCGCCGGGGTCGGCGCGGCCGGCCTGGCCGCCGCCGCCCTGCTCGCCGCCGACCCGACCGTCCGGTCCCACCCGGGCCGCCGCCGCGCCGGACGCGCCGCCAACATGGTCGACCTGCTGCTCGGCGCGGGCGTCATCGCCGGCACCGCGAACCTGGTCAACCTGCTCGACCTGCGGCCGGGACGGGCCCTCAAGTCCGGTGTGCTGCTCGGCACGCCGCTGCTGCCCGGCCCGACCGGTGGGCTCGCCGCCGGGCCGGTCGGCGCTGCCGCCGCGCTGCTCCCGGCCGATCTCGACGAACAGGTGATGCTCGGCGACAGCGGGGCGAACGCCCTCGGCGCGCTGCTCGGCGTCGCGCTGGCCGCCCGTACCGGGCCGGTGGGGCGGGCCGGGACACTCGCCGTGATCACCGCGCTCACCGCCGCCAGCGAGAAGGTCAGCTTCACCCAGGTGATCCAGAACACCCCGGGGCTGCGCGAACTGGACGCCCTGGGCCGGCGACACTCCTGAGGTGGGCAGGCCGGCACCCCTGGTCGGCGCCGGGCGGGTGGCCGGCGCCGCCGCGCTGATCGCCGTACTCACCGTGGCCAGTCGACTGGCCGGGTTCGGGCGTACCGGGGTCTTCACCTGGATGATGGGCGACTCCAGCGACCTCGGCGGCATGTACGTGGTGGCGAACAGCGTCCCGAACATCGTCTTCGAGATCGTCGCCGGTGGGGCACTGGCGAGTCTCGTCGTACCGCTGCTGGCCGGTGCGGTCGCCGCCGGTGACCGGGCGGCGGTGTCGGCGACCACCGGGGCGCTGCTCACCTGGACGGTGAGCCTGCTGGTGCCGCTGGCGGTCGCGGTGGCGCTGCTCGCCGAACCGATCGTCGGGCTGATCTCGGACCACCGCAGCACCGCCGAGATCGAGGCCGGCGCGCGGATGCTCCGGGTCTTCGCCCCGCAACTGCCGCTGTACGGGATCGGCATCGTGCTGACCGGGGTGCTCCAGTCGTACCGGCGGTTCGCCTGGCCGGTGATCGCGCCGCTGCTGTCCAGCGTGACGGTGATCGGGGTCTACCTGGCGTTCGCCGCGGTCGAGGGAGTGCGGCCCACCATCGCCGGAGTCGGGCGGGACGGCGAGCTGATCCTCTCCGCCGGCACCACCCTCGGCGTCGTGGTGCTCTCGCTGTCGCTGATCGTCCCGGTGCGCCGGCTGCACCTGCGACCCCGGTTCGGGTACGCGTTCTCCGCCGACGCCCGGGCCAGGATCGGCGGGCTCGCCCTGGCCGGGGCGGTGACGGTGATCGGCCAGCAGGTCGCCCTGCTGGTCAGCCTGCGTCAGCTCAGCGGCGGGCCGACCGGTGCGGAGGTGGTGTTCAACCTTGCCCAGACGGTGTACCTGCTGCCCTGGGCGGTGCTCGCCGTCCCACTCGCGGTCGCGGCGTACCCGAACCTGGCTGCCGCGCACGCCGCCGGGGACGAGCCGGGATACCGCGCCACGCTGGCCCCGACCGCCCGCCGGGTGCTGCTGTTCAGCTGCCTCGGCACGGCGGCGCTGATCGGCACCGCCGAACCGGTGGCCCGGTTCTTCTGGCCGGGCAGCGGGCCGGCCCAGGTGGCCGCCGTCGCCGGGTTCGCACCGGGCCTGCTCGGCTACGGGCTCTTCGCGGTGCTCACCCGGGCCCTGTACGCGCGCGGTGCCGCCCGGCCGGCGGCCACCGCCACCCTGGCCGGCTGGCTCGTCGTGCCGTTCGCCGCCGTGGGGCTCTCCGCCGCCTTCCCGGTTGACTATCGGGTGTTCGCGGTCGCGGTGGCGAACTCGGTCGGCATGCTGGTGTTGGGGGTGCTGCTGGTGGTCGCGGTCCGGCGCAGCGCCGGTCCGGCCGCGTTGACCGGATTTACCAGGTCAGCGCTGGTCGGACTGCTCGCCGGAGCGGTCGCGGCGGTGGTCGGCGCGCTGTGTGCGCACCGGTTGCCCGGCTTCGGGGGTGGTACCCCGGCGCGAGTCGACGCACTCGTGCAGGGCATGCTGTCCGGAGTCGCCGTGGGCGCCGCTTTCGTCGCGGTCGCCTATCCGCTGGACCGGCACGACGTTCGGCCGCTGCTGGCGACCCTGCGCGGACGGCTGCGCGGTGTGCTGGCCCTGACCCACCGGGGCGGGCCGGCGGCATCGCGGCGGCGGGACGGGACGGAGACGGATCGCGGGGACCGGCCGGACGCGGCCGACCCGGGCGAGGACGACGGGAAGGAGCGGGTGTCGCGGTGAGCGAGCTTGGGCCGGCTCGACCGGGGGACCGCGCCGAACCGGACATGCCGGGACCGACGGCCACCGTCGGGCGGGCCGGCGCGGTGGCCCTGGTGCTCGCCTCCAGCACCGGCGGCGTGGGTCAACACGTCGCCTCGCTCGCCCGGGGCCTGGTCGGGGCCGGAATGGCGGTCACCGTCTGCGGTCCGGCCGCGACCCAGGAGCAGTTCGACTTCACCGCCGCCGGTGCCCGGTTCGTACCGGTGGAGATCCCGGCCAGCCCCACCCCGGCCGACGCGCGGGCGGTCACGGCGCTGCGCCGGGCGCTGGCCGGAACGGTCGACGTGGTGCACGCGCACGGCCTGCGGGCCGGCCTGGTGGCGGTGCTCGCCCGCCCGTCCGCTCCGGTCGTGGTGACCTGGCACAACGCCGTACTCGCCAGCGGGCTGCGCGGGCGGCTCTCCCGGCTGGCCGAGCGGATCGTCGCCCGGCGGGCCCGGGTCAGCCTCGGCGCCTCCGCCGACCTGGTCGAGCGGGCCGCCGCGCTCGGCGCCCGGGACGCCCGGCTCGCCCCGGTCGCCGCCCCCACCCTGCCGGCGCCCCGCCGCAGCCGCTCGGCGGTGCGGGCCGAGTTCGGCGTCGCCCCGGAGCAGCCGCTGATCCTCTCGGTCGGCCGGCTGCACCCGCAGAAGCGGTACGACGTGCTGGTCGACGCCGCCGCCCGGTGGCGCGACCTGGATCCGCCGCCGGTGGTGGTGATCGCCGGCAGCGGCCCGAGCTATCTGCAACTGGCCGCGCGGATCTCGACCGCCCGGGCCCCGGTGACGCTGCTCGGGCACCGGACCGACGTGGCCGACCTGCTGGCCGGAGCCGATCTGGCCGTGGTGACCAGCGACTGGGAGGCGCGGCAGCTCTTCGCCCAGGAGGCGTTGCGGGCCGGCGTACCGCTGGTGGCGACCGCCGTCGGCGGCGTGCCCGAACTGGTCGGCGAGGCGGCCGTACTGATCCCGCCCGGTGACGTGGACGCGGTGGACGAGGCGGTCCGGGCACTGCTCGGCGATCCCGGCCGCCGAGCCGCACTGGGCGAACTGACCACCGTACGGGCCGCCCAGTGGCCGACCGAGGCGGAGACCGTCGCCGCCGTCGCCGCGCTCTACGCCGAACTCGGCGCGAACCGGTCCACCCCCGCCGGGCCGGAGAGCCCGGCGGCGGATTCCGCAGATCCGGGGCCGGCCGGGCACGGCGCGGCACCGGAGGGGCCCGACCGGACTGGGGGCGGCCGGCCGCCCTCCGCCGGGCGGGGGACCGGGTCGTCGGCGGGGCGCGGCTGATGCTGCGCCGGTTGGTGCCCGTGCTGTTGACCGCGGCGGTGGTGGCTCTCGGGGTCGCCGCGCTCGTCGTCCGGCCAGCCACCCGGACGCCGGAACAGACCGTCGACTACGTGCTGCTGGCCGGGGTACCAGGGCTGCGCTGGGATGACGTCGATCCGCAGCACACCCCCACGCTGTGGCGGATGGCCGAGCACGGTGCCATCGGCTCGCTGTCGGTGCGGTCGGCCCGGCAACCGACCTGCCCCGTCGACGGCTGGCAGACCCTCGGCGCCGGCAACTTCGCCGCCTGGGACGGTACGGTCGTCGCCGAGCAGTGCCCGGAGTTGGATCTCACCGTCGAGCGGCCGGACGGGATCAGCGCCAACCTTCCCGACCAGCGGGCGACGGTCACCTACAACCAGGACAAGCTGCGCTGGGGCACCATGCCCGGGGCGCTGGCCGAATCGGTCCGCTGCACCGTCGCGGTCGGGCCGGGCGCCGCGGTCGCCGCGGCCCGGCCGTTCGGCCGGGTCGACCGGTACGCGGCGGAACTGCCGCCCGATCCGACGGAGCTGCTCTCCCGCTGCGTACTCAGCATCGTCGATCTCGGCACCGTCAGCGGCGACGACCCCGCCGTCCGGGCCGCCGCCGCCCGCCGCGCCGACGCCATCCTGGCCCGGGTGCTGGCGGCCCGGCCCGAACGGTCCCTGGTGATGGTGGCCGGCGTCGCCGACACCGACCGGTCGTCCCGGCTGCACGTCGCGGTGGCGGACGGCCCGGGCTGGGGACGCGGCTGGCTGACCTCGCGCAGTACCGGCCGGGACGGCTACCTGCAACTGGTCGACCTGGCGCCCACGGCGCTGGCGGCGCTGGGCCGCCCCGCACCCGAGCGACTCTTCATCGGCCAGCCGGCGGTGGTGGTCGACGGCCGCCCGGCCGACCTGCGCACGGCGATCGCGGCGCCCGCCGACGCGGACCGGGAGGCCCGGGCCCAGCAGCAGGTGGCCGAGTGGTTCTTCCTGCTGCTGGCCGGGCTTCAGTGCCTGCTCGCGGTCGCCGTACTGCCACTGCTGCGCCGGGCGCGGCGCGACGCCGGGCCGTCCGGACCCGCCCCGGCGCCCCGGCAGGTGGTCGCGACGGTCGAGGTACTGCTCATCGGCGCCGCCCTGGCGATCCCGGCCGCGCTCGTCGCGGACGCCGTTCCGTGGTGGCGGGGCGAGCACGCCGGCGTCTACTTCGGGCTGGTCACCGCGGTGGTGCTCGGCCTGGCCACCGCGGCGGTGCGGCTCGCCCGGGCGTACCAGCGCACCCTCTGGCCGCTGGGCAGCGTGGCGGCGCTGGCCGCGCTGGTCGTCGGTGCGGACGTGGTCACCGGGGCGCGCCTGCAACTCAACGGGGTGACCGGATACTCGGCCCTGGAGGGCGGCCGGTACGCCGGCGTCGGCGTCGTCGGGCTCGGGGTCTTCATCGCCGGCAGCCTGCTCTCGGCGGCCTGGCTGGCCCAGCGGGTACGCCGTAGCTGGCGGCCGGCCGTGGTGGTGCTGGTCGGCGTGCTCGGGGTGATCGTGGTGGGCAGCCCCTACCTCGGCGCCGACGCGGTGGGCGCGGTCGCGCTGACCGCCGGGGTGAGCATCGCCGCCGCGATCAGTACCGGCGGCTGGCTCACCCTGGGCCGACTCGCCTGGGCCGCCATCGCCGGTCTGGCCGTGACCATCGGGTTCGTCGTGATGGACCTGCGGCAGCCGCTCGACCAGCGGGGCAGCCTCGGCCGCTTCCTCACCGCCGTCGGCGACGGCACCAGCGGGCTGACCGTGCACCGCTCCGGCGCGGCGAACCTGGCCGCGCTGGCCGGAAGCCCGCTCACCGTCCTCGCGCTGGTCGGCGCGGTGCTGGTGTGGTTCGCCCTGCTCCGTCCGTGGGGCGGGCTCAAGCGGCTGTTCGGGATCTATCCGGCGATGCGGGGCGGAATGGCCGGTATTCCGGTTGCGGCGGTGATCGCCGGCCTACTCGGCGGGTCCGCCCTCAACGTCGCGGGTGCGGCGGCGGCGCTGGCCGTGCCGATGGCCGCCCTGGCCGCGTTGCGGGTGCTGGACCACGCCACCGACCGGACCATGCCGGCCACCGGCCCCTGCCCGGACGACAGGCCCGGCTCGACCCCGCCGACCGCCGGCACGGATCCGGCACCCGACCGCGAGGTCGGCGCCCCCCAGGTGTCCGTCATGGCGTGCAGCGGGGCCGACCCGGCCGGAGAGTCGGGGCCCGACTCCCGGCCGAGCGATGCCACCGCGTCGGCCTCGGGCGGTGCCACCTCGAAGGCGTCGGCGGGTACCACCGTGTCGGCCTCGGGCGGTGTTACCGCGAGCGGGAGCAGCGCCGCCGAGCGGCCGGCCAGTGCCGCGGAATCCGGGCCGGCACAGCCGTCGGCCGAGGTACCGGCCGGCTGACCGGCGCCGGGCCTGCGGCGGAACCGGGTGCCCCCGGCGGACCGGGCGAGGTTGGTGTTACCGTGGAATCCCGTGGATCGCGTGGATCACTTCGTTGATCCGACACCGGTTCGCACGACCGCGACAGACGACCACGGGAGCAGGCCTTGGCCCCTTCAGTACGGACGACCAGGCACATTTTCGTCACCGGTGGGGTTGCCTCCTCACTCGGTAAGGGCCTGACCGCCTCCAGCCTCGGAAACCTCCTCACGGCACGGGGCCTTCGGGTCGTGATGCAGAAGCTCGACCCCTACCTGAACGTCGACCCCGGCACCATGAACCCGTTCCAGCACGGTGAGGTCTTCGTCACCGACGACGGCGCCGAGACCGACCTCGACGTCGGGCACTACGAGCGGTTCCTCGACCGCGCGCTTTCCGGCAAGGCGAACGTCACCACCGGGCAGATCTACTCCGAGGTGATCGCGAAGGAGCGCCGGGGCGAGTACCTCGGGGACACCGTGCAGGTGATCCCGCACATCACCAACGAGATCAAGGCCCGGATCCTGGCCATGGCCGATCCCGACGAGGACGGCCGTACCCCGGACGTGGTGATCACCGAGGTCGGCGGCACGGTCGGCGACATCGAGTCGCTGCCGTTCCTGGAGGCGATCCGGCAGGTCCGGCACGACCTGGGCCGGGACAACTGCTTCTACCTGCACGTGTCGCTGGTGCCGTACCTGGCGCCGTCGGGGGAGCTGAAGACCAAGCCGACCCAGCACTCGGTCGCCCAACTGCGCAACATCGGTATCCAGCCGGACGCCATCGTCTGCCGCTCGGACCGGGAGATCCCGGACAAGCTCAAGCACAAGCTGTCGCTCTACTGCGACGTCGACCGGGAGGCGGTGATCGCCGCCCCGGACGCGCCGAGCATCTACGACATCCCGAAGGTGCTGCACCGGGAGGGCCTGGACGCGTACGTGGTGCGCCGGCTCGGGCTGTCGTTCCGGGACGTCGACTGGCAGAGCTGGGACGACCTGCTGGAGCGGGTGCACCACCCGCACCACACCGTCCGAGTCGCGCTGGTCGGCAAGTACGTCGACCTGCCCGACGCGTACCTGTCGGTGAGCGAGGCGATCCGGGCCGCCGGGTTCGGCCACCGGGCCCGGGTGGAGTTGCACTGGGTGCCGAGTGACGAGTGTGTGACCGCCTCCGGCGCGGCGGCCGCGCTGGCCGGTGTCGACGGCATCGTCATCCCCGGCGGGTTCGGGGTACGCGGCATCGAGGGCAAGATCGGCGCCGCCCGGTACGCCCGGGAGAACGCCATCCCGATCCTCGGCCTCTGCCTCGGCCTCCAGTGCATGACCATCGAGGTGGCCCGGCACCTGGCCGGGCTGGACGGCGCCAACTCGCTGGAGTTCGACGAGAAGGCCCGGCACCCGGTGATCGCCACCATGGCCGACCAGGAGGACATCGTCGCCGGCCGGGGTGACCTGGGCGGCACCATGCGGCTGGGCGCGTACCCGGCGCGGCTGACCGAGGGCTCGCTGGTCGCGCAGGCGTACGGGGACACCGAGGTCAGCGAGCGGCACCGGCACCGGTACGAGGTGAACAACGCCTACCGGGACGCGCTGACCAAGGCGGGCCTGCACATCTCCGGTACCTCCCCGGACGGCCGGCTGGTCGAGTTCGTCGAACTGGACCGGTCGCTGCACCCGTTCTTCGTGGCGACCCAGGCGCATCCGGAGTTGAAGAGCCGGCCGACCCGGCCGCACCCGCTGTTCGCCGGGTTCGTCGGTGCGGTCGTCGCGTACTCGTCGGCGGACCAGCTCCCGGTGGAGCTGGCACCGGGGGCCGGTGCCGCGTCGACCGGCACCGGGGTTTCCGGTGCGGGGGCCGGCGCTGCCACGCTGGCCGCGGAGCGGTCCGAGCTGGCGGACCTCGCCGAGCCGGAGGGGTCCGCCGGACACAACGGGCAGGTCCGGTCGGCGAAGGCGGGTTCGTCGTCGTGACCGGTGCTCCGGCCGGCACGGCGGTGCCGGCGTGCACCCGTCGAGGCGTGGCGGTGCCGGCGTGCATCCGTCGAGGTGTGGTGGTGCCGGCGTGAACGCGTCGGAGTGCGGTGCTGGCGTGCAGGGTCGAGGGGCGGCGGTGCGGGCGTGAACGGTCGGGCCGACGGGCACGGCTACGAGGTGCGCGAGCGACGGGAACAGTTCCGGGGCAAGGTCTTCTCGGTGGTCACCGACCAGGTGGCGATGCCGGGCGGCCGGGTGGTGCCCCGGGACTACGTACGGCACGTCGGGGCGGTCGGGGTGCTCGCCCTGGACGAGCGGGGGCGGGCGGTGCTGATCCGGCAGTACCGCCACCCGCTGCGCCGGGTGATCTGGGAACTGCCCGCCGGGCTGACCGACGTCGCGGGTGAGGCGCTGCCGGCGGGTGCGCTGCGGGAGCTGGCCGAGGAGGCGGATCTCGTCGCCGGCCGGCTCGATCTGCTGGTGGACGTGCACTCCTCGCCGGGGTACTCGGACGAGCTGATCCGGATCTTCCTGGCCCGGGAACTCTCCGAGGTGCCGCCCGAGCAGCGGCACGAGCGGCGCGACGAGGAGGCCGGGCTGGAGGTGATCCGGGTCGACCTGGACGAGGCGGTCTCGATGGTCCTGGCGGGTGAGATCACCAACGTGGCCTGTGTCGCCGGGGTGCTGGCGGCGGCCCGCTCCCGGGATCAGGGCTGGGCCGGACTCCGCCCCGCCGACTCGCCGCTGCCCTGACCACCGCCACCGCCCAAATGGCCCGGCCGGTTCGCCGGATCAGCGTGGCTGACATACCGTCAAGGTTGCCGGTTACCCGCTGTCACAATGCTGGCTGCCGGAGCGCCGCCCCGGTCCTAGACTTCCGCGGGCGGGACGGTGGACGCGGTGGCAACGGAGCCACCGCGCGTCGCGCGGCCGGGGCCGGTAGCCCCCGGAGAGAGGTGTCGGAATCGTGAAGGTCGGAATTCCGCGCGAGGTCAAGAACCGCGAGTACCGGGTGGCCATCACCCCGGCCGGGGTGCACGAGTTCATCCGTGCCGGCCACCAGGTGTACGTGGAGACCGGCGCCGGAGCCGGGTCGTCCATCACCGACGCCGAGTTCGCCGCCGCCGGGGCCACGATCCTGGGCGACGCCGACGAGGTGTGGGGCGTCGCCGAACTGGTGCTGAAGGTCAAGGAGCCGGTCGCCGAGGAGTACCACCGGATGCGCGAGGGGCAGGTGCTCTTCACCTACCTGCACCTGGCCGCCTCGAAGGCGTGCACCGACGCGCTGCTCGACCGGAAGGTGGTCGGGATCGCGTACGAGACCGTCGAGCTGCCCGACCGGTCGCTGCCGCTGCTCGCCCCGATGTCCGAGGTCGCCGGCCGGCTCGCCCCGCAGGTGGGTGCGTACCACCTGATGCGCTCCGGCGGCGGGCGCGGCGTGCTGATGGGCGGCGTCTCCGGGGTGTACGCCGCCAAGACCGTGGTGATCGGGGCCGGGGTCTCCGGCCGGAACGCCGCCGCGATCGCGCTCGGCCTGCAGGCCGAGGTGCTGCTGCTGGACCGGGCGGTCGGCCAGCTCCGCCAGGCCGACGCCATCTACCGGGGCCACCTGCAGACGGTGGCGTCGAACACCTACGAGATCGAGCGGGCCGTGCTCGACGCCGACCTGGTGATCGGCGCGGTGCTGGTGCCGGGTGCCAAGGCGCCGACGCTGATCAGCAACGAACTGGTCTCCCGGATGAAGTCGGGCAGCGTGCTGGTGGACATCTCGATCGACCAGGGCGGCTGCTTCGAGGACTCCCGGCCGACCACCCACGACGACCCGGTCTACCCGGTGCACAACTCGCTGTTCTACTGCGTGGCGAACATGCCCGGTGCGGTGCCGCACACCAGCACGTACGCGCTGACCAACGTCACCCTGCCGTACGCCCTCGAACTGGCCAACCACGGCTGGCGGGAGGCGCTGCGCCGCGACCCGGCGCTCGCGCTCGGGCTGAACACCCACGCCGGCCAGGTCACCTACGGCCCGGTCGCCGACGCGCACGGAATGGCCACCCTGCCGCTGGCGGACGTCCTCGGATGAGCCGCCCGGGACCGGCGTTGTGGCCCGGTGGCGCTGCGGCGTTGTGGCCCGGTGGCGCTGCGGCGTTGTGGCCCGGTGGCGCTGCGGCGTTGTGGCCCGGTGGCGCTGCGGCGCCGGGGGTGGGCGCCGCCGCGCGGGGCGGCCGGGGGCCGGCCTGACCGCGCCGCCGCAGCCGGCCGGTGACGGGCCCGAACCGTCGCCGGCACTGCGCCGTGCCGTGCGCGGCTACCTCGACCACCTCACCGTCGAGCGCGGGCTGTCGGCGAACACGCTCAGCTCGTACCGCCGGGATCTGGAACGGTATCTGGCGACGCTGGCCGCCGGCGGCGTCGAGGACCTGGCGGCGGTCGGGCCGGCCGAGATCGCCGCGCACGTGGCCCGGCTGCGGGCCGGGGCGGACGGCCACCCGCCGCTGGCGGCGGCGTCCGCGGCCCGGGCCGCCAGCGCGGTCCGCGGCCTGCACCGGTTCGCGGTCCGGGAGGGCCTGGTCGGCCAGGACGCGAGCCGGGACGTACGCCCGCCGGTCCCGCCCCGGCGGCTGCCCCGGGCGCTGGACGTCACCGAGGTGGTCACGTTGCTGGAGACGGCCGGATCGGTCGACGCGACCGGGCCCCGGGCCGCGTTGTCGCTGCGGGACCGGGCCCTGCTGGAATTCCTGTACGGCACCGGCGCGCGGATCTCCGAGGCGGTCGGCGCGGCGATCGACGACCTCGACCTGACCGACGGCTCGGTGCTGCTGCACGGCAAGGGCGGCCGGAGCCGGCTGGTGCCGGTCGGCGGATACGCCGCCGAGGCGGTGCGGGCCTACCTGGTCCGGGCCCGGCCGACCCTGGCCGCCGCCGGACGGGGCGTGCCGACGGTCTTCCTCAACGCCCGGGGTGGCCCGCTGTCGCGGCAGAGCGCCTGGACCATCCTGCGCCGCGCCGCCGCCCGGGCCGGACTGCCGGTGGACGGGCCGCGCGCGGTCTCCCCGCACACGCTGCGGCACTCGTACGCCACCCACCTGCTCGACGGCGGCGCCGACGTACGGGTGGTGCAGGAGCTGCTCGGGCACGCCTCGGTGACCACCACCCAGGTGTACACGTTGGTCACCGTGGACCGGCTCCGCGAGGTGTACGCCACCGCGCATCCCCGGGCACGCGGCTGACCCGGGCGATCCCGGCCGCCCCGCTGGCGGGGTACTGTCGGGCGGCGGGTGCGATCCCGGTCAGGTCGTGGCGGTCGGCGGCCGGTTCGACACGCCGAGACGGTGCCCACTACGGTGCTGCGACGTGGCGTAGAGTCGGGATCTGGCGCGGCCTCGTGAGGCGGCAATCGAGGTTCGCGGCGGCGCCGCACAGGACACCGTTCGGCTCCGACGCCGGGCAGTCGTCGGGAGGGGGCGTACGAGGACATGGCTGGAAACGCTGACCGTGCCGAGGCGTGGACCTCAAGCCTGCGCGAGCAGCAGTCCGCCCTGGATCTCGGTGCCGAGTTGGGGCCGGCCGACCCGGCCGCGTACACGATCCGCAAGCCGATCCCCGAGCCGATGCCGACCGACCAGCACGGGCCGGCCCGGATCATCGCGATGGCCAACCAGAAGGGCGGGGTGGGCAAGACCACCACGACCATCAACCTCGGCGCCGCACTGGCCGAATACGGCCGCCGCGTGCTGCTGGTCGACTTCGACCCGCAGGGGGCGCTCTCGGTCGGCCTGGGCGTCAACCCGCACAACCTCGACCTGTCGGTCTACAACCTGCTGATGCAGGACGACGTCACCGCCGAGGACGTGCTGATCAAGACGGATGTCGCCGGGCTGCACCTGCTGCCGGCCAACATCGACCTCTCGGCCGCCGAGATCCAGCTCGTCAACGAGGTCGCCCGGGAGATGGCACTGGCCCGGGTGCTGAAGTCGATCCGTAAGGAATACGACTACGTCCTGATCGACTGCCAGCCCTCGCTGGGCCTGCTCGCCATCAACGCCCTCACCGTGGCCGACGGCGTGCTCATCCCGCTGGAGTGCGAGTTCTTCAGCCTCCGTGGCGTGGCCCTGCTGCTGGACACCATCGACAAGGTTCGCGAGCGGCTCAACTTCGACCTGGAGTTGGAGGGCATCCTCGCCACCATGTACGACAGCCGCACCACGCACTGTCGTCAGGTGCTCCAGCGGGTGGTGGAGGCGTTCGGCGACAAGGTCTACCAGACCGTGATCACCAAGACGGTCAAGTTCCCCGAGTCCACGGTCGCGGGTGCGCCGATCACCACGCTGGATCCGGCCTCCTCCGGAGCCCGCAACTACCGCCAGCTCGCCCGAGAGGTGATCGCCGCGCAGGCCGAGCGGTAGCCAGGTGGGTGGTTCCGGCCGACCTCGGCCGGCAGTCTCGCGTTTCGTCTGTCCGGGCCCGGGTCGGTGCCCGCCGTGTCGAGGATCATCGGGTGAGTGACGGTACCGGAGCGACGCTGATGGCTGACGGTCCGGAACCGGTGGACTACGGTCGTCGGGTGAGTTCCCCGCCCACCTCCCCGGCCGCGCCGGACCCGCGGCCGCCCGCGTCGGATCCACCGTTGCCCCCGTCCGACCCGCTGGCGGCCGTGACGGTCGGTACCGACGGGCCCCCGGTCGCCGCCGACGGGGACGCGCTCGCGGCCACCGGTCAGGACGCGGTCCCGGCAGACCCGACCGCCGAGCCGGCGCACGCCGAGGCCGAGGCGGTGGGGGGCTTCACCGTACGGCTGGCGAACTTCACCGGTCCCTTCGACCTGCTGCTCCAGCTCATCGGCAAGCACAAGCTCGATGTGACCGAGGTCGCGCTGCACCGGGTCACCGACGAGTTCATCGCGTACATCCGGGCGATGGGGGACGACTGGGACCTGGACGAGGCGAGCGAGTTCCTCGTCGTCGCCGCGACCCTGCTCGACCTCAAGGCCGCCCGGCTGCTGCCGGCCGCCCAGGTGGAGGACGAGGAGGACCTGGCCCTGCTGGAGGCCCGGGACCTGCTCTTCGCCCGGCTGTTGCAGTACAAGGCGTTCAAGGAGGCATCCGGGCACATCGCCGAGCTGGAGGCGGTCGGCTCCCGCCGCTACCCCCGGGCCGTCGCCCTGGAACCGCGGTACGCCGAGGCGCTGCCGGACCTGGTGCTCGGGATCGGGGTGGACCGGCTCGCCGCGCTGGCGGTCAAGGCGATGACCCCGAAGAAGGCGCCGGTGGTCTCCATCGACCACGTGCACATGGTCCGGGTGAGTGTCCGGGAACACGCCGCGCTGCTGCGCGACCGGCTCCGCCGGGCCGGTGTAGCTACCTTCCGGGTACTCTGCGCGGATTGCGAATCCACCCTTGAGGTGGTCGCCCGGTTCCTGGCCCTGCTGGAGCTGTACCGGGAGGGGCTGGTCGGGTTCGCCCAGGTGGAGGCGCTCGGCGAGCTGACCGTACGGTGGACCGGTCCCGAGGACGGCGGCGCCGAACTCGACATCGACGAGTACGCGGGCGCGCCGGCACCACCGGAGCGTCCGGCCGGCGGGGACGAACCGGCGGTACCGGCGGAGAGTGGCACCGGACCGGACCGGACCGAGCCGGACGGGATGGCGGCCGGGGACAAGACGCAGGAGGAAACGCGGTGACCAGCGAAAAACGGCCTGACTCGCTGGCCGAGCAGGCGGCGGCCTGGGTGCCACCGTGGGAACGGCCGGCCGGGCCCGCGTCGCCGCAGCCCCCGGCCGAGACCCCCGACTCTCCGGCTGAGGGTGCGGCTGAGGATTCCTTCAGCGAGTCGCAGGACCGCTCGGTCGAGGCCGCCGGCTCCCGGGTCGAGGCCGCCGGCTCCCTGGGCGAAGGCCCGGGCTCGGAGGGCGAGGCGCCGGGTGCGCCGGTGGCAGAGCAGGACATGCCGGTCGAGGGCTCAGGCTCGGTTGCGCAGCGTCAGCAGGTCCCAGCCCGGGAGGTCGGCGAGGAGCCGGCCGCGTCGCCAGTTGTCCGGGAGACGGCCGGGGCATCGGCCGAGCAGTTGGGTACACCGCTGTCGGATCACGTCGACCCGGCCGGTCGGGCGGTCGCCGGAGAGCCGCCGGTGGACCAGTGGGACGCGGGCGAACCACCGACCACCGGAGGGGACGCCGTGCCGTACCCCGCCGACGAGCCGACCGCCGTCACGCACCCCGCCGACGAAGACGTTGCGGTTGCGGAGCAGGCCGGGCGGACGCCCGGGGGCGAGGAACGCGGTGCCGGGCCGGACGAGGCGGTGGGGGTACCCGAGGATGCCGGTCCGGACGCGGCCGGCGAGCCGGCGGCGGCGCCGGTGCCGGGCGGGGCTGGCCGGCGGGCCACGGCGCTGGCGCTGATCGACGATGACGAGCTGCGCGGCGCCCTGGAGGCCATCCTGCTGGTGGTGGACGAGCCGGTCACGGAGATCCTGCTGGCGCAGGTGCTGGAGCAGCCGACCGAGCGGATCTCGGCCATGCTGGAGAGGTTGTCCGCCGGCTACACGGCGGCCGGGCACGGCTTCGAGCTGCGCCGGGCCGCGGGTGGCTGGCGGCTCTACACCCGGCCGGAATACGCGACCTACGTCGAGCGGTTCGTGCTGGACGGGCAGTCCGTCCGGCTGACCCAGGCGGCGCTGGAGACCCTCGCCGTGGTCGCCTACAAGCAGCCGGTGACCCGGTCGCGGATCTCGGCCATCCGGGGTGTCAACTGCGACGGGGTGATCCGTACCCTGGTCACTCGCGGTCTGGTGGAGGAGTGCGGCACCGAGCCGGAGAGCGGAGCGTTCCTGTACCGGACCACGACGCTGTTCCTGGAGAAACTCGGGCTGGACACCGTAGCCCAGTTGCCCCCACTGGCCCCGTTCCTGCCCGACGACGTGGAAGAGATAGCCGATGCCCCGCGATGACAATTCCGACGCTCCCGGCGTGGAGCGCCTGCAGAAGGTGCTCGCCGCGGCCGGCGTCGGCTCCCGGCGTGCCTGCGAGGACCTGATCTTCCGGCGCCGGGTCACCGTCGACGGGCGGGTCGCGCAGCTCGGCGACAAGGTCGACCCCGCCACCGCCGTCATCTACGTCGACGGTGAGCGGCTCGTCACCGATACCCGGCTGGTCTACCTGGCCATGAACAAGCCGCGCGGCGTGGTGTCGACGATGGCGGACGAGAAGGGCCGTACCGCGCTCGCAGACTTCCTCGGCCGAGTGGAGGAACGGGTCTACCACGTCGGTCGACTCGACGCCGACAGCGAGGGACTGCTGCTGCTGACCAACGACGGCACGCTGGCGCACCGGCTGATGCACCCGTCGTACGGGGTGCCGAAGACCTATCTGTGCGAGGTGGCGGGGCCGCTGTCCCGCAGTGCCGGCCGGCGGTTGAAGGCCGGGGTCGAGCTGTCCGACGGGGTGGCCCGGGTGGACGAGTTCCGCTTGGTGGACACGTTGGGACGTACCGCCCAGGTGGAGCTGACCCTGCACGAAGGGCGCAAGCACATCGTCCGGCGGCTGCTCGAGGAGGTCGGACACCCGGTGTCCCGGCTGGTGCGTACGGCCATCGGTCCGATCCGGCTCGGGGATCTGCGGCCCGGGCGTACCCGCCGGTTGACCAACGCCGAGGTCGCCGCGCTCTTCAAGGCAGTCGGTGACTGACTGCGGCCGGGCCTGACTGCGGCCGGGCCTGACCTCGGCCGGACGCGGTTGCCCGGCCGCCGCCGGCGACGGGGGTCCGGGGCGGTTGCCGGCCGGCCTGCCGGAGGTGACCGTGCGCTGGGCCGCCGCCTCCGATGTCGGGCGCGGGCCGGTCCGGCGGACGGGGCATGATGGACAGCGACACGCGGCGCCGCCACGGCCGGCTGCCCGCGGAACTCGGCAGTGCCGGGCGTATCGCCCAGGGGATCGGTGGAGGAGGAACGGTGGCGGAAAAGGTACGGACCGGGCGATGTGTGGTTGCCGTGGACGGCCCGTCCGGTTCGGGGAAGTCCACCGTCTCCCGCCGGCTGGCCGGCGCGCTCGGCGCGCGCTACCTCGACACCGGGGCGATGTATCGGGCCGTCACCTGGGCGGTGCTGCGCTCCGGGGTCGACCCGCAGGACGCCGAGGCGGTGGCCAAGGTGGCGGGGGAGACCGACCTGAAGATCGGGGTGGACCCGGAGGCGCCGAGCGTGACCGCCGACGGCATCGCCGTCGACCGGGAGATCCGGGGCCCGGAGGTGACCGCCGCAGTCTCCGCGGTGTCGGCCGTGCCCGCGGTACGGGAACTGCTCGTCGCGCAGCAGCGTGAAATGATCGAGGCGGCCGGCCGGATCGTGGTCGAGGGCCGGGACATCGGCTCTGTGGTGGCGCCCGGCGCCGATCTCAAGGTCTACCTCACCGCCTCGGCCGAGGCGCGGGCGCTGCGGCGCAGCGTGGAGAACGCCGCCGACCTCACCGCCACCGCCGCCGACCTGGCCCGGCGGGACCGCCTCGACTCCACCCGGGCCGCGGACCCGCTGCGGCAGGCCCCGGACGCGGTGGTGCTGGACACCACCGCACTGGGCGTCGACGAGGTGGTCGCGCGGCTGCGTGACCTGCTCACCGAGCGGCGGCCGGGCCAGTGAGCCGATGGATCGGCGGGATCGGTGCGGTAGTGGACGACCGGGGTAGTACCCGGTGGGGCGATGCCATCGGGATCTTCCCCGGTGATGCAGTAGAGGAGGCGGCGTGAACGCGGGGGACGGTTGGGTCGAGCTGCGGGAGCCGGACGTCGTCGACGAGGCCGAGCCGACCGGTCCGGTGCCGGTGGTGGCGGTGGTCGGGCGACCCAACGTCGGCAAGTCGACGCTGGTGAACCGGATCATCGGCCGCCGGCAGGCGGTGGTGGAGGACACCCCGGGGGTGACCCGGGACCGGGTCCCGTACGACGCGCAGTGGTCGGGGCGGCAGTTCACGGTGGTCGACACCGGCGGTTGGGAGCCGGACGCGAGGGACCGGGCCGCCGCCATCGCCGCGCAGGCCGAGAACGCCGTCGCCACGGCCGACGTCGTGCTGTTCGTGGTCGACGCGACGGTCGGGGCGACCGACGTCGACGAGGCCGCCGTACGCATGCTCCGGCGCAGTGCCAAGCCCGTGCTACTGGTCGCCAACAAGGCCGACAACACGGCCGTGGAGATCGAGGCGACCTCGCTGTGGTCGCTCGGACTGGGCGAGCCACGGCCGGTCTCCGCGCTGCACGGCCGGGGCTCCGGCGACCTGCTCGACGCGATCCTTGAGGCGCTGCCCGACGCGCCGCCGGTCACCGAGGCGGGCCCGCGCGGGCCCCGCCGGGTGGCCCTGGTCGGCCGCCCCAACGTCGGCAAGTCCAGCCTGCTCAACCGGCTCGCCAAGGAGGAGCGGGCGGTGGTCGACTCGGTCGCCGGCACCACCGTCGACCCGGTGGACAGCCTGGTCGAGATCGGCGGCGAGGTCTGGCAACTGGTGGACACCGCCGGGCTGCGTAAGCGGGTCGGCAAGGCCAGCGGTACGGAGTACTACGCGAGCCTGCGTACCGCTGCGGCGATCGAGGCGGCCGAGGTGGCGGTGGTGCTGCTCGACGCCAGCGAGCCGATCAGCGAGCAGGATCAGCGGATCCTCACCACGGTCACCGAGGCCGGCCGGGCCCTGGTGATCGCCTTCAACAAGTGGGACCTGGTCGACGCGGATCGCCGCTACTACCTGGACAAGGAGATCGAGCGCGAGCTGCGTCGGATTCCCTGGGCGATCCGGATCAACGTCTCGGCCAAGACCGGGCGGGCGGTGGACAAGCTCGCCCCGGCGTTGCGTACCGCGCTGGCCAGCTGGGAGACCCGGATCCCGACCGGGCAGCTCAACCAGTGGCTGACCGCGCTGGTGCAGGCGACGCCGCACCCGGTGCGGGGCGGCCGGGCGCCGCGGGTGCTCTTCGCCACCCAGGCCGGTACCTGCCCTCCGCGGTTCGTGCTCTTCACCACCGGCCCGCTCGACGCCGGCTACCAGCGGTTCGTCGAACGCAAGCTCCGGGAGGAGTTCGGCTTCGAGGGCAGCCCGGTGGAGGTGTCGGTACGCCCCCGCAAGAAAATCGGTGCCGGCGGGCGCGGCAAGCCGCACGGCTGAGCCTCGCCGCAGGTTCGCTGTTGTCTCGCGGGGCCCGTCCTCGTCGTCCCCGCTTCGCCGGGGACCGGCCGCGACGATCCCGCTCTGTGGCTCCTGGTAATGACCTATCTTCCTAGGATGCGATAGGGGTTGTGGTGGGGGCGTAACGGGACGGGTTCGGGCGCCGGAGGGCGGTAGGCCGTTGCGCGTACGAAAGGGTGCTGCGCTACGCTGTACCGGCTGTCGCACGGTACGCCGGGCGGGAGCGGGACGTGGCGCAGTTTGGTAGCGCACTTGACTGGGGGTCAAGGGGTCGTCGGTTCGAATCCGGCCGTCCCGACAGCGAGAGGGTTTCCGGAGGTCAGAGACTTGCGGGAGCCCTCTTTTCATAGCTCGGCATGAATGCCCGGTCTAGCACGCCGCTGTTGGACTCCTTGACTCGGGCAGGTTGCCATGCCACTACTCGATCTTCACAAGCTCACCGCCGGCCTGTCGCGGGGCTGGGCCGGGTTCCTACGAGACCGGGACCGGTCACTGCGCGCCGGGAACTACCCACAGACCACCCGCTACAACTATCTACTCGCCGCAGCCCAACTCGGCCGCTATCTCGGGGAGTACTCCCCGGATCCGGACGCCGAGGTCGCGGCCGATGATCCGTGCGCGGTCACACGGGCCCATGTGGAGGCCTTCCAGGCCTGGATGATCGAGACCAGGTCCGCGTCGACCGCGCTGAACAAGCACAAGGGACTGCAGCAGTTCTTCAAGTGGCTGCTCGTCGACGAGCAGGCCATCGACCGCTCGCCGGTGGAACGGGTCCGGCAGCCGAAGACACCGCGGAAGCTGATCCCGGTCATGCGTGACGCGGACACCGGCAAGCTCCTCGACGCGTGCAAGGGAAAGGGGTTCGCCAACCTTCGCGACGAGGCGCTGATCCGGTTGTACTGCAACACCGGTGCCCGGCTGTCCGAGGTCGGCAACCTCCTCGACACGGACGTGGACCTGAACACCGAGTCGGTGCACTTTCACGGCAAGGGCGCCAAGGACCGGCGGGTCCGGTTCGGTCCCAAGACCGCCCGGGCGCTGAGCCGGTACCTGCGGGCCCGGGACAAGCACAAGGGCGCCGCATTGCCGAATCTGTGGCTGGCCAGCCGTGGCGCCGCACCCTTGACTCCGAACGGGATCAAGATCCTGCTCAAGCGGCTGGGCAAGGCGGCCGGAGTACCGGACGTGCACGCCCACCGGTGGCGACACAACTTCGCCCACGAGTGGAAGCGCGCCGGGGGAGACACGGGGGATCTGATGCTCTTGCTGGGCTGGACATCGGAGGACATGCCCCGTCACTACGGCGCTAGCGCCGCCGCCGAACGGGCACAGGAAACCCAAGCCCGACTCGGAATCGGCGAACGCGTCTAGAGGTCAGGGCTGCCGCACCTGGCTGGCGTCGATGACGGGCCCGATGAGCGGGTGCGGTAGCCCGCATTCCGCCCTCGCTCCGGCCAATCTTCCGGCCGGAGCGGGCAGCCGGCTACGTGGGGCCCTCCCCCCGCCCCAGCCGGGGCGCGGGGGAGGGCCCGGGGGCGGGTAGCAGGTTCGAGTCCCCGGGTATCGGTGAGGAGATGGTGGTGGGCTGCCCGTCGGGCGGTGGCCGGGCTGAGTCTGGTCCGGGCCGGCGGCCGGCCCGGCCGGCTCGGATACGTCCAGTGCCGCCTTACCAGACGGCGGTGCCGGGCCAGCAGCGTGGTCGGGGTGACGATCCGGCGCGCACACAGTGCGCGGGGCAGCAACCGCCAGCCTGATCATCGACGCCCTGGACGCCGCAGTCGCCGCCCGGAGCGGCCGAGTCGACGGCGTGATTTTCCACTCGGACAGGGGCGCCCAATACGTCAGCCGCGACTTCGCCGACGCCTGCCAACGGCACGGCATCCGCCGCTCGATGGGGCGGATCGGATCCTCGTACGACAACGCCCTGGCCGAGGCGTTCTTCGCCACCCTCAAACGCGAACTCGACGTCGACCACCGCCGTTGGGCCACCGAACCCGACGCCCGCCGCGACGTGTTCCGGTGGATCGCCTTCTACAACCACCGGCGCCGCCACTCCGCACTCGGCTATCTCAGCCCCGCCGACTAGGAACAAACCCTCACACCGGCTACCCTGCAACAGATCGCGGCATAACCCGGTGTCCACATCCCGGGGGGAACCTCAAGGATGACTTTGGTGCGATGCCTGTCAGCATGACACGATGGTTGACGAGGCGGGTGTCGCGACGCTTCGTGAGATCGTGTTCCGGGCCGCCCGCGTGATCGCTGGCGGAAGCACTCATGCCAAGCTCGACGAGGACTTGGTTGAGGCTGGGCTCCCGCCATCGACAGGCGGCGAGACCAAAGCCCAGCGTGGCGACAGCAGCGCTGCGGCGGTCCCGGACGAGCGGCTCCGGGAGGTCGCCGTCAGCCTAGTGGAACGGGACAGCGGCCTCCACATGATCGACCGCATGACGGTCCAGGATCTCGTGTGGGCCGACGAACATCCTCCTCCGATCCCGAAGCGGACACGTCGCGACCTCGCTCGGGCCTTGCCGGGGTGGATCCTGGTCGATCACGCCCAGCGATTCCACAACCTCCTGGCCACGCTATTTGATCTGGGCCGCGGCGGCCTCTCTTTCGGCTTCGAGGACACCAGCCTCAGCGGACAGATCGATCGGCACTTCTACCGCAACGACGGCTGGACTGTCGAGCAGCTGTTCGATGAGCTCGGTGCGGTTGATCAGGCGTCTGACCGCAGATTCGCTCTCTTCCTCGAAGGCATCGTGTCCGGCGACACCGTGCCGGATGAAGACGCCCAACGCCAGCTGGTCGACGCGATCAATCCTCCGCCCGCCGCTATCGGGCTGGAGCTTCGGGAGACGAGCAACACCGACGGCTACCCGACCTTCCACCTGGTGGCCACCGGATCCAGGACCGGCCGACCCAAGCAGCTCATCTTCGCGTCCCCAAGGAAGCCAGATCTGCGCCTCATCGACGTCATCGACAGCGACGTCGAGGTGGTGGATCCCACCGGGGAATTCCTCGTCTACGACCGGCCTATCGGCCCGGCGGGCCTCCGCTGGCGCGACCTGCAGAGTTGGTGGTCGGACACCCGCCAGGTCGAGGACGATCACCACGCCAAGCGGGAGCTGTACCAGCGGCTCGGCAGCAGCGTGCCGCAGGGTTCCCGGCATCAGCTGCTCCTGTTCAGGCTCTACCACGACATTACCGTGCCGCCCTCCAGGAGCTTCCGGCTCTCCTGCCCGAGGTTTGGCGCCACTGGGATCCAAAAACGGTGAAGGCCCGCGGTAAGGAGGCACTGGTGCAGTTCCGCATGGACTTCTTGTTGCTAGCCTCGGCGTTTCACGGCGGTCGTGATCTTGGCTGTCTGGCGGGTGGGTAGATCTGGCGAAGTGCCTGCCACGTAAGGAAAACTGCCCGGTGTCGAGTCGTGCAGGTTCCCGGCGTTAGAGGCACTTCGTAGGTGCAGATTACCGATTGGTCCAAGGGCTTGTCCGTTGAGGCCGGTGGCCGTGGCGTGGTTCCGCACGTGGGTGCGGCGCTGCTGCGGCTGCTGGCTGATCGCAGCGGGCTGACACAGGCGTTGTCGGTGGCGGTGGCTCGGCGAGAGTTCGTCCCTGGCCGGGACCGGGGCAGGGTGCTGGTCGACCCTGCGGTGATGGTCGCCGACGGCGGTGAGGAGATCGCGGATATCGACATGCTCAGCCGGGACCTGCTGATCCGGGGCGCCGCCTTCCAGGTCAGCTTCCTGTCGGCGACCACCGTGGCGGCCCGGTTCGGGGTCGCGGTGGTCGGCGCCCACCAGGTCGCGCTGCAACTCTGGTTCTTCACCGCAATGCTGCTGGATGCGCTGGCGATCGCCGCCCAGTCGCTGGTCGGGGCGGCGCTCGGGGCCGGCGACGCGGCGAGCGCCCGGCTGCTGGCCCGGCAGGTCGCGGTCTTCGGTGGGCTCTGCGGGGTCGGTTTCGCGGTGCTCATCGGGGCCGGTGCCGGGCTCATCCCGGCCTGGTTCAGCGCCGACCCGCAGGTACGCGACCAGGCCCTGCTCGCCTGGCCCTGGTTCGTCGCGATGCAGCCGCTGGCCGGGGTCGTCTTCGCCCTCGACGGGGTGCTGATCGGCGCCGGGGACGTCCGATACCTGCGCGACCTCACCGTATTCAACGCGCTCGCTCGGTGGCTTCCTGCCGGCGATCTGGCTCACCTACGCCTTCGACCTCGGTCTCGGTGGCATCTGGGCCGGGTTGACCCTCTTCGTGGTGATCCGGCTGATCGGCCTGCTGCTGCGGATCCGCTCCGGGCGCTGGCTGGTGCTCGGCGCCACCCGCTGACCCTGTGGGGTGGGTGGGACGCCGGAGCCGTTGTCGGTGGCGCCGCCTGCCGACCGGGTACGACATGACATGGACTTCCGATCGGCTCGGTGCGGTGACCTGCGATTCGTAGGTGAGGTCTGACCGACACCGCGGGGATCTGGTCAGACCTACCCTGCGGATTCGCCGGATCTTGACGGTGGTTACCCGGGCGATTTGCGCCGTTCTGGGATACTCGGCGTCGTGGACCGGATCGACGTGTCGACGCGCGTCGGGTGGCCGGTGTACATCGGGCTCGTCCTGCTGTTCGGGTGGTTCCTGTGGATACTGATCGCACCCGACTACTGGTGGCGCAAGGAACGCGCGCTGGTGGGGTGGCAGTACCAGGACGGGCACCGGATCGAGCTGAGCACCGCCGGACGGATCTGGGCGAGGTTCTGGGTCGTGGTGACGCTCGTCATCCTGAGCGTCGTGGGCGGTGCCACCGTCAACTGGACTGCGGCCTCCCGGGTGGAGACCGAGCCGTGGGGCGGGTCCGGCAGCAGGATGTACTACGTCGGCGATCCCGTCGAATCGCCGGACTGCACCGTGCGGGTCTTCGTCTGCCTTCGGTCGGACGTGGTCTTCCCGATCGAGGTGACGGGGTACAAGGCGATGGAGCCCGGATCGGACGGGCGCCCGACCGGGCTGGACAAGCTGCCCGACGACACCAACCTGCTGCTGTACGTGGAGTGGCCGTTCTTCCCCACTCGGATCACCCTCGACCAGGGCGATGAGCGGGTGACGGTCACCGTCTACGGCAGGTGCGCCCCGTGGCGCTTTAATGATCCGTACGGGCGCTCTCCCGCCGACTGCGCCACCGACCGAGCGGCCGGACCCTACGGAGGAGGCGTGGTGCCGGTCAGCCTGGACAAGCCCCTCGACGGACGGGCCCTGATCGACGGCTCCCGCGATGCCCTCGTCACACCACGCAGGTGAGCCGCCGTGGCCCAAGTCGGGGTGCAGAACGGCGCGAACCGCAAGGAGCGGCAAGAGATGGTCGAGCCGGTCAGGAAAGGCGGGTGGCAAGGTCACCTTCGGAAACTGAGCCGACGTCCTCTGATGGAACGGAACCAAAATGTCTTCCCTCACTCCTCAGGAAAGCTCGTGGCTGGACCTCCTCGCAGAGCTGAGGAACTCTCCGGCGATCCACGTGTACAACGAGTACAACGACCCGATCGACGACAGTCTGGGTGACGCGTCGGAAGCCATGAGCGAGCTCGCCGATGACTATGGTGTCCACCTCGATCCGTCGTTCCGCGAGCTGTACACGCGGTTTAGTGGAATAGGCAGCTCCTGGCGGACCACGGAGGAGTACCCCTTCATATCGGGAGAGTTCCACATCGCGAGTATCCAGCTGGAGATCGAGCAGGCGCCGCCCAAACTGGGGTGGACGGAGTCACCGATCGACGACCCCGACCTCGAGTACGAGCTGCGGACCATCGACGGAACTCCGGACAGCGGAGTGGGCACCCTGGCAGCCGTACGCATACAGCCAGGTCCTGGGATGGTGAATCCCGAGATCTGGTTCGATCACGGCTCTCGGGGGGTTTGGAAACTGGACCTGGATTACCGCGGATACATGGAAGCGCTTCGTGTGACGAAGGGTACCTTCGGTTGGCAGTACCTCTTCACGGACGTGAGGTTGCGGGGCGATGACTTCGGGGGTATCGGTGAGCGGTTGAGCAACATGCTGAACGTTTTCCCCGACCTATTTCCCGACTATGACTACAAGCCGCTTCGGCGTCGCCTGGCGGCACGCCTCAGGTAGCTAGGCCAACTGTCGAATATATGGTCACCGTCTACGGCAAGTGTGCTCCGTGGCGCTTCAACGATCCGTACGGGCGCTCTCCCGCCGACTGCGCCACTGACCGGGCGGCCGGACCCGACGGAGGAGGCGTGGTGCCGGTCAGCCTGGACAAGCCGCTCGTTCGTACCTCCGACCGCTCAGCGCTCGGTTTGATACGAGGACTGCCCGAGGTGCCGTAGCCGCATATACCTGTCAACTGGCGGCGCCTCCATGCCACTGCGCGGCAAGAGCCTCTGCCTGTGCCAAGAACTTCTAACTGGACGTTTGCTTCGCGTTCGCGTCGGTAGCGGCCGATTCACATCTCGGCTCGGTGACACAAAATGCCGGATCTGACCTGGAATGAACGCATCCGATCCAGCTCTACTCTGACCGGAATCAACGCGTTTCACCCTGCGATCGTGTCTGATTCACGTACGCCCTGGAACCAGCGGACATAACGTCCGCCGAGCCGGCCTCCAGACACCGTACGACCGCACCATGACCGCACGGCGACCCTACCCATCCGACCTGTCCGACGCCCGCTGGGCCCTGATCGCGCCCCGCCTGACCGCCTGGCGACAGGCCCGCACCGACGCCGGCGTCAGCGGCCGCACCCCCACCCACGACCTACGCGAAATCTTCAACGCCATCCTGTACGTCAACCGCACCGGCATCGCCTGGCGCTACCTACCCCACGACTCCCCGCCCCACGCGACCGTCTACGGCTACTTCGCCGCCTGGAGCAAGGAAGGCATCTTCACCGAACTGAACTACAACCTCACCGGCCTCGTACGCGACCACCACGGCCGCACCATCCACCCCACCGCATCCATCATGGACAGCCAAAGCGTAAAGACCTCCACCAACGTCCCACTGTCCACACAGGGCACCGACGCCGAAAAGAAGATCGTAGGCCGCAAACGCGGCATCATCACCGACACCCTCGGTCTCCCGCTGGCCGTGATCGTCACCGCCGCCAGCGCCAGCGACAACACCATCGGCATCGACCTACTCGACCAGGCCACCGCCGCCTACCCCGAAACCGTCTATGACGAGGACCAGTTCGCCGGACAGATCCGTGAGCAGATTGTCTACAACGGCGTCACCAGCAAACCGGTCTCCAAGACCGTCCACGTTCCGTGGCGCTCGAATCCGACCGCCAGCCGAACCATCAACGGCGACTTGGTCGAGGCCCGCTTCACCGACACCCAGACCACCTACACCGCCACTGCACTCGGTGTCGACGGCGACCGCGGCTGGCGCGTCTCCCGAGGCAACCAGAACTTCGACCACACCTACGGCACGATCAACTGGTTCCAGGACGACGGCGACATCGCCGTCACCGGCGACGAGAAGTGCGTCACCTACAGCTACAACCGCAACCCCACCAAGAACCTCACCCAACTCGTCAAGCAGACCACCACCACCGCGCTGACCTGCGGCACGCTGCCGACCAGCGTCGATGACGTGATCACCGACGCGCGCAGCTACTACGACGGCGCCACCAGCGTCGACACCGCGCCCAAGTTCGGATCGGTGACAAAGACCGAGGAGCTCAAGGACTGGGCCCGCGCCACCGGAACGGCGTGGCACACCGTCGCCCAGGCCACCTACGACAGCACCGGACGGCAGCTCACCAACACCGACCTCAAGGGCAACGTCACCACCACCGCCTACACCCCGACCATCGGCGGACCGGTAACCAAAGCCACCACCACCGGCCCGGCGCCGTACAACTGGGTCACCAGCGAGGACTACAACCCGTATTGGGGCTCCACCACCAAGTCCACCGACCCCAACGGAAAGAGCACCGGGGAGGCGGAGCACGACGCCCTCGGCCGGGTCGCCAAGGTGTGGCAGCTCGGCTGGTCGAGAACCGACAACCCGACCAAACCCTCCGCCCAGTACAGCTACACCTTCGCGTCCGGTCGTGACGCCTACCCGTACGTCCAGTCGCAGACGTTGAATCCGGACGGCAACTACATCACCTCGTACCAGATCCTCGACGGCCTGCTCCGCCCCCGACAGACCCAGTCGATCTCCCTCGGCGGCAGCGGTGATCGGGTCGTCACCGACACCATCTACGACGAGTTCGGGCGGCCGGAGGCTTGGGGGTTGAGGCGGCGTGCGCGTTCGTAACCAGGTGGAAGCCGGCTGTTGCCGACCGGTCAGTTGCCGCGACACGCAGACGCCTGCTGCCCGAGGATGTTGGTGCGGCTGGGGCCCACGTAACATCACGACCGGATCAGTGCCTGTGTCCCGAGCCGTTGGCACCGCTTGGAAGACACTATCGCTGAGCGTGTTGGAAGGGTCATGACGTGATGACGGTTGCCCAGGTACAGGTCAATCTGTTCTGCGCTGATGTGGACGGATGCTTGTCCTTCTACACTCGGCTGGGACTGGTGGAGGCTTTCCGGGCGCCGAGCGTCGGCCCGGTCGAGCATGTCGAGGTCGAGGCTGCTGGTATCCGGATAGGGCTTACGTCGGCACAGGTCGCCAACGCTCTTGTCGGTCTTGGGGTGGCGGCTGTTGGTAGCCCGTCGACCGAGCTTGTGTTGTGGGGCCAGGACGTCGACGTGTTCTACGAGCGGGCGATGCGGGCGGGGGCGACGAGCGTGGTCGCGCCGATGGACTCGCCTGATGGACGGCTGCGTTACGCGTGGGTCCGCGATCCCGACGGTCACCAGGTGAAGTTCGTGCAGAAACGCTGAGCTTGGACGGCTGCGGGTAGCCACGGGTCAGCGGCGGTCGTCGACCAGTTGGCCGACGCCAGTGGCGGTGGCGGGCCGCACGCCCGGCCCATCGGCGGGACGGTGGACGGGTGTGTTTTCGCCGCAGAAGAAGACGTGCAGCAAGTCGCCAAAATGATTAACGAAGGCCTGTGGCTCGGCGATGCCGCCACCAACTTCGAGAAGAGGTTCCTCGAGCCGTTCGATCGGGCGTCGAAGTGCCAGCGGTTCTACGCCAGAGAGATGGCCACCGCGGCAGCCGCTTTCCAGGTGGCCGCCAGCAGAAGCGCGAGTTCGTCGCCGAAAGCTGCCTGGCCGCATTGGACGGCGTATCGAAGCCGAAGGGCGAGCTGGGCTTCGCCGATACGTCGAAGGACATGCCGGGGAAGACCATGGTCGAGACCGTCGGTATTATCACGGGCGTCATCGGTCTGTTCGCCACCGGCGGGGGTGCGCTCATCCTCGGCGTTGTCGGATTGGGCAGCGGCCTCTACGGCGTGGCGAAACACGGAAGTACGGAGCCAGAGCTGCAAGTCTTGGCCCTAGCTCCAAACAGTTCGCCAATGAACGTCATAGTTAGCGCGGAGAACGCGCTGAAGAGCCTGGAAGAGTGGATCGCCGACCAGGACGGGCTGGTGGCCACAGGACTGCGAGAAGATATCTCCAGTTTTCATGATCTTGGCAGCCAGATGAAGGCGCCGACGCCAGGCCTCAACGCAGGGGCATACCGGCAGCTCGATCTCCTGGAACGCCCCGGCGGGAAGAATCAGACCGTCGCCAACCTGGTCGAACTCGGCAAGGCCGGAACCCATAACCTGCCGACCGCCGCGCAGCAATACGGCCTGGCGGCAAGGTATATGGATGATTGCCAGGTCCCGGGCTCCCTGAGCACGTTCTTCCCGCAGTCGATTCCGGTGTTCAACCAGGTTACGGAGAAGCTCGCTGATATCTTGCACGAAACCCGCCGTAACCTGACAGACGCAGGTGAAGCCATGGTGACTGCGGCGAAGAATTATCAGGTAAGCGACGAGGAGCGAGCAGCCATGAACTACCAGATCATCGCCGCCGGGCCGACCATCGCTCCGACGAAGTGATCTTCCCTCGATAACTCGGAGAGTTGGTTATCTGGTTGGGTACCGCCCTTGTGTCGCGCCAGAATTCGTCGCACATGCTGTGAGCTGGGGTTTCCAGGCGCGGCAGATGATCGCCGGTAAGGCGCCGTCTGCGGTGGCGGATCTGGATGGCTTGGGCGGCGTGCGGGAAGTCGATGCCGGTGGAGATCGTCGGCATCTTCAGGGTGCGGATCTCGCGGCGGCCGTGTCCGCGGTCGGTGTCGCGGGTGGTGTCCGGGACTGCCGGCCAGGCCGGTGCGGTGAGTTGGGCGTGCAGGTGGGGTTGGTTGCCTTTGACGGGTGGGGATCCAGTGCGCGCCGTGTTCGGTGGGGTAGGTGACGTGCTCGCGTTGGCAGTGCGGGGCGTCGGTGGTGATTACGGTGTGGTGTAGGTCGCTGATCTGTTCGAGCAGTGGTGCGAACCGGGTGATCTCGTTGGTCTTGCCGTCGACGTCGATGCTGCGCAGGGCCACACCGGTGATCTGGTCGCATGCGGTCATCACGTGCGGGCGGCGGTGTCGGTGGTGCGGGAGCCGCGCAGGGTCTTACCGTCGACGGCGATCGCCTGCGGGGTCGTCGGGGCAGCGGCGGTGGCCCGGCCGGCGAGCCGGACGCCGATCGCCGCGCTCAGCGACTGTGGCCCACGGCTTGTAACAGTCGTGGCCGGTAGTTCGCCACTGATCGCCAGTGCACCGACCTCCCGTCACGGCGCCTTGGTGAGCATGCCGGTCAGCGGGTCGTAGTGGAACATCCGGAGGTCACTCCGCGGCACCTCGTCCCGCAGGTTGGTGGTTTTCACGGTCGTCATACCGACCTCGTAACGGTCCTCGGTCGCTACGCGCAGCCACGGCTGGTTGTCGCGCAGCACCGTCCTCCTCGATCAGAGTGCCGTCCCGGCCGGCGGCGATCGCGTAGACCGGGCCGGAGGGTGGGGCGATGTCGAGGCCGCCGTCCTCGAGGATGGTTGTGGTGGCGACCAGGTCGCCGCGACCGCCGTTGGCGTCGGTTGCGAAGTCGTGAATGGGCGCCGGGTCACCCACGTAGTACTTCAGGCGGCCCAGGCCGGTGACGTCCATGCCGTTGTAGAAGTTGGCGGCCTGGCTGTTGAGCCAGTAGTGCCCGTTGTGTGTGGGGTAACTGAAGCTCGGACCCGAGTTGTAGCTGAGGTTCCAATGTGGTGGGGCATCGGCGTGCAGGGTGTTGTTGGTCTCAAAGCCCTGGAGGAACCAGCGGTGGCCCTTGGCGGCGGCAGCGGCCTTCAGGCCGGAGGCGTTCAGGATGGTGTGCATGGCAGACGCCTGGTGGATCTGCGACCGTACCTCGTTCGTTGGCCATGGCGAGTTGAGCCACATCCCAGCCACACGGTCCGGGTCGTTGTGCACGAGATTGAATTCGATGCCGACCGGCCGTTCCACAGGGCTCCAGATCTGGATGGTCGGCTGGGTGGCATTGACCGGCGTCCGGGTCATGGGGAGCGTGAAGCGGAACCGGTGCCCGTCCAAGGGGTCCCGTTGGATGGCTAGCCGGCTCTCCATGGACACCACGGCTTTGACCTCTACGCCCGGGCAGTTGACTTCCACCTCAATGCCCGAGGTGTTGCTCGGGCCCGTGACGAAGGTGCGGCGCCGCAGGGGTTCTGATTGGAGCTTACCTACCGCTATGACACGTGCGGCGTAGGATTCCTTTACAAAGTGACCTTCGATACCTCACCATGACCGCGTGTCTCCTGAGCTGTCGAACCACAGTGGACTCCCCGTGATGGCCGCCCTTGCCGGTGGCGGCCGGCCCCGCGTCTCGGCCCGGCGGGCCCTGACCGTCCTGACCGCCACGCTGACCATGCTGGTGCCGTACGCGGCAGTGGCCCAGGCCGACCCGCCGCCGGCCGGTGGCCTGTCCGCCGCGCAGCTCAACGAGGCATTCAACACGTACGGCGACACCAGCGGCCGGTGGAACGGTGGGGACAGCACCGCCTCGGTCCGGCTTCCCGATGGCCGTACCGTCTGGCTCTTCTCGGACACCTTCGTCGGCCCGGTCAACGCGGACGGGTCCCGGCCGGACTGGCAGCCGATGATCCACAACTCGATGGTCGTCCAGGACGGCGCCGAGCTGGTGGAGACCCGCACCGGCGGCACCGCCGAGGAACCGCTGTCACTGGTCGGTTCCGGAACCGATGTCATTCCGGGTGAGATCGGGCACTGGGTGGCCGACGGAACGGTAGAGGGCTCGACGCTCCAGGTCCTCTACAACCGGTATCAACGTACCGGCTCGCACTCGCTCGACGTGCGGATCACCGGCACCGCGCTGGCCTCCTTCGACCTGCCGGCGCTGACCCTGCGATCGCTGACCCCGCTGCCGCTCGCGGACCGGATCGCCTGGGGCTCGGCGATCCTGGAGGACGGCGCCACCACGTACATCTATGGCGCGAGCCTGCTCAACGATGCCGGGCCGGTCAAGTCGGTCTACCTGGCGAAGGTCGCCGCCGGCCAGCTCGCCGGCCCGTGGCAGTTCTGGACCGGTACCGGCTGGTCGTCGCAGGAGTCCGAGGCCGCTCGCCTGATGGGCGGGACGAGCACGGCGTTCGGCGTACAGCGGATCGGTGACCAGTACGTCATGGTCACCGTGGATGGAAACCTGGTCTTCAACTCGGAGGTCGTCGCCTACACGGCCACGTCGCCGACCGGCCCGTTCACCGGCCCGATCCACCTGTTCCGGGCGCCCGAGCCGCAGCCCGGTCGGGAGATCATCGTCTACGACGCCCGCTTCCACCCCGAGCTAGCCCGGTCCGGGAAACTGCTCGTGTCGTACAACGTCAACAGCCTGGCGGACGCCGACAACCGGGCCGACGCGCGCCTGTACCGGCCCCGGTTCGTGGAGGTCGACTGGCCCCGGCCGACGCCCGAGCCGGCGATGCTGCCGCCGACCCCGGCCGGGCTGACCGGCACCGCCGACCAGGAGCGGAGGGCGCGGCTCTCCTGGACCGCCTCAGCCGGCGCCACCGCGTACCGGATCTACCGACGGGACGTCTCGTTCGGCCAGAGCCACCCGGTACGGCTCCCGCAAGACCTGGTGGGGACCTCCTTCACCGGCGAGGGCCTCGAAGACAACCACGTGTACGAGTTCTCGGTCGCGGCGGTCAACGCCAACGGCGAGAGCACCCGATCAGGACCAGTGACCGTGACCGGCCGGGCCGGGCCGCCCGAGCAGGGAAGCTTCCAGACCGCGCCGGGGGGTACCGCTGTCACCGGGTCCTACCTGGTCGAACTGCGGGACAACGCGGCGGCCGGCGAGCACGGCATCGGCGCCATCGCGGCTCGGCTGGTCGGTCGGTACGGCGGTGCGCTGGGACACGTCTACTCGGCGGTCCTCGGTGGCTTCTCGGTCAGCGGTATGACCGATGCCCAGGCCCGGCAACTGGCCACCGACCCAGCGGTCGAGTTCGTCGAGGAGACCCGGACGGGCACCATCGACTCCGGCGGCGTGCAGGAGGACGCACCATGGGGACTCGCCCGGATCTCCGGCAACGTCGACGGTAGGTATGTCTACCCCGGCACGGGTACGGGCGTGACGATCTACGTCGTTGACAACGGCGTCCGGCACAGCCACACCGACTTCGGCGGTCGTGCCTCGCTCGGCAAGAGCTTCCTGGCGAATCCCGCCAATCCCGACTGCTCCCGCCACGGCACCCACGTCGCCGGCACGGCCGCCGGATCGGAGTTCGGCGTGGCCAAGGACGCTCGCATAGTGAGCGTCCAGATCACCTGCGGCGACACCGTCGACGCGACGTACATCACTGCGGGCCTCGACTGGGTGGCCAAGCACGCGCAACGTCCGGCGGTCGCCAATCTGAGCCTTAGCATGGCGGCGACCGGAACCGACAGCGACCGGGTCCGTGCCGCGGTCGAGGGTCTGGTCGGATCCGGTGTGACGGTCGTCGCCGCCGCCGGCAACAGCAACGCGGACGCCTGTGGCCGAGTGCCGGCCGACGCCCCTTCGGCGATCACCGTCGGCGCCACCGACACCGGCGACGAGCGCTGGGTCGAGGGGCAGGGCGGGAGCAATCACGGTACCTGCGTCGACATCTTCGCCCCGGGCGCGGACATCTACTCCGCCAGCTCGGCCGCCGACGACGCGGCCGAAGCGCTCAGCGGCACCTCGATGGCGGCCCCGCATGTGGCCGGCGCCGCCGCCCTCCTGCTGGAGGCGCACCCCACCTACGGCCCGGAGCAGGTAGCCGCCGCGCTCGTCGGCCAGGCCGAGGAGGGCGTGGTGGGCAATCCCGGCGAGGGCTCACCCAACCTGCTGTTGCGGGTCGCCCCGCCGCTGGACGAGGCGCCGACCGGGCTGACCGCCACCCCGGCCGATGACGGCACGATCGGCCTGGCCTGGCAGCCGGTCGACAGCGAGGGGCTCCGCTACCGGGTCAAGCAGCGGGACGTGACCGCCGGGCAGCCGGAATTCAAGGCGTGGGACACGGACGTCTACACCGGGACCTCCGCCGTCGCGAGCGGCCTCATCCCCGGCCACGCCTACGAGTTCACGGTGGCGGCGGTGAACAGCATGGCGATCGGACCGGATTCCGACATCGTCAGTGCGACGTCGACCGTCGCGCCACCGCCGGCACCGGCGAACCTGACCGCGACCGCACAGGGCAACGGCACCATCAAACTCACCTGGGACGAGGCGCAGCCGGACGCGTGGTACTGGATGTACCAGCGGGATGTCACGCTCGGCGAGACCGAGTTCACCAAGCTGCCGCTGCCGATCACCGCCTGCTGCCAGATGGAGGCCGGCTACCTCACCCACGGCCACACCTACGAGTACAAGGTGAGTGCCACCAACCGGGGCGGCGAGGGGCCGGCCTCGGCCCCGGCGAGCGCGACGGCGTCGTTCGACGCCCCGGCTCCCCCGACCAACCTGCGGGTCACCCCCGGGGACGGCCAGGTGCTCCTGACCTGGGATCCGTCAGCGACCGAGGACGTCTGGTATCAGGTCCATCAGCGCGACGCCACCGAGAACGAGGAGTGGCGGCCCTGGGCGGTCCCGACCTCGGAGTGCTGCACGGCCAACGGCCTCTACCTGGCCAACGGGCACGAGTACGAGTTCCGGGTGACCGCGTTGCGCGGTGCGGAGAGCGTCCCGAGCAACGTGGTCCGGGCCCGGCCCATGCCACCGCTGCCGGGACAACCGACCAACCTGAGCCTGGAGCCGCTCGACACCGGCGAAATCAAGCTGACCTGGGACGCGCCGGGTCCGAACGTGTACTACTGGGTCTACTGGCGGGACGTCACCGCCGGGGAGACCGCCTTCCGTAAGTCGGAGGTTCCGACCGACCAGACCGAGGCGACCTGGCAATACCTGGCGAACACCCACGTGTACGAGTTCAAGGTGTCCGCCGAGAACATCGCCGGTGAGGGCCCGGCCTCGACTCCGGTGCAGGCCCGCAGTCAGGTAGCCCTGCCGGGGGCCCCCACCAACCTCCGGGCCTTCCCCTCCGGCAGCCTCCAGATCCGGCTCACCTGGGACGCGCCCGGGCCGAACCTGTACTACTGGGTCTACTGGCGGGACGTCACGGCGGGTGAGACCACCTTCCGCAGGTCGGAGGTTCCGACCGACCAGACCGAGGCGACCTGGCAATACCTGACGAACACCCATGTGTACGAGTTCAAGGTGTCCGCCGAGAACGTTGCCGGTGAGGGGCCCGCCTCCGCCCCGGCTCAAGCACCAGCGATCGGGATCGCCCCCCAGCCCCCGTCGAATCTGAAGGCGACCCCCGGGGACGGGATCGTCCGGCTCACCTGGACGGCCAGCCCGACCAGCGGGGTCGGGTACATGGTCTACTACCGCAACGTTTCGGAGAACCAGTCCTGGAAGAAGCTGCCGTACCCGCTCGACGACTGCTGCACCATCACCATGGAGTACCTGAACAACGGCGACCGGTACGAGTTCAAGGTCGCCGCGACCAGCGCCGCCGGGGAGAGCGATCCATCCAATGTGGTCAGCGCGACGCCGCTGCCCCCGTTCCCGCAGCCGCCGACGAACCTGCGGGCCACCGCTGGGGACGGCCAGGTGCGGCTGGCCTGGACGGCGAGCTCCACCCCACGGGTGTGGTACCTCATCGAGTACCGCAAGGCCGGCGGTTCGTGGATCCGGTTGAAGTATCCATTCGACGGCTGCTGCACCTTTGACGTGAACCTGCTCAACAACGGCACCACGTACGAGTTCCGGGTCCGGGCCAACAACGCGGCCGGGGACAGCGAGCCGTCGAATGTGGCCAGTGCCCGCCCGCTGCCGCCGTTCCCGCAGCCGCCGTCGAACCTCTCGGCGAGCAACGCCGGAGACGGCATGGTCAAGTTGACCTGGTCGAAGAGCCCCACCCCGAACGTGTGGTACCTCATCGAGTACCGCAAGGCCGGTGGTTCGTGGACCCGGCTGCCGTACCCGCTCGACTCGTGCTGCTCGTTCACCCAGAAATACCTGATCAGCGGCACGACGTACGAGTTCCGGGTCCGGGCGACGAACCTCGCCGGAGACAGCTCCCCGTCGAACGTCGACAGTGCCCGCCCGATGCCGCCGTTCCCGAAACCGCCCTCGAACCTGCGGGCGACCGCTGGGGATGGCCAGGTCAAGCTGACCTGGTCGGCCAGCCCGACGCCGAATGTCTACTACTACATCTATCAGCGCAACGCCACGCTGAACGGCTGGTGGGAGCGGTTGCCGTACCCGATCAGCGGCACCTCGCTGACCGCAGGCTATCTGGCCAACGGCCACTACTACGACTTCAAGGTCACCGCGGTCAACCTCTCCGGGGAGAGCGACCGCACCAACATCGTCACCGCGCTGCCGCGCTGGGCGAGCGGGACGAGCCGGTCCGCGTCGGTCACCAGCAGTTGGGTCACCTCCAACGATGGAAGGAGTTGGGTCCAGCGCTACGACGTCACCGGGACGGTCCAGGGCGTCCGGGAAGGCGACTACCTCCGGGTCAACGGCGGCTGGCGGACCAACAACGGCAAGACCCTGCTCGATGGAATCTTCTGGTACCTCATCATCGACTGCACGGAGGGTTACACCGTCGCGCATGACACCTTGGCCTACGAGACCGGCGGCGCTACCGGCGGCGCGCTCACCTTCCGCTATCGGATGAACCCACAACGGATGTATCGGGTCACGGTGTGGGGCGCCGGCTCGGTCACCTACAGCGGCGGAATCTACGGCCGGTTCTCCCGGTACTCACCAGCCGGGATCTATCCGTTCATCGCCGAAACCCCCTGCTTCTGACCGCGCCGTCAGCACTCACCGTGACCATCGGTCGTCGGACATGCCGGACGTGTAGGAGCTGCTGACGGGTGACCGGTTCAGTCCGGGAACCGGAGCACCGGCTTGATGGTACGGACGGCGTGCATGTCGCACGAGGGTTGACTCAGCCCGTTCAGGACTTGCCGTACCACCATCACGGGACTCCACTTCGCCGGCCGCCGTCAGAGCCCAAGGTCGCTCAGTCCCGGGTGGTCGTCGGGACGGCGCCCGAGCGGCCAGTGGTATTTCCGCTCCGACTCCCTGATCGGCAGGTCGTTGATGCTGGCCAGGCGAACCCGCATCAGGCCCTCCTCGTCGAACTCCCAGTTCTCGTTCCCGTACGCTTGAAACGCCGGCGATCCTCGGTCCAGTACACGACAGAAGCATGCCATGACCAGGACCGCCGACTCATGATCGACAGGACACGCCCTAGCCGGGGTCGGCGCAGAGTTGGGAGGTCAAGGCGGTGCGGGCCCACTCTTCCCACGTGTCCGGTGACCAGTCGCGGTCGCGGACGAAGATCAGGTAGAGCTGCGGGCTGAGTAGGCCGAACAGCAGGTCCGCCGCCATCTCGATGGAGAGGCCGGGACGGGTGTCGGGCTTGCCGGCCAGGGCTTCGGCCGCTGCGTACTGCACCGTGTAACGCGGGTCGGGGCCGTCCGGCCATTGTGCGGCGATCTCAGGGTCGGTGGCTGCGGCAGCCGCGATCAGCGGCATGATCGGGGCGACCCGGCCCAGGATCTCGCGGGTGCCGTGGACGTGCGCGCGCAATTGCCCGGCTGCGGTGGGTTCGGCGCACGCGGCGCGAAACCACTCACGATCCATGGTGGCGACCGGCTCGGTGTCCCCGGCGATGGACGTGTCGATGACGTCCTTGAACAGCGTGCGCTTGTTGCGGAAGACGAAGTAGACCGTCTGGACGGCCACGCCCGCTCGGTCCGCGACCTCCTGCAGGCTCGTCGCCCCGTAACCCTGCGCGACGAACAGCTCGCGAGCCGCCTCGACGACCTTTTCACGGGTGCGGCGTGAGCGCTCGGCTCGCTTGTCCGGCCGCTTGACCTTGTCCATATTGCGAGTCTATCTTTAAAGTCCGTCACTAGAGTTCAACTCTAGATTCTTGGAGGAGACGATGGGCCAGCCCAACGCCACCCAGAAGCCGGAACCGGACCTGGCCTCGATGCAGCGAGACCCGGAGGAGGAGTCCGTCCACCGCGCACTGGAGGGCTACTACCGCACCGGCAAGCCGCCGTGGGACACCGGCGTGACGCCGCCTGAGCTGGTCGCCCTGGTAGAGGGGCACGGGGCGCTGCCGCCCGGCCGCGCCCTCGAACTCGGCTGCGGCACGGGGACCAACGCCACCTACCTCGCACGGCACGGCTGGGAGGTGGCGGCCGTCGACCTGATCGACCGCGCCGTCGACCAGGCCAGGGAGAAGGCTGCGGCGGCGGGAGTGGCGGTACGGCTGCTGCACGGAGACGCCACCCGCCTCGACGAGCTGGACGTGCCGGGCCCCTTCGACCTGTTCTTCGACCTGAGCTGCTACTGCGGCGTCCCGCTGCACCGCCGCGACGCCTACGCCGCCGGGCTCACCCACCGCGCCGCTCCCGGAGCACGGTTGCTGATGTTCGGGTACGGCCCCGAGCCGCTCGGCAATCCGATCCCCGAGGTCACGTCGTGGGCGGCAGGCGTCACAGCCGACGAGCTCCGCGCCAGGTTCCCCGGCTGGGAACTACTCGACGTCACACCGGGCACCAACTCGGTGCCGACCTTCTGGTTCACGCTGCGCCGCGACGCCCAGCAATCTCCGGTCGCGGGTTTCTGTAGGTTTGTGGCAAGGTTCTCGTGGATCATCCCACGTGGTGTCGCCCGGTCCCGGTGAGGGGCTCTGACCTGCTGATTCGTTCCACGGTCATCCTAGTCCATCCCGGGACCGGGTAGGTGATCTCGCTGGATTCCCTAGAGCGCATCTGACGGATCTTCTCGGTCGTTGTGCTGGGCGTGGCTGGTGATCTGACTGATGACGAGTGGGCTCGCCTGGAGCCGTTGCTGCCTTCCCTGGCGCCCCAACGGGGTGGTAGGTGGCGGGATCACCGTCAGGTGATCAACGGGATCCTGTGGCGGATCGACAACGGCGCGAAGTGGCACCAGGTCCCGGACCGGTACGGCCCCTACAAGACCTGCTACCACCGGTTCGCGCAGTGGGAAGCCGACGGCACCTGGGACCGGATCCTGCAACACCTGCAGGCCGAGGCCGACGCCGCTGGTGACCTGGACTGGCGCGGGCAGATCGATTCCACCATCGTTCGCGCCCACCAACACGCCGCTGGCGCTCGCAAAGGGGGCTCACCGCGCAGGATTCCCGCACGGTCCAAGGTCTCGGCAGGTCACGAGGCGGGCTGACCACCAAGGTGCACCCACCAACAAGCCGTCGGCGTCCAACAACACGTCAAGGCCGCCATCGCGCTGCTGGACTGGCTCGCAACCCGCGAGCTGTCGCTGGGAACTGGCCGGCAGGGTGACCTCGAAACGTGGCTCAGCAGCGACCAGGCTACCCATCGCCGCGAGGCCGGCCACTTCGTCCGGTGGGCCAATCAGCAGAGGCTGACCCGCCTCGAGTTCCCGGCAGCCAGGTGGGACGGACCCGCCGACACCTTGGACACCGAGGCCCGCTGGGAACACGCCCGGCGACTGCTGCACGATCACGTCCTCAAACCCGAGGACCGCGTCGCCGGGCTGCTCGTGCTGCTCTACGCCCAGTGGCCTTCCACGATCAGCCGCCTCACCCTCGATCACATCCAAGCCAGTGACGACCCGGTGCGGCTGCGGCTGGGCCGCGAGCCCATCGTGTTGCCCGAACCCCTCGCCGATCTCGTCCGCCAGCTCGTGACCACCCGCCGCGGACACGCCGCGATCGGCGACGAAGGAACCTCCCGGTGGCTGTTCCCCGGCGGGCAACCCGGCCGCCCGATCAGCCCGGCCCAGCTCACCCAACGACTGCGCCAACTCGGCATCCACTCCGGACGAGCCCGCTCCAGCGCCTTGTTCGCGCTCGCCACCGAACTTCCCGCAGCCCTGCTCGCCCGCATGCTCGGCATCCACATCAGCGTCGCCGTCGCCTGGCAACGCGCCAGCAGCGGCGACTGGACGAACTACGCGGCAGAAGTCAGCCGCCGCAGCAGCCCGCGGGCGGCGTTCACGGGTTCCGATTCCGATGCGCCCGATCAGTAGGCTCTGCCGATGAGTCCCGCCACCCACACGCTGAGCACAGACGTGATTGCGGCACTGACATACTGGCCGGCCGTCATTGTCCCCGGTCAGAAATCCCCACCGGATCCGGTGGATCTCGCCGCCCTGCCCGCCTTCTTCAACCGTATGTTGCAGGATCTGCCATGGTGGAACCGCGACTGGAAGGTCACCCACGTCGAGCCCGGACTCCCTCTGGAGATCGCGAGCGATCACGACCGCTCCAACACAAGATTTACCGAGGTATCCGTACCAGGCACCGTCAACGCCGACAGCGGTGAGACCTTGCCCTTCGTCGCGAAGGTCAGGTTTGAAAGTGACCGACTGATCCGATTCCAAGCCAAGATCGGCGACACAGTACTCGGTCCCGCGCACACACCCCCTGGCGAGCTGGAACCTCATCCATTCGCAAAGGTATTCACCAGGCTGATGGACCTGCGCGGAATCCCAGTCAAGGACATGGCACGGCAAACCTATCGATCGATGTCGACCATCCACATGCTTCGCAGCGGACACCTGAACCCACATCCGGTGCTCGCCAAGGAGATCGTACGGTCCTGCACATGTCCCAGGAGGACATCACAGCAATCGCCGGACTCGACGACAACATCACCTGATGCGGAGAACTCGAAGTCCCATCCTCCGTTGACTGCAAATCCGAGGCATTCAGACTGTTGCAATATCTGACTCCGCCAGAGCATGTCAGCGACGACTTCATGAACTCTGCGTTGCGGGCGGCGCTGGCGCTGGCGTTCGCCACGGGCGGGGCCTGACCGGTTGGAGGGGTGATGGCGGGGAAGCTGGACTATCGGTGGCATCTGCGGCAGGTGATGGCGGCGCGCGGCATGTTCTCGACCACGGATTTGATCGAGCCGCTGGCGGTGCGGGGCATCGCCTTGTCGTCGAGTCAGGTGTATCGGTTGGTGGTGGAGCGGCCGGAGCGGTTGAGCCTGCGGATCCTGATGGCGCTGCTGGACATCCTCGATTGCGGCATGGACGACCTGATCGAACCGGTCGCCGCGGCCCAACAGATCCGGCCGCGGAAGGCGGCCGGCGCCGAAGGGCAACTCGGGGACCTGCGGCCGAAACGGGCCCGGATCAGCGGAATCGACGCGTGAGCACAGGCGTGGACACGTCGCTGGCGGCGGTGGCGCTGCTGGAGTCGATCGTGGAACGGGTGGGGCCGCGGACCCCGACTCGGTGATGCCCGTGGTGCTGGAGGTGGTGCGCTCGGTCGCGGCGACGTATCGGCGGCTGCGCCAGCTGGAGCGGGCGCTGGCGGCCCGGCCGGAGGTGTTACGTGACGGCCACCCACCGGCGCCGCAGGTGATGGGCGAACTGCTGCTGGCGTTACGCCGCACCGGCGCGGCCGCCGTGGCCGCACCCAGCTGCGGCACACCCGCGTGCACGCGGGCGCTGCCGTCGGTGCGCGGGCCGTCATGGCGCTGCCAACCCTGCCTCAACCCACCGCGGCAATGTGCCGGCTGCCGGCGGCACCGGACGGATGTCATGCGTGACGAGCACGGCCGGTGGAGCTGCCCGCGCTGCCGACCGGCGATCGAGCCCGACTGGGCCGCGTTGGTCGCCGCGGTGCAGGGCATCGACCCGAGGGCCGAATCGGCGTTGGTGCTGGGCGCGGCGCGCCAGGCCGCGCCACGGCCGGCACAGCAGCGCGCTCTGGTCGCTGCCGTGACCGGCAATCCCGGTCTACTCGACGGCAGCGGTGCCGAAGCGCCGGTGCAGGCGGTGATCCGGCTGATCGACCTGCTCACCGAGGCGGGGGTGGCCGGGGTGGTCCGGCCGGCCTGTCCGCGCTGCGACCGATTGGTGGCGCTGGTGAAATGGGTCGACGGGGTGCGCATCTGCCAGCGCTGCGACCGGTAGGTACGAGCCGCACCGTGCGCACGATGCGGCCGGGTCCGCGAGGTGAACGCGCGCGCGACAACGGCCAGCCCGTCTGCGGAGCGTGCCGCAGCCGTGACCCCGCCAACCTCGAGCCGTGCGTGCAGTGCGGCCAACGCCGCCCGGTGAACAGCCGCACCGCGCAGGGGCCGATCTGTGCCTCCTGCAAGACGCCTGCCGTTGCGCTCTGCGGGCTGTGCGCACGGACCGCCCCATGCAAGCGGTCGACCTTCACCGGGCAGCCCCGCTGCCGCAACTGCGCCGCCCGCCGGCTGCGCTGCGGCGGCTGCGGGCAGATCGAGGCCCCGCACAGCGGAACCCTGACCGAACCACGTTGCTTCCAGTGCACCCTCCCTGGACCCGGCGGGTCTCCCCGCCGCGAATGCCCGACCTGCGGCCGGCCGCGTCCATCCGCGGGTGACTGCGCTCACTGTCGCCTCAGCGCCGGGGTGCGGGCGCTGCTGACCGCCGAGGGCGACGTGCGGCCGCACCTGCGGCCGCTGCTGGCGTGGTGGGAAGGCGCCGACCGGCCCGACCGGGTCGGACGCTGGCTGGCCCGCCGCCCGGCCGCCCGCGCGCTCCTGTGTGCGCTGGCCGAGGGCACCGTCCCGGCCACCCATCAAGGCCTGGACCAGCTCGACGACACCAACACTGTCCGCTACCTCCGCCGCGTCCTGGTGGCCGCCGGCGTGCTACCCGCACACGACGAGCACCTCAACCGCCTCCAACGATGGCTGCACCGCACCCTTGCCGACATCGGTGACCCCCAGCAGCGCCGGGTCGTGCACCGCTACGCCCATTGGCATCAACTGCGCCGGCTACGGGCCCGCACCGGCCCGCACACCCCCGTCACCACCGGACAGGCCGCCACCGCGCGCGAGCACGTCAACGCCGCGGCCGCCGTCCTGGCCACCCTCGCCACCGCCGGCCGGTCCCTGGCCGACCTGCGCCAAGCCGACGTCGACCAGTGGCTGGCCACCCCACAGGTCGCCCGCCGCGCCGAACTGGGCGCGTTCCTGCGCTGGGCCCGCCAAGAACGGCTCACCACCGTCGCGCTACCCGTGCTGCAATGGACCGGACCCCGAGACCGCGTCGACCACGAACAGCGGTGGGCCCAAGCACGCCGTCTCCTCCACGACGAGACACTGCCCACCGAGGCACGCATCGCCGGCCTGCTCGTCGTCCTCTACGCCCAAACCGCCACCAACATCCGCACCCTGCGCTTCGACCAGGTCCACACCACGCCGGGCGGTGCCCGGATCACCTTCGGCACCACACCGATCGACCTACCACCGACCCTCGCCAGCTTGATCATGAAGCTGTCCGCCGACCGCGCCGGCACGGAACGCGCCAACACACCATGGATCTTCCCGGGCCGACCGTGGACGCAGCCGATCAGCGCCGACATGCTGCGCAAGCGACTGGCAGCGATCGGCGTGTCGCCCCGCACCGCCCGCACCGCCGCGCTGTTCCAACTTGCCGTCGAACTCCCCGCCGCCATGCTCGCCCGCTGACTCGGCATCAGCAGCGCCGTCGCCTGGCAGCGGGCCGCCGCCGGCGACTGGCAGCCGTACGCCGCCCGCACCGCCGCTCACAGCCGATCCGCCATAAACGATCTATCCATTGGCTGATCCGGGACCGCAACCGCGCACAGACAGCGGCAGATCCGCGCAGCTGATCTTGGCGGCTGCGGCCACTATCTGTTGCAGTGGTATCCCGTAGAGCCGACATAGCACACTTGTCTGGCCGCGCGGCGATCGGCCGCCATAGACGGGTTGGGCGGAGGTCGGGGAGGTTCCGGCTAGCGAGGGGCCGTGCTTGAGGCAGCCTTGCGTCTGGGTTGGCCGGTGTCAGTTCCGTTCCGCGACCGTGAGCCCGGGGCGGCGCCGGCGGCGACCGCGTGTTCGGCGCTCGGGAAGGTCACGATGATTTCCATACCGCCCTCGGGGCGTGGGTGGGCCGCGATGGTGGCTTCGTGCGCGGTGGCGATCGCTTGCACGATCGAGAGCCCGAGGCCGAGGCTGCCGTCGTGGTGGGTTCGCTCGGCGTCCAGGCGCTGGAACGGCTGGAACAACCGGGAGACCTGGTCCCCTCGGACCACCGGACCGGTGTTCGTCACCGTCAGCACCGCGGCCCCGGCCACGGTCCCGGTCGACACCTCGAGTCGACCCGAGGCCATGTTGTACCGCAGCGCGTTGTCGACGAGGTTGCCCACGAGGCGTTCGATCAGGTGCGGGTCCCCGACGGTGCTGGCGTGGGTCAGCCGGGTGGTCAGCCGCAGTCCGCGCCGGGTTGTTTCGGTTTCCCGGGTGAGGAGGATCTCGCCGGTCAGGTTGGCCAGGTCGACGGGCTGCCGCCGGTCGAGCCCGCGCTCGCCGCGGGCGAGGGTCAGCAGCGCGTCGATCAGCCGCTCCTGTTGGTACGTCGCGTTGAGCACCCGTTCATGGGCGGTGCGCAGCGAGTCGACGGTGGCGTCTGGATCTGCCAGGGCGACCTGGACCACCGTGCGTTGCCGGGCGAGTGGGGTGCGCAGTTCGTGCGAGGCGTTGGCCACGAACCGGCGGTGGGACTGAAACGACGCGTCCAGTCGGGTGAGCAGGTCGTCGATGGTGTCGCCGAGTTCTTTCAATTCGTCGTCGGGGCCCCGCAGGGCGAGTCGCTGGTGAAGGTTGGTGGCGGAGATCCGGCGCGCCGAGGTGGTGATCGTGCGTACGGGGCGCAGAACCCTGCCGGCCACCAGCCAGCCGAGCCCCAGGGACACGCCGGACATGACGGCCAACGCGATCCCAGACCTGGTGAGAAACACGTGGTTTTGGGCCGCCAGCTGCTTCGTTCCCCGCTCCACGAGCTGTTCGTGCACGGCCTGTTTCTGTTGCGGAGTCAGGGAGCCGTTCGAGGGTGGGGTTAGCGGCCGGACGCCGCCATCCTGCCCGGGCACGAGGATGCTCCCGTCCTGGCCGACAACGGCGACGCCGTCCGGACTGTTCAGGACGATGCCGGCGTTCGCGTGCTTCACCAGGACATAGGTCGTGGCCAGCAACCCGGTGCCGCAGAGCAGGAAGAGTCCGCCGTAGAGCAGGGTCAGCCGGATCCGCACCGTGCGCCGCGGCAGATGCGGGCGAGGAATGCGCATGGTTACCTCAGATCCGGTAGCCGGACTTGGCCACGGTCTCGATGATCGGCGGATCACCAAGCTTGCCACGGAGACGGCTCATAGTGATCTTGACGGCATTGGTGAACGGGTCGGCGAATTCGTCCCACACCCGTTCCAGGAGCTCCTCGGCGGAGACCGTGCGGCCCTGCGCGGCGAGCAGCACCTCCAGCACCCCGAACTCCTTGGGCGTGAGCTCCACCTGCCGTTCCCCCCGATACGCGCGGCGGCGTGCCGTGTCGACGACCACGTCGCCGTGGCGGAGAACCGGAGGTACGGCGGGGTGGGCGCGCCGGGCGAGCGCGCCGATCCGGGCGACCAGCACGGGAAAGTCGAACGGCTTGGTCAGGTAGTCGTCGGCGCCCAACCCGAGCCCGTCGACCAGGTCGTCGTTCGACGCTGCGGCGGTGAGCATGAGGATGCGCCCACGTATACCGTCCGCAACCAACTGCTCGCAAAGAGTGTCGCCGTGGAGGCCGGGAAGATCCCGGTCGAGCACGATCACGTCGTAGTCGTTGTCGATCGCGCGGGCGAGGCCGGATCGGCCGTCCAGCGCGACATCGACGGTCATCCGTTCCCGGCGCAGCCCAACGGCGATCGCCTCGGCCATCTCCGCGTCGTCCTCGATCACCAGTACCCGCACCGCCGTGCCCCTCTCCGCGTTTCCTCAGCATCCCCCCGCCGTGGTTTCGGTGAGGTTTCGGCGTTGCGAGGCGGTTGCTGTCGACCGGCTCGTCGTTGGTTATGAAACCTTCCCGAAACCGCGTCACCGATAGACCTTTACGGGTCGCGCCGGGCGGTTCCGGCCGACACACCTGAGGAGTGAGTCCATGAGGACTAGACTAGGTCTGGCTGCGGTCATCCCCGCGTTGGTGCTCGCGGTGGCTGCCTGTGGCTCGCAGAAGGGCAGCGACATCCCGACCGCGAATGGCGGGGGCGCGGGTGCGACGCCCACGGCGACGGCGAGCGTGTCCAGCGATGAGCGGGCGCTTAAGTTCGCCCAGTGCATGCGTGATCAGGGCATCGACATGTCCGATCCGGGCCCGGATGGCGAGGGCTTTCTCGGCGAGGGCGACGCGGTCAACAAGGACAAGGTGAAGGCCGCTACCGAGGCTTGCCGGCAGTACATGCCCGACGGTGGCGAACTGCGGCAGCCGAGCGCGGAGGAGGTCGAGCAACTGCGCAAGTTCGCGCAGTGCATGCGCGACAAGGGCGTCGCCAGCTTCCCGGATCCGGCCGCGGACGGTCTCATGGACATCCGCAGCGCTGGCATTGACCCGGAGTCCGCCACCTACGAGGCGGCCGAGAAGGCGTGCAACGACCTGCGCCCGGACGGCCCGGGGGCGGGTTCATGAACGAGGGTACGGTCGGCGCCCGGCGGCGCCGTCGCCGGACGCGCATGGTGGTCGTGTCGGCGGTTGTCCTACTGACCGTCGGCGGCGCGACGGCGGCGGCGCTCGGGTTCGGCAGCGGCACGCCCGATACGTCGGCGGCCAGCACCATGCCCCCTGGTACGGCCAAGGTCACCCGGATGACGCTCACCGAGACCGCGGACGTCGACGGGACCCTCGGCTACGGGGTTGCGACGTCCGTCAACGGCCAGGGCGGTGGCCGGATCACCTGGCTGCCGACATCGGGATCCACAGTAGAGCGCGGCAAGACGGTGTACAAAGTGGACGAAAAGCCGGCGGTGCTGCTGTACGGTTCGGTCCCGATGTACCGGACCCTCACATCGGGCGTCGCCGGCCGCGACGTCAAGCAGCTGGAGCAGAATCTCTCCGCTTTGGGCTACCGAGGCTTCACGGTGGACGACACGTACAGCTCCGCGACGGTCGCGGCCATCAAGGACTGGCAGGACGATCTCGGCCTGACCAAGACCGGGGCGGTCACGGCGGAGGCGGTAGTCTACGCGCCCGGCGCGATCCGGGTCGCCGAGCGCAAGGCGGAGATCGGCGCACCGGCCGGCGGTCCGGTGCTGACGTACACCGGCACCACCCGCCAGGTGTCGGTCGACCTGGCGCTGGCCCAGCGCGGTCTGGCCAAGACGGGGGCGAAGGTGACGGTGAAGCTGCCGGATGGGTCCACAGTGGCCGGTACCGTGGCCACCGTCAGTCGGGTGGCCGAGACCCAGACGCGCAGCAGCGGCGGGTCGACGACCACCACGATCGAGGTCATCGTCTCCATCGCTGACCAGAAGAAGCTCGGCTCGCTGGACGAGAGTCCCGTCACGGTCACGTTCGTGGCCAGCCAGCACAAGGACGTCCTGACAGTGCCGATTCTCGCGTTGCTCGCGCTCGCCGAGGGCGGGTACGGCGTCCAGGTCGTCGAAGGCGGCACCACCCGGATCGTGGCCGTCGAGACCGGGATGTTCGCCGGGGGGCGGGTGGAGGTCAGCGGCGACGGGATCACCGAGGGCACCGTGGTGGGGGTGCCGAAGTGAGCCGGGCCGTGGTCGCGCTCGACGGGGCCAGCCGGGTCTACCCGGGCGGGGTGGCTGCGCTGCGCGGAGTGTCGCTGCGCATCGGGTACGGCGACCTGGTCGCGGTGGTCGGCCCGTCCGGTTCGGGCAAGTCCACCATGCTGAACCTGATGGGCACGCTGGACCGGCCGTCCGGCGGCACCGTGCGGGTCGACGGGTACGACGTGGCCGGGCTGTCCGACCGCGAGGTCTCGGCGCTGCGGGCGGCCCGGATCGGGTTCGTGTTCCAGCAGTTCCACCTGGCATCGGGGGTCAGCGTGCTCAACAACGTCGCCGACGGGCTGCTCTACGCGGGGGTGCCGGTACGCCAGCGCCGCCGCCGAGCCGGGACGGCGCTGGACCGGGTGGGTCTGGCGCACCGGCTGGACCACCTACCGCACGAGCTGTCCGGCGGCGAACGGCAACGGGTGGCGATCGCCCGGGCGGTCGTGGGTGAACCGGCGCTGCTGCTGGCCGACGAACCGACCGGAAACCTCGACACCGCCACCGGGGCCGCAGTGATGGCACTGCTCCGGGAACTCGCCGCCGCGGGTACCACCGTCGTGATCATCACGCACGACCGGGACATCGCCGCGCAGCTGCCGCGCCGGGTCGAGATGCGCGACGGCCAGATCGTCACCGACGCGCAGGTGCCGGCCCGATGAGCCTCGTGACGGATGAGCGGCCCGCTCTGCGGGCCCGGCGGCTGTGTCCCGGCGACGTGCTCCGCGTCGGCAGCGCGGGATTGCGTACCCGGTCGACGCGGGTGTTCCTGTCCGCCCTGGGCATCGCGATCGGCATCGCCGCCATGGTGGCGGTGGTGGGTATCTCCGCGTCCAGCCAGGCCGATCTGCGACGGACCCTGGACCGGCTGGGCACCAACCTGCTCACCGCCGGCCCCGGAAAAACGTTGTCCGGCGACGCGTCGTACCTACCCGACGAGGCGATCCCGATGATCAGCCGCATTTCGCCGGTGACGTCGGTCAGCGCGACGGGAGCTGTGACCAGCGCCAAGGTCTACCGCAACGACCGCGTCCCCACCGCACAGTCCGGCGGTCTGGCCGTGCTGGCGGCTCGCACCGACCTGCCCGCCACCGTCGGGGCCCGCGTGGCGGACGGCGCCTGGCTCAACGAGGCCACCGCCCGCTACCCGGGCGTCGTCCTGGGCAGCGTGGCGGCGCAGCGGTTAGGCATCGGCGCCGCAGGCTCCGACGTGCAGATCTGGCTCGGCGGACACTGGTTCACCGTCATGGGCATCCTCCACCCGGTGGAGCTGGCGCCGGAACTGGACTCGGCCGCGCTGATCGGCTGGCCGGTGGCGCAAGCCCTACTCGGATTCGACGGCCACGCCACCACCGTCTACACCCGCACCCGCGAGGACGCCGTGCAAGATGTCCGATCGGTGCTCGCGGCCACCGCCAACCCGCAGCATCCCAACGAGGTCCAGGTATCCCGACCCTCCGACGCGCTCGCCGCGAAGCAGGCCACCGACCAAGCATTCACCGGCCTGCTACTCGGCCTCGGCGCCGTCGCCCTACTCGTCGGTGGTGTCGGCGTGGCCAACACGATGGTGATTTCCGTTCTGGAACGCCGAGCGGAGATCGGTTTACGCCGTTCGCTCGGCGCGACGCGGGGACAGATCCGGCTCCAGTTCCTGGCCGAAGCGCTGCTGCTGTGCGTCCTCGGTGGCGCCGGCGGCGTCCTACTCGGCATCGCCGTCACCACCACCTACGCCCATACCCAGCACTGGCCCACCGTCGTCCCGGCCTGGGTCATGGCCGGAGGCTTCGCCGCCACCCTCGTCATCGGCGCCATCGCCGGCCTCTACCCCGCCGTCCGCGCATCCCGCCTAGCACCGACCGAAGCACTGGCCATCCCGTGACACGGCTAGGCCGTGTGTCGAAGTCGGTGCCAGGGCTTGAACTGCGTGAGGGTCTTCGCGTGTCGGTGGTCGAGATGTAGCGAGGTCTCCGGTAGGTGGTTTAGCGACCAAGCAGAACCTGAAACCGGAGACCTCGTGGACACCCTAGCGGTGAGGAGGCGGTTCGACCTGACCGACGCCCAGTGGGCGGTGCTGGAGCCACTGCTGCCAGCGGCGAAGCGGCCAGGCCGACCGTCGCCTCGGACCCTCGTTCTTCTTCCGGACGGGACATCCCTTCCGGCGCGCGCCGCCGCGATTAGTTGCGGTGGTGACGGCGAACGGCGGCTCAACGACGCGGCAGGTGTTCGACTGAACCAATCGCTTGGTCTGCCAGGTCACTGGTGGCGGGCGTCCATTCGTCGATATCGTCGGGCCAGGGCGCGGGTCGGCCTTGGTCGTCCCAGAAGCCTGTCTCGATGTTGTCGGTGAACAGAGCGGCGTTGAGTGCGGCGCGTTGGCCGGAGGTGGGGAGGCCGCATGTGTTCTTGGTGGTCATGTTCGGCTGCGGCGTGCTCATGATGCGGCCCGCGCACGCTGGCCTGAAATACAGGCACCGGCAGCCCGCCCCGCTCCCGAGGCCAGTGCGGCATCCTTGTCCCAGCAGCACAGAGGCGGGGAGGTCCTGCGGGTGGCAACAGTGCGATCGAGTGGTTTGATCCGCAGCGGCTGGCAGACGCGCAACCGCGCGGGCCTGCGCCAGCGGGACCTGGCGGTCAGGCTGCTGGAGGCGAAGCTCGCCGCGGAGGGTGCCACGCCCGACAGCCTCACCCGCGATCAGTGGGCGCGGGCCGTGGAGACGGAGCGGATCCGGGTCATCAGCTACGAGCAGGGCACACCCCGGGTGATGGTGCTCGCTCGTCTGGCCGCAGCGGTCGGCGTCGCCGACGTCTTTGACCTGCTCAGGGCGGACACCCCCCCCGGACCCTGGTCACACTGCGCGCTCGACTGGGACTCACCCACACCGACGTCGCGTCGCACCTGCAGACCGTCGGCAGGGCGTACTACGCGGTCGAGAACGGGCGGGCGCCGCTGCACGATGCGGACGACCGTCAGCGGCTGGCCGACCTGCTGCAGGTCGACCTCGCCGAGGTGACCCTCCTGCTCGGTGGTGGCGAGCCGAGCCAGTAACGGCGGCCGCTGCGGGCCCGGTCGCCGCCGGACTGTCCGCTGCCGGCTGGGATGTGCGGGTCGGCCGACGCGCCGGCACCTCGACCTGAGTGGGTCAGCCAACGTGGCACGGAGCGTGCCCGGTTCGGGTCCACCTCCCAGCCTGTCCGCTTGTTATGTTCGGTTCGCCCACATCAGTACCTTTCCGGCGTCGACGATCGCGGGTGTGGAAGCAGGTTCGGGGGCGGCGCTGCCACGGTCGCGGCGTTGTGCAGGCCGAGCGCGGTCCCGAGCACCATGCCGAGCACCTCGCCGATCGCGCAGCCGGTGGGCAGTGCAGCGTCGCCTGGGCCGCCATCGGCCAGGTGGTCGGCGTGCTGACGGTGGCCGTCTCGGGCCCGGCCCCCGGTGGTCGGCGTGATCCATGCCAGTCCTCCTCGTGGTCAGACGCGTGCCAGCACGCCGATAGGGGGTAAGGGTGTCCACGGGGGCCAGTAGCGTGCATATAATCGACGTCGCTCGATCAATGTCACGGGGTTGGAATGGAGCGCTCATGCGACCGAGTCGTTTCTGGTCCCGCGCCGCGATCGCCGCAGCCGTCACCGCTGTTGTCGCGTCGACCGGGGTGGTCACGACGGCGCTGACCGCGAACGCGGCCGCCGGCTGCCGGGTGACGTACCGGGTGTCGAGCCAGTGGCAGGGCGGCTTCAGCGCGAGCGTGGACATCACCAACCTCGGCGACCCGGTCAGCGCGTGGCGGCTGACCTGGTCGTTCACCGCGGGGCAGGCGGTCACGCAACTGTGGAACGGCTCGGTCACCCAGACCGCGGCGCAGGTGGCGGTCACCAACGCGGCCTGGAACGGCAGCATCTCCACCGGAGCGACGACGAACTTCGGGTTCGGTGCCACCTGGAACAACGCGTCCAACCCGGTTCCCACCGACTTCGCGCTCAACGGCGTCGCGTGCACGGGCAGCACGACGACCCCGAGCGCGTCGGCTTCCGCCAGCCCGTCGGTCTCCCCGAGCACGCCACCGACCGGCGTCCTGAACCAGGTCAACACGGTGGGCCGGGTCCGGGAGTCCGGCAACGCCGTGCAGTTCACCTGGCCCGGCACGTACTTCGAGGGGAGGTTCCGCGGCACCGGCGTCGGGCTGGTCCTGAACGACTCCAACAACGACTATTCGGTCCAGATCGACGGCGCGACCGTGGCCACCCTGGTGACGCCCGGGCAGACCACGTACTGGGTACGCGGACTGGCGAGCGGCGACCACACCGTACGGCTGGCCAAGCGCACGGAGAGCCCGTGGGCCGCGGGGGAGTTCGCCGGCCTCGTTGCCGACACCGGCGGCTCTATCCTGGCCAAGGCCACCCGGCGGACCCGGCAGATCGAGTTCATCGGTGACTCGTGGACCGCCGGCTACGGCGACATGTCCACCACCCGCGACTGCAACAGCAACGGCGGCGTCACCCGCAACTCCAACGCCGACGTGGCCTTCGGCGCGCTAACCGCGAAGGGCCTGAACGCGGACTACCAGACCATCGCGTGGTCCGGCCTGGGCATGGTACGCAACTACGGCGGCCAGAACACCGCGTACAACCTCCCGACCGGCTACTACGACAAGGATCTGCAGGCGCTGTACAACAGCACGGTGTGGCAGGTGCCGAGCACGTGGCGGCCGCAGGTCGTGGTGATCGGCCTGGGTAACAACGACTTCTCAACGGCGCTGACCTCCGGTGAGCGGTGGACGACCGTCGACGCGCTCGCCGCTGACTTCCGGACGGCCTACCTGACGTTCCTGACCAGGCTGCGGACCCGGTACGGCACCAGCACCCAAATCGTGCTCACCTACCCGGACCTGTCCTACATGACGACCGCCCTCGCCGATTCGGTCAAGCAGATCGTCAAGGCCCGCAACGACGCCGGGGACGCCCGGGTCTCGTCGCTGTACTACGACAACAACACCCTCGGTATGGACCTCCTGGGCTGCGACTGGCACCCGTCCCAGCGCGACCACCAGATCCTCGCCACAGCGCTGACCCAACACCTGGCGAACCTGCCGCTAACCTGGTGACCGCTGCCCGCTCGGACCTACACGCCCTGGCAAAAAAGGGGTACCGGCCGTCGAACTCAGAGGGCGTCTGATTCACGTACTTCGTCGGTTAGGTGGGTTTAGCCGTATCGCCAGGTTGGGGTGGTTTCGGTGGTGAGGCGTTTGGCGAGGTTGTCGATCATGGCCGGGGTGATCATGCTGGCGGAGTTGTCGGGTCGGGTTTCGTAGTCGCGTACGAGCCGGCGGTGGTGCATGAGCCATCCCAGGGTGCGTTCGACGACCCAACGCCGTTTGACGACGCTGAATCCTTTGGCCTGTGGGTCCTTGGTGACGGTCTCGACGTCGATGCCGAGTTGGGCGCCGTGTTCGACGACGCGGTTTTTGAAGCCGGCGTCGACCCAGGTTTTGGTCAGGGTGGGGTGGGCGGCGGTGGCCTGGTCGAGTAGGTCGATGCCGATGGTGTTGTCGCTGGCGCTGGCGGCGGTGACGATCACGGCCAGCGGGAGACCGAGGGTGTCGGTGATGATGCCGCGTTTGCGGCCTACGATCTTCTTTTCGGCGTCGGTGCCCTGTGTGGACAGTGGGACGTTGGTGGAGGTCTTTACGCTTTGGCTGTCCATGATGGATGCGGTGGGGTGGATGGTGCGGCCGTGGTGGTCGCGTACGAGGCCGGTGAGGTTGTAGTTCAGTTCGGCGAAGATGCCTTCCTTGCTCCGGGCGGCGAAGTAGCCGTAGACGGTCGCGTGGGGCGGGAAGTCGTGGGGTAGGTAGCGCCAGGCGATGCCGGTGCGGTTGACGTACAGGATGGCGTTGAAGATTTCGCGTAGGTCGTGGGTGGGGGTGCGGCCGCTGACGCCGGCGTCGGATGCGGGCCTGTCGCCAGGCGGTCAGGCGGGGCGCGATCAGGGCCCAGCGGGCGTCGGACAGGTCGGATGGGTAGGCTCGCCGTGCGGTCATGGTGCGGTCGTACGGTGTCTGGAGGCCGGCTCGGCGGACGTTATGTCCGTTGATTCCAGGGCGTACGTGAATCAGACACGATCGCAGGGTGAAACGCGTTGATTCCGGTCAGAGTAGAGCTGGATCGGATGCGTTCATTCCAGGTCAGATCCGGCATTCGGTGTCACCGAGCCGAGATGTGAATCGGTCGCTACCGACGCGAACGCGAAGCAAACGTCCAGTGAGAGCGTGTTTGAGAAGTCATCTCGGTTGTCGTTCGCGTGGTCGGCAGGGAGGTCTATGTCGATCGGTTGGCTTGGCAGATCGTTGCGAGGTGCTGGTTTCGGACGGTGATGAGCTTGGTCATGTATCGGTCGAGTAGCAGGGCTTCGGTGAGCCGGCCGAGTAGACCGTACGGTGCGGTGAAGTCGATGACGTCGCGCATGAGCGTTGCGTTGTTGGCCCGCGGCTCGAAGTAGTGGGCATGCTGCCACACGGCGAACGGTCCGGAGATCTGTTCATCGACGAAGTACCTTGGCCGGGTGTAGGCGGTGATCCGTGAGGTCATTTTCCAAGATCGGCCCAGGTGTCGTGCTTGCCAGGTCACCTCGTCGCCGAGCTTCAGCTGTCCGGTGGTCACGCCGCCGATGGCCCGTTCACCGCTGGCTGCCATGGAGATGGTGTGGACATCGACGGCAAGCGAGGTGTCGAACACGAGCTCGGCTGGCGCGGCAATCGCGGTGATGATTTCGAGGTGGCGCACCGGGTGAGGGTATGGCGGTGTGACCTTACTGCACCAAGGGGATCAGTGGCTCGTGCGCGGGACCACATGTTCACCTGCCCGGCGAGATCGTGGGCCGTCGGGCCAGTGCCAACGCTGTTGGCGGGCAGCAGGCTCACCACGCGCGATGCGACGGACCATGGTGTTGATCGCGGCCCAGCGGATCATCGCCTCCGAGGTGGCGGGGTCGCGTTCGTAGTCGCGGGCGAGGCGGCGGTGGGCGGTGAGCCAGGCGAAGGTCCGTTCGACCGGCCACCGTCGGGGGATCAGGACGAAACCTTTCTGACCTGCGGGTTTGCGGACGATGTGCCGGGTGGTGGTCAGGATTCGGGTGGCCCAGTCGACGAGGCGGCCGGCGAAGCCGGCGTCGGCGAGGACGAACCGGACCGGTGTGGTCAGGTAGAGGCTGAGCAGGGTGGTCTTGGCGCCGTCGCGGTCCTGGACGCTGGCGGCGCAGGGGAGTGTCAAGTTAACGGCCCTGTCTCACATTCGGTGGTGACGGAGGGTGGCAGGGTGTCGTTGATTCCTATGTGGAGGACCTCAACAGACTTGTACAGATGGTGTTCTCGGGGCTGTCCCCGCTGGTCATCGAGGACGTGGTCGACGAGGGTGAGCGGATCGTGGTGCGGGCCCGGACGCCGCGGGACACCGCGGTCTGCCCGGTGTGCGGGGCCTCGTCGGGACGGGTCCACGGCTATCACTGGCGGACGGTGGCGGACGTTCCGGTCGACGGGCGGCGGGTGGTGGTCCGCGTGCGGGTGCGGCGTCTGGTGTGTCCCACGCGCGGCTGCCGCCACACCTTCCGGGAGCAGGTCCTGGGGTGCTGGAGCGATACCAGCGCCGCACGGCCCGCCTGTCCAGGCAGGTCAAAGCCGTCGTCAAGGAGTTAGCGGGCCGGGCAGGGTCGCGTTTGCTGGCGATACTGGCCATGGGCCTGTCCCGTCACACGGCCCTGCGCGCCCTGCTGCGCATCCCGTTGCCCACCGGGCGGACGCCCCGTGTGATCGGCGTTGACGATTTCGCTCTGCGCCGGCGGGACCGCTATGCCACCGTGGTGATCGACGCCGAGACCCATGAGCGGATCGAGGTACTGCCCGACCGCACCGCCGACACCCTGCAAGCGTGGCTGCGCGAGCATCCCGGCGTCGAGGTCGTGTGCCGCGACGGCTCGGCCACCTACGCCGAGGCCATCCGCCGCGCCCTGCCCAACGCGGTGCAGGTCGCGGACAGGTGGCACCTATGGCACAACCTATGCGAAGCCGCCCTCAGCGAGGTGAAGGCGCACAGCACCTGCTGGGCCCCCGTACTGGACGCACCCCTGTATGACGGGCCCCGCGCGCGGACGACCCTGGAACGCTGGCACCACGTCCATGACCTGCTCGACCAGGGCGTCGGCCTGCTCGAATCCGCCCGCCGTCTACAACTGGCCCTGAACACCGTCAAACGCTACGCCCGAGCCGACCGGCCCGAACGGATGCTCCGCGTTCCCAAATACCGTGCCAGCCTCGTCGACCCATACCGCGAACACCTGCGTAAACGTCGAGCCGAGGACCCCGGCGTCCCCATCAAGCACCTCTTCGAAGAGATCAAGGCCCTCGGCTTCACCGGCTGCCTCAACCTCCTGCACAAGTACATCAACCAAGGCCGCGCGGACGTCGACCGCAGGCTACATCTCCCCGCGCCGGCTCGCCCGAATGATCCTCACCAGGCCCGACAACCTCAAGCCCGAGCATCGAGATCTACTGGCACGGCTCACCGCAGCCTGCCCCGAGATGACCCAACTGGCCTCCGTAGTCGGCGGCTTCGCCGAACTCCTGACCCCTCAGGCAGGAAACGCCGACCGGCTCTCGCTCTGGATCGTCCAGGCCCACGCGGCCGACCTACCTCATCTGCACGCCTTCACCCGCGGCCTGGAACGCGACCGCGACGCCGTTAACGCCGCGCTCACGCTTCCCTACAGCAACGGCCCCACCGAAGGCGTCAACACCAAGACCAAACGGATCGCACGCCAAATGCACGGACGAGCGGGCTTCACCCTACTTCGCCACCGCATCCTCCTCGGATAACAACACCCTCCGTCACCACCGAATGTGAGACAGGGCCGTTATTTCCAGTGTCACTCTTGATCAGTCCGGCGGGCTCGCTCTGCCGTTAGATGCCTGCGTGGCTGGTGTAAATATTGCGGCCCGCCGGACATCGAGGACCGGCCGGCATGGCTTGAGAGGAGCGTGCCAGCGCCCGACTGGGATATGCCCACCGACCGGTCCCGCGCCCCCTCGGTCAAGGAGACACGACTCTTATGGTCGTCATCGGCATCGACGCGCACAAGCGCACCCACACCGCTGTCATCATCGACGGCAATGGGCGGAAACTCGCCACGAAGACGTGCGAAACAACCAGCAAGGACCACCTGTCGCTGCTGCGCTGGGCGGCCGGGCACGGCAAGGACCGTGTCTGGGCGGTGGAGGACTGCCGCAACATGACTCGCCGCCTCGAACGCGACCTGCTCGCCGCCGGTGAACGCATCGTGCGGGTGCCACCCAAGCTCATGGCCAACGCCCGCGACGCCGCCCGCACCTACGGCAAGTCAGACCCGATCGACGCCCTGGCCGTCGCCCGCGCTGCGCTGCGCGAGGACGACCTGCCCACCGCCCACCTCGATGGTCCCGACCGCGACCTGCGCCTGCTGATCGACCACCGCGAAGACCTCATCGCCGAACGCACCCGCGCGGTCAACCGGCTCCGCTGGCACCTGCACGAACTCGACCCGGAATGGGACCCACCAGCGCGATCGCTCGACCGCGTCAGCAACCTGGACCACGTCCTGTACCGGCTGACGCAACTGCCCGGCGTCGTCGCCCACCTCGCCACCGCGATCACCCAACGGTGCAAGCACCTCACCGAAGAGATCAACACGATCGAGACCGAAATCCGCCAGCTGGCCGAAGAACTCGCGCCAGCGCTCATCGCCGTGCCCGGCTGCGGCGCCCTGACCGCCGCGAAGATCCTCGGCGAGACCGCAGGCATCACCCGATTCCGTTCCGCGGCCGCCTACGCACGCCACAACGGCACCGCACCGCTACCGGTATGGTCATCCAATAGAGCCCGCCACCGACTCAGCCGAACCGGCAACCGCCAGCTCAACGCCGCTCTGCACCGCATCGCGATGACCCAGGCCCGCTGCCACCAACCCGCCAAAGACCTCCTCGCCCGCCGCCGAAATGCCGGCGACGGCGGCCTTGAAGCCCTCCGTGTACTGAAACGACGCCTGTCCGACGTCGTCTACCAAGCCCTACACACAGACTGCACACCCAGGGCTTGACAGAGGAGCTATGTACAGTCCCAGGACCCACAGGCCAAGGATTCAGCGTCGTCAAACGGCGTTGGGTCGTCGAACGCACCCTGGGATGGCTCATGCACCACCGCCGGCTCGTAGGCGACTACGAAACCCGACCCGACGCAACCGCACGGTACCGCGGGTCACCATCACCGATGCCCGTCGCCTCCAGGGCCCGATGCGTAATGCCGACCCCGCGATCTATCCAGGAACCTACGTCACCTGCGTCTACGACCACAGCAAAGCGCTGTGCCAACGCACCGCCACCGGCCCTGACCTGGCCATGTGCCAACCGTTGCACTGCCGCAACGTCGCACTCTCCGCCGACAACACGGCCGCGTGGAACGCGGAGCTCGCACGACTCGACCGGCGGCTGGCCGCCAAACCGCCCATGCCCCCGTTGCTGGCGCACCGGATGCAGAACCGCCGAGAGCAAATACAGCGATTCCTGGCCGAAGCAGACGCGGCCCGATGACCCGCCGCGTCAACCTGCCGACCGGCGAGCAGGTCCAACAAGCCGTAGCCGCTGTCGCCGAAACGTACCGGCCGCCGCCCCAGCGTCCTCGCCGTCGCCAAGCGCACCTCGGCCTGACCAACGGAACCTTCTGGCGCCACTTTCCAACACTCCGGGTTTGGGGCGATGTGCGGCGTGGCGGCCGGGATGCTCCTGCACCAGCCGGTCGCCGGACTTCTCACCGGCGTCGTGTGTGGCGCCGTGGTGCACCTGTTGCCGGCATCTGGCCGGCGGCCGACCCCGTCAGGCCCTCCTGGCACCCTGCGCGCTAACCTCATCCTCGCTCTGACGGTTGTCGCCCGGTACGCCGTCGCCGCAGCGGTGGTGTTCGCCGACGCCGGCGGCATCTTCGCAGACGCCGCGGCTCGCTGGGCCATCGTCGGGTTCAGCTGTTTCACCGTCACCGCCCTCACCGGCGCCGAACGGGCCTGGCTGCGATTCCGAATCACCCAACTGGTGCTGGCTGCGCCCGCGAGGACCGCGATGCTGCCGCGCCGTCTCGTCGCATTCCTCATCGACGGCACCCGCCCTGAACGCGCCAACATCCGGGCCAACGGCACCGCATGGCAATTCCCGCCACGCCAGCATCCAAGACCCCCTCACCCAACTCGTCCGCGCAGACCACCTACGCCGCAGCGCCGACGCTGGCGACGCGTACGCCGCCGGGCAGTTGGCGGAGTTGCTGCGCGAGCAGGGCAAACTTGATGAGCTGCGTCGCCGCGCCGATGCCAGCGACACGTCCGCTCCGGGGGAGTTGGCGGAGCTGCTGCGCGAGCAGGGCAATCTCGACGATGCCGTCGCGGTGCTGCGCCGCAGCGCCGACGCCGGCTACAAGCCCGCCGCCGACCGGTTGGCCGAGTTCCTACGCGAGCAGGAGCCAGGACCGCAACGGGAGTAGCTGGCATACGGCACCGTGAGGGATCTGAACGCCGTCGGAAATGGCCACACTCTCAACCTCTATCTACCACCATGAAGGCGACAACTACCGCTAGTGATCGGCTGAGTACGCCGAGGCGAACGGTCATGCGCGTAGCGCCGTATCGGCAGCGCGGACCTGATGTAGCAGCGGCTGGCCCGCGACGAAGCGACCGACCTCGTCTACTACCAGCCGACCGACGCGGCGCCGCTCGAGTCCGATACTGCCGGCGATGTGTGGGGTGAGCACCACGTTGGGCAGCGTATAGAGCGGCGAGCCCGGTTCGGGTGGCTCGGGATGGGTCACGTCGAGGAGCGCGAATACGTCCTGACGCCGGTGCAGGACCCGGATCAGTGCGGGTTCATCCAGCACCGCACCGCGTGCGGTGTTGATGATTGTGGCACCCTCGGGCATCGAGGCGAGCAGTTCCTCGGTGATCAGTCCCGAGGTCTGTGGCAGAGACGGCGTGTGCACAGTGATCACGTCGGCGCGGTGAAACAGCTCGTCGATTCCCACGAGCTCGACGCCGAGAACGGCCGCACTCGCGGCGTCTACGTACGGGTCGGCGGCAAGCACATGAACGTCGAGTGTGGACAGCCGTTGGGCCACCAGGCGGCCGATCAGGCCGAGTGACAGTATGCCGACCGTCGAGCCGAACGTGCCGGGTGCCGCCGGCTGGGATGGGAACCGGCCGAGCCGGCGTACCGCGCGTTCGAAGCGGTGGGCGTGCTTAAGCGCCAGCGTCACCTGCGCGAATGTGAACTCGGCGACTGGCACGGCGTTGGCGGCGGCGGCCGACACGATCTGGATGCCGGCGGCCCAGAACTCGTCGGTGACGATCGGCCGCACCGATCCACCGCCGTAGAAGACCGCACGGAGCCTGGTCGCGTGGGAGAGCAGAGTGCGGTCCAGGCGGGGGCCGCCCCAACCGGTGACGAGCAGCTCGACGTCGGCCAGTAGCGCCGGTCGCGTGCTGACCTGCTCAACCGTCGCGTCCGGGCCGGCCCAGCGGACCAGGCGGTCCAGGCGGGCACGTTCCTCCGGTCCGTATACGTCGTCGACCAGGTCGCGCGGCATGACCAGCAGGGCCGACGGACGGTGCGCCGCGTCGGCGAGCACCGGTGACGAGGCTCGGGGTGATGGGGACAACGCACAGCTCCTTCGTGATCGGCCACGCTGAGTGGGGAAGACCCGGAAGTACCGACGCGAGTCATCGCCAGCGTGCCGGCACCAGGGTTCGGTGCGCCGCCGTATGTGTGAGCGGCGCACCAACCCTCGTGCTTTGCGCAGAAACAGCCGGCGATCGAGTCGAGCGCGACGGGGCAGCGGCTCACCCATCCGCAGCGGTCGCGCTGCCGGCAACGCCGCTACCCGCCAGCTCCGTCGTTGCGGTCCGGGCGGTTGCTGGCGCCGGGCGCGCTTGGCCGGAGGCGTTCCCGCTGGCAGGACTGAGCGACAGTGATGCTGTCAAAGGTGCTCTGCGTGGATGCGTAAAGCCCGATGCCGCCGCTGCGGACAACGGTGTCGCGAGCCTTCAGGACCTGAACGCCGTTCAACGTCACGGTGATGCGGTCGCCGTGAATCACGGCACCCAGTCGAACGGGGCCTGTCAACGGGTTGCTGATTGATGCCGTGCCCACCGTGACCGGACCCGACGCGTGAGCTTCGCGGATGATACTCGCGTACTGGGTTCCTTGGCTCGTCTTGCCAATGTGGATCCGGTACCCGTACGAGTCCGTGGTGTCTCGCAGCGAGATTCCCGCGTTACCGACGGATCCGTTGATCGTGACCGTGGTCTCCGCGACATAGTCGCACGCCTCGGAGAAGCGCGACGGCAGTGTCGAGTCGGCTAGGACGTGCGCCCTGCCACCGGCAGGAGGCGTGAGGTGCAACTGACCCGAGGCGACGGACACAGCCCCTGCTAGTGCTCGCCAATTGGCCTGATCGATCCCTTCCCTGATCACGATGTTGTCGAAGGTCGCGGCCCGCCGATGCGTGAAGGCGGCGGCACCACCCGTCGGCAGCTGTGAGTCGTCCGCGGAGATCGACGTGTCGCCGACTTTGGCGGTCAGATGCTTCCCGATCGCGGAAACGATCAGCTTGTGCGGGGTGTTGGCGCTGACGGGCAGTGCGGTCTCCGCGAGAATCGTGGTCGTCGCGTTGTATATCTTCACGAGCTGCAGCGTCGCCCCCGACGAGGAGTTGAGTACATCGGCCCGATAGTAGTTTCGGGAATCGTGATAGCGGAACGCGAGACCGGTACGGGCCGTCGTCTGGCCGCGTACCCCAGGAACGATGTCCGCGGCCATAACCACGTCATCCGGTACATCTTGCAGCGCCGCGAACGACACAATGTCCGCGGTCGAGATCTGTGCCAACTGTGTGTCCGGACCGGCGCCGGTTAGCGCCCAGGTGCCCTGCACCGGCGTCCAGCCGTCAAAGGATCCGTTGAAGTCGTAGACGGTGCGGTCCAGGCTGGCATCGGCGAACTCGTCGTCGAGCACGGGTGTCGGGGAAAACGACGCCTGGACCGACACGGTGATGAGGTTGCCCGTGCGGGTGAACGCGGTCGGGGTCTCGTTCACCGTCACCGCGTTGACGTTGGGCGCGTTGATGGAGAGCGTGCCGGTGAACGGGTCCCCAAGCGAGATCTGGGCGGTCGCGCCTCGCAGTTCCACACTGACGTCGGACACCGGCGCGGATGCGGCGATAACGGTGGCACCGTGGTCGACCAGCGACGACCCGCGGGTCAGCGCGTACCGGGTAAGCCCGCCGCCCGAAGCACGCTCGAGGTAAGCGGTCTCGGCGTTGGTGGTGGCGGCCCCGAACGCCCTCGACGAGGGAGTCGCCTCCCGCGAAAGGTAGAAGCGTCCGGTCGCGTCCGGCAGGCCGATTTCCATCGCGGTCGCCACGGAGTGACTCACCCCGGGCATAACGATGCGCTTCGCCGTCACCGCGGGCGCCGCGCCGGCCTTGCCGGGAACCACCACCGTGTCCAGTCCCGTTGACCCGGTGGCGCGCCAGTCGTACGACAGGTAGTCGACGTCCGTGAGTACCTGATCGCCGACGCGCACGGCGCCGTCCTCGTGGACAGTGGGGGTGAGCGCAGCGCCGGCCGGGGCCACCGGGACGAGCTGCACGCCGGCAACCGGTGCGGCTCCGGGCACGGTGTCAAAGCCGACCGTGGCGACCTTCGTATTCGGGTTGACGGTGACCGGATCACCAGGGAAGTGCCAGAGCTGCCGGTAATCGTGCGCGGCGGTGTCACCGGTGAGGTCGTCGGAGACGACCCAGTAGCCGGGCTTGACGAAGTAGACGGCGCGATCGTGCACGACCGGCCGGTAGCCCTCCGTCGTACCGCGGTAGATGTCGAGGCCCGCGTTCGAGCGCCACAGCGACGTCGTGCGAGGGACGCCGGCGGTCTGCGGGAGTCCGTCGACCTCGATGGTGTTGTGCGCCTCGGTGGTACGGCGCATCCAGTCGTTCGTCGCAGTCGCGCTGTAGTCCCCCACTCCGGAGTCGACGATCAGCGGACGCCCGTACGCCGCCATCACCAGGCTGAGGTCGTCCGGATGCCGATGCGAGGCGGTGTAGCTGGAATTCTGGTTGTTGATCAGCATGTACCGCGCGTCGGCGTCCCACCCGGAACGCTGTACCGCGAAGCTGATCGGAAACACCGTGGACGGCAGCGTCGGGGCGGTCCCCTCCGTTCGACCGGAGGCGACCCAGGTGAAATCGGGCCAGGAGTTGCGTGCACCGGTTCTGCCGATGGCGGCCGCACCCGCATCGGCGTTCGGCGAGTCGCCCACCATCGCGACCTCAAGATTCGGCTGACGGGTCGCGAACAGCGCATCCGCGATCCAGTCCGCCGCCTGGGCGATCGAATCAGGAAGGGTCCGCCCGTTGGCATCCGCTAGTCTGATGACGGTGTTGAGCAGATCCGCCACGTATGCCTGATAGTTGAACGCCGGCTCGCGGTACACACCGTCGCCTTTCACGTGCGCGCGCAGGAACCGCTCCAACGAGCGCACCGCGAACCACTCCCAGCCGGGCGATGCCGAGAACTCGGGCAGAAATACGGCTGCCGCGTAGACCGCGCGGGCCATGGACACGTACCAGTTGTTCCCGACATGTATCTGCATCACGCCAGTGAGGAACTTGGTCGTGGCGTGCACGCCGGACAGGTACGCCACGAGATCACTCGCGTCGATGCCCGGGTCGGTCCGGAACACTGAAAACGCACTGACCAGCTGTGAAAGCCGTTTGGCGGCCGACAGGTTGCGGCCCTGCGGCCAGCTCTGATTGTCGGCGAAGAAGTCGAGCGAGATGTCCATCCACGCCGCCGCGTACGCCGCACGCTTTACCGGGTCACTCTCGTACGCGTAAGCGCTGATCAGTCTGGGCATGAACGCGAGGTCACTCATCAAAGTCTGCGCGCCGCCCGGGGTGGTCTGCGTCCCACCCCAGGCGTCCTGCCAGTCGACGTCGATGCGCTGCTCGGCGTCGTTGTAGAAGTCGCGGGTCTCGGCGCCGAACCGGAAGATCCCCGCCGCGAGCTCATCGGCGCTCGCGTCGCCGCCGCCCGCGTCCGCGCTCGGATCCAGGTACCGAACGTTGGTGCGGCCCGCGTAGAACACTTTGAGCTCGCCCGCGGCGCCCGCTTCATCACCGGCGGCGAGCTTTGCCGCCACCGCGGCGAGTTCCGGACGCGTCAGGTCGAGCAGTTCGCCGAGATCCGACATGTCGGCCGCGGCGGCCCTGCCCGGCGACAGGACCGTCGCCGCCAGAGCCAGCACGAGCGCCGCAGCGGCACCCGCACGGGTCCGGCGATTCGTGTACCAGGGAAAATAGCTTCGTCTCACTATGGTCTTCTCCCTTACCCGTGAGAGTGTTAGCTGAGTCCTCCGACCGCGCCCGGGAGCGCCGAAAACAGTCCGCGGAGTTCGCGGCCCGGCTGGTGTTGCTCAACCCGGGTGGGTGCACGGCACGGCTCGGCGGCCGAACCGAACGGGTACGCCGGACCGGCCGCCGTGTCCGGCTCGTCAGCGACCCGCCTGCTCCTCGTACTCCGCCTTGATTTTGTTGCCCACCCGGTCCATGAACTGCTTGATGGCCGGCTGCCACGCCGAGACGGGTTTGTTGCCCAGCTGGATCTCCAGCAGGACCGAGTCCAGTTCCTGCTGCTCGCTGGCCGCCTTGCTGGCGGCGGTCTCCGAGTACAGCCCGAGGGTCGGGTCCGGGACGGCGAGCGGGACGCCGGCGACCTGGTGGTCGTACTGGTCCTGCACGGCCTGGCGGTTGCCGGGCTCGTAGATGACGGGCGATGCCTCGGCGAGGTACCGCACGGGCAGGAATGTCTGGCTGCGCCCGCCCTCGGTGAGGGTCGGGTCGGAGCCGTTGCGGTTGAACGTCTGGCCCTCGACGCCGTACCGCAGGGCCATGTACTCGCTGCTGCCGAAGGGTGAGCACAACCAGTTGAGGACCTTGAGGATCTGCTTGATCCGGTCGGCGTCGTCGGTCTTGGCGATGGCGGTGAAGCTGGACAGCGTCGGACCGGGCGTGCGTACCTGCGTCCCCGTGCCGTCCCGGGTGGGCGAGAGCATGCCGGTCAGGCGGAAGCCGGGCACGTCTTTGGCCTGGCCGTAGAACTTGCCCCACCCGGCGTACAGGCCGATGGTGAACGAGGTCGTGCCGGCCAGCATCCACTGGTTGCGCTTGGTGTTGGGCGCGCCCGCGTGGTCGGGATGTATCACCCCGGACTTCACCAGCTCGACGGTGTCCTGGAGGGCCTGCGTGAACTGCGGTGTGGTCCCGGTGTGGGTGAAGACGCCGTCCTTGGCCTGCCAGGCGCCGGCGCCGCCGGGCCAGTTTCCGGTGATCCCGTTCATCTCCAGGATCGTGTTGAACGGGATCTGCCCGAACGCCCAGCGGCCGGCCCGCTCGTCGGTCAACGCGGCCGCCATCTGCTTGAACTCGTCCCACGACGTGGGTTGGAGGCTGAGTCCGGCCTTGGCAAGCAGGTCGGCCCTGGTGTACAGCACGGTGCCGATCCGTGCCCGCGGCACCGGGATGCCCCAGATCCGTTGGTCGTAGACGGTGCCGCGCCAGGCATCGGTGGGCAGGCCGGCGAGGTTCGGGTAGGCAAGGACCGCGTCCCCGGACAGGTACTCGGTCAGGTCGGTGAATGTCGCCTTCAGCATGGCCGGCATCTGTTGGACGACGCCCTGGATAGCCACCATGTCCGGCAGATCGCCACCGGCGATGGTGGTGGCGACCTTGCTCTTGTAGTCCGCCGACGCGACGTACGTCATCTTCAGCTCGGTGCCGAGTTTGTCGTTGAGGTTCTGCCAGTAGGGGTTCGAGCCGAGCGCGGGGGCGATCGGGTCGTACGTGTACGTCAGCGCCGTGACGGCCTCGCCCTGCACCGGCTGCGACGCGGCGCTGGGGGCGGTCGGGTATGTGAAGTATCCCGGCGACACCCCGGCCGGCTCGGCCGCCAGGTCGGGCGTGGCCGCGGTGACGGGCTTGTAGGTGGGCAGCTTGACCGGCCCGGTCGAGCCGTTCGACGAGCTCGACCCGCCGTCGCCGCACGCCCCGAGCAGCGGGCCGAGCCCCGCTGTCGCGCCGAGTGCCAGGACCCGACGGCGGCTGAGGGTAGGTGCCATGACGTCTCCTTCCACATTGTGTGGACGACCGGTCAGCCCTTGACGGCGCCGACCATCAGTCCCTTGGCGAAGTGCTTTTGGATGAACGGGTAGACGAGCAGGATGGGCAGGACGGAGATGACAAGAATCGCCATCTGGACCGAGATTTGCGGTGGCAGATTCTCCAGGTTGGAGCTGAGCTGGTCGGACCCGATCGGGGTGTCGTTGACGACGTAGGTGCGCAGCACCAGTTGCAGCGGCCACTTTTCCGGCGACTGTAGGTACAACATGGCGGAGAAGAACGCGTTCCAGTACGCCACCGCGTAGAACAGTCCGATCACGGAGACGACCGCCTTCGACAGCGGCAGCACGATCCGCAGCAGGATGCGCATCTCCCCGGCACCGTCCATAAAGGCGCTTTCCAGCAGCTCGCCGGGGATTTCCAGGAAGAACGCGCGCATGACGATGACGTTGAACGCGTTCACCAGCACCGGCAGGATCAGTGCCAGGTAGTTGTCCAGTAGGCCCAGCTGCTTGACCGTGAGGTACATCGGGATGATGCCCGGGTTGAACAGCAAAGTGAACACCGTCATCAGTAGGATCGGCTTGTGCAGCAACGAACCTGGCCGCGACAGCGCGTACGCCAGAGCGATCGTGGCGACGAGGCTGAGTGCCGTGCCGACCGCGGTGATGCCGGCGCTCACCATCAGGGCACGGGTGACGATTCCGCCGGAGAGGACGGCCCGGTAGGCGTCCAGCGTCGGTTCGCGCGTCCACAGCACGAAGCCGCCCGCCCTGCTGATCTCCTCCGGGGAGGCGATGCTGGTCATCAGCACGGCCCAGAACGGAACCACCACCGCCAGGCAGCCAAGGCCGAGCACGAGTCCCCGCGCACCGATCCCCAGCCTGCTGGGCTCGCCCATCCAGGCCGGGCGCTGGCCACGGCCCGAGCGTGGCCGCCGCGGCCGCGCGCCGCTGGCGGGGCGCGCCACGGACACCGCAGGCGACACAGGTCCGCTCGTCACTTGGTGTACACCCCCTGCTCGCCCAGCGCGTGGGCCGCCCGGTTCGCGCCGAGCACGAGCGCGACACCGACAATGCCTTTGATCAGCCCCACGGCGGCCGCGGTGCCCCAGTCCCCGCCGACGATCCCGTGGTTGTAAACGTATGTGTCGAGCACCTCGCTGGCACCGGCACCGACCTGGGCCTGCTGGAGGATGATCTGCTCGAACCCGACGGACAGCGAGTCACCGAGCCGCAGGATCAGCAGCAGGACGATCACCGGGCGGATGGACGGCAGGGTCACGTGCCACAGGCGGCGGACCGCCGAGGCGCCGTCCACCACCGCGGCTTCCATCTGCGTCGGATCCACTCTGGACAGTGCGGCGAGGAAGATGATCGTCGACCAGCCGGTGTCCTTCCAGATCACCTGTGATGTGATCATGAGCTTGAACAACTCGGGCACGCCGACGATGTGGAATGTCGACAGGTCGGCCGAGCGCAGCCAGCCGTTGAGCATCCCGCCGTTGCCGAACATCTGCTGGAACAGGGCGACCACGATCACCCAGGACAGGAAGTGCGGCATGTAGAGGATCGACTGGGTGAGGCGTTTGAGTCGTTCGCTGATCGTCGCGTTCAGGATCAACGCGAGGCAGATCGGCAGCGGGAACACGAAGACGACCTGGATCAGCGTGATGATCAGCGTGTTGACGAGCGCGTTGAGGAACACCGGGTCGCCGGTAAGCACGGGCTCGAAGTTGTCCAGCCCGACGTACGGGCTGTGCCAGATTCCCAGGAACGGCTGGAAGTCCTGGAACGCGATGATGTTCCCGCCAAGCGGCAGATAGTGGAACAGCAGCAGCGCCGTGACCCCGGGAAGCGCGAGCAGCAGCAGGACCCGGTCGCGCCGCCAACGGTTGCGCAGGCTATGCATCGTCGCTCCCCACCGGGGTACCCAAGCCGATGGGTTGGCCCGCGACGCAGGCCCGCACCGCCGCCCGCAGCGCGTCGTCGGCGTTCGCCGCGACCCTCCTGCTCCGGGCAACCGCGGGCGCCGGATCGGTGGCGATGTCGGTGACCGCCGCGACCACCGTCGCCGCGGCGCGATGGTCGAGCTCGATCACCAGGTCCGGGGCGCCGAGGTCGGCGAACATCTGGGACTTGGTCGTCTCGGTCGGCTGTCGAAGGTAGATGGTCGGGATCGCGTGCCGTGCGGCCAGGATCGGCGAATGGCACTCCATGCTGACCACCAGCGACGAGACGGCGTAGACGCCGGTCGCCTCCTCCAGCGGCCAGTACCGGTCCAGGAGCCGGACCTGCCCGAGCGTCTGTGGACTGATCAGGCTGGGAAGGTGCTCGTGCGCGAGCTCGACGGCGTAGCTCATCTCGGGCACCACGATGGCCGGCAGGCCGGTGACGCGTACCCAGGTCTCGATCGCCGCCGCCAGCACTGCCAGGTCGTGCGTCACGGTTGCCCGGTTGACCGCGTCGCGCCGCATCTGCTCGCGGGTCGGATCCGTGCCGTAGATCTTCGCGTAGGGGGCGTAGCGCAGCCGCGGGACGAAGCAGGCGAACCGACCAGGCTGCAGGCCGAGACCCTCCAGCAGGCGGGCGGCCGCGACGGCGTCGGTGTGGTCGAACGCGAACGTGCCATCCGGCCCGAAGGCGAGGTCGGGCCTGGTTATCTTCTGGCTGCGCAGGGTCGCGAGGGTCAACGTTTCGCGGCAGTAGACGAAGTCGGCGCCGTCGAGGCGGTCCTTGACGTCGTCGTCAAGGTAGGACGGTGGGAGCAGATCGACCATCTGGGCCAGCTCCGGCAACGTCGCCACGGTCGGTGGGCACAGCGGATCCACGGTGACCCCGAAGTACCCGTACGGGCGGCCCACGTGCCGGCGCCACCAGTCGATCTCGGTGCTCTGGAAGGCGTCGGCACCCGATCCGTGTATCAGGACGTCCGCGCCGTCGATGGCGGCGGCCAACTCCGGGGTGCTCGGCCCGTCGCCGCCGAGAGTGCCGTCAACGACGCGCAGATCGGGCAACGCGTGTCGCAGCATGGATCGCTCGCGCTCCTCCAGCCGCACCGGCCAGAGGATGACCTCGACCTCGGGGGCGAACCGCTGGAACGCCCGCACGACACCAGGGGAGTGAGCCACGTCGCCGATGTTCACCGTCGCCCAGGACGACCGCAGGAGGACGGTGTGACGGGTCGATGTCATGCATGCTCCTTCGGTGACGTATCGTTAATTCAACGTAGGGCTTGGTTAGACGTTACGTCAAGATCCGAGGAGGCTTGCAACGTGGCAACGCAACGTGACGTCGCACGAGCTGCTGGGGTGTCGCTCGCGGTGGTGTCAGCGGTGGTCAACGGCACGAGCCACACCCGGATGAGGGAATCCACCCGCACCCGGGTGCTCCGGGCGATGCAGCAACTGGGCTACCAGCCGAACCATGCGGCGCGCTCGCTTCGACTCAACCACACCGGCATGATCGCGATGATCCTCAACAAGCTCGACAACCCGGTCTACGGACCCCTGCGGCAAGGCGTCTACGAGGCGGCGGCGGAACACGGCGCGACGGTCCTGCTGGGCGATGCCGAGACGATGCGCTCCGGCAGCCAGTTCCTGACCCGACTACTCAGCCAGGGCACGGTCGACGGCATCCTGATCCGCGGCGAAGGGCTGCTGGACGACGACGTAATGGCCGAACTCCACTCCCACCCCAAGCCGATCCTCATCCTGGAACACGCACCGGACCATCCCTGGATCGACATCGACGATCGCCGCGCAGGTGAGATCGCGACCCGGTTCCTGGTCAACCTCCGCCACCGCCACATCGTCTTCATCGGGGGATCGGGATACATCTCCCAGCAGCGCTACCTGGGCTACCAGCAGGCGATGGACTCCGCCGGCCTGGCCCCGGCCCCACACCTGGCCACCGGGTTCGGCGAGCAGGCCGGCGTCGACGGGCTCCGGCAGGCCATGCAGGCGGCAACCGCACCCACCGCCATCGTCGTCAACAACATCATGAGCGCGGTCGGGGTCCTGGCCGCCGCACACGACCTCGGCATCGCTATCCCCGACCAGCTGTCGGTGATCGGCATCCACGACGTCGACCTGATGCAACACCTGCGCCCGGCCGTGACCGCGGTCCGGATGCCCATGTACCAACTCGGCTGGGCCGGCGTCGAGGCGCTTTACGACCTGATCGCAGGACGGCCGGGCGCGGGCGGTGTCATCACCGACCCCGAACCCGAACTGGTAATCCGAGACTCAGCGACCGCTCTGAACCCGCCGGGCATCTGAACCTCGCTGCCGTTGGTGCGCATCACATCGCAGCGGCGGTCCTGCTGGTCGGCAGGCTGTGACCTGGTGCACCGGGAAGCCTGGTCGGCTCACCACCGCTCATCGCGGGATACGCCAACGCCCATGGTGTCAAGCCCGGGTCGGCGCCGAACCCGCGCAGCGCGTCGGCGCACGGTCACCGCGCCGCAGCCGCCCGGTCAAGTCTGAGGTGCTCGCAGGGCAGCTCGTCACCGGACGGGAGGCTGGGTGATGCCGTCGCCGTGGCGCCGTTTGTTCTGTGGGTTGGTCACTGTCGCCTCTGGCAGGCGGCCCGTTCCGGGCTGAAGATCGGTGTTGGTCGCTGCGGGTGCCGAAAATTCCGTCCGCGCTGGTCAAGCGGCGTTTGGTATTCGTGGAGGAGGCCGTCGAGTCGATCGTGTCGTTGGACGTTCAGGTGTGTCAGCGCGGCGGGATCGGTGACCGGTTCGGGCAGCGGACGCAGCGGTCGGGCGTTCGCGATGCCGCGATGCGGCCGATGCCGGTTGTGGTGGCGTTCGTACTCGCGGAGTGCGTGTAACAGGTGTGTCTGGTTCCAGATCAGGGTCCGGTCGAGCAGTTCGTGGCGGCAGGCTTGGATCCAACGTTCCATCATCGAGTTCATACGTGGTATCCGTACCCCGCTGAGCACGATGCTGATTGCCGCGTCGGCGAGGATCGCGTCGAACATGGCCGGGTACTTGCCGTCTCGGTCCCGGATGAGGTATCTCACTCGGGATCCGGCGTCCTCAAGGTCCATCGCCAGGTTCCGGGCCGCCTGGGCCACCCAGGCGGTGGTCGGATGAGCGGTGGCGCCCAGGATCCGGACCCGGCGGGTGGCGTGGTCGATGACCGCGAGAACGTACAGCCTGGCCCCGGTCAACGTCGTCGTCTCGAAGAAGTCGGCAGCGATGATGGCCCGCGCCTGCGAACGCAGGAACGTCGCCCAGTTGGTGGCGGTGCGCTGGGGCGCTGGGTCGATGCCGGCCTGCTGGAGGATCTCCCATACGGTGGAGGCGGCGGCCTTCACCCCCAGCACGAGTAGTCCACCGTGGATGCGGCGGTACCCCCACGTGCTGTTCTCCCGGGCCAGACGCAGCACCAGCCGGCGGATCGACCGAACAGTGGGTGGCCGGCCGGCCTGCCTGGGCCGGGAAATCCTGGCATGCCAGCGGGGACTATCAGATCCCGGTGCCAGCGCATCACCGTCTCCGGGCGCACGAGCAGCCGCAGGTTGCGTAGCAGGTCGCGGGGTAGCCGGCGCAGCAGAGCTGCCAGCCACGCCCGGTCAGCCCGTGTGAACCGGACTCGCTCCCCGCCCAGTTGCCGTTCGAGGACCATGACCTGGTGCCGCAGCACCCGAATCTCGGCATCCTTGTCCCGATCGCTTATGGGCAACAGCCGTAGCAGGGCGAGAGCGTTGGTCACACCGAGGTAGGCCAGCCGCATCAGCACAGCCAGTCATCCTCGCGCAGCACGAAGTGTCGATCACCGCCGCGTCCGGGACTGCGCTCGTCAACGCGCCCGCGACCTCACCCTCGTGATCAAAACGGTCGGTGAACAGGACGGACGAGGTTTCCGGTACCCGCAAGGTTCCGGTGGCGAGGCCCCGGGGCGCGGTGGACCTGTGTTTCGGCCCCCGCTTACCCCCGAAAACCCCGCCGGCGGTTGACAATCAGTGACAGGAGACGACCACTGCGCGGTCGCGTCAGTGCAGCTCAGCGCCTATCTATGGCAATCAACGGCAAGGCCGTTATCGCTACGAACGGTAACAAGGCGGCGTCGGTTCGTAGCACGGGCCGGTGCTGGTGTCGGTAGACCGTGTACCGCTCGGAAACTCCGCTGTAGGCGCTGACGTGCGGTTTTGTCCGCTGTGGGATCGATGGATGGCGGGATGCTGCCGGTCGTGGTTCTGTCGTTCGGCTACCTGATTCTTCGTCGGGCACTGCAGCTGATCATCCTGTTGCCCCGCAGTGGGCACGCCAACGCGATCGAGGTTGCTGTGCTGCGGCATCAGGTCGCCGTGTTACGGCGGCAGGTACGCCCTGTGTGTCAAACCGGGACCGGTCCACAGTGGCACCATCCCGGCGTCGGCGAGCGCGGCCGATCGGTCTCGGAGGACCTGACGCCAAGGCGTTCCACGGACCCCGTACAGGGTGACAGCACCGCCGCCACGGCGCACTGACTGGAGGCGGAGCCCGTCCCGATAGCCGGTGACTCGCAGGCCCGGCACACCGAATACCTCACCGCCGGGCTCCCAGTAAGGCAGTAAATTCTCGATCATCGCGACCGACGCAGGGAAGCGCTCACCCCCGCTGAGCATGGTGTGGCTGTCTAGCCAGATGACTAGGCTGGTGGGACGGTCCCAGACGCGGGAAATGCCCAAAGGGTGCGCCCAGTACTCGCCACCGAGGCGCCCGAACTCCGCGAGCATCTGGGCTTCGAGCAGCGCCTGCGCGGGTGAGTCTGCCGCTTGGATGCCGCCCATCGCGGAGCGGGCGGCATCCAAGGCTGTCTGACGTGATGCCCCGGTGTAGTCGCGGAAGAGCTGAATCCTAATCTCAGTATCGGTAGTCACGTCCGAACCCGTTCTCGCGCGCTTCCGCCTCCCAAGCGCCCGACAGGTGATTGACGGACCACGAACTTCTGTCTTCCGAACTGCGGAACGGCCGAGCCGCTTCACCCCCACGAGATGCCGTCGGACCGGGAGGCGGAACGACATCAGGAGCTGGCCCCTGCAAAGGCCGAGACTTCAGTATGCCCGACTGCGACAGCGCCCCGCAACGACGAAAAGCCATCGTCACGCTCGTCTCTCGCGCACCCGGTTCTCGTGTAGTGAGCCATTGCCGGGCCACGTGCCTCAGGATGCCGGGCGTGTGGGTTGTGTGCCGGTACGAGTTCGACCGCTTCCCGATGGGGGGCGACGGACGACGGACTGCGCGGTACTGCGCGGCGCTTTGGCCGTTGGTCATCACGGCGACGAAAAGTGAACCTTTTTCAACCTCCCCTTGCGGTCCGGCGGACCGCAAGGTCGGACGCGGTGCGTGACCGCCGCGCGGTCCAGGTTGAAGAGGGTTCATTCTGCTGACCGACCAGGGCACATCCGGCGGCGTTAGCGACTGCCCGTGGAAATCGTGACCCTCCGGGTGGTGACCAATCCAGATGCTCCATCGGTTCACGCATGGGCCGGGGCAGCCTCGCGGTAACAGCGTCACGTCCTTCGACCACCCCGACTGGCGTCTATCTCAAACACGCTCCGAAGGCTGGTGGTCATCGACGTCTTTACAACTGTCGCGAGCATCCCGTACCGTCTCTCTTGACTGGTTACTGTGCAAGGGTCGATTTTTGATCATGGGTTGTCAGCAGGTGACTGCTGCCAGTCTGCCGGCTTCGATCGGCGAACGGGGGAAATAATGCATCGCGAGATCTCGGGTGAGTCGTGCCCAGGCGTTGCCGGAAAACCGTCCCGTCGTCCCGTCGTCACATTGTCTGGCCTGTTCGTGGTCACCTTCCTGCGGATCTGACCTCGTTGTGTCAGACGACTGCCTAGGATCAGCGATCTGATCGAATGGTGGGCACGGCCGAACAGCCGCTCGCCGTCTTCATGTTCATCGCGTCCAGGCCGCCGCATCCTGTCCACCCGTGCTGAGCGGCGCGGAACCGATTCGTACGGCAATCGTCCGCAATCAGCGGCCATGAGCCGGCGAAATCCGCGCGGCGTCAGTCGATTCCTGTCGTAGATGGCGGGTCCTGTTGCCTGTCGACCTGATGACCATGCGGTAGATCTCGGTGTCCCGCGTCGTGACGCGCTGATGGCGGCGGTGGCGTTCCGGGGAGCTGGACCGGCTCGCGGTACTGGACCGTCGTGGTCGGACGCTTGGAGCTGACCCTGGCGGAGTCCTTCGATGCCTACCTGGCCTCAGTCCCCGGTGTTCCGCCCGAAAAGCTACCAATCATGTTTTTATATCGACTTAACTCGATAGATCTGATAGCGTCGTCTTCGTCCGGAGCAGTAAGTGAGAAAGGAGAATCTATGGTCAGAGTTGCTGGCAGGGAGCCAGTATGGCGGTTCTCGCCGTAGCGATCGGGGCGGCAGCGCAAAGTCCTGCCTCGGATGGTGATTTCGCTGCCGCCGGGTCGGGCGCGACCTCCCAGGCGCGGGTGGCATCGGACCTGCCGGATCCCTGCCCACTCCACCATTGTGGTGCTCGTGGGGTGCTCCCTCGCACGGGTAAATGCTCTGCCCCTCGGGTTCCTCCAGGTGCTAGCAGGCCGAACTGGACGAGCCCTCGTCGGGGCTCGCCGTCCGTGAATTGATTCGGGCGGGCGAGGTTCTCTCGGACAGTGTTCGTGACCGGGTCACTGGTGGACGACGAGAGAGGCTGGAAACTCGCCGAGTAGCGGGCGTCCTGCCGGATTCGACCAGCGGTTTTCGACGCGAATACCGTGGAGCGCCGACGCAATCCGAGACGACGTGCGGTAATGCGTAGTCGCACGTTCGGCACCCCTGGCCGGGGTTCTGTCGACAGCCTGGCGGGCCACCGCTGACGGGACGGTCTCAGGCGGTTCCGGTCTCAGCGGAATGCCCGGCCGGAAGGCAACTAGGAAAGGGATTTTGATGACGAGGTCACGACTAACGAAGAGGTACGTCACCGGTGCGGTCACGGCGGTCCTGCTGACCGCGGTCGCTCTCAGCGGGGGTGGCTCCGCCTTCGCGGCGGGCAGCGCCGCCGCCGCACCGTCGAGCAGCGTCGGACCCTACTGTCCCGAGCACCCGGACGTCCCCGTCGGCTCTCCCGCCTGGCCGGTGACGTACGAGCGCTCCTACATCGACGATGACGGCCACCGCATCGACATCTACAAGGTGGCGACCCCGGGCTGGCCGGTCATATACCGGTACGAGTCCGTCGACTGCGACGCCTGACAGCCCCCGGCGCCCCCGACAGATCCTCGTCGGGGGCGCCGGTGCCTGGGCCATTCGGGAATGTCCGAGTCAGCGCGGCTAGCCCGGGTGGCGGAGGCTTTCAGTGCGCCACCCGTCAGGACCAGGGCCCGCATCTCATCGACAGACGCGACCGGGCGAGGACGACGGCCTCGTACCCTTCACCGGCTGTCGGCATAGAGCGCCGCGATCTCCGTGTCGTAGCGGTCGGCGATGACGCGGCGGCGAAGTTTGTGGGTAGGGGTGAGCTCGCCGGTCTCGGGGGTCCAGGGGGAAGGGAGAACTCTGAAGGCCTTGACCTGCTCCGGGCGGGCGAGCTTCGCGTTCGCCGCGGCGACCGCCGCAGCTATTTCGGCCAGGACCCTCTCGTCCTTCGACAGGGTGGCGACGTCCGACGGGTCGGCGTCGTGCCGGACGGCCCAGGCGGCGAGGGGCTCGGGATCGAGGGCGACGAGGGCGGTGATGTGCGAGCGGCGGTCGCCGACCGCCATGGCGTGCCCGACGAGCGGATGCAGGCGCAGCAGGTTCTCCACCCGGGTCGGCGGGACGTTCTTGCCGGTGGAGGTGATGATCAGTTCCTTTTTGCGGTCGGTGATGGTGAGGTAGCCCTCGTCGTCCAGAGTCCCCACGTCGCCGGTAGCGAACCAGCCGTCGGCATCTGTCACCGGCTCCACCTCCCCGTCCGCGCCGAGGTAGCCGAGGCAGACCAGCGGACCGCGTACGAGGATCTCGCCGTCGGCGGCCAGGCGCAGATCCATGCCCGGGTTGGGCCGCCCGACGGTGCCGGGGCAGAAGGCTTCGGGAAGGTTGACCGTCACGGTCGCGGTGGTCTCGGTCATGCCCCAGACCTCGAGCACGTCGATGCCCAGCCCGGCAAGCGTGAACAGTATGTCGACCGGAATTGGCGCGGCACCGCTGCTGGCCCATTCCAGCCGGTCCAGGCCGAGCTTGGCACGGATCGGGCGGAGCACCTTCGCGTCGAAGGTCGCCAGTTGTGCGGCCAGGTCGGGCGGTACGGGGCGGCCGGCGGCCCGATGCTCGAAGGCCGTCCGGGCGGCGGCGCTCGCGGTTTCGTACGCCGAGCGGATCGGGGCCTCGGCCGCTGCCAGTTGCGCCTGCACGACGGCGGCGATCTTCTCCCACACCCTCGGTACACCGAAGAACTGGACCGGACGGACCGCTTGCAGCGCGGCGGTGAGCTGCGACGGATCGGGGCAGGCGGTGACGTGGGCGCCGCGGTAGACGGGCTGGTAGATGCCGAGCATCCGCTCGGCGATGTGCGCCAGTGGAAGGTAGGCGACGGTGTGCGGGTGTGCGGCGACGCTGATCGCCTCCTCCAGCACGGCAGCCTGGTAGATGACGTTGTGGTGGCTCAGCGCCACGCCCTTGGGATCACCGGTGGCTCCCGAGGTGTAGAGCAGCGTCACCGGGTCCGCCGGCCGGATGGCGCTCCACACACGCCGGAACGCGCCGGGGTCGGCTCGGTGTGCCCGGTCTCCCGCCGCGGCGACCTGCTCGAGGGCGACGACCCCGTCCTCGCCCGACGGCGCGTCCACGACGACGACCAGCCGCAGTTCGGGTAGCTCCCCCAGCAGGTTCCGCCACCTGTCGAGCATGGCGGCGTTCTCGACGACGAGGGCGCGAGCGCGGCTGTGCCGGGCGACGAAGCCCAGCTGTTCCGGGCTCGACGTGGGGTAGACGCTGCACGGCACGGCACCGGCGTGTACGGCCGCGAGGTCGGCCAGCCAGTGCTCCGGCCGGTTGCCCATCATCAGCAGCAGCCGGTCACCCGGTTGCACGCCCAGGGCGGAGAAGCCCCGGGCCAGTACCGTCACCCGCTGGTAGAGCTCGGCCCAGGTGAGGGTCTCGTCCCGCCCAAGGCAGCTGAGCGCGGGAAGGTCACCGAACGCGTCGGCGTTGCGGTGCACCAGCGCCGGCACGGTCAGGCCGTCGGCGGCGCTCGCGCATCGGCCGGCGGCCGCTGCCGTGTCCGGAGTGGTTCGGACGTCGACACGGGTTGTAGGGACCATGTGATGGCTCCGGTCAGTAGTTGTCCGATGGAGGGCGGTCAGTTCGCCGACGGGCCGACGAGGTACTGGTGCGCGTCCTTGACGTGCTGGGCCAGGTAGCGCATGAACGGTGTGCCTCCGGTGCCGGTCTCGACCGGGTTGGCCGACGAGTTCTGCTGCTGGCCACGGATGTACGTTCCCGCGTACTCCATGTGCTGGCGGCGGAATTCGGTGGTCCCCTCGATGCAGCGGTCGTAGGCGGCCACGAGCGCCGCGTCGTCGGCATGGTCCAGGACGAAGTCCCGCACCGACGTCCGCCGGCCGAACTCCTCGATCAGGGCACGGTGGGCCGGCGGCATGTAGTCGCGGAGCTGGATCAGGTGCGCGCCGAGGGTGTCCTGGCTGTAGTCCATGCCCAGCACCGCGTCGAACGCCGGGATGATGGAACTCTGCGCGCCGGTCTCGCCACGGAACTTCTGCCCCTGGTCGCCGTAGGCGGTGACGCCTTCGTACACCACGCCGTCGGGCAGTCCGGGGTTGTCCATCCAGCCGAAGATGAACTGGCGTACCCGGTGGTAGTAGACGTACGGGTCGCACTTCTCCGGCATCCGCCGCAGGATGGCGATCATGTTCTCCAGCGTCTCGCCGACCGTGTCGAGGTGCCTGGCGACGGCTGCCACGTCACCGGCCGCCGCCGCGTCCTGCGCCAGCGCGGCCGCGCAGATGCCCGGGCCTGCCGACGACTCGATCGCCACGTGCACCAGGACGAACCAGTCCTCGTCGACCCCGCCGCGGAAGTTCTCCAGCCGCACGATATTGCCGAGTGCGATCGGGCCGTCCGGGTCCAGCCGGCGCCAGTTGTAGAGCGCGTGCGAGGCGTAGGACAGCACCGGCGGGCGGCCCAGCTTCGTGGCGGTTTCGTACCACGGTTTGGCCACGCAGGCCGGCAGGCGGTTGCGCGGCTCCTCGCCGCCGAAGACGTAGGCGTGCCCGAAGTACGAGAGCAGGAGCATCGCCCGGTCGAGCTCGTTGCGGTCGAGGTCGGCGACGTCGAGCTGGGGCAGCCGTTCGATCCACTCGTGCACCCGGCCGGCGCTCAGCACCTTCGGGAGTTCGACGGCCATGTCCTCCCATGCCTGATAGGCGTCCGGGAGCCGCCTCACCGGGTCGTCGATCGGCAGGAAGCCGCGCTCGGTGTCGACGGCGTGCCGCGCAAGCAGATCGGATGCTGTTTCGTTCTGCACTGATCCTCCTCAAGCCCTGTCCGGGAGGGCGTCACGATGTGGGAGCGGTGTCACAGACCGCAGCGGGCGGAGCAGGACGGAATGCCGTCGCCGGTCAGCCGGATGGACCATCCGATGTGGATGATGAAATGCGAAGCGAGCCGAAACACCGGTAATCCTGCGGGGCGCCACGCTTTACGAGCCGCAACAGCCGATGGCGCCACGGACGCAGGAGGATGTATGTGAGCACAACACTAGGTGCGCCTCGGGTCTGCGTCAAGCATGGACGGATGTCTAGGTGAGTTGTCGAAATGACTGCGTTCTGACGCGGTGTCGGGCCTTGACGCTTCACAGTGAAGTCGGTTTTACTGCTCTACAGAGTATGCCGGCGGCCTTCGCACCATCGCCACCATCTGGCCGCCTACCAGGCAGAACGAAACGGGGGAAACATTGTACGTGATCAACATGGCTGTGGCGGACTGGTGTGCGCCCCAGGGGCCCGCGTCTGGCCTTTCGTCTCCTGTCGCCGTCGTCGCCACCAACGCGCACCCGGTGCGCCTCCGGTGCGACAGACCCGTTGCCGAGCCATTCTGACCTGCGCAGACTCTGTGTTGGCGTGCCGTGTGGCCGGCGCCTAACGCGCTGTCCGCTGGGCATGACGTCGTCCGCAACCGGCGTCAGGTCTTCATGGTGTGATTAGCCAGGTCTGCATGCCAGACCTTTCTCTTGCGGGTTCCTTCCACCGATCCTGCATTCTTTGCGCGCATTGCCGGCCGACTATGTGACCGGCTGATGAATTTTCCGCTCGCCAACCAAATTCCTCAGTAGCCTCGGCCTTCGCGGGTCGGGGGACCTTGCCCTGCCCGTCTGCGTATGGCAATTACCTGCGGTTCACGGATTTACGGGGGTAGACCGGTGCTTCGTATAGAGGAGTCGGCGGCAGCCGGCCGGCCGGCGACCGGCCTTCCACTGTCCTCGGCCCAGTCCGGGATCTGGTTCGCCCAGCGTCTGGAGCCGGAGAGCGCAATCTACCGGGCCAGCGAGTACCTGGAAATACACGGCGCCGTGGACCCCGAGGTCTTCGAGAGAGCGCTGCGCACCGTGGTGAGCGAGGCGGACGCGCTGCACGTGCGGTTCACCGAGACCTCCGACGGGCCGCGACAATCGGTCGGAAGCTGTCCACAGTGGTCGCTTCACCAGATCGACGTGAGCAGCGCCGCCGACCCGCGCGCGGCGGCCGAGGAGTGGATGCGCGCCGACCTGACCCGGCCGGTCGACCTCACCCGTGGGCCGCTGTTCACGCAGGCACTGTTCGCGGTCGCGCCTGACCGGTGGTTCTGGTACCACGCCTACCACCACATCCTCATCGACGGCGCCGGCGGCGCGCTGCTCGAACGACGGGTCGCGGAGGTCTACACCGCGCTCGTGCAGGGGCGGCCGGTACCGCCCTCACCGTTCCACTCGGTGCTCGATCTGCACCGCGAACAGCAGGAGTACGAGTCCTCCGACGCCTACCAGGACGACCGCAGGTTCTGGTTGGAGCGACTCGCAGACACACCGCCGCCGCTGGCGATGACATCGCGCAAGCTGCGTCGATCGGCCGAGTCCGTGCGTCGACGCGGCCGGCTCTCCACGTCGGGGCAGGCCGCTCTGGACCGGGCGGCAGAGACGGCCGGTGTCGGCGCCGCCCGCATCGTGATCGCGGCCATCGGCGCCTACCTGCACCGGCTCACCGGCACCCGCAGCGTGGTGCTGGGATTTCCGGTGGCCGTGCGGCGTGCTGGTGCCGCCCGTACCACGCCGGGCATGCTCGCGAACGTTCTGCCGCTACGACTGGAGATCACTCCGTCGACGGGGGTGGCGGACCTTGTCGCACAGGCCCGGATCCGCATCCGCGAGGTGCTGGAGCGCCAGCGCTTCCGCGGTGAGGAGCTGCGTCGCGAGCTGGCGCTGCCCACCGGGCACCACCGGTACTTCGGGCCGATGGTCAACGTCATCCCGCTCGGGCCGGCGCTGCGCTTCGGTGCGGCCACCAGCACGGCGTACAACATGTCCCGGCGGCTCATCGAGGACCTGGTCGTCACCGTCTACGACCGCGACGACGGGCGCCCGCTCGAGGTCGAGTGCGACGCCAACCCGACGCTGTACGACGAGCCCATGCTCGCGGTCCGGCACCGGCAACTGATCGGTTTCCTGGAGCGGTTCGCGGCCGCCGTCGCCGACCCCGAGCAGCACGGCACGGTCGTCGGTGACGTGCCGCTGCTCGACGAGGCCGAGCGGCACGAGATCCTCGTGAGTCGCAACCGCACCCGCCGCCCCGCGCCACCGCGGACGTTTCCCGAGCTCTTCGCGGAGGCGGTGGAGAGGTTCGGCGACCAGCCCGCGGTCGAGTACGAAGGCACCCGGCTGACCTATCGGCAGCTTGCCGAGCGTGCCGAGCGTCTCGCCGGCGTGCTGGCCGCCAGGGGCATCGGTGCCGAGGATGTCGTCGCCGTCGTCACGCCCCGGTCGGCGGAGTTCGTCGTCGCGGTCCTCGGCGTGATGAGAGCCGGCGCCGCCTACCTGCCGATCGACCCGCAGTACCCGGCGGCGCGGATCCAGTACCTGTTCCGCGACGCGAAACCCGTCGCGGTCGTCACCGCCGGCACCACCACCGCTCCGGTGGGCGACCTGGCCCACCGGGTCGGCGTGCCGCACCTGGCGCTCACCGACGACCTGCTCGCCACCGCGCCCGGCGTCCCGGCACCCACGCCGCCCGACGTCGCGCACCCGGCGTACGTCATCTACACCTCCGGCTCCACCGGCCTGCCCAAGGGCGTGGTCGTCCCGCACGCCGGTCTCGCCAGCCTGGCCGGCGCGTTCGTCGAGCGCCTGGTCGTCACGCCCTGCGACCGGGTGCTCCAGTTCGCCTCGCCGAGCTTCGACGCGGTCGTACCCGAGATGTGCATGGGCCTGCTGACCGGGGCGACGTTCGTCCTGGCGCCGCAGGAGCGGCTGCGGCCGGGCGAACCGTTGACGTCCCTGCTCGCCGACGGCGGCATCACGCACGTCATCCTGCCGCCGTCGGCGCTGACCGTGATGCGCCCGGCGGAGGTCCCCGGCCGCGTCACCATCCTGGTCGCGGGGGAGGCGTGCCCGCCGGACCTGGTCGCGCGCTGGGCACCCGGGCGGCGCATGGTCAACGGGTACGGCCCGACCGAGACCACGGTCTGCGCCACGATGAGCGTGCCGATGTGCACCGACGCGCCGATCGGCACCCCGATCTGGAACGCCGGGGTGTACGTCCTGGACGCCCGGCTGCGGCCGGTGCCCGACGGCGTCCCCGGCGAGCTGTACGTGAGCGGCATCGGCCTGGCCCGCGGTTACCTGGGGCGCCACGGGCTGACCGCGGAGCGTTTCGTCGCCGACCCGTTCGCGACGACGGCGGAAGACGACTCCGCTGCGGGCAAGGTGGGTCCAGGCGCGCGGATGTACCGGACCGGCGACCTGGCGCAGTGGCGCCCCGACGGGGCCCTGGAATTCCTCGGCCGGGTCGACGACCAGGTCAAGGTGCGCGGCCACCGGATCGAGCTCGGCGAGGTCGAGGCGGCCCTGAGCCGGCTGGACGGGGTCGGGCAGGCCGTCGTCGCGCTCTGGCCGGGCAGCGCCGACCCGCGTCTCGTCGGTTACCTGCGCGCCGCCGACGGCCGTTCGCTGGACACCGACGCGCTGCGCAACGCACTCGTCGAGGAACTTCCCGCCCATCTCGTCCCGGCCGTACTCGTGCAATTGGACAGCTTCCCGCTGACACCGAGCGGGAAGATCGATCGCCAGGCCCTTCCGGCGCCGTACGCGGACCGCCCGGCCTCGACGGCGGCCACCGCCGGCACGGAGCGGGAGGCGGCGCTGTGCGCGGTTTTCGCCGACGTGCTCCAGGTGCCCGAGGTCGGCGTCGACGGCGACTTCTTCCGGCTCGGCGGCCACTCGTTGCTCGCCGCGCGGCTGGTCCGGCGGATCAACGAGGAGTTCGGTGCCGATCTCGGCATCGAGGCGGTGTTCAACGCGCCGACCGTACGCCGACTCGCCGCGCGTCTGGGCGACCGGCCCGCTCGGCAGCCGGTCGCGCCTCTGCGCGGTGCCGGTGTCGTCTCGTCCGCGCAACGACGGCTGTGGTTCATCTACCAGCTTGACGGGCCGAGCGCCGCGTACAACATCCCGCTGCTGCTGCGGTTCCGCGGCGGGCTCGACGTCGCCGCCCTGCGCGCCGCGCTCACCGACGTGGCCGAACGACACGAGCCGCTGCGGACGATCTTTTCCGACGACGGTGGCGAGCCGCGGATGCGGGTGTTGCCGGCCTCCGCGGTCGCGCTGCCCGAGCCGGTGCCCGTGCCGGACGGCGAGCTGACCGTCACCCTGGCCGAGGCCGCCGCCCATCCCTTCGACCTGGCGACGGAGCCGCCGCTGCGACTGCGCCTGTTCACGGTCGCCGACGACGACCACGTGCTGATGGTGCTGCTGCACCACATCGCCGCCGATGCCGGGTCGATCCGGCCCTTCGTCGCCGACCTGGCGCACGCCTACCGGGCCCGGGTGAGCAACACCCTGCCGTCCTGGCCGCCGCTTCCGGTGCGCTACGTCGACTTCGCCGCCTGGCACCACGAGATCCTCGGCGACGTGGCCGACCCGGCCAGTCTCGCATCCCGCGAGGCCGACTACTGGCGCAGGGCCCTCGCCGGGCTGCCGGAGCAGATCGACCTGCCTGGTGCCCGTACGGTGCCGGCCGAACCCACCGGCCGCGCCGCCACCGCGATGGTCTGTCTGGATCCGGCGACGCACCGGGACCTGCTCGCCCTGGGCCGGGGCGAAGGGGCCACCCTGTTCATGGTGTTGCAGGCCGGTCTCGCGACGCTGCTGACCCGCCTCGGTGCCGGCACCGACATCCCCGTCGGCATCCCGGTCGCCGGGCGTACGGAGGACGCCGTCACCGGCCTGGTCGGGCTCTTCGTCAACACGGTGGTGCTGCGGATGGGAACCGCGGGCAACCCGACGTTCCGCGAGCTGCTCCGGCGGGTCCGCGACACCGGCAGGGAGGCCCTGGCGCACCAGCGGCTGCCGTTCGAGACGCTCGTCGGCGTACTCAACCCGACCCGGGTGGCCGGTGGGCACCCGCTGTTCCGGGTCATGCTCGCCCTGGACAGCTCCTCGGCGGCGGCTCCGGAGCTGCCGGGTGTCACCGCCGAGGTGTCGGTGGTCGAGGCCGGCGTGGCCAAGTACGACCTGTCCCTGAACGCGCGGGAGCGGCCCGAGGGCGGGGTCACGATCGGCGTCGAGTACAGCCTCGACCTGTTCGAACCCGCCACGGCCGAGGCACTCGCCGACCGGCTGGTGCGGTTGCTCGCCGCCGCGGCGGCCACACCGGACCAGCCGATCGGCGCGCTGTCGCTCCTGACGCCGACCGAGCGCGAGCGCCTGGTGCACACCTGGAACGACACCAGCCGCCCGGCCGAACTCGCCGACGTGGTGGAGGCGGTGCGCGCGCAGGCGCGGAACAGGCCGGACGCGGTGGCGGTGGAGGACGCGGCGGGACCGGTGACCTACCGCGACCTGGTACACCGGGCCGAGGCGGTGACCGGACAGTTGCTGGCCGTCGACACTCCGGTGGAGGGGCGGGTCGCGGTCCTCGCGCCACGCGGCACCAGCGTGATCACCGCACTGCTCGGCGCCCTCGGCGCGGGCGCCGCGTACGTGCCGCTCGACCCGGCCGCGCCCGAGGCCCGCAACGCCGCCCTGCTCGCCGACACCGGCGCCCGGGTGGTACTCACCGACCCGGCGCTGCGCGAGTACGCCGACCGTGTGGTGGCACTGTCCGGGTGCGACGTCCGGGTGCTGCCCCTCGACGGTCAGCACGCCGGTGGCCTCGCGGAGCCACCGCCTCGGCACGGTTCCGGTCTCGCCTACGTCCTGTTCACCTCCGGTTCCACCGGCCGCCCCAAGGGTGCGATGGTGCATCGGGCCGGCATGGCCAACCACCTGGAGGCGAAGCTCGACGAGCTCGGGCTGACCGGCCGCGACATCGTGGTCCAGAACGCCCCGCTCACCTTCGACATCTCGATCTGGCAGATGCTCGCGCCGCTGGTCGTCGGCGGCCGGGTCCGCGTTCCGGACCAGGACACCGTGGCCGACCCGGTCGCGCTGTTCCGGCTCGCCGCCGACGAGGCGGTGACGGTGCTGGAGGTCGTCCCGTCGGTACTGCGGGTCGCGCTGGACGCCTGGGACGACGGCGACCCGGCGCCGGCACTGCCGGCGCTGCGCGCGCTGATGGTGACCGGCGAGGAGCTCGCCCACGACCTCTGCGACCGGTGGTTCGCCCGGTATCCGGCGATCGACCTGGTCAACGCATACGGTCCCACCGAGTGCGCGGACGACGTCACCCACGCACGGCTCACCTCGACCTCACTGGACGGGCACGGTCCGGTGCCGATCGGCACCGCGATCCGCAACACCCGGCTGTACGTGTTGGGGCCGAGCCTCGACGTCCTTCCCGCTGGGATCCCCGGCGACCTCTACGTCGGCGGTGCCGGCGTGGGCCGGGGGTACCTCGGCGACCCGGTGACCACGGCGCGCACGTTCGTCGCCGACCCGTTCCGCACCCAGCCCGGCGACCGGCTGTACCGCACCGGCGATCGGGCCCGCTACCGAGCCGACGGCATGCTGGAGTTCCTCGGCCGCGACGACTTCCAGGTCAAGATCCGTGGCCAGCGGGTCGAGCTCGGTGAGGTGGAGAGCCAGCTGCGCGCGCTGCCGGAGGTCACCGACGCCGTGGTGACGGTGGTCCGCGACGCCGACGGCCGCGACCGGCTGGCCGGTTACCTGATCGGTCCGGCCGACCACGGACAGGTTCGTGGCGAGCTGTCGCGGGTGCTGCCGGAGCACATGGTCCCGAGCGTGTTCGTCACGCTCGACGCGTTGCCGTTGACCGCCAACGGCAAACTCGACCGGGCGGCACTGCCGGTGCCCGTCGTGGCCGGGACCGGCGGGCGGTCCGGTCGCGGGCCGGTGGAGGAGATCATCGCCGGAGTCTTCGCCGATGTCCTCGGGATATCCCGGGTCGGCGCCGACGACAACTTCTTCGACCTGGGCGGGCACTCCCTGCTGGCCACCCGGGTGACGAGCCGGCTGCGGCAGGTACTGGGCGTGGAGCTGCCGGTGCGGGCGCTGTTCGACGCCCCGACCGCCGCCGCCCTGGCCGGCCGGGTCGCGACGGCCCGCGAGCGGCCCCGGCCCGTGCTGACCGCCCGATCCCGCCCCGACGTGGTGCCGCTGTCGTACGCGCAGCGCCGGCTGTGGTTCCTCAACCGGCTCGAAGGCGCCAAGGCCACGTACAACATCCCGTTCGTGGTTCGGCTCGACGGCGCCCTCGACCGGGCCGCGCTGCGGGCCGCGCTCGCCGACCTGGTGGGCCGGCACGAGATTTTGCGGACGCTCTATCCCGAGGTCGACGGGGCGCCCCGGCAGCTGGTGCTGCCGGCCGGCGCCGGTGTGCCGGACCTGCCGGTGCGCGAGTGTGCACCGGACCGGGTCACCGCCGAGGTCGCGGAACTGGCCGGCACGGGCTTCGACCTCACCGCCGAACCACCGGTGCGGGCCTGGCTGCTGGCCACCGGTACCGACCGGCACGTCTTCGTCCTGGTGCTGCACCACATCGCCGGGGACGGCTGGTCCGCCGGGCCGCTGGCCCGGGACCTCTCCACCGCGTACGCCGCGCGCCGATCCGGCGTCGCCCCCCGGTGGACGCCGCTGCCGGCACAGTACGCCGACTACGCGCTTTGGCAGCGCGAGTGGCTCGGCAGTGAGCAGGACCCGGAGAGCCCGATCGCCCGGCAGATGGCGTACTGGACGAAGGCCCTCGCGGACCTGCCGGAGGAGCTGGCCCTGCCGGTCGACCGGCCCCGGTCGGCGGTGCCGTCGGAGCGGGCGGGGCTGCTCCGCTTCGCCCTCGACGCGCCGCTGCACGCCGAGGTCGCCTCGCTCGCCCGGTCGACCGGTACGACGGTCTTCATGGTGTTGCAGGCGGCGCTCGCCGCGCTGTTCACCCGGCTCGGCGCGGGCACCGACGTACCGATCGGCGGATCGGTCGCCGGCCGCACCGACGAGGCCCTCGACGACCTGATCGGGTTCTTCGTCAACACCCTCGTCCTGCGCACCGACACCGGCGGCGACCCGGCCTTCACCGAGTTGCTGGCCCGGGTCCGCGAGACCGACCTGGCCGCCTACGAGCACCAGGACCTGCCGTTCGAGCGCCTCGTGGAGATGCTCAACCCGGCCCGGACCCTGTCGCGCCATCCGCTGGTGCAGGTGAAGCTGATCCTCCAGAACGTGGCGCGGCCCAGCTTCGAGCTGGCCGGTCTGGAGGTCGAGCTCGACCCGGTCGACCCGGAGATGGCGAAGTTCGATTTGTTGCTGACCGCCGTCGAGCGCGCGGCGCCGGACGGCACCCCACTCGGCATCGACGGTGCGGCGAGCTACGCCGCCGACCTGTTCGACCGGGCCACCGTCGAGCTGCTGCTGGCGCGTTACCTGCGGCTCCTACGCGCGTTCGTGGCCGACCCGGCGACCCGGATCGGGGCGGCGCCGCTGCTGTCGGACGAGGAGCGGAGTGCCGTGCTGGCGACGGCGGCCGGCCCGCGGCAGCCGGTCACCGGTGAGACCCTCGTCGACCTGTTCACCGCCCAGGTGGCGCGGACCCCCGACGCCCCGGCGGTGGTCTGCGGCATTCGAAGCCTGACGTACGCCGCGCTGGACGAGCGGGCCGGGCGGCTGGCCCATGCCCTCGTGGCCCGGGGAGCCGGACCGGAGAGCGTCGTCGCCATGGCCGTGCCCCGCTCGGCCGAGCAGGTCGTGGCCGTACTCGCGGTGCTGCGCAGTGGCGCCGCCTATCTGCCGCTGGACGCCGCGCTGCCGGCCGAGCGGGCGGCGGCGGTGCTCACCGAGGCGGCGCCGTGCCTGCTGCTCACCACCGACGAGGTGGCTGACCGGTGGACGGTCGACGTCCCCACGCTGGTCCTCGGTGCTGACGACGCCGACGGCGGCGAGGCGCCCTGGCCGGCCGGGCCGCCGAGCGACCGGCACGCCGCGTACGTCATCTACACCTCCGGCTCGACCGGGCACCCCAAGGGCGTCGTGGTGGAGCACCGCTCGGTGGTGGACTACGCCCGGCGCGCGGCCCGGACGTACCCGGGAATCGGCGGGGTGACCCTGCTGCACTCACCGATCGCCTTCGACCTGGTCGCCACGACGCTCTACGGCTCGCTGCTTGCCGGCGGCTGCCTGCACGTGGCCGACCTGGACGACACCACGGTAGCGCCGACCGGCCGGTACACCTTCGTCAAGGCCACCCCGAGCCACCTGCCGCTGCTGGCCACGCTGCCGGAGGCGTGCTCGCCCACCGCGACGCTGATGCTGGGCGGCGAGGCGCTCACCGGTGAGCTGCTGCGACAGTGGCGGGCGCGGTACCCAGACGCCACCGTCGTGAACCACTACGGACCCACCGAGGCGACCATCGGCTGCCTGGACCACCAGATCCCGCCCGGCGTCACGCCCGGCCCGGGACCGGTGCCGATCGGCCGTCCGATGGCCAACACCGGCGCCTACGTACTCGACGCGTTCCTCAACCCGGTGCCCGACGGCGTCGCCGGTGAGTTGTACATCGGCGGGACGGGTCTCGCCCGCGGCTACCTGCGGCGACCCGGTCTGACCGCCGAACGGTTCGTCCCCGACCCGTTCACGTCCGGCGAACGGATGTACCGCACGGGCGACCTGGTGCGCCGCCGCGCCGACGGGACCGTCGAATACCTGGGCCGCACCGACGACCAGGTCAAGGTGCGCGGGTTCCGGATCGAGCCCGGTGAGGTGTCGGCCGTGCTCACCTCGCACCCGGCGGTGTCGGCCGCCGCGGTGGTCGTACACGAGGACCAGGTGGGGGAGAAGCGGCTCGTCGGCTACGCGGTGACGGAGGCCGATCCCGAGCAGCTGCGCACGTACCTGGCCGAGCGGCTGCCCGAGTATCTGGTGCCGGCCGTCGTCATGCCGGTCGACGCGCTGCCGCTGACCGCCAACGGGAAACTGGACCGCCGGGCGCTGCCCGAGCCGGTCGCCACCGGGCGGGCCTACCGGCGTGGACCGCGCAGCCCGCAGGAGGAGATCCTGTGCGGCCTCTTCGCCGAGCTGCTCGGCGTCGCCGACGTCGGCATCGACGAGAACTTCTTCGACCTCGGCGGGCACTCGTTGCTGGCGATGCGACTGCTCAGCCGGATCCGCTCGGTGTTCCGGGCGGAACTGTCGATCCGGTCGATCTTCGACTCGCCGACGGTGGTCGCGCTCGCCGAGCGGCTCGACGCCGCCCGTGGCCGCGCCCGTCCGGCGGTGACCGCCGCCGAGCGGCCCGAGGTCGTGCCGCTGTCCTACGCGCAGCGCCGGCTGTGGTTCCTCAACCGGCTCGAAGGGCCGAACGCCACGTACAACATCCCGCTGGTGCTGCGCCTCACCGGAGCCCTGGACCGGCTTGCCCTGACCGCGGCGCTGGCCGACGTGGTGGCCCGGCACGAGAGCCTGCGTACCGTCCTGCCGGAGGTCGACGGCCTTCCCCGCCAGGTGGTCCTGTCACCGGGCGCGGCCGCCACCGAGCTGGCCGTGCGCGACTGCACCGACGAGCAGCTCGCCACCACCGTCGCGGGGCTGGTCAACCGGGTCTTCGACCTGACCACGGACCTTCCGCTGCGTGCCACGCTGCTCGTGCTCGGCCCGCGGGAACACGTACTCGTCGTGGTCGTGCACCACGTGGCCGGGGACGGCTGGTCACTCGGGCCGTTCGGTCGCGACCTGGCGCACGCCTACGCGGCCCGGCGGGCCGGCGGGGTGCCCACCTGGGCGCCGCTGCCGGTCCAGTACGCCGACTACGCACTGTGGCAGCACCGGTGGCTGGGCGACGAGGACGACCCGGAGAGCCCGCTCGCGCAGCAGTTGGCCTACTGGACGATCGCGCTCGCCGGCGCTCCCCAGGAGCTGTCCCTGCCCACCGATCGGGTACCGCCGCCGGTACCGACCCATCAGGGTGACTCGGTGCCGTTTGCCCTCTCGGCGCAGACCCACCGCGGCCTGCTGGCCCTGGCGCGGTCGACGGGGACGAGTGTGTTCATGGTGGTGCAGGCGGCGTTGGCGGCGTTGCTGACCCGGTTGGGTGCGGGGTCGGATGTGCCGATCGGTACGCCGGTGGCGGGGCGGTCCGACGACGCGCTCGACGAGTTGGTGGGGTTCTTCGTCAACACGGTGGTGTTGCGTACGGACACGGGTGGGGATCCGTCGTTCCGGGAGTTGCTGGGTCGGGTGCGTGAGGCTGACCTGGCGGCGTACGGGTACCAGGATCTGCCGTTCGAGCGGCTGGTGGAGGTGCTCAACCCGATACGGTCCCTGGCGCGGCACCCGCTCTTCCAGGTCATGCTGATCCTGCACAGCGCCACCCCGGTCGACTTCGCCCTCGCCGGGCTCGAGGTCGAACCGATCCACGCCGAGTCGGGCAGTGCCAAGTTCGACCTGTCCTTCAGCCTCACGGAGCAGCGTGACGCCGAGCTGAACCCGGGGGGCGTCCACGGCCTGGTGGAGTACGCCACCGATCTCTTCGACCGCGCCACCGTCGAGACCGTCGCGGCCCGGCTGGCCCGGTTGCTCGACGCCGTCGTGGCCCGGCCCGAGATCCGCATCAGCGCCATCGACCTGCTCGGCGCCGAGGGGCGGCGCGAGCTGTTGGCCAGCGGCAGCGGCACCACCCGGCCGGTGCCCGACGGCACCCTGCCCTCGCTGTTCCGCGCCCGGGCCGCCCGTGAGCCGAAGCGGACCGCCGTCGTGCACGGCGACACCACGCTCAGCTACGCCGAGCTCGACCGGCGCTCCGACCGGTTGGCGGCCGCGCTCGTCGCTCGCGGAATCCCCGCCGAGGCCCGGGTCGCGGTGCTGATGGGCCGGTCATGGCAGTACCCCGTGGCCGTGCTGGGGGTGCTGAAGGCCGGCGGTAGCTACCTGCCGCTGGACCCGCGGAACCCGTCCGCGCGGCTGCGCCGCATGATCGCCGAGACCGGTGCGGCAGCGCTCATCACCGACCGTGAACATCTGGTCGACGAGCCGCCGCTGCACGCGCAGACCCTGCTGGTCGACCCGTCCGATCCGGACGTCGACAGCGGACCGCCGGTCGACATCCGGCCCGGGCAGCTCGCGTACGTCCTCTACACCTCGGGTTCCACCGGCACCCCGAAGGGTGTCGCGGTCACCCACCGCAACGTCGTGGACCTGGTCGCGGACGGATGGTGGCGGCATGGACCCGACGACCAGGTCCTCATGCACTCGCCGTACGCCTTCGACGCCTCGACCTACGAGCTGTGGGGACCGCTGCTGACCGGCGGCCGGATCGTCGTGGCCGACGGCGACGGCATGGACCTGGTCGCGCTGGCGGACACGATCGTGCGGCACGGCGTCACCCGGCTGTTGATGGCGGAAGGTCTGTTCCGTCTGCTCGCCACCGAGCACACCGACGCGCTGGCCGGCGTGCGCGACGTCTACGTCGGCGGCGACGCGATGTCGCCGGCGATCGCCGCGCGCGTGCTCGCCGCCCACCCCGGTCTGCGGCTGACCAACAGTTACGGCCCGACCGAGGCCACCCTCGCCATCGCGCACCACGAGCTGACCCGGCCGCTGCCCGTCGAGCGCCCGGTGCCCATCGGCCGCGCGATGGACAACACTCGGCTGTACGTGCTGGACGAGCGGCTCGCGCCCGCGCTGCCCGGTACGCCCGGCGAGCTCTACGTGGCCGGTGAGGGACTCGCCCGCGGCTACCTGGGTCGCGGCGGGCTGACCGCCGAGCGCTTCGTCGCCGACCCCTTCGTCACCGGTGGCGCCCGGATGTACCGCACCGGCGACATGGTGCGGCAACGCCCCGACGGCGAACTGGAGTTTCTCGGCCGCACCGACGACCAGGTCAAGGTGCGCGGGTTCCGGATCGAGTTGGGCGAGGTGGAGGCGGCCCTCGCCGCCTGCCCGGGCGTCGGGCAGTCCGCCGTGCTGGTCCGCGAGGACCGGCCGGGTGAGCGGGCGCTGGTGGGCTACGTGGCGCCGGCCCGCGGAGCCGGGTCCACGGCGATGCCCGACGTCGCCGTGATCCGTGATCGGGTCGCCGAGGTGCTGCCGGGCTACATGGTCCCGGCGGTGCTGATCGCGGTACCCCGGATCCCGCTCAACGCCAACGGCAAGGTCGACCGGGCGGCGCTGCCGGCACCCGCCGTGATGCCGGCGACCGAGGGCCGCAAGCCACAGACCCAGATCGAAGAGGTACTGACCGCCACAGTCGCGACGCTGTTGCAACGCCCGACGGTGTCGCCGAGCGACAACTTCTTCACCATCGGCGGCGACAGCATCGTCGCCATCCAACTGGTGAGCCGGGCCCGCGCCGCCGGCATCGTGTTCACCCCGCGCGACGTGTTCCAGCACCAGACCGTCGCCGATCTGGCCCGGGTCGCGCGCGTCGACGAGAACTCCGCGGAGACCGGTCCGGCCGCGGCCGACGGCGTCGGCGAGGTGCCCGAAACGCCGGTGATGGGTTGGTTGCGCGAACTCGGTGGACCGAATGCCGGGTTCAACCAGTCCGTCCTCTTGGCGGTGCCGCCTGGACTCGGCCTACCGAGGCTGACGGTGGCGGTGCAGGCGCTGGCGGACCACCACGACCTGCTCCGTGCCCGGCTGCTGCGCGACGGCCCGAGCTGGCGCCTGGCCGTACCGCCGGTCGGCGCGGTGCTGGTGGACGACTGGGTGCGCCGCGTCGTGGTCCAGGCCGTCGACGGCTCGGCCTTCCGCAACCTGGTGGCCGAGGAGGGTGAACGCGCCCGGCGCAGGCTGGACCCCGACGCGGGGGTGATGGCCCAGCTCGTCTGGTTCGATTCGGGCCCGGACCGGCCCGGCCGGCTGTTGATCGTCATGCACCACCTGGTGGTCGACGGGGTCTCCTGGCGCATTCTCGTGCCGGACCTGGCCACGGCCTGGGAGGCCGTCGCCGACGACCGGCCGGTGCGCTTGGATCCGGTCGGCACCTCCTTCCGGCGCTGGGCGCAGACCCTCACCGAGCATGCCCGCCGCTCCGAGCGGGTCGCCGAGCTGGAGCTGTGGAGCGCGGTGACGCAGCGGCCCGATCCCCTCGCTGTGGCCTACCCGCTCGACCCGGCCCGGCACCGGGCGGGCGGCGTGCGGTCGGTGACTGTGCCGGTCCCCGCCGACCTCAGCGCCGACCTGCTCACCGACGTACCGGCGGCGTACCACGCCCGGGTCGACGACGTCCTGCTCACCGCGTTGGGGATCGCGGTCGCCCGGTGGCGGGCCGGACTGGTTGCCGACGCCGGCGACGAGACCTCGGTGGTCGTCGCGGTCGAGGGACACGGCCGCGAGGCGGTGGACCCGGCGCTCGACCTGAGCCGCACGGTCGGTTGGTTCACCTCGGTGCACCCGGTGCGGATCGACCCTGGAGCGCTGGCGCCGGACGCGGTGGAGGCGGCCGGTCCCGACCTCGGCGAAGCCCTCAAGCGGGTCAAGGAGCAACTGCGTGCCTTCCCGGACAAGGGGATCGGTTACGGGCTCCTGCGGTATCTCAACCCGGAGACCTCGGCTCGACTCGCGGCCGCACCGCCGCCGCCGGTCGCGTTCAACTACCTCGGCCGGTTGCGCGCCGACGGCGACGGACCGGAGGCGGCCGGCTGGGCCGGCCTGGCCGGCGGACCGTACGTCGCGGCGACCGACCCGGACCTGCCGGTGGCGTACCCGCTCGCGGTCAGCGCGGCGACCTACGACGGCGCGGACGGTCCGAGGCTCAGCTCCACCTGGACATGGCCGGACGGGCTCTTCGACGAGGAGCGGGTGCGAGTGCTGGCCGAGTCCTGGGTCACCGTGCTGGACGCGATCGCCACGCACGTACGCCGCCCCGGCAGCGGTGGCTCGACGCCGTCGGACCACCCCCTCGTCCAGCTCAGTCAGGAGGAGCTGGACGAGCTCGAAGCCGAATGGGGCGCCTGACGCCTCGACGCCCGCAGGAAACCAACGAGAAGGGGTGCCCCCATGACGGAGAGTGAGCTGTGGAAGCCGCTGGAGATCAGCCCGTCCACCACCGGAGCCGAGCCGGGTGCCGACGGCCTGCTCGGCTGGCTGTCCACTCAGGACATCGGGAGTCTGCTGGTCGATCACAAGGCACTGGTGTTCCGCGGATTCGGGGTCACCCCGGCCACGCTGAACCCGGTGATCGACGTGCTGCTGCCCAACCGCCTGGCCTACGTGCACGGCAACTCGCCGCGCACCAAGGTCGGTGACAATCTCTACACCTCGACGGACTATCCGCCGGAGTTCACCATCTCGATGCACAACGAGATGTCGTATGCCGCGCGCTGGCCCACCCGGCTCATGTTCTTCTGCCAGCAGGCGCCGACCAGCGGCGGCGCCACCCCGGTCGTCGACGGCCGGCTCTGGCTGGACGCCATCCGTCCCGAGGTGCGCGAGGCGTTCGCCGGCGGGGTGCGCTACATCCAGAACCTGCACGGCGGCCTCGGGCTCGGTAAGAGCTGGCAGGCCACGTTCGAGACCGACGACCGGGAAGTGGTCGAAACGTTCCTCAAGGACACCGATGCGGAGTGGGAGTGGCGCGCCGACGACGCGCTCTGGATCAGCCAGGTCCGTCCGGCCACCATCCGCCACCCCGTCAGCGGTCTCGAGGTCTGGTTCAACCAGGCCGACCAGTGGCACGTCGCGGGTCTCGGCGAGGAGGCCGCCGACCTGATCGAGCTGCTGAGCGAGGACGAAGCGCCGCAGTCCGTCCAGCTCGCCGACGGCAGTCCGATCCCCGCCGAGTGGATCGTCCACATCCAGCAGACCGGCCTGGACCACGCGGTCGACGTCGACTGGCGCGAGGGCGACCTCATGGTCATCGACAACGTGCTCGTCGGGCACGGCCGCCGGCCGTACGCGGGCCCGCGCCGTGTGCTCGTCGCCATGTCGGACTGAGCCGCCCCACCGCCGCCACCCACCGACCGGAAGGCACCACCGCGATGCAGTCAGGGATCTCGGAGATTCTGCCGTTGTCGCCGTTGCAGGAAGGCCTGCTCTTCCACAGCGTGTACGACGACGGGACCGACGTCTACACGGTGCAGATGGCGCTCGACCTGGCCGGCGAGCTCGACGCCGAGCGCCTGCGGACGGCGGCGGAGGCCCTGCTGGACCGGCATCCCCACCTGCGCGCGGCGTTCCGCTACCAGCGGGCCGACCGCATGCTCGCGGTGGTGCCCAAGCAGGCGGCGCTGCCGTGGATCGTGCGGGACCTCGGCGACCTGCCGGAGTCCGAGGCCGACGAGGAGTTGCGACGGCTGGCCGACGACGAGCGGGCGCACCGGTTCGACCTCGGTGCCCCGCCGCTCATGCGGTTCCTGCTCGCCACCCGCGGCCCCGGACGGCACCGGTTGGTCCTCACCATCCATCACATCCTGCTCGACGGCTGGTCGATGCCGTTGCTGCTGCGGGAGCTGTTCGCGCTCTACGGTTCGCACGGCGACCCGGCGGTGCTGCCCCCCGCCACCGCGTACCGCGAATACCTGAGCTGGCTCGCGGGGCGCGACCGGGACGCCGCCGCGCAGGCGTGGCGGACGGCGCTCGCCGGAATCGACGAACCGACCCGCCTGGCGCCGGCGGATCCCGGCCGGCGCAGCGCGATGCCCGAGCGGCTGGTGCGGCCGTTGCCGGCCGACCTGAGCAGCTCTCTGCGGTCGCGCGCCGCGGCGGCCGGGCTGACGGTGGGAAGCGTGCTCCAGACCGCCTGGGCGACCGTGCTCGGCGGGCTCACGGCGCGCACCGACGTGGTCTTCGGCGCCATCGTGGCGAGCCGGCCCGCGGAGCTGCCGGGCAGCGAGACGATGATTGGTCTGCTGCTGGACACCGTCCCGGTCCGGGTTCGGCTGGAGCCGGCCCGGACCTGGACGCAGGTCGCCCGGCGGCTCCAGGACGAGCAGGCGGGCCTGCGCGAGCACCAGCACCTCGGGCTGGCGCGCATCCAGCAGCTCGCCGGCGGGGAACTCTTCGACACCGCCTTCGTCTACGAGAACTACCCGGTCTCCGACCGGGACACGGAGGTCGCCCCCGGCCTGCGCGTGCTGGCGCTGCACGGGCGCGACGCCACGCACTACCCGCTCACCCTGGTCGCCGCGAACACCGGCGACGACCTCGTCCTCCGAGTGGACCACCGGGCGGACCTGGTCGGGGCGGACGTCGCGAACGCCGTACTCGACCGGCTGACGCGCGCGCTGACCGCGATGGCCGCCGACCCGGACCTGATCCTCGCCCGGATCGACACCCTCGGTACGGCCGAACGCGAGCAGATCCTGACCGGCTGGAACGACACCGCGCACCCAGTGCCGCCGGCCACCCTGCCGGCGCTGTTCGAGGCCCAGGTCGCGCGCAGCCCGGAACACCCGGCACTGGTGTTCGAGGGCGAGACCGTCACGTACGCGCAGTTCACCGAGCGGGTGAACCGTCTGGCACACCTGCTCGTCGCGCGCGGTGTCGGGCCGGAGCGCACCGTCGCGGTCGCCGTGCCGCGCAGCATCGACCTGCTCGTCGCGCTGTACGCCGTGCACAAGGCCGGTGGCGCCTACCTGCCGCTGGACACCGGCTATCCGGCTGAGCGGCTGGCGTTCATGCTCGCCGACGCCGCACCGGTGTGCCTGCTCACCGTCGCTTCCGTCGCCGGTGACCTGCCGGGCGGCACGCCATCGGTGGTGCTGGACGACCCGGCGCTGCACGAGCAACTCGGCGCCCAGCCCGCCACCGGCCCGGTTACCGCGCTGCTGCCCGGCCACCCCGCGTACGTCATCTACACCTCCGGCTCCACCGGGCGGCCCAAGGGCGTCGTGGTCGCGCACGAGGCCGTGGCGAACCGCCTGAGGTGGGGTCAGCACCGCTATCCCCTCACCGCCGAGGACCGGGTGATGCAGAAGACCCCGGTCAGCTTCGACGTGTCGGTCTGGGAGCTGTTCTGGCCCCTCCAGGTCGGCGCCACCCTGGTGATCGCCCGGCCGGACGGTCACCGCGACGCGGCCTACCTGGCCGAGCTCATCGACCGGGAGCGGGTCACCACCGTCCACTTCGTACCCGTCCTGCTCGACGTCTTCCTCCACGAACCGGCCGCGGCGCGGCTCGGCACGCTGCGCCGGGTGCTGTGCAGCGGCGAGGCGCTCTCCGCCGAGGTCGCCGAGCGTTTCCACCGCACCGTCGATGCCGAGCTGCACAATCTCTACGGGCCGACCGAGGCCGCGGTGGAAATCATCGCCTGCCAGGTGCCGCCGCAGGCGAACGGCCGGGCGGTACCGATCGGTCGGCCGGTGTGGAACAGCCGGGTCTACGTGCTCGACGCCGCGCTGCGGCCGGTGCCGCCGGGGGTGACCGGCGAACTGTACCTGGCCGGCGTGCAGTTGGGTCGCGGGTACCTGCGCCGGCCCGGTCTCACCGCCGACCGGTTCGTCGCCGATCCGTTCACCGGCGGCGGCGCGCGGATGTACCGCACCGGCGACCTCGTGTCCTGGCGCGCCGACGGCGTACTCGACTACCACGGTCGCGCCGACGGCCAGGTGAAGCTGCGCGGCCAGCGGGTCGAACTCGGCGAGATCGAGGCGGTGCTCGCCGCCTGCCCGGGAGTGGCCCGCGCGGTGGTGCTGATCCGCGCCGACCGCTCCGGCAGTCAACGGCTGGTGGCCTACGTGGTCCCGGACGGTCCGGCCCCGACCCTCGCCGGCATACAGGAGCGCCTGCGGCGGCAGCTGCCGGACTACATGGTGCCGACGGCGCTGGTGACGTTGGACGAGTTCCCGCTCAACCCGAGCGGCAAGCTGGACCGGCGCGCGCTGCCCGCACCGATCTCCGACCCCGTCACGACCGGCGCACCCCGTACGCCCGAGGAGGCGGCGATCTGCGCGGCCGTCGCGGCCGTCGTCGGCGTCCCGCAGGTCGATCCGGACGCCAACTTCTTCGACCTCGGCGGCGACAGCATCCTCGCCATCGCGCTCGTGGCCCGGCTGCGCAAGGCCGGCGTGCGGTTGACCCCGCGCGACATCTTCCAGAACCCCACGGCGGCCGGGCTGGCGGCGGTCGCCGCCGAGCGGACGCAGCCGGACACGAAGCCCGCTGACGACGGTACGGGCGACGCGCCGCTGACTCCGATCATGCACGCGTTCCGCGAGCGTGGCGGGCCGTTCGCGCGGCTGGCCCAGTCGATGCTGCTGCGCGTGCCGGCCGGCCTGGACACCGACCGGCTCACCGCCGTCCTGCGGGCGGTGCTCGACCACCATCCCGTGCTGCGCGCCCGGCTCGCCGACGGTCCGGACGGTCGACCCGTGCTGCGGATCGGCGCGCCCGGCAGCGTCGACGCCGCCGGGCTGCTGCGCCGGGTGGACGTCGCGGCCCTCGGCGACGCGGACGCCCTCGCGCTCCTGGCCGGGCAGGCCGCGACCGCCCGCGGCGAGCTGGACCCGGCGCGCGGGCGGATGGTCCGGGCAGTCTGGTTCGACGCCGGCCCCGACCGGCCCGGCCGGCTGCTGCTGGTGCTGCACCATCTCGTCGTCGACGGGGTCTCGTGGCGGATCCTGCTGCCCGACCTGGCACAGGCGTGGACCGCGGTCGTCGCGGGGGAGCCGGTCGCGCTGACACCCGGCGGCACCTCGTTCCGGAGCTGGGCCGTCGCGCTGGAGGCCGCCGCGGCCGATCCGGCACGGGCTGCCGAGGCCGGGCGGTGGGCGGCGATGCTCCGCGAACCGGAGCCGCTGATCGGTGACCGGCCGCTGGACGCCACGCGCGACACGGCGCAGACGCTGCGCAGCCTCAACCTGGAACTGCCACCGGCGGTGGCCAGGCCGCTGCTCAACTCGGTGCCGACCGCCTTCCGCGCCCGGGTCAACGACGTGCTGCTGGCGGCGCTCGCCCTCGCGGTCACGCAGTGGCGTCGCCTGCGCGGCCAGGACAGCGCCGCCGGCGTGCTGGTCGACCTGGAGGGGCACGGGCGCGGTGAGCTGCTGCCCGGGGCCGACCTGTCCCGGACGGTCGGCTGGTTCACCTCGCTGTACCCGGTACGCCTCACCGGTGCCCCGGCCGACCGGGCGGGCCGGTGGGCACCCGAGGCGCTCGACCGTACCGTGGCCGCCGTTGCGGAACTGCTGGCCGGGCTGCCCGACGACGGCCTGGGGTACGGCATCCTGCGCTACGGCGGCGGGGCCGCCGGTGCGGAACTCGCCGCTGCGCCGCGCCCGCAGATCGGCTTCAACTACCTCGGCCGGATCGGTTCCGGCAGCGCGGACGGCGGTGGGGAATGGCAGCCCGATCGGGCGCTCGCCGCGCTCGGCACCGACCGGGGCGGTGAGCTGCCACCCGCGCACGCGGTCGAGCTGAACCTGTTCGCCCAGGACGGTCCGGACGGCCCCCGCCTGGTCACCTCGTGGACCTGGCCGCAGACGCTGCTGGGCGAGGCGGACGTCCGCGAGCTGGGCGAGCTGTGGCAGCACGCGGCCCGCGCGCTGGTGGACCGGGCGGCCGCGCCGGACGTGGTCGTCGCCGACCGCACCGCGTCGGACTTCCCGCTCGTCACGCTCGGGTCCGACGAGATCGCCGCACTGCTCGGTCAGCACCCGGGCGCCGCCGATTTGCTGCCGCTGGCGCCGCTACAGAACGGGCTGCTGTTCCACACGCTCTTCGACGAGAACGCACCCGACGTCTACCTGGTGCAGACGGTCCTGGACATCACCGGGCCGCTGGACAGCGCCGCCCTGCGCGCCGCCGCCGACGGGGTGCTGCGCCGCCACGACAACCTGCGGGCGGCCTTCTACCACCAGGGTCTGCGCGAACCCGTGCAGGTGATCCTCGCCGAGGTGGAGACGCCCTGGCACGAGGTCGACCTGACCGGCCTACCCGAGGCGGAGGTCGCGGCCGAGGCCGACCGTCTCACCCTGGAGGACCGGCGGACCCGCTTCGACCTGGGCCGGGCGCCGCTGCTGAGGTTCAGCCTGCTGCGTACCGGCCCGCAACGGCACCGGTTCATCCTCAGCACCCACCACATCCTGGTCGACGGCTGGTCCCGGCCCGTCCTGATGGAGGAACTCTTCCTGCTGTACCGGCATGGCGATGCGCGGCGGCTGCCGCCGGCCGGCCGTTACCGCGACTTCCTCGCCTGGGTCGCCGGTCAGGAGCGCACCGAGGCCGAAGCCCGCTGGCGGGAGGCGCTCGACGGCCTCGACGGGCCGACCTTGCTCGCCCCGGCCGACCGGGCCCGTCGGCCACTACGCCCGGAGTCGACCTCGATCGAACTGCCGGCGGCGGACGCCGAGGCGCTGGCGTCGGCCGCCCGTGCGCTCGGGGTGACCGTCAACACCGTCGTGCAGAGCGCGTGGGCGCTGCTGCTCCGCTCGGCAACCGGCCGCGACGACGTCTGCTTCGGCGCCACCGTGGCGGGACGACCGCCGGAGGTCCCCGGCATCGAGCGGATGGTGGGCCTCTTCATCAACACGGTGCCGGTCCGGATCCGGCCGCACGCCGCGGAAACCCTCCGCGACCTGGCGCGGCGGGTGCAGGCGGAGCAGTCGGTGCTGATGGCGCACCAGCACCTCAGCCTCGCCGACATCCAGCGGCTGGTCGGAGCCGAGGAGCTCTTCGACACGGCGGTGGCGTTCGAGAGCTATCCGAACCTGCCGACCGCACCCGACATCGACGACACCGGGCTGCGGATCGAGGCCGTGCCGGGCCGTACCGTCTCGCACTATCCGCTCAGCCTCACCGCCGTACCGGGCGCCCGGCTGCACCTGCGGATGAACTACCGGCCCGACCTCTTCACGCCGGAGGCCGTCGACGGGCTGCTGGACCGGCTGGTGCGGGTGCTGTCCCGATTCGCCGACGATCCGGCGGCCCCGGTCGCCTCCCTGGAGCCGCTGCTCGCCGTCGAACGCCGCCGCGTGCTCGACACCGGCGCCGGACCGTCGCGGGTGGACACGCCCGGCCGGACCCTGCCCGTCCTGCTGCTCGCCCAGGCCCACCGCACCCCGGACGCCATCGCGCTCGTCGACGCGACCGAGGCCGTGTCCTACGACGCGCTGCGCCGCCGGGCGAACCGGCTGGCCCGGGTCCTCGTCACCCGTGGCGCCGGACCGGAGCGGGTCGTCGCGCTCGCCGTACCGCGTGGCACCGGCCTCGTGGTCGCGTTGCACGCGATCACCCAGACCGGCGCCGCGTACCTGCCGCTGGACACCGACTACCCGGCGGAGCGGGTCGCGTTCATGGCCGCCGACGCCGCGCCGGTCGTGCTCGTCACGACGAGGGAGGTCGCCGCCCGCTGGCGGCTGGTCGGCGTGCCCGTCGTCGCCGTCGACGATTCCGCCGTCGCGGCGGAGGTGGCCGCCACGGACGACGCCGACCTGACCGACGCCGACCGGGCGGCCCCGCTGCTCGACCGCCACCCCGCGTACGTGATCTACACGTCCGGTTCGACCGGCCGTCCCAAGGGCGTCGTCGTGGAACACCGGATGCTGGCCGACTACCTCGGGCACGCGGCCGCCGCCTACCCATCGGCCGCCGGGGTGGCACTGCTGCACTCGTCGGTGTCGTTCGACATGTCGGTGACCGCGCTGCACGCCCCGCTGGTGACGGGGGGCTGCGTCCGGCTGGCCGCCATCGAGGACGCGGTCCCGGACCGCGCGCACCCCACGCTGCCCCCCGGCTGGACGCTGTTCAAGGGCACCCCGAGCCACCTGACCCTGATGCAGTCCGCGGCGGTCGACCTGGCGCCGACCCAGGAACTGCTGCTGGCCGGCGAACCGCTGACCGGCACGCAACTGCAGGACTGGCGGCAGCAGCACCCGGACGTGGCGGTGCTCAACGTCTACGGCCCGACCGAGACGACCGTCAGCGCCACCGAGCATCGCATCCCGGCCGGTGCGCCGGTCGCGACGGGTGCCGTACCGATCGGCCGCCCGCTGCCGAACACCCGCTGTTACGTCCTCGACAGCGGCCTGCGGCTGCTGCCCGCCGGCGCTGTCGGTGAGCTCTACCTCGCCGGGAACCGGGTCGCGCGCGGGTACCTGCGGCGCCCCGCCCTGTCGTCGGCACGGTTCGTCGCCGACCCGTTCGGGCCGGCCGGCTCCCGGATGTACCGCACCGGCGACCTGGTCCGGTGGAACCCGGACGGCACGCTCGACTTCGTCGGCCGGGTCGACGACCAGGTGAAGATCCGCGGCTTCCGGATCGAGCCGGGCGAGATCGAGACGGCGCTGAGCCGCCATCCCCGGATCGCCCGTGCCACCGTGATGGTGCGCGAGGACGTGCCGGGCGACCGCCGCCTGGTGGCGTACGTGGTCGGGCGCGACGGGCACCGGCCGGTGGCCGCCGAGGTCCGCCGGTTCGTCGGCGAGAGCCTTCCCGAGTACATGGTGCCGCAGACCGTGGTCGTCCTGGACGAGCTGCCGCTGACCCCCAACGGCAAGGTGGACCGGCGGGCGCTGCCGGTACCGGTCGTGGGCGGGCTGGCCGAGGCGCGCCCGCCGCGTAACCCGCACGAGGAGATCCTCTGCGAGCTGTTCGCCGAGGTGCTCGGCACGGCCCGGGTCGGCGTCGACGAGAACTTCTTCGAGTTGGGCGGTCACTCGCTGTCGGCGACCCGGCTGGTCGGCCGGATCCGGGCCACCTTCGGCGCGGAGCTGCCGATCCGGGCGCTGTTCGAGACGCCGACGGCTGCGGGCGTGGCCCGGCGGCTCGCCGAGTCGGCGGGGCGGGGCCGCGCCCCGGTGGTGGCCGTGCCACGCAAGGGCGCTGTTCCGTTGTCCTTCGCGCAGCGCCGGCTGTGGTTCCTCAACGAGCTGGAGGGCGCCGGCCCGCTGTACAGCATCCCCATGGTGCTGCGGCTACGCGGCGAACTCGACCGCGACGCCCTGCTCGGCGCGGTGCGCGACGTGGTCGTGCGCCACGAGAGTCTCCGCACGCTGTTTCCGGAGGTCGACGGCGAGCCGCAGCAGATAATCCTCGACCCGGAGCGGGCGGTGGGGATGGTGACGCTCCCGGTGGCGGAGCCGGGGCCCGGCGGCGTCTCCGCCGAGGTGCGGGCCCTGGTCCGGCGCGGGTTCCGGCTCGCCGAGGAGTTGCCGCTGCGGGCGGTGCTGCTGGCCACGGGTCCGGACGAGCACGTGCTCGTGGCGGTGCTGCACCACATCGCCGGTGACGGTTGGTCGATGCGGCCGCTCGCCCGTGACCTCGCCCTCGCCTACACCGCGCGACGCGACGGGCGGGTGGCCGACCTGCCGGCGCTCCCCGTCCAGTACGCCGACTACGCGGTGTGGCAGCGGGAGTGGCTCGGTGACGAGGACGATCCGGACAGCCCGATCAGCCGGCAGCGCGACCACTGGACCGGCGTCCTCGCCGGGCTTCCCGAGGAGCTGGACCTGCCGGTCGACCGGCGCCGTCCGGCCGTGTCGTCGTACCAGGGCGGCAAGGTCCGGTTCGCCCTCGACGCGGAGCTGCACAAGCAGCTCGGCGTCCTGGCCCGGCGGAACAAGGCCAGCCTCTTCATGGTGTTGCAGGCGGGCCTCGCCGCGCTGCTGACCCGGCTCGGCGCCGGCACCGACATCCCGATCGGCAGCCCGATCGCCGGCCGGACCGACAGCAGCCTGGACAACCTCGTCGGCTTCTTCATCAACACCCTGGTGCTGCGCACGAGCACCGCCGGCAACCCGAGCGTGCAGGAGCTGGTCGCCCGCGTCCGGGAGACCGACCTGGCCGCGTACGAGCACCAGGACCTGCCGTTCGAGCGGCTCGTCGAGCTGCTCAACCCGGCGCGCTCCCTCGCCCGGCACCCGTTGTTCCAGGTCATGCTGTCGTTGCAGAACACCCCCGAGGCGAGCATCCAGCTACCCGGGCTCAGCCTCAGCGCGGTGGCCGGAGCCGCCGACGTGGCGAAGTTCGACCTGTCCTTCGCGATGGGGGAGCGACGGGGCGCCGGCGGGCAGGCCGAGGGCATCGAGGGGGTCGTGGAGTACAGCAGCGACCTGTTCGACCACTCCACCGTGGACACCATGCTCCAGCGGTACGTCCGGGTGCTGCGCGCGTTCGTCGCCGACCCCGCCGCCCGGATCGGCGCGATCGACGTGCTCACCCCGGCGGAACGGGACGTGCTCACCGCCCCGGCCGAGCCGGTGCGTGAGCGGACGCCGACCCTCGACGGCCTTGTCACGGCGCAGGCCACCCGTACCCCCGACGCGGTCGCCCTGGTGCACGGGGACACCGAGGTGACCTACGCCGAGCTGGTACGCCGGGCGAACCGGCTGGCGCACGCGCTCGCCGACCGGGGGGCCGGGCCGGAGAAGACCGTCGCCGTCGCCGTGCCCCGCTCGGTCGACCTGGTGGTCGCCATCCTCGCCACGCTGAAGACCGGCGCGGCGTACCTGCCGCTGGACACCGAGCATCCGCCGGAGCGGCTCGGCTATCTGATCTCCGACGCGGACCCCGTCCTGCTGGTCACCGTCGCCGAGGTGGCCGACCGGTGGCCGCCGGTCTCGGACCGGGCGGTCCTGCTCCTCGACCGTGCGGACCTGACCCGGCTGCCCGCCGACGAACCCGCCGTGCTGCGCAACTCCGCCAACCCGGCGTACGTCATCTACACGTCCGGTTCGACCGGCCGCCCCAAGGGCGTCGTCGTCGAGCACCGCACGGTCGTGCCGATCATCAAGGCGTCCGTGCGGGCGTTCGGCGCGGGCCCCGGCCGAACCGTGCTCCAGCACGCCTCGGCCGGATTCGACAACTCCGTCTGGGAGATGTTCATCGCGCTCGGCTCCGGTGCCACCCTGTGCCTCGGTCCGGCCCAGGCGATGGGCTCCGGCGAGGAGCTGGCGGAGCTGATCCAGCGGCACGGCGTCGACCTGGCCGTGCTGGTGCCGTCGGTGCTGGCGTTGGTCGACCGGGACCGGGTGCCGGGCCTGCACACGCTGCTCGTCGGCGGCGAGGCGATCCCGCCCGCGCTCGCGCAGCGCTGGGCCGGCGACCGGAGGATGTTCAACACCTACGGCCCCACCGAGGCGTCGATCCACTGCACGCTCGCCCGGCTCACCCCGGCGAACGCGGGCGGCACACCGATCGGAAAGCCCAACGACGGTGTCACGGTGCGCCTGCTCGACGACCGCCTCCAGCCGGTGCCCGCGGGGGTCGTCGGTGAGCTGTACATCAGCGGCGTCGGGGTCGCCCGCGGCTACCACCGCCGTCCCGGTCTGACCGCGGGCCGGTTCGTCGCCGACCCCTACGGCCCGCCCGGCGCCCGCATGTACCGCACCGGGGACCTGGCGCGCCGCGACGCCACGGGCGACCTCTTCTTCGCCGGCCGCGCCGACGACCAGGTCAAGGTTCGCGGTGTGCGGATCGAGCTGGGCGAGATCGAGACGGTTCTGGCCGCCCACCCGGCGGTGGACCGGGCCGCCGTCGCCGTGCACGGCGACCGTCTCGTCGGCTACCCGGTCCCGGCAGCCGGCGCCACGCTGCCGTCGCCGGCCGAGCTGCGCCGGCACCTGCGGCGCACGCTGCCCGAGCAGATGGTCCCGACGGTGTTCCTCGGGCTGGACGCGTTGCCGCTCAACGTGAACGGCAAGCTCGACCGCAAGGCCCTGCCGGTACCCGAGTTGCCGTCCGCGCGGGCCGGGCGGGGACCGTCCGATCCGCGCGAGGACCTGCTCTGCATGCTCTTCGCCGAGGTGTTGGGTGTGGCCCGGGTAGGCGTCGACGACAACTTCTTCGAATTGGGCGGTCACTCCCTGGCGGCGACCCGGCTGGTGAGCCGGATCCGTTCGACCTTCGGCGAGGAGGTGCCGGTCCGCCAGGTCTTCGAGACTCCCACGGTGGCGGCCCTGGCCCGCAGGGTGACCGGCGGGGCACCCGCCCGGGCGCCCCTGGAGGTGGTGGCGCGGCCGGAGCGGATCCCGCTGTCCCACGCCCAGCGTCGGCTCTGGCTCATCGACCAGTTGGAGGGGCCGAGCGCCACCTACAACGTACCGATGGTGCTGCGGCTGCGCGGCGACCTCGACACCGACGCGCTGCGGCAGGCGTTCGCCGACGTGGTGGGCCGGCACGAGAGCCTCCGGACGGTTTTCCGCGAGATCGATCAGGAGCCGTTCCAGGTGGTCCTGTCTGCCACGGCGGCGGTCCCCGCTCTTGCGGTGCTGCGGCCCGCGCCGGGCGACGTCGACGGATGCGTCCGGGAGCAGCTCGACCACGCCTTCGACCTGGCGGCGGAACCGCCGGTGCGCGCCGCTCTGGTGGTCCTGGGCCCGCTCGAGCACCTGCTCGTCGTGACCTGCCACCACATCGCCACCGACGGCTGGTCGGCCGGTCCGTTCGCGCGTGACCTGGCCGAGGCGTACGCCGCGCGGCGCACCGGGAGCGCGCCGGCGTGGCAGCCGTTGCCGGTGCAGTACGCCGACTACGCGCTCTGGCAGCACCGCTGGCTGGGCAGCGAGAGCGACCCGGACAGCCCGATCTCCCAGCAGTTGGCCTACTGGACCAAGACCCTGGTCGCGCTGCCCGAGGAGTTGACGCTGCCGTTCGACCACCCGCGTCCCGCGGCGCTGTCCCACCGCGGCGGCACCGTCCCGCTCGTCCTCGACGCCGGGCTGCACGCCCGGGTGACCGCCCTGGCGGCGTCGACGGGGACGAGTGTGTTCATGGTGGTGCAGGCGGCGTTGGCGGCGTTGCTGACCCGGTTGGGTGCGGGGTCGGATGTGCCGATCGGTACGCCGGTGGCGGGGCGGTCCGACGACGCGCTCGACGAGTTGGTGGGGTTCTTCGTCAACACGGTGGTGTTGCGTACGGACACGGGTGGGGATCCGTCGTTCCGGGAGTTGCTGGGTCGGGTGCGTGAGGCTGACCTGGCGGCGTACGGGTACCAGGATCTGCCGTTCGAGCGGCTGGTGGAGGTGCTCAACCCGATACGGTCCCTGGCGCGGCACCCGCTCTTCCAGGTCATGCTGTCGCTGCAACCGGCGAGCACGCCCGCCGCGCTCACCCCCAGCCTCGACGCCGCCGGCCTGAAGGCCGAGAGCGATGAACTCGGCGCCGGCACCGGACCCACGTCGGCGAAGTTCGACCTGTCGGTGCGGTTGACCGAGATCTCCGGCGCCGACGGCCGGCCCGCCGGGATGACCGGCACCCTCGCCTACGCCGCGGACCTGTTCGAACGCGGCACCGCGGAGAAGATCGCCGCCCGGTTCGTACGCCTGCTCCAGGCCGTCGTACGCGAACCCGACCAGCGGATCGGCGCGGCGGACCTGCTCGACGCCGAGGAGCGTCGGGAACTGCTCGCCGAGTGGCAGCAGACCGTGAGCAGGGCACCGGACCTGCTGGTGCCGGACCTGGTCCAGGCGCAGGCCGCCCGTACTCCCGAGGCGCCGGCGGTGGAGTTCGGCGTCGAGGTCCTCTCCTATGCCGAACTCAACGCGCGCGCCAACCGTCTCGCCCGCCTGCTGCGCGACCACGGGGCCGGACCGGAGCAGCTCGTCGCGCTCGCCGTCCCGCGCTCGGTCGACATGGTCGTCGCCGTGCTGGCGGTGCTCAAGAGCGGCGCGGCCTACCTGCCGATCGACCCGGACTATCCGGCCGAGCGGATCGCGCTGATGCTCACCGACGCCACGCCGGCCGTGCTGGTCACCACCTCGGCGGTTGCCGGGCAGTTGCCCGCCGCCGCCGCGCGCCGGCTCGTGCTCGACGACGCGGGCGTGCGGGCCGACCTCGCCGCCCGGGCGGACGGCGACCTGACCGACGCCGACCGGACGGCGCCACTCACCGCCGACCATCCCGCCTACGTCATCTACACTTCCGGGTCGACCGGCCGCCCCAAGGGTGTCGTGCTGACCCACCGGGGCATCCCCAACCTGCTGTTGACCCGCAAGGTCGTGTACGACATCGGTCCCGGCGCACGGATGCTCCAGTTCGCCTCCCTCAGCTTCGACTCCGCGATGTCGGAGCTGTGCGCGCCGCTGGTTTCCGGCGCGTGCGTCGTGCTGGGGCTCGCCGACCGGCTCGTGCAGCTGGCCAACCTGCCCGAGCTGATCGCGGAGCGCCAGGTCAGCCACGTGACACTGCCACCCGCCGTGCTCAGCAGGCTTCCCGACGGGAGCCTGCCGTCGGTGCGCACGCTGGCCGTCGTCGGCGAGGCACCGCCGGCCGATCTGGCGGCACGCTGGGCCATCGGACGGCGGATGTTCAACGCGTACGGACCGACCGAGGCGACGGTCTGCGCGACGATGACCGAGCCCCTCGAGGCACGCGCGGGCGTGCCGCCGATCGGACGGCCGTTGCCGAACACCCGGGCGTACGTCCTCGACGTCCATCTGAACCCGGTCCCGGCCGGGGTCCCGGGTGAGCTGTACCTCTCCGGCGTCAACCTCGCCCGGGGCTACCTGGGACAGCGCGGGCTCACCGCGGACCGGTTCGTCGCCGATCCCTTCGGCGGGCCGGGCGGGCGGATGTACCGCACCGGCGACCTGGTCCGCCGGCGCGCCGACGGCCAGCTCGACTTCCTCGGCCGGGCCGACCACCAGGTGAAGCTGCGCGGCTTCCGGATCGAGCTGGGCGAGATCGAGGCGGCCCTGGCCAGCGCGCCCGGTGTGGCGCAGGCACTCGTGCTGGTGCGGGCGAACACGTCCGGCGGACGGGGCCTGGTCGCCTACGTCGTCGCGCATCCCGGCGCCGACCCGGGCGAGACGGAGCTGCGCGCCCATCTGGCCGCGATCCTCCCCGACTACATGGTTCCGTCGGCCTTCGTGCGCCTGCCCGAACTACCCCTGACGGTCAACGGCAAGGTCGACCGGGCCGCCCTGCCCGCACCCCGCGACCCGTCCGGCCCGCTCCGGAAGCCCGCCGACGGTCGCGAGGCGCAGCTCTGCGCGCTCGTCGCCAGCGTGCTGGGACTGGACCGGGTCGGCGTGGACGACAACTTCTTCGCGATCGGCGGCGACAGCATCGTCGCCATCCAGCTGGTCAGCCGGGCACGCGGGGCCGGACTGGTCTTCACCCCGCGCGACATCTTCCGGCACCAGACCGTCGCCGCTCTCGCCGCTGTCGCCACCGAGGCCGAGCCTGCGGAGGCGGTGGCCGACGACGGCACCGGCACGCTGCCGCTGACGCCGATCGTGTCGTGGCTGCGCGGGCTCAGCGGTCCCATCGAGGGCCTGAACCAGTCGAGGTTACTGCGGGTCCCGGCCGGGATCGGGCTGGACCGGCTCGTCCGCGCGGTGCAGGGCGTGCTGGACCACCACGACGCGCTGCGGATCCGTCTGCACCGCCGCCCCGACACCTGGGAACTGTCCGTCGGGCCGCGCGGCAGCGTGGCCGCCGCCGACCGGGTCCGCCGCGTCGACGTGGCGAACCTGGACGCGGCGGCCCTGCGCGACGCGCTCGGCACCCACGGCGAGGCGGCCCGCCGCCGGCTCGATCCGAACGCCGGCGCGGTTGCCGAGGTCGTCTGGTTCGACGCCGGGCCGGGGACGCCGGGCCGGTTGCTGGTCGTCGCGCACCACCTCGTCGTCGACCGGGTCTCCTGGAGCATCCTGCTGCCGGACCTGGCCGCGGCGTGGGAGTCGGCGACCGGCGACGAGCCCGTGGTACTCCCTCCGGTGCCCACCTCGCTGCGCCGCTGGGCGCTGGCGCTGCGGGAGGCGGCGCACGATCCTCGGCGGGTGGCCGAACTGCCGGTGTGGTCGCGGATGCTGGCCCGTCCGGAGCCACCGCTCGGTGCCCGGGCGCTCGATCCCGGGCGCGACGTGCGTGGCACGGCGGAGGCCGTCAGCGCCGAGCTGCCGGCCGAGGTCACCGCCGCGCTGCTGACGTCCGTCCCGGCCGCGTTCCACGCGCAGCCGAACGAGGTCCTGCTGACCGGGCTGGCCCTGGCCGTGGCCCGGTGGCGGCAACGGCGCGGCGTCGTCGCGCCGGCCGTGCTGGTGGACATGGAGGGCCACGGCCGCGAGGACGCGGGTCCAGGCCTGGACGTCACCCGCACCGTGGGCTGGTTCACCACGATGTACCCGGTCGCGGTCGACCTTGGCGGCATCGACCCGGGCGCGGTGTCCGACGCCGGCACGCTCCTCAAACGCGTCAAGGAGACCCTGCGGGCGCTGCCCGACAACGGCTTGGGCTACGGGATGCTGCGCTATCTCAACCCGGATACCGCCGCGGTGCTCGCCCCGCTCGCCCCGCCGCAGATCGGCTTCAACTACCTCGGCCGGTCCGCCGGTGCCGCCTCCGTCGGCACCGGCTGGTCGCCGGCCACCGCCGACGAACTCCGGCTGCCCGGCAGCGATCCCGGCCTGGCCGTCTCGCACGTACTGGACGTCACCGCCATCACCCGCGAGGAGGCCGGCGGCCCCCGGCTACTCACCCGCTGGAGCTGGCCGGCGGGCATGTTCGGCGCCGCCGAGGTGCGGGAGCTGACCGAGCTGTGGCACGCCGCGCTCGCCGCGTTGGTGGAGTGCGCCGGCCGGCCCGGCGGCGGTGGGTACACCCCGTCGGACTTCCCGCTCGTCGACCTCACCCAGCAGGACCTCGACGCGTTGCAGGAGGACGCGGCCGGGCTGGTCGACGTGCTGCCGCTCGCACCGCTCCAGGAGGGCCTGCTGTTCCACCTCCGTCACGGCGGCGAGGGGCTGGACCCGTACCTGGTGCAGCTCGCCGTCGACTGCGAGGGCGACCTCGACGCGGCGGCGCTGCGGGCGGCCGGTGCGGCGTTGCTGGAGCGCCACCCGAACCTGCGCGCCGGATTCCGGTACCTGACCGACGGCGTCGCGGTGCAGTACGTGCCCGGGCGGGTCGAGCTGCCGTGGACCGAGGTCGACGTCACATCCCTGCCCGAGGCGGAGCGCGTTGCCGAGCTGGACCGGCTGGCGGCCGCCGAACGCGGGGCCGGGTTCGACCCGGACCGTCCGCCGCTGCTCCGCCTGCTGCTGGTGCGGATCGCCGACCGGCGGTACCGGTTGGTCCTCACCAACCACCACATCCTCTTCGACGGCTGGTCGGCGCCGTTGCTGCTGCGCGACCTGGTGGGTCTCTACGCCGCCGGAGGGTCTGCCGCCGGTCTGCCGCCGGCCGGGGACTTCCGCCGCTACCTGCGCTGGCTCGTCGGACAGGACCGGGCCGGCACCGAGGCGGCCTGGCGGCTGGCGCTGTCCGGCGTGACCGAGGCGACCCGGCTCAGCCGGCCCGAGCCCGGCCCGGCCGACCGGCTGCCCGAGCGGCTCCTCGCCGACCTGCCGGCGGACGTCGCCACGGCGGTGCAACGCCGGGCCGCCGCGACCGGGGTGACCCTCAACACCGTGCTCCAGACCGCCTGGGCGGTCGTGCTGGGCGGGCTGACCGGCCGCCGGGACGTCGTCTTCGGCGCCACCGTGTCCGGCCGGCCGCCGGAGCTGGCCGGCATAGAGACGATGGTCGGTCTGTTGATCAACACCGTGCCGGTTCGGGTACGCCTCGACCCTGGCGCCCCCTGGCCGCAGACGCTGCGGCGGGTACAGGACGAACAGGCGGAACTGACCCCGCATCACCACCTCGGCCTGGCGCACATCCAGCGGCTGGTCGGCGTCGGCGAACTGTTCGACACGGCCTTCGTGTTCGAGAACTACCCGATCGACGCCGCCGGGGAGGGTGCCACGGGCGCGCCGGACGGCCTACGAGTCACCCGGGTCGACGGCCGTGACTCGGCGCACTACCCGGTCGTCGTGGCGGCCTCACCAGCCCGTGGCGGGCTGCGGCTGCGGCTGGACTACCGGAGCGACCTGATCGCCCCGGAGGCCGCCAGAGCGCTCCTGGGACGGCTGGAGAGGGTACTGGCGGCCACCGCGGTCGACTGGGAGCAGCCGCTGGGCCGGCTCGGCCTGCTCGACGAGATGGAACGGCACACCCTGCTGGTCGAGTGGAACGCCACGCGACAGCCGGTCGGCGACGGCCCGCAGACGATCACCGACGCCTTTGCCCGGGTGGCGGCCGAGCGGCCGGAGGCGCCCGCGCTGGCGCTGGGCGGGCAGACCGTGACCTACCGGGAACTGGACGGGGCCGCCACCCGGTTGGCCCGCCGCCTCGTCGGCGCGGGCCTGCGGCCGGACCAGCGGGTGGGCCTGCTCTTCGAGCGCTCGGTAGAACTCGTGCTCGCCGCGCTCGCCGTCGGGCGGGCGGGCGGCGCGTACGTACCGCTCGACCCGAAACACCCGGCCGCCCGGCAGCGGCTGATTCTGGCCGAGACCGCGGCGCCGTTCCTGCTGACCGGGGCCGACCGCACGGACGACTGGCTGGCCGGACTGGAGGACCGGGTGACGGTCGTCCCGGTGACCCTCGACGACTTCACCGGCACCGGCGACGCCTCCGGTCCACCCCTGCCGCCGGTCGCGCCGGACCAGGTCGCCTACGTCATGTACACCTCGGGTTCGACGGGGTTGCCGAAGGGGGCCGCGGTCACCCATCGCGACGTCGTGGAGCTGGCGGCCGACCGGTGCTGGCGTACCGGCAGCCAGGAGCGCGTGCTGTTCCACTCGCCACACGCGTGGGACGCCTCGACCCTGGAATGGTGGGTGCCGCTGCTCAACGGCGGCGAGGTCGTCGTCGCGCCGCCGCAGGCGCTGGACACCGCGGTGCTGCGCGACCTGATCGTCGGCGAGCGGATCACCGGCCTGTGGCTCTCCGCCGGGCTGTTCCGGCTGCTGGCCGAGGAGGATCCGGCCTGCTTCGCGGGCCTGCGCGAGGTCCGCACCGGTGGCGACGTGGTCTCGGCCGACGCGGTACGGGCGGTGCTCGCGGCGTGTCCACGGACCGTGGTGACCAACGGGTACGGGCCGACCGAGGCGACGGTCTTCGCGGTGCACCACGCGATGCGCCAGGGCGACCCGGTGGGCGACACCGTGCCGATCGGCCGGCTGCTGGACAACATGCGCGGCTACGTCCTCGACGCGTTCGCCCGCCCGGTGCCGGTCGGCGTCGCCGGAGAGCTGTACCTCGCCGGATCCGGTCTGGCGCAGGGCTACGAGCGGGACCCGGCCACGACGGCGTGCATGTTCCCGGCCGATCCTTTCGGGCCGCCCGGCACCCGGATGTACCGGACCGGTGACCTGGTACGGTGGCGGCCGGACGGGCGGCTCGAGTTCGTCGGCCGGGTCGACGACCAGGTGAAGATCCGCGGCTTCCGGATCGAGACCGGGGAGATCGAGACCGCGCTGACCGGCCACCCTGCGATCGGGCAGGCCGCCGTCCTGGCCCGGGAGTACCGGCCGGGTGACCGGCGTCTGGTGGCGTACCTGGTCGCGGCGCCCGGCGCCACGGTGCCGGAGCCGCCGGTGCTAGCGGAGCACCTGCGTGGGTCGCTGCCTGACTACATGGTGCCTTCGGCGTTCGTGACGCTGCAGCGGTTGCCGCTGACCAGCAACGCCAAGCTGGACCGGGCGGCGCTGCCGCTGCCGTCGTCCGCCTCCGGGACGGGCCGGTCGCCGCGTACCCCGCGCGAGGCGCTGCTCTGCACGATCTTCGCGGAGGTCCTGGGTGCCGAGCGGGTGCGACTGGACGACGACTTCTTCGCGCTGGGTGGCAACTCGCTGCTGGCCGCCGCGCTGCTGACCCGGCTGCGAACGGTCTTCGGTGCGCGGCTGAGCATCCAGACGCTGTTTGCCGGGCCTACCCCGGCGCAGGTCGCCACGGCGCTGGACGACTCGGTGGCCGGCGCGGCGGACAGCTTCGCCGTGCTGCTTCCGCTGCGGGCCGGGGGCGACCGGCCGCCGCTGTTCTGTGTGCACGCCGGTGGTGGCCTGAGCTGGCGCTACTACGGGCTGCTGCGCCACCTTCCGCCCGGCCAGCCGGTGTACGGGCTCCAGGCCCGCGTCTACAGCACTCCCGGCTACCAACCGGACGACGTGGCGGAGGTGGCCGCCGACTACGTGGCGCAGTTGCGGGCGGTCCAGCCGCACGGCCCCTACCACCTCGTCGGCTGGTCCTTCGGCGGTCTGGTGGCACACGCGATGGCGACCGCGTTGCGGGCGACGGGGGAGCGGGTCGAACTGCTGGCGCTGCTGGACGCCTTTCCGGCGCAGGACGGGGACGACGTCGTCGTGCCCACCGCCGCGGACCTCCTGCCGGTGCTGCTGGAGGCCGCGGACGTCACGGTCGGCTCGACCGGGACCGCGGGGCTGACGGTGGACCGGGCCGCCGAGGAGCTCCGGGAGCACGGCGGGCCGCTGGGAGACCTGCTGGCCGACCGGGTGGGCACGGTGCTCGAGACGTTCCGGACCGGCCTGCGCCTTCGCCGGACGTACCGACCAGAGGTCTTCGACGGCGAGCTGCAACTGTTCGTCGCGGACGGGACCGATCCGGCCGTGGCGGCGAGGCGGTGGGAGCCGTTCGTCACCGGGCGGATAACCGGTCACCCGTTGCCGTTCGCGCACGGCGACCTGCTGCGTCCGGAAGCTCTGGCCGTCGTCGTCGACCGGCTCGGCGACCGGCTCCCCAAATCGTACGAGAAGGGAAGTGACTGATGCAGGAGCTTCACGACCTGGGCACGACCGCGCCGTTGGGCGAGGTCCCACGATTCATGCGCGCGGCGCTGATCCGCCGTAGCCGCTACGGCGAGCCGGCGAAGGCGTTCGAGATCGAGGTCGTCGAGGTGCCGCCGGTCGGCCCCAAGCAGCTCTTGGTCTCGGTCATGGCGGCCGGCATCAACTACAACGGCGTGTGGGCGGCGCTCGGCGCACCCGCCGACGTGATCGCCCTCCGACAGAAGAAAGGCGACCCGCACGACTTCCACATCGCCGGCACCGAGGGTTCCGGTGTGGTCTACGCCGTCGGCTCCGAGGTCACCCAGTTCCGGGTGGGCGACCACGTCGTCTTCGGAGGCCTGCAATGGAACGAGTCCGCGCCCGACATCCGTCTCGGGGTCGATCCCACCGCTTCGCGGTCCCAGGTCGCCTGGGGCTACGAGAGCAACTTCGGTTCCTTCGCGCAGTACTGCCTGGTCGACGAGTACCAGTGTTATGCCAAGCCCGCCGATCTCACCTGGGAGGGCGCCGGGGCGATGATCGGCTGCGCGGCGACCGCCTACCGTCAGTTGTTCGGGTGGCACCCGCACACCGTGCAACCCGGTGATCCGGTACTGGTCTGGGGCGGCGCGGGTGGCCTGGGGTCGATGGCCATCCAACTGGTGAGTCTGTTCGGCGGCCGTCCGATCGCCGTGGTCTCCAGCGACGCCAAGGCCGAGTACTGCCGGCGGCTGGGAGCGGTCGGAGTGATCAACCGGTCCGAGTTCGACCACTGGGGTCGGATGCCCGACCAGGACACGCCGGAGTACGCGAGGTGGATGTCCGGCGTACGCGCCTTCGGGCGCAAGTTCTGGGAGGTGCTCGGTGAGCGCCGCAACCCGCGGATCGTCTTCGAGCACCCGGGCCGCGACACCCTGCCGACGTCGATCTACTTGTGCGACCACGCGGGAATGGTGGTCACCTGCGCCGGGACGAGCGGCTACAACGGGGACCTGGATCTGCGGTTTCTCTGGATGCACCAGAAGCGACTGCAGGGCTCGCACGCGGCGAACGTGCGGGAGACGGCGGCGATGGTCCGGCTCGCCGGCGCGGGCCGGCTGGATCCGTGCGTGACGGTGGCCGAGCCGATGAGCGAGATCGGTTCACTGCACCAGGCCCTGTACGAGAATCGGCACGAACCCGGGAACATGGCCGTGCTGATCGGCGCGTCAGTGCGCGGGCAGACCGGCTGAAACAGCGCTGGACAACGCGACGCGGTACGGGCCGCACGGTGGGCCGTTCCTTCACGGTGGGCCGTCCCGCCGGCTGCCGTCTGCGCACCCCAGAGCCGCCCCGCAAGGCTGGGTAGGGCTGGGCTCGTCGCGGACGGCGGGCGGCGGACCGGCCCTCGTGTCCGATGTGGACTAGCCGACGAGAGCCGGCCGGGGCAACGCCCTTGTCGTCAGGCCCGTGCTCGGCCACGAACCTTCGCCCGAGCATCGACCCCGCCTGGCGATGCGGTTGTCGCACCGAGAGGCGGGTCAGCCACGGTTGCGGACCGCGCTTCCGCAGGGCCGGCCGCGACCACGACCGACGCGTACGCCGGTCGCACCGGTGCGACCGGCGGGTCGGGTGTTTCAGTAGGGCCGGGCCAGGCCCAAGCAGCCGAGTGCCTCGGTGAGTTCGGACGGCCTGTCCCGCAGCTCGGGCAGCGCGTTGCTGTAGACGGTGGCGGCGTACTTCTCGCCGCCGTCCGCGCAGATGCACGCGATGTCACGTAGTTCCGGATCCTCAATGGCCGCGACCACGGCGCCGAGCACCGCGGCACCGCCGGAGCCGCCGAGCGCGAGACCGGTGCGTTCCCGGAGGACCCGGCATGCCTGGGCGCCGTCCAGGTCGTCGACCCGCACGCGCCTGTCCCAGTCCGCCGGGGCCAGGAACGACGACCGTACACCTGAGCCGAAGCCGGCGAGTTTGAACGGTCGCGGGGCCGGGTCACCGCCGGTCGCGGCCGACCCGACGGCGTCCACGGCGATCACCCGGGTGCCGGGGTGCTGCTCCCGCAGATATCGCGACACCCCGGCCAGCGTGCCGCCCGTGGAGACCGCCACCGCCGCCGCGTCCAGCCCGCCGCCGAGATCGCCGACCAACTCGGGAGCCGTCCACCGATAGTGCACGTCGGGATTGGCGGGGCTGTGGTACTGGTCGGTCCAGACCGCCGACGAGTCCGTCCGGAGGATGTCCTGCACCCTGCTCAACCGGGCCCGCACCGCGTTGCCACCGCTCACGTCACCGATCTGCACGACATCGGCGCCGTACGCGGCGATGCGGCGGACACTCTCCGGCGGTGCGGTGGCGTCCACGACGAGGGTGCACCGGTAGCCCCGGGCGGCGCAGAGCCCGGCCAGCGCCACGCCGAGATTGCCGGAGGACGACTCGACGACCCGCTGTCCGGGGCTGAGGCGCCCGGTCGTCTCCAGCGTGGTGAGCAGCCCATGCGCGGTGCGGGCCTTGATCGAGCCGAACTGGTTGCCCGCCTCGATCTTCAGCCGGATGCGACGCATCCGGCCACGCACGGGAACTTCGACGGAAACCAGCGGGGTGCCACCGACCGAGTACTCTTCGTCGAAACTGACCGAAAAATGCGAGACGACCATTTCACCGCCGTTATAAGATGTGCACGCTGCAATGACCCCCCGGCATGTCGGAAGCGCCGTACCCCTCGGCGGACAGAAGTCCCCGGAAGTGCAGACGGTGCGCTGGATCCTGGTCAGGCCAAGTGGAGTGGAGACCTTCGGAATCCACGCTGAAAGAAACCTGGTCAATCAGTGACCGTATTTCAGCGGAGCCCCCGTTGGTCATTCATGACGTGGAGCCGAGCCTAGCAAGACACAGACGTTCGTCGCTAGTACCTCGCGTCGACGTCTGATCGTGTATCGGCGCGTTTCAGGCACGTCTCGGGCAGGCTGTCTCCTTGTTATGGCAAAGGAGGTGAAAGGAGGTGCCGGCCGATTCTCGACTGCCTGGTCCTGGTCGGGCTGACGAAGCATCGGCCCCGAGCGCGACTGTACCTTCGCGTCGGCTCGACGCGAAGGTACAGCCGGCACGGACGCCCCGGGGGTTAGGCGTCTCGGCGGCGGAGCACGATCCAGGCGCCGACGATCGCGACGGCCACCCAGGCGGCCATGAGACCCAGGCCGACCCAGGGGCCGAGCGAGTCCGCCGCGGGTTTGCTCTGCGTGATCAGGATGCCGGCGCGGTCGGGCATGTACTTCGCTACCGGCTCGACCTGCTCGATCGAGGCGACGAACGGCGAGATCAGGAAGAACATCGGCATCAGCACGCCCATCGCCAGCACCGAGCTGCGTAGCATGAACGTCACCGCCATCGAGAAGAGCGCCAGCAGCGCGAGGTAGAGCCCGGCGCCGACGATGGCTCGGACGGTGCCCGGATCATCGAGGGACGCCGGGTTGGGCATCAGCGCACGGGTGACGAAGAACGTCACCACACTGGTGATCATGCCGATGATCAGGATCGCTGCGGTCGCCGCGGCGAGCTTGCAGGCCAGGAACAGCCCGCGCCGCGGCACCGCGGCGAGCGAGGTGCGGATCATGCCGCTGGAGTACTCGCCGCTCACCACGATCACGCCGAACGCGATCACCGCCAGCTGGCCGAAGTTCAGGCCGTAATACGCCAGCGCCGTGGCGTCGAAGTCCGGGCTCTGGCTCTCGCCCTCGCCGTAGAAGCTGCTGACCGTCGCGCTGATCCCGAGCACCACGACGAACGTGGCCGCCAGGGTCCAGGCGTGGCTGCGTACGGAGCGGACCTTCGTCCACTCCGATCTGAGAACCGCCTGCGCGGGCATTCTCACCTTCCCTCGTTCCGGCTACTGCCGGCCAACTGCCGGGCCCGCTCGGCCGGCCGGCCGACGGGGGTCGCGGCGGAGAACTCCACCGCGCTCGCGGTCATCCGCATGAACGCCTCCTCCAGGGACGGCCGCTGCGGGCTCAGCTCCAGCAGCGGGATGGCGTCCTCGGCGGCGAGCTGTCCGACCCGCGCGGTGTGCCGCTCGTCGGTCTCGATCAGGCCGTCGGGGTGCACGACGACCTCCATGCCCTCGGCGCGCATCAACGACTCCAGCCGGTCCTGCGCGGTGGAGCGGATCCGCACCACGCCCCGTGCGTTGACCTTGATGAAATCGGCCATCGTGGTGTCGGCCAGCAGCTTGCCACGGCCGATCACGACGAGGTGGTCGGCGGTGATCGCCATCTCGCTCATCAGGTGGCTGGAGACGAACACCGTGCGGCCCTCGCTGGCCAGGCCCTTCATCAGGTTGCGGATCCAGAGGATGCCTTCGGGGTCCAGGCCGTTGATCGGCTCGTCGAACATCAGGATCGGCGGGTCGCCGAGCAGTGCCACCGCGATGCCCAGACGCTGCGACATGCCGAGCGAGAACCCGCCGATACGCCGCCCGGCCACGTCGGTCAGACCCACGATGGCCAGCACCTCGTCGACCCGCCGCCGGGGGATCCGGTTGGTCTGCGCGATGGCGAGCAGGTGCTCGTAGGCTGTCCGGGCGGCCTGGGCGTCCTTCGCGTTGAGTAGCGCACCCACGTGCCGAAGTGGCTCGGCGAGGTCGACGTAGCGCTTGCCGTCAATCCGGATGTCGCCGTGACTGGGCCGGTCCAACCCGAGGACCATTCGCATGGTGGTCGACTTCCCTGCGCCGTTGGGCCCGAGGAAACCTGTGACGTGACCGGGGGTGACGTCGAAGGTGAGCCGGTCGACGGCCAGGGTCTTGCCGTACCGCTTACTCAGCTCACGTATTTCGATCATGGCCCTTGCCTCCCGTAGACATGCTCACCATGTTCGTGAAGCGGCCCGCCGTGCGGCTCCCCCACGGGAGGGAGATTGCTCCCGCCACGGGGTGGTTTAGCAGGCCGGCGGCGCGGTGGGAAATGACATGATGGAAGCGTGCCCGCACTCGTGACACCGCTGTTCGCGCCGATCACCTATGCCAGATGGCTGCACATGCTGATCGCCGCGGGCTTCGCCGCAGCATGCACGGCCATCACCCCGGGGCTGGAGGGGCCGGCGCTGCGGACCGCCGCGTTGCTGCTGGTGGTGCCGGTTCCGGTGTTGCTGGTGGCGGGCCTGCTGCCCCGGGTACGCGACGTGGAGCGGGCGCAGGCGCGGCTACTGCTGTTCCGTGGGGACGCGGCCGTGCTGCCCGGCGGCGACCGGTCGTGGTCCGCGCGTGGGCGCACCGTCGCATGGCTGCTGCTGCGCCTCGAGGTGGGGGTGGTCGTCGCCTACTTCACCGTCGCGATGCTGGAGTCCACGGTGGTGTTGCTCTCTGCACCGTTCGGTGCCACCGACGTGGTGCTCTACGGGCTCTCCCTGCCGGCCGACCGGTCGCCCCTCTGGCTGGTGCTGGCGCCGCTGGTCGCGGTCGTGACGGTCTGGTCGGTGGCGCTCGCCGGCAGGCTGCTGGCGGCGGGGGCGTTGTGGCTGCTGGGACCCTCGCCCAGCGAGCGGGTGGTCGCCGCCGAGGCGCGGGCCGAGCGTTTGCTGGAGCAGAACCTCGTGGCCCGTGAGCTGCACGACGCGATCGGGCACGCGCTGGCGACCGTCGTGCTCCAGGCGATGGCGGCGCGCGAGGTCCACGAGCGCGACAGCGCATTCGTCGGTGAGGCGCTCGGCGCGATCGAACGGACCGGCCGCGGCGCGATGGAGGACCTCGAACGGGTACTGACGCTTCTGCGCGGTGACCCGTCGGCCGCCCCTCCCGGCCCCACGCTGGCCGAGCTGGACACGCTCGTGCGCAACGCGCGCATCACCGGGGCCCGGGTCGACGCCACCGTGAACGGCCCGGTCGGCGTGCTGTCCACGGTGATCTCCCGGGAGGCGTACCGCATCGTGCAGGAGGGCCTCACCAACGCGCTGCGCCACGGCGGCGCGGTGCCGGTCTCGGTACGGGTGGAGGTCGGCGCGGACCGGCTGGACCTGTGCGTGGACAGCCCGCTGCGCCGCCCCGGCTCGCCGCCGGCCGTGGCTCGGCAGGCGGACGGCGTCGGGCCGGACTCCGGTGGGTTGCGTGGCATGCGGGAACGGGTGGTGTTGCTCGGCGGCGAGCTGCTCACCGCCGGACCAGTCGGCCAGCGCTGGCGGGTGCACATCCGGCTGCCGCACGTGCCGCGGGACGAGGTGGCGGCGACGACGCACTAGACTCTGGTCCCGTGGGCATCGACGTTCTACTCGTCGACGACGAGGAGCTGGTCCGCGCCGGCCTGCGGGTTCTCATCGAGGCCAACGACGATCTGCGCGTGGTAGGCGAGGCCGCCGACGGCAGCGAGGTCGTGGCGGCCGTCAAGGCAACCCGGCCGCACGTCGTGCTGCTGGACGTACGGATGCCGGTGATGGACGGCATCCAGGCCACGGCCGAGCTGCGGCGGGCCCTCGTCTCGCCGCCGCGGGTGCTCATCCTCACCACCCTGGAGCAGGATGCCTATGTGCACGCCGCGCTGCGGGCGGGGGCGCACGGGCTGCTGCTCAAACGGGCTTCGGCGAGCGAGATCGCCCACGCGATCCGGCTGGCGGCGGGGGGCTCGTCGCGGGTGGTCCCCGTGACCTACCTCCTGCCGGGCGAGCAGGCCGATCCGGCGCCCGGCGGCAACCTGGCGGCGGTCGCCGCGCTGACCGCCCGAGAGCGCGAGGTATTGCGTCTCATGGCACAGGGGTTGTCAAACACCGAAATCGCCGCGAGACTCGTGCTGGGTCGGCAGACCGTGAAGACACACGTCAGCAGTGTGCTGGCGAAGCTCCAGGTCCGAGATCGCACTCAGGCCGTGATCGCCGCCTATGACGCCGGGCTGGCGCCCAGGCGCTGATCGCACCGTGCGGCGCGTGGACCCGGACGGTCGACAGCGGGCGGTGGGGTGCCGCGCGGCACCCGCAGTCGCCAACACGGGGGAGTCCATGTCAGACAGTGTCCTGCAATCATCGGGAACGACGTGGCTACGTCGCTATCGTCCGGTGCCGTCGCCGCGGCTGCGGCTGGTCTGCCTGCCCTACGCCGGTGGCAGTGCGGCCGCCTACCGCGGGTGGACATCGCTGCTGCCGCACGACGTCGAGCTGCTCGCCGTACAGTATCCGGGCCGTCAGGACCGACTCGGCGAGCTCTGCGTCGACGACCTGCCGCGGATGGCGGACCTGGTCACCGGCGCCCTGCGGAGCGAGCTCGGCTGCGACGTGGCGGTGTTCGGGCACAGCATGGGCGCCGCGATCGCCTACGAGGTCGCGCTGCGCCTGGAGATCCTGCACGGCGTGCAGGTGGCGCACGTCTTCGTATCGGCGAACGCCGCGCCGAACCGGCGGTCCGCCCGGCAGTTGCACCGCGCGTCCGACGACGAGCTCGTCGCGGAGATGAGCCGGCTCGGCGCGGCGGACATGTGGCTGCTCGCCGACGAGGACATGCGCGAGTTGGTGCTTCCGGCGTTCCGCAGTGACCTGCGGTTGATCGAGACGTACCGGCACCGCCCAGGTGCGCTGCTGAGCGCGCCGATGACCGTCTACGCCGGCGAGGCCGACGCCGATGTCGGGGTGGGTGACGTGGCCGCCTGGCGTGAGTTCACCACAGGGCCGAGTGAGCTGCGGGTCTTCCCCGGCGGCCACTTTTTCCTGCACGACGCCACCGAAGACCTGGTGCGCGACGTCCTGGCGCGGTTGGGCCGGCCGGCTGCGGTGTAACGCAATGTGAAGCCATATTCGTGGCGGTGGAAGGGTTCCGGTCGGTACGGACAGCCGTTATAGTTCGGTTGGGCAATCGGGAAGTCGAATGTATCGATACAGAGCCCATAAGGTCCGGCGTTGTGGTGCTGCGTGAAGCGTGCATCCGAGAACTCACCTGGGCCGTACCAGCAGCAGGTCTTACGGGGGAAGTGGTTCCTGCATGATCATTTCAGAAGAAGCATTGGTGCTTGTCCGGCGCTATTACGAACTCGTCGATAAGGGCGACGTAACCGGCCTGCTCTCACTATTTGCGCCCGACGCCGTCTACGACCGACCTGGACACGACACCTTCAAGGGCCGTGCCGCGCTCGACGAGTTCTACCGTGCGGATCGGGTGATCGCCACCGGCCGGCACACGTTGCGCGGAACGGTCAGCGACGGCACCACCGTAGCCGTTCAGGGTGACTTCGAAGGCGTGCTCAAGTCGGGCGACCAGGTCCGGCTGAGGTTCGCCGACTTCTTCAAGGTCGCACCGGACGGCTTGTTCAGCCGGCGCGACACGTACTTCTTCGCTCCCATGGTGTGACGCATGTCGCGTCGCGCTGATCAACTGGAGCCTGTCCCTACCGAGACGACGATGGCGTGGAGCCGGTTCGGTGTCGCCGGCTCCGAGCGGCTGAGCCCGTCCGCGAGAGCCGCACGGCTGCGGGATTGCCAGTTCGGGCGGGCGTTCACCGAGCATGTGGCAACCGTGTGCTGGACCGCCGAGCACGGCTGGCACAACGCCTCCGTGCGCCCGTACGGAGCCCTGCCACTGGACCCGGCAATGGTCGGGCTGCACTACGGTCAGGTCGTCTTCGAAGGACTGAAGGCATGCCGGTCGCCCGGCGGCCAGACGTCGGTTTTCCGGATGGCCGACCACGCCCGTCGCCTACAGCGCTCGGCACGCAGGTTCAGCATGCCGGAGCTGCCGGAGGCGCTGTTCGCGGAGTCCATCGAGGAACTGGTACGGATCGACCGGGCCTGGGTGCCCGACGCCGCCGAGGACAGAAGTCTCTACCTGCGTCCCATCGTGTATGCGGAAGAACCGCACCTCGGGTTGCGGCCGTCCACCGTCTACCGCTATCTGCTGATGGCCTTCGTGACGGACAACTTCTTCGGTGCAGTCGAGGACGGCGTCTCCGTGTGGGTGACCGACACCTACACGCGGGCCGCCGTCGGCGGTACCGGTGAGGCGAAGTGTGCCGGTAACTACGCCTCCGGATACCTCGCCCAGCAGGAGGCCACCGAGCACGGATGCCAGCAGGTCCTCTATCTGGACGCGAAGGAGCGGCGCTGGGTCGAGGAGATGGGCGGCATGAACGTCTTCGTCGTACGTGGCAGTGGCGCCGACGCCGAAGTCATCACGCCACCGCTCACCGGCACGATCCTGCCGGGCGTGACCCGTGACTCGCTCCTCACCCTCGCCCGCGACGCGGGACTGCGCGCCACGGAGAGACCGCTGGCCCTGGCGGAGTTGCGTGACGGCGCGGCGCGCGGCGAGATCACGGAGGCGTTCGCCTGCGGCACCGCTGCGGGCGTGACCCGCATCCGTCGCATCGTCACCGCCGACGGTGCGTGGGATGCCGGGTCCGGCACAGACGCCCCGATCACCGAGCGGCTGCGTGTCGCGCTGGTGGCCGCGCAACGGGGCGACGGCCCAGACCCGCGCGGCTGGCGACACCCCGTGCGCTGACGCCCGATCCGCCCGCCGCGACGCACCGCAATCTGACAGCACACCCTGCACGCGACCTGCTGCGTGCTGTCTGACCCTCTGCACCACCTGAAGCATGGGAGGAAACCGTGACGAACCCCTTCGACGACCCCGACGGCCGTTTCTACGTGCTGGTCAACGACGAGGGCCAGCACTCGCTGTGGCCCCACTTCGCCGAGGTGCCCGCCGGGTGGACCATCGCACACGGCGAGGACAGCCGCGACGCCTGCCTCGCCTACGTCGAGGAGAACTGGACCGACCTGCGGCCGAAGAGCCTCGTCGAACAGATGGGGGGCTGACGACCGACCGGGCCGCGCCCAGCACGCGCGGCGGAGGAGACCACACGGGGGTACGACATGACGGTAACGTGGTCGGCGGTCGACGGGGCACGGATCCTGGATCTCACCAGGCTGCTGCCGGGTGCCTTCGCCACCATGCTGCTCGCGGACCTGGGTGCCGACGTCATCAAGGTGGAGTCGCCTGACGGCGGCGATCCGAGCCGGCGAATCGACGCCGAAGGCTTCGCCGCCATCAACCGCAACAAGCGATCGGTCGCACTCGATTTGCGCACCGCCGACGGTGTGGCGGCATTCCTTCGGCTCGTGGCGACGGCCGACGCGGTGGTGGAGAGCTTCCGGCCGGGCGTACTCGACCGGATGGGCCTGGGCTACGCACGACTTCGCGCCGTCAATCCCGGCGTGGTGCTCTGTTCGCTGTCCGGCTTCGGGCAGGACGGCCCGTACGCGCACCGGCCCGGCCACGATCTCAACTTCCTGGCCCTGGCCGGCTTCTTCGCCGTGCCGTCCCGGGCGGGTGAGCGGGTGGATCGCGCCGGCATCCGGGTCGCCGACCTGACCGCCGCGATGTACGCCGCGCTGGCCCTGGCGGTGGTCCTGCCCGGGGCCCGAGCCAGCCGCTCCGGGCAGCACATCGACGTTGCCGCGCACGAGGCGGCCTCGGCCTGGACGGCGCCCATGCTGCTGCCGTTGCGGCACCTCGCGACACCGGCGGAGAGCCCGCTGGTCATGGGCGACTACGACCTGTTCGAAACCGCCGACGGTAGGCGGCTGTCACTGGTGCTTTTCGAGGACCGGTTCTGGCTCACCTTCCGTACGGCGCTGGCACCGGAATTCCCCGAACTGGAAACCGACGCCTACGACAGCCGCCGAGCACGTACCCGGCACAAGGTCGACGTGCACGCGTTGCTCACCGCAGTGGTGGCGGCCCGGACGCTCGACTGGTGGAGCGCACAGCTATCCACTATGGACGTACCCTGGGCCCCGGTGCTCGACGACGCCGCGGCGTTCCAAGCCGATCCGCACGTGCGGGCGCGCGGTCTCGTCGGCGAGGGAACCACCCCCGGCGGGACGCTCGTGCCACAGGTGCGCTTCCCCGTGCGGTTCGGCGCCGGTCTGGACACCTTCCGCCGCCGTGCCCCCGAACTCGGCGAGCACACCGACGACGTGCTCGCCGAGGTGCAGGCCCCGGTCGCCGGCGGAACCGCACCGACATGACCAACCCGGGCATCCACTCCCTGCTCCAGGACAGGTCGGCGGCCCGTCGGCGTATCCGGCCGGGCACCCTGCGCCGGATCGTGCGCTACGCCGGTCCCTACCGGCGGGACCTGCTGATCCTGCTGCTGCTGGTGTCGCTGGACGCGACGGCCGTCGTGCTGGATCCGTTGTTGCTCAAGCTCATCATCGACCGGGGCATCCTGCCCCGCGACGTGGGCGTGGTGGTCGGGCTCGCCGCGCTGGTCGCGGTCGTCGCACTGGTCAATGGCGTGGTCAACCTCGCGCAGCACTGGTATTCCGCGCGCATCGGTCAGGGTGTCGTGTGCGACCTGCGGATCCAGGTCTTCGAGCACCTGCAACGCATGTCGGTCGCCTTCTACACGCACAACCACACCGGCACCCTGCTCAGCCGCCTCGGCGCCGACGTGAACGGCGCGCAGCGCGCACTCACCACCACGCTGTCGTCCGTCGTCTCCAGCGTCATCAGCATGGCGGCGGTGCTCGCCACGATGGCGTACCTCTCGTGGCAGTTGACCCTCGTCATCGCGATCCTGCTGCCGACGTTCATCTACCTGCCGGCCCGCATCGTGGGCCGCCGCATGCAACACGTGACCCGGCGGCAGATGCAGGCGGACGCGACGCTCGGTGGCTTCATGGCCGAGCGGTTCAACGTGGCCGGTGCGGTGCTGTCGAAGCTGTACGGCCGCCGTGCCGACGACGCCGGCCGGTTCGCCGCCAACGCCAGGGATCTGCGCGACGCCGGGGTCGTCGTCTTCATGTACGGCCGGATCTTCGCCGTCACGCTGACCGTGCTCGCCGCCGTCACCACCGCGCTGGTGTACGGCTTCGGCGGCTACCAGGTGATCGACGGTGGGATCCAACTGGGCGCGCTCGTGGCGCTGGCCGCTCTGCTCACCCGGCTCTACCGCCCGCTCGTCGGGCTCTCCAACGTGCACGTCGACGTGATGACCGCCCTGGTCAGCTTCGACCGGGTCTTCGAGGTGCTCGACCTCGCACCGCACGTCGCCGAGCGACCGGATGCGGTGACACTGGCCGGCGCCAACGGCCGGGTCGAGTACCGCAATGTCGTCTTCGCCTACCCGGGCAGCGCCGAGGGCGACCTGTCCGCGTCGACCGCGCGACCGCCGGCGGAGGTGCCCAACCCGGTCGTGGTCCGTGACGTGTCCTTCTGTGCCGAACCCGGCCAGATGGTCGCCCTGGTCGGCCCGTCCGGCGCCGGGAAGAGCAGCCTGCTGCAACTGCTGCCCCGGCTGTACGACGTGACGTCCGGCACCGTCCGTATCGACGGACACGACGTGCGCGACCTGACGCTCGCCTCGCTCAGCGCGGCCATCGGCGTGGTCACCCAGGATTCCCACCTGTTCCACGACACCATCCGGGCCAACCTCGAGTACGCCCGGCCGGACGTGACGGATGCCGAGATGCACGCCGCGCTGGAGGCGGCCCAGCTGGCCGACTTTATGCGGCACCTGCCCGACGGGCTCGACACCGTGGTCGGTGACCGTGGATACCGGCTCTCCGGCGGTGAGCAGCAGCGGCTCGCCCTGGCCCGGCTGCTCGTCAAGGCACCGCCCATCGTCGTCCTCGATGAGGCGACCGCACACCTGGACTCCGAGTCCGAGGTCGCCGTGCAACGCGCGCTGCAACATGTCCTGGCGGGTCGTACCTGTCTCGTCATCGCGCACCGGTTGTCGACGGTGCGCAACGCCGACCAGATTCTCGTACTCGACCGCGGCCGGGTCGTCGAACAGGGCCGCCACGATGAGTTGCTGCGCCACGGCGGGCTCTACGCCCAACTCTGCGCCGTCCAGTTCGACGGTGCGACGCAACCGGCCGACATCACGGGGAGATACATTGTCGACCACGCCAAGCGTTGACCTGCTCGTACCGCCCCCGGGTGGCGTACTGATCGCCGTCGTCGGGCTCGCCTGCCGGCTGCCGGAGGCACCCGACCCGGCCGCCTTCTGGGCCCTGCTGCGCGACGGCCGGCACGCCGTCACCGAGGTGCCTCCGGAGCGGTGGCGGCCCACCGGCCCGGACGACCCGGCCCGCTGGGGCTGCTTCCTGCCCGCCGTCGACCGGTTCGACGCCGGCTTCTTCGGCATCTCACCGCGTGAAGCACGCATGATGGACCCGCAACAGCGCCTTCTGCTCGAATTGGCCTGGGAGGGCATCGAAGACACCGGCGTGCCCGCCGACCACCTGACCGACCGCCCGGTCGGCGTCTTCATCGGTGCGATGGCCGACGACTACGCCAAGCTGGTGTACGGTCACGGAGCGGGCGAGGACGGGCCGCACGTCCTGACCGGCCTGCACCGTAGCGTCCTGGCCAACCGCATCTCCTACCGACTCGGCCTATCCGGACCCAGCCTCACCGTCGACACAGGACAGTCGTCCTCACTGCTCGCGGTGTACCTCGCGGCCGAGAGCCTGCGCTCCGGCGAGTGCGAGATCGCCCTGGCCGGCGGAGTCAACCTGAACCTACTCGTCGACACCGCCCGTTACACCGCCGACTTCGGCGCGCTGTCGCCGGATGGGCGGTGCTACACCTTCGACGCGCGGGCCAATGGCTATGTCCGGGGTGAGGGTGCCGCACTGGTCGTTCTCAAGCCGCTCGACCGTGCCGTCGCCGACGGCGACCGCGTCTACTGCGTCATCCGGGGCGGCGCGACGAATCACGACGGCGGCGGGGACCGGCTCACCGCACCACGGCAGGCCGGTCAGGAGCAGGTGCTGCGTCGCGCCTACGAACGCGCGGGGGTCGCTCCGGCGCAGGTCGGCTATGTCGAACTGCACGGCACCGGCACCCCCGTCGGCGACCCGGTCGAGGCGGCGGCGCTCGGCGCCGTCCTGGGCCGCGCCCGCCCGGCAGATGATCCACTGCTGGTCGGTTCGGTGAAGACCAACATCGGCCACCTCGAGGGCGCCGCTGGCATCGCCGGTCTGCTGAAGGTGGTGCTGGCTCTGCGGCACCGGGAACTCCCGGCCAGCCTCAACTTCCGCTCCGCCAACCCCGCGGTCCCGCTCGACGACCTGGGGCTGCGTGTCAACACGGAGCCGGGTCCGTGGCCCGGGCGGCGGCCACTGCTCGCCGGGGTCAGCGCGTTCGGCATGGGCGGCACCAACTGTCATCTGGTCCTCGCCGAGGCGCCCCGCGACACCGCCGGAACCAGCGTCGCCCCGGTGGTCGAGGGGCCGGTGCCCGTGCTGATCTCGGGTCGGTCCGCCGCGGCGGTGCAAGCCCAGGCGCGTCGGTTGGCCGACTGGTGGGAGGGGCCGGGCCGGACCGCCCCGGTGCCGGCGGTGGCGCGGGCCCTGGCGGCATCCCGGGCCGCCCTGGAGCACCGGGCGGTGGTGGTCGGTGCCGACCGGGAGTCGATCGTCGCGGACCTGCGCTCGGTCGCCGCCGAGCCCTCCGGTCTCGCGCCGGGCGGGGTCGTGCTCGTCTTCCCCGGCCAGGGCTGGCAACGGGCCGGCATGGCCCGCGAGCTGCTCGCGACGTCCCCGGTCTTCGCCGACCGGCTCGCCGCGTGCGACCAGGCGCTGTCCGCCCTCGTCGACTGGTCCGTCACCGACCTCCTCCAGAGCGAGGACGAGACCTGGCTGTCGCGGGTGGATCTGCTGCAGCCGGTGCTGTGGTCGGTCATGGTCTCCCTCGGTGAGGTGTGGCTCTCCGCCGGCGTTCCGGTGGCGGGCGTGGTCGGCCACTCGCAGGGCGAGGTCGCCGCGGCCTGCGTCGCGGGCGGGCTGTCGCTTGAGGACGGTGCCCGGATCGTCGTGACCCGCGCACGGTTGATCCGCGAGTTGGCCGGCAGGGGCGGCATGCTTTCTGTCGGCCTCGGCCGGGCCGAGGTCGAGCCGGAACTGCCCGACGGCGTGGAGACGGCAGTCGTCAACAGCCCGTCGTCCACCGTCGTCGCCGGTCCGGTCCCGGTCCTGGACGCCTTCGCCGCCCGGTTGACCAAGCGTGGCGTACGGGCGCGGCTGGTACTCATCGACTACGCCTCCCACTCTGCCGCCGTGGACAGCGTCGCCGACCGGTTGGTTACGGAGCTGGAGGGGCTGACGCCCCGGTCGTCGGTGATTCCGGTGGTATCCACCGCGACCGGTGATGTGCTCGACACGGCCGGCATGGACGCCAGCTACTGGCTGCGCAATCTCCGCCACACCGTGCGGTTCGACCTCGCCATGCAGACCCTGGTCAGTCTGGGCGCCCGGGTCTTCGTCGAGGTCAGCGCCCACCCGGTGCTCGAACTCGCCATGTCCGAGTGCGTCGAGGCTGCGGGTGTGCCGGGCGTCGTCGTCGCCTCGCAACGCCGTGACCAGCCGCAGTACGACGCTCTGCTCCGTGCGCTCGGACAGGCCTGGGCCGCCGGCGTGCCGGTGGACTGGACGATCGCCCTTGGCTCCGGGCGCAGCCACGTCGACCTGCCCACGTACGCCTTCCAGCGCGCTCGGCACTGGATCACCGCCGAACCCGCCGACGACGGGGCGGTCGACGGCGGCGCCGAGGCTACCGTCCAGACGGGTGACCTGGGTGAACTGACCCGCACCGTCGCCGCCCGCGTCCTCGGCCACCAACGACCCGACGACATCGACGTGGACCGGCCGTTCAAGGAACTCGGGTTCGACTCCAGTCTCTCGCTGCAACTGTGCCGACGCCTCGGTGCGGCCGTCGGGACCACCCTGCCCGTGTCCGTGGTTTTCGACCATCCCACGGTAACCGCGCTCGCCGCTCATCTCACCGAGCGGCTGGGTGGTACCCCGGTCGCCGTCGGCCCGGTGCGGTCCGCGTCGACGACTGCTGTACCGGTCGACGATTCTCTCGCGATTGTGGGTATGGGTTGTCGTTTTCCGGGTGGGGTGGGTTCGCCGGAGGATTTGTGGGGGGTGGTGGTTGAGGGTCGGGATGTTGTTGGTGGTTTTCCGGTTGATCGTGGTTGGGTGGTTGAGGGTTCTTTTGCTCGGGTGGGTGGGTTTTTGGATGTGGCGGCGGGTTTTGATGCTGAGTTGTTTGGTATTTCGCCGCGTGAGGCTTTGGCGATGGATCCGCAGCAGCGGTTGTTGTTGGAGGTTTCGTGGGAGGCGTTGGAGCGGGCTGGTATCGCGCCTGATTCTTTGCGTGGTTCGCCGACGGGTGTGTTCGTTGGCGTCGTTGCCCAGGAATATGGTCCTCGTCTGGGTGAGGCCGATGCTCAGGTGGAGGGTTATGGGTTGACGGGTGGGGCGGTGAGTGTGGCGTCTGGTCGGATTGCGTATGTGTTGGGGTTGGAGGGTCCGGCGGTGTCGGTGGATACGGCGTGTTCGTCGTCGTTGGTGGCGTTGCATTTGGCGGGTCAGGCGTTGCGGGCGGGGGAGTGTGATTTGGCGTTGGTGGGTGGTGTGACGGTGATGGCGACGCCGGGGTTGTTTGTGGAGTTTGATCGGCAGGGTGGGTTGGCGGGGGATGGGAGGTGTAAGGCGTTTTCGGCGGCGGCTGATGGTACGGGTTGGTCTGAGGGTGTGGGTGTGTTGGTGGTGCAGTCGTTGTCGTCTGCTGTTCGTGATGGTCGGCGGGTGTTGGGGGTGGTGCGGGGTTCGGCGGTGAATCAGGATGGTGCGTCGAATGGTTTGACTGCGCCGAATGGTTTGTCGCAGCAGCGGGTGATTCGGCAGGCGTTGGCGGCGGCGGGTGTGGATGCGGCGGATGTTGATGTGGTGGAGGGGCATGGGACTGGTACTCGGTTGGGTGATCCGATCGAGGCGGAGGCGTTGTTGGCGACGTATGGTGCGGCTCGGGTGGATGGGTCTGGGGTGTGGCTTGGTTCGTTGAAGTCGAATGTGGGTCATACGCAGGCGGCTGCGGGTGTGGCGGGTGTGATGAAGATGGTGTTGGCGTTGGGGGCGGGGGTGTTGCCGCGGACGTTGCATGTGGGTGAGCCGTCGCCGTTGGTGGATTGGGATGGTGGTGTGCGGTTGTTGACCGAGCCGGTTGTTTTGGAGGCGCGGGATCGGCCGTGGCGTGCGGGGGTGTCGTCGTTTGGTATTAGCGGCACGAATGCTCACGTGATTCTCGAATCCCCGCCCAGCCAGCCCGGGTTGTCGGAACCGCAGATGCCGCTTTCCTCCCCGGCGTCGAACGCCGTGTCCGAAAACGTGCCCACACCGGTTCTGGTGTCGGGGGGTAGCAGGGCGGCGTTGCAGGGGCAGGCGGAGCGGTTGGCGGATTGGTTGGAGGGTGCGGGTCGGGACGTGCCGTTGCCGGATGTGGCCAGGACCCTCGCGTTGTCCCGGGCGGCGCTGGACCACCGCGCGGTCGTCGTCGGCGACAGCCGGGAATCCGTCATCGTAGGTCTTCGCGCGGCAATGGTGGACAGGGCTGTCATCTCCGGGGCCGGTGGTGTCGTGCTGGTGTTCCCGGGTCAGGGTTGGCAGTGGGCGGGTATGGCCCGTGAGCTGCTCGCGGTGTCACCGGTGTTCGCCGACCGGCTGGCCGAGTGTGACGAGGCCCTGGCCGCGCAGGTCGATTGGTCCGTGACAGACGTGCTGCTGGGCGACGACGACGGCTGGCTGTCCCGGGTGGATGTCGTCCAGCCGGTGCTGTGGGCGACGATGGTCTCGCTCGGTGCGCTCTGGCTGTCGTGGGGTGTCCCGGTGACCGGGGTGGTCGGCCATTCCCAGGGCGAGGTCGCCGCCGCCTGCGTGGCGGGTGGCTTGTCGCTTGCCGACGGTGCCCAGGTGGTAGTGGTCCGGTCTCGACTGGTCCGGGAGATCGCCGGCACCGGTGGGATGCTTTCGGTCGGGCTCGGCCGTACCGAGGTGGAACCGCACCTGCCCAATGCCGTCGAGATCGCGGTTGTCAACAGTGCGGCGTCCACCGTACTCGCCGGACCCGTGGCCGCGCTGGAGACACTCGCCGCACAACTGGTTGAGCGTGGGGTGCGGGCCCGCATGATCCCGGTCGACTACGCCTCCCACTCCGCCGCCGTCGAGGCGGTCGCCGACCCGTTGATGAAGCAACTGGACGACCTGACACCGCGCTCCTCGCAGATCCCGGTCATCTCGACGGTTACCGGCGACGTCCTCGACACCGCCGACATGGACGCCGGCTACTGGCTGCGCAACCTGCGCCAAACGGTGCGGTTCGACACCGCCATGCAGACGCTCACCAGCCGAGGTGCCCGCGTCTTCGTCGAGGTCAGCGCCCACCCCGTCCTCGAACTCGCGATGGCCGAATGCGCTGCCGACAGCGTGGTGATCTCCTCCCAACGCCGCGACCGCCCGCAGTGGGGCCACCTGCTGACCGCCCTCGGCAGTGTCTGGACCGCCGGTGTCCGGGTCGACTGGGCCACGGTCCTCGGTCCCGGGCAGACGCACACGGGCCTTCCCACCTACGCCTTCCAGCACCGGCGCTACTGGCTGACTCCCACCACCACCGTCGGTGAGCACAACCTCGACCATCCAGTGCTGGCCACCAGCACCCACACCACCCCGGACGAGCCCACCATCCTCACGGGTCATCTCGACCAGGACACTCTTCCCTGGCTGGCCGACCACGCGGTCAGGGGCAGCACCATGGTCCCCGGCACCGCCTTCGTCGAGTGGCTCGTGCACACCGGCGACCATCTCGGCCACAACCGCGTCAGCGAGCTTGTCGTCCACACCCCCCTCAGCGTTCCGGAGCACACCGCCCAGCACATCCGCATCGTCTGTGTCCCGGTCGGCGGCTCCGCGCACACCGCCCGCGTCTACGCCCGGCACCACGGCACCGACAACTGGACCCTGCACGCCGAAGGCCGCCTCGACACGAGCGACGAGCCGGTGGAGACCGTCGAAGCCGACTGGCCACCCGCAGGTGCCGAGACCGCGCCGATCGAGACGTTCTACACCGACGTGGCGGCCGCCGGGTATCAGTACGGGCCGACGTTCCGGGGCATGCGGCAGCTGTGGCGACGCGGCGACACGCTCTATGCCGACGTCGCACTTCCCGCCGACGAGCCGGTCACCGGCGTCGCCATCCACCCGGCGCTGCTGGATGCGGCGCTGCACCCGATGCTGACGGCGGACGAACTGCGACTGCCGTTCGCCTGGACTGGTATCCGGATCCACGCCACCGGCGCTCGCCGCGCCCGCGTCACCGTGACCCCGAACGGTCCGGACAGCGCCCGGGTCCGACTCACCGACGACGACGGCCATCCCATCGCCGACGTCGACGAGATCCGCCTCCGCGCGTTGCCCGCGGTCCCCACGACCGCGTCCCTGACAACCGTCACCTGGGTACCGGCGGAGCGCGCCGCAACAGACACCGCAGAGCAGGTCCCGCCCGTGGTCGTGTATTCCCCGTCGGGCGAGAACGCCGTGGTCGACACCCTCGCCGAGATGCAACGGTTCCTCGGCTCGCCCGAGCAGACCGGGCGGCTGCTCGTCCTCACCCGTGACGCCCTCGTCGCAGCCCCGGACGGCCGGCTCGGCCCCGACGGCGTCACCGGGGCGGCGGTCTGGGGACTGGTGCGTTCGGCGCAGTCGGAGCATCCGGGCCGGTTTCTGCTGCGTGACGTACCCGTGGACGTCGAGCCCGACCTCGACGCGCTGCTGTCCACCCACGAAGAGCAGGCGGTGCTACGCGCTCAGGGTCTTCTGGTGCCTCGTCTCCAGCCCACGCGTCCGGCTGCGGAGGAGGCACCGGCGCTAGATGACGGGTGGGTGCTGGTCACGGGCGGCACCGGCGGTGTCGGCGCCCTGGTGGCCGAACACCTCGTGCACCGGCATGCGGTCAAGAGGCTTCTGCTGCTGAGCCGTTCCGGCCCGAACGCCGACGGCGTGGCCGCGCTCGTGGACCGACTGGAAGCCCTCGGTGCGACGGTGCGGGTGGTGGCGTGCGACGTGAGTGATCGGGCACAGCTACGGGGCGTGCTCGAAGACGTCGACCAGCTCGTCGGCGTCATCCACGCTGCCGGTGTGCTGGACGACGGTGTGCTGGAAGGGCTGTCGGCGGAGCGGGTCGCGAACGTCCTGCGGGGCAAGCTCGGTGGGGCTCTGCTGTTGCACGAGCTCACCCTGGACCGGGATCTGGCGATGTTCGTCGTCTTCTCGTCGGTCGCGGGAGTGCTGGGCAACGCCGGCCAGGCCAACTATGCGGCTGCCAATGCCGGCCTGGACGGGCTCGCCCTGTTGCGCGCGGGCATGGGCCTGGCGGTCACGTCGATCGCGTGGGGGTTGTGGGAGGCCGAGACCGGCATGACCCGCGTCATGCAGGACCGTGACCGCGGTCGCCTCAGGCGGACGGCGGTAGACGCCATGCCGACCGGCGAAGCCCTTGCGCTCTTCGACGCTGCTATCACCGGCACCGAACCGGTCGTCGTCGCCGCGACCCTGGACCTGAGCCGGGTGGCGGACCCGGTACCGCCACTGCTCCGGCGGCTCATCCGGAGAGTCCCGGCCCCGCGCCGGGTCATCGCGGCTGCGGATGGCGACGCCGCAGCGGAACTCACCACGCTCAGTCCCGCCCAGCGCCGGCGCCACCTGCGTGACCTGGTGCGGACGCACGTGGCGGGGGTCCTCGGCCATGAAAGCCCCGAGGCGGTCGACCTGGACCGGCCGTTCAAGGAGGTCGGCTTCGACTCGCTGACCGCTGTCGACCTGCGTAACCGGCTCGCCGCGGCGGTGGGGACGACCCTGCCCACCACTGTCGTCTTCGACCACCCCACCCCGGAGGCGCTCGCTGACCACCTCGACATCCGGCTCGGTGGCGGCAACGGTAGCGGCTCCGCCGGCAACGTGCACCCGCTCGTGGAGAGTCTCGAAAGACTCACCGAGCTCCTCGACAACACCGATGCCGCCGACCTGATCGAGCACCGTGTCACGCACCGTCTGCGGGCGCTCCTGTCGCGGCTCGACGGAGGCACGGACCACGATCCAGAGGACCTCGACGCCGACCTGCTGAAGGCCTCGGACGACCAGCTCTACGAGTTCCTCCGGCACGAGCTCGGAATCACGCACGACCCCTCCGTTGACGGCTCCGGAAGGTGAACGCAATGAACAACGAGGACAAGCTTCGCGAGTACCTCAAGCTCGTCACCGCCGACCTGCGCAAGGCCCGTCGCCGTGTCCAGGAGCTGGAGGCCATCGAGCCGTTGGCGATTGTGGGTATGGGTTGTCGTTTTCCGGGTGGGGTGGGTTCGCCGGAGGATTTGTGGGGGGTGGTGGTTGAGGGTCGGGATGTTGTTGGTGGTTTTCCGGTTGATCGTGGTTGGGTGGTTGAGGGTTCTTTTGCTCGGGTGGGTGGGTTTTTGGATGTGGCGGCGGGTTTTGATGCTGAGTTGTTTGGTATTTCGCCGCGTGAGGCTTTGGCGATGGATCCGCAGCAGCGGTTGTTGTTGGAGGTTTCGTGGGAGGCGTTGGAGCGGGCTGGTATTGCGCCTGATTCTTTGCGTGGTTCGCCGACGGGTGTGTTTGTGGGTGTGATGGGTCAGGAGTATGGGTTTCGTCTGGGTGAGGCTGGTGTTCAGGTGGAGGGTTATGGGTTGACGGGTGGGGCGGTGAGTGTGGCGTCTGGTCGGATTGCGTATGTGTTGGGGTTGGAGGGTCCGGCGGTGTCGGTGGATACGGCGTGTTCGTCGTCGTTGGTGGCGTTGCATTTGGCGGGTCAGGCGTTGCGGGCGGGGGAGTGTGATTTGGCGTTGGTGGGTGGTGTGACGGTGATGGCGACGCCGGGGTTGTTTGTGGAGTTTGATCGGCAGGGTGGGTTGGCGGGGGATGGGAGGTGTAAGGCGTTTTCGGCGGCGGCTGATGGTACGGGTTGGTCTGAGGGTGTGGGTGTGTTGGTGGTGCAGTCGTTGTCGTCTGCTGTTCGTGATGGTCGGCGGGTGTTGGGGGTGGTGCGGGGTTCGGCGGTGAATCAGGATGGTGCGTCGAATGGTTTGACTGCGCCGAATGGTTTGTCGCAGCAGCGGGTGATTCGGCAGGCGTTGGCGGCGGCGGGTGTGGATGCGGCGGATGTTGATGTGGTGGAGGGGCATGGGACTGGTACTCGGTTGGGTGATCCGATCGAGGCGGAGGCGTTGTTGGCGACGTATGGTGCGGCTCGGGTGGATGGGTCTGGGGTGTGGCTTGGTTCGTTGAAGTCGAATGTGGGTCATACGCAGGCGGCTGCGGGTGTGGCGGGTGTGATGAAGATGGTGTTGGCGTTGGGGGCGGGGGTGTTGCCGCGGACGTTGCATGTGGGTGAGCCGTCGCCGTTGGTGGATTGGGATGGTGGTGTGCGGTTGTTGACCGAGCCGGTTGTTTTGGAGGCGCGGGATCGGCCGTGGCGTGCGGGGGTGTCGTCGTTTGGTATTAGCGGCACGAATGCTCACGTGATTCTCGAATCCCCGCCCAGCCAGCCCGGGTTGTCGGAACCGCAGATGCCGCTTTCCTCCCCGGCGTCGAACGCCGTGTCCGAGAACGTGCCCACGCCGGTTCTGGTGTCGGGGGGTAGCAGGGCGGCGTTGCAGGGGCAGGCGCAGCGGTTGGCGGATTGGTTGGAGGGTGCGGGTCGGGACGTGCCGTTGCCGGATGTGGCCAGGACCCTCGCGTTGTCCCGGGCGGCGCTGGACCACCGGTTGGTGGTGGTGGGTGAGGATCGTGGGTCGGTGGTGGAGGGGTTGCGGGTGGGGTCGGGGGTGTTTGGTTCGGTGTCGTCGGGTGGTGTGGCGGCGGTGTTTACGGGTCAGGGTGCTCAGTGGGTGGGTATGGGTCGGGAGTTGGCGGAGGGGTTCCCGGTTTTTGCTGAGGTGTTCGGGCGGGTGTGTGCGGGGTTTGATGGTTTGTTGCCGGGGGGTTTGGCTGGGGTTGTGGCTGGTGGTGTGGTGGGTGGGTTGGGTTTGGATGACACGGTGTTCACGCAGCCGGCGTTGTTTGCTGTGGAGGTGGCGTTGTTTCGGTTGTTGGAGTCGTTTGGGGTGCGGGTTGATGTGGTGGTTGGTCATTCGGTGGGGGAGTTGGCGGCTGTTCATGTCGCGGGGTTGTTGGATTTGGAGGATGCGTGTCGGTTGGTCGCGGCTCGGGCTGGGTTGATGCAGGGGTTGGGTGCTGGTGGTGGGATGGTCGCTGTCGAGGCGGCGGAGGTTGACGCGGTTGAGTTGGCGCAGTTGATGGGTGTTGATGTGGCGGCGGTGAACGGGCCGGAGTCGGTGGTGTTGTCTGGTCCTTCGGCGGCGGTGGATCGGGTGGTGGTCGAGTGTGGGGTGCGGGGTTGGCGGTCGCGGCGTCTGGTGGTCAGTCACGCGTTTCATTCGCGGTTGATGGAGCCGATGCTGGCGGAGTTTGCTGAGGTTGCGGAGTCGGTGCGGTGGCGTGAGCCGGAGTTGACGGTGGTGTCGGGGGTGACCGGTCGGCCGGAGTCGGGGCAGGTGTTGGGGTGTGCGGATTATTGGGTGCGGCATGCCCGGCAGGCGGTGCGGTTCGCTGATTGTGTCGGCTGGTTGCGGGACAATGGTGTGTCCACGGTGGTGGAGGTGGGTCCGGATGCTGTTCTGACGGCGATGATCGGTGAGGCCGTGGCGGCGGTTCCGGTGATGCGTCGTGGTCGTGATCAGGTGCGGATGTTGTTGTCGGGTGTGGGCGGGTTGTGGACTCGTGGGGTGCCGGTCGACTGGCCTGTGTTGTTGGGCCGGTCGGGGCGGCTGGTCGATCTGCCGACGTATGCGTTCCAGCACCGCCGTTACTGGTTGCGTCCGGGTGGCGGGGGGCTGCGGTGGGAGGTGGCCAGGGTCGCTGACGGGCCGACGGTCGTGTCGGGCCGGTTGTCATCTGATCGGCTGTCCTGGCTGCGTCAGCATGCTGTCGCGGGTGTGGTGATCGTGCCGGCGACCGCGTTCATCGACTGGCTCTTCCAGGTCGGGGATCAGGTCGGCGCTGACCATATCGCCGAGTTGACGATCCTCGCCCCGCTACCGGCCGATCACGACCGTGACCTACAGATCGTGGTCACACCCACCGGGGATGGTGGCGGGCATACCGCTCGGGTGTACAGCCGTCCCGACCAGGATGCCGACTGGACCCTGCACGCCGAGGCCATGCTCACCCACAACCCCGGGCAGACCGGCCGGCCCCAGTACGGGGCCTGGCCACCCGCAGACGCCGAACCAGTACCGGTCGACGACTTCTACACCACCGCCGACGCGGCGGGATACACCTACGGACCCGCTTTCCGAAACCTACGCAACACCTGGCGCCACCACGACACCCTCTACGCCGACATCACCCTCCACCACAACACCAGCGACACCCTCCACCACAACACCAGCGACACCCTCAACGACAACACCGGCGACAGCATCGAGGAAGACAGCGGCAGTCACGTCATCCATCCCGCTCTGCTCGACGCCGCCCTGCACCCCCTCCTCCTCCAAACCCCCACCACCGGCCGGCCACCCCAGGTCCCGTTCACCTGGACCGGTATCACCATCCACACCACCGGCGCGACCCACGCCCGAGTCACCCTCACCCAACCCACCCCCGACACCGCCACCATCACCCTCCACCACACCGACGGCACCCCCCTGGCCACCATCAACCACCTCCAACTCCGCCCCCTACCCACCCACCCCAACACCACCCCCCACACCATCGAATGGCAACCAGCGCCCGACGGCCAGGGAAGTCTCACCGATCACGTCGTCGTCGGTCCTGACACGTACGGCGTGGGCGGGCAGCGCTTCGCCGACCTCGCCGCGCTGCGCGCGTCCATCAGTGAAGGCGCAAGCGCGCCGGCGGCCGTCGTCGTCACCCCCGACCTCGCCGACGCGCACGCGGCGACCGCCGCCGTCCTCGCCCTGGTGCAGGAGTATCTCGCGGCACCGGAGTTCCACCACACCCGGCTGGTGGTGCTGACCACCGGAGCCACTCCGGCCACGGCACCGACCGGCCCCGACGCGCCCCGCACCGCCGCCGCTGCGGGCGCCCTGTGGGGACTGCTCCGGGTCGTGCAGTCGGAACATCCCGGCCGGGTCGTCGTCGCCGACGTCGACGGGCCTGCCGCACGCGATCTTGCCCTCGACGAACCGCAGCAGGCGGTCACCGCCGCCGGCCGCTTCGTCCCGCGCCTGACTGCTTCCGCCGATTCGCTGGTTGTTCCTGTTTCGGGTGAGTGGCGGGTGGATGTGGATGGTAGTGGGTCGTTGGATGGGGTTGGTGTGGGGTGTGTGGGTGTGGGTGTGGTGGGTGTGGGGCAGGTGCGGGTTGCGGTGGTGGCTGCGGGTGTGAATTTTCGGGATGTGTTGGTGGGGTTGGGTGTGTATCCGGGTGGTGGGTCGGTTGGTGTGGAGGGTGCGGGGGTGGTGGTTGAGGTTGGTGAGGGGGTTTCGCATGTGGGGGTGGGGGATCGGGTGTTGGGGTTGTGGTCGGGTGGGTTTGGTTCGTCGACGGTGGTTGATGCGCGGTTGGTGGCGAGGGTGCCGGATGGTTGGTCGATGGAGCAGGCGGCGGGTGTTCCGGTGGTGTGGTTGACCGCGTGGTTGGGTTTGGTGGAGTTGGCTCGGGTGGAGGCGGGGCAGCGTGTTTTGGTGCATGCGGCGGCGGGTGGGGTGGGTATGGCGGCGGTGCAGTTGGCCCGTTGGTTGGGTGCGGAGGTGTGGGCCACGGCCAGTGAGTCGAAGTGGGATGTGGTGGGTGTGCCTCGGGAGCGGTTGGCGTCGTCTCGGGATACGGGTTTCGCGGGCCGGTTTCCGGTGATGGATGTGGTGCTCAACAGTTTGGCGGGTGAGTTCGTGGACGCGTCGGCGGGGTTGCTGCGTCCGGGTGGTGTGTTGTTGGAGATGGGGAAGACCGATATCCGTGATCGGGATGCTTTTCCGGGTGTGTCGTATCTGCCGTTCGACATGATCGAGGCGGGGCCGCAGCGGCTGGGTGTGATGTTGCGGCGGTTGATGGAGTTGTTCGGTGAGGGTGTTCTGGTGCCGGTGCCGGTGACGGTGGCGCCGGTGCAGCGGGTTCGTGAGGTGTTGCGGGATCTGGGCGCGGGTCGGACCGTGGGTAAGCAGGTGGTGAGGATCCCGCGTCGGTTGGATCCGGACGGCACGGTGTTGATCACTGGTGGTACTGGTGGGCTCGGTGTGCTGGTGGCCGAGCATCTGGTACGCCGGCATGGGGTGCGTAAGCTTGTTCTGGCCAGCCGGTCGGGGGTGACCGATCAGCTCGCTGGTCTGGACGCCGAGGTGCGTGTGGTGGCGTGTGATGTCACTGATCGGCGGGCGTTGGCGGGCCTGGTCGAGGGTATCGACCGGCTCACCGGGGTGGTGCACGCTGCGGGTGTTATCGACGACGGGACGATCGAGGCCCTGACTCCGCAGCGTCTGGAGACCGTTGTGGCGCCGAAGCTCGACGCCGCGTTGTGGCTGGACGAGTTGACCCGTGACCGGGACCTGGCGCTGTTCGTGTTGTTCTCCTCCGTCGCCGGGGTACTCGGTAATCCGGGACAGGGGAACTACGCCGCGGCGAACGCCGGTCTGGACGCCCTGGCCATCACCCGGCAGCGGGCCGGTCTACCGGCCACCTCGATCGCCTGGGGACTGTGGGAACACACCACCGGCATGACCAGCGGCCTACACCAACGCGACCACGACCGCCTACACCGGTCCGCCGTCCGGGCCATGCCCACCACCCACGCACTCGCCCTACTCGACACCGCGATCGGCGGACACCACCCCACCACCATCGCCGCCAACCTCGATCTGGCCGCGCACACCACACCGCTGCTCCAGGGACTCCGGCGCGGCGGGCCCATCCACCGTCCGCGCAAGGCGGCCGTGACGGGCGACGGGCAGACGCTGGCAGACCAGCTCGCCGGCCTCGACGACGGCGAGCGCCGGGAGCGGCTGCTGCGGGTCGTCCGCTCCGATGTGGCCGCCGTCCTCGGCCACCGCGACGCCGAGGACGTCGACGCGGACGCGCCGTTCGGCTCGCTCGGTTTCGACTCACTCACCGCCGTCGAGCTGCGCAACCGGCTCGGTGCCCGGACCGGTCGGGTCTTCCCGGCCACGCTGACGTTCGACCATCCGACACCGGCCGCGCTCGCCGAACACCTCGACCGGGAACTCGATGCCGGTCCCGCGCACACGCCCGCCCCACGGCCTCTGGCCGGTGGCGGCACCGAGGACTCGCTGAGCGCCCTGGTGTTGCGGGCTTACCACAGCGGCGACGCCGAGCGGGTCGACACCCTGATCCGGGGCATGGCCGCTTTCCGACCCTCGTTCCGGAGCGCCGGCGAGGTCACCAACCCGCCACGGCTCGTGCGACTGGCCGCGTCCGGCGGTCCGGGACCGCACCTCGTCTGCCTGCCGTCGTTCGCCTGGAAACCCTCGGTGTACCAGTACGCCGGCCTCGCCGCCGCGCTACGGTCCGCCGCGTCCGTGTCGGTACTGACCCTGCCCGGCTTCCGGCCTGGTGAGCCGCTGCCGGCCGACCTCGACGCGCTCGTCAACCTGCACCACGCCGTGCTGGAGGCCGAGGCGCCGACCGGGTCGGTCGTGCTGGTGGGGCACTCCACCGGCGGGCAGCTCGCCGCGGCGCTGGCGCAGCGGTGGGACAAGGCCGGCCTGGTCATGCTCGACACCTGCTGGTGGCCTGAGCGTTCCGGCGAGGAATACGCGGTCTGGTCGGCGGCGATCACCCGGCATCTGCTCGACCGGGCCAGCACCCAGGACCGGCTCGGCGAGGAGTGGGGAGACGCCTGGGTCACCGCCCGCGCCCGGTACGCGGAGTTCGATCTCAGACCGGTCGCGATCTCCGCTCCCACGCTGCTCGTATACGCTCGGGAACCGGTCGGCCCGGCAGTGCCGACGGAGACCGAGCGGGCGAGCTGGCCGCATCCGCACGAGGCGGTGACAGTACCCGGCGACCACTTCACGATGCTCGAACGCGCCCACGTCGCGACCACCGCCGCGGCCGTCGACGCCTGGCTTACGCAGGGCTGAGCGATGGCCGGCCACCACACCAGAGAGCCCCGCCGGTGTACGGCGGGGCTCTTCCGGGGGTGTCGGTCAGGGTCAGGTCAGCGCGGCGGTGAACCGGTCGTTGACCTCGCGACTGATGTAGAAGATGCCCTTCTCCAGCTGGTCCGGGGTCCAGGTGACGCACGGCCGGTCGGGATAGGCGACGTAGCCGCCGCTGAAGACCTCGTTGCGGTTGCCGGACGGGTCGAAGAAGTAGATGGTCTGCCCGCGGGTGATACCGTGCCGGGTCGGCCCGACGTCGACCGGCACGTCGTCCATCGCCATCAGGTCACCGGCTCGCAGGATGTCGTGCCAGCTGCTCAGCTCGAACGCGAAGTGGTGGAGCTTGGCGTTCGGCCCCTTCAGGATCGCGATGTCGTGCACCGTGTTGCCCACGGTCATCCAGGTGGCGATGCAGTCGGCGTCCGCGTCGAGCGAGGTCGCGAGGCGCTCGCTGGGGTAGAAGCCCAGGACCTCCCGGAAGAACCGCTCCATCAGGTTGACGTCCTCGGCGGTGATGAGGGCGTGGTCCAGGCGCGGCGCGCCGATGCCCACCAGGTGTCGGGGGAAGACCTCCGGATTGTGGGTGCCCACCTCGGTGCCCAGCACCGTCATTCCGTGGTACAGCTCGACGACGTGCTCCGACGGCAGCACGATCCGGATGCCGTCGCTCACCTCGGGGTTCTCCCCGGCGGACATGCGCGACACGGTGCAGCCGAAGCGGGTCGCGCGGTCCTCGAAACGCCCGATGTCGGCCGGGTCGGCGACCTTGAAGCCGAACTTGGCGACGCCGACGCCGCCCTCCTCGAGGACGACCGAGTGATGGTCCCACTCGTCCCAGCCCTTGAAGTAGGCCCTGCCGTCCTCGGCGAGAACGGGATAGAGACCCATTGTGTCGCCGTAGTGCTGCTTGGCCTCCTCCAGGTCGGTCACGCGGGCGTGGACGTAACCCATTCTCAGTACACCCATGCTGTGGCTCCAATCGTCCGGGGCGGGTCGGTCCGTCAGGCGGGTCCTGGCGTACGTGGAAGGAAGGGGTTGGCACGGCGGAGCCGGTCCTGGCGCAGCTCCACGACGACATCGCCGCACGGGACGGCACGGCAGGTGAGGCAGGTCCCGGCCGCGCGTTCCTCGGCGGCGAGCACGGACTCGGCGACCACGGCGTCGTACCGCACGCTGCCGGCGCGCAGATCCACCTTGCACATGCCACAGCCCCCGCGCCGGCAACCGACGGTGTGGGTGTATCCGGCCCGGGCCAGCGCGGCCAGGATCGTCTCGCCGTCGGCGACCGGCACAGTCAGCCCGGTTGGCAGGACGACGACGCTTCCGGTCATCCCGGGGTGCCGAACCGGGGGAACAGCCGGAGGGCGTTGCGGTGGGAAAGGGCGGTGCGCTGCTCGTCGCTAATCTCGGAGTACTTGTCGAGCTCATTACTGAAATGCGTCACCGAGGGCAGGGGCGCATATGGCCAGTCGCTGCCGTAGACGATGTGTGTCGGGTCGGCGAAGGCCAGGAGTGACGGGAGCGAGACTGGACTGGTGGACAACGCGGTGTCGAAGTAGAACTTCCGGAGATCCGCCAGGTACATTTCCGGGGTCAATTCCATGTCGCGTCGGACGTAGGCCATCCGATGCGCTGCGTAGGGCACGAATCCGCCGCCGTGCGAAAGGATGATCCGCATCCGCGTCCAGCGTCGCATTGCGCCGTGCCGGACCAGATTGTGCACCGCTCGGCCGGTGTCGAGGAGAAAGTCCACGAGAAATGGCGGCGCGCCGTCGAGGCCCGGCCCGGGCAGGTGTGACGGGTGGATCAGCACCACGGCGCCGCGCAGGTCGAGTTCGGCCATCACCGGGTCGAAAGACGGGTCTCCGAGGTACGTGCCGCGCACGTTGGCGAGCAGGACCACCCCGTCGGCGCCGAGCACGTCGAAGGAGTGTGCGATCTCCGCCAGGGCTCCGTCGACGTCCGGCAGGGTCAGCGTGGCGAAGAAGCCGAACCGGTCCGGCCGGTCTTTTACCTGCTCAGCGGCGTACTCGTTGACGTAGCGGGCCTTGTCGCGCGCTTCGGCGTCGTCGCCGAGGTGCACCCCGGGAGTGGAGACCGACATGACGCAGCTACGGATGCCGTGGTCGTCCATCATGGCCAGGGCCCCCTCGGCCGACCAGGCGGGCAGCGGCATGCCCCCGGCCGTCAGGCCCCTGTCGGCGAGCCAGCGGGAGTAGCCCGGCGGCACGATGTGCTGATGGACGTCGATTCGCTCTGTGCCGGTCACGTCGGTTCCTTCCGCGGGCACCACAATTTTCTGAATGTGCACGGGCGAATGGGCACGCGATATCGGCGCAAGTGCCGGTGTGCGGCGACGAGTGCGAATTAATCCGCTGTCGATTCGAGATCGCCGGGTCGGGTCCAGTCTTGATCGTGGACTCGCGTCGCGGTTGGTATTCCCCCATGCATTGGCGGACCGGAGAATCGGCCGCTGTTGTCCAGACGCTAGCAGTAGCCGGCAATATCATCAATCAATGTGATTTCGATCACACCTCATATTGACCGCTGTCTGGGGTCGGTGTACTGTCGATTTGCATAGACCAGCGATCTATCAAGCAGTCGCTGCCACGCCTTCGGGTCGACTTCACCGAGCGTGTCCTTCTGCTCTGCACTGGCCAGGTTCGGGCGCATACGCGGTGCCGCAATGAGTTCGCGAATGCCGCGGGTTGTGAAGACCCGCAGGTAAAACCGTCGGCTTTCCCGCGCGTCACCTGGCACAGACTCCGTCATCCAGTGTCTCTCTGCGGGGAAGGGACCCGAACGTGCGATATGAAGCCAGCGGTACGACTGCCGAACCGATCGCCATCGTGGGGATGGCGTGCCGGTTCCCCGGTGGTGTGGACTCGCCCGCGGAGTTCTGGCGGCTGTTGACCGACGGCCGCAGCACCGCCGGTGAGCTGCCCGACGGGCGTTGGGACGACTACCTGCGGTCGGACCCGGCCAACGCGGCAGCGCTGCGTACGGTGAACCGCCGCGGCTCGTTCCTGCACGACGTCGCCGGGTTCGACGCCGGGTTCTTCGGCATCTCGCCCCGTGAGGCCGAGCTGATGGATCCACAACAGCGGATGACCCTCGAGGTCAGCTGGGAGGCCCTCGAACACGCGGGTATCCCGCCCCGCGCCCTCGCCCAGCACGACGCCGGCGTCTTCGTCGGCGTCGGTGCCGACGACTACGGCCGCCGGTTGCTGGAGGATCTGACCGGCATCGAGGCGCGCACCGGGATCGGCAGCGCCTACTGCGCGGTGGCCAACCGGGTCTCCTACACCCTCGACCTGCGTGGGCCGAGCCTCGCCGTGGACACCGCGTGCTCCTCCTCGCTGGTCGCCATCCACCTGGCCTGCCAGAGTCTGTGGATGGACGAGACACCGCTCGCCCTCGCGGGCGGTGTCATGCTGATGGCCGGTCCGGGCCTGACGATGGTCCTCGACGCGGCGGGCGCCACCTCGCCGGGCGGGGTGAGCCGGTCGTTCGACGCCTCCGCCGACGGCTACGGCCGCGGCGAGGGCTGCGGGATCATTGTGCTCAAGCGGCTCGGCGACGCGCGCCGCTCCGGCGACCGGGTGCTTGCCCTGATCCGCGGCGGCGGCATCCACCAGGACGGCCGCACCAACGGGATCATGGCACCCAGTCGCGAGGCCCAGGAGCACCTGCTCCGCCGGGTGTACCGGTCGACCGGCATCCCACCGGCCAGCGTCAGCTACGTCGAGGCGCACGGCACCGGCACCGAGCTCGGCGACCCGATCGAGGCCGGAGCACTCGGAGTGGCGCTCGGTGCGGGATCCGGCCGGCAGACCCCGTTGTTGATCGGCTCAGTCAAGACCAACATCGGGCATCTGGAGGCCGGCGCCGGGGTGGCCGGGGTCATCAAGACCGTCCTGGCGTTCCAGCACGGCCGGCTGCCCGCCACCCTGCACCTGGCCGAACCCAACCCGAAGATCGACTGGGCGGGCACCGGGCTGCGGGTGGTCGACCGACTCCAGGACTGGCCGCGCGGCGACGAGCCGCGTCGTGCCGGGGTCTCCGGATACGGCTACGGCGGCACCATCGCGCACCTGATCCTCGAGGAGGCGTCGGAGCCCAAGCCGGCCGACGCCGTCGGCACCGACTCCGAGGTGCCCCGCGTCTACCCGATCTCCGCCGCGAGCGGCACCGGGTTGGCCAGGGCCGCCGCCCGGCTGGCCGCCTGGCTCGACGGTGACGGCGCCACGACACCGCTCGGCGCGGTCGGGCACACCCTCGCGGTACGCCGCAGCCACCTCAGTCACCGTGCCGCGGTAGTGGCGGCGGACCGGCCCGCTCTGGTCGCCGGCCTCACCGCGCTGGCCGAAGGGCGGCCGGACGCACCGGTCAGCGGCGTCACGCACGAGCCGTCCGACAGCGCGGCCGTCTGGGTCTTCTCCGGCCACGGATCACAGTGGATCGGCATGGGCCGCGAGTTGCTCCAGACGGAGCCGGCGTTCGGCAAGGTGCTCGACGACTTCGACCCGGTCTTCACCGCCGAGATCGGATTCTCCCCCACCGAGGTGCTGAGCAGCGGCGAATACCGCGGCGTAGACATGATCCAACCACTGATCTACGCGATGCAGGTGGGCCTCGCGGCGCTCTGGCAGGCCAACGGGTTACGTCCTGCGGCGGTGATCGGCCACTCCGTCGGCGAGATCGCCGCCGCCGTCGTCTCCGGGGTGCTCAGCCCACTCGACGGCGCACGGCTGGTCTGCCGCCGGTCGGTTCTGCTCCGCCAGGCCGCGGGCGCCGGTGCGATGGCGATGGTCGCCCTGGGTTTCCACGAGGTGGCCGAACGACTCACCGGGCGCACCGACGTGGTGGCGGCGATCGCCTCCTCCGGCAGCTCCACCGTCGTTTCCGGCGAGCCGGAAGCGGTCCGCGCCCTTATGGCGGAGTGGGGGAGTGAGGTCGCGGTGCGCGCCGTCGACTCGGACGTGGCGTTCCACAGCCCGCAGATGGACCCACTGCTGCCCGCGCTGCGCGCCGCTGCCGAGGGCCTCGTGATCCGGCCGCCGGCGTTGCCGCTGTACACCACCGCACTCGCCGACCCGCGCGACGGCGCGGCCCGGGACGGCGCGTACTGGGCGGCGAACCTGCGCAATCCGGTGCTGCTGCACACGGCTGTCCTCGCCGCCGCCGCCGACGGTCACCGTACGTTCCTGGAGGTGTCGCCGCACCCGGTGGTCGCGCACTCGATCCGCGAGTCGCTCGACGAGGCAGGGATCGACGGCACGGTCCTCACCACGTTGCGGCGCAACCGACCCGACCAGGTGACGTTCCTGGAGAGCCTGGCGGCGGCGCACTGCGCCGGGGTACCGGTCGGCTGGGAGGGGATCTACCCCGGCGAGGACGTCGCCGAGCTGCCGCCGCGCGCCTGGGAACACCGTTCCTACTGGGCGACCAACACCCCGCGGCTGACCGCCCTCGGCGACCGGCACGAGCCGGCGAGCCACACCCTGCTCGGCGGGCGGACCGTGGTCAACGGGGTCACTCCGGTCGAGCTCTGGCACACCTACCTCGACCCGGCCACCCGCCCGTACGGCGGTGACCATCCGGTGCAGGGCGTGGAGATCGTGCCCGCGGCGGTGCTGTTGAGCACGTTCCTGGCGGCGGGGTCCGCCGAGGCACTCACCGAGGTGGCACTGCGCACCCCGGTGACGGCCGACGCGCTGCGGGAGATCCAGGTGGTGCGCCAGGGCGACGTGGTCAACCTCGCCTCCCGCCTGGTCGATCCCGAGGCCGGGGACGGCCCGCGAGACGAGGCCTGGCTGGTGCACACGACCGCCCGGACCGGTACTGCCGGCACGCCGCCGGCCGCGACCCCCGACCCGGACGGCCCGACCACTCCACTAGACCCCGGTTTCGTCGTCGCGCGTCTCGCCGAACTCGACGTTCGCGGCATGGGATTTTCCTGGCAGGTCACCGGTCTGGCGCGAACCAGTGATGGTGGACTACGTGCCGAGGTCGACGCGCCCGGCGGCGGCACCGGAGCCGGACGCTGGGCCTGCGTCCTGGACGCCGCGCTCTCCATCGCGTCCGTGGTCTTCCCCGGCGAACCGGTGCTGCGGATGCCGGCGGCGATCCGTGGCGTCACCGTGACCGGCGAGCCACCGACGCGGGTGACCGTGCACGCGCGGCCCGGCACCGGAACGTCCGGTGTGGACACCGCCGAGGTCGCCGTCACCGGGCCGGACGGCACGATCGCCGTCGTCCTGACGGGGCTGCGGTACGGTGTGCTCGACGGTGATCCGCGCGCCGAGGCCAGCCCCGGACGACTCGCATTCGACCTGGCGTGGCGGCCGATCCCGCTGCCCGCGTCCACGCCCTCGGACCACGTCGTGGTCCTCGGAGATCCGTCGCTCGCCGGGCTGCTGGAGGTGCCGATTGCGGAGCGGACACCGCAGCAGCCCGGTACCGTGCTGGTGGCCCCGCCGCCCGGCACCACCGCCGCCGACGCGTCGGCCCAGGTTCTCCGAGCGGTACGGGCAACGGCCGCGCTGCCGCCGGGTGACCGGCGGGTCTGGGTCGTCACCCGGGGCGTGCGTGCGGGCTCGGCGGCGTCGCTGGGACTGTCCGCGCTGTGGGGACTCGGCCGGATCCTCGCCACCGAGTACCCGGACGTCATGGGCGGCATCGTGGACCTGCCCGAGGCGCTGACGGCCGCGACGGCACCGGCCCTGCGTGCCGTCCTCGGCGCGCCCTCCGGTCCGGAGCTGCTGTCGGTCAACGACGGCGCCGTCCACGTGGCCCGGCTCACCCCGCTCGACGGGCCCCCGGTGCGGCCCATGTTCGAGTGCCGGTCCGACGCGACCTATCTCATCACCGGCGGCCTCGGCGTGCTGGGTCTCGAGGTCGCGCGGTGGCTGGTCAACCGGGGCGCGCGACGGCTCGTGCTGGCCGGTCGTACGGCGCTGCCGCCCCGCGAGCGCTGGCACGAGGCCGATCAGCAGCAGCAGGCACGCATCGACGTGGTGCGGTCGCTGGAGGCGGCCGGCGTCACGGTCCGTACGCTCGCGCTCGACGTCGCCGACACCGACGCGCTCCGGCAGGCGCTGCGGCCGGACATCCTCGGTCTGCCCCCCGTTCGCGGTGTCGTGCACGCCGCCGGGGTGGTCGAGAACCGACTGGCCGACCAGGTGGACGAGGCCGCGCTGGCGCGTACGCTGCGGCCCAAGGCCGACGGCGCGCTCGCCCTGCACACCGTATTCCCGCCCGGAACGTTGGACTTCCTCGTGCTGTTCTCCTCCGCCGGCCACCTGCTGGGCCTGCCCGGCCAGGCCGCGTACGCCGCGGCCAACTCGTTCCTCGACGGGCTCGCCCGGCACCGGCGGGCGGCCGGGGACACCGCGGTGACGAGCTACGCCTGGACGTCGTGGCGTGGCCTCGGCATGTCGACCTCGTCGGTGCTCATCGACGGCGAGCTCGCCGCGCGGGGCACCGCCGACATCACGTTGCGGGAGGCCTTCCGGGTCTGGGAGCACGCCCACCGGCGCGACAGCGGGTTCGTGGCCGTCCTCCGGCCGATCCCGGTGCCGGTCGGCGGCCGGCGCCCGGCGCTGCTGGCGGACGTGACGGTCGAGGCGCCGCCGTCGTCGGCCCTCGACTCGCCAGCGCCGGCCTGGGCGGACCTCGACGACGCCGAACTGGCCGAGCACATGGTCCGGGCGGTCCGCTCCGTCGTCGCCGGTGAGATGAAGGCGGACGAGAGCGACGTCGACCCGCACCGGCCGCTGCTGGAGATGGGCCTCGACTCCATCATGGCCGCGTCCATCCGGCGTCGGCTCGAGCAGGGACTGCGGCTCAGCCTGCCCAGCACGCTGCTGTGGCGTCACCCGACCGTCACCGCCGTCGCCGGGCACCTCGCCGACCTCGCGACGGCCGGGCGCACCACCACCGAATCGACGTCCTGACCCGAGGAGCAGTTGCCGTGACCACTGACACACCCACCACCCGGCCGTTCACCGGAGCCGAATACCTGGAGAGCCTCCGCGACGGCCGCGAGATCTACCTGTACGGGGAGCGGGTCGACGACGTGACCAGGCACCCCGCGTTCGCCAACCCGGCCCGGATGACCGCCCGGCTCTACGACGCGCTGCACGACCCGGCCCGCCGCGACGTGGTCACCGCGCCCACCGACAGCGGCACCGGGTTCACCCACCCGTTCTTCCGGACCCCCCGCACCGTCGACGACCTGGTCGCCGACCGGGCTGCCATCGCCGAATGGGCAAGGCTCTCCTACGGCTGGCTGGGCCGCAGCCCCGACTACAAGGCGGCGTTCCTGGGCACGCTGGGCGCCAACGCGGACTTCTACGCGCCGTACGAGGAGAACGCCCGCCGCTGGTACCGCGAGTCCCAGGAGAAGGTCCTCTACTGGAACCACGCGATCGTGCATCCCCCGGTCGACCGTCACCTTGCCGCGGACGCCGCGAAGGACATCTTCGTGCACGTGGAGAAGGAGACCGACAACGGCCTGGTGGTCAGCGGCGCCAAGGTGGTCGCCACCGGCTCGGCGCTGACCCACTTCAACTTCATCTCCCACTACGGGCTACCGATCAAGAAGCGGGAGTTCGCGCTCGTGGCGACCGTGCCGATGGGCGCGCCCGGGCTGAAGCTGATCTGCCGTCCGTCGTACTCGGCCACCGCGTCGATGATGGGCAGCCCGTTCGACTACCCGCTGTCGAGCCGGCTGGACGAGAACGACACCATCTTCATCCTGGACAAGGTGCTGATTCCCTGGGAGAACGTGTTCCTCTACGGAGATCCGGAGCAGGTCAGCACGTTCGTGCCGCGCTCCGGCTTCCTGGAGCGGCTGACGTTCCAGGGCTGCATCCGGCTCGCCGTGAAGATCGACTTCATTGCGGGCCTGCTGCTGAAGGCGCTCGACATGACGGGTACCGGCGGATACCGCGGCGTGCAGACCCGGGTCGGAGAGGTTCTGGCCTGGCGCAACATGTTCTGGGCGCTGAGCGACGCCGCGGCCCGCAACCCGCAGCAGTGGCAGAACGGCGCCCTGCTGCCCCGGCTGGACTACGGCCTGGCGTACCGGTGGTTCATGACGATCGGGTACCCGCGGATCCGGGAGATCATCGAGCAGGACGTCGCCAGCGGCCTCATCTACATCAACTCCAGTGCGGAAGACTTCGGGAACCCCGAGATCCGGCCCTACCTCGACCGCTTCCTGCGCGGCTCGGCCGGTCAGACGGCCGTTGACCGGGTGAAGCTGATGAAGCTGCTGTGGGACGCCGTGGGCACCGAGTTCGGCAGCCGCCACGAACTCTACGAGCGGAACTTCGCGGGCAACCACGAGAACGTGCGCGCCGAGATCGTGGCCGTGCAGGAGATGACCGGTCAGCTCGACGGCTACCGGGGCTTCGCCGACCAGTGCCTGGCCGAGTACGACCTCTCCGGCTGGACCGTGCCCGACCTCGAGTCGTACGACGATCTGCGGGCGCTGCGCAAGGAACTGTGGAAGCGGAGCTGAGGTGGCGTCGCCGTACTTCGGGCACGTGGTCGAGGGGACGGAGACCGCGCCGGACGACGGTCCGGCGGCACCGACGGTCAACCCGTTCACCCGGCAACCGTGGGCGGCCGCGGCGGCCGGCGACCGCGGCGTCGCCGCGCGGGCGGTCGCCGCGGCCCGCACCGCCTTCGACTCCGGGCCGTGGCCCGGGATGGGTTTCGGTCGGCGCGGTGCCCTGCTGCACCGCCTCGCCGATCTGGTCGAGGAGCACGCCGAGGAACTGGCGCTCGCCGACACGCGCGACATGGGCAAGCCGATCGGGGACAGCCGTGGCAAGGACGTGCCCCGGGCCGCGCAGAACCTGCGGTTCTTCGCCGACCACGCCCGGCTCGGCGCGGCGGAGACCTACCCGATGGACAGCGGCCACCACGCCTACAGCCGCTTCGAACCGGCCGGTGTGGTGGTCGCGGTGAGTCCGTGGAACTACCCGCTGATGCTCGCCACCTGGAAGATCGCGCCGGCCCTCGCCTGGGGCAATACCGTGGTCCTCAAACCGTCGGAGCAGACACCCGCGTCGGCGACCATCCTGGCGCGGCTCGCGACCGAGGCCGGCCTGCCACCGGGCGTGCTCAACGTGGTGCACGGCACGGGCGACGCCGTCGGCGGGCCGCTCGTCACCGACCCGCGGGTCGATCGGGTCACCTTCACCGGCGGCACCGCCACCGGCCGGGCGGTCGCCGCCGCAGCCGCTGCCAACCTGACACCCGTCAGCCTGGAACTCGGCGGCAAGGGTGCCAGCGTGGTCTTCGCCGACGCCGACCTCGACCAGGCTGTTGCCTGGTCGACCAAGGCAATCTTCACCAACGCCGGCCAGATCTGTCTCGCCGGCAGCCGGCTGCTCGTCCAGCGCGACATACACGACGCGTTCCTGGCCCGGTTCGTAGCGGCGGCCGAGGCGCTGCCGGGCGGTGACCCGGCCGACCCGACGACCCGCTTCGGCCCGCTCGCCTCCGCCGGCCACCACCAGGCCGTCCTCCGGCACGTGCGCCGCGCCGAGGAGGCCGGTGCCCGGGTGGTGACCGGCGGTGACGGCGAGGGCTGGACGGTGCGGCCCACGGTGCTCACCGGCGTCAGCACCGACACCGCCGTGTGGCGCGAGGAAATCTTCGGTCCCGTGGTGACCGTGACACCGTTCACCGACGAGGTGGAGGCGGTCCGTCTCGCCAACGACACCCGGTACGGCCTGAACGCCATGCTCTTCACCAGCGATCTGTCCCGGGCGCACCGAGTCGCCAAACGCCTGCGCGCCGGCACCGTCTGGATCAACTGCTTTTTCGTCCGAGACCTGCGCGCGCCGTTCGGTGGAGTCGCCGACTCGGGGATCGGCCGCGAAGGCGGTGCCTTCAGCCGTGACTTCTTCACCGAGCCCAAGGCCGTCGTGATCCAGATTGACGAAGGAGACCGCCCGTGAGCCAGTCCGAGGAAGGTATCCGTTACCTCACCGCCGCCGACGTCGCCGGACTGGTCAGCCGGCTCGACGTGCCGGCCGTGATCGGCCAGACCCTGGTGGCCTACGCCAAGGGTGCCGCCGGGCTGTCCCCTGAGGCGGCCCTGCGCTGGACGACCCGCTCCGGGCACGCCGCCCGCAGTCTCATCCTGCCCGGATGGGCAGACGGGGCGTACGGCTGCAAAATCATCAACGCCTCGCTGGGGAACGCGGAGCGGGGGCTGCCCCGAGCGGCCGGTCTGGTGGTGCTCGACGATCCGGAGACGGCCCGGCCCATCTGCATCATGGAAGGCGCCCGGATCAGCGCCCTGCGCACGGCGGCCACCTCGTTCGTCGCCGTTACCGCCGTTCGGGGGCTGGCCGGCGTGACCCGGCTGGCGATCCTGGGCTGTGGCCGGCAGAGCGAGACGCACCTCGAACTGCTCGCTCCGGTCACCCCGGCCCTGCGCGAGGTGCGCCTGTTCGATCTCGATCGGGGCCGCGCCGAGCACTTCGCCGCCCGATGCCGGGACCTGTTCGGCACGGGCCGGCAGGTCCGGGTGACGCCAACGGCCCGCGAGGCGGTCGAGGGCGCGGAGCTGACCGTGGCGGCGACGACCACCACCGAGCCGTACGTGGACCTCGACTGGGTGTCGCCTGGCGGGACGTTCGTCAACGTCTCGCTCGACGACGCCACCGAAGGGCTGCTGCTCGGCGCCGACCACCTCATCGTCGACGACTGGGAACTGGTCTGCGCCGACGACCATCGTCTGCTCGGCCGGTTGGCGGCCGCAGGTCGGGTGATCGGGCCGGACGACTCCTCGCCGGACGATTCCTCGCCGGACGGGCCGCGCCGGATCGACATCGAGATCCCGCGTCTGCTCGCCGGCGAGTACAAGCGTGCGATCACCGCCACGGACCGCGTGGTCGTCAACCCGTTCGGCATGGGGGTCAGCGACATCGGTCTCGCCGCCGCCGTCCTCGACCTCGCGCGCCGGACCGGTGTCGGCACGCTCCTGCCGTACTGATGCCACCGCCGTCACCACGTCCCGGTGCCGAGGTGTCCCCCCTGGACATCCCGCAGCTGCGTCCTGTCCTGGGCACCTTCGCCACCGGGGTCACGGTGGTCACCGTCGGTGGTACCGATCCGCACGGGATGACCGCCAACTCCTTCGCCTCCGTCTCGCTCGACCCGCCCCTCATCCTGATCTGTCTGGAGAAGACCACCCGTACCTTCAACGGTGTCGTGGCGGCCGGGACCTTCGCGGTCTCGGTCCTCGCCGCCGACCAGGACGCTGTCGCGCGGCACTTCGCCCGTCGCATGCGCCCCAGCGGTCCGGCCGGCTTCGGCGGGGTCCGGTGCGTCGACGGCCCACACACCGGTGCGCCCCTGGTGCGTGACGCCGTCGCCTGGCTGGAGTGCGCCCTGTGGCGCACGTACGACGGCGGTGACCACGCCATCGTGGTGGGCCGCCTGTTGTCCGTGCGGCGCGTCCACGACCGCCCTCCGTTGCTGTTCCACTGTGGGCGGTTCCATGCCGGTCCCGACACGGCAGCGCCAGCCTGAGCAATGACCGGCACGGTGCACACCCGCTGCCGGGTCGGCACCGTGCCGGGCACCTGCCGATCAGGTCGTCAACAGGTGAACCTCGCTTCGCCGCTGGACTTCGAGAGTCACACCGGCGCCGCAGTGGTAGGACGGAATGAAGGTCCGGTAGGTGTAGGTGGTGCCACCGCCGCACGCATGTGCGAGGTAGAAGCTTGTAGGGTGCCGAACTGGATTCCGGCTGCTGGCCTGCGGTTTCAAGGATTCGTTCCGGCGGCCCGGTCGCTACCGACGCGAACGCGAAGCAAACGTCCGGTAAGAGGGCGTCTGATTCAAGTATTTTGTGAGTGATGTACCACCGAGAATCCTTTGACGTGCGGGTCTTTGGCGACGACCTCGACGTCGATGCCGTGGGTGGCACCGTGTTCGATCACCCTGTTCTTGAAGCCGGCGTCGACCCGGGTCTTGGCCAGGGCGGGATGCGCGGCTTTGGCGGCCTGCAAGGGTAAGGGCTTCGTGAACCTGCGGGACGAGGCGTTGATCCGGTTGTATTGCAACACCGGCGACCGACTGTCTGAGCTCGGCAACCTGCTGGTGACTGACGTGGACCTGAACACCGAATCGGTGCACTTCCACGGCAAGGGCGCCAAGGATCGGCGGGTGCGGTTCCGATCCAAGACCGCGCGGGCGCTCAGCCGGTACCTGCGGGCGCGGAACAAGCACAAGGGTGCCGTGCTGCCGAACCTGTGGCTGGCGGGTCGCGGCGTGGCCCCGTTGACTCCGAACGGCATCAAGATCCTCCTCAAGCGGCTGGGTGAAGCGGCCGGGGTGCCGGACGTGCACGCGCACCGGTGGCGGCACAGCTTCGCCCACGAGTGGAAGCGCGCCGGGGGAGACATGGGAGATCTGATGCTCTTGCTGGGCTGGACCTCGGAGGACATGCCCCGCCACTACGGAGCCAGCGCCGCGGCCGAGCAGGCACAGGAGACCCAAGTCAGACTGGGCATCGGCGAGCGCGTGTAGAAACGAGGGATGCCGGACCTGGCTGATCCGTCCATGACGGATCTGGGGATCAGGTGCGGCAGCCCTGGACAAGCCACCGAGTCACGAGCATCCCTCAGGAGCATCGACGCCGGGCTCGGAACGACGCGTATATCTGTATTAGATCGCGGATGTATGGGCGTTCCTCTACGTTGATCGAGCGGCGTCTAGCAGCACGAGAGGCGTCAATACAGATTGACCCTGCCTGGTGCTGGTGACGACCGACCGGCATCGGTCGCACCGCGGCACGCTGGCCGTACCGGCCGCTGGCAGGTCGGATACACGCATGGGAAGCGTGCCATACACCACGGCAACGAGCCGAGGAGGTGCATTTGCAGTACTCAATTCTCGGGTCCCTGGAGGTCTTGCAGGCAGGTGTTCCCGTCGAGCTGAGCGGGCTGCGCCAGCGGATCCTGCTGGCCACCCTGCTGTTGGAGGCCGGCAACACCGTGCCCGTTCCGCGGCTGGTGGAGTCCGTGTGGGACACCTCCCCACCCGCCACCGCCAAGGAGCAGGTACAGAACTGTCTCTCCGCGCTCCGTCGCCGGTTCCAGATGCTCGGCGCTGGGCAGAATGTCATTTGGAGCCGTCCGGCCGGTTACGCACTGCAACTGGTTGACGACGATCTCGACTACATTCAGTTCGACGCCGAGATCCGACGGGCCCGCAGGGCTGCGGCGGAGGGCCAGGTTGTGGACGCGACGGCGAGCCTGCGGGCGGCATTGGCGCTGTGGCGCGGTGCTGCCCTCGACGGCCTCAACACACGCGTGCTGAGGGCGAGTGCGGCGCAACTCGACGAGCGCCGGGTCGCGGTGCTGGAAGAGTGTCTGGACTACGAGCTACAGCTCGGCCGCCACCACGAGGTGATCGGCGAACTATCGCGGCTGGTCATCGAGTACCCGTTGCGGGAGGGCCTGCACGCCAAGCTGATGCTCGCACTGTACCGGGCGAACCGGCAGGCCGACGCACTCGATGTCTACCGGCGTACCCACCGCACCTTCGTCGGCGAACTGGGCCTGGAGCCCGGCAACGATCTGCGCCGCCTCCACAAGGCGATTCTGGCCAAGGACCCGAGCCTCGACCTGCGCGACCCGGTGGTGCCGGTGCGGTCCGTGTTGACGGAACGCCGCCCGATACAGCCGCAGCAGTTGCCGCCGGACGCGGCCGTCTTCGTCGGTCGGGGACGGGAACTGGACGAGATCCGCGCCATCGCGGCCCGGAGGCAGGCCGGCCAGGTCTCCGGCGCATGTGTGCTCACCGGCCGTATCGGAATCGGCAAGACCGCACTTGCGCTGCATGTGGCCCACCGGATGCAGCCGCAGCTCCCGGACGGCTGCCTGTACGCCGACCTCTCGGGCTCCCGCCCGTCGTCGACCGACCCGAACAGGGTCTTGGGACGTTTCCTTGGTGCGTTGGGCGCCGACCTGCCGTCGGCCTACCTCGACCGGCTCGACCTGTACCGGAGCCTGCTCGCCGAGCGCCGGATGGTGGTCATCCTGGACGACGCCGCCGACGAGGCCATCGTGGATCCGCTCGTCGCCGCCGGTGGGTGCGTCACCCTGATTACCAGCAGGGCGCCCATCACGGGGCTGTCCGTCACCCAGCCTATCGAGGTTGGCCCGTTGGCCCACGATGACGCGATGACGATGCTCGCCCGGCTGGTCGGTCACGGTCGTGTGGAGCAGGAGCCGGGCGCGGCCGAGGAGATATTGCGGCTCTGTGACTACGTACCACTGGCAATTCGGGTCGTCGGGGCCCGGCTAGCGGCCAAGCCACACTGGTCGATCGCCACCCAGGCGAGCCGCCTGGCGGACCCGATACAGCGACTTAACGAGCTGTGCTGGCGCAACGATGGCGTCGGCGCTCGGCTGTCCACGCTGTTCGAACTGCTCGACGGAACGTGCCGGTGGATGCTCCGCAGCCTCGCGCTCCTGCCGCGATGCCGGCTAAGCCGGCAGTCGTGCGCCAAGGTCGCGGATATGTCGTTGGCCGAGGCCGACGAGGTACTCGAATACCTGGTCGATGCTCGGATGTTGCAGGCCGAACTCGACCCCGAGACCGGCGATACGCGCTACTTCCTTGACGAGCTTGGCTATCTGTTCGCGCGCGACCTGGTGTTCGTGCCCGACCCTCCCGGCCGTACGCCCACCGGGCGAAATCCCTGACCAGCCGGCGGACATAGCGCGGGCATGCGAATCGAGTACCGGCCCGGTGGGAAGAAGCCACTTCCGGAGTCGTCCCCTCACCGAGGTCTCACCGGAAGTCAGATGCGGTCGCGGACGGTCCACAGTTCCGGAAAGAACCGATGGGCGGCCGTCTTGCTCAACCAGCCGACGCCGGAACTGCCGCCCGAGCCGGGCTTCGCACCGAGGATCCGCTCGACGACCAGCAGGTGGACAGCGCGCCACCGGGAGAACTCGTACGCCACTTCCATCAGTGTCTCGGCGAGCAGGTACATCTGCCGGTGCGCACCCTGGTCGAGGTAGACGTGGTGCCACGCCTCGACCACCGCCTCCGACGGCTCGTACGGTTCGGACAGGTCGCGGTCGAGAACGTCATCCGGTACGGGGAGGCGGGCACGCCGCAGCGCGTGCAGCGCGGCGTCGTACAGGCTGGGCTCCGACAATGCCTTCTCGAGCGACCGATACACCTCAGCGTCGTTGGCGTGTGGCCGGATGACTGCCTTTACCTTCCTGCCGAGGACGAACTCCAATTGCCGGTACGTATACGACTGCAGCCCGGAAGCCGGCCCCAGTTCGTCGCGGAACTTGACGAACTCGGTCGGCGAGATGTCACTGAGGACGTGCCAGCACTCGGTCAACAATCGTTGTTCCCGGCTCACCCGGGACAGGATCCGGATGGCTTGGGGAAGGTCGTCGCCGAACAGGTCGTCGCGGGCGCGCCGAACCTCCGTGGCCAGTAGCTTGAAGAGCAGTTCCTTGACCTGCGTGACGATATAGAACGGCAGCTCCTCGGCGGCGGTCGTTCGCACATTCTGGAGGGAGAGGAGCGTGCCCAGGTTCTGATATGCGCTGTAGGGATTGGGATTGCCGGCCGAATCAACGACCACGCTCTCAGGGCCCTTCGTGACGCGAGCAACCCGCTCCTCCTCGGTGAGTCGCTGCCATCTTCGGCCAGGCTGTGAGACGGCGTCGTTCACTGCCGTATTCCAGCAGAACGCGCGTCGATTCCAAATCTCTGAGCACGCCTGTCGAACCTGGCTCTCGTCGCTCCGTACGACCGGACGAACAGCGGGGTGATACGCACCCAGCCAGCAGAGATGACCTCCATGACCGGGACCATAACCACCGGTGGACCGGGGTGACAAGGCCGGCCCGGTACGTGTTCGGCACGTGACGGCAACCGGGTGGCAGCCGGGTGGCGTGCGGATGGGAATGCGGTGGTCCGAGCGATGACAATGAACGCGCGGATCGACTATTGCGACGCTACTGGCGGCCTAATGCCGGGACCGCCGGCGAGGCCACGCACGGCGCTTCCCGGTCCGCCGGCCAGGGCTGACCTTCGAGGTTTCAATTCAAGGGCTGAGGAGTGGTGCGTCGATGAGCCACGATCGCCGGCTTCAGCCGGACACTGCCCGCATGGACGTGCCGTACGAACCGGTGCACCAGGTCTTCGCCGCGCGAGCCGCCCAGACGCCGGATGCGATCTCGGTCGAGTTTCCCGATTGCCGGCTGAGCTATGCGGAACTGGAGCGTGAGGCCAACCGCCTCGCCCATCATTTGATTTCGTTGGGGGTGGGACCGGAGATCCTCGTCGCGGTCCTCCTCGACCGTTCTCCGCAGCACTACATCGCCCTGGTGGCCGCCCTGAAGGCCGGCGGAGCGGTCGTCCCGCTAGATCCAGCCTATCCGTCGCAGCGGTTGCAGCGGATGCTCGACGACAGTTCGCCCCCGATTCTGGTGACCCGGTCGGACCTGTCCGACCTGGTGACGGCAGCCGCTGCCACGCACGTGGTGCTGGTCGACGTCGAGGCCGCGACGATCGCCGCCGGTCCGGACATCGCCCCAGCGCAAGCCCACACGCCGCGAAGTCTCGCCTACGTCCTGTACACGTCGGGATCCACCGGCACGCCGAAGGGCGTCATGCTCGAGCACGCCGGTCTGGCCAACATCTCCCGATGGGTCGCCCGGGCGCTGCGGTACACGACGGCGGACCGGGTAGCTCTGCTCATCCCGCTGAGCTTCGACGCGGCCGCCTTCGAGTTGTGGCCGGCGCTGATGTCGGGGGCATGTTGCGTCGCGATCGAGGAGCACGTCCGCAACGACGTCGCCGCGCTCGCTGAGACGGTCCGGGCGGCAGGGTTGACCGTGGTGTCCATGGTCACCGCGCTCGCCGACCTGTTCCTGGCACTGCCCGGCCTGGACGCGCTTCCCTTGCGATGCCTCTTCCAGGGCGGCGAGACCGTGCATGCGTGGCCGCCGTCTGGGCTGCCGTTCGACGTGGTGAACGTCTATGGCCCAGCGGAGTCGTCGGTGATCGTTACCATGGCGGTGCTCGGTGACTCGCCGTCCGACACGGGACGTGTCCCGATCGGCTGGCCGATAGACGGCGTCGACATCCACCTGCTCGATTCGGCGGGCCGACCCGTTCCAGACGGCGCGACCGGCGAGATTTGTGTCGGCGGCGTCGCCGTCGGGCGGGGGTACCGGGGCCAGCCCGCTCTGACGGCGACGCGTTTCCCGCCGGACCCGTTCGGCGTAGAGCCGGGCGGCCGGCTGTACCTGACCGGCGATCTGGGCCGACGGCGGTCCGACGGGGCCATCGAGTTCCTCGGAAGACGGGACCAGCAGGTGAAGATCCGCGGGCACCGGGTGGAACTCGCGGAGGTCGAGTCGGTGCTGGGCCAGCACGAGGGGGTCACCAGCGCCGTAGCGCGGGTGCACGGTGCCACCGCGTCCAGCGCCTACCTGGTCGGCTACGTGGTGCCGGAAAAACGGCGGCCACGTGTCGCCAGCCTGGAACACGAGTGGGTTCGCGACTGGCGGCGGGTCGCGGGCGCAGCCGAACACGGGAACGGCGATCTCGTCGGCTGGAATTCCAGTTACACCGGCAAGCCGCTTCCGCGCCGGGAGATGCGCGACTGGCTGGACGAGACCGTAGCCCAGATCCAATCCTTCCACCCGCGGGACGTGGTCGAGATCGGCTGCGGGACCGGCATGATCGTGAAGACCATCGGCCCGGACGTCCGCTCCTATGTGGGGCTCGACCTGTCCGCCGAAGCGCTCGAACACCTGGCCCGGCGCCTCCGGTCGCGAGGGCTCGGTGACAGGGTAAAGCTGCTCGAGCGGGAGGCGACCGACCTGGCCGACCTACCGCGCCGGAAATTCGATACCGCCGTGATCAACTCCGTGGTCCAGTACTTCCCGAGCGTCGAGTACCTGACCGCCGCGCTGGAAGGCGTGGTCGATCTGGTGGCGGACGGTGGCAAGGTCCTGGTCGGCGACGTTCGCAGCCTTCCGTTACAGACCGCCTTCCAAACCTCCCTCGTGCTGTACCAGGCCACCGACGACCTGTCCGTCGAGGAGTTCGTCTCCCAGGTCCACCTCGGCACTGCCCACGATCCAGAGCTGACCGTCCACCCCGCACTCTTCGGCGACCTGCGACAGCGGTTAGCGAGGGTTGGCGCGGTCGAAGTACGGCCGAAACGCGGCAGGTACGCCAACGAGTTGACGACCTTCCGGTACGACGTGGTGCTACACGTCGGTGCCGCCGACCGGGCGCCGGTGGACGTCACGTGGCGGGACTGGACGGCGGACGGGATGTGCCCGGAAAGGCTGCGGGAGCTGCTGGCCAGCGGCACCGAGCCGGTGATAGGCGTGACCGGGGTGCCGAACGCGCGCACGGTCCCGTACGTCGCCGCCTGGACACGAGCGACCTCCGCGGGGCCGGCCGCGACCGTGGCGCAGCTTCGCGCGGCGGCAGCGGGCGCGGAGGCGGGGCTGTCGGCGACCGCCCTGGCGGAGTTGACCGCCGGCACGGACTACGAGTTGTTTCTGAGCTGGCTCGGAGGACGTGCCGACGGCGCCCTCGACGCGGTTTGGATCAAGCGCGGTCATACGGGGGGCCGGCAACCCGAGATCGCCTTCCCGACCGGTGGCGGGATTCCTTCGGCGCTGGCGAGCGACCCGCTGGCCCGGACCCGCAACGCCGCGCTCGCCGCGGACCTGCGCCGGTACGTCAGCGAACGACTGCCGGCCCCGATGGTCCCCGACTTCATCGTCGCGCTGGACGAGTTTCCGTTGACGCCGGTGGGCAAGGTCGACCGGGCGAGGCTGCCGGCGCCGTCCAAGCGGTCTGCACGGACGAGGCCGGTCGTGTCGCCGCGAACCAGTGCGGAGAAAGCCGTGGTGGCGATCGCGGGCGAGGTCTTCGGGGTGGCCGCCGACACGCTCAGCACTGACGATGACCTGACCGACATCGGGGCCAATTCCCTCACCCTGACTCAGATCGCCGTACGGATCGGGGCGTACCTCGACGTACACGTTTCGGTGCGGGACCTGCTGACCGCCCGGACGGTCGCGGCCATAGCCGCGGTCGTCGAAGACGCGGTACTCGCCGAGGGCTCGACCGCTGACGGGTAGGCGTCGACGACGGGTTGGCGGTGGCGATCCGATGCCTGGGGTGGCGGATGCCCGCCCTGCCTACTCGTTCACCTCGCCGGGAGGGACCGGCGAAGGCTGCCGGGTCGTCGGTCCAGGGCGCGACTTGCCCCGCCGACACCGCACGCGAGCCGGCGGTCGATCCCGACGACGCCCGCTACCCGATCTACACCTCGGGGGTCCACCAGTACGCCGAAGGCGGAGCCCTGCCGAACCACGCCGGTCACCGTTCCTCGCCGGATACCTCAGCGCCGCGCTGGGGTTCGCGATCTTGCCGCCGAGGCGCCGCCGGCCCGGTGGCGACCACCCGGCCGCCGAGCTGCACGGCAATCTGTAGGTCGTTGCCCTCGAACCAGATCTCGGCGACGAGCCCGGCGGCGGAGAGTCGGAAGATGATGATTCCGGTCTCGTACACCGCCTGGCCGGCCGCCGGTAGGTCGAGAAAGCCACCCCGGTAGGTGGATTCGATCGTGTAGCGCACCACGATCCGGTCGCTGCCCGGCACGAGGACGTCGTGCACGGTTGCCCGCTGGTCGGCGAACGTCTTCGGGTACCACCGCAGCCACTCGGTGAGACTCGCTCGGGAACCCGCTCCGCCCGGCCCGTGACAGACGACGTCGGCGGTGGTCAGCTCGGCGAGGCGGGCGACGTCACCCGCGCCACACATCGCCAGCCAGGCGACGGCTAGTTCGTCTGCGAACACGTCGGTCTCCGGATATCGACAGCGGCGCAAGTACTCGGCCGAGGGCGGGCCGGGTCGCCGTCAGGATGACGCGCGGCCCGCTTCCGCGGCCTCGGCCATCTGGCGGCGCACGCTGAGCGGTCGCATGTCGGTCCAGACCTTCTCGATGTGTTCCAGACAGGCGGCCTTGGAACCGGTCACCCCGACCGCCGTCCAGCCGTCGGGTAGCTCGCGGTCGGCGAACCAGATCGAGTACTGCTGCTCGTGGTTGACGACCACCGTGTACGTACGGTCGTCCTCGACATCGTCGGACATCATGTCCTCCCCGGGACAGTTCCGGCCCCGCCCGCCCGGCGGGGACCAACCCGAGGATGAACATATGCGATGCCGCTGGCTCAGGAGATGGAAAGAGTTCGGTTGGTTGCGGGCCGGTGGCGGCACGGTGGCTGGCTGGTGGGTTGGTGTCGTCAGATCGGGATCGAACCGATCGAGAGGCGGACCGACGCATGGAGGAGCCCGGTGGGCGCGGTGCGGGCGGCGTACGGACTGGTACCGAACCGGAGCTGAGCCGGCACCGGGCCCGCTACCACCTGCTGCCGGTCTCAGCCGCCACCGCCGACGAACTGGAGGCGCGGACGAAAGGGCTGGTCCAGCGTCTTGGCGCTGACGACTTCGACGAGCTGGCCGAAACACTGTGGACGGAAGCGGCCAACCGACAGCACCGCCGGATCGTGTTGGCAGCCGGTGCGGAGCATGCCCGGCGGGCGCTGGTCGGGGACGACAGCCGGTGGGTGTGCACAGGCACGCCGGGCAGCCGAAGGTCGCTGGCTCTCCTGCTGTCCGGACTGGGCGAGCGGTTCGGCGCGACGGGCGTGCCGCTGTACGCGAGCAACCGCGCCTACCGTGAGTCAGTGGACCGCCTCGGCGGGTTGCTGGCCGACGAGTTTGGCATCGAGCTGCCGACCAGGCTGCGCGTCGATACCGGCGACGCCGGCCCTCACCGGGCCCGAGGGTTGCTCGACCGACCCGCCGGACCTGCGGTTCCGCCCGACGGGACCGCTACGCGCACCGACCAGCCGGTGCGCTTCGTCCACGGCTTCGCGCTCACCACCGCGTGGCAGGCGGCCGGGGTACGTCCCGACATCCTGCTCGGACACAGCCTCGGCGAGTACGTCGCAGCCACGATCGCGGGAGTCTTCCGCCCGGCCGACGCGCTGCGGTTGGTGGCCCGCCGTGCGGAACTGATCGCCCAGTTGCCACCCGGCGGCATGATGGCGGTGTCCGGCTCGCCGCGCGAACTGGCAACCTACCTGAACGACGAGGTCACGGTCTCGGCGTTGAACAGTCCCTCCGTCACGGTGGTCTCGGGTCCGCTTCCGGCGTTGTCCGACCTGACGGTCACCCTGGCTGGCCAGGGAATTCTCCACCGCTACCTCGATGTCGGCCACCCATTCCACACGCCCCTGCTGGAGCGGGCCCGAGACCGGCTTGCCGCGCTGGTGGCCGGCACGCCGCGTCGACCGGCCCGCATCCGCTGGGTCTCCTCGGTGACCGGCACCTGGGTCCGGCCCGAGCAGCCGTGCGATCCCGACTACTGGACGCGGCACCTCTGCCGACCGGTGCGATTCCTCCACGCCGTCCGGGTCGTGTCCGACGCGGCGTCACCCGTGCTGTTGGAGGTGGGACCGGGCCACGATCTCGCAACGTTCGCCGCGCAGACGCTGATCGGTTCGCCGGGCCGGGGGGTGCCGGTGTTCGCCTCACTCCAACCGTCGCCGTACTGGCGATGCGAGACCGCGAGCTGGCTGAACGCCCTCGGGCGGCTGTGGGTGGCCGGCGTCGACCTGGACTGGCAGTCGGCGGGCCCGGCCGTTCGCATCCGATAACCAATCGTAGGAGGGTCCGTGTGCCCTGTCGATCGAGTCGTCGACTTCCTGAACCGCTACTTCGGGGCCGAACTCCCGCCCGAGGCCGACATCTTCGCCCTCGGGCTGGTCAATTCGCTGTTTGCCATGGAATTGGTGGTCTTCATCGAGAAGGAGTTCGGCCTGACCGTCGCCGACGAGGACCTGGAACTCGACAACTTCCGGTCCGCCCGGGCGATGGCGGACCTGATCGAGCGCAAACGGGCCGGGGCACCGTCGTGAGTCCCGGCCGGACGATTACGCATGAGAGGACCTGAGGTGCCCAGCTACTACCGCGCCTACCTCGCCGGCACCCTGCGCGCGTTTCCTGACTGGTCCTTCGTGGCCCGGGACCCGGGCGGGGACGACAACGAGGTCTTCTACCTCAGCGAGTCCCTGGAAGTCTTCACCGACCCGCTCGGCACCGACCCGCCGATCCTCGACGACAGCGGCGAGACGTGGCGGAACTTCTGCCGGGACACCCTCGGCTTCACGGTCCCCGGCTATCTCGACGGTGACTGACCGGCCCAGCGAGGTGGCCCCAGCACGCCCGGCCGACGCCGGCATACAGGGAGGAAGAGATGACGGTGCTCGACGGAATCGCGATCGTGGGTATGGGTTGTCGTTTTCCGGGTGCGGTGGGGGTGGAGGAGTTCTGGGAGAACTTGTGTGGGGGTGTGGAGTCGATTTCGACGTTGTCGGTTGCTGAGTTGGTGGCGTCGGGGTTGGCGGCGGAGGTGGTGTCGGCGCCGGGGTATGTGCGGCGGGCGGGTGTGGTGGCGGGGGTGGATGGGTTTGATGCGGGGTTTTTCGGATTTTCGCCGCGGGAGGCGGAGTTGTTGGATCCGCAGCATCGGGTGTTTTTGGAGTGTGCGGTCGAGGCGTTGCAGCGGGCGGGGCATGATCCGGCGCGGTTCGAGGGTGCGGTGGGCGTGTACGCGGGCGCCGGCTTCGGCAGCTATCTCGTCGAGAACGTGTTCTCGCATCCCGAACTCATGGACGAGATTCCGCTGCTACAGGTACTCAGCGCCAATGACAAGGACTACGTGGCGACGCGGGTGGCGTACAAGTTGAACCTGCGGGGGCCGGCGGTGTCGGTGCAGACGGCGTGTTCGACCTCGCTGGTGGCGGTGCACATGGCGGCGCAGGCGTTGCTGGCGGGCGAGTGCGACATGGCGCTCGCCGGCGGTGTATCCGTGATCCCGAACCCCCGGGGTTACCCGTTCGTGGAGGGTGGGGTGTTGTCGCCGGATGGGCATTGTCGGCCGTTCGACGAGGCAGCTCGGGGGACGGTGCCGGGTAGTGGGGTGGGGGTGGTGGTGTTGCGGCGGTTGTCGGAGGCGTTGGCGGATGGGGATGTGGTGCATGCGGTGTTGCGGGGTTCGGCGGTGAACAACGATGGTGCGGCGAAGGTGGGTTACACGGCCCCGAGCGTGCGCGGCCAGGCCGCCGTGATCGCCGAGGCGCTTGCCGCCGCCGGAACTCCGCCGGACAGCATCGGGTACGTCGAGACGCACGGTGCGGCGACGCCATTGGGTGATCCGATCGAGGTGGCGGCGCTGGTGAAGGCGTTTGGGGGGCGGGGTCGGGTGCGGCCGTGGTGTGCGTTGGGGTCGGTGAAGGGGAATGTGGGGCATCTGGATGCGGCGGCGGGTGTGGCGGGTTTGATCAAGGCGGTGTTGGCGGTGGAGCGGGGGGTCGTGCCGCCGAGTCTGCATTTTCGGCGGGGGAATCCGAATATCGAGTTTGCGGGGAGTCCGTTCTTTGTGGCGGCGGAGCGGGTGGGGTGGTCGGGTTCGGGTCCGCGTCGGGCGGGGGTGAGTTCCTTCGGGATCGGTGGGACGAATGCGCATGTGGTGGTGGAGCAGGCGCCGGAGCGTGTGCGGGGTGGTGTGGGTTCGGTTGGTGGTGGGCGGGCTGAGGTGGTGGTGTTGTCGGCGGCGAGTGCGGGTGCGTTGGCGGTGTCGGGGGAGCGGTTGGCGGGTTTTCTGGCGGGGCGGCCGGAGTTGGCGTTGGCGGATGTGGCGTGGACGTTGCAGGTGGGTCGGCCCGGGTTGGCGCATCGGCGGGTGGTGGTCGCCGACGACACCGCACAGGCCGCCCAACTCCTCGCCGCCAGCCCGGACGGAGATCCGGCCCGCAGTTTCGTCGGCCGCGTGCCGACCGACCGTCCGGCGGTCGTACTGCTCATCTCCGGGGTCGGCGACCACTACGTCAACATGGCCCGCGGGTTGTACGAGGACGAGCCGGTGTTTCGCGCCGAACTCGACAACTGCGCGTCCGGACTGGCCGATCACGTCGGGGTGAACCTTCTTGACGTGCTCTATCCGGCCGACACCCGGCGACGCGGCGGAGCGTCCGCGAACGGGTACGGCCCGAGCCCGCTGGATCGGACCCTGCTCGCGCAGCCGGTCACCTTCGCCGTGAACTACGCCCTGGCCCGACTCTTCCAGCACTACGGTGTGCACCCCGATGCGGTCGTCGGATACAGCGTCGGCGAGTACGTCGCGGCCTGCCTCGCCGGTGTGCTGTCGCTGCCGGACGCGGTCGCCCTGGTCGGGGCTCGGGCCGCGCTGATCGAGCGGGCGCCGGCGGGCGCGATGCTCGCCGTCCTGACCGATGCCGACTCGTTGGCCGCTCGGCTGGGCGACGACGTGACGGTCGCCGCCGTGGACGGGCCGATGTTGACCGTCGTGGCCGGCCCGTCGGCGGCGGTGGAGCGGCTAGGCCGGGAGCTGACCGAGAGCGGGATCGCCAGCCGGCTCCTGCCGACCTCTCACGCGTTCCATTCACCGATGATGGCGGCGGTCGCCGACCGGCTCGGCGACCTGACTGCGGACCTGCGCCCCGACACGCCCGCCATCCCCGTGCTGTCCAACCTGACCGGCGGCTGGCTGACCGACGAGGATCTGCGCGCGGGCGACTACTTCACCCGCCATCTCCAGGAGCGGATCCGGTTCAGCGACAACCTGGGCGAGGTCTGGCGGTTGCCGAACCCGATCATCCTGGAAATCGGTCCCGGTACGACCCTGGGCAGCCTCGCCGTGCAGCATCCTGGGCGGCGGAGCGCTGGCGGCGGTGCGGTGGTGCCGTCGCTGCCCGGGCGCCGCGACGCGCAGTCCGACACCACCGCGCTGCGGACCGCGCTCGGCCGGCTGTGGGCGGCCGGCGGCGACATCGACTGGGCACGCGTCCACGGCGCCACGACGCCCCGCCGGGTGGTACTGCCAACGTATCCCTTCGAACGCCAGCGGTACTGGCTGGCGGCGCGGCCGAACCCAGGAGACCGGGGCGGCGCCGCCTCGTCCGGTGTCCGCCGGGCCGATCCGTCGGACTGGTTCTACCTGCCGGGCTGGCGACAGGCCCCGCCGCCGTCGGCGCTCACCGCCACCACCACCGCCACCGAGGGTGGATGGCTGTTTCTGGCCGACCGGTGCGGCCTATCCGACGCGGTGGTGTCCGCGTTGACCGCAACGGACGGTGACATCGACACCGTCGTCGCTCGCGCCGGGGACCGGTTCGGCCAGGTCGCCGACGGCGATTACCACGTCTCGGACGATCCGGACGATCTCGTCCGGCTGGTCGAGTCGCTCGCGGACCGGCCGGGTGGGTTCCCGGCACACATCGTGGACTGCCGCGCCGTGCGACCCGGGAGGGACGACCCGGGAGACGTCTCGACGTTCCACGGGTTGGCCCGGCTGGCGCAGGCGCTCGCTGGCGCCCGGATCGTCGCGCCCACGGTGCTCACCATCGTCACCTCCGGCGCACACTCCATCGCCGGGGAGACCGAACTCGCGCTGTCCCGGGGCATGTTGCCGGGGGCCGGGCGGGTGATCGCCCAGGAACTACCCTTTATCACCGTCCGCGGCATCGACCTGCGCTTGCCAGAGGGCGCGCCGCGCCGCGACCTGGTGGCACGCGTCGTGGCCGAGCTGCGCTCGGCACCGGCTGACCTGGTCGTCGCCCACCGCGGACCGCACCGGTGGGTACAGGAGTTTCGCCAGGTCCGCCTCGCGGCGCCCGAGCACGACGGGCTGGTCCGACCCGGCGGGGTGTACCTGCTGGTCGGCGGTCTCGGTCCGGTGGGCCGGGTCGTCGCGCGCCACCTCGCCCGTACCCCCGGTGTCCGGTTGGCGTTCGTCCAGCGTACGGCCGTGCCGGACCGGCAACGGTGGGGTCTCGACGCCGGAGGCCGCGACGACGGACGGATCGAGGTGCTGCGCGAACTGGAGGCGACGGGTGCCCGAGTACTCACCGTGACGGCCGACATCGCCGACCCGGTGGGCTTCGCCGACGCGGTCGCCACGGTCGAGCGCGAATTCGGTCCGCTCAACGGTGTCGTGCACTCGGCCGGGGTGGTGAGCACTGGCGCCGCTGTGCCGCTGGACCAGGTAGGTCCCGACACCTGCGAACCGCACTTCCGCAGCAAGGTAACCGGCATTCACGTCATGGCCGAGGTGCTGCGCGACCGGCCGTTGGACTTCGTGCTGCTCAACTCGTCCATCTCGGCGGTGCTCGGCGGTATCGGGTATCTGCCGTACGCCGCCGCCAACTGTTATCTCGATGGTTTCGCGGCGTACCAGCGCTCGGTCACCGACGTGCCTTGGGTGAGCCTGAACTGGGAGGGATGGGTGTTCGCGGAGTCACCGCCCGAGGAGCAGGCCGCCACCACCCTCGCGGCGTACCTGATCGACGATGACGATGCCGCGGCCGTGGTGGCCAGGGTGCTCACCAGCCAACCACCGCCACGGTTGGTGAACTCGACCGGCGACCTGCACTACCGCCTGGCGCAGTGGGTGAACGGCGATGGGCCGGGCAGCGCGCACGTGGCCGAGCCGGCCGACCGCCCGAACCATCCACGGCCGGGACTCCAGACCGAGTATGTGGCGCCGCGTGGCGAACTCGAACGCCGACTGGCCGAGATCTGGGAGCGGCTGCTCGGCATCGACGGTATCGGCGTCAACGACAGCTTCTTCGCCCTCGGAGGTCATTCGCTGATCGCGACGCGCGTCGCCGCATCCGTCGCGGAGGAGTTCCGGGTGCAGGTCCCGTTGCACGACCTGCTGACCCGGCCGACGATCGCCGAGCTGGCCCGGGACATCGAGTCGGCGCGAGCCGGCGGCGACCGTCCACCGCCGGCACCGCCGATCAGGCGGGTTCCGCGGGAGCGGTTCGAGGCCACGCCCTCCGCCCCGGTGGTCAGGGACAAGGACTGACCCGCGCGTCCGGTCGGCCGAGCGCGGCGGTCGGCGATGGTGCGCCGGTGGCGCTTTGATGCGGCACCTGGCGCATCCTGCACCAGTATCGGCACGTCTCAGCCGGACACGTGAAGGAGCGCACGCAGGTGGTCAAGGTCCTTCTAGCGGGTGAGGTCTTCGCCCACCGGAGCTTCAACGGGGCGAACAAAGCGCTTCCGGTGCTGGCGTCGAGCCTGCACAACGCCGGGTTCGACAGCATACAACTCGACCTCGAACGTCCCGACGTCTCGTTCGACGACCTGTGTCGCGAGGCCGTAGACGCCGATCTGATCGCGTTCGCCGGCGTGCTCACTCCACAGTGGCCGGAACTCGACGTACACCTGATGGCCCTGCGCGATCACCTGGCGCGGATCGGCCGCAGCCACGTACCTGTCGTCGTCGGCGGGTACGCGACAAAGGGCGTACAGGACATCGCCGTACGTACCCCGTGGGTGACGGCGTTCTTCAACGGCGAAGGCGAGCATGCCATCGTCGACCTGGCCCGGTGGGCCGCTCGTGGCGCGCCGAGCGCGGAGATGGCCGAGATCGACGGCATGTGCTACATCGACGGGACCGGCCGGTTCCGCTTCTCGATCGCAGCGAGGGTCGCGGACCTCGACCACATCGACCAGAACTTCGAGTTCGTGCACGTCCCCGAGGTGCACGACATGCCGATCTTCCGGGCACCGGATGGCCGGCAGCTCAAAACCGGACAGATGTACACCCAGCGTGGCTGTCCGTGGGCCTGCTCCTTCTGCAACAAGAGCACCGAGGGCAACAAGGTGGCCCGGCTCGGCAAGGACCGGCTACGGGCGCAGTTGCGCGCGATGCGGGCCGACGGCTACGAAGCCGTCTACCTGGACGTCGACACGTTCAACGTCAACCGGTCCGCGGCGCTGGACGACGCGTCGGTCCTCGCCGACGAGGGTTTCGTGTGGGGGTCCAACACCCGGATCGACACCGCCGACACCGACTTCATCCGGGGCCTTGTCGAGAACAACTGCGTATACATGTTCTTCGGCGTCGAACACACCGCACTCGGCGTGCTCATCGCGATCGACAAGTTCAACGGATCCCTCCCGGCGCAGTTGCGCCGAATCGCCGAATACCGGTCGACGGTCCAGCGGGTCTTCCGGGACATGGGCCGGTTCGGCCTGCCGAGCAGCTACTTCCTGATCCTCGGGTTGCCGACGGCCGTGCTGAGCGAGGACGGCACCATGGTCGTCGGGTATCGACCCACCCGGTTCGAGGACGACGTCGAGGCGATTGCCTTCGGCCTGGAGCAGTGCGAGCCGGACTACCTCAACTTCAACATGCTCCGATTCATGCCGGGCAGCGCTGCGGCGGACATCCCCAACCATGCGGCCTATTCGTGCGTGCGGCCCTCCGGCGCCAAGCCGATCACCGCCGGATACTTCCTGCCCCGGGTCGCCCGCGATTGCGGCTACGTCGTACCGGAGAACCACGGCGTGTACCGGCTCTGCGAGTCGGTGGGGCACAACCAGCCGACCACCACCGCGGTCGATCCCGAGCGGGTGTACGACAGCATCCAGTACGCCGTCGATCTGATCAACAAACGGGTGGCGGCAGGCTTCCGGCCGACGCAGTTGTTCGTCGACCAGGAAGCCCAAGACGCCGGCCTGTTGACCCGGGACGAGGACGGAACATACCGCCTGGCGCCCCTCAAGGAGTTCGAAGGACTGTGATGCAGGACGACTCCCGCTACCTTCTCCCCGCCTCGTACGCACAGCGCCGGCTCTGGCTGGTCCAGCAGTTGGACCGGAACAACGGCTTCTACCTCGTACCGATGATCCTCCGGCTGCGCGGTGCGCTCGACGTCGCGGCGCTCGACCGGGCTCTGCGGGCACTGGTCGACCGGCACGAGTCGTTGCGGAGCAACTTCGCGATGGTCGACGGGGAGGTGGCCTCTCGGGTGGCGGCGCACCGGGAGGTTCCGTTGCGTGTGGTCGACCTGGCGGACCTTCCAGAGGCAGCGGCCGAGCGGGCGGCAGCTCGGCTGGCCGCGGCCGAGTCCCGCCGGCCGTTCGATCTGGAGCACGACCCGCTCATCCGGCACGGTCTCGTGCGGCTACGTGCCGACGAGCACCTGTTGTCACTGGTCACCCACCACATCGCCATCGACGCGTGGTCGCAGGACGTCTACTTTCGTGAGCTTGCCGAGCTGTATTCGGCGATGACGTCCGGCCGCGAGCCCGCCCTCGAACCACTGCCCGTCCAGTACGGTGATTTCGCGATATGGCAACGCGAGTGGATGCACGGCGAGGCGTTGTCCCGGCAGGTCAGATATTGGCGAGACGCCCTCGACGGGTGCGAGCCGACCGAGCTGCCGACCGATCACCCGCGTCCTGCCGTGGCCGACCACCGGGGGGCGCTACACACTTTCCAGCTACCCGAGGATCTCACCGAACGGCTCACCCGGCTGGCCCACGGCGAGCAGGCCACGCTGTACATGGCGCTGCTGGCCGTCTTCACCGTGGTGCTCGCCCGGTCCACCGGTCGCGATGACGTCGTCGTCGGCTCGCCGGTCGCCGGTCGTACCCGGCCGGAGCTGGACAACGTCGTCGGGTTCTTCGTCAACAGTCTCGTGCTGCGGACGAGCCTGGCCGGCCAACCCACATTCCGCGAATACCTGCGGCGGGTGCGCCGGACCTGTCTCGACGGATACGACCACCAGGACGTGCCGTTCGAGCGCGTCGTCGAGGAGCTGGATCCGCCGCGCGATCCCGGTCGCAACCCGCTGTTCCAGATCATGCTCGTGCTCCAGAACGCGCCCGCCGAACGGATCCGACTCGGTGATCTGGAGCTCGGATACGAGCTGGTGTACAACGAGACGGCGAAGTTCGACCTTAACGTGGTGCTGGTCCAGACCCCGGGGCAGGGTGTCCAGTGCACGTTCGAATATGCGACGGCGCTGTTCGAGCCGGACAGCATGCGTCGGCTCGCCGACCGGGTCTGCACCGTGGCGCGCGCCGTGGTCGAGCATCCGGACCGCCCGGTGCACGCGGTGCCGTTTCTCGGCGCCGACGAGCGTCGGTGCCTGCTCGATGACTGGAACGACACCGGGCACCCCGGCCTCGGCCAGGAGACGCTGCACGGAATGTTCATCGAGTGCGCGGCCCGGTTTCCGGACCGGCTGGCCGTGGTGGACGGCGTCCGATCGTTGACCTATGCCGAGCTGGACGTGCGGTCCAACCGGTTGGCCCAGCACCTGCGGGCATTGGGCGTGGGCGTCGAGTCGCGGGTGGGTATCTGTACCCGGCGCGACGTCGATCTCATGGTCGCCATCTACGCGGTGCTGAAGGCCGGTGCCGCGTACGTGCCCCTCGACCCGACGTACCCGAGTGACCGACTGACGTTCATGCTCGTTGACAGTGGGGCGCGAGCGGTGGTGACCCACGACGAGTTCTCGGCCGCGCTGCCGGAAGAGCTACCCGTCGTGCGGATCGACGAAGACTGGGACCGGATCGCCGAGGCGTCGGCCGAGCCGGTGGAATCCGGGGCGACGGGCGGCAACGCCTGCTACGTCATCTACACCTCGGGATCCACCGGAGTCCCCAAGGGCGCCGTAAACGAGCATGCCGGACTGGTCAACCTGATGGCGTGGGCCCGCCACCTCTTCTCCGACCACGAACTCGCCGGTTTCTCGTCGACCTGCTCGGCGTGTTTTGACTTCTCGGTGTACGAATTCTTCGCACCGTTGTCGCTCGGCGGCACTCTCGTCCTCGCCCCGGACGCGCTGCGGCTCGCCGAGGGTGCGGCGACGGTGCCAGTACGGGTGCTCTCCACCGTACCGACCGTGGCCGCCGAGCTGCTCCGGGCCGGTCAGATTCCCGACGACCTCCAGACGGCCGTGCTCGGCGGCGAGGCACTGCCGGCCGAGGTCGTGCGGCAGGTGTACGCCCGGACCGGGGTGACCCGGATCATCAACAACTACGGCGTGACCGAGGCGTCCGTCACCACGGCGAACTCCTTCCCCGACACGGACGTCCAGGGTCGGATCCCGATAGGTAGCCCGATTTTCAACACCACGCTGTATGTGCTGGACAGCGACCTGCGGCTGCTCCCGGTCGGCGTGCCGGGCGAGCTGTACGTCGCCGGGGTGTCCCTGGCCCGCTGTTATGTCGAACGGCCCGCTCTCAGTGCCGAGCGCTTCGTGCCCAACCCCTACGGTCGGGCCGGATCCCGGATGTACCGGACGGGCGACCTCGTGCGGTGGACGGCGCGGGGTGAGGTGGAGTTCCTGGGGCGCCGCGATCACCAGGTCAAGGTGCGGGGTTACCGGATCGAGCTGGGCGAGGTGGAGGCGGCACTGCGGGCCTGTCCCGGAGTGGTCGACGCTGCGGTGACGGTGCACGACTCGTACCTGGTCGGCTGCTACGTCGGCGCCACCGAGCCGGCCGAGGTACGCGCCGGGCTCAGCCAGCGGGTACCCCGACACCTGGTGCCCGGACGCCTGCTCCAGCTCGACGAGCTGCCGCGAAACGCCAGTGGCAAGGTCGATCGGGCGGCGCTGCCGGCACCCGACCAGGTACCGGCCCGGCCGGCGGTGGACGCGGGCGCGCCGGAGCCCGGCGCTCCACTCGATTCCGTCGAGGCCGTCGTGGCCGAGGTGTGGCGGGACGTGCTCGGCGTGGACCGGGCCGGCCGGCATGACAACTTCTTCGACCTGGGCGGCCATTCGCTGCTTCTGATGCAGGTCCGGTCGACGTTGCAGGAGCGACTGGACCGCCCGGTGGAAGTCGTCGACCTGTTCCGGTACCCGACGGTCGCCTCGCTCGCCGCCCACCTGTCCGGAGGCGCCTCCGGAGCTGCCACCCGGGATGGCGTCGAGCCGACGCCGGACCGGCCGGCGACCCGACGCCGGGCCGGCACCCGGGAACCACTCGCGATCGTGGGCATGAGTTGTCGTTTTCCGGGTGCGGTGGGGGTGGAGGAGTTCTGGGAGAACTTGTGTGGGGGTGTGGAGTCGATTTCGACGTTGTCGGTTGCTGAGTTGGTGGCGTCGGGGTTGGCGGCGGAGGTGGTGTCGGCGCCGGGGTATGTGCGGCGGGCGGGTGTGGTGGCGGGGGTGGATGGGTTTGATGCGGGGTTTTTCGGATTTTCGCCGCGGGAGGCGGAGTTGTTGGATCCGCAGCATCGGGTGTTTTTGGAGTGTGCGGTCGAGGCGTTGCAGCGGGCGGGGCATGATCCGGCGCGGTTCGAGGGTGCGGTGGGCGTGTACGCGGGGGTTGGCTTCGGCGACTACGCATGGAACAACGTGGCGCCTGGTGCCCACCGGCTGCCGGGGGTGAGCGGACTGCAACTGGCCTTGGCGCTGGACAAGGACTACGTGGCGACGCGGGTGGCGTACAAGTTGAACCTGCGGGGGCCGGCGGTGTCGGTGCAGACGGCGTGTTCGACCTCGCTGGTGGCGGTGCACATGGCGGCGCAGGCGTTGCTGGCGGGCGAGTGCGACATGGCGCTGGCCGGGGCGGCGGCGCTGTTCGTGCCGGCCCGGGGTTACCCGTTCGTGGAGGGTGGGGTGTTGTCGCCGGATGGGCATTGTCGGCCGTTCGACGAGGCAGCTCGGGGGACGGTGCCGGGTAGTGGGGTGGGGGTGGTGGTGTTGCGGCGGTTGTCGGAGGCGTTGGCGGATGGGGATGTGGTGCATGCGGTGTTGCGGGGTTCGGCGGTGAACAACGATGGTGCGGCGAAGGTGGGTTACACGGCCCCGAGCGTGCGCGGCCAGGCCGCCGTGATCCGGCAGGCGCTCGCCACCGCTGACGTGTCACCGGAGTCCGTCCAGTACCTGGAGGGGCACGGCACCGCGACCCCGCTCGGTGATCCGATCGAGGTGGCGGCGCTGGTAGAGGCGTTTGGGGGGCGGGGTCGGGTGCGGCCGTGGTGTGCGTTGGGGTCGGTGAAGGGGAATGTGGGGCATCTGGATGCGGCGGCGGGTGTGGCGGGTTTGATCAAGGCGGTGTTGGCGGTGGAGCGGGGGGTCGTGCCGCCGAGTCTGCATTTTCGGCGGGGGAATCCGAATATCGAGTTTGCGGGGAGTCCGTTCTTTGTGGCGGCGGAGCGGGTGGGGTGGTCGGGTTCGGGTCCGCGTCGGGCGGGGGTGAGTTCCTTCGGGATGGGCGGCACGAATGCGCATGTGGTGGTGGAGCAGGCGCCGGAGCGTGTGCGGGGTGGTGTGGGTTCGGTTGGTGGTGGGCGGGCTGAGGTGGTGGTGTTGTCGGCGGCGAGTGCGGGTGCGTTGGCGGTGTCGGGGGAGCGGTTGGCGGGTTTTCTGGCGGGGCGGCCGGAGTTGGCGTTGGCGGATGTGGCGTGGACGTTGCAGGTGGGTCGGCCCGGGTTGGCGCATCGGCGGGTGGTGGTCGCCGACGACACCGCACAGGCCGCCCAACTCCTCGCCGCCCCGGCGAACCTCGAACTGACGAGCTGGCACGACGACGCGGCGCAGCCCACGTCGGTCACGTTCCTCCTCGATGACGATCCCGACGCCGAATCCGCCCGGCGGGCGGCGGCCCTCGGCAGGGCGCTACCCGGCTACTGGCAACACGTCCTCGCCACCTGCGACCGGCTGCCAGCGAACCTCGTCCGGCCCGTTCGCGAAGCGCTCGCGACCGGCGCGGTCACCGCCCCGGCACCGGTGCGTCGCTGTGCCGCCTTCGTGGCCCAGTACGCGCTGGCGCAGTCGCTCCGGGACGCCGGCGTACACCCGGACGCGCTGTTCGGCCTGGGCGGTGCGCTGGCGGGCTGCCTGGCCGGCGTCTTCTCGCTGCCCGACGCACTCGCCCTGACCGCCGCCCGGGATGGCGGGCCCGACGACGGACTCGGTCAGCTGGTCCGCCGGGTACGGACGGACGCGCCACGGATACCCGTCCTCTCCGCGATCACCGCCGGCTGGATCGGCGACGCGCAGGCCACCGACTCGTCGTTCTGGATTGCCGAGTTCACCGGTCGTGGTACCCCAGACAGCGCGGTCGGCATCCTCGCGCAGGACCCGACCTGCCAGCTCGTCAACCTGGCCGGCGGGCGTCGGGCGAACGAGGTGCTGGCGGCCACCCGGGACGCCGCCGCGCCGATGTCCTGCTGGCCGGACGGGTCGGCCGACGACGTGTACCGCGGGTTCGTGACGGTGTTGGGCCGGCTGTGGCTGCTCGGCGTCGACATCGACTGGCGGGCCGTACACCAGCCGGGCCGGCGGCGGGTGATCCTTCCGACGTACCCGTTCGAACGTCGGCGGTACTGGGTGGAACCGCCGCCGCCCGGTGAGGTGGACCGCCGCGAGGAGCGGGTCGGCCGGCGCGGCGACATCTCCGACTGGTTCTACACCGCATCCTGGCGGCGGGAGCCGCTGGTCGGCGTACCTGACGCCGGCAGGGTGGGGAGCTGGCTGGTGGTCGCCGACGCCGACGGCCTGGGCGCCAGGGTGGCCGACCTACTGGCCGACACTGGGCAGCCGGTATTGCGGGCGGTTCCGGGCGGACCCTTCGGGCAGCGTGCGCCGTCGGTGTTCACCTTCGACCCCGGCTCCGCACCGGACCTGGAGCGGCTGCTCGCGACACTCTGCGGCGACGCGGCGGGCGTACCGGTCGGGATCGTGCACTGCCTGGCCGCCGTGCCGGGACCACGACCGGACGTCCGGGAGCGGGCCGTATACAGCGTCCTGTACCTGGCCCGGGCGATTGCCCGACGCCGACACACCGCCGCCGTGGAGCTGACGGTTCTCACCTGTGGGGGCCAGGCTGTCGCCGGGGAACCGGTCCTGGTGCCCGAGCACGGCATGACGGCCGGACTATGCCGGGTTATCCCCCAGGAAATGCCCCATGTCGCCTGCCGCGTCGTCGACGTCACGCCGGACGGCTCGGTGGCGGCCGAGGAGCGGGTCGCGAACCAGGTGCTCGCTGAGATCTCCGCGCCGCCCACGCCGGTTGCCGTCGCGCTGCGCGACGGCAACCGGTGGGTGCAGGAGTACCAGCCGATCCGATTGGAGTCGGCCGAGCCCCGACTGCGCCAGCAGGGCACGTACCTGATCGTCGGCGGGCTGGAGGGCGTCGGCGGCGCTATCGGCGAGTACCTGGCCCGGGCCGCGTCGGCCCGGTTGGTGGTGGTGCACCGGCGGGCGCTACCGGATCGCGCGGCGTGGGACCGGTGGCTGGCCGAGCATCCGGCGACCGACCTGACGAGCCGCCGGATCCGCCAGGTCCGGGCGTTGGAGGACGCCGGCGGCAGCGTACTGGTACTGGCCGCCGATGTCGCGGACCCGCCGGCCATCGCCGGGGTGATCGCCACCGCCGAGGCGCGATTCGGACCGCTCGCCGGGGTGGTGCACTCCGCCGGCACCGTCGTCGAGGGCAGTGCCGTCGCCCTCGACTCCGGTGACGCGGCGACCTACGACCGGCACTTGCGCAGCAAGGTGGAGGGCGCTCCGGCACTCGCGGCGGCGTTGGCGGATCGATCGCTCGACTTCGTCCTGCTCAACTCGTCCCTGTCAGCGGTGCTGGGCGGGTTCGGCTACGGGTTGTACGCGGCGGCGAACACGTACCTGGACCTGTTCGCGCACCGGCAGCGGCGGCTGACCGGCGTGCCGTGGGCGGCGGTCAACTGGGAGGGCTGGCGGACCGCCGCGGCGCGCGGCGAAGAGCCGCTGCTGGGGCGCGACCTCGTCGAGCTGGCGCTGGACGGAGCGGACGGGCAGGAGGTGCTGTCCCGGATTCTCGCCGCCGGGCCACCGGTCCAGACGGTCGTGTCGACCGGTGACCTCGGACACCGGCTGCGCCAGTGGGTACGCGATCGGTGGGATGCGGACCTGCCGGGCGGGGTCGCCAGCGCCGGCCTGGGCACCCGGCACGCCCGTCCGGAGCTTGCCGTGCCGTACCTCGCTCCGCGTTCCGAAACCGAACGAAGACTCGCCGCGTTATGGGAGGAACTGCTCGGCGTGGACCGGATCGGCGTCCGGGACAGCTTCTTCGACCTGGGCGGCCACTCGCTGCTGGCCGTACACCTGGTGGCACAGATCCGACGGGTCTTCGCGGTGGCGTTGCCCCTGCACACCGTGGTCGAGGCGAGCACGGTGGAACGGCTCGCCGAGGTGATCGCCGCCCACGACCCGGGTGCGGCGGCACGGACGTCGGTGCTGGTACCCCTACACGGGGTCGCCCGAGCCGGCACATACTTCTGGATTCACCCACTCGGCGGTACGGCGCTGTGCTACTACGACCTCGCCCGGTGTCTCGGACCGGACGTCGCCTCGTACGGACTCCAGGCCCCCGCGCTGGTCGAGGGGGTGGGGCGGTGCCCCGACGTGGAGGAGCTGGCCGCCCGCTACATCGATGAGATCGCCCGGGTGCGGCCGGACGGCCCGCTCAGACTCGGCGGGTGGTCCGCAGGCGGCATCATCGCCGTCGAGATGGCCCGCCAACTGACCGAACTCGGCAAGCGGGTGGAGTTCGTCGGCGTGATCGACGCGTACGCACCGGTTCCGAATCGGCCGGTGGTGCTGCCGGACTCGGAGCTGCTCCCGCTGCTGCTGGACGAACCCGACCTGCCCGCCGCCACGCTGGCGGCCTTCCCGGCCGACCTCGCCGACCGGCCGGCGGCGGACCGGATCGCGTTGGTCGCGGGGTGGCTGCGGGCCACCGCCTCGGGCAGCGCCGCGGACGACGAAGAACGTCGCCGCCTGGCGGAGCTGGTGCTCGTCGCGCGAGGCGTCGCCGACGCCACGGAACGTTTCGTGCCCAAGCCCTACCCCGGCGCGGTGCACGTCTACCGGGCGGCGGACGCGACGAGGTCGGCCACCGATCCCAGCCTGGGCTGGGCATCGGTCGTGGCCGAGGTACGCAGCCACGCCGTACCCGGCACCCACCAGACGGTCCTGGCGGAACCGAACGTACGGATCCTGGCCGAGCTGGTCGCCGCCGCCGGGTAACCCGGCCTTGTCGGCGCGGCTCAGCCGGCGGCCACGCTCGCAGCGGCGGTCATCACCACCTGCGCGGCGGCGAACCGCAACGCGTCGTCGTGGGACGAGACGTGCACGCGGCCGGCCGCCAGGTCGAGGGAGACGTGTAGATCGGCCGGCGGCAGGGACGGCGTCCCGTCGGCGACCGCGAACACGACCGCCGGGCGGATCCGGTCGCCGAGCCGGCGGGTCGGGTACCGCACCGGCAGGTCGAGCGGGAACGTGCCGTGCGAACGCCCCGCGCGCAGCGCCTGGCCGACCGAGGCGGCGTCGGGCGCCGCGACCGTGACCGGGACAGCGGTCGCGTAGAGCGGAGACAGTGCGCCGACCGCAGCCCGGAGCGCCGGGTGGCTCCACCACACGGTCTGTCGGGCTGGGCCGAACTGCGCGGCGTGCTCCAGCCAGCCGGCCAGCAGGCGGACCGACAGCGAACTCTCGTCGCACGGATCCAGTTCCGATGGGTGATCTCCGGGAAGTGGCGTGGTGACGCTGGGCCGGACCGCCAGCGTGTCGGTCCGCTCGGAACGCGGTACGGGCAACCACTGTGGGCCGACGGTGGCCAGCTGGGCCGCCCAGTACTCCTCGTCGGCGCCGTACCAGGCCGAGAGCCGCTCGGCGTGGTCCAGGGTGGCGGAGTCCGGGCAGGGCAGCAGGTCGCCCTCGGACAGGTTCAGCTCACCCGCCCAGGTACCCACCCCGATCTCCCCGCCGGACAGGTCGACCAGCCCGTCGACCAGGAGGTCGCCGTCCGCCGTGGCGATCTGTGCCATCTCGGTGCCGAGCGCCACCACCGTCCCGGGTGGGGCGCCCGGGCCGGCGCTGACCCGGGACCGGCGGAGAACCACACACCGGTCCCGGACGAGGATTTTCGGGGCGCCGAAGGGGTTGTCGAAGGCTCCCAGGTCCGCGGCCCGGCACAGCCGCTCGGCCTCGACGGCAGGCCGGTCCCAGCGCACCAGGCCGGACGCCGGCATGCGTCGCCGGCGCGGATAGTAGGTGCGCTGGCTGAGATCCTGACGTTCCGGTCGCAGGCGATCGGTTTCCAGGTCCTCCAGTAGCGCTTCAAACGCGGCCAGCCCGTGGTCGTGACACTTCATGCCGAGGGTCAACGTCGTCTCGTCGTCGGCCACCGGAAACCGGCGCTGGGCCAGCATGTCGCCGCCGTCCACCTGGCTGGTCATGAGATGCCAGGTCACGCCGTACGTGGTCTCTCCGTTGACGATCGCCCAGGAGGTCTGATGCACCCCCGCGTACCGCGGCAGCGGAGAGCTGTGGAAGTTGATCGCCAGCTGGCATGGCGTGGCCAGCTCGGCGGCGCTCAACACGTCCGGATTGACGATGCTGAACAGGTGGTCCGGGCGGGCCGCGGTCACCCGCGCGATGGTGTCGAAGCAGGCGATGCCGTGCTCGGTAGCCCAATCCCGGGCGGCTCCGGCCCGGGAAATCACCGCCGCGATCCGGTGCCCGCGGCGCAGCAGGATCTCTCCGCACCCGGCCAGCAGCGAACCGTACCCGACCAGCCAGCACCGGTAGCGCCGGGCGGCGGTCATCGCCACGGCACGATCGTCAGGTGTTCCGGCAGTGGGCGGATGACGCTGGTATCGCACTCGAGACTGGTCACCCCGGCGGCATCGATGCTGAACGGACGGAAGCCGGCCAGCCGGAAGGCGACGAACATCGGGCGGTTGCGTCCCGTGTCGACGAATTCGGCGCGCAACGCCACACCCGCCGCCCGGGCCCGGTTGGCCAGCAGTTGCAGCAGGACTCCAGCGATCCCACGGGACAGGACCCGGCACGACGTCAGGATGAGCCTGATCGACCAAGTGTGCGGTGATCGTTCGACCAGTACGAAACCGATCGTGCCGTACGCACCGAAGCGGTCCGTCAACTCGACCACCACCGACTCGTACCGGTCAGAGTCGAGACAGGCCCGCAGTTCCTCGTGGCTGAAGACCCGACCCGTCGAGTTGAGCTGGTTGGTACGGAGCACGAGTTCGTGGATCCGGTCGAGGTCCGCCGGCCGGGCCGCCGCCACGGTCAGCCGCATGTGTAGGGAGCGCAGGAAGTCGATCCGGGACCCGTCGAAGGCCGCCTCCGCCTCGGCGCGGGCAATGTCACCGCGGTAGTACTCCCGTCGGCGTGCCGCCTCCGGCGTGGTCGCCGACGGGAACAGATCGGTCCGGTGCAGCAGGGCCGGCATCTCGTCCGGGTGGTAGCAGCGGACTGCCGGATGGTTGAAGGCCACCTCGGCGCGTTCGACCGGATCGTCGTCGACGAAGGCGAGGGAGTCGAGCCCGATACCGAGTGCGTCCGCGACCGCCGTTACCGAGGTCGCCTTGGAATCCCAGCCGATCTGGGGGTGCAGGAAGTAGTCCGCGATCTCTGCCCGGTGCAGCTCGGCGAGCGCGGCGGCCGGTTCGTTGCGGCTCGCGACCGAGTGCAGGACACCCCGCCGGTCGAGCTCGCGAATCACCGCGACGAGGTCGGCGCGAAGCCGAACCGTCAGGTCCTCGAGCAGGATGCCGTGCCACAGCGTCTCGTCCAGATCCCAGACGAGACACTTGATCGGAGGTTCGGCTGGTCGTCGTTCGGTGGTCGACACCGTTTCGTTCGTGGACATGAGTACTCGCATCGTCAGAAGAGCGGCCGCCGTGCGGTCCGCGTCCGGGGTGTGCTGAACCGCTGCGCGTGCTCAGCGATGGAGACCTGGTGTATCTCGGTACTGCCCTCGATCAGCTCGAGTACCTTCGCGTCCCGGTAGTACCGCTCGACCGGCGAGCGGCCACTACATCCGATGGCGCCGTGCAGCTGTACTGCGGCGTGGGCCGCCCGCTGCGCCACCCCGGCAGCGAGGTACTTCGCCATGGCGGTGTGGATCAGCGCCTCGGGTGCCCGGTCGTCGCGCAACCGAGCGGCCTCGGCGCAGAGCAGCCGGGCAGCGGTCGTATCGACCATCATGTCGGTCACCTGGCGGCGCACCAACTGGTGGTCGAGCAGCGGCACCCCGAACTGGTGCCGCGTCCGGGTGTGTGCGACCGATGCGTCCAGACATGCCTGCGCCAGACCGACCCCGCCCCAGGCCAGGCAGTACCGTCCGTGGTCGAGTGCGGTCGCCGCGACGTGCGAGATGCCGTAGCCGGGCCGGCCGACCCGGTTGCCCTCGGGCACGTGGCAGCCGTCCAGCTCGACCCCGGCCAGCATCGCCGCGCGGAACCCGAGCAGGCCGTCGATCCCGGTCACCCGCAGGCCCGGGGTGTCCCGGTCGACCAGCAGCGCCGCCGGCCCGTCGGCGGTCCGGGCGAAGACGAGGAACGCGGCTGCCCGCCGGCCACCGCTCAACCACGTCTTGCGGCCGGTCACGCGGTAGCCACCGGGTACGTCCTCGGCCAGGGTGGTTATCCCGTGCGCGTCGCTGCCGGTGTCGGGCTCGCTGAGGGCGAAACTGAGCAGGGGGTACGGCGAACCCGACCGAGCGGGGTGCCACGCGCCGAGCGCCCCGCGGCCCCAACGCAGGATCGCCGCCACGCTCATCGTGTGCGCCGTCAGCACGCTGAGCAAGGACATCCACGAGTAGCCGAGTTGCTCGCAGTACCGGCCGAGGTCGGTCGCGGACGGTCCCGCGCCGCCGAGGCCGCCGGTCCAGGCCAGCAGTCCGGCCGCCGCGAGCCGGTCGAGGAGGGTATCCGGGATGGCGCCGGCGGCCTCTGCCCGGGCAATGGCGGCGGTGTCCGCGAGTTCGTCGCGCAGCACCGCAATCGCGGTCTCGACCTCCATGGTGCTGGTCATGAATCAGGTCGCCGGCCGCTGCGTCAGCCGGCCACGCCGCTGGCGGCGGCCCGCTTCGCCGCCACCAACCGCGCGACCCGGTCGATCGACCGCAGGTTTTCCAGGTCGAGATCCTTGTCGGTCATCGAGAACGAGAAGGTCCGTTCCAGCCACATCACCAACTGAACCGCGAACAGCGAGTTGACGTACCCGGCCGCGAACAGGTCCCGGGTGTCGGTGATCGGCATGCTGTTGAGATGCTGGCCGACGAACTCGCGGATCAGCTTCAGGTCGTCCACTCTGACCTCCTCAGCCATGGTTGCCGTCCCGGCCCTCGTACTCGAAGAAACCCGCACCCGCCTTGCGGCCCAGTCGTCCGGCCGACACGAGTTGTTTGAGCAGGACACACGGTCGGTACTTCGGATCCTCGAAGCTCTGCACGAGTACGGCGAGCGAGTCGAGCACCGTGTCGAGCCCGATCAGATCGGCGGTTTCCAGGGGGCCCATCCGATGACCGAAGCACTCCCGGAACAGGCGGTCGATCTCGGCGGCCGACGCTACCTTCTCCTGCAGCAGGAAGATCGCCTCGTTGATGGTGAGCATCAGGACCCGGTTGGTGACGAACCCCGGGGAGTCGGCCACGACGATCGAGTCCTTACCGATGTCGGCGAGCAGTGAGCGGGTCAGTGCCACGGTGTCCGGCTGGGTGTGGAATCCACGAATCACCTCGACCAGCGGCTTGTACGCCGCGGGGTTCATGAAGTGGGTTCCGATCACCTGGCCCGGGCGACCGGTCTGACCGGCGAGCCGGGTGATCGGGATGGCGGAGGTGTTGACCCCGAGGACGCAGCCTGGTGGACAGACCTCGTCGAGTCGGACGTAGAGCGGCTGCTTGACCTCCCAGCGTTCGGAGACGTTCTCCACCACGAAGTCGACACCACCCAACGACTTCAGGTCGGTTTCGAACGAGATGTGTGCCAGTACCTCGTCGACCGGCACCCGTGGCGCGCCGGTCAGCATGGGCAGTGTGCGTGCCTCGTTCGCGATCTCGGCGCGGGCGCGACTGAGCGCCTCCGCCCGGATGTCCACCAGTACGACCGGCAGTCCGGCCCGGGCGAACACGTGCGAGACACCGATGCCCATCGTGCCGGCACCGACCACGCCGACCCGGCGCACAGCTGATGCCATGTCTCCCCCTGTTCTCGATCTGTGGCGTGCGTGGTCACGGCCGGAGACTACGGGTGACCAGGTACTCGCGTACCGGCTCCGGCCACTCGGCGGGTTCGATGCCGTGCTGGCAGGCGAACGCGTACGCCAGCCGTTCCAGTCCGAACCCCGCACAGGCAGTGTGTGCCGTCTCGCCTGTCGGCAGGGTGATGCCGAACGACTCGGCGAAGAACCGGTCGTGGAAGTTGAAGGATCCGGCGGCGACCGTGTGGTCCGGCGCCACGGCGATCCGCAGCTCGTACTTCACCTCGAGCAGGCGCTGTGACCAGATCCGCTCGACCGTGTCCGGTGCGGCGAAGAACGGATCGTTGCCGACCTCGCAGCGGCCGGTCAGGCCGAGTTCGGTCACGAGGTCGTAGGCCGCGCGTTGCAGCGCGTCGCGCCGTCCGAGCACCCATTCACGGCCGCCGAGGAAAACCGCCTCCCGGATCGTGAAGTCCCACAGCCGTTCCAGTGAGCGGTGGTACCGCGACTCGTGCCGGTTCGAGCGCCCTCGGCTGGTGATCGCGGTCTCCGGCCTGACGAGGGAGCGGCCCGAAAGCTCGTGGAAGGTGTGGAAGCACATCGTCGGCGGCAGGCAGTAGTCCAGGTTGGCGCAGTGCCGCAGGGTCGACGGGCCGGGACCCGCCTCGCCATTCATCCCGGCGGCGAACGAGCGGTAGGTGTCGAGGTCGGTGCGGAGCCTGGTCGCGAACATCACGTGCTGGGGGAAGGCGGCGAAGTAGCCGCACCGGTGCAGTGCCGCCGTCGGGATCAGCGTCGGGTATCGGCGTTCCACCCCGCCTGCCGAGGCGATCAGGGCACGCAGCCGGCCGTCAAGGTAGTCGATCAGTTCGAGCATCGGTGTGCCGAGTGCCACCTGGCCCTCGCCGACCGGTGTCGCGATGCCGCGGTCGACCAGTTCCGCGAAGACGTCCCGGGGCAGTCGGTCCGGCTGCCCGGACCGCCAGACCACTCGGGGCTGCGACAGCCGTTGCGGGAGTACGTCGTCGGCGATCATTTCGTTGAGCCGCCGGGCGAGGTCCGCCCCGTCGACGGCCGCGACATCGACTGTCACCGCGACGATCTCGTCGGCGTCGTGTTCAAGCCGGAACCCGGTGATTGCTTCGGACACGAAGTGGATTCGCGAACTGAGCTGACTGGACAGCTGGGCCGGGACAGGGGTGAGCAGCCTGATGGTCTGCTGGGGCACGCGGGCTCCTAGGGTACGGGCAGGCCGACGAGAGACGAGATGATGTTGCGCTGGATCTCGGACGTGCCGCCGTAGACGGTCGTGGCGATCGTGTCGCGCAACTCGCGTTCGATGTCGAGGTCGTTCACCACACCCCGGGCCCCGTGTAGCTGTACGGCGTCGAGCGCACTGCCGACCAGCGACTCGCTGACGAAGAGCTTCAACAGCGAGGTCTCCAGAACCGCCAGTCGCCGCTCCCGTTTGAGCCAGCCGACCTTGTACAGCAGCAGTTGTGCGAGTTCCAGGCGCATCCGCATGTCCGCGATCCGGTGCGCCACGGACTGGAAGGTGCCGATCGGCCGGCCGAACTGACGGCGCTCGCCGGCGTACGCGACGCAGGTCTCGAAGAGCCGGCGCAGCACGCCGACCTGGGTGGCGAACATGAGGCCGCGCTCCCAGTCCATGCCCAGGGTGAACAGCCGGTACCCGGCACCTTCCCGGCCCAACAACGCGTCCGCGCCCACCCGGCAACCGGACAGCACCAGTTCGCCCATCGGGCACCCGCGAAGTCCGATCTTGCCGATTGCCCGACTGACCACGAGCCCGGGATTGCTCCGCTCGACCAGGAAGGCCGACAGCGCGTCCTGGGCGGGCTCGTCGGCGCCGGTGCGGGCGAAGACCACGAACAGGTCGGCCTCGGTACCGTTGCTGATGAAGGTCTTCTCGCCGTCGAGGACGTACCCGTCGCCGTCCCGCCGGGCGGTCGTGGTGATCGACAACACGTCCGATCCGCTGCCCGGCTCGGTCACCGCGTGCGCGCCCAGTAGGGACCCGTCACACATCGACGGCAGGTAGCGGGCGCGCTGGGACTCGGTTCCGTGCTCGACGAGGTAGCTCATGCAGGCCCAGACGTGGTTGTTGACGGCGAACACCAGGCCGTTGTCCCGGCAGGCGTAACCGAATGCCTCGTAGGCCAGCGCCGCGGTGAGCGGATCAAGGTCGGCGCCGCCGTGCCGGACCGGTGCTGGCCAGCCCAGGAGCCCGAAATCCGCGCACTTGCGCCAGCCCGCACGGTCGAGCGTTCCCGCGCGATCATGCTCGGCCGCTCGGTCGCCGAGTTCGGTTCTCGCGAAGTGCGTGACCCGCGCGCACAGGTCGCGCTGCGCGTCGGTCAGCGAGAAGTCCACCGCGCCCCGATCAGGCCACCGGACCTGCCTGCGGTCGCGGTCCGCGCCGCGTCCCGTGCGCGAGTTTCCATGCTTTCCTCCGTGGACGAACCATCCCGACCGGCTATGGCGGCCAGTCTTTCGACCTGGGGCACCGGCCCCCCACCACTGCGCCATCTGGACGCCACCGGCGCGGCCAAGGCGCAGGTCAGCGGCCTGCTGCCGCCCTTGCCGGCCCGCTGCGCAGCTGGTTATGTAGTCGTCCATGGATGTCCGGCGTCCGCCGGCATCGCCGGGGTTGTCCGCCGACGGGACGGCGATCCCGGAGGCACCGCCGCGGTTCTGGTGGAGTCGGTGCGCCACACGGCGTCGGAGCCGGCCGGCGGAGGGGCGGAGCCGGGGTGGCCCGTCACCGCCCGACCGTCGATGCCTGGGCTCTGCGGCTCCCGTGCGACGGCGACTCGACCAGCCACGATCACCGATCTGGCCCGCCGCCGGCGGCGCCGCCTAGCAAGGCGCTCTCGGCGTCGGAAGGGAAGCCCATGGACAGTCCGGCCCTGGGGCGGCGAGAGGCGGACCCGCCGATCGGCGATCCGGTCGCGGTCGTGGCTCGGATCTGGGCCGCTGTCCTGGACATCTCACCGGATCAGCTTCACCCGTCCGACAACTTCTTCGAACTCGGTGGCCATTCCCTGCTGGCGGCAAAGGTGCAGCTGCGGTTGCGCGACGAGTTGTCGGTAGCTGTCGCGGTGAGCGACGTACTCGGTGCCGCCACCCTGGCCGACCTGGCGGAGCGGGTCCGGACGGCGCCGCCGCTGCCCGCGCGCCCGGCAGCGCAGCAGGTCGAGCCGGTGCGCCCGGGACCGGCGGCTCCGCTCTCGGCCGGGCAGGAGCGGCTGTGGTTTCTGAACCGGCTGGAGCCCGCCAGCGCCTTCTACAACGTGGCGGTGCCGCTGCGACTACGCGGCCAGCTGGACGTCGCCGCGCTGCTGGATGCCGTGACCGCGCTGGTCGATCGGCACGAGATCCTGCGTACCCGGTTTCCGGCGCGCGGCGGTGAACCTTGCCAGGAGGTGACTAGCGCACGGCTGACCGTACCCGTCGTCGACTTCGCCGGGCTGCCCGCCGCCACCGCGCAACGCGCCCTCGACCGGCTGCTGCCCGAGGTCGCCCGGCAACCGTTCGACCTCGTGGCCGGACCGATCACCCGCTGCGTGCTGTTCCGCCGAGCCACCGCCGATCACGTCCTGATGCTCGCCGTACACCACATCGCCTGTGACGGAAGCTCGCTCGCGATAATGCTCTCCGAACTCGCCGAACTGTACCGGGCACGCCGGGCCGATGTACCGGCCGACCTGCCGTCTGCCGTCCTGCAGTACCGCGACTTCGCCCGGTGGCAGCGCGCCGAGATGCGCGATGCCGACTTCGCCGGACGGCTGGCGGAGTGGCGGGCCGTGCTGGCCGGTGCGCCCGGTGCACTGGCGCTGCCACCGGACCATCCTCGGCCGGCGGTCCAGACGTTCGCCGGGGCGACGTTCGAGTTCACCCTGGACGCGGCGCTCGGCGTCGAACTCACCGAATTCGCGCGAGCCCGCCGTGTCACGCCGTTCATGGTGGTGCTGGCGGTCTACGCCCGCACCCTGGCCACGTACGCCGAACAGTCCGAGGTCGTCATCGGCGTACCGACGATCGGCCGGGGACGGTCCGAGTTCGCCCGGACCATCGGCTTCTTCGTCAACACGTTGCCGCTGCGGGTGGACCTGTCCGGCGATCCGAGCCTCACCGACCTGCTCGCGCGGGTGCGAGACAGCTGTCTCGACGGGTACGACCGGCAGGACGTCCCGTTCGAGAAGGTGGTGGAGGTGCTGCGTCTGCCCCGGGACGTCAGCCGGACGCCGCTGGTACAGGTGCTGGCGTCGTGGCAGGAGGAGGACGCGTTGCCGGCGTTCGACAACCTCGCCGCCGAGATCCTGCCGGTCACCACCGGCACCGCCAAGCTCGACCTGTCCCTGTTCCTGGCGGCTGGTTCCGCCGGGGTCAAGGGCACCGTCGAGTACGCCACCGACCTGTTCGAGGCCGACACCGTCCGGTGCCTCGTCGACAGTTTCCGCACACTGCTCGGCGCCGCCCTGGCGGCGCCCGCCCAACCATTGTCGTCGCTGCCGTTGTTGTCGGTGCGGGAGTGGGGTCGGGTGGTGGGGGAGTGGGCGGGTTCTCGGGTGTGGTGGGGGGTGGGTGGTTGTGTGCATGGGTTGGTGGTGGGGCGTGGTGGGTTTGGTGCGGGTGGGGTGGCGGTGCGTGGTGGTGGGGTGGAGTTGTCGTTTGTGGGGTTGTTGGGTCGGGCGTGGGGGTTGGCGGGGGTGTTGCGGGGGTTGGGGGTGGGTCCGGAGGTTCGGGTGGGGGTGATGGTGGGTCGGTCGGTGGGTTTGGTGGTTGGGTTGTTGGGGGTGTTGTGTGCGGGTGGGGCGTATGTGCCGTTGGATCCGGAGTATCCGGTGGGGCGGTTGGAGTTGATGGTGGCGGATGCGGGGGTGGGGGTGTTGGTGGTGGGTCGGGATGTGGTGGGTCGGTTGGCGGGGTTTGGGGGTGTGGTGGTGGTGTTGGAGGACGTGGTGGGGGTGGTGGGTGAGCCGTTCGAGTCGGGGGTGGGGCCGGAGAATCTTGCGTATGTGATTTATACGAGTGGTTCGACCGGCACCCCCAAGGGCGTTGCGATGCCGCACCGAGCCCTGGTCAACCTCATCCGCTGGCAGTTGGACCGGTCGACGTTGACCGACCAACCCACGATGCAGTTTCCGCCGCTCAGCTTCGACATGTCGTTTCTCGACATCTTCTACACCCTCGCTGCGGGTCGTACCCTCGTGTTCCCGCCCGACGACGTCCGGCGTGATCCCAGCGCCCGCGTGCGGTTCGTCGCCGAGGAACGGATCGGCTGCTTCGTGTTGTCGCCCGCGGCGCTCCGACAGCATGCGGCAGCCACCGCCGCGCCCGACCTGGACACGGTGACGGAGTACATCAGCGCCGGTGAGCAGCTCACGGTCAACGACGACATCGCCAGACTCTTCGCCCGACCCACCGATCGGGTACTGGTCAACCAGTACGGTCCCACCGAGACCCACTGCGTCACCGCGTACGAACTGCGTGCACCGTCGACCACCTGGCCGGCCCGGGTGCCGATCGGGCGGCCGATCGCCAACTGCCGGGTGTACGTGCTCGACCGGCATCTCAAGCCGGTGCCGGTAGGCGTCGCCGGCGAGTTGTGCATAGGTGGCGAGGGACTGGCTCGCGGCTATCTCGGGCAGCCGGCGCTGACCGCTGCCCGGTTCTGTCCAGACCCGTTGGCTCCGGAGCCCGGTGGCCGGATGTACCGCACCGGCGACCGGGCGCGTTGGCGGCACGACGGCGAACTGGAGTTCCTCAACCGGCTCGACGACCAGGTCAAGATCCGGGGGTTCCGGGTGGAGCCCGCCGAGGTGGCCGCCACGCTCGCCCGGCACCCCGCGGTCGACCACGCCGTCGTGGCGGCACGCGGGGAGGCCGACGCCACACGCCTGGTCGCCTATGTGCGCGGGACGGGAACTCGGGCCTCCGCCGGGGAACTGCGGGCGTTCGTCGCCCGGACGCTGCCGGACTACATGGTGCCGAGCGCGTACGTGTACCTGGACGAGTTCCCGCTCACTCCGAGCGGCAAGGTCGATCGGCTGGCCCTGCCCGAGCCGCCGGCCGAGGCATCCCGTGCCACGCTGGCCCGGTTGGAACCGCCCGGCACCGACCTCGAGCGACGGATTGCCGAGCTGTGGGTACGGGTGCTCGGCCCGTCGACGGTCGGGGTGCGGGACAACTTCTTCGAGGTCGGCGGCAACTCGATCCTGCTGCAACGACTGCACCAGCTGATCGAGAGCGAATTTCCCGGTCGCCTGACGCTGGTCCAGTTGCTCACCAACCCGACGATCGCCACCCAGGCCGAGCGGCTGTCCACCGCCGCGGGTCCGGCTCCGGCTCCGGCGGTGGCCCACCCGGTCGGTGGCCCGGCGGCCCGGGTGAATCCGGCCGACCCGCAGGTGGCCAGCCCGCACCGGCTCCGCTCGCGGCGGGCCGCCCGGGGCAACGGCGCACCGCCAGGCGACGCCGGCGCAGCGCCCGCCCGGCAGGGCGCGGCGGAGGAGCACTGAGATGACCGAACCACGCGGGCGTCCGCGCGGCACCGACCTCGAGGCGATCCTGGTGGAGATCTGGACGGAGGTACTGGGGATCCCTGCAGCTGCGGTGGCGCGCACCGAGACGTTCTTCGCGCTTGGCGGCGACTCGCTGCTCGCCATCCAGGTCGTCGCCGCAGCAGCCGAGCGGGGCGTGGCCGTGACGTTGCAACAGCTCTACCGGCACAGGACGATCGCCGCCCTGGCGCCGGAGGTGACCGCCGGCGCGGGCCTCGCTGCCGGGACACCGACGCCGGCAGAGCCGGATTCTGGTCCTGTACGGCCGGTCGACGGTGCCGCCGTACCGGCGCCGTTCGCACTCGTCGCCGAAGCCGACCGGCGCCGGTTGCCGCCGGAACTCGTCGACGCGTACCCGTTGACCGCTCTGCAACAGGGCATGCTGTTCCACTCGTCGATGGAACCGGGCACCGCGATGTACCACGATGTCGCGGCCTACCATGTGCGGTTGCCGCTGGACGTGGCGCGGCTGCGGGCCGCCGCCGAGCAGATCGTCCACGTGTACCCCGTGCTGCGCACCGGGTTCGATCTCGTCACCTACAGCGAGCCGTTGCAGGTGGTCCGCCGGAGGGCGACCCTGCCGGTCGAGCTGGTCGACCACCGGGCACTGCCGGAGCAGGAGCACGCTGTGCGGGTGCGCCGTTGGCTCATCGCCGAGCAGAGCACCCCGATCGACCTCGACGTCCCACCGCTGTTCCGGACCGTGGCCTTCGACCGGCCGGACGGCTTCACGTTGGGGGTGAGCTTCCAGCACGCCACGGTGGACGGGTACAGCCTGGTGACGCTCCTCGGGGCGTGGCTGCGCCGGTACGCCGCGCCGGAGCGATCCAGGCCCGAGGAGCCAACCGGGGACCCGTACCGGGCGTTCGTCCGGGCCGAACGTCTCGCCTCCCAGTCCGCGCGGCATCGGTCGTGGTGGTCGGAGAAGCTGGCCGGCGCCGAGCCCGCAACCCTGCCGCGCTGGCCCCTGCCGGCCGATCCCCGGTTACGTGCCCAGCACCTTGACCTGGCCGTCGCATCCACGGTCGCGGCCCGGCTCCTGGCGGTGTCCCGGGCCGAGGGCGTCTCGGTCAAGCACCTCGCCCTCGCCGTCCACGTCTGGGCCCTCAGCCAGCTGGCTCCGTACGGCGACGTGGTCACCGGGCTCATCGTGAACGGCCGTCCGGAGTTGCCCGGTGCCGAGCGGGACGCCGCGCTCTTCCTGAACACCGTGCCGTTCAGGCTCACACCTGCCGGCGGCACCTGGCGCGAGCTGGTCGGCCAGGTCGTCGAGGAGGAGACAGCGCTGCTGCCACACCGGCTGGTGCCGTACGCGGTCATTCGTCGCCTGGTCGGGCGCGGCGCGGCGGTGGAGACGACCTTCAACTTCGTCCGGTTCCGGGGGCTGTCCGACCTTGGCCGGATCGACGGCATCGACGTGACCCCGATGGGCATGTACGAGGAGGCGAACTTCCCGCTCTCCGTCTACGTCATCGCCAGTCCTGACGGGTCCGGCCTGGACCTGCGGTTGCAGTACGACGGCCACCGCGTCGCGCCGGGACTGGTGCGGATGCTGGCCGACCTGTTCAGCGACGGGTTAGCCGCCATCGCGACGGATCCGGCCGCGCCGTACCCGGGGCGGCCAGGGGAGCCGGCCCGCCCGCTGCTCGATGCCGACGAGGGCACCGCCGCCACGGAGGACATTCGGGAGACGGCGGCGAGCCTGCTGAACATCGCGGTATCCGAGGTGGAGCAGGTGCTGACGCCGACCGTGACGCAGCGCGACCTCGTGCTGGAATACCTGCGCCGGCCGGCCGAGGCCACGCACTCGCTGGCCTTCTCCGTGCCACTCGGTCGCGATCTGGATGTGGCTCGCTGGCAGCGCGCGGTGGCCGCCGTGGTGGGCGGTGAACCGGCGCTGCGGACCCGGCTGGTGTTGCGGGACGGCCGGCCGTACCTGTGCGAGCTGGCGCGCGGCCGGACCGACGTCGAGATCGTCCGGCTCGGCGGGCCGGAATCACTGACCCATCTGGTGGATGCCCACGTACGCCACCCGTACCGGCTCCTGGACGACGAGCTGGTGCGGCACCTGCTGGTCGAAGACCAGGACGGGACATGGCACGCCGTGCTGGGCGCGCACCACGTCGCCGTCGACGGTGTCGGCGCCGGTATCGCGCTGAGCCGGATGGTGCGGGCCTATCTGGACGACGGTGAGCCCGGTGAGCCGAGCAGCCGGCCGACCTTCGCCGACTACGCGTCCGCGGTTGCGGACACCTTCGACCGCCCCGAGACCCTGGGCAGGTGGCGAAGTATCGCCGCCGGGCTGGTCCCGCTCGACACCATCGCGCCCGGCGAGGGCGACACCGGGCCGCGGGTCGACCGCGCGGTGGTCGACGGCGACCGGCTGCGGGCGCTGCGCGGGTACGCCGAGCAACTCGGCGTACACCCGGCCGCACCGCTGCTGGCGGCCTACTCCCTGGTGCTGGGCCGCTGCTTCGCGCCGGCCGGCGACTTCGTGGTCTACGACGTTCGTTCGGGCCGGGAGCCGGCGTACCGGGAAACCGTCGGCTGCCTCTTCCACGTCGTACCGGTCGTGGTGCCGTGGTCGTCCGGCCGGTACGAGTCCCTGGACGGCCTGGTCCGGCAGCACGCGGACGCCCGCCGCAGCCTCGGCGACGCGGCATGGGTCTCCGTGCTCGCCCAGCGTGCCGTGCTGCCCGCCGAACCGGTACGCATGCATTTCAACTACTACACCTTCACCCGCCTGCCCGGCGTCGACGGCCCGACCCGGATGCGGGTGTACGACGCGTTCCCCGTCGAAGAGGCACACCTCATCGTCGAGGATCTCGGTGACCGCATCGAGTTGTCGTTCCACTATCGGGTCGACCGGTTACCCGCGCTGGACCTCGCGCGGCGGGTGGGCTCGACCGTCGAGTGGATGTGCACCGGCGTCCGACGGCCTCGACCGCTCGCGCTCCGGACCTTTGTCGAGGACCTCCCGTTGTTGTCGGTGCGGGAGTGGGGTCGGGTGGTGGGGGAGTGGGCGGGTTCTCGGGTGTGGTGGGGGGTGGGTGGTTGTGTGCATGGGTTGGTGGTGGGGCGTGGTGGGTTTGGTGCGGGTGGGGTGGCGGTGCGTGGTGGTGGGGTGGAGTTGTCGTTTGTGGGGTTGTTGGGTCGGGCGTGGGGGTTGGCGGGGGTGTTGCGGGGGTTGGGGGTGGGTCCGGAGGTTCGGGTGGGGGTGATGGTGGGTCGGTCGGTGGGTTTGGTGGTTGGGTTGTTGGGGGTGTTGTGTGCGGGTGGGGCGTATGTGCCGTTGGATCCGGAGTATCCGGTGGGGCGGTTGGAGTTGATGGTGGCGGATGCGGGGGTGGGGGTGTTGGTGGTGGGTCGGGATGTGGTGGGTCGGTTGGCGGGGTTTGGTGGTGTGGTGGTGGTGTTGGAGGACGTGGTGGGGGTGGTGGGTGAGCCGTTCGAGTCGGGGGTGGGGCCGGAGAATCTTGCGTATGTGATTTATACGAGTGGTTCGACCGGCAGCCCGAAGGGCGCCATGAACCAGCACGACGGTGTCGTCAACCGGCTGCTGTGGATGCAGCGTGAGTTCGCCCTCGGCTCCGACGACGTGGTCCTGCAGAAAACCCCGTTCAGCTTCGACGTGTCGGTGTGGGAGTTCTTCTGGCCCCTGATCGCCGGTGCCCGGCTCGTACTCGCCGACCCGGGCGGGCACCGCGACCCGCTCTACCTACTGGACCTGATGGAGCGGGAGCGGGTAACCACCGTCCACTTCGTGCCGTCGGCCCTCCGGTACTTCCTCGACGCCGTACCGGCCGGCTGGGGCGGGCACCTCCGTCGCATCATCTGTAGCGGCGAGGAGTTGCCCGGCGAACTGCGTGACCGATGCCGGCAGGTCCTGCCGCACGTCGCGCTCTACAACCTGTACGGCCCCACCGAGGCGGCCGTCGACGTAACGGCGTGGGACTGCGCCGACGACGCGGGCGGCAACGTACCCATTGGGCGGCCCATCGCCAACGCGCGAACGTATGTTCTCGACGATGCCATGCGGCCCGTGCCGCCCGGCGTCGCCGGTGAGCTCTACCTGGGCGGCGTCCAGGTAGGACGGGGATATCTGGGACGCTCGGCGCTGACCGCCGAGCGTTTCGTGCCCGACTCCTTCGCCCGAGAGCCGGGCAGGCGGCTGTACCGGACCGGTGACCGGGCGCGGTGGCGCGCCGACGGTGTGCTGGAGTTCCTCGGCCGCCTTGACTCGCAGGTCAAGCTTCGGGGTTTCCGGGTCGAGGTCGGAGAGGTGGAGGCGGTACTGCGCGCGCAGCCGGGGGTACGCGACGCGGCGGTCGCGGTCCGGGAGGTGGCGGGCAGTCCCCGCCTGGTTGCCTACGTCGTGCCCGAGGCCGGAGCCGACCCACCCAGCCGAGCCGCCCTACACGCCGGCCTGGCGCATACGTTGCCGCAACATATGATACCGGGCCGCTTCATGCCCATTGTGGACCTTCCGAGGACGTCGAGCGGCAAGCTCGACCGTCGGGCGTTGCCGACGCCGTCCGGCGATATCGGTGCGGAACGGGTGTCCTCCGGACCGGCCTCCGACTTGGAACGCCGGATCGCCGCCGTCTGGTGCGACGTCCTGGGCCGGTCTGACATCGGCAGCGAGGACAACTTCTTCGACATGGGGGGCGACTCCCTCCTGCTGCTGCGAGTGCACGCCCGGCTGCGCGACTCGGTGGTCGAGGCGAGCGCGATCTCGGCCCTCGACCTGTTCGAACACCCCACGGTCCGGGCACTCGCGAGACTGCTCGGTGGGGAGGAGCCCGGCCCGCGCACGTCGGCGCGACACCGGCCGAGCCGGGATGCGAGGGCCGCGTACCGCGACGAACGGCGCGCGGCCCGGGACGCGGCCCAGCGCGACTGATACGCCAGCAATCCGCGGGCGGTTGCTGACCGGACGGGAGGGGACAGGGGTGTGACCGACGGGGACACCGGCTTGGAGATCGCCATCATCGGCATGGCCTGTCGGGTGCCGGACGCACCCGACGTGGAGACCTTCTGGCACAACGTCTGCGCCGGCCACGTCGCGATCCGGGAGCTTTCCGAGGCCGAACTGCTCGCGTCCGGGGTCCCCCGGTCGCTGCTGGCGGATCCGGCGTACGTCCGGGCAGCCGCCGTCGTCGACGGGGAGGATCTCTTCGACGCCGCCTACTTCGGCTACAACCCGCGGGAGGCACAACTGCTCGACCCGCAGCACCGGCTGTTCCTGGAATGCGCTGCGGCGTCGCTGCAACGCGCCGGTTACGACTCCGCCCGTTACCCGGGCCGGATCGGTCTGTTCGGCTCCGTCTCGGTCAACCTCTACCTGCTGCGCAACCTCTGGCCGAACGCAGCGCTGCACGAAGTCATGGGCGGCTTCCCGATGATGCTCGGCGCCGAGAAGGACTACCTGACCACCCGGGTGGCCTACAAGCTGGACCTGCGGGGGCCCGCCGTGACGGTCCAGACCGCCTGCTCCAGTTCGCTGGTGGCCGTGCACCTGGCGGTGCAGGCGCTGCTCGGCGGCGAGTGCGACCTGGCGCTCGCCGGTGGGGTCACCGTGCGCGTGCCGCAGCGGGTGGGATATCTGGCCAACGAGTCGGGCATCCTCTCTCCCGACGGGCAGTGCCGCCCCTACGATCTGGACGGGCAGGGCATCGTCACCGGCAACGGAGTCGGTGTGGTCGTCCTCAAACGACTGGCCGAGGCGCAGGCCGACGGTGACGACATCACCGCGGTGATCCTTGGCTCGGCAATCAACAACGACGGAATCGCGAAGGTCGGCTTCACCGCACCCGGTCACACCGGGCAGACCGACGTCATTCGGGCAGCACTCGGGGTCGCCGGGCTCGGCGGGCCGGCCGTCGGTTACGTCGAAGGGCACGGTACCGCCACGCCACTCGGCGATCCGGTGGAGGTGGGCGCGCTGACCGAGGCGTTCGGTGGTGCCCGGGAGGCTCCCTGGTGTGCGCTGAGTTCGGTCAAGGCGAACCTTGGCCACCTCGACACCGCCGCCGGAGTGGTCGGCCTGATGAAGGCGGCGCTGGCGGTCCGGGACGGGCTGGTACCTCCGCACCCCACCTTCCGGCGCCCCAACCCCAACATCGACTTCGACGGCAGCCCCTTCTTCGTACCGACCGGGCTGCGGAAGTGGCCGATTCCAGGGCCCCGCCGGGCAGGGGTCAGCTCGTTCGGCATCGGCGGCACCAACGCGCACGTCGTGCTGGCGCAGCCACCGGAACCGGCGCCCGCGGATATCGGTCTGGCGCGCGAGTACCTGCCGGTCTCGGCCCGCACCCCCGAGGCATTGTCGGTCGCCACCCGGCAGTTGGCCGACGCACTGGCGGCGCGGCCCGACCTGGCGCTGGCGGACGTGGCCTACACGACGCAGGTCGGTCGGGGTGTGCACGAGTACCGGCGGGTGGTGCTGGCCGGCGACACCGCTACGGCCGGGACCGCGCTGCGGAACGGCGGTGGTGTCACCGGTTCCGTCGCGGGACGCGGATCCACCCGCGTGGCGTGGCTGTTCGCCGGCCAGGGGAGCCAGTACGTGGGGATGGGCGCGGGCCTGTACCGGGACGAGCCGGTGTTCCGGCGGACGCTCGACGAGTGCGCGGAGATCCTCGCGGGTCACCTCGACACGGACCTGCGCGAGCTGCTGTTTTCCTCGGCCGACCGGTCAGCCGGGGACCGCTTGCGCCGCACCGAGTACGCGCAACCCGCGCTGTTCTCGCTCGGGTACGCGCTCGCCCGGACGCTGCGTCAGCACGGCATCACACCGGACGCGATGCTCGGACACAGCCTCGGCGAGTATGTGGCGGCGCAGCAGGCCGGGGTCCTCGACCTGGCGGATGCCCTGTCTCTGGTCGCCATCCGGGGCCGGCTCACCGCCACCCGGCCGGCCGGCGCCATGCTGGCCGTTTCGCTGCCGCCGGACGAACTCGCCCCGCTGTTGCCCGACGGCAGTGCACTCGCGGCACACAACGGTCCTCGCCTGTCGGTCGCCTCCGGCCCGGTCGAGGAGATGGCGGCACTGGCCGCGCGACTCGTGGACTGCGACGTCTGGCACAAGCGGTTGCGCACCTCACACGCGTTCCACTCCGCGATGTTGGACGAGATCCTGCCCGCGTACCGGGCCGCGGTGGCCACGGTCCCGCTGCGAGCGCCGCTCACCCCGTTCGTCTCCAACGTCACCGGCACGTGGATCACCGACGAGGAGGCAACCGATCCGGACTACTGGACGACTCAACTGCGCTCGCCGGTCCGGTTCACGGAAGGTCTCGACACCTTGCTGCGGGCGGGCGTGAGTGCCTTCGTCGAACTCGGCCCGCGACCGGCGCTCGGCGCACTGGTGCCCCGGCGCGACCCGGCCCCCGTTGTCGTGTCGGTGCTGGACCCGGCCACCGCGGCGGACGTTGACGCGTACGGTGCCGCCGTCGCCCGGTTGTGGGTCGAGGGCGTACCGGTGGACTGGCGCGGTGGCCGGCGTGGCGAGCACCGCCGCCGCGTGCCGCTGCCGACGTATCCGTTCCAGCGGCGACGGTTCTGGATCGACCCGCCGGTCGAGGCGACCGACGGGTACGGGGTGTTGCGGCTGCGCGCCTGGCGATCGGTGTCGGCGACGCCGGCCGCGACATCCGGCACCGCCGTCGTCTGTGCCGACCCGCCGGTCGCCAAAGCGATCGAGTCCGCCCTCGCCAGCCGCGGACACCGGGTGCGTCACCTCGACCCCGACCCGGACGTGGCGGCTGCACGGTACGCCGCCGCGGTGGCGGGTTGGACCGAACCCCCAGTGGTCGTGTGCGCGCGGCTCCCCCTGTCAGCACTCGAGACCGGGTTGGGCCGCCTGGCCGACGCGGTGACCGATGCGGCGCTCCCCGCAGCCCGGCTGATCGTCGCCGGGGACGGCGTACTGGCGGTCGAGAGTGCCGACATGACCGGCGTGGACGGTGCGGCGCTGCGTACCGCGGCGGCGCTGGTGGCCGGTGGCCGGCTGCGTACTCAGGTGGTGGACCTGGGCGGCGTCTCCACCGCGGACGCGGCGGCCATCCTGGCCCGCGAGGTCGGCGGGCGGGCCGACACCGACCTCGTCGCCCACCGGGGGCAGCGCCGCTGGGCGGTGTACCATTCGCGGCCGGTGCTCGGCGAACGCGGCGACGGATGGTTGCCCAACGGCGCACGGTGCCTGCTGATCGGCCCGGGTGACGAGGCGGCCCTCCTCGCCCGCGCACTGGTGCAGATCCTCGATGCCCGGGTGGCGGTGACCGAGGAGGCGCGCGACGTCGCGCTTCCGGACAGCGTCGTCCTGCTGGACGGCGCCGGCCCTGCGCTCGTCGCCGCTGCGGGCGCCGCCTTCGCGGGTCTCGACGCCGTGTTCTGGCTTGTCCCGGAGGCCCGGCCGGGTGACGACGGGCAGGCCCGCCCGGCACGGGTGGTATCGGCGGTCCAGGGCATGCTCTCGGCGCTCGACGCCGCCGCAGCGGAGGCCGGAATCGGGGTGCGGGTCGCGCACGTGCGCAGGGCGGTGGGTCAGCCGGACGTGGCAGGCCCGTGGGAGTCCGCGATCGAGGCACTGGCGCCGCACTGGGTAGTCGCCGGATTCGCCGCCGAGGCCGACGGGCGGCGGAGACCGCTGCTGGCCGACTACCTGGAGTTGCTGGCGCGGAGCCGGCCCGACCGGATCAGCGTCGGACCCGGTCCGAACCCGGCCGCTGTGCTGCCCTTGGCGGCCGCCGACGAACCGGCACCGGCCGACACCGGTGACGGGCGCCGGCGCACGCCGACCGAAGCAGCGGTGGGCGAGATCTGGCGGGAGCTACTCGGCACCACTAGCTTCGGCGACGACGACGAGTTCTTCGCCGTGGGCGGCCATTCCCTGCTCCTCGCGCAGCTCGCGGCGGTGATCCGGTCTCGCTTCGGGGTCGATGTCACCATGCGGGAGCTGCTCGCCGGCTCGACCGTGACGGCGATGGCCGCACGGATCGAGCGCGGCCAGGGGCCGGCGGACGCGGTGCCGGCCCTGATGTGCCGACCGATCGAACCGGGGGAGCCGGCGCCGCTGACCCCGGCGCAGCTCAATATATGGTTCCTCCAGCACCTCGCGCCGGGCAACCTCTTCTACACCCTGACGAACGTCATGCGGATCGCCGGAGCGCTCGACGTCGCGACGTTTGGCCGGGCGTGGGTCGAACTCGTCCGCCGGCACGAACTGCTGCGCAGCCTCTTTCCCGTCCGGGACAGGCGGCCGGTCCAGATCGTACAGCCGCCGGAGGTCGCGGATCTCCCCGTGTTCGACCTGTCGGCCCTTCCGCGCGGGCGCCGGGAGGGCGAGCTGGTCCGACTGAGCCGCTCGGTCGCCGCAGACGTGGTCGAGATCGGCAGCCGGCTGCCGGCGCGGGCGCTGTTGCTCCGCCTCGCGCCGGAGGAGTACGCCCTGTGCCTGGCGCTGCACCACATCGTCGTCGACTACTGGTCCGTGACGATCCTGCTCGACCAGCTGTTCGAGCTGTACGTGTCCGGCGCGGATGTGCCGGAACCCGCGGTCCGGTACAGCGACTACGCCCGCTGGGAGAACGAGCAGCGGGACACCGACGCGTACCGCGAGCAGCTGGCCTACTGGACCGAGCGGTTCGCCACCTGTACGCCCGTACTCGAACTCCCCGCCGACCATCCACGGCCACCGACGGCGACCTTCCGGGGCGGCTGGCAGCCGCTCGCCGTACCCCGCGAGGTGGCGGCGCGGGTGGAGGCGGTCGCACGCGAGTTCGCCGCCACGCCGTACATGGTGCTGCTCGCCGTGTTCCTGTCCCAGTTGCACGCACTCACCGGCGAGACCGACCTGAGCGTCGGCAGCTACGCGGCCCACCGGCCGCTAGCCGAGCTGGACCGTGTGATCGGCCTGTTCGTGCGGACGCTCGCGCTGCGTACCGATGTGTCCGGCGAGCCGACGTTCGGTGAGGTGGTACGGCGAGTCCGGCAGACCTGCGTCGAGGCGTACGACAACGCATCGGTCTCGGTCGAGGAGGTGCTCCGGGCGTTGCGCCTGGAGCGGGATGGGGCCCGTAATCCCCTCTTCCAGTGCATGCTGCTCCTCGAAACCGCACCGGCGCCGTCGCCACGGGTGCCCGGGCTGGACGTGGCCGTCACGGCTGTCGAATCCGGCACGGCCAAATTGGATCTGCTGCTGGTGCTCTACCCGGCCGAGACCGGGCTGGTCGGGTTCCTGGAGTACAGCAGGGATCTGTTCGAGCCGGGGACGGCCGAGCGGTTGGCCGAGCAGTTCGTCGAGATGGTGGCCCGTGCTACGGCCGAGCCCGCCGCACCCCTCGCCGCCCTCGCGCAAGAAGTGCCGCTCCGGCCCGCCCCGGACGTCCGCAAGTCGCCATGAAGCGCCCTTCGCTAGTCCTGACCGGACTGCGCGACGACGCAGAAACCGACGCGGTTTTCCGTGCGCCACAGCCGGTTGAGGCCGCACGTGGCGAGAAGCTCGTCGAGGTGGACCGGCGAGAACGACTGCGAGAAGAAGTCGTCGTCCCCGGTGAACAGGGTGCCGCCGTACGGCCCAGGCCCGACGTTCAGCGCCTTGATGCCGCAGGCGTCGTAGTAGCGGTGCCGGACACGGGTGGTGGGCTCGCGGCCGTTGAACACCGACACGTGTAGCAACGCTCCGGATTTCGATACGCTCCGCAGCACCGCGCCGGGGTCCGGGCAGATGCCCAGGAAATTGAACGGCAGGTGGACCAGGGGGCGTCGGGCTTCGACCGCCGACCACCACTGTTCGTGTGCCAGTGCGTCGGCGACCAACGCCTTTGCCTGATTCTCCAGACCTTCCTCGGAGATGCGGGCGCGCAGCCGCGTGACCGCGGTGGCGTCGATGTCGATTCCCAGGTAACCGACGTCGGCGACCCGGGAGATCTCCAGGGCCCGCCCGTCGTAACAGCCCAGCTCGATGATGGCGTCGCGTCCATAACGGGTGGTGGAGTCGAAGACCGTGACGCTCTCGAGCTGCAGCAGGGACAGCAGCTCGTCGGGAAAGTGCGCGACCCGCATGATCAGCGACGAAGCCTGCGAGCACCGGTAGAATCCTGAGTTGGCCGGGCGGGCCAGATCATGCGGCGCTCCTTGAACCTGCACTGGCCCCCGAGCCTCCGTAGGTAGGATCGCGGCTCGAGTCGGATCCTCGGGCCCGCGAATCGAGGCAATGCGTCGCCGCCTCCACCCGTTATTGTTTACAACCTCGCCTCACCAACCTGCCACCGTATCGCCCATTACATGGCCATCGCCGCGCTCATCGTCCCGTCATCGCGATGATCGGTCCGCCTTCCGGTCGGGAATGCGGCTGTATTCTGGATCGCGTCGATCAGGGTTGATGCGGATGGCGCGTCGAATACCCGAACTCGTGCGAGAACGAATGCGTGGCCTCCGGGAGGATGCCGAAAGGAAGTCCGCCGGAAACACTCGCCGATAATGGACCCGCCGGCGCCCATAGGATTCGGCGGGGCACCGGCGACGGGTGCGGTGCCCTCGCCCCGCGTCGGTCGTCGCCCGACGGTGAGCCAGACCGGTCGTAGTCGTGAGGAGACGTCGTGTGGCACATCCGGTTGGACCCTTCCCCGCGCGGCGGCCGTCCGCGGCCAGTTGACCGGGCACGCCGGCGTGGCTGAGCAATCCAAGCCGGCTGGCCGCCCGCACCGGGCCGCCGACCGGCTGTCCGCCGCGCAGCGAGCCGCCGTGGAGCAGAGGCTGCGCCGGGAAGTACACCGAGGGCAGCTAGGTCCGGGCGCCGGGCGCGCCGGGCGTACGCCGTTGTCGTACACGCAGCAGCGGTTGTGGGTATTTCAGGAAATCTTCCCCGAGAGCGTGGCATACCACGTGCCGTGTGCCCAGCGGCTGGTGGGTCCTCTGAAGGTGACCGCGCTGGAGCAGGCCGCCTGCGACGTCGTGGACCAGCACGACGTACTCCGGACGACCTTCGACGTCGACGGAGAGCCGGTCCAGGTCTCCCGCGACCGGTCCCGGCTGGCCATGCCCGTTACGGTCGCGCCGGGCGCGACGGAGCGGGAGCGCGTCGAGTGGACGCGCGTCACCGCCCGGCAACGCCTGCACGAACGGTTCGACCTGCGCCACGGCCCGCTGCTGCGGGCCGAGCTGATCCGGCTGGGCGTCGAGGATCACGTCCTGCTGCTGTGGTTCCACCATCTGATCTGTGATTACTGGTCGATGGGCGTCCTCTTCGACGAGATATCCGAGCGGTACCTGGCACACATCGGCGGGCAGCCGCCGCCGGCCGGCGAGCCGCCCTTGCAGTACGCCGACTTCGCGCTATGGCAACGGGAGTGGCTCTCCGGTGAGCGCCTCGACCGGCAGCTCGGGTACTGGCGTCGCCAACTCGACGGCGTACGCCCGCTCGAACTTCCGGTCGACCGGCCCCGGCCCGCCATCCAGAGCTTCGAGGGCGTGCGGGAGCGGGTGACCGTGCCGCGTTCCGTTGTCGCCGCCCTAGCCGAGACCGGCCGCAAGCACGACGCAACCCTCTTCATGACCGTCACGGCCGCCCTGGCCGGCTTGCTCGCACGCTACACCGGCCAGCACGATGTCGCCGTCGGGGCAGCGGTGGCCAACCGTCCCCGGCCGGAGTTCGAGCCGATGCCCGGGTTCTTCGTCAACATCCTCGTGATCAGGGCGGATCTCCGGTTGGACCCGAGCTTCGAGGAGCTTCTCGGCCAGGTCCGGGAAACCACCCTCGGCGCTTACGAACATCAGGACGTGCCGTTCGACAAGCTGGTCGAGGTGCTGCGGACGGATCGGGACCTGAGCCGGATGCCTCTGGTCAACGTCGGCCTGTCGTTGCTCAGCGCGGCTCGTCCCGCCCTGCTGGAGATCCCGGGTGTCACCACGAGTGAGTTCGCGTTCGACCCCGGTATCGCCAAGTTCGACCTCGACTTCTCGGTGGCGGAGGTCGTGGGCGAACTGGTCATCGACGTCGACTACCGTCGTGACCTGTTCGACCGGGCCACCATCGCGGAACTGTCCACCGCGCTGGTCGCGATTCTGACCTCGGCGGCGGCCGATCCGACGGCGCGGGTGTCCGACCTCGGCCGACCGGCTCATCCGGCGGTCCGGGCGGCGGCCGGTCGGCCGGCACCCGGTACCTGCGTGCACCACTTGATTGAGGAGCGGGCCCGAGACCGGCCGGCCGCTGTCGCCGTCGTCGAGGCGGGGCCGTCGCCGGTCGGCGACGACCGGTCCGCCAGCTACGGCGAGCTGAACCGGCACGCCAACCGCCTGGCTTGGCGGCTGCGCGCATTCGGGGCCGGGCGTGGCACGGTCGTCGGTGTCTGCGCCGACCGGTCGGCCGGCCTGGCCGCCGCTGCCCTGGCGGTACTCAAGGCCGGCGCGGCCTACCTGCCACTCGACCCGGCTCAACCAGCCGAGCGGCTGGCGCTGATGCTGGCCGACGCCGGGGCGTCGGTCGTGCTGAGCCGGTCGCACCTCGTCGACCTCTTGCCGCCGACGGTCACCGTGGTCGACCTAGATGACGGAGCTGCGGGGTACCCCGCCGACGATCCGCCGCACACCGTCAGGGCCGGCGACCTCGCGTACCTCATCTACACCTCCGGCTCCACCGGAGCACCGAAGGGCGTCGAGATCGAGCACGGCGCGCTGGTCAACCTGATTCGCTGGCACTGCCAGACATTCCAGGTGGGGGTGGCCGACCGTACCTCCTGGTTGACCGCGGTCGGCTTCGATCCGTCCTGGTGGGAACTGTGGTCGAACCTGGCAGCAGGCGCCACGGTGGTGGCGGGCGGTGACGAGGTCCGCCGGGAGGCCCACGGGTTGCCGAGCTGGCTGGTCGACAACGACATCACCGTCGCGTACCTCGGCGCGCCGCTGGCCGAGATCCTGCTGAACCGTCCGGAGCCGTCACTCGGCCGACTGCGGATCCTCTTTGCCGGCGGCGATCGGCTGGTCGGTCGGCCGGCTCCGGGGGCCGGATACCGGCTTGTCAACCTCTACGGGCCCACGGAATGCACGGTCAACGCGACCTACGGTGCGGTCGGCCCGGCCGACGCGTCGACGGCGGGGCCGCCGTCGATCGGCCGGCCACTGGAGGGTAACGAGGCGTACGTGCTCGACCGGTGGGGCCGGCCGACGCCGGTCGGCGTGATCGGTGAACTGTTCATCGGCGGGGCCGGCGTCGGTCGGGGGTACCGTAACGCGCCCGGACTGACCGCGGCGCGTTTCGTGCCAAACCCCTTCGGCCCCGGGCGGCTGTACCGGACGGGCGACCTGGTCCGCCGGTCCCGCGACGGCGAACTGCACTTCGTCGGCCGGGCCGACGACCAGGTGAAGATACGCGGACACCGGGTCGAACTCGGCGAGGTCCAGCGGGCTCTCAGCCGACACCCTGCGGTGCGCGAGGCGGTGGTCGTGCCGTCGACCACTCCGGACGGTGACGCGTGCCTGGTCGGGTACGTCACCTCGACGGCTCGCCCGGACGACCTGCGGCACTGGGCGGCCCGGTCGTTGCCGGCGTACATGGTGCCGGCCGCGGTGGTCGTCCTCGACGCGTTGCCGGTCAGCGCGACCGGAAAGGTGGACCGCGCGGCGCTGCCACCCCCAGTCGTCGCGATGCCGTCCGGTTCACGCGCCCCGACGTCACCGCGGGAAGCCGTGCTGTGCCGCCTGTTCGCCGAGACGTTGGGCGTGCCGAGCGTCGGTACGGACGCCGACTTCTTCGCCCTCGGCGGTCACTCCCTGCTGGCCACCCGACTCGTCACCCGGATCCGCGCCGCGCTGGGCGTCGAACCTCCGATCCGGCTGCTGTTCGAGGCACCGACGGTCGCCGGGCTGTCGGCCGCACTGGACACGTTGGCGGCGGGCCGGCCACCGGTACGCCGCCAGCCACGTCCGCCGGCGGTACCACTGTCGTACGCCCAGCGAGGGTTGTGGTTCCTGCACCGGCTGCATCCGGACGCCGCCACGTACCACATTCCCCTGGCCTGGCGGCTCAGGGGTGCGCTGGACGTCAACGCCCTGCGGTCGGCCGTTCTCGACGTGGTAGCGCGACACGAGAGCTTGCGCACGGTCATCACCGAAGTGGCCGGGCAGCCGCGGCAGGTTGTCCGCGCCCCCGCCGACGTGCCGCCGCTCGCGGTGGTGCCGGTCGACACCGAGGAGGAGTTGGCCCGACGGATCGGATCGATCACACTGCGCGGATTCGACCTTGCGACCGACGCACCGCTGCGGGTCACGCTCTTCCAGCGCGGTCCGGACGAGTCCGTGCTGCTGGTCGTCCTGCACCACATCGCGGCCGACGGCTGGTCGCTCGGCCCGCTGCTGCGCGATCTCGCCGTCGCGTACCGGGCCCGCCGTGCGACCGCGGCGCCGGACTGGGCACCACTGCCGGTCCAGTACATCGACTACACCCTCTGGCAGCGTTCGCTGCTGGGTGACTCCGACGCCTGGACCGAGGTCGCCGCGGACCAGCTCCAGCACTGGACCGGCACCCTGCACGGGCTGCCGGAGCGGCTGGCACTGCCGCTGGACCGCACCGGGTCCACGCCCCTCGACCAGCGCGGCGACACCGTGTCGTTCGCGCTCTCGTCGCAGCTGCACGGCCGCCTGGTGGACCTGGCCCGGGACAACCAGGCCACCGTGTTCATGGTGTTGCAGGCGGCGCTGGCCGCGGTGCTGTCCAGGCTCGGCGCCGGCCCGGACATCCCGCTCGGCACAGTGGTGGCCGGACGGGTCGACCAGGCGCTGGAGGATCTGGTCGGCTACTTCGCCAACACCCTGGTGCTGCGGGTCGACACCGGTGGCGATCCCACCTTCCGCGAGCTGCTCGGCCGGGTACGCGACGTCGACGTGGCCGCGTACACGCATGCCGACCTGCCGTTCGAGGTACTGGTCGAGGCGTTGCGCCCGACCCGTTCGCTGAGCCACCATCCGCTGTTCCAGGTGATGCTCGTGTTGCAGAACGCCGCGCGGGGAGGGCTCGAACTGGCCGGGGTGACCGCGCTGCCGGAGCCGACGAGCATCGGCGCGGCCCGGTTCGACCTGACCGTGAGCCTGACCGAACAGCACACCCGCGACGGCGCGCCCGCTGGGTTCACCGGGATCGTGGAGTACCGGACGGGACTGTTCGACCGGTCAACCATCGACCTGGTCGTCGAGCTGTACCGGCGGTTCCTGCACGGTGTCGCGGCGGACGCCGGAAGGGCGGTCAGCGAGGTGGAGCTGGTCACGCCGGAGGAGCGGCGCGAACTGCTGGCCCTGGGCAGTGGCAGCCGGCGGGCGGTACCGCCGGTCACCATTCCCGACCTGTTCGACCGGCAGGCGGCGCGCGACCCCGGGGCACCGGCGGTCTGGTACGGCGACCAGGTGCTCAGTTACGCCGCGTTGAACGGGCGGGCCAACCGGCTGGCCCGGTTGCTGATCGGTCGTGGAGTCGGCCCCGAGCGGTTGGTGGCGCTGGCCCTGCCCCGCGGGCCGGACCTCGTCGTGGCGCTCCTCGCGGTACTGAAGGCCGGCGGGGCGTACCTGCCGGTGGCGTTGGACCATCCGCCGGCTCGGATCGCCGACATGATCGCCGATGCCCGGCCGGTTCTGCTCGTCACGACCGGCGGGGTTGCCGACCGGCTCCCCGGCACGGTGCCGCAGCTCCGGCTCGACGATTCCGGAACCGCCGAGTGGCTTGCCCGCCAACCGGGGACCAACCCGGCGGACACCGACCGGACCGCTCCGCTGTCGCCTGCGAATCTCGCCTACGTCAGCTACACGTCCGGTTCGACCGGGCGTCCGAAGGGCGTTGCCGTGGCACATAGCAGCGTCGTCAACATGGCGGCCTGGGCAAACGCGGAGCTGGGGCGGGAGCGGCTGGCCCGGGTGCTCGCCGGTACCTCGTTGACGTTCGACGTGTCAGTCTTCGAAATCCTCGCGCCGCTACTCGCCGGCGGCAGCATCGAGATCGTCGATGACCTGCTGGCCCTGCTGAGCGGCCGGTGGCGAGGCAGCCTGTTGTGCGCCGTGCCGTCGGCGTTGTTGAACGTCGTTGCCCACGGCAGCCCGGACCTGGACGTCGACGCCGTTCTGCTGGGCGGGGAAGCGATCACCGCGCCGCTGGCCCGTGGCCTGCGCCGCGCACTTCCCGGGCCCACGCTGGCGAACGGCTACGGACCGACGGAAGCGACCGTGTACGCCACCGTTCGCCCCGCCGTCGACCAGGACAACCCGACGTCGATCGGTCGTCCCATCACCAACACCCGGGTGTACGTCCTCGACTCCCGGCTGCGTCCGGTCCCACCGGGCGTCCAGGGCGAGCTGTATCTGGCCGGCGCGGGTCTGTCCCGGGGCTACCTGAACCGGCCCGGCCACACTGCGAAGTCATTCCTCGCCGACCCGTTCGGCCCGGCCGGTTCCCGGATGTACCGCACCGGAGACCTGGTCCGGTGGACCACTGATGGGCAGCTCGACTTCGTCGGACGCGTGGACCACCAGGTGAAGATCCGGGGTATCCGCGTCGAGCTCGGCGAGATCGAAGCCGTCCTTGCCGAGGATCCGGCCGTTGCGCATGCCGTCGTGGTCGTGCGGGATGCCCCGCCCCTGGGCGCTCTGCTGGCCGGCTACGTCGTGCCCCGGCCCGGCGGTCGGGTCGATGCCGAGGAACTGCTCCGTGGACTGCGCGAGCAGCTTCCGGCGTACATGGTTCCCTCCGCCCTCGTGGTGCTCGACCAACTGCCGCTGAGCACCAACGGCAAGGTCGATCGGGCGGCCCTACCCCGGCCGGACGTCGGACTGTCTGCGTCGGGGACAGCAAGCGGTCCCGAGGAGGCCACCGTACGCGAGATCTTCGCGGATGTACTGGGCCAGACCCGCGTCGGTGTCGACGACGACTTCTTCGCGCTCGGCGGCCATTCGCTCCTGGCGATTCAGCTACTGGCCCGGATGCAGTCCGCGTTCGGGGTACGACTGCCGATACGCCTGTTGTTCGACAACTCCACGCCACGCGCACTTGCCGCCGAGGTGGCGCGGCGAACCGGTGCCCGGGCCCAAGGCGAGGGAGCGCGACAGTGAAGGCGACCGGTCGGTTGGACCGTCGGTGGGGTGTCCGCGGGTGAGCGCGGCACCGCGGAGTGGGTCGCTCACGCCGCTGCGGTTTCCGGCGTTCCGGATTCTGCTGGCCGGTAGGACCATCAGCATCCTGGGCAACGCGATCGCCCCCATCGCACTCGCGTTCGCGGTACTCGACATGACCGGCTCGCTGACGTCGCTCGGTGTCGTCGTCGGGGTGCGGTCCCTCATGAACCTGCTGTTTCTGCTCTGCGGCGGGGTGCTTGCGGACCGCCTGCCGCGGCACGTGATTCTCGTGCTGTCGAGTGTGCTGAGCGCCGCGACGCAGGGCACGGTGGCGGCGCTGGTCCTCACCGGCACAGCCACGATACCGCTCCTCGTGGCGCTGTCGGCCGCAAACGGCATGGCGGCGGCGTTCGCGCTTCCGGCGTCCGCAGCGCTGACGCCACAGACGATCCCGCCCGCGCAGCAACAGCAGGCCGCGGCCCTGCTGCAGATGGGGATGGGCCTCGCTACGGTCCTGGGGACCTCGCTGGGTGGCGTGCTGGTCGCCTCGATCGGACCCGGTTGGGGTCTCGCCGCGGACGCCGGGTGCTTCTTGTTGTCGGGCGGGATCTTCGCCCGCATCCGGGTGGCCCCGCTGAACACCGGGAGGGCCGGTGCCGGCTTTCTCCGGCAGTTGCGCGACGGATGGACGGAGTTCAGGTCGCGTACCTGGGTGTGGCTCGTGGTCGTCAACTTCACCTTCATCAATGCCGCGTTCGCGGCGACGGTGTACGTCCTGGGCCCGGCGGTCGCCGACACCACCATCGGTCGGCGCGGCTGGGGTCTGGTGCTCGCCGCCGAGACGGTGGGTGCCCTGATCGGCTCGGCGGTGGCACTGCGCCTGCGGGTACGACGGTTCTTGCTGCTCGGCGTCAGTTGCGTTGCCGTGGGCGCTCTGCTGCCACTCGTGCTGTCACTCAAACCGGTACTGAGTCTGCTGGCGGTGGCGGCGTTGATTTCCGGAGTCGGCATCCAACAGTTTGGAGTCGCCTGGGAGACCTCACTCCAGCAGCACGTCCCCGCTGAGCGTCTGGCCCGAGTCTTCTCCTACGACGCCCTTGGTTCCTTCGCCGCCATACCGATCGCGCAGATCTGTGTCGGGCCCATCGTCGGCGTGCTCGGCGTCCGGACGACGCTGCTCGTCGCCGCTGCGGTGGTGTTGGTATGCGCGGTGGTCATGGCCACGAGCATGTCGGTGCGACACCTGCCCAACGCCAGGTTCGAGGTAGCTGGATCGGCCGCCGGTTAGGGCTTCAGCCCTCACCTCGACAGCCGCCGCAACTCGATGGTGAGTGCCACCATGTCCGAGATCATCGTGGTCACCCGCGCCGAGTCGCGGAGGAAGAAGTGTCCGCCCGGCAGGTGATGGACCCGGCAGCCGGCCGTGGTCGCGTCCCGCCAGGCATCGAGTTCGGCGGGCAGTACCTCCTGGTCATCGAGGCCGCCCAGCGCCGTTATGGGGCAATCGGCGACCGCATCGCTGTGATAGTCCTCGGCGATGCGCAGGTCCGTGCGCAGGGTGGGCAGCATGACGGTCAGGTATTCGTCATCGAGGGGCGCACCCGGCGGCAGTCCGCCCATTCGTGCCACCGCCTTGATGAGCGCGTGATCGGGCAGCTCGGAGAAGCGGGGTCGGCGGGCCCGGAGGCGCGGGCCACGAAAGCCGGAGACGACGAGGTGTATGGGGGGACGCAGACAGCGGTCGCGCATCGCGACGGCCGTCTCGAACGACAGGGCGGCACCCAAGCTGTGCCCGAAAAGCACGTAGGGGCGCTGATCCGTATCGGAGATCACGGCGACGATCTGGTCGACGAGTTCCGGCAGCCGATCTATGGGTTGTTCACCGAACCGATTCTCGCGTCCTGGCAGTTGCACCGGACACACCTCGATGAAGGGTGGCATGGTCCGGGTCCAACCCTGGTAGGCCGATGCGCCGCCGCCGGCGTGCGGTAGGCAGTACATCCGAACTGACGCGGCCGGCCGCGGCTCGGGGATCATCAACCAACGTGACGGACGCGCCCGCGTCATTCGGCCATCCTCTCTGGGCCAGCCACAGCACGGACGTTGGCCGTCCCAGGGCTAACCGGCCCTTTGCCGCCTTCCAGACCACCTTAGTCGGGTTGGCCGCCGCGTCAGCGGGCGACGGAAGCCCCGGTGGCCGTTCGATGGCCGCACGATGGGCCCGCATCGGGGCGGGACGCCGGCTCCTTCCCGCGTCGCCGCCGGTACCGCGAGCGGTCCGGCCCGTCCGGAAGCGCTCCGCCGTACGGCGATGGTCCGCCGGCACCGCCGGCTCCGCTCGTGGCTCGCTTGAGTACGTACCCGCCATACGGTTTCCGCGTGGGGTTCTACGCGTTCCGCGGCTGGCGGCGGGAACGCGGAGTCCTGACAGCTGGCGCACGGGGCTATGCAGGCTGTCCGTCGGCAGCGGCGATGACCGCTGCACGCTCGGTTTCCGCCCGCGAGCGGATTCGGGCCACGCCGAGCCTTTCGCTGATCGTGACCGCCTCCTCGGCGTAGCCGAGCGCCTTCTTCGGTGAGCCGAGCGCGCGCCAGGCTTTGGCCAGGCCGATGAGGGATTCCGCCTCGCCCAGCGCGTACCGGGCCCGTCGCGCGCGTTCGACTGCCCGGTTGAACAGATTCGTCGCCTCGGTCAGCCGGCCGAGGTCGAGATAGATCAGGCCGAGCCGCTCCAACGCCCCGGCCTGGTTGTAGTCGTCGTTGGTCCTGTCGTACCAGGCGAGCGCTTTCTCGGTGTACCGGATCGCCTCGTCGTGCTGGCCGAGTTGATGGTGCGCCCGGCCAAGCGCTCTGGTCGCGAACACCTCGCCGACCACGGCACCGATCTGCCGGGCCACGGTGAGCTGTTGCTCCAGATATGAGATCGCCTCGTCCGGGCGGTTCCCGATCAGGTGGCTCATTCCGAGGTTGCCCAGTGCCCGCTGCTCGCCGAAGCGGTCACCGAGCTCCCGGCAGATGGACAACTCCACGCCGACGCACTCGCAGGCCTCCTCGACGCGTCCCAGAACCCGGAGTGCGGCACTGATGCTGCCGTGGGTGTACGCCTCCGAACGCCGGTCACCCAACCGCCTCGCCGCCGCAGTGGCGGGTTCGTTGAGCTCGATAATGTCGTGGACGTAGCTCTCGACCGCGAGGAACCAGTGCAACGCCAGGGTCAGCTCGATGCCGAGCCGGACGTGGTCGTCTGGGCCGAGCCACGACTGCCGGGTTACCGCCAGCAGGTTCGTCCGTTCCGCTTCCAGCCAGCGGTGGGCCTCGTCCGGGCACTTGAACGGCCTTGGTGCGATGTCCAGATCCAGGTCCAGGTCCGGGCCGGGATAGTGAGTGCGGTTCGGATAGACCAGTCGGGTTGCGTCGCGGACCGTGGCGGCGTAGTGACACAGTGCCCGAGTCATCGCAGGGGCGGCTTCGTCGGCTGGGACGGCACCGGCCAGCTCACGGGCGAACAGCCGGACGAGGTCGTGCAGGTGGTAGCGGTCGGGCTCGACCGCCTCGATCAGGTGGGCGTCCAGCAGACGTTCGGCGGCCCGATCCGCCTCGGCCGTCGACGTGCCCAGCAGCGCTGCCATCGTGCTGGTGTCGACTGTTGTCGCCGGTACAAGGCCGATCAGCCGCAGTGCCCGCGCCGCCGCTCGGTCCGCCGGATCCGTGCTGCGGTGCAGAGCCGAGTGGCTCACCCCGAGGCTGCTGCGTACCGCGAGGTCACCGACGGCCAACTCGCTGAGTCGGTACCGCTCGTCGGTCAAGCGATCCACGAGATGCTGGACGGGCCAGTTCGGCCGGGCCTTCAGCCGGGCGGCGGCCACGTGCAGCCCGAGCGGCAGATAGCCGCAGAGTGCGGCGAGCCGGGCGGTGGCCGATGGATCAGCGGCGGCGCGTGATTCGCCGATCAGGCGTTCGAGCATCGCCCGAGAGGAGTCCGGGTCGAGCGGGCCGAGGCATAGGTGGGTGGCGCCTTCGATGGTGGTCAGGCCGGCCCGGCTGGTGACCAGGACGACGGTTCGGGACGTGCCGGGTAGCAGCGGACGCACCTGAGCCGCAGTCGCAGCGTTGTCCAAAAGGATTACCATTTGACGCGCGGCTACCAGGGTGCGGTAGAGGGCGGCCGCCTCTTCGATGCCGTGTGGCGCTTCGGCTGCGGGAACCCCCAACGCCCGCAAGAACCGCCCGAGGGCTACACTCGGGCAGAGCGGCTCGACACCGGACGTAGCGCCGAGCAGGTTTATGTAGAGTTGCCCGTCCGGAAAGCGACTGGACCAGCGGTCTGCGGCGTGCAGGGCGAGTGCCGACTTTCCCGCGCCCGGAGGGCCGTGGATGATTACCACCGAACCGGGGTCGCTCCCGTCATCCGCCCCGACCAACCCGAGTAGAGTGGACAGCTCACCGGCCCGGCCGACGAACGTCGGGACGACCAGCGGCAGTTGCCGCGGCGGCGGCCTCGTGTACGCCCAGGACACCGCCGGAGCCACCCGAGGGGGCGGGGCCAGCGCTGGGTCCGACCGGAGGATTTGGCTGTGCAGCGTCCGCAACGGCAAGCTCGGCTCCACCCCCATCTCTTCGACAAGGTGCGAGCGCAGTCGCTGGTACGCGGCGAGTGCGTCCGTCTGCCGGCCGCCCCGGTACAGCGACACCATTAGCTGCCCCCACAGCCGCTCTCGCAACGGATGATGGACGACCAGGCCCTGTAGCTCACCCACGACATCGGCGTGTTCACCCAGCGCGAGGCGGATGTCGAACAGCTCCTCCAACGCGGTGAGCCGCTGCTCCTCAAGTCGTTGGGCTGCGGCGACGAGTGTGCCGGCCGTTAACGGAACATCCTGGAATGCCGCTCCCCGCCACAGCCCCAGCGCCGCAGCCAGCCGGCGAGATGCCAGCACGAAATCTCCCTGGCGGGACGCTTCCGCGCCGTCGGCGACCATGCGCTCGAACGTGAACATGTCCAGGGATTCCGGGGTTACGTGGATCATGTAACCCCGCAGGCCGGTGTTGATCGGTGCGGCGGCGGGGTCTGCCGGTGCCAGCAGCCGGCGCAGCGACCACACATAGGTTCGGACGTTCGAGTGGGCGCACTTCGGCGGCTCGGCTCCCCAGATGTCGTCCACCAGGTCGTCGACCGACACCCACGTGTTGGCCCTTGCCAGGAGAACGGCGAGCAGGAGACGAAGCTTCGGGCGGGGAATCTGCACCGCCTTATCGTCGGTTGTGGATACCCTCAGTGGGCCTAGTAGCCGAAACCGCATCTCCCGCTCCCCGCTATCGATAGCGAGTGCCAGGCTAACCACATCCGCCCCACCGTGCCCGGTGGCCGTCGCCAGCTGTGTATGTCGTGATTGGTAACGCGGCCAAGTGGCCAGGCCACGGTGTCGTGAAACCTGCCGTGGGACTGAAGCCCCGCTCCAGATCCGCGCCGTGCCGGCGGCAGTCGAACTCGCCGGTCCCCGGTCGGCACCGCCCGAGCAAGCCCGTCGGCGGTGACGGTGGTGGCCGGGCGCCGTAGGGCGGCTGCCGCTGGCCGCGTCGCCGGTCACCGAGGACTTGATGCGGACAGCCTGTCCCGGGCAGCCGACATCCCGCGCAGAGCTGCCAGCCACGCCCGGTCAGCCCGTGTGAACCGGACTCGCTCCCCGCCCAGTTGCCGTTCGAGGACCATGACCTGGTGCCGCAGCACCAGAATCTCGGCATCCTTGTCCCGATCGCTTATGGGCAACAGCCGTCGCAGGGCGAGAGCGTTGGTCACACCGAGGTAGGCCAGCCGCATCAGCACAGCCAGCCATCCTCGCGCAGCACGAAGTGTCGATCACCGCCGCGTCCGGGACTGCGCTCGTCAACGCGCCCGCGACCTCACCCTCGTGATCAAAACGGTCGGTGAGCAGGACGGACGAGGTTTCCGGTACCCGCAACGTCGTCGGCAGGCTGCGCAGAGTTTGCTACCGCCGTTGCGATGGCGCCGCAGGCCACGACGTTCATACGGATCCCGTCGCCGGCGTACTCGGCAGCGACGGTCCTGGCGAGACTGGCGAGGCCGGCCTTGGCCGCCCCGTGGCCGGCCTGCATGGGCGCGGCCATGACCCCGGTGACCGAACCGACACTCACGATGGAGCCGCCTTTTCCCTGGGTCAGGAAGGCGCGGATCGCTGCGCGCGTTGCGCGGGCTACATAGCCGAGGTTCATTTCGTACGCGAGATCCCAGTCGGCGTCGCTCATCTCGTGCAGCCGTACCGCCGGCACGAAGGCCACCTGCCCGCCCAATACAGTCACGAGCGTGTCGAGCCGACCGAACTCGGCAACGGTGGCGGCAACCAAGGCGTCCGGGACTGATCGGGACCGTACATCACCGGTGAGTGGCACAGCGCGGGCGCCCGACCCGGCTAACTCCTCGGCGGCATCACGTGCCCCGATCGGGATCGATGTCAGCGACTGCGACAGCGGCGCCAGCCGAGGCGAACGCACGCGAGATCGCCCGTCCGATCCCTCCGCCTCCGCCACCGACTACCAGCGCGTTCATGCCGTCGAGTGGGTGAGTCAGCCTCTTCATGGCCGCATCTTTCCATAACGATCAATGCCTTAGCCGACGTACGGATCTAGCCGCGATCGGAGTGGTGGGGTCGCAGCGCGGTCATGGTTCCGGATCACGCTCTGCTACACGAGCTGAAGGTATCTGCCCCAGATCCCCAAAGTAGGTCCGGACACTCGGGTACGCCGTCGTCCGGATTGTCCCTGCGGTCCGCCGGCCAGCGCCTTGGCCATCCGCAACCTTGGAACGGACGTGACAGCGCCCCGGGGCGTTGCCACCGGCCGTCCGAGGCTGCCGCAAACCGGGTCGCGATCACCGCACTTGACAAGTACCGACCATCGGATGTCTTGCTGCGCGGCCGTGTCGCATCCACGCGTACCCTTTCAGCGTTCGACCTCAGCTTGCAGCGTCCGGACCTACTTCGCGGGTGTTGTCGGCATACGGATCCGTACGCCGGTACGTATCGGGGCAATGCGAGACCGGTCTCCGGCCTCTCGCCCAGTGGTGGCGAGGCTGGTCTGTGGTCAGGCAGTGGTGGTGACCTTCCACAGGTAGCCGTCTGGATCACTGAAGTAGCCGAAGTACCCGCCCCACTCGGCGGCGGCCGCCGCCTTGACCACGGTGCCGCCGGCAGTCTCCGCAGACTGCATGACCTCATTCACCGCGTTCCTGGAGTCGGTGATGAAATGGAACGAGACGCCGCGGAATCCAGAGCCTTCCGCAGGGACACCGGCGTCCTGCGCCGCTGCCTCCCACTCGTAGAGTGCCAACATCGAGGATCCCTCACCGAGTCTGCACCTAACGAACCCGGGGAAGTCCTGGTCGATCTCGCAACCGAGGCCGTCGACATAGAACCTCTTGGCCCGGTCCACGTCCTTGACGCCGAGCATGACGACGCTGACCTGCAGTGACACGCCTACCTCCTTTGTCAATCACATGCGGCCTCGTCATGCTAGGCCCGGCTGGCGGACCCAGGCTTCTCGAATCCTGATCGGTTGCCTCAGCGTCCCCCAGATCCCGTCCCCGATGACCTCGCCCCGGAACACCCGCTTGCCAATGAACCTTTTTCAACCTCCCCTTGCGGTCCGGCGGACCGCAAGGTCGGACGCGGTGCGTGAGCGCCGCGCGGTCCAGGTTGAAAAGGTTCAATGTAGGTCGGGTTCATCACCTGCTTGCGGATGATCCCGCGCCGCCACGTCGCCCCCCTGCGGCGACGGGATGCCCTTGACGTTCAACTCGTCCTCGATCCTGATCAGCGGAAACCCGGCGGCGACCTTCTTGAAAGTGTCCCGCACGATCCCGGCATGGCTGTACTCGGTCACCGTCCCATCCTTGGCTACCGCCTTATGGATCTCGGTGCTCGGCACCTGCCGCGGCAACGTCTTCGTCCGCTGGTCATAGATCCGCTCGAACCCGTAGGGCGCGGCTCGAGTCCGCGACGAACTGGCTCCCCGTCACGGCCCGGGAGGGCTGGGAGGCGAACCACTCCGGCTACGCGGACTACGTGGGACCAACGGACCTTCTGTACCATCCGAACCCAAGGGAGGAAAATAATATCGACAAGATCGGTGACGGCACCAGCCTAACCGGTATGGTGCTGGCCGTTGTCGAGCAGTTAACCGGCAGAAAACCGGTGGAGGAGTGCGTGCGATTCCTCACCGGCGACTGGAAGGCGTACAGCAAGGCCGGCGACGCGTGGCGGCAGATCGGCAACGCGCTGGAGGCGATCGGCAAGAACGTCGAGTGAGGCAACGCCTCGATGGACCACGCCTGGCAGGGTGGCGCGAGCGAGCAGGCGTACACCGTCTTCGACGGCCTGGCCCAAGCGTTCAGGCAGATGAAGGGGCAGTTCTACAAGCTCGCCCAGGCATACGAGGACTTCTCGAGGTTCGTCTGGACCATCGGTGCGGTGTTGGCCGATACGATCAAAATGATCGCCGATACGGTGATCGAGTACCTCACCCGCAAAAGGGGTGGGCCGATCGCCGAGGCGTACGTTGTTGTCTACCAGTTGAAGATCGTCAGGAACGTCGCGCACCTCGGCTACATCATGCTCACGGCGCGCGGGATGGTCGCCGGCTTTTACGGCAACCTGGCCCTATTCGAGATCAACACCCTGCCACCCGCAGTGAAGGGCTCCGTCAAGGTTCGAATGTCACCACTGGTCGTCGAGTTCAGCGACGCGGCGGTTCAGTCCGGTGTTCGCCGGACAGGTGCCGGTCGAGCAGCTCGTCGACCGCTACCAGGTGGCCTGCCGACCGGTTCGGAACCTGCTGGTCGACTACCTGCGCGAACGGCAATCCGCGATCGACTACGGCGCGCTCACGTCACTGGCCACCACCCTGGTGCTCTGGTTTTGGAAAGACCTCGAACGCCATCACTCGGGCATCGAAGCGTATTGCCGTCTACCCTGACAAGGGTGCCGCCGTGTTGCAATCGCCTGGCATAGACGCCGGCCAGCCCGGAGGCCGGCCGGCGTGCCATACCCGAAGGGCTCCCGGTAGGTGTGCCCGGGCAGCGTACGCCGCACGCCGATCCGGCACGGCCAGCGAGGTGAGCTTGAGCTGCCCGGCAGCGCCGCAGTCCGGTCATCCGGGAGCCGGACAAGCGGGGAAGTCATGCATGGGTCAGGAGGGGGGAGGGCCTGTCGAGTCGCGGACGCTGAGGGTCGTCGCCAGTTGGAGGTGCCGGGAAGCGGGTGGGACGCCGTCCGCCATGGCGAGGACCGTCTCGACCGCCATCCGCCCCATGCCTGCGAGAGGCTGCCGGACGGACGTCAGTCGGGGAGCGGTCCACTGGGCCTGCGGCGTGTCGTCGAACCCGGTGACTGATAACTCGCCCGGTACGGTGATGTGGAGTTCCTTGGCCGCAGCGAGGATTCCGACCGCGATCTCGTCGTTACCCGCGACGATCGCGGTCGGCGGCTCGTCGAGCGTGAGGATCTCACGACCGTGCTGGAATCCCGCCTCGACGGAGAACGCGTAGTGACGGACCAGCGTAGGTTCCGGGGTGATGCCCGCCGAGTTCAGCGCGGCCTGGTACCCGTGGAAGCGTTCGGCCGACGGGGCGGAGCCCAATGGCCCGCCGATCCAGGCGATCCTGCGGTGACCCAGACCGATCACGTGCTCGGTCGCGGAGCGGCCCCCGGCCCAGTTGGTGGAGCCGATGCTGACCACATTGGAGTCCGTCGTGTCGATCGGGTCGATCGTCACCATCGACAGCCCGGCGTCCTCGGCGGCGACGAGCACCGACTCCGGCACGGCGGTGGCGAGCGCGATGACGCCGACGGTGCCGGATTCCTGTAGCTCCGCGACCCACGCACTCGCCGCCGCGCGGTTTGCGCCGGGCCAATCGTCGGGCGGCAGGCGCAGAAGAAGTTCAGCCTGCGCGGCGGTCGCGGCCACCAGGATCCCCTGGAGCACGGTCCCCGCATAGCGGGACGCCACGATGTCGAGCACGGTGACGAGGGTCCGGTCACGCGACAGGCTCCGTCGTGCCGTCGTCGGCTTGTAGCCGATCTCGGCGATGGCACTGAGAACGATGTCGCGCGTGTTCGCGGCCACGTCGCTGCGGCCGTTGAGAACCTTCGAGGCGGTGGCGGGCGAGACGCCGGCCAGCCGGGCGACGTCGGCCAACGTGGCTCGCCGGGAATGGGGTTGCTGACTCATCAAGACTCCGGTCACGCGTTCGAAACTTTTTCGAGCCTACCGCATCAGGCTTTTCCTATCGTTACAGCGCCGTTTCTCGCGCCTCGCCTTCGGTGAGTCCCGTCCTTGACGCCTTCCGTCGCCCCGAGTAACGTCCGTCACATCGAACAAGTTTCGAAAAAGTTTCGAACCGTGTGGCGAGGAGGCGGCTCATGAAGCGCTCCAGGCAGGCAGGGCTCATCTCCGCGGTACTCTCGTCCGTGCTCGCGCTGGCGGCCTGCACGGGCGGCTCGGACGGGAGCGCCGATGGTGGCGGCGACGAACAGGTGACCCTCACGGTCTGGAGCTGGGACGGCACCGTAGCGAAGTCCGTACCGGGCTTCGAGGCGGAGAACCCGAGAATCAAGGTCAGGGTCGTCAACGCCGGCTCGTCCTTCGACGAATACACCTCACTGGACAACGCGATCCAGGCCGGTTCCGGCGTGCCAGATCTCGCGATGTTCGAGTACTTCGCGGTGCCATATTTTGCCCTCCCGGGCAAGCTCCACGATCTCGGAACGTACGGCGCCGCGAATCTCGAGAAGGACTTCGTCGAGGCCGCTTGGAACAACGTGACGGTCAACGGCAAGATCTATGCGCTGCCGTCCGACTACGGCCCGTCGACGATGTTCTACAACGAGGCCACCTTCAAGAAGGCCGGCATCAACGAGCCTCCGGCCACGTGGGACGAGTACTACGAGGCGGCTAGGAAGATCCGCGCCCTCGGCGGCAACTACTACATCGCTCAGGACACCGGGGACCTGTTCTTTCTGCTCTCGCTCATCTGGCAGGCCGGCGGTCGTCCGTTCAGGGTGGACGGCACCAACGTGCACGTCGACTTCACGGACGAGGGTGCGACCAAGGCCGTGGCGTTCTGGCAAAAGATGCTGGACGAGGGCCTGCTGAACACAAAGATCACAGCGTGGTCCGACGACTGGAACCGCACGCTCAACGACGGCACTCTCGCCTCGCAGATCATGGGTGGCTGGCTGACCTCGACGCTACCGGAGCGCGCGCCGAAGGCCGCCGGCAGCTTCAGAGCTGCCCTGATGCCACAGTGGAATCCGGGTGACAAGGTCGGAGCCGAGAACGGCGGAAGTGCCTTCGGTATCCCGGCCGCGGCGAAACATAAAGATGCGGCATTCAAGTTCCTCAAGTACTTCACGCACGGCGGCGGCCTCTCGTCCCGCGTCGACGCGGGTGCCTTCGTGCCGAACAGGTCCGTGCTGGACAGCAGTGACTTCCAGGGAAAGGCCAATGCGTACTTCGGCAACCAGAAGGTCGGCGCCGTGCTGGCTGAAGCCTCAGAGGTCGTCGCGACCGGCTGGCAGTACCCGCCGTTCTTCGAGTGGGCCCGCTCGATCTACGGCGACCTCGTGACGAAGTTCTACACCAAGGGCGAAGGCTCGCTCGCCGAAATCCTCGCAGAATGGGAGCGGCGCATGGTCAAGTACGGCAACGAGCAGGGATTCACGGTGGACTAGTGACTCGCATCAGCCCGGCGTGAGGAAGCGAGCCTCCGACGGTGCCAGGTACCGAAAGACATCCCAGGAGCTTGAATGTCAAGCAACGGCCTCGTTGAGGTGGTGAGACCAGGCGGTCGTCTCGTCGTACGGCGTGCCGGTTTTGAGGCATCCGTGCAGGATGCCGACGAGCCGGTTGGCGAGTTGGCGCAGCGCGGCGTTGTAGGTGGCGCCGCGGGCGCGTTGCCGGTCGTAGTAGGCGCGAGCGCCGGCCGAGACCCGCAGCGACGCGAACGCCTGGGTCATGAGCGCGTCGATGAGCCGGTCGTTGTGCACGAACCGGGCGGTGACTGTCCTCTTCTTCCCCGACGCGCGGGTGATGGGGCTGGTTCCGGCGTGGTTCTTGCGGGCCTTGGCCGAGGTGTAACGATCGTGGTCGTCGCCGAACTCCGCGAGCACCCGGGCGCCGAGGACGGCACCGAGTCCGGGCTGGGACAGGATGATCTCAGCGTCCGGGTGCCGGCCAAAATGGGCCTCGACCTGCCCTTGCAGGGCCTTGACCTGCTCGTTGAGGGTGACCAGCAGCGCGACCAGCGCCCGCACCGACGCGGCGTAGGCGGCGGTGACCGCAGCGGGCTGGCCGAGGTGCTCGGCGCGCAGCACTTCCTGGATCGCCGCGGCCTTCGCCGGGATGTCCCGGCGGCGGGCGCGTTTGAGGGCCGCGCTGATCTGGCTGATGCTCAGTCTCGCGGCGCTGGCCGGGTCGGGGGCCTTGGCGAGGAGTTCCAGGGTGTCGGTGGCGTCGAGGTCGGCGAATGCGGCCAGCGCGGCGGGGAAGTACTCCCGCAGCGCGTGCCGCAGTCGCTGCCCGGCCCGGGTCCGTTCCCAGATCAGCGTCTTGTGCATCCGGGTGACGACCTTGACGGCCTCGGCCTCGGCGGTGTCACCCGCGACCGGGCGCAGTTGGTGGGAGTCGGTGCGCACCATGTCGGCGAGCATGTGCGCGTCGGCCGCGTCGCTCTTGGCCCCGGACACCGCCAGGCGTTCGCGGTAGCGGGCCGCCTGCAACGGGTTGGCCGCGTACACCGTGTACCCGGCAGCGATCAACGCCTGGACCCACGGACCCCGATCGGTTTCGATCCCGATCGTGACCTGCCCGCCGGCGTCGGCGGCGTCCTCGCCGAGCTGCGCACCGATCATCGCGTGCAGCCGGGCGATGCCCGCCACGCCTTCGGGCAGCCGGGCCTTGGCCAGGGTGCGCCCGGCGGCGTCCATCAACTCGACGTCGTGATGGTCCTCGGCCCAGTCATCTCCTACGAACAGCAACGCATCTCCCGTCTCCGACACCCAACACGGTCAGTAGCCAGCAGGAGAACCATCAGCGACCTAATGAAGCAGTGCTCATGCCGCAACCGGGCGGGCACGACATCCCATCAGCGATCAACTCTCCTCACCAACCGGCAGGGGCACGATCTTTCGTCAGGACTCCACGTCCAGGAACATCGAGTGCTCACCTGCCGGCGGCTACCCACCCACCAGGAGTTTGCCGGATGGCTTACTCCCAGAACTCATTAGGAACACGACGCAGATGGGCCCCCCAGCTCGGTTCGACGTCACCGCTCCAGGCGAGGCGACCCCAGTTGCGACGCGGCAGACGCAGCGCCGGGAACGGCCCGGCAAGCGCAGAAAGAGCCGGGCTGGACTCGCGTTCATCGCCCCCTTCGGGCTGTTGTTCACGCTCGTGTACATCGTGCCGATCATGTACGCCGCCTACCTCAGCCTCTATCGGGACCAACTCATCGGGGGCCGGACCTTCACCGGGCTCACCAACTACCAGAAGCTGTTTCAAGATCCGCAGTTTTGGAGCAGCGTGAGCCGGGTTCTCCGGTTCACGCTGGCCCAGGTGCCGATCATGCTGTTCTTCGCCGTGGTGCTGGCGCTGGCACTGGACTCCAGGCGTCTGCACGGCAGGAGGTTCATGCGGGTGTCGATCTTCGTGCCCTATGCGGTGCCGGCGGTCGTGACGACTCTCATGTGGGGGTTCATGCTTGGCGTCAAGTACGGCCTGTTCGGCAGCCTCAACGCCGCCCTCGGCACGGACCTCGACCCGTTCACCCCAGACACCACGCTCATCTCCATCGGGGTGATGGTGACGTGGGCGTTCACCGGTTTCAACATGCTCATCTTCTATGCGGTACTCAAGGCCATCCCGCACGAACTGTACGAGGCGGCCACGCTGGACGGGGCGAGCGAGCTCCAGGTCGTCCGCAGGATCAAGCTGCCGGCACTTCGAGGGTCCCTGGTCATTGCGATCATCTTCTCGATCATCGGTACGTTCCAGATGTTCAACGAGCCACAGATCCTGCCGTCGATGGTGGCCAACAGCGGTGTCAACACGTACTACACGCCGAACCTGTACGCGTACAACCTGGCGTTCACCGGATCTCAGCAGGGCTACGCCTCAGCACTCGCGCTCATCATGGCAGTGATCACGATCGTGGTCGCCTATGCCGTCCAGATCAGAGGACTGAGGAATGTCTTCGACCACTAGCCCACGGACCGGATCCGGGAGACCTGTCATCGCGACGTCCGGCACCTCGGTCAGTCCTTCCGGCGGAGGCCGCCGGCTGTATACCGCGGAACGCCCGAAGAAGAGCGCCACCCTCACCGTGATGACCGGCCTCTTCACCGTGTACTGCCTGCTGCCGCTCGTGTGGCTGGTCATCAACGCCACTAAATCACAGGCCGACTTCGTCTCCACATTCGGCCTTTCGCCCGGCCGGGAATTCGCCCTGTGGGACAATATCGTAGACGTCTTTGGATACCAGGACGGCATCTTCCTGCGGTGGCTCCTGAACACGCTCCTATACGTCTTCGTGGGCGCGACCGTGTCGACCTTCCTGGCTGCCGTCGGTGGGTATGCGCTGGCGAAGTTCGACTTCACCGGCAAGCGCGCGTTCCTCTTCGTCATTCTGGGGTCGATCGCCGTGCCCGGCATCGCTCTGGCCATCCCACAGTTCCTGCTGTTCGCGAAGCTCGGCATCACCAACACGCCGTGGGCCGTTCTCATACCGTGTTTCGTCAACCCGTTCGGACTGTACCTCATGTGGGTGTTTACAGCGGAGGCCGTGCCGACGGACCTACTTGAGGCCGCGAAGGTCGACGGTGCCGGCGAGTTCACGACCTTTCTGCGCATCGCGGCGCCGATGCTCGCGCCGGCGAGCGTGACGGTACTGCTCTTCTCATTCGTGTCGATCTGGAACAACTACTTCCTCCCGTTGATCATGCTAAAGGATCCAAACTGGTATCCCCTGACGATCGGGCTCAACGAATGGAACAAGCTGGGCTCGACGGCCGGGAACGGAGCCCTCATCCAGAATCTGGTGATCACCGCCGCGCTGCTGACGATCGTTCCGCTGATCATCGCGTTCCTCGGACTGCAGCGGTACTGGCAGTCGGGCCTGTCGCTCGGCGCGGTCAAGGGTTAGCCCCTCGGCGGTCCGGCGCGTGCCGGCGTGGATGCCGCCGCCGTGGCGCCGCCGGCCATCTCCCTAAATGACGCTTGCGAAGAAAGTGAGGCCATGACGAGCGACCCTGTGCTCGAGCCCCGACTGTTGATCGACGGTCAGCTGTGCGACGAGAGCGCGCTCCCGCACGTCTGGGCGGAGAGTGTCGGCGCCGGACGAGCGAATGAAGCGTTGCGCGCGGACTGGCAGCACCAGTTCGCCGAGGTCGTCCGCGCGTGCGGATTCCGCTACGTCCGTTTCCACGGCGTCTTTCACGACGACATGTTCGTGTATCGGGGGAGCTATGGCCACGGCTTCGGCCAGGACGTGCCCCTCGCCTCGCCGAAATACACCTTCAGCTACGTGGACAAGGTATTCGACTTCATCCTGGAGTGCGGCGTCCGTCCCTTCGTCGAGTTGGGGTTCATGCCGCGTGAGCTGGCGACGGTGCGGGAGACCGTGTTCTGGTGGGGCGCTCACTGCAGCCCGCCCACGGACATGGCGCGCTGGGTCGAGCTCGTCACGAGGTCGATCGAGCATTGGATCGACCGGTACGGCCTGGCCGAAGTGCGGGAGTGGCGATTCGAGGTGTGGAACGAGCCGAACCTGGTGCCGCACTTTTGGACGGGGACGAAGACGGAGTACTTCGAACTCTACGAGCAGACCGCCCTGGCGATCAGGAAGATCGACCCTGAACTGAAGGTGGGCGGGCCGGCGACGAGCGTATTCGTACCCGACGACCGCTACAAAGGCGAAATTGAGGACCGCTCGGCGATGCACGAGACCGTCACCGCGTCCGACGTGGACGCCCTGGACTGGCGCCCGGTGTGGATCGAGGATTTCATCGCCTGGTGCGCGGAACGAGAGCTGCCGGTCGACTTCATCTCGACGCACCTCTACCCGACCGATTTCGCGTACGGGGCCGACGGGCGAGGGGTCCACATCGCTCGATACATCGACGCGACGTTCGACGACCTGCGGCTCCTTCGCGATCTCGTGGCGAACAGCGCGTATCCGGATTCCGAGATCCACATCACCGAATGGTCGACATCGCCATCGGCCCGCGACTTCATCCACGACACGCTCTTCGCGGCGACGTTCATCACGCGGACGTACCTGAAGTGCGCCACTCTCGCCGACTCGATCTCCTACTGGACCTTCACAGACGTGTTCGAGGAGGGCGGCGCCGGGATGGGGCCGTTTCACGGCGGGTTCGGCCTTGTGAACGAGGCCGGAATTCGCAAACCGACGTTCCACGCGTTCGCGATGCTCGAGCGGCTCGGCGACCGGCTGCTGCTCGCGACGTCCGACGGCGTGGTGACCCGCGACTCCCGGACTTCGGCGGTGTCGGCTCTGTTCTTCAACTATCCCGACGAGATGGCGATGAGGTCTGTCGGCCTGGCGAACTCGTACCCGGCTACTCGTGCGCTGGCGGCTATGGGGCCGAACCGGAGGATCCACCACTCGATCGGTGGGCTCAAGCCGGGGACCACCTTCCTCGTCGAAATCCTGGACTGGGAGCACGGCAACGTCGCCGAGGCGTGGTACCGGCTGGGATCCCCGCTCAACCTGTCCCGCGCGGAGAGCAGGTACCTGAGCGCGCTCGCCGACTTACTTCTCAGGTTTACGCTGACCGTGCCCGACAACGGTGTACTCGAGGTCGATGTTGACCTCTCGCCCTGGGCGGTGATGTCGTTGGGACAGGTTGGCTGAGGCACGCGTCGTCGGTCACTGCCGAGCTTGTGCAGAAGCTCGGGGGCTCCAGCGGGTCGCCGGCCAACGCATTGCACAGGTCGCGTGGGTGGCGGTTGATGACGTGCGGGTCGATGCAGCACCACTGCGGACCGAGCGGCACCCAACCGGACCAACGAGCCCAACTGCCGCTGGCCGAACCGGCCGTCGGCCCGGCGCGGGGGCCGACGGCCGGAGCGTGGAGCGCGGACCGCCGACCCGGGGGATCCTCGTCCAACCGGGTCAACAGGTCGTCGAGGGTCAGGGACTGGTGCAGGTGATTGCTGGCGTTGACGACGAGCCGTTGGCGATGAAGCCGAACGTCGTCGAGCCGCGGGGGTTGAGCGAACCGTTCCATTCGACGTTCCGCACGGTTGCCGAGGATCCGTTGGTGGTGAGTGTGCCGTTCCAGACCTGGCTGATCGTCTGCCCGCTGCTCGGCGTCCAGCGCGTCGTCCAGCCGTTGATCCTGTCCGCGCCAGCGGTGACGGTCACCTCGCCCTGGAAGCCTCCGGACCAGGAGTTGACGGTTCGGTAGGTTGCGGAGCAGGCGCCGGTCGGCGGCTGGGACGTCGGCGGCTGCGATGTGGGCGGCTGGGATGTCGGCGGTGTGCCGCCCTGGTACTGCGCCGCCACCTGGGCCAATTCGGTCCCGGTTCCTCGCATGAACGGCGTGTTGACCCAGGTCCGGAAGGCCGCCTGGGCGGACGATGACGATGTGCCCGACCAGCGCTCTTCCTTGTCCTGATCGAAGTAGACGACATTCTTCAGATCCGGGTACCGGCCTGATTGCAGGCTGGTGGACATGTCGCTGATCCATTGGGCCTTGTTCCCGCCGTCCTCGCTGGAGGCCGTCTCGGAGATCATCACCGGACGTTTCGGAGCGATGGCGCGGGCCTTGTCGTAGGCGCTCGCGAACATGCTGTCGAAGCTGGTCCAGTGGTTGCCGGACGGATCCCAGGACGGACCCAGGCCCCAGTTGTAGCCGTCGATGGCTACCCAGTCGACGTACTGGTCACCCGGGTAGGACCGGGCAGGGTCGTTGAACGAGGCGTCGGGTGTGGAGCCGTTGTTGAAGCACCAGACCCACTGCACATTGGTCGCGCCCGCTGCGACGACGAGGTCGTGAACGTGCCGGTAGGCGCGGACGTACAAGGCCGGGTCGCTGTTGTTGTTGACGATGCCCCACGGGTACCAGTTGCCATTGAACTCGTGTCCCCAGCGCACCATGAGCGGGCCGCCGACCGCCGCGAACTCCGCGCCGCGGGCTCGGATGTAGCTGTCCCACCGCCCGTCGATGATGTCCTGGAGGTGGATCTGGTCGGGGTCGCCGACGCTCAGCGCCGTGTTCCACGGTTCCCAGGTGAAGTGCGGGACGACGCCCTGATTCCACAACGCCCTGGCCGCGGCCGAGTCGAAGGCGTTGCCGGTGGCCCAGCTGTCGAACCACTGGACGCTCGCCGGCGTCACGCTGTAGCGGCTGACCGTACCGGCGGCGATGTCCGTCGGGCTGCTCTCGCGGAAGATCCCCAGGTACTTCGTTGACGTGTCCGCGGCAGCGGCGGGGGCAATGATGACGGTTACGACCGCGCCCAGCAGCAGGCCGGTGGTGGCGCAGAGGGCGGCGGCCATGAGGCGTCTGCCCTTGAAACGGCGAATCATGCTGTCTCCCAGGTCTGGGCGAATCAGACGGAGCCCGGTTCGCGTTAAGCGAGCCGGTTTACCGGCCCCGCGGCGTCGATGGGTGGGCGACGAGGCGGGCTTCGCATGGGCAGTGGTGTGCCGTGACCGTCTCCGGTCCGAGTGGCCGCTCGGAACAACAGGGCGGGCCGCTCCAGCCCGACCGCTGATGAGCATGGTCGTTCGTGCCGGATATCGAACGATCGTGTGGTGTCCAGCTGGCGCTAGCGCCGGCCTCGCTGATGGCTTCCTGATCCGTTCAGTGAAAGTTTTCAGAACATCGGAGAGCGCGTTCAACCTGTATAGACCGCTCTCGTTAGCCTCATTGCATCTTCGTTTATCAATGCATGGCGCGTCAAGAGTCGTTCTAAAGAAAGAAACTCACTGCCTCGGATTGCCGGGCGATGCCCTCTCGTCGGCGCTCACGGCGGAGCCGCCGAGGAAGGTCACATAGGCTGCGGTCGTGACGACCTCGGATCCCTGTACCCCGGAAGCGAGCCGCCAGGGCGGGCTGACCGTGGCCCGGATCGCCCACCTGGCCGGCGTCTCGGCCCCCACCGTGTCGAAGGTGCTCAACGGCAGGGCTGGTGTCGCCGCCGCGACGCGACAACGGATCGAACACGTCATCCAGGAGCATGGCTACCAGCGCCAGGAGCAGAGCGAGCCGGCGACGCCGGTAATCGAGGTGGTCTTCCAGGTGCTGGACAGCCCGTGGGCACTGGAGATCATTCACGGCATTTCACAGGTGGCTCGGCCGCGCGGACTCGCCGTGGCGGTCAGCGAGATGCGCGGGCAACTCGTCCCCGACGAGGCGTGGACCCGTGACGTACTGGCACGCCGGCCCACGGGCGTCGTCGCGGTTTCCGCCAACCTGACCCGACAGCAGAGCAGGCAGCTGGCCAGCCGGGCGATCCCCCTGGTGGTTCTCGATCCGTCGGGCGAGCCGACGCACGAGACCCCCTCGGTCGGCGCCACCAACTGGAACGGCGGCCTGGTCGCCGCCCGGCATCTCCTCGAACTGGGCCACCGGCGTATCGGCATGATCAACGGGCCGGCCGAACTGCTGTGCTGCCGGGCCCGCCTGGACGGGTATCGCGCTGCTTTGGACGCGGCGGGCGTCGCCCCGGACCCGGATCTCATCCGGACCGCACCGCTCTACATGCAGGACGGCCTCGCCGAGGCCACGGCGCTGCTGGCCCTCTCCGACGCACCCTCCGCGATCTTCACCGCGAACGACCTGCAGGCGTTGGGGGTGTACGAGGCAGCACGCCGTGCGGGCCTGCGCGTTCCCGAGGATCTGAGCGTGGTCGGCTTCGACGATCTACCGCTCGGGCAGTGGGTGGGTCCGCAGCTGACCACGGTCCGGCAGCCGCTGCTGAAGATGGGTATGGCCGCCGCGGAACTCGTCCTGTGCCTGGCGGACGGTCGCCGACCGGAACAGGACCGGATCGAGTTGTCCACCTCCCTGGTGATCCGGGGAAGCACCGCCGCACCCGGCTCGAGGCGGTGACTGCGCCGGGGTCGCTGCGCGCGACGCCCCAACTCCGTACTCAGCAGGAGCGGGTGCACGGATGCCCGGCCAGTTAGCCGGGGCATCCGTGCACCGATCAGTTGAGTGGGAACCCAGCTCCCACGATCAGAAGCCGATCGACTGCGCTACGTTTTGCAGTTCTGTGAGGTGCCCCCGGGGTGGCGCGCAGAGCATCCGCGACAGTTGCTGACCTGGGCAAGCGTGTTCCGGTAGAGATCATCTGTCGCTACAACTTGCCGCCGAGGTACCCGTTCGGGCGGAAGTCCGCCTGAGGACGGCGCGGACGGGACGCACGTGCTGCTGGCCCTGGTGCCGGCATCGCGGTGGTCGGCGCGGTGGACCACTGAACCTTTTTCAACCTGAACCGCGCGGCGCGCACGCACCGCGTCCGACGCTGCGGTCCGACGGACCGCAAGGGGAGGTTGAAAAAGGTTCACTGTGGCGGCGAACTGGCCGTTGGCGTCGTGGCCGTCGTCAGCCTGGCCAGTCTGATCGGCGGCGGCTTCGTTCTTCGCCTGCTGGAAGCACTCCTCGACCACCTACCGGGCACCGGCGACTCGGGCGAGGTCAACCAGCCGGGCGCGGCGGGGGCCGTAGCAGACGTAGTAGGCGATCTCCCCGGTGGTGATGCTGCGCCGGGCGAGGAGCCAGTGGCCGCGGCCCGGTTTCCACCAGGCGGGCACCCGGACCGGCACTCGCGCCCACCAGTACTCCCGTGGTCCGTGCGCACCCGCGCCGGCGGACAGGCGGTACCACGCCTGGCCGGGTAGGACGGCGATCAGCTCGTCGGCGCGGGCTCGTCCCATGCTGGTGGTGACCAGGCCGTCGTTGCGGCGGGTCGCGACCACATACGGTACGTCCCGCTCTTCCAGCCACACCCGCAGCGACTTCGACTGGCCGTACGCCTCGTCCATCGTCACCCAGCCGACCGGCACCCCAGCATCGAACGCTCGGTCGAGCATGGTCCGGGCCATCTCCACCTTCGTCGCGAAGGGCACCGAGTCCGGAACACCAGCCGCCCGGCACCGGTCCCGGTCGTCGGTCCACGACGCCGGCAGGTACAACTGCCGGTCAACCAGGGCGTGTCCCTTGGCCGATCGGTAGGCGAGGAACATGCCCACCTGGCAGTTCTCGACCCGTCCGGCGGTGCCGGAGTACTGCCGGGCCACCCCGGCCGAGCGGATGCCCTTCTTCAAGAAGCCGGTGTCATCGACGATCAGCACACCCTGCGGGTCGCCAAGGTGCTCGACCACGTAGTCGCGCACGTCGTCACGAACAGCGTCGACGTCCCAGTCCGCCCACCGCAACAACCGCTGCATCCCGTCCGGCGACACGTCCCCCGCCTGCTCAGCAAGCGTCCAACCGTTCTTGCGGTCCGGGCCCGAGACCAGCCCACACAGGTACTGCCGAGCCCGACGACGCGGCTGCACCCGCCGGAACCGCACCCTGATCCGACCATGCAAACCGGTCCAACTCGGCGGACCACCGCTCAACATCGACGCTCGTCACGCCGAGTTCAACGAACGCGAGCACTACTCGACACGCTCAATGCCGTTGCAGTACTTAGCGTCCTGCAAAAGTGATCAGCCGCGCAGGTCGCGACGGCGGTAGCCGATGACGCCGAGGATGGTGAGCGTGCCGGCGATGATCAGCATGGTGGTGGTTGCCGGCCAGTTCGGTGGCAGGTCGGGGACCGGGGCGAGGTGGGCGAACGGGGAGAGCCGCCGTACCCATGTCGGTGCCTCGGTGCTGTCGGCGATGACGTGGAGGAGAAATCCGCCGGCTGCGGGTAGGGCGCCCAAAGGTGCGACGGCCGGGGGTAGCCAGCCCAGGGCGAGTACGGCCGCGCCGAGGCAGAGCAGGGCGATGGGGATCACGTTCACCGCGCCGGCCAGAGCGGCGCTGAACCGCAGTGGCGCGTTGACGGCGCTCGCCCCGGCCCAGGTCGCAAGGCCGGCGACGGCGGTGAGGATCGCCGCGCCACAGGCGGTGACAGCTGTCTCGGTAACCAGCAGCCGGGTACGGGTGATCGGCTGGGCGTAGAGAAGGGCCAGCCGCCGACCGGCTTCGTCCGCGGCCATGGCAGAGACCCGGGCGGCGGCGAACACTCCGACCGGGATGGCGAGCAGCGCGAACAGCGCGGCGACGTAGCCCTCGACCGAGCCGAGGGCACCGAAGCCGGCTTGGGCGGCGAGTTCGGCGAATCGTGGGTTGTCGGCGAGGAACGAGGTCATGGAGACCGCGAGTAGGCCGATGAGTAGAAAGTAGGCGGCGACCCCGGCCGCCCACCCGGCCAGGGGACGCAGGAGGCGCCGGGTCGCGAACCCGGGCACCGAGCCGAGCAGCCGCAGCCGTGGCGGGCGCCCCGCCGAGGTGGCGAGCCAGCCGGCGCCTACGTCCCGACGGGCAGCCACCGCCGCCGTGGCCGCGAACAGGGTCGCGGCAGCGACCGCCAGCACTGTCAGCGGCAGGAGACGGTTCGCCTCATACGGGCGGGAGAACGCGACCAGCCCGAACGGCGAGAGCCAACGCAGCCATCCCAGGGCGCCTGCGCCGTCGCCGACCATCCGCATGAGTAGCCCGACGCCGAGTAGCCCGACCGCCGTCCCGGTAGCCGTTCCCCGGCTGGGGAAGAGTTGGGCCGTCAGCGCACCGGTGGCGGCGAAGAACACCCCGAGCAGCGCGACTCCCGCCCCGTGCAGCAGAGCACCTCGGGGTGCGGTGCCGACCGCGGTCAGAGCGCCGGCTGTCGCCAACCCCGCGACGACGAGTGCGGCGACCACGACGGCCAGGTGTCGGGCCACGATCGTGGTGACCGGGATCCGGCCGGCCGCCAGCAGGTCCCACCGGCCGGCGTCTTCCTCACCGCGGGTGATCCGGGTGACGGCGAGTAGTCCCCAGATACCGGCGAGCACGGAGAGGACGGTGCCGGTACGCCAGACGGTGAAGCCGCCCGGATCGTGCAGCGCGACCGGCTCGCCGAACAGCGTACGGATGGCCGGGTTCTCGGCCAGAGCGGCGAGCGCCGCGGCATCCAACGTGTCGCCGACGGTGCGGGAGTAGGTGGCGGCGACCATCGCCGACATGCCGGCCATCACCGCCACGACGATCACGGCGCCGAGGCGGACCTGTCGCACAGCAAGCCAGGTGACGGCCCGCGTAACTGCCGCGACGGGCGCCGTTGTCCGGCCGACGGGGGTGTCGACGGCCGTCATCGGGAGGCCTGCGTGTAGTAGTGGAGGAAGATCTCTTCCAGGGTCGGCTCGTGGACCTGCAGCGCCGTCACATCCGCTGCGGCCAGGGCCCGCAACGCCGGTGCCGGCGGTCCGGCGAGGGTGAACCGCAACCGTGACGGTCCCACCACCTCGACGCCCTCGACACCAGGGACCTGGGCCAGGTTCGGGGTCGGGCCGGTGAAGGTCACCGCTACCTGGCTGCGGTGCAACCGGCGCAGGTCCGGGACTCCGGCGACCTCGACCAGGCGACCCGCGCGCAGGATCCCCACCCGGTCGCACACCGCTTCCACCTCGGCCAGCTGGTGGGAACTGAGGAACACCGTCTGGCCCCGCTGGCGGGCCTGCCCGACCGCGTGCTGGAACTCGCGTTCCATCAGCGGGTCGAGGCCGCTGGTCGGCTCGTCCAGGATCAGCAGCGGTGCCCGGGTCGCGAACGCGGCGACCAGGGCCACCTTCTGCCGGTTCCCGGTCGAGTACGCCCGCCCCGGTTTTGACAGGTCCAACTCGAACCGGTCCACCAGTTCGTCGCGGTAGGCGCGGTCTATCCCGGGGCCGGTGCGGGCCAGCAGCTCCAGCGTTTCCGCACCGGTCAGGGCCGGCCACAGCGCCACGTCGGCGGGCACGTACCCGATCGACCGGTGTGCCACCGCGGCATCGCCCGTGTCGGTGCCGAAGATCCAGGCCCGGCCCTCGGTCGGGCGTGCCAGACCGAGCAGCAACCGGATCGTGGTGGACTTTCCCGCACCGTTCGGGCCCAGGAAACCGAACACCTCACCGGCCGGCACGCTCAGCTCCAGCCTGTTCAGGGCGCACACTCGCCCGTAGCGTTTGGTCAGGCCAGTGGTGCGAATGGCAGGAACATCCACGGAAGCCTCCCGGGATCGACAGCCGACAGGACTGCCGACCAGACTTCCCGGCGCACCACAGCAGAGCCTACGTGCCACCCATCGACGTGGGAAGTCCTCGACAAGGCCGTCCACCGCCACCTTGCCGCCTTCGGGAACTCGTTCGTCCAGTACGAGCGGAACGACGTCGGATGCCGACGGTGGGCGTTTGCCGAAGTTCGGCAACGAACAGCCCTCTCAGCTGTCACGACATCGGCCTGGAAAGTCGCGGGGGTGGGGGTGAGGCTTGCTGGCATGGTCGAGTTCCGCCGCACGCCCGCCAGGGCCGACAGGTCACTGTTCCGCACCGTGCCAGCCGGGGGAGGAGGTGCGTCATGACATCGGTGATCGAGACCCAGGGTTTGACGAAGTTTTACGGCGGTCGCCGCGGGTTGGAAGATCTCGATCTGCGGGTCCAGCCGGGTGAGGTGTTCGGCTATCTCGGTCCGAACGGGGCCGGGAAGACGACCACGATCAGGCTGCTGCTGGACTTCATCCGTCCCACCCGGGGCACCGCCACGGTGCTCGGTGCCGTTCCCCGGCACGGCGTCGACAACCGCCGCCGGATCGGTTACCTCCCCGGTGAGCTGTCGTTCGAGGGACGGGAACGGGTGGCCGAGCTGCTGCGATTCTTCGGCGACGCCCGTGGCGGCGTCTCCGCCCGGCGCATCGGCGAGCTGGCGGAGCGGTTGGAACTGGACCTGTCCCGCAGGATCCGTGGCCTGTCGAAGGGCAACAAACAGAAGGTCGGCCTGGTGCAGGCGTTCATGCACGAGCCGGAGCTGCTGGTCCTCGACGAACCGACCACCGGCCTGGACCCGCTGATGCAGCAGGAGTTCCTGGAGATGGTCCGCGAGGCCCGCGCGAACGGGCAGACCGTGTTCATGTCCTCACACGTACTCGCCGAGGTGCAGACCGCGGCCGACCGGGTCGGTATCGTCCGCGCCGGCCGGCTGGTCGCCGTCGAACGAGTCGAATCGCTGGGCAAACGGGCCGTCCGCCAGGTCGAGGTGCACTTCGCCGAGCCGCCTGCGGTGGCCGACTTCACCGGCCTGCCGGGCGTCACGGACGTGAGCGTCGAAGGACCGGTCCTGCGCTGCACCGTCGACGGGCAACTCGACCCGCTGATCAAGGCACTCGGCCGACACACCGTCGTCGACCTGATCAGCGCCGAACCCGACCTGGAGGAGACCTTCCTCAGCTACTACCACCAGTCCGAGGTGACGACGTCGTGATCCCCAGCCTGATCCGCAAATCCCTGCGCGACTACCGGCGCGCGGTCGCCGGCTGGATGATCGGCGTCGGTGTCTTCGTCACCATCTACGTTTCCTCCTGGTCTCAGTTCAAAGGCGATCCGGAGGCCGCCGAGTCCGCTGCCGAACGCATTCCGCAGGGGATGCAGACCGCGCTGGGGTTCCAGGACCTCTCCAGCGGCGCCGGCTACCTGCAGGCCGTCATCTACACCGTGTTCGTACCACTACTGCTGATCATGGCCGCGACCGTGTTCGGGACCCGCGCGATCGCCGGACCGGAGGATGCCGGTGTGCTCGACCTGCTGCTGGCCAACCCGATCAGCCGCCGCCAGTTCGTCCTGCAACGCTTCGCCGCCCTCACCGCCGCCGTGGTCGCTGTCGGCGCGACCGCCTGGCTGCTCGTCCTCGCCCTCGCCGCCGCGTTGGACATGAACGTCGGCGCGAGCAGGATCAGCGCCGCCTCCCTCGGCCTGCTGCTGGTCGGGCTCTGCTTCGGCACCCTCGCCCTGACCGTCAGCGCGTTCGTCGGACGACGTCCCGTCGTACTGGCCACCACCGGCAGCGTCGCCCTGGCCGCGTACCTGCTGCACACCCTCGGCAACCAGTTCGACGCCATCCGTCCGCTGCGCTGGCTGTCACCGTTCCACTACTACCTCGGCGCCGACCCGCTCCACACCGGCTTCCACGCCGGCTACCTCCTCGTCCTGGCCGGCATCATCGCCGTCCTCGTCGGCGTGGCCGCCGCGGCGTTCGAACGACGCGATCTCGCCGTCTGACGTCTCGTCCGGTGCCGCCGGTTACACGGCGGCACCGGGCAAAGGAAAACCGTCCGTGACCATACAGTTCTCGCCGTGGAGCCCACTGTGAGCGACGAGCCGTCCAGCCCGTTGGCTGACACCACCTCCAACGTGCCGGCCGACCTGCTCCACGGCTACCTCGACGCCATCGCCGCCGCAGCGGCGACCGGCCGGCGTCCGCAACGCACCGACCTCGACGCGTGCCGCCGCCAGGGCGAGCGGGCCGCCGACCTCAACATCACCCTGCGCGCCCTCACCGCCGCCTACCTGCACGCTACCGAGGCGATACTGCCCACCCTGCCCGGCCTCGCCGACGCCCCAACCCCCAGCGCAGCCCGCGCCGCGGCCGTTATGGTATGGAGCGCGGCGCGGCGCCTGCTCGACGCCGCCGCGGAGGGACACGAACGCTCACAGCTACACGCCGCCCGCCGCGACCACACCGCCCGCCGCGAACTCATCGACGACCTGCTCTACGGCCACGGCCACCCCGGCCGACTCGCCGAACGCGCCCACCGCTTCGGTGTCCAACTCGCCGGCCGGCACCAGGTCACGGTCACCCGCGCCGACACGCCGTTCACCGACCCCGTGGTCGAGCATGTCGAGGCCGGGCTCGCCGCCCGGTTCGGCAGCCGGAACATCCTGACCACCACCCACGACGGTCTGTTGATCTGCATCACCCCGGGCGCACTCCGCGGCACCACCGGCGAAGTCGCCCACCACCTCCTCACCGCCCTCGGCACCGACAACCGGTGGCAGATCGGTGTCGGCCGCCCCCACCCCGGACCCGGCGGCGTCCAACAGTCCTACGAAGAAGCCCGCGACACCCTGCAACTCGCCGACCGGCTCGGCCTCACCGCCCCCGTCCTACGCGCTGCCGATCTGCTCGTCTTCCCCGTCCTGCTCCGCGACCGCGCCGCCATCACCGACCTCGTCCACACCGTCCTCGCGCCACTGACCGAAGCCCGGGGCGGCGCCACCCCGATCCTTGACACCCTCACCGCCTTCTTCGCCTGCCACGGCAACACCACCGCCACCGCCCGGCAACTACACATCAGCGCCCGCACCGTCGCCTACCGGCTCGACCGGGTCCGCCACCTCACCGGGTACGACCCCGACGACCCCACCCAACGCTTCACCCTGCAAGCCGCCGTCCTCGGCGCCCGCCTACTCAACTGGCCCGCCGAACCGTAGGGACCCCTACCGGAACCAGGCGCTCGCCGACGGAACCGCCAGCAGGATGATCACCAGCGCCGAGCCGGCGGTCACCAACGCGAACCGCGTGATCACAAGCGGGCGGAGCAGCCTCGGGAAGGCCCGCTGAGCCGCCCCGATGAACGCCTGAACGTCGATGCCCCGCGCCGCGTCACCCGACTTGGCGAAAGCGGGCGCGACGTAGCGGACCGGAAACACCTGCGCGGCGGTGGTAAGGCCGCCTCCGACGAGCAGGATCGGCTGGAGGATCCAGGTCAGGATCCGGCCGACGTCACTTCCGGCGAGGTTGAGCGTGCCCAACACCGTGAGACATACGGCGATCCCGAGCGGGAACAGAGCGTCGACCGCGCTCTCGGAAAACTTGACCCGATGCCGGGCCAGAACCTCGACGGGGAAACCCTGCCTCGCCACCTCGGCCTGAGCAGCCCGCTGGGCATCGGTGCCGTAGCGATAGGCGATGACAGTGATGACCACGAAGGTCGCCGCGATCAGGTACTGCAGTACCGATGCGGCGATGACGACAGGTGGCGCCACGACACAATCCCCTCCACCAGACTTGCACACCGTTCAAGTCGAGCCTACGAGCTACTTGAACAGTGTGCAAGTCTGGTCTCGAAGGCTGTGCAAGAGCCCATTTATCCTGGGTGGATGCCGCGTGACACGTTGAGCCGGGAACAGATCGTCCGGGCCGCGATCGAGCTGATGGACACCGAGGGGATCGAGGGCCTGAGCATGCGGCAGCTCGGCCAGCGGCTCGGCTCCGCCGCCACAGCCGTCTACTGGCACGTCACCAGCAAGGAAAACCTCGTCGTACTCGCCAGCGACGCGGTCTGGGACGAGATCGACCTACCCGACCTGGACACGGTCCCATGGCGCGACGCGGCCACCACCATGGCCCAGGGCCTGTACGCCATGATCATCCGACACCCGTGGCTGGTGCCGGCCATGAGTACCCATCTCCTGCACGGCCCCGGCAAGGCGCGACACGACGACCACCTACTCGGGGTCTACGAGGCGGCCGGGTTCACCGGTCCGGACGCGGCGCAAGCCGCCGGCGTCGTCGTCACGTTCGTCCTCGGCACCGCCCTCGGCACGGCCGCCGAAACCGCATGGCAGAACCGGCTACGCCGCACCGGCCAAGAAGACCAGATCCAGGACCTGATCACGCAGGCCACCGAAACCGCGATGCAGTTCCCCCGACTACGCGCCCACGCCACGGCGTGGACCAGCGACGACCCGGCACTGAACCCCGCCCAGGATCTCGAGTTCGGACTTCAGACGATCCTCGACGGCCTGCAGACCCGACTCGCCGCGCCTTCCTAGACCCCGGTGGTGGCACTCGCGACCCCTCACACAGGAGGCCGTCCCAAGCGAAGCACGCAGTTCGCGCCCGGTCCGACAGACGAGCGAGGGCTGCGCAAGGCCCTGGCTGGTCACCGCGGCGGTCCCCAGGAGGGCAGCAGGGGCGGCAGATCCGTCAGCAGAGCCGACGAGCTGCGCGGGACCGCCACCACCAGCAACCTGCCGGGCGGTTCCGACACCGGAAACAGTGCCGCCGCCAGCAGCGCCGCGCCGACGACAAGCCCCGCACCAGCCGCTGTGCTGATCCCTACCGGCGTCCGGTTCCCGATCGCCCGGGCGTAAGGATTTCGGATGACAGGCACGGCGCGCCTCCGCCGGAGGCTGGTTACGTGAAACGGGCGTCCCGACTCGGGCTACCCACCCCAACGCTGGTAGCAGCCCACCACCCCTCCGGGCGGGGCCGCCTACTCGGTGGCGGGGACAGCGACCCGCGAAGTCTTGGCGTTCACGCCGCGATCGCAATGGCTGGCAGCGTTGCGCGGGCCTGCCGGCCTACGTCGAAGCCCTGACCAGCTAAAAGTTGGTCAGGGCTTCGGCCTTCTTCTATGAAGTTTGAGTCTCACCCCAAAACCCCTTACAGGGATTCGCAACCAAGTTCGTCATCAGTTGCATCGGTCTGTCCTACCGACGAGGACCGCCCGTCGTGGGTGGCGTCGAGTCGTTCGAGGAATCCCTGCTCGCAGAAGAGTTCGCCGCCCTTTACACCGGCTCAGGAATGAACCGACTCGCTAGCCCGGCCGTACGCACGGGTTGGTGAGCCGGTACGTCGGGCTCTCTCCGGTACGGCCGTCGCTGGCCGTCGCCCGTACCGTCCAGGTCAGCGTCGACGCGCGCAACCGTCCCACGGTCCCCCGGGCGGCGGATCCGTCCACGGTCATGGCCTGACTGGACGTGGCGGCCCCGGCTGGCGTCCAGCGCACCTGTGCGGCCCCGATCGCGGCACCGGCGGTGGCCTGTACGACCAGGCTGTACGTGTCCTGACCACACCGGACGTGCGCGCTCGCCGTAACCGTGAACGCGATGGCCAACTGCGGCCCGGCGGTCGGCCGTGGCGCGGTTGGCCGGGGTGCCGTCGGCCGGGACGCGGCCGGTTCCGGCGCGGCCGGCGACCTGGGCGGTGCGGGTGACTCGGCCGAACCGGCGGCCGGGCCGGTGCGCCCAGCCGCGGTGCCTGGCGTGCCCGGGGTGACGGACGGGCCGTCGGCGCCGACCGGGCCGGGCATCGACGTCGGTCGGGCTACCGGACCGGCGGCGGGGGTGGTGACCGCCGGCAGCGACGGCCCGCCGGCCGGGGGACCGGACCTCTCGACCGGTACGCCGGAGGTCGCCGCCGCCTCTCCGGCGGTTGGTCGGTCAGGCCCGAACGCCCAGACTCCCACGGCGAGGACTACCAGCAGACCGGCGGTCGCGGCCAACCGCCGTCGACGCCGGCCACGGCTCGCCACGTCGGAGGTCGGACGGACGGGATGGGCCGCGGCTGTCGGCGCCGCCGCGCCGCTCGCCGGCCGCGCAGTCGGTCCGTCGGCCAATGCTGGGATGGGCCCATCGCCGGACCTCGCGCTCGCCCCCTGCGCTGCCCCGGCTTTCGCCCCGTCCCCGGACGCCTCGCCCGGCGCATCTAGGGGTTCCTTGCCCGGTTCGTCGCCGGATTCCTGGCTCGGCTGCTGCCCAGATCCTGGGCCCGGTTCGAGCGCTGTCCCGTCGTCCGCCGGGTTGGTGGGTCCGGCTGGCGGCGCGGCGGGAGACGGCTCGAGTCCGGCCTGGCCGCCGGTCGCGTCGTCGCCGGCCGCGTGGCCGGCTCCGTCCGGCGGGCCGGCTGGGACATCGGTCGCGTCCGCTGGATCGTCGACCTCGTCTGCCGAACCACCGTCGGTGTCCGCCGGGGCGCCGGTCTTGGCCAGTCTCGACCACACCGGGCCGGCGACGGCGAGGAACGCAGGCGCCGTGTACGCGGACAGCAGTGCCGCCGGGTTGAGCTGTTCGCGTCGGAGCAGACCACAACTGGCGCAGCCGTCGATGTGCCGGGAGACCCGCTTGCGCAGGGTCGGGGTGAGCCGGCCCTGCCAGCCGTCCAGCAGGTCGGCCAGCGCCGGGCAGTCCCGGGCGCCGCTGCGGGCGACGAGCAGCGCGCCGAGCGCCCGTTCGAGTTGTGACCGGGCCCGGGACAGCCGCGCGTGTGCGTGGTTGGTGGGCACTCCGAGCGCCGCGCCGATGTCGACGGCGGACAGGTCGTGCCGGATCGCCAGGTGGACCACCTCGCGGTCGCCGGGGTTGAGGGCGGCGGTCGCGAGGTGTACGAGGTCGCGCACCTGGTCGGCGTTGACGCCGGTACCCGGGTCGGCGGTGTCGGCCACCGGCTCGTCGGCCTCGTCCAGCGGCGAGGAGCGGGACCGTTCCCGCAGTTGCCGGAGGCATTCGGTGCGCACGATCGCGTAGAGCCAGGGGCGCAGCCGGTCGGGATCGCGGAGCTGGTCGATGCGCTGGCCGGCGACGAGGAACGCGTCGTGCAGCGCGTCCGCCGCCGCCTCCTGCTCACGCAGCATCGCCCGGGCGTACGTGTAGAGCCGGTCGGCGTACCGCCGGTACAGCCCTTCCAGACCGGCCCGGTCGCCTCGACGCATCGCCTCGACCAGTGTCCGGTCGTCCGGTTCCGCCCTATCCATCAGTGCTCCACCGCTCGTCGACCGGTCCAGTAGACCGAAGAAAAAATTTCCTGGGGTCTTTCTGTTGGCATACCGACCCGCTCGGGCTCCTACCGGTGTCACCGCACCGACGGGATCGAGGAGACGCCCATGACTGTGACACGTTCCGCCCGCCATCCGGTTGCCGGCCCGCGCCGGCTGCTGGCCGCCGCCGTGGTGGCGGTGCTCGCCGGTGGGCTCGTCGCCAACACCACAGCGGACGCTGCCGCCGCGGCGACGGTACCCGGCAGCCCGGCCAGCACGGCCCGCGAGGAACCGCTGGCCTTCCGGGTCGACCAGCGGCTGTCCGCGCCGCGGCTGCCGCTCGACCCGGTCGGTCGGCTTGGCACCAACCGGGAGATCGGGGTAGTGGCCGGACCAGACGGCGCGCCGGCCGGCCTGGTACTCGACGAGGTGATGGTGCGGGTGGCCGACCAGGCGGCGTTGGATGCCTTCCTGGCCCGCTGGGACGGGCAGGTGCTCGACTCGTTCGCGCCGGACGAGCAGGGTCAGGACCATCTGGTACGGGTCGACGCCAGCCTCGCCGACCCGGCGGGACTGGTCGCCGACCTGCTCGCCGCCGAGCCGGGTCAGTCCGGGGCGTACCGGGTCGGCGACGAGCGGACCCTGCGGCTTCTCGCGCTGGCCGCGGCCGAGTGGCGGGCCGGGACCGAGCTGGTTCTCGACTGGCTGGTGGAGCCGTCCGGCATCGCCGACGGCGAGGTGTTCGAGGCTCCCGACATCGCGAAGAACGTCTTCGACTGGTCGTACATGCGTGCCGGCGGGGCGATGGACATCGGGGTCGCGCCGGCCTGGCAGCTACTCCAGTCCAAGGGCAAGCTGACCAAGCAGGTGACGTACCTGGTGCTCGACGGCGGGTTCAAGTCCAATGCCGACTTCCCGACCAAGGTGTCGCTGCACGGGGCGGAGTGGGGCGAGCCCAACGTCAACGACTGCACCGGCGGCGCTGCCTGTCCATGGCACGCCACCGACGTGACGCTCGCCGGGATGGGGCGGGTCGACAACGACTACGGCACCGCCGGACCGGCCGGACCGGTGGTCGAGGAACTCGTCGCCGTCCGCAACGGGATCGACTACTGGACGGTCCTGCGCCGGTTGGAGAAGGCCGCCGAGGCGACCCACCCGGACGTGGTCAACCTCAGCTTCAGCCGTCAGGTGAACATCGGCAAGGCGTGGGCCAGCCACTTCACGGACCGGCGGATGAAGCGCGTCCGGGACACCGGGGCGCTGATCGTCGCTTCCGCCGGCAACGACAGCCTGAACATCGACGCCGGCACCCTGCACGTACCGTGCGAGAGCCCCCAGGTGATCTGTGTGGGCGGCATGAACACGGACGCGACGGTGTCGGGGGGATCGAACTTCGGCACCAGCGATCTCGACACCTCGGTGGAGATCTACGGCCCGATGTGCGTCCGGACCCTCGCCGATCCTGGAAACCCGGCGAACAACGCGACGAAGAGCACCTGCGGCACCAGCGTGGCCGCGCCGTTCGTGGCCGGCGTCGCCGCCCTGGTGCGGGCCGCCGACCCGACCCTGACCTCCGCCGAGGTCCGCGACATCCTCCACAGCACCGCCCACGTCGGCGGGCTCGGTGCCAAGGTGACCGGCAGCCAGCGCCGGGTCGATGCCCTGTCCGCCGTCGCCAAGGCGCTGGGGGTCAAGGTCGAGAAGCCCTCGGTGAGCATCACCACGCCGAAGACCAAGCAGCAGTTCGGGGTGCACCAGTCGGTGGACCTGTGGGGTACGGCGACCGACTTCCTCGGCAAGGAGATCCCGCTCACCTGGACCAGCAACCTCGACGGCAAGCTGGGCGAGGGGTCGATGACGTTCGTGCCTTCGCTCTCCGCCGGCACGCACGTCATCACGGCCAGCGCCACCGACAGCCTGGGCCGTACCGGGTCGGCGGCGGTCACCGTCACGGTGCTGGACAGCCCGACCAAGGCGGCCATCGTCTCGCCGCCGGCCGGGCTGACGCTCGCTGCCGGTCAGTCGGTCAGTCTGGTCGGCACCTCCATCGACCCCGACACCTTCAACCCGGTGCCGGACGCGGAGACGTCCTGGACCGTCCGCCGGGGTGACACGGTGGTACTCCAGAAGACCGGCCACCAGACCAGCCTGCCGGCCAACCTCGTGACCCCGGGGACGTACACCGTGATGTTCACGGCGGGCGGGCCCAGTGCGCAGCGCGTGTTCATGGTCGCGGCGGTGCCCGCCGGGCAGGCCCGGCCGACCGCCACGATTGTCCAGCCAGCGTCGGCGCTGAAGCTGACCAGCACCGGCGAACCAGAGTCGATCACGTTCGCCGGCACCGGCACCGACGCCGAGGACGGGGCGATCGCCGGGACCCGCTACCGGTGGACCGCGTACGGCAACGGCGGGGTCAAGAAGGTGCTCTGCCAGGGCAGCGCGGTGCCGACCGGTGGGCCGCTCGACAACGACGTGGTGTTGCCGAAGAGTTGCGCGAACCTCACCGCCGAGCTTGTGCTGCTGGACAGCGGAAGCACCACCACCACCTGGTCGGTGTGGCTGGAGGTCTTCGACTCGACCGGGCTGGTCGGGATGGACTCCGTACCGGTGGAGATCCTGGCGGTCACGCCCTGACCGCAGGTTCGTCCACCACCGCACGTCCCGGCGGCACCTGGAAGATGTCCGCGTACCCCGCCCGGGCAACCTGACCGACCGTACGGGCCCGTGGCTCCACACCACGGGCCCGGCGTCATGGTGCCGCGGGATGGCACCGATCCGGAGGGTGTCGGAGCTCGGTCGGCCCCGGCACCTGAACAGTTCAGCCGACGGGTGGGTCGGTCCAGGAGGACCGGATCAGCGCCCGCTCGGTGGCGGCGAGGTGGGCGGTCGCGGCGAGCCAGGCCCGGGCGTACCGGTCCGGGTCGGGATCGGCAAGTCGGCCGAACACGTCCCGGCCACGCCGGTCGGACTCGTGGGCGAGCGCGGCGGCCACCGTGGCGGCGGTGGTGAAGCCGGCCCGGCGCAGCGGACCGGCCAGCTCGGCGCCCTCGCTGCGGGCCGCCTCGCCGACGGCACGCCGACCGCCGGAGACGGCCAGTTCCACCAGCCGGCGGACCCGCCACAGCGGGGACTCCGCAACCGCATCGACGCCGGCGGCGAGCACCGGCTGGGCCATCGCGGTAGGGTCGCGGGGCGGGAGGTGGCCGCCCTGGAGCTGGTCGTAGCCGAGGTCGGCCCGGCCGTGCCAGTCCGGCGGCAACCGCAACGTGACGACAGCACCGGGCACCGGGCCGACCGCGAGCGGGTGCAACGTGCTGGGCCGGGCCGGGTCCAGCCGGCCGACCACCCGGATCCGCAGACCCGGCCAGGAGGCGAGCCGTCGCAGGTTGGCCACGTGGGCGAGTACCGGGTGGGGGTTGACCGGCACCAACCGGATCACCGGCCCGTCCGGCACCGGCGTACGGTCCGGCCCGGCCTCGGTGCCGGGGGCCAGTTCGCGGGCCAGCACCTGGTCACCGGCGGCACCGACCACCATCAGGTCACAGCCGACCAGTGCCGTTCCGGCCCGGGCCGGATCCTCCGGGTCGTCGGCGGCGAGTTGGGCGGTCACCACCTCGGCGAGCGGGCGGGCGAACAGCTCCGCCAGCGGTCCGACGGACCAGTCGGTCCCGCCGAGCGGGGTGGCCCGGACCCCCTTGCCGGCGCCGAGCCGGCCGTCGGGGGAGACGGTGGTGCCGGTGATCCGCAGACCGCCGCGGGCCAGCACCGCGTGGTTGACCGCGACCGCGCCCATCTCGGTGACTGCCCGGGCGCAGTCCCGTGCCCGGTCCGGGCCGCCCGGTTTCACGTCGTTGAAGGAGAGTTGGCGCCCGTCGGCCGCGATCAGGTGGGTGACCACTCCGGCGTACCCGGTCGTGCTGATCACCGGCTCCCGGCAGACGCCGTACACCTCCAGTGTGCCGTCCGGCTGGTAGGTCCGGCGGAGGATGCCGACCAGCGCTGGATCGGGGTCGCCGGCGGCGAGCCGGCCGGCCACGTACAGCAGGTCGTGCAGCACGTCGACCAGCTCGGCCAGCCGGTGACCGGCCTGTCGTTCCCGGTGGGCGCGCAGGCCGCGTACCGCCCGTAGCGTGGCGCTCTCGGCTCTGGGTAGTCCGGCCAGCCGGGCACTGTGCGCGGCGCGCAGCAGTTCGGCCTGGGGAACCGCGCCGACGGCCGGCGCGCCGGCCGCCAGCACCGCGGCGGCGGCCCGCCACAGCGCGGTGGCGGCGGCCCGTTGCGCCTTCGTCGGCGCCGTGCTCCGGCCGGCGGGCGCCCGGTCCGGGCCAGCCGATTTCCCGGTACGCCCGGACCGGCCCCTACGCCCGGTGGGCGCGCCGGTGCCGCCCGGAATGGACGATGCGGCGGGGTGGGACGCCGGGTCGGGGTGGGCGGCCGGGTCGGCGACCGGAGCAGCGACCAGGATGGCGGTCCGGTGCAGGCAACGGGGCGCCAACAGGCAGCTACACCGTGCCTGCTCCGGGTCGGTGACCGCGCCGGTCGGTCCGGGCGTCAGCGTGACCAGGGCCTCGGGGCCGCAGTAGACCGACACGCCGCCGTCGATCCGGTCGGCCGGTACCCCGGCCAGCCGTTCGATGGTGGCGTCCAGCCGCTTGTGCAGCCGGGGTGGCAGGGCCGCCACCGCTGCGGCGGCGACCCTCGGCAGCACCGGCGGCAGCCGGTCGGCGTCTGTGGTGGTGGGCGTGCGTGGCGTCAACGTGATCCTCCGCGTACGCGGTCGCCCACCCAGCGGGCGAGTTCGAGCGGGCTGAGAGCGGCGACCGGCATCCCGGCCGCGACGAGCTGCTGGGCGACCGGTACCGAATAGCAGGGCACTCCGCTGTCGTTCAGCGCGGCACAGCCGAGCAGGTGTACGCCGGAACTGGCCAACGTGCGCACCTCGCCGAGCAGCCCGGCCAGCGGGTACCCCTCCTCGAAGTCGCTGACCACCGCGACGATGGTGCGGCTCGGTACGGTCACCAGTGCGCGGGCGGCGGCCAGTCCGGCGGCGATGTGCGTACCGCCGCCGACGCGTACCTCCAGCAGCAGTGACAGCGGGTCGTCGACCCGGTCGGTCAGGTCGGCCACGATGGTGGAGAAGGCGAGGAAGTGGGTGGAGAGCGTGGGCACCCCGGCCAGTACGGCGGCGGTCAACGCCGACCACACCACGGAGGCCTCCATCGAGCCGGACACGTCGACCACCAGCACCAGCCGCCAGTCGGCCTCCTTGCGGACCCGGGTGTTGAAGACCGGGCGTTCCGGCACCACCACCGTCCGGCCGTCGCCGAGCCGCTGGGTGTGCGCCAGGTTCGCCCGCAGCGTCCGGGCGAGGTTGATCCGGCCGCCGGGACGGCGGGACGGGCGCGGGTTGGTCAGCCCGGTCAACGCCGGGCGCAGCTGGGTGGCCAACTGCTTGGTCAGCTCGTCGACGAGCCGCCGGACCAGTGGCCGTAGCTTGGCCAGGTGCCCCTCGGGCAGGCCACCGGCCAGCGACAGCACCGAGGTCAGCAGCTCCATCGAGGGGCGTACCGCGGCCGGGTCGAGTTCGGTGAGCACGTCGGTACGACCGTTCTCGGCTGCCCGGGCGATCACCTCCTCACGTACCGAGGTGCCGAACAGTGCCTCGAGTTCGTCGGCCCACTCGCGCGCGGTCGGGAAGGAGGCTTCCTGGCCACCGCCGGCCGCCTGGCCGAGGTCGATGACGCCCTCGCCCTGGCCCGCCCCGTACAGCTCGTCGAGGGCGCGCGCGTAGCGGCGGGCGTCGGTCGGCAACCGGTCGGACTGACGGCCGAGCAGCAGTCGCCAGCGGTGGGTGGGGGTGAGCTGGGCGGCCGACGTGTCGTCCGAGCCAGGTTCGGCGTCGGTGCCGGCCGGGGCCTCGGTGCCGGTCGGCGTATCGAGGGCGTCGGTGCCGGTCGGCGTATCGAGGGCGTCGGTGCCGGTCGGCGTATCGAGGGCGTCGGTGCCGGTCGGCGTATCGAGGGCGTCGGTGCCGGTCGGCGCATCGGGGGCGTCGTTGCCGGTCGGCGCATCTGCGGAGCCGGCCGGCGCGTCGGCGGAGTCGGTGGGCGTGCCCGGGATCGGGATGTTGCGGGCGACCAGAGCGGCCCGGCCAGCCCCGTCGGCGGCGGCCCAGCGGGCGAGCAGTTCGGGCGAGGCGGGCAGGGTCAGGTCGAGCCGGTCGGCCAGCCGATCGGAGACGGTGTGCAGCAGTCGGTCCCGGGCCGCCGGGGTGAGCACGTCGAATCCGCCACGCAGCGCCGGCAGCCGGTCCAGGAACTCGGTGTCGGTGAGCCGCTCGATCCGCTCCAGCAACGGGTCCAGCGCGGCCGGGGCGGACTGCAGCAGCGGGTGCGCCGCGGTGAGCAGCCCACCGAGCAGCCCGCGCAGGTGTCGTCGGGTATCCGGTCCGGTCGCCGTATCGACCCAACCGGCCACCCGGGTGCCCAAGGTCTCCAGATCGGTCAGGTCGAGCAGCACCCGGGCGGCCAGGGCGGCGCCCTGGATCAGCGACGAACCGGTCCGGGCCAGCTGATCGAGCGCCTCGTCCAGGCGCAGCCCGATCCGATCCTCGCCGGCCCGCACCGCCAGGTCGACCAGTGCGGCGGCATCGGCCGGAACATCGCTGCCGGCCACGCCGGGCAGCCCGCGTACCGCGGCGTCCAGCAGTACGACGGCCAGCTCGGCCGCCCGGGCCCGGCCGGCGGAGGTGGTGCCGGGCAGGTGTTCCCGGCGCAGCGCCTCCAGCAGGTCCAGTGCGGCCAGCAACTCGGGCAGGGTGCCCGTGTCCGGCAGCACCGTGGCGGCCAGTTCGAGCCGGTCGGTGACCATCTCGGGCAGGTCGCACCGGGCGGCGTCGCGCAGCCCGGTGAGCAGTTGCGCGGCGGTGGGGCCACCGTCGGCGGCCTCCCGGCGGAACCGTTCCCGCAGGGTACCGGCCGCGGCCAGCGCAGCGGTCACCCCGCGTACGCCGACCAGGTCCAGCCGGGCCGCCACGGACGGCGTCCAGGCGAGCTGCCAGCGGGTGGTCAGGGCCGCACCGTCGCCGGTGCCGGAGACCGCGATCGGCTCGCCGTAGCCGACGCCGCAGAGCTGGAGGCGTTGCAGCAGGATCTCCCGCCGCCCGTCCAGCTCGGTGCGCAGCGGATCCAGTCGGAACTCGCGGGACTTCGGGTTGTCCGGGTCGGGCAGCCGCAGCGCGCTGAGTTCCGCCTCGACCGCGGGGCCGAGCCCGGACCGGGGCGTACCGGGGGCGATGCGGCCCCGCTCGGCACCGACCAGCACGGTCTCCAGCGCGGTGGCCAGCGCTCGGCCGCGGCCGAGCAGTTCACCCTGGCCGAGCACGGTGGTCACCGCCTCGAGCACCTCGCCACGGCCGGGGGCGGGCAGGTTCCGCAGCCGGGCCAGGTCGTCGGCCAGCCGTACCGTCTCGGCGGCCTCGCCGGTTCCGGCGGGGTGGCCGGCCGAGCGGAGTTCCCGGCACAGGTCGGTGACCGCCCGGGCGGCGGCGGCCCGGATCCGTTCCGGGTCGCCGCCGGCGCTGAAGACGGACTGCTGCCAGCGCGGGTCGCGGATCCCGGCCGGGTAGCCGGAACGGGAGTCGAGCAGGTCGAACGCGTACGGCACCAACGAGGTGATCGCGGTACCGTCGCCGCCGTCGGTGGTGGCCGGCCGGGGCTGGCTCGTCACGGACCGGACCGGAGCGGACGGGGCGGCGCCGGTCCGGGTGGGCGCGGCGGCGGCCACCGGATCGCCGCCGACCGGGCCGGGCGTCCGATCCCCGCCGTCATCCACGGTGGACTCCGGCGTGGTGCCGCCGACCGTGCCGGCGGCCCGCGTCGGGCGGCCATCGGTGCCGACGTCGGTCGACGCGGCAGCGAGCAGCGCCGGGGCGTGGAAGGCGCCGACGACGGCGGCGACCCGCCGACCGGTCGAGCCGGCCTCGGCCAGCACCCGACGCATGTGCCGCTCGCGCGCCAGGTCCCGGGCCGGTACGCCGTCGCCGCTGGCGCTGTCGGTACGCATCGCCCAGCCGACGCCGAGGGCCGCCCGGCGGACCGCCTCGGGCGGGCAGCCCGGGGCACGCACCTCGACCACCCGGTCCCACAGGTCGTCGCCGTCCCGGCCGGTGCTGCTGGCGCCCAGCGCGGCGGCGTAGCCGGACCGGCGCGGACCGGAGACCGGCGTACCGGCGCCCGGGGCGGGATCGCCACCGGCCGGTTCGGACCCGGCGGTCGATTCCGACCCGGTGGTCGGCTCGGAACTCGCGGCCGACTCGGACCCGGTGGTCGGTTCGGTGTCGGTGTCGGTGTCGATGGCCGGGGCGGTGGCGTCCGCGGTCCAGCCGGGGTCGGTCAGCGGCAGGTCGCAGCAGACCACCTCGACGCCGCGCTGCCGGGCCCAGCGGATCGCGGCCAGTTCCGGCGAGAAGTCGGCGAACGGGTAGAAGCCCATCGGCCCGTCCGTGCCGTGGCTGCCGACCAGGGCCAGCGGGGCCCGGGCGGCGGGGTCGGACAGATACGGCAGCCAGCGCTGGAAGTCGGCCGGCAGTTCGATGCAGACCACCTCCGCCCCGGCGGCGTCCAGCAGGGCCGGGACCATCGCCGCGAGGGCCGGGCTGTGGTGCCGCACCCCGATCAGGTACGGCCGGACCGAATCGGCGAGCGTGTCGACCACGGCTCGCGGGTCGGCCGGCGTCGGATCGACGGTCCGGGGCGCGGCGGCCGGGGCAGCCGCACCGATGGACGAACTGGAGAGGGTCGTCACCGCAGGCTCTCCCGCAGGTCCCAGAGCCGGCGCCACATCGCCGAGCCGTCCTCGGCGCGGCGGCGCACCGGGCCGTCCCAGTAGCCGAGCAGCCGGGCGTGGTCGTTCTCGTCGTCCTTGCGGACCACGCCGAGCAGGTGCCCCGGGACCAGGTCGAGCGCGTCCCCGGCGGGCAGGTACGCGGCGGCCAGTCCGAGCGACACCGCCACCTGCACGGCCTCGGCGGTCGACATCACCGTGCCGGGCCGCTCCACGTCCCAGTTCTCGCCCGACCGGCCGGAACGCAGGTCGCGGAACACGGTGACCAGCGCGTCCAGCACCGCGTCGTCCACCGTGTACGCCGCACCGGCGCGCTGCACAGCGGCGGTGGCCTGCCGGCGGACCAGGTCGGTCTCGGTCTCCGCGTCGGAGATCGGGTGGATGGTCTCGAAGTTGAACCGGCGCTTGAGTGCCGAGGACATCTCCGACACGCCCCGGTCCCGCAGGTTCGCGGTGGCGATCACGGTGAACCCGGGCATCGCGCGGATCAGGCCGTCCCCGGTGCCGACCAGCTCCGGTACGTTCATCCGCCGGTCGGACAGGATGGACACCAGCGCGTCCTGGACCTCGGGCAGGCAGCGGGTCACCTCCTCGATCCGGACCACCCGGCCGGTGCGCATCGCGGTCAGCACCGGCGAGTCGACCAGCGCCTGCGGGGTCGGGCCCTGGGCGAGCAGCAGGGCGTAGTTCCAGCCGTACCGGAAGGCGTCCTCGGTGGTGCCGGCGGTGCCCTGCACGGTCAGCGCACTGGTGCCGCAGACCGCCGCGGCCAGCAGCTCGGAGAGCATCGACTTGGCGGTACCGGGCTCGCCCACCAGCAGCAGCCCTCGCTCACCGGCGAGGGTGATCACACACCGCTCGACCAGGCTCCGTTCACCGACGAACTTCGGCAGGATGGTCATGCTGGCCGGCAGCTCGGTGCCGTCCGGACCGGTACGCCGGTCGGCGGGCAACTTCAACGCCTCGCCGTCGCTGCCCTGGACGAAGGTGACCACGGCGCGCGGGGTCAGCGCCCAGCCCGGTGGCCGGGCTCCGCCGTCGTACGCGGCCAGGAAGGCGAGTTCGTCGGCGTACCGCTGTTCGGCGGAAAGGACCTGGGCAGCGGTCTCCGGCACCGCGGTGGGGCGGACGTGTTCCGTCACGGTCACGGGATTCCTCGATCTCTCTGTGGTTCGGATGGGACGTGCGGGACAGGGACGGCGCCGCAACGGCCGGGTCGGTCGTCGCGGATGCACCGCCTGCGGGGTTGACGTCAGCGGCGGGTGCGGCCGGTGGGCAGGCTGTCGAAGCGGGGACGCTCACCGTCGCGGATGCGTTGCCAGGCCCGCCGGTAGAGTTCGGCGGCCGGTTCGAGCGGCACGGTCACGCCGAGCCCGGCCGTACCGTCGGGTGCGAGGTCGAACAGGGCGACCTTCCAGCCCTCGATCGGCGCCTGCCCGCTGCCACGCTCCAGCCATCGACCGGGCAGGAACAGCGACCGGCCGGCCCGGGACCGGGTGGCCGCGACGACCAGGTCGGTGCCGGCCAGCTCGGCGCGAGCCGCCTTCAACCGTGCCGGCTTCCAACCGGTCCACTTCGCCGTGTTGCGGTCGGTGGGGTCTGGCATGGCCAGCAGCATCAGGTACACCGCCGCCGCGTCGACGCCGAGGCCGTGTTCCGTGGCCACCTCGGCCACCAGGTCGGGCACCGACCGGGTCGGATCCTGCGGCCACCACGTCCCGGCCTCCGCCCGCGCGCCGCCGACCGGCTCACCCGGGTCGCCGAGCAGCGCCGCGAACCGCGGGTCGCGGACCAGCCGCAGCGCCACCTCCGTCGGGTACGGCTTGGCCGCGTCCCCGCGCAACGCGGGCAGGTACGGGTCCGTCCCGTCGGCGTCGAGCAGGTCCGGCCGCAACGCCGGGGACGGCTGGTCGTCGTAGGTGGCCAGGACGATGGCGCCGTACCGTTCCCAGCCGGGGCCGGTCTCCGACGGGGTGCCCGCCACCTGCCGGAACCCGGACAGCCTGACGTACTGGTCAAGGTCGAGCAGCAGTTCGCGGTTGGCCAGCCGGTCCCGGATCGCGGCCAGCGCGGCCGGCAGCGCGGCCCGGCACGGGTCGCCGGCCGGCGTGTGGTGGGCGACCCAGGCGGCCAGCGAGACCGTGGAGCGCAGCACCTCACCGGTGAAGCCCACTGCCCGGCCGTCGACCTGCCGGGCCCGGTCGCCCTTGATCCGGAAGACCAGGTCGGTGCTCAGCTCGGCCGAGCGGGCCGGGTCGAGCAGCGCCGGCAACGCCTTCGCGGGTCCCCAGCCGGACCGGACCGCGCGGACCGCCTCGGCGAGTAGCTGTTCGGGCACCACCACCCGGCGCCCCAGGGCGGTGTTCCAGACCGCCGCCGCGGCGGCCACGTCCGGGCCGTCGGTCCACAACCGGGCCGGGTCGTCCGGCAGCAGCGCCGAGACCACGGCACGCCGCAGCTCCGGCCCGGCCTCGTTCAGCATGCCGAAGGCCAGCTTGACCTCGCCGACCTGCTTGACCCCGAGCGCCTTGCGCAGCTCGACCGGCACGGTGTTCGCCGAGTCCGCGTACGGCAGGCCGGCCAGCACCAGCTTCGCGGCGGTCGGGGTGACGCCGGTCAGCTCGGCGAACGACTCGGCCGCTTCCGGCCGCCAGGGTAGCGGCCCGCGCGCGGTCCACTCGGTCAGGAAACCGTCCAGCCAGCCGGCCGGCCGGCCGTCACCGACCGACGCCGAGGACTGCACCGTGTACGGCTCGGGCACGGCGAAGACACCGGCCGGATCGTGGTACAGCGCACCGAGGGTGTAGCCGGTGGACGTGCCGCCAGAGGTGAGGACGGCGATGAACGCCCCGTCGGACACCGGCAGGAGGCCCGGCCCGGGGTACCGGCGCGTCCCGTCGGGCATGGTCAGGTCCTCGTCCAGCAGGTGCAGCGTGAACCGGCGCCACCGGGACGGTTCGGCCGCCCCGCTCAGGTCGAGCCGGTCGAGCTCGGTGAGCAGAGCACGCAGCGTCTCCCGGTGTTCGTCCGGGGTGACCGCCGCGACGGCCCGGTAGGCGACTGCCGCGACACCGTCGAGCAGCGGCGACCAGTCCAGAGCGCTCGGCAGCGACGGTCCGTCGAGGTGCAGCCGTACGGCGGGTTCGCTTCCGGTGGTGGCGGCCCGCTGGGTGGCCAGCGCATGGAACTGGGTGAAGACGTGGGTCGAGCCGCTCGCCCCGTAGACCGAACCACGGAGACCGTCCAGCACCGTCGCGAGCTGCTCGTCGGTGGGGCCGGTCGCGGTGGCCACCGGCGGCACCGCCTTCGGGGCGGACAACGAGGTGTTGAGCTTCTCGGTCACCGCTTCCAGGTCGGTGCACACCCGGGCGGCGAGCCGCAGCATTCCGACCACCCCGGCCAGCATCGCGTCGTGGCCGACCGCCGGCAACGTCGAGCGGACCAGCTCGACCAGCGCGTCCTTGTCGTCCTCATCGGCGGTGGCGCCGGTGGCGGCTGGTCCGGAGCCGCCGATCGGTGTGCCGGAGCCGCCGACCGGTGCGCCGACCCCGGACGCCGGGACGGCGGTGCGAAGGCCGGTGGTGGTGGCGTGCGGGGCTCTGGTCGACCCGGCGCGGGTCGCGGCCTGGGCCGCGGCTCGCGCAGCCGCTTCGGCGAGGGCAGCGCGGCGTTCGTCGAGCGCGACCTTGAGCAGCGCGGCGGCGGTGTCCCGGTCCATCCGGCGCAGGGCGGCGGAGCCGGCCGGGTCCCGAGGCAGCATGTTGCCGAGGAACGAATGCCCCGGCAGCGGAACCGTGCCGGAGGCGTAGGACCGGCTGGACGGCGGCCCGGCGGCGGCCGACACCACCCCGTCCGGGTCGACCAGGACGAAACCCTTGAGGACGGCCCGCGGTCGGTCGTCGCCGGGCAGCACCAGCGCCGCGATCGGCTCCTGGCCCGGGGCCACGGTGACGGTACGACCGGCCAGGTCCTCGCCGCGTACCGAGCCGTCCGGCAGGGTGACGACCCGCCAGCCGAGTAGACCGTCCACCGGGACGGCAGCCGGGGTGGCCCGCTCGGACAGGGCCGGCCGCAGCCAGCTGTCCGACTTCCGGAGTTGGCTACCGTCGACCGGGAGATCGGCCAGGAACCGGGGCAGGCTGCGTCGGCCGTGGGTGTTGCCGACCGGGTCGTACTCGCGCCAGCCGTAGCCGCCGTCGTCCACGCTGTGGTCTTGGACCCAGTGCGAAATGCCGTCGGTGATGACCGGCCGCTGCGACGGGACCACGGTGTCGCCGACGTGCAGCACGCCGTCGCCGGTGGTCCGTCCGCCACCGGGCAGCGGCAGGGTGATCTCGTGCCCGCGCCGCTGGCCGTCCTGGATGGGCTGTGGCTCGTCGGGCGAGGAGTGCCAGTAGCCGCGCGGGTCGTAGCCGAGCGACCTGGAGCGCCAGTAGACCAGGAGCTGGCCGTCGACGTAGTGGTAGTCGGGCTTGCCCCACATGTCGCCGGCCGGGATGCGCAGGTCGTGGCGGAGCACGATGCCCTCCGCGCCGAGCACGCGTACGGTGGTCGGCCCGGCCAGGATCACGTACGGCCAGGCTTCCTGCCAGGTCCACTCGACCCGGTGGTCGCCGCCGGTCACCTCCTGCCAGGCCAGCTCCCACTCCGGCCAGCCCAACTCGTCGATGATTCCGCCACGCAGGCTCCGGGCGACGTGCTCGGCGAGGTCGACCCGGACGGCCTGCCCGGGGTCGCCGCCCGCACCGGGTTCACCGGGCTGGGGGAGGTCGTCGGAGACCAGGCGCACCGCCTCGACCGGGAGCCTGCCCAGCCAGTCCACCGACTCCGGCAGGTACGGCAGACCGGTGCTGAACCGGTGGCGGATCCGGGCCCGCAGCCAGTCGGTCAGCATCGGCCGGATGCCGGCCGTCTCGGCCACCCGGCGCAGGGCGTGTGGCTGGCCGTCGAGCTGGTCGAGGCTCCGGCGCAGAGCCCCGACGAAGCGGTCGTCGCCGGCCACGGCCAGCAGTTCCCGCTCTCCCTCGGTCTTGACCCACTGCGCCAGGTCCACGGAGTCGTCCTTCGGCGGAGCCACCGGCACGTCGAGGAGGAGCAGCAGGTCGCACAGGTCCAGGTCGCCGTCGGCGGCGAGGGTCTCGCCGTTGTCGGTCAGTTCGGCGCGGAGTCGGTCGGCCATCCGCTCGACGAGCGGGTACATCTCCGGCACTCGGCGGCGGTAGTGGCCGGAGCCGGCTCGGCTCACGAAGCGGCGCAGCCAGCCGACGGACCCGTCCTGCGGCCGGGCCGTGTCCGGCACCTCCGGGTCGGTGAGTCCGGCGAGCGCACCGGTGTCGGACAACAGGGTCAGCCAGCTGGTCAGGTTGTCCCGGTCGGTGGGCATCAGGTCGAGCAGGCTGCCCCGGATCGCGGGGTCGCGGTCGGCCAGCGCCTTCACCGCCGGCAGGTGTGCCTTCCACCAGCCGGCCGGCGCCTGGGCGGCCACCGGCAGCCGGAGTACCTCTGTCAGGTAGGCCGCCTCACGATCGGCGCCGGCCTTACCGGCGGCCCGGACCAGCCGCTTCACCGCGTTGGCCGACTGCGCGGACGGGACCACGCCGGCGGCCGCGGACCGCAGCGCCAGCCGGCAGAACCGGTCCAGCGCCTCGTCGGCCGGCAACTGGGCGGAGAGTTCCTTCGCGTACCCGGCCAAGCCGGTCGCGGAGACCACCTTGGCCGACGCGAACTCCAGGTAGACCTCGTCCAGCCGGTCCAGGTCGACGGGTAGGCCGTGCTGCGCCTCCGCCTTGCGCGCCTTGTTCAACAACTGCGTCGCGTAGGCGTCCTGTCCGGCGGCGAGGAACAGCCGCGCCGCCTGCTCGAAGAAGGTCGGCAGGAAGTGCGGCAGCGTACGGGCGAATCGGTCGGCGATGGCCTGGTGCCCGTCCAGGGCGGCCTTCGGCCGCGACCGTGCCTGTTTGGCCAGCTTCTGCAACTCCGGCACCACCGCCAACGCGTGCCGGCCGTCCGCCGGGTGGTGTACCAGCACCCACTCCGGAAACGCCAGCGATCGGCGCGGACCCAGCCCGACGACGGCAGGCTCGGCCGCCGTTGCCAGGCCCAGGAACCCGACGGCGAGGTCCTCGCCCTCCCCGAGTACGGCGTCGACGACGCGGACCACCAGCCGGTCGCCGAGGGCCGGGTGCCGGTAGGTACGGGCGGTGAGCGGTACCGCCCGATCGCCGGCCCCGGCGGTGTCGGTCGGCAGTACCGCGCCGGCGGCCAGCAGGCTCTCCGCCGTCTGCTCGTCCGACCTGGTCGTCATTCCGGTCACGCCGCTTTCTCCGTCTTCGTCGCGGCGCCGGACAGGGCCGTCGCCATCCGCATTCCTTCCGACCACGCCACCGGCCCGACTTCGGTCAACCGCAGCGTCGGTCCGTCCACCAGCGACCAGGAGAGGGTGCCCAGGGTCGCTTCGGAATCCCAGTAGTCCTCGTCGAACCACATGGCGGCCTCGACCGTGCGGCCGGCCTCCCAGACCCGGCAGGTGACCTGCGAGCCGGAGACCCGGAAGCCGAGCGTGGCGGCCCGGGCGGCCAGCCGGTTGGGGACCGCGGTACCACGGAAGTCGGTGATCGTGGTGTCGCGGTCCTTCAGATCGGTCGGTTTGCTCCAGGTGCCCCGGTGCAGTTGCTCGATCCGCTGGGTGATGTCGAGTTCGTCGGCGAACTCGCGCAGCTCGGTCAGGTCGGTCAGGCGTACCGGGTGGGGCAGCGTGGCGCTGGCCGGCGAGAGCCGGACGGTTTCCCCGTCGAGGTTGACCATGCGCAGGTCACCGGTGTCGGTGACGTCTCGCAGGAAGCCCGGCTCGGCCGGATCGTCGCCGAGCACCACGAGGTCGCGCAGCGCGTCCTGCCAGCTCGGGTCCGGCCAGACCCGGGCCAGCAGCCCGGTCGGCACCGGCAGCGAGGACACCACCCAGGCGTCGATCCGGGCCAGGCATTCGGCGGTGTGCCGGTCCAGCCACTGGGCGAGCTGGCGTAGCCGGTCCACCTCGGGGTTGTCGCGCAACACCTTCGGCAGGGTCTTCAGTGGGCGGCCGGTAGCCCGCAGGCCGGTGGACCGAGCCGTCACCTTTCCGTCCACGAGGGAGATCTCGTGTGAGTCTCCCACCGGTAGCCAGCCCATCAGGAATACCCTCCGTAGCGGAAAATCAGCTAGATTTCAGGAGATATCGCCCGCGATCGACGACGTAGGGGACGCTAACAGTAGTGACCGACACGGCGGGGTCCGCCGGCCGGCGCGGTGGGCGTACCGGGGGTCGAGTGTGGCCCGAAAGAAGGCCCGGATCTGCGAGAGTCCGCAGGTCCGGCCGGTTCGGGACCGCCACGGACGGCTGGGCGGTGACCGGACGAGAGGCTGGGAAGTGGCCTAGGTCACATCGCCGCGTCACCGGGCTCCCAACGGATGGCACAGCGTCGCCGTGTGCGGTGCGTGGGTGGCCGGGACGAGGCCCGGTCCGGCGGGTGTTTGACCATGGCCTAATCCGCGGCAGCTCGAGGCCCAAGAAAGCGGGACCGATGTTGCTGAAGGGGTTGGCCTCTTTCCGGAACCCGGTCGGCCCCCTCTTGTCGCCCTGTGCTCGGGTTCTAGGGGTCGTTGCAACGCCTGACCTGATCAGGGGTTGCAGTGTTCGAGGTCCGTGGGGACCGCCGGCCGCAGGGACGGAAGAAGCCTCGCGCGGAGCGCCAGGCATATTTGGATCTTGTGGCGCGGGGTGTGAGTACGAGTGACGCGTGCCGGCTGGTCGGGATCAATCGCAAGACCGGTCACCGCTGGCGGTACGGCCGCACGAGCCAGACGAGGGCCGGGCAGCAGGGAGTACGTCCCGCTGCATGAGCACGTACCAGATCGGTGCGGATTCGATTGGGCCGGCAGCGTTCGGCGCTGGCTACCGGGATACGTCCTTGGCGAGGCAGGTGGTTCCGTCGGGGCCGGCGAGTGGCGTCGATTGGTACCCCTCGCTGTGGTAAAGGTCGATGTTCCGCATGCTCTTGGCGCCGGTGAACAGCAGGATGCGACGGCAATCCGGTTCGGCTGCGGCTTCGGCGGTGCGCAGCAGCCACCGGCCCAGCCCTTGGCTGCGCAGGTCAGGCACGACGGCGAGCCGACCGATGTGCCAGTCGGTGTCGAGGCGACGGGTCCGCACCATGCCCAGTAGTCGGCCGTCCAGCCAGATGCCCGTGGTGTGCCAGGTCGCCAGCCATTCGCGTACCTCCTCCGGCGACTCATGTAGGGCCGGTATGGCCGTGGTGTCGTTGACGACGGCCTCGTCAACCCAGCAGCACAGCTGCAGTACGGTGACCTCGGGCGCGTCGTCGGGGGTCAGCCGTCTCGCGTAGGACCCTGGCAGCGGGCCGGACAGCGTCCCGGATTGTGTGCGTTCGCGCATCGGCCGTAAGGCTTGGGCGACCCGGACCAGTTCGTCCAACAGGCCGACAGCCGCCGCGTCGCGGGTGGCGTCGGGCCGCAGTCGCCCATTCTCCGTTGCGTCACCGATGCGGAGCGCGACCGTGGCGCCCAACGGGACCAGGCGCAGCGTAGTCACCACCTGCTTGGCGTGCTGGACCGACCGGGTGCCCGCCGACGTGTTGCCGTAGCTGACGAAGCCGATCGGCTTCCACGCCCATTCGCCGCTGAGGTAATCCAGCGCGTTCTTCAGGGTCGCTGGCATCCCGTAGTTGTACTCCGGCGTGACCGCGATGAACCCGTCCGCCGCGTCGACGATCGCGCTCCACCGACGTGTGTGCTCATGCTGGTAGACACCCGACGACGGATGTTCCTCTTCGTCCAGGAACGGCAAGTCCAGGTCGCCGAGGGCCAGCGGTACGAGCTCGACGCCGAGTTCCGCCGCACGAGGGGTGATCGTCTCGATCAGCCACTGTCCGACCACGGGGCCGAGGGCGCCGGGGCGGGTGCTGCACATGAGCGCCAGGACACGGATCGGTTTCGTTGACATGGAAACGAAGCTTAGATGCTAGATTGATTACATGTCAACGAAACGGCCGGCCAGTACCGTGCGTTGGTTGAGCCCCGACGAGGAGCGGGCGTGGCGCGCGTTTCTGCGTGTGATGGTCACCGTCCAGACCGGCACCGCGCGCGATCTGGCCGCGATCGGACTCTCCGAGTCCGACTACGAGGTACTGAGCACGCTGTCGGAGCGGCCCGGCCACACCAGCACCCTGGGGGAACAGGCCGACAAGATGGGCTGGTCACGCAGTCGGCTGTCCCGGCACGCCACTCGGATGGAAGCGCGTGGTCTCCTGAGGCGCACGCCCGACCCGACCGACGGCAGAGGCTGCTTTCTCGTACTCACCGCGCGAGGTCTGGACGTACTCGACAACGCCGCACCGGCCCATGTCGAGTCGGTACGACGCCACTTTGTCGACCGGCTCGCCCCGGAAGACCTCGTCGCCATCGAACAGATCGCCCGGAGGCTGGAAGAGCCCCAAGCCGGCGACGATCGACCACCCGAACGGCCCCCATCGGCATGATCATGGATGGGTGACGCACTGAACTCGGCTTCCGCAACGGGTTGATCAACGAATACTCCCAGGTGGGGTAGCTCTGACCGACTTTCCGAGCGGTACAGCGAGCCGACCCCGAACATAGAAACTCCGAGCTCCCGCGACGTCTGTTGTGGTCCGGACCGCTGCTCCCACCGGCCTCATCCGTCCGCTGTTCACAATCCCAACCCACGCCCGTCGCTGTCTGAAAGCGGATTTTCGCGGCGACGAGACCTCACATCGCCTTGACTTCGCGTGGGCGAGACTGGCGGCGCCTGCGATGTCAGGCGATATCGATGTGGGCACGGCGGACGGAGACGGGGTATGCCGGAACGAGAGCTACGAGATCGAGGCGATCTCACGCAGGCCCTGCTGGACAACGCAATCTGGCCAGATGGCCTCGTCGCGGAGGCCGGCATCCCGGTGTACGACGTGCCGCTGGTCACGGTGGGCGGCGGCATCGGCTCGTTCGTACTGGTCGACTACCTGCGCATCGCGGGGGTGCCGACCGCAGACATCTGCGTGCTGTCCAATATCGGCTCTCCGTGGCAGACATACGAGTACCTGACCCGCGTTTCGCAGATTCCCGGGCCAGAGCGCATCCGGTCCGACTCGTCCTCGCGGCCGGACAACATCTGGGGCTTTCCGTCGTACGCGCTGAGCGAGGCGTGGCGGGAGCGGACCCTCCGGCCGCTGGTGCACGTGCTCGGTGAGCCGATCTTCGCGGACTACTGGACGCCGCGCGTGGGCGACGTGTTCAAGAGCATGGCCCGCGAGTCCGCGCGTATCGGGTACCCGACGATGCTCGTGAAAGGCGTCGTGCGGATGGTGCGGCGGCGGGCGGGCGGCGGCTACTTCACCGTGCTTACGCCACCGGGTGGCACCGGCCCGACCAAGCGGGTCGCCTACCGGTCGCGCTTCGTGCACCTGGCGGTCGGGTACCCCGGACTGCGGTTCCTGCCCGACCTGCAAGAGTTCCGGGAGAAGTACGGTGACTTCACGCGCGTGGTCAACGCCTACGAGTCGCATGAGCACGTGTACGAGGCGCTGCGTACCAGGCCGGGCACCGTGATGGTGCGTGGCGGCGGCATCGTCGCGTCCCGGGTGCTGCAGCGGTTGATGGACGACCGCGAGCGGTACGGGCTACAGACGAAGATCGTGCACATCTTCCGCACGTTCGTCACCGGCAGTCACGGGCCGCACCTGTGGTCACGGCGCAAGGGCGGCGACGGCTGGGCGTACCAGGGATTCAACTATCCGAAGTCGGTGTGGGGCGGGCAGCTGAAGGCGAAGATGCGGCGGCTCGACGGCGCCGAGCGGGTGACCGAGTACAAGCGGATGGGCGGCACCAACACGCCTAAGCGCCGCCGCTGGCAGCAGCAGATGCGCGCCGGCCGCGAGGGCGGGTGGTACGAGGCGAGCCAGGGCCTCGTGGAACGGGTCGAGCCGGGCGCCGACGGCACGCTCGTCAGCCTGGTCACCGGCGACGCGGGCACGCGGAAGATCGGCGCCGACTACATCATCGACTGCACCGGGCTGGAGGCCGACATCGCCGAGCACCGCGTCCTCGCCGACCTGCTCGCGCACGGCGGCGCCGGCCGCAACCCGCTGGGCCGGTTGGAGGTCGAGCGGCACTTCGAGGTCAAGGGGACGGCTAGCGGCGACGGCGCCCTGTACGCCACCGGCGCGGCCACGCTAGGCGGGTACTTCCCGGGCGTGGACACGTTCCTCGGGCTGCAGATCGGTGCCCAGGAGATCGCCGACGACCTCGCCCGCCGCGGCTTCGGTCGCCGCATCGGGCCGGTCCGCTCCACCACCCAGTGGATGCGCTGGGCGCTCGGCCGGCCGGTCCAGGAGGGATGAGACGTGGTGCCTGTGCTGTCCGGCCGGATCCAGACCCGGTTGGTCCTCCTCCTGGTAGTGGGCTCGGCTGTCACCGCGGTCGTCACGCCTCTCGTGGGTGCCGACTACCGGACCACATTCGCGGTGCTCGCCGCCGTGGCGGTGCTCGGCGTCGGCTGGGAGCTGCTGTACCACCTGCTCATGCAGTTCCGCTGGGAGAAGGACTGGCCGTCGCTCTTCGGCCTGCTGACGGCGGTGCCCGAAGGCCTGCTGCTGTGGCTGCTGCTCGACGCCGGCCTGCTGCCCACAGTGGATTCCGCGCCACTCGCCGCGTACGTCATACACTTCGCCGCGGTGTGGCTGGCAGTCTGGCTCGTCGCGAACGGTCCGATGCGGGTGCCGTTCCTGCGCTGGCGCTTTCGCGGAGGGCGGCTGACATGAGGCAACCCGACCGCAACGCGCCCTTCGAGGCGGTCCTGCTCCTTCCCGGAGCGGCGGACGCGCCGACGGAGGTGGCACCGCGGAACGAGCTGACGCGGCTGCTTGTCGAGGGTGTGCACTGCGCCAACGGCCACTTCAACGACCCGGCCGTGCCGTACTGCCAGATGTGCGGCATCTCGATGGCGCAGCGTACGCACATCACCGTCCTCGGCCCGCGGCCGCCGCTCGGCGTGCTGCTTGTCGACGACGGCGCCACGTTCCGGCTGGACGCCGACTACGTGGTGGGGCGCGAGCCGCACCGCGATTCCGCGGTGGCGCACGGGGCGCGGCCGCTGCGCATCGCCGGGCCGGCGAGCGGCGTGTCGCGGCAGCACCTGCGGATGGCGCTCGCCGGCTGGACCGTCCGCGCTGTCGACCTGGGATCGGCCAACGGCACGGTCGTCGAACCGCCCGGCGACCCGCACCCCCGGCGGCTCCAGCCGGGTGTACCGGCGGAGATCCGGCCCGGCACCCGGGTCGTGTTCGGGACGCGCTGGCTGCGCTACGAGTCCCACCGAAACCCGTGAACACCCCAGGGGAGCAGATGCGCGGCATCGCCGACTACGAGTTCATCCGGCCGCTCGGCTCGGGCAACCACGGCCAGTACTTTCTCGCCCGCCGGCCGGCCCGGCTGCCCGTCGAGGCCGCCGAGGTGGCGGTGAAGGTGCTGGCCGCCGAGTCGACCGGGGTGGCGTTCCGCAGAGCTACCCGCGAGCTGCGCGCGTTCGCGGCGGTACGCTCGCCGTACCTCGTCGCGCCGTACGACGCCGGGCAGCAGGACGGCATCTTTTACTACTCGACCGAGTACCTGCCGGGCGGCTCGCTCGCCGCGCCGGCCGCGCCCCTCGACCGGCCCGCCGCGCTGCGGGCGGTGGCACACGCCGCGCGGGCGGTCGCCGCCCTACACGCCGCCGGCGTCGTGCACCGGGACGTCAAGCCCGGCAACGTGCTCCTCCACGAGGGCGGCGCGCGACTGTCCGACCTCGGACTGGCGCACGTCTTCGCCGAGGGCGTCACGATCACCGGCATGGGGGCGCTCGACTCGGTGGAGTACGTCGATCCCGCGCTGCTGCTGGGGGAGCGGCCGCAGCCACCGCACGACGTCTGGTCGCTGGGCGTGCTGCTGCACCGCGTGGTGGCCGGCACCGGCATCTACGGCACGCTGCCGGAGGGCGACGGCCTGCTGGTGCTGCGCCGTGTGGTCTCCATGCCGCCCAAGCTGAGCGCGGAGCTGCCGGAGCCACTGGCGGCCCTGGTACGCGAATGCCTCGCGCCAGCCGCCAACCGGCCCACCGCGGCGGCGCTGGCCGACCGCGTCGAGCGGTTCGCGGAGGCTGTCTCATGAGCGCACACGCCCTCATCAACTTCCTGCTCGCGGTCGCGGCGATCATCGTGCTGGCCCGGGCCTTCGGCTGGTTGGCCCGGCTCGTCGGCCAGCCACCCGTGATCGGCGAGCTCGTCGCCGGTGTCCTCATCGGACCGACGCTCTTCGGCACGGCGGTCAGTGACTGGCTGCTGCCCGCCGACGTCCGGCCCGCGATGTCCGGCCTGGCCAACCTCGGCCTGGTGCTGTTCATGTTCATCGTCGGGTACGAACTGGACCACGCCTCGCTGCGCGGCCGAGGCCGTACCGCCACCTCGGTCTCCATCGGGTCGATCTTGGCGCCGCTCGGGCTCGGCGTGCTCCTCGCCATGTGGCTCGCCGGCCGCCACGAGGTCTCCGACCCGCTGCCGTTCGCCCTCTTCATCGGCGCGGCGATGGCGGTCACGGCGTTCCCGGTGCTGGCCCGCATCCTCACCGACCGCGGCATGGTACGCACGCCGGTCGGCGGGCTCGCCCTCGCCAGCGCCGCCGTGGACGACGTCGCCGCGTGGTCGCTGCTCGCCGTCGTGGTCGCCGTCGCCGGCGCGGACAGCGCCAACCCGTGGCTGCCGCTGCTCTGCGTACCGTACACGCTGCTGATGCTGCTCGTGGTGCGGCCGCTGCTGGCCCGCGTCGACGCCGCGCGGGCGCGCGCCGGCCGGCTCACGCCCGACATCCTGGCCGTGGTGCTCGTGGGCCTGCTGCTGTCCAGCCTCGCCACCGAGTGGCTGGGGCTGCACGCGATCTTCGGTGCGTTCCTCTTCGGCGCGGTCATGCCCCGGGCGCGCGCCGGTGCGGCGGAGCCGAGCGGCGCGGACAGGCTCCGGGTCGAGATCCTCGAACGGCTCGAACAGGTCAGCGTGCTGCTCCTGCTGCCCGCGTTCTTCGTCCTTTCCGGTCTGCGGGTCGACCTCTCCACGTTCGGCGGGACGGGGCTGCTGGAGCTCGCCGCGATCCTCGTCGTGGCGATCGGCGGCAAGTTCGCCGGCGCGTACGCGGCTGCCCGTCTGAACAAGGTGGCCGCCCGCCCGGCCGGCGCGCTCGCCATCCTCATGAACACAAGAGGGCTCACCGAGATCGTGATCCTGACGGTCGGGCTGGAGCTGGGGATCATCGACGAACGCGTGTTCTCGATGATGGTGGTGATGGCGCTGGTCACCACCGTCATGGCCGGCCCGCTGCTCAGCTTCGTCTACCCGCGACGGATGGTCGAGCGGGACGCACTGGCGGTGCAGCGGCCCGAGCCACCGCCGGCCGGCTACCGCGTGCTCGTCTCGCTGCCCGGGGGCCTGGCGCCCGCGCCGGCCCTTGTCGACCTCGCCGCCGACTTCGCCGAGCGGGGCGCCGCCGCCGCGGGACACGGCACCGGAGAGGTGGTGCTGAGCCGGCTCGTGCCGTACCCGGCGCGGCCGCTTGACGTGGGCAGCGGCCTGTCGGAGGAACTGCTTGGCATGACCACCGCGATGGGGGAGCTGGCCGGCCTCGCCGAGTCGGTACGCGCCCGCGGGCTCGGCGCGCCGGTGCTCGCCCGGTTCAGCCGCGACCCGGAGGCCGACCTCGCCGCCCAACTCGCGGCCGTCGAGCCCGACGTGCTGCTCCGCGGCGGCGAGCCTGCGGTCGTCGTACCACTGGGATCCGGCGCGGAGGCCGTGCGGCGCGACGCGGCCGAGCTCGCGGCTGCCCGCGGGTTCGATATCGTCATCCAGTGTGGAGGGCCAGCGGAGCCCCGGACGAGCGGGGTGACGAGCGGATGACCGGCGAGGAAGAGCGGCGGTCGGCGGCGCTGCACCCCGGCGACCCACGGCGGCTTGGCCGGTACGAGCTGGTGGGGCGGCTCGGCCAGGGCGGCATGGGCACCGTCTACCTGGCCCGCGACGCCGGCCGGCCGGTCGCCGTCAAGGTCATCCGGGCCGACGTCGCCGCGCACGAGGAGTTCCGGCGACGCTTTCGCGGCGAGGTCGAGCGGGCGCGGCAGGTACCGCCGTTCTGCACGGCCGAGGTGCTCGACGCCGACCCCGACCACGACCCGCCCTACCTCGTCGTGGAGTATGTCGACGGCCCCAGCCTCGCCGACGTCGTGGCCGAGCGCGGCCCGCTCAGCCCGGCCAACCTGCACGCGCTCGCGATCGGCGTGGCGACCGCGCTGACCGCGATCCACGGCGCCGGCGTCATCCACCGGGACCTCAAGCCCAGCAACGTCCTGCTCGCACCCGGCAGCCCGAAGGTGATCGACTTCGGCATCGCGCGCGCGGTCGAGGCGACGAGCCACCACACCCGCACCGCCCAGATGCTCGGCACCGTGGGATATATGGCACCCGAGCGCTTCGGCTCCGACGCCGCCAGAGTGATCAGCCCGGCGGCGGACGTCTTTGCCTGGGGTGCGGTGCTCGCGTACGCCGGCACCGGCCACCCACCATTCGGTGTGGACACTCCACCGGTCGTGGCCGCACGCATCGTCACCCAACCACCCGACCTCGCCGGGCTGGTGCCCCCGCTGCGCGACCTTGTCGAACGCGCCCTGGCCAAGGACCCGGCCACCCGCCCCACGTCGCGCGAGCTGCTCGACATGTTGCTCGCCCCCGGCCAGGTACGCCCGCCCGCGGTCCAGGCCGCCCTGGCAGGGCAGCCCGCCCTGTTCGCCGCTGCGGCCGAGGCCAAGGCGGCCACGGAACACCTCGCCACCCGCCCCGCCGGCCACGACACCACCCGCCTGGCCGGCGGCACTCCGGGGGCCGTGCCCGCGCCACCGGCGCCTCAGCCGCCGGCCCCGCCCGCGCGCACCGGCCGGCGCTGGGGGAGGGTCGCGAACGTGGCGCTGGCGGTGGCGGTACTCGTCACGTCGCTGACCGTCGCGGGCATCGCCAGCGGCGTGCTCCCATTCGACGGCGACTGGTCGAATGGTGTGACCCCGACACCCACGGCGACCTCGCAGGCCACCGCGGCCGCTATGAGCTCGCCGCCCACCCCGCCGGCCACGAACTCGGCCCTGCCCGGGCCGCCGGTCGTGCGCGACCCGCTGACCGCGCCCGGGCTGTGGCAGGTCCGCGAGGACGGGGCACAACGCACCACGTGCACATTCGACCAGGCGCTGGTGGTCACCCGCGACAGCACCGGTCCGTACCGCTGCCCGGGCCCGACCAGCGCCTACACCGACGTCTCGGCCGCCGTCGACGTACGGCTCCAGACACCGGGTAGCTGCGCGGCGCTGTGGTTCCGCTTCGCCGGCACCGCCGGCTACCTCGTGCGCGTCTGCGCCGACTCGGTCGAGCTCGCCACCCACGGCGTCGGCGACGGCGCGAGCGTGACGGTCCTGCGGACCATGGCCCTCGACGACCCGATCCCACCCGACACCACAACCCGCATCGGGGTTTCCGCCCGTAGCACCACCATCACCGTCGACCGGGACGGCCAACGCGTCGGCACCGTGGACGACGCCACCTTCACCCAGGGCCGCGTCGTACTGGGCACCTTCCCCGCCACCACCGAGGAGGAGTCACCGTTCCGAGTCGCCTTCACCAACGTCGAGATCCGCCCCCTCGGCGACTGACGGCCCACGGTCTCTTTCGGACGAACGGATTCGTCCGGACCAACCGGCCGCCAGTACCGCGGCGCGTGCCTGTGCCAGCACATCGCCCGGTCGGTGCTGAACCATTGAACCTTTTTCAACCTGGACCGCGCGGCGCTCACGCACCGCGTCCGACCTTGCGGTCCGCCGGACCGCAAGGGAAGGTTGAAAAAGGTTCATTCAGGCGGGGAAGCGGAGCAGCCGCTCGCCGACGATCGCGTTCAACTGACAACTGTCGACAGCAACCCGTTTCCGGGCCAGCCTTCACCGTACGTGGCAACGCCACCGTGGACCGGCTGTTGACAAACCGATGGCGGCGCGGTGATGTCCGAAAACCACGACACATGGCTGAACGGGACGAGGTTGAGCACAGTGCATCGCCCAAGGCGGGGACCACTGAGATCCGCTACACTTCGCTCGCCCGTCCGTCCGGAGCAGGCGCTGTGCACCGAGTGATCGGGCGGCCACAGTGGACGGGCGATTGAGCCTCCGCTCTCCAACGCCTTAACGCCTTCGCAAAGGAAGCCGAATGGCCGCGATATCAGCCGAGTCGGAGTTGTTGCTGCTGCTCAGCAGACAGCATGTAACAGACCCGCAGATAGCCCGTCTGCGCGAAATCCTCGGTCAGGACGAGCCGGTTCTGGACTGGGGACGGATCGCCGGTCAGGCCGCTCAACACCGCGTCGCCGCCCTCGTGGGATGGCATGGATGGCGCCTCTTGACCAGGGAGGCGATGGCTGGCTTGGACGCCGCCGTCGTGTCGCTTCTCTACTCCGCTTACCGGGACACCCGGCGGAGCAACGAACTCATGCTGGACGAGATCCAGGCGATCAGCGACGCCGCGGCGGCACAGGGCATCACCGTGCTCATGCGCAAGGGCGGCCATCTGGCCTTCGCGGTCTACCAGGAGCCGGGCATGCGGCCTATGGGCGACCTGGATGTCCTCGTCACCAGAGCGCAGGCGCCCGCCCTGGTGGAGGTGCTTGAGCGGTTGGGCTATGCGGAGGGAAACCCAACAGAAACCGGCATCGTCCCGCTGAGCAAGCGGGACCGGGCGTTCTGGCGCCTGTACGGCAGCGACCTGCCCAAGTTGAACAAGCTGACCGGCCAAATCGACCGCCCGATCATCAGCGTCGACGTCAACGTGTCGCTGGCGCTGCCCGGTAAGGGGTACGACGTTCCGGTCAGCGCCGTCCTGGCGAACGCTCGTCGGCACCGGTACGGTGACGCCTCGTTCCTGGTGCCATCCCCCGAGGACGCGGTCATCGACCTGTCGGCCCACATCTACAAGACCTCGACGACGCTCAGGTTCATGAACCGTGGCAGCAAGCACCGGCGTCTGATCAAGTACGTGGACATCGCCGAACTCGTGCGCTCGGCCGGACAGGACTTCTCCTGGGACCTGTTCCGCAAGCGCGTTGACGAATACGCGGTCGCCGGGCCCGTGTTCTACGGGCTCGCTCACCTGCAGATGCTCTTCCCGGGCGTCATCCCTCCGGACGTCCTCGCCGCGCTCCGGCAACAGTGCCCGGAGCCGGAGCGCCTGCTTACCGAGTACGGCCAGTGGGATCTGCCACAGCCGCGTGTGTGGCAGCAAGACTTTCTCACCCGGTTCTTCGACCCGGCCACCGATCGCGACCTGCCTGCCTCGAAGTCACTCGTATGACGACAGGAGGCGCCTGAGCGACTCCGCTCAAGCGCCTCCTGCCGGCTACCGGCTATTGGCAGGCCTTCGGACCGCCGACGATGTCGTCCAGTTCCTCGTCAGCCATCTCGCGGATGTCGACGCCGTCGAACTCTACCTCGGTCATGTGGGTTCACCCCCTTCCGGCATCATCGTGTGGCTTGGGTTTGTCTCCACCGCAGCGGGGTTCGGACCCGCAGTCGAGTCGGCGCGTTCGTCTTGTCGGCTCCACTATGGATCCGGTATACCGAAATGGAGGGTGGATGCCACAGGATACCTCCGATATGCCCCGAAGAATGCCGCGTCGACCGCGTTCAACCGACAACTGTCAGCGGCCATCAGCCCGACTCCAGGTCAGCCTTGACCGCATGCAGGAACGCCACCGCCGACCGACCGTTGACGAACCGGTGGTCGTACGCCAGACCGAGATGGAAATACTCACTGCTCGTGATCGAACCGTCGTCATGACGTACCAACTCACGCTGCATCGAGGCGAGAGACAACGCACACATGTGTCCCGGGAAGATGAGCGGCTGCGCGTACACGATATCGGCGTCCGCGTGTATCGCGAGCGCGATGTTCGACCCGGTCAGATCTGCCTCAGTGAATTGGCCACGCATCGCGGCAAGCCGGAACCGTAACAGATCGGCCGCGATGTCCCGCAGCGGCCGGGTGTCGGCGTCGGCGACGACCGGCAGGTAGAGACCCTTTCCCACGTCGATCGTGACCCCGACCTGCGCCCCCGGCCGCACGGTCACCGTCTCGTCGTCCACCGCGTGCGCGAAGAAGAGCCGGAACTGCTTCCGGCGCGCCGCGATCGCCTTGACGACCAGTTCCGGGACGCCGAGGAAGCCGACGGTCGCCGCCTCGTCACGCAGGCGCTGTTTCAGCCGGTCGGCGACCACCTTCACGACCGAGTAGGCGGCGGGGATCTCGCGATGCGAGGCGGACACCGTACGGGCGATCCGTCGCTGGGCAGCCGACACGGGCACCCGCTCAACTGCGGCCGGCTCCGCTTGCCCGGCGACGAGCTGCTCGATGTCCGACCGCGAGATGACCACCTTGCCGATCGACCGTACCGTCGCCTCCGCGACACCGTATTCGACCATCAGCTGCCGGGCCGGCCGGGTGATGGTGATCGGATCCGGGTCGGCGTTCCGCTGCGCCTGCACTGGACGGTCGTCCCTGGCGACGGTTGCCACCACCTCCCCGGGACGGCAGGTTGACGGCGCGTGGATCCGTTGCCACAGGGTGCCGGCCTCCTCCGCGACGACCTCATGTGCCGCCTTCGAGGTCTCCACCAGAGCCACCGCGGTGCCCGCACCGACCGACGCGCCGTCACCGACCAGCCACTCGAGAAGCGTGTACTCCTCGTCGGTCGCATTGAGCCGGGGGAGGCGGATGTCACCCACCGGCGACCGCCGTCACCATGGCGCGGATGTCGTCTTCCTGGACCAGCACCGCACGCTCAAGATGAGGGGCGGCCGGGATGGCACGGGATGGCGCGTGGAGCAGATGGACGGGCTGGGACAGCAGCCCCCACATCTGCTGGTGGATGGTGTGAGCGACCTCGGCCCCCCACACCCCGCCGGCCGTCGCGTCCTCGACGACCACCACCCGCCGAGCCTGGGCGACGAGTGGGGCCAGTGGCGTGGGGTCGAAAGGGTAGAGCCGGGACGGCACCACGGCCCGCACCGCCGTCTCGGCACTGAGGTAGGCACCGCGCATCGCGCCGAGGACCCTGCCGGTGAGGCCACCCGGTGCGATGACGACGACGTCCACCGCGTCCACCCCGTGGATACCCAGCACGGCGAAGTCGCAGTCGCCACCGATCCGTTCGCAGTGGAACAGCTCGTCTCCGGTGGCCGCGCCGAACCGCCGCCGTCCGTAGAGCACCTTGTCCTCGAAGTACATCGCCGGGGCCGCGGAGTCGAGGATTCGGGCCAGCGTGGCGTGCCCGTCGTGTACCGGGCTCATCTCGTAAACCGCGAGGTTGGGGATCCCCACGAAGTGCTTCTGGAGGCTCTGGCTGTGGGTGGGGCCGTAGCCGCGGTGGCCCCCCGTCGGGCACCGGATCACCAGTGGCATCCGCACCGACTGGCCGTACATGCTGACCACCTTGCTGGCGAGGTTGACGATCTGGTCGAAGCACAAGGTGGCGAAGTCGGAGAACATGACCTCGACCACCGCTTCCCGGCCGCGCAGGGCCAGGCCCACCGCGAAGCCCAGGATCGCCTGCTCGCTGATCGGCGTGCTGAGTACCCGTCCGGGATGGGTGGTGGAGAGCCGGCGGGTAACGCCGAAAGCACCGCCGTACGGGTCGACGATGTCCTCACCGATCAGGAAGAGATCCGGTCTCTCGGCGAGCAGGGTGGCCAGGCCGCGGTTGAGGTTCTCTCCGACCCGCTCCACTGCCCGGTCATCCACGGCCGGCACCGATCAGCGGCCTGGCGAGTACGTCCTCGACCACGGCCCGGATTCCCGCGGTCGCCGCGTCATCGAGCCGGTCGACCTGCTCGGGAAACGCCGCGCGATAGTGCGGGTACCAGTCGCGCCCGGCGATGGCGTCGAGCTCCGCCGAGGTGCGGGTGTCGTCCCCCTTGCTGTGCGGCCCGAGCCGTACCGTCTCGAACTCGACCACCAGCGGCGAACCGCCCTGGCGTACCTCGGCGACGAGCGGCGCGAGAGTGGTCCGGATACTACCGACGTCGATACCGGTCACCTTGACGTGCCGGATGCCGAAGCCGGCACACCGGTCGGCGATGGTACCGGCCATCTGTGCCGGCGTCGGGGTGGACTGGGCGATCCCGTTGTGCTCGACGACGACGACCATCGGTACTCGCCAGAGGGCGGCGAGGTTAAGCGCCTCGTACACCACTCCCTCGCCCCAGGTGCCGTCTCCGACGTAGACCACCGAGATCGACGCCGCGCCGGTGCGCCGCATGTCAAAGGCGGCGCCCACCGCGACCGGCACCAGTTGCCCTTGGATTCCGGTGGACATGAACCCGGCGCGGCGGATGTGCTGCGAACCGCCCATCCCGGCACACACCGCACCTTCACGGCCCGCGAGCTCGGCGAGCAGGCCGGCCGGATCGTCGTACCTCGCCAGGTAATGCCCGTGTCCCCGGTGGTTGCTGAACACCTCGTCGTCGCGGCGGAGCAGGGACTCGACCGCGACCGGGATGTACTCCTGGCCCAGGCACGTGTGCGTGGTGCCCCTGATCAGTCCGCGGCCGAGCAGGTCGAGTACGGCGTGCTCGAAGCGGCGGATGGACAGCATCGCCCCGAGCTCGGAGTCGGCGAGCGGGCACAGCGGCGGGCTCTCAGGCATGGGCGACCTGTTCGCCGGCCAGAAGGTCCCGGGCGCGCGCGGCCAGCGCCGCGCGGTCTATCTTGCCGTTCGCGGTGTGCGGGAGCGCGTCAACGTCGTGACACAGCCGCGGCACCATGTATCCCGGCAGGATCGAGGCGATCGGGCGACGGATGTCGAGGCCCGGGGTACCGACATAGAACACCGCCAGCTCGGTCCGCCCGGCTGCCTCGAACGCCACCGCGACCGCGCGTTCCACCCCGGGCAGCTGCCCGACGTGCCACTCGACCTCGTCCAGCTCGACCCGGTAGCCGCGGACCTTCACCTGCCGGTCCATCCGGCCGAGATAGCCGAGTTCGGCGCTGGCGAGCTGCCGGACCCGGTCGCCGGTGCGGTACCACCGCACGCCGTCACCGTCGTAGAAGCGCCCCTGGTCGTCGGCGGGGTCCAGGTATCCGGGAAACATCTGCGGCCCGGTGACGCACAGCTCGCCTTCGGTACCATCGGCGCCGTCCTCGGTGATCCGGTACCGGAGATGCGGGTACGGCGTCCCGATGGGAACGACGCCGTGCACGGCGAGCTCGGCGGACTGGTCGGACAGCCGATGCGCGGAACAGGCGATCGTCAGCTCGGTCGGGCCGTACAGGTTTTCCACTATGGATCCCGGCGCGGCCCGCTGCCAGTCCTGGGCGTCTGTCAGACGCAGCGCCTCACCGCAGAACAGGCTCCACCGCAGCGTCGGCATCGCGCCGGGCGTCAGCCCGCCCCGGCGCCGTACCACCTCGATGGCGCTGGGCACGGAGAACCAGAAGGTCACCCGCTCGGAGGCCAGGAATTCCGGCAGCGCGGTGAACACTTGCGGCGGCGTGGACACCACGGCGGCACCCGCGCCCCAGGCCACGAAGAGGTCGAACATCGCCAGGTCGAAGGTCTGGTCGAAGGTCTGTGAGCAGACGTCTTCCGGGCCGAGGTCGTATCGGTCCAGGTTGTACCGCAGGAAGCTGTCCATGTTGGCGTGCGTGACCGGAGCACCCTTGGGTCGGCCGGTGGAGCCCGAGGTGAACAGCACGTAGGCCGCCCCGTCGTACCCGGCCCCGGGCAGGGTGCCCAGAGGCGTCGCGGCCGGCGCCGCCACCCGAAGGCCGGGCAGGGCCGCCGCAAGGTGCGGGAGCGTCGCCGCCGCCGACCGGTCGGCGATCAGCGTGTCGATCCCGGCCATCGCCGCCATCCGGCAGGTACGTGCGGCGGGGAAGCCCGGGCTGAGCGGCACCGCCGTCGCGCCGGCGTAGAGCGTGGCGAGGAGCCCCGCGTACGACTCGATGCTGCGCATCGCGAGGATACCGACGGTCCGCGCCCCGCACGCGGTCAGTCCGCCGGCCCAGCGCCGAGCCACGTCGTCCAGCTCAGCGTAGGTCCATTCCTGGCGGCCGATCCGCAGTGCGACGCGGTCCGGCGCCATTGCCAGGCCGGCGGTGAACCACTCGTGCAGCATCCGCCGCGGTGGCTGGCCGGTCACCAGGCGACCATGCTCTCGGTGAAGAGTCCCATCCGGCTGAAAAACCGGGTGGTCTTGCGCATCACGGTCCGGTGGAACTCCTGACGGTACGGGTCGTCGATCACTTCGGAGCGGATCTGCCTGGCTCCGGTGAGCGCCGCGTCCGCGTACACCGCAGGGTTGTAGAACGCCCGCAGGCACGAGCTGACATATCGCGACAGATACGCCGCGGCGCCCGCGACCTCCTCGGGGGTCGCGCGGTGCGTGGCTTCCTCGTACAGCGCGCGCATCATCTGCCGGCCGAACGCGATGTGTCTCGACTCGTCCTGGTGATGGACGGCGTTGATCCGCTGCGCGATCGCCGGCAGTCGGTCGTCGGTCGCCATTTTCGCGTTGTAGTAGTCACACAGCTCCTCCGCGATGAGGATGCGACCGAAGATCATGACGTCGCGTACCGCGTCGTTGCCCTCGGCGGCGTGCCCGACGACACGTTTGGTGCGGTAGACCTTCCCCCCGTACCGGTTGCAGAACTGGGCGAAAAACCACATGTGTTCGTTCTCTTCATGGATGAAGTCGTGGAAGAACTCCGAGAGGCCCGGGTACCGCGTGTCGTAGATCCGCCCGGCTACCTCGCCGATCAGGTCACGGATGAGATGGACATTGAGGCTGAAGAAGTTCACTGCCTCGGCCTGGGTCAGACGCAGCCGGTCGGCCTCCGACAGGCGGTCCCACACCGGGGTCCCGTAGCACGTGGTCAGCTCCGGGCTCATCCAGAACTGGTCGGCCGGCAGGTCGTCCGGCCAGTCGAAGATGTCGAAGACGTGGTAACGCTGGTCCCGCGACTGGCTGCTCAGCTTGGCGGCGACCGTGGTGAGCCGTGCCCATGTCTGCCGCACCGATGCCTGTCCCTCCTCGGCAGTGCCGGTCACAGCAGGCCCCTGACCGCATGCCAGATGGTGCCCGGAGTCGCGAACACCTCCGGCTGCAGCAGCTCGGGTGGGAGCTCGATGTCGAACTCGGCCTCGAGATTGACGATCAGCTCGACCACTTCCAGCGAGTCGACCCCCAGCTCGGCCAGGCCGTGGTCGGGGTCCAGGGGCGCGGCGGCGGCGAGCAGCCGGCTGCGCTGCCGGATAAGCGATTCAAAGGCTGGTGGCCAGTCCACCATGTCATTCTCCTGTGTCGCGGTAGGTAGGAAATCTCGCGGCGACCGGCTGACCGGCGTGGGCCACAAGATCACGTCGGTGGGCTCCGATGCGGCCGAGAACGCCGCCGAGCGAGCGGGTCCGGTGCCACCGCGGCCCGGCGATACCCCACTGCCGCAGGGCATCCACCAGCACCGGGTCGACGGGAACCCAGACCCCGTCGACGTGGAACTCCGCCCACGAGTGCGACGCGGAGATCGGCGGGGTCAGCGACCTGCCGAAGGAGAACCGGGCGGCCAGTCCCCGGTTACCGGCCTCCTCGACCAGCATGCGGGCCACGCCGACGCAGTCGCCGATGCCGGCGGTACGAACGAACGCGGTGTCGGCGCGCAACGTCTCCGGGAGCCAGAGGAACCGGATGTGCCGGGTCTCCTCCAGCAGGTCGAGCAGCGCGGCCGGCAGGTCGGGCCAGGTGCGCGGCCGGTCGAACGTCACCGAGTGCAGGACACCGCCGCGGGCCGGCGCCGAGGCCGTCTCATGCCAGCCGTCCTCCGGTACCGCCAGGCGGTACCGGCACAGCCCGTCATGCCCGGGATCCGGGCACTGCGCCAGGTAGTCCATCCGGTAGCGGGCGTGGGCGGTAGGGCGCTCCAGCTCGCGGATCCACCAGGAGAGCACCTTTCGCTCGCGGGACCGCGCATCCAGGTGTACCGCGACGTTGCGCAGGTCGGTGGCGTCGAACCGGGCGCCCTCCGCGCCGGACGCCGAGGGCAGGCCGGCGGCGACGAGGGCGGCGACCGTCGGCCCGTCGATCTGGTACTCGGCGGCGGCAGCGGCGGCGTCGACCTCGAACCGCCGATGGGCGTCCGGCACCTGCAGGATCAGCGCTACGACGGCGTCGAGCTCCCGGCGCTCAAGGCTCAGTGACGACGTCACGGCGCGAGTCCCGCGAGGCGGCGGTACGGGCCGTCCTGTGTGATCAGTTCCTCGTGCCGTCCCCGCTGGACAAGCCGGCCGTTGCTCATCACCAGGATCTGGTCGGCGTCCTCGGGGTGGGAGAGCCGGTGCGCGACGACCACCAGGGCTTGACCCGTGCCGCGCAGGTTGGTCACGATTCGGTCCTCGGTGCGCCGATCGAGGGCGCTGGTCGCCTCGTCGAGGATCAGCAGCTCGGAGTCGCGAATCAGCGCCCTGGCCAGCGAGATGCGTTGGATCTGTCCACCCGACAGGCCCGCCCCGGCCGCGCCGAGCAGCGTCTCGTACCGCATCGGCATGGCGTCGATGTCGTCGTGGATCTCGGCCAGCCGCGCCGCCGCGATGACGTCGTCGAGAGAGCACTCCGGCCGGCCCAACGCGATGTTCTCCCGGATGGTTCCGGCGGAGAGCCGGGCGTCCTGGCGCACGAACGCCATCGACCGCCGCACCGCTGGCCGGTCGAGCTGATCGGTGGGCACGCCGTCGATGAACACCGTGCCGGAGCTGGGCAGGTAGAGCCCGGCCAGCAGCATGGCCAGCGTCGACTTGCCGGAGCCGGACTCGCCGACGATGAGGGTGAACTGTCCAGGCGCCATCTCGAAGTCGATGTCGGCCACTGCCGGTGCCGCGGCGCCGGGATAGGCGAACCGCACGGCGTCGAGCCGGACCGCGCCGGTGACCCGGGACGGTGCCACCGCATCTGGCCCGGCCTCGGGTTGCGCGTCAAGGATGTCGGCGAGCCGGGTCAAGGTCGGTCCCAGACCGGCGATCTGCAGCCCGGTCTGGGTCAGGCTCGCCAGCGGTACGAACATGCCCATGGCCAGGGCGGAGAAGCCGACCACGCGGGACAGTGAGATCTCGCCGCGACCGAGCAGGACCAGGCCAGCTCCGAGCACGGTGAGGGGGGCCAGAAACTGAATCGCGGTGCTGGCGGCCTCGCACACGGCGAGGAACCGCCGGCTGCGAGTCCTGGCGTTCACCTCGTCGGCGAAGGTGTGGCTCCAGTTCTCCGCCGCGGCGCCCTCGAGCCCGGACGCCTTCAGCGTCGGCACGCCGTCCAGCAACTGGAACAGCTCGGTGTGTGCCCTCGCCTGCGCCTCCAGCAGAGCGGCGGTGAGGTACTCCTGCTTTCGCCAGCTAGCGGCGAGCAGGCCGACCTGGGTGACGGCGAGGGCAAGCACCAGCGCGCCGAGGCGCGGGTCGGCGATGACGACGAGCCAGCCGTACACCAGCACCAGCACCCCGTCGAGCACGGCCGACAACGCGGATCCCGTCAGGACCTGCCGTACCGCGTTGCTGGTCCGGACCCGAATGGCGAGGTCCCCGGTGTGACGCCGGGCAAAGTAGTCGAACGGCAGGGAGACAAGGTGGTGAACCGTCCCCAGGGTCACCGACTTGTCGGCGAGGGTCTGGATGGACAGCATGGCCATCCTGCGGGCGGTCTGCATCCAGAAGTACATCGCGAACAGCACGATCGGCGCCGCGACGAACAGCCACGTGCTGACCGGCTCGCCGGGCTGGTTCGCCCGGTCCACGACGTAGGAGGAGGCGATCGGCACGACCAGGCTACACAGGGTCAGGGCGACCGAGGTCACCGCGAGTGGTACCCACGCGCTGGTGCGAGGGAAGAACTTGCCCACATAGGGCATGCGGCTCGCACCGAGGCGCTGGCGGCCGGACCTTCGCCGCGGTGTCCCGGCGCCGACCGGCGGGTGGAACTCCAGCGCCACCCCGGTGAACGCCTTGCCCGCCTCGGCCAGGCTGACCTTGCGGCGCCCGAAGGCCGGATCGACGATGTACAGGTGGTTGCCGGTCACCCGTTCCAACACGACGAAGTGGACGAAGTTCCAGAACAGGATGGTGGCCGGAGCGAGGTGGCGCAGCCCGTCGAGGGAGACCCGGACACCGCGGGCGGACAGACCGCGACGCCGGGCCGCGGCCAGCATCGAGCGGGCCGGAACCCCGTCCCGGCCCGTGTTGGTCTCGATCCGCAGTGCGTCGAGCGGCTCCGGCCGACCGAAGTAGGCGAGGACCATCGCCAGGGCGGCAGCTCCGCAGTCGCTCATCTGCGCTTGGAGCACGAGTGGAACCCGGTTGCGCCGGACCGTCAGCGCGGCCCACATGTCGCGCCACCGCAGCTCGCGCAGCAGGCCCAGGCTCGGTAGCGCCCGCCAGCCGACGTCCACCGCTTCCCCGGCATCCCGGGTGAGGCCGTAGTTGCGCACCGCCTCGCGCCGGAAGCGCTGGCGTCGGTCCGTGAACTCCGTCGGTGGACTGGTTGCCGCCGGTGGCGGGGTGCGCTGTTCCGCGGGTCCACGCTCGTCCAGCGTGCTCATCCGGCGCTGCCCGAGTCAACCCGGATCACCTGCGCGGTGATGGCCTCCGCGGCAGGCGAGAGCAGGAACTCCACCGACCGCGCCACATCGGCGGGTGTGGCACCCCGGTCCAGCATGTTGCGCCGGTTGATCGCGGCGCGGAGGTCGTCATCGATCGCCGCGGTCATGGCGGTGTCGATGAAGCCCGGTGCGACACAGTTCACCGTGATACCCCGGCCGCCGACCTCGGCGGCGAGCACTCTGGAAAACCCTTCGAGAGCGCACTTCGTCGCGGTGTAGGCGCCGAGTCCGCGAAAAGTCCGGTGGGCCGCGATCGACGAGATGTTGACGATGCGTCCACCGCCGCGATACATCGCCTTGACCGCCGCCTGGCACAGGGACATCGGGACCTCGACATTGAGCTGCCACATCCGGCTCACGTCGGACCAGGCAGTGGCTACGTGCAGGGCCCCACTCGCGACCCCGGCGTTGTTGACGAGGCCGTAGAGGTCGGCGCACTTCCGGAGCCGGTCGGCCACCGCGATCCGGTCATCGCCGGAGGTGAGGTCGGCGGCAAGGAATGTCAACGGGTCGCCGACGGCCTCCCGCAGCGCCGCGAGCTCGCTGGAGGCGGTCCGCGACACGGCGACCACCCGATACCCGGCGGTGAGCAGCTGACGGGCGACGGCCAGCCCGATGCCCCGCGAACCGCCGGTGACGAACACCGTCCCGAGCGCCTCACCCACCACGGACCGCCTTTCCGGACAGGGTCATCGGGATCTGGTCGACCACGGTGACTCGGCGCGGCTGTTCCGCCGGGGCCAGTACGCGGCGGGCATGGGCCTTGACCCGCTGGACGACCGCGTCGTGGTCGCATTCCGGCAGTGTGACGATGTCGGCGCCGACAACGGCACCGAGCACGCTGCTACGGACCGGATAGACCCGGGCCGCGACGACCTCGGGGTGCTCCTGCAGTAGCCGAGCCACATGGCCGGGTACGACTTTCGTGCCACCCACGTTGATGACCTCGCCGCGCCGTCCGAGAACGTGCACTCGTCCATCGTGGATGGCCGCGGCGTCCCCCGTCGGCAGGTACGGTGCGCCCGGACCGGGCGACACCAGGAGTTCGCCGTCCCGTATCGCCAGTGCCTTCCCGGCCGTCCCGTACCCGTCGAGGACGGAAAGAGGCAGGCCCGGAAGCCCGTCGGTGACGGTGGCGATCCGGCCGAGTTCGGTGCTGGCGTAGATCTGCAGGACGCGCCGCGGCGCGAACGCCGCCCCAACCAGCCGAAGCAGGCTCGCGTCCACCGGCTCGCCGCCCATCGAGACGGTGTCTACCCGCGGCCGGGCGGCGTCGGTCCCGCGGTGCAGCGCCGCCATCCGCCAGAACGACGGTGTGCCGGCGACGACCTCGTAGCGCGCACCTGTCCCGGCGGCGAGGTCGGTGGGCGCGAGGAAGTCGATGCGGGCGGCCCGTCCGAGCGCCTGACTCACGGCTTCCACGCCGGCGTAGGTGAAGGGGGCGTATCCGACTCCCCACCGTTCGTCGCCGTCCACGGTGTCCCAGTCGACGCCGCGGGCCAGGTCATGCCACCTCCAGTGGGTCGGCGTGGGGGTACCGGTGGTCCCGGACGAGAAGATCCACAGCCCTCCGGGCCGTTCGCCGCTTCCAGGGTCGGCCGCACCGGTGTGCCGGATCCGGCCGCCCGCAACGTCCAGTACGGCCTGCGGCCGCAGGACCCCCAGCGCCGACGCGGCGATGGTCGGGCCCACCACTACGACGGACGCGTCGAGCGGACGGAGCGCGCACAGCGCGACGACAAGGTCCGTTCCGGCGGTCACCTCGACCGCGAGGTGCCGCAGGCCGGTCGCCGCGACGGCGGCTCGCAGTCGGGCGACCCGCCGCCGCAGCAGATCTTCACGGGTGACCACGGACACGGCTCAACTCGCCGCCGGCCGCAGGGCCCGGCAGAGGTCGTCGAGCGTCTCCATGCGGTCGACGGCGACGACGTCCAGCAGTACGCCCAACTCCTGCTCGAACTCGACGATGAGTTCCGCCATGACGAGGCTGTCGATCTCCAGATCGACCAGCCGCATGGCGCCGGCATAGCGTGCCGCGGCGCCGGGCGGCGGCCCGGTGAGCACTCGCTTGACCACCGCGTCAAGGGCCTTTTCGTCGATCACTGTGTCCACGCGGGTGCTTTCCACCGGTCAACCAACTCCATCCCTGGATAGCGCCTCGGACCGTTCGCCGCAGGCTGTGCTGGGCACCACCGCAATCCGCCCGGGAACCGCCAAGAACGGCCGACTCGCGACCGTGGAACGGATATGGTTGGTGAGATCGTCCGGCGTGACCTCGGCACCGGCGACCGTGACCTCGGCGGCGAGCAACGACCCACCATCCTCCGCGATCTCTACGAAGGCCCTGGACGAGACAACCGCGGGATGGGTGTCGAGGGTCGAGGTCACCTCGGCCAGGTCGACGACCAGCAGGACCGTACCGTCGGGTGCCCGCAGTGGCGTGAGCTGCGGGCCACTGCCCGTTGTCGGCGTGATCCGGCAGGAATCTTCCCCACGCAGTTGTGCCCGGAAGGCGGCGACGAACCCGGCGAAGCTGGCTTCCGACATGGTCGCGCCATCGACGGTCAGCCGGATGCGCAGCCCGTTGGGCCGCTCGTTGGCGGCGATCCGCAGGCCGTCGGCGGTCCGGTGGAACTCGGGGGTGTACGCGCCACGCTCGACGGTGATCGCGCTGCCGTCCGGAGAGTCGTGGTCGGCGTTGTCCGCCAAATACGTCATGACCAGGGTGCGGTGGACCGGATGGCCCAGGCGCTGCGCCACTGTCGCCCACATGTCGTCCAGTGCCTGCGGCGCGACGTTGCGGCGCGAGGTGGCCGACAACAACTCCCGCCGGGCCTGCACCAGCAGGTCGACCGGCCTGGCCGGCCTGTCCAGTACGACCGGCACGGTGACGTCGAACATGCCGACGACTTCCCGCTCCACGTGACGCCTGCCGTTCAGGCTCATCGAGACGGCGATCCGATCCTGCGGCGTCGCCAGGAACACGGTGGTGGCGAACACCGCGAGCAGCCATTGGACCGTGGTGAAGCCGGACTCCTGCCAGCGGCCGCGCACATCCTTCCACTCGTCACCGACGACGAGTAGCAGCTCGGTCTGGGCGACCGGTGCGGCCGGTTCACCGAGGCTGGGCAGGAACTGGCACCGGGGCGGCAGCCATGGGCCGCGCCGCCGCCAGTACGTGGACACCGCGTGCGACCGGTCGGTGGCGGCGGTCGCCTGGCCGGTCACCGCAGCGAGATAGCCGGCGTCCTCCGGGTCGGTGTCGGTCGCCCGGCCGAAGTAGGTGTCCCACAGTCCGCGTACGACGATCATCCGGGCAGTGGCGTCGACGGCGAAGCCGGAGAACACCCCGATCACCGCGTGCAGCGTCGGCGAGAACCGCAGCAGGCGGAAAATGAACGGGTACTCGACCGCCAGGTCGAAGGTGTGCTTGAGGTCCGCCGCCAGGACTGCGCGCACGTACCGCGCGAACTGCGCGGCGTCCTTGGCTGTCACCTGCGTCAGTGCGACGAGTTGGCGATTGTCCGGCATCGGCCGGATCCACTGGACGGGTACGCCGCCAAGCGTGGTGACGCCTATCCGCAGCGCTGCGTGCCGGGCGACCGTCGAACGCACCGCGGCGAGGAGTGCCGAAACGTCCAGTGGCCCACTGACCCGGTAGGACATGAAGAGTGACGTACTGCCGTCCGGCCGTTCCAGGAGCGCGCGGTGGTGCGCGAGCTGGCCCGGGAGCAACGGATGGACCGCGTCGGTGTCGAGGCTGACTGGCTCAAGGCGGGCTTGCCGCGATGGCATACGGGTCCTCATTCCAGCAGTGAACCTCTTTCAACCTGGACCGCGCGGCGCTTACGAACCGCATCCGGCATTGCGATCCGGCGGACCGCAAGGAGAGGTTGAAAATGGTTCACTGGTCACCTACCGGAGGGCAACGTTCAGCATGGCCGTCCACGTCGGCACCGGTCATGCTCAAGATCGGCACAGTACCAACTCCCTCGGTACCGTCAAGATCTCCGCATTTGAACGGAGGTCGACGATCGGTGCGGTTGCACAATCGCGCGGATCCGTTTTCGGTCCACCTTGCCGTGTGGGGTGAGCGGCAGGGCATCGACCGCGACACAGCGGTCCGGCACCTTCGCCGGTTCGAGGCGGCGGGCCAGTTCCGTCAGCACGTCGTCCTCCGGCAAGGCAGTGGCCACCACGACGGTGAGCGGGCCGTCCTCGTCCGGCGGAACAACGGCGGCGCCCTCGACGCCGGCGATGTCCAGGGCCGCCGCTTCGAGTTCGGCGACGCTCGACCGCACGCCGCGGTGCTTGAAGACGTCGTCGCGCCGACCGTGCAGGTACAGGTAGCCGTCCCCGTCCAAGTGGCCACGGTCGCCCGTATGCAGCCGCCGACCGTTCGCGGTCACCCGGAAGGTGGCGGCGCCGAGCTGCCGGTCGCGCCAGTATCCGGCCATGACGTTTCCACCCTCGACGACGACCTCACCGACTTGGCCGGCGGGCACCGGTCGACCCCGGCGGTCGACGACGTGCACGACGGTGCCGGGAATCGCGCGCCCGACCGACCCCGGGCGCACCAGGTCGCCATCCGGCTCCAAGATGGTGGCTCGCTTGCACTCCGTCAGGCCATACATGTGCACTACCGCGGCGCCGGGGAACGTACTACGCAACCCGTCGGCGAGCCGCGGCGGCATCCGGGCGCCGGTGCTGGTGAACATCCGGACCGACTGGGCCACCGCCGGTGATGTCCTGGCCGCCAGCCGGAGCAGTGCGGTGGCGATCTCCGGCACCACGGGCACGATGGTGGCCCGGGAGCTGTTTATCCGCTCGAGAAGGGCCATTCCCTCTCCTGGCCCAAGCGTCTCCAGCCGCGCGCCGGCGGCCGTAGTGAGCAGGATCTGGTAGAGCCCGTAGTCGAACGAGGGCGGCACGCAGGAGAGCACGACGTCGTCCGGCCGGTAACCCAGGACCTGCCCGATCGCCCTGGTCGCGAAGAGGACCCGGTCGTGCGGGCACACCACGCCCTTCGGTCGCGCGCTGCTGCCCGAGGTGTACATCAGGAGAGCGGGCGGCCCAGGGTCGCGGTCGGTGCGGCCGGCGTCGGTCGGGCGCGAGTCCGCGACGGCCCCGTCGAGCCTACTCAGGATTTCCCCGAACCGCGCCGGTGACCAGGTGGGGGCAGGGACGTCGACACTTGCGGGGTCGATGCCTATCACGAGGGCCGGAGCGATGTCGGCAAGTACCATCCGGAGCTGGAACGGGCGCATTCCGGCCGACAGCGGCGCCAGTGTCAGGTCCGCATAGGCCGCCGCGAACAGGATTGTGGCGAACCCGGCACTGCCGGACCGCACTGCGATCCGGTCTCCCGGTCGCAGGCCCTGTGCGCGAAACAAGCCGGCGAGGTTGACGCTACGCCGCCGGAGTTGTTCGTAGGTCCACCGACGGACACCGTCAACGACCGCGATGCGATGGGGATGCCGTCGCGCGGCAGTGTCCAGCAGGGTATGGATCCGCATGTCAAACAGGTATTGAAGCATGGCGGGGCGACGACGGGGCCACTGAGGTTCAACCGACGACGCCGTTCAACTCCCAGCCAGGGGCCGCAGGCTCCGGTCTTCGGACCGCGGCAGGGCCGGATCGGCCGCGTGCGGGGAGCCGACCGGCTACTCCGCCGGGCTCGGGTCGCTGGCCGTCGCGTCTTTCGGGCGGTGGCCCGCCGAGGCGACCTATTCGGACAGCATCTCGCTGAACTGGTGCCATCCGCCGGCACAAGCTTGGGCGACAGCGCGAAGCGGCTCATGGCAGTGCGCGGGAACGGTCTCCGCGGCGTTCGCAGACTGCGAGATGAACGCAAGCGTCGCCGAAAGCAGCCGGAGTAATGCCTTGCCATGATCTGTATACCGCAGGGACGGATCCTCGATGAGCCGTGCCAACTGTGGCCGGATGACGGCTTTGAGGTCCTGTGCCGTCGCCGGCAGCCTGTCGGTGGATGACGAGCCCCGCATCTCAGGTGACGGTCCCGCCGCAGCCGCCTCGGTCGCTGGGGCACGAGCCGCGCCGAGCGTCTTGCGACGAACGTCGAACGCCGTTCCGACCGAGATGCCGGACCGGCGCGCCATCTCACGCAGACTGACACCAGGCTCACGGCGCACGATTTCCTCGGCCAACCGCCTGCCTTCCTCGACCGAGACCGGATGCCGGCGCCCGTCCCGGCCGATCCGGATGTTCAGGTGATGACTCTCGTCGGTTGAACGCCGCCGAAGCGCGGCGACGGTCTTTGCCGCGACCCCGCACACCGACGCTATCCGGCGGTCTGACCACTGCGGATGCGAGGCGAGGATCCGTTCAGCCGCGGCCAGCCGGTCCCGCGTGGTCAGCGGCAAGCCGTGCTCGACGTTCAACTGCACCGCCGCGACGAACGCGTCGACATCGGAGCCATCGAAATAGACGACAGGTATCTGCCTGTCCCCTCGCGCACGCGCGGCGCGCAGCCGATGCATGCCGTCCACCACGCGCAGCGAGGACCGCTGGACAACGATCGGTGGTACCTCGTCGGCCAGCTCGACGAGCAGCCGCGCGTGCCTTGCGCTGACCCCGTCCAATCTCGGCGAGAAGCCGGCCCGCAACGAACCTACATCAACCGTATCGACATGCCGAACTGCATGAGCCGCCTCGCTGCCTGCCTTACCAAGCTGCGCGGTGTCGCCGCCATCCGGTCGCCTCTTCATCTGCCCCTCGTGCCGGTTCGTCACCATGAGAATGATTGCTCTGGCGCCCCGCCGCCCGCGCGCCGACGTAGAGCCTGGAGCCAGGGCGGTGCACAGCCGGATTCGGAACCTCCCCGCCATTGCCCGTCGGCAACGACGCATCCGTGTCGAAGATGCTACGACCGGCTGCGTATATTTGGAGTATATAAAAAGCACATTCGATACACCCTGTGTCTGTCGCGTAACGCATAGAGGATGGCGGCGTGCTTGCTCAGAACAGGCGTTGATCAGGGCTTGTGGAGCATCGTCGTAGTGGGTATCGTCCAGGACCCAAAGCCTCCGGCGAGTAATTCAGGGTCAAGGATTAGGGCGGCGAGGAAGAAAGGTCGTCCACCTCTATCCTGAGGTACTTAGGCGCCTCATGAACCTACTCAGGACGCACGGGCGGGATAGCTGATGTCACGAAAGTCAGAACTGTCGACCACAGATAAGGGCGACCTCCTAGTTACGCCATGGTGGTAGCAGCGATGACGTCACAGCAGTCGACACTACGTACACCCGGGCCGAACGAACCGTTGTCGGTGATCTTGAAACTCGTCGGGGACGCCTGCAACATCAACTGCTACTACTGCTACGAGAAGCGCAAGCCCTACGCCGGCTACGACAAGCTCTCCCTCGAGACCGTCGCACGCCTGCTGGACCTGGCGGACGGCCGACCACTGAGCCTGGAGATGCACGGCGGCGAGCCGCTGCTGTACGGCATGGAGGCGACCTCCGGCCTGCTGAGGTTGCTGCGGGGCTACCCGGGAAACGTGTCCTTGAGCGTACAGACGAATGCCACCATGTTGACGCCGGAATGGTTCGACCTGTTTGCCGAAGAATGGCCAGAGATCGACATCGGAATATCTCTTGACGGGGATCCGGAGGCCAACCGCAGCCGTGTCGACTACCGTGACCGGAGCACATCCGAGCACGTACACCAGGCGCTGGAACTGGCCGCTGAGCGCGGCCTCGCAGTTGGCTTGATCTCGACCGTGACCAAGGACGTGTCGCTCCGCCCGGAGGAGACGCTCGACTTCGTCGCACGGTTCGAGGCGGTGAAGGCGGTGAAGTTCTCACCCTGCTTCGACTTCAACGTCATGCCAAAACGAATTCCGGTCGGCAATCGCGAGACCATGCTGCCCCTGTTACCCAAGGGCGAGGAGCATGCCGGCTGGGCGATCACGCCACTTGAGTTCTCCGCGTTTCTTGTCAGGGCGTACGACCACTGGCGCGGTACCGGCCTGTTCCGACGGTTCCTGCTCGAGCCGTTCACCAGCGTGATCCGGGTGCTCGCCGGCCGCGACACCCGATTTTGCCACTTCACAGAGCAGAAGTGCGCCTTCGTCCTGACCCTCTACCCCGACGGTCGGCTTGGCAGCTGCGACGAGTTGGGCGTACCCGACGGGTTGCTCGGTACCGTCCACGACCTACCGTCGCTGGCCGCGGCGACATCCCTCGTCACCAACCCTTCGCTGCGTACCGGCCTTGACGAACTGCTCGACAAATGCACCGACTGCGACTACCGGCAGACCTGCGGCGGAGGCTGCCTCGCCACCCGCCTGCGTTATCGGAACAGCGCCTTCTACGAGGACTACTGCACCCATCGCATCGAGATCATTGATCACATCGCGGCGGATATCGCCGGAGAGCGGGCAGCCCGTGAGCACTGACGTCGCCCTCACAAACGTGTGGCCGAGCCTCGCCCATGACCTGAAGGACCTACGCGAACGTCGCGCGGCACAGGTGCGGGCCGCCGCGGCACGCCTCGACGAGCGCTTCGTCGTTCCACCGACGCTCGATGCGCGGCAGTACGCCCTACTGCACCATTTCACCTATGCCATCACGGCCGCCGTGCGCGCGCGGCGCCTTGACGACGCACGTGACCTGACCCGACGTTGGGAGACGGCATCCACCGCGAGCGGCACCTCGCTGCTGCCAGGGCATGACGTACGCATCGTCGCTGCCGACGAGTGTGAGCGGTCCGACGACGACCGGTACGAGTCGCCGCTGTTCCTCCACCTGGACCCTGCTTCACGAACGGTGCCATCGGCGCCGTGGTCAGGTGCCGGGGAAGCGATCCAACGCGCCGGACTGGACCACTTCATTACCTCCGTGACAGGTGTCGTTGTCACCATGCAGGTGCGCGGTCGACGCGACACCACACAGAGTTATGCGTTGAAGGCTCTGCCCGGCACGATCTTCATCGACGTCGTGCAGGATCCCGTCCGCCTGGGCGAGTTGATCCTTCACGAATCGGCCCACACACTGCTGAATGAGATCTTCGCGGCATGCGGGGTGGACTTGGACCCCGAAGCGCGCTGGTACTCGCCGTGGAAGCAGGCCTACCGGCCCGCGTACGGGTTGCTGCACGCCGGCTTCGCCTTCGGCGTCCTTCAGAAGTACTTCGAGTTCCACGCGGCAGCCGGCGATCGGCCGTCCGCGTACGCCCGAATCCGGGCAGAGATCGGCGCGGAACAGTGGGACCTCGCGCGCGGCTCCGTGCGGGACGCCCTGGCCGAGGTCCGCGATGAGCGGGTGGCGTCACTGCTGTGGAACTTCGTCGCCTGATGGCGCCCGTTCCCAGCGGCAGGCGCCAACCGGTCCATGTCCCCAACCAGCCGCAGAAAGGAGCAGCATGAAGTCAGACCAGGAGTTCGAAGAGTTCGTGGACGCGATTCAGTCCGCCAACTTCGATCCTCGCGACACCCGCGCGACCGCCCACACGGCGGCCGTCTTCGCGAGCGACTGGGATCGCGTCGAAAAGGCGATCGAAGCTGACCAGCCCGACAACTGAACCTTTTGCAAAGGTTCACTGGTCAGCCACGGCCGGTGGCTTCCGGGCTACCGGTGGCCACCGGCCGTTCCCCCGTCGACAACCTCGGAAGAGCCCATTGATCATGCCGTCCAGCCCCACCGAAGAGGCCGTGTTGGCGGCGGCCCGTGCCTGGTCCGCCAGTGTGGGGGTGACCCGTAGCAGCAGCATCACGCGTCTCGACCGCATCGGCGTGCCCGTTGCCATGGCCGTGCGGCCCGGCGCGCTGGCCGGATCACTAGTCGTCACGGGCGGTAAGGGAACGACCGAGGCCGCGGCCGAGATCGGGGCCCGGCTGGAGGCGGTGGAGTTGGCGGCTGCCGAGCACACCCGATCCCAGGTACCGCTCGTCCGGACTACCTACCGGGCAATCGCCGCCCAGCTCGGCGGTCCCGCCGCGCTCCTGCGGCTGTGTCCCCGCATGGACGTACGAATTCCACTGGACGAGGAGGTGACTGCGGCCCAGGGAACAGACCTGTGCACTGCCGCGCCCCGCTGTCTCCCCAGCGAGCTGGTCCTCCTTCCGCCGCCGCCCGACGCGGCCGTCCGGCCGTACTTCGCGGCGAGCTCCTTCGGACTCGGATGTGGCCTGACGCTGGAGCAGGCCACCATGCACGCCATGCTGGAGGTGCTGGAACGCGATGCCCTCTCGTTTCCATCGCACGCCGGTCAGGAATGGGCCATCGACGAGTGCTCGCTGCCCGACCGCCTCAAGGACCTGGTGGCGCGCGTTCGCCAGGCCGACGTCGCGGTGCGGCTGCTGGTCGTCAGGCAGGAGTTGGGACTGCCGGTCGCGCACGTCGTGCTCTGGGATCGGGCCGAGACGGACCGGCGGTTCGTCAACGGCGGGCACGCCTGCGCGCGTTCACTCGAAGCGGCTCTGGAGCGTGCCCTACTCGAGGCGCTACAGAGCCGTGCCGCCTTCATGCACGGCGGCCGCGAAGATCTACCGAGCCTCGTCGAGGTCGCGACGGAGCAGCCCCGGCCGGGTGACGGATGTTCACTGAACCTTTTTCAACCTGAACCACACGGCGCTCACATACCGCGTCCGACCTCGCGCTCCGACGGACCGCAAGGGGAGGTCGACAAAGGTTCACTGTCCGACGTCAGGCATCAATTCAGCCAGCCGATACCCGACGACTCCGCTGGTCTCGCACACTGGCTGGCCGAACGCGGCGTCGGTCCGACGATCCGGTTCGTCCTCCGTGACGGGAGCATGGGCGGGCCGTGGGTGGTACGCACCGTCATTGTCGGCTGCGAATCATACGTACCCCGGCTCTCGCCCCGAGTGGGTCCGAGACTTGCGGCGTGGTCGCATGGCTGACCGTGACCTGATCTTCGTCGGGCCGACCGGCTACCAGTCGAACCGTCTCGGCGCCGTCTCCGAGCGGTACTCGGTGTTTCCGCCGTTGATCCGAGGCATGTTGGCACCGGTACTGCACGATCACCCCGCAGGCCGGGTGATCCTTGTCGACGGTGGCTTCTATCACGAGTACGCGGTGGACCACCGGGAGATTTGCGCCGCGTTACGGGACGGACGCGAAGTGATCGGGCTGGGCTCGATGGGAGCGTTGCGCGCGGTCGAACTGCGGTCCCACGGCATGCGCGGCTACGGCGCGGTGGTGGAGCTCATCGGACGCTACGGGCTCTACGACGACGAGGTCATGCTCCTACACGGAGCCGAGCCGCCGTACCGGCCGGTGACTGTTCCTCTCGTGGAGGTTCGCGCGGCGCTCGGACATCTGCTGCTCGCCGGGCTCGTGGATGCCGACGATGTGGCAGGTGTCATCGCCGAGATAGCCGGCCTCTGGTTCGCCGACCGCAGCATGCCACGGATCCTGCAGGCACAGCAGCGCCGGACTCCCGGCCGTCCCCAAGCTGTGGAGGCGCTACGCAACCAGTTGCAGGGACCGGCGCTGTTGAAACGAATCGACCTGGAGTGCCTGCTCGCCGGCTCACCACCGCCTGCGGTCCGCATGCTGCCATGCGGCGCGGTCGTTCCGGACTCACCGCACGGGTTCGAGCCGGCCTGATGTTCACCGCACTCAGCATGCCCGCAGACTGGGCCCACATCTCCGCCAACGGCGTTCCCTACCATGATCCGGTCATCGGACCCCGCCTCGCCGAACTGCAGTGCCGCGACGACAGCGAGGTCGCCGGCCGCAGTACGGCGGCGGTGCGCCGCGAGCTGGACTGGCTCGGACTCACCGGCGACGAGCGGATCTTCCACCCCTGTTGCGGCCCGGGAACCTACGCCCGCGAGATCGCGAACGGCACGGGCTGCCGCGGTTACCTGGGCGTCGACATCAACCCGGCAGCGATCGCCGCGGCGACTCGTCGCTGCACCGATCGGAGGTGCCGCTTCCATTGCGGCACGTTCGGAACAGACTCCACCGTGCCGGCGCATGACCTCTGCCTGCTCAGCTACGAGCTGATCAACCAATTCGAACCGCCGGCGCTCGTGGCGACGCTCGGTCACATCGCCGCCGGGCTTGCGCCCGGTGGGCGGGTCTTCGCCGACGTGCGCACCCGGGCGGGCTCCGGGATGCACCCGGTCGACAGCGAGTCGAGTCACTATCCTGCCGGCACAGGAATCTTCCTGCACGACGAACACGACGTCGAGTTCCAGGCCCGGTTCGCCGCCGAAGGGCGCCTCTACGTGCAGCGCTTCCGGATCACGCGTGACGACGGCACGAGGCGAGAGTTCTACTCCTGGCTGTGGCTGTACGACCAGGACGAAGTCGCACGCGCGGCCGCATCGGCCGGCCTCGACCTGGCCGCGGCCGCGCACGTTCATGCCGGCACCGATATGCGGCCGCCGTCCGCGGCCGGCTCGATCCAACTGGTGTTCGTGAAGAAGAGGAAAGGCGCACGACCATGTTGACGACCTCGGAATCGCTCCTGGTGCACAGTATCGAGCAATTCCTGACCCCGACCGAGTGCCAGGCGATTTGCGATGCGGTGGATGAGCAGATCGAGGCTGAGGGCCGTTCCACTTTTGAAGGGGAGCGCACCGTGTCGGTTCACGCCGTCGACGGAATGAGCACCCGGGACGTGATGGACCTCTATGAGCCGGCGGGCCGCCTGGAGCTGTTTCCGCTGCCCGAGGCGGCGACGACGGTACTGGATGAGGCGGCGAGGCGCGCTCTTCCCCACCTGTGCAGCCTGTTTCCCACGGGCCGCCGGCTGACCTCCTGGATCTATCTCGAGTACGGCGTGGGTCAGTACATCACGCCGCACATCGATATGCCGTTCGACGAGAACCAACCGGATCACGTAAAGGTCGCCGGAGTGAGCATAGCGCTCAACGACGGCTTCTCCGGCGGCGAGTTCGTTGTCGAAACCTGCGGCAGTCCGGACTTGTGGACCGAGCCTACGGATGAGCTGCGAAGAGTCCGCGAAGGAGGGGACTACACCACGCCGTGGTACAAGGCGCTGCCGCGGACTCAATGGCGCACCCGCGTAGCAACGGGCAACCTGGTCATGTTCGGCAGCCAGCTCAGCCACAGTACGGAGCCGGTCACCCAGGGACGGATCAAAAAAGTCATCGGCTTCTTTACCAACTGACGGAGAGTGCAATGGACGCGCGTCTCGCATACGAACTGGCTGCGCTCAATTCCAATATGTCCGATGTAGAGCGCCTGGTCTCACTGCACTGGGGCCTGTCCTCGGTCTTGCGGGCCGGGGTCGCGGGCGACGTTGTGGAGATCGGTTGCAACGCCGGTTATACCAGCGTCTGGCTCGCGACAACCATGCTGGCGCTGGACCCCGAACGTGAACTGGTGCTGTTCGACAGCTTCGCCGGGATGCCCGCACCAGGGGAACTGGACACCCATCTGCCAGAGGGCGAGTGCCTGGCGTCGGCGGAGCAGGTCGAGCAGAACTTCCGCGCCAGGAGTCTGCCGATGCCGCGCGTCGTCGCAGGCTGGTTCGACGAGACACTCTCCCAACTACCCCAGCAGGTGTGTTTCGGTTACCTCGACGGCGATCACTACCGCTCCATCCAACTGAGCCTGGAGCAGGTGTGGCCGCGCCTGGAGCCCGGCGGGCTGCTCGTCATCGACGACTACTGCGACTTGAGCCGCAACGAGCGGGCCTGGGATGGGCTGCCCGGTGTGAAGAAGGCTTGTGACGAGTTCTTCGCCGGCACCGGCTGCGACGTGGAGGTCGTCCCGGGCACCTCCGATCTGACCCTCGGCTACGTGTACAAGCCCGCACCGCAGGGCGGGTCCCGATGACGGCCGATACGCCGGCGATGCACCTCGAGTCCCTGGCAGGAGTCTCGCCGACCCACGTGTTCCGCGACGTGCTCGAGACGACCACGGCCTACAAGTCCAGGTCGGTGGTCTCGTTCACCGGATGGAGTACCCTCCTGCTGGTCGAGCGGGCCGACGTCCCGGGCGCGGAGTTCGTCGCCAAGGGGTTCTTCGGCTACCACAGCGTCATCGACGCCGCCCCGGTCGAGCTGCGTCCGGAACTTCATGGCTACTACTGGTACCGGCAACTGCCGGAACAGGCACACCGATATGCGCGGGACCACTTCGTTCAGGAGGCGAACCTGCTGTCGCGGCTGAGCGGCTCGCCGTACTTCCCCAACCTGGTGGAGATGAACCTCGCGGCCCCGGTGCCGCATTACGTGATGGACTACCTACCGCTCGGCTCGGTGCGTCAATGGCTCGCCGCGCACGGGGCACCGTCGACGAACGCCGCCGTCGCCTTTGCACGCCGGCTGCTGACCGGGTTGGCCGTCCTGCATGACGCCGGGTATGTCCACCGGGACATCAACGCCGAAAACGTGCTGATGGCCGACGACGGGCCAGTCATCGCCGATCTGGGTTGCGTCCGTGCCCTCACGGCCGCCGAGCCACGATCGCCGAAGTCAGCCTTGATCTCGTGGCCCCCGGAGTACGACGCGGGGTACCACGAGGCGGACTTTGCCAGTGATCTCTACTGTTTCGGAATGGTGATGTACGAGCTGCTCACCGGCACTATGCCCCGGTACGGCGCCCCGCCGTTGCGCAGCGTGGCGACCGCGCACGATCCACGATTGGTCGATCTGGTCGAGCGGTGCGTGCAGTGGAGGCGCGACGGCCGGCCGCAGAGCGCCGCCGCCGCCTTGGAGGCGCTGTCGTGACCGCCCAGACACTCGCACCGCGTTCGCCGGTGTCCGCTCCGCCTCATCCTGACGACCTGATGCGGCACATGTTTCTCGGCCGATTGATCAGCCAACATACGATGATCTTCGAGCCTCTGGTGTACGCGGAGCACCTTCGCGTCTTGGCGAGGCTGGTCGACGACTCCGTGCTGACCCCGACCGGCGCCGGACAGCTCGCCGCATACACCCCCGCGAATGTGGCTACCGCATGTATGGCCGCCGCCGCTGGCGTGCGGGACGGTGGCTGGCCGGCATTCGCCACCAGCCTGCGGTCCCACGAACTGTCCCTCGGCGTCCGCCACCACCGGATCGTGGTCAGTCCGTCCAGCACGGAGGACCTGCAATGTATGCGGGCGGCAGTAGAAATCCTCGTGGACGGCGACCTGAGCGCCCTGGTGGAACTGGGGACGGGTGGATTGGTACCCGTCGCGGCGCTGCCCGGGCAGGGAAGCCTGGGCGCCAGGCTGCTGCTGGCGCGGGATCGAATGTTCGCGCCGGGCGCCTCCGTGCTGGAGTGCCTGCTGTACGAGGTGATCGCCGCCCCCGCACGGATCTGGGCGGCAGTCGAGCCGTCCGTGTACGAGTGTCTCCGTCGCATTCTCGCCCCGGTCCGAGTCGAGGACGTCTTCGTCGCCGGCTGCGTGGCTCAACTACTCGAGCGGGCGGACGACCGCGGAGACAATCTCGCCGCGCGTATACCTGCGCTGGTCGCACTGGTGGAGACAGTCCGTTCGCCGCAGACGAGCGCCGCTCGAACCGTCGCCCTGGGGCTGAAGGAGGCATCGTTGTTCGCCGAACTGCTGTGCTGCTGGTGGCCGGGAACCGAGCGGGCGGTGCATCTGTTCACCTCCCGGCTCGACTACCTGACCCGACACCCAGCCGGGCATCGACCGCAGGAGCGCTGGTCGTGATCCCGACGAGCCGGCGGGACCGGAGGTTTCCGTTCATCGCATTGGAGGGAACCGACGGCAGCGGAAAGTCGACGCTACGGATCGAACTGGCGAAGGCGTTACGGCGAGTCGCACCGACGGTGACGGAGCTCGGCCAGCACAGCTGGCTTGACGCCGCCTCCGCGCGTGTCATCGTGGGCAACCGCATGGCTCGCAGCAGCTGGAACGCCGAAGCTGTCGTGGAGGCATACCTTCGGGACAAGCATCTCCACTTCGAGTTCAACATCAAGCCCGCTCTCGCCGTCGGTCCGGTACTCACCGACCGGTACGTGCTGAGCGATATCGTCTATCACCACGTCCTGCACGGTGTACCGATGGAACGCATCAGCGCCGCCATGGAAGCACTGCGAATGCCGGCCCCCGACGTGATCGTCTTCGTCGACACCCCACCCGCGCTGGCATGGACGCGGATCGGCACACGCAACAAGGAGCTCCGTCCCTACGAACGCCCGGACACACTCGTCCAGCTGTACGACGCCTACGACCGCGCTATTGCGGCCAACCTTGTGCCGACGCGCATCCTGCGGTTCCGCAACAACGATCAGCTGTCGGAGAGCGCCGTACAGGGCCTCGTTGACCTGCTGCTGCCAGAGTTCCCACATTTGTCGACCAACCGAGAGGCGCCTACCGATGTCTGAGGTCCGAGTACGCGTTGCCGCCTATGTCGTGCGTGACACGCCCACGGGACCGGAATTGCTCGTGTTCGACCACCGGGATCAGCCTGAGGCAGGCACGCAGGTCCCTGCCGGAGGCGTGGATGCTGATGAACCGCTCGAGGACGCGGTCATTCGCGAGGTGGCTGAAGAGACCGGCACCGTCGCGGTCACCGTGCGGACAAGTCTCGGCGTACAGCAACGGCCACACCCGCACACCGGTGAGCCACGGGTCACCGTCTTCTACTACGCGACGACGACGGAAAGTCGGGACCGCTGGTCTCACCAGGTCGCGGGCAGTACCGGCACCGATGACGGGATGGTGTTCGACTGCTTCTTCATCCCGCTGACGCAGGCGCTGGACCTGCTGCCGGACCGGCAGGACGAGTTCGTTCCCGCGCTACTCAAGCTGCTGCCCGAGAATGCATAGCGTATCCGCGGACTTACCGGGGACGTCTCACCCGGCGTCGTGGCCGAACGACCTCTCGTCGGGCAACCCAGATCCGGACCTGCTCCTCTGGCGCCACGATCGCTGGCCCACCACCGTTCCATCCGACCTGCTGCTCTACGGCACCCCCCGGATCGTCGACGCTCTGCTCATTCAGGCACAGGCATACCTCGCCGGCCAGGGGGTCGCCCGCGATCACCTGACGCTACTGCCCGGCGGGCTCGAGGCGGTTGACCGTGCACTGGCGACTCTGCTGCGCTCCGGAGACCGCATCATCGTGGAAAGCCCCACGTACAACGGGGACCTTCCGCTCATCGCCGCGCTCGGTCTGGTGCCCGTGCGGGTACCTGTGGACGAGGAAGGATTCCAACCAGAGGCGTTCGCCGAGGCGCTCGCGGACGCCGCAGGCGTCCTGTATCGTCCGCGGGCGCAGAACCCCACGGGGGCGGCGCTCACGGCGCGGCGCGCCGAGACACTGCGTGCCATGATCCAGCAGGTTCCGCAGCTGCTGGTGATCGAGGAAGACCACGCCGGGGGGATCGCGGGTGCCGACTACGTCTCCGCCATTCCCGCTGGACACCCGCGATGGCTACACGTCGCCTCCGTGTCCAAGTGGCTTGCCCCTGACCTGCGGTTCGCGATGGTGTCTGGTGACAGCGAGTCGATCGGGCGCCTGGATCAGCGCAGGCTGCTGGGCGGCGGGTGGATCAGCCGCATGACGCAGCTCGCTGTGGCGGCCCACCTGGCCGACCCCGGACTTCCGGCCGACCTGGCCAGGGTGCGCCTGGAATACCACACGCGCCGCCGGCACATGCTTGAGCAGTTGGCGGAGCGCGGCCTGTGCGGGCACGGGCGCACGGGGCTGAACGTGTGGATCGAGGTACCCGATGAGGCGGAGACCGTGGCGCGGCTGGCTGCGCACGGTTGGCGCGTCGCCCCCGGATCGCGATTCGCGGCCGCGGTGCCGGCGATTCGGGTGACCGTGGCCGGCCTCCGTGCAGCGGAGGCGAGCCGGTTCGCCGATGACCTACTGTCAGCATGTCAGGGAGCAACACCGTGTCGCTAATTGAGGCTGCGATCCATCACGAGCTACGCAAAGCCGCAGATCATGGCAAGCGCTCGGTGGACGAGGTTCTGACGGGAAGGTCCTTCGCGGCCGTGGTACTCGACGACGGCAGCATCGGCGCCGCCATGGACTACGAGCGGTTCCGTCCCGGCGTCGCATCACCCGCCGCAGTTACGAGTCTGCGTGGCGTCCACCTGGCCGACTACCTCGGGACGTCGCCCGGCGCGTCCCTATTGGACTGTGACCTGGTGTGCACCCCTGCGGCTGGTTCGGACCTGACCAGGCAAGCCGTCAAGATTGCTCTCCTCAGCGCCTTGTCTCGATCCTGGTTCCGGCATGGCGCGCTGGAGGAAGCGGGATTCGATCACATAGTCGCGCCGTTCGACGAGGTACACGCTCATCAGCCGGGGTCAGCGGTGACGGAGGCACTGACCAGAGCTGTCGGAGACGCCGGTACAGTCGGCATCATCGGCTTCGGCGGGCTGATGGAGCACCTGGCCGAAATCGACGGTGTACGCCGCGTCCTGGTAGCCGATCTGCACGAAGCCCCACGCGTCGAGCGCGTCCGAGAGACTCTCGCCCGGTTCAACGCCAGGTTCGGTGAGCCGCGCATCCAGATGGTGGGCAACGACCTCCGCCGCTTGGCCGACGAGTGCGAGGTCGTCCAAATCACACCCTCGTCGCTCTGCAACGCCACGATGGACGAGGTACTTCGGACGCTGCGCGGGTTGCGGCTGATCGTCGTCGGGCCCAGCGGCGCCCTGCCACCGCCGGTGTGGCGTGGGTACGGTGCGGTCCTGGTCTGCACCGAACTCAAGGACAGCCGCTTCGTACGGGCCTACCACAACGACGACCACCTGTACGAATGGTTCGTGGAGTATGACCGGCGGCTGATCTATTGGCCGACGAGCGGCGATGGCCGGTGATATCGGGCACCCGTCCCTGTCGATCCGGTCACGCCGTCCGTTGAACTCGTGCTCGACACGGCAGCGGATCCACGAGGCCATTGATCGGTCGCCGGCCTCGGCGGGGCGCTCGGCCTCCTGGAGCACCTCGGAGGGAAGCGTGCGGGGGATGGGCGAAGTCTCCCGCGCTCCGCGACTACAGCGCCGCGCTCGCCGGGGCGAGCCAGCCGTGCGAGTACGACGAGCTGGTACACAGCAGCCTGGCCCTGCCCGAGCTCATCGAGGCCGCCGTCCGCGCCGGTGAACCAGCGCGCGCCGCCGCCGCGCTGGACCGACTCAGCTCGCGAACGCGTGCCAGCGGCACCCAATGGGCGCTAGGACTGGAGGCGCGCTCGCGGGCGCTGATGAGCACCGGACCGGCCGCCGAGGACCTCTACCGCGAAGCGATCCAGCGGCTCGGCGACTGCCGGATGGCCACCCACCTTGCCCGCGCCCACCTGGTATATGGCGAGTGGCTGCGCCGCGAGGGCCGGCGCCTGGCCGCCCGCGAGCAACTACGCACCTCCCACCAACTGCTGACAGGCATGGGCGCCGAGGCGTTCGCGGCGCGCGCCGCCCGCGAACTGCGCGCTACGGGCGAGCGCCCGCGCAAACGGACCGACCAGTCAGTCGACCAGGTGCTCACCGCCCACGAACTGCATATCGCGCGGCTGATCGCTACCGGGGCCACTACCAAGGAGGTCGGGGCGCAGCTGTTCCTGAGCCCACGCACGATCGACGCACACCTGCGCAACATCTACCGCAAACTCACCATCACCTCCCGCCGGGAGCTCAGAGAACTGCAGCTTCCCTGAGTTCAGAGCGATCCCAGGGCCGCTTCGCGCTAGGCAGGCCCTGGTCTGCTCTCCCGATCACATCACGTAAGTCACGCCGACCGAGAAGGCGACGGCGGATGCGGCCAGCAGCCCGCTCAGTGCGGTTCCGCGAGGCTCAGTGCCGGGCTGATCTGCGGATCCAGGCACAAGCCGCACACGGCGTGCAGGATGGTGCCGTCTGCGCGTCATGCCCACCGTCGAGACCGCGGCCGTCACAGCGGTCGGCTACGCGGCGCTTCACGCCGCCTACATGGTCGGCGACCACATCGTCGAGTGAGACGGTCAGGCCGAGGCCAAGGCCGCACCCCGCACGGGCAAGGCGAACGCCGGTGTCCACCCGTGGCGCGGCTGGATCGCCTGTGCCAACCACGCCAGCAGCGTCACCGAGTCGGCGCCGTGACCTACGCCGGGTACGGGATTCGGGTCGACGCGATCACCCGGACGGGCCGCCGCGCCGGAGGAGATAGCCGAGGCGGCGGCCTGGCTGAGCGATCGTGCGTCGCACGTGGCCGTGGTACTGCCGGTTACCGGGCATCGCAGTGTGACCGGGCCGCGCAGCGACTGGCACGGCCGCCAGAACGTCCCGCAGGCTCTGCGGCGCGCGGCCCAGAAGGCCGGCGGCGGTGTCCCCACCGGGGTTCTCGCGGGCGAGTCGTATGACCAGGGCACGGACCGCGTCACTGATCGGCGGTCGACCGGCGCGTTTCAGGTGCGTCCAGTGCCGTCGCAGGAGGCGTCGGTGCCAGGCCAGCAGCGTCGCTGGGGTGACGATCCGATGCTGGCGTAGAACGCGGGGGAGTAGTCGTGCGAGGGCCGACAGAATCGCCCCTGGTCCGGCTCTTCCGTGGTCGTGGGGGAGCAGATTGGGAGCAACGCTGTGGTCCCAATGGCGCTGAACGGAGCTGAACGGCCTTGAGCTGCTCGGCGACGCGGGCCGGGCTGGCGAGATCCTCGACCTGAACTCGGGGCGGGTACAGCCCGGCGGCGGTCGGCTCTCGGATCCGAGCGACCTGCGCGCAGGCTGGCATCTCGTCCTGCCGTGGGACGCGGTCGGCGCCGAGCTGCACCATGGCCCGCTGCCGGCGAGTGGCGAAGTGTCCTCGGGCTGCGTGTGGGAGACGGACGTCCCGGCGGCGGCTTCATGGGGGCAGACCCTGCTGACGCCGAGCCGCGCCTGGTCTGTGGCGGATGGCTCGGGTGTCAAGGTGGCAGTGGTGGGCTCCGGTGTGGACGGTGCTGCTCCCGAACTGGCCGGCCGGGTCTCCACGGGCACCGACGTCGCCACCGGCACCGGCCGTGGCGACACCGGCTGCGAGGGCTCCGGGACTGCCCTGGCCGGCATCGTCGCCGGTGACGACGGTACGGGGGGCAAGACATTCGGTGTGGCGCCTGGGGCTCGGGTCGTACCCGTCAACGCGGGCACCGCGAAGCTCTCGGCGCGCCTCGCAGCGACCGGCATCGACGTCGCTACCGCGTCCGGCGCTCAGGTTGTCATGGTCGGCGCCGGTGCCGATGCCGCAGAACCCGCGGTGCGGGCCGCCATCAGCGACGCGATCTCGCAGGATGTGGTGGTCGTGCTGCCCGCGTCGGCTGCGGCCGATCCGGCAGATGGCCTGCTCCGCGTCGGCGCGATCCGAAAGGACCGGCAGCCGGCCGAGCACTACCCGGATGACGCGGTGGACCTGCTGGCCCCGGGTGTCGGCGTGGCGAGCATCGGCGGGTCCGGTAGCGGAGCGGAGTACGCTGCCGCGTTCGTGGCCGGTACGGTTGCCCTGGTGCGCTCGGCCCACCCCGAGTTGCATGCCGCCTACGTGACCCGGCAGGTACTCACCACGGTCGCGGGAGGGATGGTCAGCCCGGTCACCGCCGTCACCACGCCGCTGCCCGCGGGCGTCGATACGAACGACGTCGCCGCAGAACCGTCCGGCGGCCTCGTGACGCTGAGCCAGGTGCTGCTCGGGATCACGGTCGGCCTGATCGGGCTCCTGATCCTGCCTTTCCTGCTTCAGCGTTCGGCGCGCATGCTGACCCAGATCTTCGCCCGCCGGGCGAACCGGCAGGCCCAACGGGCCCGCGCCTCGATAGCCGACGACAACGACGACCTGTTCTGGGAGCCGCCCACGAGCGGTTCCAGTCGGTTGGCGCGGGACGAGACGATCGGGTTCAGCGGCCCCTGATCCGCCGGACTGGGACTCGCCCGCGTGTACCCGGTCGGTCTGCCGACCTCACTGGCGCCCGCTGGGAGCTGGCGCGACCGGAACTATCTCGCATCGGTGGGCGACTACCTCTGCGAACCAACGTGTCAGAGCCGATACCACGATGAGGAGCAGTTGATGGATCGCCGGGATGTTCTTCGGGCCACGGTCGCCGTCGGTGCGGTTGCGGGTGGTGCGGTTGCGGGTGGTGCGGTACTGATGCCGGGAAGCGCCTCGGCGGCGCCGGTCTTCACTCCCGCCCGGCCGCTACGGGTGCAGATCGTCACGTTCGGCGGTGTCGAGGAGCTGGACTTCGTCGCCCCGATCGAGGTGTTCGGCATGGCGAAGGGGTTGGGCGGGGCGATCACCACCAGCATGGTGACGGTGGACGGCGACAACCCGGTCGCCGCCTTCCATGGCAGCCAGGTCGGGCCGGTGGGGCGGTGGGCGCCACGTGAGGCGGACCTGTTGGTCGTCCCCGGCGGCGGTTACCGGCGGGCCGACACGCCGGGCGTGTTGTACGAGATCCAGCGGGGTGTCGTCCCGGCTGCGATCGCCGCCGCCCGGCGACGTGGGTTGACCATCGCCGGCATCTGCACCGGCACCATGCTGCTCTCCGCGGCCGGACTGACCGCCGGCCGGCCGTGCATCACCCATCACCGGGCGGTCGAGGACCTGCGCGCCCAGGGCGGTGTGGTCACCGAGGCGCGGGTCGTCGACGACGGGGACCTGGTCACCGCCGGTGGCATCACCTCCGGCCTCGACCTGGCGCTCTGGCTCGTCGAACGGTTCCTCGGCGCCGACCTCGCCGTGCAGGTCGAGCAGGTGATGGAGTACGAGCGGCGCGGCACCGTCTGGCGCCGTTGACAGCTGCCGACCGGCAGCAGGACCGAGCCCGGTGGGGCGGACTGGAAGGAGTCTGGCGATGACGCGGTGGGACGAGGGGCGACGGACGCTGCTGCGGGCCGCCGTGGCCGGTGGCCTCGGCGGGGGACTGGGATCCGCCGCCCTGGCCACATCCACTCGGGCCGGGGAGCCACCCGGTGACACCCGTCCCGGACGGAGGCTGCGGATCGCGATCCTGCTCTACGACGGGTTCACCGCGCTGGACGCCGTCGGCCCGTACGAGGTGCTGTGCCGGGTGCCGAACGCGTCGGTGGTGACCGTCGCCAAACGGCCCGGCCCAGTGCGCACCGATACCAGGGTGATGGCGCTGACCGCAGACCGGTCGCTGCGACAGGTGCCGGCGGCGGACGTGCTGGTGGTGCCCGGGGCCGGCGACCGTGGCGTACTCGGCGCGATGGACGACGCCGAGACGCTTGCGTGGATCCGCCGGATCCACCGGAGCACGAGCTGGACGACGTCCGTGTGCACGGGCTCGCTGCTGCTCGCCGCCGCGGGCCTGCTGCGGGGCGTGCGCGCCACCACGTACTGGGCGTCCCGTAGCTATCTGGAGTCGCAGTTCGGGGTGGTCGTCGTACCGGAGCGGGTGGTTGAGGCCGGTAAGATCATCACGGCCGCCGGGGTCTCCGCCGGGATCGACATGGCCCTGCGACTCGCCGCCCGCCTGGCCGACGAGCAGGTCGCCCAGGCACTGCAACTCGCCGTCGAGTACGACCCGCAGCCGCCCTACGACACCGGAAGTCCAGAGAAGGCCGGACCGGAACTCCAGCAGTTGGCGCTCAAGCTGCTCGCCGACGCGGCCCGGTAGCCCGTAAGCGACGGGTGCGGTTCCCCGCCTGGCGAGGGCGGATCCCGATCACGCGGCGAACGGCCGCTAGTGCGGCTCCCGGCCGGTGCCTCCGTTCCGGCCGGGAGCGCGGCCGCCGTCGACCTGGGCGGCGGCGTGCAGGACTGCGGGGAACTGAGCCAAGCCCTCAAATGCACGCCACTGCCGTAACAGCTGCGACGAGCCGGCGCGGTATGCCCGTGCAGAGGCGTGGGCCGAACATCGAACGGCCGGCGGTGATCAGCGCGCGGGACGCCCGGGTCGTGTCGGGAAGCGGGTCGGCCCAGCGCAGCAGCAGCATGGTCCGGGCGTGGTCGGCTTCCGGCGTACCGCGAGCCGCGTTCGGCCAGTCGATGACCGCGACCCGGTCGGCGGCGACCAGGACGTAGCCGGGGTGGTAGTCGCCGTGACAGCGGCAATCGTCGTCGGGGAGCCCGCCGAGCACCCGTAGCGCGTAGTCGCGTAGGTGCGGTGGCATGACGGCGTCGTGGATGCGCGCGGCCAGGACCTGGCGGAACGGTGGAAGGTCTACTGGCGCCTGGACCTGGTGGACGGCGAGGTGCGTGCCAGCCAGGGCACGGGCCAGGCCGAGCACCGCCAGGGTTGTGCCCCCAGGCGGGCGAGCATGTCCGAGCCGGCCAGCCGCTCCAGTACCAAGCCGGTGCGGTCATCGCGGTCCACGGTGTCGATCAGCTTCGGGGCGACGCCGTGACCGTCGAGGTTGGCCAGGGCCGCCGCTTCGGCGCGATGTCCGCCGAAGCCGGGACGGTACAGCTTGAGCACCGCGTCGTCGCCGTATGCGTACACTTCCGCCTCGCGGCCGACACCGCTTGATTCCGATCATTCCAGGGCCCTCCACGGCGTGCCGGGTATCAGAGGGTGGCTTGCTTGCGGGCGAAGATGCGTTCGATCGAGCCGGCCTTGAGGCGCTGCACCTCGACGATGTCGAATCCCGCTGCCCGCACGAGCGGGAGCTGGCGGCGGGTGAAGTGCTCACCGGCGGCGCGTATGGTCACGCGTTCCAGGAGCCACTGCACGGCCCGGATCGGCGGCCAGCTACTGCCGATGTGGTCGAGCAGCAGCAGCCGCCCGCCAGGCACCAGTACCCGCCGCATCTCCCTGATCGCGGCGGCCGGGTCGGGGATCGTGCACAGCGACAGCGCGCAGACCACGGTGTCGAACGCTTCGTCGTCGAACGGCAGCGCCTGCGCATCGCCGGAGCGCAGATCGACGTCCAGCCCGAGGTCGGCGGCGCGCTGCCGGGCGATGGCCAGCATCGCCGGGCTCAGCTCGATCCCGGTGATGGTCACGTCGGCCGGGTACAGCGGCAGGTTGCGGCCAGTGCCGATGGCCACCTCCAGGACCCGCCCGTGTGCGCGAGCGGTGAGCCATTCGCGGCCACCGCCGAACCAAATCCTCTCGAACAAGACGATCTGTTTGTCGTAGCCGGGCGCTGATTTGTCCCACACCCGCAGGGCTTTAGCGGTCGGGTCTTCCTTGCTCTTCACGCTGGGCCTTCCGATCCGGGACGGTCAGGAACAAGGGCGATGTGGTCCATGGTGGACTATGCGGCGGCGGCGATGAATCCGCCGATCGCGGCGCGGATCCGGTCGGCCGCCTGTGCCGGGCCGGGTTGGCCGGCGTCCAGCCAGGCGATCACCGCCTCGATCGCGACGGTCGGTGCGAGGTGAGACGCCCACCGCGCCCACGCCGAATCGGCGACGGCCTTGATCTGCACGCGCGCGATGTCGTGAATCTCGGTCCGGAACCGGTCGGACAGGGCACGGAACTCCGGCTCCCGAGCGGCGTGCTGGAACAGCAACCGGAACCCGGCCGGCTCGGCCGCCGCGGCGGCCGAGCCGGCCGTCGATGCTGGCCTCGGTGAACTCACCAACCTGCTCCCCGACCTGCGCCGCAAGCAACCGGCCCACCGGCCAGCCCGTACGCCGCTACGAACGCGACCGGCCGGCCCTGATCGACGACACGCGTGACGAGCAGGCGGCGGGCGTACACGGTCAGCCGGGCGTTACGGTGGGCCATAGAACCTCCGGTAGGTATGGGTATTTTACTCGGCCGGTTTATGCTATAGGCGACCTGGACAAACGTGCGTGAGTATGCCGCTGGGCCACCGGACTACTGGGGGTCAAGGGGTCGTCGGTTCGAATCGGGACGTCTCGACAGACAAAGCCCTGACCAGCGTTTCTGCTGGTCAGGGCTTTTTGTCTACAGAGTTTTTGAACCTCCCCCCGAATTCCCCATTCACGGGTGCCGGCAACCAGGTTTTATCCGTGTGTGTCGTTGTGCCCTACATCTGCGGACCGGCTATCAAGGTCGGTCCGAGGCGTTCAGGGATCTCGGAGACGTCCGGAGCTTGGACGGGCTTGGCGATGTAGTAGGTGTCGGTGACCTCCTCGCTGGAGTGTCCAAGCTGCGGCGACGCGCTACCTGCGCCTCGGCGGCGGCTACGCGGCATCGCGGATCGTGACCGGCTACCCCGCCGAAGTCGGCCCCGCCTGGCTCGACCCGCTGCTGGCCTGGCCAGGCCGCCTCGACGTCGGCGTCCACATCGACCCCCTGGCCCCGCAATCGCCGCCGCCCGGCTACGCAAGCAGCGAGCCCTTCTCCTACCCGGAGACGCTACGGCGTCCCCTGACCCGAGTTGCTGAACCGCTCCTGCCGCCGCTGACGCAGTGCCAGCGCCGCCAGCCACAGCCAGCCGGCGCCTACGCCGAGCCGTTGCCACAATCCGGCCGTGGCAACAAGTTCGGGATCCTGACCGAAGCCCGCGCCGGCAAGGAAGAAGAAGGCGAGAAAGACGGCTGCGCTCAATCCGGAGTACAGCGCCCAGACGCCCGCTCCGCGCCGGGCGAATGCGTACGCCATCACCAGCATCGCCATGGTCAGAGCGAGGAAACCGGGCAATGAGAAGGCCCAGTCATGCAGGAGGCCATGCCAACTCGGCTCTGCCGGCAGGGCCGGCGTGCCGCGTGGGTATCCACTGACCGGGTCGCCGACGAACACGCCGGCGCCGAGCAGCCCGACGCCCCAGATCGCTACGAGCAAAGGACCCATTCGCGAACCGGGTCCGACCGGGAGGCTACGCCGCAGGCCGGCCGCGAACGCGATGGTAAGCGCTCCTGCGACCACGAAGTTCACCACCTGAACCCAGCCCCACGGCCCGAGCGCGAGCGAGCTGCCCGGGTGCCGCCAGGGGTCGTAGTCGGCCCGCACGGCGCCCTGGACCAGCAACGCGGCCATGAAGGCGGGACCCGCCACGAGGCCGCAGACCAGTAGCGCCTTCGGTGCGCGGCTCGGCGGGCGCGGTGTTGGCGCGGAAGGAGAAAGGGCTAGGACAGTCATCTGTCAACCGTAGTTGACAAACAATTGGTCGTCAACCTGCATTGACAACTGCTCGGGCGCTGGGCATCACGTGGGGTAAGCCGCCGTGTCGATCGCGCCTCCTGGCCACCGCGGTTCCCGGGGCAGATCTGACCGATCGAGGCGCGGCTGGTACTTGACATCGAACACTCCGACCTCCACCATTCCACTACTTGACTAGTTAAAGAGGTATAGGTGATCAGGTTTCAGCTGGATCCCCGCTCCGGGGTATCGACCTACCTGCAACTCGTCCAGCAGGTGAAACACGCGTTGCGGCTCGGGATGCTGGAGCCGGGAGACCGGCTGCCGACCGCGAAGGAGGTGGTGGCGAGTCTGGCGATCAACCCCAACACGGTGCTCAAGGCGTACCGGGAACTGGAACGGGAAGGACTGGTGACCGCCCGGCCCGGCCTCGGCACCTTCATCGCGCGAGCGCTCGGCACAGCGTCCCCGCTCGATCGGGCCCGGCTGCGCCGCCAGCTGGCTGGCTGGGTCCGCTCCGCGCATGCGGCTGGTCTCGTACGGGAGGACATCGAGGCGATGTTCGCCGAGAGCCTCCGGAACCCGGCCGGGGAGAGTGTGGCGTGACCTTCGCGATCGAAACGACCCGACTGGGCCGGCGATACGGCCGTACCTGGGCGCTACGCGACTGCTCACTGGCGCTACCGGAAGGTGCCGTCGTCGCCCTGGTCGGGCCGAACGGGGCCGGCAAGAGCACCCTGCTCAACCTCGTTTCCGGGTTGTTGCACCCGTCCGAGGGGGCGGTCCGCGTCTTCGGCTCCCCGATGGCCGACGAGCCGTCCATGCTGGCCCAGATCGCGTTCATGGCCCAGGACACCGGGCTCTACCCGACGTTCACCGCCCGGGACCTCCTCGCCTTCGGCTCTCGTCTCAACCCGGCGTGGGACGACCGGTGGGCGAGCGACCGGCTCCACGCTCTCGGCATCCCCGACCGGGTCGCCGCCGGGCGGCTCTCGGGTGGACAGCGCGCGCAACTCGCCCTCGTGTTGGCCCTCGCCAAGCGGCCCCGGCTGCTGCTGCTCGACGAACCGTTGGCCAGTCTGGACCCGGTTGCCCGGCACGAGGTCATGGCCCTGCTCATGGAAAGACTGGCCGATGGCGGACTCACCGTACTGCTCTCCTCACACATCATCACCGACCTCGTTGACACCTGCGACTGGCTGGTGGCCATCAACCGAGGCAGGATCCAGATCAGCGGGAGCATCGACGAGCTGACCGCCACGCACAAACTCCTTACCGGTCCGCGCGCCGCGCTCGACACCCTGCCGGCGCGACTACCCGTGATCAGTCGGACGGTCACCGAACGGCAGGCTATCGTCCTCGCCCGTCTCAGCAACGAGCCGGCCGGTCCGCGGTGGACAGCACGGGAAGCCAGCCTGGAAGAGCTGGTCCTCGGGTACCTACGGCAGCCGGACGCGACTGCACTGTCCGGACCGATCACCGCTCGCACCTGATCCACGCCCAGACCCGGCCCGGCCTCGCACCGCGCCAAACCCGACCTACGAAATGGAACCGACGAATGTTCTGGCTCACCTGGCGTCAGCATCGCTGGCAGATCATCGGTATCGCCGCGGTGGTCGCGGTCTACTGCGGCTACCTGGTGCTTACCGGCATGAACGTGCGAGGCATGCTCGACGGTTGTCCCTCGGTCTACTCGACCGCACCGAGACCGCCCTCCTGCGACACCACAGAGGCGCTTGGCATGTACGGAGGAGTCAAGGAGGTACTGCTGTTCGGTAACCTCCTGCCGGTGCTGGCCGGCATCTTCTGGGGCGCTCCGCTCTTCGCCCGAGAACTGGAACAGGGCACGTACCGCCTGTCCTTCACCCAATCGGTGCCCCGGCGACGTTGGCTGACCATTAAAATCGGCGTCCTCGCCGGGTGCGCCGCGATCTTCGGCGCCCTCGTCGGCACCGTCGTGCCCTGGACGATGCGGCAGTTCGAGCCCGTCGTGGCTGCCCGACCCTTCGGCAACGACCACGCGTGGGGGCAGGCGGGAGCGGTCTCCGCCGCCGTCTGGGCGTTCGCGCTCATCCTGGGAGCCGCCATCGGCCTGCTGCTCCGTCGTACGATGACGGCCGTCGCCGTCACCATGGCGGTGCTGCCGCTGGCCATTCTCGGACTGGTGCTACTCCGCCCGCACCTCCTGCCGCCGGTCACCGCGACGGTCGGGGCGCAGGAAATGGCTCCCGACACGGGCGGGGTATTCGAGAAGAACCACTCCCGGGGCATCCTTGTTGACCTCTCCTACCAGACCACCGACGGCCGGCGGATCTCCTCCGTCACCGCCGGCGAGATCTGCGCCGACCCCCACAACACCTATCCCACGCCGCAATGTGTGATCGACAAGGACCTCAAACAACTCCTCGTCTACCACCCCGTGAGCCACTACAAGTGGTTCCAGCTCATCGAGACCGCATCGCTACTGGCACTCGGTGGCATCACCGTACTCGTCCTCCGGCGACGTCTCACCCACCATCTCATCTGAACCGCCCAGCCACGCGGCCGGTGGAAACCTCGGCAGCCCTTCCTGGGCTTGACCGGTTCGGCGGACAGGAGTCGATGTGTGCTTGCCCGACCGTCAACGGTCGGAGGCGCCATGCATAGCGCGAAGGCGTAGACCATGTACGGCCTGATCAGGTATCCGCACCTTCCGGATCCGTGCGCACTCGTCCGTCCTACGATGACAGGACGTGACCCGGCAACAAGGGCGCCCTGATGGTGGCGGACCCGCAAGGCAGCCCACGTTGACCTCGTCGACCTGTGGATCTTCATGTCACCCGGTATCTGGACCTGTCACCGATACCGCCGGGAAGCGGGTGCCGAGGTCAGATCCGGTAGGTGCCGCCACGGTCGGGGCTGTTCACGGTCTCGATGCAGCGCATGGCTTCGGCGGCGGACAGGTCGGACAGTTCGCAGAGCATTCGTAGGTCGCCGCTGGTGGCGTGGGCTTCGTCGAGAATGCGGTCTTGGCGGATGAGCTGGCCGGACATGCCGAGTTGTTTGCGGATCCACCAGGGTGGGACGGGTCGGTCGTGCATCCAGCTGCGCCGGTGGATGAACAGGTGCGGGTTGATGGTGGTCGGCCACGTCTTGGCGCGGTGGTCCAGGTAGGCGGCCAGGCGTTGACGGGCTGGTTCGGCCAGGACGATGACCTGTTCTCCAACGTGCAGGCGGCCGTCGCGTACGTCGATCCGGGGCATGGCGCGAAGCTTTTGATTCGTACGGCGTGGAAGGCCAGCAGCGCGGCGAAAGCGGCGGCGGTGGGGTTGTCGGAGTTGAGGTTGTCGCGTAGTCGTTGCAGGTCCACGGCGGGTGTGATCTTGCGGTCGTGGGGTGCGCTCGGACGGGCCAAGGGTTTGACGAAGACGAGCTTGCGTCCATTGAGGAGTGCGCAGATGGAGCGCAGGACGGTCAGCACGCAGGCCACCGCGCACGGCTTCGACGGCGCCGGTCAGGTGATCGCGGTGCTCGACACGGGGGTGGAGGTCAGCCATCCGTTCCTCTCCGGTCGGGTCATCGAGGAGGCCCGCTACTCGTTGAGCGGCCACTGCCCCAACGGCTCGACCAGCCAGACGGGTGCCGGCTCGGCCGCCCCGTGCACGTACTCGCACAGTGAACCTTCTTCAACCTCCCCTTGTGGTCCGACGGACCGCAAGGTCGGACGCGGTGCGTGAGCGCCGCGCGGTCCAGGTTGAAAATGGTTCGGTGAGGGCCCGCAGGGCACCCACGTGGCCGGCATCGCCAGCCGCAGCGGTAGGTCCCCGATTGCATCGCTGGCGGGTGGCCGACCGGGCCGGTTCGGGTAGGTCCAGCGGAGTAGTAACCCGACTTGGCTCATTTAGTGCGTGCCGTGGATGACGTCGAGCGCGGCGCGGAGTTCGTCGGGTAGGGGGTCGGCGGCGGTGATGCTGTGGTCGCCGGCCTGGATCGTGATCGTCCGGTAGCGGCGGGCGGTGGTGACGAACCGTTTGATGCTCCAGCCGGTGGTGTTCTCGATCCAGCGGGACACGGCCAGGGCGGCGAACACGATGGTCAGGTGCGCTTCGATCGATTCGCTGGTGTGGTGGTAGATCGGCCGGGCGGCCAGGTCGGTCTTGGACATTCGGAAGGACTTCTCGACCTGCAACAGTCGGCTGTAGGCGCCGATGACCTGCTCGGGGTCGGGGTTGGGCAGGTTGGTGACGTAGTCCTTGATCCCGGCCAGGGCCCGGTTCTTGACCTCCAAGGCCCGGTTCACGCTCTTGACCGCGCCGGTCAGGCGCACGTACCGGTTCCGCTTGACCGCTGTCCGGCCTGCGACCGCGTTTTCGGCCTTGGTGATCTGCTGGTCGATTCCGCGCAGGGTGCGGCGGGCCCGGTCAGCCCGGTACTGGTAGTAGATCGTGTGGTCGCGGCGGTTGTCGCCGGGGCCGGCGGGCCAGGGCTGGACGAACACGTGCCCGTCTGGGATCTCGGCATCGGGGTGGGCGTTGCGCCACTCTGTGACGACGTAGGGCACGTCGGGGACGCGGGCGCCGAGGATGAACGACAACCCGGCGGCTTCGATCGCGCGTTTGTTCGCCTCCGACATCATCCCCGCGTCGGCCACGACCGTGACATTCGACAGGTGGTGCGCGTTCAGGAAGGCCCGTAGGACCGGCAGCATGGTGGTGGTCTCGGCCCGGTTGCCCTCGAACGCGTGCACCATCAACGGGAACCCCGACCCGTCGGGGAGCAGCCCGACGGTGATCTGCGGCTCCAGCCGGCGTTCCTTGGAGAACCCGGGCTCGCGGAACCCGTCACCCTCGTCGGTCTCGAAGTACAGCGTTGTGACGTCGTAGAGCAGCAACGTCGCCAGCCCCAAGCTGACGTGCGCGGCGCAGGCGCGGACCAGCCGGGCCCGCCATGGGCCACCGGCCGGATCGAACGTCGGCTCAGCGTCGCCCTCGACCGGCACACCCTCGGTCTTCCCACCGGCCGCGGAAGCCTTGCCTCCCGTGGCATACACCCCCAGCCGCCGCTTGATCGTCGCGTACGACGGCGCCCACGCGCCGGCCTCGTCCAGCACCCGCACCGAGTCGAGCTTGCTGGTCGGCTCGATGATCCTGGCCAGGACCAACGCCTTGAACACCTCGTCCCGCTCGGCAGCCGCAGCGAACCCCAGCGTGTCGTATCCGCGGCCCAACGCGTCCAGCAGGTGCCCCGCACGCGTGGACGTGATCGGCAACGGACCGCCTCCGTTGCCGGACCGTCCGGCAGACGCAGATCCAACTCGCCCTGCCCCACGGCCAGCCGCTGCCGCGCCACCGCCTTGAGCAGCTCCAGGTCCGCATCCGTGTACGCAGATCCGACGTGCTCGATGTCCCGCGAACCCCGCCGCTGGGAATGCACGATCTGCACCGCCCGCGCCCCGGACGCCGTCTTCACCATCCGCACGTACGCCACGACCGACACCATAGAACCCGACCCGTTTAGTGCGTGCCTCCCGACACAACACCCCAGGTCACACCCCCACAGACCCCCGAATCAGCCAACCGTGAGTCAAGTCGGGTTAGTGCGTGACTTTGCGGCGTGGATCCTCGAGGATGGCCTGCTTCTCGGCGGGGATGGCGGGGCGAAGGTCTGTGTCGTGTCATTGATCGCGATGGTCGCCGAGCGCAGCGGCCGCGGCTGCTTGATGACGTTGCGGATCGCCAGCTGAGTCGGCAACCGAGACCTCGCCGCCGACGCTGGTGGCTCGCTGCAAGGATGGTGGCCATGGCGAGCTTCCACGCGCGGTACGTGTCCGGTGATCCCGACGACGTATGGCGCGACCTGCGCGGTCTTGGCCTACGGGTCTTCGACGCCCCGTACCGCGAGGACGCCGAGGCGGTGGCGCGCGAGTTCGCCGACCGTGCCCGCAGGAACGTCGAGACGCTCGTTGAGCGGCTGCAGGCGCGGGGCTTCCGTGCGGAGGAGAACGACGACGAGGGGACGCCGTGTCGCGCCCACGTTCCCCCGTCGCCGGGCGCGCCCGCGCTGGCCGACTGGCTGGAGGTGACGTTCGCGCCGTTCCCGATGACGATCAGCGCGTGGATCCGGCAGGTGGGCGATGTGTGGCTCGTCGGGGAATTGCCGGGTTGGCCGGCCAGCGTGCTCGCGGACCCGTTGGTGGTGCAGCTCGAGTGGGCCGAGCGGGGCGGCTCGCGCTCCTACTACGAGGCCGAGCACGCCGCGTACCTCAGGGACACCGCGCGCCGGGACGCCGGCATCCCGTTCCAGCTCGACTACGCGCCCGACGAGCTCCACAAGGCGAACATCAGCGGCGACGCGCCCTACGGCATCGACCTGCCCGGCCCCGGAATCGACGGGAAGGTGGGGCCCGCGATCTGGTTCGTCGACGATCTCAACACTGCGTTCGCGGCCGGCGGCTTTCCCGGTGCGCTGTGGGACGAGGGCTACCAGGAGCCGCCCGCCGGATTGCGTGAGTCGCTCGCCGCGGGGCTGCTGCGGCTCTGAGGCCGCCAGACGGCTGGCCGGTCAGACCCAGTTGACTCATTCGGTTAGTGCGTGAAAACAGCCCCACCTGCAGGCATCACCGCAGGTGAACGCGACGCGGGCCTCACGAGCGCGGCGCCGTGAGCCAACTCAGGTAGTAACTGCGGTCGGTGCCAGGCCGGCGGTGGCCCGCTGGGTGATCGGGTCTCATCGCGCGCCGCCGCCGTCACGGATGATCTTCTCGATCTCCTCGGCTGAGGTACCCCTCGAGCGGCAGCTGCGGTGCCAGGCCGACCTTGTTGATCGCATCGACCCGCGACGTGGCGGCGAGCTTACGGAAGATCTTCCGCAGGTGTGTCTTCACGGTGGGCTCGCTGATCGCGAGCTCCTTCGCGATCTCGCGATTGGAGAGCGCCCGGCTCGCGCACTTCAGCACCTCCCATTCGCGTCCCGTGATGTTCTCCGGGCGGGCGACGGGTCGGGACCCACCCCGGTGCTCTCTCGCCGGAGCGGGTGCGCGGCCGGCGAGCCGGACGTGTTCGTGTGCCACGCTGCCGATGTAGAGCCGGATGCTGATCGCCTCGTGCAGCGCCTCCAGCGCGTCCGGCAGGCGCTCGCGGCCTTCGGGGCCCTCCGTCGTCAGGACCTCCCGCAGGACGGGGACCGCCGCACGCCACAGCAGGGTGCCGGCGCGAATGGAGTCGGCGACGAGGACCTGCTGGTGCGCCCGATCGATGCCGAGTTCGCGGGTCGGGGCGTGCGGATCGGGCGGTTCGGCGGTCGTGAGGCCGAGTGCGCGTACGCACTCACCCAAGATCGCCTCGGCTTGGCGGCGAGCCTGGTGCCAGCGGTCGGTCGTGGTGGTGAGCGGGCTGTCGGCGTCGTGCAGCGCTTGCTCGTAGCGGTCGAGGATCTCGTCGATACGCTCGCTGACAATGTCGGCCACAGACATCCCTCTGCCTCGAACAGATCGCGTCCTCGACTATTCGCCACGTCCTTTGTGAAGACGCTCGTCGATTGTAACGGTCTCGTGGTAATCGGCGTGGGTCGTCAGATCGCATTATGTGCGAGCAGCGTGATTCCCAGCGTGGTGATGGTCGCGTACTGGGAGGCCATGAAGCTGCGGTACGGGTTGCGGGGCGTCTCACCCGCGACAGAGCGGCAGTCGCCGGCGACTCTGCACGCTCCCACCGTGAGAACCAGCATGGACGGGAGCAGGACGGGCGCCGTCAGGGCGGCCATCGTGACACCCGCGACCGCGACCGCGACGGCGAGGGCGGCGGTGTACCGGGCGACGGGGACGATCCCGTAGCGGACCGCGAAGGTGTGACGCCCGGCCAGGGCGTCGCCCGGCACGTCCGTGATGTCCTTGGCCAGGGCGCCCACCAGCCCCATCCAGCCGGACATGACGAGGCCGAACACGACGGCGGCGGCGCTGTTTCCCTGCGCTGCTCGCATTCCCGCCCAGAAGGTCGCCAGGCCGAGGGCCGCGATGACGAGGCAGGTGGCCACCCCCGACCGCTTGGCCGGGCGCGGGGGACCGGAGTAGAGGTAGCCCAGACCGAGGAAGAGCAGCGCGTCGACGGCGATTCCCGCTGTCGTGCCGATCGCCAGCGCCAGGGCGGCGGCGCAGCCCGTGAAGATCGCCGCGCTGGCGCGCGGCAGGCGCCCGGACGCGATAGGGCGCCGCGAGCCGTTGCCCCGGTCCTCGGCGACATCCATGATCCCGTTGACCACGTAGACAGCGACGGCGGCGGCGAACCACGCCACGGCCCCGGTGGCGACCGAGACGAGGTGAGCACCCGCGGAACCGGTGAGCGCGGCCCCGGCCAGAAAACGGCTGAGGAACATCACCTGCACCAATGGCCGGGACTCCCGCAGCCCCATGATCACCGTATGCCCCGCGGCACCCAACGACCGTCGAATGCCGGTTGGCCATTCATACCTGGTAACCAACAACCACCGCCATGCGAGCGCCTTCGATGTTCGTCAACGAGACTACAAGAAAATGCAGAGCGACCGGACCCTGTCAACCAACGGCGCGGAAACGGCGGGTATCCACCGTCCTCTGTGGTCCGGTCCGGGTGCGTCGCAGCGCCGGAGGCTACCGCCGCGGCCACCTGTGTACGCCCTTCGAACGATGCTGCCATCGGCCGGGGAACAGGTCTGACGACAACCGACCAGGACGCCCCGCCCGAGGTGGACCCGCATCCGGTGCCGAACGCCCACGCCACCCACAGGGCGCCCGCCATCCAGCGGCGGCTGCGCACGGCACCCCTCACTCCACCCCACCTGCTCGTCGTGGCTCAACCTCGTCGGGCGCTGGTTCGCCGAGCTGACCGCCGCAGACTCCGCCGATCGACCCACCCCGGCGGCTCCGCCCCCGCAAAGCCGACGTGGCCGCCTGGACCGAGGCGTGCAACAGCAACCCGACACCGTTCATCTGGACCAGCACAGCCGACAAGAACCTCGTCGGCCGCCGCCTACCGCCAACGACTCAGCGACCCAGCACACTCGACCGGACAGAACGGAACAACGACGGGCCGTACCGGTCGGCCGAGGGTAATACTGGAGAACGATGCGCCGTAATCCTTTCAGGTGAAGCGGTGGGCGTTGACCAAGGAATGGATGTCCTTTAGTGTGGGGGGTGCTTTCAAAAGGGTTTGTGCCGCTAATCCTGCGCCTTGTCTCACGTAGCAATTCGGCCGTTCTCGGCAACGGGGGATCTGCACTGTGTTGTCGGCGATATCTGCGGACGTCAAACGCCGGTCGATAGTCGAACAATTCCGTCGGTGGGCGACGGGCTCACCCGACTCGGTGGCGGCCTCGGACGCCACGGAATCCGTCTCGTACGCGGAGCTGTGGCGCCGGACGGAGGCGGTGGCCCGGCTGCTGCGCGCTCGGGGGTGCCGGCCCGGTCAGCCGATCGGTCTGTGCATGTCGCCGACGGTTACCCGGCTGGCGTCGATGCTCGCCATCATGGCCACCGGTTCGCCCTACGTCCCGATCGACCCGAACTTCCCCGACAGCCGGATCCACTCGATCCTCGACTCGGCCGCGGTGGACGGCGTGCTCGTCGACGAGGTCACCGCGGAGCGTCTTGCGTCGATGCCGTATCGACTCGTCAGCGCCTCCGAACGCCCGGCGGACCCGGCAGGCCCGGCGGTGATCGAGCCGGATGCGTCCGATCTCGCGTACATCATCTACACCTCCGGTTCGACGGGTGACCCGAAGGGCGTCGCGATCGAACACGGCGGTGTGGAAAACCTGTTCGAAGCTTTGGACGCGGTGCTGCCGCCGCCGCGAGAACGGCCGGACGAATGCTGGCTGGCCGCGGCCAGCGTCTGCTTCGACCTGTCCGTCGTCGAATTGTTCTGGCCGCTCACCCGGGGGATTCCCGTCGTGCTCGCCGCCTTGGATTCCCTGGCCGGGAAATCCGGCGACGGCGCCGAATTTCTCACCGGCGTGCTGACCGGCGGACGGGTCACCCACTTCTTCGTGACGCCGTCCCTGGTCCAGGTGATGCTGCGGGACCACGCCCTCGCCGCCGCGATCCGCAGGCTGCGGGTGCTGATCCTGGGCGGCGAGATCGTGCAGCCCGAGCTGATCGGTCAGCTCCGGCCGGTGCCGCATCTCTACAACGCGTACGGGCCCACCGAGGCCACCGTGGCGACGACAGTGCACGTGTGCTCCGACCGGGACGTCGAATACGTGCCGATCGGACGGCCCCTGCGTGGCCTGGACGTTCGCGTCGTCGACGAGGACGGCGAGGACTGCCCGCCCGGCGTACCCGGCGAGCTGCTGATCGCCGGGCCCGGACTCGCCCGGGGGTACATCAACGACGAGGAACTCACCGCCCGCAAATTCCCCGTGCTGGGCGACGGAGCGGAGCGGCGGCGCTGGTACCGCAGCGGCGACCTGGTCAGCATCGACGCCGACTCGACCATCCGTTATCACGGCCGGGTCGACGGCCAGGTGAAGGTCCGGGGCTTCCGGGTCGAGCTGGGCGAGATCGAGGCGGTGATCCGCGCGGTACCCGGGGTCGAGGAGGCCGGGGTATTCCCCGTCCGGGACCACACCGCCCGGGTGACCGGGTTGATCGCGGCGGCGAAGTCCACGGCGGCCGACGTCACAGAGGCCGCGATCGTCACCCGGATCGGCCAGGTCCTGCCGTGGTACGCGGTACCGCACACCGTGCGGGTCCTGCCGGAGCTGCCGCTCGCCGTGAGCGGCAAACTCGATCGGAAGGCGCTGGAGCGCCGCCTTCTGGAACTCGCGCCGGTCCCGGACCCCGCGACGGCTCCCGCCCCGCGGGCGGACCAGAGCTACGAGCAGATTGTCGCCGAGACCTGGAGCTCGGTGCTCGGCGTGGACAGGGCATTCGCCCGCGACGAGGGGTTCTTCGACGTCGGCGGAAACTCGGTCCTGCTCGGCTCGGTCCTCACCCGCCTGCTCACCGCGTTCCCGGAGGCGAATCTACAGCTGATCGACCTGTACCGGCACCCGACGATATCCGCGATGGCGGCACGGCTGCGAGCGCCCGTTCCGCCCCGGCCGCCGGCCCCCAACCAGGGCGGAACGGGCGCTCCGCTGAGCGCGGCCGACCGCCGGCGGCTGGCCCGGCGAGCGAAGTAGCCAGTACGAGACGGCGTTACCGACATTAAGGACTCGGCGAGTGAGTAACCAGCACGACGGATCGGGAGACCTGCCGCGCAAGGCGCCGGACGAGTACCGGGACGACTCGCAGAGCGTGGCGATCATCGGAATGGCCTGCCGGTTCCCGGACGCGGACACGCCGACGCAGTTCTGGTCGAACCTGGTCGGCGACCGGGAGTCGATCACCGTCGCGGAGGGCCCGGACGGCGGCCCGGCCGGGTGGATACGCGCCTCGGCGACCCTGGACGGCATCGACCGGTTCGACGCCGGATTCTTCGGCTACAGCCCGCGCGAGGCCGCTCTGCTCGACCCGCAGCACCGGCTCTTCCTCGAGGTCTGCTGGGAGGCGCTCGAGGACGGCGGCGCGGCCGGCCGACGGCATACCCCGGACGTCGGGGTGTACGGCGGCTGCGGAACCAGCCTTTACCTGATGCACAACCTCGGCGGCCAGGCGAGCAAACCCCTGCCGAACTTCCTGGACACGGCCCAGGACCTGCAGCTGACCATGGCCGCCGAACGCGACTTCCTGACCAGCCGGGTGTCGTACAAGCTCGATCTCGACGGCCCCAGCGTGGGCGTCCAGGCGGCGTGCGCCACCGGCCTGTACGCGCTGCACCTGGCGTGCCAGGCGCTGCTGGCCGGCGAGTGTGACCTGGCGCTGGCCGGTGCGGCGCACGTGCCGGTGCCGCAGATCGACGGATACCGGCCGGAGCCCGGGCTCGTGCTGTCGCAGGACGGGCGTTGCCGCGCCTTTGACGCGGGGGCCACGGGAACGGTCTTCGGTAGCGGCGTCGGCGCGGTCCTTCTCAAGCCGCTGGACCAGGCGCTGGCCGACGGCGACCGCGTGTACGCGGTCGTCCGGGGTACCGCGGTCAACAACGACGGCGCAGGCAAGCCGGGCTTCAGCGCCCCGAGCGTGGCAGGCCAGGCCGCGGTGATCCGCCAGGCGCTCGCCGCCGCGGACGTCGAGGCCGACTCGATCTCGTACGTCGAGGCACACGGCACCGCGACGCCGGCCGGCGACCCCATCGAGATCGCGGCGTTGACGGACGCGTTCGCGGGAGTCGCGCCCCGCACCTGTGCCATTGGCTCGGTCAAGACGAACATCGGCCACCTGAGCTGGGCCTCCGGCATTGCCGGGCTGATCAAAGCCGCGCTCGCCCTGTGGCACCGGAAGCTGCCGGCCTCCCTGCACTTCCGGGAGCCCAACCCCGCGATCGACTTCGCCGGATCGCCGTTCTTCGTGCAGTCCGAGACTGCGGACTGGCCGCTCGGGGGCGGCCCGCGCCGGGCCGGGGTCAGCGCCTTCGGGCTCGGCGGCACGAACGCCCACGCGATCCTGGAGGAGGCACCGCCCGCCCCCGCCGGCCGGAACGACCCCGATGCCGAGGCGGAGCCCGGCCTGCAGGTGCTTCCGATCTCCGGCCACACCGAGCCCGCGCTCCGCGAACTGGCGTCCCGGATCGGCACGGCGTTGCTGGACGAGGCGGCACCGGAGGCCGCCGACGTGGCCTTCACCCTCGGCACCGGGCGCCGGCACTTCGCCCATCGGGCGGCGGTCGTCGCGTCCGACCGCAAGACGCTCGCCATGCTGCTGGACGCCGTGGCCAACGGCGAGGCGGAGGCGTCCGACGGGTTCGACGGCGAGATCGGCCTCTCGCACGGGTTGGTCCGGGGCGCGCCGCCCCACCTGACCGCGCTCTTCTCCGGCCACGGGGCCGAGTACCTGGAAGCGTGCCGAGACCTCTACCTGTCCGAGCCCGTGTTCCGGGAGTTCGTCGACCGCGCCGATCCGCCCTACCGCCAGCACATCGGCCACCGCCTCTCGGAGTTCCTCTATCAGGACGGGGCCCGCCGGGGCATGCCCATCGCCGACTTCCGGCTTGCCCAACCGGTCGTCTACACGCTGCAGGCGGCGCTGCTGACCCTGTGGCGCAGTTGGGGAATCGTGCCGGACGCCTACGTCGGCCACAGCCTCGGCGAGTACGCGGCGGCGTACGGCGCGGGCGTCTTCGACTTCGAGACCGGGCTCTACCTGGTGTTCGAGCGCGCCCGGCTGCTCAGCACCTTGCCCGAGTCCGGTGCCATGGCCGCCGTCTTCGCCGGCGAACAGCAGGTGCGTGAGCTGCTGGCGGGCAACGAGCAGGTCGGTGTCGCGGCGATCAACGCGCCGAACCGCACCGTGATCTCCGGTGACGGAGCTGCCGTACGCGCCGTCGTCGCGGCAGCCGAGCAGCGCGCCATCACCTGCAAGCCGCTGCGGATCGGTCGGGCCGGGCACTCCTCGCATGTCGACGCCATCCTCGACGACTACTCCGCCGTCCTGGAGTCCGTCGAACTGCGCCCACCGGCGCACACGATCGTCTCCACGCTCACCGGAGCCCCGATCGCCGAGGAGATCGCGACGCCCGGTTACTGGTTACGACAGCTGCGGCAGCCGGTCCGGTTCCTCGACGCGATCCGCGCGGCCGCCTCCGGAAAGCCCGGCGTGTTCCTGGAGATCGGCCTCGCCAACACGCTCGCCGGCCTGGCCCAGCTGGCCCTCGGCGATGATCCGGAGAAGGAGCCGACCTGCCTGGAGACGTTGCGCTGGGAGCGCAACGACATCGCCTCCACCCGGTTGGCGCTCGCCGGGGCGTACACGGCCGGCGTGGCGGTGGACTGGGCGGCCGTCTCGCCCGGCGGCCGTACGGTCACCCTGCCCACCTACCCCTTCCAGCGCCGACGGCACTGGATCGAGCCGGCCCCGTCGAGCGGCGACGCACTCGCCGGCAGCATCGACAGCGACTCCATGGGAGCTACCGACGTCGACGTGGCGAACCAGGCGGACCCGCGCGGCCCCGCCCACTACGTGGTCACCTGGGTCGACGCGGCGCCGGCCACGGTGGCCCAGGCGGCGAACCGGCGGATCCTGCTCGTCGCCCCTTCGATGAGGTCGGCAGCCGACCTGACCCGGGAACTGGAGCGGCTCGGCGCCGAGGTGCTGGTCCACGTGCTCACGGACGACGCGGTGGCGGACGCCGCGCGGGTGCTGACCGACTACCGGCCGGACACGGTCGTCAACGCCGTACCCGTGCTGCGCAAGCGCCAGGCCGACCTCGGTGGGCTCCCGCTCGCCACGGCGTCGGTCTCCGACGACGTCGTCGCCGCCGGGGGAGTGGCCAGCCTGCAGATCTTCCAGGCGGTGTCCGCGGCGAACCTGCCCGACGTCGTCGTCTGCACGGTGACATCGGGGGCGCACCGCGTCCTGACATCGGACGACGTGATCCCCGCACAGGGCGCGATCGTCGGCATCGCCCGGACCGCGCGCACGGAGTTCTCGACCGTCCGGCACGTCCTCATCGACGTGGACGCGGCCGCCACCAAGCAGCGGTGGGCCGCGTCGGCGGTGCCCCGGCTGGCCGCGGCCATCGGCTCGGCCCCGGTCGGCGACGCCGAGCTGGCCCTACGCGGCGAGCGCGTGCTGCTGCCCCGCCTGCGTCCCGGCCGGGTTCCGGCGGGAGCCGGGCGGACCCGCATCGATCCGGCCGGCTGGTACCTGGTCATCGGCGGGTTGGCCGGTGTCGGCCTGGAGTGCGCACACGCGCTGCTGGAGCTGGGCGCCCGGCGGCTGGTCCTGTGCGGCCGGTCGGCTCCCGGTCCGGAGCGCGCCGCGCAACTTCGGCGGCTGAGCCGGGAGTTCGGGGCGGACATCCGGACGGAGGCCGTGGACGTCTCGTCGCCGCGGCAGGTCGATCGGCTGTTCGCCGGCTACTGCGCCGGGGATGCCGTCGTACGCGGCGTCGTCCATGCGGCGGGCATCATCGACGACGGCATCATCGACCGGACGGAATGGAGCCGGATCGCGCGGGTACTGGCGCCAAAGGCGCAGGGTGCGTGGAACCTGCACCGCAGCGCCGCCGAGTACGCGCCCCACCTCGACCTCTTCATGATGACCTCCTCCTTCACCGGGCTGTTCGGCAATCCCGGGCAGGCGGGCCACGCCGCAGCCTGTGCATTCCTGGACGCGCTGGCCGGCCACCGCCGGGCCGTCGGGCTGGCCGGCCTGTCGGTGAACCTCGGTTCCTGGTCGGACGTCGGCTACCTGGCCGGCAACGAGGACTTCCTCCGCCAGCTCGAGGAGCAGGGCCTCGGCACGATCTCCAGCGCCGCGGGCCGTCCGGTCCTGCGCTCCGCGATCGAGGGCTGGCCCTCGGGCCAGGTCGGACTGCTGGCGATCCGCTGGAAGGACCTCGATCCGGATCACCACCTCGCCTCGAACCCCCTCGTGGGCGGGCTGATCGGCGGCGCCGAGTCCGCACCCGGGGCCGCCGACTCGCCCTCGGCGGCGCCGATGACTCCGGAGGACGTCCTGGCCTGCTGCCAGGAGGTCGTCGCCCGCGAACTGGGCTTCGACGGCGACGAGCTCGGCGGGCTCGACCTGGCGGAGACCGGCATGGACTCGCTCAACGCCCTCGCCATCCGGAACAAGCTGCAACGACGGCTGTCGGTGCCGCTGCCGGCGTCGATCTGCTTCGACAAGCCGACCGTCGATGAGCTCGCCGACGAGATCAAAAGACGGATGCGGGAGGTGCGAGCCTGACATGGAGAAGGACACCGCGTACTCGGAGCACGTCGTCGGCGTGTACCCAGAGGAGTTTCTCCCGCTGGTGGCGGAGTTCGACCGGATCCACCGGGAGGGGCAGGACTCGAACGCCGAACTGTGCGTCTACGTGGACGGCGAGGAACGGGTCCGGCTGCGTTCCACAGGACGGCTGCCCGATCAGCTGCAGAACGTGCGGTCGGTCAGCAAGGCCCTGCTGTCGGTCGTCACGCACGCCCTGCACGAGCGGGGCGAGATCGACATCGACCGTCCGATCGCCGAGACCTGGCCGGAGTTCGCCGCCGCCGGCAAGGCGTCGCTCACCCTGGCCACCTTCCTCAGCCACCAGGCAGGGCTGATCGGCGTCGACCGGCAGCTCTCGGTCGACGACGTCCTCGAATGGGATCCGGCGGTCGAGGCGCTCGCCGCGCAACGCCCGTACTGGGAACCGGGAACCGACCACGGCTACCACGACCTGACCTTCGGCTGGGGCGTCGGCGAGTTCCTGCGGAGGGCGACCGGGAAGCGGGTGGACGAGCTCTTCCGGGACGAGTTCCGCGAGCCGCTCGGCGCCGAGGTCCGGATCGGCATCGACGACCTGACGCGCTTCGCGCCGTTCCGCCAGACGCGTCCGGCGGGCACCGGCACGGCCGCGGACATCCTGCACCTGCTGGGTGACAAGTCCTCCCTGCTGAGCCGGTCCCAGCGGAACCCGAATCTGATCAGCGTGGAGAACTCCCTGCGGTACCTCGGCGCGGAAGTCCCGGGATGCAACGCTGTCTCCTCCGCGCGGGCGCTGGCCAGGATCTTCGCCGCGACGATCGGCCCCGTCGACGGCACCCGCCTCTGGAGCGAGGAGACCCTGCTGCGCGCCTCCCGGCTGCAGAGGCGTGGAACCGACCGGGTCTTCGTCCGGGAGCGAGCCTACTCGCTCGGCTTCATGCTGCCCGACCACAACCTGCCCCAGGCGGGCTTGGCGGTCGACTCCTTCGGCCACTACGGGCAGGACTGCGCCCTGGTCCTCGCCGTCCCGGGCGACAACCTGGCATTTGCCTACACGACGACACAGCTGAACCGCCGGCTGGACCAGTACACGAGAACCGACGACCGCGCAGACCGGCTGGGCCGGCTGGCCGTCGAGGCGGCGCGCCGGCTCGTCCGACCTCGGGCACAAGCGAGATTCAGGAGGTTCTGTCCACTATGACGACAGCACTCATCGACACCAGCGAGCGGCTCCGGGACGTCCTGAACCGGTTGAGCTCCATGTCCGTCGAGGACTATTACAACCCGTACCAGGTGTTCGACTGGCCGGACTCACTGCCGCAGGAGATGTGGTGGATGAGCCCCGAGCTGACCACCACGCACGGCACCGAGATCGCGGCGGAGCTGAGCCAGGAGCAGCTCTACCGGCTGTCCAAGTACGAGAGCGTCAACTTCTACAGCCTCAACGTGCACGGCATCCGCGAGCTGCTCATCGAGGTCACCCGGCGCATACACACCGACGAGTTCGCCACGCCGTCGGAGTTCTTCCACCACTTCATCGGTGAGGAGAACGAGCACATGTGGTTCTTCGCCCAGTTCTGCCTGCGCTACGGCGGGAAGATCTACAAGCAGCCGCGCGGCGGTGCCGAGACGATTCCGCCGAGCAAGGCGGCGAGCCTCCTGGTCTTCGCCCGCATCCTGATCTTCGAGGAACTGGTGGACCACTTCAACTCCAGGATGGCGTTGGACGAGCGGCTCGACGACACGATCCGGAAGATCAACCGGATTCACCACCAGGACGAGTCCCGGCACATCGCGTTCGGGCGGGAACTGGTCCGCATCCTCTTCGAGGGCTTCCGCGAGCAGGCCACGCCGGAAGAGCTCAGCCAGGTCAGCGACTACCTGAGGCGGTACATGACCTACAGCTTCGAGTCGCTGTTCAGCCCTCAGGTCTACAAGGACGCCGGCATCCCGAACCCGTTCGAGGTGCGGCGGAGGCTGCTCACCGGCCCGCGCAGGCCGGAGTTCGAGGCGCAGGTGTTCCGCAAGACGCACTCGTTCCTGACCAGGTACGGCCTCATCCAGGCCCCGGCGGCAGCGCCCGAGAGTGCGCGATGACCGACCTGAGCGGGAGCCGCCTCGCCGGCGGCCTGGCCATCCTGGGGCCCGCGGAGACCGCGTTGCTCCGCCTGCTGGACGACACGTTCCGCCGGTGGGCCACCGACGAGGGCGGCGCCGAGATCTCCGCCCCGCCGATCTATCCCGTGGACGAGCTGGCGAACTTCGACGTCTACGTCAACTTCCCCCATCTCGCGCTCGTCGCCGGTGGCCTGAAGACGCCGAGCTCCGGCCCGGCGGGCGGCTCGTTCCCGCCAGAGCAGATCGCCGGTCCCCACCTCGGCCTGCCCACGGCGACCTGCTTCGGCGCGTACCTCTACCTCCGGGATCGGACGGTGCCGGCGGACACCCTGGTGACGCTGGTCAACCGCTGCTTCCGGGGGGAGAGCCACTTCGACGGACTGCGCCGGCTGCTCACCTTCCAGATGCGCGAGATCGTGGCGATCGGGTCGTACCAGCACACGCAGGACGTGATCGCCCGGTACCGGACCAGGATCGAGGAGTTCCTCGGCGCGCTGTCGCTCGACGTCGCCGTGGAGGCCGCGTCCGACCCGTTCTTCCAGCGGGGCGGTGCGCGCGCCCTGCTGCAGCGGCTGCAGCCGGTGAAGTACGAGTTTCAGGTCGACGGCCTTGCCATCGCCTCGGTCAACACGCATCGCAACTTCTTCGGCGAGCGGTGCCGGATCGGTATCGAGCCCGGCGGCGGCACCGCGTTCACCGGTTGCGTCGCCTTCGGGCTGGAGCGGTGGGTGAGCGTGCTGGTCGGCCGGTACGGATCGGCCGGGCGCGCCCACGAGAAGGTCGAGCAGGCGCTCCATGAGCGGCAGCTCGCCTAGCGTGCCGCGGGTCGGGGTGGACATCGTGCTGATCTCCCGGGCCGAGGACCTGGTCCGGCCGGAGCGCCGGCGGGTGCTGTCGCGCATGCTCCGACCGGAGGAGATCGCCGCCTGCACCCGGCAGGGTCGTCTCGACCCCAGCGCGGTGGCCGGCTTCCTGGCCGTCAAGGAGGCGGTGTTCAAGCTCTTCCACCAGCGGGACCGGCCGGTGCCATGGCACTCCCTGCGGGTCGACGGCGAAGCGGGTCGGTGGCCGGTCGTACAGCTCGACGGGACGTCCGCGGAGCTGGCCGAGGCCGCCGGGATGGAGTCGGAGATATCAGTCAGCGTCACGCACGACGGCGCGTACGCCGTGGCCGTCGCGGCGACCATGATCAGAAGTTGAGGAATTCCTGAGATGAGCCAGCAGACAACGGCGCCGATCGACCAGATCAAGGGATGGATCCTCGCCAAGCACGAGAACCGCACCGACGTCGCAGCCGACGAGGACCTGATCGACAACCGCCTGGTCGACTCGCTCTCCTTCGTCGAGTTCGTGTTCCTCATCCAGGAGTTGAGCGGCGTCGAGATCGACATGGACACCCTGGACATCGGCGACGTCCGCACGCTCGCCGCCATCCAGAAACGTTTCCTGGCCGGCTGATCGACGCAAGAAGAGAAAGGCGATCGCGTGGACGACATCTCCTACACCGCCCAATGGACCGCGGCCGTCCGTGCGCTGGAGAACGAACGCTCCGACGGCCTGTTCCGCGACGAGTACGCCCGGCACCTGGCCGAACCGCGCGGGTTCGAACTGCTCGAACGGTACCAGGGCGCCGGCGTGTCCGACTTCGTCGCCGTGCGCACCCGGTACATCGACGACGCCCTCGCGCGCATCCTCGCCGAGACCGGCATCCGGCAGGTCGTGCTGCTCGCCAACGGCATGGACGTACGCACCCACCGCCTCGACTGGCCCGCTGGCACGACCGTCTACGAGGTCGACCACGGCCCGCTGCTCGACGAGAAGCAGGCGCGCCTGGCCAAACTCGCGGCCGAGCCGCGGGTGCCGACGGTGCCGATCAAGGCCGACCTGGCCGGGGACTGGCTGGAGGTGCTGAAGTCGGGCGGGTTCGGCCCGGCCGAGCGCACCCTGTGGATCGCCGAGGGCCTGCTCTTCTTCCTCACCGAGGAGCAGGCCGGACGGCTGCTCGAGACAGTGGCCGGCGCCTGCCCGTCGGGAAGCCGGCTGGTCGTCGACATGACCAGCGCGGCCCTGCTGCGCCATCCGATGACGCAGTCGTTCCTGCGGCGCCTGCGTGAGGACGGCACGCCGTGGCAGTTCGGCACCGACGAACCGGAGAGGTTCCTGGCTGCACACGGTTGGGTCGTCCAGGATCTCCGGCAGCCAGGCGAGCCGGGCGCCGGCGAGGGCCGCTGGCCGTACGCGGTGGCTCCCCGTCAGGCGCGTGGCGTACCGCGGAGCTGGCTGATCAGCGCCGCCACGGCGGACCGGCCTTGGCCGTCCGAAATGGTCACCGTGCTAAAGTAATCGTGCCCCGACGTCGTCGAATTCCGTGCGGGGAAACTCGATCGACCGCCCCTAAAATGGTTCATTGTAAATTTATCGAAGCCGTGGGTGAAGGTGCGATCTTCACACGAGAAGCACCATTGACTTCGTTGGATGTGACAATGCGATGACCGAGACCGAAACGTCTTCAAGTGAGCAGCCCTGGCGGGCGCGGACCGCGGTTCTGGCGCTCGGGACATTCGTCGTCGGAACTGACGGATTCATCATCGTGGGCCTCCTTCCGGAGATCCACGAAACGCTGGACGTCAGTACCGCCGCGGCCGGTCAGCTGGTGAGCGTCTTCGCCTTCTCCTACGCGCTGCTGGGCCCGGTCCTCGCCACGCTCACGGGCCTGTGGCCCCGGCGCCAGGCCCTCGTGACCGGCGTCGCGCTGCTGGCCGTCGGCAACGCCGTGACCGCGTCGGCGCACGTCTACGAGCTGGTCCTCGCGTCCCGCGTGCTGGCCGGGTGCGGCGCGGCGCTGTTCGTGGCGAGCGCCGTGGCCACGGCCGCGCATCTCGCCGGCGACCAGCGGCGGGGCCGGGCCATCTCGATGGTGACCGCCGGGGCGACGCTGTCACTGGTGCTGGGCGCCCCGCTGGGCACCCTCGTCGGCGGGGCGTGGGGCTGGCAGACGGCGATCTGGCTCGTCGCCGCGGTCGCCGCCGTCGTCGCGGTCGTCCTCACCTTCCTACTCCCGCCGATCAAGCTCGACCAGAGGGCGACGCTGCGGCAGCGCATCACGCCGCTGACCGACTGGCGGGTGCTGCGGATCCTGATCGTCACCCTGCTGGCGTTCATCGGCATCTTCCTGCCCTTCACGTACATGAGCGTGGTCTTCGCGCCGGCGCTCGACGACCACGAATCCCGGCTCGCGCTCCTGCTGCTGGTGTTCGGCATCGCCGCCACGGCCGGCAACCTGACGGCCGGCTCGCTGGCCGACCGGTACGGCCCGCGCCGGGTCGTCATCGGCGCCACCCTGGGCGTCGCCGCGGTGTTCCTGATCATGCTGCCGATCCGGGACGTCTTCCTCCTCGTGGTGATCGCGGAGGCGCTCAGCGGCATCGTGTCCTACTCGGTCATCGGGCCGCAGCAGCATCGCATCATCGCGTACGCGCCGCCCGGGGGCGCGTCGCTGGTGACCTCGCTGAACACGTCCACCGGATACCTCGGCCAGTTCCTGGCCAGCGTCATCGGAGCTGGCCTGCTCACCGCCACCAACTCCGCCGTCCTCCTGCCGGTCGCCGCCGGCTTCGCCGCGCTGGCGGCGTTGCTCACCTGGTGGCTGTCCCGGGCGGGCCGGGAGGGCGACGGGGAGGCCGCCAGCGAGACCGGCAAGGTGGCCACCTCCTCCGCGAAGTGAAACCCCTTGAGAGAACGGGATGGAAACGCATGTTGACCACGGCGACGCAGCGAAGTGTCCACGTCTCCGGCATCCCCGTCGGCTACCACGTCGCGGGTGAGGGGCCGGAGCCCGCGCTCGTCCTCATCCACGGCGGCACCGGGCACCCAGAGACCAGCTTCGCCAGCCTGCTCGAGCACTTCACACAGCACCGCAGCGCGATCGTGCCGGGTTACTCGGGCAGCAGCCTAACACCGCTCCCCAAGGGCGAGATCGACGTCGACATGCTGGTCGATCAGGTGGCCGGGGTGGTGGAGGACGCCGCACGTGGCCCGGTGGATCTCTTCGGGATCTCCACGGGCGCCGTTGTCGCCGCCGCCCTGGCCGGCAAGCGGCCGGAGCTCGTGCGCCGCATGATCGTCCTCGGCGGGTTCGCGCACTACCGCCAGCCGTGGCAGCGCCTGCTCATGCGCACCTGGCTACGCCTGGCCGAACTGGACGCGAACGCCTTCGCCGAGTTCACGCTCCTGCACGTGCTCTCGGACACCTTCATCGACTCGATGAGCGCGAGCGAGCGCCTCCGGCTGCGTTCCGGGCTGATGCCGTCCGAGGGACTGATCGCCGTGCTCGAACTCATCAACCGGCTGGACATCAGCGACTACGTGCGGAACATCAAGTGCCCCACGCTCGTCGTCGGCATGCGGCAGGACCAACTGGTTCCCGTACGGTACGCCCGCGAGTTCCGCGACGCGATCCCCGGCAGCGACTACGTAGAGTTGGACTCCGGCCACGCCGCGGCGATGGAGAAGCCGGCCGAGCTTCTCAAGACCATCGAGGAGTTCCTGGCCTGACACCCTCCTGGCACCGTGACCACGAACGTTTGAGGTGTTGGGGTCAAGCCGCCCGGGTGGAGGACTGGCCCCAGCGTCGTCGCCGCTCACCACGGATGCGAGCACGCGGCCATCCGACGCCTGGCGGGCACCGCAACCCGGTAACCAAGGCGTCCGTCACTACCCGCAGACACTGAGCTGTCTTCAACCTGAGCAGGCAGCAGGGGCGCCAGCGGAGTCGACGGCGTGTTGATCGCCGAGGATGGACCGTTACCGTCGCCTCGACCCCGGTCGGCAGACGCTGCTGGTCCTGGCACACCTGCGCAACGGCGACACCCCGGCTCGTCTGGCCGCCGGCTTCGCCACCAGCGCGACCACCGGCTGGCGCTACACCCGTGCGGCCGTCGACCGGGTCGCCGCCCAGGCGCCCACCCGCACCGACGCCATGGACCGCACCGGGTGCCTCGCCTACGCGATCCTCGACGGGCACGCTGATCCGTACCGATCGGCTGTCTGTCCGGCGCACAGGACCAACGTCACTACGCCGGTAAGCACCGATGCCACGGCGTCAACGCCCAGGTCATGGCCGCCGGCCGGCCGGTTGGCGTGGGTCTCACCCGCACTACCCGGCTCGACCCACGACCTGACCGCCGCCCGCTCCCACGGCATCATCGACGCGCTCACCGACGCCGGGGTGATGACCTTCGCCGACAAGGGCTACCGCGGTGCCCACGGCAGCGTGAGGACACCGTGTCCACGGCCGAACCTTCCCGCACCGATGCGCGAGGTCAACCGCTCCCACGCCAGGATTCGCGCCATCGGCGAACGCGCCATCGCCACCCTCAAACCCGGAAACTCCTGGCCAAGCTCCACTGCAGCCCCCGCCGCGCCTCGGCCCTGCCGAGCGCGATCCTCGTCCTACAACTGGTCGAGGAGCAGCGCTACTCAGGTTGAAACAGCTCAGTGATCAGCGTGATCGGCCCATGCAGGGACAGCCCACCGTGGCGCGGGCATCGGCGGGGACTTCCTTCGCCGCGGCCTCGACCTCGACGAGCATGCGCTCTCGCTCCTTGGCGGAGATGAATCGGCCCCGCACCACCACCGCCTGGATCCGCTGGGTGTTGCGGATGTCGTCGAGCGGGTTGGCGTCCAGCAGTACCAGGTTGGCTAGGTTGCCGCGGCGGATCGTCCCCTCGTGGTCCTGCCGGCCGAGGAACCGGGCTGGCTCGAGGGTCGCCGCTTGGAGCGCCTGCATGGGGGTGAGACCCGCCTGCACGAGCAGCGCCAGCTCATCGTGCAAGGCGAACCCGGGGAAGCACCCCGGCGTGGCGCTGTCGGTGCCCGCCAGCATCGGCACCCCGGCCCGGCGCATCTCGTCGACCAGCCGGAGCTGGCGGTCGAAAAGCTCCCGGTGCTGGGCAACTTCGGTCGGACCGCGGCCGGCCGCGAACAACTCCTCCAGCGCCCACGACCATTCCTCGGCCGTGGCGGCCGGCAGATATTTCAGCCGCTCGTCGGTTCGCGACACCTCGTCGGGCATGGCGATTGCCCGCATCGCGATGAGGGTCGGGACCTGCCTGGACTGGTTGGCAACGAATCCGGCGAAGACCGCTGCCGCCTTGCCGGGATGGTAGCTGTGCGCGGCCAGCCAGTTCAGCGGATGCACCTGGTTGAACCAGCTATTGTAGTCACCAGGCTCGATCCTGATCTCGGCGATCGCCCGGCGTATCTCCGCTTCCCGGCTGGAGGTCGAGTACCAGGTCCCCCACATGTGCTCGAGGCTGCGCTGCCCGGCCTGACTGGCCTCGGTGATCGGCACGTTGTCGGGGCAGTGTCCGGCGAACGGGACTTGTTGCCGTCGGGCCTCGTCAACGACGGCGAAGTACGCCTCGGGGGACAGTCGTGAGTAGACCTTGACGAAGTCCGCGCCGTCCCGCACGACCCGGCGGACCGCCGCTCGCGCCTCCGGTTCGTTGGTCACCTCGATGTACGAGACCGCGTTCAGGCCTGCCCAAAGACCCGGAGCGCCGTCGATCAAAGGGCTCGCGATGATCGAGCGTGGGCCCAGCAGGCTGCCGGCCTCGACCCGATCCCGCCACCGGTGGAGATGGTCGGCTTCCGACATCTCGCGCACCGTTGTGATCCCGTTCGCGATGTACAGCGGTGGGATGATCGCCTCATGCACGTCACTGTGGACGTGCATATCACACAGACCCGGGATCAGGAACCTTCCCGTGCCGTCGACGACGGTCGCACCATGCGGGACGTGGATATCGCGCCGTCCACCCAGCCCGGTGATCCGATCCCCTTCGACGACCACGGTCTGGTCTGGCATTGGCGACCCACCGGTGGTGTCGATCACCGTGACCCCGACGAACGCGATCACGCTTCGCCTCGCCGCACCCGCGGGCGCCGATTGAGCCAGTCCTATCACTGCGCCAGCGCCCGCGGCCAACCCGGCCCTGAAGACATTCCGACGAGAGATGCTGTGCAGCACTAACTCCTCCTCTGGGTAAACGCCATCACCGTCACTGGTTCCAGGACACCGCCGGCGAGAGCACCGGCTCACCGACCTCCGCCACCTCCGCCAGCGGCGCGAGCCGCGCCGCCGCGTCCTGGATCGCGGCGGTTCCCTCGGGCCCGCCGGGGGTCCCGAGCACGCTCTCGACCACCGGCCGTTCGAGGCCGGCCGTCTCCTGGAACCCCTCGGCCCAGGCGGACTCGTCCGTCGCCCACCATGGATGTCGGATGCTCCATCGAGCAATCCGGTCGTCGAACGTGGTCATGCCAGTCACCCTCGTCGGGATCGAGTCCGGAGTCACTGGACCTAGCACCCGGAACGGAGGTCGGGTCAACCCCACTGCGCGCCCGCGCGCCCGGCGGTGAGAATGGCGGCATAAGCCTGCGATACCGCTTCAGGCTGCTCGGTTGGGCGTTCGTACTGAGCCTGCCTACCGGCATCCCGCTGATCGTGGGCATCCCGCTGTTCGTACTGGCGGTGCTGCTGACCCGCCGCCTCGCCGACGGCCGGATCGTGGGGCAGCTCCTGGCACCCACCGTCGACGCGGTCGCCGAGCGCCTCTCCCACCTAGGCGACGGTGCCGACGACGCCGACGACGTGCTGATGGAGGTGTAAGTGGTGTTCTTCCTGGCCGTACGCTCCATCGGCAAGCGCCCCGGGCGATCCGTCGCCACCCTGCTGGTGTCCTTCGCCGTCGCCTCCACCCTGACCGTGAACGTCCGTCAACGGGCCGAGGAAATGCACCTACTGCGCCGTGCCGGCGCCACGCCGGGACAGCTCAGAAGGATGATGGTCGGCGAGGCCAGCATCGTCGTCCTTGCTGGCGCGGCGCTCACCGCCTCGGGCGTTGCTCGACAGGTTCCAGGACAGCGGGCAGGTCGCCGACGGCGTGGACCATGTCTTCGGGCCGATCGCCTTGGGCTCCGGTACCGGCATCACTCTGCTCGCCTCGGCCGGCGCCGCGTTCCTCGCCGTACGCCGTGGGACCCGCACCGGCACGAGACTAGGTCGGTCCGCCGGCCCGGCCGGGAAGGTCGCGGGGTACGCGGCCCTGCTCGTCGGCGCCGCCGGTATCTGCGCCACCTTCACTCCGGGCTCACCATGTCGGTCGAGGACAAGACCCTCGAAACGCTGAACCTCGTCGTCGTCGGCATCATCGTGGTCTTCTCCTGCATCATGCTGATCAACAGCCTGTACGCGCCAGACGATTCGCGACGAGCTGGCGAGTTTGGCCGGCTCATCGCGGCAGGATGTCCTTGTCGAAGATGTCGATTGGCAGGTAGAGGGTCACGGTCGGGTTCGGGATCGTGACGATGCAACTGATGCGAATCTCGACCGGCGCGACGCTGAGAATCGTGTACGCCTGCTCCCCGGAGTATCCGAGTGTCATCAGGAAGTCGACGGCCCGGAGCATGGCCTCGCGTGCGGCGAAGCTGGCGTCCTGGTAGCCCTGTTCCTTGCCAGAGAAGCAAAAGCCGTTGAAGCCGAGGTAACGGTCGGCGCCGAAGCGGGCTTCGATCGGTCCGGGTCTGACCAGCGGCGTCGTTATCGCATATCGCTCCATGCCGCCCTTGATCACGTCGAGGCGCAGCCATGTTCGCCCGTCCATCTCCATCGCGTTGAAGCTGCACTCGCCGTCGCCGGCCGACAGGTGGTGGTCACCCAGCGAGAGCAGGCCGCCTTCCACGAAAACCGGGAAGTACACTTTCGCTCCTGGACCCAATTTGTTGATGTCCATGTTGCCGCCGTTCTCCCGGGGCGGCTGGGTACGAGCGGCAGCGCGTTGAGCCGTCCCGCCGAGGCCTCGCAGCAAGGCGTTGCGCGGTTCCGGCGCGAACGCCCGGCCGTCCGCGAACAGCGGCTCCTCACGTTCTCTCCAAAGTCGCACGAGCTCGAACGAGGGCGCCACTCCCATCGTCCCGGGGTGGGGCTGGGCGGGGATCCTGATCCCAGGCAGGTCAGGAGATTCGGCTATGCCGCCCCTGGCATGCCAGGTTGAGCGGTAACCATCAGGGAAGATTTCACCGAGTAGCCCGGGCGTCCCTGGCAGAATGTTGGAGAAGGCGATACCACTGAGTGGCTCGACTCCGAGCACCTCGGCGACTAGCAGGTCTCCGGGCTCGGCACCGTGGACATGCACCGGGCCGGCGAGAGGGTGCATCCGGGAAAGGTCGACCCGTCGTAGTTCCTCAAGGCTCCCGTTGTCATGGATCTGATAGTCGTCGTAGCCTGGCGCCTCAAGAATCACCTCTCCCCTCGGGTCGATGTAAACAGCAGCCGGAATCTCCGGGTGCCAGCGGTTGTGTCCTAGTTGGGGTTGGTGAGCGAGGGGCGATCCGACCTCGCACCTCAGTCGCGGAACATCCAGATAACGGTCACGGAACCGCGACAAAGGTTCGACTTTCTCAGCATGCATCGTTGCCGCTCCTCGTAGTGTGGTGACCGGTGGGAGAGGTCATGCGGGAGGCGTGACCGCCTCGGGCATGTCGGCCGTGAAATGGACGCGGGTGAACTGCTTCCGCCAGGCGGTGACCTCCTGGCCGACGGCGGACGGCTCGACGTCGGGGTCCAGCCCGCAGGCGATAAAGGACGCCAGGGCGGGCATATCCCTCTCGGTCATGCCGATTCGGGTGATCTCCGGGGTACCGATGCGGAGCCCGTTCATGTCGCCGTCGACAGGTTCGACCGGCAGACCGACACCGCTCGTCAGCAGGTTTGCCCGGCGCAACCGACGAGCGGCGCGCTGTCCACCGCCGTACCGGTTGGCGATGACGGCGAATTGGTGTGATTGGGTGCCGCCACGGTCCGCGGCGAAGACCGGTACGCCCAGTGACTCCAGCTCCGCGGCCAGTCGGGCGGCGTTCGCGGCCATCGTTCGGGCGTATGCCGTTCCGGAGACCTTCCAATCAAGCAGCGCGACGGCCAGCGCCGCGGTCTTGCCGACGTCGAAGTTCGCGGTCAGGCCGGGATAGGCGATGGCGTCGAGTCGTCGAGCCAGATCCGTGTCGTTGGTCACGACGAGGCCGCCAGGTGGACCACCGAGGCTTTTGTAGGTGCTCATTGTGATCAGGTGGGCACCCTCGACCAACGGTTGGGGCCACACACGCCCGGCTATCATGCCGGATAGGTGGGCGGCATCGTAAAGTACTCGCGCCCCGACGGAGTCCGCGATTTGCCGTACCTCACCGACCGGGTGCGGAAACAGGTTGAGGCTACCGCCGATAGTGATCAACTTTGGCCGGATCCGCCGAGCCAGTCTGTCCAACTCCGCGACGTCCACGGTGTACGTGTCGGCCCTGATTGGTGCGGGAACGATGGTGAGTCCATAGCGGCCGGCCGCACCATCGACGTGGTGAGTGACGTGTCCGCCGATGCTTTCCGGAGGAGCGATGATGGTGTCGCCAGGTCGACAAACGGCCATGAAGGCATAGAGGTTGGCCATCGCTCCGGAACCGACCCGCACCTCAGCGTAATCCGAGTCGAAGACCTGGGCGGCGAGTTCGGTCGCGATAATCTCGATCTGCTCGATAGCCTCCAGTCCCATCTCGTACTTCGCGCCGGGGTAGCCCAGCGAGGCGCGAGTGCCCAGCCGTGCCGACAGCATCGCCTCGGCCCGTGGGTTCATGACGTTCGTCGCCGGGTTCAGATTCACCGACTCGACGTCGTGGATCCGGTGGTTCTCTGCCACCAACCGGTCGATCTCCTCTAGCGTCGCAAACGCGGATCGGCCGACCAGTGCATGCACCACTTCGCGGATTCGGTCCTGACTGCGCGAAGGAACCCACGAACGAGACAGTTGGCTTCGAATCATCACTTCGGCTCCGCATCTCCCGACAGCTCCAGGTGTCGTCGGCCGAGTCGCCAGGCCGTGCCGTACGACCATATGCGCAGCTCAGTGTCCCGCACATCGGATCGGAGCCGAGACCCGCCGACATGATCTACTACAGTTGTCGCAGAGCTGTCGCCGTTGCAGGGCAAACTCCGAATGACATGCCGCGAGTCGGAATGTCGAGAGAGCAGCCTCGTCGAGGTGATGCGACGAGGCGGTCGTCTCGACGTACGACGCGCCGGGTCTGAGCCACACGTGCCGGATGCCGACGAGCCGGTTGGCGAGCTGAACGGGTGGGCCTTGTGGGTACGCCGCCGGTGCCTTACCGGCCGTCGTACGCGCGAGCGCCAGGCGAGATCTCCGCGTACTCTCCCCACCAACCGGCAGGGACAGGGTCTTTCGTCAGGACTCGACGTCCGGGGGTGTCGACTACTCCTCGCCGGTGGCTACCGACTCGCCCGGACTTTTGCCGGGTGGCTCACTCCCAGAGCTATCAGGAGCAGCGCATGGGGCCATTGGATGTGACCCGCACGTTTGAGCAGGGTCTCGACGAGCTCGCCAGCCGAATCGGGCACAGCGTCTCCGTCGATGCGCCGGACGGGCGTCTGATCGCGTACAGCGTGCAAGACGGTCATGCCGATCCGGCCCGCGTCGCGTCGATCCTCTCCCGCAAGGTCACGCCGGAGATTCAGGACTGGCAGCTGCGTCACGGCATCGTCGAGGCGAGCGGGCCGGTACGCGTACCGGCCAACGTGGAGCTGGGAATGGTCGGGCGGGTCTGCATCCCGATGCGGTCCGGAGATCACTGTCTGGGCTATCTGTGGGTGCTGGAGGGTGAACGCGTGCTGACGCCAGCCGCGCTCGACAGGGCCGTCGAGGCCGTCAGGGAACTGACCCACATTCTCGAGGCGCAGCACGATCTTGCCGGGCTGGGCACGTACGACGTCAACACCCTGGTCCGGCTACTCCTTGACGGCAGTGCAATGGCGGCGAGTGCCCGCGACCGGTTGGCGAGCGCGATGCCATCGTTACTCGGTGCCCGGCTGACCGTCTGCGTGGCGGTGCCGGCCAGCGCAGATCGTGGAGCGCTGTCAACTCTCCCGCCCGCCGTGTTCCGCCGCCTCGACGCGTCCATTCCGTCAGCGCTCACGTCGAGTCCGGTCCATGTCGGCTCCTTTGTCGCCACGACTCACGTCGCCGTCGTGCTGTGCCACCGACCGGACCAGCCCCTGTCCACCGGCGCGATCGACCTACTCGTCCGCACCCTGAACAGGTGCGCTCGACCGGCCAGTTGTACCTTCACGGTCGGAATCAGCAATCCTGGCCCCTTCGATGTCGACTCCGTCCGTGGCATGTACGGGCAGGCCCGGGCGGCCGCCGACCTGGCCGCTCTCGACCCGGCACTGCCCCGGATCCTGCCCTGGTCGAAGGTGGGGCCCTATCGACTCTTGCTCCAGATGGCTCCGCTTGAGCCGGATCCGGTACTCCAGCGGCTGGATGAGTGCGGCGGCTCCGCCGAGATGTTGACCCGCACGCTGGAGTTGTATCTCGACCTGGGGTGCGACGCGCAACGCACGGCCGAGAGTCTCCAGATTCACCGGACCACGCTCTACTACCGACTGGCCCGGATAGCAAAGATTCTGGACGTGGACCTCGCCGAAGGACTCGTCCGGCTGCATCTGCACGTCGCGTTGAAGGATCGTCGACTTGCGGCGCGGACCCCTCGTGCCGCAGGCCCGCCGAACCCGGACTTTCGGCCCGGAGAAAAGGAGCCCGGCCATCTCCGCACCGGAGTGGCCTGAGCCGCCCGCCCCGCTGTCAACGACTCGGCGTACCGTCTAGCGCTACGTCGCGGCGTGTGTCGCTGTCCACTTTGCTCTGTGGTTGCCTTCGTGATGTGACTCCCGAGGAGATTGAGCAGGTGCGTCCCCAGGTGATGGAGTTCACCGAGCGAAGTGCCGCCTTGCGCTGGACATGCTCGACGACATGATCCAACCGTGGGGGCTGTCGAAACTGTCGGTCGCCGCAGACTCCGGCCCCGGCTCCACGAGTTCCCTCGGCGGCCAGCGGCTCTGGCACGGCGTACAGCGTCGTCGCCGGCAGCACCACCCCACCCGCCCGCCCGCCGAAGAGTTCGGTGATGTCTTGGATTGGCCGCCAGAGCTGCGGGCCCGGCCGGGAGCGGGCTACGGTCGCGTGCAGCTGCCCACCCGCTCTAGCCCAAGACCCCCTCGGTTCCGCACAGTACCCCTGAACAACGCGCAGGCGCCAGCCGTCCGGACCCACCATGACCACCGCAGGTGGGTCTGACACGAACGTGGTGAACGCCACGCTCGCGGATCGGGCGGTGTGTGGCCTCAGCGTGAGGTGGCCTTGATGATGGCGTCGAGCATCGTCCGGGCGGTGTGCAACTCGGTGATGGACCTGCTGATCCGGTCGCGTTCACGCTGCAAGTCGCTCAACAGGTCAGGACATGCCGCGGCCAGGCCGCCGCCAGTATCGACCGTACAGGGCAGCACGTCGGCGATGGTGGTGGTGTTGAGCCCGGCGGCGAGCAGGGTGCGGATCCGTCGCACCCGTTCCACATCGGCGTCGCCGTACTCGCGGTATCCGCTCGGTCGCCGAACTGGCCGCAGCAGGCCCTGCTCCTCGTAGTAGCGCAACAGCCGTTGGTTGACGCCCGTTCGTCGAGCCAGTTCCCCGATGCGCAAGACACTCTCCGCTTGACTCTCACATGGATGTCAAGGTCTAGCTTGACCGCACGGCGATCACGCGACCAACGCGGGTCCCATGACTACTGAACCTTTTCAACCTCCCCTTGCGGTCCGGCGGACCGCAAGGTCGGACGCGGTGCGTGAGCGCCGCGCGGTCCAGGTTGAAAAAGGTTCACTGGAGGAACTCATGAACCAGCGTACGGGCGCCCGGGTGACGGTGATAGGGCTGAACCTGCGAGCCGCGGCACTGGCCCGCGCCTTGGCGGCGGCCGGTGGTGCCGTCACGGTGTGGGACGAGGTCGGCACGCTCTCCGAGGCGCCGTCCGCCGAGTACGTGTCCCGGGCAGACTCGTTGCAGGCGGCCATCACCGCCGCATCCCTCATCGTCGTCTGTGTCGATGACTACGACAGCGTCCAGCGCATCCTTCGTCGAGCCGACCCGCACGTCACCTCCGCTGACGTGGTCAACCTGACATCGGGAACAAGTGCCCAGGCCGAGCAGGTAGCCGCTTGGATGGACGCCCGGGGCGTTCGCTACCTCGACGGTGCGTTGATGGCCCATCCGGAGCATGTCGGCAGACCGGAGACGGTGTTGGTCTACAGCGGCTCGCACGAGGTGTTCGAGCGTCACGAAGCCGCGCTCAGGCACCTGGGTGCCGCCACCTACCTGGGCGCGTCCCCTGGCACCGCCGCCCTCTACGACGTGGCGATGCTCAATTTCGCCTGGGCCACCCTGATCGGCTTCTTGCAGACCGCCGCGCTTCTTGCCGCCGCCCAGGTCCCGGCCACCACCGTGGCGCCGCTTCTGACCCGCTGGCTGGCCGCCACCGTCACAGAGGTGATCACCGACTATGCACAGCAGGTCGATGATCGGCACTACCCGGGCGACGAGGAATGGCTCGAACTGGACGCCCCGCTCATGGACCACCTCATCGAAGCCGCACGGGCCTCCTGCATCGATACCTCCCTTCCCGTACTGATCAAGTCACTGACCGATCAGGGCATCGCAGCCGGCCACGGGAAAGACAGTTTCGCTAGCCTGGTCGAGGTCATCCGCGGACCTGGCCGCCGCCTCGAAGTCGACGATCACCGTGGTGAGGTTGAGCGGTAGCAGGCTGTTCTCCAGTTGCCGCACGTCGAAGCCCTCGGCGCCTGGTGACAGCGTGCGGCAGAGTGGCACCGACCCGCACAGCGGCACGACCGGCTTCTCGTCCGCTTTGTACGCGGCCTATCTGCGCGCCCGGCTCGGGCACCCCAGGTCGTCAGTAGAGGTCGCCCCAAAGTTCGTGGAACTTCAGTGGCGGACCGATGGATGTCAGGCTGCCTTGATGCCCTCATGACGTACGAAAGTCCGAGAGCGAGCAGGTAATGCGCCTGGATCCGGACGTCACCGACGTTGCGCGGACGTCTGTCGCGAGGGCGCCCGCGCAGGGCGGGCACGTGCAGGTCGACGTTGACTCGGGGAACCTGCGGGGAACTGGTTGCATGACCGTGATAATCCGAGCGGCGGGGGCAGCGGAGCCTCAACCGACCGTCGCGGCATGCTCCATCCCGATGAACGATCGTCAATCGGTCCGGATGCGGAGGCTCCGCGCCAGGGTGGGGATCATCACCGTCGCAGGGACGAGGTGTAGCCCGAGGAGGGCGGTGGTGGTGGCGGTGTTTGCCCCGGCGAGGAGGGGCGGGACCACCGACATCGCGGTCAGCGACACTGCCGTCCACCCGAATCGCTCGGCGGGGCCGGCGGCGACGCCAGCCGCGGTGCCGGAGGAACCATTCCAGCTCCGTCGTGGGGACGGCGGAGCTGGAATGGGGTACGACAGCTCAGCAGCGGCTCCAACCACCGGCCCAGTTGCCGGTGCCGCGGTACCGGCACCACAGGTCCGCGTCCAGGCCGAACGTCATGGCGCGTACCGGATTGACGTCCGCGAAGGCGCCGTTTCCGATTTCGGCGAGGGCCCTGCCGCCAAGGCTCTTCCACCCGCCGCTACCGCGCCAGATGTGCCAGACCGACCAGTCGGTCCCGATCACGAAGACTTCCTCGTACGTGTCGGTGCCGCTGACCCAGGTGATAGCGGACCAGTCCATCCGGCAGATGACCCAGCCCCGGTAGCCATACATCTCGAACGCGCAGACGTCCCAGCCTGGGTAGATCTGTGGGTCGTCGTCGCCTGCTGGTCGCGGGCTCGACGGCACGCGTTCGATCGTGGCGACGGTATCCCCCACGGCGTAGGTGCCCGGGCCACCCGGTCGCACTGTGACGGTCGGCTTCGCCTCGCCGCGGGCCTCGACCGTCGCCGCCTGGGCCGCCGGCGTGGCGACCAGAACGGACGTCGCCACCATCGCCGCCGCCAGGAGCACGGCGGTCCAGCCGCCACGGCCGCGCTCGCTTGTCGACACCATCCTCATCTGACCCTCCTCCTCGGTACGTGGTCGGCGGGTCCACCGACGCAGCCAAGCCTGTCAACCGGCGTGCACACGATGCGCACAGCGGCGGTCTCGATCACCTGCAGGCATGTCGATGTCGATCGACGTATCTAGACGTCAGCGGGAGGTCGCTGTTCTGGTGGCCCAGGCCCGCGCGCCCGACGCGAGTCCGGAGTTCGTCCGACCGCTGATCGGTCTGGGCCGCCGTACGTACCCCGGACGATGACGGCGAAGCTGGGCAAGCGTGCCACGGTGCGTCTCAGGCCGGCACGGCAGAGGCGATCCTGGTCCCACGCCGCCTCGAGGCAGACCGTCGCGCGGTGAGAACTGGGCTCAGTCGGCCTTGTCCGCGTCGCGGGGCGGCGTGTCCGCGGCGGCTGCCGCGGGACGCATCCGGAACGCGACGATCAATGCGAGGACGACGACCACGGCCATGGCCACGAAGGCGTCGGAAAAGGCGGCGCCATGGTGACTGGTGTACAGGGGGTTGATGGCGGCGCTGCCGCTGAGCTGCCGTGCGGTCACCAGCGCACCGAACAGCGCCGGGCCGGTTCCGGCGCCCAGGAACTGGGCTCCTTGGAGGATCCCGAGGCCGACGCCGACCTGGTCCGCCGGCAACGCGCTCGCCGCAGTGCTGATGATCGGGGTGATCACGAAGATGAAGCCGACGCTGAGCCCGAGGATTCCGGCGCCTGCGGGGATCACCGACGTGCCTCCAGCCGAGGTCGAGAGGACCAGGGCGAACAGTCCCATGAGCGCGAGGCCCGTCAGCACCAGGGTTCGGGTGCCGATGCGGTCGGCGAGGCGACCGATCAACGGGGAGAGGACGGCGACGGCGACCCCGGCCGGAATCATGACCAGGGCCCCGGCTCCCGGATCGAGACCGTTGACGTCAACCACCAGCAGCGGAACGAGTACCAGGCCGCCGAGGTTGACGATCATGGCCAGGAACGCGACGACGACCGCTGCCTGGTAGACCCGGTTGGTGAACAGCGCGGGCGGTACGAACGGCTGCGCTACGCGGACGGTGCGCCACCCGAAGAGCGCAATTGCCACGACCGCCACCACGAGGCTGAGCGAGGACGAGGGTGCGGCGAAGCCGGCGACCTGTGCCTGGGTAACGCCGAACAGGGCCAGCCCGGCGCCCAGGCCAAGGAGGATGCCGCCGGGAAGGTCGAACCGACCCGTACCCGCCGCGGGTTCGCCCGGCAGCACGCGAAACGCTGCGGGAAGCAGTACCAACGCGACCACAAGCATCAGCCAGAACAGCGCGGGCCAGCCGAGGACCTGGCCGATCCCGCCGCCGAGGGCCGGTCCGGCGGCGGTACCGACACCCGCAGCCGCGGAGACGACGCCGATCCCCATCCCTCGCTTGTCCACCGGCATCAACCTGGTGACGGCAATGATCGAGAGCACGGGCAGCGCGGCCGCGCCTGTCCCCATCACGATCCGCCCGAGCACGAGCACGAGGAGATCCGGGGCGAGCGCGCAGACCAGGCTCCCGGCGCTGTAGGTCAGCAGGCCGAAGGTGAAGAGACGTCGCAGGCTCACACGGTCGGAGATGCGGCCGTAGAAGGGGATACCGACTGCGAACACCAGCAGGAAGCCGGTGACGACCCACGCCAACTCCGCCTCGGAAGCGCCGAACTCCGCTCCGATGGACGGGAGCATGAGATTGACCATGTCGCTGGCGACGACCGTGACGAGCACCGCCGGCATGAGCACTGCCAACAGGGCCAGCCCGGAACCGGTCTGTTCGGTTGTGACCGATGTAGGTGTCATCCGGCGCATCCTCCGCGCGGCATCTACTGCCACTGTCGTAGTTACAGTTTGGGCGAGAAAATGGCGGAGGGTACGCCTCCGCCATGGCTCAGCTAGCGATTGGGTGCCGCAAATCGACGCTCGGCGGCCAGTATCTGCCGTACCAGGTGGGCGATGGTCGTCCGGCCGAGCCGTTCTTGCATGGCCTCTTCCGCGTTCCGGAACTCCGTCTCAAGCACGTTCTGCATGTGGCGCCCGACCTCGCACGCGTCACTGGGTGGATGGGTGTGCCGCGATAGGATCGGCCCCTCCTCGACGGCGGCGTACGCGTCGTAGAGCGTGATCTCGCGTGCGGTGCGGGCAAGAACCCACCCCCCGCCACGCCCCTCGGCGGACCACACCAGGCCGGCGTCTCGCAAGCTGCCGAGGATGCGCCGCACGAGAACCGGATTGCTCGCCAGACTGTCCGCGATCTCCGCCGAGGTCAGTGAGCGGTCATCCCAGCGTGCCAACATCGTGAGCGCGTGAATCGCGACCGCGCTCCTGCTGCTGAGACCCACCGTGCCCCCTCGCGCACCGCCGCCGCACCGACCTAACTGCTATCAGGCTAGTTGCAGTTAGGTGGCACGTCAATCCTGCGTCTGGGTTCACGGCCGCCACCGAGACGCCCAATGGCGGCGCATCTGGGCGCCCAGGTCGAGGCGTTTCCTAATCGGCCTCTGGACAGCGGCCACTACGCGTTCGTGTGGGCCGACGCCCTGACGGTCAAGGTCCGCGAGGCCGGCCGGACAGTGAACGTGCACGCCCTGATCGCGCACCGAGTATGAATCCCTATGACGAAAGCCACCGGGGGTGCGACTGGATCGCGGGCGCTGGTGGCGAGCATGAGGTCGACGATGTCGGCCAGGTCGCGGTGTGCCGTGGTCCGGACCTGCCGGGAGTGGGTTGTTGCCACCCGCGGATGGCGGTACCGACGGCTTGGAGGTTCTCGTCGGTGAGGGCGACGACGGCTCAGGACGTAGATGGCGAAGGTCTGTTCGACGCCCTCGGTGCCACGCCGCGGCGCTGGTCGAAGCGGCCGGCCGCGAGTACCAACACGTCGGTTCTGTCCGGGAGCCGGGTGGCGAGGGCACTGCCGATGCCACGCGTGCCATCCGCGATCATCACTGAACCTTTTTCAACCTCCCCTTGCGGTGCGGTGGACCGCAAGGTCAGACGCGGTGCGCGAGCGCCGCGCGGTTCAGGTTGAAAAAGGTTCACTGGGCGCATACTTGATCCTGTGCATTCGCCTGCACCATCGGAAAGGGGGCACATCGATGTCACCGGTAATCCCGCTCCCTGCCACCCCGGCCGTTCGTGACGCGTGCACGGCGAGGAGCTGACGGGGAGGCTGAAACCGGGACGTCGGCCGAGGGATGGGATCGATGTGGCTCGTGGCGCTCGCGGTGCTGGCCGGTGGGTTCACCGGCGCGGGTCTGATGGCGCTGTACGGCCGCCGCACCCGCGGCAGGCTCCGGGCCGAGCTCGTCGAACTGGAGCAGTCGGTGCAGGGGCGGGCCGACCAGGTGACCTCGCTCAGCCACGAACTGCGGACCCCGCTCAGCATGATCAAAGGGGCGGTGGACCTGCTCCGGGAGGGGATGCCGGGCCCGCTGACGCCAGCGCAGCGCCGGCTACTCCAGGTGCTCGACCACCAGTCCACCCAGGTGATCGGGCTCTGTGAGAGCCTGCTGATCCAGGCGAAGATCGAGTCGGGGCTCTTCACCCCGAAACTGGAACGGGTGGACCTGTCGGTGGTCGCCCGGGACGTCGTCACGGCGATGCGTCCACTCTGCGCGCAGCGCCAGCAGCGGATCAGTCTGGACGCCCCGCAGGTGACGCCGAGGATCGAGGCCGATCCGATGCTGCTGGCCCAGGCGTTGACCAACCTGCTCTCCAACGCCAGCCGGTTCACCACGACCGGTGGCAGCATCGACGTCAGGGTGACGCCGATCGACACCGGGATCGCCGTCTACGTGACCGACGACGGGGCCGGCATGAGCCGGGAGGAGCGGCACCGGCTGTTCCACCGGTTCGCCACCGGCCGACCGCTGGCCGACGGGACCGGGCTCGGCCTGGTCATCACCAAGACGATAGTGGAGCTACACGGAGGCGAGATCATGGTGCACACCGCGTCGCGGCGGGGAACCACATTCCTCTTCACCCTGCCCCGGACCGCGCCGGCCGGTACCGGGTCGTGACCGGTCCGGTCGAAGCCCGGGCCGACCGGTCCGGTCCGACGGCCCTGGTCGTCGACGACGAACCGCAGATGACGGTGATCATCGAGTTCGCCCTGCAGACCCAGGGGTTCTCCGTGCTCGTCGCGCACGACGGCGCGACCGCGCTGCACCTGCTGCGGACCCGGCCGGTCGACCTGGTCGTGCTGGACGTGCTCATGCCGACCATGGACGGGTTGAGCCTCTGCCAGCGGATCCGCGCCCGGTCCGAGGTCCCGATCATGCTGCTCACCGCCCTGTCCCAACAGGACGACGTGATCGCCGGGCTGGAGCACGGGGCCGACGACTACGTGACGAAGCCGTTCCACCCCCGCGAGGTGGCGCTGCGGGCCCAGGCACTGGTACGCCGGCGCCGCGACACCGGCTCCGCGATCCGGGTCGGCAAGCTGGTGATCGACCTGACCAACCGGACCGTCGTGCTCGCCGGACGTCAGCTCAACCTGCCGTACACCGAGTTCAAGCTGCTCGCCCACCTCGCGGCCCGACGCGGCACCCCGCAGTCCTGGCAGGACCTGCTCCGCGCGGTGTGGGGGACGACCGACCTGATCGGCGGCCGGGACGTGGTCAAGTCCACCGTCTACCGGCTGCGCTCCCGGTTGGCGGCGACCCCGGACGGAGCGGGATACATCCGTACCCTGCGCGGTGTCGGCTATCTGATGCCGGACTCCCTCCGCGACCCTCCGGAGGGCGGATCCAGGTAACGGCGGTGTCACCAGGGCTCACGGATGTGTTACCGGAGCGTCCGTCACCCGCCTCTAACCTGGCCGCAATATTGCGACAACCTGGGAGGTCGGGATTCGATGGCGAGTCGATTTCGGCGCGGCGTGAGCTGGCTGGGGTGCGCGGCGGTCCTCGTCCTGGCCGCCGGCTGCGCCCGGGAGCCGGGCAACGGCTCCGGTGGTACGGCGGACGGCGGCGTCGTGCACGTCGTGTGCGGCGGGACGGAGGAGTGGTGCGCGGCGACCACGGCGCAGTTCAGCGAGACGACCGGGGTCAGGGCCGACTTCGTACGGCTCTCCAGCGGCGAGGCGTTGGCCCGGATCAAGGCCGGTAAGGGCAACGCGGAGTTCGACGTCTGGTACGGCGGCCCGGCCGACGGCTACGCCGCCGGCGCCGCGGAGGGGATGCTGGAGGCGTACGCCTCGCCGAACGCCGGCGCGATCCCGGCCAAGTACAAGGACGCGTCCGGGCTCTGGACCGGCGTCTACGTCGGGGCGCTCGGGTTCTGCGCCAACCCGAAGCTGCTGCGAGAGGCCGGGATCGAGGTGCCGGACTCCTGGGCTGACCTGCTCGATCCGTTGCTCGCCAAGGACGTCGGTATCGCCCATCCGTCCACCTCGGGCACCGCGTACACGGCGCTCTGGACCCAGGTGCTGCTCGCCGGCGGCGACCAGGACAAGGCGCTGGAGTACATGCGCCGGCTGCACCCGAACGTGTTGCAGTACACCAAGTCCGGTGCGGCACCCGCCCAGATGACGGCCCGTGGCGAGGTGGCGGTCGGGGTGATCTTCTCCCACGACTGCGTGGCGGCCAGGGAAGCGGGCTTCCCCGACCTGGTGGTCTCCTTCCCGGCCGAGGGAACCGGCTACGAAACCGGCGGGGTGGCGCTGGTCAGCGGCGCCAAGAACCCGGAGAGCGGCCGGAAGTTCGTCGACTGGGCGTTGACGGTCGAGGCACAGGAGATCGGGCCGACGGTGAAGTCGTACCAGTTCCCGACCAATCCGGGCGCGAAGGTCTCGGACAAGGTCGTGGACCTCAGCACGATCAGGCTGGTCGAATACGACGCGGTCGCGGCGGGTGCGGCGAAGACCGCGCTGAACCGGCGGTTCGACGCTGAAGTGGCCCAGGCGCCGAAGTCATGACCGCCCTGATCCACGAACCGGAGCTGGCCCCCGGCCCGGCGGCGCCACCGCGCCGCCGGCGCCGGCGGCGGCTCGACCTCGGCATCCGACTGTTGCTCGTCGCCTGCGTCGGTCTGGTGGCGGTCGGCAGCGTCGTCCCGCTCGTCGCCGTCCTCGCGGCGGCGTTCGGACCGGCGGCGTTACCGCGTTACGCGCGCTTCTTCAGCTCCCCGGTCGACCTGACGATCCTGCGCAACACGCTGGTCCTGGGCGTGCTGGTCGGGCTCTGCGGGACGGCGCTCGGGTTCCTCTTCGCCTTCGTCCAGACCCGCCTCGCCGTACCGGGCAAGCGGATCCTGCACGTGGTGGCGCTGGTGCCGATCGTCAGCCCGCCGTTCGCGGTCGCCACCGCCACCGTCGTGCTCTACGGCCGGCGGGGCGTGATCAGCAACGGCCTCCTCGGCCTGGAGTACGACATCTACGGGCTCGACGGACTGGTCTTCGTGCTCTCCCTGTCGCTCTTCCCGGTGGCGTACCTCGGCCTGCTCGGCATGCTCCGTGGGCTGGACCCGGCACTGGAGGAGGCCGCGATGAACCTCGGGGCCAGCCGGTGGCGGACCCTGCGCACGGTCATCCTGCCGTTGCTGGCACCGGGGCTGGTGGCGCCATTCCTACTGCTCTTCGTGGAGGCGATCGCCGACCTGGCCAACCCGCTCGTCCTCGGCGGTGACTACACGGTGCTGGCCAGCCGGGCCTACCTGGCGGTCACCGGCGAGTACGACACCACCAGCGCCGCCGTCTACTGCGTCATCCTGCTCGTGCCCTCGCTGGGGTTGTACGTCGCGCAGCGGTACTGGCTGAACCGCAAGGTCCGGACCACCATCACCGGGCGGCCCTCGGGCAGCGTGCACCTGATCGACAACTGGGTACGGTGGCCGATCTTCGGGCTCGCGCTGCTGGCGGCGGCGCTCATCCTCAGCGTCTACGGCACGGTGCTGCTCGGTTCGGTGACCCGGGTCTTCGGCGTGGACAACACGTTGACCCTGGAGTACCTCCGGGAGGTGGTCGCCGGGGTGGGGCGGGAAGCCGTGCTCGACACCGTCATGTTCGCGGCCCTCGCCACCCCGGTCGCGGCGGTCTTCGGGCTGGTCATCTCCTGGCTCGTGGTCCGGCACCTGCGCCGGGCCGCCGGGCTGCTGGACCTGGCCGGGACGCTCGGGGTCGCCGTACCGGGCACGGTGCTGGGGATCGGCTTCGTGCTCGCGTACCGGCCGGAGCGGTGGCTCGGCCCGGTCGAGGTCTTCCCCAGCCTGGTCGGCGGCAGCGCCATCGCCGGCGGGGCGGCGGCGATCGTCGTCGCGTACGTCATCCGGAGCCTCCCCGCCGGCCAGCGCACCGCGGTCGCGGCCCTGACCCAGATCCACCCGCAGATCGAGCAGGCCTCGACCGACCTCGGAGCGGGTCCGCTCTACACCTTCCGGCGGGTCACCCTGCCACTGATCCGGCCGGCGCTGCTGACCGGCCTGAGCTACAGCTTCGCCCGCAGCATGACCTCGATCTCGACGATCGTCCTGCTGGTCACGCCGGAGACGAAGATCATCACCTCCCAGGTGCTGAGCGCCGCCAGCACCGGCCGGTACGGGGTGGCGTTCGCCTACTGCACCGTGCTGACCGCCATCGTGCTGGCGGCCTTCGCGCTCATCCGTCTCATCGTCGGCGCGGGCGCCAACCTGAACCGCGTCGCCACCGACACCGAAAGGCCGAAACGATGACCGCTGTGGTGCCCGACCTGGCCGTGGCCGCGTCCGCCGGTGCCGGCACCGGACGCCTGCGTCTAGAGGCGTTGACCAAGACGTTCTCCAGCCGTACCGGCACGGTCACCGCCGTCGACGCGGTCGACCTCGACGTCGCCCCGGGCGAGTTCATCACGCTGCTCGGGCCGTCGGGGTGCGGCAAGACCACCACGCTGCGGATGGTCGCCGGATTCGAGGACGCCACCAGCGGGCAGATCCGGCTCGACGACAAGGTGATCGACTCGATGCCACCGCAGCGGCGTCCGATGGCGATGGTGTTCCAGAGCTACGCGCTCTTTCCGCACCTCACGGTCGGCGAGAACATCGCGTACGGGCTCAGGCTGCGTCGGCGTAGCCGCCAGGAGGTCGCCACCAGCATGCGGATGGCGCTGACCAGTATGAACCTGGTCGGTCTGCAGGACCGGAGCCCGCACGAACTCTCCGGCGGCCAGCAGCAGCGGGTCGCCCTGGCCCGGGCCCTGGTCGTGCAGCCGAAGGTGCTGCTCTTCGACGAACCGCTGTCCAACCTGGACGCCAAGTTGCGGGGCTCGATGCGCGCGGAGATCCGCCGGATCCAGCGGATGTTCGAGATCACCAGCATCTACGTCACGCACGACCAGGACGAGGCGATGAGCATGTCGGACCGGATCGTGGTGATGAACCGGGGACGGGTCGAGCAGGTGGCCACGCCGGGGGAGATCTACCTGCGCCCGGCGAGCGTCTTCGTCGCGGACTTCATCGGGCGGGCCAACTTCATCGAGGTGGTGCCGGAGGGTGTCAGCGACGGCCGGGCCGTGGTGCACGCCCTCGGGCAGCGGTTGACCGCGGCGGCCCACCCGACGGTGTCGGCGAACGACGACAACGCCTACCTGATGGCCCGGCCGGAGACCATGAAGCTGACGCCGGTCACCGACGGCGGGACCGGCATCGGCGTCGTGCTCCGCTCGACGTTCCACGGACCGGCGGTGGACTACGAGATCGAGACCACCAGCGGCACGTTGGCGGTGACCGACCCCGGTGCCGATCCCCGGGAGGCCCTCGCCGAGGGCACCAACGTCAACGTGCGGATCGACCCGGATCGGGCCTACCTGCTGACCCGGGACTGACGGGCGGCCGTCCGGCCGGTCCGGCGGCGTGCTCGGCGGGCCGGATCGACGGCATCGGCGGCAAGGTGGGGTGGGGCGGGGTGGTCCCGCCAGCGGCGGGAGTCAGCGCAGCAGGTGACCGACTCCGCGTACGGTGTGCAGCACCGGTGGCGTACCGAGCTTGCGCCGCAGCTGCGCGATCAGCACGTCGAGCACGTTCGACGTGGGGGGGACCAGCTCGTCCCAGGCGACCGCGATCAACTCGGCGCGGCGGACCGGTTCGCCGCCCGCGGCCAGCAGCCGTTCGAGCACCTTGAACTCCTTGACGGTGAGGGCGAGTATCCGGCCCGCGCGCCGGGCCTCGTGCCTTCCGACGTCCAGCTCGATGTCGCCGTGCCGCAGCACCGGGGCTCGGCCGGTGTCGCCCCGCCGGCACAGGCTGCCCACCCGGGCGACCAGCTCGGCGGCCGCGAACGGCTTGACCAGGTAGTCGTCGCCCCAGGCCAGTCCGTCGATCCGGTCGCTCACCGCGTCCCGGGCGGTGAGGAACAGCACCGGCACGTCCCACCCGGCACGCCGGCGGCCCGCCACGTAGCGTAGCGAGTCGCCGGCCGGCAGCATCCGGTCGAACACCGCGCAGTCGTAGCCGTTGACGCTCAGCGCCTCGTCGGCCTCGGGCAGGTCGATCACGGTGTCCACGGCGAACCCGGCACCACGCAGCGACGCGTCCAGGGCCAACCGGAGAATGTCGTCGTCCTCGGTGATCAGTACCCGCACAACTGCACACGGTATCCGGCCGGCGCACCCATCAGGGTCGCCGTACCAGCCAGCCGCGATCGGCCGCCTTGATCCCGGCCTGGAACCGACTGCGGGCGCCGAGCCGGTTCATGATCCCGGACATCGTCCGGCGAACGGTACGCACCGAGACGCCGAGCCGGGCCGCCGCGGACTCGTCGGTGCAGCCCACCGAGAGCAGCCTGAGCAGTTCCCGCTCCCGCTCGGTCAGCCCGGCCCGGTCCGGTACGTCCGACGCCATGAGCGACACGGCCGAGGGCCAGACCTGCTCGAAGAGTTCGACGACCGTGCTCACCACACTGGGCAGGTGGAACACCGCGACGTCACCCGACCGGCTGTCCGGCAACTCGAAGGGGAGCATGGCCACCGCCTCGTCGACCACCGTCGCGTCCGTCGGGACGTCGGGCGCGGTACGTACCTCGGCACCGGCCATGGCGAGGCTGCCCAGCTGGAGGGCCAGCGCCGGGACGGTACGGGCACGGTCCGGGAACAGCACGCGATAACGTACCCCGCGCCGCAGGTTCTCGTGGTCGATCCGCCGGAGCATGCCGAGCGGCTCGGTCCCGGCCGTGCACTGCGTGCTGGCGATGAGGACGTCGTGGTTCGCTGCGGCCAGCGCCGCCGTGATCGCGGCATGGGTCGACAACACCAGCGGCTGCCCGTACCGGTGCGGCACGGACGGGCGAGCGGGCCGGGCCGGTGAGCACCGGTCCCGGAGAGTGGTCAGCGGGTTGACGGTCATGGGGCTCCTCCTCGGCCACTCGTGTGGTTGCCCGGCTCGGCGGTCATCGGTGTGCCGCCCGCCTCAGGCCACCCGGCGGTCACGGTGGTGTTCCCGAAACGGGTGGCCGGCCGGCGCCGTACACCGGGCCAGATGCCGGACCAGGACGTGGCTGCGGTAGCGCTCCGCGCTGGCGACGTCCAGTAGTCCCTGGTCGACCAGCGTCTCCAGGGCCATTCGCGCCGCGCCCACCGGGACCCCCAGCGCCCGTGCGGCGGCGGGGGGTCCGAACTCGCCCGGCAGGTCGCCGAGGGCGTACCACGCCGCCAGCTCCCGACCGGCCAGCCGGCGACCGGCGTCGACTATCGAGCGTCGTACCGCGTCGGAGAGCACCCGGCACGGATCGTCGTCCAGCTCCTCGACCAGCCGCCGCGGCGTCCAGTGTGGTCGGCACTGCAACCGGGCGGCGGCGTCGCGCAGCGCGGCCGGAAGCCCACCGCAGCGCTGCCCGACGGCGAGCAGGGTCCGCCGGTCCGCGTCCGCACCTCGCCCACCGAGCGCGGACCGGAACAGCGCGGCGGAGTCCTCCGCTCCCAGCGGTGCCAGGCTGATCCGGGTCGCGCCGCCCGGATGCCAGCCGCGGTTCCGCGTGGTGACCAGGGCCAGGCAGCCGGGAGCGGCGGGCAGCAGCGGTGCCAGCGCATCCGGGCCGGGGACGTCGTCCAACACCAGCAGTACGCGCCGCCGGGCCAGCTCCGACCGCCACAGCGCGGACCGTTCGTCCAGGTCGCGCGGGATCTCCGAGTCGGGTACGCCGACGCCGCGCAGCAGCCGGTCCAGCGCGGCCGCCGCTGTGGACGTACCGGGGTGACCGGCGTCGCCCAGGCGTACGAAGAACTGTCCGTCCGGATGGTCCGCCGCCAGCTGGTGGGCCGCGTGTACCACGAGCGCGGTCTTACCCACCCCGGCCATGCCCTCCACCAGCACCACGGGCGCGGCGTCGTGCGCGGCCCGGCGTACGGCGGCCAGCTCGGCTCGGCGACCGGCGAGCGGTACGTCCCGGGGCAGTTCCCGGCGCACCGACCCGCCAGGGGCGCCGCCGAGCGCCGTCCGGTGCGAATCGCCCAGCGCCAGCCGGTACGCCTCGGCGAGTGCGGCTCCCGGTTCGACTCCCAGCTCGGCGGAGAGCAGCTCCCGGGCCTGGCGGTACGCGGCCAGGGCCTCGGCCCGCCGGCCCGTCACGTGAAGTACCCGGATCAGCTGTGCCCAGGCCGCCTCGCGCAGCGGGGCGTCCACGGTGATCGCCCGCAGCGTGATCAGAGCGTCCTGCCCGTGACCCGCCGCGAGCTGGGCCTCGGCGAGCTGTTCCGCCAGCCCCAGGCGCAGGTCGTCGAGATTGGTCAGCACCTCTGTGGCCGCCGTCCCGTCGAGCTCCGCGAACGGCCGCCCGCGCCACATCCGCAGCGCCTGGTCGAGCCGGGCGGCCGCGGTGCCGGGGTCACCACCCGCCGAGGCGAGCCGGGCCTGCTCGGCGAGTTCGCCGACCCGGTCGACGTCCAGCTCACCGCGACCGATCCGGATCCGGTACGCGCCGGGACGGCTCTCGATCCGCGGACCACCGTTGTGGTCCGGCAGGCGCCGGCGCAACGTCCAGACATAGGTCTTCAGGTTGGCCTCCGCCGAGGCCGGCACGGCCTGTTCCGGCCAGATGGTCGCGATCAGCTCGTCGATCGTCAGCCAGGCGTTAGGCTTCGTCAGCAGGATCGCCAGCAGAGCCGCGCGCTTGCCCGCGCCGATCGGGCGGGTGCCGGTGGCGCAGTGCACCTCGAGCGGGCCCAGCACGTGGAAGAGCACCAACCCCATACCTCCCGATCGACCCGCGCCGCCAACGGCAGCTTCCACTGGGCATTACCATCCGTCCCGGTACATGAGGTTCCGATGACACGATCCACGGGAGGCCCCCGGTGCGGGTGATGGTGGTCGAGGACGACGAGAACCTGCGGCTGGCGGTCACCACCGAACTGCTCGGAACGGGACTGCGGGTCGACCAGGCGGCCGACATCGCCGCCGCCGACGCGGCGCTTTCCGCCGGAAGGTACGACTGCGTCGTGTTCGACCGGATGCTGCCCGACGGCGACGCCATCGGGTACGTGCACCGCCGCCGGCAGCAGGGCTGGGCGGTACCGGTGCTGTTCCTGACCGCGCGGGACAGTGTCGCCGACCGGGTGGCGGGGTTCGCCCAGGGCGGCGACGACTACCTGGTGAAGCCGTTCGCCGTGGCGGAGATGGCGGCCCGGGTGCGCGCGTTGGTCCGGCGGGCCGGCTCGGGGCGTCCCTCGGTGCTCCGGCACGCCGACCTCGTGGTGGACTGCGCCCGCCGGGAGGTCCGCCGCGCCGGCGTGCTGCTCACCCTGACGGTGAAGGAGTTCGCCGTGCTGGAATACCTGATCGCCCGGCCGGAGCAGGCCGTGGGTCGGGCCGAGCTGATCGAGCACTGCTGGGACACCAGCACCGACCCGATGTCCAACGTGGTCGACTCGGTGGTGCGGCGGCTGCGGGTGAAGCTGCGCGAACCGGAACTGATCCACACCGTACGGGGGCACGGGTACCGACTCGCCGGGCCGCGGTGACACCGGTGACCACCCCGACGACGGCCCGGTTGCACCGACGGCGCCGCTGGCTCGCGCTGCTCTTCACCGTGGTGACCGCCGCCGGTTCGATCGTGCTCGCCGGGCTCGCGATCCGGCTGGACGCGGACCTGGGGGAGCAGCGGCTCGACGGCGAGCTGCGCCGGGTGACCTCCACGGTGACCCGGCTGATCCAGTACGACGGCACCCTCATCACGGCGTTCGTCAGCGAGGACGAACTCAACACCCGGTGTCCGCAGTTCGCGATCCTGCCCGGCGGCGCCGAGCGGTTCAGCGGCCACTTCAGTCAGCAGAGCTGCGTACCGCTGGATCCGGCGCTGCTCGCCAGCCTGGCGGCGGAGGCGGTGCGTACCGGCCGCCTGCTCAACGGCTACGTCCGGGGGACGGGTGGGGAGCTGGTCCGGGTCGGCGCCGAGCCGTTCCGCAACTCCCGGGGGCAGTACATCGGCGCCGTGGTCGCGGCCGTCGACGCGGGGCCGGAGCAGGACCGGCACCACCGGATGCTCCTGTTCGTGGTCACCGGCTGTGTGCTGCTGGTGGCCGCCGTCGGGGTGGCCGGCCACCTGCTCTCCGGATGGGCGCTCCGGCCCGCCGCGGCCGCCCTCGAACAGCAGGAGGTGCTGCTCGCCGACACCGCGCACGACCTGCGTACGCCGGTGGCGGCGCTGCGCGCGCTCGCCGAGACGGCACTGGAGAACCCCACCCAGCGCGCCGACCTGCTGCCGCGTACCGTCCAGCTCGCCGGGCGGATGGGCAGCATCATCGACGGGCTGCTGGTACGGGCACGGCTGGCCGCCGGTGTCGAGCAGCTCGCCATCCAGCCGGTCTGGCTGGACCAACTGGTCACGACGGTGGTGGAGGAGACGCCGACCGACGGGGCACAGGTGACGGTGACCGCCGCACCGACAAAAGTGGACGTCGACCCCGCTCTGGTGCAGCGGGCGGTCGGCAATCTGCTGGACAACGCGCTGCGCCACGGCCGGCGGCCGGGCGACCGGGCGATCGTCCACATCACCGTCGCCGGCGGGCGGCTCATGGTCGCCGACCACGGCCCGGGCATCGACGCCGCGATCGCGCAGGAGACCTTCGACCGGTTCAACAGTGGCGGCGGGTCGAGCGGACTCGGTCTCTCCATCGTGCGCTGGGTGGCGCGGGCGCACGGCGGGGTGCTGCGCGTCTACAACGCGGAGGAGGGTGGAGCGATCTTCGAACTCGTCCTGGGCACCAACGATTCCTGAATGTTGTATCGATGATGGACCGGTCGTGTATCCGGCCTCTTATGCTCGTTGGGTGACCAAGCTGGGCATTTCGCTTCGCCACCTCGTACGCTCCTGGCGCGGCATGCGCCTGGGGCACCGCCTCCGCGCCTGGTACGACGCCGGCTCGTGGCGTGACCGCGGTCCGCTGTGGCGCCGGCGGTTGCCGCTGGTGCTGCTGGTGGGCGCCAGTCTCGCCGCCGTGACGGCGGCGGCCACCGGGGCGGTCGCGCCAACCCCCGAGCTGCGGTTCGCCCAGGGCGGCCACTGGGTCGCGAGTCCGTCGCTGGGCCAGGTCGTCCACGTCAACGGGTCCGCACGCCGGGTCGACGCCCGGGCGCCGGTGCCCGGCATCGAACCAGGCAGCCAGGTGGTGCAGGGCGACACGAGCGGTTACGTGGTCGGCCGTTCCCGGGTCATCGAGTTCGGCAAGTCGAGCCTGGCGGTCGAACGGACCCTCACCCCGCCCACCGGCGAGCGTCCGGTCGCCATCGAGGTGGCCGGCGGGCCGTACCTGGTCTACCGGGAGGCCGGGCGCGTGGTGCGGCTCGGCGACTCCCCGGCGACGATTCCGGCCGGCGGTGTACTCGGTGAGCCCGTCGTGACCCCGGACGGCACGCTCTGGCTGCACCGCGTCGACTCCGGGGTGCTCTGCCGGCTGGCGGCCGGCACCGACCGGATCTCCTGCCCGGCCGCCGCGCCGGCCGGACACACCGGCGCGCTCACCGTGGTCGGCAAGCAGCCGGTCTTCGTCGACACCGCGGCGGACACGCTGAGCCGGGTCGCCGAGCACGGCCTCGGCCGCCCGACGCCGATCGGGCTGGACGTCCTGCCCACCGCACGCGTCGCGCCGGTCGACGCCGGTGGCCGGGTCGCCATCCTCGATCCCACCGGGCGGCGGATGCAGCTGGTCGACGCCGCCGGGCTGGACGCGGGCCGGATGGGTGCGCCGCCGGTAACGGTCGCTCTGCCCGACGGCACGTACTCGGCCCCGTCCGTCGCCGGGTCGTCCGTGGTGCTGCTGGACCTGAAACGCAACGCCGTGCTCACCTACAACAGCGGCGGCGAGCAGCAGTGGAGCACTCCGCTGCCACCGGAGGCCGGTGAACCCACGCTGATCCGTGGTGAGGACGAGCGGGTCTACGTCGACGGCGCCGAGGGCCGGCACGTGCTGGTGGTCGACCCCGGCGGCACGGGCGGGCTGGTGCCGGTGGTCGGCAACGAGGGGCGGGGACCGTCGGGTACCCCGGTTCCCCCGTCCACCAGGCCCGACCCCGGCCCGCGCTCGCCCGACCCCGGCCCGCGCTTGCCCAGCCCCGGCCCGCGCTCCCCGGACAGGCCCACGGGGGACGATCCGGCTCCCCCACGGCGGACGGCCCCCGCACCCCGCTCGATACCGGCCAGCCCGCCCGGGATGCCGGGGAATCTGCGCGCGACCAGCCAGGGCGCCAATCTCCGGGTCACCTGGAGCGGCGCCGCCGCGAACGGAGCCGCGGTCAGCGCGTACCAGGTCACGTGGGTGCCGGCCGCGGGCGGGACCAGCCGCTCGGCCACCCGGCCCGGCGACGCCCGCTCGACGACGATCACCGGTCTCACCCGGGACACCACCTACCGGATCACCGTGGTCGCGCGGAACTCCGCAGGGCGCGGATCGCCGGCCACCGTACGGGCCAAGGTGCCACCACCACCCCGGTCGGTCACCGTCTCCCGGGGCAGCGACACCACGTACGAGGACAGGTGCCACGAGCCGGACTGCGCGTACTTCCACATCGTGCTGCGCGGGTTCAGCCCGAACACCGACTACCACATCAAGCCGGATTCCAGCAGGTGGCCGGACTTCAACTCGGGCGCCACCCGGCGTACCGACAGCAGGGGAAACCTCACCTTCGAGGACTTCCCGTACGACTCGGTCGGGTCGTACGTCTGGGTCACCGTCGACGGTGTCGAGTCCAATCGCTACCTGTGGAGGGCAGGGTGAGCGCTTCCAGCCCGGCGGAGATCGCCGCGCGGATCTCCGAGAACGTGCAGCGGGTGATCCGCGGCAAGCCCGAGCTCGTACGGCTGGCCGTCGCCGGCCTGCTCGCCGAGGGTCACCTGCTGATCGAGGACGTGCCGGGGCTCGGCAAGACCAGCCTCGCCCGGGCCCTCGCCCGCAGCATCGGCGGACGGTGGAGCCGGATCCAGTTCACCCCGGACCTGCTGCCGAGCGACATCACCGGGGTCACCGTCTACCAGCAGAAGGACGAGCGGTTCACCTTCCACCCCGGCGCGGTGTTCGCCAACATCGTGGTCGCCGACGAGATCAACCGCGGTACCCCGAAGACCCAGTCGGCGCTGCTGGAGGTCATGTCCGAGCGGCGGGTCACGGTGGACGGGACCGGACACGAGGTACCCCGGCCGTTCCTGGTCGTCGCGACCCAGAACCCGATCGAGCTGGAGGGCACCTACCGACTGCCCGAGGCGCAGCTGGACCGATTTCTGATGCGGCTGTCGGTGGGCTACCCCGACCTCGACTCCGAGGTGCTGGTGATGATGGGTGACTGCGCGGGGGTGACCCCGGACGACCTATCCGCGGTCGTCGACGTCGCGGCGCTGCGGGAGGCCATCGTCGAGGTACGGACGTCGCACCTTGACCGGGCGGTGTACGAGTACGCCGCCCGGCTCACCGCGGCGACCCGCGACCACCCCGCGGTGCGGTACGGCGCCAGCGTACGGGGCAGCATCGCGCTGGTGCGTACCGCGCGGGCGCTCGCGGCGATCGAGGGACGCGACTTCGTCACGCCCGACGACGTCAAGGACGTGGCCGGGCCGGTACTGGCCCACCGGCTCGTGCTCACCCCGGAGGCCGAGATGAACCAGCGGGCCGCCGCCGAGATCGTCGCCGACCTGCTCGCCTCGGTCCCCACGCCCGCCGCCAGCGCGGCGGGTTGACCGTGCGCCTGACCCGCCGCGGCATCGTCGTGCTCGCCGTCGCGGTGCCGCTGCTCGCCTTCGGGCTCTGGGGCGGTTACCCGATGCTGCGGGCGCTGGGTGCGGTCCTGCTCGGCGCCGTGCTGGCCGCCGTCCTGCTCACCGCGCGCCGCCGGCCGGTCGAGGTGCGCCGCTCGGTCTACCCCGAACGGGTCGAGCGGGGCAGACCCGCGCTGGCCAGCCTGCGGGTCCGCAATCCGGGCGGTGGTCGGCGGAGTGGATTCGTGGCCACCGACGCGGCCGGGGGAGCGACCCGGACCGTCCGGGTACGGGCCCTGGCGGCCGGTGCCGAGGTGGTCCACCACTACGAGGTGCCGACCGCCGTGCGCGGCAGGCTGACCGTGGGCCCGCTGACGCTGCACGGGGTGGATCCGTTCGGGCTGGCCCGCGGCGAGCCGCACGTCGGGGAGTCGGCGACCCTGTGGGTGCACCCCCGGCAGTTCCCGGCGCGGGCGCCGATGGCCGGCTACCCCCGGCACCACCACGAGGGCCCCACCGACGGCGCGCTGCGGGGCTCGGCGCAGCTCCTGGACGTCCGGGAGTACGTCCCCGGCGACGAGGTACGGCACCTGCACTGGAAGGCGACCGCCCGGACGGGGCGGTTGATGGTTCGCGACCTGGCCGATCCGGAACAGCCGAGGTTCACCCTGTTGCTCGACACCCGCCCCGCCCCGCTCACTGCCGCCGGGTTCGAGGAAGCGGTGGACCTGGCGGCGTCCCTGCTCGGCGCCACCGCCCGGGCGGGACACCATACCCGCCTGGTCACCTCGGCCGGTCTCGACCTCGCCGTTGCCGGCGGGGCACCCGCGGCACGCCGGCTGCTCGACGAGCTGTGCGCCCTGCGCCGGGACGACGTACGCGCGGCCGACCTGGTGCCGCCGTCGCTGGCCACGAGCGGCCCGGCCGGCGGCTGCCTGGTGGCGGTCACCGCCGGGGAGACGCCGCCCGCCGCGGTGACCGCGTTGCGGCACCGGTTTCCGATGATCGTGGTCATCGTCCTGGGCCGGACCGGGGACGGTTCCGGGCCGCCGTCCGGCGAAAGTCCTGCCGAGCCGGAGCCGGCGCGCCGCCGGCCCGACGCGGCGACCTGGATCCGGGTCCTGCACGCGGACAGCGCCGAAGAGGCGGTACGCCGGTGGAACGAGACGCTCGGATGAGCCCGGCACCCCGGGCCGTACCCGCCACGTGCGTGGTACTCGCGGCCGTCGTCGTGGGGATGCTCTTCGCACCGGTCTTCGGCGTGCCCGCGCTGCTGTTCCCGATCGGTGTACCGGCGCTGGCGGTGCTGCTGACCACGCTGGCCTGTGCCCGGCGCAAGGCCCTGCTGCCCTGGCGCCCGCTGCTGCTGGCGGTCGTCGGCCTGCTGGCCGTCGTCGAGACGGTGCTCCGGTCGACGACGGTGGCCGGGCTGCCCACCGGGCGGACGCTGCGCGCCCTGGCCGCCGGCGTCACCGGCTCCTGGCAGCTCGCCCTCCAGTCGACCTGGCCGGCCCGGCCAGATCCCGAGCTGCTGCTGTTCGTCCCGCTGCTGGTGGTGCTCGCCGGTGTGCTCGGGGTCGAGCTGCTGGACCGGCCGGGCAGCCCGTTGCTGGCCCTCGCACCGAGTTTCGCCGTCGCCCTCCTCAGCCAGTTCTACGCCCCGCTGCCACCCGGCCCGGCGGTCGCCGCCGCGCTCGGCTACGCCGCGGTCGCAGGAGTCCTGCTTGCCACCGGCGGCGGGACGGAGTCCGACCGTGCGGGGCCACCGAGGTCCGGCCCTCGCCCGATCCGGAGCGCCGGCCACCGGCGCGGAGGCCGAATCGTTGCTGCCTGGGGCACGGCTGCGGCCCTGCTGCCGCGCATCGTCCCGGCGGTGGCCCTGGCCGGGGTGGCGGTGATGCTGGCCGGGCTGTTGCCGCCGACCGTGCCGCCGCGATACTCGCTGGGCGCTGACCGGACGGCCCCGCTCGCCGAGACCCGGGTGGCCAGCCCGTTGGACGAGATCGCGTACCGGCTCGCCCACCCCGGTACCGCCGTGTTCCGGGTGAGCGGCGGCGAGGGCGTGGACCGGTGGCCGTTGGTGGTGCTCGAAGGCTTCGACGGGGTGAACTGGCACCCCGGCGGGCGGTACCGGCGGCTCGGTATCGAGCTGCGGCCGGGCCCCGCGGTGACCGTACCGGTGCACGCCCGGTCCGCCGAGATCGAGATCGACGCGTACGCCGCCGGTGCCGGCCCGTGGTTGCCGAGCCAGACCTGGCCCGCCGGGGTACGCGATGTCGATCCGCTGGTCGAGGAGGACCACGGAACGCTGCTGCTGCCCGGATCCGACGGTGCGGCACGGTACACGTTGAGCTGGTGGCAGCCGGCGGTCGACGCCGAGGCGCTCGCGGGTGCCGCGATCGACCCGGTCGCCCCGGGCGGGCTCGGCGGCGTTGGCCCGGTGCCGTCCGGGGTGGCCGAACTCGCCGAGCGGGCGACCGGCGGGTTGCGCCCGTCCTTCCAGGCTGCCCTGGTGCTGGAACGCTTCTTGCGGGAGAACTACCGGCTGGCCACCGGGCAGGACCTGCCCACCGGGCACTCCTGGCCACAGCTGGCCGACTTCCTGTTGCAGGCCAGGCGGGGCACGACCGAACAGTTCGCTGCCGCGTACGTGGCGCTGGCGCGGATCCGGGGCATCCCGGCGCGCCTGGTCGTCGGCTTCCGCGCACCGACCAGTCCCGACCTGGACGGGCGGTACACGGTCCGCAACGGCGACGTACTCGCCTGGCCCGAGGTCGCCGTGCGGGGGATCGGCTGGGTACCGCTGGATCCGGCGGGCGGGTCGTCGGCCGGGGGCGCCGCGACCGGTGCCGGGCTGTCCGCCGCCGCGGCACAGGTACGGGCGCAGCTCCCCGCACCGGAGGAGCTCCGTGACCCATCGGTCGCGCTCCAGCAGGCCGCCGTGGAGCGACCTGACAGTGCCGGCCTGCCGGGCACCGCGGCGTGGCGCCTGCTGCTCGCCGCCCCGGTGGTGCTGCTGGCGGTGTGGATCGTCGGGGTACCCGCGGCGAAGGCCGGACGGGCCTGGCGCCGCCGGCGCCGCCCGGGTACCGGTGCGGTGGTGGGCGCCTGGGAGGAGGTCCGGGACCGACTTCGCGCACACGGTGTCCTGATGTCGGCCGGGATGACGGTACGCGACCTGGCGACCAGCGCGACCGCCGTCGCCGATCGATCCACCGTGACCGCCATCCGCGAGCTGGCCGCCATCGTGGACCGGGCGCTGTGGGCGCCGGCCGCGCCGGGGGAGCGGGACGGTCGCCAGGCGTGGGCGGCGGTGCGGGCGGTACGTCGTGGACTGGCCCGGCGCGGTTGGCGGGCCCGACTCCGGGCGCTGCTCGACCCGCGTGCGCTGCTGCCACCCCGCTGACCCGCCTCACTTCACGCAGCTGGCACCACGGATCGGCTTCGGCTCGCTCTCGTACACCTGGTTGCCGTCGGTGCCCTGGATCGCGAAGCAGTACCGGCGTACCGGATCCACGGGTACCCGGTAGGTGGTCTTCCGCTGCGCCAGTATCGTCCGGTTCGGCTCGCCCTCGGCCGCGACGATCACGGCGAAGTTCAGCGGCTCGTTGCTCTGCCAGGACAGCTCCACGAAGTTGCCGTGATCGGCGGGATCGGCCAGTTCGAGCCGTACCACCCGGGCCGGGCTGCTCGCCGCGCCGACCACCCCGACCCCCGCCGGGGCCGGTGGGACGGTGAGCTCGCCGGGCCGGTTCAGCAGGAGCGGTACGGCGACCGCCGCGAGCAGCGCCAACCCGCCGACCCCGATCAGCAGGGATCGGGTACGGGTGGCGCGCCGGAGCCGTTTCTCCGAACCGAAGACGAGAATCGGCTCCCCGTGCGGGCGTGGGGCCGCAGGGCTGGAGACCTCTGCTCCGGGACCCGGCGTCTTGGCTGCGGTCTCCGGCGGTCCCGCCGTCCGGTCGGGTGGTTCGACTCCGGGGCTGGGCGGTCCCGCCACGGTTGCCGGTGGTGCTGGCATGGTTGCCGGTGGTGCTGGCACGGTTGCCGGTGGTGCTGCCACGGTCGCCGGTGGTTCCGTCGGCCGGACCGATGCCGCCGTGGGTTCGGGCGGTTCCGCTCCAGGGGCCGGTGATTTCTCCACTGTCGGCGCTGGCGGTGCCGGCTCCACCGGGCCTGGCGTGGCGAAATCGTCAAACCCCAACTGCTCCGCAGGCTCCGGTCGGTGTTCCGGGTCCGGCGACGGTCGGCCCGTGGGCTCTGGCGGTGTCGGCTCGGGCGGGCTCGACGTGGCGAAGTCGTCGAACCCGCGCTGCTTCGCGGGCTCCGGTCGGTGATCCGGGCCCGGCGACGGATGGTCCGTGGATTCTGGCTGTTGGTCGGCGGGCGACTGCTGGCCTGTGGGCTCTGGCTGATGGTCGGCAGGCGGTGGCTGGTCCGCAGGTGCGACCCGCACCCGCAGCGCGTCCAGGCGCGCGGCCACCGCCGACGCGGAGACCGGGCGGTCCGCCGGGTCCGTCGCCAGGAGCGCCGCGACCACCTGCACCAGTTCCGGCGGCATCCCGGGGCGATCGAGCGGTGGCACCGCGTTGCCGAGCACGCGCAACAGGCGTTCTTCCGGCCGCTCACCGGGCGGACCCTGATGCGGGGAGCGGCCGGACAGGGCCAGGTAGAGCACCACGCCGAGGCCGTAGAGGTCGGATCGCTCGTCGGCCGTGCCGTCCCGGACGGTTTCCGGCGGCAGGAGGTCCGCGGTCCGCAGGGGATCGCGGGGAAACGCGTGGCGCAACGTGAGGCCGAAGTCGGACAGCACCGGCTCGCCGGAGGGCCGGAACAGCACGTTCCCGGGGACGACCCCGCCGTGGACGAGCCCCGCGCCGTGGGCGGCTGCCAGCGCCGTCGCGAGGACGGTCCCCAGCACCAGGGTATCGGCCACGGAGAGCGGGCCGAACGAGTCGAGCAGTTCCGGCAACGACTGTGCACACAGCTCCATCCGCAGGGCACAGCGGCCGTCCGGGCGCTCCTCGACGCGGTCGGCGACGAGGACCGGGGCGTGCGCGCGTAGGGCGGAGAGCCGGGCCAGTTCGCGGCTCAGCTCCGCCCGGGTGCGCCGGTCGATCCGGCCGGGGAAGACCTTCAGCGCGAACGCCTCACCGGCCGTGGCGTGTACGCCCGCCCACACCGTGGCCACCGGACCATCACCCAGCGGGACCAGCTCGCCGTCGTGGGGATCGGTCGTCATGCGGTGGTCGTCCTCTCCGGCCCGAGCTTCGCTGGCTGCCGTGCCGGTGCCACTGTGGGTCGTCTCATTCATGCTAGGCAACGGGGGTTCCGGCCCGGCGTCGGGCGGCATCTTGCTGCCGTGGGACGGGAACGAGCCGAGAGCGGCTCCGGGCCAGGCCAGGTCAGGCACTCGCCGCCCGTACGTCCGCGGCGGTCACCGTACGCAACTCGGTCACGTCCGGCACCCGCCCGAGCGCGCGCAGCCGCTGTGACTGCGCCTTGCGTACCCCTTCGAAGAGCCGGCGGGCGTCCCGGGCGTTCCCGAAGTTGGGGTCGCGCGATACCCGGTCGAAGTAGTCCAGCAGCACCGGGCGTGCGTCGTCGTCCATCAGGTAGTCGCCCTGGGCGACCATCCTGCCGATGATCTGGAGGAGGTCCTCCGGAGTGTAGTTCTCGAACTCGATGGTCTTGGAGAACCGCGAGGCCAGGCCGGGGTTGACGGCGAGGAAATCGGTCATCTCCCCGGTGTAGCCGGCGACGATCACCGCGACGTCGTCCCGGTGGTCCTCCATCAGCTTGACCAGGGTGTCGATCACCTCCTGGCCGAAGTCGCCCCCGGAGCCGGCCTGCCTGGACAGGGTGTACGCCTCGTCGATGAAGAGCACCCCGCCCTTGGCCGCCTCGAACACCTGCGTGGTCTTCTCCGCGGTGTGCCCGATGTACTGGCCGACCAGATCGCGCCGGGAGACCTCGCGGAACTGGCCGCGGGCGAGGACGCCGAGCGCCTTGAGCAGTTTTCCGTAGGTGCGGGCCACCGTGGTCTTCCCGGTGCCGGGTGCCCCGGCGAAGATGAGGTGGTGGCTGACGCCGCCCACCGGCAGCCCCGCCTTGCGGCGCCACTCGTTGACCTGGATCTCGTCCACCAGCCCCCGGACCTCCGCCTTCACCGCGGCCAGGCCGACCATGCCGTCGAGCTCGGCGAGGAGGTCGTCGAGCCCGACGTCGCCGGTGGCGGCGGGGCGTCGTACGGGTTCGGTCACCGTCGGCGTGGCGCCCTCGGCGATCTCGACGCTCGGCTCGGCGGTGTTGTCCAGCTGGCACTCCTCGACAGAGCCGGCGCAGCCGGGGCCGAACGCGATCCCGACGCCCTGCACGTTCCGCACCCGGGTACGGCGTACGACGGGTCGGCTCTGGTGCGCCACCGCGATGCCCGGGCCCGTCGTACCGGAGATGTCGCAGCCCTCGATGACCGGGCGGGCGTACTGGTAGACGTAGATGCCGCGCTGCCCGCAGTCGGAGATGGTGCAGTTGCGGATCTCCGGGTCAGCACCGAGCCCGACCACCACACCGTCGCTGGCCACGTCCTCAACCGAGCTGTCGTCGACCCGGCCGGACGAGCTCTCCACCACGATGCCCTGGGCCGAGCCGGAGATGGTGCATCGGCGCACCGCGAACCGGGGGCAGCCCCGCACGCTGATCGCCGGGCCCACCCGGGCGCTGATCGTGCAGCGGTCGACCGTCAGGTGCGCGTTCTCCACCTGGATGGCGCCGACGCTCGCGCGCACCTCGACCCCTTCCAGGGTCAACGACCCGCCCCGTACGGCCAGCACCGGCCAGTCGCCGCCAGAGCCGTCCAGGACCACTGTCGCACCGTCGACCGCCCGCACCGTCAGCGAGCGGTCGAGCAGCTCGAACGTCTCCGGATAGCTGCCGTCGGCGACCGAGACGACACCCCCGTCCGGTACGTCGCGCAGCGCCGCCCCGATTGTCTGGTACGCGCCGTGCCGCCCGGGCGCGACCAGCAGCGTCCGGGGGCCGGACCCGGGCCGGGTTGAGTGGGGGCCGTCGTTTACGGCAGGTGCGGTCACGTCAGAAACACTCCGATCGGAAGCGAGGCGGCCACGCCACGGGACTGCGTGCCGTCGAGTCGAGCGGGACGTACACCGCAGGCCGTGGCGCGTACCACCGTGGTGGCAAGTGCCGTCTCGATGGCGGTCTCGCTGGTCGCGGCGATGCGCAGCACGGCGCCCACCCGTGGCCCGTCGTCACCGGACCGGGCGGCGAGCGTCACCGTGACGGCGACGCCGGTGAGCGCCGTGAGCAGCTCGCCGACCAACCGCCGCGCCTGCGAGTCGGCGAGGCGGTGCCAGCCCCGCAGCTCGAAGGCGGCCTGACAGACGGGCCCGGTGCGCCAGAACCGCCAGTCCTCGCGTACCTGGTTGCGTCCCCCGGTGACATGGGCCAGCCCGGCGAGCATCGCGAACGCCGCCTCCTCGGCCAGCGGCTCGGTCGGTACGCCCGCACGGCCGAGCATGCGCCGCATCCGGCGCATGGCGTTGCGCAGGACCAGTGCCAGCTCGTCGTCGCCGGGAACGTCGACGCCGCGGGTGGCGTGTACGGCCAGCCACACCTTCGCCGGGACGTCCCGGCGGACTCCGGCGTGGTACACCGTCTGGACGCCCAACGCACGCTGCTGCCCGTCGACGAGCGGGACCAGTGCCGCAGGCGTGGGCAACCGGTCGACCAGATCCGTGCCGCCGTCGTGCGGTTGCAGCACGGCGGTCAGGCCACCGCGGTGGCTGGCGGTCATGGCCAACCCGTGACCGGTCTCGACGGCCTGTACCGCGCAGTTCGGGATCAGCAGGTCCAGCAGCGCCGGGGTCTTCCCGGCGTCTTCGGGCAGGTCGCGGCGCCGGGTACGGGACAGGTAGCCGACGGCCAGCGCGCCGTGCTCGTAGAGCCAGCGACCGCCGATCCGTACGGTGGTCAGCGCGACCAGTACCGCCGCACCGACCGCCACGCAGACCAGCACCGGCACCGGCTGGCGGACGGCGAGCGCCACGGCCAGCACGGCGACCTGCCAGCAGACGACCTGGATCAGGTTGAGATGGGCGAGAAACTCCCGGCTCCGGCTGCCGTCCGGTGCCGTCTCCGGCGGCGGTCCGGCGGCGACCGTCGTGGGGTTCGGCGCGGGCGCCGGGGTCGCCCGGGCTGGGACCAGAGGCTGGGCGTCCGGGACCGACCGGGTGGTCCGACCGGTGGCCTGTTGGGCGGCCGTGGTCTGGCCGGTGGCCTGTTGAGCGGCCGTGGTCTGGCTGGCTGCCTGTCGGCTGGCCGTGGCCTGGCCGGTGGCCTGTTGGGCGGGCGTGGTCTGGCTGGCTGCCTGTCGGCTGGCCGCGGCCTGGCCGGTGGCCTGTTGGGCGGCTGCCACGGTGAGCCGCGCGGTCCCGGGGACGACCCGTGCCGGGTCGGCGGGCGTGGCCTGGCCGGCGCCCGGCGGCCCGGCCGTCCGGGCGGGCGCCGGGACCGTTGCCCCGGGGCCGGCGCCCCGCTCAGTGGCGCCCCGGTCAGCGGCGGCCATGGCTGACCTCCCGCCCCGCCGGTTCACCCGCTGTCCGTACCGGGCGTGTCGCGTCGCGCTGCGATGCGCCGCCTGAGCTACTGCCGGCTGACGAGTTGCCGCCTGAGCTACTGCCGGCGGTCGTGGCCAGCGTGGCTATCACCAGGGGAGAGCGCACGGGGTCCTCACTCTGTCCGTCGCGGCCGGGTCGACGCGTTCGCGCCACCGCCGTACACGATCGGACGGGACACATGAGGTTTCCATGACGCCCGATCCGCCGTGCGAGCTATCCAGAGTCGGACGTCCCGCCGTGGGCAGCCCGGCAGCGTCGTGCGCGTCCGGATGCCGATCTGCCCCGCAGGTCCTGAGCCTGTCGTTCACGCTCCGCGTTGGCTACCTCCGGTGACGTGCGGAGGGCACCATGCCCTATCGGGCTATCCGAACCGGGCCGCGATGTCACGGTAGGTGTCGCGGACGGCTTCGAGGCGGAGCCGACGGAATCGGCCTGGCCCGGCCGCGTAGATCTCGCGACCCCGGCCGCTCCACAACGCCTCCGCCGGCACCGCGTCAGCACCCGCCGGGACGAACTTCAGCACCTCGGAAAGGGCCGAGGCCGCGGTGAGCAGATCGATCCGGGCGCTCTGGCGATCCTCGGCGCCCACCCCGCTGGGCTGGGCCGGCGCGCCGCGGGCGAGCGCGTCCGCCAGCCACAGCCACTCGCCCGCGTCCAACAGCTCGGACGGCCGATCGTCGCCGAACCGTAGGTCCTCGTCGCCGGGCAGCAGGATCTCGTCGGGGATCCGGAACGTGAACTCGCGGGCCGTGCCGCACGACGGGCAACTGCCGGTGTACCGGCTGGCCAGGTCACCCTCGGCCTCGACGACCGAGCTGGCTGGTTCGAAGCCGCTCTCCCCACAGGATTCACACGGGTGCAGCTCCATGTAGAGGTGCGCCTCCGCGCTCGTCCGGGCCAGCCGCAACGCCATGCCGCCCATGCTATGGCACCCGCCTCTCAGTACGCCTCGTCGAGGAAGCCCGCGTCGGAGCAGACCAGCAGATGCAGCCGGCGGAGCAGGTGGGGCAGCAACTCGTCGGCCCCGGTCACGGTGGGATCGTCGTCGTCGCGCGGATCCTCGTACGCCGGGGCGAGGGCTTCGCAGGCGTCCCACAGGGTGGGGGTGACCGGTGCCCACCGCCAGACGTCGTGGGCCAGGTTGTCGACGAGAATCCACGGCCCGTCGGGTCCACCGATGCCGTAACGGCCGTGCCATCCGAGTCGCATGCCGTGGCCGTGGAGCATGCTGTTCCATCGATACGACCGCGCCATGGCAGCGGCCTCGGCCGGGTCGTCGGGATCGACGACGAGCAGCAGCCGGCGCTCGGCGAGTTGGGCGACGGCCCGGTCGAGGCGGGCCGGGGTCAGCCACGGCGCCGGGTCGGCGATCTGGGCTGGGTCGGCGATGTGGGCAGGCTCGGCGATCTGGGCCGGGGTCCAGGGCTGTGGTGCGCCGACGACGGTGTGGGCGAGCAGCCAGAGGGTGTACGGGTCGCCGCCCGGCAGCGGGTGGATCTGTCCGGCGACGCGTACCCGGTGCGGGCCGGCGAGGGGGTCGGAGGCTCCGACGGTCGGCCCGAGGTAGTGGCCGACGGGGAACATCAGCGGCGCTGTGCTGGTGGGCATGTCACTCCGATCCCGGAGCGGCGGGCACGGCAAGGTCGAGGCAGGCCGCCCCGGCGGAGGTGAGCGTGTCGAGCCGGTCCCGCAAGGCGAGGAGGACCGCGTACGGGTCGATCAGGGTCGGTTCGGTGGCCGTGACGGCGAACCTGCGGCAGGCGTCCCACAGCGACGGCTGGCCGCCCGCTTCGACCCACAGTTCGTAGCCGAGCCGGTCCACGGTGACGATCGGTCGCCCGAATGCACCGATGCGGCAGTTGTCTGGCTTCTCCGGGTCGGGTCCGAGCCCCGAGAGCAGCGGCAGCAGGCGGTGGGCGCGGGCGAACCCGATGGCGTCGTCCCAGGAGACCGGCACCAGCAGGCCGCGGCCGACCAGGGTGTCCAGGATGGATGGTCGGTGGCTCGGGTCGCCGGGTGCCGCCCAGGCCCTGGCCTCGGGCTCGGTGAGCCGCTCGATGTCGGGTCCGCGCCGGACCTCGTGATGCCACTGGCCCTCCTCGGCGGGAAAGAGGCCCAGGTAGTGGCCGATCGCGACCAGTCCGGCGGTCGGCGTCGTCGCGACGAGTTGCCGTTCCTCACCGGCTTGACCGATGGCCCCGGCGACCGCATCGCGGGCCTCGTGCATCGCGCGGTGCGCCGGCGCCAGCCCGGCGATCGCCTCCTGAGGTGTGCCTCCGTGCGGCATTGCTGCGGATGCCGTCGCCGCCTCGCGGGTCGACGTGGAGTGACGGCCCGGGCCGGTCAGCCCTCGTGCTCGATCGGCGCCGGTCATCAATGGACCTTTTTCAACCTCCCCTTGCGGTCCGGCGGACCGCAAGGTCGGACGCGGTGCGTGAGCGCCGCGCGGTCCAGGTTGAAAAAGGTTCAACGCATGCGGCTCGGCGTTGATCTTCTCGATATTCGACACGTAGCCAGCTTCTCCCCAGAATCCGGAGCCGTTTCCGGTCGACGGTGCAGGTGCGGTGCGGCGGGTTTCTTTGGCGGCGTTGGCGGCCGGGACCGGAAACCAAGTCTTGGACCGCCTTGGACTGTGCCCAGGGCCGGGCGGTTCTCCGCGGGTCCGCGAAGAAACTACGACGGACGACCGAGGCGGAGGGTGCGTTGGCGGGCTATGTGGAAGGCGCGTACCGCCTCGGAAACGGCGACCGCACCCTCGCGATCCCAGATGGTGTCGTCGCCGAACTCCAAACCGGAGACCAGCAGGACGGGACTGCCGGCGATGTCGACATTCTCGGCGGTGAACTCGTACTCGCGGGTCTCTCCGTCGTCGTCGACCACGCTGACGGTGTAGGTCGAGTCGTCCTTTACCGCCATGCCGGTCAGCCGCCAGCGGGCCGGGGGTAGGTTGTCCGTCATTCTTTGAACACCGCGTTTCCGTTCCAGTACTTGAGGAATTCGTCAAGGTCCATAGCGTATGACGAACCGCCGCCCCACGGGTCGCGGATCATGATCCGCCCGTCGGCGCGTACCCCGTCGACCACGACCGCGTGTCCGATGGAGTTGAGCGGGTCCTTGAGTTCCGCGCCCCAGGGTGCGCGTTGGTTGAGTAGGTGCAACACGTCGGGGCCGACGTACCCGCCGCGCCAGTCTGGGCCGAGCGCATTTGGCAGGCGGGCGATCGGCGCTGGCGCGCCGAGCGTATCGATGAGGTCATCCTGCGACTTTCCGGACAGCATCGCGCCGACAGCGGAGACACAGGAGGCATTGTTCTGCTGCGCTATCGCCCCGCCGGGCATTTCGTCGATCGTACGCCAATTGCCGCCGGCGCCGGCCATGGACGGTGCGGTACTGCCCTCGCTCGGGTCGCGGAAGACCAGGACGGTGGCACCGCCGAAGTCCGGCACGGTCAGGCGCCCCGGACCACGATCGGCGAGCCAGGCATTGACGGCGCCGTGCAGCACCTCTGCCAGCCGGGCCGGGTCACTGATGACGGCGGGGTCGACGTAGAGCCGGTGCGCCCCCTTCGGCTGAGGTTCGAGCATGGCCACGCCGGCGTCGGACCCGTTGGAGCGGGGCCGGACCTCTAGCTCGAACGAGCCCTCCTGAGTGATGACCCGGACCCCACCGGACGGGGTGAGACGCAGATCGCGCAGGCCGCCCGGCGCCGCGACGTTTACTGTGGACCACCCCTTACGGGCCATCACGTCGAGCGCTTGGATCAGGTTGTATCTCACGGGCTTTTTCTGATGTTCCTTGTTCACCCAGTCGTGCAACGCGTCCCGCTTCGCGTTGTCCGACCAATCCTCACCGAATTTTCTGCGCAGCTCGGCTAGCTCCGTCTTGCTGTTCAGGTCCAGATTGAACCGGTGCCGAACGTCCTTGACCACGGCCTCCCACCGGGCGTCCGAACCAGCCTGGTCGGCCAGCAGGCCCAGAGACTCCAGCTGTAGCCGCAGATCTCCGCGCAGCATCTTGGGGGGCTGGCCGACGGGCACCCGCTGCTGATTCCGCTCCAGCGCCACGACCCGATCCAGGTCCCTGGCGATTTCCACCAGGCGGTTGACGGCCACCGAGTCCCTGCGACTCAGGCCCACGCCACCGGGGGGATTGTCCCCCGGCCGCAACGCCGTGGCGCCGCTGGGATCTTCGGTGAGAAGGCGTCCAGCGCCGAGCCCCGCCCGGATCGTGCCCTCGGCGACCCTGCTGGCCAACGGCGCCCGCTCGTCATTCGGTACCGGTATCGGCGTGATCTTCTTGGCCGCGATGGCGGCCTGCTCGGCCATCTTGGTCACGTCCTGCGCGATCTCCAGCGGAGTGAACGGGAGGCGTTTGGCCGCTTCGCCGAGCTGCCGGTCGGCATCGATCCGCTGCATGATCGGGGTGACCACGCGCATGACGCCCTCACCGAGGGCGTACGCGGCGGCGTAGGCGGCCGACCCGATCAGCCAGACCGTCTCACTGCCGACGGGAATGTCCGCCAGAAGTAGCGGACCGGCGGCGATCGCCGAGCCGACGAAGCCCGCGACGTGCTTCAGCGACTGCAATCGGACCGACTGCTCCTGCGGGATTTCGGCCGCTCGATCCCGCTGGATCTGCATGAGAATCGCCAGGCGTCCGGATGGCGGATCGGGGCGTTCCTCGCGCGGCGCGCGGCCGAGCAGCTCGTCGATCATCGCCCTGGACTCGATGAGCTGGTTCCAGGCTCTCGCGGCGGCCACTGCCGTCTTGTCGTCGGCCTCCCACGCCGACAGGTGCGTCCAGACCGCCCCGTAGGCGAGGCCGCGCCCGCCCTGTCCGAGCAGGTTCGCGAGCATCAGCTCCGGGGTGGTCTGATAACCGAGGTACAGCGATGGCGCCTGCATCGCCGCCTGTTGGAAGCCGACGCGCAGCGGGTTGACCGGAGCGGCCGCCTGCGCCTTCATCAGTAGATGGCGCAGCTCGTAGGTCTGGCCCGGCGCCGGCTTGAATCTCCATGCGTCGGAAACCCGCCCCACGGTGCGGTTCCACAGGTTCTTGGCTGGCTGGACGACCACCTTGCGGCGCCGGTGCAGGGCGTCGACCTTGTCCTTGACCTCGTCCCTGGATTCGTCGATCGCCGACTGGATGAGTGTGCGAGCTTCTTCCAGTTGCCTTTGCAGTTGCGCGTCGGGCGTCCGCTCCTCGTCGTGGAGCCTCCGAAGCAGGAAGTAGACGTTCTCCGCCCAGGTGTTGCGGACCGTGTCCGGCTCCAGCTTTTCCAGGTTGCCGTACTTGCCGGTCGCGCTCTTCTCGTGCGGATCGGCGGCCTTGTCGGCAACCGCCTGACTGAGCGACGCGGCAAGCATGAGTCCACCGCCGGTGCCGGCCCTGCTCAGGTCCCCGCCGACGAGCTGGATGACAAAAAACGTGGTCACGCTTGACGAAGCAGCATTCAAGACCCGCTTCTGGAGGTTGTCCTTGAACGGGTCGCCCGTACTGCGGGCGGGTGGCTGGCTCACCTTTCCCTCGTCGACCAGCTTGGCCTCGGGGTCGGCGACGAGCTGGACCTCGGGGAACGGCTTGCCGAGGTTACCGTCGGCGTAACTCTGGGCGATATTGCCGATCAGACCGGAGGACACGCTCGTCCACATGCCGACCGGGGCGCGCTCGAAGTCCACGCCGACCAGCACGGTGTTGACGCCGCCGCCGACCTGCGAGACGAGCCGGCGGAACATGTGGGGCCAGTACGGCTTGCGCCCCTCCGGGCCCGCGGTCAGCGCCTTCTTGAGTCTTTTCCCCCGATGCCTGGCCGCGTCGCGCAGCTCGTCGCGGCGGTTCAGCGGGCCGGAATCGCGCAGCTTGTGAACGAGATGCGGCCGGCCCGGCATCGTCGCCTCGACGTACTGTTCGATCAATAGCCGTTCGGCCGGAGTGGCACGGCCGTAGAACCATGTGAGCACCTCGAGCCGGGCACTGCGCGCCGCGACGCCGGCCAACCTTTCCGACTTCTCGTCGAGCGCCTCGCCCGGGGTGACCTGACGCGCGAGAACGTCGTATTCCGCCAGCGCGCCGGCGACCTCGGTGAGGATCGCCGCCTCGCTCGCGTCCGCTCGCACCTGCATCCGGTACCCGCCCGGGACGTTCCGGTCGGGCACGAGCCGTACGGCGAAGTCACGCTGGCCAGGCGCTGTGACCTCGACTGGAATCTGGTGGTAGGAGTCGTCGATGCGTATCCTCACCGCCGGATTCGAAACCTTCAGGTCACGGATTGCGGCACCACGGACATGGCCGGGCGTGAACTTCTCCTTCACTGCCATGTGGAGCGCCCGCTGCAGAGATTGCAGTGCGGCATCGCTCTTCCGCAGCGCGCCGGTGTCGAACATCCGCACCGGGATGATGGTCCGCTTCGCCTTGTCGAGCCAGCTGCGCAGTCCCTTGACCCGCTGCCGGGATCCGGGCTGGTCGCTGAGCAGGCCCGCCTCGGCGAGCTTCGCCACGACCTGGTCGGGCTTGCCTATCCGTTGGGCCCGTTCGACGGCCGCGAGCAGCTCCCTGTCCGGCGCCTGGTCCCCGCTGCGGGCGGTGTGCAGCAGGTCGTCGAGGCGACGCAGCGTCTCGACCGTCCACACCACCGCCTCGGCGACGGCTGCCTTCAGCTCCGCGTCGAGGTTCTCCGCGATGACGAGCCGGGCTTGGCGCGTCGTACCGGGGCCGGAGTCGACAACCGCCGCCAAGCGGGCAGTCTCACCCGCAGGCAGCGCGCCGAGCTGCAGCTCTACGTCGATGTCACCGCCTTGGGTCCGCACCCGGACGGCATACTGGTCGCCCGTATTGACCCGGCCGACCAGTGACGCATCGACCGCAGTCAAGCCGGCCTTGATGTCGTCTTTCGCGGAGCCGAACGCCTCGGCCAGCGTGGCCACCTCGGCCGGCGTGTTCACCCGCGACATCTGCGGGACGAAGGTGGGTGGCTCGAGCTGGGCCCGCAGTCGTTCGATGGCGTCCTGCGCCACCTTCGGGATGTTGGCCCACCGGTCGAACACGACCTCGGCAGGCTCCATGAGCACGCGCCCGTCGGGGCCGCGTACGGGCAGCCCGTCCTGACCGGATCGCGGTTTCGGCGGGTTGACCGTGAACCCGGTCCCGCCGCCGTCTTCCCGCCGAGAGAACCGCACAGGCACGGGGGACCCGTCGCGGAGTTCGATGGTCCCGACCTCGCGGGTTCGCGCCAGCTGGTCCACCCGCCGCCCGGGCGAGCGCCACTCGGCATCGTGGCTCAGCAGTGGCCGGACCGCCGCGAACTCGTCGACGCCGAGGTTCAACAGGGTCAGCCGATGTTTGGCGTGCCGCGCGTCCGGGGCATTCGGATCCGGACGCCCGATGCCGAGGTGGTCGAGCAACAGACCCAACTCGACCTCGATGTCTTGCACGGCTCTCGCCGACGCTGCCTGCCCCGAGGCCGCCTTCGCCGAGGCCGCCTTCAGTTCCGCCACCAGGACCTTGACCTCGGCCCGGTGGCCCTCGTCGTGTGGACTGAGCTTTGCAAGCGACGGATCGGCCCCGGGCCGCAGCGCGTCGGGATGTGCCGGCCCCCCGGCCAGCGACCGCAGTTTCGCCTTGGCCCGGGTCACGAAGCTTTCGTTCCGCAGGGCGGCGTCCTCGGCCAGCTCATGGCTGACGATGCGGTTGACCCACCGCCTGCCCGCTGCTCCGCCAGCGGGCGGGCGGTCAGAGACCACGACCTCGACAACGGGCTTGCCATCGACCACGACGTCGGTCCGGTGCGCTCGGGTGCCCCCGGGCGGAGTGCCCACGATGAACCGCATTGCCGGTCTGCCCGGCATCCGCAGGGTTGCGGTGCGTTCCTTGTTGTTGACCTCCAGCGAACCATGGTCCCGCAACGCCCGCTTCAGATGCCAGAACACCCGATGTGGCGCCGACTCACCGACGGCTGCGGGTGCCCCCGGCAACTCCGTGGCGGTATGGGAATTGTCCGCGTGCGGTCCGGGGTGCGCCGCGGCGGCGAGGTCAGGGAAGGCTCGCGAGAGCTCGTCGGACAGTTCGGCCCGCGCCGACTCCGGCGCCCTGGTGCTGGCCGGCTCAGCGGCTTCGGGCCGGCCGTCGATCCCCTGGGGCGAATCTGACCCGTGCGGATCTCGCCCTCCCGGACCCCGGGTCAGGACTGGATCCCGCCCCCCGCCGGCCAGGTCTTCTCTGCGGCCTCCCGGGTCAGGATTCGTCGTACCACCGCTCGGAAGGCGTGGACCTCCCGCCGGTCCATCACCCGGAACGTCCGGTCCAACGTGTTGTTGGCTCCGCGTGACGGCCGACGGCTGGTCGCCGTCGTGACCGATCAGGGCGTACCGTTCCGCCTCGACCGCCTGTTGTTCGGCCCACAGTGCCCGCGCCGGCGCGGGGATCTGCGGGTCGTCCCACGAGATCGGCCGGTCATCGAGGATCAGCACCTCAGTGCGGACCGGCGACCCGACCCCGAGGAAATCCTCGACGGGCACCGTGTCGGGTGCGTTGCCCGCGACCGTCGTCTCCCGGCCCGTCTGCGGGTCGTAGCCGAGCACGACACGCCGGCCGTCCTGCGACCGGTCCAGCAACGCGTACCCGCGCTGTTGTCCATTGGAGTCGGTGACCACCAGGTACGCCGCCCCGTCGGGTGCCGAACGACTCAGGGTGTCCAGCACGGTCCCGACGTCGGTGGCGAACACCTGCCGCGCCCGGTCGGGCGGGAGGTTCTCGAGTCCTTCGTGCAGCAGGGCGAACCGCGCCCCGGGCAGGCGCCGGGCAAGTTCGGTGCGTACGTCCCCACCACCGAACACCTGGGCGGCAAGGGCACCGGCCAGCACCCCGCGCGGGTCCTGCCCGTCGAGCATGGCGACCCGCACGAGGTTGCTGTCCGGATCCCGCCGCAGCCCGTGCCGCTCCAGTTCGGCGTCGAGCAGGCCGTCCAGCCGCTCGTACTCCTCGTCCAGGAACACGAATTGGTCGGGCCGGGCATGCCCCGCGTCGCCGAACTGGCCATCCTGGTCCGGGCCCGGACCGTTCGGACTGGTACCCGGCCCGTCCGTGCGGGTCGCCCCAGGGTCGGTCGGGCCGGGACTGGTCGGGTCGGGGTCGGTTGGCTCGCTTGGACGCGTCGGGCCGGGGCCGGTCGGGCCGGGACTGGTCGGGTCGGGGTCGGTTGGCTCGCTTGGACGCGTCGGGCCGGGGCCGGTCGGGCCGGTTGGGTGTGCCGGGACGGACGGGCTGGCGCCGGCGACTGCCGGGGTGGTCGGGTCCTGGCCGGCGGCGCGACCGACCGGGGCGGGTGGACCGGCGAGCTGGGTATGCGTGGGGATCGTCTGCGGCGCCGAGGAGTCGACAGGCGGCACGGGGTCGACGGCCGGTGCCGCCGCCGCGAGCGCCCCGGCCGTCGCCGAACCGGCGGTGACGGGCGTACCGGGCAGGGCAGGCTGCGTCGGCTCGGGGCTGGTGGCCTCCGCGACGGGATCGGCCTGCCGGTCGCCGCCTTCGGGTGTCGGGTCGGCCGAGCTGTCGGCGGTGCTGCTCCGGCCCCGGCCGGTGCCGGACTCGGAGCCCGGGCTGTCGGGGTTGGCCGCCGGGCCGGTCGGTACGCCGGCCTGCGCTGCGCTCGGTGGCGCGGCGGCTCCGGGCGGTGCCGCCGTGGCCCCGCCGGTCCCGGCCGGGACGGTCGGACCGACCGAGGCGAGTCCTGTCGGTGGCCCGCTCGCGGCCGCCACGGCAGGACCGCTCGGATGCATGGCGGAGTACGCGATGGGGTGCACGGCGGTGTTGGCGGCCGGTGTGGTGATTGGCGCGGACGGGTTGGCCGCTGGCGTTCCGACGGGTGGTGGGCCGTCCGCAGACGATCCGTCCGCCGATGGCCCGGCCGCGGACGGGCCGCCTTCCGATGGGCCGGCCTCCGCTGCGCGGCCTTCCGGGGAGCCGCCCCCCGGTGGGCTGCCGGCTGACGGGCCGGCCTCCGCTGTGCCGTCCGCCGGTGCGTCGGTGGCCCCCGAGGTGCCGCTGGGCGCGACCGTCTCGGGCTGGCGCACGGCCTCCAGGTCGGAGGGTTGGGACGGGCGCACCGCCGGACCGGCAGCGGTCTCGGACTGCGTGGGGCCCGAGGAGCCGGAATCGGTTGTCCCGGCGTCGTTCGGCATCGAGTTCGGCATGCCAGCGCCCGGGGCAGTCGCCGGAGGAGCGGCGCTGGTCGCGGGCGGCGCGCTCTGCTGCTGCTGGTTGGTGCCCGGTCCAACCGAGCCCGCATCGCTCACCGGCGGCGTCACGACCTGCTCGGGCGGCCCCACCGCCGCGTCGGGCGTTGTCACAGCCTGGCCGGCCGGTGTCACAGCCTGGCCGGGCGACGAGGGAGCCGTGGCCGGGTCCGGCAGCGGCGCCGCGGGCTGATTGATCGGTGGGTTCCCGTCGACGGGCACCGGCGACCCGGTCCCAACGGCGGGCCCGGTCGTGGGCGTCGAGCCGAGCTGGTTCAGCTGCATCCCGGCATGCAGGGTGTTGGCGGCACCCGCACCCATGAGTCCGGCGCTCAACCCACCGTCCCGTACGGCGGTGACGTAGCCGTTGATGTCCCCGAGGGCCGCCCAATCGCCGTTCACGGCCTTGTCGGCGGCGTAGCTGGCCGTCGGTGAGGTGAGGCCGTTGTTGACGATCGCCTCGGCGGCGATCGCCGGGTGGCTGGCAAGCGGCGCGGGGACCCCGGCTCGGCCGAGCCCCCGCTGTACGGCATCGATGATCGTACCGGTGGCCACCCTCCGGAGGGCGTCCCCGGCCACCTCCCCGCCGGCGCCGGCAATGCCCGAGATCAAGAGGTCCTTGCCACTGAACTGGTCGCGGTGCCCCGTGGCCATACTGACGAGCTGTGTCGTGGTGCTGTTGCCCATCTCGGAACCGGCCCCGAGAACGGCCTGCGTGAGGAGATGCTTTGCCACTTGCAGGGGCCCGCCGGCCGCCATCTGCCCGGCCCTTTCCGCGATCAACGTCGCCAGGCGTCCGGCAACCCGCGACACCACCGCGGCGCCACCGCCGATGGGGAGCAGGGCGACGAACAGCGCCGCGCTGGCGCCGATCTCGACCCAGATGCTGATCTTCGTCTCGATGATCGTCCGGCCGTACTCGCGGGCGCCCTTGGCCAGTTCCCGCAGGACCTGTAGGAACGGGAGAAACTCGGCGGCGAGGACACGCACAGTTTCCGCGAACTTGAATCCGTCCACGTCCACCCAGACCGTGGGCAGCTGACCGGCGATCGCCTGAATGTCGGCGGCGGCTCGCTCGATCACTCCGGCGGCAGCCTCCAGGGTGTCCGCGAGCGCGTACGCCTGGGTCTCGCCGTCCTGCGGCCACGGGTTGGCCAGCGCCTTGACCTCTGCCCACAACCCGCTCGGGTCGGGCGGCTCGGGGATGTCCATGGCGTGGCCCGCCGACCGCTACGACTGGTCCGCTCGGGGCACGTCCCTGATGACCTGCTCGGTTTCCGCCTTGGTGATCTCGTAGCGGTCCACGGCGAGATGGCCCGTCTCCCCCCGTCGCTCGACCTTGCCGATCAGCAGGTCGATGTCGACCGCGAGCTGCTCCGCCACCGGGTCGAACGACTCGCGGAAGCTCCGGCCCAGCCGGTCCTTGCCGAGTTGGCCGGCCTGGGATTCGATCCCAGCCTCAGCGCTGGTCCAGCCGGCCCGGAGCGTGGCGGCCACTTGGCTGAGCACCTGCATCACCGCCCGGGTCGACCCGATGTCCATGCCGATGCCGTCGCCGGTCACTCCCGCCATAGCCGCCGACTCCTCTCCGCCTCGCCGTCGAGCAGCCGCAGAGCCGGGTCGAACAAGGGGTCCACCCCGTCGTCGGTCCCGGCACCGGTCACCCGCCCGGCGATCCGGGCCGCGTCCTGGGCCGCCGCCTCGGCCGCGTCCCGGATGGTCCCGGCGATGCTTCCGGCCAGGGCCGTTGAGTCCGGCTCGCGGTAGATTCGTGGATCCAGTTCGAGGTCGATCAGCTCACCCCGGCCGCCGACCGTGACGGTGACCAGCCCGTCCGCCGAGTAGGCGGTGATGCGGATCTTGTCGATCCCCTCGCGCATCGCCAGCAGATCCTCGGTCAGCCGTGCGTACTCGGCGAGCCGCGCGGACAGCTCGCCAACTGAGATGTCCAACCTGGCCTCCCCACGTGGTCCACACCCGATAAGCAGCATGTCGCGGCCCCGGCCGCTCCGGATGACACTGACCTGTTCCGGTCACGAATGGCCAGGACCCGGAGCGCGGTCGGAGCATGCATCATCGTGAAGAGACCCACCGCCGTTCTCCTGGCCATCGCGGTGGCGGTGGCCGTGCCCTCGGTCTCGGCCGGGCCCGCGTCGGCCGCGCCGCCGGCCGGCGCCTGCCGGGACCCGGAGCCCGGGCGGCCGGCCATCACCGACCTGCCGTGGGCGCAGCAGTTGCTCGACCTGCCGGGGGCCTGGCGGCACAGCACGGGTGCCGGCGTCGTCGTTGCGGTGGTCGACTCCGGAGTGGACGCGGACCATCCGCAGTTGCGCGGGCGGGTGCTGCCCGGTCGGGACTTCTTCCTCGTCGGCGACCTGCGGGGCAACTTCGACTGCGTCTCGCACGGCACCGCGGTCGGCTCCATCATCGCCGCCGGGCCGGCGGGCGGGGTCGGCTTTCGCGGGGTCGCGCCCGGCGCGCGGATCCTGCCGGTCCGGATCACCGACCGCGAACTCAACGACCAGGGCGAGCCGAGCCCGATCGATCCCGCCGCGGTCGCCCGGGGCATCCGGTACGCCGCCGACCACGGCGCCAAGGTGATCAATCTGTCGCTCTCCGGCTACGGCGACTTCCGCGCGGTACGCAACGCCGTCCGCTACGCGCAGTCCAAGGACGCCCTGCTGGTCGCGGCGGTGGGCAACCGGCAGGACATCGGGCCGACGGCGTCGTTTCCGGCGGCCTATCCCGGGGTACTCGGAGTCGGCGCGATCGACATCGCCGGTGCCCGCTCATCAGGTTCCCAGGTCGGCGACTACGTGGACCTGGTGGCGCCGGGCACGCGGGTGGTCGGCGCGACCAGGGCGCGTGGACACACCTATCACGACGGCACCAGCTTCGCCGCACCGTTCGTCGCCGGCGCCGCCGCTCTGGTGCGTTCGGCCTGGCCCAAACTGACCGCGGAACAGACGGCCCAGCGGCTCATGGCGACCGCCGCACCGGCCCGGGGCGGCCGGGCCAGCCGGGAGTTCGGTGCTGGCGTCGTCGACCCGTACCGGGCGGTGACGGAGGGGCTCTCCGAGCGCGACCCGCTCGCGATGCCCGAGGTGGTGCTCCCCGCGCCGGATCCGGACGCGGTCCGCGTCGCCGCCTGGTGGGACCGGACGAGCGCCAGCGCGAAGCTCGGTGCGGGCGCGGGTGCGCTGGCTCTCGCGCTGGCCGCGGTCCTGGCCTGGGCGCTGCCGCGGGGCCGGCGCCGCCGTTGGCTGCCGGGGCGGGCGGAGCTGCTGCCGGCCGCCCCGCCCCGCGACGAGCCACCGGAGGAGATCTTCCTGTTTCCGCCGCCCCCCGTCGAGGAGCGGACGATCCGGAGCTGACCTGCTCCGCCGCACCCTTGGCCCGGGGGCGGCACCCTTGCCCGGACTGTTCGCGGGGCGGTGGACACCCTTGGGTGGACCCTTGCCGGGGAGCTGGGTGCGGAAACGCATGTCGCGGGGTCGGCCTCGGCGCAGCGGCCCCGGGATAGCCGGGCCCGCTGCGCCGAGCTGGTGTCCGCGCCGATCAGGTGTCCGGGATCAGCCTGCTGACTTCCGCCAGAGTGCCCTGGTAGAGCTGGTTCGCCCGGTCGACGGCGACCCCCAGCATGACGAGAAATTCGTTGTTCAACCGGTCGAAGTTCAGCGCCGCAGTGGTGACCTCGTTGAATTTGGCGCCGGCCATGTCCGGCCAGTCCTCCACGAGCTGGCCGATGACGGACGACCAGGTGTCGTGTTCGCCGTCGAAACCGGCGCCGGTCGTGGCGATGCCTTGCCGGAGGTGGTCAAGAGCCCCGAATTCGGCTCTGATCCAGTCGGTCATGTGCCGAGTCCTTTCTGCTAGGTCCGGACGATCAGCCGGCGACCGGGCCGCCGAGGTTACCGCCGAACGGCGCGGCCCCGCCGCCGGGCTGCGTCGCCCTCATCAGCCCTATCGCTTCGAGGTTGGTGTTGTTGTACTCGCCGCTGCCCTTCTGCAGGGCGACCGACTGCTCGCGGAGTTTGCGGACGCAGTCGTCGCCGGCCGCGCGCCACTCCGTGTGCTTGTCCTTGAAGGCCTGGTCTGCGCCTCCCCGCCATGTCGCGATCACCTCCGCCACGATCGCCTCCAACCTGTCGATGTACGACGCCATGGAATCGGCGACGACGCTGGTGGACTGCGACGCGGAATCTAACCCTGGTGTTCTACCGGCAAGCATGCTCATCGGCTGCTCCTTCTTGCTGATGCCGGGTGCTGGTGAGCCGGGTCGGCCCGGGCCGCGGGTGCGGCCCCCGGTGTCGACGCTAGGGGGCCCCGGTCGACCGGCGGTCCCGCCGGCACCTTCCGGCCATCCCGGCCCGCGCGTACTCGGCAGCGGCGACGATCCTGGCAGGCGGAATACGTAGGGAGGTCGCGGTCATGGCGACGGTGGTGGTGCGCAGGCCGTCTCGCCGGCCCGCTCCGGAGATGCCAGCCGGAGAGCTGTTACTGGAGGCGCCACCGGAGATCCCGGCGCCGCCGGCCCGGCAGTGGGCACAACTGCTGATGGTGCTGCCCATGATCGCGATGATGGGCGCGATGGTGCTCCTGTTCACGGGCGGCGGCATGTTCGGCGGCAGCGGCTCCGGATCGTACGCGACTCTGCGCTACGTGGTCTTCGGGCTGTTCGGCGTGGCGATGCTCGCCATGGTCGCGGTGGCCTTCCTCAACAGCGGTGGGCCGAGCAAGCGCGAGATGGGCAACGCCCGCCGGGTCTACCTGCGGGGTCTGGCCCAGCACCGGATCCGCGTCGGTCGCGCCGCCGACCGGCAGCGGGCCGCACTCTGGTACCTGCACCCGGACCCCGAGACGCTGTGGTCGCTGGTGCCGAGCTACCGGCTCTGGGAACGGCGCCGGGACGACCTGGACTTCGGCGTGACCCGGATCGGCGTCGGCCGGCAGAGCCTGGCTACTCGGCTGATCCCGCCGGACACCAGGCCGATGGAGCAGTTGGAGCCGCTCTCCGCGCTTGCCCTGCGCCGGTTCATCACCACCTATTCGGCGATCCCGGACCTGCCGCTGGCGATGGCGGTCAACGGGTTCAGCCGGATCCACGTGCGCGGCGACCACGAGCGGGTCACCGGCCTGGTCCGGGCGATGCTGGGTCAGCTTGCCACCCTGCACGCGCCGGACGACCTGCGGATCGCGGTCTGCGCCGGGCCGGAGTGCCGGCCGGAGTGGGAGTGGCTCAAGTGGCTGCCGCACGCGCTGCACCCGGAGCGTACGGACGCGCTCGGCCCGGTCCGGCTGGTCGCCCCGACGATCACCGCCCTCGAAGCGATGCTGGAGGACCTGCTGGGCGACCGTCCGCGCTTCGACCCCGACAACGGGGGCGTCCGCGTCGCCGGCCCGCACCTCGTGGTGGTACTCGACGGCGGCGCGATCGCCGGCTCCGACCACCTGATGACCGGCGGCGGCGTCGAGGGCGTCTCGGTGATCGACCTGACCACCGCACCGCCAAGGGCCCTGGAACGGTCCACCGTGGTGCTGGACCTCGCCGACGACGGCTCGCTGTCCAGCCTCACCACCGAGGGGGAGACCGAGCTGGGCCGGGCCGACACCCTCGCGATGGACGGGGCCGAGGCGCTGGCCCGCCAGCTCGCGCCGCTGCGGCTCACCGGGGGCAGCCGGGGCGAGCAGCCGCTGAACGCCGAACTCGGCCTCGAGGACCTGCTCGACCTCGGTGACCCGTACGCGTTCGACCCCTCGGAGACCTGGGTGCAGCGGCCCAGCCGGGACCGGCTGCGGGTGCGGTTCGGCATCCGGCCGGACGGCACCCCCATCGAGCTCGACCTCAAGGAGTCGGCGCAGGAGGGCATGGGCCCGCACGGGCTGTTGATCGGCGCCACCGGCTCGGGCAAGAGCGAGTTGCTGCGTACCCTGGTGCTGGCGTTGGCGGTGACCCATCCGCCGAACATGCTCAACTTCGCGCTGATCGACTTCAAGGGCGGCGCCACCTTCGCCCGGATGGACCGGCTGCCGCACACCAGCGCGGTGATCACCAACCTCGCCGACGAGCTGCCACTGGTCGACCGGATGGCCGACGCGATCAACGGTGAGCTGATCCGGCGGCAGGAACTGCTCCGGGCGGCGGGCAACTTCTCCTCGCTGCGCGACTACGAGAAGGCCCGGGCCGCTGGCGCGCCGCTCTCCGAGGTGCCGACGCTGTTCGTGGTCTGTGACGAGTTCAGCGAGCTGTTGTCGGCCCGGCCGGACTTCATCGACATCTTCGTGCAGATCGGTCGGGTGGGCCGCTCGCTCGGCGTACACCTGCTGCTGGCCAGCCAGCGGTTGGAGGAGGGTCGGCTGCGCGGCCTGGACGCCCATCTCTCCTACCGGATCGGCCTGCGTACCTTCTCCGACATGGACAGTCGGGTGGTGCTGGGCGTACCCGACGCGTTCTCGCTGCCCCGGGCGCCGGGCCACGGATTCCTGAAGTTCGGTACCGAGCCGATGGCGCGGTTCCGCTCGGCGTACGTCTCCGGCGTGCACAGCCCGATGGTCGGGACCGCCACCGGTGCGGGCGAGCCGGAACAGCTCGGGCTGATCGAGTACACGACCAGCTACCTCGCTCCCCGGATCGAGGCCGAGGAGGAGCCCACCGAGCCCGAGGAGGATCCGGACGAGGCGGTCGGGGAGAGCCTGCTGGACATCCTGGTGGAGCGGATCGTCGGCCGGGGCACGCCGGCGCACCAGGTGTGGCTGCCGCCGCTGGCGGAGTCCCCGACCCTGGACGGGCTGCTCGGCGGGTTGACCATCGAGCCGGGGCGAGGGCTGCGGGCGGTCCCGCCCGACCGGTGCGGATCGCTGCGGGCGGTGGTGGGGGTCGTCGACCGGCCACTGGAGCAGCGGCGCGATCCGCTGGTGTTGGAGCTGGCGGGTGCGGCCGGACACGCCGTGGTGGTTGGTGCGCCACGGAGCGGGAAGAGCACCGCGCTGCGTACCATCATCGCCAGCCTCGCGCTCACCCACACGGCGCGCGAGGTGCAGTTCTACTGCCTGGACTTCGGCGGGGGCGCCCTCGGCTCGCTCCGGGGGCTGCCGCACGTCGGCGGAGTCGCCGGCCGGCAGAACCCGGCGGCGGTGCGGCGTACGGTCGCCGAGGTGGCGACGCTGCTCACTGAGCGGGAACGCCGGTTCGCCGACCGGGAGGTCGACGGCATGGCCAGCTACCGGGCGCTGCTCGCGGGCGGTGCTGTCACCGACGACCCGTACGGCGACGTCTTCCTGGTGGTGGACGGCTGGCTGACGTTCCGGAAGGAGTTCGAGGACCTCGAGGAGGTGGTTGCCGGGATCGCCGCCCGCGGCCTGGCCTACGGGGTTCACCTGCTCGTCGCCTGCTCGCGCTGGTTCGATCTGCGGACCACGGTGCGGGACCTCTTCGGCACCCGGGTGGAGCTGCGGCTCGGTGACCCCATCGATTCCGTGATCGACCGGAAGGTCGCCATGCGGGTGCCGGCGGACGCACCCGGCCGCGGGATCAGCGTCAGCAAGCACGAGATGCTGATGGCGCTGCCGCGCGTCGACGGCCAGCGGACGTCCGACGACCTGGCCGCCGCAGTGGCCCGAATGGTCGACGCCGTGCGCGGCGCCTGGACCGGTGACCCGGCGCCGGCGGTGCGGATGCTGCCCAACCGGGTGCCCTACCTCGACCTGCCGCCGGCGGACGACCCGCAGAACCTCCAGATCGCGATCGGCATCGCCGAGCAGGATCTCGGGCCGGCGCGGCTGAACTTCGACTCCGAACCACACGTGTTGCTCTTCGGCGACATCGAGTCCGGCAAGACCGGGTTCCTGCGCCTGCTCGCCCGCCGGATCGCGCACACGTACGAGCCAGCGCGGGCCCGGGTGCTCCTGATCGACCACCGGCGGGGGCTGCTGGGCGAGGTGGGCAACGAGCACCTGCTCGGCTACGGCACCGATCTGGCCACCACCGCGCACCTGATCGCGGAGGCGGCCCGGGGGATGGCCGACCGGCTGCCCGGACCCGACGTCACCCCGGAGCAGTTGCGCAAGCGGGCCTGGTGGGCGGGGCCGGAACTTTTCGTCCTCGTCGACGACTACGACCTGGTGACCACGCCGGCGAACAACCCGTTGCTGCCGCTGCTGCCGTACCTGCCGCAGAGCCGGGACATCGGTCTGCACCTGGTGGTCACCCGGCGTACCGGCGGGGCCGGCCGGGCGATGCACGACCCGTTCATCGCCCGGCTCCGGGACGTCGGCTCGGCCGGCCTGCTGCTGTCCGGGTCGAAGGACGAGGGACCGCTGCTCGGCGGGCTCAAGGCCGAGCCGCTGCCGCCGGGCCGTGGGCGGCTGGTCACCCGCCGGGGCGTACCGCAGATCGTCCAACTCGCCTGGCTGCCACCGGGGGATCCGGCCTGACCGCTTGCGGTCGTCGGGCACCCTGCCCGCCGAGGCGAATGCTGAACTGAACCCACCGCACCGACCCCAGTGGACCGGGAGGACAGATGACACATCCAGGAGGCGGGCTGCTCAGTGGGCAACCCGACGCGATGCTTAGCTACACGCTCGTCAGGACCAACCCGCCGACAGAGCAGCTTTCCGGTTGCGGAGGGCTGGAGGAATGCAAGACGTTCGTCGAGGCGAACAATAGAGCCCTCGAGGGACTGAAGAATTTCATGACCGCTGTCAACACCCGCTTCGACGGGTTCGAGTACGCGGCCCGGCAGGGCGGCCACGAGTATCTCGCCGCGAACGAAGAGAACCGGATCTCCATCGAGGGCGTGTTCAACCCGACCACGCCGACGCCGGGAGGGAATTGACATGGACTACCGCGCGGAGTTCGAGCGGCTGGTGAAGATCATGACGGCCGAGAAGGACCACGCGGTGGTCGTGCTGTCCCAGGCCGGCGTGTGGCAGCGAGCCTCGGAGGAGGTGGCCGCGGCGGCGAAGTCGATAAGCGAGGAGACCACCGCGCTGAACGGCGCGTGGCCCGACGGCAACGGCGACAAGATGCTCAACTCCGCCATGAGCGATGCGGTGGTGATCGAGGGGAGGAGCGAAATTATCGCTACGGCGGCGCCGTGGGAGGCGATCCGGCTCGCCGGTGACGACATCATCCCCACCTATTACTTCGTCCAACAGCAGTACGAGTTGGCCAAGCCGCTGATCGCACAGCTCGAGGCGGTCGACAGTCTTTCCGGCGGGTTCGGGGCCGATGCCGGCTGGGCGATGGGCGGTGGCATGCTCGCGAGCCAGATCGAGGCATACCTCCGGGCCGCCAATGACAGGATGGCCAATCTCGGCAGGCTCTTCGGCGACGCCACCAGAGCGGTGACGGCTGCCGCGAACGGGGACATCTGGCTCCCGGACCCGTTGGGCACGCTGCCCGCCGACACCCCGTCCCCGGCCCTCGGCCCCGGCGGCAACACTGTCGGCCCCGGCGGCAACGCTGTCGGCCCCGGGCCCGGAGCCGTGCCGCCGGGCAGCGTCCCCAACGGCACGTCGGAGATCCCCGCCCAGGGGGGCGAGGCGACGACGCCCGGCGGAGGCACAGCGCCGTCTCTCTCCGGCCAGCCATCCACACCCACCCTGCCGTCCACCGGCGCCCCGTCCCCGGGCGGAATAGGTCCCGGTGGACCCACCCCGCCGATCGGCGGTGGCCCCGGCATCGGTCCCGGGATCCCGCCGATGATCCCGCCGATCGGCGGTACCGGCGGAAACGGACGGGTGCCCTCCGCGAATCTCGGCGGCGCCCGCGTCCCGGGGGTGAACCTCGGCGGGCTGGGCGGCGGTGCCGGCGCGGCCAGCCTCGGTGGTGGTGCCGGTGCGGGCGCTGCCTCGATCCCGCAGGCGGCCGCCCCGGTCGGCGGGCCGGCGCAGGTCGCGCCGAGCGGCCCGCCGCCAGCGCTGCCGCCCGCCACCCTGGCCGGGACTTCGGCCTCGGCCGGCGGCACCCCGCCGATGATGCCGCCCATGATGCCGCCGATGGCCGGAGCCGGGGCGGGCTTGGGCGGCGGCGGGGGATCGGGCGCGGCCCGCCCCTCGGGCACCGGCCGGGGCCGTGGATCCCAGAACCCCACCCCCGGCATGCCCGCGTTGCTGAGCGGCAAGGCGGGCAAGGGCGACCCGCACGCGGTCCCGCCCAGGGCCCGACTGATCCGGGAGACGGACGCGCCGGCCACCGTGGAGCTGATCGACGAGGACCTGTGGCAGGTCGGCGAGCGGCGCACCGAGGAGTCCCGCCCGGCGGCGCGGATCCACCGCCACTGACCTCGGTTACCCGACGCGTCGCGGCCCCGGGAGAAACCTCTCCCGGGGCCGCTTCCGGCTGACCCCGACCGGAACCGCCGGCCGGGACCAGGTCAGGTCTGGCTGTGACGCATCGCGCCGTCGTGACTCAGGGTGGTGCCCATCGGCAGGCGGCTGACCACTCCGGCCGGCATGCGTACCGGGCGTACCCCGGGGTAGCCCAACACCTCGAGGACCTTCGGCTCGGCCAGCGGGTGGGCGATGCCGAGGTCCGTGACCATCAGCAGGGTGCCCGCCGGAGCATCCGGGGCGGGCATCGACTCCACGACCGCGGCCCTGCCGCCCGGCACCAGCACCCGGTCGGCGAGTCGAGTACCTCGGTCGGTGCTGCCTGCGGTCTGCCGCATCGGGTCGACGCCCGGCATCGCCGGGTCCAGCAGCACGGTCGGCACCGGCCCACCCGGGGCGAACACCAGGCACATGGTGGTCGTCGTGGCGCCGGCCGCGAACTCCGGCGGCAGCACGGGCGGATCACCGGCCGCCACGGGTACGGCGGGCGCCTGCTTGGCCCCGGCCGCCTCCAGCAGGCTGAGCGGGACGCCGGCCGGCTTCTTACGGGGGTACGCGGCGGCGGTCCGGCGGGAGGCGAGCTGGATGTCGTACTGCAACTCGCTGATCGGCCGCAACTGACCGACCTCGGCGAGATAGTGCTGTACGCCCCCGGAACTCGTCGCCACCAGCAGCTGGCCGGCCCGGATGTCCTTCCGGCCGGGCACCGCCCGGGATTGCTTGCCGACATCCCGCACCGCGATCGGCGCGATCGACCGGCCGGCCGGCAGCACGTCGAGCACCGCCGGGCTGATCGGGATCGCCGGTCCGGCGCGCAGCGCCACCTCCACGGCGACGGTGTCCGCCTTGTCGATCGCATGTCGGTATCCGTGCCACACCAGGTGACGCTCGCCGGTTCCGGCCACCGCGACCAGCAGCGCGCGCTCCGCCAGCGGGTCGCCCGCCGCCGGCCGGTGCCCGACCATCAGCACCGACTCGGAGACGGCCGCCCCGGTCCGGTCCCGGCCAGGCTGGGAGCAGAACGTCCATTCCCCGGCGAGCAACCGCTTCGGCGCGGGCAGGGCGTCAGGCGCGTCCGGGATACCGATGCGCGGCCCCCGGGGCGCCCCGAGCAGCGAGTTGCGCGACACGACCCGGGTCCGCGCGTGCCGCTCGAGTGCAAGCAGGGCCGAGGTGTAGTTGGCAACCGGATGCAGCCGGCCGTCCAGGTAGACGTAGCGGGTCCCGGTCTCCTTCTCGACCACCACCGCGTCGCCGCCGCGCCAGCTCTTGGCGCCGCCGGGCACGATGATCCCGTAGATGCCGACGACGGCCAGCGCGATGACCGCGAGGGCGATGCCACCGTACGCGGCGTAGACCGGCCGGCGGAACGGAGGCTGCTCCGGGTCGCTCTCCCTGGTCACCAGGCCCGAGATCACCCGCTGCACCAGAAACTGGTACGCGTGCAACTGGTCGCGCTTGGACGCCATGTCAGCCGCCCAACCCGCGTACGTAGCCGTACAGGCCGAGCACGGAGCAGACCACCGGCAGGACCGCCAACACCACCAGCACCTCCAACAGCTCCGCGTACCGTCCCAGGTACGGGCCGGGCCGGCGGACGCTGTACACCACGGCGAGCAGCGCGACGAGCCCGCCGGCCAGCAGCAGGACCGGTCCGGTCACGGCGAGCAGGTCCGACCGGTCGGCCATCAGCGGCCCGGTGGCCAGGGACACCGCCCCGGTGAGCCCGGGGAGCAGCAGCGGCAGTCGTTGCCGCCCGATCGGATACAGCCGGGCGCGGAGCAGGAAGCCGATCGTCAGGACGGTCACCAGGATCGTCGCGGCGGTGCCGCCGGCGCGTACCAGTAACACCTGGCAGACGGCGGCGGCCAGCGCCAGGCCGGCCACCATGCCGGTGAGCAGGCTGTCCGCTCGCAGTACGGCGGCGTACACCGCGGTCCGGGGTGGCTGCGGGTCGTCGCGTACCAGGTCGGCGGCGACGCGGGGCAGGACCGGCATCGGTACCCGGCTGAGCCGGATCGACAGCGGGGCGAGTACCGGTGAGAACGCCAGACCGAGGCCCGCCACGAGCGCGGCGGTCTCGTGCGCCTCCAGCGCCTCCAGGGTGGTGAGCCAGCCGCCGATGACGCCGGACAGTCCGGCCGTGGCACCGGCGACGAACAGCGCGGCCCGGTCCACCACACCGAGCAGGCCGACGATCGAGGCGAGGAGGAGCGCGGCTCCGGCGGTCAGCAGATGCGGCGCGCCGAGCGCGGTCAGCGCGCGGTCACCGGCCAGGGCGAGGCCGCCGCCCGCGACGGCCAGCGGCAACGCGACCAGCGCGCTGACCACGCCGCCCCCGGCGTCGCCGGCCGCCCGGGCCAGCACGACACCGACGGCGAGCAGCAGGCCGGCCGTGCCGAGTGCCCACCCTGCCGGACCGGACCACGGCGGTCCCGCCCGTAACACCGCGACCAGGCAGAGCAGGGCGGCCAGCGCGCCCACGCCGAGACCGGCGGCCCGGGTGTGCGCAGGACCCCAGGCGCCGCCGAGCCGGGCCGAGCCGGTGGCGATCGCGTCGACCAGGTCGTCGTACTCCAACTCGGGCCAGTCGGTACGGGCGTGCGTCAGGTACAGCACCTCGCCGTCCCGTACCCGATGCCCGGCCAGCGTACGGGCCGGCTCCAGCGTGGTCCCGTCAACCCGGCGCAGCGCCCACCCGCCGGCACCCACCCCGGCGTCGGCGAGGCTCTCGCCGGCGTGCGTCAACAGGGCGGGCAGCAGTTCGGCGAGCGGCGACCGCTCGGGCAGGGCCAGGTCGATCCGCCGGGCCGGCGCCGCGACGGTCACCCGGACCAGGCCAGTGTTGTTCATGGCAGCTCCGCGACATCCGACCCCGGCGGCGAACTGCCGGAGGGCCCACCCGGGGCGGGGGACGCACCCACCCTGACTGGACCCGATCCGCCAGGGAAGCGGGTCGGCAGCTAGCGGCCACGCGCTTGCCGTCGCATCCCGGCCGGCTACCGTACAGATCGCCGCGATTAACGAATGGCTGTGACCGACTTCAACACAGGTCCTAGCACAGAACTGGTGAAGGTGTGGAGAAGATCGGCGGTCCGCGGAGGATCTTCGAGCATGGGTGAGTGCCCGACACCCGGCAGCGCCGACCGAAATGGCACAGCTGCGGCAGAGCGTGGACGGCGATATTGTCGTGCACGCCAGCGCCACCCGGGGTTGCAGGCCCGGACCCTGACACTCGAAATCTCCGAGCAGGACCCGACCACGCCGGAGCCGGGCGAGCGATGGCCGCAGGAGTCCCGAGTCTATTTCCACGATTGGCTCACCGCCCTCGCGCGGAAGTTACTAATCAGCTTTGCGGTGGACGACTTCGGGGCGGCTACGCGTTGATGGCTCGTTGTCGAGCTGTCTCTCCACAATGGTTAGACGTACCGTCGCGTTGACGATCATCGGTGTCGCCAACCCGACACATTGTGCTTGTCGGCCATCCTCCGCAGCCTCCGTCGGGCAGAATCCGAGCAGCCTGGATTTCACAATCGTGAATGGATCGGGCATTGCGACGGGAAGGGTGAGCATGGGGGTACGTCACATTATCGCCGCGTCCACGGCGGCGATGATCTTCTTAGCTACGCCGGGCGCGGCTCTCGGCGCGCCGCCGCCGGGAGGGCTTGCGAGCAGGGCCGGAACCACGGTGGACGATCCGCCGGACACCGAGGTCCCGAGTGACCCCGCGGAGCTGCCTCCGCCGCCGGAGGCCTCGATCCTGGAGAAGGAAAAGGCCGGCCTGGTCGTCGGCATGCCAGCCTCGTCCTGGGAGGAGTACGCCAAGGTCGACTATCAGTTCACCATCGAGCTGTGGCGCCGCGCGGTCTTCGACACCGAGGTACGCGCCGGCGCGGAGCTGGCGATCGGCACGTACACACCGGAGACGCAGCGGTGCGATGCGTGCACCACGTTCATCCGGACGAACGTGCACGCCGCCAACGACCGGGACATCCGGCAGGAGACCAAGGATCGGACCGCGGCCTTCGAGGCCCGCTACCGGCGTCAGGCGGTCGCCGACATGGTGGACTACACGTTCCCGGACGCGTCCGCGGTCGGCTCCGGTGACCGCAACTTCGCCTTCAACGTCTGGGAGCACCTGCGGGCCACCAAGCCGTGGGCGACCCGCTCGATCGCCGCGGCGGCCGCCGCGGTGACCGCCACGCCGGACGCGCGGGTCGAGTTCCTGACCTCGTTCGGGGCAAGCTACTTCTACCCCGACCAGGCCGACCATCTGGCCGACATCTACGAAGGCGACCAGGAGAAAAGGGCGGAGGCCGAGCGCCGCGCCAAGCGCAAGTACGCGGGCATCGCGGTCGGGACCTCGTTCGGGCAGCCGGGCAACGAGGACGAGTCGTGGTATCTGGTCAGCGACAGCGTCTTCCTGGACCGCCTCTACACGAGAATCGAGAGCGACCCGTTCTACACGTTGACCTCGCACGCGATCGCCATCGTGCTGTACGACGAGGGCCCGGCCCAGTGGCGGGAGTTCATCGACAGGGGCATCCACGACGTGGCCGCCCAGGACGAGGAGCGCCGCCGGGTCGAGCGGTACGAGGAGATGCGCGCGGTCGTCATCGGCATCCGGGACGAGGCCGAGCGGCTGGCGTACAAGAACCGTGCCGTGGCCGCCAACGCGGCGCTCGCGACCGGCAAGCTCAGCGCGCTGATCACCTTCGAGCAGACGTACGACCGGTTGCCGCCGGACGCCAGTGACCTGACGGCGTTCTACGACAACGGCACCGCGGCCTCGACGCTGTGGGTCTTCGGGCACGTCGGCCGCCAGACCGGCACCGCCCGCCGGGTGTGGAGTGCGCCGGCCGGGTGGCGTGCCCTGAGCGCGCAGCCGGTCAACGGTGAGTTCGATGGCAGAGCCGGGCAGGACAGCGCGGTCCTCTACAAGCTGGCGAACTTCAGCTACCGGCTCGAAGTGTTCGGCAACGTCGATGCGTTCACCGGCGCGCCCCGCACGGTGTGGGAGGCCAAGCCGGCCACCTCGACCACGGGCTACACCCTGCAGACGCCGGTCGCCACCGACGTCAATGCCGACGGCCGTACCGACATTGCCGTCTATGGCACCGACGCGGCCAAGAGGCCGATCCTGATGACGCTGTACGGCGAGGCGGGCGGCACGTTCCGGCAGGAGGTCGCCACCGCGCCCGCCGCGCTGGTGACCGGCCGGGTGGTGGCCGGGGACGTCGACGGCGACCGCAAGGGTGACCTGGTGACGTTCGTCCAGCACGCCACCAAGGGTGCGCAGATGTGGCTCGCCCTGGGCGGCGACAGCGGGTTCGCCGCGCCGGTGGAACGCTGGTCGAACACCGGGGTGAAGCTGGCTGAGGCCGGCACGCCGGTGATGGGCGACTTCGACCGGGACAACCGGGCGGAGGTGGTCATGATTCGCAAGAAGACGGCCACGACCTCGGGGGTGTGGCTGCACGACAACATCGCCTCGGGGACGGTCAGCTTCGCGGAGAAGCGGGCGTCGCCGACGGCGTGGACGTTCGACGCGCTGTTCCCGGTCGCCACCGACGTCAACGGTGACGCCCGGGTCGACCTGGTGGTGATGCGGCGAGACGAGGACGCGAAGGCGTCGCTCTGGTCGATCCGGGCCAAGTCCGGCGGCTTCGACCCGGCGGTTCAGCCATGGACCTCGGCGAAGGGCAGTTGGCGGATGGCCAACACACGGATTTCGCACTAGCGCGCGGGGAGCGGAAAGGGCCGGGTCACCTCGCGGCGACCCGGCCCTTTCCGTTGGTCTAGCTGACGTCGGGCCGGATGTCCTCCTCCGCGGCGAGCGCGTCGGCGACCACCTGCTGCCAGTACGCCGCTCGATCGCGGGCGTTGCGGCTGTCCCGCTCCCACGCGTCGCGGTTGCCGCGCGCTGGCTTGGTCATCGCCTTCCAGTTCGGCCCGGTCTGTCGCAGCGCGAGTTGGTAGACCGCCGCCCACTGTTGCGCCTGAGCGTCGGCGGTCTGTTTGGCCGCCAGCCACCCGGACGCCGAGGGCGCGGCCCCGGCGGCCACCTGACCCCAGGCGTCGGCCGCCTGCTGCTGCAGCGCTTTCTGCGCCTCACCGCTGGCCGCTTCGGCGGCCGCCTGCGCCTCCAGCGCGGACCGCTGGAGCCGGTCCACCGCGGCGAACCAGCGCATTTCCTGGTCGGCCGTGGTCAGCTGGAACCGCTCAAGGTCCAGCTTGCCGAAGCTCGACCAGGCGTACGTGTAGAACTCGACGATGTCGCTGTCGGTGGCCTCCGGCCGCAGCGCCCACGCCGCCGCGATGCGCACCTGCTCGCCCTGCGCCGTGTCGCGCAACTGGGCCACGTAGTCGCGGTCGTACTGGCGGAGTGCCGCGGCGTGCGCGCCGTCCTCGTCTCTCGCGCGCTGGTCGGCGGCCCGCGCCTCCTCCAGCCCGAAGCGGACGAAGTACTCCTTTTCCGCAGCGGGAGCGGTCTTGGCGGCGTTCGCCGCGGACCACACCCACGGAGACGTCTCGTACGCGTGGGTGGCCAGCACCCGCGCGATGATGTGGTCGTTCATCGCCGCGTCCTGCTCGGCGCGGATCGTCGCCTGGCACCACCCGGCGGGGATGAACTCCCACACCGCGACCTCGCCGCGCGGCGAGTTGAGCGCGGTCATGGCCGCGGCCCGCACCGCGCCGTACGGCGAGGCGACGGCCAGGTGCGTGGCGAGCGCCCGCGGGGGCAGCAGTGTGGTGGGCGATCCGACGGTGAACTCGCAGGGAATGCTGCTCGGTTCGGCGGCGAGCACGGGCGTCCCCGCGGTGACGCCCGTGACGGCGGTGGCGGCGACCAGAGTGCCGGCCAGCCAGGTGCGAATCATGCTTGCTCTCTCCCCGTTCTCGTAAATTCGGACCGTTTACTGTGGCACCGGCCAAGATCAGAAAACGACGTGTGTCATTGTTCTGACTCGCCGAGATCTTGGTTGCCCATAGATGGTGCCTTATGTTCAAGCGGCTTGCGGACCGGACGGGGGTCCGTTGTACGACGGACTGGAGCCGCTTTGTCGAAGACACATCTGCGCCGCCTCGTGGTCACCACGACGGCGGTAGCCGTGCTGGCCGGCCTGACGCCGGCCGGCGCATTCGCCGCACCACCCACTCCACCATCACCACCACCACCGGCGCCGGCGCCGGCTGCGGCCAAAACTGCCGGGCAGTCGCTGAACGACTTGTTCAAATACCCGACGTTCGCGCCGAAAACGGTGCGCTCGGGCAGCACCGACGATGTCACGTATCAGTTGATGTGCTGGTACGCCGAGGCGCACGCCGATCCGGAGGTGCGCGAAGCTGCGGCTGCTGCGCTGGCGGCGGGTGACGCGGCAATCGTGGCGTTCCTTGCCCCGAACGGCGGCTACACCCAGGCCGTCAAGAGGGCCGAGCAGCGCCGCCAGCAGGCCGATCAGGCGTTGGTTACCGAAATCCGCGCGCTACGCGGCACTGGCGGCCCGACGTTCAACGCAGAGGTCGAACGCGTTCTCGCGCCGACGGCGAAGCCGCGTGACCGTGAGGCGTTCAAGGCGTACGGCGCAGAAATCGCCCGTCAGCGCGACGCTGAGTTGACCAAGCAGCAGGCCGACCGTGCCGCGGAACTGCGCAACCGAGTTCAGCTGATCATTGATTCCACCGATGAGGTGGAGAGCCCGAACGTGCACGCCGCCGCGGTCGACGCCTTGGCCGGTGGCGACGCGGCGATCACCGAGTTCTTCGAGTGGGGCTTGGTCGAGGCCGGGATCCGGGACGCGGAGCTGCGTGAGGAGCTGATCGCCAGCCGCGAGGCCGAACTGAAGGCGATCGAAGAGGCCGGCGACCTCGCGGTGCGTTCGCGCAAGGCCAATGAGGCCCGGGTGCGGCTGATCCAGGCCCACGGCGCGGGTGTGAAGGCGTTGCAGCAGTCCGCGAACGCGATGACCAGCGGCGCGATCAACGGCCGCCGCGCGGCACAGATTCTGGACGCCAGGGGCCCGCTACGCGACCTGGAGGCCGTGAAGACGGCGGCCGCGGTGAACCTGACGGATGCCCGCAACTTCGCCACGGAGGCCAGGAACGCCGCCGCCGTCGCCCAGGAAGCGGCGAACGTTCTGGTCAACGAGGCGCAGCTGCCCTACGGCACGGAGTGGGCCGACATGGCTCAGGGCCTGTCGTTGTCGGCCGAGGCGGCGCACCAGGCGACGCAGACCGCGGTGCACGCGATCGACGCCACGATCGCCACCCACAAGGCCCTCGGAAATGCCGACGAGGCCGCCAAGCGCGCCGAGCAGGCGCGCCGATGGAAGCTGCAGGCGATCCAGCACAAGGACGCGGCCGCGAAGCTGGCGGAGGTGGCGGAGAAGCAGGCCGACGCCGCCGAGAAGGCCGCCGAGCGGGCAGACGCGCACCGCCGGGCGGCTGCCTCCCGGACAGCGGAGGCGTGGGACCACGCCGCCAGAGCGCGGGCGCACCGCAACGAGGCGATCCGGCAGGCCGACATCGCCGCCGACCAGCGGGAAATCGCCGAGGCCGAGCGGGCCAACGCCGAGCGGCATCACATCATCACGAAGCTCCAGGCCGACGAGGCACACCGGCTGCGCGGTCTGGCCGAAGTGGACAGGCACAACGCCGCCAGTGAGCGCCTGCGTGCGGAAACCGCGGAGGGCAAGGCGCGGACCGCCCGGGACAACGCGGCGGTTCGTGAGGAGAACGCGCGCCGGCTTCGCGAGCTGGCCCGCGACGCGGCTGAGGAACGCGACCTGACCAGGATGCAGGCAGAAGCCGCGGAACTGGCGGCGGCCGCCGGGCTGACCGGTCAGGACAAGCGCGACGCCGACGCCGCCGCCCTGGAGGCGCGCCAGGCGGCCGACGCTGCCCAGCGGCACGCTGACACGGCCAAGGCCAACGCGGACGCGGCCACGACGGCGGCATCGAAGGCCGACGCCGCGGCGACCGAGACCGAGCGCGCGGCCGACCGGGCGTGGGCGGCGGCGAGTAGGGCGGCTGCCGCGGCTGCCGCCTCCGACCGGGCGGCAAGTGCCGCCGAAGCCGAAGCGGCGAAGACCCGTCAGGCCGCCCGTGCCGCCGAGCGGGAAGCGGCTGCGGCGACCGCGCAGGAAGTCAACGCGGCCCGTGCAGCCCAGGCCGCCGATCGTGCCGCGCAGGGCGCCGCGTCGGAGGCCGTCAAGAGCCTGTGGGCGGCGGATCGCACGCGGGACGAGACGGTCGCGGCGACCAACGAGGCGGCGTCGGCGACGGTGCAGTCGGAGAACGCGTTGCGCTCGGCCAACGCGGCCCGGTCGTCGGCGACCGCGGCGTTGATTCCGGCGTCGAACGCGGTCGAGTTGCTGGCGCCGTTCACGGCGACCGACATCAACGCCGTCTTCGCCACGCAGGTGTCGAACCTGGCGATCGAGATCAGCGAAGAACAGGCCAGAGCGGCCGAAACCCGCGCCGTCGAAGCCGACGCGGCCGCGGTGCGTGCGCAGCAGGCGGCTGAGGCCGCGCAGGCCGACATGAAGGAGGCGTACCGGGCGGCAGCCGATGCTGCCGGATCCGCTGCTGCGGCAGCCTTGGACAACGCCCGCGCCAAGCGGGCGTCGCTGCGGGCCAAGGAATCGGCGCGGCTGGCCCGCGACTCGGCGGCCAGTGCCCGCAACGCCGATGCGCAGGCCCGCCAGGACGCCCGGGACGCCCGCTCGGCGTCCAACCGGGCGTACGAGGACGCTCGGATCGCCGGTCTCAACGCCGACCAGGCCGAGCGTCTCGCTGCGGACGCCCGCACCATGGCCGACCAGGCGCAGAAGGACGCCGACGACGCGCAGCGGTTCGCCCGCGAGGCACAGCAACACGCGGACGCCGCGGACCGGGCGGCGACGAACGCGGAGGAGTACGCCAAGGAGACCGCGAGATACGCGGAAAACGTTCAGCAGTACGCCGACGAGTCGCAGGCCGAGGCGGCGCGGCTCGAGGCCGAGATCCGGGCTGCGGAGAACGCGGACCTGGACGGGGCCTTCGAGTTCACGGCGGCGATGCTCACCGATGCCCGGGACTATCTGACGACGGAGCAGTTCGCGTCGATCGAGCCGTTCATCGCGGTGTCGCGGGGCGAGGTGTCGCAGTTCCTGGTGCAGTACGGCCCGGAGCTGATCGGTGACTTCTTCAATATCGACGACATCAGGGCCTGCTTCAGCGGCCAGATCCTGTCCTGTCTGATCCTGGTCGCCGAGCAGCTCGGTCCGGTCCGGGCGTTCAAGGCCCTGAAGCTGCTCTACAAGGCGACCAAATCGGTCAAGGCGTTCTGGGACGCGGTCAAGAAGGCCCGCAAGATCATCCGGAATGTCAACAAGAAGATCAGCGACTGTCAACGCGGTCTGATCAAGGAGATCACCGGGGATCTCGTCGGCCAGGTGGCCGGCGCCTCCCCGGCGTCCGCCACGGGTCCGAGGGCTGCCGCCGCCGGACCCAACAAGAAGTGCAAGCAGGATCTGCCGTGCGTGGTGACCAGCAGCGACAGCAGACCCCACGGGTTGATCGCGGCCACGTCCGCGAGCCACCGCGCCCGGGCCGCCGATGACGATGACGATGATTGTCCCGAGTACACCGACCACGTCGTGCTCGGCGTCGCCCCGTTCTCCGATAACCTGGCCGAGGCTCTGCGGGACGGGGGCGACGAACGGGCCCACACCTACAACGGAGACGAGTACGGCGAAGAGGGCCTTGGCGGCAGGCCCGAGTGGATGGTGAGGGTCGGCTCGGCGATCACCACGGAAGAAACCAAGATCAGCGTGGAATTGTACGATACGCGCTGGACCGGTCCGGCAGAGGCTTTCCGGGGCCTTTACCGGCAGGGTCTGCCGATCGTCAACAACTACGTAGAGGCCCGCAAGCCAGGTAACGGAACGGCCTGGGAGATGGCGAAGCTGGGCAACGCGGCGCGACTGCACAATTATGGCAAGCGGTGGTCCCGCATCGACTTCTACTGGAGGGGTAGGTTGCTGACGAAGACCGAGTTCCCCGAGCCGAACTGGGCGGAGCTCAGGGCAGGCTTGGTGTGACGGCCCCCGGCTCGCCCTATCTGAGGCCCGACTTGTACTACCGGGTCTGGGAGTTCAACGCCAATCACCGTCAGCTCCTGATCCGCTGTGACTATGCCGTCGACGGCATCGAGTTGGATCGCTCTGAGGTGTGGTTCGGCAACGTCTCCTTCATGGTGCTGGCGCCCATCATCCAGGGCCTGTATCTGCGCCGGCCGGACGAGTCGGACCTCGCGCGGCTGCGAGCCGCACACGGTCAGGAAAAAATCAACTGGGCGTACGTCTGGCTGATCAACGAGGCCGGAACCCAGTTCGTGGCGTCGGGCCGGCCGTCGTGGCGGGAGGGCCGCCGACCGATCGAGGCTCCGTCATTCTTCGCCGGCGGCCCCTGGCCCGAGCGTCCAGAGGATACCTCCGGATCGATCTGACGGGGAGCGCGTACCCGGATGGACGGTGGCGGTGACGTCACCGTCCATCCGCCGGGGGAAATGCGACACCGAGTGACGACTTCCGAGGATCGTGAGCTGATTCTTTCCTCGTGGTGGTTGGGCGGGGCGCCTCGGGATCGAAGGTGGACGTCCTCCGGCACTTCGCAACGACCGACGGCGTGGGTCTGGGCCGGCGACTTGTCTGGGCATTCGGCGTGGCGCGGAGAAGGCACTGGCCGAGCGTATGTGGGGCACCGTGGACATTGCCGTGGAACCCGGACCGGTCGGCCTGGGAAACGGTCGTCGGTGGCTCCCGGCGACGCCGACCGACAGTCATATCGATCTCTGTTGTCCGGTAGTCGACAGAAGGCGCTGACGGGCACATACGCCAATATCCCGGCGTCCATAGTTAGGGCTCCCGTGGCGCCCGTTCATCGACGATGGTCGGGCTGCCGCATGCCCCGAAGGAGGTTTCGTGAAGCGTTTCCGATCATCGGCGCTGCGTACGGTCCTGGCTGCGGCCCTGACCGTGGCCGGATCGGTGGCCGTGTTCCGGATCGGCGCCGCCACTGCCGTCGACCCACCGTCCGAGGCCCGGGCCGCGGCGGTGCGGCTCGACCGGTTGGTGCAGAACAACCCGGGGGCGCGGAAGCTGGCGCCGAACGCGGTGCGGCTGCCGGATGGGGCGGTCCTGTCCTTCCCGATGGCCGGCGTCGCCGAGGACAAGTGCTCGTACGAGGACGTGTGCCTGTTCGAGCACCACGACTTCGGCGGCGAGCGGCTGCGGTTCAGCCTCTGCATGGTGTACGAGCTCCGTAACTACAAGCTGTCCGACGGGCGCCTGTGGAGCACTCAGGTCAGCAGCGTCATCAATCGTCTGCCGGTGAGCAACTGGGCCTACATCTGGCACAAGGGCGGCGCGCCGCCAGCGGAGGAGGGCATGGCGAAGTGGGAGTTGCTGCACTCCTCTCGCGCCAACGCCGCGGATCAGCCGGCACAGCAGTTCCCGTCGGTCGGGTGGAACGACCGGGCCGAGGTCGTCAAGCCCGCGCGCGTACCCACCGCTCAATGCCTTTAGGAGAAACCGTGCGTTTCCATCGTCTTACCCTCAGCGCTCTGCTGGCCGCGGCCCTCATTGCCATCGGATTCGGGGTCGGGCCCGCCGCCCAGGCCGCACCCGACGACCGCCTGCAGCGGCTGCTGGCCTACAACCCCGGATCGCGGCTCGCCGGTCCGGACTCGATCATCACGGAGAAGGGGGTCACCCTCTCGCTGCCGTCGTCGAAAGAGGCGAACGGCACGGCTGTCGGCCTGCCCGACACCCTCTGCTCGTACGAGCATCTCTGCCTGTTCGAGAACGCCGAGTTCGGCGGCGAGAAGCTCACCGTCGGCACCGACTGCAGCCTCTACCCGATCTGGCAGCTGAAGACGTCCAGCGGCCGGTTCTGGGGCAACGAGGTCAGCAGCTACATCAACAACCAGAAGGCCGGCACCTGGGCCTTCATGTGGAACAACTACGGCGCCACCGACACGGCGGACCGGAACAACTGGGAGCTCATCGAAGGCTCCAAGGCGGCCGGTAAGGGCTTGGCCGAGGGCGTCGCCTGGATGCCCAGGAACGACATGGTCAACGTGCTGCGGGCGTGTCCCGGCCCGTGGTGACGCGACCGGTCGACCGAACGTCATCTACTCGTTCCACTTCTTCGGGGGATCTGATGGGCACATCGTCGACAATCAGTTCACGTACGAGTTGGGTCACCGCGATCGCCGCTTCGCTGGCCGCCATCCTGGCGGTCCCGGCCCTGGCGATCGCCGCTGAGCCGAAGGAGCCGAGCGGCACATTGCCGCTGCCCGCGCCCACCGCCAGCCAGTCGACCAGCGCCGGATCGGCGAAGGGCACGACCGGCCGCGGTACCCCGCGCACCCTGGCGATCGCCGACGACGGCACCGTCCCGGCCGCCAGTGACGACGAGAAGCTGAGGGCGGCGCCGATCGTCGGGCTGGACCTGTCGCAGCCGAGCAACCCACTCGGCTTCCCCGACCGGGACTTCGTCTTCGAACTGTGGCTGCTCGCCAGGCCCGGCACCGAGGTCAAGGGCGCGGCGCTGCTCGCGCTCGGCGACTGGGACCCGGACCTGCAGGCGTGCGTGGCCTGCAGCCTCTACATCCGGCGCGGCATCCACGAGGCCGCCGACCGCGACCTGCACAACGAGATCCGGGACCGGCAGAACGCCGAGGTCGCCGAGCGCCGCCGCACGCAGGCCGCCGAGCTCGTCGAGCTGCCCGTGACGCCCCGCCTGACCAGCTCCAGTGACCGCGACTTCATCATCGCGCTGTGGACGTTCCTCAGGGACAACAAGGCCGAATTCACCGGCACCATCGCCGCGGCGGAGCAGGCGTTCACCACGACGCCCGCGGCGGTCGACTCCTTCCTGGCGTCCGGCCTGACCAACGTGTACGCGGCCGATCAGCGCCGCCTGATCGCCGAGGCCGCCGACAAGGACGAGGCGCAGAAGGCCGAGGCCAACCGCCGCTTCGACCGCAAGAAGGCGGCCAACGCCGTCGGCATCGACGTCAAGGTCGACGACGAGGTGTGGATGGCCAGTACGGACGACGTCTTCCTCCGCGACATCGCCCGCCGCCTCAAGGGCGTGCCGTTCTGGTCGCTGACCTACGCCAAGCTGGCCGACGAGGTCCTCAACGGCTCCGAGGACTCGTGGAAGGTGATGATCGCCACCGGCATCTACGAGCAGGTCGAACTCGACCGCCTGCGTCGGAACAGGGAGATCATCGACGGCTACAAGGCCAGGGTGACCGAGGTCCGCGACGCGGCCATTCGCGACGGCTACAAGAACATCGCCCGGGCCGGCACCGCAGCGCTGGCGAGCAACTCGATCAGCACGCTCTGGTCGTACCTTGAGAAGCGTGAGTCGCTGCCCGTGGACGCCTCGGAGATGACCGTGATGAAGGCGACCGGCGCTACCTCCACGGCCGTCATCAACCGCGGCGAGATCGGCCGCTGGTGGAGCGCCGACCGGACGGTCTACCAGTCGGGCACGAGCTGGACGCTGAGCAGGTCGCGGCCGTACAACGGTGACTTCAACGGCGACGGCAAGCGCGACGTGGCCGTCCTCTACGGTGGGGGTGCAGCCTGGCGGGTCCAGTTCTTCAGCAACATCGACGCCGCCGCGCCGACGCCGAGGCTGGTCTGGGACTCCCCGGCAAACTCCGCCGGCAAGGGGTACGACCTGAGGTCCGCCGCGGCCGGCGACATCGACGGCGACGGCCGGACCGACCTGGCGATCTACGGCAAGAACGCGGCCGCCAAGTCGGTGCTGCTCACGCTGACCCCGGGGGCCAACGGCACCTGGGTGGCCAAGGAGATCGCCGCTCCGGACGCGCTCGTCGCCGGCCGGCTCGTGGCCGGTGACGTGACCGGCGACAGGAAGGCCGACTTGATCACGATCACCCAGGACGCCACCCTGGGCATGCGGATCTGGATGGCGCCGACGTCCGCCGCCGGGGCGCCCGGCACCGCGGTGGCGAAGTGGGCCGACAGGAACTTCGCGATAAGCACCACGACCGAGCCGGTCGCCGCCGATTTCAACAATGACGGCCTGGCCGAGCTCGCCCTGTTCCGCAAGGAGAAGGAGGAGTTCTCCGACAACGGCGCCAGCCTGCACCTGTTCTCGAAGCTCAACGGCACGGTCGCGCGCAGCGAGGCGTGGCGGATCGAGGGCGGCCTGGGTGCGGCGAAAATCATCCTGCCGACCCCGGCAGACGTGAACGGCGACGACTACGTCGACCTGCTGGTGCACTACGCGATCGTCGATGACCAGACGCGTACGTACGCCGTGCTGAACAGCGCCGGCGGCTTCACGGTCGTCAAGGAAGCCGGCATGGACGGCAACAAGATAGCCGACCTGCGCATCGCTCGCTGAGCTCCACGGCGGGCTCCCCCATGGGGGGAGCCCGCCGTGCTGTGCGGGCGGCACGACCACGACATCCGGACGTCAACCACGACTACAGACCGGGTCGTCGCATGATCTCGCCCTACTCACGTTCGTCACCGAATCCTTCAACGAGACCGCCGAACTGTCGTGCCTGCCACCCAGCCGGCGGATCCTCACGAACCAACCCGTCCACGGCCTCACGGAGCAGGTCGGCCTGCCCGGTGTGCCGGCCGTACTCCGCGATCAGGTCGCAGACGAGCCGGCGCAGGCTGGGATGGCGACCGTCGGGCCACGAGACGTGGGCGAGCACGAGCACCCCTCGGCACGCTCAATGCCGTTGCACTAGTGAACCTTTTTCAACCTCCCCTTGCGGTCCGGCGGACCGCAAGGTCGGACGCGGTGCGTGAGCGCCGCGCGGTCCAGGTTGAAAAAGGTTCAGTGATGAGTTTTCGCGCCCGCACCCGTCACACCTACGACGGGACCCGACGAGACGGAAGGATGACGTGATGAGTGCGGACATGCGGCTGGAGGAGCTGGGCGTGAGCGGGCTGGGCGAGGTCGACGAGCCGGCGTTCTCGGGGCTGGCGGAGCGGCACCGGCGGGAGCTGCACGTGCACTGCTACCGGATGCTCGGGTCGTTCGAGGACGCCGAGGACACCGTGCAGGAGACGTTCCTCCGTGCCTGGCGGCGGCGGGAGACCTTCGAGGGGCGGTCGACGTTCCGGGCCTGGCTGTACCGGATCGCCACCAACGCCTGCCTGGACCTGCTCGCCAAGTGCCGCCCGGAGCCTGCGACCGGCGGCGAGGTGCTGTGGCTACAGCCCTACCCGGACCGGCTGCTCGACGAGCTGCCCGCGGGCGACGCGGACGAGCCGGAGGCCGTCGCCGTCGCGCGGGAGACGATCGAGCTGGCGTACCTGGTCGCAGTCCAGCACCTCGCGCCGCGCCCGCGGGCCGTGCTGATCCTGCGGGACGTGCTCGGCTGGCCGGCGAAGGACGTCGCGGAGCTCCTCGGGGATTCCGTCAACTCGGTGAACAGCGCGCTGCAGCGGGCCCGCGCCGGCATGCGGGAGCACCTGCCCGCCGAGCGGCAGGACTGGACCGGCGGCGAGGAGGACGCCGGGACGCGCGAGCTGGTGCGCCGCTATACCGACGCCAGCGTGGCCACGGACGTCGACGGGCTCGCCGCACTGCTGCGGGACGACGTCCGCTGCTCGATGCCGCCCACGCCGGGACTGCACGTCGGCCGCGACACGGTGGTGAACGGCTGGATCGAGGACGGCTTCGAGGGCCTGAAGGGGCTGCGCGCCGTCCAAACCTCCGTGAACCGGCAGCCCGCCGTCGCCTTCTACCAGTGGCGAAAGCGGGAGGGCGCGTACCTGCCGCTGACGATCGACGTCCTGCGCGTCACCGGCGGGGCGATCACCGAGATCGTCACGTTCCACGACGATCAGTTCCCGCGGCTCGGGCTGCCGGAGCGCTTGCCGGCGGACGGCACGGAGTAGTCCCGGTGTGGACGCTCGCGCTGCGCGGTGGCGCGCGTGTCGCGGTGGTCGGGGCGGAGTGGCGCGACGCGTTCGGCGTCGTCACCCGCGGGCGGGTGCAGCTGGAGCTGCGCGACGGCGAGCCCGGGCCGGTCCTCGGACGCGACGCCGGGTTCTGGCTCCGCGGCACCGGCGTCCGCGCCCTGCGGAACCCCGGCCGCCGCACGGCGAGGGTGCGCATCGTCACCCCCAGGCCAGGACCGTCACATGCCAGTCAACACACCCCGTACGCCAGCTACTTCGATGATGGAGGAACGACATGGACAGCATGAATGACACCGGGGTCGTCGCAGGCCCGGCATCGGGGCAGACCAGCCACACCCACCGACTCCGCCGGCTCGCCGGCACCGGCCTCATTGCCACACTCGCAGCGATGGTGGCCACCACCCTCGCCGCTGCGCTTGCCCAGGCCGTTGGCGTCGACTTCGAGGTCCCCGATGGTGGCGAGACGATCCCGTTGTCCGGGTTCGCCGTGGTGACCGGCTTCTTCTCGGTCGTGGGCATCGTCATTGCCGCCGCTCTTCTTCGTTGGAGCGCTCACCCCGCCAAGCGATTCGGGTGGACGGCAGTGTCGCTGACCGCGATCTCGTTGGTCCCGCCCCTCCTCGCCGGGGCAAACACCGCCACCACCACCGCCCTCCTCGGGCTACACCTCGTCCCTGCGACGGTGATGATCCCCACCCTGGCGCGGAGCCTCCGCACCCGGACCGATTGACGATCCCGCAACGGGACAACGCGCGGCGCAAGGGAGTGCGCGAGCGCACTAACGTGGCCCCCGGTGCTGCCACCCTCCATTCCAGGTTCCTTTTCTTGGTCAATTCGAAAGCTGAGTCGCGTGTGCGAACAAGCACAGGGCACGGTGCGGGTGCGGAAGTGGCGGCGGTGGACGTACTCAACCTTGATGGTGGAGAAGGTGGCCTCGGCGACGGCGTTGTCGAAGCACGACCCGACCCGGCCCTATTGGCGCACCTTCCATCGGGCGCAGGCCCGGGCGACGTCGGCCGAGGTGTACTCGGGCAGTACACCTCGGCCGAGTTCGGCCGTGCTCTGCGCTCCTGTGGCGTCCTGGCCTCGTTGGGCTCCGTCGCCGACTGCTTCGACAACGCTCTGGCCGAGACGTTCTTCGCGACCTTAAAGACCGAGTGGTCTACCCCCGCGCCTGATGGCCTGTCAATATCTTCGGCGCAGGGGGCGGGGGACCCGACGCTGCGGCTACTGCTGGGGATCGATGGTGGCGAACGGGAGGCGGAGCCGGAGCTGCCCGGCGATGGGTACGTTGTGCTTCCGGATCCTCCGCAGCTCCTCCGTGGTGAGGGCGCGGCCGTAGATGCGAAACTCGTCGAGGGCACCGCGGAACGGGTTGTTGAGGCCGTCGACGCGTCGGCCGAGGTAGACGCTGCGGATGCCGAATTCCCTGCCGGTGGTCACCGAGCCGCGGGGAGCGGCCAGGTCGGCGACGGTGGCGCCGTCGATGAGGACCGTGACCCGGGTCGCCGTTCGTCGCATGGCGACGTGGTGCCAGAGCCCGTCGTTGTATGCGCCCGCGATGGTGATGTTCGCGTCGCCCTGGCCGGTGCCGACGACACCCCGGATGCGGTTACTTGCCGGTTCGGCCCGCAGCCAGATCTGCGCGGCTCCCGTACCCACCTGGTAGAACCACCAGATCACGATGCTGCCGGTGGTTTCGCTGTACCGGAACCACGTCATGATTGTGAACTGGTTGTCGCCGAGGTCGACGTCCGGGTTGTACGGCACCTCCACGTGGTCGTCCACGCCGTCGAGCGCGAGCCCTGCGCCGTACCGCCCGGCACCCAGGGTGGCGTCGCCGCGCACGTAGGCGGTGTTGTCGTAGCGCGGTGCCGCGTCCGGAGTCGTCGGTCCCGGCACCGGTGGCGGCGGCAGGCTCGGCGGCGGGCCGTTCGGGGTGTCGAGGTACGCCTCGTTGAACCGGACGAACTGGACCACCTCGTACAGGGCGGCCACGCCGCTCTCGTACAGGACTCCGGCCACGGGGCCCGTGACCGGATCGGTCTCGATCTTGACCAGGTCGGAGTACCCGCCCGGACCCCAGCTGATGACCTTGCCTTCCTGCCAGGTCTCCCAGGTCTGGGCTTCGTCATACGAGGACCGGATCGTCAGGGCCTCTCGCTTACCGGGGTTGGCGGGTCCGGAGAACAGGATGCGGTTCCGCGCGTCACCTTCGTCGGTGGCGGTCAGGCGCAGCAACGCTCCCTGCACGACCGGCATCGTCAGCTCGGGCACCATCTGGAACGGTGCGTCGTAGCTGTCGCCGCCGTCGCTGGAGATCGCGTACGCCCGCGTGCCCTCAGCCGTGCCGGCTTCCCGCACGTTGACGTAGATCCGCCCATCGGTCAGCTCCACCAGGGTCGACTCGTTGACGAAGATGTCGGCGGCGGCGCCACCGGCGCTGGCGCCGAGGTGCCAGGTGTCGCCACCGTCGTCGCTGTACCCGAGGTGGATGCCGGCGATGGCCCGTCCGTCGGGTCCGGGGGACTCATGATTGGCGCTCATCACCAGCCGCCCGGCGTGCGGGCCGCGTTTGAGCTGGATGGCGTGCACCGGGCCGGTGGCGTACCAGGCGGTCCACTCTGGCAGTACCAACTCGGTCATCTCCCGCGGAGCACTCCAGGTCGCTCCCTGGTCGTCGCTGACCTGCAGGAACGGGTCGCGGCCACCACTTCCGGCGGCCGGGTTGTGGGTCGTGAACAGCAGGACCCGACCGGTCCGCTCGTCCACGATCGGCATCGGGTTGCCGTGCGTGTCGCCGTTGCCGCGCGAAACGACCTGCAGCGGCCCCCAGGTACGACCACCGTCGTGGGACCGCTTCAGCACCAGGTCGATGTTGCCTCTGTCGTCACAGTTGTTGATTCGACCTTCGGCGAACGCCAGCAGGTCCCCGTTGGTAGCCTTCACGATCGCCGGGATCCGGAAGCAGTGATACCCGTCTGTGTGCGCCGTGTAGACCGCCCGTTCCTCGTAGTACGGCTCGGCGGCGTGCGCGGTGCCGCCAGCGAGCAGGGCGGCGGCCATCGCCGCGACCACCACGGTGGACAACAGCCGACGGTGTCGCTGGCCGAGTCTTTGTCTCGTCATGAGATGCGATACCTCCACTGCTCACCGCTGAGGCGGATCCTGTCGAACGGCAGGTAGCGCCGGATCTGCGGGTTGTCGCGCCGGTGCGCTCGCGGGCCGTCCGTCAGCTCGCCCACACCGCCACCTCTCGGTTACGTAGGACACGCTTTCGTTTACGTAGGACACGGTGGTGAACTTCCTGCGTTCCGCCTCGGACGACCGACCGAACCCTTCCGACGTATCGGCGCGGCCATTGGCGAAACCTGGCTTGGACATCCTACGTCCAGCGTCCGGCACCGCAAGCCTCTCCGGGCAACGTGTCGGCCAGCTTGGTCGACACGTCCCCTCCGTGGCGCTTGACCCAAGGCGACATGCTGCGATTTGTCGTCACCCCTGCAGGGTGACGTCGACGGGGTCGCAGCCGGCCCATTGCCTGGATGGCCCGCCAAGATGATTCACCCGCATCGACCCCTCCCCGGGCACGTCGTGCAGGTGAAGAACGAGCCGAGTCGCGAGCGGACAGAAAGCCGGGCGACTGTTGACCGTGACGGGGGCGGGGAGCAAACTCGTTCGCGACCGTGAGGAGGTCCTATGTCTTACGTCTGGAGACTGACGCAAAGCGCCGGCACCGTGCTCGCGCTGGTGCTCGGTCTGACAAGCCCGGTCTCCGCGGCCGGCCAGTACGCCGAGTCGACGGCACCGCCGGGTGACTGGGTCGGCACCTGGTCGGCCTCGGCCTCCGGCACCGTACCCAATCTCCCTACCGGATACGTGGACCGGACCATCCGCAACGTCGTGCACACCAGCGTTGGTGGTTCGAGTGTGCGGGTCTCGCTGACCAACGTCCTCGGCACGGTGGCGGTGCGGATGGACGTGGTGACGATCGCGGTCGCCGACGCGCCCGACGCGCCGGACGCGGTCGCGGGCACGATGCGAGCGCTCACCTTCGGCGGCGCGCCGTCGGTCACCATCCCGGCCGGCGGCGAGGTGCTCAGCGACCCGATCTCCCTTGCCGTGCCAGCAGATGCCGACCTCCTGGTCAGCGTCTACACCCCGGTGTCGTCCGGGCCGGTGACCTATCACCAGGTGGCCAACCAGACCTCGTACCTGTCGCAGAACGGTGACTACGCGGCCGAGGAGTCCGGCGCGGCGTTCACCGAGACGATCACCTTCTGGCCGTACGTGAGTGGCGTGGACGTCCTGGGACATGCCGAGGGTGCGGTGGTCGCGCTCGGCGACTCGATCACCGACGGCAACAACTCGACACGGAACGCGAATCACCGCTGGCCGGACTACCTGGCCGACCGGCTGATCGCCGAGCCTGGACCGACGCGGCTCGGCGTGCTCAACGCCGGCATCAGCTCGAACCGGTTGCTCAACAGCACCTGGAACCCCAACGCGATATCCAGGTTGGACCGGGACGTGCTCACTGCGACCGGTGTGCGCTCAGTGATCGTCATGTTGGGAATCAACGACATCGGCGGCCAGCCGCAGCACCACGAGCCGTCGAAAATCATCGCGGCGCTGGGCCAGATAGCGGCTCAGGTCAAGGCAAAGGGGCTGCGGGTTACCGGTGGCACGCTCACGCCGTTCGGCGGGTCGAGCAACTACACCGAGGAACTGGAGGGCGTGCGGCAGGCGGTCAATGAATTCATCCGCGACGGCGGCGCGTTCGACGCGGTGGCCGACTTCGACGTCGCCCTGCGGGACCCCGCGGTGCCGGACCGGTTACGGGCGGAGTATGACTCGGGCGACCACCTACACCCGAAGGACGCCGGTTACCAGGCGATGGCGGCGGTCGTTGACCTGGACAAGCTTGACACCCGCCGGCCCGGCCACTGGGTCGGCACCTGGCAGACGGCCATGGCGCGGACGACGCCCGGTACCGACCAGGGCATGCCGAACCACACGATCCGCAACGTGGTACACACCAGCGTGGGTGGCGACGCGGCTCGCGTGCGACTGTCCAACGCGCTCGGTACGGTGCCGGTCCTGATGGGACGGTCGACGCTGGCGGTGGCGGCCAGGCCTGACGCGCCGGACGCGGTCGCCGGCACGATGCGCGAGCTGACCTTCGGCGGTGTGCCGTCGGTGACCATTCCGGCCGGCGGCGAGGTGCTCAGCGACCCGACTTCCCTGGCCGTGCCGGCGGATGGGGACCTGCTGGTGACTGTCTACACCCCGGCGCCCTCCGGCCCGGTGACCGAACACCCGCGCTCGTACCAGACGTCGTTCATCACCGCCGACGGCGACCACGCGGCGGACGAGCAGGGCAACGCGTTTACCCAGCCGACCACGGCGTGGTATTACGCGACAGCGGTGGATGTCCGGTCCAGCTCGGCTCGCGGCACGGTGGTGACCTTCGGCGACTCGATCACCGATGGGGACAAGTCAACCATCAATGCGAACCTGCGGTGGCCCGACGTCCTCGCCGATCGGCTCGCCGCCGAGCCGGGACCGACCGCGCTCGGCGTGGTCAACAGCGGCATCAGTGCCAACCGGATCCTCGACAGCAGCACCGGAACCGGGATTGGCGGTCCGAACGCGTTCGCCCGCCTGCCCCGGGACATGCTGACCACGTCCGGGGCGCGCACGGTCATCGTTCTCGAGGGCGTCAACGACATCCTCAACCTCGAACACCTCGACCCGGAGACCCTGAAACTCGCCCTGCGGCAGATCGCCGCCCAGGCACACGCACAGGGCCTGCGGGTCGTGGTCGGAACCATCACACCGATCAAGGGATGGCGCTCCTACACCGAGGAACGGGAGAACGTGCGGCAGGCCGTGAACGAGTTCATCCGCACGAGTGACGACTTCGACGCCGTCGTCGACTTCGACGCGGTGGTGCGCGACCCGGCCGACCCGCAACGGATCAACCCGCCGTACGACTCGGGCGACCATCTGCACCCATCGGACGCGGGCTACCGCGCGATGGCCGAGGCCATCGATCTCCGCACACTCCGCTGAGTGCTGGCTGCGTGCTGCCTTACCCAGGTCGGTGCGCAGCCACCCGCCGGCGCGGTCACCCGCGTCAAGCGGCCAGCACCCGGACGCCGATCGCCGGCACTCCGGGCCGTACCATGTCGAGTGGTCTCCTGGCTGACGGATAACCGATCACGAGGAAGCCCCACCCGTCCTGGCGTAGTCGCGCGCGTAGGTCGTCGTGATTGCCGTAGAAGCAATCCGCAACGACCGCCCGGCACACCACCCCGGCGGTGCGGGCCTTGGCGGCCAGGTCGGCGGCGATCTGCAACTTGATCCCGAAGTCCGGGTCGACGCGCCGTCCTTGCGGTCTCCGGAATCGTCGATAACCAGCACGCCACGCTCGTGCGGCGCGGTCGCCGGATCACCGAGCAGCAGCTTCAGTCGCCGCTCGTTGATCAGAGCATTGTCCTCTGCGGACACCAGCAGGAAATACCGCAACCTTTGCGCCGCGGCGTGGTGCGCGCCGGCCACCGCTCGACCCCGACCAGGCAGGTCAACGTCTTGTTCCGGTCACGCGGTGCCAGCAGCCCGGCCAGGTACTCCCGAAACGCGCGGCCGTGGCGATGGCAGCGAAGTGGCCAACGGCGTCCCGGCTGACGATATAGCCGGCGTCCGACCATTGCCATCGTCGGCCACGGTGACGGCGGTTCAGGGCATGAGCGGATGTCCAGCTCATCGCGAGCCTCTTTCGCGCGCAACTGGCGAACATTCTCCAACTTCTATGAATATAGGACCTGTACCTGGCGCGTCCCGGTAGGACTGCTCTACCGTCGCGGTATGGTTTCGCGTCGATCGGTCCTGCGAGCGGTACCGCTTGCGGCCGCTGCCCTTACCGCTGCCCCAGGCCATCCCCGTTGGCTCGGCGGGTCGTCCACATCGACGGATCCGGTACGCGTCCCCCCCGACCCGGCTACGACGGAGGCCGCCGCGACTGCGGTACGCGGCTTCACGGCCGACCTCTACCGCACCCTGGCGTCGACTCGTGCAGGCGGCAACGTGGTGTGCGCGCCGTACTCAATCGGGCTCGCGCTCGCGATGACCAGGGCGGGCGCCGGCTCGACCACGGCGGACGAGATGGATGCCGTACTCCACGCGCCGTATCCGCGACCCGGCGCGCTCGACAGCGGGCTCAACACCGTCGATCAGATGCTCGCCGGCCGGTACCAGGACGGCGACGGAACCAAGCAGGCCCGGCTGACCACGGCCAACGCCCTGTGGACACGGCTCGATCTGGGCTTGCGACCCGGGTTCCGGGACACCCTGGCCGGCTACTACGGTGCCGCGCCGCACCCGGTCGACTTCCGCGGCGCGCCGGAGGTGGCCCGCCAGGAGATCAATACCTGGGTGTCCGACCGGACCAACGCGAAGATCCCGGAGTTGTTGGGGTCCGGCGCCGTGAGCCCCGACACCAGCCTGATCCTCACCAACACGACCTACCTCATGGCGGCCTGGAAGTACCCGTTCACCGCGACGGCCACGGCGGTGGAGCCGTTCACCCGGGATGACGGCAGCGTCGTCGATGTCCCGATCATGCGCGGGCCGTTCGATAGGATGGGCTACCTGGAGGGGGACGGGTGGCGTGCGGTCGACGTGCCTTACGCGGGCAGCGGGCTGGCCATGGCGATCGTCATGCCGACCCGGGACGACCTCGCTGCGGTCGAGGCGAATCTCGATGTGACGTGGCTGGGCACGTTGTTGGCCGGGTTCCGGCTCACCGACGTCCAACTGCGCCTGCCGCGGTGGACGTTCCGCCTGCCGGCCGAGCTGGGTGCCGCGCTGGGCAGCCTCGGCATGCCCACGGCGTTCACGTCGCAGGCCGACTTCACCGCCATGAGCACCGAACCAGCCCTGTGCATCGACGACGTGGTGCACGAGACGTTCATCGCGGTGGACGAGAAGGGTACCGAGGCCGCAGCCGCGTCGGCCGTCATCATCCGGCCGCCGTCGATCCCGCAGGGGCCGCAGTTCTTCGTCGATCGGCCATTCCTGTATGTCATCCACGACCAGCTCACTGGCGTACCGCTGTTCCTCGGCCGGGTCCACGACCCGCTGGTCACTGGCCCAGCCTGACCGGACCGGGATCAGTCGAGATCTTCGGTTGATCCGCACTGTGAGTCGGGAAGGGCTCGTAACCTTGCGTAACGAGCGGGTCGCGGCAGATGCGGATATCCGATCAAGCCGAACCGTTCTATGCCTGCACGCGGTGCACGGTGACTACGATCGTGGGCCGCAGGCGCGCGTACCTCGATTCGTGTTCGTCGAGAAGGCCAGGCCAAGGCGGCCGATGTCCGGAGAATGCGCGTTCCTTCGACTGCTGTCGAGGGTCATCTTCGGAGCATCGGCTGGTGCCTCGGCGTTCGGCGCCAGGCGGCGGTGCAGGGCATTGGCTATGTCTACCTGCTCGATGGGGCGGACACGTGATGCGGGCGGGAGAGAACGGTTTCCCTCCTGCGGCGCTCACCCGCTGACCGGCAACGCGCCGGTCGCGGCATCACAGGCTGCTTGATCTTTCAGGTCGAGTTGGTCTACCTGGTTCATCATGTGTCTCCTACCCGGAGTCGTACCTGATCCGGCGCGCAAGGGCTCGGCGCCTACCCGGCGCCACGTGGGAAGCCAACGACGTCACGATCTCGCCACCTTTTTCCGGGTCATCGGTCATCGCTGGAGGAATCGTCAAGACCTGTGGATTGGTGAGTTTGCCTGTTACGTCGGGTCGTCGGTTTGCCAGGGGTGGAGGAACTGCTCGGGTCGCAGGTTCCATGTTTCGAGGGCCGCGGCGAGTTGGGCCTCGCCGGTGACGGTCGTGGTTTGCACGAGTACCGCGCCGATGTCGTGGTCGAAGCCGGCGATGTGGGCGGCGTCGTAATCCCAGTGCTCCAGCTTGAAGGCGCGGTCACGGTCGGATCGGGTCCAACCCTGCCGCCGGGCGTCGGAATCGGCGACGGTCGTGATCGGTCGGATCTCGATGAACGCTCGCCGGCCTGGGCCGCGGGCGGGTACCTCGGTCACCAAGCGCCGGCCGACGCGTAGCGCGGTCAGCTTGTCGGTGGGCACTGCGGCCGGCTGCCGCCCTCGGTCATGCTGCGACCTGGTCGGCGGGGCGCTCGACGAGGTGACCGCCGACGAACGTGGCGCCGGCGCGGACCAGAGCCACGAGGTGGGGTGCGTTGACCGCCCGCCACCGGTCCTGAGCGGCCTCGATGAGCTTGAACGCCATCGCGAGACCGGCGGCGCGGCTGCCTGGACCCTTGGTCACGCGGGTGCGGTGCCGGACGGTGGCGAAGGTCGATTCGATCGGGTTGGAGGTGCGTAGGTGCACCCAGTGCTCGGCCGGGAAGTCGTAGAACGTCAACAGGACGTCGAGGTCGTCGGTGACCTTCGCGACGGCCTTGGCGAACTTCGCGCCGTACAGGTCAGCGAACCGCCTCGCCGCGAGTTCGGCGCGGGTCTTGTCCTCGGCGCCCCAGATCTCGGCCAGCGCGGCCTTCGCGCCCGGATGCGCGGACTTCGGCAGCGCGGCCAGCACGTTGGCGGTCTTGTGCACCCAGTCCCGCTGTTCACGGGTGTCGGGGAACACCTCCCGCAGCGCGGCCCAGAACCCCAGCGCGCCGTCGCCGACCGCGAGGACCGGGGCGCGCATGCCCCGGCGGGCGCAGTCACGCAGCACATCGGCCCAGGAGCCGGTCGATTCGCGGTAGCCGTCGGCCAAGGCGACCAACTCCTTGCTGCCGTCGGCACGCACGCCGACGATCACCAGCAGACAGAGTTTGTCCTCCTCGAGGCGCACGTTGACGTGGATGCCGTCGGCCCACACGTACACGTAGTCGACCTGCGACAGGTCCCGTTTGCGCCAGGCGTGGTAGTCGTCGGTCCACTGCGCGGTCAACCTCGTGATCGCCGCCGCGGACAGCCCGGCGGACGAGCCGAGGAACTGCTCCAACGCGGGCACGAAGTCCCCGGTAGATAGGCCGTGCAGATACAGCAGCGGCAGAACCTCCGCGATCTTCGGCGATTTGCGGCACCACGGCGGCAGAATCGCCGACCGGAACCGCCGACGCTGCCCGGTGACCAGGTCGGTGCGCTTGTCGTTGACCCGCGGCGCGATCACCTCGATCGCCCCCGCCGACGTGATCACCTGCCGCGGCTGGGCGTGGCCGTTACGCACCACCAGGCGCCGGCCCCGCGCGTCGCGTTCATCTGCCAGTTCCGCCAGATAGGCGTCGACCTCGGCCTCCAGCGCGGCAGCCAGCATCCGCCGAGCCCCCTCACGAACGACCTCGTCCAACAGCGAAACGCCATCGCGTCGCTGTCCGTCCTCGGCGACTACAGTCAGCACGGGCGTGCCTTCCCGACCGACGCGCCAACGTCGGCCTTGCTCGAGACCACAACAAATCGATCACCGGGAAGGTACGCCCCTTCCCGGCCGATCCACAGGTCTTGAGCATTGCTCCATCGCTGCGGCAATCGGGTGAGCAGGGGACCACGGCTCGCCGCGACGGCCAGCGACGCGACGAGTAGGCCGGCGGCGACCGCGCACAGTAGGCGTACCCCGGTGGTGTGCGCCAGCGACGCCGCTGGCAGGAAGGGGGTCGCCGCAGCCAACGGCAGTGTGACGCCGCCAGCGACGGCCCAGAACAGGACAGGCCGCGCCTGCCCCGGCGGCGGCTCGCCGTGGCATTGGCGTAGCAGCCGCCGCCGGCCGATCCGCACGGCGATGGCCAGCAATCCGGCGCCGCCCAGTACGTGCATGACGTTCTCGGTCGCGGGAAGGCCGACCTCGACCCGGTCCAGGACGAGGTGGCTGGCGGCGCCGAGCAGCGCCGAATACACGGTGATCGGCCACCGATGTCGACCCTGCCCGAGCGAGCCGTAGTCGGGAAGGGCGAGCGGACCTCCGGCCGGAAGGTGGCTCGCGACTACCGGCGCCGCGCGACGGATCAGCCAGGTTCCGGCAAGCGTGACTGGCAGGCACCATCCAACGAGGCCCGGCAGTTGGTGGGAGAACGGCCACACCGGCAGGCCGGAGCCGTCGAACAGGTATGCCAGGTCCGGCGCCATCGATCCGACAACCAGCGCGACACCATCGAACCAGCGCGGCCGCCATAGCTTCAGCGGCAATGCGGCGGCGGGGTGTGACGGGAAGGTCAAGGGCACCCCGGAACGGTAACGGCCAACTGTGCAGACCGGGTGCTGCCGTGATGGAGATGCCGGGACGGGCAGGGCCGTCAAGGTCGAACGATGGCCAATCGGTGCCGGAGCTGTGCCACAGCACCGATAGCCAAGCCGGCCAGTGAGCGCCGTCAGGACAGACAACACGTCGTGCCGAACGAGCGACCGGCGGCGACGGCGCGGACATCAGCAGTTCGGCATGTCCGCAAGGGACCGCACCGATGCCGACCTCGACACAGCGTGACCGGTGCCGGGGCCCCAGCGCGCACGGTCCGGGGCACATGCGCGTGTCGGGCGGTTCTCAGGTGGGTCGCCGACGTGCCGCAGTGATCTCGGCGTGGTGGTCGACCGCCCAGTTGGCCAGGGCGGAGAGCGGCTGTAGCAGGCTGACGCCGAGTGGCGTCAGCCGGTACTCGACACTCGGCGGCGATGTGGAAAACCGTTTCCGCTCGACCAGGCCGTCGCTCTCCAACGTGCGCAGCGTTCGGGTGAGCATCCGCTGGCTGATGCCCTCCACCGCCCGATGTAGCTCGTTGAACCGGTACGGCTGGTGACCGAGCAGGGTGATCAGCAACAGCGCCCATTTGTCGCTGACTGCCCGCAGCACGTCTGTGACCGGACAGCACTCGTACTCGCCGATCGGAATGGGGTTCGGCAACCGGTGGCTGTCCAGCGCGGCACGCACACCGGTGTTCCTTGTGGCCATGAAAGTGCCTTCTTTCGCCTCCGCCGATCATCTGCCCAGGATGAGCACGGTCAGTGGAGAACGGTACTGGAGGCGACATGGGAGTCGTAGTGGTCAGTGGCGGCACCAACGGAATGGGACGCGCGTTCGCCCTCGGGCGGGCCGAACGCGGTGACCGGGTCCTGGTGCTCGGTCGCAACCGCGAACGCGGCGAGGCGCTGGCGGGTGGCTCCGTCGCCTTCCTTCCCGTCGACCTCTCCAGCGTGGCCCAGACGCGGCAGGTCGTCGAGCACATCCTCACCGAGTACCACGTCGTGGACGCGCTGACGCTGTTCGCCAATGCTGTGGCGCCGCGTCGGATCGTGACCGCCGAGGGTTTGGAGCGCACGTTCGCGCTCTACTACCTGAGTCGCTATCTGCTCAGCTTCGGCCTGCGTCCCGCTCTGGACCGGGCTACCTCGCCGGTGATCGTGAACATCGCAGGGGTTGGTGTCACCAGAGGCGGGGTGCGCTGGGCCGACCCGCAGCTGGTGTCGGGCTACTCGGTCATCACCGCACAACTACAGGCCGGTCGAGCCAACGACCTGCTCGGCGTGGCCTTCGCCCAGCAGTCCGGCAGCCGCGCCCGATACGTGCTCTACCATCCCGGCTTTACCAAAAGCGGTGACCGTAGCCAGTTCCCGATGATCGTCCGCGGGCTGCTGGCGGCGGTGTCGGTGGCGGCCCGCCCCGTCGCGGACGCGGTGGCCCCGATTCACCACTTTCTCGACGCGCCGCCAGCCGCGCCGCTGACCGCCGTTGACCGGAACAAGCGACTTTCGCCCAGCTTCACCACGCTCGACCCGAAGAAAGCCGAACGCTTGATGGACCTCACGGAGAAGCTCCTCGCCTGAAATGCTATCTATCGCCTATAGGGCGCCTGACGGACGACAGACCTTCCGGGTAGCAGGAAGCCACTGCCCGCAACCACGTAGGCGCCTCACATCGGCACGAGCGTGCATCCAACAGACTGAACCTCAACCTGGACCGCGCGGCGCTCACGCACCGCGTCCGACCTTGCGGTCCGCCGGACCGCAAGGGGAGGTGGAAAAAGGTTCACTGGACGTGTCGGGCAGCTCGACTCAGCCGTCCGCTAGAGCGCATCTGACGGATCTTCTCGGTCGTTGTGCTGGGCGTGGCTGGTGATCTGACTGATGACGAGTGGGCTCGGCTGGAGCCGTTGCTGCCTTCCCTGGCGCCCCAACGGGGTGGTAGGTGGCGGGATCACCGTCAGGTGATCAACGGGATCCTGTGGCGGATCGACAACGGCGCGAAGTGGCACCAGGTCCCGGACCGGTACGGCCCCTACTACCACCGGTTCGCGCAGTGGGAAGCCGACGGCACCTGGGACCGGATCCTGCAACACCTGCAGGCCGAGGCCGACGCCGCTGGTGACCTGGACTGGCGCGGGCAGATCGATTCCACCATCGTTCGCGCCCACCAACACGCCGCTGGCGCTCGCAAAGGGGGCTCACCGCGCAGGATTCCCGCACGGTCCAAGGTCTCGGCAGGTCACGAGGCGGGCTGACCACCAAGGTGCACCTGCTGGCCGAAGGCCGGGGCCGGGCCCTGGTCAAGCGGGTCACGCCCGGCCAGGCGGCCGACACCAGGGAACTGGTGGCGCTGGTCGACGCGGTCGCGGTGCCCAGACCCGGCGGCGTGGGGCGACACCGCAAGAAGTTGGATCACATCACCGCCGACAAAGCGTACGGTTCCAAGGCCAACCGGCGGTCGCTACGCGCCAGGGGTATCCCGCACACGATCCCGGAGCGGGAGGATGTGCGAGCCAGCCGCGCCCGTAAGGGTTCCCGGGGCGGCCGGCCTCCGAACTTCAACACGGAACGGTACAAGGACCGGAACCAGGTCGAGCGCGCCTTCAACCGACTCAAGCAGTTCCGGGCGGTCGCGACCCGCTACGACAAGTTGAAAAGTCGTTACGAGGCAACGGTCACCATCGCCTCGATCCTCGTCTGGCTCCGAGCGAAACGCGACCGCAAGTCACCATGATCCGTCAGACGCGCTCTAGTCTGCCGTCTCAGTATCATCCTGCGCTTCCTCGGGATCGGTTCTTCCGCTCGCGGGGCCGGTATAGCCCATCGCCAGCAGGTAGCTGTCGAGGATCTCGTAAAGGAAGTGACCCTTGCCGGCCCGCGATTACCGTGGGGTGATTCGCTGGCTTCCCACGCTGTTGCACGTCGATCGACCCGGCAACGCTCGGTTACGGCGGCGCTGGCGGGTCCGAGCGGAAGGCGGCAGATCCGTGCACGTGGTCTTGGCGTCAGCGCGGCCGGGATCGCGGCTGTGAGAGGTCGTCGCTGGGCAGCTCCGGCGTTGGCCGACTCGCCGTAAATGTCGGTGGGTCCGGGCATAGTGCCGCGCATGTTCAGCGGACTTCGCGATGTCGACTGGGCCTCGATGCATCATGCCTACGGTTCAGCCGAAGAGGTGCCGGCGCTACTGGAAGCACTGCGCTCTCCGGATGCCAAGGAACGGGGCCAGGCACTCAGTGACTTCTACGGCAAGGTTCACCACCAAGGTGACGTCTACCCGAGCACCACGGCGAGCCTGCCGTTCCTGCTCGAGCTTGCCGTTGATCCGGCCACACCAGACCGTGACAGGATCGTCGCGCTGCTGCTCAGCATCGCCGAGGAGGCGGTCGAGCGATGCGAGATCGACTATGTCGACGCGGACTTCGCAGGCGCTGCGGCGTTCCTGCGGGCACACGCAGAGGCGTTCGTTGACCTTGCCGGGGATGCCACCTGCCGGGTGCGCCAGGCCGCCATTCCCGGCCTTGGCCTGCTCCTCGACGATGCCAGCCGGGCCTTCGACCTGCTTCAAGACCGGTCAGCGATGGAATTCTGCTTGCTCGAACGCCTTTTGGTGACGCAGACGACGGTCACGTTGGCCCAACGGCTTCCGGTGATCGTCCCGGCCGCGAGAGCGTGGCTCGCCGGCCTGGCTGCGGATCCGGCCGGTGAACCAGAGTTCCGGCTCGCCGCGTTGATCCACCAGGCCCGGTGCGCTCCGGATGCGATCAGCGACGATCTCGTACCGGCCGTAATCGGGCTGTTGCGCGAGATCGCCGACGCCGCACCGCCGGAGCAGCCGTGGCCAGAGCCGCCGCCCGTCGCGCCGCCGGCCGAGGATGTGCCGCCGTTCGTCGCCGCCGCGTTCGAGGATCTGGAGCGCATCGACCGGCGGCACGCACTGACCACAGACCTGTTGCGAACGCTGCACGCACTGCTGAATGCACGGGTTCCGCAGCGCACCGACCTGCTGGTCGAGCAACTCCGCAGTCCTTATCCCGGCGCCCGGCTGGACGCGATCCGGATGGCAAGCGATCTCGTCGGAGCCTGGCGTGGTGACCACAGTGCCCTGATCCGGCTGGTCGCCGCCCAACTCGGCGGAAGCAACCTGGAAGTCGCTGCCGAAGCGGCAACGCTGCTGGAGAAGCACTACGCGATCGCAGAGCCAGCCCGGGAAACCCTGGCCGCCCTACTCACCGGCTATGGGCCGGACGGGTGGGCCACTCCGCGACGGCATCTGCGCCGGCTGCACCAGAAGACGGCCGTGGCTTTGGCTCGGCTCGGGGACGTACGGGCACTTCCCAGCCTGCTGATGGCGCTGGACAGCGACGTCGACGCCTGGCTCGCCGTCCAAGTGGCGGGAGCGCTGCCGCAGGCCGCGGATCAGTTGGTACCCCGCCTGCATGACCGGCTGAGCAGCGCAGACCTGTCCAAGGAGTGGCCGTCCAACCCACGTGGCATCCTGTCCGCTCTAGCCAAGCTCGGCGACTCCAGCGCACTGCCGACAATCACCGAGACGCTCGTCGCCGCCGCCGAGCGGCAGAACTGGGACGTGGTGAAAGCCGCTCTGACGGCGCTGCGGGCGTCCGGTCCGGCGGCGGCACCCGCGCTCGCCGCGATCAGGTCGTTGGTCGCTGTCGACGATACGTGGACCAGGTCCGAGGCTGTCAGCACGCTCTGGGCGGTCGGCGGCGACCGCGACGAGGTCCTGCCGCTCTCTCTTGCGCTGCTCGACACCTTCGCGCTTCGGGAGGCGGCCGAGGTGCTCGGCCAGATCGGTCCGCCTGCTGCGGCTGCGCTTCCCCGCCTGCGCGAACTGTTGGCGGACCGCTACGAGTGGAACCGTGTGTACGCCGCCGCAGCGATCTGGGACATCGAGGGCGAGCCGGAAACCCCAGTCGTGCTGAACACCCTGCTACAGGCATGGCGGCAGAACCCAGCGACGGGCAACCACGTCGCGGCCTGCCTGAAACGGATGGGCTCGGCCGCTGCACCGGCATTGCCGCATATCCGCGCTGAGCTCGCCCGCCCCGGGCGGGGTGGCCGGTTCGGAGGTGTCGACAACGACGAGGAGATGCTGCGGGATCTCACCGAGGTACTGCTCATCGATTGACGCCAGCGGCCCGACAAGATTCAGCCGCAACAAATCAGTATCCTCGCTGGATTAGCAACAGATTCCGAGACCCTACTGCGCGGAGTTGAGAAGCCGGTTAACGAGTGGACCTTTTCAACCTCCCCCTTGCGGTCCGATGGACCGCAAGGTCGGACGCGGTGCGTAAGCGCCGCGCGGTCCAGGTTGAAAAGGTTCAGTGAGATGAGTTGTTGCCTCAGGGCTCTGCCGGTGTCCTTTCAGTAACCCGCCGGCGGCCCTGGGGCAGCCGGAGCGGCGAGGTGCTTGAGCCGGCGGGTCGCCGCGTGCCGGTCCATCCGGGCTCCGCGGGTTGCGGCAGGATCGGACCGGATGATGGGCGCCTCATCGAGGGGTACCTGGACTGGAAGCGCGGGCGCAGGACTTGGTCAGGCTGCGGCGTCAGGGTCCCGGCTGATCTGCTCCGATGTGCTCTGCCAACCCGACCCGCTCCTGTTCAGCAAGCCGTCCGAGCACTGGTAGTTCGATGAGTTGGAGCCCGAATCCTCCGGCATGGCCGTCCGGTCGATCTCCGACCCGTCGGCCTTGGTGATCCTCGTACCGTCCGCATCGGACTGAGCACTAATGATCTTGCCGCCGCTGGTCGTTATCATCGAGGTGACCCGGCCGGTGAGGACGATCTCGTACTCGTGACCGCCTCGGCGGGCGGTGAGGCTGGTCCCGTCGCCGTACTCGAGCATGGTTCTGCCGTCTGACCAATACCGGTGGATGGCACCCGATCCGGTGAACTCGACATCCTCTTTGCCGCCGTCGTCGTCGAGATCGACCGACTCGATGGCGACCTGGTTGGTCACCCGCCAAGTCCCGACAAGGCAGTCGTCGATGGGCGTTGCCGCGGAGGCGGGGGCGTACCGTCCCGGGTCGTCGCCGCCACCGTTCTCCCCGGACGAGCCGCCAAGCTTGTCCGCGACGAGCTGCCCGCTCAGTAGCGTCACCACCATGATCGCGGCGACACCCACTGTGGCTCCTCTCCGGGAGCGGTTTCGGGTGGGCGCCACGACCGGACCGTTCGGTGCCGGTTGCCTCGCCGGGGGCCGGCCGGCCGGGGCCGGTGGCATCGCGGGGCGAGCCGGCGCCACCGCAACCGGAGGCTGCTTCGTAGCCAACCGGTCCGCGTGCAGGCTGCCCTCGGCCACGACCAGTTCCGGCTGCTCCACGGTGGTCGGAGCGATCCGCAGGGCGCGGTGCAGCATCGTGCCGACCAGCGGGAGCCGGCTGCCGCCACCGACCAGGTACACCCCGGAGAGCCGGGCGGCGTCAACCCCGGCGGCGCGCAACATGGCCCGGACGACGGCGACCGTACGGGCGATGATCGGTTGGGCGAGGTCTTCCACCTGCTCGCGGCCGAACGGTACGTCATCGCTGAACAGCGGCACGTGCACGGCCACGTTCGCGGAGTTGGACAGCAGCTCCTTGCCGGTCCGCACGTCGTCCCAGAGCGCCCGGCTCAGCCGACGGTCCGCCCCGTCGACCGGATGGTTCAACCGCTCCCAGGCCGCCGCGTTCCGGCCGGCGTAGATGGTGCCGAGGAAGGCGACCATCGCGGCGTCGACGTCCAGTCCGCCGGCGTCGGTGAGCCCGTCGGCGGCGAGCACCTCGAAGCCGTCAGCCGTACGACGCACCAGCGAGGTGTCGAAGGTGCCCGCGCCCAGGTCGTAGATCAGCAAGGACGAGCCGACCGGTACGGCGCCACCGCGCACCGCGACGAAGTGACTGGCGGCGGCGACCGGCTCCGGCACCAGGGAAACATCCGGAAAGACGGAGTGCGCCGCAGCCAGCAGGCTGTTTCGGCGAGTCTGGGCCCAGGCGGCCGGGCAGGTCAACACGGCGTGCCGGACCGAATGGCCGGCTGTCCGCGTCGCCTCCTCGGCCACCCGCCGCAGCACCGCGGCGATCAACTCCACGACCGGCACCGTCGACGATCCCGCGGGGCCGAGCAGCACCGCGCCGTCGTCGATGCAGCGTTTCGGGTAGGGCTCGAAGCGCTCCGGCTGCGTCCGGGCGGCGTGTACGGCGGCACGGCCAACCGCGATCTGCCCGTCGGGACCGACGAAGACAGCGGAGGTCAGCAGCGGTGAGCCGTCGAAGAGCAGCGGTCTGACCCGACCGTCCGGCCAACGCAGTACCGCCATCGTGTTGGACGTGCCGAAGTCCACTCCGAGCCGGAAGTCGTTGGCACCCACCGAGCAAGGATACGGTCGGTGCGCGGCCGTCGGTGCCGGCGAGGATGCGGTAACGGTGCCGGTGCGCCACCCGACCGGTAGCCAGCGCGTGATCGGGCCCGGCCCGGAGCTGTCCGGGCGAAGTGGGGGCGTCGGGCGGCCGAGCAACCGATCAGGTCATGGCTGAGCGGGCCGATCCCGTAGTACGCCGGGCGGTAGTCGCTGCACCAGGCGTACGCCGATCGTGGCCCGAGCGTGCTCGGCGTACCCAGCAACCAGTTCGCCGGCCGGGACTCGGTACGCCGGCCGACATCGCCGGGTTCGCCCGGTCGATGTACGGCGCGGCCTCCCCGATGACCGAGAAGATCAACGTCAACGGGTCGGGTCGGCACCCGCGCCGGCGAGTACACGATCACCGCCGCCGACCCCATGCCGGACGGCCGCCAACCGCGCTCGACGCCGTCAACGGCACCCACTAGTACCACCGGGCCGCCTGAACGAATCCTCGAAACCGCAGCTCAGCAGCCGGAATCTAGTTTTGGCACCCGACAGGATGATCCACGAGATCGACTACCAGGCGGAACTGGAGCCGGCCGCTTCATGCTTCCTAGAGGGCGGGGGATGGCGCTTCGGGTGGGCGACCGTGGGCGCGAAAGAGGTCTGTGGCGGCGATCCCGGCCAGGACGAGGGTACCGACAATGGCGACTCCCAGCGGTGGTACATGCATCATCGCGGGTGCGGCGACGGCGAGCACGAGTAGCGCGATCAGTCGGGATGGGGATATCCGGCTGAATACCTCGTACTCGAATCGGGCTCGGCCGGCCAGGAACAACGCGGGACCGCCGAGAACGACGCCGACGAGCCCGAAAGTGGTGTCTCCGGTGGGATGACGGATGACGGATTCGGCTCCGGCGGCGGAGGCGACCACGCCGGCCACCATGAACAGGTGGGTGTAGGGGGCCGACCGCATGAGCCGCCCCGGGTCACGGGAGGACTCGATGGCGGCCTGGAGCAGGGCTCCGGCGCGTTGGACGTAGATCTGCCACAGCAGCACCGTGGTGGCGAACGCGACCACGAAAGCGGCGGTTCGGTCGACCGCGAACCCGGAGCCGGCGTACGTGAGGGTGGTGACCAGGATGAGATCGCCGAGCGCGAGGGTGAAGAACTGCTGGTAGCGCTCGGCCAGGTGTTCGGCCGCGATTCTGTACTGCGACCTGGGGACCCGCCCGAGCCAGGGGGTGGGGTAGCGGAGCCAGGCCGCCCCGTAGTCCAGGGCGAGTGCTGCCGTCCACAGCGCGCCACGCGCGGTGCCCGTCACGATGGCTCCGAACAGCCATGGCACGGCCGAGACGGAGAACCAGAACAGGAACCGCGCGGCGTGCCGACGTGCCTGCCGACTCCGCAGCGCGGGAGTCAGGAAGAGGCTGCGGCCAAGGTGGATGGCCACGTACCCGCCCGCGAAGACCAATCCGTCACGGCTGAACGCCGCGGGCAGCGCGGCGACCATCAGCATGGTGCCGAACATGACCGAGATGGTCATCAGGAAGATCGGTGGCCGCTGCGGCAGGTAGAGGTCGGTGGTCAGGGCGGTGATCGACCAGACCCACCAGATCGCCAGCAGCAGTAGCAGGGTCTGGAAGACGCCGGCCCAGGTCATGTCGGTGGCCAGCTTCTGCGAGGTCAGGGCGAGCGCGGCGACGAACACCAGATCGAGGAACAGTTCCAACAGGGTCGCTCGTTGCGGCCCCTCGACGCGGCGCGCCAATCCCACCGCCGGGTCGGTCGTCACGGGATGCCGGATCCGGTCGACGATCGGAGCATCGTCGACCCGCATCGGCGTCGATTCTCCACCGCCCGCATACCCTCAAGCGACATCATAAGCTGCCAGGACGCCTCCTTCGATCCCAGCGTAGGCGGGGTGTCACCGCCGGAGACTCACCGACGGTAGGGAGGAGGTTTCGTGTCCTGGGTCAGCCTCGACGCGAGGATCCACGCTGGTGGCTTCGCGGGTACCGGAAGGCAGGTGTCATCGATGCCGGGGCGCCGGACCCGAGTATCGGGTTCGAGCGGCCCGGTCGCCGAGGTGATGCCGGAACCGCTGTCCCGCGTCGCTCTACCGTGCGGGTACGTCGTCCATCGCCGCCATCAGGGCGGTGAGGGAGACGACGGCGAACCGGACCCGGGCATCGTTGGCCCCGTACGGTAGCCACAGGGTGCCGGCGTGCAGCAGGCCGCCACACGAGTAGACGACGTTGGGCACGTATCCGTCGCGTTCGGTGTCGTCGGGAGCGAGGAGTACGCCGGGTAGTTCGGCGAGGACCCGGTCGGGCCGGTGCAGGTCGAGCAGGAGAGCGCCGATGGCGTACCGGCGCATCGGGCCGACTCCGTGGGTGAGTACCAGCCAACCGGCTTCGGTTTCGATGGGCGATCCACAGTTGCCGACCTGGATCAGTTCCCAGCCGCGATGCGGAGCGTGCAACGGCACCGGAGGCTGCCACAGGTTGGCTCTGTCAAGGCGGGTCAGGCCGATGGTTTCGCCGTCGGAGCGGCACAGCGCGAGGTGACGGCCGCCGATCGGGCGGGGGAACAGTGCGATGCCCTTGTTGTGGGACGCCGGCCCGCGCATCGGCGTCACCTGGAAGTGGCGAAGATCGTCGCTGCTGAGCATGCGCGCGGCGACGCGTCGGCCGTCGTAGGCGGTGTAGGTGGCATGGTAGGCCGGTTCGCCGTCGTCGCCGGTAATTCTGACGAAGCGGGCGTCCTCCATGCCGTTGTTCTCGGCGGGGGCGGCCGGCCAGAGGATCCGTCGTTGGAGCGGGACGTCGGCGGGAAAGGTCACGGCGTAGCTGGCCGAGGCGGTACGGCGCAGTTGCTCGAGGGTGCGCTGGCTGGTGGTACGGGTGAGCAGGTCGGTGGGAAGGCTGGTCAGCACCTGTTCGAAGGTGTGGTCGTCGAAACGTTCGGGCAGGCGTCCCAGCACGGTGGCGGAGACTTCGTTGTCCCAGCCTTCCTCGGCGAGTCCGGCGGCGAGCAGGTCCCTGCGGTGACGGGCGCTGATGCGACGGCCGGTGACCAGCGGGCCTGACCGGTCGGTGACAGTGAGGCGGTGCCCGGGTCCGAGTACGGCGGTAGCGAAGCCGATCGACGACAGGTGTCCCTCGCCGATCTGCCGCAGGCTGACCGCGACACGTAACTGGTCGGGGTCCAGGCCGGTCTGATCCGGATGCGGCACCATGGACGGGTTGCACAGGGCGGCGGCCTCCACGGCGTACTCGTGGCTGAAGTATGCGCCGACGAGCAGGCGGGCCGTGGGCGACAGCTCGCTGGTCCGGGGAACTCGGTGGTGGACAAGGTCGTGGTGGTGCCGGAAGGTGGTTTCCAGATCGTGGTGCCGGCCGCCGAAGCGCTGCAGGGTCTGCTGGAGCAGCCGGGTGGCTTCGTCGTCGTCGAGCCGGGCGATGCGTTCGATGATCGCGGAGGCGCGAGTGCGTACCAGGGCCGCGTCCTCGCCGGGGACGAAGAGTTTGACGACGACCCGGGCCGGGTCGGGGTTGAGGGTGAGGTCCAGCCGGGTGGCCAGGTCCGGCCCGGTCATGTCGGCTTGCGCCGGCAGTCCGAGCCGGAAGCTGCCGACCGGGTCCGTGGCGGGACTGGTGGCTGCACAGCCTGCACGGTCATGACCACCGCCGGCCGTGCTGCAGGGTGGAGATGAGCGCGAGGGTCGATTCCGCGCCCTGGTTGAGGTTGGGGCCATCCGGGGTGAGGCCGTCGTAGCCACCGCCGGTCGCCGGGTCCCACATGGCCGTGCCGCCGTCGTTGGCGCCGAGGAACCAGGCGACGGCCTGGCCCACCCCGGTTCCCCAGACGGAGTCGCCCGTGACGGCGGCGGCGGTGACGCACGCGTCGGCGAGGGCGGCGACCTCGATCGGCTGCTGGTCGTGCCGGGCTCGTGGAGCATGGCGCTGCCAGCCGGCGACCGGGATGACCGACAGCACACCATTGGCGAACTGGATGTCGCGGAGCCAGGCCAGCATCCGCAGTCCAGCGGCGAGCAGCCTGGTGTCGCCGCGCAGGTCAGCGGCGGCGATGACGACCTCCGCGAGAGCGGCGCTGGCGTAGGTCAGCCGCTGCTGCGGCCATGGCCAGTCCGGGTCACCGGTCGGGACGCCGACGGCGAGGGCGGCATCGACCAGCAGGTCGGCCGCGATCCGGTTGTCCGGCTGTCCGTGCAGTACCTCGGCGGCACCGAGGCCGGCGAAGGCCATCGCGTGCGGCGCGGGCGATCGCCGACCGGCACTGAGCGTGAAGGCGACGAGGGCCTCGTCGCGGATCCACGGGGCGCGGCTGCGCGCGGCGGCGGTGCCCAGCCCCCACACCGCCCGCCCCCACCAGTCGCCGAGACCGGGCTCGTCGGTCCAGCGTCGATCGTGACCGAGCCGGTTGTGGAAGGCGCCGCTGTCGTCCTGGGCGTGGGTGAGGAAGGTCAGGTAGCACTCGGCGAGTTGCCGCACGGCGTCGGGCGGGTCGGGTTCGCGGCTGGTGACGACCAGTCCACGGGCGACGTCGTCGGTGCAGTAGCCGTGCTCGCGGCGCACGGTGGCGTTCCGGGCATGTTCGAACAGGCCGGTGTCGTCGGTCAGCCGGGCCAGGTGCGCGAAACTGGGCGCGGGCACAGGCACGCGGGACGCGGGTGTGGTCATGCCGGCGCGGCGGTCACGGCAGGTGCGCCCCCGGTGCGGACTCTGTCGGCGAGGAGCCGCTCGGCGAGGGTGTGGTAGCGGGCCGCCACCGCGGGCCATCGGAGTGTCGACGTCCTGGTGCGGGTGCGATCGGCGAGGCTGGTGGCCAGACCGGGTTCGGTCAGGATCCGCCGGATGGCGGCGGCCAGTGCCGCCGGATCCCGGTGGGGCACAAGCAGACCGGGGCCGTCGGTGAGCAGCTCGACGGCGTGCGGGAAGGGCGTCGCGACGACGGGGACTCCGGCGGCGACCGCCGCGACGAGTACGCCGGAGGTGACCTGTTCGCGAGAGTCGTAGGGCAGCACGACGGCGTCGGCGGAGCGGATCAACCGGCTCAGCGCGCTCTCTTCGTGGTAGACCGGCTGGTAGTCGACGGCGTGCGAGACACCCAGGATCGCGCCCAGGCGGTGCAGGTCCGCCCGGTACGCCTCGCCGTCGTGCTCGAGCACCTTCGGGTGGGTCCGGCCCGCGACCGTGTAGCTGGGCATCGGGCGGAGGTCGCGGAGCCGGGCGAGGGCCCGCAACGCCCACTCGATTCCCTTACCGGGGCCGAGTAGTCCCCAGGTGAGCAGGTGGGGGCGCTGGCGCGGTTCGACGGCCGGTGCGGTGTGCTCGGCCGCGCCGTGCGGGATCACCGTGACCTTGCCGGCCTCGACGGTGTAGCCGACAAGCAACCGGTCGCGGGCGGTGTCGGTCATGGTGACGACCGCGGTTGCCGCGTCCACGAGTTGCTCCAGCACCGCCTTCTGCCCGGCGGTCGGATGCGCGAGCACGGTGTGCAGGACCACGATGCTCGGTACCGTGAGCCGGCGCAGCAGCGGCAGGACATCCTCGCCGTCGGGTCCGGGGTAGATGCCGTACTCGTGTTGGACGACGGCGATGTCGTAGCGGTCGAGGGCCGCGGCGGCGTCCCGCCAACCGGTGACGGTCCGCGTCGACCAGTCATGCACGACCTCCGGGCCGAACGGTCCCGCGTGCGCGGTGGTCCGCGTTGCCGGAGCGGCGGGCTCCTCGCCGGCGGCGATGATGCGGACAACGCCGTCCGGCGGTCCGTCCGCGGCGAGATGGGCGGCCAAGGCCGCGTTGAAGGTGGCCAATCCGCACTGGGTCGGTGGATGGGTGCTGAGAAAACCGTAGCTGCGGGCCATCTGCCGCGCCTTTCGGTTGTCGGCCGCAACCGCGCGAGCGGCTACGGACCTCACGCGATCGTGGCGCCCACCCGGCCAGCGTGTGTGACGGGCGGGACGGGTCCGCGGGGAGCCACCGCCTCACGCGGGGTCTGGCCGATCGCGGACCTACGCCGGACCCTCGAAAAGCCATCGGCGGGTCGACACTATCAGCATCGACCCGTCAGCGGACGGCACCAATCCGGTCAGCGGACGACGTCGCGGTACACGCGCAGGTAGTCGGCGACCATGCGGTCGGCGTCGAACCGCTGCCGGGCACGGGTCCGGCAGCCGAACCGGTCGATGGTCGCGATCCGTGCGACGGCCGCGACGGCCTGCTCGACGGCGTGCACCAGGAAACCCGTCACACCCTCGTCGACGACCTCCGGCATCGCTCCGCGCCGGTACGCCACCACCGGTGTGCCGCACGCCATCGACTCCACCACCGACAGGCCGAACGGCTCGTCGAAGGCGATCGGGTGCAGCAGCGCCGCACTGGCGCCGAGGAGTTCACCGCGGCGAAGCGGGCCGACCGGGCCGTGGAAGACGACGCGCTCGCCGTCGATGTGCGGGGCCACCTCTTCGGCGAAGTACCGCTCGTCCTGGACTATCCCGCAGATGGCCAGCGGCCGGCCGGCCCGCCGCGCGATCTCGATCGCGACGTGGGTGCCCTTGTCGGGGTGGATCCGGCCGAACACGATCAGTCCTGGTCCCCCGTCGGGCGCGAACGGCAACCCGTCGAGATCGATTCCGTGGTACACGGTGGCGACATAGTCGAGCGCGGCGACCCGGTCGGCGTCGGAGATGGATACGTAGGCCGACCCGGCCCTCGCGTACGCGGGCAGGATCCCCGAATCCGAGAAACCGTGGATGGTGGTGACCAGCGGGGCGTGGCAGTGCGCGGCAAAGGCCAGTGGCAGCCAGTCGAGGTGGTTGTGCACCAGGTCGAACTCGGCGGACCGCGCCAGCGCGTGCGCGACGTGCATCGCCTCCGCCACCCGCCCGTCCACGGTCGGATCGTCCGCGTACCCCCGCGGACACACTCCGTCCAACCGGGCCGAGGTGACCGAGTCCAACGTGGCGAACAGCGTCACATCCACACCCCGGGCAACCAGACCATCGGCGAGCAGGCCGGTCACCTGCTCCCACGGCCCGTAATGGTGTGGGGGCGTGCGCCACGCCACCGGTCCCAGCATGGCCACCCTCACCGCGATGCGCGATCGGCCAGGACGGCGGGGTCCAGGCCGGTCGGCAGTGGGCCCGCGGGACAGACGTCGTCGACCCGGTTCGGCAGTTCGCGGTCGATCCAGTCAGCCCTGACCTGGTGACCACGACCACGCAACACATCGACGGTCCTGTCGTTGTCGATCGCCATCCGCTTCTCCTCGCGTACGAATTCAGCCGGGTCGCCGTAGGTTCTGGTCTCCGATCGCACCCGAACGATCGCCGACGGCACCCGCCCGCTGGCCTGGAGCCTGATCGTGGCGGCCCTCGACGTCCGTCGGCCGTTCCCGATCAGCCTCCACGCCGGTCTCGAAGCGCCGGAAGGTGCCGGAGCGGCCGGAGCGGAGCGAACGCGTCAGCCCGGGTAAGCCCGAAGGCTACGCCCCGACGCGCCCGGATCGGCGGTTCGCGTTCACCCGAGGACGGCGGAGTGCCCGACACGCCCCCGTACTCCCGCCCCGGCCGGCCCGCGAATCCACCACCTCCGGCGGGATGACACCTCGCCCGGGCGCGTATTCCGGGACGCTCCGGACGCAACCACTCGGCGGTCCTTTCTCCGGCCGGCGACCGACGTACATTTCCTGGGGGCGCACGGGCGGCTCCCCATGGGCATCGCGCTGCTGATGGCCACGGCGTTCGGGGTACTGCTGGTGACGGTGCCCGCCCTTATCTACACCAGGATGCCGGCCACCCGCCGGCGCACGGCGCTTCGGACAGCGTCGCCGTCAGGCACTCAGGTGACAACCGATGACACCAGAAAAGGTCTGCATAACATGTTAAAAGCCGGCAGTTGAGAATCAAGCTCAAGATATATTTGAATATGCACCAAATGCGCTGGCATATTGGCGGCCGGAGGGTCAGGGTTGGCCCATGACACAGACCGTCCAGGTAAGTGACAAGGACCTGCGGACCAACGTCACCAACGAACTGACTTTCGATTCCAGCATCGACGCCGCGCATCTCGTGGTGCTGGCGAACGCCGGCGTGGTCACACTCTCCGGCGACGTGGGCACGCTGCCCGAGCGGCATACGGCGAAACGGGCGGCCATGCGGGTGGCGGGTGTTCAGGCCGTCACCGTCGACATCGTGGTCCGCGACCCGGGCGCGTTCGGCGCCAGGGACAGCGACATCGCCGAGGCGGCGAACCAGATGCTCGGCTGGGCGGTCGACGTACCCTCCGACGCTGTTACGGTCGAGGTCCGCAATCGTGTGGTAACCCTCTCCGGCACCGTCACCCGCCACTACGAGCGGGAGGCCGCCGCACGCGCGGTCATGTATCTCAAGGGCGTCACGGCGGTCAGCAACACGATCAGGCTGATGGCGACCGCATCGGCGTCCGCCGACCTGAAAGCGGCGATCGGCTCGGCGATCCGGCGCAACGCCCAGCTCGACGCCGAGCAGGTCGAGGCGGAGGTCAACGGCACCGAGGTAACGCTGCGGGGGGCCGTACGCTCGTGCGCCGAACGCCGTCAGGCCGAGAACGTGGCGTGGTCGGGTGCCGGCGTCACCAGCGTCAAGAACCAGCTCACCGTCACCGCCTGAGCCCAGATCGACCCGGTCGTCCGGAGACGGCCGGGTCGATCTGCTTCATCCCCTGCCCGGGTCGGTCAGTGCGGCCGGGGCCGTGCTGGCCGGCCCGGTCGGTGCCAGACCCGAGGTCGCGGCTGACCGCCGACCCGGCGCCCGGCCGGCTACGGCTTGTCGACGATGAGTACCTCGGTGCTCAGGAACAGCGCGGCAATCGACGCAGCGTTCTGCAATGCGGAACGGGTCACCTTGGCAGGTTCGACGATGCCCGCTTTGATCATGTCGACATACTCGCCCGTGGCGGCGTCGAGGCCCTGGCCGGGCGGAAGTGACTTGACCCTCTCTGCCACCACTGCTCCCTCATGGCCGGCGTTGTCGGCGATCTGCCTGAGCGGCGCGGTGAGCGCGACCCGTACGATGTTCGCGCCGGTGGCCTCGTCACCGGCCAGGTCGAGCTTGTCGAACGCGGTGCCCGCGGCGTTGGCCAACGCCACACCACCGCCGGGGAGCAGGCCCTCTTCGATGGCGGCCCTGGCGTTGCGGACGGCGTCCTCGATGCGGTGCTTACGCTCCCTGAGTTCCACCTCGGTGGCCGCACCGACCTTGATCACCGCGATGCCGCCGGCCAATGCGGCCAGCCGCTCCTGTAGCTTCTCCCGGTCGTAGTCGGAGTCGCTGTGCTGGATCTCGGAGCGGAGCTGCGCGACGCGCCCGGCGATCTGGCCCAGGTCACCCGCGCCGTCGATGACGGTGGTCTCGTCCAGGGTGGCGACCACCCTGCGGGCCCGGCCGAGCATGTCGAGGGTCACGTTTCCCAACGTGTGACCGACGGTGTCGCTGACGACCTGAGCGCCGGTGAGGGCGGCAAGGTCGGCCAGCATGGCCGTGCGGCGGTCACCGAAGCCGGGCGCCTTGACTGCCACCGAGGTGAGGGTGCCGCGGACCGTGTTGACGACAAGGGTGGCGAGGGCCTCCGCCTCGACGTCCTCGGCGATGATGGCCAGCGGCTTGCCCGCATGCATGACCTGTTCCAGGATCGGGAGGAGGTCGGTCAGGTTCGAGATCTTGTTCTCGACGATGAGCAGGTACGGGTCGTCGAGAACGGCTTCCATCCGTTCCGTGTCGGTGACGAAGTAGGGCGAGATGCAGCCCTTGTCGAAGCGGATGCCCTCGGTGAACTCCAGCTCCAGGCCGAAGGTGTTGCCCTCCTCGACGGTGATCACGCCTTCCTTGCCGACCTTGTCCATCGCTTCGGCGATGAGTTCACCGACAACGGGGTCGGCGGCGGAGATGGACGCCGTGGCCGCGATCTGCTCCCTGGTCTCGACCTCCTGGGCCTGGTGGCGCAGCGCCTCGGTCACCGCGACCACGGCCTGCTCGATGCCGCGCTTGAGTGCGACCGGGTTCGCCCCGGCGGCCACGTTGCGCAGTCCTTCCCGCACCAGCGCCTGGGCCAGGACGGTGGCCGTCGTCGTGCCGTCCCCGGCCACGTCGTCGGTCTTCTTCGCGACCTCCTTGACCAACTCGGCACCGAGCTTCTCGTACGGGTCGTCGAGTTCGATCTCCTTGGCGATGCTCACGCCGTCGTTGGTGATGGTCGGCGCACCCCATCCGCTACCCAGCACGACATTGCGGCCCTTGGGGCCGAGCGTCACCTTTACCGTGTCGGCGAGCATGTTCATGCCGCGTTCGAGGCCGCGACGGGCGTCCTCACCGAATACGATCAACTTGGCCATCTGTGTCGTCCTCTACTCGTCGTGCCGACGTTCAGCACTGCTCGGACCGACCTGCGACGAACACATCGCGCGCGCCCACAAAGGGCTCATCCCATTCGGCTGGCACTCACGAAGGGCGAGTGCTAGCTACGGTCTAGCACTCGCCGCCCGAGAGTGCAAGGACAACGTCCTCCTCAGGAACCTCGCCGTACGCCGCCGTGTGGTGCCGCCGGGTACGCGAGGTACCGAAAACCCCGCCCCACCGTGGTCTGCCCGCACCGCCGGTGGGACGATGCCGCCTTACCGCGCGTCCGACAAGGCCCGGGGCGGCGTGAGACCTGGCTGACCGCCTTCGTCCTCCCAGACGGCTGCGGGAGCGTCATCGACCGCAGCGGGAGTGGACGTGGTGACGGCGAGCAGGATGTGTTGGGGGTGCACCTTGTTGCTGGTGACGGCGGCGAGGACCATCGCCGCGTCGGCGGTGTCGCTCGCGGTCTCCGGCGGGACGATCAGCAGGTCGACGCGGTCGCCGTTGGCGCACAGCGCGGTGATCAGGCTGATGGGCTGGCTGCTGAAGTAGCCCAGCCGGAGGACCCGGTCGGCCAACCCCAGCCGGCGGGGGTGGGTGTCCCAGCCGTCGGCGGCGAGGACGAGCCTGGTGACGGGTCCGCGTAGTTTGTCGATGGCCAGGACGAGACCCGGCAGTTCCGCGACCGGGTCGGTCGAGCGGGGCCACCAACCGCCGTCCAGGAGGGTACGGCGGGAGCCGGTGGGTTCCATCCGCAGTCGTGGAGTCGATGGCGGCGTTGGCGAGATCGTCGTCGCGCGGCTGGTAGCAGTGGCGTGTGTCATGGCAGGTTCCTTCTGCCCGTCGCCGCAAGGGATCCGGCGAAGGGCTGCAGTCGGGAGAATGGCAGGCCGGGGCGTCGAGCTTGGCGGCGGGGTCGCGGAAGGCGCGGTTGCGCAACCGCAGCCGGTCTTCGCGCCCAGGCTCGTCGTACGGCCAGCTCCAGGGCGCAGATCAGTGACGCTGGCGGCGGGACAGTATGCGCAGTTGGGTGATGCGGGCGGCGCCGACCACCACGGTCAGGATCGCGACGCCGACACCGGCGATCAGCAGGGCCAGGGCCAACGGCAGAGTGCCCTGCATCCACAGGAAGGTGACCTCGACGCTGCGGGTGTTCTGCAGCATGAAGACGATGAGCACCACGCAGATGAGCGCGGCGGCGCAGATCCCGAACCAGGCGGCGCCGGTGCGGGTGTGTGGTACCCGGGTCGTCGACCGTGCGGCCGAGGGCTTCGGCGATGCCGTGGTGGCCGAATCGATCGGCGCGCCTCGGGTGGTGCGGAGATGGTTGGACACGACATCCCCCTCTGGGGGGTGGGCCGGTATGGCGGGCACCTCAAGGCTGGGATGTCGTCGCTTCCGGGATGACCCCATCGTACGCCTGTTCGGCCCAGCATGCCCAGTTGCCTCGATCGAGGGCGGCTGCCCGCGCCGTGGTCTAGGGAGCACGCCGAGTCTGTCGAGGCTGACGCGCGAGCTGTTCACGTACACCTCGATGGACTGTCTGCTGACCCCAGGTTCACAGCAGTGGTCAACACGTACTGCACGACGACAAAGTCACAGTCGTCCCTGCTCCGATGATGCTTGATCGATTGACGGAATCGATCCCGATCATCAGTCCGTCGCTGGTAGTGCGGGGCGAAGGCTGGTGCCGGACTGGCCTCGACGCTTCTGATGGCGCGTACCCGGCAAGCGGGGTCCTCGGTGCAACGACCTCTCACCGGCGCCCGCGGGTACATCTCCGGCGCGATCCGGGTAGCGCGTTTCGCCGAGCGCCTCCAACGGCTGCGGCAGCGGCTGGTGGCCACCGCCCGGCACGGCAAGGGCGCCCCCGCTTCGCCGGGCGTCAACCACCGTCCAGCCGCGACGTTGCAGCTCAGCCAACACCTTGCCGGCACGAACGGCCCAGAAAATCACGGCCTCGTCGTGACCGCGTCCCACAATCTTGAAGCCGCTGGCCAGCACCGGGACGCGGCCGAACCGGCAGATCGATACCAGGCTGGTGTGAACTCCGTACAGGATCGAAGCCGGTACCCGGCGGATCAACCGGGCACCGCAGATCATCCCTATCGGCCAGGCTGCGCCGTGACACCGAAGGCGTCGCTACTACCGGGGTGGACTGGCTGCGGGCAAGACCCCGATGAACTGGCTACGGGCGCTGAAGCGGCGGCTGTCCGACATCGTCTACCGGCAGATGGTGGCCGACGCGAAGCAGCTCGGGACGGGTCCCGGAGGACTCGTGGGGGCGACTCTGCGATCCGGCGCGGCCGACCCGAATCGCATGATCGACACTTCGGAAAGTCACTTCCCGGATCCGCCGCACTCCAGCCTAGAACAACCCTTGCCGCGGCCGCTTGACGACACCGAGGGGTGCCAGATGCGGATGGCCGATCATGGTTGGTCGATCGGGCTGGGCGGGGCGTCGCTCAAGGTGTTCCCAGGGTGCGAACGTCGGTAGGACGGGCCTAAGCTTGCAGGTCGTGACGACATCCCTCACTCCGGTCGAGGTGGCTTTCGCGCTGTTGCGGGAGGGTCGTATGGGCGACGCGGAGAACCTCGTGACGCGCGAGTTGCAGGCCGCCACGGACAAACACGGTCACGGCAGCCCGGAATGGGCCTCGGCCCAGTGCGACCTCGGCAATGTGCTGCTCAACACCGATCAACGCGACCGCGCGATCGAGTGCTACCGCCGCGCCGTCTCCGCGACGCCGCGCGATCACGAGTCCCGCAAGGACCAGTTGACCTACCGACTCAATCTGGGCTTGGCGCTCCGCATGGCCGGACGACTCGACGAGGCGGAGACGGAGTTGCGCCAGGGCGTTCAGGAGCGGCTCGCCTTCTACGGTCGCGAGCATGCCGGGTACGCGTTCGGCCTCGAACCGCTGGCGGACCTGCTGCGGCAGCGTGGCGATGTGGCAGGTGCCCGGCAGGTCGTCGAGGAGGCGGTGGCCAACCTGTGGCGCAACGGGCACGAGCGGGTGGCCTCCGCGTTGGCGCTGCGAGCAGCGATTGTGCATGCCGGTGGCAGCGGCGAGCCGCTCTTCGCGGGCCTGCACCACCTGCCGGACGAGGTCGTCGAGCAGCTCGGGCGGGCCGTCACCCAGATGCTGGACCATGACGATCCAGCGTCCAAGTCCCTGCTCACCTCCCTGGTCGCCGCTTTGGAGGAGCGGCTCGGCGTCGACCACCAGGCGACGCTCAACGCCTTGTCCGCGCTGGCGAACCTCGGCCGTGATCTCGGTGACCAGGCGGGGCGGATTGATGCGATCGAGCGCGTGCTCGCTTCATACGACCGCCAGGGCCGGCAGGAAGAGGCGCTGATGGCAGCGCTCGGCTTGGCGATGGCCCAGGACGAAGCCGGCGATGCCGAGGCGGCGCTGCGCACGTACGCGTCGGCGCACGCGAGGGCGGAGCGCATCGGTCGTCCGGAGCTGCGGAGTCAGGTGCTGCGCAACTGGGGTCTCGCGCTGAAGGAGGCCGGCCAGGTGGGCCCGGCGGAGCAACGGCTGACCGAGGCAGTGAACCAGGCGCGCCGCGGCGCCGACCACGACACGGTCGGGAGGGCCTGCATCGCCCTCGGTCTGTTTCTCCAGCACGAGGCACGGCTGTCGGAGGCCCGCACGGTCCTGGAGGAGGGCCTGACCGTCATGGATCCCGTACACCCGGACGCGATCATCGGCCGGAGCCACCTCGGTGCGGTCCTGGATGGCCGTACCTGCGGGTGCGGCGACATGGCGGGCACGATCGCCGACGCTTTCCGCGAGTTCGTCATCACCAGGCTTCCCGCCGACCTGCTCGACCGCCTCGACGTGGCGATCGTAGAAGGCGACTTCAAGATCGATGTCGGGCTGCGTCGACAACCGACCGAGTCCGAACTCGAGCGGCTCAACCACGTCTTCCAGACCGCTCACGCGGAATTCCGCAGCCGGCTCAGCGAGCCCCGCTACGCCGGCTGACCACCCGACTGCCGGTGCAGTACCCGGGCCATCGGCGCGCGAGGCCAAGCTTGGACCTCGCCATGATCACACGCACTGCGCTCGGCAGTTCCGGATAGCTGATCTTGGCCGTTTTCGGTCGGATGTAGTACCTGAACGACGATTGAACCTTTTCAACCCCAGGTCGGGGCGCACGCGCCGCGCGGTTCAGGTTGAAAAAGGTTCATTGGTGATGATGCTTGTGCGGGAGTCGAGTCTTCAGCAGGTGTTCCACCCAGCTGTCAGTGCCCCACCTGTGAAGTGCCCCTCCCGCAAGAGTTTCGGTGAGCCGGTGCCGTCAGTTCCTCTTGCGGGAGGGGCACTTCGCTTGTCTGCACCGGGCGAACCGGCTCACTTGGTGATCGTCGTGCGGAGCCAGCTCAATATCCGAAGATCATTTTATAGGCCACCTCGGGCAGGAATTGCCCGGCGCTGGATCCGGCTCCGACCCCGCAATTGCCGTCGGACTCTCCCGGTGTCTTGAGCCACAGCAGCATCTCGGCACCGCCTCCGATCTGGGTCGGCGTGCCGATCCTGCGGCCGGCCGGGTTGCACCACTGACCGTTGGAGCCGTTGCCGTTGCGGCTGGTGTCGATCACGTAGGGCTTGGTGTATCCGAAGTCGTTACGCAGCGTGGAGACAACCGCGTTGCCGTAGTTGGTGTTCTCGCCGGTGGTGAAGTAGTTGGATACGTTGAGCGCGAAACCGTGGGCGTTGGCGACGCCGGCCATGTTGAGGCGTTGCGCCATCGTCCGAGCGTCGACCCAGCCGGGATTGCCGGCGTCGAGGTAGGCCCATGTGTTGGGCGCTTTGGATCGGAACTGGTTGGCGGCGCGGGCGAGCATGCCGACGCGGTCGTTGATCTGCGCCTGGGTCATGCAGTTGAAGTCGCCCAGTGAGTCTGGTTCGAGGACCACTACAGCGGGCCGGTTGCCGATAGCGCTGGCGAAGGCTGCGATCCATGCGTCGTAGGCGGCGACGCTTCCGGCACCACCACCGGAGTGTCCGCCGCAGGCGTCTCTGCCGGGGAGGTTGTAGGCCACGAGCAGGGGAAGTTTGTCGACGGCGTCCGCAGCTGCGACGTAGTTGCCGACTGCAGCGGTGATGTCGCCACTCCAGTTGCCGAACCAGGAGGCCATCGGTTTTTGGGCGATCTCGGTTCTGATCGCGTTGGCGCGTCCGTCGCCAGGGTTGGCGGCGACCCATGACGCGGGGCTGGATTGGGGATTGACGTAGAAGCCGCTGGTCTGGCTGATCGGATCGGCGTGGGCGGCCGACGAGCCGAACAGGATCGCCGGGACCGCCACTGTCAGCGCGGCCGCAAGCGCGAGCAGCGGACGGGCGGGTCGTTTCATTGCGAGTCTCCTAAAGCGTTGAGAAGTGCATCGACATGAACTGGTGCTGGGTGCCTGGACCCGCGGTTCCGTCAACCTCGGGACCGCCAGCGACGGTGCCGTGGTGGGTCAGAACACGTTCGCCTCATCCGCTCCCTACCGCGTCGCCATCACGCAGCCGGCGAGGGGAAGCGCTCTGAGTGGACGTCCGGGTGATTCCGAAGCTGACGGATCGACCTCCACCTGTCTGATCACCGCGCTGCGGTCGGTGCTCTGTGACGTCCCGCGTTGAGGCGCTGGTGAACTCCCACGGGCCCAAGGCTGGAGCCTTGCTGGAAGCGCTTCCAGCATGATTCCATCCAGTTACATCGATCTAATGGTGAGCATCCGACGAGCGAAAGTCAAGGTTGCTCCCCGAGTCCACGGTTCTGGCGCACGGTCCTCGCGGGGAGAAGACTGGAACCGCTTCCAGGCCGTGACGCTGGTTCACTCTCCGACTCGGGCGGCGCGACGGCGCGCGAGCGCGGATCAAGGTTCGTGTGCGCTTCCACCGCGTGACGAGGAGCTGCGGGAAGGATCTACCAAGGTCCGGCTACTCGAAGATGCCCATGGCCCTGGCAGCGCATCGCATGTTGGTGCGTGGTACCCGGCATGACCGTATCGACCATGGTCGTCGGAGGCCGATACCATCTACCAGCGACGTCAGCACCGCCGGTAGCCGGGTTGGCGCCGAGCGAGCCACGCCGGGTGCCTTCGTCGCCGGCCTGTCCCCGACGTTAGGCAGGAAGGACGCGGCATCGAGATGGAAACAGACACGACTCGGCGTCAGCCCACGCTCGATGAGGTGGCCGCGCGCGCCGGTGTGTCACGCTCTGCCGCGTCTCGGGTCCTCAACAAGGCGCCGCACGTCAGTCGCGCCACGCGCGACGCCGTCGAGAGGGCCATCAAGGAACTGGGGTACCTGCCCAACCGCACTGCTCGTGCCCTGGCCACCCAACAGACCGGAATCGTCGCCCTCGCCATCCCCCACGACGATCCTGAGCTGTTCGCCGATCCGTTCTTCGGTCAGGTCATCGTCGGTGTCTCCTCGGCGCTCGAGGACACCGACTTGCACCTGTTGTTGTGTCTGGCCAGTTCCGGTCGGGGCCGTTCCCGGCTCACGAACCTGCTGAACACGCGGGGCGTCGACGGCATCATGTTGATGGCCCTACGCGGAGACGACCCGCTGACCCACATTGTGCGCCGAGCCGGCCTGCCGGCCGTGTACGGCGGCCGGCCGTTGCATTTCAAGCCGCAGTGGTACGTCGACTCCGACAACCTCGGTGGGGCACGGCTCGCTACTGAGCATCTCATCAGCCTCGGTCGAACCCGTATTGTCACCGTCACAGGCGAGATGGACACTGAGGCCGGCGCAGCCCGCTACCGCGGTTACCGCGAGGCGATGATCATGGCGGGTCTGACCCCGTACGGCATGGCGGAAGGTGACTTCACCGAGGCCAGCGGCGCCGCGGCGATGACAACGCTGCTCGACAACCATCCGGATCTTGACGCCGTGTTCGCTGCCAGCGACAACATGGCGGCCGGCGCCCTGCGCGTGCTGAGCGAGGCCGGTCGGTCCGTACCGGCGGACGTGGCGGTCGTGGGCTTCGACAATCTAGGAATAGCCGAACGAACCGATCCACCATTGACCACGGTTCACCAATCGATTCAGTCCTTGGGAAAGGAAATGACCCGAGTACTCATCGAATTGATCGCGGGCCGGGAAACCGCGTCCCTTATCCTTCCCACGAGATTGGTACTGCGCGAATCCGCATGATTGAACCTTTTTCAACCTCCCCTTGCGGTCCGACGGCAAGGCCGGACGCGGTGCGTAAGCGCAGCGCGGCCCGCGGCCATGAGCGCGCGTCGCGGTGGAGGGCTCCGGCATGGTGAGATGACGGCTGTGGTGATCAGCGAAGCCGATGGCTGGCCGATCGGCGAAGCCTCGAGGACCTCACCGAGTACGCGATGGGGCAGGGCGCCGAGGGTTACGACGTGCATGAGGTGCGGCTGTGTAGGTCGGCTACTCCCTCTATGTCGGTGGTGACGGAATCCGAGCGATCGCCATCACGAGCCGCTGTGTCGCTTGCGGGCGGCTCGGTTACTGGGACGACTGGATGATCCGCAGCGGAGAGCTACAGCTGTTGGATCGTGTGTAGGTCTTCCTCACGCGACCAGCAGGGCATCCCCGGCGTACTGACATCGGCCGGGTCGCTCGTCGGCATGGTCACGTCCCAGAGGCCATGGAGGCGGCGAGGATGTAGTTGGGGCGGCGGTCGAGGTTCTTGCGGGCGCGGTCGTAGCGCATGGACGTGCGGGGATCGACGTGGCGGCGGCGATCTGGACGTGCGGAGGCTGACGCCGGCGTCGATCCGTAGCCCAAGGAGGCCGAGCATGGTGACCAGGGCGAAGTCGTTCGGGTTGGCGGACTGTCGTGCGGTGGTGATCAGGGCTTCGATCTGGAGGTGGCCCAGGCCGAGGGTGGGTGATTGAGACGGCACTGGACCGCGAGCAGCGACCCGGCTTGCTGCCCGTCCACCGTGCCCGGACCGGTCCACAGAGGGGCTGGGTACGGTGCGTGACCGATGTAGGGTCGCCTGCACGAGTGACGACATCGTCTTGCGGAGGCAGTGGTGGAACGTCGTAGCGAGGATGCTCGCGGAGTCGATTTGCGAGCCGACCGGGCGCACGGCGCACGGATCTACGACTACATCCTGGGCGGCAAGGACAACTTCGCCGTTGACCGCGAGGCCGGCGAGAACTCGTTGCGGATATGGCCCGCGTTGAGGGTTCACATGCAGGCCAACCGGTCCTTCATGCACCGGGTGGCGCGTTTCCTGGTCACCGAGTGCGGGATCCGGCAGTTCCTCGACATCGGCACCGGGCTGCCGACATCACCGAATCTCCATGAGGTTGTGCAGTCGGTTGACCCGACCGCACGTGTGGTCTACACCGACAGCGATCCGATCGTGCTCGTGCACGCGCAGGCTCTGATGGTCGGGACGGCACTGGGACGCACGGCCTACGTGGCGGCGGACATGCGCGACCCCGAGACGATCATCACGGCGCCGGAGTTCCTGCGGACCCTCGACCTGAGTCAGCCGGTCGGGTTACTGCTGATCGCGATCGTGCACTTCATCGAGGACGACGCGGAAGCACGGCGGGTCGTACGGCAGGTCTTGGACGTGCTGCCGGCGGGCAGCTACCTGGCGATGTCCATCGCGACCGATGAATTCGACCCGGTCCCGCTGGCTGAGGTCCAGCGGGAGTACAACAGGCTCGGTGAGACCCTCATCTTCCGCGACCGTGCCACGGCGCTGGGTTTCTTCGACGGCTTGGAGTTGGTCGAGCCGGGGCTGGTCCAGGTTCACAAGTGGCGCCCGGACGGGTCCGAGGCGCCAGGGATCGCAGACAAGGACATCGCCATGTACGGGGCGGTCGCGCGAAAGGCCTAGGCCTGCCTCATGGATCATGAGTGGAGCCTCCCGTTAGTCGGGGCGGCGCGACGAACTGCTGCGCCACCTGCGCCTTCGAGCACTGGCGGAACGAACCTCAACTTCGTCGGTGTTGAGGACGCCGAACCCGGATCTGGCGCACGAACCTGACCATGCGCCAGCTCGGCCGCTGTGTCGGGCATCCGGTCATCGACACCATCGGACCCCTGCTCGCCCTCACCCCGGTCCGACGGCGACCGGGCGGACGACCGGTACGGCACCATGCGATCCACGGCCTCGCAGTCGTCGGCGACGACCGAGCCTGGGACCAGGCGCTGTCCCTGCTGATCCGCATCCTGGACCGCCAGGTCGCGGGCGCGGGCGGGTGCCGATGTCGTCGCTGCACGGCTTCTTCGAGGCCATGGTGATCATCACCTACCTGATCCGGCATCTCGACGACGGCACCGGCACCCGGAAGCGGCACGCCCGTCGGCGGCAGGTGCGGTCGATGCGGGGACAGCGCTGGAGGCGCGGCGCGCATCGTGCCACGTGAGGTCTTCGGCGGCTGACCGGGTGTGGCGAACCGGGCCGCGTGGCTAGCTGTCGTGCCCGTGTGTGAGGCTTCGGGGCATGGCGACTTTTGTTCTGATCCATGGCGGCGGGGGCAGCGCCTGGGACTGGCATCTTCTGGTCCCTGAGCTGGCCAGCCGCGGCCACGACGTGGTGGTGCCGGAGCTGCCGATCGGGGACAGGTCGGCGGGGTTTGCAGAGTTCCGCGAAACGGTCGTCAACGCGATCGGTGACCGGAGCGACCTTGTGGTCGTCGGACACTCGTACGGTGCGTTCACCGCGCCACTGATTGCCGACAAGCTGCCTGTGCGGCTGATTGTCCTGCTCACTCCGATGGTCCCGGAGCCCGGCGAGAGGCCCGGGGATTGGTGGGGCAACACCGGTTACCGCGGCGTGGAGGGGCTCAGCGAGGAGCAGCAGTTCTACAACGGTGTGCCGGCCGAGGTTGTCGCGGAGGCTGCGGCGCATGGCCGGGAGCAGGTCAGCGCGGAGTGGAACGAGCCGTGGCCTCTGGACGCCTGGCCGGACGTGCCGACGGAGGTGCTCATCGCCCGCGAGGACCGGTTCTTCCTGGCGGACTTCCAGCGCCGGGTGGCCGCCGACCGGCTTGGCGTCGTTCCGGACGAGATCGACGGCTGTCACTCGGTGGCGCTCAGTCACCCGAAGCAACTCGCCGACCGGCTGACCGCGTACCTGTTGCGCTGAAGGTGCAGGGAGCCGTCCCACAGCAACTGACGGCGACGACGCACCGAAGCGGGCGTCCCGCTCGCGGTCTCCGAAACCCGGCTGTGCCGCAGCCACTCCTTCGTCCCGTCGTCGAAGGCCATGACCACGCCGTTGCCTGGCGTAGCCGGTGCGGTGTGGAAGGCGATCACGGCGTCCGTCGCCCCGTTGCCGTCGAAGTCCGCCAACTGATAGTCGTTGATCTCACCCTCATCCTGCTTGACCGGCCCGGGCACGAACTGCCCAGCGGCGGTGTTGAGGAAGGTGCCGAAGCCCTCGCCCTGGTTGCTCCACCACAAGACGTCGGTCAGCCCGTCGCCGTTGAAGTCCGCCGTGCCGATTTCGTTGAGCTGGATGTCGGCGGTGGTCAGCACCCGGGGACGAAGTTGCGGAGGACCAGCATCGAACCGTCGGCGCCGTTCGGCTCGCCGTAGAACGATCCGAGAACCAGCTCGACACTTTTCCGTCGCCACCCAGGTCGACGGCGGTCCCCATGCCCAGGCAGTGGGTGACCGGCAAGGTCGCACGCGGTGGAACGTACAGGTGTTCCTCGGCCGTGCCGGTGCCGCTCCACTGGACATGGACCGCGCACCGGTCGAAGTTGCTGGACATGCCCAGGGTGACCCGGTCGAGGCGCCGGTCTCCGTTCAGGTCACCCCAGACCAGTGGGCGCCGGAGGAGATCTCGGCGCACGTGCAGTGAACCTTTTCGACCTGGACCGCGCGGCGCTTACGCACCGCGTCCGACCGTGCGGTCCGTCGGACCGCAAGGGGAGGTTGAAAAAGGTTCAGTACATGCGCGACTTCGCGGCCCGGATCGAGGGGAACGGCGAGTTCGTCGACGGTCAGGCACTCGGCCCCGAGGGGACGTTCGTCCAGTGCGACGGTGAGGGGCGCCGGCCAGTCACCGACGGGCCGTTCGCCGAGACCAAGGACCGTGTGGGCGATTCCAAGAGCGCGTGTGCTTTTCCCATGCTGTCCAACGGCCATTCAGGTCTTCTTCAGATCGGCCTGCGGCGTCTCGTTCTGACGGCGCAGCCTCGCCAGTCCGGCCTCGTCGGCCCTTCTCTTCGACCGCCGGGCCGGGCGGCTGGTGTCTGTCGCACCGCCGCCCAGCAAGCCCACGCCACGCCCTCGCCCACTCGATGACATGCGACGAATAGGCGCCCTCCCGACGCAGGATTGCCCCCTTCTCGCCGTTCGGGGCGCCCTTTTACTCGGCGACGTACACGAGGGTCTCCGATCCCGTCCCAGGTCAGCATCCCGCGTTCACGCGAGGTGTCTCACACCATCCTGACCAAGAGGGCCTCGAAGGTTGAACGCAGGGGCGTTCGGAGTCGTTCGGAAGTGTCCCGGACGGCGTTCGATCTTGTGTCCGCCGGGACCGACGAGGACCGTTTATGACGCCTTTCCCGGTCGCATGGATGTCCGGCCGACGGGTGTGCCATGGAGGTTGCACATGTTTCTTCCGCCTGTCCGATGGAGAACGGAAATACCCGCAGCCATGCCGAAACGGATGTTCGACGGGATGCCAGGCACAGATCCGAACGGTTCGTCGCCGCCCGCCCCCTGCGGTGGCGGACGTGATCCGGGCCGGGCTGGTCGCGCCCTCACCTGCCGGGGCCTGGATGGACCGGTGCCCCGCGGCTCCCACCGGCTGCGCGGCGGGGAGGGCCGGCGTGGTGCAGGCGCTTGAGATTCCCGCCGAAGGGCTCAGGCATGTCCGCTTCGGCTGGTCGATGCTGAGCGAGGCCACCCTGTCGTTGTGGGCGGCCACCGGAGGCGACCAGACGCCGTGGATCCGGCGATGGTGGAGCGATGTGCGTGGCCGGCTGACGCCGGGCAGACCGCGCCTGTTGCGCGAAATCGTCGGGCTGGGCGGGTACCTGCCGGACTTCCTCCTGCCGGTGGCGGCTGGCGGCTCGTCCTCACTCGACGAGGAGCTACATGCACTGGTGACCACACCGACAGGGTCGATCCGGGAGGAGTTGACCGGCGCCATCACGGGTGCGAAGCGAATGGGGCTGGTCGACCCCGCTCTGCCGCTGGCCACTCGCCTGCTGGACGCGCGCGGTGAGGACGCCTACCTGGCCACTTTGGCGGATGAGCTGAGAACCTACTGGAAGGCGGCCTTGGCCCCGTATTGGGACGGGCTGCGGGCCGACCTGGAACTGGAGTTCGATCACCGGGCGCGACTGCTCGCCGCCGGCGGGGTGCAGGCGGCCATCGCTGACATGAGTCGGCACCTCGCCTGGAGCGGCGACACTCTCCTCGTCGACATCCCGCCACGCGCCCGGCTGACCGCCGGCTCGGGGCTGTGGTGTGTCGGCTCGGCCTTCATGAGCGACCGGATTCTCATGACCAGCCGTCCCGACGACACCGTGGCCATCTACTTCCCCGCCGCCGGAAGAGCCACCGCCGCGTCGGGACGGCAGCCGCTTAGGCAGGTATCGCGGGACCTCACGGAGCTTCTCGGCGCGACCCGTGCCGCGCTGCTGGCCGACCTTGACATCGTTCACACCACCGCCGATCTCGCCCGGCGCCACCACCTGTCGGCCGGCACCGTCTCCCATCACCTGGGCATCCTGCACAAGGCGGGGCTTCTCGATCGCGGGCGTGACGGCAAGCGCGTGCTGTACCGGCGTAGCCCCCTCGGCAACGCCCTCACCCGCCGATCCATGCCCCAGGCCGATGAAAACGTGCAGGCCAGTTAGCCTCGTCGATTCGATGCTAGTCGAATCGACGGCCCTGTTGGTCCTCGACCCGGGCTCGATCATCATGTTGTAATCGCTGAAGGTTCGCTTCGGCGACTTGATTTACATAACGGGGGGAGGTGAAATTATGATCACGACTTCTGTCGTTGACAGGCTGGCTGGTAATAGCCTCCAGCAGCACATGTTTGCGGCCCAGTCCACTGTGGCTCAGGAATGTGGAAGGGAAGGCGCTACGTGTCTCTTCACGTTCGCGTGCTGCGATGGCCTGTACTGCCGCCTGTACAACGATTGGGTGCCGGACGGTCACTGCCGCGTCGGCTGAGGCATTTCTGTCTTGGTTGTTGACGCTAGCCCCGGTGGGGTTGCGGTGCCGATCGCTCAATTCCAGAGCTGGGTCGGGCCGCTCGTTGAGCGGCCCGACCTGGTGCGGTCGAGATGGATTGCACACTGATGCTGCCCGCCTGGAAGGACGTGATTGCCCATAACTGCGACTCCAGAACTGGATATGAGCCCAAGCGAAGGAGTTCCGGTAATGGGGAGAACGGCGGCGATGGAAGCGTGTGAGTCGCTGGGGTCGGTACTGCAGGTGATACCGGGTCGCCCGGGCGCGGCGGGTCGACGGCGCTGTGGCCTCGTTGCGGGTGGGGCAACGCAACGCGGGTGTGACGGCAGGCGCGTGCTGTACCGGCGTAGCCCCCCTCGGCAACGCCCTCACCCGCCGATCCATGCCCCAGGCCGATGAAAACGCGTAGGCCAGTTGACCTCGTCGATTCGATGCTAGTCGAATCGACGGCCCTGTTGGTCCTCGACCCGGGCTCGATCATCATGTTGTAATCGCTGAAGATTCGCTTCGGCGACTTGATTTACACAACGGGGGGAGGTGAAACTATGATCACGACTTCTGTCGTTGACAGGCTGGCTAGTAATAGCCTCCAGCAGCACATGTTCGCGGCCCAGTCCACTGTGGCTCAAGAATGTCAGCCGTATGGCCGTATGTGTCTATTCACGTATACGTGCTGCCCTGGCCTGTACTGCCGCTGGGCGGATGCGGACGGTCACTGCCGCGTCGGCTGAGACATTTCTGTCTTGGTTGTTGACGCTAACCCCGATGGGGTTGCGGTGCCGATCGCTCAATTTCGAAGCTGGGTCGGGCCGCTCGTTGAGCGGCCCGACCTGGTGCGATCGAGATGGATTGCCCACTGATGCTGCTCGCCTGGAAGGATTTGACTGCCCACGCTGCGACTCCAGAATTGGATATGAGTGCAAGGGAAGGGGTTTCCGTAATGGTAAGGATGGCGGCGATGGAAGCGCGTGAGTTTCTGGAGTCGGTACGGGATGGCGTGGGGGCGTACAGAATCGAATCGTGGCCCCAGGTGACACCGGATCGCCCGGCGCGGCGGGTCGGCGACGTGGTGGCCTCGTTGCGGGTCGAGCAGCGTACCAGTGTTGGGTTCTTGGGACCTGTGGAGGACGCGCTGTATGTGACGGCAGGGCTGCGCGGGTTGGGTTTCCCGGCTTCGTTCCACCTAGGCCGGGAAGCGGTGCCTGCGATGCCACCGGCAGGATTCTACGCATGGGTGGAGTGTGACGGCGAAGTGGTGAGTACATCCCTTCCTGTCAAGGAGACGTATCTAGAGGTATATCGGGCATGAATCGAGTTGAAATAACCAAGCGTGGCGTCCGGTCGAGTGGTCCGGGGACGATGGTTCCCGGGCTGCGAATCGCCAATTCGAAGGATTCGTTTGAATTGGCGCTAGAGCTGCCGTCGACGCTGCCGATGTATTACCGGATCGATCCTTCGGGGTTGGAGTGGGGCGAGGATCTGGCGGCTTTTGCCGGTGGCGCGGCGGTTCCCGCTCCGGAGGCGTGGGATCTGCTCGCCCTGGTGCACGGCAACGTACCGGCGCCGGATGACGCGCTGGGTGTGCCTGGGGTTCAACGACTGACGCTCGGCACGGTGGTGCGGGTGGACGCCGCTGGGGTGCGGGTAGAGCGGCAGGCACCACGATTGCCTGCCCCCGAGAGGAAACTGATCGACGTGGTCGGTGCGGCGCTACCGGATGGTGCGTTCGGGATCGCCTACAGCGGTGGACTTTCCTCGGCGTTCCTGGCGGTGGCGGCGTACCAGGCGGGCAAGCGGCCGCTACTGGTGCACGCGGATCTGGGCGCGGCCTTCGCGCACTTGCCGGTGCCCGAGATACCCGGCCTGGAGCTGCGACGGGTACCGATGGATGTCTCAGAGTTGCTGGACCATCACCTGATTGCCACCGAGGTACCACGACCCCCGACGCCGGAGGTGGAGGTGCGCCGCCGCCTCGTAGCGAAGTTGTCCGCGGCGGTGGAGCTGCCGCTGGCAACCGGGACACTGCTGGAGGACCTGGTCTCGATCCGGTTGCCCGAAGCCGAAATCAGCGACGAGAAGCTCCTCGAATGCGAGCCGTTCCACGTGGCCGGCACCCTGCGCACATTGGCCGAGGCGCGCAAGCTCCTGCAGGAACAGACCGTGTATACGCCCATGGCCAGCGTGGAGGGCACACCAGAGCAGCAGCCCGGTGCCCAGCCGCCGCCGGTGCTGGCGGGAACGAACTTCATGCCTGGTCTGACCGAAGCAGGCCGGGAGGAATGCGACATCGCGCGACAGTTGCGCCTTCCGCTGTGGGAAGAACACATCAAGTCCCTCCCGCCGGTGTTGGGCAAGGCCGACGCCGCTCTGGCCGAGCGCGGGGGAGCCGGCGCGGTGCTGCCAGCCCTCGACCCGCAGGTCCTCGCTGCGGTGGCCGCCCTTTCGGCCGACGACATTGGCCGGATCGAGCAGGGCGTGTTTCGGAACAACCTGCCGCTGTGGCAGGCGATCGAGGCGCACGGCGTCACCGGCGTACGGCGGGCGGCGTCCGGTTACTGGCTGCGCCTGGCCGCTGCGGAGCACCTGTATGCGCAGCGGGACAAGCTGGCCGCGTATGTCGCTGATTCCCCCCTGGCGAAGGCAGGTCTGATCGAGGCCGAGCAGGTCGCCGCGGCACTGCGCGACCCTCGGCAGATGAGCGAGAACGCCCTGGCCCTGCTGCGGTTGGTGTGGACCGACCACTGGATGCGAGGTCAAGCATGAGCACGGTGAAACTGGCGCCCCAGGTAACCCTGACCCGATTGCCGTACGGCGGAGCGGTCCTAGTGAACGGCGTGAATCTGGCGATCGCCGAGTGCGATGAGCCGCAGACAGAGGCAATCAATGAACTGCTGGCTGGCGGCGTACCGGAAGGGCAGTTGGCCCAGGCTCTGATCGCGGCCGGTTGGGTGATGCTGAGCGATGCTGGCTGATCTGCTGGTGGCGGTCCTGGCTGGGCCCCTCGTCGCCTCCGGTGTGGCGAAGCTGGCGGCGCCGACCGAGAAGTTGTCCTGGCCGATCCGCAGTGGGCCCCTGGCGGCGCCGCATGGCCCGCGGCTGATCGCCGCCGCCGAGCTAGTCGGCGCGGTGCTGCTTATCGTGGTGCCTGGCCGCCTTGCCGCGGTGGGTGGCCTGGTGGCGTACCTGGCGCTGACCGGCGTAGCCCAAGCGCTGCGCGGCCAGAAGTGCGCCTGCTTCGGGCTGGCGCGGCTGGCCTCGGTAGGTCGCACCCACGTCCTCATGAACGCCGCCGGCGCGCTGCTGGCAGTCATCGCTCTACTCATGGGCCCCGGCGACCAGACGGCGTTGCGCGTCGGGTTCGCGGTAGCAGCAACCGCCTTGATCACGGGTGTCGTCTTCGCGGTGGACCACCGTGCCCGCGCGATCGAAGCAGCAAAGGAAAAGCAGATCGTGGAACGCACCGATGCGGTGTACAGCGTACAGCTCTACACCTCCGAGTCCTGCCCATCCTGCCGGGCACTGAAGAAGCTTGTGGCGGGTATGGAGCCGGCCCGCCGCGACGCGGTCGCCGAAACCGTGCTCAGACCCGATGGTGCAGCACCCGGAGCGATGGCGGAGATGGGTGTGCCCTGCGCGCAGGGCCTCGATGCCGCCGGCAAACCCGTCGGCGAACCGGTCTCCGGAATCGGCCCGGTCAAGGCCTTGATCAACTCGATCGTGGTCACTGCACATGCTTAACAGTTGGAGGGACAGCTCACCGAACGGCGCGTGGGCGCGGCTGACCGCCCCGGCCCAATCCTCGATCTCGCAGGCGAATCCCGCCGCCACGTACTGGCGTGAACTGCGGGTGGACCCGGACCTGGCCGGGCTCGCGGTAGACCGGGCATGGCCGACGGTCATCGAGATCCACGCAGACCACACGTCGCCGGGTTGGATCCTGCCGCTCACCGACGTGCTGCCCGCACAACTGGCCTGGCACCCCGAACGGCCCCTCGTCGCAGGACTGGTGGTGCGGGACCGGCGTGCCCATCCGTGGGTGGCCGACTACGCCACCCAGACCGTCACGGTGTTCGACCAGGTGCGGGCCGCGACCTCCCACGCATGGCCCCCTCAAGTCTGGGTGGACGACCGCCTCGTCCTGCTCCTCCCGTCGCCCCCGCCGGCAAAAACCCCGCCGGCACACGGGAATCCGGTGGCGCTGGAGGCGACGGGTCCGATGTACGTCAAGTTCCTGCCTTCCCTACCCGAACTCGCCGCTCTCATCGCTGCCCAGCCCGCGGCGCTGGATCCGGCTACCGGCCAGGCGATCGGACTGACCCACCCGCTGGTGGTCCGGCGTCTGGCCGCCCTAGGCGGCGAGCTCTATCTGGAGTACGCCGAGGATGACCCCGCCTCCGAGGACGGCCTGTCCTGGTCCAGCCTGACCGTATCGGTGGACGGTTCAGGCTCGCCTCGTCCGGTCCCGGAGGCTCCGCACGAGCCGGCGCCGTGGGAGGCGACACCGGCCCCCGAACCAACCCACCCAACGGGGATCAGTATCGAGACCGGGTACCACCAGGCCAGGCTCACGCAGCACCCGGGAAAGCCAGCAACAGTCTTGTGGCTGCGCAACGCCCGCCCTGGAGACCGGGTAACGGAGCCCCCGCTGCTGGATACCGGACACGCGGTCGCGCACCTGGACCTGCCGCTACACTGGCCGGCCGACGCCACAGTGGAATCCCTGCACCCGCAGATAGTCGAGACGGTGCGCGCGGCGATGGCCATCGTGGACGGCCCGATGCTGGTGGGCGGGCACAGCTTCAGTGCCACCCTCGCTCTCTATGCCCTCGCCCATGTCCCCGAGCTGCGTGCAGCGATCGTGCACAGCGGCTGCTACAACCGCACCCTCACCCCGACCGGCTGGCAACACGAAAAACGCCACTTGTGGCAGGCCCCGGACATCTACCGGGCTTTCAGTGCCCTGGAGTTCGCCGACAAGCTCGATCGGCCGGTGTTGTTAGCCCACGGCACCAACGACACCAACCCCGCCACCGCCCCCGAACAATCCGTCGAGCTCTACAAAGCCATCGTCGCCAACGGCGGCACTGCCCGCCTACTCCTCCTCCCCGGCGCAGGCCACACGTTCTACTACGCCGAACACACCGCCTTCCTCAGCACCGAGCACCGCAACTGGATCGAGCGGTGGACCAGGTGACGCCCAGGCTCACCGTCCGCGACATGTGCGCGGCGGCGGTACAGGCCGTACGCATGTCCTGGGCGGCGGACCGGCGCGGTGTCCTCACCGTGGTGGGGCTTCAACTGATCACTGCGGTCGGCCTGGCCGGCGCGTTGCTGCTGTTGCGGGGCATGGTGAACGACGTGATGGCCCTCGCCGGCGGGGGCCGTGCCGGAGTCGACCAATGGAGGCTGGTATCCGGGATAATGGTGCTGGTCGCCCTTGGCGCGGCGGGTGGCATCTTGCAGACGCTCAGTGGGATGCGGCAACAGCTCCTCACCGATCGGGTGGACCGGCACGTCATCTCACTGGTGTTGCGTACCGCCGCCCACACCGAGCTGTGGGAATTCGAAGACCCGGAGTTCCACGACCGGTTACAGCGCGCGGTACACGCCTCGCGGCACAAGCCAGCCATGCTGGTCATGATGCTGGTCGCGATACTGCAGGCGGCGCTGACCGTGCTGGCCATTGCGGCCGTGTTCATCACCATCGCCTGGTGGCTGCTTCCGCTAGCGACCCTCAGCGCGTGGCCGCTGTTCAAGGCCGCCAAGGACCGACGCAACGCCGTGTACACAATGCACCACTCCCTGGCCGAGAACCACCGCCGCCGCCAGTACTTGGAGCAACTGCTCATCGGCCGGGACGAGGCCAAGGAGATCCGGGCCCTGGACCTCGGCGCCACCCTTCACACCCGCTGGGACAGCGAATACGTCCAAGAGTTGAACGGCATGGCCCGCCTCTTCCGCACTCATGCGGGACGCGAAATCGGCGCCAAACTCCTGTCCGGCGCCCTGATCGTCGGTGTCATCGTCTCCGTCTGGGCGTTGATAAACGCCGGCATGGTGTCCCCGGCCGCCGCCTCCACAGGCATGGCTGGACTCTGGTTGCTGTCGAGCCGCATGGGAATGGCCAGTCAGATGCTCAACGACGTGGGCCAGTCCCTCTATTTCCTCAAGGACCTACACAACTTCGCGGCCGCAGCCGTCGAGCCAGCGCCCGGACTCACCGAACCCGTACGCCCATTCAGGACGCTGCGTGCGCGCGACCTGACCTTCACGTACCCCGGGGCCGACCGCCCCACGCTCTACGGTATCGATATCTCACTCCACCAAGGCGAAATCATCGCCCTCGTCGGAGCCAACGGCTCCGGGAAGACTACCCTTGCGAAGCTTCTTGCCGGCCTGTACGCGCCCACTGGCGGAACACTGGTCCGCGACGGCAGCCCCGCCACCGACCTGCACCAACTGCGCCACGGCTGCGCCGTGGTGTTCCAGGACTTCGTCCGCTACAAGCTCACCGCCCACGACAACATCGTTTTCGGTCGCGTCGACGACCAACCCCACCACAGCCGCATCAGACACGCCGCCGAATCCGCCGGCGTCGCCACCCTTTTGGAGAGCCTCCCTGACGGCTACCACACCGTCCTCGGTCGCGAATTCACCGATGGCACCGACCTCTCCGGGGGGCAGTGGCAGAAACTCGCCATCGCCCGCGCCTTCTACCGCGATGCCCCCTTCATCATCCTCGACGAGCCCACCGCCGCCCTGGATCCCCAGGCCGAAGCCGACCTATTTGCCCGCATCCGTCATCTCTTCGCTGGCCGCACCGTCCTACTCATCTCTCACCGCTTCTCCAGCGTCCGCAGCGCCGACCGCATCTACGTGCTCGATTCTGGCCGGGTAATCGAGCACGGTACGCACACCCAACTCATGCGTACCCAGGGCCGCTATGCCGACCTCTTTCTCACACAGGCGGCAGGGTATCTCGACGCCACGCCAGCCTGAGCTTGTTCTTTGTCCTCGAAATCGTTGTGCTGAGCGGCGGGTTGATCGTTCCGTGGACAGCGGGACGGCCTTGACTGAACCTTTTTCAACCTCCCCTTGCGGTCCGTCGGAGGGCGAGGTCCGACGCGGTGTGTGAGCGCCGCGCAGTTCAGGTTGAAAGAGGTTCACTGGTCATGTGCGGTGTCGAGTAGCTTCAGATCACTACAAGGCGGTGAGGGTAAACCTGCTGAAGTCCATCACCTTTGGGCGATGAGGCCGCATACGTGCCTAACGACGCGGCAACCGGTCGCAGACCCGCCGCCCGAGCCGCCAACCCATCGAGATGGACAGTGGCGGTTCACACCAGCTCGTCGACCAGCACCCGAAGCTCGTCGGCCACTGTCTGCTTGCCCAGCCGCAGGTAGATCGTCCGGGCCTCGTCGAAGGCGCGCCGCGCCTCGGACCGGTCGATCCCCGTGTACGCCTGGCCCAGACTCGTCAGCGCAGCCGCCTGCAGGGAGCGCCAGCCACGGGTACGCCATATCGCGACGGACTCCTCCAGATACGGGATGGCCTGTGACGCGCGACCCTCGGCCATTTCGATCTTGCCCAGGATCTCCAGTGCCTCGGCCAGATGGTGATCCATGCTGAACTCACGGCTGAGCCGCAGTGACGTCTTCGCGGTCGCCCGTGCCTCGGAATCTCCGCGCCGTAGCTGTAGCCGGGCCAACGCGAGCATGGTCAGGACCTCCGTGTAGGTGTCCTGGTAACGGCGGGAGATCGCCCACGAGTCGGTGAGCAGCTTTTCGCTCGAATCGAGCATCCCGAGTTCGCGGTGTGCGATACCCGCGAACTGGAGGACAGTCGCCTCGCAGCGCGGATTGCCCAGCTTCCGCGCCTGGCTCAGCGCGAGCGGGAGGTGCGTGGCCGCGACCTCATAGTTCGCCTGCTCGTAGTGGGCAACCGCCAGCGCCAGATGGGCCCGAATCTGACCGCCGGGATGGTTGGCGTGTTCGGCCAGTCGTAGCGCGGTCGTCGCCGTCTCGACCGCCGCGGCGTGGTCACCGCCGGCGGTCGACGCCCAGGAGCACATCACGGCGGCGTCGGAAGCCCCCGCCTCGTGTCCGAGCGCCGTGAACATCTCGAGCAGCCGGTACGCTTCGGTGTGCAGCCGTGCCATGGCCTCGTCCGTGCGGCCCTCGCTGATCCAGGTGGTTACGTCGATCAGCCCTCGCAGCATGACGGCCTCGCCGAGACGGTTACCGGCGCGGCGGCATGTCGTCATGACCTCGGTGTTGACGGTGACCCAGTCGCCGTACATCCCACGTACGTCGAAGTACTTCTCCATGCAGCCGGCGAGGTCGAACGCGAGGTCGTCGAGATCGAGGGCACATGCCTGGCGTACGACGGCCTGCAGGGCCGCGCACTCGGCGTCGAACCAGAGGATGGGGTCGACCTGGGTGAGGCGTTCCTCGAGACCAGCAAGCACCACGCGCGGCGCTGGTCCGCTGATCGCCGCATAGCACGGACCGGGTATGACGTTGGCCATCCTTTCCGTCACCCAAAGCCACGCACCGAGTGCCCGGCCGAGGGCGGCCTCCGGGTCGTCACCGGCCGCGCGGCTCTCTTCGATCGCGAACAGCCGGACCAGGTCGTGGTAGCGGTAGCGTTGCTGCCCCGCCGGATCGCTGCCGCAGGACTTGATCAGTTGTGCGTCGACCAGGGCCTCCAGCAGCTCCTCGGCGTGCTCAAGCGATATGTCCAGCGCGGCGGCTGCGAGCCAGGTGGGGAAGTCGGGCACGCCGACCAGGCCCAGCAGCCGGAACAGCCGGCGCGTCTCCTCATCCAAACCTCGGTAGCTCAACGCGAGCGAGGCGCGGACGCCCAGGTCGCCGGCGACCAGGTGGTCGAGTCGTCGGTGCTGATCTCTGAGCCGCTGTGCCAGGTCGGCGACCTGCCACCGCGGCCTGGCGGCCAGTCGCGCGCCGGCGATCTGTACCGCGAGGGGCAGCCCGCCGCAGAGTTCGACGATGCGGGTGGCCGATACGAGTTCGGCGCGCACCCGTGGCTCGCCGGCGACCCGGCTGAGCAGTTGCAGCGCCTCGGCAGCCGGAAGCACCTCGAGGTCGATCCGTAGCGGTCCCTCGAGTCCGGTCAGCCGGTTCCGGCTCGTGATCAGCACCGCGCACGTCGCCGTACCGGGCAACAAGGGGCGAACCTGTTCCTCCGAGACCGCGTTGTCCAGTACGAGCAGCACCCTGTGATGCGCCAGGCGGGCACGGAACAGCTCGGACGCCTCCGCGACCTCGGTGGGGATCGCCCGGCTCGGCACCCCCAGGCGGCGCAGAAACCGGGCCAGTACCTCCTGCGGCTCGAGCGGGGACGCCTGGGCACCGAGCAGGTCTATGTAGAGCTGACCATCCGGGAAGGAGGCAGCGGCCAGATGCGCGACGTGAACGGCGAGGCTTGTCTTGCCCACTCCGCCCATGCCCGCGATCACCGTGATAGGTGTCGCACCTCTGCCGTCCTTCAGGTTCTGCAGCAGCAGGCGCGATTCTGCAGCACGCCCGCTGAAGTCCGGCACGTCGGGCGGCAGGGTGCATGGCGCCAGAGTCTTGCTGCCCCACGGTGGTACCCGGTAGCCGGCCGAGGTCCAGCCGGCTGCTCGGACTTCTGCTTGCTCGTGTTGGTCGGGCCTGGGCGCCGGCGGCGCGAGGCTACCCGGCTCCACGGCGGTCACTTCGGCGTCCACCGCGAGCGCGTCGCGCGCCGCGACCCAGGCGGCTACCGACGCCTGGTCCAGGCCACAGGCCCGTACGAACATCTCGACGGTATCCCGTTTTGGCAGGGTGGTGCGGTGTAATGCGGTGGCTACGGTACTGGCGGGTAGCGAATCGCCGCCTTTTCGTGCCCTTTCAGCGAGCTGACGATAGGTGAGCCCCGACCACAGGCGCAATTGTCGGAGAGCGGCGATGAAACGTTCGATGGTATCCGTCTCGTCCGGCTGGGGTGGATGCCCGACTGCCCTGGTCACACCGTTCCTCCAGCAACGACCTTGACCGCGGTCACACTCTACCTGAGTGCTGTCGTACTCCTAATACACCGTAGATACACCTATCGTGTGGGGCCACGTTGACGAGTCGATGGGTGGTCGAGTGCGGGAAGACGGAGCGTGAGCACTGGTGCACGTACGGTTCCGTAACGCCGGTGAGTTGGATGCCACACTCGTTGGAAAGGGCGAGGTGGGGGCTTCTGTCGTGATCGGGCGCCCAATCCGACGCGCCGAGTTCGTCATTTCCGTGACCCGTGCCCGGCAGGCAGGCCAACTCATCGAGCAGGGCATTGACGTGTTCGCCGCGTATTCGAGTGGCCGAACGCGTCGGTTACGCGGCTCCCACTCGCGGTTACCCTTGCGGCCACGCCGGCCAGGCTGCTGCGCCGTGACCCGTGAAAGATCGTGGACATCTCGACCGCGACGAGGCTGACGCGCGGCGCGCCACGTTCGCTCGCGGGCGGCCAGCCGGGGGCGGGGGTACGAGCATCCTCGGCGCTGACAGTCCATTTTGGATGCGCTGCGGCCCGCCGGCACCCCACCAACGTGGCCGGGCCCGATCGCACGGATTCGTCGATGTGGCCTGCCCGTACCGCGGCGGCGTGAGTGGACGATAGGTGCTCGGGCACCAGCAGGCTGTTCCGCACAGACTCGAACGAGATCGAACGCTGCGACCACTTCCCAACGAACCAACTATGAGCGAGTGTCGGTGGGCGTCTGTGTCGGCGGTAGGACGGGACGGGTCTGTGGACACCAGGCACATTTTGTCCGGCCTGCCATTGCTACACGGAGTGCAGTGCTATTAGCGGGGAGGTGGATTTGCTGACAAGGCAGCACGCGATTTTGTTCGATCGACAGGATGACCAAGGAGAGGAACTCGTAACCGCTCCGCTCTGTGAGGGAATTCCTGACCCAATCGGCGCATCGACGGCCGCCGAATACGTCAGATGTCTGCGGTTGTTGCGCCAGTGGGCCGGACAACCGTCACTTCGGAGGCTCCAGGCTGCCGGTACGCCGCAACCAGTTGAGGGGCGGGTGCTCGACGCGCTGGCCCCGAGCACCGTGTCCGACATACTGAGCGGGAGACGGCTGCCGCGGCTGCCGCGCAAAGAATTCGTCGAGTCGTTCGTCCGGGCCTGTTTAGTGGTGCGGAATTGTCCATTGCGTGAGATCGAAAAGACGGCCGCCGCCTGGTTGCGGAGTTGGCGCCGGCTGGTGGGAACCGAGCGGGAGTACCCAAGCGAGCCCGAGGCCCGACCCGCCAAGGGGCCGTGCCTGCTGCCACGCGACCCGTCGCTCTTCGTCGGACGGGACACCGAAACGACCAACGTCCTGCGGCATCTTCGTGCGCCGGAACCGGGCTCCCGTACCGTCCTGATCGTCGGGCGGGGTGGCGTCGGCAAAACGAGCCTTGCGGTGCGGGTCGCCCGTCTGGCCAGTGCGGAATTTCCGGACGGACAGCTCTACGTCGACTTGGGCGGTACGCAGGGCGCGGGCATGGACCGCTCGGTCGCGTTGACGATCTTCCTGGCGGCGCTCGGCGTGTCGCGGTCAGCGGCACCCGAGGACTTCGGCGAGCGGTTGCAGATCTATCGTGCGCTGGTGGCACACCGGCGGCTCCTCGTCGTGTTCGACAACGCCGCTTGTGCCGCCGAGATCCGGGACCTCCTGCCGACCGGGGCGGGGTGCGCGGCGCTGGTGACCAGCCGTACCAGCCTCGCCGGGTTGGACGGGGTACGGGTCTCGGTGGGCGAACTGTCCATCGCCGCGGCGCTGGAGTTGCTCGAAGGGATGATCGGGGCCGGCCGGTTGGACGCTGAGCCCGACGCCGCTCGGCAGATCGTGAAGTTCTGCGGCGGTCTGCCCATGGCGGTCTGGGTCGCCGGCGCCCGCCTCGCCGCGGGGCCGCACCGACGCCTCTCCGACTTGGCCGCAGCTCTGTCCGACGAGCGTTACCGACTCGATGAACTGACGGTCGACGACGTTTCGATACGCGCGAGCGTCAGACTCAGCTACCAATCTCTTACCCCGGTGGCCCGGCACGCGCTGTGCCTGCTCAGCCTGATGGAGAGGATGACCTTCGCGTCGGCGTCGGCGGCCCTCGTGTTGGACCTCCCGATAGCCGAGACCAACCGCCTGCTGGACGAGTTGATCGACGCCAACCTGCTGAGCGTGACGTCCGGTCCCGCTGGCAACCGGTACCATCTGCACGATCTGGTGCGGTTGTTCGCGCGTGAGCAGGAGCGCAGCAAGGAGTTCGCCCAGGTGTGCGCGGCGGCGAATAGCCAGGTGAACAACCAGTTGGCGGCGGTGCCGTACCCCTGAACACAGCAGCACCGAAGAGGGGCGGGCCGAGGTGGGTCCGGGTCCCATCGGGTTCGCGGGCTGGCCGGCGGCGGCTGAGTTCCTGCCGTCGCCGGGTGACCCAGGTCCACCCAGCCCGCTCACTCGCCCAACGGTGACCGCTGGCCGGCGGACGGGTTTTCCGCATGACTGGTTGCCGTACGACCGTATCGGATGATCAGTGAACCTTTTCAACCTGGACCGCGCGGCGCTGACGCACCGCGTCCTGCCTTGCGGTCCGTCGGACCGCAAGAGGAGGTTGAAAAAGGTTCAGTATCCTGGTGATTGTCGTCCCACGGCATGGCTGTCGGTGTTCGGGACGTGCCGGGCAGCCCGGTAGTCGTATTCACAGTGGGACGTTGCCTTTCGTGCCACGGGCCGGTGGCGCGGCGCCGAGCGCCTCGGCTAGCCGGCGGCGGGTCTGCGCGGGGTGGATGACCTCGTCGATGACGCCCAGGGCCAACGCCCGGTCGAGTCCGCCCGCACCGAGCCGGTGTTCGGCGACCAGACGCGTGTGCAGATCCACCCGCTCGTCCTCGGCCGCCGCAGCGAGGGACCTGCGATGGATGATGTCGACCGCCGCCTCCGCACCCATCACCGCCACCTCGGACTCCGGCCAGGCGAAGACGGCGTCGGCGCCCAGGGCGCGGGAGTTCATCGCGATGTAGGCACCGCCGTACGACTTGCGGGTTACCAGCGTGACCCGTGGCACCACCGCGCTCGCGAAGACGTGCAGCAGCTTGGCTCCGCGCCGGATCACCCCGCCCAGTTCCTGGCCGACGCCGGGCAGGTAGCCGGGCACGTCGACGATCACTACGAGTGGTACCCCGAGCGAGTCGCACATCCGGACGAAACGCGCTGCCTTCTCCGCGCTCAGCGAGTCCAGGCAGCCGCCCTTGCGCAACGGATTGTTGGCGATGACGCCGACCGTGCGGTCGGCCAGCCGGCCGAGCCCGATCACGACGTTCGCCGCCCATTTCGGCTGTAGTTCGGTGAACGCGGGCCGCCCCTGCGCGTCATCGAGGATTGCCCGCACCAGCGGTCGCACGTCGTACGCGCGGCGGGATGTCTCGGGCAGCAGGGCACGCAGGTTGTCGCCGTCGCGTACCGTCTGCGGTTGAAACCGGCCGGGGCGACCGAACAGCTCGGTGAGGTGCGCGGCCTCGGCGACGGCCTCGGCGTCGGAGTCGACCACGATGTGCGCCACCCCGGACTTCGGGCCGTGCGTGTCGGGGCCGCCGAGCGAGTCCATGTCTGTCTGCTCGCCGGTCACCTGACGTACCACGTCGGGGCCGGTGACGAACATCCGCCCCGACCTCGACATGATGACGATGTCGGTGAGCGCCGGGCCGTAGGCGGCGGCCCCGGCCGCGGGGCCGAGCACCACGGAGATCTGTGGAACGACGCCGGAGGCGCGGGTCATGGCCGCGAACATTCGCCCCACGCCGTCCATGGACTGCACGCCCTCCGCGAGCGCGGCGCCGCCGGAGTGCCAGATGCCGACGACGGGACACTCCTCCCGTACGGCGGTGTCGATCGCGTCGATGATGTGCTGCGCGCCGGCCGCACCCAGCGCGCCACCCATCCGGCTGCCGTCGGTGCAGTACGCGATGACCGACAGCCCGCGGACTCGACCCCGTACCGCACGCACCCGGCTGTCGTCCGGCTCCTGCAACCCGACGATGCTGCCGTGGTCGAGAAGAAGGGCGAGCCGGGCGTCGGGCGTACGGTGGTCTCCGCCCTGGCCCGTAGTGGCGGGCGTTCCGGCGACGGCGATCGTCACCCTTCCTCCCGTGGGTATGGACGCCGCAGTCTCCGGCGGCGGCGACGTTCACGGCTGATTCTTGACGTCGCATCCCGCGCCGGGAAGCTGTTCCGCCGTCCGGATGCGTGCCGGACAGTCGCCGTATGCCCTGCGGCGGTGGGTTCCGAAAGACATCCCAGGAGCTTGAATGTCAAGCAACGGCCTCGTTGAGGTGGTGAGACCAGGCGGTCGTCTCGTCGTACGGCGTGCCGGTTTTGAGGCATCCGTGCAGGATGCCGACGAGCCGGTTGGCGAGTTGGCGCAGCGCGGCGTTGTAGGTGGCGCCGCGGGCGCGTTGCCGGTCGTAGTAGGCGCGAGCGCCGGCCGAGACCCGCAGCGACGCGAACGCCTGGGTCATGAGCGCGTCGATGAGCCGGTCGTTGTGCACGAACCGGGCGGCGACTGTCCTCTTCTTCCCCGACGCGCGGGTGATGGGGCTGGTTCCGGCGTGGTTCTTGCGGGCCTTGGCCGAGGTGTAACGATCGTGGTCGTCGCCGAACTCCGCGAGCACCCGGGCGCCGAGGACGGCACCGAGTCCGGGCTGGGACAGGATGATCTCAGCGTCCGGGTGCCGGCCAAAATGGGCCTCGACCTGCCCTTGCAGGGCCTTGACCTGCTCGTTGAGGGTGACCAGCAGCGCGACCAGCGCCCGCACCGACGCGGCGTAGGCGGCGGTGACCGCAGCGGGCTGGCCGAGGTGCTCGGCGCGCAGCACTTCCTGGATCGCCGCGGCCTTCGCCGGGATGTCCCGGCGGCGGGCGCGTTTGAGGGCCGCGCTGATCTGGCTGATGCTCAGTCTCGCGGCGCTGGCCGGGTCGGGGGCCTTGGCGAGGAGTTCCAGGGTGTCGGTGGCGTCGAGGTCGGCGAATGCGGCCAGCGCGGCGGGGAAGTACTCCCGCAGCGCGTGCCGCAGTCGCTGCCCGGCCCGGGTCCGTTCCCAGATCAGCGTCTTGTGCATCCGGGTGACGACCTTGACGGCCTCGGCCTCGGCGGTGTCACCCGCGACCGGGCGCAGTTGGTGGGAGTCGGTGCGCACCATGTCGGCGAGCATGTGCGCGTCGGCCGCGTCGCTCTTGGCCCCGGACACCGCCAGGCGTTCGCGGTAGCGGGCCGCCTGCAACGGGTTGGCCGCGTACACCGTGTACCCGGCAGCGATCAACGCCTGGACCCACGGACCCCGATCGGTTTCGATCCCGATCGTGACCTGCCCGCCGGCGTCGGCGGCGTCCTCGCCGAGCTGCGCACCGATCATCGCGTGCAGCCGGGCGATGCCCGCCACGCCTTCGGGCAGCCGGGCCTTGGCCAGGGTGCGCCCGGCGGCGTCCATCAACTCGACGTCGTGATGGTCCTCGGCCCAGTCATCTCCTACGAACAGCAACGCATCTCCCGTCTCCGACACCCAACACGGTCAGTAGCCAGCAGGAGAACCATCAGCGACCTAATGAAGCAGTGCTCATGCCGCAACCGGGCGGGCACGACATCCCATCAGCGATCAACTCTCCTCACCAACCGGCAGGGGCACGATCTTTCGTCAGGACTCCACGTCCAGGAACATCGAGTGCTCACCTGCCGGCGGCTACCCACCCACCAGGAGTTTGCCGGATGGCTTACTCCCAGAACTCATTAGGAATTCGACGACCTCGGCCCCGACGAGTACGAGACCGCCTGGCACACCCACCAACACGATCTGGCCGAGCCAACTATCGCCACCGCCGCGTGCGAACCGGTAGCAGGTAGCCGCCGCTCCGCCAGAGCGGGGGAACTCGCCCCGGCGCGGTTGCCCGCACCGGGGCACGCCTCAGCTGACGGCCCGCTTCACGAGCGCACCGATCCGCGCCTCCACCTCGGCGGTCACCTCGGTCAGGGCGAAAGCGGCCGGCCACATTGCGCCCTCGTCCAGCTTTGCCTGGTCGCTGAACCCGAACGTCGCGTAGCGCGTCTTGAACTTCGCCGCAGGCTGGAAGTGGCAGACGATCTTGCCGTCAAGTGCGTAGGCGGGCATCCCGTACCAGAGCTTCGGCGCGAGGGCCGGGGCGCTGGCTGTGACGATGGCATGGACGCGCTCGGCCATAATCCGGTCCGAATCCTGCATCTCGGCGATTTTCGCGAGCACGTCCCGCTCTGCCTCCGCCGCCTTGTCCGCACGCGAGCCACGGCGCGCTGCCTTCTTCTGCTCCTGAGCGTGCTCCTTCATCGCGGCACGCTCCTCGGCGGTGAAACCCTCGTAGTTGCTGTTTTCAGTGCTGTTCATGGAATTTCTCCCTTTTGCTTGACGTCCGTATTCTTCGGATGGGCTTACCGCCCTCTGTTCAGCTCAAGGCCACCGGCCGTTCGGCCGCGTCGGCCTCGCCGTACTGCCCGATTGGGGCTGAGGCGGCCTCCCACTCGAAACCGTCCGGGTCGGTGAAGGTTCCGGCGCTGCTGCCAATGACGAGCCGGTGTGATCCGGTGCCGTCGGGAGAAACGCCTGCGTCCTTCGCAGCGGCACGGCGACCGTAGAGCGCCAGCTTGATGTTCGAGGTGGCGAACTCGACGTACTTGCGGCCGAAGCTCTTGGCCACGGGCAGGCCGCGCTCGACGTAGAACCGTTTGGTCGCGGCAACGTCGGCCACTCCCAGTAGGAGCACGATCTCGTCGATGTGCCGGCTGGCCGGTCCGGTGTCCTTCTTCGATGATGTCGCGATCTTCCAAATCGTGCCGTACGGATCACGTAGCACCCCGCCGTAGCCCCAGAACCCCTTCGCGGCCGGCTTCAGTGTTGTCGCTCCACCGTCGAGGGCGGTGTCGAAGAAGCTGTCGACGGTGCTCGGCTGGGACACCACGAGTGACATGGCGAACCCGCGAAAGCCGGTCGTGGGCGCCTGTGCGGCGCGTACGCGCACTCGGGCGCCCAGATCGAAGGCCGCGGTGTAGAAGTCATTGGCGGCTGTGGGATCGGTCACTTCGAGCGTGACAAATTCAATGCAGGACATGGCAGGTCTCTTCCGTGAGGTCGGATTGCGGCTATCGGGCCGCGGATGTGACAGGGGTACGTTGATTGCCGGCAGAGATCTCGCCGGATCGCTCTCGATGACGGCCGGCGTGGACGCCGCTGCTCATTTCATTGAACCTTTTTCAACCCGAAAAGCGCGACGCTCGTGCCCCGCGTTCGACCTCGCGCTCTACGGGACCGCAAGGGGAGTTGAAAAGGTTCATCGGTCCTGGATCAGCCCCAGGACGTTGCCGTCGGGGTCGGTGACGGTGGCCACCAGGCGGCCGCCGCCGACGTCGTGTGCGGGCTCGGTCACGGTGGCACCGGCGGCGCTCAGCTCGGCCAGTTTCGCCTCGATGTCCGGAACGTGCCAGTAGGCCACCGGCGAGGTCATGCCCTGCGGTCCACCGCCCGGCACCAGCCCGATGTGCTGACCCCCGGCATCGAAGCCGACATAGTAGGACGAGTCATTTGCCGGCGGTACGCCGAGCAGGGCCGCATACACCGCCTTGGCCCTCGCCAGATCCGACACTGGATGCAGCACGGTCTTGATTCCCTGGGTGGAAGAGCCGGCCATGGTTACTCCTTCAAGTGGCGGACCGCCGTCGGCCCGTCGGTGCGTGTTCCCAGCATGTCCGCCGGCATGTCCGGCCCGGATCCGTGGTGATCACGGAGCGACCACGGAACCGGAACACGGAGGGGCCTACGAGAGAATGGGGTAATGGTTGACATCTCCCCTCGGGAAGCCGAGGTGCTTGCGCTGGTTGGAGCGCATCTCAGCAACGCCGAGATCGGGGCACGGCTGTTCATCTCGGTGCGTACCGTGGAGACCCACGTCTCCTCGCTGCTGCGCAAGCTGGAGGTCCCGGATCGGCGTGCGCTCGCCCAGCGTGCGCCTGAGCTGGCCGGCACCGGCCGGGCTTACCCGGCACCGGTCCTGCCGGCCCCGCTGACCTCGTTCATCGGCCGGGTGAGCGAGCGGACCGAGCTGACCGAGATGATCAAGGCACACCGGCAGGTGACCGCAGTCGGCCCCGGCGGAGTGGGCAAGACCCGGCTCGCGCTGGCGGTGGCCGCGGAAGCCGCGGGCGGGTACTCCGACGGGGTGTGGTTCGTCGACCTGGTCCCGACCACCGACCCGGGCATGATCGCGACTGCGGTCGCCGGGGCGCTCGGCCTCGGCGAGCAGCCCGGCCGCGACATGACCGAGTCCGTGGTCGCTGCGCTGGCCGACCATCACGCGTTGCTGGTGCTGGACAACTGCGAGCACGTGGTGGACGGGGTGGCGCTGTTCCTCGAGCGGCTGTTGGCGGCGTGCCCTGGAGTGACGGTGCTGGCGACCAGCCGGGCACGGCTGATGGTGCCGTTCGAGCGGGTGTACCCGGTGCCGCCGCTGTCGCTGACTGTCGACGGTGGGTCGGACGCGGTCGCGTTGTTCATGGAGCGGGCGGCGGCGGTGGGCAGGCCGCTGGATCCTGCACTGCGCGACCAGATCGCCTCGATCTGCGAGCGGCTGGATGGCATGGCGCTGGCGATCGAGCTGGCCGCCGCGCGGTATCCCACCCTCGGGCTGGATGGCATCACCGCCGCCCTGTCCCATCCGCTCCGGATGCTCATCGGCGGCTCCCGTGCCGATGACCGGCACCGTTCCGTGCGGGCGGCGCTGGACTGGAGCCACGCCCTGCTGGAGCCGGCCGACCGGGCGTTGCTGCGCCGGGTGTCGGTGTTTGTGGCGCCGTTCACCGCGTCCGCGGCGGCGGAGGTCGCCGGGTCCGAGGAAGGCGTTGTCGCCGACGGACTGGCCCGGCTCGCCGAACAGAGCCTGCTGGTGGTGACGGCCTCGCCGGGCGGCACGCAGTACCGGGCGCTGGAGACCATCCGCCAGTACGGGACGGAGCGGATCACCGAGGCCGGCGAGCTGGTGGACGTCCGATCCCGGCACCTTCGCTGGTGCTTGGCCAAGGCTACCGGCCTGGCGGAGGCAGGAGCAGACTGGCGGGTTCGGTTCGACGCGGTGGCCGACGACCTCCGGGCGGCCCTGGCGTGGGCGGCCGACCGGCCAGAGCAGCGCGCGGGCGCCTATCGCCTCGCCCGGTGCCTGGCGGAGCTGACCTTCACCCGTCACCTGATCGGCGAGTCCCAGCTGCGCTATGAGCAGGCGGCCGCGCTCGCAGACGACCCAGCCGCCACCGCGTCGATGCTCCGGCAGGCCGCGGCTGTGGCCGGATGCCGGATGCGCGGTGATGACATGTACGACTTCCACCGCGCGGCCGCGGAGGCCGCCCACCGGTCCGGGGACACCGCCGGCGCAGCCGCTGACCTGGCGACCGCCGCCACCAACGCGTACCGGTTCTCGACGAAATTCGAACGGATCCCGCCACAGGAGGAGGCGATCGCGCTCATCACCGAGGCGCGGGAGTTGGCTGGCGATGACCCGGCCGCCCAGGCCGCGGTGGCGCTGGCCGAGGCAGGGGTGCTCACCGACGCGTTCGGCGCCGCCCAGGGCCCACCCGACAACGCCGTACCGGAGACGATCGCGCGCGCCGAACGGGCGGTCGAACTCGCTCACCGTACGGGCGACCCGCTCGCCGAGTCCGCCGCGCTCGATGCGCTCACCGGCGCCCAGAGCTGGGCCGGTGACACGTTCGCCGTCGCGGCCACGGCCCGGCGCCGGATCGCGCTGCTCTCGTCCATCCCGGCTACCCCGGCCAGCACCCACGAGCTGATCGACGCACTCGGGATGGCCACCGAGGCCAGCCTCGGTGCGGGGGACCTGCCGGGCGCCCGCCGGTGGGCGCGGCAACTCGCGGATCATCCGTTGCTGGCAGAGGTCGGCCATCGGGCCACGAGCTGGCTGCTGGTGGCCGACGCGTTGGCGGGCAACGTCGACGAGGTACTCGCCGGCAGCGCCCGGTTCCTCGAAGCGTGGCAGCGGGCCGGCAGCCCCGCCAGGTCGGTCCTCGGTCCGGCCGCAGCCGGCGTTGCGATGATCCACGGTCTACGCGACGACCAGGAGGCCCGCCGCGTGTGGAGCGCTGTCCTGAATCAGCTCGGCACCTCACCGGAGCATGTCTACGGCTACGGGGCGGTCTTCGACGCGATGCTTCTGCTGCACCACGGGCAGGCGCCAGATGCGCTGGAGCGGATGGTGCCCGAGCCCGCCGAGGTGTGGAAGTGGGTCACCTGGATCTGGCTCCACTGGTATGTCGCGCTGCGCGCCGAGGCCGCCGTACTCGCCGGGAGCCCCGACGCTCGCGATCGCCTGGCCGAGGCCCGGAGCATCGTGGCCGGCAACCCCGTCGCCGACGCCATGGTGGAACGAGCCGCAGCCCTGCTCGACGGCGACCAGGAGGCGCTGCTCGCTGCGGCGGATGCATTCGACGCCGTCGGCTGCCGCTACCAGTCCGCCCGCACCCTGGTGCTCGCCGGCGGCGCCCATGCCAAGCGCGGCGCGGGCGCGCTTGGCGACCTCGGACTCGCGCCAATGGCCCCCGGCCGACCCCGGACCACCACAACCTGAGGCCCTGCCGGATCGGTGGGTTCCTGGTCGGTTGGCTGCCGAAGGTGGGGGGTGAGGGCAGCGGGTGGCTGGCATTGAGTTGGCGGACGCGGTGGGTGGGCGCCGCGCGGTTCAGGTGGAAAGGGTTCACTGAGTGGCCTGGTGATGGGGTCGGTCCGGTTGTGGCGGTGACGTACCTCGTCGCCGTGCACGCCGGCGGGCGGGCCGCGTTGGCCCGCGCGCTGCTGGTGCCGGCGTGGCGGGTCACGCCGCGCGCAGTCGGTTGATCAGCCCGGTCCGGGAGCGGACGTCCAGCTTCGCGAACATCCGCGACAGGTGCGACTCGACGGTCCGCCGGCTCAGGAACAGCCGTACCGCGATCTCCTGGTTGGTCAGGCCCATCGCGACCAGGTCGGCGATCTCCCGCTCTCGGGCGGTCAACGCGCGCGCCGGCCGGTCCCGCTCGGCGGCGGCCGCGGCTGCCAGCCAGCCGGCGCCGCACTCCCGGTAGCCGGCGAGGGCGCGACCGAACGCCGCCCGCCCCCACTCGACGTGACCCGCCCGGCCGTGCGCGCGACCGGCGAGGTGCTCCGCGAGTGCCGCGTCGAACGGGGCGCCGGCGGCGGCCAGCTCGGCGGCCGCGCCGCGGGCCAGTCGGGCCGCCTCGCCCGACCTGCCCGCCCGCACCGCGATGGACGCCCGCGCGTAGCCGGCCAGCCCCAGCTCGTACGGCAGGCCGGCGCCGGCCGCGGCCAGCTGCGCCCGCTCTGCCGCCATCCTGGCCGCGCCGAGGTCGTCCATGCCGGCCAGCGCGATCGCCCGCAGCACCTCCGCATGCACAACGGCCGGCGCCTCGACCGACGGGGATGCGTGGGCTGGCGGTGGTGCGATGGCGCGTGCTGGTGCGTCGGCTGGGGCGTTGGTCGGTGCCGCCGTCGATGCGTCGGACGGTGCCTGGGACGGGGGCGGGCCATCGGCCAGCCGGTCGAGGCACTCCTGCGGGCGCCCGGCGGCCAGCGCCGCCACGGCCAGGTTCAGCCCCGCGACTCGCCGCCATGTTGCGGTGCGGGGCCGGCCGGCGTCCGCCAGCCGGCGGGCGACGGCGGCGGTCGCGCCGGGACCGGCCGTCCAGAGCAGCGGCCGCAGCAGCACGGCGTCCGCCATCGCCGCCAGCTCGGCGCTGCCGGCCCGCCGGGCGGCGGCACCGGCCTCCTGCGCGAGCCGCAGCGCCGCGACCAACCGGCCGGCCCGGGTATGCAGGGCGGCCTCCAGCACCAGCAGGTATGGCAGCACGCCGCGTTGGCCGGTGTCCTCCGCCAGCTCCCTGGCCCGGGCCAGGTGCCGGCCCGCCGCCGCTAGGTCGCCCAGGTCCGCCGCCGCCCAGGACACCGTGCCGACCAGGTCGAGGTGCGGCCACAGGGACCCGTCGTCGGCGGCATCCACCACCTCCCTCGCGCTGGCTAGGTGAATGCGCGCGGCCGCGATACGTCCCTCGGACAGGGCGGCCACCGCGCTCAAGCCATGCGCCATCCCGGCGTACACGGACCGGTCTGTCCCCGCGCCCGCCAGCGCCCGTTCGGCGTGTGTCCGGGTGGCACCCGGGTTCCTGCGCAGCGCCTCCGCCGCCGCCAGCCGTACCCGCCGCCCGACCTCGGCCGCCGCACCGGGCCGACCGCGCCGCAGCAGCTCGCGCAGGATCGCCGCGGCTTCGTCCGCATCACCCCGAAGCTGCGCGACCAGCGCCCGAACGTCCCCCACCCGTGTCCCACCCTCGTCGGGTAGCTCGGCCGGGTCGTCGGGCAGGTCGGTGAGCACCTCCTGGGAGCGGTTCAGTTCGCCGGTCAGGGCCAGGGCGCGGGCGTACAGCAGTGTGACGGTCGGCCGCCGTGGGTCCGCCACGGGCAGGACCCGCAGCGCGGCGGCAAGCCACCGGCCGGACCGCGCCGGGGCGGAGAACACACACGACAGGCCCGCGTCGATGAGGGTACGGGCGGCGGACTCGTCGCCGGGCCCGGCGGACCGCTCGGTGTGATCCGCCAGCGCCCGCAGCGGCCCGCCGTGCGTGCGCAGGTAACCGGCCACCCGGGCGTGGAGTCCCACCCGCGTGGCGGGCCCCACCAGTGCCCGGACGGCCGCACGCAGTACGGGATTCGGGAACCCGAACCGGGTGCCGTGCACCTCGAGATGACCTAGCCAGCACAGCCGGTCGACGGCGGAGGTCACTGCCGTGACCGTCAGCCCCGTCACGTGCGCGAGGAGGTCAACGGTGGCCTGGTCGCCCGCGACGGCGGCGGCCTGCGCCACGGCACGGGTGTCCGGATCCTGCGCGACGATCTCCGCGGCCAGGCCGGCGAGGACGTCCCGCGCCGTGCCGTCGATGTCCGGGTCCCCGTCGTGGCCCCCGTCCGACAGCAGCGCGGCCAGCGCATCGTCGCTCAGCCGGCACAGCGCCCGCACGAGGCCCGGACTGCCCCCGCTGGCCCGCAGGATCAGCTCCCGCCGACGGTGCGGCAGATCCGGCAGGAGGCTCTCCAGGTCGCTGGGACCCAGCCGGGCCAGGCCGATCCGGATCGCCGCCGGCCCGTGGCCGACCAGCGCGTCCACCACCCGCACCGGCGGCCGGGTGTGCCGGAAGGTGACCGCGATCAGCAGCGGCCGCGGTGGCGGCCGGCGGATGAGGTGCTCGGCCAATTGGAGCGACGCGGAATCGGCCCAGTGCAGGTCGTCCAGCAACAGCACGCCGCCGAGCAGTCGGCGTACTCCATAGTAGACATCCAGCCGGCTGGCGTCCTCCGGCGCGCGCCACCCGAGCGGGCCCAACGCCTCAGCGAACAATCCGTAGGGGCGACCCTGCTCCACCTCGACGGCCCGGCCCGAGCAGGTCGACAGCCCCGCCGCCGCGGCCCGCTGCCGAAGCTCGGAGAGCAGCCGCGTCTTGCCGGCGCCCAGCCCACCGGATATCTCTATCCCGGTGAACCGGCCGGCCGCGACCATCGACAGCGCCCGGTCGAGCAGTTCGAGTTCCGCGGCACGTCCAACCATTGGCGTCACCTCATCACGCACGGAGCTCAGGGTGCCCGCCGCCTCTGGACTGCCACTGGATGCCGAATGGATGGCCAGCCGGAGTACGACTTATCGGCTGATCACGGCTACGACCAACTGCCCCTACCCAACGGGCTCCTCCGGCGGCTCCACGGCGGATCCACTCGCGTGCCTTCTCCGCGGCCATCCGGATCGAACGCACCATGGCCGGCCGCGCGCCGGTCGACGAGGTACGCGACGGCGACTTGGCCGGCGACCACGCGCGCCTGGAGGCCGGCCAGCCTGGTGGTGCACGCGGGAAACGCTTCAGGTGGGACGGGCGCCGGTAGCTGCCGGCGGGGCCGATCTCGTCCGCGGTCCGCCGGAACGCAAGAGGAGGTTGCAGAGGTTCAACGGTGAACTGTCATCGCTGGCTGGTCACGAAGGCTGCCGCCAGCGTGCTGACTACTTCTTCGGGGGAGGGCATGGCGGCGATCTGACCGGCGATCCTGCGGGCGTTGTTCCGGTAGGTGGGTGTGTTGAGCAGCGTGTCGACGGCCTGGGCGAGAGCTTCCGGGGTGAAGTCGTCTGGCAGGAGTTGGATGGCGGCGCCCGCGTTGGCCGCCCGTTCGGCGTGCAGGAACTGGTCCGCGCCCTGCGGTACGACCACCATGGGCAGCCCGGCGGTCAGCACGCCGAGCACGGTTCCGGCGCCGCCGTGGCAGACCACCAGGTCGATGTCGGCCAGCAGGTCGCGCATTGGCACGAACGGCTCGAAGGCGACCGCGGTGTGGTCGACGTCGAAGTCGTCGGCCGAGGCGGTGAGCCCGACGGGCACCCGGACCGCGGCGCCGGTGGCGGCGAGTACCCGCAGGATGGGGTTGAGCCGCGGGGCGTCGGTGAAGAGGGTGCCGAAGGTGACCAGGATCCGTGGCCGCCCGAACAGCGTTCGGAGTGGGGGGATGTGCTGCGCTCGTGGAGCGCGGTGAGCCTCCGGACGCAATGGCAGCCACCCGTCGGGCACCCGCCACTCGTCGATCTGCAGACCCGGGGGACAGACGTCCAGCACCCAACGGGCCTGCCGGGGCGCCGATGCGCGGCTCTGGTACTGCCCGGCCACGTTCTCGTTCAAGGCCAGCCGGAACTCCTCCGAACCCTCTGGCCCGTACGTCAGCGTGGCGAAGGGCACGTCCAACAGGGCGGCGACCAACGGCCCGAGGACGTCCCCGGGGTCGACGACAATCAGATCCGGCCGCCAGGCCCGGGCCGCGGCCAGACTCTCCGACAGGGAGAGGTCGATCCGGGCGTTGCCGAACGCCTCAAGCTGCGCCCCGACCGACGCCCCCGCCAACACATCCTCACCCGTACGACGCAGGACCTCGGCCTGGAGGGCGCTCGCATCCGCGCCAGCGGGGAGAATCTCGAACTCCTCGGCGGCGAAGACCTTCGCGACGGACTCTGGCACCATCAGAGACACGGCGTGCCCCTGGTCATGGAAGGCGCGGGCCGTCGGCAACTGCGGCAGGAGATGACCGAGCAGCGGAGCCCCGGTGAAGACAACCCTCATTCGACTGTCCATTCTAGACGAACGCGTGCTCCAGCGACGAGCCGAACGACACGATCCTGGTCCGGGAGAGCAGGTCCAGGTCATCTGGCTGGTAGGTGTGCCGTGACTTGTCGGTGTGGCGCACGTAGACGTAGTTGAAGCGATCGGTCGCGTACGTGGCGAACCCTTGTCGCGCGCAGTCGATGAGGAACGCGATGTCCTCGCCTCTCGTCCGGTCGGCGAACTTGACCACGCCGCACAGATCCCGGCGCATCAGGAGTGTCCCGCCGCACAGCGGCGCGCCATACACATGCTCGTTGCCCGGGAAGATCACCCCGAGCGCGGGTAGCTTCTCCAGGTAGATGAATCTGGTCCACTTCCCGACGATGTCCGCCTCGGTGTACTCGAAGGCGCGCATTTGATCTTCCAGATAGTGGGGGCCGTAGAAGTCGTCGTCGTCCATCCTGGCCACGTGCGAGCCGGACGCGACCTCGATCAGCTCATTGCACACGGACCCCAGTGATCGCTCACTCGACAGTCGCACGATCGTGAGGTTGTGGAGCCCCTGGTCGCGCGCGGCATCTCGGATGCGAGACTCCGGTTGGTCGATGCCATGCAAGCCCAGGATCAGCTCGAAATCCTTATATGTCTGTCGACCTGCGTTCCGGATGATGCTCTCGTACCCGTCGAGTCGATGGGTCGGCGCCACAATCGAGACCGAAGACCGCGAGTTGGGGCCGGTGTCGAGGCCGACGGTCTTCAGGAGGTCGTCGACGCGGTCCGCATAGGTATGGTCCCGCATGACACGCCGGACACCTTCCACCGCCGTGCGGTCCCGCAGCTCGGTGCTCGCCAGGAGGGCCTTGACCAGCATCCGCGACGATGACGTGTCGGAGCTGACCTCCACCACACCGGAGCCCAGCATCGGGGCGATCGCGGATGAGGGCCCACTGATCACCGGAGTACCGCAGGCCAGCGATTCCAGGAGTTCGGGCGGGAGCCTCGTCGGGGAGTCCGGTGCCGGGTTCGCGCTGAGGAAGATTCGGTAGCGCCGGTACGCGCTCAGCAGTTGGTCGTACCCCAGATGGCTGACGACCTGGTTGTCGAGGTTGGTGGGGAGCCCGGAACGCGACCCGGACCCGCCGAGCGAGAGGATGTGCAACCCGAGATCAGCGGTGGCGCCCAGGAGATTATCGACCTGCTCCGCGTGCGCCTGACAGCCGGTGTCGTGACATGGCGCCGCGTACGCGATGTCGCCGACGCTGTGCGAGAAGGCCCCCACCGGATTGTGAATGCGCGGTTGGATCGCGAACGGCAGCACCCCGACCCGGTCATGCCCAAGGTCCGCCCGGTACCGGCCTACACAGCTCGCGTCCACGGTGAACACCCAGTCGAAGTGACGGGCGCCGCACAGGAAGGACTCGTAGTTCAACGGGTCGTCGTTGTTCCAGAAAACGGTGGGAACGGCGTGCTGCCGACAGTGGTCGAGCAGGTCCAGCGCCCATCGGCTGAGCCCGCCGTCGGTGGTGAACGGACCACCCGCGCCGCGGGCCGGGGCACTCGACTCGACCAGGAGGAGTTGCGGCGGGCCCGGCCGGAAGGCGGCAGGCCACGAGTCCCGCCATACCGGCTGCAAGGCAAACTCGTACTGCAGCGCCAAGCGCGAGCGCTCGCCCAGGACTGCCGCGACGCGGAGGTCGGGCCGCCGCGACGGCCCGGTCGGAAGACTGGCCGACTCGAACCGGACCGTCTTCGCCGCTGTTCCATTGCTGTTTGCCACGTCGATCCGCCACGGCCGGCCGGCGGTCGGCGGACCATTGCCGACTGTCTGTTCGATATCACGGTCGCGCATCATGCACATGAGCGCGGCGGCGGCGTCGGCGGTCGAATCGATGGTCTCGACGTTTACCTCGACGAGTCGTCGAGCGGCCCGGTTCCGTGCCTCGATGACGACGCGACCGTCGTTCGACGTGATGGAGTGAACGTCGAATCCTCGGAGAATCGCTGCGATCATGTCCGGAAAGCGGATCTTCAGACCGTCGACGCGCTCGTCGTCGCGCGCCACGAACTCGATCTCGCCGTCAACGACCACTACGCGACACAGTTCGTCGAACAACCGTTGGAGTCGCGAGACGTTGAGCACCTCCAACCCGACGATGGCGCGATCGAAGGTGGCGTCCTGGAACGGCAGCACGTCCGGTGTCCCGCGAGTCGGCCAGAAGCTGGACGGTGGCGGAAGCCGAGTTAGGTCGAGCGTGAGTCGTGACGTGGAGGGCTCAGCAGGCATCCTGCATCTCCGTCGCGCTTGACGAGGACCTTCCGTAACCCCAGCGTGCGCATCGATCTCCGAGGTAGTCGGGAACGGGCTCGGCGGTCGTCCGCTCCGGCCTGGGCTGGAGCCGACCCGAGCGAATAGCGGTGCCGAAGTCGCCGATTCCCGGCTGGAACGGGCCGTGATCTACCCGGCCGTACTCCAGCATGCTCGGTTCCCAGTCAACCTCAAGATAGACGCAAATAGCCTTTGTCGTCTCGACCGGCTCAGCTATCAGGTCCTCGTACCGAACCGTGATGCCCGGCAACTCCCGCCGAGCTTCTTCAACTCCGTCGATCATCCTGAGAACGATAGGAATGACCTCGGACTCTGGATCGGGCCCCGCCTGCAGAGCCGATTTCATGATGTGTGCCGGATTGCGTAGCAGGAAGATGTTGCGGGCCTGCGGCCAGCACTTGCCGAGCCGACGCCAGGACAGGGAGTTCAAGGGCGTCTTTTCGACGATCAAAGACTTCTCACTCGCTTCGAGCAAGCGATGAAGGATCCTGTCCCACAGGAGGAAGTCGAGTTCCTCGCCGACGAGTCCCGCGGTCCGTAGCGCTAGTTCGGCGTACCAGGTGGGGACTTCGACCCTCGTGGAAGGCAGATGAAGCTCATGTGGTGCGTAGATCTGTGAATGTGTGTCGAGAATGCAGCGCAGCAAGGTTGATCCGGATCGGACGGCCGACAGGATGAAGACCGGCCTCTCCACGAGCCGAGCCCCCTGGTCGGTGCGCACGAGTGCCTCCGCGTCGTCGTTCACCTGAGTTCGTGAGAAAGGATCGTCGGTCCCGGTACGCCAGGCTGGTTGGATCCGGTGACCTCGCGAAGCCAGTCGGGTAACCTTCCCTCGTCGAGCAGATCCAGCACCGCGGCCTTGCTCATGGGATTGGAGAAATGGATGTGGGCGGCCTGGCTGGGAGTTTGCAGCAGCTCTTCGAGACGTTCGCGCTCTTCGCGGTAGCTGGCCGCCTTCCGGTCCTGTGCATAGAACTCGTAGTGGCCGAGCAAGATCTTTAGATCCCATACGTCCGGCACGCGCGGCCCGAGGTTCTCAAAGAGCAGGGCCTTGTGGTCGAGTGCTACCGTCCCGCCTTCGACGAGTTGCACCAGCGTCCAGTAGTACTGGTCGCTGAAGGCGTACCGCTGGTCGGTGTCGTAGTCGAACAGTCGCAGCTTCTCCAGGAGTTCGAACCGCTCGCTCGGAGGCTTCGGGTATCTCTTGTAGAGATCGAGCAGAACGCCGGCCGGACCGACGAACCCACCGCTGTTGAGGAAGGGGTAAGGATAGACCGGGGGAGTGTCCAGGAGGGCGAACCCGAGGGCACCCAGCGGCCAACTACCGGCTTCCGCGCCGAACACCACCGGCTGCGAAAAGCTCGTGTAGAGATCGTTGATATGCTGCTCTCCCCGAATGAACAACGTATCGTACGCGTCGGTGAACACGATAAGCTCGTCGGCTTCGGCGTGCCGCGCGAGATAGTCCGTGAAGATCGACCGCTTGTCGCTGTGCCGAAAACCTTCCTTGGCGGAGTGCAGGATGATCAGGTCGAGTCCAAGTATGCCGCAGGACGGGATCAGTAGTCGTTGCAGGAAGGGCTGATCGAGATCGGAAGCTATGGTGACGACCTTCATGGTGCCTCCCGTGATTCACACCGCAAACGATGGCCGTGACCGGCCGATGCCGATTCCTCCGGCGAGCACGTGGTGTTCGAAGCTGATGCCCAGATCCCGTTCCCACCGTTTTATGATTTCCTGCTCGCCGGGCCGGTTGACGTCATCGAGCACGATGGTGTAGTCGTCGGCGAGCAGCGGGGAGAAGAACGGAATCGCAGGATACCGTGAGTGCTGCCGTGCGACGTCGTTCGCCGGCGGGCCGTCGATGACGAGCAGGTCGATCTTCCGGTCGGCGATCGTCCGTCGAATGGCCTCCGGTTCGTACCACCCGTTCTCCTCGTCGGGCCATGTCGACGTCGTCGGCACCAGTGGGGCCCGTACGACCGTCACCACGTCCTCCAGCGACTCGTTCGCGAACTCCCGGTCGAGGGCGTCTGCCCATTGTTCGTCGTGTTCCACTGTCCAGATATGCCCTCCGCGCTGTCGCAGAAGGCGTCCGATGTAGATGGATGAGATGCCGGCCCCCAGCTCTACGATGCATCGCCGCCGGTTGATGATGATCTCGTTGAGCACGGCGACGACGCCGCTGGGTCGCATTGCCGCCATATTCCATGGCAGATAGCTCGATGACAGCGGTGCCAGAACCTGTAGCGCAAGTACGTCCTGCCAGAGCTGATCATTCATGGGTCGCCGCCTGAGGTAGGGATCGCGCCACCTGTGGTACGTGGCGTTCGGGCCAGTGTCCGGTTGCGCGCATGGTGGACCCGACCTGGAACGCTGCTGCAGTTCTACCAGATCGTCCTAGCGAGTGCGTTACGTAAAACTACGCAATACCAACGAGTAGTCCTGGCCGCTAACGGCTGCACGATGGCCACCAGGTGTGCAGTTGACCAGGGATAACCCGCCCACACATTGACCCTCATCCGTGCCAGCGGATTGGTTCCGCCGACTTGACCGTTCGTCGGGATACCGGCTAGGTTGCTGACCGTCATCACTGGATCTTTTTCAACCTGAACCGCGCGGCGCTCGCGCACCGCGTCTGACCTTGCGGTCCACCGCACCGCAAGGGGAGGTTGAAAAAGGTTCACTGCCAAACGCTTGTCTGGGTATTTGTGGGAAGCCGCTTCGGCGATGCGTACTCCGAGGAGAGTCGAGTGTCGGAGATAGACGGCGAGTCGGCCGGTGGCGGCGCCGACGTGGCGCCGCGGATTTCAGTCATCGTCCCCACCTACAACCGCGCCGAGGATCTGCGCCTCACGCTTGAGAGCCTGTGTGCGCAAACGCTCCCCGTCGACCAGTACGAGGTGATCGTCACCGACGACGGGTCAAGCGACGAGACGCGGTCGGTCGTCGAATCTTTCGCGGGCAGACTGCGGTTCAAATACCACTTCCAGGAGGATCTCGGTGCCCAGGCCGCGCCGATGCGCGACAACGGCGTCACGCGGGTGCGCAACGCCGGCGCGCGGCTGGCCGCCGCGCCGCTGCTGGTCTTCCTGGACTGCGCCACGCTGGCCGGCCCGGATCTGCTCGCGGCATATCTGCGGGCGCACACCCCACCCGCCGTGCCGGGCCGGGCGGTCGCCGGGTACGTGTACGGATACCCGCCACGGGAGACCGACGATCCGGACTACCGGTGCCCACCCGGACTGGCCGAGGCGGTCCGGACGCTGACACCGCAGCAGGTGGTAGACCGCTACCGGGACGAGCCGGGGTTTCGCGACCCGAGGCACGGCGAGTTCGAGAAGGTCGGCTTCGACCTGCGGAACCGCATCTTCCCGGAGGAGTTGTTCTGGAGCTCGAACTGCTCCGTGCCCGCCGCGGACTTCTGGGCGGTCGGCGGCTTCGACGAGGACTTCCGCGGTTGGGGCCTGGACGACGTCGATCTGGGCTACCGGCTGATACGCAACGGTACCGCGATTCATCTGAGCCTGGACGCGTGGGCGATCGAGTCACCGCACGAGCGGGACGGGGCGGTGAACCTCGCGGGCTTCCACCGCAACGCCCGGAGCTTCTTCGACAAATACCAGTTCGCCGAGCCGCCGCTCGAACTCGGCTGGCTGGTCATGCAGTCACCCGGTGGGCCTGCGCTCGCCACGCTGGAGACGCTCAACCGCCAGGTGGCGGACTGGACCCACCAATGCGCCGGACTCACCGTCGCCGCGGAGTTGGAGCGCGCGTTCGCGCCGATCGCGCCCGATGAGCGCGTTGCGGTGTTCGGCGCCGGCGCCGTCGTGCCCGCCGTCAGGCAGCGGTGCGTTCTCGCCGATTTCGACCGACAGGTCGTGGACCGGCTCCTCGCGAACGGTGCGGGCGCGCGCCACGACGTGCGCCACAACCTGGGCATCCATACCGCATTACCGGACAACGCGGTGGACACCGTCGTGATCACGTCGAGGCTGGATGGGCTCTGGAGTGCTTTCGGCTCGGCGATTCTGGCCGAGGCGCACCGGATCGGCACGCGGGTATCCGTCCTTAGCACGAATCGCCGGCATGGGTGACCCGGTCCAGCTCCGGAGACTCGCGTCGAGAGGCGAGTGGGACGCGCCCGGGAGGGACGCGGTCGAGCTGACCCTCCCGGCTGCGGTGACCCGGTCGCCCCGCCGCAGAGTTCCGCCGCTGAACGATCGGGACGCCGTCATCTTGGAGGGTGTCGCCTCGGGTGCTTCGAGCGTGCAGCTCGCGGCGAGCCTCTTTTTGAGTCAGCAGGGCGTGAGCTACCACATTGGACGACTGCTGCGCAGGTTCCGCGTGCCGAACCGGACCGCGCTGGTCGGCAGGGCGTACTCCCTGGGCATATTCGACTCCGGTTCCTGGCCGCCCAGGGTGCTGCGGGAGTTCGTCGCCGACGAGTAGCGCTCGTCGGGTCAGCGTGTTCCGTAACGTGCGGTGGAATGCCCCATGCGCAGTGCCGCTGACGCCAAGATCCGCCGGATCGACCGGATATTGGCGGCCACGCCGCGTGCCGCGTGGCCGCGTCGCATCGGCAGGCGCGGTCAGGCCGCGCCGCGCCCGCGCGACGCCGCGGTGTCCAGCACCAACCGCGCCGCCGCTTGCGCGCCGTCCGGAAAGCGCTCGTAGGCGGTCATCATTTCCCGGGCTCGGGCACGGTACGCCGGCCGGGTCAGCACCGTGCGCACGGCGTCGCGGATCCGCTCAGCCGTCTGCCGCTCCTTCTTCAACCAGACGCCGGCACCGGACCACGCCACCCGGGCGTTGTTCTCCATGTGGTCCTCCGAGTTGCCCACCGCGACCAGCGGCACCCCGTGCGCCAGCGCGGTCTGCACGCCCCCGAAACCGCCATTGGTGACCATGAGGTCGACCTGCGGCAGTACCTCGGTGAACGGGATGTACGGCTCCAGTACCACGTTCGCCGGGTGGCGATCCGCGGACAGCACCTCGCGCGGATCGCGGCCGCCCGACGTGGCGATCACCAGGATGTCTTCGTCTGCCAGCCCGTCGATCGCCGGCAACAGGAGGTTCTCCGGGTCGGTGGCCGCGGTACCCTGCGTGACGAACACCACCGGCCGGTCGGCAGCCCGGGCCTGCGCGATCCGGCCCCACCACGCCGGCCGCGCCCAGGCGTCCAACCCGTCCAACCGCGTCGGTCCGCAGAACACCACCGAGTCGGGCAGGTCGCGTCGTGGGTACTCGAGCTGCGGGATGCTCGATTGGATGTAGCGGTCCACGATCTGCTGCGGCCAGGAGAAGAAGAAGCCATCGAGCGGCGGCAGGCCGAGCGCCGCCCGGATCCGGGTCACGGCCCGCTGCGGCTCGCGCATCACGACCCGGCGGACGAGTTGGTAGAGCAGGCGGTTGCGTATCCGGCCGAGCGGCCCGCGCGCGGGCGGCAGGCCGGTGCCGTACGGCGCCGTGTCCGCGCTCGACACGTGCAGCGCGCCGGTCGAGAAGACCACCTGGGGGATGCCGCGGCGCTCAGCCGCGAACATCCCGGCCAGGAAACTGTGGTCGGAGACCACCACCTCGGGCGCGAAGGAGTCGATCAGCTCGTCGATGTCCGCGACGAAGGCCGGAACGGGGCGGACGAACACCTCCAGCACGGTGGCGCCGTACCCGCCGACGCCACCGGCCCGGCCCGGCGCGCTCTGCAGCGCGTCCGCCGCGCCGGCGTCGGCCCCGGCGCGCGTGCTCATCGGTGCGAACTTCGCGCCGGTACCGACGACCAGGGACTCGAACGCCCGCCCGGTGTACCAGAGCACGTCGTGACCCCCGGCGACCAGCTCCCGGACCAGGGGTGTCGCGTAGCGCAGGTGCCCGGTGATGGCGTGCGTGGTCACCAGAATCGTTGTCACGTGGGTCAGCCTTTCCCGACAGTGGCGGAACTCCGCCCCGCCGGCCACCCGGGCGAGGTCACTCGGCGACGCGCGCGAACAGCCGTCCGGCGTAGGCGAGCGACAGGACGGCGCCGGCAATCGCCAGGCCGAACGCCCAGGCGACTCCGCTGTTCCAGGCATGTCCGGCGAACAGTTCCCGGGCGCCTTCCACCACCGTCGTCAGCGGGTTGGCCAGGGAGAGCCAGCGCAGCCAGTCCGGCGCGTACGTCATCGGCACGAAGATGCCCGACAGCAGCAGCAGCGGCATGGTGATCAGGTTGATCCCCGGACCGAGTACCTCGTTGGTCTTGAAGACCAGCGCGAGCGCGTACGAGAGCGGCGCGATGGAGAGCGCGAGCAGCAGCAGGAGTCCCGCCATCTGTAGCAGTTGGACGGGGTACAGGCGCAGCCCGAACACGATCGCCGGCAGGGTGATCATCGTGCACTGGAACAGCAGCACCGCCGCGTCGCGCAGACTCCGCCCGAGCAGCAGGGCGAACCTGCTGACCGGGGTGACCTGGAACCGTTCGAGCACGCCGAAGTGCGTCTCGGTGACCAGCGAGAAGCAGGCGTAGAGACAGGTGAATATGGCCATCTGCACCAGGAGGCCCGGGAAGTAGAGGTTGAGCACCTCGTCCGGGTTTGCGCCGCGCAGGCTGCTCTTGAGCAGCGGGGCGAACAGGATCAGGAAGAACAGGGGCTGGACGAACATCACCGCCACCCCCATCTTGTTGTGGATGGTGCGGGTCACGGCGCGCTGGAACACCAGCCAGGTCTCGCTGAGGATCTTCACGGTGCACTCCTTGGTCGTCCGGGGGCGGCGTCACTTCGCATCGCGTAGCGACCTGCCGGTCTTGCGCAGGAACACGTCGTCGAGCGACGGCCGCTCCAGCGTGATCGATCGGAGTTCCAGCCCGTTGGCGTCGAGCAGGCGCATCACCTGCGGCAGCGCGGTGTCTCCCTGGTCCACGTACAACCGGATGGCCTGCTGGTCGGTGTCGTCCACCTCCCGGACGAACGGCTGCTCCGCCAGCAGCTTGCGGGCGATCTTCGGGTCGCCGGCCACGCCGACCGCGACGATGTCCCCGGCGATCTCCCGCTTGAGGTCCTCTGGCGTGCCCTCCGCGGCCACCTGGCCGTGGTCGATGATGACCAGCCGGTCGCACAGCGCGTCCGCCTCGTCGAGATAGTGGGTGGTCAGGAAGACGGTCATGCCCTCCTCGCGGAGCCTGCGCACCTGAACCCACAGGTTCGCCCGGCTCTGCGGGTCGAGGCCGGCGGTCGGCTCGTCCAGGAAGACCAGTCTGGGGGAGTGCACCATGCCGAGTGCCAGGTCGAGACGCCGCCGCTGCCCGCCCGAGTACGTGCCCGTCCGCCGGTCCGCGCACTCGCCCAGTTCGAAGGCGTCGACCGCCCACCGTGCCCGTGCCTGCGCCGCGGACTTGGTCATGCCCTGGAACCGGCCTTGGATGATCAGCTCCTGCCAGGCTGTCATGGTCGGGTCGGTGCCGCCTCGCTGGCCGACGTAGCCGATGTGCCGGCGCACTTCGGCTGGCTGCTCGACGAGGTCCGCGCCGAACACCGTTGCCCGACCGAAGGAGGGCCGAAGCAGCGTGGCGAGCATCCGGACCGTGGTCGTCTTACCCGCACCGTTCGGCCCGAGGAAGCCGAAGATCTCCCCGGCCTCCACCACAAGGTCCACACCGCGTACCGCCTCGACCTGCCCGCGACGACCGTGGAATGTCTTGCCAAGTCCACTAGTTTCGATCATTTTTTCTCGCTTTCAGGACGCGTCCGCACGCGTTTCCGGCTCGATGAGCAGTCCCATGTACTCAATTCCATAAGTGCCGGGCCGGGAACGCAGCCGCGGCGGACGCTCCGGGTCGATCGACATCCGGTCCAGATGCGGGTAGATGGCGCGGAACGCCTTGCCCGCGAACAGCTTTCCGAGCACGGCGCCCGGGCAAAAGTGCGGGCCGGCGCCGAAGGCCATGTGGTCCTCCTTGTTCGGGCGGTCCAGGTCGAACGCGTCCGGGTCCGGAAACTTGCGCGGGTCGCGATTGGCCGCGGCTAGCAGCGTGTGCACAAGTGCGCCGCGGGGGATCACCGTGTCGTGCAATGCGACGTCTACCTCTGCGCGGCGCAGCAGCCAGGGAGTCGGGGTGTACAGGCGCAGGTATTCGTCGATGAAATCATCTGTGCGGTCGGGGTCCGCGGTCAAGACCCGGCCCAGATGCCGGTCCTCCAGCAGCATTTTCATCCCGCCGCCGAGCAGGTTCATGGTGGTTTCCATGCCGGCGGCGACATAGGACCATCCGAGGCCGACCATTTCGTCGTGGTTTACGTCTCCGGACTCCTTGCGACAGACCAGGTCGCTGAGGATGTCACCGCGGTGCGGGCAGCCGGCGCGCTCGGCGGCCAGCTCGTCGATGTAGCCCACCAGGCCCATGAAGTCCTCGAAGAAGCCCGGCACCAGCTCGGGGTCGAGCCCGCCCATCACGGAGAAGACCTCGATGACCGCCTGGGACCAGCGCTGCATCTCGGCCTTGCGCTCCATCGGAAAGCCGAGCATGCCGCCGACGACCCGCAGCGGCAGCGCGGTGCTGAACTGGTCGACGAACTCGACGGAGCGCTGGGCGAGCAGGTCCTCGACGAGTTCCTCGACGGTGTCCTGGATCCACCCGTTCAGGGAGCTCAGCGCACGTGGACCGAGGGCACGGTTGGTTACCCGGCGCAACCTGGTGTGGTCCGGGGCGTCCCGGTTCACCATGATCGGCAGATCGAGGAAGTCACCGCGGCGCACGTGCGAGGAGAACTGCCGGCGGTCCCGCAGTGCCATCGCCACGTCGTCGTACCGGCTCAGAATGTAGAAGTCCTCGCTGTCGGCGGTCGCGGCGGTCATGCGGTGCACCGGGGCCTCCTCGAGCAGGCGCCGGTACATCGGCCAGGGCAGGACACGGTGCTCGGGATCGGCCGGGTCATAGATGATCGGCTCATTCGCTACGGACTGCACGGACTGCTCCCTTCGGCGGGGCGACGAACCGGGCGGAGATGAACCTTCGCAGGTAGGTGTGCACGAGCCCGGTGGTCAGCGGCGGGCAGGCCAGTCCGGTACCGGTCAGGGCGTGGCGGGTCCATGCCGAGTCGAAGCGCGGCACCCGCGCGTCGTCGATGGTGTCCACCAGGAACGGCACCAGGCCGAGCAGCGCCATCGTCCCGGAACGCGAGCCCGTGATCCGGTCGCGCCAGTCGTCGAAGGTGGTCAGGTCGATCGGGTACCCGAACTCGCGGACCATGGCGAACAGTTGCGGCCAGGTCAGCTCGGTGTCGTTGACCAGGTGGAAGGTTCCGCCGCTCAGTTCCGGGCGGCGGGCGATCTCCACCACGGCCGCCGCGACGTAGTCGATCGGCGCCGGCTGGAGATGGATGTTGACCTCCTGCGGCCCCACTCCGGCCTCGATACAGCCCTTGAGCATCATGCTGAGGTGGTCGACCCGGTTGAACGCACCGGTGCGGCTGTCCCCGCCGGTGTTGATCCGGTGGATCGTGGTGGGCACGCCCCGCTGGTGCGCGGTGCGGATCATCTGTTCGGCGACCCATTTCGACTGTGCGTACCCGACCGCCAGCGGCCCACTTTCGATTGGCGGTTGCGACTCGTAGACGGCGTCCGGCTCGTATTCGACAGAGGAAAACACGCCGACGGTGGAGATGAAGTGCACGGGGCGAACCGGGCCACCCATGGTGGCCAGCCGCAGCACCTCGCGGGTGCCGTACACGTTCGCCCGTTCCAGCGCCTGGTACGGATAGGTCCACTTGACCTGGGCGCCGCAGTGCACGATGTCCCCGCACCGCATGTGCAGGTCGGCGAGCGCCTCGTCGTCCAAGCCGAGGCCCGGCTCGGTCAGGTCGCCGGGCAGCGCGACGATCCGGGACCGATGCCGGGCGACGTCGATGCCGTAGGTGTCGAGGTTGGTCAGGATCCGCTCCAGTGCCCGCTGCGGGCTGCTGGCCCGGGCCAGGCAGTAGATGTCGCCGGCGCGCTGTTCGAGCAGTTCGGCCAGGAGGAAGGCGCCGACGAAGCCGGTCGCACCGGTCAGCAGGGTGCCACCCGGTGCGCTGTCGGGATGCGACGCCGGCTCGGCGGCGGCGATCGACGGCGGCAGCGCGGCGCGCTCGGCCATCTCGGCCACGCTCATCCGGGTGAGCTTGCCCGTTTTCAGAATCGACAGCGGGCGGGGCTGCCTGGCGACCACGGGGTCGAGGGTCGGCGCCGACGGGTCCGGCACGCTCGCCGGCGCGGCGGCATCAGGGGCGGCGGCGCGGATCTCGTCGGCGATCGTCGTGGCGAGCGAGGCCGGCGAGGCGGAGTCGAAGAGGAGGTGCATCGGCAGCCGGACGTTGAGGTCGTGGTCGACCGCGGTCACGAACTCGGCGAGCATCAGCGAGTCGGCTCGGGTGATGACCGGCTCGGCGGGATCGATCTCCTCCGCCTCGCAGCCCTCGATCGAGCCGAGCAGCGCGGCGAGGTACTGCTCCAGGCGTTGTCGCGCCTGTTGCGGGCTCGCCTGGCGCAGCCGAGATGGGTCGGGCCGGGCGACCTTCGAACGCTTCGGGGCCTGGGCCGGCGAACCGGCGGGCGCCGGCGCAGCGGTCAGCCGCTCGACGGTCTCCGCGGTCAGCGGACGGAAGGAGACGCCGCTGATGAGCGCGAAGAGCACCCCGTCCTCGTCAGTCATCGACACGTCGCCGAGCACGCCGTCATCCCGGCCGCGAGCGGGGTCGTCGCGCAGGACCGCGGTGCAGCGTATCTCGCCGTCGGTAAAGCTTCGTCGGACTGTCATGCTCGCGAAGCCGGTGCCGACGTACACCGGCCGCTCGGGTACCGCGCTGGTGCTCGCAGCGACCGCGACCAATTGCGCGCAGATGTCCATCAGGAGCAGGTCGGACCGCACCCCGGCGGTCAGCGCGGCGCACTCCGGGTCTGGCGTCGCGACGAACCCGACCGCGGCCGCCCGGCCGCGCAGCGCCGACTGCACCAGCCGGAAGCTCGCGCCCAGGGCGAAGGAGGGATGCCAGGCCCGCCGGTAGAACTCTTCGTGGTCGAGTTCGTCGAGGCACCGGCCGCGAGCCCGCTCGAACTCCTCCGGTTCCAGTTCGTCGGCGTTCCCGGAATCGGCCGTGACGACGTCGGCTTGGAGCAGTTGCTGCCAGCCGCTGTGCGGATCGCGTGCGAAGACGCGGATGCGGGCCTGACCGTCGCTGTCCGGATCCAGGATGGCCTGCACCGTGCGCGCGGCGTCGTCCGCGAGGATCAGTGGCCGGGTCAGCGCCAGGTTCCGCAGGGCGAACGGTCCATCGAGGGCGCGGTGTGCGCAGCGGTGCATCAGCTCCAGGAAGGCGATGGCGGGGACCACTATCCGGCCGTGCACGCGGTGCTCGTCGAGCAGCGGCAGCGCCGCCAGCGACAGCTCCGTCTCCGCGATGAGCTGTCCGGCCGCCGTTTCGGTGAAGCGCGGCCGCAGTGCGACGCCCTCGTCCGCCGGTACGAGTGCCATTTCGTGCCGCAGCGAAGGAACCCAGTAGTCGCGGTGTTCGAACGGGTAGCGGGGAAGATTTGGGATCTTCTCCGGACGCTGGCAGATCGCGGACCAGTCGATCGCGACGCCCCGCGTCCAGAGCACCCCCAGGGACTGCTGCATGAGATGCCGATGGTCCGGGTCGGGGTCGTCGGGGGCGTAGGTCGGGAGGTAGAGGGCTGTTTCCCCGCCGGGACACTGCCGGACGAGGTGCTCAAGCCCGCGCGGACCCAGCTCGATGAAGATCTCGGCGCCGGCGGCCGCGGCCGCTTTGACGGCGGTGCGGAACTCCTCGGGGTCGTGCTCGGTGAGCACGGTGTCCGCGACCACACCGCGCTCGCCCCACCAGGCAACCAGGGAGTCGGGGTCCTGCGTTGCGGCGGGCACCAGGAAGGTGGTGTGTGGGGTGGTGGTGGGTGGGGTGTGGTGTTGGGTGAGGTGGGGGTGGGGTGTGTTGGTGGTGAGTGCGGTGAGGGCTTGGGTGAGGTGGGTGTGGTTGGTGGTGGTGATGGTGGCGCGGTGGGGGTGGTGGGTGCGGGTGTGGGTGGTGGTGTAGGCGAGGTGGGGGAGGGGGGTGGGGTGGTGTTGGAGGTGGTGGAGGAGTTGGGTGGCGGTGTTGTGCAGGGTGGTGGGTGTGGTGGCGGAGAGGGTGATGGTGTGGGGTTGGTCTTGGTCTTGGTCTTGGTCTTGGTTTTGGTTTTGGTGGGTGTCGGTTGTGGTGGTGGGGGTGGGGTGGTGTTGGAGGATGATGTGGGCGTTGGTGCCGCCGAAGCCGAAGCTGCTGGTGGCGGCGGTGGGGGTGGGTGTGGTGAGGGGGGTTGGGGTGGTGGGGATGTGGAGGTGTGGGTTCCAGGGGATGTGGGGGTTGGGGGTGATGGTGGTGGGGTGGGGTGGGATGGTGCGGTGGTGGAGGGTGAGGATGGTTTTGATGAGGCCGGCGATGCCGGCGGCGGCTTCGAGGTGGCCGATGTTGGTTTTGACGGAGCCGAGGTGGAGTGGGTGGTGGTGGGGTCGGTTGGGGGTGAGGGTGTGGGTGAGGGCGCGGATTTCGATGGGGTCGCCGAGGGCGGTGCCGGTGCCGTGGGTTTCGACGTAGTCGATGTGCTGCGGCTCGACCCCCGCGTCGGCGAGCGCCTTGTGGATCACCTCCTCCTGTGCGGGTCCCCGGGGCACCGTGATTCCCGCGCTTGCGCCGTCCTGGTTGACCGCTGAGCCGCGGATCACCGCCCAGATGTGGTCTCCGGCCTCCTGCGCGTCGGACAGTCGCTTGAGGACGACGACTCCGCAGCCTTCGCCGCGGACGTAGCCGTCGGCGTTGTGGTCGAAGGTGTGGCATTGGCCGGTGGGGGAGAGCATGCGGCCTTTGCTGAGGGCGATCATGGCGTCGGGGGAGAGGATGAGGTTGACGCCGCCGGCCAGGGCGGTGTCGGTTTCGCCGGTGCGGAGGGCTTGGCAGGCCAGGTGGACGGCGACCAGGCTGGCGGAGCAGGCGGTGTCGACCACCAGGCTGGGGCCCTGCAGGCCGAGAGCGTACGAGAGCCGGTTCGCCGCGAAGTTCCACGCACTGCCAACGGCCAGGTACCCGTCGATCGCGCTGATGTCGCGGGCACCCATCCGTTCGTAGTCGCTTCCGCGCATTCCGATGTAGACGGCGGTGTTGGTGCCGTGCAGGCTGTCGGGTGGGATGTGGGCGTGTTCGAGGGCGTGCCAGGCGGTTTCCAGGATGATGCGGTGTTGGGGGTCGATGGCGGCGGCTTCCCGGGGGGTGATGCCGAAGACGGTGGGGTCGAAGCCGCGTACGTCGTGGAGGAAGCCGCCGTGGCGGGCGTAGGTGTGTCCGGGGGTGTCGGGGTCGGGGTGGTAGTAGCGGTCGTTGTTCCAGCGGTCGGCGGGGATGGGGGTGATGGCGGTGCGTGCCTCGGTGAGTAGTTGCCAGAACTGTTCGGGGCCTTCCGCGCCAGGGAACCGGCACCCGATCCCCACCACCGCAATCGGCTCGCGGCGGGCTGCCCGCAGCGCGGCGGCCTCGGCCCGTGCCGCCTTCACCTCGAGCAGGGCGCGTCGGAGCAGTTCCTCGCGCTGCGAGCGGCTGTCCCGCTCGGCGGGCGCCGCGGTCCCGTCATCGGTCGTCATGCGGTGCCTCCCGTTTCCAACTCCTGCTTGAGGAGCTCCAGCAGGTCGTCCTCGGCCAGGTGGGCCAGCTCCGCTTCGAGCCCGGCCAGGCCCACATCCCGCCCGACCGCGCCGCCTGGTGCCTGCCCGCCCGGTGCCTGCCCGGCCGGTGCCTGCCCGGCCGGCTTCGCCAGCTTGGCCGGCTTCGCCAGCTCGGCCGGCTCGCCGACGAGCTCGGACAGGAGGAACCTGGCCAGCGCCGCGACGGTCGGGTTTTCGAAGGCCGCGGTGGCGGGCACCTCGGCGCCCAGCCGCCGGGCGAGCCGGTCGCGTAGTTCGACGCTGGTGATCGAGTCCATCCCGGCGTCGAAGAAGCCGAGTTCGCGATCCATCCGGGAACCGGCCGGGCGGCCGAGGACCACCGCGAGCTCGACCTGTACGGCGTCCTCCAGCACCCGGATCCGGGCCGCCGGGTTTCCGGCCTTGCGCAGCCGACTGGCCAGCTCCTCATCGCGCGCGGTGCTCGCCTCGCGCGCCGGCCGCATCGCCTCGAACATCGGCCGCCGGCGCTTCGCCTCGAGCGTCGCGAGCAGCCTGTCCCAGTCCAACGGCGCTACCGCGGCCTGGACCCGGGCCGGGCCGGTAGCCGGGGCCGTGAGCCGGTCCAGCGCGGCGAAGCCGAGTTCCCGGCTCACCGGCGCGGTTCCGGTCGCCCGGAAGGATTCCCCGTGCTCCTCGGCGAGCGAGCCGTCGGCCCACCAGCCCCAGTCCACCGTCAGCGCCGGAAGACCACGCCGCGCGCGGTCGTGCGCGAATACGTCCTGGAAGTGGCACGCGGCGACGAGATGCCCGGCGAGCGCGGCCCCGAACACGGACCACGCGGAGCCGCAGGACACGAAGAAGTCGAGCGCGGTGCCCTCGGCGGCGGCGGCGAGGACGAGCGCACCCTCGACCTTCGGCCGTAGCACCGCCCGGAACCCGGCCCAGCCGATGTCCGCCAGCGGCCGGAGTTCGAACAGGCCCGCGGCGTGGATCACACCGCGTACGGCCGGCCACGGCCCGCTGCGCGGGTCGAAGACCGCACGCATCGCCTCGGGGTCGGCGACGTCGCCGTCCGGGGTGTACACGGTGGCGCCGTCGCGGCGCAGCCGCTCGATCGCGGCGAGCACGCCGCCTTCGGGTTCGCCGGTGCCCGCATGCCCGCTATCCGGGCCGCCCGGAGCCAGCGGAGTACGTCCCAGCAGGATCAGGTGCCGCGCCCCGCGCCGGTACAACCATTGCGCGAGAAGCAGGCCCAGCGCTCCGCGGCCACCGGTGACGAGGTAGGCGGCCGTCGGATCGAGCGCGAGTGGCGCGGGCGGGGCGTCGCCCGGACCGCGGTTGGCTCCGGCCCGTACCAGCCGGGGAACCATGCGCTGTCCGGTGCGGTATGCCACCTGGTCCTCCGCGTCCGGGTGGAGGATCTCGCGGGCGATCGTCGCGGCTTCGGCGTCGGGGTCCGGGTGCTGCGGATCCAGGTCGATCTGGCCGCCCCAGATGCCCGGCTGCTCCATCGACACGGCGCGGCCGAGGCCCCAGGCGGGCGCCAGCACCGGTACGCACGCCGCGTCGCCGGCCGGGACGGCACCGCGGGTGACCGCCCACAGGCGTGCTCCGGCCGCGACGCCAGGCGCCGACAGGGATTGCGGCGCGGTCAACAGCGGGCCGCACGAGGCGGCGAGCGCCTCGTCCCACTCCGGTCCGGGTGTGCGCAAGGCCGGATCGGCGTCAAGTGCCGCGAGGTGGACGACGCCGCGCAATGTGGCGCCGGCGCCGCGGATCGCCTCCGTCAGAGCGCGGAACCCGTCGTCCGGGTTGAGCATCCGCGGCGGGATCCGGAGGCAGGTGTGGCCCGCCGCCTCAAGGAGTGCGGACAGCCGGTCCGCCACGCCGTCCCCGGCGCACCCGGTCAGCACCCAGTGGCCACCGCCTCCGGAACCGGCGCTGCCGTTAGCCGCACCCTGGTCTGCCTGGTCCGGCTGCCACACGACTTCGTACATGGACGCGTCGACGTCGTCCCGGATGCCGCTCCCGCGCTCATCCGGTGCCGGGACCGCCCGGTCCTCGCCGCGTGCCGGCAGGACCCGGGCCGGCCGGTCGGGAATCCAGAACCGCTCCCGCTGCCAGGGATAGCTCGGCAGCCGGACCCGCCGGCCGCCGGCGGGCTGCACGGCCGCGTGGTCGAGCTGGTAACCGTTGACGTGCAGCGTGCCCGCGGCGGCGAGCATCGACGCGAGGCCGTCCCGCTGCGCGCGCATCGACTCGACCGCGAGGACTGCCGTTCCGTGGCCGTCAAGGCACTGCAGGATTGGGGTTGCCAGGGCCGGATGCGGGCCGATTTCCAGTACGGCGTTGTGCCCCGGGCCGGCGGCACGGCGCAGCGCTTCCGCGAAGAGCACCGGTTCGGTGACGTTGCGCGCCCAGTACCCGGCACCGGCGAAGCCGGGCTCCGCGGGGCCGCCGGTCACCGTCGAGTACACGGTCAGCGTCGGCGGCGCGGGAGTGAGATCCGCCAGATCGGCTCGCAGCGCCCGTGCGCAGTCCGCCATCGCCAGCGTGTGGAATGCGTACTGCTCCTGCACGACGGACCAGAAGACGCCGCGGGAGCGGGCTTCGCGCCCCAGTTCGCGTACGGCCGCACGGTCACCCGCGACGACGGTGTTGCGCGGGCTGTTCACCACGGCGACCGACACGGCAGCGCCGCACCGCGCGATCAGCGCGGCGGTCGCCTGGCGGTCGAGCCCGACGACGGCCATCATCCCGCGGCCCCGGGTCGCGGCCATCGCCGCCCCGCGCCGCACCGCGATCTCGCACGCTTCTTCCAGCGCGAGGTATCCGGCCGCGTAGGCGGCGGCGACCTCGCCGACGCTGTGGCCGATGACCGCGTCGGGCCGCACCCCCCAGGCGCGCCACAGTTGGGTGAGCGCCGCCTGGACGGCGAAGACCGCAGGCTGGGCGACGGCTGTGTCGTCCAGCCGGGACCGCTCGCGCCCGGCGGACAGCTCGTCGCGCAGCGACCAGCCGGCAAGCCGCTGCACCACCGCGTCACAGCGGTCGACAACCTCGTCGGCGGCGGGGTGGCGGGCCAGGGCGTGTCCCATGCCGGGCCACTGGGACCCCTGGCCGGTGTAGACGGCGATCAGCCTGGTGCGGCCGTCCTGGCGCGCGAGGCCGCGGCGGACACGGCGCGGATCCTCCCGCCCGCCCGCGTCGGCACCGCGCTGCCCGGCCGCCGACCCGGCCAGCAGTTCCGCGGCCTGCTGCGCGGAATCGGCGACCACGGACAGGCGGTGGGGCAGGTGCGTCCGGTGCAGCGCGGCGGTGCGGGCCACATCGGCGAGGGTCGGCCCGCCGTGGCGCGTCTGGTCGAGCATCCGCCGGTATGCCTCGGCAGTGGCGTCGAGCGCTTCGGGCGAGTGCGCGGAGAGCAGGAGCAACTGGGTACCCGGTGGCTCGGGGCGCGACGGGGGCGGCACAGCATCCGGCACCTGCTCCGGCGCCTGCTCCAGCAGGACGTGCGCGTTGGTGCCGCTGAAGCCGAAGGAGCTGACTCCGGCGATCCGCGAGCCGTGCCGGGCCGCCCATTCGACCGTCCGCCGGGGGATCCGGACGGGGATCTCATCCCAGGGTATGTGCGGGTTCGGCTGGTCGAAGTGGAGCTGGCCTGGAATCTGGCGATGGTGCAGGGCGAGCGCCACCTTGATCAGACCACTGATACCGGCTGCCGCCTCCAGGTGCCCGATGTTGGTCTTGACCGAACCGACCTGGAGCGGCGCACCGCGATCCCGTTCCGGCCGCAACGCATCCACCAGGGCGCTGAGCTCCAGCGGGTCACCGAGCGGCGTCCCGGTGCCGTGGGCCTCGACGTAGCTCACCTCCTCGCGCCGTACCCCCGCGTCGCGCAGCGCTTCGCGCAGCACCGCCACCTGCGCCCGCCCGTTCGGTACCGTCAGCCCGGCGCTGCGGCCGTCCTGGTTGACCGCGGAGCCCCGGACCAGCGCCCAGATGCGGTCTCCGGCGGACTGCGCGTCGGCGAGCCGCTTGAGCACGACGACGCCGCAGCCCTCGCCGCGGCCGTACCCGTCGGCCCGGGCGCTGAAGGTCTTGCACCGCCCGTCCGGTGCCAGCGCGCCCATCCTGGCCAGGCTCGCTGTGGTCAGCGGGGAGAGCATGAGATTCACTCCGGCGACGATCGCCAGGTCCGCCTCGCCCGAGCGCAGGCTGCGGGCGGCCAGGTGTACGGCGACGAGCGAGGAGGAGCACGCCGTGTCCACGGCCAGGCTCGGGCCGTGCGTGCCCAACAAATGGGACAGGCGTCCGGCCGCGACGCTGAAGGTGTTGCCGGTGGCCAGGTACGGGTCGTCTGCGGCGGCCGGGTGCGCCGCGAGCAGGTGCAGGTAGTCCAACGTGTTGATGCCGACGTACACGGCGGTCGCCGAGCTGTCGAGCGTCCGCGCGGTCACGCCGGCGTCTTCGAGCGCCTCCCAGGCGACTTCGAGGAGCAGGCGCTGCTGCGGGTCCATGCTGCGCGCCTCGCGGGGTGAGATTCCGAAGGCGGCGGCATCGAACCCGTCGACCGGGCCCTCCAGGAACCCGCCGCGCCATCCGGGCGAGCCGGCCGACCCGTACGGCGCCTGCGGCTCCCAGCGGTCGCCGGGTACCTCGCGGGTCGCGTCGCGCCCGTCGCGCAGGAGCCGCCAGAACGAGTCGGGATCGACGGCACCGCCGGGCAGCCGGCACGCCATGCCGACGATCGCGAGGGGTTCGGCGCCGGCGGCTCGCCGTTCGCGTGGTGCGGGTGTGGTGGCCGGGCGTCGCGCGGGTACGGGTGCCGGAGCACTGACCCGGGACGGCTCGATCCCGGCCAGGTATCCGGCCAGCCTCCGGATCGTGGGATGGTCGAAAACCAGGGTCACCGGCAGCTTCAGGCCGAATCCGTCCTCCAGCCGCGCGCGTACCTGCGCGACCATCGCCGACGTGAGCCCGAGGTCGAAGAGGCCGGTATCGGGGCCGAGTTCCTCGGGGCGGCGTAGACCGAGCACGGCCGACAGTTCGGCCTGTAGCCAGTGGATCAGCTCACCCGCCCGGGCCGGATGCACGTCCGACACCGCGACGGGAACGGGCCGGGTATCGGGCGGGGGCGCGTCCGCCGCGCGGTCTCCCGTGCTGCCGCCGGGGACTCCGTCAGGACGAAGGCGGCGGAGGAGCGGAAGTACGTCAAGCACACCTGCGTCGCCGCCTCCACCGACGGCCACCTCGGTGGTGTCGGTAGCCGCGCCGCCTGCCGTGGCCACCTCGACCGTGCGGGATCTCTCGCGGTGTGGATGCGGCGTCGAGATCCAAAACTCGTGGCGTTCGAAGGGGTACCGCGGCAGGTCCGGCAGCACAGCCGGCCGGGTGGTCCGCGGCGACCAGTCAACCGGCCCGCCCGCGACCCAGGTCCGCGCGAGCGCCTCGGCCAGATGCCTGGCCGGTTCGGCTGCGCGGGGGAGCGTCGGGACGCAGGTCCACTCGGCGCCGGACGCGGCCGCGACCGAGGCCGCCGAGGCAAGCAGGCCGCCCGGCCCGAGTTCGATCAGGATCGTCGTCCCCTGGTTCAGGGCGGTGTGCAGAGCCTCGTTGAAGTGGACGGGCTCCCGACTGTGCCGGACCCAGTACTGCGCGGTGGCCGCTTCCGGCCCGGCGAGCCGCCCCGTGGTGTCCGAAACGAACGGTACGGTGGCCGGTCGCAGGGTGGTCTGGGCGAATGCGTCGCCCAGCGCGCCCAGCATCGGCTCCACCTGCGCCGTGTGGAAGGCGACCGGGACGCGCAGCCGAACCGTGCGCAGGCCCTCGCCCGCGGCCAGCGCCGCGAACTCGTCGACGGCGCTGGACGGCCCCGCGATGACCGTCTCGCGTGGGCCGTTGTAGAGGGCGATGTCCACCGCGCCCGAGACGACGGGCGCCCACCCGGCCAGGCGGTCCGGTTCGCAGAACACCGCGAGCATCGCGCCGTCTCCCGGCAGGTCCGCGATGAGTCCGCCGCGCAGCGCACTGAGGCGGGCGCCGTCCTGCGGCGAGAGGATTCCGGCGAGCGCGGCTGCCGCGTAGGCGCCCGCGCTGTGTCCGAGGACGGTCTGCGGCACGATCCCGTGCGCCCGCCACCATGCGGCCAGGACCAGCGCGAGCGCATAGAGCGCGGGCTGGGTGTGGCGCGGGTCCTCGCGCCCTGGCGAACCGGAGTCGAGCAGGACGCTGATCGGCGCCTCGCCGACCGGACCGAGTACCTCGGCGAGCGAGTCCAGCGCGGCGGTGATCTGCGGGTCGTTCTGGTAGAGCCCGGCCAGAGCGCCGCGGACTGCGGTGCCGTGGCCCGGCACGAGGAAGGTGGTGTGTGGGGTGGTGGTGGGTGGGGTGTGGTGTTGGGTGAGGTGGGGGTGGGGTGTGTTGGTGGTGAGTGCGGTGAGGGCTTGGGTGAGGTGGGTGTGGTTGGTGGTGGTGATGGTGGCGCGGTGGGGGTGGTGGGTGCGGGTGTGGGTGGTGGTGTAGGCGAGGTGGGGGAGGGGGGTGGGGTGGTGTTGGAGGTGGTGGAGGAGTTGGGTGGCGGTGTTGTGCAGGGTGGTGGGTGTGGTGGCGGAGAGGGTGATGGTGTGGGGTTGGTTGGTGTCGGTGGTTGTGTCGGTTGTGGTGGTGGGGGTGGGGTGGTGTTGGAGGATGATGTGGGCGTTGGTGCCGCCGAAGCCGAAGCTGCTGGTGGCGGCGGTGGGGGTGGGTGTGGTGAGGGGGGTTGGGGTGGTGGGGATGTGGAGGTGTGGGTTCCAGGGGATGTGGGGGTTGGGGGTGATGGTGGTGGGGTGGGGTGGGATGGTGCGGTGGTGGAGGGTGAGGATGGTTTTGATGAGGCCGGCGATGCCGGCGGCGGCTTCGAGGTGGCCGATGTTGGTTTTGACGGAGCCGAGGTGGAGTGGGTGGTGGTGGGGTCGGTTGGGGGTGAGGGTGTGGGTGAGGGCGCGGATTTCGATGGGGTCGCCGAGGGCGGTGCCGGTGCCGTGGGTTTCGACGTAGTCGATGTGCTGCGGCTCGACCCCCGCGTCCGCCAGGGCGCGTAGCACGACGCGTTCCTGCGCCTCGCCGCTCGGCGCCGTCAGGCCGTTGCTTCTTCCGTCCTGATTCACCGCGCTGCCGCGGATGACGGCCAGGATGCGATCCCGGTGGGCCAAGGCCGTGCTCAGGGAGCGCAGGACGACGATTCCGCAGCCTTCGCCGCGGACGTAGCCGTCGGCGTTGTGGTCGAAGGTGTGGCATTGGCCGGTGGGGGAGAGCATGCGGCCTTTGCCGAGGGCGATCATGGCGTCGGGGGAGAGGATGAGGTTGACGCCGCCGGCCAGGGCGGTGTCGGTTTCGCCGGTGCGGAGGGCTTGGCAGGCCAGGTGGACGGCGACCAGGCTGGCGGAGCAGGCGGTGTCGACCACCAGGCTGGGGCCCTGCAGGCCGAGAGCGTACGAGAGCCGGTTCGCCGCGAAGTTCGCCGACGCCCCGATCGCCGTGTATTCGTCGATCGACTCAGGGTCCGGTGTGGCAAGCCGCTCGTACTCGCCGGCCCGCATTCCGATGTAGACGGCGGTGTTGGTGCCGTGCAGGTTGTCGGGTGGGATGTGGGCGTGTTCGAGGGCGTGCCAGGCGGTTTCCAGGATGATGCGGTGTTGGGGGTCGATGGCGGCGGCTTCCCGGGGGGTGATGCCGAAGACGGTGGGGTCGAAGCCGCGTACGTCGTGGAGGAAGCCGCCGTGGCGGGCGTAGGTGTGTCCGGGGGTGTCGGGGTCGGGGTGGTAGTAGCGGTCGTTGTTCCAGCGGTCGGCGGGGATGGGGGTGATGGCGGTGCGTGCCTCGGTGAGTAGTTGCCAGAACTGTTCGGGGCCGTCCGCGCCGGGGAACCGGCACCCGATCCCCACCACCGCAATCGGCTCGGACGCCGCCGGTGTCGACCCGTTCCGGTCCCGTGCGTCCGCCGGGAGCGCCAGTGCGCGGGCGGCGGCGGCGATGGTCGGATGCTCCCAGGCGAGGGCGGTGGATACGTCGCGGCCGAGCCACCTCGACAGCCGTTCCGCGACGCTGACCGCCCGCACCGAGTCCAGGCCGAAGTAGCTGAATGACTGGTTCGGCGAGACGTCCCGTACGGCGCAGCGTGCCGACTCCGCGATCAGCAGTCGTAGCTGGTTCTCGATCTCCACCGGAGTGCGGGTCGGCGAGGCGGTGTTGGCGGAGGAGTAGGAGACGGCGGCGTGCTCCGGCGGCGGAGCTGGAGGCTGCTCCGCCGTTGGTGGTGCGATGTCATCGCCGAGTTCGTCGGCGCCGATGGGTACCGGCGGCGGATAGCCGCCTTCGAGGTATCTGGCCCGAGCAGCCTTGCGCTGGATCTTGCCACTCGACGTCGTCGGAAGGGCGCCTGGCCGGACGAGCACGATCGTGTCGGCGGCCAACTGATGTTCTTCGACGATCCGACGGCGGATGGTCGCGGCCATCCGGGCGCGATCGGCGGCCCCGGTCCGGCGTCGCGGCAGTTCCTGGACGATCACGAGCGAGGGCTCGCCCGCCACCGGGACGGCGAACGCGGCGCAGCGCGTCGAGCCGAGCGCGGGATCGCTGTCCATGCTCGTGGCCTCGACGTCCTGCGGGTGGACGTTGCGTCCCCGGAAGATCATCATGTCGTCCACGCGGCCCGCGATGTACAGCTCGCCGTCGATCATCGCCCCGAGGTCGCCGGTGCGCAGGTACCGCTCCTTACCGGGGCCGATGGTGTTGTGGAACGTCCGCTCGGTGGCCTCGGGGTTGTCGAGGTATCCGCCGGCCACGCTCTGGCCGCCGAGCCATATCTCACCAACCCGGTCGGCGCCGGTACGATCGCCGGTCGATGGATCGACGATCTCCACCACGACGCCGGGCATCGGGCGCCCCGAGCTGACCAATGGCTGTGCCTGCGCCAGATCGGTCGGCGGCAACAGCCGGCCCGCTGCCAGCCCGGACCTTGAGACGTAGCGCACGACCGGATCGGCACCGATCGTGCTGGCCGACACCGTCAGGGTGTTCTCCGCCAGGCCGTAGGCGGGAACAAAGCTCGACCTGCGGAATCCGCAGCCGGTGAAGGCACGCGTGAAGGCTTCGAGCGTGCTCAGCCGTACCGGCTCGGCGCCGTTGATCGCCCGGGTCCAGGTGGAGAGGTCGAGGTGCTGCCTGGCCTGTTCGTCGATCCGGTCGACGCACATCTGATACGCGAAGTTCGGGGCGAAACTGACCACCCCGCCGTACCGCGTGATGGCCTCCAACCAGCGCAGCGGTGCGCGGATGAAGGCCGCGGACGCCAGGTGGGTCGACGGGAACATCGAGTACAACGGGTAGATCAAGCCCGAGATCAAACCCATGTCGTGGTAGAGCGGGAGCCAGTTGACGCCCCGCACCTCCGGGTCGAAGGAGTAACAACTCTGCGCCGACCGGGCGTGGGCGAGCAGGTTGCCGTGGGAGACCATCACACCCTTGGGCGAACCGGTCGAGCCCGAGGTGTACTGGAGGAACGCCAGTGCGTCGCCGGCCGCGCCGGGCGGATGCCAGTCCAGCCCGGAGCCCTCGGCGACCTCCTGGCGGACGGACACCCAGCGTGCGTGCCACAGCGATGATCCGGGCTGCTCGGTCAGGTCGGCCGGCACCTGGTTCGACTCCGCCTCGTCCGACAGCACGACGGCGGCGTCGCAGTCGCGCGCAATCGCCTCGATGCGGTCGTAGCGGCCCGAGGCGGCCGGTGGGTATGCGGGTACCGCCACGAGTCCGGCGTGGAGGCTGGCGAAGAAATAGGTGATGTAGTCCAGGCCCGGCGGGCACAGCATGAGCACCCGGTCGCCGGGCTTGGCCACCTGGCTGAGCATGGCAGCGACATCTCTGGCGCGAGCTTCGAGCCGGCCGTAGGTCAACTCGGACACCACGGGCTGGGCGGAGCCCGCATATTCGAGGAACCGGAACGCGAGCCGGTCGGGTTCCTGCTCGGCGCGTTGCCGGAGCAGCTCTGTGACTGTCCGCGGGCCTGGAGCTGAGCGTGCGGTCACGGCTGCATCCCCCGTCCTCGTACATTCGCACCCCGCGCTTGACGACGCGAGATGTCTGACGGCACTTGGGTATTGGCGTCGGGTACGAGTGTGCGGCGCGGGGGACTAGAAGATCTTCCAATTCTTGCCGGATTACCAGCGCGCGGCCGCACCCCGCAGTGCCAGCTCTCGCCGGGTCGAGACATCGGCGCGGCCGGACGGCAGTCCTACCGTCCACTGTGGATGCCCTACTGTCGGTCATCGACGTGCGTATGCTGACTGGCGTTGCACCGCAGGGTTGGCGGCGCTCGTCGGCCAGTGTGAGGAGGACTCGTGACCGAGGCCACCAGCACCGACGGCATTGTGGAAGATCACTTGATCCTGGACAACGCTCGGCTGAGCAACCCGCACGAGCTCTACCGAGTGCTGCGTGCGCAGCGACCGGTCGTGCGCGTCACCGTGCCGTCCGGGATCCGGGCCTGGTTGGTCACCCGCCATCAGGATGTGCGGGCCGCGCTCGCCGACCCGCGGCTGGCCAAGGACAGCGCGTCGATCATCCGCCGGCTGGAGCATCACACGGACCCGAGTCGGTACCCCGCGGTGGCCAACTCGTACGCCGAGCACATGCTCAACGCCGACCCGCCCGACCACACCAGGCTGCGGCGCCTGGTCGGCAGGGCGTTCACCCCGCGCGGCATCGCGCAGTACCGGCCGCGCATCGCGCAGATCGCGGGTGAGCTGCTGGACGCGGTGGCGGCCGAGGCAGCCAGTACCGGCGGTACGGTCGATCTGCTGGACAGTTTCGCCTTTCCGCTGCCGATAACCGTGATCACCGAACTGCTGGGTGTACCGCTCGACCGACGTGACGAATTCCGCGAGTGGTCGAACGCGAGCCTGTCCAGCGCCCCCGCAGCACCGCGCCGGTACGAGGCGATGGCCGCATACCTACAGGACCTTATCGACGAGAAGCGGCGCCATCCCGGTCCGGACATGCTCTCGACGTTCGTCGCCGCCGGCGAGGACGCCGACCGGCTCTCCGATCGGGAGGCGGTCGCGATGGTGTTCCTGCTCCTGATCGCCGGCCACGAGACCACGGTCAACCTGATCGGCAACGGCGTCCTCGCGCTGCTGCGCCACCCCGAGCAGCTGGCCGCGCTGCGCGCCGACCCCTCACTCACCCCGCAGGCGGTGGAGGAGTTCCTGCGCTACGACGGCCCGATCAACATGGCCACCCTCCGCTACACCACCGAACCCGTCGTGTTCAGCGGCACGACGATTCCCGCGGGTGAGGTCGTCTTCGTCGCGCTGGCCTCGGCAAACCGCGATGTCGAGCAGTACCCGGACGCCGACCGGCTCGACATCCGGCGGGAAGCGGGAAACCTCGCATTCGGCCACGGCCTCCACTACTGCCTCGGCGCCCCGCTGGCCCGCCTGGAGGGCGAGATCGCCTTCAACGCGCTGCTGGCCCGGTTCCCGCACCTGGAACTGGCCCGCGCGCCCGGCGAGCTCTCCTGGCGCTCGGGCACCCTCATCCGCGGCCTGACCGAGCTTCCTATCCGGATCGGTCGCTGACCTTCCTGCTCTCCCGCTGGGCCGTCGTCGGAGCGGTCGACGTGGGGCGGCGCACGGCCGGACCCCGCGCGGCGGCGCAGTCCAGGTCGAGATGGGCAGGTGTGCGAGAAGCGGCTCAGCCGACCAGTAGGTCGAAATAGTCCTGGATGTCGGCGTCGGTGACCACGCCGCGAGCGGCGAGAATGTCGAGGCACCGGATGACGAGTTCGAAGGAGAAAAAGACCGCGTCGGCGAAGATGGCGAGATATTTCACCTGCTCCGTGGCCATCTCCGGGGACACCGGGTTTTTGATGTAGACAGCATCGCCGTCGACAGCCTGGTTCCACGTCATATCCTTCGGCAGCTTGCCGAAACGGGAGTGGTTGATGCCGGTGGACTTGACGAAAAGGAGCTTGTGGAAGAAGAACCCCCGTGAGCGCAGGTAGCTGTCCAGGCCGCCGATGTTTGGCTCGTTGTCGTACAACTGCATGAACCGGACCTCGGGGATGATCACCACAGCGTCCGCGAGTCGCTTCTGCCCGCCTCGCATCGCCTCAACCTCGTAGCCCTGGCAGTCGATCTTGAGCAGGTCGACATTTTCCATCTCGGGCAGGTCATCGATCCGGTGGGTCTCCATGTCGATCGTCCTCACCAGCGTGGTTTCGTCGCGCCACCGGTCGATGAAGTCAATTGACGGCCTATGGATCGGGTATATGCTGCTGAACGCGTTATTTTTAAAGATGTGCAGGGTCGCCGCGCCACCCTGGCCGATGGCGTTGGGGAGGTAGTGCTCGTTGTCGCGCTTGGTCTTCAGCAGCTTCTGGTACGCGTCCTCCTGCGGCTCGACGCCCCACAACTCGCACAAGCCCTGTTCAACAAGAGTCTGGTAGGGGGGCCGGTCCCACCCAAGCGGGTTGGCGCCGACGTCCAGGATTCGGGGCAACCGCTCGGGCTTCACGAGCTCAACCAGAGCCGCCGATCGCTTCGCGTCGATATTACCGGCCATGATCGACCACATCCAGACGTGGACTGGAGCCTTTAGTGCCAACAGCTTCGCACCCCGCCGTGCTCGTCATCAAGTCGCGACCGAAGGTATGGACGCGGCTGGAAATGAACCGTCGTCGGTTCGAGCCCGAGCGACCTGCATCGCTGACCGCCGGGCGTGGATCCGCCTCGGTACGTCCTGTCTTGCTGCCATGCGTGCGCGAAGGCCGGTCGCCGACGGCCGTCGAGGACCGCGGGCGCCGTGAGGCCTCCTGCAGACGGTGGTCGCTTTGATGGTTAACTGCCGGTACCGTGCCAACAGCCATCGCGCGGTGGACAGTTGGGGGAGCGGACATGGGTGCGAAGACAGCGATGCTTGCCTTCACCGATGGGGACCTGCTCCCGGCGTTGCTCGGCGCGACGTCCTGCGATCCGGCCGAGGCTGAGGAAGTCGTGCGGCGGGCCCACCCAGGGTACGAGGTGACCCGCGTCGGCGACGGCACGCTGTTCGACGGGCTCTACCCGCCAGATGACATCACCTACGCCACCGTGCTGGCCGGAGCCGAGCTGCTGTGCGATCGCAGGCTGGTGCTCGACCGCCCGTCCGAACTCCCCGAGCACCTGCGCGCGGCCGGTGCCGGCCGGCGGATCATCATGCACGGGATGCATTCCGTGGTGGACTGGCTGTGCTTCGCCGTCTGGGAGGACGGGAAACTGGTCCGCTCGCTGAGCCTGTCGCCGGACGGCGGCATCGAGGAGAACGTCGGCGAGCCGTACGACTTCGAACTGCCGTTCTGGGCCGGTGAGCATCCGGTCGAGCCGATGCCCGGATGGCCGGACCGGGGTCCGTATCCGTTGCCGTTCCATCCGCTGCAACTGGGTGAGGAGGCGCTGCGTGCGCTGTTCGGCTTCGTGGTCGAAGGCCGACCTGACCCGGACGACATTGATGCGGAAGCCGTTTCCCTGCACGGCTTTCGGGTGACCGACCCGACCGGGAGGGAACAGGCCGAGCGCGAGGCCGACCACCGGCGAGTGCGGCAAATGATGGGCCCGCCCCGGCTGTTCCGCATGGGACCGGACGGGACGATGCAGGAAGTCAGCTTCGACGCGCTCTGAGTCACGAGAACGTTGGCCGGGCCTCCTTGACGGGAAGTCGAGAGCGGGCGCGGGCGGCGCCGCCGGGCGTGGCTCTGGCGCGCCACGGTGGTCAGGCTGGGGCAGCGGGGCCGTCATGGACCAATCGCCAGCCCAGTACGCCGTACCAGACCATGACCGGCAGGTGGAGGGCGTAGCCGAGCTGTTCCAGCGTTGCCGAGAGGCCGTCGGTCCCGGCTGTCCAGGGCAGCAGAACGGCGGCGAGGCCCGACAACGCGGCGACCACGCCGGCGCGGCGAAGTCCGGTGGGCAGCGGGGTGCCGAGCGCGGTCGCCAGGGTCGCGGCGGCCCAGAGCAGCCCGGCCAGGTTGACGGTCCACTTGGCGGTGAGTAGGACCGCCCAGGCCGCTGCGGTGGCGGTCGGGTCCGTGGGATCGGCGGCCAATTGGGTCAACGCCAGGTTTCCGGCGTCGTGGAGCAGGCCCGCCACGCCGGCGCAGGCCAGCAGCCCGCCGGCCAGCGTCACCAGGTGTGGCCTGGGCGCCGTGCGGCGGCTGACCATGATGAGCGCGGCCGCGAGCAGGGCGAGCCAGCCGGTTACGTCGAGCCCCAACTCGAGCAGGTGCAACTCGACCCGTGCATGCACCGCCGCCAACACGGCGGCGGGGTCGGCCGGATTCAGGGTTAGCCCCGATGGCACGACGACCGCCACACCGGCAAGCATGGCCGTCAACGAACTTAACAGCAGCAGGCCCGTCAGTCGGGCTGCGCCACTACGGTCAGTGGGACTCATGGCCGGCACGCTAGAACCCTGACGCAGGGAGAAGGTCAAGGCAGGAGGAGGAAGCCGTGTGGCGCATCGGAGAGCTGGCGGGGATGGTGGGAGTATCCGAACGCACCCTGCGGCACTACGACAAGATCGGGTTGCTGGTACCCGCCACAGTGGACCGGGCCACCGGCTACCGGTGGTACGGCGTGACCGAACTGGGCCGGCTGGAGCGCATCCGAGGACTACAGCACCTCGGCCTGTCACTCCGCCAGATTGCCGACATCCTGGACGCCCCCGACGCGCACCTCCGGCAGGCCCTGGCCGAAACCGTGGCCGCCCTACGTCGCGACATCGCAGTGAAGGCCGCAGCCGTCGCCGCGGCTGAGGACCGGCTCGCCAGGCCGATGTCGGTCCTGCCCCAGCAGGCTACGGTCGGTGGGCGCCGCCTGAACGTGCGCTACCTGCGAATCGGCCACCCGTCCGAGTTGGCCGTCCGGTGCCCGCCACCCGCGGCGGTCCTGCTGACCTGGCTCAGCGGGCAACCCACCGGGAATTTCCTGGCGGCCGTCACCGCCGAGCACAGCGGGGAACGGCTCGATCTGCCCGCCCGCACGGTGGTGCGAGCCATCGTCCCACCGGCAACCGGCGTGGTCCGTGCCGGCCTCGACCTGTTCGACTGGTTGTATCGGCGTGGCCTGACCGTCTCCGGACCCACCCTGGAGGAGCACCTGGTCGACGCCGATGCCGCCAGCGCCACTGTGCTTGAGGTACCGGTGCGACCCGCGACGCTCCCGGCACACCTCGCGGCCGACGAGACGACGACGGGTGCTCTTGGGTGTCGGCGCTGAGGTTGGCGAATCGGTGTTGACCGGCCTCAAGACGCAGGCGCAGACCGGCGGTTGACCGCCGGACCGCACCGGGCTGGGCCGGGCGAAGAGGCGTGGTTCTACTATGCTGATCATTCATTTGTCCGTAACCGTGCCCGGCTAGGCCCGATGGAGCATAGATGTCCGATTTGCGCTCGAGCGATCAGGATCCGGTGAACTCGAGGCTCGACACCAACGTGCCGCACACGGCACGGGTCTGGAACTACTGGCTCGGCGGTAAGGACAATTTTGCGGTCGATCGGGAGGTCGGAGAAAGGGTCAAGGACATCTTTCCCGTCGTGATCGAGCTGGCGCGTGCTGACCGGCTGTTCTTGGGACGGGCTGTCCACTACCTGGTCGCCGAGGCGGGGATCCGCCAGTTCCTGGACATCGGTACCGGGCTGCCCACCCAGGACAACACCCATCAGGTCGCGCAGCGGGTGGCCCCCGAAGCGCGGATCGTCTACGTCGACAACGATCCACTGGTGCTGGTACACGCGCGCGCCTTGCTGACCAGTTCCGCAGAGGGCGCCACCGACTACATCGACGCCGACCTGCACGATCCAGAGACCATCTTGCGGCGGGCGGCCGACACGCTGGACTTCGCCGAGCCGGTGGCGATCATGCTGCTCGGCATCATGCACTTCATCAACGACGATGACGAGCTACAGCAGATTATCGACCGGCTGCTGGCCGCGGTACCGTCCGGAAGCTACGTGGCCGTGGCCAACACCACCACGGCGGTCAACGGTGAGGCCACCGCCGAAGCGGTCCGCGTGTGGAACCTCGATGCCCAGCCGAAACTGAAACTGAGGACCCCCGAGCGAATCGCCGAGTTCTTCGCCGGCCTTGAGGTCGTAGAGCCGGGCTGGGTCTCCTGCTCACGGTGGCGCCCCGAGCCGCAGGACGACGGCAGCCTGCCGGTCGAGGTCGACCAGTGGTGCGGGATCGTGCGCAAACCATAGGCCGCGGCCTGGCATGGTGGCCGCGACGGCGGTTACGTCGAGCCTGAGTCGTCGCACGAGGGGCGGCTGCGGTTCCCTGCCGCTGCGGTGATGACCTGCTGCGGCTCACCGGGTACGCCACGACCGATCGTCGATGAGCTGGCCAGCGGAGGTCGTGGCGGGGCGACCGGGCGGCGTACCGGCGAAGCGGAGTCGAACAGCGTCAGGCGACGGTGTGGTGGCCGGCCTTGACGACGTCGTCGTACTCGCGGCGTCGGGTGTCGTAGGCGGACTCCAGGAACGCCTCCGAGTCGCGACCGACCGGCAGCCGCAGCGGTGGCGACTGCATCCCGCTGAGGCGCCACACGACGTCGGCGAAGACCTCGGGCGGGTTGATGTCCTGGTTGTCGTTCATGCCGCGTAGCGCGCCAAGGGTGCCGTCGCTGATCGGCGCGTAGTCCTCGATCCGCTGCACCGGCAGTCTCAGCGCGGTGGCGTACCCGGTGGCGAAGCCCCCCGGCTGCAGGATGGTCACCTTCACGCCGAGGTGGCCGGCCTCGGCGGCGAGCGACTCGGCCATGCCCTCCAGCGCCGCCTTGCTCGCGTTGTAGGCAGTGAGGCCCGGGAACGGCACCATGCCGGCGATCGAGCTGACGAAGACGGCGTGCCCGGACCGCTGCGCCCGCCAGAGCGGCAGGACCGCCCGGGTGAGCCGCCACGGCCCGAAGAGGTTGGTGTCGAACTGCGCGGCGAGCTGGTCGTCCGACACCTCCTCCAGAGTGCCGAACTGTCCGTAGGCGGCGTTGTTGACCAGGATGTCGATCCCGCCGAAGCTGTCCAGCGCCAACTCGACCGCCGCCTGACACTGCGCCCGGTCGCGTACGTCCAACGTGGTGGACAGCAGATTGTCGGGGTACTGGGCGATCAGCTCGGCCAGGGTCTCCGGGCGCCGTGCGGTGGCGAGCACCCGTTCTCCCTCGGCGGCGAGCCGGGCGGCGAGGGCGCGCCCGAGTCCGCTCGAACAACCCGTGATCAACCAGCGCTTTGCCATCGGCCGACAGTCCCATCCAGATAGTTACCTGCCGACCGCAGCCTGTCAGGGTCTCCGGTCCGGGTGAAGAGGCATCTCCTGTCGTCTATCGGATAGACCGGCGCACCGGCCGCCGCCGGCACCGCTTCGAGGAGGCGACCATCCCCCTTCCCGCCGGGCCCGGCTGGTGCCCCAGAATCCCGGCTTGCCGTCCGGCCGCTCGGTGGTGGGCGGCGTGCCCGCGATCTGATCCAGCCCGCTCCGTGATCTGGCGTTGTTCGGCAGCCGATAGCGCGTCGCCGACGGCCGGTCGGGCCGAGATGTCTGCGTTGGCCGGCGGCCTACGGCGACTCCTGCAATGGCCACACCTCGACGACACCCTGCGCGACCGCGCATGGCGTTTTCGACACGAGTTGGACGGCTTCCTCCATCGTTGCGGCTTCGATGATCGCGAATCCGGCCACCGGAAGAGCGGAGGACATGTAGGGGCCGCTCGCCACGGTCATACCGGCGTCGTCGTGGTTGCGCACCTGTACGGGCGAGCCGGCAATGCCCATGTCGGCTCCCGCCGCACGCAAGCGCGCGTCGTGCGCGTGGGCCTCATCGCGTACCGCCGCGTCGGTGCGGTCGTAGCCGTCCTGCTCGCCGTATCCGATAGTCACAAACCTGGCCATGACGGCTCCCTCCGCTGGTTCGTACGGACTGCCTGAACGGTGTTCATCGGTCGTCTCCTCTCGTGGCGGTTGGGCGTTCGGTCTGTGCGGGGGCGGCCTGGCCGCGCGGAGTGAGGCCCGCTCCTCGCTTCTTGCGGGGTGCAGCTGGAGCGGGTCGACGGGTTGCGTGATCGACGAACATGTCGACCACGTCGTCCAGATGGCGGGCCCAGCGGTCGCCGCCCGGGTCGTTCGCGATTTGCTGGTCGACCAGGCCGGTGACGAGTGCGGTGGAGATGTCGATGTCCGCCGGGTCGCTGACGCCGAGTCGGGCGAGGTTCTCCGTCCATTGCGACGGCAGACGGCCACCGGCGAGCGCCTCCGGAGCCAGCGCGTATGACTCCGCCGACGGTTCGAACCCGGGGATCGGGCGCTGGAAGAGGAGCTGATAGCGGGCGTTGTCGGCGACGCAGAAGGCGAGGTAGGCGCGGGCGGTCGTCTTCAGGCCGGCACGCGGGTCGACGGAAGGTGCCACCTGTGCCATCGCCTCCAGGAACTGGCGGTATCCGTTGGCGAACATGGCGTCGTAGATCGCGTGCTTGGAAGGGAAGTACGAGTACAGGGACTGTGGGCGCATCCGCACCCTGGCGGCGAGGTCCCGCAGGGACAGCCCGGCAAGGCCCTGCGACTGGGTCAGGTCCCACGCGGCCTGGATGATCTCGGCCTTGGTTTCCTGATGCCGTTCGGCACGCCTGTCACCGATCGGTTTACCTTCCATGCACAGGAGCATGACGCCGTGTGGTGCGGCTGTCAACAACTCACGGGACGGGACAGCAGATCGAGGCGGTGGGCCCGGCTCAGGTCGTCAACGACTTGAGGGCGTTGTCCAGCGTGGTGAATATGACGTCCGGGCCGCCGTCCCAGTGGGGCGTCGGATCGGGCTGGCCCGGTGCCCAGAGCCACCAGATGTTCTGCCAGGGGTCGAGCATCCTGCCGAGGGTCGATTCACCGTAGAAGGGGGTCGGTTCGGGGACGGTGGTGGCGCCGTGAGCGTTGGCACGGTGCAGCACCGTCGCCACGTCCCGAACCCATACCTGGAGCAGACCAGGCCGCAGCGGTCAGCCGTCGAGCCGATCAGCGATCATCAGATCGACGCTACCGAGTCGTAGCTGGGCATGGATCAGCTTGCCGTCGGGCAGTTCCGGCGCCACCCGAACCGCTCTCCGGGTCGTAGGGCCGGCGGCCCTACCCGGCCGAAGCCGCCGGGGTCCCGTGTCTGCGCCGGTTTCCGGCTGCCGATTCAGCTACCGGCCGCCCGGCTTGGTCTGGAACCACAGGACCGCGGTTGCGGCGAAGAACAGCAGCACGAAGAAGACACACGGGCACAGCAGGATCCACGCCATTCCTTCCACAACGCGCAGCCTAGGCTCGTCGCAGCCTCAGGCCCGGGCCCGGTCGGCGCCACGGTGCGGTACGACGGCGGAGCTGGAGGACGCCGCGGCCAGTTCCACCTTCTGCACAGCGGTGCGGCGACGACCCGCTGCTGCCGCGCCGGGGTCAGCGCGTAGACCGGCCGGTCTGGCCGGTCCGGCATCCCCCCCGGTGCGCTACGACGGGGCGACCGGCCGCCCGAGAGGTGATGGACGGCCGGCTCCCCGGCGTTTCAGGCGATTCTGCGTCGGTAGGCGAGCATGGCGAACGCATAGGCGACGACAAGAATTCCGACGCACCAGGAGAGGGCGATCCAGATGTCACCGCCGGCCGGCTGCCGCTCGAGTAGCGCCCTGATCGTGTTGACGATGGAGGTGACCGGTTGGTTCTCCGCGAAGGCGCGCACTGGCCCGGGCATCGTGTCGGTGGGAACGAACGCCGAGCTCACGAAAGGCAGGAAGATGATCGGATACGAGAAGGCGGTCGCGCCATCAGTGGAGGATGCCGAGAGTCCGGCGATCACCGCGACCCACGTCAACGCGAGCGTGAACAGCACGAGGATCCCGGCTACGGCGAGCCATGCCAGTACTCCCGCCGACGAGCGGAAGCCCATGAGAAGCCCTACCAGGACGATGACCACCACGGAGATGGCGTTGGACACCAGCGAGGTCAGCACGTGTCCCCACAGCACGGACGAACGTGCGATCGGCATGGAGTGGAACCGCTCGAAGATGCCGCCCCGCAGGTCGTTGAACAGTCGGTAGGCGGTGTAGGAGATGCCGCTGGCGATCGCCATGAGCAGGATGCCGGGCATCAGAAAGTTGACATAGTTGTCGGTGCCCGCCTGGATGGCGCCGCCGAACACGTATACGAACAGCAGCATGAACGCGATCGGCATGATCGTGACCGTGATGATGGTGTCCAGGCTGCGCGTGACGTGGCGCACGGAGCGCCCGAGCATCACGCTGGTGTTGCTGAAGGAATGCGCGGTCATCGCTGCACCTGCTTCTCGTTCTCGTGGGTCCTGTCGCTTCCGACGATCGCCAGGAAGATCTCCTCCAGGGTGGGTTGCCGTTCCACGTATTCGACTTTCGCGGACGGGAGTAGCTTCCTCAGCTCTGCCAACGTGCCGGACACGATGATCGTGCCCTCGTGCAGGATCGCGATCCGGTCGGCGAGTTTCTCAGCCTCCTCCAGGTACTGGGTCGTGAGAAGGACCGTCGTGCCGCTGTCGGCGAGATTCTGGATCACCTGCCACACTTCGATGCGGGCCTCCGGGTCCAGTCCGGTGGTCGGCTCGTCGAGGAAGATGATCGGTGGGTCGCCGATGAGGCTCATGGCGATGTCGAGGCGGCGGCGCATGCCGCCCGAGTAGGCCGACACCCGGCGTCCGGCCGCATCGGCAAGGCCGAATCGTCCGAGCAGGTCGTCCGCGACCCGGCGGGGGTTCTCCACCTGCCGCAACTTGGCGATCATGACCAGGTTCTCCCGGCCGGTGAGGATCTCGTCGACCGCTGCGAACTGTCCGGTCAGGCTGATCGACTCCCGCACCCGCGCCGGCTGGGACAGGACGTCGAATCCGTTAACGCTTGCCGTGCCGTCATCCGGTTTGAGCAGGGTGGCGAGGATCCGCACGGTCGTGGTCTTGCCGGCACCGTTGGAGCCGAGTAACGCGAAAATGCTCCCGCTGGCCACCTCGAAGTTCACGCCCTTGAGCACCTGAAGCTTCTGATAGGACTTGCGCAATCCGTTGACCTGGATAGCCAGGTTCTGTGCTTCCATGCTTCGCGTCTCCCTATGCGGCAGTCAGGTTGGACAGGTCTGCCCCGAGACCTTTGAACTCGACCCAGGTCAGTCGGTCGTGTCCGCACGGAACAGATCGGATGTGACCTTGTCCGTGGACTGGCACCGTGCCGGTCCGGGCGGATCGCTTGACGGTCATGATGTCCCTTTCTGGGGCGGATGGATCAGGAGCGGTGGATGGTGATGTCGCCGTAGGAGGTGCGGCCGCGTACCTCGACGGTCTCGTCGGCCTCCTCGGGTCGGGTGGCGTTCTCCAACTGGTTGCGTACGTGTCCGAATCCGGTGTTGACCTCGAGCCAGGCGGCGGTGCCGTCGGCGACGCCGATGTCCAGGTCGCCCATGGCGGTCCCGAGCGTGACCGAGCCGCGGGCCACCTCGCCGAGGTGGATGTTGCCGTTGGAGGTCTTCGCGTCGACGCCGGCGCCGGCCCGTTCGATGTGGATGTGGCCGTTGGCGGCGCGGACCCGTACGTCGCCGGTGACCGCGTCGATCGTGGTGTCGCCGTTGGAGTTCTTGACTACCGCGGTGCCGTCGATCTCGCCGATCTGGATCTTGCCGGAGCCGGTGGAGATCTCGGCGTTGCCGTTGATGCCGTCGGCGGTCACGTGACCGGCCGACGTGTCCGCGCGCAGCGGGCCGGTTCGTTCGAGCCCGACGTTCCCGGCGGAGGTCTTGAGCCTGCACTGCCCGAGCCGGCCGGCGCAGCGGATGTCGCCCACCTGCAGTTGGGCGGAGAGCTGGGAGTCGCTGGGCAGTTGGATGGTCACGTCGACCGACCTGGTCTTGCGGGAGAAGTCGAGGGCGCGTGCCTTCGGGCCGGTGATCCGGAGCGTGCCGTTGGTGTAGTCGACCCGGACCTGCTGGGCGGCTTTCACGTCGGAGTCGTCGGCTTCGTCGCTCGGGCGGACCTCGACGAGGGTGTCGGTCCGGTCGCTCGCGGTGATCCGCACGTCGCCGACGCCGGCTTCGAGCGTGACGGAGATCGGCTCGGGGGTCTCGAATTTTGGCATGGTTGTCCCCGCATCATGGGTAGGTGAGTCGTCCCCGCAGGTCGGGGACGTGGGATGAGGTAAGCGTGGGGTGGTTAGCGCACCCAGCCGGTGAAGCGCTGCTTGGTCCGTTTGAGGCTGCCGGATGGCTCGGGTCGCTGGTGCTGATCCGGGCGCTGCAAGGTGGTGGCGGCCGCCCGGACGAGCCAGGCGTTGACTGAGCGGCCCTCCTTGGCCGCGGCCTCCTCGATGGCGGCCTTGAGCTGCTCGGGTAGACGTACGTTGATCCGTGCGGCGGGGCCGTCCTCGGCGATCAGCAGATCGTTGTCCGGGGGGTTGTCGAGCGTCGCCGTAGCGTGCTCGGCCGTGAGTTCGAGCGGCTCGGCGGGCGGCGGGGTCACGACGAAGCTCGGGTCGCGTCCGCGTAGCCGCAGTTCCACCGACCCCGGAGCCAGGTCTCGGGTGATCTCGTCGGCGGCGGCCGACAGCGCGTCCAGCAGCGTCATCCGGATCGCCGACTCGAGTGACCCGGTCAGGCGCTCGACCAGGGCACGCGTCTCCTCACCGCCGGCCTCGGCAAGGGTGGCGAACTCACGTCCGAGGTTGCCCACATATGAGGTCAAGTCCATGGTGCCATCATGGCACAACTGTGGCACACCAACAAGCCATGCTGGCTCAGGAGTGGTGCCATGGTCGGTGCTGGTTCATCGGGGAGATCAATAGGATCCGCCCGAACCCGTAACAAACGGTCATGGTGGGCTAGGCCGGCCCGGGCGGCACGTGAGTCACGACTCGTCCGTGCCTGGTGGGCCCCGCCAACCCACCGGAGTCCCGCTCGGCCCGAGCCCCGGGGCCGCCGGACCGACCTGCCCCGTGTGCTCCCGCACTCCGCCCCCGATCGCGCAACGGCGTCTCGAACCTCGCGATAGACGAGGCTCCCTCCCTCCTCCGCGCAGGACACGTCCCATCCGGCAGGTCCACTGCGGAGGCGCCGGAAACGCGGGGTGTTCGTCCCCGGGAGCCCCGTCCGGCTAGGGTCTCTCTCTACCGCAGGTGGGGCGCCGCGCGGCGAGGGGAGAACTCGAGATGAGCATGCCGCTGCTGCCGGGGGAACGGACCCGGCTCGGTAGGTATGAGCTGCTGGGCCGCCTGGGCGAGGGTGGCATGGGCACCGTCTACCTCGGACGAGATCAAGACGGGCGCAAGGTAGCTATCAAGATGGTCCGGCCCGAGTTCTCGAACGACGCCGAGTTCCGGGGCCGCTTCCGCAGCGAAGTCAGCCGGGCGCGCCAGGTGCCGCCGTTCTCGACCGCTGAGGTACTCGATGCCGACCCGGACCACGACCCGCCCTACCTCGTCGTCGAGTACGTCGACGGCCCGAGCCTCGCCAACGTCGTCAGGGAGCAGGGACCACTGTCCGCTTCCGCGCTGCACGGCGTGGCCGTCGGCATCGCCACCGCGCTGACCGCCATCCACGGTGCCGGGGTGATCCACCGCGACCTCAAGCCGGGCAACGTACTGTTCGCCATGGGCGGCCTCAAGGTTATCGACTTCGGCATCGCCCGCCCCTTCGAGGCGACCAGCCAGCACACTCGTACTGACCAGATAGTCGGCACGGTCGCCTACATGGCGCCGGAGCGCTTCGACCCGGAGAACGGTCGGCAGGTGACCTCCGCCGCGGACATCTTCGCCTGGGGTGTGGTGGTGGCGTACGCCGCGACCGCGCGTACCCCGTTCGCCGCCGACTCCGCACCAGCCACCGCCATGCGCATTCTCACCCAGCCGCCCGACCTTTCCGGGCTGTCCGGGCCGCTCCGCGATCTCGTGGATCGGGCACTCGTCAAGAATCCCGAGGAACGCCCGACAGCGCGGGAACTGCTCGACGTGCTGCTCGCCGGCGACACCCCGCAGCCAGAGATCACCACTGCGGTTGCCGCAGCGGCACTGACCGCCCGTGACAGGTTCCGGATGGCCGGCAGTAGTCCCGGGAAGGCGCAGACCGCAGCCCGGCCCGAGGCCACCCGCCGTAGACGGCTCCTGGGAGCCGGGGCCGCCGCCGCGACCCTCATCGTGCTGCTTGGTACGGGCCTCGCCGCTCTGAACGCGTTCCGTCCGGACGGCGGTGACCGGGATGGCTCCGGGGGAGCGTCCGCGCCGGCCGACCCGAGTCCGACGAGTGCGCGGCCTGCCCCGGCGGCCCCGGACCCGGACGCTCCGATCCTGCAGGGGAACCGGCGCACACTGATCCATCTCGCCGAGATCGACCGTGACCTGGCACTGGACTACCACTGGTACGAGGTGGAGGCTTCCGACGGCACCGGCATGAAGTCGCAGTTCGTCCTGGTGCCGATGGGCGTGGACTATCTGATCAGGTCGCTGCGCGGTGCGGATCGCGGCGACAACTCGGAGACCTGCCTGGGCGTCAAGATCACGCCAGACAAGCCGTCGTCGCTGGTCGCCGCCGAGTGCATTCCGACGCAGGCGACGCTCTTCTCCCTCACGCCCACCGGCGCCACGGATGACAAGAACAGACGGACCTATCACATCTACAACGAGGCCTACGGCTTCGTCCAGTGGAGCGCGGAACGCAAGGCGGTCTTCGTCGAGGAGGTCGGCGACGCCACCCCCACCGCGAGCTTCAGCCTCGTCGACCGGGGCGCGCTCTGAGCCCCCGAGTTCGGCTACCCCGGGTGGCAAGGTCGCGGAGAAGGGCGGGACCGCCGCAAGGTTCACCTGAGACGCATGTCCGAGTCGAGCCGGCGGTACCCGTCCGTGCCTTCGCTCCGGCCGGGTAGGGGCATCAGGGCGGCCGTGCGTCGGCCGAACTCTGCGCGAAGGCGTCCGGACGGCGATGGGCGGCGGGATGCACGGCACGTCGGGACCGTGCCGTGCAGCCGGTTGGCGTTGTCAGGCGCCGCGGTGATCGACGGCGACGTCCAGCACCCAGATCACGCCGAACCGGTCCCCCGCTTCACCCCGCGGGTACTGCCCGGCGGAGATGTCGCCAGATACGTCAGCGGAAAGTTCCAGGGCTCCGACGACGGGTCCGGCGGCTGGCCCTGCCGGGGTGTGGTGCTCCTCGACCTGCCCGCCGCCACCGTGGCCCGTTACACCCGGGACGGCATCGTCGAGGAACTCCGCCCCGACCGTTGCCGGCTACCTCGGATCCTGGTCATGGTCCAGCCTCGCCGGCACGCTCGGCAGATTCGACGCCGACATCGAGGTCGTCGAACCGGCGGAACTCAGGAACGCCTTCGCGGACCTCGCGCGCCGGTTCGCCAGAACCGCGACCGGTTGAGCGAGCCGACGGCGACGTCTTCCTCCGTGGCGACGTAGCGGAAGTCGCTGTGTTCCGGGAATCCGGTCGCTGCTGACAAGGACCGCAGTCGACGCCGCGCACGACCGGTACCGAGCGACTGGTCGGAGCGCGGGTCTGGGTACGGCGGGTTCGGTGCCCGGCCCGGCTGTCGATCTGACGGTTCGGTCCGGTTCCGGCCGGCCCGGGGGCGGTGAAACCATGGTGAAACCGCGGCGATCCGGTGCGGCGGCACCGTCGGGTGCATGACGAACATCCCGACCGAGCCGGCGATCGCGGTGACCGGCCTACGCAGGTCGTACGGCAGCCAGGTGGTGCTCGACGGCATCGACCTGCACGTCCGCGAGGGCAGCATCTTCTCGTTGCTCGGACCCAACGGGGCCGGCAAGACCACGATGGTCCAGATCCTGTCGACCCTCATCCGTGCCGACGCGGGTGAGGTCCGCGTCTGCGGTCACGACGTGGTCCGTGATCCGGACCGGGTGCGGGCGGCGATCGCTGTCACCGGCCAGTTTTCCGCGCTGGACAACTTCCTCAGCGGCGAGGAGAACCTGCTGCTCATGGCCGACCTGCACCATCTGGGCCGGGCCGAGGGGCGGCGACGGACGGCGGAGCTGCTCGAGCGGTTCGACCTCGGGGAGGCGGCGAGGAAGCCCGGCGCGGCGTACTCGGGCGGCATGCGGCGCCGGCTCGACCTCGCGATGGGCCTGATCGGCAACCCTCGGGTGATCTTCCTCGACGAGCCCACCACCGGGCTGGACCCGCGCAGCCGGCGCGACATGTGGCAGATCGTCCGGGACCTGGTCAGCCGGGGCGTGACGATCTTCCTCACCACGCAGTACCTGGAGGAGGCGGACCAGCTCGCCGACCGGATCGCCCTGCTCGACCGCGGCCGGCTCGTCGCCGAGGGCACCCCGGCCGAGCTCAAGCGGCGGGTGCCGGGCGGCCACGTCGAGCTGCGGTTCGCCGACGACACCGCCCGGACCGCAGCCGCCGCGATCCTGGACGTCGCGCCGCACAGCACGGACGACCCACTGGTCCTGCGGGTGCCCGGCGACGGCGGTGTCCGCTCGCTCAAGGCACTGCTCGACCGCCTTGACGACGCGGCGGTCGAGGTGGACGGGCTGACCGTGCACACCCCCGACCTCGACGACGTGTTCTTCGCCGTGACCGGCCAGCCCGCCTCGGCGGACGTTCCGGCTGCCGCCCCGGCGACCGTTTCCGCATCCGGCCCCGAGAAGGTGACCGCACGATGACCACGATGAGGCTGGCCGTCCGCGACTCGACCACGATGCTGCGCCGGCAACTGCGGCACATGTCGCGCAACCTGTCCGTCACACTGACGCTGCTCGCCGTGCCGATCATCTTCCTGCTGCTCTTCGTCTACGTGCTCGGCGGCACGCTCGGGGACGGCCTCGGCGGCGGGTCGGGCGGTCGCGGCGCCTACGTCAACTACGTCGTGCCCGGCATCCTGCTCATCACCATCGCGGGCGCCGTACAGGGCACCGCGATCTCGGTGGCGATGGACATGACGGAGGGCATCATCGCCCGGTTCCGCACCATGGCGATCGCGCGGGTGTCGGTCCTGACCGGGCACGTGCTGGGCAGCGTCCTGCAGACCCTGTTGCAACTCGCCGTCGTGCTGGGCGTGGCCGTGCTCGTCGGCTTCCGGCCGAACGCGAGCGCGATCGAGTGGCTGGCGGCGGCCGGGATCCTCGCCGCGACGACGTTCGCCCTCGTGTGGTTGGCCGTCGCGATGGGCCTGGCGACGAAGACCGTGGAGGCGGCGAGCAACCTGCCCATGCCCCTGATGGTGCTGCCCCTCTTCGGCAGTGGGTTCGTGCCCACCGACTCGCTGCCGGTCGGGCTGCGGTGGTTCGCCGAGTACCAGCCGTTCACCCCGATCATGGAGACGCTGCGGGGCCTGTTCCTCGGCACGCCGATCGGGGACAGCGGCCTGGTCGCGCTCGGCTGGTGCGCCGTGATCGCGCTGGTCGGGTACGTGTGGGCGAAGCGGCTCTACAACCGGGACCGTACTCGCTGATCGGTCCCCACCTCCCGGGCCCGGCTTTGGTAGCCGGGCCCGGGGTTGCCGCTTCCGCACCGCCGGGCCGGCGCCGGCGGCGGGCTCGGCCTCTCCCGGGCGGCGGGCTCGGCCTCGCCCGGTCGGGCCTCACCGATCGGGCGGGGGATGGTCCGTGGCGGTCTGCTCATCGGTCGGCCGCTCGCGTAGCAGGTCCAACGCCGCCGCGCGGACCCCGGCCCGGTCCAGGCCGGCGTAGGAGGACACCGCCTCGTCGTACGCCGCCTGGTCGGCCCGCCCGGCGTCCGCCCGGGCCGACGCGGCGGACATCGTGGGCTGGAAGTTGCGCAGGAACCCGAACCGCTCGGCCAGCGCGATCATCCGGGCCGCCAGCCGGACCAGGGCCGGGTCACCGGTCCGTTGGCCGCGGGCGAGGTCCGCCATGGCGATGGCCAGCAGCAGGGTGCCGTGGATCGCCTGCTCGATCATGTACGGCGGTGGACTGACCAGCGGATGGCTCAACAGATGCGTCAGGCGTCCGGGCAGCGCGTCGGCGATGCCGGCGACGAGATCGAGCCGGCCGTGCCGGGCGTGCGCGACGACGGCCACCGATCGCGCCTCCACCACCCACGGGTCCAGGTCGAACGGGATCCCGGTGGAGGCCATGGTGCCGGCGTCGCGGATCTGGTCGACGGCGCGGCGCCACAGCCGCAGTCCGGCCTCCACCTCGCCGCGGGCGAACAGCACCTCGCCCCGGACGCCGAGGTCGTAGCCGACCGTCTTGGCTTCCTCCGCGTCGAGCGCGATCCGCGTGAGTCCTTCCAGCCACCGCTCGGCCTCGACGGTGTCGCCGACCTGCAGGTTGGCCAGCACGAGCCAGGTCCGGACACCGGCCGCATCGGCCTGGGCGCCGAGTTGCTCGAGAATCGGCAGCGCCGCGACCAGGTGGTCCCGGGCCTCCGCGCCCTGCTCCAGCCGCAGGCAGAGCTCGGCGACCCGGCAGTGGCCGACCGAGCGCAGCCACGGTAGGTCCCGATCGGTGAAGAGGTCGAGCGCCTGCCGAGCCCTCTTCAGCGCCGCGTCGACGTCGCCGGCGGTCTCCCAGTAGTAGCTGGTGAGCGCGTTCGCGCCGGCGGCCAGCAGCGGCTCGGTGCTGTCACACATCCGGTGCAGCTCCACCGGATCGTCCAGCGCGCCGATCACCCAGCCGATCGCCCGGGTCACGGTGTCCGGCTGCGCCAGGCCGAGCCGGCGCAGCGCGACGACCGCCCGCACCGGCCGAGGCCCCTCGGAGCCGAACGTGTGCGCCACGGCCATGGTCAGGGCGGTCCGGGTCACCTCGACGAAGGGCGGCTCCGGCCGGTAGTGCGACAGTGGCCAGGAGGTCTGCCGGACCAGGGTCGAAAGCCGCAGGTGGTTGGACCTGAGGGTCCACATGCCGCCGAGGACCGCGGTGATCGCCGCGACGGTGGGCCGGTCGTCCCGGCCGAGGGCCCGCCGGAGCGCCTGGAGCAGGTTCTCCTGCTCCGCCTGGACCGTGGTGGCCGTGTCGTAGGGGTCGGAGCCGAGCAGGTTGGCGTGGTGGGCCATGCCGAACGCCCGCGCCCACCCGAGGAACGCGGTCGTCACGTCGTCGGTCTCGCCCGCGGCCGCCAGGCGTACGGCGCTGAACTCCCGGACCGTCTCGAGCATCCGCAGTCGGGTGCCCGACGGGGTGTCGAGCACCTTGATCAGCGAGTGATCGACCAGGTGCTCGAGCAGGCTGAGCACGTCCCGCTCGTGCGTGGTCGCGGGCAGCGCCTCAAGCAGCAGGCGCGCGGCGTCGGTGGTGAATCCGTCGGTGAACACCGACAGTGCGCGCATCGCCGCCTGGCCGGCCGGATCCAGCAGGTTCCAGCTCCAGTCGACGACAGCGTGCAGCGTGTGGTGGCGCTGCGGCGCGTCCCGGGCACCGCCCCGCAGCAGGCCGAAGCGGTCGTCGAGCCGCTGCGCGAGCTCCGCCACCGACATGATCCGCACCCGCGCAGCGGCCAGCTCGACCGCGAGCGGTAGCCCGTCGAGGTGACGGCACAGCTCCGCCACGGCCGCCGTAGGCAGGTCCACGCCCGGTCGCGCCGCCCGCGCCCGCTGCCCGAACAGCTCGACGCTCGTCGACAGGCTCAGCTCCGGTAGCGGGTAGACCGACTCCGACGACAGTCCCAGCGGCATTCGGCTGGTGGTGAGGATCCGCAGCTCGGCGGTCGTCGACACCAGGGTGCGGACCAGCTCGGCAGCACCGGCGACGACGTGCTCGCAGTTGTCGAGCACCAGCAGGGCCGGGCCGGTGGCGAGCGCGGCCGCGATGGCGACGGCGCCGTCGCCTGCGGTGCGCCCGGGCGCGCCCGGCGACCGGTGCTCGCCCACCCGGAGGGCCGTCGCCACCTCGCGGGCCACGTCGTCGTCGGCGACGATGCCGGCGAGCGGCACGACCGTGACCGTCAGCACCTCGGCGCGGCGGGCGATGACGTTGGCGAGCCGGGTCTTGCCGAGGCCGCCCGGCCCGACGATCGAGGTCACCCGGGAGGTACGCAGCAGCGCCTCCACCGCGGCGACGTCGTCGTCCCGGCCGAGCAGCGGGTTGGGCTCGTGCACGATGCCGCGCCGCACCGTGGGTACCACGCCCTGGAGCAGCCGCCGGTGTTCGGCCTGCAGCGCGGCGCCCGGATCGGTGCCGAGTTCGTCGCGCAGCGCCCGCCGGTAGGCGTCGTAGCGGGTCAGCGCCGTGGCCGGGCCGGCCGTCGCCGCCTCGCACCGCAGCAGCTCGATCAGCACCTCCTCGTCGCGCGGTCGATCGCCGGCCAGTTCGGCCAGCCGGTCCACCGCCTCGGCCGCCCGGTCGAGACGGGCGAGGGCGAGCGCGCGGGCCCGCACCAGCGTGCGGTAGGTGGCTCGCCGCTCCGCCCGCAGCGCGCTGACCGGGCTGTCGGCGTTGTCGGCCGGGCCGGGTCCGGCGCCGCCCCACAGGGCCAGGCCGGCCTCGGCGTGCGAGAGCGCGGCGGCGTGGTCGCCGGCACCAGAGCACCGGGCGGTCGCCGCGGCTCGGATCAGCACCGCCGAGCTGTCGACCTGGTCCTCGCTGAGCGTCAGCCGGTAGCCGGTCGGGGTCCGGACGACGACATCAGCGCCGAGCTGGGACCGCGCCCGGGAGACGAGGATCTGCAGCGCCTTGGGCGGGTTCTCCGGCTGCTCGTCCGGCCAGAGCCCGTCGACGAGCCGTCCGGTGCCGCAGCCGGTGCGCAGGTCCGCGGCGAGCAGGGCGATGAGACCCTGCAGCCGTGCACCCGCGATGTCCCGGCCACGGAAGGACACCCGGGACAGCAGGACGAGATCGGGGGGCACGGCACCAGGGTATCGATCCCGGACGGCATCGTGATCAGCGGAAGCGCCGCAGGTCCGCACGTCGTGGCTGTCGCGCCGGCCGTCCGGGAGCGGTACGCGGTCTGGTCCCCGCCTTCGCGGGTCTTCCGACACCCCGTTCGGAGGGGTGAAGCAGAGCGGCCTCGGCCGGGAAGGTGGCTCCGAGGGCATCCTGGAGTTCCTTGAGGAGAAGTACCTCGCCTTGACCGCGTGACCGTGCCGCCCCGCTCAGGACGGAGCCCCGGCGGGCGTACGGTCGCGGACGGTAGGTGAGGTGGAAAGAGGTCAGTCCTGATCGCGCTGCGATTCGCGCCAGTCGCGTACGGCGTCGCGGATCCGGTCGAAGACGGCCATGGGCGGACCGGCCATCAGATTCGCCGATGCGGACTCGCCGCTACGCGGGTGAGGGCGGGTCGGAGCCATCGCCTCGGCCGCGCGCAGTGCGCCGGCCATCCGACCGAGCTGGGCCGCGGAGAGGTTGCGACGCAGTGACGGGAACTCCTCCGTCTCCTCCCGGGTCGCGTGCGCGACGACCGCGTCGGCGAATCTCGACAGCCGCCGGTCGAAGTCGGGATGGTCGACGCCGAGGTCGTAGAGGGCGGCCAGTTCGTGCTTGGCCTCGTCCTCCTCGTGCCGGAGTTGCCCGGTGACGGTGTCACCTCGGTCGATCTTGCGTTGGGCGGTCGGGTGCACGACGATCTCCTCCGCGCTCTCGTGCACGGCGAGCAGCCGGACCAGATCCTCGAACAGCTCCCGCTTCTGAGTTCCCTCGGCACGGCCGAGCTGACCGAACAGCGTCTTGATCTGCTTGTGCTGCTCGATCAGCAGGTCCAGGACGTCCTGCTTCACACCTGCCGTCACGTTCGTCACCCTCCTCCGGTCGACCTCGGCTGCGCTGCTGTTTCCCGGCGCGGAGGCTTCCATGTGTCCCGGCTCGGTGCGCGGGCCCCGGAGCTGCCGCAGCGGCGCCGGGCGCGGATTCCCCGCCGGTGCCGGAGCTGTCGTTCGGCGGGATCGGATGGTACGAGCGCCGACGGGTGCATTTCTGTCGTGTTCAGCCGAGCAGTGCGAGCAGCGCCAGCCCGACCAGGATGGCCGGGATGGTGGTGATCACGGTCGCGGTCACCGCGGCGCGGCGGCGCAGTGCCGCCAGTGGGATCAGGGCATCCCCGTCCTGGCTGATCGCGTTGGCCACCAGTGTCGTCACGGGCAGGCCGCCGCTGATGAAGATGCCGGTGAAGACGATCTGGACGGCGCAGCCGGGGATGAGCCCGATCAACGCGCCGACGAGTACCCCGACCATTCCGGCGAACGCCAGCTGGGAGCCGTCGAAACCGGTGGTGGTGCTGAGAACCTGCCAGCCGAGGTAGGCCGCCGCGACCCAGACGGTGATGAACGAGGCCTCGTGGGCGCTGTGTCGCATGGCGTCCCGCCTGCTCGACGGGGTGGCGGTGGCGACCGTGTCGTCGGCGAAGCGGCCTCGCCCGGCGGCGAAGATGAGCAGCGCGACCAGCGTTCCGCAGCAGCCGAGCGCGAGATAAGGGTCGATTCCGCCGAGCGCGCCGGTGAGGCGTTGCGGGTCGACGGCGTGGAACACTACCGGTACCGACACCAGGAAGGCCGGCATGGTGAGCCCCCAGAACACCAGGGACATCCGGACGGGGCGCCCCGGCACCGCGCCCGGCGCCAGGGCCACGGCCAGGGTCGCCGACACCGGACGGGTACCGGCCGTTCCCGCTCGGTCGTCGGTGCCGGCCCGAGCCGCGGGGTACGGCCGCACGGTGCTCGCCGGCAGGCTCGCTTCGGATGCCCGCGCGGCGGTCACCCGCCGGGTCAACCAACTGGCGCGGGTCCGGAGGGCGTTGGCCGGGTCGACGCCGAGCAGGTCCACGGTGTACCCGGTGGCCAGGCCCACGGCGAAGAGCAGTGCATGGATCTTGAGCGCGATCCCCGGATCCGCGGCGATGACCACCCAGGACGAGTCGCCCATGGTTGCCGCCAGGGCGGCCACGACCGTCCCGAAGGAGACCTTGCCGCGCGCGTACAGGGGCATCAGGATGATGGCGCCGCCGCAGCCCGGGCTGACTCCGAGCAGCGCGCCAACCAGGGGGCCGAGCCGGGGGCGCCGGGTCAGGTGGTCGGTGACCCGGTCGCCGTACCGCCAGCGCAGCCAGCCGAACAGCGCGACCATCACCGCGACGTAGACCCCGACCTGCATGAACGCATCCGCCAACGGGCGGGCGAGTAATTCGATCATGATTGTGTCTTCCGGCTGGGGCCGCGCCGATCCGCCGTCGTGGTGACGGACCGGCGCGGCGGAACGGGACAGGGCGGTGGCGCGCCTGCCCGTCAGGTGCCGGACGGTGGCGTGCTGTGCAGGCGCGGGTCGCCCGGAGGAAGTACCGGCGCCTCCGCGTGCGCGGCCGGGCTCGCCTGGTAGCTGAACTGCCCCTTACCGTCGGGGCTCGGGCCGGCGGCCCACCGTCCCGCGGCCGCCTCCTCCCCGGCGGAGAAGTTGAGGTACTGGTAGGCGAACTGGTTCTCCTGCTCGGCATCGGGGAACGCCTCCGGGACCGGCATCTCCTCAAGGCCGTCGTCCTTGAGCTGCTCGATCGCGGCGAGCCACATGTTCTGGTGCATCGTGTCGCGGGCCAGCAGGAACCGCAGCATCTGCTTGACGCCCGGATCGTCGGTCATGTGGAACAACCGGGCGACCTGAAGCCGGCCCTGCGCCTCGGCGGTGACGTTGAGATGGAAGTCGGCGAGCAGGTTACCGCTGGCGGTGATGAAGGCTCCGTTCCACGGCACGCCGTTGCTGTCCACCGGCAACGGACCACCGCCGGAATGGATGAAGTGCGCTGGATTCGACCCCGAGTAGATCGCGGTCAGCATCGGGTTGTCCTCGGCGGCTGCCTCCTGCAAGGACAGCGGAGCGCTGTCCAGCAGGCGGGCGATCATCGTGCAGATCATCTCGACGTGCCCCATCTCCTCGGTGCCGACGTCGAGCAGCAGATCCTTGTACTTGCCGGGCAGCCGGCAACTCCAGCCCTGGAAGAGGTACTGGTTGGCGACCGTCATCTCCCCCCACTTGCCGCCGAGCACCTCCTGCAGGCGCCGGGCGAAGGCGGCGTCGGGCGCATCGGGCTTGGCCTCGAACTGCAGGTCCTTGACGTGGCTGAACACGGTGTGTCCTCCTGATAGAAGTGGCAGACCGTGCCCGGGTACCCGTCGCGGTGGCCCGGTGGGGTCAACCGGCGGCCCCGAAGGGTCAGCGGGCGCCGGCACCTCCGGCACCGGAGCGGCAGCCCCGCGCGGGCAGACTCACCCGTACCGCGATTCCCTGCGCGGCGCGGCACACCGCGATCGTGCCGCCCTCGGCGGCGACCAGGTGTCGCACGATCCACAGCCCCAGTCCGGAGATCCCGGGCGGCGGCGCGGCCCGGCGCAGCGCGGCCCGCAGGGGACGGCAGGACCGGCCCTCGTCGGCGACGACCAGCACCAGGAATCCCGCCCGCACCGAGGCGGACACCCGGACGCGGCCCTCGGCGGGGCCGTGCCGCAGCGCGTTGTCCACCAGGTTCAGCAGGATCTGACGGACCCGGTGGGCGGGTACCAGCCGGCCACCGGCGCCACGGGAGAGCCGGACCGTCAACCGGTGCGGCGCCCTGGCCGGGACCGCGATCGGCAGGACCTGGCTCAGCGGGACCAGCCGGTCGACCGGCTCCGCCAGGCTCTGCGTCGTCGACACCGCCTGCCGCCACAGGTCGGCCAGGTGTGCCGCCTGTTCCCGCGCCAGCGTGGCCATGCCACGTCGTTCATCGGGGCTAAGTGCTCCCGACTCCTCGGCGAGGGCCCGGGTCAGCGAGCGCAGCGACTCGATCGGTGACCGCAGTTCGTGACAGAACATCCGCAGCAGCAGCGCGTGACCGCCCGGTGCGGGTGGCCGGGAAACCTCCGGCGTTCCGCCTCCCGGGCTGGCCGATTCCCATTCCTGTTCCCGTTCCTGGCCGCTGGTCCGGCCTTCGGTCAGCAACGACAGGCGACCCATGATCGCCCTGCCGAGGTTGCGGAACAACGGCCGGCCGGGGACGCCGCCCCGAGGTCGCCGGGGCCGCCGAGCCCGGATACCGGCGCGATGAGCGGTCTCCGGCTGGACGGGCATGATCGGGCGCAGAGCGGGAAACGCCGCCGCGTGTCCGAATCCGCGACCCTCCGGCTCGTACTGGTCGATGACCATCCTCTTTTCGTCCGTGGCCTCGAACTCCTGCTTCCGGCCAGTACCCAGGGACGGGCGCGGGTCGTCGGATCGACCGGTGACGCCTCCGCCGCCGCCGCGACGGTCCGCCGCTGCGTACCCGACCTGGCCCTGGTCGACCTGCACATGCCGCGACCGGGCGGGATCCGGGCCATCGCCGCCATCCGCCGAACCACACCACGGGTACGGATCGTCGCGATCTCCGGGCTCGACGAGATCGACCTCATGGTGCAGGCCCTGCGCGCCGGCGCGGAGGGCTACCTGCCGAAGAGCAGCGAGCCCGAGGAACTGCTGCCGCCGCTACTGGCGATCCTGGACGGGTGGGCAGTGCTACCTGCCGGCCTGCTCACAGCCCTGCTCCGCCCGGCGTACAACGGCCTGCCGGCGACGGCCGCCCTCGACGACGAGGAACGCCGTCTCCTGCAGCTTATTGCGAAGGGATGTCGCACGGTGGAAATCGCTGAAGAGCTGAACTTCTCCGAGCGCACGGTGAAGCGGCTGACGGCATCGTTGCTGCGCAAGCTGCGCGTGTCGAACCGGACCGAGGCCGCCGCCGTGGCCGGCAACGCGGGCCTGCTGTGAGCCGTCTCCGGTGCCAGCCGCGCCGGGCGGGGGCCTCTCTCCGAAGCGCCGAGCGCCCCGCAGGGCGAGCGTGGCGCCGTCGAGGGCGACCGGATGCCCTCGCGATCGACGTCTCCAGCGCCCTGGCCGTCTGCGGGTGACCTGCCGCCGGACGATCGAGTTCGACGACCGGCCGCCGGGTCCTCGCCCAGCGCGTCGCGGTGATCCTGCTCGACGAGCCGACCGCCGCCCTCGACCTGGGTCACCAGGAGTTGGTTGGTGCTCGGGTTGGCCGGGCTTGTGCCCGGGCAGGCCAGCGGAACCGTCTGGACCCGCTGAACGAGGTCGGTGTGCGGCGGTGGCTGCCGTGGGTTGACCGGGTGGTGCACTCTGGGGCCTGCCGGGTGACGGACGGCAATGACTTCGGTGCGCTCCGCGTCTGGGTGTGTTCGTCGGCGGCACCATCCTAGGAAGAGGGCCATCCGTGAGACGAACGAGGATATGCGCCGCCGTGGTAGCCGTGGCGGTGCTGACCTGGCCCGGCGTCGCAGCCGCGGCCGCGCCGCCGGCCAACGACGACTTCGACGACGCGACCACGGTGAGCGGGCTACCGTTCACCGACGTGGTGTCCGGCGCGGACGCGACGACGGCGACGGACGACCCGACGGCGTGCGACGGCGCCATCTCCACCGTCTGGTACCGGTTCACCCCGACCCGTACCGGCAGTTACGTGGCGACCGGCACGGCGGAGCCGTACGGCGCCTACCTGTCCATCTTCACCGGCACCCGGGGCGCCCTGACACCGGTCGTGTGCAGCTCCGGCACCACCGTCTGGCCCGCCGAGGCCGGTACCACGTACTACCTCATGGTCAGTGCCTTCCAGTGGTCGCCCCCGGGTGACTTCGTGTTCACACTGGACGGTCCGTCGGCGATCGACGTCACGCTCGACCCGCAGGGGCGGGTCGACCCGCGTACCGGCGTCGCGCAAGTCTCCGGCACCGTGACGTGCCGGGTCACCGGGTGGACCATGATCCGCGGCGTGCTGCGCCAGCGGGTCGGGCGCTTGATCATCTCTGGTGGCTTCGCATCGGAGGTGCCGGTCTGCGACGGGACGCCGAGGCGCTGGGCGGCCGACGTCACGGGGGAGAACGGCATTTTCGCGGGGGGCCGGGCCACCGCACGGGTGGACGCGGAGGGTTGCCCCGATGCCCTGTCGTGCTTCAGCGACGTCGCGGAAGGCACCCTCCGGCTGTCACCTCGGCGGGCCGCCGGCCCGGGACGGTGACGGGGGCGGCGGCGTCACGCTATCGCACGGCGTCGATGCCGACCGATCCGCGACCGTAGGCATCGATCCGGCCCCACCGCGCGAGGATGACGAGCAGCGCGATGTGTCCCATGTGTTGCGCAGTGCCGGGTTCACCACGAGGTTCTCCCCCGATGGTTCGAGGCCGAGCATTGCACGCAGGAGCAGTAGCGGTGCCCGGGCGGACCAGAGCATGCGGGCCGCGCGGTGGGTACTGGCCGGGGTACCTGGTCCGGGCTCGCCCGTGTCCGGCGAACGCCTCGGGGAGTCGTCCGGTGGAGGTAGGCCGCCGCGTTCAGGATCGCGGCGGCCACCCGGGCCGACTCGTTCGACCGGTAACGGCGCGGTCCGACCCAAGATTGAGATGTCCGGCGGCGATCGGGCACGCTCCCATGGTCACCTTCGCCAGCGATGGGGGCATCACCCGCGCCGGGTGCTGGACGTCGGCACGGCCACCGGAACGTGGTAGTGACGCTCCCCACGCCACGGCCCCTGCCGCACGGGCTGGCGCCCCGGCGACCGGCGCTGCCGAGGACCGGATATGCGGCACGAACAGGCCGATCGGGGTCGCTACCGGGGCAGCGGGATGTGGCACATGGGTCCACGGATGTGTCGAGGCTCTCCGCTGGGGGAGACAGAAACCCGTGGCGGCCAGCCGGCCGCTGTCACAGATCACCGCCCTGCCTGGTCGTTGTGGGCGATAGGGCGCCGTCCGGCGCCACGGAAGACAACCAGAGGACCAAGATGAAGATTGTCGTTATCGGCGGCAGCGGACTCATCGGCAGCAAGGTCGTGGAGCTGCTCGCCGCGCAGGGCCACCAGGTGGTGGCGGCGTCTCCGAAGACCGGGGTGAACGCGGTCACCGGCGAAGGGCTGGCCGAGGCGCTCGACGGCGCCGAGGTCGTGGTGGACGTGTCGAACTCGCCGTCCTTCGACCCGGACGCCGCGCGGGAGTTCTTCGAGAACTCCGCCCGCAACCTGTTCCCGGCCGAGGCGGCCGCCGGGGTGGGCCACCACGTGGCGCTCTCGGTCGTGGGCGCGGACCGGATGCCGAACATCGGATACATGGGGGCGAAGGTGGTGCAGGAGCGGCTGATCGCGGCGTCGCCGATCCCGTACTCGATCGTGCGCGCCACGCAGTTCTTCGAGTTCCTCGACGCCATCGCCGCCACCGGGACCGACGGCGACACCGTACGCCTCGGACCGGTGCTCTTCCAGCCGATGGCCGCCGACGACGTGGCGGCCACCGTGGCGGACGTCGCGCTCGGTGCCCCGGTCGGCGGCATCGTCGAGGTGGCCGGCCCCGAGCGGTCCCGCCTCGACGAGGTGATCCGGTCGGTGCTGCGCGCGGAGCAGGACCCCCGGAAGGTCGTGACCGACCCCGCCGCCGGGTACTTCGGCGCCGTGGTGCCCGACGACGCGCTGGTCCCCCTCGGTGAGGCCCGTACCGGTCGCATCCGGCTGTCGGACGTGCGCCCGGTGGACGGGGGCGGGCGGTAGTCGCCGAGGCGCCTCATCGTTGTCTGCTCGACCTGCGGCCGGCCCGTGGCGCCGGCCGGAGGTCGGGCCCGCCGCCGGACCCGGATCGTCGGTCGGGCTCGGGCCGGACTTTGCCATCTGCCCCCGAACCTGTGGACGATGGCGTCGTGCAGCCTGCGACCGACGGACAAACCGGCCAGACCGACGATGTGGTCGACTTCGAGGCGATCCGGGGACGACTGTTCGGGATCGCCTACCGGATGCTCGGCAGTGTCGGCGACGCCGAGGACGTCGTGCAGGATGCCTGGCTCCGCTGGCAGCGGACGGACCGGCGGAACGTCCGGAACCCGGCGGCGTTCCTCAGCACCACGACGACCCGGTTGGCGATCAACGCGGTGACGGCGGCCCGGGCGCGCCGGGAGACGTACGTGGGGCAGTGGCTGCCGGAGCCGGTGGACACCGGCGCCGATCCGGCACTCGGTGCGGAGCGGGCGGAGGGGCTGGAGTTGGGGGTCCTGCTGCTGCTGGAGAAGCTCGCCCCGGCGGAGCGGGCGGCGTACGTGCTGCGGGAGGCCTTCGACTACGCCCACCGGCAGGTCGCCGAGGTACTGGGGACCACCGAGGCGAATGCCCGGCAACTGCTGAGCAGGGCCCGCCGGCACCTGGCCTCGGCCCGGTCGGCACCGGTCGGCCGGGTCGAGCACCGGCGGCTGGTCGAAGCTTTCGTGGCGGCGGCTCGGGGCGGGGACCTGGCCGGGTTGGAGCGGCTGCTCGCCGACGACGTGGTCGCCAGTTCCGACGGCGGAGGACGGGTGCACGCCTCGCGGAGGGATCTGCACGGCGCGGCCCGGGTGACGACCCTGCTGGACAACGTGCTGCGGAAGTACTGGCGCGACTCGGTGATCCGGCTCGTCCGGGCCAACGGCGCGGAGAGTCTGCTGGTGGCGGCCGCCGACGGGACCCCGGAGGCCCTGCTCGCCCTGGAGGCCACCGAACGGGGGATCGAGCGCCTCTTCATCGTGGTGAACCCGGACAAGCTGCAACAGTTCGCCGGCCGGGTCTGACCGCCCGCCCTGCCGGCCTGCGCTGCGAAGTGCCGGACCGCCCGGGGCGTTGATGCCCGCCCGGCAGCTCGTGGTCACGGTCGCGGTACGGCTGGATTCCGTCAAATCGCCCTGCGGCCCACCCGGCCTGTGTCTAAATCGGGTACGTCGGCGCATCACCGCCGGCCTTCCGGCGGTGATTCCGACCGGCCGGTCGGGCAGGCCAGGGCAGGCAGCGATCATGACGCACGGGGGGTAGTGATGGGCTTCGTCACCGCAATGGACGGCACGGAGATCTACTACAAGGACTGGGGTTCCGGTCCGGTCGTGGCCTTCTCACACGGCTGGCCGCTGAGCGCGGACGCCTGGGACGGCCAGTTGCTGTTCCTGGCGCAGCAGGGCTTCCGGGTCGTCGCGCACGACCGCCGGGGGCACGGGAGGTCCGGTCAGGCCTCGGCCCGCAACGACATGGACGGGTACGCCGACGACCTCGCCGCGGTGCTGGATTCGCTGGACCTGACCGACGTCACGCTGGTCGGTCACTCGACCGGCGGCGGTGAGGTGGCCCGCTACATCGGCCGGTACGGCACCGGCCGGGTGAGCAAGGCGGTGCTCATCTCCGCCGTACCGCCGCTCATGGTGCAGACCCCGGACAATCCCGAGGGGCTGCCGATCGACGTCTTCGACGGGCTGCGCGCCAAGCTCTTCGCCGACCGGTCGCAGTTCTACCAGGATCTGGCCCAGATGTTCTACGGCGCGAACCGGCCCGGGGCGACGGTCTCCAAGGGCACCCTCGACCAGTTCTGGCTCTGGAGCATGCAGGCCGGGATGAAGAACGCGTACGAGAGCATCAAGGCGTTCTCCGAGACCGACTTCCGGGACGACCTCGCCAAGTTCGACGTCCCGACGCTGGTGATGCACGGCGAGGACGACCAGATCGTCCCGGTGAAGGACTCGGCCCGGAAGACCGCCCAGTTGATCGCGAACGCCCAGGAGATCTACTACCCGGGCGCGCCGCACGGGTTGACCGCCACCCTCCAGGACCAGGTCAACAAGGACCTGCTCGCCTTCCTGAAGAGCTGACCGGCGCAGGTTCCACGCGTCCGCCGCCGGCCGCCGCCCGGGGTGCACCGACCCGCTGGGTGCTCAGAACTCCTGGCCGGCGACGACCGAGAGGAGTCGCAACTTCTCGGCGCTCTCGGTGCCGGGGGTGGCGGTGAAGACCAGCAGCGACTGGGACTGGTCCGGGTCGAGCAGGACCTGGCAGTGCAGTTCGAGCAGCCCGAGCCGAGGGTGCCGGATCCGCTTCGGGGCGCAGTACGGGCCGGTGACCGGGTGTTCCTGCCACAGTTCGGCGAACTCCGGGCTCCGGGCGAGGAGCACGTCGACGATCTCACCGGCCCGGGAGTCCCGCCCGGCCCGGGTGTACGCCCGGTGCAGGTCGGCGGTGAGCAGCCGGCTGTGCCCGGGATGGTCCTCCTCGGGGTGGACGCGCCGGGTGTCCGGGTCGGTGAACCAGCGGTAGTGCAGGCTGCGGGCCAGCCCGGTGTGCCGGGTCTCGTCGCCGAGCAGGGCGGTGGCGAGCCGGGTCTGCCGCAACGTCTCGCCGAGGTCGCTGACGACCTGGGCGGCGGCGTCCCCGAGCCCGTCGAAGATGCGCATCATGCCCGGGTTGATGTGGTCGGCGCGCCGTACCCGGCGCGGCGTCGGATATCCGCCCAGCCGGAACAGGTGGTCCCGTTCCTCCAGGGAGAGCCGCAGGCCGCGGGCGATCGCGGCGAGCATCTGCTCGGAGGGGCGCGGGCCGCGCTGCTGCTCGATCCGGCTGTAGTAGTCGGTCGACATGTCGCTGAGCGCGGCGACCTCCTCGCGGCGCAGCCCGCCGGTACGCCGCCGCTGCCCCCGGGGCAGCCCGACGTCCTCCGGTTGCAGCGCCTCGCGCCGACTCCGGAGGAACTCGGCGAGCCGGTCCCGGTCCATGGCGTCTCCTCCTCTTCCGGCCGGTCCGGTCGGTTGTCGACCCGTTCGCGGACACCCGTCGAGCCTGTTCGCGAGCACCGGCACCGAGGACCGCTCGCGAACACCCGCCGGTCCGCGACCGACACGACTTCGGCAACAATCTCGGGACCGCCGGGAATTCCGGGTGGTGCCGATCGTCGCACCGGGGCGAGCGGCCAACCAGGTGACGGGTGTCCACGGATCGGCTGTACCTGGTTACGCCCGCCCGACCGGCCAAGACTCGGATCCATGACTGGACCAACACAGACCGCGACCGGCCACTGGATCAACGGCGAGTGGCACCCGGCCGGATCGCCGGCAACCATCAGCGTGGTGAACCCGGCGAACGGCGAAATCGTCGCCGAGGTACCCGCCGGTACCGCCGCCGACCTGGACCGGGCGGTCGCCGCCGCCCGGGCCGCCTTCCCCGGCTGGGCCGCCACCGCGCCCGCCGAGCGGGCCGCCGTCGTACGGCGGATCGGCGCGGGCCTGCGGACCCGTGCCGAGGAGATCGCCACCGCGATCACCGCCGAGATGGGCTCACCGATCGGCATGTCCCGGACTGCCCAGGTGGGCTTCCCGGTCGCCGTCGCGGAGTCCTTCGCCACCCTGGCCGCCGACGTCGCCTGGACCGAGGAGGTCGGGAACTCGCTGGTGGTACGCGAGCCGATCGGCGTGGTCGGCGCGATCACCCCGTGGAACTTCCCGCTGCAGCAGATCGTGTCGAAGCTGGCACCGGCCCTGGTCGCCGGGAACACGATGGTGTTCAAGCCCTCCGAGATCGCGCCGCTGACCGCGCGGATCCTCGCCGAGGTGACCGCCGAGGCGGGCCTGCCGGCCGGGGTCTTCAACGTCGTCTACGGCACCGGACCGGTCGTCGGGGAGGCGATCTCCGCCCACCCGGACATCGACATGATCTCGTTCACCGGCTCCACCCGGGCCGGCCGGCGAATCTCCGCCGTCGCCGCCGGAACCGTCAAGCGGGTCGCGCTGGAACTCGGCGGCAAGGGCGCGAACGTGATCCTCGACGACGCCGACCTGCCCACGGCGGTACGGACCGGGGTGACGATGGCGTTCGCCAACGGCGGCCAGGTCTGCGGCGCCTGGCCCCGGATGCTGGTGCCGGCGGCGCGGCAGGACGAGGTCGTCGCGCTGGCGGTCGCCGCCGCCCGGGAGTACGTGGTGGGCGAGCCGACCGACGAGGCGACCCGGATCGGCCCGATGGCCTCCGAGGCGCACCGGGAGAAGGTGCACGGCTACATCGAGCGGGGCATCGCCGACGGCGCGACGCTGGTCTTCGGCGGTCCCGGCCGGCCGGAGGGGCTGGAGAAGGGCGCCTACCTCCGACCGACGATCTTCGCCGACGTCGACCCGCAGTCGGTGATCGCCCAGGAGGAGATCTTCGGCCCGGTCCTGACGATCATCCCGTACGCCGACGAGGACGAGGCCGTCGCGATCGCCAACGGCACCATGTACGGCCTCACCAGCGGGGTCTTCGGCGAGCCCGAGCACGCCCTCGCGGTGGCCCGGCGGCTGCGCGCCGGCCAGGTCGACGTCAACGGCGGCCACTGGAACCCGCTCGCCCCGTTCGGCGGCTACAAGCAGTCCGGGAACGGCCGCGAGTTCGGCCGGGCGGGCCTGGAGGAGTTTCTGGAGATCAAGGCCATCCAGCGCTGAACGGCGCGCCGACCGGGACCGGTGCGCGGAACCGGCGGCTCAGCTCCGGTACCGGTCGAACCGGAACGGTGCCAGTTCGGCGCTGCGGTCCTCGCCGAGTACCTCGGCCGCGACCAGGTCACCGGCGTGCACGCTCAGGGTCGCGCCGCTGTGCGAGACGGCGAAGTGGAAGTTGGGCAGCTCGGCGGCCCGGCCCAGCACCGGTAGGCCGTCGCCGGGGATGGGCCGCTCGCCGACGCGTACGCCGCGCACGGTCGCGGCCCGGATCCCCGGGTAGAGCGCGACCGCCGCCTCGACCACCCGGTCGACCGCCGACTGGTCCACCCGGTAGCCGCCGCCGGCCGCCGGGTGGGCCGCACCGTCGATCTCGGGGCTGTGCAGCAGCAGCCGTCCGTCCCCGTCCGGGCGCAGGTGCACACGCGGGGCGTGCACGACCCGGGACACCGCGACGGTGACCGGCGAGGTGTAGACGAGTACGCCCCGGGTGTTGCGCATCGGCAGCACCAGCCCGGCGAGTGCGGCGACCTGGGCGGCCTGCGGTCCCGCGCAGTTCACCACGGCGGCCACGGGGAGCCGCCGCCCCGAGGCGAGCCGGACCGCGCGTACCTCGGCGGCGGTGACCTCCAGGCCGGTGACCGCGTCGTCGCGGACGACCTCGGCACCGCCGGAGACCGCGGTCGCCAGCAGGTATCCGATCAGCCCGGCCGGGTCGATCCAGCCCTCGCGCGGGAAGTAGGCGACGCCGTCCGGTGGCAGCTCGGCCGGGGCCATCTCCGGTTCGAGGCGAAGCACGTCGGCGCGGTCGAGCCACCGTGCCTCGTACCCGTAGTCGAGCACGCCCGCGACCTTCGCGCGCAGCTCCGCGCGTGCGGCCTCGCCCTCGGCCCACTCCAGGTTGCCGCCCTCGTGGTACCAGTCGCCCTGCGGTGCCTCGGCGGCCAGCCGGCGGTGCGCCGCCATACTCGCGACACTGAGATCGTGGTAGGCCCGGGGCTGCTTGCCGCAGGAGTTGGTCCAGGAGAACGTCGCGCCGGAGGTGCCGCCGGCCGGTGCTCCGGCGTCGACGACAGTGACCCGGGCGCCCCGCCGGGTCAGCCCGGCGGCGACCGCCGCGCCGTAAACTCCGGCCCCGATGACGACCACGTGGGTGAGCATGCTGATCGTGCCCCTTTCCGACGGATTCGCTTCCGGTACGGCTGGACGGTGCGGGGGTACCCGACCTCGACATCGATCCTCGCGCAGGAGCCGGCCGGCCCGAGTGCCACATTCGACGACCCGGATGCCGCGTTCGACAACGCGGACCCGGGTGGGACGTCTGATATTCACGTCCTCGCCACCGGACGGTCGGTGCCCGGCGATAGACACGCGGACGGACATCAACAACCCTGTGGAGGAAGCATGTCCCTGAGTTCCAGCCGATCCGGCCGGCTGGCGGTCCGCGCCGGCCTGCTCGCCGTGGCGGTCACCGTCGCCGGCCTGCCCGCCGTCGCGTCGCCGGCCGTGGCGCACGGCGGCGCGGTGCGGTTCGCCACCTTCAACGCATCCCTCAACCGGGGCGCCGAGGGGGCGCTGCGGTCCGACCTCTCCACCCCCGGCAACGCCCAGGCTCGGACGATCGCCGAGATCGTGCAGCGTACCCGGCCGGACGTGTTGCTGATCAACGAGTTCGACGTCGACCCGGTGGCCGCCCGGTTGTTCCAGCAGAACTACCTGTCGGTCGGCCAGAACGGCGCCCGCCCGGTCGGATATCCGTACCGGTTCATCGCGCCGAGCAACACCGGCATCGCCTCCGGGTTCGACCTGAACAACGACGGCGTGGTGGCCGACGAGCCGGGCGCGGCCGGGTACGGCGACGACGCACTCGGGTTCGGCGCCTTCCCCGGGCAGTACGGCATGGTGGTCTACTCCCGCTACCCGATCGACGTCCGGCAGGCCCGTACCTTCCAGACGTTCCGCTGGAAGGACATGCCCGGCGCGCTGCTGCCCGACGACCCGGCCACCGCCGCACCGGCCGACTGGTACTCGCCGCAGGAGTTGGCGGCGGTTCGACTCTCCTCGAAGAGTCACTGGGACCTGCCGGTCCAGCTCGGACGCCGTACGGTGCACTTCCTGGTCAGCCACCCCACGCCGCCGGTCTTCGACGGTGCGGAGGACCGCAACGGGCGGCGCAACTTCGACGAGATCCGGTTCTGGGCCGACTACGTGCGGCCGGGCGGCGGCCGCTACATCTACGACGACCGGGGCCGGCGCGGCGGGCTGCGGCCCGGCGCGGAGTTCGTGATCGCCGGGGACCTGAACTCCGACCCCTACGACGGGGACAGCATTCCCGGCGCGGCGCAGCAACTGCTGGACCACCGGGCGATCGACGACCGGTTCGTGCCGTCGAGCGCGGGCGCGGCCGAGGCCGGCGCCGTGCAGGGCGGTGCCAACACCGCGCACCGCAGCGACCCGGTGCACGACACGGCCGACTTCGCCGACGTGCCGGGGCCGGGCAACCTGCGCGCCGACTACGTGCTGCCGTCGCGGGGGCTGGACGTGCGCGGCGGGGGCGTGTTCTGGCCGACGGCGGGCGATCCACTGTCGCGGCTGACCGGGACGTTCCCGTTCCCCAGCTCCGACCACCGGCTGGTCTGGCTGGACCTGCGCCTCCGGCGGTGACCGCCCGGGCCGGGTCCACGGTGGCCCGGCCCGGGCCCGCCGTCAGATTCCCCGTTCGCGGAGATAGTCCGCCAGCGCGGGTACGGTGTCCAGCGCGGAGATGTCGTCGTCCGGCTCCACCACCACGCCGTACCGGTGCTCGACGGCCTGGATCAGCCGCACGTACCCGATCGAGGTGAGGCCGAGCAGCCCGAGCGACTCGGGTTCGGCCAGCGCGTCCGCCGCGCTGATCTGGCCGTCGCTGGCCTCGACGACCAGGGTGGCGAGGTCGTGGTGGAGGTCGGGGACGGTCACGCGGACTCCTCCTGTCGCAACTCCTCGATGCAGCCGACCACCCCGTCGATGGTCGGGGTGTCGAAGAAGACGTCGAACGGCACCTCGACACCGAGAGCCTGCCGGATCCGGGCGGTGATCTGCATGATCGTCAACGAGTGGCCGCCCAGGTCGAAGAGACTGTCGCCCGGGCCGACCTCGTCGATCCGCAGCACCTCCCGCCAGATGCCGGCCACGGTCCGGGTCAGCGCCCCGGTGTCCGGCACGCCGGCAGTCTCGCTTCCGGCGGCCGGCGACGGGAGCTCGGTGCGCGCCGGGGCCGGCAGGGCGGCGCGGTCGAGCTTGCCTGCCGGCGTACGGGGCAACCGGTCCAACCGGACGAAGTCCCTGGGGATCATGTAGCGGGGCAGCGTACCGGCGAGGTGCGCCCGGATCGGCGCGAGATCGCCCGCGCCGACCAGATAGGCCACCAGCTCCCCGTCCCGGACCGCCACCGCGGCCTGGGCGACAGCGGGCGCGCCGAGCAACGCCTGCTCGATCTCGCCCAGTTCGATCCGGTACCCGCGTAGCTTGATCTGGTTGTCGGCCCGGCCGAGGAACTCCACCGTCCCGTCCGGACCGAGCCGCACCCGGTCACCGGTGCGGTAACACCGCTGGCCGGTCCCGTCCGGCACGAACCGCTCGGCGGTGAGTTCCGGGCGCCCCCGATAGGCCCGGGCCAGCCCGGCACCGCCGATGCACAGCTCGCCGGGCACCCCGACCGGCACCGGACGCAGCCGGGCATCCAGGACGTGCAGCGTGGTGTTGGCGAGCGGGCCGCCGATGGTGACCCGGGACGGGTCGGCCGGTATCTCGGCGGCGGTGGACCAGATGGTGGTCTCCGTCGGGCCGTAGACGTTGACCAGGCGGTCGACGAGCGGGCGCAGCCGCCGGGCGACCGGGAGCGGCAGGGCTTCCCCGCCGCTGAGGGCGGTGACCGGGGCGCCGGCCCAGCCGGCGTCGAGCAGCAGGTGCCAGCTCGACGGGGTGGCCTGCACGTGGGTGATCCCGGTGTCCCGGATGAGCCGGCCCAGCGCGGTGCCCTCCCGGACGGTCGCGTCGGCGGCGACCACGACCCGGCCACCGGTGCACAGCGGCGCGAAGAGTTCGAGCGCGCTGATGTCGAAGGAGACGGTGGTCTGCTGGAGCCAGCGGTCGGCGGGGTCGGCGCCGAGCAGTTCGGTCATCGCGGTGACGAGGTTGAGCAGTGCCCGGTGGCCGATCTCGACGCCCTTGGGGCGTCCGGTCGAACCGGAGGTGTAGATGACGTAGGCGAGCCCGTCCGGGTCGGTGGCGGTGGGTGCTGTTCCGGGCTCGCCGGCGAACTCGGCCAGCCCGTCGAGCGGCAGCAGGTCGATTGGCAGCCCGCCGAGCGCGGCGGTGGCCTCGACGTGGCCGAGGACCAGCTTCGCTCCCGCATCGGTGGCGAGGAACTCCAGCCGGTTCACCGGATAGCTCGGATCCAGCGGCAGGTAGGCCGCCCCGGCGGCGAGGATGCCCAGCACACCGGCGACGAGTTCGACACCCCGGCGGGCGCAGAGCCCCACCAGGTCGCCGGAGGCGACGCCATGCCGGCGCAGCCGGTGGCCGATCCGGTGCGCGGCGGCGACCAGCTCCCGGTAGGTCAGCGTGCCGTCGTCGCCGCAGACCGCGACCGCGTCCGGGTCGGCCTGGGCGGCCGCCCGGACGAGGTCCAGCACGGTGCCGACGGGGCAGGGCCGCGCGGTGGCGTTCAGCCGGTCGAGCAGCGCCAGCTCCGCCGGGACGAGCAGGTCCAGGTCGCCGACCGGCCGGTCGGGCTCGTGCAGCGCCGCGGCGAGCAGGGTACGCAGGTGTCCGGCGATCCGCTCGGCGTCGGCGACCGGCAGCAGCCGGGCCGGTACGTGCATCCGCCCGGCCAGCCCGGCCGGGGCGTCGACCAGATGCAGGTGCAGGGCGCTGCGTACCGTCGCCGGGGCGAGCAGCAGATCCACATTGGACGAGCCTTCCGCCGGCCGTCGGTAGCTGACCGAGACCGGCGCCATGGCGGGCCGGGGCGGCAGGCCGGGCAGGGCACGCCCGAGCGGTACCTCGCGGTGGCGGTAGACGGCTCGGGCCTCGGCCCGCACCGCGCGTACCAGCTCGGCGAAGGAGGTCTCCAGGTCGACGCCGACGGTGACGGGCAGCTCGTTGACCCACATCCCGAGTTCGTGGGCGGTCTCCGGGGACCGGGTGGAGAGGTCGATGGCGACCGAGGCGATGCCGTTGCCGTAGCGGGCGAGTACCGCGTGCACGGCCGCGAGCAGCACCTCGAACCGGGTCGCCCCGAGCGCCGCCGCCCCGGCGGTCAGCGCGGCGTCCAGCTCCGCACCCCAGTCGAGGTCGAGGTGCGTGGCGGGCTCGGCGGCGGTCGGCGTACCGGTCAGTCCGGGCAGGACCACCTCGCCGGCCGGTGCCGGGCGCGCGGACCAGAAGTCGCGGGCTGCCGGGAGCGCCTCGGCGATCCGGTCGGTCTGGGCCCGCACGGCGGCGCTCAGCCGGGCGAGTGAACCGTTTTCCACCTCCCGTTGCGGTCCGCCGGACCGCAGGGTCGGAGGCGGTGCGTCAGCGCCGCGCGGTCCAGGTTGCAAAGGGTCCAGTGATCCGGCGCCGAGGGCCCGGCCGGCGACCGCCCCGGCCAGGTCGGCGGCGAGGAGGTCCTTGCCGCCGCCGTCGAGCACCAGGTGGTGCGCGACGACCAGCACGACCGTGCGGCCGTCGTCGACCCGCAGCGCCACGCAGCGGGCGAGCGTGCCGGCGGTGAGGTCGAAGCCGGCGGTGAGTTCGGCGGCGACGGCGGGCCCGAGTGCCGCCGCACCGACCGCCCGGTGCGTGACCGGCATCGGGTCGGTGGGCGCCAGCAGCGGTTCCCCGTCGGCCTCGCGCACGCTCGTGGCGAGCAGCGGGTGCCGGGCGGTCACCACGGTCCACGCCTGGTCCAGCACCGCCGGCTCCACCGGCTCCGGCACGGTCAGCGCCACCGCCAGCAGGTACGCCGTCGAGGCGCCGCCGGCCCGCTCGGTGAACCAGACGCCCTGCTGGGCGAGGGTCAACGGGACGCCGGCCGGCGATCCCGCGACCACCTCCCGGTGCGGCCCGTCGGCTCCGGCGGTGACGGTCGGGGCGCGGGCGCCGGGCGGCTCGGGTGGAAGGAGGTGCACTGCCTGCGTCATGGTTCGCCGTGTCCTCTCATGCTGCGTCCGGTAGGCGGGTGCACGGATGCGCCCGAGTCGGGTCTGGCGCCAACCGGTGTGCCGGGACCGTCCGCACCCCGGGCGTTCCCGGTGCCGTCGGTCCGGTCGGGCTGCTCGAAGAGCGCCCGCAGGCGGTGTTTGACGACCTTGCCGCCCGCGTTGCGGGGCAGTGCGTCGACGTGGACGATCCGGCTGGGCTGCTCGTGGCCGGCGAGCCGGCCGGCGAGGAAGCCGCGTACCTCGGCGAGCCGCAGCGTGCGGGTGGCCACCAGCGCGGCGACGGGTGCCGTGCCGAGTACCGGATCGGGCAGGCCGAACACGGCGGCCTCGACGATCTCGGGGTGCTCGTGCAGGGCCGCCTCGACAGCCACCGTGGAGACCTTGTCCGCCCCGCTTTTGATCACATCGCTCTCCCGGTCGACCAGGTACAGGTAGCCGTCGGCGTCGAGGTACCCGATGTCGCCCATCCGGGTCCAGCCGTCCCGGAACACCTGCCGGGTGGCCGCCGGATCGTCGTGATAGGACCGGGCGGTACCCGCGCAGCGCAGCCACACCTCGCCGGTCACCCCGGCCGGGCACGGCCGTCCGGCGTCGTCGCAGACCCGCAGCGCGCCACCGGCGACGACCCTGCCCAGCGCGGCCGGCCGGTCCGGCTCGAAGACCACGCTGGTCTGCGTCGGTGCCGCCTCCGTCGAGGTGTAGTAGTTGACGATCGTGGCGCCCGGCAGCGCGGCCGCGAGCCCGGTCGCCACGGCGGGCGGCAGGACGGCGGCGGTCGAGCCGAGCAGCACCACGCTGGTCAGGTCGTGCCGGTCCAGCGCGCCCGAGCGGAGCAGTTCGATCGCCATCGCTGGCACCACGAAGACGCTGCCCACACCGTTCCGCTCGATCAGCCGGGCGAAGTGGTCGGGGCCGAACCGGGCCGTGACCAGCATCCCGGCGTGCGCGTCGAGCGCGTTGAACAGCATGGTCTGCCCGGCGTTCGTGCCGATCGGGAAGGCGTGCAGGAACTGCCGGGAGTGCGCCAGTGCCCGCATCGGCGGGTTGAGCCGGCAGCCGTGGGTCAGGTTGGCGTGTGTCGCGGTGACGCCCTTGGGCCGGCCGGTCGTGCCGGAGGTGTAGAGGATCTGCGCCGGGTCACCGGGCCGGGGTCCGGCCGTCGGCGTTGCCTCGGGCAGGTCCGCGACGTCCTCGGGACCCCAGCGGAATCGGACCGGCACGTCGGGCAGCTTCGCGGCCGGTCCGTGCAGTACGGCCGTCGCGCCGCTGTGCCGCAGCATGTACGCCAGTTCCGCCGGGGCGCTGCGGGTGGAGAGCGGCACCGCGACCGCACCGGCGGCGAGCACTCCGGTGTACGAGCAGGCGTACCCGATCCAGTCCTGGGCGCCGTACAGCAGCCCGACCCGGTCACCGGGGCGTACGCCCGCCGCCTCCAGCCCGGCGGCGATCGCGTGGGTCCGGGCCTGCCAGGTGCCGAGGTCGAGGGCGCCCGCACCCTGGCTGACGGCGACGTGCGACGGTTCGGTGCCGGCGCGGGCGGCGAGCATCTGCGGCACGGTCAGCGCGACCCGGCCGGCCCTGCCCAGCCGGCGGCCGGCGACCGCATGGCCACCGCCAGCGGTAGCGGCGTCGTCCCCGGCAGCGGCGTCGTCCCCGGCAGCGGCGTCGTCCCCGGCAGCGGCGGCGGCTCCGGGCGCAGGGGCGCTCATCGGGCCGCCACCCGGTCCGTGGCCGGCCGCTCGGGGCCGGCCTGCGGGGCGGCGGACTGGGCCGGCGCGGCGCGGCGGCGCAGCGCCTCCACCCCGACCTGGTCGTCCGGCTGGGCGTCCGGGACCTCGTCGTCGAAGCGGGCGATCCGGGGCAGCCGCATCGCCACCAGTGCCACGGCCGCGATGGCGACCGCGAGCAGTAGGTAGAGCAGGCCGATGCCACGGCCCTGCCCGACCCCGATGACCCGGCCGACCGTGCCGGCGAGCGGCCCGGCCGGGGCCATCAGCGGTTCGAGGAGGCGGGAGCCGACCGGGCCGACCAGGGTCCAGCCGAGGGGCAGGGTGGACCAGGCGATGACGGTGTTGATCGCGAACACCCGGCCGTGGAATCGCTGCGGCACCTTGACCTGCACGATCGTGGTGTAGACGCCGTTGAGCAGGACGAGCCACATCGAGATGCCGAACGAGCCGATCGCGATCACCCACAGCGTCGGCCGCAGGCCGATGACGAGGCAGAAGCCGGCCAGCACCAGCGTGCAGCAGAGCACGGTGAACAGCCGCCGGTGCCGTGGCCCGCCCCAGATGCTCATCGCCAGGCCGCCGAGGAACGCCCCGACACCGCCCGCGACCGAGACCTGGGCGACCTGGTCGATGCCGGCGAACGCCAGCACCAGCGGGGTCAGCATGATGAACAGCGGCGACAGGAACACGTTGAGGCTCATGAAGAACAGCAGCAGCGACCGGAAGCCCCGGTGTCCCCAGGAGAAGCGCAGGCCCTCGCGGATCTCGGCGGTCAGGCTCTCCCGCCGCCGCCAGCCCAGCGTCCGGGGAAACCGCACCAGCAGCACGATGACGATCGCGGCGGCGTAGCTGAGCACGTCGACGACGAGGATGCCGCCGAGGTCGATCACGGCGAGCAGCGCCACCGACAGCAGCGGCATCATGATGGTGGCGACGCCGGTGACCATCTGTACGACGCCGTTGGCGTGCCCGAGGTACTGCTTCGGCACCAACTGCGGGATGGCCGAGTTGTAGGCGAGGCGCTGGAAGGTGAGCGACACCGACAGCAGCGCGATCAGCGGATAGATGTGCCACACCTGGAGCGACCCGGTCCAGAGCAGGATGCCGAGCAGGAGTTGGGTGCCGCCCGCGCCGACGTCGCCGCAGAGGATCACCGCGCGTCTGCTGTACCGGTCGACGATCGCTCCGGCCACCGGCAGCACCAGCAGGCCGGGGACGAGCCCGGCGACGGCGAGCAGCGCGAAGTTCAGCAGCGACCCGGTCTCCTTGAGCACCCAGAGCGGCAGCGCCACGTCGGTGAGGGTCGACCCGAGGATGGAGACGAGCTGGGCGAGCGCGACGACCAGGAAGCGGCCCATGCTGGGCTGCGGCCCGGAGGTGACGACCCGGCTGGCCGACCGGGAGGTGCCGTGCAGCCACCAGGTCGGCTCCGTGCCGCGCGCGGGCCGGGTCAGCGGCTCGGTCCGCTCCGACACCACCGCGCGGTCGACGGTGGTGACGATCTCGGCCAGCTCCTCGGCCCGCCACCGGAGGAAGAAGTGTCCGGCCTCGTCGAGTACGACGACGGCGGTACGGTCGGTGAGGAAGTGCCACTCGGTGAACCGCTCGGCGTAGAACTCGGTCGCCGGGTCCCGCTCGCCGGCCACGGTGACGACGGGTGCGCGCAGCCGTCCGGTGCCGGTGTGCATCAGTTTCGTGAAGTACGCCTCGGCGCTGTCGGAGTCCCGGCGCATGTTCCGGATGATCTGGCGGGCCTGGCCCGGCTCGATGTCGCTCATGTCGACGCCCATCGAGGTCAGCCAGTTGGCGTACGCCTTGTCGGAGCGGATCGCCTCCATCCGGGTCAGCCGGGACAGTGCCGTCCAGACCCGGCTTCGCGGCCGGGCGAACGGGAAGATCGCTCCGATGTAGACGGCGTCGAGTTCCCGCCCGCGCTGCTCCAGCCGGCGGGCGATCTCGACGGTGAGCGCGGAGCCGACACCGCAGTGGCCGTAGAGCGCCAGTGGCCCGTCGACCTTCGCCAGGATCTCGACGGTACAGCGCTCGGCCAGCTCGTCGAAGGGCAGCGCGGCCTCGTCCAGCCCGATGTCGTGGCCGGGGATGGCGACGGAGAAGAGCCGGTGCCCGGCCGGCAGCGCGTCGGCGAGCGGCTGGTACACCACGGCGCTTCCGCCGCCGTACGGCACGCAGACCAGGGTGCGCACCCGCTCGCTTCGACGACTCCGGCTCGGCGGGTCTGGCGCCGCGCCGCGACCCGGAACCGTCGCCGGCCCGGGACGGGTCAACTCGTGTACCAGGTCCCGGGGGCCGCGCTGCCCGTGCGGCGCCGCGACGAGCCGGGCCAGCTCGCGTACGGTGCGGTGCGTGAACAGGTCCAGCACGGAGACGCCGGCCCCGGCGGCCCGGCGCAGCCGCGCGACGACCTGGACGGCCAGCAGCGAGTGCCCGCCGAGATCGAAGAAGTCGTCGTCGAGGCCGACCTGCGGCACGTCGAGCACCTCGGCCCAGACACCGGCGACCAGGACTTCGGTCTCCGTGCCCGGTGGCACGTACGCGGCGCCGACGTCGCGGGTCCGGGGCGGGGCCGGCAGCCGGCGCCGGTCCAGCTTGCCGTTCGGGCTCAGCGGCAGCTCGGGCAGTTCGACGAAGGCCGCCGGCACCATGTAGTCGGGCAGCCGCCGCTTGAGGGCGAGCCGGAGCGCGGCGACATCCACCGGGGCGGTGCCGACCAGGTACGCGGCCAGCCGCCGGTCTCCCGGGCTCTCCTCGCGGAGGACGACGGCCGCGTCCCGTACCCCGGGTTGTGCGCGCAGCGCCACCTCGATCTCGCCCAGCTCGATCCGCAGGCCGCGCAGCTTCACCTGCCCGTCGATCCGGCCGAGGAAGTCGAGGGTGCCGTCCGGCCGCCAGCGGGCCAGGTCGCCGGTGCGGTAGCGGCGCTCCCCGTCCGGGCCGGTGCCGAACTTCTCGGCGGTCAGCTCGGGGCGGTTGAGGTAGCCGTGCGCCAGTCCCACCCCGGCCAGGTGCAGCTCGCCCGGTACCCCCACCGGCAGCGGCTCGCCCCGCTCGTCCAGCACGTACACCCGGATGTTGTCGATCGGCGCGCCGATCGGCACCCGGGCGGCGCCGGTCAGCTTCTCGGCGGTGCAGTGGTACGCGGTCACGTCGATGGCGGCCTCGGTCGGCCCGTACAGGTTGTGCAGTTCGACGCCGGGCAGTGCGGCGAGGGTACGCAGCGCCAGGTCGACCGGGAGTTCCTCGCCGCTACAGATGATCCGCCGCAGCGGGCGGCACCGCGCGATCCCCTCCTCGGCGAGGAACACCGCCAGCATCGACGGCACGAAGTGCACGGTGCTGACGCCCTCGGCCACGATCAGGTCGCGCAGGTAGCCGGCGTCCCGGTGCCCGTCCGGCCGGGCCAGCACCAGCCGGGCCCCGGCCAGCAGCGGCCAGAAGAACTCCCAGACCGAGACGTCGAAGCCGGCCGGGGTCTTCTGCAGCACGGTCTCCGTGCCGGTCAGGCCGTAGCGGCGCTGCATCCAGTGCAGCCGGTTGACGACGCCGCGATGGCCGTTGATCACCCCCTTGGGCTGCCCGGTCGAGCCGGAGGTGTAGATCACGTAGGCGGGGTCGTCGGGCCCGGCCAGCGGTTCGGGGGCGGTGGTGGCGGCGGTCGCCCAGGTGGCCGGGTCGTCGAGGGCCAGCACCGGACGGTCGGTCGGCGGCAACCCGGAGCGGGCCGTTCCGGCGGTCAGTACGGCCACCGGGTCGGCGTCGGCGAGCATGAATCCGAGCCGCTCGGCCGGGTGATCCGGATCCAGTGGCAGGTACGCCGCACCCGAGACCAGGACGCCGAGCAGCGCGACGACGAGGTCCGGACTCCGGTGTGCGCAGACCGCGACGAGCCGTCCGGGCCCGGCCCCGTGCTCGCGCAGCCGGTGCGCGACCCGGTTCGCCCGGGCGGCCAGTTCCCGGTAGCTGAAAGTGGTCCCCTCGAAGGTGACCGCCGGTGCGTCCGGGGTGGCGGCGGCCCTCGCCATGATCAACTCGTGCAGGGTCACGTCCCCCGGGAAGTCGGCGGCGGTGTCGTTCCAGGCCACCAACACCTGCTCGCGGGCCGGCCCGCTGAGGGTGAGCAGCCGGCTGAGCGGCCGGTCCGGGTCCCGGGCGACCGCGTGCACGAACTCGACGAAGCTGTCGGCGATCCGTTCGACGGTCTCGGCGCCGAACAGGTCGCGGTTGTAGACGAACGCCCCGGAGACCGTCTCCCCGGCCACCAGGTCCAGCTCCAGGTCGAACCGGGTCGCCACCGCTTCGACGACGAAGGGCGCCACGGTCAGCCCCACCTCCGCGCTGTCCGGGGCCGGAGCAGGGGGCGGTGACGCGGCCGGCAGCGGAGGCGACGGCGCAGCGGCGGTGCCGGGCGCCGCCGGGGTCCGCATCGAGAGCGCGACCTGGAAAATCGGGGAACGGCCCACGTCCCGCGGCACGTCCAGCTCGGTGACCAGCCGCTCGAACGGCAGCTCCTGGTGAGCGTACCCGTCCAGCACGGTGTCCCGGATCCGGGTGACCAGCTCGGGAAAGGTCGGGTCGCCGTCGGCGTCGACCCGGGTGATCAGCATGTTGACGAACATGCCGATCATCGGCTCCAGTTCGGCGTGGCTGCGCCCCGCCTGTGGCGACCCGATGGCGAAGTCGTGCTGCCGGGCGTAGCGGGCCAGCACCGCCGCGTAGGCGGCGAGCACCACCATGTAGAGGGTGGCGCCGTGGTCGAGCGCCAGCCGCCGCAGCGCGGCGGTCGACCCACCGTCCAGGCGCACGCCGACCGGCGCGCCCCGGAAGGTCGGCTCGGCGGGTCGCGGCCGGTCGGTGGGCAGCTCCAGCGGGGGTACCCCGGCCAGCCGGGCCCGCCAGTAGGCGACGTCGCGGTCCTCGGTACCGTCGGCGAGCCGCTGCCGCTGCCGTTCCCGTTGCCACAGCGCGTAGTCGCCGTACTGCCGCCGCAGCGGCGGCAGGGGATCGGCCGGAGCGGTCCGCCCGGGGTTGCCGGCAGCGGCGAGCAGGGTGAGCAGTTCGCCGACGAGCAGGTCGGCCGACCAGCCGTCGCAGACGATGTGGTGCAGGGTGAGCGCGAGCACGTGGTGGTCCGGGCCGACGGCGTACAGGGCGGCGCGCAGCAGCGGACCCCGGGCCAGGTCGAACGGCTCGGCCAGCCGGGCCCGGACGGCGTCGCGCACCCACGCCTCCCGGGCCGCCAGGTCGGCACCGGCCGGCTCGGCGACGTCTAGCCCGATCGAGACCGTGTCGTCGATGTGCAGCACCGGCTGGCCGTCCACTGTGGCGTCGAAGCGCATCCGCAGGCTCTCGTGCCGCGCCGCAACCGTGTCCAGGGCGGCGCGCAGCGCGGTCGGGTCCAGCCTCCCGTGCAGCCGCAGTACCACCGGGACCGTGTACGCGGCGGTGCCCGGCGCGTACTGCTCCATGAACCACAGCCGCTCCTGGGCGAGCGAGAGCGGTACCGCCGCCCCCGCCGGCCGGGCCGGGACGACCTCGGTCGGCGCGGCCGCCGGCTTGAGCCGGGCGGCGAGCAGCGACCGCTTGGTGGCGGAGAGCTGGTCGGGAACGGCGGTCATAGCCGTGCCTCCGCGGCCGTGCCGGCTCGGTCTTCGGAGCCGGGGTGCGGCGCCGGATGCCGCCTGGTGTGGTCGATCAAGGTCCTCCCGTCCGGGTGGCGGCGAGCTGCGCCGCCGCCTCGTCCTCAGTGAGCCGGTCGATCTCGGCGATCAGCGCGGCCTCGACCGCGCGGGCGAAGCCGGCGACGGTGGGGTGCTGGAACAGCAGCCGGACCGGCAGGTCGAGGCTGACCGCCGCCCGCAGCCGGGCGATCACCCGCATGGCGAGCAGCGAGTGTCCGCCGAGCGCGAAGAAGTCGTCGGTCGCGCCCACCCGGTCGACCGGCAGCAGCTCGGCGAAGATCCCGGCGACCAGTTCCTCCGCGTCGGTACGTGGCGCCTCGAACCCACCCCGGACCTCGTCGCCGACCGAGGGCACCGGCAGCGCGGCCGTGTCGACCTTGCCGTGCGGGGTCAACGGGAGCGCGGCCAGCGGCACGACCACGCTCGGCACCAGCGGCGCGGGCAGCCGGTCGGCGGCGTGGGCGCGGACCTCGTCCACGGCGGCGGTGCCGGTCACGTACCCGACCAGGGTGTCGCCGAGGGCGGTGACCACGGCCTGGCCCACCTCGGGGTGCCCGGTCAGCACCGCCTCGACCTCGCCCGGCTCGATCCGCATGCCGCGTACCTTGAGCTGCCGGTCGAGGCGGCCGAGGAACTCCAGTACCGGCTCGTCCCGGCGCCACCGGGCCCGGTCACCGGTCCGGTAGAGCCGACCGCCGCCGTACGGGTCGGGGCGGAACCGCTCGGCGGTCAGGTCCGGCCGGCCGAGGTAGCCGTCGGCGAGCCCGGTACCGGCCAGGCACAGCTCGCCGACCGCCCCGCGAGGCACCAGCCGCCCGGCCTCGTCGAGCAGGTACGCCCGGACCCCGCCGATCGGGCGCCCGATCGGCGGCCGGCGACCGGTGTCGGCGGCCCCGAGCTCCACGGCGGTGGCGATGATCGTCGCCTCGGTCGGCCCGTACGTGTTGATCAGCCGGATCCGGTCGCCGTGCCGGTCCCGCCAGCGGGCGACCGCGGCCGCGTCGACCTGCTCGCCGCCGAGGATCAGCAGCCGCAGCGCCGCCGGCCAGGCCGGCACGAGACCCAGCAGTTCCTGCCAGTACGCGGTCGGCAGGTCGAGTACGGTGATCGCCGGGTCGGCGGCGAGCAATTCCGGCAGCGACTGCGGCCCGTCGGGCAGCAGCACCAGGGTGGCGCCGGCCGCCAGGGTCGGCCAGATCTCCTCGGCGTGGGTGTCGAAGCTGAGTTCGGCGAACTGCACCACCCGGTCGGTGCCGGTCAGCCGGTAGGCGTCGACCATCCACCCGGCGCGGGCGTCGAGGGCGGCGCGGCCGACGAGCACCGGTTTCGGGGTACCCGTAGAGCCGGAGGTGAACAGCACGTAGCCCGGGTCGGGCGCGGCGGCCGGCGCGGTCGAGCCCGGCCCGACTCCTTCGACGGTGAGCACGGCGGCGACGGCGGCCTGCGCGACCAGCGCGGCGCGGCGCCGGGCCGGCAGTCCCGGATCGACCGGGACGTAGCCGGCGCCGGCCCGCCAGGTCGCCAGCAGGGCGACGACCAGGTCGGGGCCGCGCGGCAGGCTCACCCCGACGAGCTGCCCGGGCTCGACTCCGGCGGCGCGCAGCGCATCGGCCAGCTCACCGGCGCGCGCCCACAGCTCCCGGTAGCTGACCTGGTCGGCGCCGCTGGCCAGGGCGACCGCCTCGGGCGCGGTCTCGACCGCCCGGGCGATGCGGGTGAGCAGCGGCGGCGGGCCGGCGACGGCCGGCCCGGTGCCGATCCGCAACAGCTCGGCCCGGGCCGCGTCGTCGACCAGCGGCAGCGCCCGCACCGGGGTGTCCAGGTCGGCCAGGACGGCGTGCAGCACGGTGGTGAACCGGTCGGCCAGCCCCTCGGCGGTGGCCGGGTCGAACAGGTCGGCGCTACAGGTGAGCAGGATGTCCATCCGGACGTCGTCGGGCCGGACGTTGATCGCGGTCGAGCTGACGAAGACGTCCATGGCCACGTCGGTGATGGTGCGGCGCGATCCCTCCCCGAACGCCTCGACCGCGATGCCATCGAAGCCCTCGAAGCCGGTCGCCGAGACGTCCATCGTGGAGTGCAGGGTGAAGGTGGCCTGGAAGAGCGGGTTGCGGCTCGGGTCGCGGTGCAGGTCCAGGTCGGCGAGGAGCTGCTCGAACGGGATCTCCTGGTGGGCGAAGGCGGCCAGGCAGTTCGCCCGGGTCCGCAGCACCAGGTCGCGGACGGTGACGTCGCCGGAGAGGTCGGCGCGCAGCACCAGCATCCGGGTGAAGTAGCCGAAGACCGACTCCACCGCCACGTCGTCGCGGCCGGCCACCGGCGTGCCGACGCAGATGTCGTGCTCCCCGCTGGCCTGGGCCAGGGTGAGTTGGTAGACCGTCATCAGCAGCATGAACGGGGTGCAGCGCAGCTCCCGCGCCGCGCGCTGCACCGAGACCCACAGCTCGCCGTCGCACTCGCGGACCGCCGCGACCCCCGCCGTGCCGCGTACCGCCGGGCGGGGCCGGTCCGGCGGCAGTTCGAGTACCGGAGGCCGGGCCAGCGCCGCCCGCCAGTACGCCAGCGCGGCGTCGTCGACGGTCTGCTGGGCGCGGGCGTGGTCGAGGTAGCGCAGGCTGGGCGGGGTGGGCTCGATTCCCCGGTACGCCTCGGCGACCTGCCGGTAGAGCAGGTTCATCGACCAGCCGTCGCCGACGATGTGGTGCACGGCGGTGCAGAGCACGTGGGTACGCGGGTCGAGGCGGAGCAGGCCGACCCGGATCAGGTGCCCCTCGGCGAGGTCGAACGGGCGGGCGATCAGTTCCTCGACGGCCCGCCGGGCCTCCTCCTCGCCCGACACGTCGACCCGGCACACCGGGGTCGTCCGTGCGGCGAGTACCTCCTGCACCGGTACGCCGCCGGATTCGACGAACCGGGTCCGCAGGCTCTCGTGCCGGGCGATCACGGTGTCGAGGGCGCGGATCAGCCGGTCGACGTCGAGGTCGCCCCGGAGCAGGACGGTGGTGGAGATGGTGTACGCGGCGTCGCCCGGGTCGAGCCGGTCGAGAAACCAGAGCCGCCGCTGTGCCGGGGTCAGCGGGCCGCGATCGTGCTCAGCCATGACAGACACGCCCCTCGTGGGTTGGGTCAGGGACGTCGGGGCGGCAGCCGATCGCGGCGGCCTCGACGTTCGCGACGCGGTAGGTCATCGGCCGCTGCCTCCCGGGCCGGCGATCGCGGCGGCGCCGGGCGCCAGCAGCCGATCGAGCAGTGCCGGCAGCCCTGGATGGCGCCAGTCCGGGAAGACCGCCGTCGCTCCGGCCGCGCCGATCGACGCCAGGTAACCCGGGTCGGGCACGGTGGGCATCGCCACCACCGGACTGCCGGCGGACCGGGCCGCGGCGACGCCGGTGACCGAGTCCTCGAAGACCAGTTGGTACGCCGGCGGCACGCCGAGCCGTCTCGCGGTCTCCCGGTAGACGTGCGGCGCCGGCTTCAGCTCCGGTACGTCCTGCGCCGCCACCACCCGGTCCGGGCCGATCAGTTCGAGCAGTCCCGCCCGGCGCAGGATGCCGAGCGCGGTCCCGCGCTCGGTGACGGTGCCCACGGCCAGCAGGACGCCCCGGCCGGCCAGCCGGTCCAGGACCTCGGCGACCCCGGCACGCGGCACGACCTCCTCGACCGCACCGACCAGCGCCGAGAAGTACCGGCGCTTCGCCGCGAGCACCTCGACCGGCGAGACCCCGGTGTCGGACAGCGCCGCGACCTCGGCCGCCACCCGCGGGTCGGGGCCGCCGATGAAGTGGGGGAGCCGGAGCAGGGCCTGGTCCCAGGTGAGCGCGACCCCGACCTCCCGGGCCGCCCGCAGCAGGGCGCCGTGGTGGAACCGTTCCAGGTCCACCAGGGTGCCGTCGAGATCGAAGGCGACGGCTGACAACCGGCTGCCGGTCACCGCCGACCACCACTTCGCGCGGGCCCGACTCCGGGTGGTGCCGCCGGGGCCGCCCTCGGTCCGGAACGCGATGGCACCGACCCGGGCCGGGTCACGCTGACGACGGCCAGCTCGTCGTCCTGGTACGAGATCGTCGCGTCGTAGCGCGGGGTGAGCATGGCGAGGAAGTAGTCCAGGTCGTCGATCATGCCGATCCCGTCGGTGGGGTCGCGGCGCAGTCCCTTCGACTGGACCAGCAGCGCCATGTCCGCGATGCGGAGGCTGTCCAGGATCAGCGCGGAGAGGTCGATCGGGGTGAGCATGCGCCACAGGTCGAGATGCACCGCGTAGTCGAAGGAGCCGTCCGGGTACGGCGTCCGGACGCCGAACAGGTGCGGATTGTCCGGCCCGTACGGCACCGCGTGGTCGATGCTGGTGATCCGGCCTGCCGACGCCGCCGGGTCGACGTCGAACCCGATCCAGAGGCTGCTCGCGGCGTCCGGCAGGTCGACGGCCTTGCGTACGGCGTCGCCGGTGACCCGGCCCGGGTGGTCGCGGACGAACTCCCGGCAGTCCTCGTAGAACGGCAGGGTCCGGGCGACCCGGCGGTGGTTGTCCGATGGGTGGGTGAAGAACTCGATGTCGTAGTGCCGGTATTTGCGGACCAGGTACGGCAGCACCGGCTTGGTGTTCTCCCACTCCGTCGCCCAGTCCCGGAAGTGCGGCGTGTGGTAGCAGAGAGCGTCCGGGTCGTAGCGGAACCGGCTGCTGTCCCGGCCGAAGTGCCGGTAGATCCGGTAGGTGAAGTCGGTGTCCTCGTATCCCCACTGGACGAACGCCTCGTCGAAGCCCCCGACCTGGAGGTACAGCTCCCGGGGGAGCGAGAGGTTGTGCGTGAACCCGAACATCCAGCCGGTACGCCGGTAGACGTCGAAGCCGCCGCCCCGCCCCGGCAGGTCGCGATGGTCGCCCTCCATCGGCAGCAGCTCGGCCTCGTCGGGAATCGCGTGCCGCAACCTGGCGAACGTCCCCCAGCTCGGCTCGATGCGCCGGCCGTAGACGACCTCGGCATCCGGGTCGCGGGGCCGGCGCAGGTGCCGTTCGACGAGGTCCGGGGCGGCGTAGGAGTCCGCGTCCATCAGCAGCAGCAGGTCGGCCCGGGACCGGGCGACCCCCGAGTTCCGGGCCGCCGACCGGCCCCGGTTGGTGCCGTGCCGGACGTACCGCAGGTGCAGGTCGGTCTCGTAGCGGCCGACCACCGCCCGGACGTCCTGCACCGAGGCGTCATCGACCACGATCACCTCGAACCGGTCCCGGTCGGCGGTCTGGGCGACCAGGGACCCGAGGGTCAGCTCCAGGCAGGTGACCTGGTTGTAGGTCGGCACGATCACGGAGAGCACGTCAGGCCCCCGGCCGCGGGTGGCAGTTGTCGTCGACGGCGCGGCTGGCCGCCCCGGCCGGCGGCGCGATCCCGACCAGCTCGGCCACCCGGTCGGCACCGAGGTCGCCGACGTCGAGCAGCTCGATCAGGACGAGTTCCAGCCCGGCGAGGAGCTTCCGGGCGTCGGCGGCGGTCAGGCAGCGGCTGTCGCAGAAGAGTTCGAGCACGGCGCGCGAGCGCAGCGACTTGACGTGCAGGTACAACGTCAGCCGCTCGCTGTCCCGGCCCTCCAGGTCCGACACCCGAGTGGATCCGGTCAGCTCGCGCAGCTCGGCGACGTCGTAGCTGGTGGGCGGCGCCCCCGGGACACCGGGTTCGGGCACCACGTTGACGGTGCTCGACAGGTCGATGTCGACGCCACGCCGGGTCCGCACGGTCTCCAGCAGCCGCGCGACGTCCCGGGGGTCGCTCTGCCCGCGCAGGTACGCCAGCGTCGACGCCCGGTGCGCGGTGCGGATGGTGCCGGCCAGCGACCCGCCGTCCAGCTTGATCAGCGCCGGCGCGCCCTGGTAGAAGGTCCCCACCGAGGCGGCGTCCACCGGGGTGAACCGGTTGCCGCCGGCGAGGAACAGCGGCACCGTCCCGGTGCCGGCCCGGATGCCGATGATCGTCGCGAGCACGCCCAGCAGCACGGCGGCCGGGCCGACCCGGTGCCGCGCCGCGACGGTCTGCGCGGCCGCCGCCAGCGCCACCGAGTGCAGGCCGACGCCCGGGAAGAGCGGGGTCTCGCCCGGCCCTCGCGGGGTGGGGAAGGCGGTCTGCGGCATGGCCTCCAGCACCCGGCGCCAGTAGGCCAGCGAGCGGTCGTTGGCCTTGCGGCCCGGCTCCGACGCCTCGTACGCGACCCGGGCGAGGGGCTGCCAACCGGCGAGCGCCGGCGCGGCGCGGTCGTTCCGGAGCAGGTCGAGGAACTCCCGGCGGAGCACGAAGCACCCCCAGGAGTCGACGGCGAGGTGGGAGAAGACGAACACGACCTGCCGGGGACGGCCACCGGCGGCGACGAGGCACACCCGCAGCGGCCACTCGTACCCGTGCCGGAACGGTTCCCGCCAGAGCCGCTCCTCGGCCTCTTCGGCGAGCCGGTGTACCCCGCCGGGGACGGTCTCGCAGACCTCCACCGACAGGTTGCCCGCCGGATCGCGGTGCTGCCGGGGCTCGCCGTCCGGGCCGACGGTGAACCGGGTCCGCAGCACCTCGTGGCGACGGACGAGGGTGCGCAGGGCGGTCAACACGTGCTCCCGGGTGACGTCGCCCGGCAGGTGCACCCGGAACCGGATGTTGAGGTAGTGGTTGGTCGGGGCCAGCGACTCCAGGATGTTCCAGACGAACCGCTGCCCCCAGGTCAGCTCGCCGCTGCCCTCGTCCAGCCCGGCGAACTCCAGCGACAACCGGTCGCGGAGCGTCGTGTCGGGTGTTCCGCTGCCCGTCATGGCGCGTCGGGGGTCGGGTCCGTGCCGGTGCGGCGGTAGAGCAGGAACCAGTCACCGGCCCCGACCAGGTCGCGCACGTCCGGGTCGGCGATGGTGGGCTCGCGTGCGGCGAGGACGTAGCCGTACCGTTCGAGCACCGGGGCGAAGTCCCGCCGGAGGTAGTCGTCCTCCAGGCTCAGCAGCCGGTCGCCCTCGTTCGGCACGATCATGAGCGTGGGTACGCCGCACCGGGCGAGCAGGTCGATCCAGGCCTCGATCACCGAGATCGGCATCTCCGAGAAGCTGTGGATGTTGACCGCCAGGTCCGGCCGCTCCGCCGCCAGCCGCTCCGCCATCTCGTCGAGCCGCAGCACCGTCGCCTTGTGGTCGACCTCGCGATATCTCAGGTAGTGCTCGCTGAGGAACGTCGACTCCGGGATCGCGTCGACACAGAGATAGCGCTTCAGCCCGGGAACGGCCTCCACCATGCGGTGCGCGAGGCGGCCGTACCCGGCACCGATGTCGACGACGGTGTAGTCCGCCCTGGAGAGCAGCCCCCAGTGCCGGTCGAGAAAGTAGATTTCGTTGATCGAGTCGAGCAGGTCCCGGCTCGACGTCGGCAGCGTGTCGAAGTCGAACGTCCAGCAGCCGAAGGCGCCGTCCTCGCTGGTCCGGTCGAGCAGCTTGTGCGTGTCGAGCGAGCTGACGTACCGCGCGAAGAGGAAGAACTTCAGCCGGGCGTTGTCGCCGAGCTGGCGGAGCTGCCAGACGTAGGCGTTGTCGCCGCGGAAGTATCTGAGGTTCAGGTCGCGCAGGCGGCGGCTGCGCCGCCAGAACCGGCCGGGCCGGAACGGCGACGCCAGCCTGCGGTAGCGGGCGCGTAGCTGCACGAGGTCGGGATTGCGGTCGTCGAGCACCGCGGCCAGCTCGGCGGGGAGTGGGCGGGAGTCGTCGTACCGCCCGTGGCCGGCGTGGATCCGGTAGCTGGTCAGCTCGGTCGACGTCCGGGTCAGGGTCAGCCCGAAGAGGCCGACGAGGTAGCGAACGGTGAGGAAGACCCTAGAACTGTAGTGATTCACCGGGCTCGCCAACCTCCGCACGCTCCGCCGTGGCACCGGCCGGACCGCCGTCGCCGGTGGAGCCGGTGTACCGGCAGGGGTCGCCGCCACGCAGCACCCGTACCGCCATGTGGCCGAGCGCGACGTGCAGGTCCTCGGTCAGCCCGTAGTCCGCCTGGCCGAAGACGACGAGCCGGTCCGCGAGCCGGGCGAGGTCACCGGCGTTGCCGAGCGCCGCCAACACGGTCATCCCGAGGTGACGGCCGGCCGTGGCCGCCCGGACCAGGTTGGTCGAGTGACCGCTGACGCTCAACAGCAGCAGCACGTCGCGCGGCCTGCCCCAGCCGACCAGTTGCCGGGAGAAGATCTCGTCGTAGGAGTGGTCGTTCGCGATCGCGGTGACCCGGGCGATGTTCTCGGTCAGCGCCACGACCTGCGGCGCACCGCCGAGTGGGCCCGCCGCCGCCATCAGGTCGCTGGCGATGTGGATGGCGGCCGTGCTGCTGCCGCCGTTGCCGGCCACGAAGACCCGGCTACCCGAGTGCAACGCGAGGACCAGTGTCTCCAGCAGATCGGTCACCGCGCCGGTCTCGAGCTGGGCGAGGGCCAGCGTCAGATCGTCCACGTACTGCTTGACCACGGTCTCGGCCCCGGTCGGTGCGGGGCCCGCCCCCGCTGCCGGGGCGAGTCGCTCGTTCGTCGGGACGATCATCGGAACGAACCTTTGTCCACCTGAACCGCGCGGCGCTCACGCACCGCGTCCGACCGTGCGGTCCGGCGGACCGCAAGGGGAGGCTGAAAAAGGTTCAGTGCGGCGACCGAGCGGGTTCCGAATGCGATAGGTGCAGCACATCCGGAACGCTTTTTCGGTAACTGCCGGAGACCCCGTTTCGGGGGTTGCGGTGCAATTGTCGACGTCGATTGTCCGACCAACGCAGGCTCCTCCTCGACACGTCGTGCGAGGACGGTGACAGACCGCGGCGCTGCGCCAGGTCGCCGTTCCCCCGTGACCCGTGTGGAAGATAACAACCATCGATGGGTACGGCAACCCCGAGATCGTGTTCACCCCGTCTGGCCTGTGCGTTTGCCTGCTGACCCCGACTTGTGGCGGCCGCCCGGCGGAATACCGAGATGGACGCTTCCGGCCCGCTCGGTCCCGAAATCGACCACTGCCAACCGTCCGGGCGAAATGCGCCGACGGTTCGTACGTGTTTGTGGTCCAGGATCGGCACACAATCGCTGCTCCGGTGCATTGCCGAATACGTTGTTCGACGACCGTCACCCAGCCGTCGGGTCGGGGGAGTGGCCGAGTCGAACCGACCCGTCGAGCCACCGGGCAGCCCGAAACCGAGGTGTCGGCGAGGTGAAGGCCGGACGCCGGCACCAGCCGCAGTGCCGGCCTGGACGGCGGCTCTGTCGGGGGCCGGTAGTAGCTTTCCGGGGTGACCGAGATCGACACCGCGCGGTTCGCGACCCTGCTACACGCGTACGGCCGGGCCAGCGATACCCCCGAGCACCTCGCCGCCCTCGCCGGTGGCGACCCGGCCGCCCGGCGGGCCGCACTGGAGCACCTGTGGTCGGCCGTGATCCACCAGGGCACACCGTGGACGGCGACCCCACCCGCCGCCGTCGCGGTCGCCGCGCTGCTCGGCGATCCCCGGCTCTCCGGCGCCGCCGATGCGGAACTCCGGGCCAACCTGCTCGGCTTCCTCGCCGCCGTCGCCGAGGCCGGCCGGTCGCACCCCGACCTCGACGAGTTCGCCGCGCCGGTCGGCGTCGACGTGGACGCCGCCCTGGCGGCGGCGCTCGACTCCGGCGACGAGGACGAACTCTATGCCGACGAGGTGCTGGCCAACGCCCTCTACGCCCGCGCCGTGCTCGGCTGCCGCGATATCGTCCCCACCCTGCTCGCCGCGGCCACGTCGGCGCTGTCCGACCCCGAACCGGCGGTACGCGCGGCCGCGGCGCACGCGGTCAGCGTGTGCAGCGCGGTACCGGCCGGCACGACCGAGGCGGCGGGGCTCGCCGAGCGCCTCGACGCCCTTGCCGCCGAGGCCGGGCCGGACGAGCGTGCCGCGCTGGTCCTGGCCATGGGCGAGCTCGGGCTCGGGCCGCGCGCCTACCTCGACGACCCGCATCCGGGTGTGCGGGCCTGCGCCGCGCTGGCGCCGACCCTGGCTCACGATCCGACCGCCACCGCCGAAATCCTCGCCGCCCTGGCAGACCCGGCCGCCACCGACGACTGGTTCATCCACCGCCCGCCGCAGCTAGATACCCGGATCCGGTTCGCGCTCGTCGCCGCGGCGATCGCCCGGGTCGACGATCCCGACCGGCTGCTGCCGGCCGCGCTGGCCATCGCCCCGATCGCCAGCCGTTACACCGTCCGCCACGACTGGGGGCCGCTGCTGCACGCCCTCTTCGCCGGGCGCGACCCCGGCCCGCTGTCCCCGGCCCAACGCCGCTACCTCGGCGCGCTCGTCGCCAACGAGGACCTGTGGGACCCGCGCAACGGCACCGTCGGTCTGGTCTTCCGCGACGCCGGCCTGCCCTACGACCGGGACGCCTGCGGCGACCTGGTCAGGGACCAGACCCCACGGCCGCCGGCACGCTAGGCGGGGAACCGGTGCGCTCGGGCCGTGGCGCGCCGGACGCTCAGACCCGGGTGACCCGCACCGCGTCGGCGACGACGTAACCGGTGCCGGATGTCCATCGACTCACTCCCACCGTGTTCGCATCCCCTGCGGCCAGCGTGAACACCCCGAGTGACACCCATCGGCCGCCGTTGACGCGCTGGTTCACCCGTACTGTCTGGTTGCCGCTGGTGGTGGCCACGATGAACGGCGTCGAGTCGTTGTAGCCAGGGTCGGCCGGATACCAGACCGAGACGGCGTAGCTGCCGCTCTCCGGGACGTTCATCCGGTACCAGGCGACGTCGCTGGAGAGCACCGGGTCGGCGAACCGGTAGTCGGCTCCGAACCTCTGGCTGGAGTAGCTGGACGTTCCCCAGTTCGCGCTCGCGGTGAACCGCCCGGCCGTGGTGTTGTCGACCGTACTGCTCCACGCCTGTGCGGTCGAGACGAAGCCGATTCCGTTCGGGACCGCTCGTTGCGCGCCGTCCGACGGGGTGTTGCGGACCGATACCGACGTCGCTCCGGGCATCCGGGCGACCAGGGTGCTCGAACCCCCGCCGTCGAGGTTGATCGCGTCGTCGGCGCCGAGCGACTTCATGTAGTTCGCGAGTTCCACATAGGTCATGCCGACGCTCGCGCTGGACCGGCCGTCCACGACGACCATCCACATGGTCAGGCCGTCCGCCGAGAAGCCGACCGCCGTCCGTGGATTCCGCGGATGGGAGACCGTGGTGGCCACTCCGTCCCTGACCAGTACGAGATTGCCGCCGATCGCGACCTGGGCTCCGGCCCCGCCGCGCGGCGCGTAGTTGACGGTGACCGGGTCGCCGACGGCGATCCCGGCCAGGGCGTCGGCACCGGCGTTGACGCCGAGCACGACGACGGACCCGGCCGGCACCTTGCCGCCGGCGGTGGTGCTGACCCTGCTGACCCGGCCACCGGTCACCTCTACCTCGCGGCTGCGGGTGGCGCCGTCGAGTACCTGGCTACGCGGCTCGTCGCCCCAGAGGGCGTTGTAGACGCCGATGCCGTCGGCGGCGATGTTCGGTGAGTTGAGATTGGTGGCGGTGAGTTGGGTACCGCCGGGCAGCGTGATCTTCGCGTCGAGGAAGATCTGGGCCAGGCCGCCCCGGGTGCCTGTGCCGTTGGCGTAGAGCGCGGCCACGTTGTTCCAGCCGGAGGCGGGGCCGTTGAGCAGCGTGCCGTCGTCCAGCCCTATGCCCCGGGGCGCCCCGGTGGCGCCGATGTCGAAGAAGTCGCCGTTCACGGCGGCGACCGCACCCACCCGGTTCGCCTGGCTGCTCAGGGTGGCTGTGGCGCCGACGGTCCCCGGATTGAGGTACTTCGGCTTCAGGGTGGGCTCGGACAGGTTCGCGGTGAGGATGTTGATCTGATTGGGGCCGGCCGTCGAGGTGGTGCTCAGGGAGAGGCCGGGGGCCAGCGGCGTGGTGGCGAGCGTTCCGACGTCGGGGTTGGCGGTGACCGCGACCGCCGGGGCGGGCGTCGCGGTGCCGATGCCGACGAAGGCGATCAGTGCGGACAACGGGACGGCGAGGGCTGATCGTCGCATGGCGTCTCCGGTGAGAGCAGGGGGCGAGCTCGGAGATCGAGGGACTGGCGAAAGTTATTGTCGCCCGTCGATGCGCGCTTGGCAACAATCTCCGCACGGCGCGACGGGAAGTCCCCGGATGTCCGAGGCGGCGGTACCGGACGCGGATCGCCGGCCCACCCCACCGATCCCGATCTTCCTAACTGAGATCGTCCAGTACGTCGGCGGCCAGCCCTCGCATGGTCTCCCGGTGCTCGGTCAGCGCCGCGTCCCAGGCCGCCTGCGCCACCTCACGGACCTGGTAGTAGACCGTGAACCTGGCGTTGCTCGACAGTACGGAGGGCGCCTTGACCGCGTTGTCGAACGCGGGTACGGAGATGGGCGGGTAGCGGGAGTCGGTTCCGGGAGGCGGCAAGACCGTACCCCTTTGTGGACGCGCGATCCGGCTAGGCGTTCGCGATCTCGCGAAGCTGGCCTTGCTCCGGCCGTCGGCTGGAGCGTCAGGCTCGCCATGCTCTGCGCGATGGTCGGTCGACGCCACCGCGTCGGTGCGAGTACGGTGTGCCGCATGCACCCGTTCCAGGCCGCGCAGCAGATCGCGCAGACCCGCGAGGTCGACGCGGCGGCCCTGATCCACGGCCGGTGCGACCTGCGCGGCTACCCGTACCGGCACCTGGCCGTCGTGGCGGGCAGCGACCTTCCGATGCCGCGCACCACCGGCATCCTGATCGCGGTCGAGATACTCAGCCAGTGGGGCTGGGAGTTGGTCAGCGTGACGAAGCCGTTCGAGTCGGTCGACAAGCTGGTGGCGTTCCTGCGCCGCAGCTGAGGTCTGCCGGCCCGCTGCCACACCAGTGCCGGGAGCAGCACACCGCCCGCCGTCGGTCGGGCTCATCGCCCGGTGGCTCGCCGATCGAACTTGCCCGCCACCGCGTGGTCGGTGTCGGTCACCGACCCGGTCTCCAACACCTGCTTGAGGCGGCGAAGGTTCGCCGCCGCCTCTTCGGCGGGCGGCTTGCCGACCAGGGTCAGCGCGGCGTGACCGAGCCTGCCGAGGGGCGTCTTCAGCACCTCATGCACCTCCGTCTGCCCGGGCCCGGGCCCGGCGGCGAAACGGATGGTCCAGCAGGTGCTCATCCCGGGTACAGCGGTTGCCGTCTCGTACCGGATCAGCTCGTTGGTGCGCTCCTCGGTCAGCCTCACGGTGGACCTGAGCCGGATGCCTCCCGGGCCCACCACCGTCCAGCGGAAGGCCGCCGGGCCGACCCGTTCGACGGCGATGACGTCGCCCAGGAACCGGGGCAGATTCTCGAAGCCACGATAGAAGCGCTAAACCTCCGCCTGCTGACGCGTCGCAGTCGGCCCGGCGGCGAGCCGTGGGTCAGCGGTCGAGGGCGTCGGCGGGGGCCATCACCCGCAGGGCGTTGGCGTCGAGCCCGATCCGGATCGGGGTACGGCCGCGTACCTCGCCGTCGACCTCGACCGGGGCCGGCCGGTCGGTGGCGAGCAGGATCTCACCGGCGGTGAGGAAGGGTTCGTCGTCGAGAGTGCGGCGATGACCCGTCGCCGCGTTGCGCGCCGTCGCGCGCAGCAGGTCGCGCCGGGTCGGGCCGCCCACCGGGTACGCGACCAGCAGCCGGTCGTCGGCGTTCGCGTCCGCCGTGATCGGCCGGCCGGCCTGGAAGCCGCCGTTGGCCACGTAGAGCTGGTGGGTCAGGAACTCCCGGGCCTGCCCGTCGGCCCGCACGGTGATCCGCATCGGGCGGTGTCCGGTGAGCAGCGCCAGGGCGGTCACCGGGTACGCCAGCCGGCCGGTGACCCGCTTGAGCCGGGCCGGTGCCCGGGCCATCACGTCGGCGGAGAGCCCGACGCCGACGTGGTTGGCGAACGGCATGCCGTCGGCGAGCCCGAGGTCGACGTCGATCACCTTGCCGCCGGCCAGCGTCGCGACGGCCGCGTCGAGGTCGAGCGGGATCCCGACGGTCCGGGCGAAGTTGTTCGTGGTGCCGAGCGGCAGCAGCCCGAGCGCCATGTCCCGGTGTGCGAGCAGCCGCGCGGCGGCCCCGATGGTGCCGTCGCCGCCGCCGACGGCCAGCAGGTCCGGGCCGAGCGCGGCGGCGGCGGTCAGGCTCGCCTCCAGTTCACCCGGCCGGTCCGCCGGGTAGGTGCCGAGCAGGGTGAAGCCCGCCCCGGTCAGCCGGGTCCGCGCCTCCTGGTAGAGCCGGCGGCCCCGGCGGGAGCGGGCGTTGACCACCAGGGCCGCCCGGCGCTCCCGCCGGATGGCGGCGTCCAGCTCCTGCTTCGACCGCATGGGCCAAGACCCTATCGCCAGCCGTCCGCCCGGCCTCCGGCGGCGGTGGGCCGGCTCTGCGGGTGCCCCGGGATCACGCGGGACGCGCGGTGAGCAGGTAGTCGTCGGTCTCGGGGCTCCACCGCAGCTCGACCGCGCCGCTGGTGGCGGCCGCCTTGCAGAACTGGAGGAAGCTGCGGTAGCCGAGCTTCTTCTCGCTGAAGTCGGGGCGCGCCCGGCGGAGCTGGTTCTTCAGCCCGGAGAGCGCCACCGAGCCGTCCGCGCCGGCCAGGTCGAGGAGCACGGTACGGAGCAGCCCGAACGCCACCTCCCGGTCGCCGTGTTCGGGCAGTGACACCCCCGGGTCACCCTTGGCCGGGCCCTCGGTCAGCTCGACGACGTTGTGCTCGGCCAGGTGCCGGATCAGCTCGCCGAAGGCCCGGAACCCGTAGTCGGACTCGCTGAAGGTCGGGTCCTTGCGTAGCAGGGTGCGCTTGAGCGTGGAGGCGGTGACCTCCCCGCTGGAACTGCCCTGCAAGCCCGCCACGGTCTGCGCGACCAGCTCGGCGAGGGTGTCGACGTCGCGTACCGGCTCCTCGATGCCCTGCGCCGGCTCGGGTCCCGGCTCCGCCTGCTGGTCCGGACCGGCCTGTGGCGCCTCCGGGCCGGTGGGCCGGGCCGGTCGGCCCCGGCGGGGGCGGGCCGAGGGGATGTCCACACCCTCCAGCCGGTCGTAGTAGAGGAACTCGTCGCAGGCGGGCGGCAGCAGCGCCGAGGTGGACTTCTCCACTCCGACGCCGATCACCCGCTTGTTGAGTTCGCGGAGCTTGTGCACCAGCGGGGTGAAGTCGCTGTCGCCGGTGCAGATCACGAAGGTGGACAGGTAGTCGCGCTCGAAGGCGAACTCCACGGCGTCGACCGCCATCTTGATGTCGGCGGCGTTCTTGCGGCTCGCACCCATCCGCTGCGGGATCTCGATCAACTCCACGTGTGACCGGGTGAGCATCCGGCGGTCCTCGTCAAAGTACGACCAGTCGGCGTACGCCCGGCGGACCACCACCCGGCCGCGTTCGGCCAGCGCGTCGGCGATCGGGCGGAAGTCGAAGGCCAGGCCGCCGAGATGGTCCCGCGCGCCGAGCGCGAGGTTCTCGTAGTCGAGGAAGAGGGCGATCCGGTCTTCTTGATCCACGTTGCCCAGCCTACGCCCGGCGGGCCGCTCCGGGCCGTTCTTCCCCGGCGTGGTGAGCGGACGGTGATGGCCCGGAAGCAGGCCGGACCAGAGATCGAATCGTCCCCGGTGCAACGGCCGGTCGAAAGAAGATCGCCCGGCGGCGGAGAGCGGCGCGCGGAGTACCCAGGTCGATAGTGGACGAACCAAGCGCGGTACGGGACGGACCGGGGACCCGCCCGGCGTGTCCGACCTCGTCCGGGTTGTTGCCTGAAATCACGCTCGGTACGCTCCCCCACGACAGTTGTCGATGTTCACGGGGGAGGAACTGTGCCCGAGCATGTCAGCCGCCGCGCGGCGATCGGGATGGGAGCGGCGGCGGCCGCGCTGGCCGCGACCGGTCGGCCGGCAGCCGCCGCGCCGGCCACCACGGTGGCGGTCGGTCGGGCGCCGGTCTGCGGGCCGGTCGGCCCGCCGCGGGTGCCCGGCACTCCGCAGGCGGTGATCCAGCAGGCGTACGCCACGCAGAAGGCCCGGGCCGGCGGGGTGTGGCACTCGCACATCGCGATGGTCAACGCCGCAGGCACGCTGGAGACCGTCGTGGCGGACGACGCCGACCGGGTGACCCACGGCTACAGCGTGCAGAAGCTCGCGGTCGCGGTGGCGGTGATGGACAAGATCGACCGTGGTCAGCTCCGGCTCGACCAGAAGCTCGACCTCACCGCCGACATCATCCTCGGCGGCACCGGCATCTACTTCCTGCACACCGTCTGGGGCGACGACATCACGGTCGCCAACTTCCTCACCGCGATGCTGCTGGTCTCGGACAACACGGCGGTCCGGATGTGCGGCCGGGTGGTGCCGGCGTTGGAGATCAACGAGATCCTCGCCAGCTTGGGCTTCACGCACACCCGGGTCGAGCCGGTCGCCAACCCGAACCGGTTCTTCCTCGGCGTCACCACGCCCCGGGAGACCCACGACCTGCTGTGGCGACTGGCCAACAAGACCATCGTGACGCCGAGGTCGGCCGACTTCCTGCTCGGCATCCTGCGGTGGATCAACGGATACCACGACGGGGTCCGCCGCAACATGTCGTCGGCCGAGCGCAGCCGGGTCGCCACCAAGTACGGCGCGGACTTCGACGACCTGGGCGCGGCCCGGCACGAGGCCGGGATCATGTTCGACGCGGCGGGCGCGCCGACGCTGACGTACGCGATGTTCGCCGACTCCCTCGCCGACCTGGACAACTACGGGGCGACGCACCCGGCGGTGCAGGCGCACGCGGCGCTCGGCCGGGTCATGTTCGACACGATCGCGACGACCACCAACCGGACGGCGAAGGCCCGGCACTCGGTCGACCCGTTCCGTCCGGTCAGCGGCGGCTGACCGGCTCCGACTCCCCGGCCGCCCGGCGCCGACTCCCGGCGGCCGGAGCGATCCGGGGAGCGTCCGGTCGCCCCGGCGCCGGGTCGCCGGGCGGGCGCTCAGAGCGTCACCACCACCTTTCCCGGGCTGTGTCCCTCCTCCTGATAGCGCACGGCCGCCCGGATCTCCGCGAACGGATAGCGGCGGTCGACGACCGGGGTGACCTTGCCGTCCTCGATGAGTTCGGCCAGCAGTCGCAGGCACTGCTTCTTGTCCGGGCAGCGGACGGCGTCGGCGATGGCGATCCGCTGGGACACCAGTGGGCCCACGGCGAGTGCCGCGAAGACCCGGCCGGCGGGCTGTAGCCAGCGACCGGCCGGGCCACCGACGAGGACGAGGGTGCCGTTGCGGGTCAGCACCCGCCGGTACGCCGGCACGGAACGGCTGCCCGCGTTGTCCAGCAGCAGGTCGTAGCGGCGTCCGCGTCGGGTGAAGTCCTCGGTGGTGTAGTCGACGACCTCGTCCGCGCCGAGCGACCGGACGAGGTCGACGTTCCGGCTGCTGCACACGCCGGTGACGGTGGCGCCGAACGCCCGGGCGAGCTGTACGGCGAAGGTGCCCACCCCGCCGGAGGCGCCGTTGACGAGTACCCGCTGACCGGGTTGGATCCGGCCCACGTCGCGCAGCCCCACCAGGGCGGTGACGCCGGCCATCGGCACCGCCGCCGCCTGCTCGTACGACAGGTTCGCCGGTTTGGCTGCCAGCAGGTCCTCCCGGACGCAGACGTACTCGCCGAAGCCGCCCCCGGAGAGCAGGGCGTAGACGTCGTCGCCGGGGCGGAACTCGGTCACGTTCCGGCCGACCGCCTCGACCTGACCGGCCATGTCGCAGCCGAGGATGCTGATGCCCGGTGCCCGCAGCGCGGGGCCGTCGGGCAGCAGGCGGGCCACCAACGGCTCGCCCCGGATGTGGTGCCAGTCGTACGGGTTGACGGAGGTGGCCCGGACCCGGACCAGCACCTCGTCGTCGCCGGGAGCGGGCCGCTGCACGTCGGTGAGGTCCAGGGCATCGGGTGGGCCGTACGAACGCAGGATTGCCGCCTTCATCGTCGTCTCCTTGTCCGGGCGTGGTCGGGGCGGACGGGCGGGTGTCCCGAGTGGACGCGGTAGCCGCCCTTACGTCGTAAGTCGTACAACGTAAGGTACTCGTACGGCGTAAGGTTGTCGAGGGTTCGCGCCCAAACAGGGACCAACGGTGGATGGGAGGGTGTCGGGACCGTCCGAGCGGACGGCGGGACGGTCAGCCCCGCTCGCGGATCCGGTCCAGGCCGTCCAGGATCAGGTCGAGCCCGAACTCGAACTCGCTCTGGTCGTCACACCAGCCCAGCGTCGAGTCGGGATCGTCGTGGGCGATCTCGGCCAGCATCCCCACCAGGTGCGGGAACTGCCCGGCCATCTCCGCCAGCCCGGCCGCCGGATCGGCGGCACCGGCGCCGCTGTTCGGGTCGAACAACTCCTGGGTGAAACCCAACGCCCGGCTGCCCAGCGCGTGCAGGGCGTGGTGCGCCAGGTCGTAGGAGAAGCCACCCGCGCGCATCAGGCCGAGTAGGGCGTCGTAGTAGCGCAGCACCGCCGGGCTGGTGTTGGTGCGGGTCTCGAAGACCCCGGGAGCCCACCGGTGCCGGAGCAGGACTTCGCGGGCGGAGAGGATCCGCTGGCGGACCGCCTTCTTCCAGTCGGCCCCGCTGGCCGGTACGTCGATCCGGTCGACGACCTCGTTGATTTCCGTCGCGATCAGGTCCACGACGCCGTCGAGCACGTCCTCCTTGTTGGCGACGTGGTAGTAGAGCGACATCGCCTCGGCCCCGAGGTGCTCCGCGAGACGACGCATCGTCAGCGACTCGATGCCGCCGGAGTCGGCGACGCTGACCGCGGCCCGCAGTACCCGCTCGCGGCTCAACGGGATCCGGGGCTCGGCTCCGGGCTCGGCTTGGCTGGCCACCTACCTCAACTTTCCTCCGGGACGACATCGTACAAGGCGTGTCGGGGCCCGGACCGCAGGTGGCAGGTGGCCCGGCGGACGCGCCGGCCCGCCCGGTCGGGGTCAGCCGAGGTCGCCGGCGGCCGCCGGCCGGCGGGTTCAGTAGATCCGGCGGCCGTGCGCGTCCGGTACTCCGGACTTGCGGAGGAAGTAGGTGTTGACCTTGTCGCGCCACTCCTCGGCACAGCGCAACTGCTCGGCGAGCCGGTCGGTCACCCGGGCGTGCAACGCCGGGTCCAGCAGACCTGCCGGGCCGATCCGCGCCCACCGGCGCACCATCTCCGCCACCTGCTCGACCCCGGCGAAATGGGTGTCGTAGATGTGCTGGATCACCGTCGACCCGGAGTGCAGTACGTGCTGGTAGGGCACGTGGTGGAAGAAGAGCAGCAGCTCGTCCGGGCAGGTTTCCAGCGACTCGTACCGGTCCGCCCAGGGCTGCGGGTACTGGCCGGTGAACCCGGTTCCGGTGGCCCGGGTGCGGTCCACTCCGACGCCGTCCCGGTCGGCGAAGTGGTAGGTGCCCCACCGTGAGTACTCGTAGCCGTCCACGTCGGGGCCGTAGTGGTGCCCCGGCGCGACCATGAAGCCGACCCCGAGCGGTGCGGTGTACCGCTCGTAGGTGCGCCACGAGTCGTCCAGCAGCGCGTGCAGCGTCCCGCGCAGCAGGTCGGGCTCGGCGGTCGCCGACGGCGTGAAGGTGAGCTCGATCCACTCGTCGAGTACGGCCAGCGGGTCGAGGTCGGGTGCCCAGGCCAGCCGGCCGACGGCGTACAGGTTGGCCTGGGCCAGCGGGTGCCCGGTCCAGTAGTGGTCGTCGCCGACGTTGGAGACGACCACCAGACCGCCGCCACCCGACGGCGCCGCGCCGCCGTCGTCGCCCGCGGTGCCGGCGGCCACCGACGCGACCGTCGGCCGGCCCGGGCCCCAGGGCGCGAACCGGAGCACCTCGCTCCACCACGGACCCAGATAACAGACGTGCCGCTGCTGTCCGGTGTACTCCTGGGTCGCCTGCACCTCCACCGCCAGCCGGGTGCCGGGCATGGCCGCGAGCACCGGGGAGACCGGCTCGCGGGTCTGGAAGTCCATCGGACCGTGCTTCACCTGCACGATCACGTTGTCCCGGAACTGGCCGTCCAGGGGCGTGAAGTGGTCGTACGCCGCTCGGGCCCGGTCGGTGGATCGGTCGCGCCAGTCCTGCCGGTGGTTGTAGACGAAGGCACGCCAGTGCACCACCCCGCCGTACGGCGCCAGGGCGTCGGCGAGCATGTTCGCGCCGTCGGCATGGGTGCGCCCGTACCGGTACGGGCCCGGCTGCCCCTCGGAGTCGGCCTTCACCATGAAGCCGCCGAAGTCCGGGATGGTCTCGTAGAGCCGCCCGGCGGCCTTGGCCCACCAGGCCCGCACGTCGCCATCGAGCGGGTCGGCGGTGGGCAGCTCGCCGAGGGTGACTGGCGCGGCGAAGTTGACCGACAGGTGCACCCGGATCCCGTACGGGCGGACCAGGTCCGCGATCGCGGCGACGTCGTCGAGCCGGTCGGTCAGCAGCCGGGTCGCCGTGCCGTGCACGTTGACGTTGTTGACCGTCATCGCGTTCATGCCGCAGGCGGCCAGCAGCCGCGCGTAGTCGCGTACCCGGTCGGGGTCGCGGCGCGGCGCACCGTCGCGCCAGAAGATCGACCCGCCCGCGTAGCCGCGCTCGACCTGCCCCATCACCGGATGCACGTCGACGTTGTCCCAGTGGCTGACCAGCCGTAGCCGCATCGCCGGCCGGTGCCGCTCGACCGGCCGGTCGGCGCCGAACGCCGCCGGTCCGAGCCGGACGACGTGGAACAGGCCGTAGAGCAGCCCGGCCGGCTGGTCGGCCAGTACCACCGTCACGCCGCCCCGGCGGGCCAGCGCGAAGCCCTCCGGGCCGAGCCCGCCGCGATCCGGCCCCAACTCGCGCCCGACCTCGGCCGCGAGCGCCGCACCGGCCGGCAGCGGCTCGGTCGGGCCGAGCGCGAACACCAGGTCGTACGGCCCGTCGCCGTCGCCGGTCCACTCCGGCCCGACCGCCTCGCCGGGCAGGCGGCTGACCGTGCCGCCGTAGCGGGCGCAGGCCCGGGCGACCTCGTCGCGCACCGTCGCCACGAGTATGCCGTCGCCGCAGACCAGCGTCCGGCCCGAACCGATCGCCCGGAACGCCTCCGCCGGCAACCAGGCCGGATGCGCAGACGTCGGGTCGGCGCCGGCCCGACTGCTGCCCGACCCGTCGGCGGTGGTCATGGCATCCCTTCCCGGTTGCTGTCAGGACTCGCCGTCGGTCGGGCCGGGACCGCGTCCTCGCGCAGCACCAGCACGCCCAACGGGTCGAGCCGGATCGGCTGGCCCGGATCGATCCGGCCCCCGCCGAGCAGGTCGGTACCGGCGGTGTGCGCCACCGTCTCGACCGGTTCGGCACCGTGGTTGAGCAGGAACCGCAGCCGCGTACCGTCCGGGCCGACCCGCACCGTCGACTCCAGGCCGGGCACGTCGGCGTACGGCCCGACCAGGTCGTGCCGCTCCAGTACCCGGCGGACCACCCAGTGCACGCCCGGCTGGTCGAGGCCGGCGGCGACGTACCAGCCGTGGCCGGCGCCGTAGCTGTTCCGGGTGACCGCCGGAGTACCGGCATAGAAGTCCGCCTGGTACCTGCCGAGCACCTCGGCACCCTGCGGTATCACCAGCTCGAAGAGGAGCCGCGACTCGACCGTGACCTCGACCTCGGGGCCGGCGCCGTGCAGGCGTACCGGATTGACCACCTCGGGCGGACGGGCGTCCCACTCGTCGATCCGGATGCCCATCAGCGACCCGAGCGGACCCGGCACGTCCATCAGGAAGGCGTTGTCGTCCTCGTCGACCCGGCCGGACAGGAAGGTGCTCAGCACCGAACCGCCGCGCTCGGCCACCGCCGCCAGCCGCTGCGCCAGGTCACCCTTGAGCATGTGCAGCGCCGGCGCGACCACCACCTGGTAGCCGGCGAGGTCCGCGGTCACCGGTACGACGTCGACGTCGACCCCGGCCTCCCAGAGCGCCCGGTAGTACGCGTGCACGATCTGCTGGTAGCGCAGCAGCCGGGACGGGCCGTCGGAGATCTCCAGCGCCCACCAGCTGTCCCAGTCGAAGAGCAGGGCGACCCGGGCCGGGGTCCGGGCGCCCAGCGTCGCCGGGCCGAGCCGGTCCAGCTCGGCGCCGAGTTCGGCCACCTCCCGGAATACCCGGGTGTCCTGCCGCCCGGCGTGCCCGATCACCGCGCCGTGGTATTTCTCGCAGGCGCCCCGGCAGGCGCGCATCTGGAAGAAGAGCACGGCGTCGGCGCCGTGTGCCACCGCCTGCCAGCTCCACAGCCGCATCACCCCGGGCCGCTTCAGCGGGTTGACGTCCCGCGACGCGGTGTAGCTCGGAGTCTGCTCCATCAGCCAGAACGGCTGGCCGTCCTTGAGCCCGCGCATCAGGTCGTGGGTCAGCGCCATCCAGGCCGGGGAGTTGTCGTCCGGCGGGTAGTTGTCCCAGGAGGCGAAGTCGAGGTGCGGGGCCCAGCGGTGGTAGTCGATCGGCCGGTACATCCCCATGAAGTTCGTGGTGACCGGGACGTCCGGGCTCGACTCCCGGATCGCCGCCTTCTCGTCACGGAAGTTGGCCAGCATCGCGTCCGACATGAAGCGCAGGTAGTCGAGGGTGATGCCCTGGAAGGCGGTGTGGTTCGGCCCGCGCCAGTGCTCGGTCAGCGCCGACGGCGGCTCGATCTCGGCCCAGTCGGTGAAGGTGTGCGACCAGAAGGTGGTGTACCAGGCCGCGTTGAGCGCGTCGAGGCTGCCGTACCGGTCGCGCAGCCAGTCCCGGAAGCCGGCGGCGCAGAGGTCGCAGTAGCAGGCGCCGCCGTACTCGTTGCCGACGTGCCAGGCGACGACCGCCGGGTTGCCGGCGTACCGCCGGGCGATCCGCCGGGCCAGTTCGGTGGAGAGTCGACGGAAGACGGGGGAGCTGGGGCAGGAGTTGTGCCGCTGGCCGTACCGGTGCTTGCGGCCCTCGAAGTCCGTCCGGGTCACCTCCGGGTGGGCCCGGGCCAGCCAGGCCGGGTGCGCGCCGGTGCCGGTGGCCAGGCAGATCTGCCGGCCCTGCGCGGTGGCCCGCTCGACGATCCGGTCAAGCAGGCTGAAGTCGTAGACGTCCGGCCCGGGTTGGGTCAGTGCCCAGTCGAAGACGCCGAGCGTGACGGTGTCGATCCGGGCGGCGTCGAAGAGCCGGTAGTCCTCCTTCCAGACGTCCTCGGGCCACTGCTCGGGGTTGTAGTCCCCGCCGAAGGCGACCTTTGAGATGTCGGGCAGGCTCATGCCGGCACTCCGCTGCGCTCCGTGCCGTCCTGAGGCTCATCGGCACTGGGTTTGACGGTTCGCTCGCTGCGCTCGCTCACGCGGTGAACTCCTCTTCGACTTTGCTGATCAGTGGGCGGCAGTTGCGGAGCAGGGCCAGCGTCAGCACCGAACCGAGCAGCCCGAGCACCGCCTCGGAGGAGACCCAGATGACGCCGGCCGCCACCACCAGCAGGCAGGCGTTGCCGAGGGTCACCCCGGGGGTGTGCCCGAGGAAGTGCATCGCCAGCCGGGCGACGTCCCGGATCCGGAAGCGGAACAGCGAGGTGATCACCAGGGCGTTGACCCCCCACAGGGTGACGCCGAGCGCCACCAGCAGCAGCGGCACCCGCCACCAGCCGGGTACGCCGGCGGCGCCGAAGTAGCTGAGGTTCAGCGCGACGATGGTCAGCCAGGCCAGCCAGGGCAGCCAGATCGCCAGCACGCCCCGGGCGTTGGCCCGGTAACCGCGCCAGAACAGGGTCGCCGGGCTCAGCTCGGTCAGGTCGGGGCGGTGGTGGCGCAGCGCGTACAGCGCGGCGGAGAGGGCCGGCCCGAGCGGCAGCGCGCAGAGCGCGACCAGGGGAAGGTTGCTGGCGTGCCGGTCCAACAGGAAGAGCGGGACCAGTCCGGGCAGCGTGGTCAGCACCAGCAGCAGCTCCACCACCAGCAGGCTGTAGACCAGCGCCATGGCCCGGGACAGCGGTCCGGTGCCGAACCGGCTGCCGGCCTGCCTCGTGTCGTTCATTCCGGCTCCTCCCGGGACGTTCGGCCCGCCGGTGCCAGGCCGAGGAGCCGGTCCTCGTCCCACCACGGCGGGGTCTCGTCGACCACCGCCGTGATCTCTACCAGGGTCACCTCGTGCCGGGCCAGGGTCAGGTCGAGGTCGACCCGGCCGGCCACGATCGGCAGGCTCCGGTGGGTGCGGGCCGGCTCGGCCGCCTCCCGCAGCGTGTCGAGCTGGCCGGGGCGCGGCGAGCGCGGCCGACCCATCTCCGACCAGGCCGTCCAGGCGTTGCCCAGCTCCTCGTTGACCGTCGAGCGGAGCAGGAAGGCGGAGGTGGCGCCCGGCGGTCCGACCGGGACGGAGAGTGCCACCCGATGCCGGTCGACCGGTGCCGCCCCGGTGACGTCCACCGGGGCCCAGCCGAGCACCGCGATCCGGCCGGCGGAGTCCCGGGTCACCAGGTGGTCCGTGCCGCGCGCCAGCACCTGGTCACCGAGCCGGGCCAGGAAGGCGTACAGGTGGTAGGTGGGTTTCTTGATCTGGCGGTGGGTGAGCAGGCCGAAGCCGCCGTGGAAAAGCGAGGTCGGAATGCCGACCTCCTCGAACATGTCGCTGAAGGTCCAGTACGAGAAGGAGTCGACCAGCTCACCGCCGCCCGCCAGCACCGGGGCCAGGTACGCGGCGTGGAACGCCGTGTCGTGGATCGGGTTGTCCGGCCGGTACGACGAGTTGAACTCGGTGATGTGCACCGGCAGCCCGGCCAGCGCGGTGTCCCGGAGCAGTTCCCTCGGCGTGCCGAACTGCTCCAGCAGCCGGGACGCCGGAGCCAGCGTCTGGTGTACCCCGAACGGCACGTGCTGGGCCGGCCCGGAGGTGTACGCGTGCTTGCTGACGAAGTCGACCGGCACGTCGCGGGCGGCGACGAAGTCGGCGAAGCGTGGCAGCCACTCGTCGGCGCCGGGAGAGATGGCCGGCCCGCCCACCTGGAGGTCGGCGTCCACCTCCTTGACGGCGTGCGCGGTCACCTCGTAGAGCCGGTGGTACGCCTTCTCGTCGGCGCCCTGCCAGAACTGCTCCAGGTTCGGCTCGTTCCACACCTCGATCGGCCAGCGGCGTACCTCGGCGAGGCCGTACCGGTCGACCAGGTGCCCGACGGTCGCCTTGACCAGGTCGGTCCATTCCGACTCCGAGCGGGGCGGGGTGACGTTGCCCTGCCACCAGAAGACGGTCTGGTCGCCGGAGGCGAGCGCGGCGGGCATGAAGCCCAGCTCGACGAAGGGCCGGATGCCGAGTTCGAGATAGGCGTCGACCACCTGGTCGACGTAGCTGAAGTTGTGCCGGATCCGGCGCGAGCCCTGGTGCTGGTAGGGCCGGTAGACGCCGACACCGTCGCTGAGCAGCCCGTGCCCGCGGATGTGCCGGAAGCCGATCTCCCGCTGCACCAGCGCGAGGGAGTCCTGGTAGTCACGCCGCAGCGCCAGGTCGAAGCGGCCGGTGCCGACGCAGGCCCGCCAGGCGTCGGTCAGCCGCCCGGTCGGCCGCTCCGGTACGGGGATGTGCATCGTGGTCCTCTGTTCCGGGTCGGGCGGGCCCGCCCGCACCGGTGGTGCGGGCGGGCCGCTGCGCCGACGTCCGGTCCGGTCGTGCCCGCCGCAGGCAGGACCGGACCGGGATGGTCAGCCGTGTTCCTTCTGGTACCGCTCGTACGCCTCCTGCACCTTGTCCATGTAGGCGTCCATGTTCTTGCCCTTCAGCTCGGTCAGGTAGGCGTCCCACTGGGCGAGGTCCCGCTGACCGAGGATGAACTGCAGGGTCGCCTGGTAGACGAAGTCCTTCAGCGGCGTCTGCCACAGCGACACCTGCTCGCGCTCCTCGTCGGTGAACGGGAACGGCGGCATCACCACCCGTGGCGTACGGGCGTTCATCACCTTCTGGAACTCCTGCTCCTCGGGGGAGAAGAAGGACTGCACCAGCTCCGGCTTGCCGCCGTAGGCGAAGACGCCGTTGTAGAACCCGAAGTCCTTCTGCAGGTGCTTAGGGGCATTCGGGCGCAGCCCGATGACGTTGACGTCGGGGTGCAGGGTGGGCTTGCCGGCGGCGTCCTTGACGAAGGTGGTGCCCTCGACGCCCCAGCGGGCGAACGTCTGCCCGTCGTCGGAGTAGAACAGCCAGTCGATGAACTGCATCATGGCGACGAAGTTCTTGCTCTCCCGGGCCTTCTTCGAGATCATGACCCCGTTTTCCAGCCGGCTGGCCGGGTTGATCTCGCCGGCCGGGCCGATCGGCAGCGGGATCTTGGTCAGCGTCGCCTTCGGCAGGGTCTTGGCCAGGTCCGGGCGGTAGTCGTTGACCAGCGTCTGCGCGTTGCTGCTGATCACGAACGACTTGCCGTTGGCCAGCTTCTGCCGGGCGTTGTCGTCGGTCTGGGTGAAGCTCTCCGGGTCGAGCAGCCCCTCCTTCACCAGCTTGTTGAGGTAGGTCAACATCTCCTTGTACTTGTCGCTGGCGGCGGTGTAGAAGAGCTTCTTGGCGTTCGGGTCCCAGCTCACGTGCTGGAAGTTCCAGCCGGCGCCCTCCAGGCCGTACGAGGCCGCGAGGATGTTCAGCAGGTTGCCGGCCGGGTTGGGCTGGCTGAACCGGTCGGAGAACGGGAAGGTGTTCGGGTACGCCGCCTTCATCGCCTTGAGTACGGTGTAGAGCTCGTCCCAGGTCTTCGGGATCTCCAGGTTCAGTTCGGCGAGGATGTCGGTCCGCACCGCGAGCGAGTAGTCGTGCCAGGGCTTCTCGTGCAGCCCGGGCAGCAGATAGAACTTGCCGTCCGCCTGGCGCCGCTGGTTGATCTCAGGAGTGAGGTTCCACTTCTCGATCTTGTCCTTGAAGTTCGGCATCAGGTCGAGGTAGTCGCTGACCGGCAGGATGGCGCCGGAGGAGACGAAGGTGTCCTCCTGGCTCGGGTACGTCTTCGGGATGATCATCGGCGCGTCGCCGGCGCCGATGAGCAGGCTGCGCTTCTGCTCGTAGTCGCTCAGCGGTACGGCGACCGGCTCGATCGTGACGTTGGTCCGCTTGTTCAGCTCCGTCCAGAACAGCCAGTCGTTCTTTAATGGATAGTTCGGGTGGTTGTTGTAGAGGAGGGAGAAGGAAACCGGTTCGGTCGCCTTGAACTGCTGGTTGACGCCGAGTTCGGCCATTGCGCCGGCGCGGTTCTCCGAGAGGTCCTCGGACTCCCCATCGTCGCCACTGCCGCAGGCGACGAGCGAGAGGGTGAGCGCGCCGGCAGCGACCACCGCTGCTCGGCGCCGGGCTCGTTGGAACATCAGGCTTCCTTTCGCTGGTGGTTCGTGGGTTCGACGGCTCACCCCCGCCTGCCGGGCTATCCCTTCACCGCGCCGAGCATCACGCCCGACACGAAGTACCGCTGGACGAAGGGGTAGACCAGCAGGATGGGCAGGGTGGTGAGCACGATGGTCACGGCCTTGAGCGTCGCCTCGGCCTGTACCTCGTTCGCCTCGTTGATGGCGCCGACGTTCTCCGCGCCGACGGCTCCGGCGATCAGATTGCGCAGATAGACGGTGACCGGCAGCAGATCCTGCCGATCCATGTAGAGGAAGGCGGAGAACCAGGAGTTCCAGAAGGAGACGGCGTAGAAGAGGATCATCGTGGCGATCACCGCCTTCGACAGCGGTAGCACGATCCGGAGCAGGATCCCGTACGTGTTCAGGCCGTCGACGGCGGCGGCCTCCTCCAGCTCCACCGGCAGGCTCTCGAAGAACGCCTTCATGACCAGCAGGTTGAAGACGCTGATCGCGTTCGGCAGCACGATCGCCCAGATGGTGTTCGTCATGCCCAGGCTGCTGATCAGGACGTAGTTGGGGATCAGCCCGCCGTTGAAGAACATGGTGAAGACCGCGATGCCGATCAGCACGGTGCGGCCCTTGAGGTGGTGCTTGGACAGCACGTAGGCGAAGCAGGTGGTCAGGACCATCGCGATGGCCGTGGCGACGACGGTGTAGACCACCGTGTTCCGGTAGTTGGTCCAGAACAGCGAGTCCGACATCACCAGCTTGTACGTGTCGATGTTGAAGCCGCGCGGCACCACGCTGACCCGGCCGGCGATGATGTACGCCTCGTCGCTGAGCGACCGGGCCACGATGTTGAGGAACGGATACAGCGTCACCACCACGACGCCGGTCAGCACGATGGCGTTGATCACCTGGAACACCCGGTAGCCCCGGGTGGTCTGGATGCCCCGCCGTCGCCGGGGCCGGCCGAGCCGCTCGGCGGCCCGCTCCGGGTCGGCGGCTTCGGGCGCGACGGTGCTGGAATCCACGGTCACCACAGGCTCGTCCCCACTGTGCGACGGGAGATCGCGTTCGCGGAAAGGATCAGGGTCAGCCCGATCAGGGCCTCGAAGAGTCCGATCGCGGCGGCGTAGCTGAAGTTGCTGGACTGGAACGCCATCCGGAACAGGTACGTGGAGATCACGTCCGCCGTCGGGTACGTCAACGGGTTGTAGAGCAGCAGGATCTTCTCGAAGCCGACCGCCATGAACGTTCCGATGTTGAGGATCAGCAGCGTGACCATCGTGGGCCGGATACCGGGCAGGGTGACGTGCCAGGTCTGCCGCCACCGGTTGGCACCGTCGATCCGGGCCGCCTCGTAGAGGTTGTCGTCGATCGTGGTCAGCGCGGCGAGGTAGAGGATCGTGCCCCAGCCGACCGTCTGCCACACCTCCGAGGAGACGTAGATGGTGCGGAACCACTCCGGCCGTTGCAGGAACGGGATGGCGTCCCCACCGGTGGCCTGCACGAGCTGGTTCACCGTGCCGTCGGTGGAGAGTAGCTGCATCACCATCGCGGCCACGATCACGATCGACAGGAAGTGCGGCAGGTAGGAGACCGACTGGACGAACCGCTTGAGCTTGCGGGTCCGGACCTCGTTGAGCAGCAGCGCCAGGATGACCGGCAGCGGGAAGCAGACCACCAGGGTCAGCGTGCCCAGGATCAGGGTGTTGGTGAAGACTTCCCAGAACGTCGGGTCGGAGAGGAACATCTTCACGTACCGCAGGCCGACCCAGTACTCGCCGAAGACGTTGCCGCCGGGCTGGAAGCGCCGGAACGCGATGACGTTGCCGAGCATCGGCAGGTACCGGAAGATCAGGAAGAACAGCAGCGGCAGGATCGCCAGCGAATAGAGCTGCCAGTCCCGGCGGATCGCCTGCCGCCACGTCCGGCGGTGTTTTCGGGACCGGCGGCCGGTGCCGCCGGGGTCCGGCCGGTCGGGCTCGACGGTCACGGGCGGTGGGCCCGCGGTCGTGGGTGCACTCATCCTCGTACCTCCGCGGCGGTGGGCGGGAGCGTGGGGACCGGCTCGACCCGGGCCGGCGACAGCAGCTGCCGCCGGCGGCCGACCTCGCGTTCGGCGCCGGTGAGGCGGAGCCGGATCGGCGCCGCCGGGTCACCGCTGGAGCGGCCGAACCGCAGCTCCACGTCGCCCGGCTCGACGATCCGCCGGCCGTGCAGTCCGGTGAACGAGGTGACGTCGGCCGGGACCGTGAACGTCGCGTACGCCGCCTGGCCGGCCTCCAGCGGGACCCGGGTGTAGCCGACCAGCCGGACCACCGGTCGGGTGGTCTGCGCGACGGGATCGTGCAGGTAGAGCTGCACCACCTCGGTGCCGGCCCGGGAGCCGGTGTTGCGGACCGCGACCCGGACGGTCACCTCGCCGTCGACCGGCCAGTCGGTGACCAGGTCCGGGTCGGCCTCCGGCCGCCCGTCCGGTCCGACGACCTCCGGGGTACCCCACTCGAACGTTGTGTAGCTGCGTCCGTGCCCGAACGGGAACGCCGGGGTCGGGTCGACCGACGACACCTCGGAGCGGTGGCCCAGCGGCGGGGCGAGATAGCTGGCGGGCAGCCCACCGGCGTCCCGGGGCACGCTCACCGGCAGCCGCCCGGACGGGTTCACCGCGCCGGTGAGCACCTCGGCGAGCGCCTGCCCGCCCCGCTGACCGGGGAAGAAGCCCGCTACGACGGCGGCGGCCGGATCGAACTCGTCGCCGAGCGCGTACGGGCGGCCGGCCAGCAGCACCAGCACCACCGGGGTACCGGTGCCGAGTACCGCCGCCACCAGCTCGGCCTGTACGCCCGGCAGTCGCAGGTCGACGGCGTCACATCCCTCGCCGGAGGTCCCCCGACCGAACAGGCCGGCCCGGTCACCGACCGCGAGTACGCAGACGTCGGACTCCCGCGCGGCGGCCACCGCCTCGGCGAAGCCGGAGGTGTCGTCGCCGGTGATGTCGCAGCCCGGCGCGTATCGCAGCCCGGGGTGGAACCGGCGCAGGGCGTCGCGCAGCGAGGGGATCTCCACTCCGAGCCCGTGCTCGGGATGCCGCACCCCGACGTGGGCGGGGAAGGTGTAGCAGCCGAGCATGCCGATCGGGTCGTCGGCGAGCGGGCCGACCAGCGCCACCCGTTGCTCCGGGGCCAGCGGCAGCACGCCGTCGCTGTTGCGGAGCAGGACGACGGACTCCCGGGCCAGTCGGAGCGAGACGTCCCGGCTGACCTCGTCGTCCAGGCGCAGCCGCTCGACGTCGTCGGGCATCGGCCGCCAGTCCTCGTCGAGCAGGCCGAGTTCGGCCTTCTGCGCGAGTACCCGGTGCAGGGCCCGGTCGACCAGCGCCTCGTCGACCGCGCCCGCGCGGACCGCCTCGACCAGCGGGGCGCCGAAGGCGTCCACAGTGGGCAGCTCGACGTCGATCCCGGCCCGCAGCGCGAGCCGGGCGGCGTCGCCGGGCTCGGCGGCGACCCGGTGCAGGGTCTGGAGGAACCGGACCGCGAAGTAGTCGCCGACCACCGTGCCGGTGAAGCCCCACTCGTCGCGGAGCAGGCCGGTCAGCAGGCTCTCGTCGGCGGCGACCGGTACGCCGTCGATCTCGGCGTAGGAGTTCATCACCGATCGGGCGCCACCGAGGCGCAGGGCCATCTCGAACGGCGGCAGGATGACGTCGGCCAACTCCCGGCGCCCCATCGGCACCGGGGCGAGGTTGCGGCCACCCCGGGATGCCGAGTAGCCGGCGAAGTGCTTCAGGGTGGCGACGACGCCGCCGGCCTCCAGGCCCCGCACGTACGCCGCGCCGATCGTGCCGACCAGGTACGGGTCCTCGCCGATGGTCTCCTCGGTCCGGCCCCACCGGTAGTCGCGGGTCACGTCCAGCACCGGGGCCAGGCCCTGGTGCACCCCGGCCGCGCGCATGGAGCGGGCAATCCGGCCCGCCGCCTCCTCGACCAGTTCCGGGTCGAAGGAGGCTCCCCAGCTCAGCGGCGCGGGATAGACGGTGGCCCGCCAGGCGGCGAAGCCGGTGAGGCACTCCTCGTGGACCTGGGCCGGAATGCCGAACCGGCTCGCCGCGACGATCTGGGCCTGGGAGGCCGCCAGCGAACGCGCGCCGGCGACCGGGTCGACCGGCGCGGTGCCGAACGGGCGGGTGAGCTGGCCGAGCCCGTGCCGGATGACGACGTCCCACTGCGGCGCGTCGTCCATCATCTCGAACTGGTGTGGGGCGACCCCCTCGCCGGAGGCGTCGGCGCCGACCCAGACCCCGACCAGTTGGGCGACCTTCTCCTCCAGCGACATGAGCGGGATGAGTGCCTCGGCCCGCTCGGCGGCGGAGAGTCGCGGATCGCGCCATGGCGCGGCGATGTCCGTCGTGGCGCCCGCGGCCACGGGCAACTGGCTCTTCATGCCACCCCTTCGGGCCGACCGTGGCACCGTCCGATCCGGACAGCGGGCTGGTCAGGCCGGCGAGTCTTCGAAACTTTCGGCAATATCCGCGTTACCTGTGCGGGGGAACCTATGCGTCGTGGCGAAGATGTGTCAAGGGTGGCTGAACTGCTGGATCCGTGACCTCATCGCATATCGTGCGTAGAGCGATCCGGACGGTCAGCCGGATGCCACCGCAAGATCGAACCGTGGCGGGTCCGCCCGGTGTTAGGGTTTCGCACCGAAAGTTTCGGATAGTTGCGGGAGGCTGTCGATGACGAGGTCCCGGCGGATCGTCAGTACTGGTGCCGCGACGATCGCGACCATCGCCGACGAGGTCGGGGTCTCCCTGACGACCGTCTCCAAGGTCCTCAACGGCCGTTCGGACGTGGCGCCCGATACCCGGGCCCGGGTCGAGGCCAGCCTCGAACGGCACCGGTACCGGCGTCGCGCGAAGCGCCAACCGACCGAGGTGGAGCAGATCGACCTGGTCTTCCACCAGCTCGACTCGGGCTGGGCGACGGAGATCATTCACGGGGTACACGCGGTGACCGACGCTGCCAAGGTCGACGTGGTGCTCTCCCAGTTGGGTGGCGAGCACCGGCCCTCACAGCAGTGGTTGGAGGGGGTGCTGCTGCGGCGGCCGCTCGGCGTACTGCTGGTGCTCTGCCACCTGACCGAGCCGCAGCGGCAGCAGCTCCAGCGCCGGTCGATTCCGCTGGTGGTGGTCGACACCGACAGCGCGACCTCGGCCTCGGTGCCGACGGTCGGCTCCAACAACTGGAACGGTGGACTGCTCGCCACCCGGCACCTGCTGGAGTTGGGCCACCGCCGGGTCGCCTGCATCTCCGGCCCGGAGGACGTGCTGTGCAGCCGGGCCCGGGCCGCCGGTTTCCGCTCCGCGCACGACGAGGCCGGGATCCCGGTCGACCCCGAGCTGGTCCGGTACGGCATGTTCGCCGCGCACGCCGGCTACCAGCACGGGCTGGAGCTGCTGACCCGGCCCGACCGGCCAACGGCGGTCTTCGCCGGCTCCGACATGCAGGCGCTGGGGGTGCTCCGGGCCGCCCGGCAGCTCGGCCTGGACGTGCCGGCGGACCTCTCGGTGATCGGCTACGACGACCTGCCGGTGGCCTCCTGGGTCGGCCCGGCCCTCACCACCGTCAACCAGCCGCTGCGGGACATGGCCGGCACCGCCACGCAGATGCTGCTCGACCTGGCCCGGGGGGTGGAACTGTCGACCACCCGGATCGACCTCGTCACCGAGCTGGTCGTACGGGAGAGCACCGCACCACCCCGGCAGCCCGGCTGAGCGCCGGCGGCGCCGCCGCGTGCCACGGCGGCCCGGTGGTAGGTCGGTCACCCGGGGCTTGACCGGCCGTCGTCACCAGTCGGCGTCCTGGCACACCTTGTGTGTGGTGGGCGGCTCGATCTGCAGGGTGCAGTGGTCGATGCCGAAGCCGTCGTGCAGCCGGGCCCGCGCGGCGGCGAGTACCGGGGCGACGTCGGCGCCGGGGGCCAGCGCGAGGTGTGCGGAGGCGACGTCCATCCCGGAGGTCAGGGTCCAGACGTGCAGGTCGTGCACTCCGGCGACCCCGGGTACGCCGGTCAGGCTGGTCGCCACGGCGGCGACGTCGATGTGCGGCGGCGCGGCCTGCACCAGGACCCGTACCGCGACCCGGGCCAGTTGCCAGGTGCGGGGCAGGATGAACAGGCCGACGGCGACCGCGACGACCAGGTCGGCGTGGCGCCAGCCGGTGGTGGCGATGACAATGGCGGCGACGATCACCCCGACCGAGCCGAGCAGGTCGCCGAGCACCTCCAGATAGGCGCCCCGGACGTTGAGACTCTCCTTGGCGCCGGCGCGCAGCAGCAGGAACGCCACGACGTTGGCGGCGAGGCCGACGATCGCGACCACCAGCATCGGCCCGGCCAGCACCTCCGGCGGGTCGTCGAACCGGCGTACCGCCTCGACGATCACGAAGATCGCCACACCGGAGAGCAGCACCGCGTTGGCCAGCGCGGCGAGCACTTCGAGCCGGTAGAGCCCGAAGGTGCGCTGGGCGTGTCGGGCGGCCCGGCTGGCGGCGGTGATCGCGGCCAGGGCCAGGCCGATGCCGAGCACGTCGGTGAACATGTGTCCGGCGTCGGAGAGCAGCGCCAGCGAGCCGGTCCACCACGCCGCCCCGGCCTCCAGCAGCAGGACGGTGCCGAGTACGGCTACTGCTGCCCAGAGCGGTCTGCGATGGCGCTCGCCGGCCCGCATCGCCTGGCCGCCGTGGTCGTGGCCCGCGCCCATCTGCCCAGCCTCCCGCCGTCGACGCCGATGGGGACAAAGTATGCGGACATTGCAATGTATGCAACTTGAAACTGGATCCCGATCCCGATCCCGATCCCGATCCCGATGCCGCTTGTCGCTTCCGGTGCGGCTCAGCCCAGTGGCTTCGCCTTGCCGAGCCAGCCCGCCACGTCCCGATAGATGGGCGCGCTGGCCAGGTAGCTGTACGGGGCGGCCGGCTTCCACGGGTAGACCTGACCGGCCCTCACTGCCGGCAGGTTGGTCCAGGTGGGGATCTTCTCGGCCTTGCCCGCCACGCTGGTCACCTCCCGACCGTCGTAAACGACGACGTCAGCGGGGAAGCTGCCGATCTGCTCCCAGCTGATCTCCTGGAAGTACTCGCCGGGTCCGAGTTGCGCCGACGGCAGCACGAACGTCATCCCCAGTGCCGCCAGGTGCTTGAGATCCGGGTGGGCCTTCGGGTCGGCGATGTAGAACTTCTCCGCGTCGCGGGAGACGGCGAGTACCCGCAGTCCGGGCTTTGCCGCGATCGCCGCCTTCACCTCGGCGACCGCCGCCTCGAAGTCCGCCCGGGCCGCCCGCACCGGCCCGGCCTCCGGGTCGGCGCCGAGCTGCGCGGCGAGCCGCATGAAGCCGTCGATGATCTGCGGCAGGTCGAGGCCGGGCATCTTCATGCCGATCGACGGGGCCAGGGCGTCGACCTCGTCGACACTGGCCTGCGGGACGTACCAGAGGGTCTTGTCGTCGAAGGAGAGGTCGACCAGGAGTTCCGGGCGCAGCGCGGCGTACCGCTCCAGGTTGAACTCGCCCCAGGTCCTGCCGATGACGTCGAGCTTGTCCAGTTCGATGTTCCCGGCCTGGTAGTTGAGCTTCCCGTCGGTGGTGCTCAGCTCTCCGTACGCCCCGGTCACCCGGAAGCCGGCGTCCCAGAGCGCGGCGGCGGCACTGCTCTGCGCGACCACCCTGGTCGGCCGGCTGGCCAGCTCGACGGTCCGGCCCCGCCCGTCGGTGTAGCGGAACGGCGAGGTGCCGCCGGAGGCGCCGCCGCCCGGGGAGCCGGCGTCACCGCAGGCGGCCAGTCCGAGCAGTACGCCGGTGGCGCCGACACCGCACAGGAAGCCGCGCCGGGTCACGAGGTGCGCAGACATGGTTCTCCAGTCGTCTCGGGTGCGATCGGGTGCAGGGGAGGGCGACGTCGTGCGGTTAGGTTAGCCTGCCCTAAGGCACAGTGCGCAACCCCCTGTGACCCGCTCCTCCCACCGGCGGAGGATGAGCCTCAGGCACACTCCTCGACGATCAGCGGCAGCAGCTTTCCCAAAGGACGAGCGTCAGGCGCTCTCCCGGAGGATCAGCTCGGAGGGGTACGCGGTGGCCGGCGGCACCCAGGCCCGCTCGAGTACCGCAGTCGCGGCCGCCGTGGCGATCTGTTCGACCGGATGGCTCGCGGTGGTCAGGGCCGGCGCGCTCAGCGCGGCGAACGGCACGTCGTCGAAGCCGGCCACGGCGATGTCCCCCGGCACGTCGATCCCGCGCCGCCGCAGCGCCGCCAGCGCACCGAGCGCCATGGCGTCGCTGTTCGCGAAGACCGCGTCGGTGTCCGGCCAGCGCTCCAGGATCGTCAGCATCGCGGCCTCGCCGCCGGTGGCGGTGAAGTCGCCCGGCACCAACCGGATCGGCAGCCCCGCCGCCCACGTCACCTCCCGGTAGGCGGCGACCGGTCGACGGCTGCAGGGCATCCAGTCCGGGCCGGTGATCATCGCGATCCGGCGCCGGCCCGAGGCGATCAGGTGTCCGAAGATGGTACGGGCCGCACCGGCGTTGTCGACGTCGAAGGACGGTACGGTCCGGGAGCCGATGCCGATCGACACCGTCCGGCCCTGTAGCGCGGTCGGCACCGCCTCCAGGATCAGTTCGGTGGTGTTGACCACGAGTACCCCGCGGACGCTGCGGTCCTCCGCCAACCGCCGTAGCCGGGCGGGTGCGTGCAGCGGCAGCCACTCCAGGGAGACCCCGACCTCCCGGGGCGCGCAGACCTCGGCCGCGGCCCGCACCACCCGGTCGACGTACGGGTCGTGCAGCACCGTCGGCACCGCGCCGGCGACGGCCACGACCAGGCGTACCCCGGCACCGGTGGCCAGGGCCCGGGCCGCCGGGTCGGGCGCGTAGCCGAGCTGCGCGGCGGCCGCGACGACCCGGTCCCGGGCGGTCGCGGAAGCGGCGCCGTATCCGGCGATGACCCGGGAGGCCGTCGACCGGGAGACCCCGGCCACCCGGGCCACGTCCTCCAGGGTGGCCCGCCGCAGTGGCCCGCCGGTCACGCCAGCTCCCCGGAGCGGACCTGACCGGGGCATGGTGCTGCGGAGACGCGACGACCGGGCTGAGCCATGGGAAAATCATGCACCCGCGACGCAAGATCGGCGAGCCGGTGCCCGGCGGCGGGTCGACCGGCGGACGCGCGCTCGCAGCACTGCCGCCGGGCAATGCCGAGTCCCGAGGTCTCGTTGTCGTCGGGTTGCGTCGAGAGCGCTCCCAGGGGTGCGATCACCTAGACATCCAATCGCGACAGCGCGGCGGGTTCGATCCGCGCAGTGCGGCGGACGGCTCGACCTCCAGCCGCCGACCGACGGACCGCACGGGTGGCAGGGCCACCCGGCGGCTCACCCGATCGGCCGGGACCGGCGAAGAGGCTGGCCGTCGAGGAAGCGGAGGAGCAGCAGGTGAACGCATCCACCGATACGCACCGGCCACCGGTCGTACCCCGGCAGGTCCTGGCCGCCCGGACCGGCGTCGCCGTGGTCTTCGGGCTCAACGGGCTCGCCGTCGCCTCCTGGTTCGCCCGGGTGCCGGCGGCCCGGGACGCGCTCGGGCTCACCCCGGGGCGGTTGGGCCTGCTGCTGCTGGCGCTCTCCGCGGGTGCCCTGCTGGCACTGCCGACCGCCGGGGCCTTGGCGCAGCGGTTCGGCGCCGCCCGCGTGGTGGCCGCCGCGACCGGGCTGGCCGCGCTCGGACTGGCGCTGGCCGGAGTCGCGGCCGGGAGCTGGCACGCCGTACCGGCCGTCGCGGTCGGACTCTTCGCCGTCGGGTACGGCTCCGGCACCTGCGAGGTCGCCATGAACGTCGAGGCGGCGGCCGTCGAACGGCGGCTCGGCCGTACCGTGATGCCCCGGTTCCACGCCGCCTGGAGCCTCGGCACCGTGGCCGGGGCGGTCGCCGGAGCCGGCAGCGCCCGGCTCGGCGTGCCGATCGGGCTGCATCTCGGGCTGGCCGCCGTGGCGATGGTCGCCGGTACGCTACCCGCGGTCCGGTCGTTCCTGCCGGATCGCGACCCTCGGCCGGCCGACGGGAAGAGCGGCCGGGCCCGGGGCGGCGGTGCACTGGCCGCCTGGCGGGAGCCCCGTACCCTGCTGATCGGCCTGTTGGTGCTGGTGATGGCCTTCACCGAGGGGACCGCCAACGACTGGCTGGCGCTGGCCTTCGTGGACGGCCACCGGGTATCCGACGCCGTCGGCGCGCTGGCCTTCGGGGTCTTCGTCGCCGCGATGACGGTCGGCCGTACCGCCGGCACGATCGCACTGGACCGCTGGGGCCGGGTACCGGTACTCCTCTGCACCACCACGCTGGCCGCGATCGGCGCCACGGTGGCGGTACTGGCCAGCCCGTGGCCGCTGGCGATGGCCGGGGTGGTCCTGTGGGGGCTCGGCACCTCGCTCGGCTTTCCGATCGGGATGAGCGCGGCGGCCGACCAGGAGGACCGGGCCGCCGCCCGGGTCAGCGTGGTGGCGGCGATCGGCTACACCGCCTTCCTCGCCGGGCCGCCCCTGGTCGGGTTGCTCGGCGACCGGGTCGGCAGCCTCCGGGCCCTGCTGGTCGTGCCGCTGATCCTGCTGCCCGCGCTCCTGCTGGTGCCGGCCGCCCGCCCACCCGCCGACGGCCGGCCCGGACACGCCGACGCGGGAGACGGGCCTGCCGGCCCGGGAGACGAGCCCTCTGACGGTTGGGGAACTCTGGGCGACGACCGGGACGGGTCCGCCGTCGGCCGGGCCGCAGCCGGCGGCTCGGCGCCCGGGCCTGGGCTGCCGCCGGTCAGTTCTCCTGAAGGTGCCAGCGCTGGTGGAGCCGCCTGAGCGGGGCGGGCGCCCACCAGTTGGCCCTACCGGCGAGTGCCATGACGGCCGGCACCAGCAGCCCACGGATGACGGTGGCGTCCACCAGGATCGCCAGGGCCAGGCCGAGTCCCATCAGCTTCAGGAAGCTCATGCCGCTGATCCCGAACGCGGCGAACGAGACGGCCAGCAGTACCGCCGCCGCCGTGATCAGCCGACCGGTCCGGGCCAGCCCGGTGGCGATCGCCTGCCTGTTGTCGCCGGTGCGCAGGTACTCCTCCCTGATCCGGGAGAGCAGGAAGACCTCGTAGTCCATCGACAGGCCGAAGGCGACGCAGAACATCAGGATGGGCATCGACACGTCGAGCTGGCCGGTCGCGGTGAAGCCGAGGATCCCGGAGAGATGCCCCTCCTGGAAGATCCAGACCATCGCGCCGAAGGTCGCAGTCAGGGACAGCAGGTTCAGCAGGATCGCCTTGACCGGGACGAGGATGCTGCCGAACACGGCGAAGAGCAGTATCGCGGTGGTCGTCGCGATGAGCGCCAGCGCCAGCGGCAGCCGGTCCCCGATGGCGGCCTTGGCGTCCACGAGTTCCGCCGCGTCGCCGCCGACGCGGAAGTCGAAGGGCGGATCCAGCGCCCGGATCTTCTCGACGAGCCGCTCGCCCTCGGCGGAGCGCAGTACGACGGAGGGCACCACGCTGAGCCAGGCACCGCCCGGCGCCGCGTGCGGCGTCACGGCGGCAATCCCGTCGACCGCGCCGACCTGACCGGCGAAGGCCGTCACCGCCTCGGCGTCCGCGCCGTCGGCGTCGACGCCGGGCAGGGCGATCCCGAACTCCTCGGTCCGGTTGCCGGCGAACCCGCTCTCGATCGCCTCGACGACCTGCCGGGCCTCGTTGGACGGCGGCAGTGCCTGGTGCGACGGCAGTCCCGGGTCGACGCCGAGGAACGGGATGCCGAGCGCCAGCAGGAAGACGACGACTCCGGTCGCGACCGGTACCGGCCGGCGCATCACCGCACCGGCGAGCCGGTACCAGAAGCCCGGCCCGGCCGGCCGCCCGGCCTTGCCGCCCGGCCCAGCGGTGAGCCGGGCCGTACGCCGGCGCGACCGCAGCGACCCGGCGTTCACCCTCGGGCCGAGGGTCGCCAGCAGGGCCGGCAGGGTCAGCAGGGCCCCGGCCGCGGCGCAGAGCACCACCGCGATCCCGGAGTAGGCGAACGAGCGCAGGAAGGCCAGCGGAAAGACCAGCAGCGCCGAGAGCGAGACGGCCACGGTGAGCGCCGAGAACGCCACCGTGCGGCCGGCGGTCCGCACGGTCCGCACCACCGCCTCGTCCGTCGGCCTGCCGGCGGCCAACTCCTCGCGGAACCGGCTCAGGATGAACAGCGAGTAGTCGATCGCCAGCCCGAACCCGAGCCCGGTCATCAGATTGATCGAATAGACCGAGACGTCGGTGAAGCGCGCGACGCCGGACAGCGCGAGGAGCGCGCCGAGCACCGCGACCACCGAGACGGCCAGCGGCAGGGTCGCCGCCACGATCCCGCCGAAGACGAACAGCAGCAGGAGCAGTGTCACCGGGACCGCGATCAGTTCGGCCCGGACCAGGTCGCTGTCGAGCTGCTCGCCGATGGCCTCGTCGATCGCGTACCCGCCGCCCACCCGGACGGTGAGCGGACCGCGACCTCCGGCGTACTCCGCCGCGATGCCGGCCGCGGCCGCCTCGACCTGCTCCTCGTCGCCGGCCAGGTCGACCACGACGAGCGCCGCGCTGCCGTCGGTCGAGCGGAGCGCCGGCTGCCCGCCCGTCGACCAGTACGAGCTGATCCCGAGCACACCGGGACCGTCGGCGAGTTCCCGGGTCAGCGCCGTGCCGGCCGCCGTCACCGCCGGGTCGTCCACCCCGGCGCCGTCGGCGGCCTCGACCAGCAGGACCAACTCGGGTCGGGGCGCGCCGACCTCGGCCAGGAAGGCTTCGGCCCGGGTCGACTCTGCGTCCGGGTCCGCGAAGCCGCCCCCGCCGAGTTGGCCGAAGACGCCCGATCCGGCCGCACCGGCGGCGACGACGAAGAGGACGGTCAGGGCCAGCACCAGCCGGCGGCGGTGGACGACGAAGTGACCAATTCTGCGGAACACGGCGATCTCCTGGGGTGGCGGGAAGGGGCTGCCCGCCATGGTCTGTTCCAGGCCCGTCCGGCCACATCGGACCGGCGAACGCTTCCGTACGGGCCCGGGCCGGGTCCGGACCCGTACCGGAGACCGGGTCGGGGCGTACCCGGGGACGGGGTCAACCGACCCGGCACGGCGGTAGTCTGCGGGCGTGGAGCAGACGGGGCTGCGGGCCTGGGGCGGTTCGTTCACCACCGGCCTGGCCTTTCCGCTCGCGGCCCTGGCGGCGGCGCTGCTCGTCTTCCTGACCACCGACATCACCGTCGGCCTGGTCGGCACGCTCGTCGTCGCCCTGCTGCCCTGGGCACTGCTGGCCGGCCAGGTTCGGGTCGGGCCCTGGCCGATGGCGGCGCTCGGCGTCGGCGTACCGGCGCTGGTGACCTTCTGGTACGACGCGCCGGGCGCCATCTTCCTGGCCATGCTCGCGGTGGCCTGGCTGGCGGCGATGGGCCGGTCGTGGCCGGCCGAGACGGTGGCCGCGGTCGGCACGGCCGCCGTGCCGGTGGTGCTGGTCGCGGTCGACGGTGAGTGGCGGGAGGACTATCCCGCCGTCGTCTTCTTCGGCACCGGGACGCTGTTCACCTGGTCGATCGGCCGCATCCTCCGGCGGGAGCGGCAGCTTGTCGCCGCACTGACCGAGGCGCAGGCCCGACTCGACGTCGCCGCCGCCGCGGCCGAGCGCCGCCGGATCGCGCACGACGTGCACGACGCGGTCGGGCACGGGCTCACCGTCGTGCTGCTCAACCTGGTCGGCGCCCGCCAGGTGCTGGACCGCGACCCGGCGGCGGCGGCCGAGGCGCTGGACCGGGCCGAGCAGGTCGGCCGGGACAGTCTCCAGTCCGTACGGGCGATTGTCGGCCTGCTGCGCGATCCCGCCGAGGGTGGTGGGGCGCAACCGCCGCTGCCCGGTGCGGCGGACATCGTCGACCTCGTCCGGGGCGTGGCCGAGGCCGGTCTGCCGGTCCGTACCGAGCTGGTCGGCGACCTCGGGTCGGTCGACACCTACACCGGGCTCGCCGCGTTCCGGATCGTGCAGGAGGCGGTCAGCAACGTCCGGCACCACGCACCGGGGGCCGAGGCGGTGGTCCGGATCGTCCGGCACCCGGACCGCCTCGCGGTGTCGGTACGCAACGGTGCTCCGGCCCGGATCCCCACCCCGAGCGGTCGGGGCGGCGGCACCGGGCTGGCCGGCATGCGCCAGCGCGTCGAGGCGCTCGGCGGCACCGTGTCGGCCGGACCGGACGGCGACGGCTGGCTGGTCGAGGCGTCACTGCCGGTGCGGCGTACCGGCGCGGAGGTGCCCGGGTGATCCGGATCGTACTCGTCGACGACCAGGAACTCGTCCGGGCGGGGCTGCGGCTGATCCTGTCGGCCCACGATGACCTCGCGATCGTCGGCGAGGCGGCCGACGGCCGGGCCGGTGTCGACCTCGCGGGTCGGCTGGCCCCGGACGTCGTGCTGATGGACATCCGGATGCCGGTGCTGGACGGGATCGAGGCGACCCGGCGGTTGGCCGGCGTGGAGGGCGCACCGCCGGTGCTGGCGCTGACCACGTTCGGTGACGACGAGGTGCTCTGGGGTGTCATCGAGGCCGGCGCGGCGGGTTTCGTGCTGAAGGACGCGCCGGCGGCGGAACTGGTCGGCGCGATCCGGGTCACCGCCCGGGGCGGCTCGTGGTTCGACCCACAGGTTGCCGCTCGGGTGCTGGCGCTGGTCCGGGGCCGCCGCGCCGGCCGGCCGGCCTCCTCGGTGGCGGCGCTGACCGGCCGCGAGCTGGAGGTGCTCCGCCTGGTGGCGTCGGGCGCGAACAACGTCGAGATCGCGGCTTCGCTGCACCTGAGCGAGCGGACCGTGAAGGGGCACGTCTCGGCGATCTTCCTCAAACTCGGCGTCCGGGACCGGGCCGGCGCCATCGTCCGGGCCTACGACGCCGGCATCGTGCCAGGACGGTGACGACGGTCGGCCGCGGTCCCCAGGCGATCTCGATGTGGTCGAGTTCGGCCCACCGGCTGCGGTGACCCAGCCGCAGGGTGTTGACCCCGGTGGCGAGGGTGACGCTGACCGCCACCTGCCGCCAGTTCTCCCAGCCGGTGTTCGGATAGTCGACGACCTGGGCGGCACCGCCGTTCACCGTCAGCGTGACCGTGGCGGCGCCATGGGCGGCGACGTGTGCGTGCGGGCGGGCCGGCGCTGGTGACCTTGCCGGGTGCTGGGCGATGCTGGGCAGGTGCCGGACGGTGCGCCGGGCGAGTTGGTGGCGCGGACGGAGGCGTGACCAGCGGGCCCGTACCGAGGCGGTCGGTGGCGATGGCGACGAGGAGATCGGGGAGCACCGGAATGGCGAGCACGGCGGCGGAACTGCTGGAGTCCATGCGTACGGAGTTCGCGGCGGCACCGGCGGAGAACCGCTTCGTCTCGGCGGTGGTGCGGGGCCGGGCACCACTGTCGGCGGTGGCCGCGCTCGCCGCCGAGGAGTGGTACATCGTCCCCGCCGACCGGCGCGCCTTCCTGCTGCTGGCCGCCCGGGCGGCCGAGCCGGCCGCCGTCGACTTCTTCAGCACGCTCGCCCAGGGCGAGGGGCTGGTGCTGCCCCTGCTGCCGGCGTTGGCGGCCGGCGCCGGGATGGGCGAGGCGGAGTTGGCCGGCTACCAGCCCCGGGCGGGCTGCCAGGCGTACGCCGGATGTGTGGCCTGGCTCGCGGTGAACGCGGATCCGGCCGAGGTCGCGCTCGCGCTGGCGGTCAACTTCGCCGACTGGGGCGGTTACTGTGCCGGGCTGGCCCGGGCACTGCGTGACCGGTACGGGTGGGACGACGCCGCCTGCGCCTTCCTGGACTTCTTCGCCTCGCCCTCCCCGGATCTGGAGCGGCAGGCGGTCGACGCGGCGCAGGCCGGGCTGGACGCGGGACGTCCACTCCCGCACACCCGGCGGTACGGCCGGCTGTTGCGCGACTACGAGCTGATGTTCTGGAATACGCTGGTGCAGCCGTCGAGCTGACGATGCGCTGCGCGGCCCGCGCGGGGCGCCCGGCGGGCTTCCGGGCTGGAGCCTGGGGTCGACGCCGGACGACCAGCCCGGGTGGGGCTGGCCGTCCGGATCGGTGCGGTGCCCCGCCGGCCGGGTCACGGCCGGCGGGCACCGGTGTGCGGGTCAGCGCGGGCTCGCCGCCCCGTCCCGGGCCGGGTCGGTGGCCGGCGGGGCGCCGTCGATGGCACCTGCCACGGTGGCCGCGTTGGTGGCCGGGTCCGGCAGGTCGAGGCTGGTCCGCAGGGTGACCGGCTTGAGCAGGGCGGCGGCGATCACCCCGACCACCGCGATCGCCGCGGAGATCAGGAAGATGTGCCCGGTGGCGTCGCCGTAGGCGTTGCGGACGATGTGCGCGACGGCGTCCGGCAGGCTGGACAGATTGAGACTGCCGCCGGCGCTGCCCGCTCCGGAGGCCGGGATGCCGGCCGCGGTCAGGTCCTGGGTGATCTGCTCGGTGACCCGACGGGCGAGCACCGCACCCAGTACCGAGACCCCGATGGTGCCGCCGAGCGAGCGGAAGAACGCGACCGAGGAACTCGCCGCGCCGATGTCCTTCAGCGGTACGGCGTTCTGCACGGCGAGGACCAGGTTCTGCATGGTCATCCCCACCCCGATCCCGACGAGCAGCATCGCCCCGCTGATAAAGACCAGGGAGGTCTGGTGGTCGATGGTGCCGAGCATCAGGAAACCGGCGACCAGGACGATCGCCCCGACCACGATGTACGGCTTGATCCGCCCACTGCGGGTGATCAGCTGCCCCGCGACGATCGATGACGCGAGCACCCCGACCATCATCGGGATGGTGAGCAGGCCGGCCTCGGTCGGGCTGTAGCCACGGCCGATCTGGAAGTACTGGCCGAGGAAGACGGCGCCGCCGAACATCGCCATCCCGACCGCCAGGCTGGCGACGATCGACAGTGCCGTGGTGCCCTGCCGGACGATGTCGAGCGGCACGACCGGCTCGGCGGCGCGGGCCTCGACTACGACGGCGAGCCCGAGCAGCACCAGCGCGGCGCCGACCATGGCACCGGTCTGCCAGGAGAGCCAGTCGAACGAGCCGTCGACGAACGAGATCCAGATGAGCAGCACGCTGACCCCGGCGGCGATCAGGGCGGCGCCGAGATAGTCGATCTTCACGTTCTCCCGGCGGACCGTGACCAGGTGCAGGGTGGCCTGGAGGACGAGCAGGGCGATGATCGCGATCGGTACCCCGACGAAGAAGCACCAGCGCCAGCCGAGCCAGGACGTGTCGACGATGAGCCCGCCGAGCAGCGGTCCGCCGACGGTGGCGAGCGCCATCACGCCGCCGAGGTAGCCGTTGTAGCGGCCGCGCTCCCGGGGCGGGATCATCGCGGCGATCACCACCTGGACCAGGGCCTGCAACCCGCCGACCCCGATCCCCTGGAAAGCGCGGGCGGCGATGAGCTGCCCGGCGTTCTGGCTCAGCCCGGCCACCACGGAGCCGAGTACGAAGATCACGATGGCGGTCTGGACCAGGGCCTTCTTGCTGAACAGGTCGGCCAGCTTGCCCCAGATCGGGGTGGTCGCGGTCGCGGTGAGCAGGGTGGCGGTGACCACCCAGGTGTACTGGGTCTGCGATCCGTTCAGCGCTCCGATGATCTGGGGCAGCGCGGTCGAGACGACGGTGCTGCTGAGCATCGCGACGAAGAGCACCAACAGCAGGCCGCTGAGCGCCTCCAGGGTGCGCCGATGGGTCATCGGCTCCGCTTGCGGCGCGGGTGCGAGGGTGGTCGGTGCGCTCATCGCGCGGCCTCCAGCTTTTCTTGAGGGTTGATCTGTCCCGGGGCCTGGTCGAGGCTGCCCTGGATGTCGGTGACGAACCGGTCGAGCGCGCTGGTCAGCGCGTCGATCTCCGCCGGGCTCCAGCCGGCGAGCGCGGCGCGGAGCAGGTCGCCGTACCAGTCGCGGGCGTCGGCCAGTGCCGTACGCCCCTCGTCGGTGAGCACGAGGAAGCTCGCCCGCCGGTCGGCCGGGTCGGCGCGCCGGGTCACCAGGCCCTGCGCCACCAGCGCGGCGACCGCCCGGCTGACCGTCGACGGGTCGAGTCCGGACCGGTCGGCGAGTTCCTTGGCGTGGCAGCCGGCCGCCTGATCGGCCAGCTCGTCGATCTGCAACAGCATGCCGACCAGGCCGGACGGCACCGCCGGCCGTTCGATCGCGCGCCGGTGCCGGATCAGCCGCATCGCCGACATCAGGTCGCGGAGCCGGTCACCGAGCGCGGTGTGCCGAGCGGTGGTGTCCACCTCGCCTCCTCGGTCGGTTGGTTGTCACACACAAGGGTTCCGCGTTGATGCCCAGTGTGCAAGTTTTCGCTTTGAGAAATGAATCACCGCCACGTAGGCTGTTCCCGATGGATGAGACGGTGGGGCGGCGGGAGCGCAAGAAGGCCGCGACGCGTGAGGCACTGCATCGGGCGGCGCTCCGGCTCGCCGCCGAGCAGGGGCCGGACCGGGTGACCGTGGAGGCGATCGCGGACGCCGCCGACGTGTCCCGCCGAACGTTCTCGAATTACTTCGCGAACAAGGAAGAAGCCCTCTTCCACGCCGATCTGGTGCGAATCCGGCGTCTGCTGGAGCTGGTGCACGCCCAGCCGCTCGACGAGCAGCCCTGGACCGCGCTCACCCGGGCCGCCGAGCAACTGGCCCGGGAGAGCGACGGCCTCGACCCGCTGTGGTTGGCCCAGCGGCGGTTGATCCGCAACCATCCCAGCCTCGCCGCCCACCAGATCACCGCGTACGGCACCGTCGAGCAGGAGTTCACCGCCGAGATCGCCCGTCGCCTGCCCGAGGCACCAGAAACGCCGCTCCGCGCCCGGGTACTCGCCGGGACGTTTCTGCACGCACTGCGCGCGGCGACCCAGTACTGGACCGACCATCCGGAGCGCCCCCTGGTCGAACTGGTGCGTGCCGCCCTCGGCTATGTGCGCCCATGACCGGCGGACCGGCCTCGACCGGTCGGCGGAACGGCCCCGGCCGGCGACACCGGGGCCCGGTGCCGGCCAAGCCCAGCCGGGACCTCGCCCTCACCGTCGAGCCGACCTGCTCGCCGGTTCGCCGGACCTGCCGCTTACCGACGGTCACGACCGCGCCGCCCCATGCGCGGGGGTCGTCGACCGGCGCGGCGTGCCCAAGGCCGCGTCCGGATCAGGCGGGGTTTGGTAGCGGCTTACCGAGCCGTGCCCGGGTCTCCGCCGCGAACGGCGAACCGATCGCGGTGAACAGTTCCGCCGCCTCCCGCCACCGTCCCGTCGCCTCCGGGCGTTCCCGGAGCGCGGCGACCTCGCCGAGCAGGACCAGCGCCTGGGCCTGGCCGAGTCGGCATCCCGACTCGCGGTGCAGCGTCAGCGCCAGCTCCGCGTCGTCCGACGAGTCGTCGAGGCGACCCTCTCGTAGCCGCACCCGGGCGCGCAGCACCAGGGCCTTCGCCTCCATCAGCCGCAGCCCGGCCGCCCTCGCCCGGTCCACCGCGTCCGGCCGAGCCTCGGAAACCACGGTGCCGGAGGGACCGGCCGGCGTGCCGGGGCCTCCGGTTGCCGGTGGACCGACCACCGTGATCGGCACGTCCGGTGGGGACGGCAACGGCTCCCGGACCGTCGGACCCGGCGGCGGAGCGGCCCCGTCGGTGCCGAGGGCCTCCAGCAGGGCGAGACCGGCCAGCGACTCGATCTCGACCCGGGGATAGCCCAACTCGACCGCGAGGTCGTGGCTGCGCGCGTAGTGCGCCACCGCCAGGTCCGGTCGGTCGGTCAGCAGGTAGATCGAGGCGAGCGTGGCGAGCGAGTCGGCGGCGTACCGCCGGTGCCCGATCTGCTCGGTCAGCTCGACCGCGAGCCGGGCCTGCTTCTCGGCTCGGTCGTAGCGTCCGGCGTCCCGGTGCACCGTCGCCAGCCCCTGCCGCGCGATCGCCTCCTCGGGGCGCGCCCCGCACTCCTGGTATCTGTCGAGCGAGTCCTCGAAGAGGACCAGGGCACGGTCCAGGTTGCCCAGTTCCAGTTCGACCGCGGCGAGGTTGACCAGGGCGGTCGCCGCGCTGAACGGCGAGCCGTGCGTCTCGGCCAGCTCCAGGGCACGCGCGAAGTAGGTCCGGGCCCGGTCCAGCTCGCCGAGTTCGAGGCGGGCGACGCCCAGGTTGATCAGAGTGGAGATGGTCCGGGCCCGGGCCGACTCGCCGATCACGTCGACCCAGCGCAGCGAGCGGTCGAACTGCGCGGCGGCCTGCGTCAGCTCGCCGAGGTTGAGATGGACCAGCCCCCAGATGTTGGCGATGCTCGCGGCCAGCTCGGCCTGCTGGTGCGCCTCGGCCAGCGGCTGTGCCTCGGCGAGGTGGCCGAGCGCCTCCTGGAATCGGTTGGTGGCCACTCCGAGCGTCCCTCGGGTCAGCAGCATCATCGCCTCGGCCCGCTGGTCGGCCGTACGCCGGGCGGCGTCCAGCGCGGCCTCGCTCATCGCGTCCAGCTCGGCCATGTGGTAGCGCAGCAGCATGTCCGGCCGGATCGCATAGGTGAGCAGCCAGGCGTACCGGGTCGGGCCCTGCCGCGCGGCGTACTGCACGGCGGCGCAGATGCCGGCCCGCTCCGCGTCGAGCCAGTCCAGGGCGGCCCGGGCGGATTCGTGCTCGGGTGTGCGCAGCCCGGACGGTGGGTCCGGCAGGCGTGCCGGGTACATCATCGGGTAGCACCGGATCGTCGCGTCGTTGGCGCCGTAGAGGTACCAGTCGAAGAGGCGGCGCAGCGCGGCCGCCCGCTCGTCCGCCGACTCGTCGGCGGCGGCCCGGTCGGCGGCGTAGAGCCGGAGCAGGTCGTGCAGGCGGAACCGTTCCATGGTGTGTCGCTCCACCAGGTTCGCCGCGGCGAGCTGGTCCAGCAGCCGGCCGGCGCGCTCCTCGTCGAGACCGAACAGCGCCGCCGCGCCCGGCACCGACACGTCCGGCCCGGGCACCAGCCCGAGCAGCCGGAACGCCCGTCGCTGCGCCTCGTCGGAGCCGGCGTAGGACAGGTCGAACGCCGAGCGGACCGTCAGATTCTCGTCCCCGTCGGCGGTGAGCTTCGCCAGCCGGTCCCCGGCGGCGAGTTGGCTGGCGTACCGGGACGGGTCGAGCGAGGGCCGACCGGCCAGGTTCGCGGCGACGATCCGCAGCGCCAGCGGCAGCCTGCCGCAGAGATCGGCCAGTTCCGCCGCCTCTTCGGCACCGAGCTGGTCCGGCCCGACGATCCGGCGGAGCAGCTCGTGCGCCTCGTCGGGGACGAGCAGGCCGAGCACCAGCCGGCGGGCGCCGTACAGCGCCGTCACCCCGCCGAGGTCCGATCGGCTGGTGATCAGGACGGCGCAGCCCGGCCGACCGGGCAACAGCGGCGCCACCTGCGCGGCGTCGGCGGCGTCGTCGAGGAGCAGCAGCACCCGACGGTCCGCGAGCCGGGACCGCAGCAGGGCGGCGCGTTCGTCCGTGCCGTCCGGCAGACCGACCGGATTCACCCCGGCGGTACGCAGCAGCTCGGCAAGTACGTGTGCCGGATCCCGCCGGCCCGGTCCGGCGCCGCGCAGCCGGACATACCACTGGCCGTCCGGGAAGTCGGCCCGGACCTGGTGGGCGACCCGGATGCCGAGGGCGGACTTGCCCACCCCCGGCGGCCCGCTGACGACCACCACGGCCGGCCCGCCGCCCGCTGGTTGCCGTAGCTCGTCGAGGAGTTGCTTGAGTTCCCTGCCCCGGCCGACGAAGTCGCCGACGTCCAGCGGCAGTTGGCAGGAGGCCGTCCACGGTGCCGTCTCGGGGACGGCCCGGGTCGGGTCGTCGCTGCCGCCGGTCGGCGGCGGGTCACCCCGGAGCAGGGCGAGGTGGACCCGCTGCACCTCCTCGCCGGGGTCGACACCCAACTCCTCCCGCAGGCGCCGCCGCAGGTCGCGGTAGACGGCGAACGCCTCGCCGCGCCGGCCGCACCGGGTCAGGCCGATCATGAGCTGCACCCAGAAGCGCTCCCGCAACGGATGCCGGCCGGTCAGGCCGTGCAACTCGCCGACCAGGGCCGAGTGGTCGCCCGGTGCCCGCAGGTCGAGGTCGATGCGGCGTTCCAGCGCGGCCAGCCGGAGTTCGACCAGCCGGGGTACGACCTCGCGGTCCAGGTAGTCCGAGCCGACGTCGACCAGGGGCTCGCCCCGCCAGAGGTCGAGGGCCGCCCGGAGGGCGGTCGCCTCGGTCGCCGGGTCCGCCGCCTTCCTGGCCGCCTCGGCCCGCCGCAGCGCCACCTCGAACCGGCCGACGTCGACGTCCTGCGGGTCGATCGCCAGCCGGTAGCCGCCGACCTGGCGCTCGATCCGGACCGGTTCGGCACCGGCCTCGTCGAGACTGCGGCGCAGCCGGGTCACGCAGGTGTGCACGGCGGCGCGGGGATTCTCCGGCGCGGCCGGACCCCAGATGGCCGCCACCAGTTCGTCGACCGCGACAGGTCGGGCCGGCTGGACCAGCAGGGCGGCGAGCAGCGCCCGCTGCCGGTTGGAACCGATCCGCACGGGACCACGAGCCGAGTGGATCTCAAGTGGTCCGAGAATCCCGAAACGCATCCCTTGCCTCCCCCCGCAAGGATTTCTCCGAGTCTATTCCGCGGGTACGTCACTTCCGCAGTGGCATGTCCGGTTGTCGTCGGTAACGGTGTCGGCAACCGTCCAGGTGCACCTCGCCGCATTGGTCCGGCCGGCCGAGGTGGCGACCCTGCCCCGTCATGCGCTGCCGACGGGCTGGCGTGGTCGCTGCGGCCCGGTCCCGGGCTCCTCGGCGTCGCGTCCAGTCGTTGTCCAGTGGCGCATGGCACGTTGCTCCCGGAACCAGCGCCACATCGACAACGGAGGGATCTGACGATGAGGGCCAGGCTGAGGAAGTTGGCGGTACGAGGCATGGTCGCCGCGGTGGTGGCCACCGGGGTGGCGGTGCCGGCCGCCCCGCGACCGGCGCAGGCGATCGACCCCGCCACGATCATCCAGGTGGCGCAGTACGCCTACGCCGCGTACTCGCTCTACAGCGACTCGAGGAGCGGTGGGCTGACCCTGGAGCAGGCGGTCACCATGATGATCAGCGAGGTCCGCCGCTCCGAGCAGGCGATCAAGAACCACATGGACGCGCTGACCGTCGCCGAGGTCCGGGGCTGCACCGAGCACGCCATGCTGGAGTTCGTCGAGAGCCAGGACTTCTCGATGAGCCTCAAGCAGCGATTCGCCCAGGACGCCACCGCCTGCGTCACGGCGATCAACGTCCGTTACGACGTCGTCGGGCAGAACTTCAACTTCGGGGCGATGCGCGACCTCGGCGTCCTGCTCACCTCGCTGGGGCCGGTCGCGTTGGCGGCGCGGGCGCAGGCCAACCTTCAGACCGCACAGCTGGAGCAGTACCTGATCGCCGCCTTCACCAAGATCCAGACCACGTTCCAGGTGTTCTGCAACGCATACTTCGACCGGTTCTACCTTCCGATTCCGAACGAGGAGGAGGTGTGGCAGATCTACCCCGAGCTGTTCATCCCCGGTTACTTCGAATGTGTGGAACACGCTGGTGGACCCATGGCGGCCCGGCATGAGTACGCGCTGTGGCGCTGGGGGGCGTTCGCCGGGTACCCCGATCCGGCCAACCCCGGTCGGATGCTGGACTACTACCCGCACTATCAAACGCTTCGCGACGATATCGCGCGGAGATCGCTGTCCGGGATCCTCGCGGCGGCCCTGACGGAACTCCGATCCTGACTGGACAACCTCGGCTGGCTACGGGCCTCTCCACCTCGAAGCGCGGGGAGGCCCGTAGCCGAGGCGCTGGCCGACGGACCCGGCCGGGCCGGTGGGGCGCCGATCGCGCTCAGCCGAGAGTGGCCGGGGACTCCGCCTCCGGCACCAGCAGCCGGGGCGTGCTGGTGCCGTCCGCCGGTACCGTTCCCGGCCCCGGCCGCGTTCCGGCCCTGCGGTCCGGTCCGGTCGGGACCCCGATTCTCTTGAATATCGTCGCTTCTTGATGTTAGGAAGAGTTGATAATTTTCGATCTCTGTGCGGATCTGTGGAGATCCGGGTGGGAGGGTGTTGATGCCAGCACGAGGGATCCTCGCCGGGTTCACCCTCTTCGCCCTGTTGGTGCCCGGTGTGCTGCCGCCGGCCGCCGCGCACGCCGCCGAGCGCCGGGGCAGCGCCACCGCTGCCGGCGGTCCGGTCACCGTCGAGGACGTCTACCGCTACCTGGAGGATCCCGGAATGACCGGTGAGGGGCAGCAGGCGCCGCACGCGATGCTGCACCCGTACCCGGACGCCCGGACCGCCGCCGCCGACGTCACCGAGCACAGTGCCCGGTCGCCCTGGATACTGCCGCTGAACGGCGACTGGCGACTGGCGATCGCCGACCGCCCCGACGAGGTGCCGGCCGGCTTCCACGCCGAGGGCTACGACGTCTCCGGCTGGCCGATCGCCACGGTGCCGCACACCTGGCAGTCCGACTTCGTCGACCACCCGATGTTCCGCAACATCCCGGAGGAGATCTGGCCCGACGACCCGCCCCGGGTGCCCCGGGACGTCAACCCCACCGGCGCCTACGTGCGCGCGTTCGAGGTCTCCCCGTCCTGGTCCGACCGGCGGACGTTCCTGCGCTTCGAGGGCGTCACCAGCGGCTACTTCGTCTGGGTCAACGGCCGCTACGTCGGATACGACCAGGGCGGCTACACCCCGGCCGAGTTCGACGTGACCGACGCGCTGCGCCCGGGTGCCAACCGGGTCGCGGTGCAGGTGCACCGGTGGGGTTCGGGGGCATACCTGGAGGACGTCGACCAGTGGCGCTACAGCGGCATCTTCCGCGACGTCTGGCTGTACGCCACCCCGCGGACCCACCTGCGCGACGCGTACGTCACCACTGACCTGGACGACCGGTACCGGGACGCCACCCTCACCGCCCGGGTCGAGCTGGCCGGACCCGTCGACGGGTACACCGTGCGGGGCACCCTGCGCGACGCCACCGGCCGGACGGTCAGCACGATGACCGGGCAGGGCACGCTCAGCACCACGGTGCGGGACCCGGCCAAGTGGAGCGCGGACGCGCCACACCTGTACGCGCTGGTGCTGGAGTTGCTCGACCCGGACGGCCGGGTGGTGCACACCACCGCGCAGGCGGTCGGCTTCCGCGAGGTCGAGGTGCGCGACGCGCAACTGATGGTCAACGGCGAACGCATCCTGATCAAGGGCACCAACCGGGCGGAGACCGACCCGGAGACCGGCCGGCACGTCAGCCGGGCGGCGCAGCGCCGTGACGTCGCGCTGATGAAGAGCCTGCACATCAACGCCGTGCGCACCTCGCACTACCCCTCGGACCCCTACCTCTACGACCTGGCCAACCGGCACGGGCTGTGGATCGCCGACGAGGTGGACATCGAGACCCACTCCCACGAGAACTGCCCGAACAACTGCCTCGCCTCCCGGCCGGAGTGGCAGGCGGCGTTCGCGGACCGGTTCCAGGCGATGGTGCACCGCGACAAGAACCACCCGAGTGTGATCATCTGGGACACCGGCAACGAGGCGGGCCTGGGCACCGCGCACTTCGCGATGGCCGAGTGGGCGGACGCCAACGAGCCCACCCGGCTGCTCTACCACCAGTCCAACAACCCGAACGGCGACGCGCCGTACGCCGACGTGTGGGGGCCGCGCTATCCGACTCCCGGGTACGTCGAATCGATCGCCCGCACCACCACCCGGCCGGTGGTCTTCGGCGAGTACGCCCACGCGATGGGCAACAGCGTCGGCAACTTCGACCGGTTCTGGGCGCTCGTCCGGCGCTACCCGTTGCTACAGGGCGGCTTCGTCTGGGACTGGGCCGAGGCCAACCTGCGGCAACCGCTGGTCCTCACCCCGGACTCGTCGGCCAACCGGATCCAGGCGTTCTTCGTCGGTAAGCCGTCCCTGGCCGACGGCCGGCGCGGCAAGGCCGTCGCACTGTCCAGCCTGGACGATTTCGTCAACGTGTTCCGCGATCCCCGGCTCGACCTCACCGGTGCGGTGACCCTGGACGCCTGGGTACGGCCCGGCGAGTGGGCCGGCAGCTTCCCGGTGGTCACCAAGGGCCGGGCGTACGCCCTGCAGATGCGGGACCGCACGACCCTGGAGTTCGGGGTCACCACCGATGCCGGCTGGGCTTCGGTGGCCGCGCCGGTGCCGGCAGACTGGTACGGCGACTGGCACCGGGTCAGCGGCGGCTACGACGGGGCGGCGTTGCGGCTCTACGTCGACGGCACCGAGGTCGGCAGCCTCGCCCGCTCCGGCCCTCTGGATCCCGGTCTGTCCGAGGTGAACGTCGGCCGCAACGCCGCCACCCAGCAGGACGACCTGGGTACCCGGTTGGCCCGGGGGCTGGTCGACGACGTCCGGGTCTACGGCGCGGCGCTGACCGCCGACGAGCTGGCCGCCGATCCGGTGCACCGGGCCGCACTGGCCCTGGACTTCGACCGGGCGCAGCCGCGCGGCGAGTTCGACAGCCTCGGCCTCAGCCTCTCCGGCACGGACGGGATGGTCGGCACCGACCGCTACCTCCAGCCGGAGACCGTGGAGGTGGCCTGGGCACACGCGCCGGTCCGGTTCGGTACCGACGACGCGGCGACGGGCCGGGTCCGGGTGCAGAACGAGCAGCCGGCGGCCGCGCTCGACCTGCGGCTGCGCTGGTCGCTCGTCGAGGTGGACCGGACGCTCCGCTCCGGCACCCGCTCGCTGCGGCTCGGCCCGGGCCAGACCGTCGACCTCGCCCTCGGTGCCGCGCCGCCGAACCCGCAGGACCGGCAGCGCCGGCTGCGGCTGGAGGCGATCGGCGCCGACGGTGTCCGGTACGGCTGGGACGAGTTCGCCGCCGGCGGCCGGGTGGTGCCCGGCGTACTCCCGCCGGCACCGGCCGGCGCCGCCCCCCGGTTGACTCGGGACGGCGAGACCGTGCTGGTCTCCGGTCCCGGCTGGCGGTACCGCTTCGACACCGGCACCGGCATCCTGCGCTCGATGACCTCCGGCGGCCGGGAACTGCTGCGCACCGGTCCGGAACTCGACGTCTACCGGCCGCCGACCAGCAACGAGACGTACGGCTGGGGCACCGCCGACCGGGAGGTCTGGCACGCGCTCGGCCTCGACCGGCTGCGGACCGAGGTGACCGGCGTGTCGTCCGCGCTGGAGGGCGGTGCGGCGGTGGTCGAGGTGCGCAGCGTCGCCCGGGGCTCGGCGGCCTTCGAGATCGACCAGACCATGCGCTACCGGATCGACGGGCGCGGCACCATCACGCTGCGACACCGGGTCACGCCGCGCGGGGCGGGGGTCGGGCAACTGCCCTACCTGCCCCGGGTCGGCGTGCAGGTCCGGGTACCGGACTCGATGCAGCGGTTCGCCTGGTACGGCCGGGGGCCGCAGGAGACCTACAACGACCGGCAGCGGGGTGCCTTCACCGGCGTCTGGCGCAGCACGGTCGACGAGGAGTACGTGCGCTACTCCCGGCCGCAGGCGTACGGGAACCACACCGGGGCTCGGTGGGCGTCGCTGACCGACGGCCGGCGGGGACTGCTGGTCGGCAGCTCCAGCGGCGCCGACCTCGACGTCAGCGTCACCCCTTACGACGAGCTGGCCCGCGCCGAGTACGACTTCCAACTTCCGCTGGTCCGCAACCGGGGATGGGTGACGCTGCACGCCGCCGCCGGTGAGACCGGGATGGGCGAGACGCCGAACTCGGTGCTGGACGAGTACCGGGTGCCGGCGAACCGGTCACACGAGTACACCCTGACGCTGCGCCCGCTGAATGAGCGGGAGATCCGGGCCGGCGGGGTACCCGACTCCCGGGCGGCCGCGCCCTGCCCGCCGGAGGTCGCGCTGGCGGCCGGCGCGGAGATCCGCCCAGGCGAACCGCAGCGGGTGGCGGTCACGGTCACCGCCCGGTGCGCCGACGGCCTGCGGGATGCGGTGGTGAGGCTGGCCGCGCCGGCCGGCTGGACGGTCAGCCCGGCGACCGTCCCGCTGGCCGAGGTGGCGTTCGGGACACCCGAGGAGGCGGTCTTCACGGTCACCGCGCCGCCGGGGACCGACTACGGCAGCTACCAGCTGACCGCCACGGTGGACGCGGTCGGCAACGGCTTCCCGAGCACCGTCGAGGCCCGCACGACGGTACGCGCCCCGCTGCCGCCGGGCGACCGCTGGGTGAGCGACCTGCCGTTCCTGGTGGCCGAGAACGGGTGGGGGCCGGTGGAGCGGGACATGAGCAACGGCGAGCAGCCGGCCGGTGACGGGGGGCCGCTGCGCATCGGCGCGACGACGTACGACAAGGGGATCGGGGCGCACGCAGCGTCGCGGATCGTGGTCGACCTGGCCGGCGGATGCAGCGCGTTCCGGGCCGATGTCGGGGTCGACGACGAGGTGGACGGGGGCTCGGTCGGCTTCGAGGTCTGGGTCGACGGCGAGCGGCGGGCCGCGACCGGGGTGCTGACCGGTGCGGCCGGGCCCGAACGGATCTCCGCCGACGTCACCGGCGGCCAGCGGCTGGAGTTGCGGATCACCGACGGCGGCAACGGCAACGGTGAAGACCACGGCGACTGGGCCGCCGCCCGGTTGACCTGCTCCTGACGCCGGTCGAGCTGTTCCTCGCCCGTGATCGGCGGCCGGCCGGACACCCCGGCCGGCCGCCGGTGCCCGGCTACGGTGCCACCGGGTACTCCGCGAGGTAGACCGGCGCGCCGACCCGGGTGGTGTCGGGCGGCCCGCCGACCCGGTTTGCCGAGTCGGCAAGTTCACTTGCCGCTGCGCCGCTACCGGGCGGATCGTCGGTGCCGGTAACCGAAGTCCGGGCCGAAACGGCGGGAGGGCGACCGATGATCGACGAGAACGACGCCGTGCGGGCGGGGCAGCGCGACGAGGAGCGGACGGCGTCACCGTTCCCTGACGACGAGCCGTTCTCGGCCCGCGCCGAGCAGGAGAACTGCGAACGTATTCTCGGCGACCGGCGGCACGGAATGGAGTTCTGAGCGCCCGACCGCCGTCGGTGCGAGCGCGTGCGGGACAGGTGGTCAGAAGCGCGAGTACGTCGCCGTTCGGCGGCTACCGCTGGGTGGGACGGGCCGGGAACAGTCGGGCGTGCACGATGAGCGCTCGGACGAGGCAGCCGAGTGCCGCAGTCGCGGCGACGGCGCGGGCGATGTTCCAGTTGACCCAGCTCCCTTCGTACGCGGCGCGCACGGCGGCCGGATCGCCGATGGCGCTCGGGTCGCCGGCCGCCGCGAGTTCCTCGTTGAGCGGCACGCTGATGCCCATCGTGATGGCGAAGGCGACCACGTAGAGCAGAAAGGCGGCGACGATCCAGGGCAGTACGGGCCTGCCGTCCCGGCGCAGGTGCAGGATCGCGGCGATGGCGGTCAGTGGCAGCGCCCCGAAGAAGCTGGCCGCGAACCAGCCGTTGCGCACCGTCGCGTTGATCCACTGCATCGTACTGATGAAGGTGTGGTCATCGACCCGGGCCAGGCCGATCATGACCGAGCAGGCGTAGGCGTAGAAGAACCCGGCGATGAGCCCCATCGCGACCACAGCGCCGCCCAGCGACCAGGCGCGGGCGAGCTGAGTGGTACGGCGGGGCGCAGGCGCCATGACGGGTGCGGACACGGACAGCGACACGCCAGACCTCCGAGCTAGAATCGAACCAGCGAGTACGGATTAAACCGTACCGGCAAGTTCGGTTTAGCGCCAGGTCGACCTCAGGAGGCATCTTGACCGGGCAGACACGTCGCGGCCGGCCCCGCTCGGGGGAGCAGGCGGTGCGTCGCCAGGGCGCACTCGACGCGGCCCTGGCCGAACTCGTCACCCATGGCATCGAAGGCACCACGATGCAGGCCGTCGCCGCGCGCGCCGGCTGCTCGAAAGAGAGCCTGTACGCCTGGTTCAACAACCGCGACGGGCTGCTCTCGGCATTGATCGAGCGGCAAGCTGAGCAGGTCAACACGGCCGTGTCGGCCGCGCTGGACCGTCCGGCCGAGCCCCGCGCGACGCTGATCGCCATCGCCGAGAACCTGCTGCGACTGCTCACCAGCGACGCTTCGGTGGCGTTGAACCGGGCCGCCATGTCGTCCGCCGAACTCGCCGCGCTGCTGCTGCGACACGGCCGACACACCACCGGTCCGCTGGTCGAAGCCTTCCTCGCCCGGCTGGCCGACGCGGGCCTCGTGCGCGTCGAAGACCCCGCGGACGCCTTTCAACTCCTCTACGGCCTGGTGGTCCGCGACGTGCAGATCCGGACACTGCTGGGTGAGCCGCCCCCATCCATCCGTCGCATCCGCGCCGATGCCCGCGTGGCGGTCGACCGCTTCCTCGCTCTCGCCAACCAGCCCAGCTAATCCGCCAGCCGACCCGCACCTCGGCGCTACCGGCCGGGTCGGCTGTCGATGCGCGTACCGGACTAGCTAGGCGATCTCCGAGTCGGCCGGCTGCGGTGCCCGCGCGGCCATGGCGATCCGCTCCAGCGCTGCCGCGTGGGCCAGAAACGCCTTCCGGCCGTGCGGGGTGAGCCGCGCCAAGGTGCGTCGCGCGCCCGCCCCTGGCTGTTTGCGTACCTCCAGGTAGCCTGCGGCGGCGAGTGCGGAGAGCTGCTTGGACAGGGCCGAGTCGCTCGTGCCGACCGAGTCCCGGATGAAGCCGAACTCCGTCCAGCTCGCGGGTGCCAGCAGCGCGACGATCGTCAACCGCGCGGGGACGTGCAGGAACTCGTCGAAGTCGGGGTCCATCAGTTCTACCGGCCCGCCTGCTGCCGTATCAGCGCCCCGGCGCCCCGGCAGGCACGAATGGCCACCGGCAGGCAGACCACTGATCCGATAGCGGCCGCGACCAGGTGCGGGGCCGGCAATCCGCCCGCCCGAGCGGCCGCCGCCAAGCCCTGGAGTACCGCTACGAGGAGGATCCCGGAAGCGACCCCTCCGAGCAGCTCGCCGGAACTGGGCTTGCGGAGGACCGGCGCCCGGCGCACATAGACGAACGCCAGCAACGCCAGCAGCATGACCACCGGGAACAGCATCGCGCCGCCCCACGGATTGGGCAGGTCGTACGAGGCGTAGGAGAGGAGCACGACCAACGCCAGGACACCCAGGTAGAAGGGGGACGAGCTGTGCCGCGCCTCTGCGGCGCGGGACTGCTCATGCCGCTTCCGGATGTCGTCGAGCGCCGCCTGCGCGTCGTCCGGAGTCATCAACCTTCCACCTCTCCCCAACAGTTGTACTTTCCTCCAAGGAAAGTACTCGGTTCTTTCCTGTCAGGCAAGTACCTGGCGATCGCCAACCCCGACCTGGTGAACCGGCGGCGCGCGGACCCGGCCGAGAACGAACCGGATCCCCGGACCGTCTGCACCGGCGTGCCGCCGGCTACACCGACTGTCCGCCGATCTCCACCCGCCCGCCGTCAGGAGAGCCGGGTGGCCGTCCTGGTCGCGCTCGCGGGGCAGATGACGAGGAGGCAGCTCTCGACGCGTACGGCGTCGATGACCGGGCCGTAGACGCTCGGCGTACTGCTGGCGAACCGGATGGTGGTCGAGCCGGAGAGCAGGTTGGTGAAGTACGCCGTCCGGTACACGAATCCCATCTCGGACGGCGTCCGGCCGGTGGTGTCGAAGGTGAAGCTGTCGACGGTCTGGCCGTTGGCGGTGACCGTGCCGGTGGTGAGCAGGGGTCCGCCGTCGGGGTTACCGGCCAGGGCGTACCGGATCCGGTAGGTGGTGAGCAGGGTGGTCGGCACGCTTCGGGCGACCGCGCCCGGGCTGCTGCCGTTGAGGTCGAGTGACTGGTCGCCCTCCGCGTCCTGCCAGTCCTGGGTCAGGTCGACGGTGCCGGTGGTGACGGTCCACGGGCCGAGCTGCTGCCCGGCGGAGTAGGTCACGAAGTCGGCGAAGATGACCGGCTCCTCGAAGCCGTCGGCGAAGACGACGGCGGCGTTGGCGGGACTCGGGGTGAGGAGAGCGAGCAGGGCGGTCAGGCCCACCGCCAGGCTCGCGCCGATCGACGTACGACGGGCCCGCGGGTACGTCCTTGTATTGCCCGGCCGTGCCGTCTGGTGTCGCAAGTGGCCCGCCCCGGACCAGGGGAGAGTGGTCCGGGGCGGGCCAGGGGTGATGAGGCGGGTCAGCGGCGCCGGGGCACCCAGTAGAGCAGTTGACCGGCGATCAGCGCGGGGTGCGTGTCGGGAAGGGCTTGCAGCGCGCGGGCGAGGTGGGAGGCGAGGTACATCATCAGCCCCACCCGGTCACCCCGGAAACCGACCAGCAGGGCCAGCCGGGCCGCCGCGCACGGCCAGGGGTCCTGGCAGGTCTGACACTGGTACGACTGCGCCGGGCTGTGCCGGCCGGCCGGATAGCGCCGCGCATTCCTTCGTACGGCCCGGTACCAGCGCTCCTGCGGACCGATCACGGGTCACGCCCGAGCGGTGCTGTGCCGGGAGTGCTGCTGTGCCGGGGCCAAACTGCCTGCGCGGCCGCTGGCGTGGGCGGGTCCGTCCCAGCCGTGGCGACGGTTGGTCGTCCTGGTGCGGGGTGTGTTCGTCCGGGCCGGCGCGCGGACCGTCGCTCGGTATTCCGCGCGGGTCGGCGGCGGTGGTGGCGGTGGCTGGTAGGGCATCGGCACCAGCTCGACCGAGTCCGGGCAGCGCCAGCGAAAGCCACACCGGCAGTACCGCCAGAGTCGGCGCCAGTCCCGGCGGTGATAGGGCTTGAATCTGCGCCAGAATTTCATGATCGATGCCTTCCGTCCGGGGAATTGGACGGGGCGGCGCCAGGCTCCGAACATTGGCACCGCCCCCGTGGGCACCCACCCGGATTGGAAGGTCACGGGGGCGGGCGAGTGCCTGAATTCCACCCTGGACCGTGGCCCCATTACGGCGGAAGATGCTGGTCGGGCACGGGAAACCCGCAGGTAAGCCACCGAAAATGACCATGAGCGCCGGAGTGATTTGGGGGACGTGAAAGCCTATGTCTGCGAGCGAATATCTGGTAAAGGACCTTCGCCGGACCCGGGAACTTCTCGGCCTGACCCAAGACGCATGGGGCGAGCGGATCCACTTCTCCGCAAAGCACGTCGGGGCGGTGGAGCGGGGCGAGCGGCCAGCCCTCCCGGACTATCTGACAGCGGTCGACCGCGCGTTCGGGACCACGTTCATGCAGTTCTACCGGATGTTCGTGCAGGATGAACTCTTCCCAGTCTGGTATCGCCCGTTCAACGAGCACGAGAGTCGGGCGAGCCTGCTCAGGGTCTACCAACCGCTGCTGGTTCCCGGCCTCCTGCAAACCGAGGCATACGCTCGGGCCATCCTGGCAGGCTTCCGTACCCAGCCGGAGGCCATCGACGCAATAGTTGCGGCGCGGCTCGGCCGCCAAGAGATCCTGTACCGCCGGCCCGACCCCTGTCAGTTGATCGCCGTGGTCGACGAGGGGGTGCTGCACCGGAGAGTCGGAGACGCGGAGGTCATGCGCGATCAGTTGAAAGCCTTGGTGACCGCATGCGAGCTGCCCAACGTGCGGGTGCAGGTCGTTCCATTCGACGCTGGCGCCTACGTCGGGCTGAACGGCCCGCTGGTGGTCGCGACCGTGGATGGCCGATCGGTCGGCTTCCTGGAAGGGCACCTGGAGGGTCGCGTCATCGAGAGCCCGGATGCCACGACGGACCTTGAAGGAGCCTGGGAGGCGATCCGGGACTACGCTCTACCCGGTAACCAAAGCCTGGAGTTGATCATGAGGACGACTGAAAAATGGACGTGAACACCGCCCCAAACTGGCACAAGTCGTCGCGCAGCGAGAGTGGACAGTGTATCGAGGTGGCCGACAACCTCCCCGACCGGGTCCTCGTACGGGACAGCAAGGACCGGCGCGGGCCGGTCCTGACCTTCAGCCCTCAACAGTGGCGTGGCTTCGTAGACCTGGCCAAGCGTCACTAGCCCGATCGTCCACGCGGGTCTGACATGTTGAGTAGGGAAGACTGTCAATGCCCGTGACCGTTCCCCGCCACGACTACTCCACGGAGGGCGTGGCGGACACCCTCCACGCCCTGAACAGCACCGCGACCTGGATCCTTGCGGAGTTCCCGGACTCGCTCGTCGTGCGTAACCAGGCGCTGAACAGTTGGCTCAGCCTGGCGCAGCAACACTGCGCGATGGATCCGGAGGCGGCGAAGTTCGAGACCTGGGAGGCGTGGGTCACGGCCATGCAGATCGGGTCCGCGCTCTTCGCGGCGGCCACCGCGCCGAAGGGTACGAGCGTGGCCGTCAGGATCAGGGAGCAGGAGCGCATCCTGCCCGCGATCGGACCCGAGTCCCATCTGAACGCGGGCACCTGGGTCACCGCCTTCTATCTGGCGATGGTCTGCCGCGAGAACGAGCGTCTGAAGCAGTTGGCCCAGGTGCCGGTCTCGGTCTTGCGTGACTCCGGGGCGCCCTTCGGCGACTATATGTACTCCTGGGTCGACACCCTGCAGAGCTTCTGGCTCGGCCGCCAGGACGTGGGCGGCAAGCTCGTCGCCGCGGTCGACGGCACCGCTCCCGAGGCGTTGTCCCGGTACGCGGATGCGGAACGGGTATCGAAGATCCTCCGTCCATCGCTCGTCGTCTTCTACCGCTACCTGCGCCAGGACCGCGAGCAGTTCAACACCGCGTTGCGCGATGCGCTGCGCAGGCACAGGGAATACTGGACCGCGAACGAGGGCAGGGCCGTCAACAGCGACGGCCTGGTCGCTCTGGGGCCGCTGGCCATGGCCTGCCTCGCCCGCGACCAGGGCATCTCTGTCGAGGTCGAGTCCGAGTACCTGCCCAAGGCGCTTCTGGAGTACGCCTGGATGGGTGAGATCGACACCTGAACCACCCTGGATCCACCGGGGCGCGCAGGTCCAGCGGGGGCGCCGCCATTTCCGGAACTTCTCCGATACAAGATGTCGTAGGCTCGCCGCGACATCTCGACAAACCGGTCACTCGCGCGGCTTCTCGGGGACTGGCAGACGAGACGCTCGCTGGCGTGGGCGGGTGACGGATTGCTGCCGGGGACTCGTCCGCACCTCAATGGAGGGTGTCTGCGCCGGCATCCCGCACCCTGCGGTGCCGCTACGCGCGGCTCGCTCCCGGGCCTTGGAAGTTTCAGAAACGTGTCTTGTCTTTCTCGGTCCCGTCTGCGAGTCTTTGCCCGTCGATAGACACTTGATGTGACGTCCGACGGATGTGGTGATGGCCGTTAGTGGCTGCGATCCCGGCCGCCGGACCGGCGCCTGTCGACAGAAGGGAAGGCGCGCGTCCACGGCGGACAAACCCGGGGCCTGCGATCCCGTTCGTCCAGGGGGAGCCTCATCTGGGCGCACTCGGCAGAGAGGACAGGTTGATGAGGGCAGGAAAGCTACTGACTATGTCGGTAGTCCTGGCGACGGGCGTCCTGGGAACAGCCGCCTGTGGTGCGGGGGACTCGGAGGGCGACGGTCGCAGCGGCGGCAAGGTCACGATGAGCTTCTGGCACAACGCCACGACGGGTCCGGGCAAGGCTTTCTGGGAGAAGACCGTCGCCGACTTCGAGGCCGCCAATCCGAACGTGACGATCGAGATCCAGTCGATCCAGAACGAGGACCTGGACGGCAAGCTCCAGACCGCGCTGAACTCCGGCGACGCCCCTGACGTGTTCATGCAGCGCGGCGGCGGCAAGATGGCCGCGATGGTCAAGGCCGGCCAGTTGCTGGACATCACTGACGGGATCACCGACGCGACCAAGAAGGTGGTCTCGGAAGGCTCGTTCAAGGCGCAGACGATCGACAACAAGGTCTACGCGATGCCGGTGGCGGTGCTGCCCGGCGGCTTCTTCTACAGCAAGGACCTGTTCGCCCAGGCCGGCATCACCCAGACGCCGACCACGCTCGCCGAGTTGCAGACCGCCATCGACAAGCTGAAGGCCGCGGGCACCCAGCCGATCGCCCTCGGGGCCAAGGACGCCTGGCCGGCCGCCTTCTACTACTACTTCTTCGCGTTGCGCGAGTGCAGCACCAGCACGGTCACCGAGACCGCCAAGAGCATGACCTTCGACGACCCCTGCTGGCTGAAGGCCGGTCAGGACGTCCAGAACTTCGCCGCGACCCAGCCGTTCAACAACGGGTTCCTGACGACCTCGGCCCAGCAGGGCGCGGGAAGCTCGGCCGGTCTGATCGCGAACCACAAGGCGGCGATGGAACTCATGGGTGCCTGGAACCCGGGTGTCATCGGTTCGTTGACGCCGGACCAGAAGCCACTGCCTGACCTGGACTGGTTCCCCTTCCCCAGCATCGAGGGCGGCGCGGGTGAGCCCGGCGCCATCCTCGGCGGCGTTGACGGCTACTCCTGCTCCGCGAAGGCCCCCAAGGCGGAGTGCACCGCCTTCCTCAACTTCCTGTTGCAGACACCCGTGCAGGAGGCCTACTACAAGGCATTCCAGGCGCCGCCGGTGAACAGCGAGGCCCAGGGCAAGGTGACCGAGCCGCATCTGAAGTCCGTGATCGCGGCATACAGCAAGGCCCCGTTCGTCTCGCAGTGGCTGGACACGGTCTACGGGCAGAACGTCGGCAACGCCCTCAACACCGCCGTGGTGAACCTGCTGGCCGGTAAGGGCAGCCCCGAGGACATCGTCAAGGCGGTCAAGACCGCCGCCAAGAGGGCGTAGAGATCCGTACATGATGTTCGATACAGAGCGCGAGAGCGTACCGCTCGCGCAGGACCGGTCGGCGGGTCGGGCGGCGGTCGGGGGTGGCGCGCCTGTCGTGCCGCCCCCGGCCGGGCGCCGTGCCCGGAAGGGCATCGGGTGGCCCGCCCGGCTGGAAATCGCGCTGATGACAGGGCCGACACTGCTCGTCTTCCTCTCCTTCGTCATCTTCCCCGTCGCCATGGCCGCCTACTACGGTTTCTTCAGCTGGCAGGGGTACGGCCCGCCGACGGAGTTCGTCGGCCTTCGCAACTACGTGCTCGTCTTCCAGGACGGTACGTTCATCGACGCGCTACAGCACAATGCCGCGATCGTCGTGCTGTCGCTGGTGCTCCAGGGGCCGGCCGCCGTCCTGCTCGCCCTGCTGCTGAACCGGAAGATGCGCGGGCAGACCCTCATCCGGGTACTCGTCTTCGTCCCCTACGTGATCTCCGAGGTGGTCGTCGGCACCGGCTGGAGCCTGATGCTCCAGGGCAGCGGCGCGGTCAACGCCCTCCTCCAGGATCTCGGACTGGGCTGGCTACAGAGCGACTGGCTCTCCGACCCGGAGAAGGCGATCTGGACGCTCATGGGCATCCTCACCTGGAAGTACATCGGCTTCGCCGTGATCCTCTTCCTCGCCGGGTTGCAGGGCATCCCGGACGAGCTGATCGAGGCCGCGGCGATCGACGGTGCGTCCTACTGGCAGATCCAGCGCCGCATCACGCTGCCGCTGCTCGGGCCGACGATCCGGATCTGGGCCTTCCTGTCGATGATCGGTGCCCTGCAACTGTTCGACCTCGTCTACATCATCTGGGGCCAGTACGTCGCCTCTACGGCCGGGACGTCGACGATGGCCACGTACATGGTGGCCAACGGTCGCAACGCGGGGGAGTACGGGTACGGCAACGCCGTGGCCGTGGTCCTGTTCTTCGTCTCGCTCGTCGCCGCGCTGGTCTACCAACGGTTCGTCCTGCGCCGCGACACCGAGGGCGCGATCACCGGAGGGAGGAACTGATGGCCGCGACCGCCGTAGCCGCGCGCAGGCCGACCCGGGCCAGCCGGAGGACGGCCTGGGGAAGCCCGGCCGTGTATTTCGTCGCGTTGCTGCTCATCGGAGCGATGCTGGCCCCGGTCGTCTACATCGTCCTCGGCGGCTTCCGCACGAACGCGCAGATCACCACCGACCCGGCGGGGTGGCCGAGCCCCTGGCAGGCCGGCAACTACCTCGACGTGCTGACCGGCGGGGTGTTCTGGCAACAGGTGCTCAACTCCACCATCGTCGCCGGATGTACCACCGCAGGCGTGGTCACCCTCGGCCTCATGACGAGCTTCATCCTGGCCCGTTATCGGTTCCGCGGCCGAGGGGCGATGTACTCGCTCTTCGCCGCCGGCCTGATGTTCCCGCTCACCGTGGCGATCACCCCGCTCTACATCCTGGTCAGGACCCTCGGGCTGATGAACACGCTGCCCGGGGTGATCCTGCCGCAGATCGGGTTCGCCATCCCGATGACGATCATCATCCTGGTCCCGTTCGTGCGGGCCATCCCGGACGAGATCCAGGAGGCGGCGTCGATCGACGGCTGTAGCCGACTGGGCTTCTTCTGGCGCATGGTGCTTCCGCTCTCCAGGCCCGGCGTCATCACCGTGGCCATCCTGACCTTCATCGCGAGCTGGAACAGCTACCTGCTGCCGCTCTTCATCCTCAACCGGGAGGAAACCTTTACGCTGCCCCTCGGTGTGCAGGCCTTCGCGTCGCAGTACTCGGTCGACACGGCCAAGGTCCTGGCGTTCACTTCCCTGTCGATGCTCCCGGCGTTGCTGTTCTTCAGCCTGTTCCAGCGCCGGATCGTCGGAGGGCTGACCGGAGCCGTGAAGGGTTGACCTGGCACGGCCGCCGGCCGCACAGTGAACACGCCGCGACCGAGCGACCAGAGCGCCGCCCGCCGGAACCGCCTCCAGTCGGCGTCCAATCTCCCTTCAGTCTACTCCGACGCGCTGCGGCCGCCCTGCTACGGCCTGGCGACGATCTACTACGAGGCGGTCCGGATCTTCGGCCGCCCGAACGTCACCGCCGAGCAGCTCAAGGCCGCCGAGGAGCTGATGCCGGAGGGTACGACCGGCAAGGCCCCGCTGGCCAAGACCGGCTGAGCACCGGCCTGCGCGGGCACCAGCCGGCTGCCACTCCGCACGGAACTCGGCTGCCAGTGGCCGGGAAGTGGCGGCAGGCGTACCAGATCGGTCACCGCCCCGGCGGACCCGGCGGCGCCCGTAACCTCCGTCAGCGATACCGGCCCGGTGCACGGCGAGTCTGCGACCAGGCTCGCCGTGCACCGCACGCTTCCGCACCGTCGACGAGAAATAGGCGCATCCCTCGTACGGCTGCTGCCGGTCCCGGACTACGCTCCGCCCAGTGTCCAGAGCTTGGAACTGATCATGACGACGGCCGAGAAGTGGACGTGAACCCCCGCCAGGCTGGTGGGCGCGTCGGATCCAATTGCGACGGCGGACCTGGGAACGGCAGGTGACGGAGGTGGTGGTGGCAAATGACAAGGGCTGAGGAACGCTTCGCCCTCGATCTCGTCGAGAACTTCCCTAGCCTCGGGGAGAACCTCGACTTCTACTATCATGATCCGGAAGAGTTCCTTGCGCACGTCTTTTTCGGGGTGGAGGTGACGCGCAAGGTGGTTGCTGCGTACGTCGCCAACCCCGGCGATGGCGCGGGGGGTGACCAACTCGACTGGCGGGGAGTGCTCAATTTTCTCAATGAGTGCCTACGGTCCGGCGACGAGGCCGTGAGAACCGTAATCGGGACGTCGTTCTTGTTCCAGCTCCCACTGCCGAGCCAGGAAGGATATGCCATCGTGGAACAACTGGATGATGAGTTGGTTCGGCTTTTCAAAGTCGCGAGACCGAATGGCTGACAAGGCGCTTTGCCGTAACCATCCCGTCTGATGCAGGTCATGTCCGTCGGAAGGGATGGGCGGTGGCTACATCATGTACGCCTACGCCACCACGGCATCCCGGCCGCTGCCATCGGGTCATGATGTGTGCGACGTTGAAACACCTCGTCCAACGGACCGAGTATGCGCTGCACCTCTCGACGCGCCCGCGGGCCGAGCGCCGTCAAGGCTTGCTCCAGCACGTCGCGGTGCTCGAGTGGGTCACAACAGGGACAGCCCGCGTTAGCGGCGTCCTGGAGCAGTCGTGCGGACGACCCATGAACGGTGCTTCTCCACGCCGCCAGAGCAGCAGCGACTGCACCGGGCCACAGACGGGCACGCTCGACGGTCGCGATCTGCCTGACGGTTCCGGCGCTCAGCCCATCGATCGCCGTGGTCGTGCGGCTTTCACCCCGGCGGGAAAGCCCTGCCCGCACCGCCGCCGGCGACCTACGCGCCATCGATCTCTTTGATCATCACCATGAAGACGATGATCGCATTCGGTGGGTGCTCGGCGCGAGTCGGCACGCATCCGGATAAGGATGACGGCAACCCGGTGCGGGAGGCAGGACCCTCCCCGCACCGGGTCCGGGCTATCGTGGTCGCGCCCGGGTCAGATCAGCCATTCCTCGTTGTACGGCGCGGGTTCTTGGAAGGTCCCGCACGGGTACTGGATGAGCGGGACGTTGTTGGCCGTACCCGCCCCCTTGACTACGAGGCACATGTCGCTGTGGTAGTTGCGGACGTGGGCCCAGCCCGTGGCCAGATGTTCGATCGTCCACTCCTCGTTGTACGGGGCTGGCTCCCGGACGAGCGCACACGGCCACTGGACGATTGCCGCCCCGCTTGCCCGGCTCGCTCCCTCGACGACGAGGCACTGGTTGCTGTGGCGGTTGCGGATATGGACGGTGTTGCCGGTGCCTACGGCTTCGATGAACCACTCCCCGTTGTAGGGGGCGGGACCGGTGAACTCGCACTCGTACTGGATGACCGGAGCCCCGGCCGTAGTGGATGCTCCCTGCACCGTCGCGCACTTTTGGCTGTGGCCGTTGAGGAGCCAGTATGAGACGGCGGACGCCTTCGCCCTGTCGGCCGAGGCCGCACCCGGGCTCATCCCGACGGCTACCGCCACACTCACCATCATTGACAGTACGAGTAGACCCGATGCCCCGCTACGCCAGCGCATAGTTCTCCCTCACCGGTTGCCTGTGCCTTCCGCCCGGCGGTGGCCGGACGGTGGTGGCAGCGTACTTGCAGCATCGACGCGCGGCGATGCAATTTCCGATCATGATCGCCGTCAGCCGCGTGGTGTGAGGTAGCCACGGGAGAAGGCGGTGGCCACGGCCGCCGCCCGATCGTTGACGCCGAGTTTCGCGTACACGTGCAGCAGGTGGGTTTTGACCGTCGCCTCGCTGATGAAGAGTTGTCGGGCGGCCTCGCGATTGGTCGAACCCTGGGCGATCAGCTCCAGGACCTCCAGTTCACGCTGCGACAGCGGCTCCGTGGCCGGCTGGCGGATCTGGCCCATCAGCCGGGTCGCGACGGCGGGGGAGAGGACCGCCTGTCCGCGCGCGGCCGCCTCGACCGCGCGGAACAGCTCCTCCCGCGGCGCGTCTTTCAACAGGTACCCGGTGGCGCCGGCCTCGATCGCGGGCAGCACGTCGCTGTCGGTGTCGTACGTGGTGAGCACCAGGACCCGGGCCGTCACACCGCGGCTGGCCAGTTCCCTGATCGCGGTGACCCCGTCGGTCCCCGGCATCCGCAGATCCATCAGGATCACGTCGGGTCGGAGCTTCTCCCCGGCGGCGATGGCCTCGGCACCGTCACCGGCCTCGCCGAGCACCTCGAAGCGCGGGTCGGCGCTGAACATGCCCCGCAACCCGTCCCGCACCACCGGGTGGTCGTCGACGATCAGCAGCGATATCAATCCGCACCTCCGGCGGGGATGGCCGGGACGACCACCGAGACCGCCGTGCCGCCACCCGGCTCGGACTCGATGTCCAACCGGCCGGCGAGACGCTGCGCCCGCTGCCGCATGCCGGCGAGCCCGAACCCTCCGTTCGGGGCGGCGCTGGCCCGGTTGGCGCCGGGCTCGAAGCCGATTCCGTCGTCCCGTACGTCAAGGGTCACCAGGTCCTCCATGTACGACAAAGTCAGGCCGACCCGGCTGGCCCGGGCGTGTTTCGCCACGTTGGCGAGTGCCTCCTGCGCGGTCCGTAACAGTGTCACCTCGACGTCTGCGTGCATCGGCCGGGCGTCGCCGGTGGTGGTCAGCACCGTGTCGATGTGGTGCACCTCCGCCCAGCGCCTGGCCACGTCGTTGATCGCGTCCGGCAGCCGGGCCTCGGCGAGCATCGCCGGCTCCACCGCGTGCACCGTACGGCGTGCCTCGGTGAGGCTTTCCCGGGCCAGGTTCATCGCGTTCGTCACGTACCGGCGTGCCGCCGACGGATCGTCCAGGGTCTGCTCGGCGGCCTGGAGCTGGGTGAGGATGCCGGCGAGCCCCTGGGCGAGGGTGTCGTGGATCTCCCGGGCCATCCGCTGCCGCTCGTCGAGCACCCCGGCCTCGCGGGCCTGGACCAGCAACTGGGCGTGCAGGCCGGCGTTCTCCTCCAGCGCCGCCTCCAGCTTGACATTGGCCTCGTGCAGCTCGACGAGCGCCCGCTTCTGCTTGTGGTTGCGCTGGTCGGCCAGCTCGGCGAAGTAGAAGAAGGCGCCGGCCAGCACGATGCTGACCAGGCTGACGGCGATCCATTCCGGCCACGCCCCGGCGGTGAGGTCGGCCGCTCCACCCAGGTACCCCACCGCCGAGATCAGTGCCGTGGCCGCGACGCCGGCATAGCGCCAGCGGCCTTTGAGGTACAGGAACGCCTGCGGGTAGCCGACGAAGGCGAAGAGGGTGAAGAAGGGCGCGATCGCCACCAGGCCGGCGGCCAGCACCATCAGGCCCGTGTAGTAGAGGCCCATCAGCGGGGCGTTCTGGTGCCACTCCGGGTGGAGGGTGTGGAAACAGAGCATCCAGAGCACGGTCGCGAGCGCGAGCCCGAGCACCGCCGAGACGTGCATCGGTCCGTCCCAGGCCGGCCGCAGCAGCGTGAGGAGGATGCTGCCCGCCAGGAGGAGGTATGGGAGGACATTGAAGAGCGCGATCTCCCTGCGCTCCCAGCGGTCGAACTCCGCACGCAGCTCGGCCTCGATGCTCACGACCTACTCCTCGACGCTCAGCGACCTACTCCCAGCGGAAGTACCGCGCGGCCAGCCCACCGGCCACGATCGTCCAGCCCAGCATGACAGCCAGGTGCAGCGGCTGCGGCCAGTGCCCGGCCGTCGCGTCCTGCAACGATTGCACGGCGGAGCCGAGCGGGCTGAAGTCGCTGATCGTCCGCAGCACGTCGTTCATGCTGTCGCGTGGTATCCAGAGGCCGGCGAAGAACACGATCGGAAAGAAGAGTACGGTCCCGATCGCGCCGGCACTCCTGCCGCTCGGCGCGAGCGAGGCGACGAGCAGACCGATCGCGAACATCGCCAGCGCCGCCAGCACGTAGCCGAGCAGGTAGGCCGGAATCTGCCGGGGCAGGCGTACGTCGAACGCCAGCCGGCCGACGGCCAGCACGACCGCCATGGTGCCCACGGACATGATGGTGGACATCAGTAGCTGCGCGCCGAGCATCATCGCGGGCTTGACCGGGGTGGTCCGCATGCGCCGCAGCACACCCTTTTCCCGGTAGGTGGCGAAGAGCTGGGACAGGCCGTTGAGCGCGAACATGGCGAGGCTCATCGCGACGATGATCGGCACGTACAGGTCGATCACCCGCAGGCCGCCGAGGGACTGGTCGGGTTCCCGGAACGGCGGTACCGCCCCGAAGATGCCGAGCAGGATCGGAGGGAACGCGAGCGCGAAGAACACGATCATGGGCTCGCGGAGGAACAGTTTGGTTTCGGTGGCGGTAAGCCGGGACAGGGCGGACAAGGCGGTCTCCTCAGGCTTCGAAGGGTCGGCCGGTGAGCGCGACGAAGGCGTCTTCCAGCGAGGTCTGCTCGACCCGCAGGTCGGCGGCGACGACCTGGTTGCGGGCGAGCACGCTGGTCACCGCGAGCAGCAGGTTTCCGGTACCGGTGACCACGAGCTGGCTGCCGGCCCGCTCCACCGACGTGACCTCGGGCAAGGCGGTCAGCACGGCGTGGTCCAGCGGCGCCGACGGGCGGAACCGGATGCGCTGCCGATCGTCGACCCTCGAAACGAGCCCGGCCGGGGAATCGAGCGCGACGAGCCGACCCGAGTCGATCACGGCGAGCCGGTCGCAGAGCCGTTCCGCCTCCTCCATGAAGTGCGTGACCAGCAGGATCGTCACGCCCCGGTCGCGGATGTCCTCGATCAGGTCCCAGGTGTCGCGTCGCGCCTGCGGGTCCAGGCCGGTGGTGAGCTCGTCGAGTACCGCCACCCTCGGGTTGCCGATCAGCGCGAGCGCGATCGACAGCCGCTGCTTCTGCCCGCCGGACAACCGCCGGAACTGCGTGCCGAGTTTGTCGCTGAGCCGCAGGGTGTCGACCAGATCCCGCCAGTCGGCCGGGGCGCGATAGAAGGAGCTGAACAACTCCATCGCCTCGCCGACCTTGAGCTTGTCGGGCAGCTCGCTCTGCTGGAGCTGCGCACCGAGCAACTGCCGCAGCTCACCGGTGTCGCGTCGCGGGTCGATGCCGCAGACCCGGATGGCGCCACCGTCCGGGGTCCGTAACCCCTCGACGCACTCGACGGTGGTGGTCTTGCCCGCCCCGTTGGGGCCCAGGATGCCGAAGATCTCGCCCGGCTGGACGGCGAAGCTGACCCCGTCCACCGCGGTGTGCTCGCCGTAGCGCTTGACGAGGCCGTCTACCTCGATGATTGCCATACCGAAAAGCGTGCCGTCCGTGGTCCGGCGCCGAATCGACCACGCAGCCACCGCCGGCGCGGGACGCGATGGGTACGCCGATCAGCCGATCGGTGGATGCCCGGTCAGCCCGCCGTGTCGACCGCTACGAAGACGTGACGAGTAGGGCGCGCTCAGGCTCCACGGCGACGCGTGGCTGAGAATCGACTCGGAGGTGCGTCGGGGTCGGATGCGCCGATGACAGATCGCTCGCAATCGCTGGTGAGTGCGGCGAGACGGGCGCGGACGACCTCGGCCTCGGGCACGCCGAGCTCGGTGTAGGTGGCGTGGGCCTGTTCGTAGTGGATCCGGGCCAGATCGGGGTTGTCCAGCACCCGGTGGGCGTCGCCGAGACCGGTGTGGACGCGGGCCTGCTGGTACCGGTTGCCGGTGTCGGCGGCGATGGCGAGCGCCTCGGTGTAGTGGCCCAGGGCCTCCGCCGGGCGTCCGGCGAGCTAGGCGGCATCGCCGAGGCCGTTGAACGCCCATACTTTGCCGTACCAGCGCCGATCCGGCGGCAGATGGTGAGTGCTTGCCGGAAGCATGCGACGGCCTGTTCCCACTCTCCCTGACGGAGGTGGACGTTGCCGAGCGTGTTCCGGATGTGGGCCTTGGCCCTCGGGCTGCCGAGCTGTTCAAGAAGCGTCAGGGACTGCCGCAGGTGGTCGGCGGCCGGCCCAGTCGTAGCTCGGCGTTGGCGAGGTTGTTCAGCGTGGTCGCCTCGTAGAAGCTGGCCCCGACCTCGCGGAAGATGACCAGGGCCTGTCGGTGGTGGTGCGCGGCGCTCTCGCCCCGGCCCAGCCGGTTCTCGACATTGCCGAGGTTGGTCAGCGCCTTGGCCTCACCGAGTCGGTCGCCGACCTGCCGGAACAGGTCGATACTGCGGGTAAAGGTGTCGATTGCCTGCTCGTGGTGGCCGAGGCGGTGGACGACGACGCCGAGGCCGGACAGCGCGAGGGCCTCACCAACGCGGTCGCCTGCCTGCCTGAAACGGGTCAGCGCCCGTTGCAGATGATCGACGGCTTCGTCGTGCCGGCACATCCGGTTGTAGGCGTTGCCGAGCAGACGCAGCGTGTGGGCTTGCCCGACGAGGTCGCCCGCCTGCTCGGCGGCGCGGTGGGCGTGGCCGTTGATGACCAGCGCGTCGGTGGGGTAGCCGGCATCCAGGTAGCGCTCCAGGATCCGGGCCAGCCGGACCGGGTAGCTGGAGCTGCCCTGCGACGCGGTGTGCGCCGCCGCCGCGACCAGGCAGAACCGTTCGTCCTCCAACCAGGCGTAGGCGCTGTCTGGATCTGCGAACCCCGGAATGGGAGTGATCGATGCGACGACCTCGGGCATGTGGCTCGCGTTAGCCGGGTAGAGGGTGTTCGTCGCGGACACCGTGGCCGCCTGGTAGTAGCCGAGGAGCCGTTGCGGGGCGGCCTGGCGCTGCTGGGCGGCTTCCTCGCCGGCCGCCAGATGGGCGGCGTACGCGCGCAGTAGGTCGTGCATGCCGTACCGGCCACGACCGCCCCGGTGCACCAGGTGGGCGCGGGCGAGCAACGTCAGGGTCCGGCGCGCCTGGTCGAGGCCGGCGCCGGTCAGCGCCGCGACCGCGTACGGGTCCAGGTCGGGGCCGGGATGCAGGCCCAGCAGCCGGAACGTACGCGCGGCATCCAGGGGTACCTGCTGGATCGACCAGGAGAAGACCTCCCGTACGGCCCGTACGGGTCGCTGCCGGCATCGAGCAGCTCCAGCCGGGCCTGGCGGTCGGCCAGCTCCGTCACCAACTCGGCGAGCGTACTGTCCGGCCGGGCCACCACCAGCTCGGCCGCCACCCATAACGCCAGCGGCAGCCGGGCGCACTGCTCGGCCTTATCTGCACCGCACTCGATCGAGTGGATTCTTGCCCAGGAGTGGAGCGCGGGTGCCAGGCGGTGATAAGCGATGAGCCGTCGGCTCGGTGACACCGTAGGCACGGTGTGGGGGTGCCGTTAACGAGCGGCGAAACAGGTGTCAGATCTAGGAGGGCACCGACCAGGTCCAGCGCATCGTTATGGCGAGGCAGCTACTCAGCGGCGTCGCCTAGTCGGCGCGGCCGGGGATGCGGCGGTCCGGTCACCCAGGGCTTCCGGTTCTGCTCATCGCCCAGTCCCGCGGTCGGGGGCGTCCAGCAGGCTCGCCAGCGCTCGCAGCGCCACCGCCATCCGGCTTCCGTGTCAATTCTGTCCGTGTTGCTGCGGGCGTCGGGGCCCCGGACACCTGCCCGGCCTACGCTCAGCGCTTCCGCCAGTGCTTCCGCTCAGCCCTTTCGCTCACTCAGGACGCAGAACTCGTTGCCCTCCGGGTCGAGGAGGGTCACCCAGTGCTGCTCGTCCTGCACGGTGTCGGCGCGCCGGGCACCGAGGGAGAGTAGCCGGGCGACCTCGGCCTCCTGGTCGTCGGGGCGGAAGTCGGGGTGGAGCCGGTTTTTCGACGCCTTGCCCTCGGGGACAGGCACGAAGAGCAGCCCCGGCATCTGGTCCGGCTCAGGCCGGATCTCGATGATCTCCTCGGATTCGTCGACCACTACCCAGCCGAGAGCCTCGGCCCACCAGCGCCCGAGAGCGACGGGGTTGGCGGAGTCGACGATGATCTGTTCCCATTCCAGTGCCATGGGCCTGAGCATAGACAGGGCCGGCGGCCCACCCGTCCCTCCGTCAAGGGCGGGCCGTCGGCGGTCCTGCTCGGCACCCGCTACCACGACTGGGGCCCGGTGTCGGTCGCGGTGCGCGCGCAGTTCCGCGCTGGCTATGAGTCTGTGCGACGGCTTAGCCCGGTGGAGGCGGCTTGGTGGGACATCGGCTCAATCTCGACGCCAGCAGCGTCAACGACAACAACCGGCGGGTGCACTCGGTCGCTCAGCGCGAGCGAGCCGACGTTGGGAAGGCTGCACCGGCCCTCTACGAGCAGACTGCGTAGGTCCACACCAAACTCCTTGATCACAGGCAGGAACACTGTGTCCAACGAGGGATAAATGGTGCAGATAACACAACAACGTCGCGGCGGCCTCCGGCTCGGCCTCGACCCGGGCGCCGATCAACCGGCACAGCAGACTGACCGCCTCGGCAGGCGCGAGCAGGTCCAGATCGAGGCGGTGCGCGCCGTCCACGGCGACCAGCCCCGCCAGGCTGTCCCGGCTGGTCACCACCACCAGGCAGGAACCGGTGCCGGGCAGCAACGGACGCACCTGCGCGACGTTGGCGGCGTTGTCCAGCACGATCGGTATCCGCCCCCGGCCACCTCGCTGCGCTTAGCCCATCGACTTGGACCCGTCGATGGTCTCCCGGATGATGTCGGCGTGCCCGGCGTGCTGCGCCGTCTCGGCGACGATGTGCTGGAGTACCCGCCGTGCGCTCCACCGTGTACCCGGCTGGAACCACGGCGCGGGCGGCAGTTCGTGACCGGCGTCGAGGTCGGGCAGCGTACGCACCAGCTCGTCCGTGCGCCGTGCGACGTCCTCGTACTCCTCCAACAACCCGGCCAGGGTCTCCCCGGGTTCCATGCGGAACCCGGCCGCGTGCGCCTCGTACGCGGCGGGATCGTCGCCGGCCGGCATCGCCGAGGTCCCCTCGACGATGAACCGGGCCCACTGGCGCTCCATCGCCGTGACGTGCTTGATCAGCCCGCCCACGCAGAGCTCACTGGCCGTGCTGCGGGTGGCCGCCTGCTCGTCGCTGAGCCCGCGCGCGGTCAGGCGCAGGAAGAACCGCGCGTTGCCCAGCGACTCCAGCAGATCGGCCCGCTCGCCGGTCACGGTCTTCTCGGAGGTCGTCGTCGCCATGGTCATCACCCTTCGATCGGAAGTCGCCTCGCCGCGTTGGCTACCTTGACGCTACGGCCCATAGCGGCCAGATTCTGACCGCTATCACCAATCACCGCCGCCCGATCGATCGGAAACGTGGCGCCGCCCGGCGGGCGACCGGGGCGGTCGGCCCGCCGGGCGGCGGAGGGGGTGGGTGGAACGTCGTGCGGGTCAGCCGAAGGCGCGGGCCTGCCAGGTGCGTACCTGGTCGGCCGGTAGTGCCTCGGGCAGGATCGCCATCCGGTCGACCTCGCCGGTCAGCCGCTGGCCGCCGTCCTGGTCGGCACCGAACCGCAGTTCCCGGGTGGCACAGCCGACGATGCCGCCGTCGGGCACCTTGGCGGTACCGGCCTGCTGGCCGTCGAGGTAGACGACGATGGTGCCGTCGTCGTCCATCGTGACCACCAGGTCGACGTACCGGCCGGTGGGCACGGTGGCGTTGCTGGTGACTCCGGTGCCGGAGCCGATGAACCGGAGCTGGTTGCTCGGGGTCAGGTCGATCAGGATCCCGTCGGTGCCGGGGTCGCCGCCGGGCTGGAAGTCGAAGAGCCGCCGGTAGCTGCCGCTGGTGGTCACCTTGACCTCGGCCGCGAATGTCGCCTTCTCCAGATATCCGAGCGTGGTCGGCGCGGTACGCAGGAACCGGTTGCCGTCCAGCACCAGTGCGCTGCCGGTCGGCCCGGCCGCGACGTACACCCCGCCGGTCTGCACCGTCGCGGTCCGCCCGTTCGGCGAGTGGTCGGGCACCGTGTCGCCGGAGACCGGGTCCCAGGCCACCAGCGGGACGCCCGGGGCCGGCCGGGCGCACGGCGGCGGCACCGGCAGCGCGATCGACGTGCTCGCCGTCGCCCGCCACGTGTCGTGGGTCAGCCGCGCCTCGATCCGGTTCGGTCCCGGTGCCGCTTCCCGGCTCGGCGTGACGGTGAACCGGTAGGTCTGCGCGTCGCCGGGCCAGAGCCGGGGCACCTGGACCTGACCGGGCCGGACCTGCCAGCCCGCCGGCAGCACCAGCTTCAACGCCGACGGCGGCACCTTCTCGGCACCGATCGCCGAGACGGTCACCGAAACCGTCCCCGCCTGGTCGGTCTCCAGCGTTGCCGGAGCCTCGATCGTGAAGCCGACCTGGGCGGTGGCGACGTAGCGGTGGCCGGCGCGGGCGGTGAAGGTCAGCTTGTCACCCTTCGCCGTCGCGTCGACCTTCTGGCCGGTGCCGGCGTCGACCAGCTTGTGCGGCCCGGCGAAGAGCGGGCTGCGCAGGGTCACCTCGCCGGCCTTGTCGGCGGTCACCGCGATCTCGGTGGCGGCTCCGGCCGACCACGTCGTGTCGACGGTCAGCCCGCCCCGGGCCCGCAGTCCGCTGACCGATCCGTTCTGCCACGCGCTGGGCAGTGCCGGCAACACGTGTACGTCACCGGTCTGGCTCTGCAACAGCATCTCGGCGATCCCCGCCGTCGCGCCGAAGTTGCCGTCGATCTGGAACGGCGGGTGGGTGTCCCAGAGGTTCTCCAGAGTGCTCTGCCGCAACTGCTCGGTCAGCATCTTGTGCGCGTGGTCCCCGTCCAGCAGCCGGGACCAGAAGTTGATTTTCCACGCCTTGCTCCAGCCCGTACCGCCGTCGCCGCGTGCGGTGAGCGAGACCTTGGCGGCGGCGGCCAGCTCCGGGTCGTCCAGCGCGGTGATCTGGGCGCCCGGATGCAGGGCGAACAGGTGCGAGACGTGCCGGTGCTGGTCGTTCGGGTTGTCCAGGTCTTCCTTCCACTCCTGGAGCTGCCCCCAGGAGCCGACCCGCAGGCCCGGGTCGAGCAAGGCCAGCGCGTCGCGCAGCTCGCGGCGGAACGCGTTGTCACCGCCGACGATCCCGGCCGCCTCGATGGTGTTGGTGAAGAGTTCCCAGACGATCTGCTGGGACATCGAGGCACCGGCGGTGAAGTCGCCGTTCTCCGGCGAGTAGCTCGGCGAGACCACCAGCTTGCCGTCACGCGGGTCGACGACCAGCTCGTCCAGCCAGAAGAGCGCCAGCTCCTTCAGCAGCGGGTACGCCCGCTGCCGCAGGAACTGGGTGTCCCCGGTGAACCGGTAGTGCTCGTAGTAGTGCTGGGCCAGCCAGGCACCGGCCTCCGGGAACCAGAACGACTGCGGGTAGCTGTGCAGGCCGGTGAAGCCGTAGGTGTTGGTCTCGTTGTTCACCACCCAGCCCCGGTTGCCGTAGACCTGCTGCGCGGTCACCTTGCCCGGCGGCACCATCGCGTCGACGTAGTCGAAGAGCGGTGCGGTGGTCTCCGACAGGTTGGTGGTCTCGGCCGGCCAGTAGTTCATCTGGAGGTTGATGTTGACGTGGTAGTCGGCGTCCCAGGGCGGGTTGGTGACGTTGTTCCAGACGCCCTGGAGGTTCGCCGGCAGCGAGCCGGGCCGGGACGAGGCGATCAGCAGGTAGCGGCCGTAGCTGAAGAAGAGCGCCTCCAGCGCGCGGTCCGCCGCCGACGCCCCGCCCCGGTACTGCCGCAGCAGCTCGTCGGTGGGGATGGCCGGCATCTCCTGGCCGATGTCCAGGCGTACCCGGTCGAAGAGCGAGCGGTAATCGGCGGTGTGCGCGGCGAGCAGCGCGGCGTAGGACTTCCCGGCCGCCGCGTCGACGGTCGCGGTGACCCGGGCGTGCGGGTCGGCTCCCCGGTACGTCGGGTACGTGCCGGCGTAGTCGGTGCCGGCGCCCAGCACCAGCGTGGCGGAGTCGGCCCCGGCCACCGTGACCGTGCCGTCGGTGCCGTCGGTGACCGTGCCGCCGTCGGCGCTGACCTGGATCTGCGACTCGTACTTCAGCTTGTTGTCGTCGAGGGTGCCGGCGAAGGTGATCCGGCCACCGCTGGCGGTGACGTTCTTCGACCGGTTGTTCGGCGCGGTCACCCCGGTGGTGAAGCCGATCTTTCCGGGCTGGTCGGCGCTGAGCCGCACCACCAGTACGCCGTCCGGCTGGCTGGCGAAGTACTCCCGGGTGTAGCGCACCCCGTCGTCGGTGTAGGAGACCGTGGCGACCGCCCGGCCGATGTTCAGCTCGCGGCGGTAGTCGCTGACCGTGCCCGGGTCCTCGGTGAGCCGCAGCGACAGGTCCCCGAAGGTGTTGTACGACCCGAAGCCGCTCTTCGGCTGGCCGAGCCGGTTCGCCACCTCCTGCGGGCTGAGCCGGCCCCGCTCGTTGATCAGGCGCTGCACCTCCTCGATCGCCCCGGGGCGGGGCGAGGTCCAGTTGCCGAAGTTGTAGCCGCCGGCCGAGCCGGGGCCACCGGTCCAGAGCGTCTTCTCGTTGAACTGCACGGTCTCGGCGGCGACCCGGCCGAAGATCATGCCGCCGAGCGCGCCGTTGCCGATCGGCAGCGCCTGGGTCTCCCAGTCGGCGGCCGGTTCGTCGTACCAGAGGGTGAGCGCGTCGTCGGCGGAGGCCCCGCTGCCCGACCTGCTGTCGGGGGCGGCGGCGGAGGCGGGGGTGGTGGTGGAGAATGCGGGCCCGAACGCGGTCAGTGCGGCCACCAGCGCGGCGGCCGTCCATCGGCGCGGCAGGGGCTGCCAGTTAGGGTCATCCATTCCTGTCTCCGGATCGTCCAGATGGGCCGGGGGAGGACTCTGGCGGGGCGGACGTCGCGGCCACGACCACGCGTCCGGCACGCATCCGATGTTTGGCGATGAGGCTACAAAGGACACCTCGGAGAAACAAGAGAGGATCCTGGGTAGCCTTCCCTGGTCACCCGCGCACAGTCTGGTTGGCTCCGGGGTTCATCAGCACTTCCGGCACCCTGACGAGGTCGGTGGTCTGCCGCGATCACCCTCTCGGTCTTGTGTCCTGCCGAGCCCACCTGATAGACATCGGATGTATTGCTGACCGGTTACGAGGAAGTCTGGGGGCGACGGGTGAGGCTGTTGCGGGTGGGCGCATCGGGGCAGGAGTCCCCGGCGCTGCTGGACGAGGCCGGGCGGTTGCGCGACCTCCGTGGAGTGGTCGACGATCTGGACGGATCGTTCCTGGCCAGCGGCGGCATCGAGCGGCTGGCCGGGCTCGACGTCGAGCGGCTGCCGGCCCTTCCCGAGGGACTGCGGGTCGGGCCACCGCTGCGGCCGGGAAAGATCATCTGCATCGGCCTGAACTATCGGGACCACGCTGCCGAGACCGGTGCCCCGCTGCCGACCGAGCCGGTGGTCTTCATGAAGGCCCCGGACACCGTGGTCGGCCCGGACGACGAGGTGCTGGTGCCACGCGGCAGCACCAAGACCGACTGGGAGGTCGAGCTGGCGGTGGTGATCGGGCGTACCGCCCGCTACCTGTCCAGCCCGGAGGAGGCGCTCGGCTGCGTCGCCGGCTACGCCGTCTCGCACGACGTCTCGGAGCGGGAGTTCCAGCTCGAACGCGGCGGCCAGTGGGACAAGGGCAAGAACTGCGAGACCTTCAACCCGCTCGGCCCCTGGCTGGTCACCGCCGACGAGGTGCCGGACCCACAGGATCTCGGGCTGCGGCTCTGGGTCAACGGCGCGCTCAAGCAGGACGGCAACACCAGGAACATGGTCTTCCCGGTGGCCGAGATCGTGCGCTACCTGAGCCAGTTCCTGGTGCTCTATCCGGGCGACGTCATCAACACCGGCACCCCGGCCGGGGTGGCGCTCGGCCAGCCCGAGCCGAAGCCGTACCTGGTCGCCGGTGACGTCGTCGAACTGGAGATCGACGGGCTGGGGCGGCAGCGCCAGACGGTGGGGCAGGCATGATCTTCACCGGACTGGAAATCGCCGACATCCGCTTCCCGACCTCCCGCGAACTCGACGGCTCGGACGCGATGAACCCGGACCCCGACTACTCGGCCGCGTACGTGGTGCTGCGTACCGACGCCGGGGACGGGCACGAGGGGCACGGCTTCGCCTTCACCATCGGGCGGGGCAACGACGTACAGGCGGCGGCGATCGCCTCGCTGCGGCCGTACCTGATCGGACGCTCGGTCGAAGCGGTCCTGGCCGACCTCGGCGGCTTCTGGCGGGAGCTGGTGCACGACTCGCAACTTCGCTGGCTCGGCCCGGAAAAGGGCGTCATGCACATGGCGATCGCCGCCGTGGTCAACGCGCTCTGGGACCTGCGGGCCAAGCGGGCCGGGCTACCGCTGTGGCGGCTGCTGGCCAGGATGAGCCCCGAGGAACTGGTCGACCTGGTCGACTTCCGCTACCTCAGCGACGCGCTGACCCGGGACGAGGCGTTGCGGATCCTCCGGGACGCCCGCCCCGGCCGGGCCGAGCGGGAGGAACACCTGCTCCGCGACGGCTTCCCCGCCTACACCACCTCGCCCGGCTGGCTCGGCTACGACGACGACAAGCTGCGCCGGCTCTGCAAGGAGGCGCTGGCGGACGGCTTCACCCAGATCAAGCTGAAGGTCGGTGCCGACCTTCACGACGACATCCGGCGGATGGGTATCGCCCGGCAGACCTGCGGGCCGGACATCCGGATCGCGGTCGACGCCAACCAGCGCTGGGACGTGCCGCAGGCGATTTCCTGGGTACGCGAGCTGGCGCCCTTCGACCCGTACTGGATCGAGGAACCGACCAGCCCGGACGACGTCGTCGGGCACGCCACCATCGCCCGGGAGCTGGCGCCGGTCCGGATCGCCACCGGAGAGCACGTCGCCAACCGGGTGGTCTTCAAGCAACTGCTCCAGCTCGGCGCGATTTCCTACCTGCAGATCGACGCGAGCCGGGTGGCCGGGGTCAACGAGAACATCGCGATCCTGCTGCTGGCGGCGAAGTTCGGGGTGCCGGTCTGCCCGCACGCGGGCGGGGTGGGGCTCTGCGAGCTGGTGCAGCACCTGTCGATGTTCGACTACGTCGCCGTTTCCGGCTCGATGCAGGACCGGGTCATCGAGTACGTCGACCACCTGCACGAGCACTTCGTCGACCCGGTGGTGATCCGCAAGGGCCGGTACCTGGCACCGACCGCACCCGGCTTCAGCGCCACCATGCGCCCGGAGACACTGACCGAGTACGCCTATCCGGATGGCCCGGTCTGGGCCGCCCCGCCGGCCGAGGTGGCGGTGCCGTGACCGCCGAGAACCTGCCCGGCGTCGGGGGAGGCGCCGGCCGGGGCGAGTTCGCCGGCCTGGCGGCGGTGGTGACCGGCGGCGCCTCGGGGATCGGCCTGGCCACCGCCACCCTGCTGGCCGCCCGGGGCGCCCGGGTCGGCTGCCTGGACCTGAATCCGGGCGGCGTCCCCGAGCCGCTGCTCGGGATCGCCGCCGACGTCTCCGACGACGCCTCGGTGCGGGTCGGGGTGGCCGCCGCGGCCGGCGCGCTCGGCGGCATCGACGTACTCGTCAACAACGCCGGGATCGGCGCGCAGGGCACCGTGGAGTCCAACCCGGACGACGAGTGGCACCGGGTACTCGACGTGAACGTGGTCGGCATGGTCCGGGTGACCCGGGCCGCGCTGCCGTACCTGCGCCGGTCGGCGCACGCCGCGATCGTCAACACCTGCTCGATCGCGGCCTGGGCCGGGCTGCCGAACCGGGCGCTCTACAGCGCCAGCAAGGGCGCGGTGCAGTCGTTGACCCTGGCGATGGCGGCCGACCACGTCCGGGAGGGGATCCGGGTCAACTGCGTCAACCCCGGCACCGTGGACACCCCCTGGGTACGCCGGCTGCTGGAATCCGCCGACGACCCGGCGGCGGAACGCGCCGCGCTCCAGGCCCGCCAGCCCACCGGCCGGCTGGTCGGCGCGGACGAGGTGGCGGCGGCGATCGCCTACCTGGCCAGTCCACTGTCCGGGGCGACCACCGGCACGGTGCTCGGGGTGGACGGCGGCATGCACGGGCTGCGACTGCGCCCCGCCCCGCCGAGCTGACCGGCCCGCACCCCACGCCCTCCGATCCGGACCGTCGACTCCGGCAGGTCGCCGGTCCCGCGTTCCAGGCTGCCCGTCGCACGGTCATCCGATGTAACGATTCCGCCTGCCCGGTAACAGGCCGGGAGATTGCCGGTTCTGGGTCTTGCGGGGGCAAGGGTGGGCTGATAGACATCCGATGTATTACCCGCGTGTTTCCGGATTGCCTCCAAGAATTGCCCACCGTATCCGCACCGGATGGAGGACCACAGTGAGACATACCGCCAAGTCCCTGGCGGGGATCGCGATGGCCGCGACTCTCGCCGTCGGCACCGTCGCCTGCGGCGAGTCGTCGTCGAGCGGGACGGGTGGCCAGACCGGCAGCAGCCCGCAGATCGGCATCGACCTGCCCCGCGCCGACTCCGACTTCTGGAACTCGTACGCCAAGTACGTCCCGCAGTTCGCCGACGAGTACGACATCAACCTGATGGCGCCGACCAACTCGCAGAACGACGTCGCCAAGCTGGTGGCGAACGTGCAGGCGATGGTGAGCCAGGGCGCCAAGGCGATCGTGATGGCGCCGCAGGACACCGGCGCGATCGCCTCCACCCTGACCACTCTGGAGTCGAAGAAGATCCCGGTGGTCTCCGTCGACACCCGCCCGGACAAGGGCAAGGTCTTCATGGTGGTCCGGGCCGACAACCGGGCGTACGGCCAGAAGGCGTGCGAGTTCCTCGGCGAGAAGCTCGGCGGCCAGGGCAAGGTGATCGAGTTCCAGGGTTCGCTCTCCTCGATCAACGGCCGGGACCGCTCCGAGGCGTTCGCCGAGTGCATGAAGACCAAGTTCCCCGGGATCACCATCTTCGAGGAGCCGACCGAGTGGGAGGGGCCGAAGGCCGCCGCCGCACTCCAGACCCGGCTCGCCCAGCACCCTGACATCAAGGGCATCTACATGCAGGCCGGCGGCGTCTTCCTGGCGCCGACCCTGCAGGTGCTGAAGGCCAAGAACCTGCTGGTGCCACCGACCGACCCCAAGCACATCTTCGTCGTCTCCAACGACGGCATCCCGCAGGAGTTCGAGGCGATTCGCAAGGGCGAGATCGACGCCACCGTCTCGCAGCCGGCCGACCTCTACGCCAAGTGGGCGCTCTATTACGCCAAGGCGGCGGCCGAGGGCAAGACCTTCCAGCCCGGCCCGACCGACCACAACAGCACCATCATCGACGTCGGCAACGGCCTTGAGGACCAGATCGCCGCACCGCTGGTCACCAAGGAGAACGTCGACGATCCGGCGCTCTGGGGAAACCAGATCGGCAAGTGATGACCGGTCAGACGCAGACCGCAGGCACCGTGGCCGGGGCCGTCGCCCCGGCCGCGGAGGCCCGCGACATCTCGAAACGGTACGGCGCGACGATCGCCCTGCACTCCGCCGGCATCAGCATCGCGCCGGGCGAGACACACGCCCTGGTCGGGCGCAACGGCGCAGGCAAGTCCACCCTGGTCTCGATCCTGACCGGGTTGCAGCGGCCGGACAGCGGCCTGGTGCACTTCGACGGGGTGCCCGCGCCGGCACTGGCCGACCGCGACGCCTGGCGGCACCGGGTCGCCTGCGTCTACCAGAAGTCGACCATCATCCCCACCCTGACGGTCGCGGAGAACCTCTTCCTGAACCGCCAGGCCGGGCGTGGGCCGATCGACTGGCGCGGATTGCGGCGCCGCGCCGCCGACCTGCTCGAAGGGTACGGCGTCGCGGTCGATCCGGCCGCGCCGGCCGGCAGTCTCGGCGTCGAGCAGCGCCAGCTCGTCGAGATCGCCCGCGCGCTGTCGTTCGGTGCCAGGTTCATCATCCTGGACGAGCCGACCGCGCAGCTCGACGCCGCCGCGATCGAACGGCTCTTCGACCGGATGCGCGAGTTGCAGGCCGCCGGGGTGACCTTCCTGTTCATCTCGCACCACCTCCAGGAGGTGTACGAGGTCTGCCAGACCGTCACGGTGCTGCGCGACGCCCGGCACATCCTGACCCAGCCGGTCGACACGCTCTCCCGGGAGGCGCTGGTCGCCGCGATGACCGGCGACGCGGGGGAGACCCTGGCCGGGATCGACCGGCCGGCCGTGCCGGAGAGCGCGCCGGTCGTGCTCGACGTCGCCGGGCTCGGCCTGGCCGGCTTCTACCAGAACGTCGACCTGACGGTGCGGGCCGGTGAGCTGGTCGGGCTGATCGGTTCGGGCAGCAGCGGCAAGGTGGCGCTGGCCGAGACGATCGCCGGGCTGCGCCGGGCCGACACCGGCACGGTCAGCCTGGCCGGCAACACCCCGAAGCCGGGCAGCGTGCCCGCCGCGCTCGCCGCCGGCCTCGGCTACCTGCCGCAGGACCGGCACCGGGAGGGGCTGGTGCCGCTGCTGTCGGTGGCGGAGAACGCCACCCTGCCGATCACCGGCCGGCTCGGGCCGGCCGGGATCATCGCGCCGGCCCGGCAACGTGCCGTCGCGCAGCGCATGATCGAAACGTACGACATCAAGACCGACGGTCCGCACCAGCCGGTGAACGGCCTCTCCGGCGGCAACGCCCAGAAGGTGGTACTCGCCCGCGCGCTGGCGAACGACCCGAAGGCGCTGGTGATGGTGAGCCCGACCGCCGGGGTGGACGTCCGCTCCAAGGATTCCCTGCTGCGAGCGGTCGCCGAGGCGGCGGCCCGGGGGACCGGAGTCCTGATCGTCTCCGACGAGCTGGACGACCTGCGCTCCTGCGACCGGGTGCTGGTGATGTTCCACGGGCGGGTGGTCCGGGAGGTCTCCCGGGGCTGGGCGGATGCCGAATTGGTGACCGCAGTAGAGGGAGTGGAGGAGCCGTGACCGGCACCCAGACAATCGCCAAGCCGCCGGCCCCGGTTGGGGGAGGCCGGCCCGGGCTGGGCGGCCGGATGCCGTTGGCCCGGCTGCGGGACCTCGCGCTGGTCCCCGCGATCCTGCTGCTCGTGGTGGTGGGCGCGGTCATCGACCCGGTGTTCCTCTCCGCCGCCAACATCACCAACGTGCTGCAACAGCAGACCGAGCTGGCCCTGCTGGTACTCGCCGAGGCGATCATCCTGATCGCCGGCAAGTTCGACCTGTCGCTGGAGTCGACGATCGGGCTCGCCCCGGCGCTGGCCCTGGCGCTGGTCATCCCGGCCGCCAGCAACGGGCTCGGCACCGAACTGCCGGCCAGCCTGGCCATCCCGATCTGCCTGCTCGCCGGCATGGCGATCGGGGCGTTCAACGGGCTGCTGATCCTGCGCTTCAAACTCTCCGCCTTCATCGTGACCCTGGGCATGCTGATCGTGCTGCGCGGTCTCCAGATCGGGATCACCGGCGGGCAGAACCTCTTCGATATCCCGCCGTCGGTGCTCTATCTGGGCAACGCGGTCTGGTTGGGCGTGCCGGCGTCGATCTGGATCAGCGGGACGCTCTTCGTCGTCGGGATCGCCGCGCTCGGGTTCTTCCGGCACGGCCGGGCCGTCTACGCGATCGGCGGCAACACCGACGCGGCCCGGGCCGCCGGGATCCGTACCGACCGGGTGGTCTGGATCATCCTGATGATCGGCGGGCTGCTGGCGGCGCTGGCCGGGCTGCTGATGACCGGCCGGCTCGGCTCGGTCGCGGCGGCACAGGGCGACGGCATGATCTTCACCGTCTTCGCCGCCGCGGTGATCGGTGGAATCAGCCTCGACGGCGGCAAGGGGACGCTCTTCGGCGCGCTCTGTGGCGTCATCGTCCTCGGACTGATCAACAACATCCTGACCCTCGCCGGGGTATCCGCCCAGTGGATTCAGGCCATCTACGGTGCCATCATCCTGATTGCGCTGATCCTGGCCCGGCTCACCTCCGGCAAGGCGCAGGACTAACGGGCCGACCGGTCCGGCGCGCCCGCCGACGGCACACCGGACCGGTCCCGACCGGACAGGCATCGGAAGGAGCTTCGCAGCCATGCAGCGGATCGCCCTGCACACCCGGCTCAAGCCGGGGCGGGAGGCTGAGTACGACCGGGTCCACCAGGTCATCCCCGCCGAGCTGGACGGCGCGCTGCGCGCCGCCGGGGTGCGGAGCTGGCGGATCTGGCGGGACGGACGCGACCTGTTCCACCTGGTGGAGGTCTCCGACTACCAGCGGATGCGGCACGAACTGCGCGACCATCCGGCGAACGTGCCGTGGCAGGCCCGGATGGCGGAGCTGCTGGAGGTGCAGGACGACTACTCCGGCACCGACTCGGGCCTGGCGCTGGTCTGGGAGTTGCCGCTACGCGACGAGTTGCCCGTACGCGACGAGGAGACGGCATGACGGGGATCAGGGTGGGGCGTTCCGAGGTGGTGGTGAGCTCGCTGGGCCTCGGCTGCGCCCCGATCGGCAACCTCTACACGGCGGTCGGCGAGGCCGAGGCGCTGGCGACGGTGGCGGCGGCCTGGGACTCCGGGATCCGCTACTTCGACACCGCCCCGCACTACGGCCTCGGGCTCTCCGAGCGGCGGCTCGGCGACGCGCTGCGTACGCTGCCGCGCGAGGAATACACCGTGAGCAGCAAGGTGGGGCGGCTGCTCGTACCGGACCGGTCCGGGGCGGGGCGGCGGGACGACGAGGGTTTCGACGTACCGGCCGACCACCGGCGGCTCTGGGACTTCAGCGCCGACGGGGTGCGGCGGTCGCTGGAGGCGAGCCTGGTCCGGCTCGGCCTGGACCGGATCGACCTGGTGCTGATCCACGACCCGGAGGACCACCAGACACAGGCGCTGGAGCAGGGCTACCCGGCCCTGCACGAACTGCGGGCCCAGGGCGTCGTCGGCGCCATCGGGGTCGGCTCGATGCAGTGGCAGGTGCTGCACCGGTTCGTCGCCGAGACCGAGGTCGACGCGGTGATGGTGGCCGGCCGGTACACCCTGCTGGAACAGCCGGCGCTGGACAGCCTGCTGCCGGAGTGCGAGCGGCGCGGCGTCTCGGTGCTGGCCGCCGGCGTCTTCAACAGCGGGCTGCTCGCGGTCGAACGGCCGCACGCCGGGCTGCCGTACGACTACGCCGACGCCCCGACCGAGATCCTGGAGCGGGCCCGGGCGATTGCCGCGCTCTGCGCCGAGCACCGCACGACGCTGCCTGCGGCGGCGCTCGCCTTCGCCGCCGCCCATCCGGCGGTCGCCTCCGTGGTGTTCGGCGCGCACAACCCCGAGCAGGTACGCCGGAACGCCGCGCTCTACGCGGCCGAGCCGCCGTCCGGCGAGTTCTGGGCGGAGCTGGTCGCCGTGGGACTGCTCCGCCCGGACGCGCCCGTCCCCACCCAACGGGTCGGTACGCCGTGATCGTCGACGCGCACCACCACCTGTGGCGGATCGAGGACGGCTACCGCTGGCTGGACGCGCCGGAGCTGGCCCCGATCCGCCGCTCCTTCCTCCCCGGTGACCTGGACGCCGAGCTGGCGGCGGCCGGGATCGACCGGACGGTACTGGTCGAGGGCGGCCGGTGCGACACCGGCGAGGCGGAGATCCTGCTCGGCTACGCCGCCGACTCTCCGGCGATCGCCGGAGTGGTCGCCTGGGCCGACCCGGCCGATCCGGAGCTGGCCGAGACCATCACCGGCTACCGCCGGCTGCCCGGGGGCGAGCTGCTGGTCGGGATCCGGCCACAGGTGCAGGCCGAGACCGATCCGGGCTACCTGGACCGGCCGGAGGTGCGGCGCGGGCTGCGTACCATCGCGGAAGCCGGACTGGCCTTCGACGTGGTGTGCCGGGCGGACCAGTTGCCGGCGGTGGCCCGGGCCGCCCGGGAGGTGCCGGAGCTGCGGTTCGTGCTGGACCACCTGGGCAAGCCGGCGATCCGGGACGGCGCGGCTGGGTTGGCCGCCTGGTCCGGTCCGGTCGCCGAACTGGCGACCGTGCCGAACGCGACGGCGAAGCTCTCGGGGCTGGTGACCGAGGCGGACTGGGGGCGGTGGCTCCCGGCGGATCTGCGGCCGTTCGTGGCCGAGGCGGTCCGGCTGTTCGGACCGGAACGGCTGATGTTCGGCTCGGACTGGCCGGTCTGCCGACTCGCCGCCGGTTACGGCGCGGTGCTGGCGGCGCTGACCGAGGTACTCCCGCCGCTGTCGACGGCCGAGCGGTCGGCGGTCTTCGGCGAAACGGCGGTGCGGACCTACCGGCTCGGCACCTAGCCGGCGCCTAGTCTTCGCGGTACGGGTAGGAGTTGGAGGAACGCGTGGCGGTCACAGACGAGGCGATCGACAAAATCAAACAGATGATCGTCGCCGGCGAACTGCGCCCCGGTGACCGGCTGCCCCGGGAACCCGACCTGGCCGAGCGGCTCGGCCTGTCCCGCAATTCGCTGCGGGAGGCGGTCAAGGCGCTCTCGCTGATCCGGGTCCTCGACGTACGCCAGGGCGACGGCACCTACGTCACCAGTCTCGACCCGGCGCTGCTGCTGGACGCGTTGAGCTTCGTCGTCGACTTCCACCGCGACGACACCGTGCTCGAATTCCTGGAGGTACGCCGGATCCTGGAGCCGGCCGCGACGGCGCTGGCCGCGCAGCGGATGACCGAGGAGCAGTTGGGCAAGCTGCGAGGTGTGCTGGACGGGCTCGGGGAGGATCCGAGCATCGACGAACTGGTCGCGAACGACCTGGAGTTTCACCGGCAGATCGCGGCGTGTGCCGGCAACAACGTGTTGACGTCGTTGCTGGACAGCCTCTCCGGGCCGACGACCCGGGCCCGGGTGTGGCGCGGGCTCACCCAGGAGGGTGCGGTCAGCAAGACCCGGGAGCAGCATGCGGCGATCCTGGACGCGGTCGCGTCGGGGCAGCCGGAGCTGGCCCGGGCGTGGGCGACGGTGCACATCGCCGGGGTGGAGGAGTGGCTGCGCCGGGTGCTCTGACGCCCTTCCTCGGCGTGGCAGGCGAGCAGGTCACCGACGGGTTCGGCGGGACCGAGCGGCGCGACGGGGTCGACCGCGACGCAGGCGTGCGGTTCCGGCTCCCCGAACGGCCGGAACGACTCCGCCGGCAGCCGGTACGCGTACAGCCGGGTTCGGCGGATCGCGTCGAGCCAGGCGTACTCGATCGCGTGGAGCCGGGTGCCGCAACCGGCGCCGATGATGCGGTCACGGCACCGGGGTGGACGAGCTGGCCTGACGGCGTCGGCGAAGTCGTTGCAGTAGCCTGGCAACGATCATGGGCAACAGGTGCAGCACGACAACGAGCATGGCTGCCAGCGTGGCGATCTGGCTGATTGAAAGCCCCTGCAACGCCAGCACCAACCACGCGCATGCGACGGTGAGCAGTGCGTGGATCGCCACCCGCAGCGCAGTCCCGTGAGCCGAACTGCCGGTGCCGGTCGCCTCGGGCTTGGCGGCGCGCCGCCGCAGGGTCGCGACTATCGCCGCGATCGCCATCAGGATGGCGAACTGTAGCGACCAGAAGGCGGTCCTGCCGACGCTGGCGCCGTTGGTCACCGATGATGCGGTGGCGGTCGTGACCGCGAACACGACGAAGGCTGGAAACCAGCTGAAGACAACGGCGGTTGTCGCTGCCAGCCTGATCGTTCTCGGCAGACTGACCTGCGGCTGAACCTGTTGTCCGATGCGAGCGATCACCTCGTCGGAGGCCCACACCAGCTTCCCTGCCGAGCGCGGATCGGACGTCGGGCGTGACATGCGGGCAAGCCTAGTGCGGTCGGTCACCGATGGCGAGAACGGGCGAATCGCCGGACTCCGTGGCCCGGATATCAGTGGCGTCGCTGCTGCCGCCTGCGGTGAAGGTCATACCTGTACCGACATCGTCCGCGCCGACAATTCCCCGCGCACCCGGTGTCGGTAGCGCAGCGGAGACTCGCCCACCTCCCGCTTGAACGCGGTGCGGAACGCACTCTCCGACCCGTAGCCCAGTTCCGACGCCAGCGATCCGATTCGGACGTCGCCGTCCCGAAGAGCCCGCTGCGCCAGCAGCAGCCGAGTCTAGTGGAGGCCGAGGCGGAAGACCTCGAAGCCGGCCGCGTACCTGACGCCCAGGCGATTGCCGGTCTGCCGGGAGATGCCCTCCAGGAACTCTTCGGGGTCGAAGTCTCCGGCGCCGAGACCGCGCAGATAGGCGGCATGCGCCTCAAGTGACCGGACGCCCAGGTCGAAGGTGTCGGTGATGTCGGCCGCGTGCTTCGACAGCGGTGAGCCGGCCGCCCATACCTCCCGGACCCCGCCCCACTTCTCCAGCCCCTCGTCGAGTTGCTCGCGGAACACCCAGCGGTTGGCCGCGTCGCGCACGGCGTCGAGTACGGCCCGGCCGGTGACGATGTGGTCGGACATGTTCAGCGCGTTGCCGGCCTCGTCCCAACTGTCCCGGAAGTTGTTGGTGATCACGACCTCCGGCCGGTACCTCCGGATCACCCGGCTCAGGTCACGACGCAGCGCGACGCCGTACTCCAGTACGCCGTCGGGCAGCCCGAGGAAGTCGACCTGGGACACCCCGACGATCGCCGCGGAGGCGCGCTGCTCCTCCTCACGGATCGGCCCGGCCTCGGCCGGGTCCATCCCGTCGATGCCGGCCTCGCCGCTGGTGAGCAGCGCGTAGCTGACCTCCTTGCCCTGCCGCGTCCAGCGTGCGACGGCCGCGGCGGCGCCGAACTCCAGGTCGTCGGGGTGGGCGACGATGGCGAGCGCGCGCTGCCAGCTCTCGTCGACGGGCTGGAGCGGGTTGGGGACGACGGGTGTGTCAGCAGTCATGGGACCCATCTTGCTCGACGCCGCTTCGAGGCAGCGTCCGCGCCACGGTGCCACGCCGTTTCGAGTCCGGCTGCACCCCCGCCACCTCGTCCAACCCGACCGTCGCCGCCACCAGCGGGCGCGGGTCGACCGCTCCGGAGGCGTACCGCGCGATGGTGCCGGCGAGCCCTCCGGAGGCGCTGGGCACGCCGACCGCGGTGACGTCCTTGAGCACCAGGTCGCGGGTGTCGAGCAGGCTCGGCCGCCCGGAGAAGAACTCGGCGTCGGTGCCGCCGACGCCGGCCCGCCGGACGTCGACCACCACCTCGCCCGGCCCGGCGACCGGCGGCGCGACCTCGCGTACCTCGGCCACACCCGGGCCGGTCACCACGAAGGCACGCACGGTCAGATCACCGCACCGGACGGGGCGCGACGGCGCGGTGGCGGCGCGATTCGAGAAAGCCGGCGTAGCCGGTACCCGAAGTTGTTCTTGATAATGGAGAGTATGCCTGCACTTCGGAGCGACCAGTGGTACGCCGGCTCGGACCGCAACGCCTACCTGCACCGGGCGTGGATGCGGCGCGGCCTGCCGGACTCGGCGTTCGAGGGACGCCCGCAGATCGCGATCGCCAACACCGCCTCGGACCTCACCCCCTGCAACCGGCACCTGGACGAGGTCGCGGCGAGCGTCGCGAACGGGATCTGGGAGGCCGGCGGGGTGCCGCTGAACCTGCCGGTGGTCTCGCTAGGGGAGACACAGGTCAGGCCCACCGCGATGCTGTGGCGCAACATGGCCGCGATGGCGATCGAGGAGATGATCCGGGCCAACCCGGTCGACGGGGTGGTGCTGCTCGGCGGCTGCGACAAGACCATCCCGGCGCTGCTGATGGGTGCCGCCTCGGTGGACCTGCCGGCGGTGGTGGTGCCCGGCGGCCCGATGCTGACCGGTACGTTCCGGGGCGTGCCGCTCGGCTGCGGCACCGACGTGTGGCGGCTGTCGGAGGAGGTGCGGGCCGGCACGCTCTCCCCGGAGGGCTTCCTCGATTCCGAGTCGTCGATGATCCGCAGCCGTGGGCACTGCAACACGATGGGTACGGCCTCCACGATGGGCCTGCTCGCCGAAGTACTCGGGATGACCCTGCCCGGTACGGCCGGGCTGCCGGCCCCGGACAGCCGGCTGCTGGCCCGGTCGCACGGCACCGGCAAGCTGATCGTGGAGATGGTCGCGCGGCAGCGCCGGCCGAGTCAGGTGTTGACCGAGGCGTCCTTCCGGAACGCGATCGTCGCACTGGCCGCGCTGGGCGGCTCGACGAACGCGGTCGTGCACCTGCTGGCCATCGCCGGCCGGGTCGGGGTGCCGATCACCCTGGACGACGTCGACCGGCTCGGCAGCGGGGTGCCGCTGCTGGTCGACCTGCAACCGGCGGGACGCTTCCTGATGGAGGACTTCCACCGGGCCGGTGGCCTGCCGGCGGTGCTGAACCAGGTCGCCGACCTGCTCGACCCGGCGGCGCCGACGGTGACCGGCCGGCCGATCGGCGACTACCTCGCCGGGCACGAGATCAGTGATCCGGAGGTGATCCGGACCCGGAGCGCACCGCTGATGCCGGAGGCGGGGATCGCGGTGCTGCGCGGCAGCCTCGCCCCGGCCGGCGCCATCATCAAGCCCGCCGCCGCCTCTGCGCACCTGCTGCGGCACCGGGGCCGGGCGGTGGTCTTCGACTCGGTCGAGGACCTGCACGCCCGGCTCGACGACCCGGATCTCGACGTCGACGCCGACTCGGTGCTGGTGCTGCGCGGCTGCGGGCCGAAGGGCTATCCGGGGATGCCGGAGGTGGCCAACCTGCCGCTGCCGGAGAAGCTGCTGCGCCAGGGGGTACGGGACATGGTGCGGATCTGCGACGGCCGGATGAGCGGCACCGCGTACGGGACGGTGGTGCTGCACGTCGCGCCGGAGGCCGCCGCCGGTGGGCCGCTGGGTCGGGTACGCACCGGTGACCCGATCGTGCTCGATGTCGAGACGCGCCGGCTCGACGTGGACATCCCGGCCGCCGAACTGGCGGCCCGGCCGCTCGCCGAGGCGATGGCGACCTCGTTCGCCCAGCCGGCCCGGGGCTGGGAGCGGCTCTACGTCGACACGGTGCTCGGGGCGGACACCGGCGCCGACCTGGCGTTCCTGGTCGGCGGCAGCGGCGACCGGGTGGCCCGGGAGTCGCACTGACGAACCGGGCCGGGCCGTCTGTCAGCGCCGTCCGGCGCTGGCCAGGGCCTCCTCGGCCTGGGTGGCCAGGGTGCTGACCAGGTCGGCTGCGGACGGCAGGTCGGTGATGAGGTCGACGGCCTCGCCGGCCCAGACCGGTAGCGGCGGTATGGCGCCGAGGGCGACGTCGTTCCGGTAGTCCTGCCCGGCCTGGGAGTCGCCGGCGAGTTCGGCCTCACGGCCGCGCCACCGGTCCAGGTGGGGGTGGCCGAGGGTGCGGGCCGGGTACTTCGACGGCCATCGGGAGCCGCGGAGGATGTCCAGTACGCTGCTGCGCTCGGTCTCCTCGCCCCGTCCTTCGATGATCGCCTTGGTGATCTCGGGTGGGACCAGCGCCTCGGCACTGGCCTGGAAACGGGTACCGATCAGGGCTCCGGCGGCGCCCAGGGCCAGGGCCGCGGCGAGGCCGCGGCCGTCGGCGATCCCGCCGGCCGCCAGCACCGGCACCGGCGCCGCGAGATCCACCACGACGGGTACGAACGGCAGTGTGGAGCGTCCCCGCCGGGCTCCATGGCCGCCGGCCTCGGTGCCCTGCGCCACGATGACGTCGGCGCCCAGGTCCACGGCCTGCCGGGCCTCCTCCAGATCGGTGACCTGGATGATCAGGACAGCTCCGGCCCGCCGGACGGGTTCCACGAAGGGGCTTGGATCGCCGAAGGAGAGCATGACCGCCCTGGGCTGGTATTCCAGGGCGCGTTCCACCGCACCGACGTCGATCGCCCAGGTCAGGAAGCCGACCCCCCACGGCTGATCCGTGCCTGCGGCGACGATCGGCGCCTCGCGGTCGAGCCACTCCCGATCGCCGTGAGCCGCGCCGAGCATCCCGAGGCCGCCGCCGCGAGAGACGGCCGCCGCCAGTGCGCCGCCGGCCGACCCGCCCATCGGCGCCAGCGCGATCGGATGCCGTACCCCGAACAACCGCGTGAACTCCGTCGTCAACGCCATCGTCACATCATCGCTGCCGCGCGGCGACATCGTCTCGTTCCCGACCCGGGCCGGTGCGGCGTACTCGATCACGTCGCCGCAGCGGTGCCGGCGACCCCACCGGCCCGGCGAGGGACTTCGCCGGGCCGGTGGCCCTGTCCGGGCTGCCTGGAGCCGGGTGCCCGGGCTGGCAGCCGGGTGCCTACAGCCGGGCGCCGAGCTGGGGATAGGCGCGCGGGCGCAGGAAGTCCGAGCCGCGGATGTTGCCGTTGGCGTCGCGCGGTCCGGTCAGCGTGGCCGGGTTGGTGCTGACCAGGTCGGCCGCGCTCCACGAACTCTTGATGTTCCAGGAGTTGCCGGTGGCGGTGGAGGAGCCGAGCGAGACTCCGGCGCCGTTGGCGACGGCGAGGTTCCCGGTCAGCCGGGAGGTGGAGTTGGCGAACTTGAAACCGCCGTCGCCGTTGCGCCAGGCGCTGTTCCGGTCGACGGTGATGGTGCCGGGGTTGCCGTTGTCGATGAAGCCGCCGACGGCGTTGTCGAAGGCGATGCTGTTCCGGATGGTGTGGTTGGCCGGCGGATCGGGGTCACCGCCGCCCATCTTGAAGCCGTTGCCGTCGCCGACGTAGTCGGGCAGGTTCCACCGGTTGACGCCGTTGCCCCAGGCGGCCGAGTTCTCCACCAGGATCGGCGAGGTGAACAGCCAGGCGTCGAAGCCGTCGTCGGAGTTGTTCCACAGCCGGGCGCCGCGTACGACGTTGCCGCTGCCCGAGCCCTCCTTGATGGCGAGCCCGTCGGCGCTCTCGCCGTTCTTGCGCGGATCGCGGTTGCCGTACGCGTCGAGGTTGAGCACCTGGTTGTTGCTGGCCGCGCCCTGGATCTGGAGTCCGGACTCGTAGTTGTCCCGGGTGACGAGCCGGTCGAAGACGTTGTTGTTGCAGTCCCGGCAGAAGATCGCGTACGGCCCGTGCGTGATCTCCAGCCCGCGGATCCGCCAGTAGTCGGCCTCCATGTGCAGCACCCCGCGCTCCAGGTTGGGGATGCTGCCGCCGACCGGTGCCGGGGTGTGCGGCAGGTTCTCCCCGTCCAGCACCACCCGTTCGCCGTGGTAGTTGCTGATCGTGTACGGGCTGGCCGAGGTGCCGTCCTTCATGATCCGTACGTTGGTGCTGAACTGGTAGGTGCCGCCCCGCAGCGCGATCGTGGTGCCCGGGGTGGCCAGGTCGACCGCCCGGCCCAGCGTCGCCAGTGGCGCGCTCAAGGTGCCCGGGTTGGCGTCGTTGCCGTTCGTCGCCACGATCAGCGTCGACGTCGCGGCCTGCGCGGGGACGGTGGGGCCGAGACTGGTGCCCGCGGCAGCGGCGACGGTGGCAGCCAGCGCCGCTGTCAGTGCCGTTCGGTGCAGTCGTCGAGACATCGAGAAACTCCCTGTGGTTGACCGGGTGGCGGGCCCGCCGTGCCGCGCGGGCCCGCCTGGTGCGGCCCGGGTGTTACCGGTAGGTGAGGTCGGACGAGGAGTAGATGCAGTTGGTACCGTCGGCGCCGGTGCCGACCTGGGTGGGCTCGTCACCGTCGTCGTTGCCGTTGTACTTGCGGCAGATCACCATGGACCGGCCGGAGTCGTTGACGATGGTGATCCCGGTGAACCGGGCGGTGTCGCCGTAGTTCACGTTGATCCCGGCGACGGTGTTGCCGGGCCGCGTCAGCGTGACGTTGCGGATCACGACGTTGCGCTGGTGCTGGGTCGAGCAGTTGCCGCAGGAGCGGTAGAAGGTGCCGAAGTTGCTGGCCTGGAAGTTCTGGATGGTCAGCGTGCCCGGCCCGTTGTGCTGGAAGACCTTGTCGCTGGCGCTGCGCGCACCGCCGCCGTCGACCAGGAAGCTCGGCGATCCGCTGCCCCGGAAGGTGGCGGCGTCCTCGCCGACGTCCTCCCACCAGACGTTGCGCAGGGTGCACGGCCCGGAGCAGTGCACGCCGTCCCCGGCGGGGGCGCCGATGATGACGTTCTGCAGGGTGGCGCCGGAGGCCAGGCTGAACATCGGGTCCTGGTCCTCTTCCTGGCCGCCGTCGCCGATGCAGCAGTACCGGCGCATCCCGCCGTCGAGGGTGCCGGAGACCGAGATGGTGCCGTTGACGCCGACCTGCCCGGTCGGGGTGGGCCAGGCGCCGGTCGGCGGCGGGTTCGTCGGTGGCGTACCGCCGCCGACGGTGGCCAGCCGCCACTGCTGGTTCGCCCCGTTCAGGTCGGCGAACTGGGCGATCGGGGCGCCGTCGGCGGTCGACCACTCCCAGACGTCCAGGGCCTTGCCGCTGTGCCGGTTGATGAACCGGACGTGCCCGCCGTCGGAGTCGGCCAGCCGGAAGTGCTGCCGGGTGTTGTTGTTGTCGGTCATCTGGACCAGGCCGGTGCCGTCGTCGGCGTTGGGCAGTTCCAGCACCTTGCCGCTGTGCACCGAGCGGATCCGGTAGTAGCCGCTGCCGGCGTCGACGAACCGCCACTGCTGGACGGCCAGGTCGTTGCGGGCGAACTGGACGATCGGCGCACCGTCGTTGGTGGCCCAGTTGTAGACGTCCAGGGCCTTGCCGCTGTGCCGGGAGATGATCACGTAGGTGGCGTTGGTGTCGACGGTCGCGGCCGAGGCGGTGCCGACGTCGACGACGCCGATCGTCGCCACCGCGGCGAGCGTGGTCGCGCCGGCCAGGACTGCCGCCCGCCAGCGTCTGGCGGGGCGGGTGACGCCGGCCGCCGCCATGGACTGTGTCATATCGGAGGACCTCCGGGAGCGTGGGTGGTGGTTGGGGGTACGAGGAACGCGCTTTCCTGCCGAGGCCGGAATCCTGTCGATCGATCAACCTCCAGTGCTGGTAGTGCGGCCGGGAGCCGGGGCGCCGGACCTGAGCCTCGGGTGGTCGCGCCCTCCGTCGCCGGTGCTGGGACCGACCGGTCGGGACGGCTGCCCGGTCGGGACGGCTGCCCGGTCGGGACGGCTGCCCGGTCGCCGCTGTTGCAGCGGCACTGTAGTAGAGCCATCGACGGCCGTCCAGATAACAGAAACCTGCCGAGAATTTGCGTCCAGTGGAAGAACTGGGCGAACGCCGTCTCGTTGACGTCCGCCGGCCGCTGTGTCACGCTCTGGCGCAGCATGGCGTCGATCGACAGTGAGCGATGTGCGGATGGCCCGGAGCAAGGTCGAGTCACCCCGCGACACCGGCACGCTGGTCCGCGCCGCGCAGGCCGGCGACAAGCAGGCGCTCGGCGAACTCGTCGCCACCCACCTCCCGCTGGTCTACAACGTCATCGGCCGCGCGCTGAACGGGCACGCCGACGTGGACGACCTGGTGCAGGAGAGCATGGTGCGGGTGATGCGCGGCCTGCCGGGGCTGCGCGAGCCGGACCGGTTCCGCTCCTGGGCGGTGACGATCGCCCACCGGCAGATCCAGCGCTATCTGCGGGAGCACCGGTCGAGCCGGCTCCGCCTCCAGGAGGCGCCGCCGGAACTCGCCGACCCGAGCGGTGACTTCGCCGAACGTACCGTCACGGAGCTGGTGCTCACCGGCCAGCGCCGGGAACTGGTCGAGGCCACCCGCTGGCTGGCCGACGACGACCGGCACCTGCTCGCCCTCTGGTGGCAGGAGGCGGCCGGCGAGCTGACCCGGAGTGAGCTGGCGGAGGCGCTGGCCATCACCCCGCAGCACGCCGCCGTACGCCTGCAACGGATGCGGGCGCGGCTGGACTCGGCGCGGAGTCTCGTCCGGGCACTGTGGGCCGAGCCGCGCTGCCCCGACCTGCCGGGCCTGGGCAGTGCCGGAACCGGCCCGTCCGACTCCCGCAGCCGCAAGCGGCTCACCCGGCACGTCCGGGAGTGTCCGCGCTGCACACCGCACCGGCACGGACTGGTGCCGCCGGAGCGGTTGCTCCTCGGCGTCTCCGCCCTGCCGCTGCCGGTCGCCGTCGCCGAAGGGGTCCGGATCGCACTCGACGCCATCGCGCCCGCGATGCTCGCCCCGGCCGTCGGCACGGCCGTGCAGTCGGCGTGGCAGTCGGTCGTCGGCACCGTGCACCGGTTCCTCCAGGTCAAGACCGCGGCGGCGGCGACCGCCGCGGCCGTGCTGGCCGGCGGCGGGTTCTCGTACGCGGTCTACGAGACGCGGCTGCCGGAGGTCGGGGCCGGTGGTGCGGCGGCGTATCCGAGCGTGGTGACCAGCGGGGAAACCACTGCTGTCGCCACCCCGACCGGGAACCCGGCGGTACGGCAGCCCTCGCGACCGGCCGGTCCGGGCGTGGTCACCGGCCTGACCCGGGCCGACCTGTACGTCGCGCCGGACGGCTCGGACGGCGCCGACGGCAGCCTGGAGCGGCCGTACGCCACCCTGAACAAGGCGGTCGCGGTGGTCCGGCCCGGCCAGACGATCGCACTGCGCGGCGGGACGTACCGGCCGACCGAGCCCGTGGTGATCGACGCCAGCGGTACCCCGGACCGCCGGATCACCCTCGGCAACTACCGCGACGAGCGCCCGGTCATCGACGCCAGCGCAGTACCGGCGGACAAGTGGATGGTCACGCACCGGGGCAGCTACTGGACCGTCCTCGGCCTGGAGGTGATGAACTCCCGCAGCCACGCGTACGTCTGTGTGGCCTGCCGGCACAACGTGTTCCGGCGGCTCTCCATGCACGACAACGTGCGCTCCGGGCTGACCCTGCGCGAGCCGGGCACGGTCGGCAACCAGGTGCTCGACAGCGACTTCTTCGGCAACTACGACCCGGCCGACCGGGGCCGCTCGGGTGTCGGGCTGGCCGTGAAGTTCGGGTCGGGGGAGGGCAACCTGGTCCGCGGCTGCCGGGCGTTCGACAACGCCGCCACCGGCTTCGACGTCGGCCACTTCGCCGGCTCGGTGCGGCTCGAACACAACTGGTCGTACGGCAACGGCGTCAACCGGTGGGGTGCGGCCGAGTGGCAGAGCAACGCCGACGGCTTCCGGCTCGGCGGCGGCAACCCGGCACCGGCCGCCCCGCACGTGCTGCGGCAGAACGCGGCCTGGGACAACGCCGGGCACGGCTTCGCCGACGGAGGCAACCCCGGAGCGGTACGGCTGGAGCGGAACACGTCCTTCCGCAACGGCGGTACCGGCTTCGAGGTTCCCGCGGCGGCGGCCGTGCTGGAGCGCAACGCGGCCGCCGGCAACGCCTCGCCCGCCTCGCTCGGCGACGACGGCCGGTCCAGCGGCAACAGTTGGGACCGTGGCGGCCCGGCGGGGCTGGGGTTCCGGTCCACCGATCCGGCCAGCGCCCAGGGACAGCGCCGGCCCGACGGCCGACTTCCGCCGACGGAGTTCCTCGTCGGCGCCACCGACCTCGGCGCCACGATGCGGCCACCGGCACAGTGAACCTTTTTCAACCTCCCCTTGCGGTCCGGCCGACCGCAAGGTCGGACGCGGTGCGTGAGCGCCGCGCGGTCCAGGTTGAAAAAGGTTCAGTGACGCCCCGGTCTTTGCGGGCCTGGCCGGGAGGGCGCCACTGTAGATCCGGCACCCCGACGCCACCGAACCGCCTCTGGGCCGTCGCGGCCGGCCCGTCGCCGTAGCCGGTGCGGCGCGGCCCGCCCGGGTACGCCCGCACCAGTCGGCGGCAGCTTCTCGCTGCTGGCGTCCTGGCTCACCGCCAACGCCCGGGCCGAGATCGACCAGCGGGTGCTGACCACGGACTGGGCACCGGTGACCGTCCGACCCGCCCTGCTCGGCCCGGACGCGGCCGTGATCGGTGCCGCGCTGACCTCCATCGACCAGGTCCGCCAGCAGCCGGCCGGTTGGCTGCTGCGCCGATCAGGACGGTCCGGGCCGGCCCGGTCGAGGCAGCCGGCGAAGCGGTCCGGGTAGCGGCCGGACTCGGCGCGGTCCGGGCCGCTGCGCGCCGGGGCGGAGGTGTCGGGCACCCCGCTCGGTGCCGGTGCGGGGCGTCACGGCTGCTCGCCGGGAACGTACGTGATGGACGGACAAGCGCGGACTGCCCGGTTGGACGGTTGTGTGATGCCGAAAAGACAACGGTGGTTGTCCGTGGCCGTGCTGTCGCATAGCGTCCCTGTCGTTGCTCGCGTGTCCGAGCGGATGCGCGGGGTGATTGCTTCGCTCAGGGAAGCGCGGAAGGGGAGGGACGTGCAACGACTGACAGTCAGCGGGGGGATGAGATGGGCAGCCGGGCGACGGCGCCTGCTCGCGGCATCGGTACCCGTGCTGCTGGTCGCGGCGGCCGGGGTGGCGATCAGCGGTGCCGGGCCGGCGACCGCTGACCGGGCGGCCCGGTTCACGCCGACCGAGCGGGACTACTACATCAACTACGTCGACCCGAAGGTCGAGCGGCCCAGCGACGGCCCCGAGGTGGCGGTCCAGGGCGGCAAGCGCAAGGTCAAGCAGGAGCGGCCCGATCCGGTCACCGCGTTCGGCCGCAAGTTCGTCGAGGGCAACCCGGTGGCGGCCCGGGGCCTGGCCAAGACCGAGGCGGAGGCGATCCGGACCGGCAAGAACCCCCGGCACATCCGCTACAAGCAGGCCGACGAGACGCAGGTCGCGAAGCTGCTGACCATCCTGGTCGAGTTCAACCCCGACGCCGACGACGACTTCACCGGCGTGATGGTGCCACGCGCGACGTTCGACGACGCGACCACGCCGGAGAACGAGCGGGAGTGCGTGCCCGGCAACGTCCAGAACGGGCCGCTGCACAACAACATCCCGAACCCGGCGAAGGCGTCGCACCCGGACAACAACTCGATGTGGGTGCCGGACTTCTCCACCGAGTTCTACAACAAGATGCTCTACAGCCGCGAGGGCATCACCGAGCGGGTCCGCACCGACCTGCGCGGCCCGGACGGCCGGCGCGGCATCGACCTGCGCGGCTACACGATGCGCAACATGTACCTGGAGATGTCCAAGGGCGCGTACACGGTGGACGGCCAGGCGACCCCCTGGGTGACCGTGCCGCACTCCGAGGCGTGGTACGGCGCCGACACCTGCACGCAGGTCGACGGCGAATGGGTGGCCGGGGCCAGCCAGGACATGAACGGGCACCCGGACAACCCGGCCGGGCCCGGCGCGCTCGGCGTCGACGCGGTCAACGTGCTGGCCGCGCAGAACCCGGACTTCCCGTGGGCCGACTACGACATCGAGGACACCGCGGACGCCGACGGCGACGGCAACTTCAACGAGCCGGACGGGGTCGTCGACCACCTGGTGCTGGTGCACGCGGGTGAGGACAAGTCCGGCGGCGGTGGCGCCGAGGGCCCGTACGCGATCTGGGCGCACTCGTCCGCCATCGTGCCCGGGCACACCATCCCGGGTACCGACAAGATGATCAGCAACTACATCGTCCAGCCCGAGGACTCCGGCGTCGGCGTCTTCGCCCACGAGTACGGCCACGACCTCGGCCTGCCGGACCTGTACGACATCGGCTCCGGCGGCGACTCGGACGTCGACTTCTGGGATCTGATGTCGTCCGGCTCGCACACCGGCCCGATCTTCCAGGGCATCCCCACCCACATGGGGCTCTGGGACAAGTTCGTGCTCGGCTGGGCCGACCCGGTGATCCTGAACCCCGGCGACGACCCGGCCCGGGTCAAGCTCGGGCAGACCTCGCGTACCCCGGTCGGCACCGAGGACGGGGTCCGGGTGAACCTGCCGGCCAAGCAGATCACCCTCTCCACCCCGCACAGCGGGGCGGGCCAGTGGTGGACCAGCAACGACCAGTCCTGGGCCGACGTACGGCTGACCCGCACCCTCCAGGTGCCGGCCGGTGGCGACGTGCGGTTCTGGCTCTGGAACAACTACTCCATCGAGGCGGACTGGGACTACGGTTTCGTCGAGGTCTCCACCGACGGTGGCAGCACCTGGGCCGAGCAGAAGGTCTTCGACTCCGCCGGCAACCTCGTCTCCACCGACGACGGCTACGCCGATCCGAACGGCCGGATGCACGACTACGGCGACAAGAAATACGGGCTGACCGGCAGCACCGGCGGGCAGTGGCGGCACGACTACGTCAGCCTGACCGGCTTCGCGGGCCAGACCGTGCAACTGCGGCTGCGGTACGCCACCGACGCCGGGTTCGAGGACACCGGCTGGTTCACCGACGACTTCTCGGTCACCGCGGACGGCGCCGCCGTCTGGTCGGACGACGTGGAGAGCGGTGCCAACGGCTGGACCGCGACCGTCGGCAGCTTCACCACCACCACCGGGGCCGGCTGGGCCATCTCGCCCGGCGAGTTCTCCTTCGCGCACTACTACCTCGCCGAGTGGCGTAACCACGACGGCTTCGACGAGGGCCTGAAGTACGCGTACCAGACGAACTACAGCCGGGACGGTGCCTGGAAGGTGGACCGGGTGCCGTACAACGCCCCGGGCATGCTCGTCTGGTACCGGGACACCAGCTACGGCGACCTCAACCTGGTCCTGAACAACCTCTACGACCCGCCGAGCGTCGGTTCCAAGGGCGGTCTGCTGATCGTGGACTCGCACTTCGACCCGTACCGCCGGCAGGGCACGGCGGCGGCGAAGGACCCGTCGGGGCTGGACAACCTGCCCTCGCGGCCGCAGTCGTCGAATGCGGCGTTCGGGTTCGGCAAGACGTACCCGTTCACCGAGTGTTACGAGGCGCCGAGCGAGCCGTTCAGCGCGTACTGCACCAAGTTCAAGGCGCAGCCCGGGGTCAGGTCGTTCACCGACAGCAAGGGCTGGTACCCGGGCATCGAGTACCGGCCGGACCTCGACGCCGAAAGCCCGCTGTTCTTCCGCGACGCCGACGCGTCGGTCGTGCTGCCCTCGAAGGGCAACGCGCCGTACTCGGTGCGGACCGTGGACAAGAACGGCAAGCCGGCGCGCAGCCAGTACGGCATCGACCTGGGGGGCGGAGTCCTGACCGGCACCGGTAACCCGGGCGAGGTCGGGTTGAACTTCGGTGTCCGGTTCGACCTGCTCCAGCCCGGCCACCGCAACCAGTGGGCGGTCGTGCAGGTGGTGCCGCCCACGGCGGCGCCGTAGCCCGGTACCGGAGAGGTTCGACAGCGTTTCCGGGGCCGTCGCCAGCACCCCGCTGGCGGCGGCCCCGTCCGGTTCCGGCCAGTCTGCCGCCGCTACCTGCCGAACCGCCGGCGTACCGCGACCGCCCGGTGGTGCAGCCGGGTCCGCCGCTCGGCGGGGGTGATCCGCGGGGTGTCCGGCGGCAGGTACCGGCCGATCCGGGCGGCCGGGACGATCCGCACGGTCGGGGCCGGCGCCGGTGGGCGGACGAGCTGCCAGCGCGCCGCGATCGCCAGTTCCCGATGCCCCGCCGAGTCCAGCCAGTTGAGCACGCCGGGATCGGTGGCCGAGACGACGACCCGGACGACGCCGTCGGGGTCGGCGATCGCCTGGTGGCCGTTGAGGCTGGTCTGCCGGTGGGCGTGGTCGAGGGACCCGTACCAGTGGCCGTCCAACCGGATCCCCCAGTACTCGCACTCCGCCCCGGGCAGCTCGATCACGGCGGCCTGGTCGGCGTCCAGAACCAGCCGGCCGGGGGCGGCGACGTCGTCCAGCAGACCGTCCGCCCTGGGCACCGTCCTGGCCGGCTCGGCGAACATGTTTGGTGCGCTGCGGTTCGCCACGTACCCCGGCAGGAGGGCGGCGGAGCGGTCGAAGGATCCGGTCACGCCGAGGTCGGGCCGTACCGGCTCGATCCCGACCGGCTCCGGCGGGCCGGGCAGGTCCAGCCGCTCCACCCGGAACCGGGCCGGCTGCTCGGTCTCCCAGTCGGAGAAGAACTGGCGGATGCGCAACGCCGAGGTGCCAGGCTCCAGCGGCAACCAGGCGTCCTCGGTACGCGGTCTGCCGCCGAGGTGGAGCCGGAACGTGCCGTCCGGCCCGATCGGCAGGTCGCGGTGGGTCAGGTTGGCGACCACCCGGATCGGCGGGTGCGCGCCGGCCCGCCCGGCGGTGAGCGAGAAGCCCAGGTAACGTGCGCTGCCCCGGTGGCCGGAGACCAGGTACTCGCCGCCCGGCTCGACGGCGGCCCAGTCGTAGCGGGCGTCCGGGTCGTCCGTGGGCCAGTCGCGGTGCAGGTCGTGCGGCTGGCCGGTCTCAGGCTCTCGCGGGTCAGGCATCTGTGCGCACCATCCGTTCCGGAACGCTGCTCCGGCGCCGCCAGCTTCACAAGATCGATTGAACGGAGACTGGAGGCGAACTGGAGGCCGTCGGCGACCGGACCGGTGCGGTGGCCGCCCGGTCGGGAGCGGGGCTGCGCCGGCCGCATCCTGGCGTTTAGCCAGGCCACCGGGCTGCCACCAGGTAGCATTACGGGCTATATGCACGCAATCCGCTCCCCTCTCGGAGGTGCGCGTGACGACGACCGGTCGACGGCGGCCGACTCCCGCCGACCCGAGCCCCGAGCCGGTGCCTGGCGGCACGTCTCCGAGCGGGACGGATCGTGACCTGCCGCCCGAGCTGGGCCCGGACGCGGTCGGCGTACTCGACGGGTTGTCGTTCATGCTCTCCGACGCGCTCGGAGACGTGCCGGCCGGCTCGATCGGCGGGCTGGTCCACGAGGACACCCGCTTCCTGAGCCGCTGGCAGCTCCTACTGGGCGGCGTCCGACCGCTGCTGCTCGGGTCCAGCTCGGTCGACCCGTTCTCGGCGGCCTTCTTCCTGGCCAACGCGGAGCTGCCCGAGTTGCCCGCCAACCGGATCGGGATCCGCCGGCAGCGGTTCGTCGGTGAGGGCATGTTCGAGCGGATCGCGGTGCAGTGCTTCGCCGACGAGCGGGTGCCGATCGAGCTGCGGCTCGCGGTCGACGTCGACTTCGCCGACCTGTTCGAGATCAAGGAGCAGCTCCGGGACCGGTCCGGACAGATCGTCCGGGAGCACGAGGCCGACGGCTCCCAGCTCTGCTTCGAGTACGACAACGAGGGGTTCACGACCCGCACCCAGGTCCTGGCGATCCCGCCCGCGAGCCGGGTCGAGGGCGACGACCTGGTCTGGGACCTGGACCTGCACCCGGGGGAGAGCTGGCAGGTCGAGCTGCACGTGCCGCTGCGGTACGTCAACATCGACGTGGTGCCGACCCGCCGCGAGTTCGGCGAGGTGTTCGAGGTCGGCGACGCCAGCGACTCGACCAACCGGTGGCGGGCCAGCCGACCCGACGTGCACGCCGACTCCGACCTGGTCTGCGACGTCTACCACCAGTCCGTGGCCGACCTGGTGTCGATGCGGGTCGAGAAGGAGGTCTCCGGGCAGCGGGTGGTCATCACCGCCGCCGGGCTGCCCTGGTTCCTCACCGTGTTCGGGCGGGACTCGCTGATCACGGCGTACCAGGCGATGATCGGCGGGCCGGAACTCGCCCGGGGCACCCTGCTGACCCTCGCCGCGCACCAGGCCACGGACCTCGACGACTTCACCGACCGGGAGCCGGGCAAGATGTTGCACGAGTACCGCAGCGGTGAGCTGACCCGGCTCGGCGTCAAGCCGCACAACCCGTACTTCGGTGCCTCCGACACCACCCAGCTCTGGCTGGTGCTGCTCTCCGAGTACTGGCGCTGGACCGGGGACGACCAGCTCCTGCACGACGTACGGGACAACGCGTACGCGGCGCTGCGCTGGATCGACGAGTACGGCGACTCCGACGGCGACGGCTACGTCGAGTACGCCACCCGGTCCAGCCAGGGGCTGGGCAACCAGTGCTGGCGGGACTCCTGGAACGGGGTGCAGTCCGCCGACGGGACGATTCCGGTGCTGCCGATCGCGACCTGCGAGATCCAGGGCTACACCTACGACGCGAAGCTGCGGATGGCCGAACTCGCCGACGGCCCGTACGCGGACCCGGAGCTGGCCCGGCGGCTGCGTGCCGAGGCCGCCGAGCTGGCCGACCGGTTCAACCGGGACTTCTGGCTCGACGACCGGGGCGGCTACTACGCCCTCGGCCTGGACGGGGACAAACAGCCCATCGACGCGATGACCTCCAACCTGGGTCACCTGCTGTGGAGCGGCATCGTGCCGGCGGAGCGGGCCGCGATCCTGGCCCAGCAGCTCATGTCCGACCAACTCTTCTCCGGCTGGGGCGTGCGTACGCTCTCGACCGGCGACCGCGGCTACAACCCGATCGGCTACCACCTCGGCACCGTCTGGCCGCACGACAACTCGCTGATCGCCCACGGGCTGGCCCGGTACGGCTTCCGGGCGGAGGCGAACCGGATCATCGAGGCGATGATGGAGGCGGCCCGGTACTCCGACAACCGGCTGCCGGAGGCGTTCTCCGGCTACGACCGCTCGTTCGGCCGGGTTCCGGTGCCGTACCCGACCGCCTGCAACCCGCAGGCCTGGGCCAGCGCCGCACCGCTGCTGTTCCTGCGGACCATGTTCGGCCTGGAGGCTCGGGACGGGCGGTTCGTCCTGGACCCGGACGTCCCCGAGCGGTTCGGACGGATCCAGCTCAGCCGGGTGCAGGGCTTCGGCCAGTGTTGGGAGATCGAGGTGAACCGCCGGCGGGGCCATCTGCGGCTGGTGGCCTGACCCGGGCGGTGACCGGTTCGTCAGCCACCCGGGTGCGGCGCGGCTGTGGCCGGGCGGAGGTGGACCCGGGCGGGGACCGGGCCCACCGTGGCTCAGGCGGTCGCCGGCCGGTAGGTGGCGATGACCACACCGCTCTTCATGACCCGGGTGTCGGCCAGTTCCAGCGTCGTCGTCACGTCGGACAGCGCCGAGCTGAACGTCGGGCCGCCCTGGAAGACCGGGTGGATCCAGAACCGGACCTCGTCGAGCAGGCCGGCCTTGAGCAGGGTGTGCGTGACGGTGCCGTAGCCGTACATCAGGATGTCCCCGCCGTCCTGGGCCTTGAGCCGGGTGACGGCCTCGACCAGGTCGCCCTGGAGCACCTCGGTGTTGTTCCACTCCGGGTCGGTCAGGGTGGTCGAGGCGACGTACTTCTTGACGCTGTTGAAGTACGCCGCACCGGTCCTCGGGTCGCTCTCGTCCATCTTCGGCCAGGTGGCGGCGAATCCGTCGTAGGTGTGCCGCCCCATCAGCAGCGCGTCGGCGGCCGCGGTCTGGCTGGCCGCGACCGCACCGGCCTCCTCGTCGAAGTACGGCGCCGTCCATACCGGGTTGTCGATGACGCCGTCGAGGGTGATGTAGGTCGAACTGATGATCTTGCGCATCGGGGTGCCTCCTGTGGTGTCGTCGCTGTCGACCAGAACCCTGCCGGGGCGCCCTTACCATTCGCTTCAGGTGGCCTTACCGGACCCGCGCTCGGCGACCCGACCGCTGTGCCGGCGGCTCAAGCCGGCGGCGGAGAGGGTCGGCGGGCCGGCTGCGGCGCGTCCAGCGCCGCCCGGAGCAGCGCGACCGCCGGCGGGATCTCGACGTCGGTGATGTTGCCGTATCCGAGGACCAGTGCCGGCGGACCGGACCGCTGCGCCCGGTAGGCGTCGAGGTCCGCCAGCCGCAGCCCGGCCGCCGCCGCGCCGGCGAGCACCGCCCCGGTGTCGGTGCCGGCCGGCAGGTGCAACAGGATGTGCAGGCCGGCGGCGGTGCCGGCCACCCGGCCGTCCGGCACCCGGGCGGCGAGTTCGCGCACGAGCACGTCGCGCCGAGTCCGGAACCGGCGCCGGGCGGCGCGCAGGTGCGTGTCGTACCAGCCCCGGTCGATGAAGGTGGCCAGGGCGAGCTGGTCCAGTACCGGCGGGGGTGCCGCGACGGCGTTCGCCGCCCGCAGCGCCGGCAGCAGGGCCGGCGGCGCGGCCGTCCAGCCCAGGCCCAGGGCGGGCGACAAGGTCTTGCTGACCGAGCCGACCAGGAAGACCCGGCGCGGATCCAGACCCTGCATCACCGCGATCGGCCGGCGGTCGTACCGGAACTCGGCGTCGTAGTCGTCCTCGACGACGTACCCGTCGACCGCCCGCGCCCAGCGCACCAGCTCGGCCCTGCGGTCGGGGCTGAGCATCGCCCCGGTCGGGAACTGGTGTGCCGCGCCGACCACCACGGCCCGGACCCCGACCGCCCGGGCCAGCTCGGCCACGCGTAACCCGTCCCGGTCCACCGGGACCGGGCGGATCCGCAGGCCGGCGCTTGCCACCGCGTCCCGGAGCCGGCCCCACCCGGGCTCCTCCACCGCCACCTCGGCGATCCCCTCCGCCCGCAGCGCCCGGCAGATCCGGAACAGCCCGTCGGTGATCCCGGCGCAGACCAGTACCGACCCGGGGTGCGCGTCGGCCCCGCGGGACCGCCGGAGGTACTCCGCGAGCGTGCGGCGCAACGCCGGGTGGCCGGCCGGGTCGGGTGGGCCGAGGTCGTACCGCGCGGCCGAGCCGGTGACCGCGTGTACCGCCTCGGTCCAGCGTCGGCGGGGGAAGGCCCGCAGGTCGGGAAGCCCGGGCGCCAGGTCGTAGCGGACCGGTGGCGGCGCCGGCCGGGGCAGCGCGCTGCGGCGTGCCGGCGAGGTCTCCGGCGACCACGAGACCCGGGTGGCGGAGCCGACCCGGGCCGCGAGGTATCCCTCGGCGACCAGTTGCGCGTAGGCCTCGGTCACCACCCACCGCGAGCAGTCGAGTTCCTCGGCGAGTGCCCGGCTGGGCGGCACGGCGGCGCCGGTCCCGAGCCGACCGTCCCGGATCGCGGCCCGCAGCGCGCGGGTCAGCCGGTCGTGCAGTGGACGCCGGGCACGGTCCCGGGGCTCGATGTCCAGCAGCGTCGCCCACGCCGAATTGGTCTGGGAATCCGCCACGAGATTGGAGCGTACCGCCCGTCCGATCGCGCCTACCGTTCCAGCCATGACCTACCCCATCGCGCTCGGTGCCATGCTCTTCGGCACCGTCCAGGACGAGCGACGCTCCTTCGAACTGCTGGACCACTTCGTCGAGGCCGGCGGCACCTGGATCGACACGGCGAACTGCTACGCCTTCTGGGCCGATCCCAGCGGGTTCGGCGGGCAGAGCGAGGAACTGCTCGGGCGCTGGCTGGCGCGACGTCCCGGTGTCCGTGACCGGATCAGGATCAGCACCAAGGTGGGCTGCGAACCGACCGTGGCCGGCCGGTTTCCGGAGACCGCCGAGGGCCTGTCCGCATCGGCGATCAAGAACGGGATCGAGGGCAGCCTCCGCCGGCTCGGCGTGGACCACGTCGACCTGTACTGGGCACACATGGAGGACCGCCGCACACCGCTGGCGGAGACGGTCGCCGCCTTCGACGAACTGGTCTCCGCCGGTACGGTCGGCGCGCTCGGCTGCTCGAACTACGCGATCTGGCAGGTGGAGCGGGCCCGGCAGTTCGCCCGGACGCACGGGATGACCGGCTTCACGGCGGTGCAGCAGCAGCTCAGCTACCTTCGGCCCCGCCCCGGGACCCGGCCCACTGTGGTGCACCGGTTCGGTGCGGTCAGCGACGAGGTGGTCGACTATCTGGAGTGCCACCCCGAGATGTCGCTGTGGGCGTACACGCCGCTGCTCAGCGGCCAGTACACCCGAACGGACAAGCCGCTGCCGGAGGAGTACGCGCACCCGGGCACCGAGCGGCGGCTCGCGGTACTGGACGAGATCGCCGCGGAGACCGGTACCACCCGCAACCACGTGGTGCTCGCCTGGCTGGCCGGTGGCAGTCCCGCCGCCACCCCGGTCGTCGGGGTGAGTACGGTCGCGCAGTTGCGGGAGGCGCTGGCCGGGGTGGCGCTGGTGCTCACCGCCGAGCAGCGGGCCCGGCTCGACGCGGCGGCCTGACCGCGGCGGCCTGACCAGAGCCGCCTGACCCGGTGGCCTGACCCGGCGGATCGGGGGCGGGCGCAGGCGCGCGGCACCGGGGGAACCGGCGCGGGTCCGGGCGGCCACCTCGACGGGAACCACCCGGACCCGGTGTCGTACCGGCCGCGTTACCGTGCGGCGAGCGCGCCGTCCGGCCCGAACCGGGTGCGGAGCTGCTGGAGCCCGGTCGCGTCCACCTCGGCCGCCGGGCCGTGGTAGATCGCGTTGTACAGCAGGTTGAACTGCGCCCGGGGCAGGGTACGGAAGGTGATCTCGCTGCCGTACGTCACCGCCTGCCCCTTGCCGACGGTGAAGGACGCGGTGTTGACCGCACCCCGGATGTGTTCGGCGCCGCGCAGGTATCCGCTGGCCAGCACCTCACCCTCGGCCGGGTAGTGCGACACCACCGTCCCGCCCGCGCCGGTCAGCTCCCACGCCTGGGTGTCGTAGAGCCAGACCGGCCAGGAGTCCGGCATGCCCCAGGCCACCGGGTTGGCCGGGTCGAACTCCTGGTGCAGCAGGCTGCCGCCGGTGACGAACTGGTCCTCGTCGTCGGGCAGGGCCGGCTTGATCGGCAGGTTCAGCAACTCCTGCACCGTCGCCACCGAGCTGCCGATCGCCAGCAGCGTGCCGCCGTTGCGGACGAACTGCGCCAGCTTTCGCCACCCCTGGTCGCCGACCCCGTAGGCCCAGGAGTACTCCTCGGCGTACTCCTTCGGGTCCAGGCCCTCGACGATGTCGTCCTTGGAGATGCCGTGCGACAGGACGATCGTGTCGTACAGCTCGTTCAGCGACTTCCGTTGGAAGTCCTGCGCGGCGACCACGTCGTAGTTGATGCCGTACTGGTCGAACTGCCACATGTCCCAGCCGCCCGGCATGTTGCCGATGCCCCGGAACAGGCCGACCCGGGTCTGCGGCTTGAGCTGCACCCCGGCGACGCGCGGCGCCCGGGCGACCGCGGTGACCTGGAGGCCGACCCTGGCCGACGCGGTCGCCAGCACGTTGCGGGCCTGCGGGGTGGCCGGCACGACGTAGGTACCGGCCGGATAGCTGCCGCCCTGCGCGCTGAAGCCCTTCGCCGCGCGGAACGTCGGGATGTTGGCGTCCTGCAACGCCGAGACGATCTGGATCGTCCCGTACGACTCGGGGCGGACCAGGTAGGCGCCCTTGTCACCCGGAGCGGGCGGCATCGTCACCTGGGGCAGCGTGACCGAGGTGACCCGCTCCAGGCTGGCCTGGAACGGCGCGCGGATCTCCGCGACGTCGACCCCGAGTTGCAGCGGCAGGCTGGTGGTCGCCTCCGCGTACGGCAGCAGCACCGGGCACTCGGCGCAGTCGCGCACCTCGGGGTACCTGTCGGTGCCGAGCACCTGGTGCGCCCAGTTGCCGCGCGGCTGCCGCATCTTGATCACGTAGGAGCCGGCGCCGTAGCGCTTCCCGTCGGCGACGAACTCCGAGCTGGCCCGGTCGATCTCCACCTGCGTCCACTCCAGCCGCTGGAGCATCTCGAAGGTGGCGTACGGGTCACGCTGGTCGGCGTTCACCACGAACGCGTAGCTGCCGGCGGGTACGCCCTTGGTCATGTACTCGTGCGGCACCGCGTACAGGTTGTCGTAGAGCAGGTCCCGGCCGTTGTCCGCGGTGTACTCCATCCCGGCGTAGGTGGCGATCTTCGCGTAGTCGACGATGTCCGCCAGCGTCCAGGTGTCGGAGCGGTACGGCTCGATCAGGCTCATCCGGGCCTGCTGCGGGCCGAGCGGGCGACCGTCCGGCGACACCTGCGGGTACGCGTAGTCGGTCACCGAGGCGATCTCGGTCAGGTAGACGCCGGAGCCGGTGAACGGGAAGAACCCGACCGGCTGCTCCAGGGTCCAGAAGATGTGGTAGTCGAGGCTGCCGACCCCGGTCTTGCCGGCGGCGGCGAGCGCCCGGGCGGCGTGCTGGCCGATCGCCGAGACCGAGGAGCTCATGTTCGCCGGCACGTTCTCGCTGGTGATCCCGCCGTACGGCGGTACGAAGATCCGGCTGCCGGTGTTGCCCTTCTGGTGCATGATGTGCACGATCGCCGGCCGGTACTTCTTCTCCAGCGCCAGCCGGTACTGCGCCTCGATCTGGGTGAACATCGTCCAGTCGCGGTTGTCGTCGTGCCCGGTGTACTTGTGGTAAAGGTCCGGGTAGGTCCGCCGGTAGTTCGTGCCGGCGGTCTTGTCGAAGTGGTCGATGATCAGGTGCTGGCCGTCCGGGTTCTGCGACGGCACCAGCACGATGACCGAGTTGTTCAGGACGTTCCTGGTGAAGTCCGAGTCCTCGGTGGCGAGCCGGTGCACGATGTCGTTGATCGCCTGTCCGTTGCCCACCTCGCTGGAGTGGATCGTCGCCTCCAGGTGGTAGAACGGCACTCCCTCCTCGGCGAGCCGGCGGGCCTGCTCCGGGCTGGTGCTGCGCGGGTCCGAGAGCTTCTGGTTGATTTCGACCAGGCGGTCCAGCCGGCGCAGGTTCTTCGGCGCGCTGATCAGCACGGTCGCGTATTCGTTGCCCATCGTGGTGCGGCCGATGGTCTCGTAGTCGACCCGGTCGGAGCGTTCCGCGACCAGCTTCAGGTAGCGGAGTACGTCGGGATAGCCGGCCAGTTTTCCTTCGGCGCCCATTGTGAAGCCGAAGTGCTGTTCCGGGGTGGGGATGGCTGCGGCCCGGGCGGTGACGGCGGTTTCGGCGAGGCCGGGGCCGGCGGTGGCGGTGGGTGCGACGGCGGTGGATCCGACCAGGGCCACCAGGCCGACACAGGCGGCGTATAACAACGGGGGGCGGGTCTTGAGCATCGCGGGGGCCTTTCGACTCGACATCAGTCGTCGTAGATCGACCGTGCCTGAACGCTAGCGGCGGGCGTGAAGATCCACAGTGGGGTCGCTGTTCGCGTTTGTTCGGTCTTCGGGCCGCTCGGCGAAAGCTCAAGAATGCCTCAACCCGGTTGCCCCTGGCATGGACGGCGATGTATCAAGAGCCATGATCGCTGGGGTGCCGCAGCCACGGATCACCGACCAGCTCAGGGACGCCGACGCGGTGCCCGGGCGCCAGTCGGACCGGCTGCACGCCAGCGCCCTCGCATTGCTGCTCACCGACCGGTCGGCCCGGGGGATCGCCGACCGGCTCGGCCACCTGATCTATTCCGGCGCACTCGGCCAGGGGCTGCACCTGCCCACCGTGCGTGCCCTGGCCGCCGCACTGCACGTCGGTCCGACGACGATCGCCTCGGCCTGGGCCCAACTGCGGCAACGCGGGCTGATCCACTCCGACCGGCGGCACGGCAGCTTCGTGGGCGGCCCGGGCCGGCTGGCCGGTCGCCGCTACGCCAGCCTCCCGGCCCCGGCCCGGGTCGGGCTGGACCTCTCCACCGCCTTTCCCGACCCGGCGCTGCTGCCGGACCTGGCCGGTCCGATGGCGGAGGCGGTGCTCGGCACCCGCTGGCGCAGCTATCCGGACGACACCGTGGACCCGCACCTGGCCGCCGTCCTGCACCCGAGCTGGCCGTTCGAGGCCGAGGACTTCACCGTCACCAGCGGTGCGCACGACGCCGTGCACCGGGTCGCCGACGTGCTGCTGCGTCCGCACGACCGGGTGGTCGTCGAGGAGGTCGCCGCCGCGTCGCTGCTGGACATCGTCGAGGACCACCGGGCCCAGGCGACCCCGGTGGTCTGCGACGAGGAGGGACCGCTGCCGGAGGCGATCGAACTGGCCCTGACCGCCCAGCCCAGGATGCTGCTGTTCCAGTCCCGGATGGCCAGCCCGCACGGCCACGCACTGTCCCGGCGCCGCGCCCAGGCGCTGGCGCCGATGCTCGCCGGCCGGGACATCGTGATCGTCGAGCAGGACACCGCGCACGAACTCGCCCCGACCCCGGACGTCTCGCTCGGCGAGTACCTGCCGGAGCAGACCCTCCTGGTGCGGAGCTGGAACAAGTCGCACGGGCCGCACCTGCGGGTCGGCGCGCTGGCCGGGATCCGGCGGGTCGTGTCCCGGGTACGTGCCCGGCAGAAGGCGACCGGCAGTTGGCCGTCGGTGCTGACCCAGCGCGCCCTGGCGCAGATGCTCGCCGACCCGCAGACCCAGGCGGCGATCCGGCTGGCCGGGGGCTGCTACCGGCAGCGCCGGCAGCGGATGGTCCGGGCCCTGCACGAGCACGGGCTGGCACCCACCGGCGTGGCCGGGCTCTCCGTCTGGGTGCAGGTCCGCAACGCCGCCACCGCGATCCGGTCGCTGGCCGCCGACGGCATCGGCGTCGCCTCCGGTGCCCCGTTCGTCGCGTGCGGCGACGGCAGGGCGCACGTGCGGATCGCCACCACCCTGCAGCACGACCGGCACGCGCACATCGCCCGTACCCTCGGCGAGGCGCACCGTAGCTGACCGGCCGGCAGCCGGGTCCGGTCCGCACCGCCGTCGGGCGGCGTCAGCGTAGTACCAGCACGTCGTAGTAGTCGAGCCGGTCGACCGTGACCGACAGGCGGCCCTGCCGGCAGGACCAGGCCGGCACCCGCGACCCCGCGAAGTCGGGCGAGACCAGCTCGATCCGCCGGGGGCAGGACGGCAGCTCCACCCGCACGTCGACGCTGGTCTGCGGGATGATCCCTCGGTCGTAGTTGTGGTTGACCAGGTGCAGTGTCCGCGTCCCGCTGCCCCGCTGCACCAGCAGGCTCGCCGCGACGTTACCCACCCCGACCCGTACGCCCTGCGGACCGTGCTCGTTGTCGCGGTAGAGCGCCCGGTGCTGGTGGTAGAACCTGGTGTACGTCTGGAAGAAGCCCAGCATCCCGGACTGCTCGGCCGTTGGGCCACCGACCGTGTCCTTGAGGTGGAAGGCCGGAAAGAGCCCGTTGGCGTACGCCTCGGCGCCGAAGATCTGCCAGTAGTCCCGCTTCTCCGAAAGCGGCAGGTTCTGGTAGTCGGTCATCATGTCGTTGGGCCAGTCGATGAAGACCGCCACCGGCACGTCACCGGCGATCTCGCGGTTGCGCTCCTTGAGATAGCGGTAGTTGGCCTGCAACGACGTGGCGCCGTCGAGGTGCCCGTCGACCACCGGCACGTAGTCGGCGCCCCGGAAGTCGGGGGTCTGCTCGTCGGGGTTCCACGGGTACATCCCGACACTGTTGAAGTCGACGTACGGCAGCAGCCCGTTCGAGCTGACCAGGAGTTGGCGGTGCGCGGTGTCCCGGGCGTACGCCCGCAGCTCGTCCACCATCTCCTTCCAGTACCGCCGCAGGTAGCTGACGGTGAACGACAGGTCGTCGGCGTACATCCGGTTGGCGGTCACCCGCCCCCACTCGGCGGCCATCGGGTTGGCGGCGGTGAGCGGGTCGAGGTTCCAGCCGTTGGCCCGCAGGTAGTCGCGGTAGTTGAAGTTGCCGGTCAGGTCGTCGGCGGGTACGTCGGCGCGGACGAGGTTGTCGTCGGTCATGCCGAACCGGGACTTCCAGTCGGCGGGGGTGAAGGCCGGGTACTTCGCCAGCAGGTACCGGTTGAAGTCGGCGATGGCGTGGTCGTCGAAGCCCTCGTTGCCGTTGAAGCCGTACTTCTGTCCACCGCTGAACCCGGCGTTCACCTCGTCGAGGTTGATCCCGTCCACCCCGCCGTCGATCTGGATCTTGGCCCAGTCGAGCAGGTACTTCCGGTACCTCGGGTTGAACATGTTGCCCCGGCGGGCCGGATCGGGGAAACCGAACTCGTCGTGCGGCACCGGATTGTTGTCGGCGTCCCGGGTCGACATGTCGTCGAAGATCTCGGTGCTGGCGAAGTCGTGCGGGAAGATGACGCTGGCCGTCCCGCTGCCCATGAAGGTGATGCCCTTGGCGTGGTAGCGCCGGATCTGGTCGAAGTTGTAGTCGGCCGCCTCGTCGCCGCTGGTGGACCACTTCCCGATGGCCCGGATGGTGACGTCGGGGACCAGTTCGTAGACCTGCGGATCCTCCTCGTGCACGTCGGACTGGCTGAAGCCGAAGACCGCGAAGTCGGCCGCCCGGGGCCGGCCGATGGTCGCCGTCGCCCGGTTGCTGGCCGGCGAGACGTTGCCGGCCGCGTCCCGGGCGGTCACCACGAACGCGTAGGTTGTCCCCGGCACCAGGTCGGCGACGGTCGCGGTCGTGCCGGGGACCGACCGGACCAGGGTCCGCCCGGCGTAGAGGTCGTAGGCCACCACCGCCACGTTGTCGGTGGACGGGCGCCAGCTCAGGGTGACCCCGGTGCCGGTCACCCCGGACGCGGTGAGCCCGGCCGGCGCGGTCGGCGGTCGGGCGTCGCGACCGCCCGGGAGTCCGGGCGCGGCCGGGGCGGCGGTGGCGGGCCGCACCGGCAGCACCAGCGCCAGTACGACGGCGCAGAGTGCCCAGCGCGGGGTTCCGGATCGCCGTGGCATCGCGTTCCTCCGTGGCCAGCATCCGACGGTCGTCCGCCGGCCCGGCGTCGCGCTGCTGCCGGCAGGGCACCGCGAGCATATGCCCGGAGCATCAATATAGAAAGTCGTCTATCATGACTCTCCGGGCCGGCGGCGCCCGGCGGACGGGCTACGGCTGCCCGGCGGCGCAGTTGTTGCTGGTCCGGGTGACCGTGTATTCGGTGTCGTCGTGGGTGATCCCGGAGGGTTCGCCGTCGAAGTACGTCTCGACCTTCTGCCAGCCCTGGCGCTGCTCGTAGTGCAGGTGCGGGGCGCCGGAGTTGCCGGTGCTGCCGACCCGCCCGATCTGCTCGCCCTGTTCCACCCGCTGACCGACCCGGACCAGCGGCGGTTCGAGCAGGTGCAGGTACTGCGTCTCCCACTTGCCGCCGTGGTCGATCTTCACCCAGTAACCGCCGCCCCGCCCGCGCGGACCGTCCGGGTTCTCCGGGGTACGGCCGCCGAGCGAACCGTTGATCCCGGCCACCGTGACCCGCCCGGCGTACGACGCCAGCACCGGCCGCCCCCACGCCTCGCCCTCGGTCGGGAAGAGGTCGACGTCGTAGTCGTCGTGCCCGGGATAGGTGCCGAGTTGCCAGGTCTCGCCACAGGCGACCGGCATCTGGAAGAGCGGACGCGGACCCGGCGGCCGCAGCAGCAACACGGCGACCACGGCTACCGCGAGCACGGCCACGGCCGATGCGACGGCGGCGAGCGTCAGCAGGATCCGGGTGGTGCGGCTGCGGGGGCGGCGGTGCGGGCGGCGTCTGGTCGGCTGGCCGGTCGTCACCGCCCCGAGGATGGCAGACGGCGGCAACCCGCCGGCCTCCGGGGCCGGCGCGAGCGGCCGGCGTCAGGCCGTCGGCTCCCAGGCCGGCGGCGCCTCGGGGATGGGTCGGCGGGTTAGTTTCGTCGATTGACTTAATCTGTTGCGGTGTCATAACCTCGCAGGTGCATCGAGGTAGATCGGTGGCAGGGCAACCACCCTCTACCAGCTCGTCGCTCGTCCGGGCCGGCGGCGGCTACCCAGCCCCACGACGACGGCCGACAAGATCACCACAGGTCGGATTCCCCACGATCGCGACCCCACGTGCCCGGCGACCGTCGTCGAGCCCCGGCACCAGGCAGGGCGCCGCCGAAGCGTCGTACGGCCCTCGGCATCGACCGTCCCGCCGTCGACCGGGGCCGCCTCGGACCAGATCAAACACGGCACTGTCGGCGACGCTCCCGACCGGGTGAGCCGTCGCACCCCACCCGGCCCCCAACCCGCGTACAGAAAGGACAGTCCATGTCCCGACCATCTTCGGCGGTGCTCCGGCATGTGGTGGTGGCGGCGGTCGCGGCGGCTCTGGCGGTGTCCGCCGCCGTGACGGTGCGGGTGCCGCCGTCCCGGGCGGCCGACCCGACGCCAAGCGGAACCCGGCCCACGGTGGCGGCCGACGGCACCGGTATCTACCGGACGGTGCAGGCGGCCATCGACGCCGTCCCGGCCGGCAACCCGACCCGCCAGGTCATCACCATCAAGGCCGGCCACTACCGGGAGGTCGTCACGGTACCGGCGAACAAGCCGTACCTCACCCTCCAGGGCATCGGGTCCGGGCCGTCGAGCGTCGTCATCGTCAACAACCACTCGGCCGGTACGCACGGCACCTCTGGCAGTGCCACCGCGTTCGTGTACGGCCACGACTTCGTCGCGACCAACCTGACCATCGCCAACGACTTCGACGAGAACTCCGCGGCCAGCGGTCACCAGGCGGTGGCGCTGAACCTCGACGCCGACCGGGCGGTGCTCACCGACGTACGCCTGCTCGGTGACCAGGACACCTTCCTGGTCAACGACTCCGCTCGCGCGTACCTGGAGCGCTGCTATGTGGAGGGCACGGTCGACTTCGTCTTCGGTGGCGGAACCGCCGTCTTCGACAACTGCACGATCCACGAGAAGCGCGCCACCGGCGGGCCGATCACCGCGGCCAGCACCGCCGCCGGCAAGACGTACGGGATCATGTTCTACCGCTCCACCATCACCGGAACGGCCGACAACGTCACCCAGCTCGGCCGGCCGTGGCGCCCGGACGCCCAGGTGCTGTACCGCGAGTGCACGCTCGGCGCCACCATCCGGACCGCTCTGCCGTGGACGGACATGTCCGGGAATGCCTGGCGGAACGCGCGGTTCCTGGAGTACCGCAACACCGGTCCCGGGGCGGGCCAGCACAGCAACCGGCCCCAGCTCTCCGACTCGCAGGCCGCCGACTACACGCCGCAGCGCTACCTCGCCGGCTCGGACGGCTGGAACCCGATGTGACGAGACACCACCACCTGGAGAAGGGACTCCGATGAAACGGAAACTGATCGCGCTCGCCGCGGCCGCGCTCGCCGCGCCCGCCGCCGCCGTGGCGGTGTCGGTGCTGCCGGCCGAGGCGGCGGTGGCGCCCGCCGACGGCGGTGTTTACACGTTGGCAGTGGGGGCGTCGGGCAAGTGTCTGGAGGTCGCGAACGGTTCGGCCGACAACGGTGCGCTGTTGCAGCAGGCGTCGTGTTCGGGGTCGGCGCGTCAGCAGTGGCGGGTGGTGTCGTCGGCGGGCCGGTTCAACCTGGTGAATGTCGGCAGTACCCGGTGTGCGGATGTGCCGTCGGGTTCCGCGGCGTCGGGTGTGCAGTTGCAGCAGTGGGGTTGTGGCGACGGTACGAAGGTGAACCAGTTGTGGTCGTTCGCGGCGTCGTCGGCGGCGTCGGGGAAGTACCGGGTCACGAGTGCGGCGAGTGGGTTGTGCGTCAGTGACCGGGACGGTTCGACGGCGGGTGGTAATCCGATCGTCCAGGAGACGTGCGCGGACGTGGCCCGGATGCAGTGGGCCTTTGAGCAGATCGGCGGCAACCCCAACCCGACGCCGACCGGCGGCGGGCGGAACTGGCCGAGCACGGCCGACGGCTTCGCGCAGGGCACCACGGGCGGGGCCGGCGGGCAGACCGTCACCGTCACCACGCAGGCGCAGCTCAACCAGTACGTCACGGCGAGCGCCCCGTACGTGATCCGGGTGGCCGGCACCATCAACATCAGCCCGAAGGGCACCGAGCTGCGGGTCGCCTCGAACAAGACCATCATCGGGGTGGGCACCAGCGGACACATCGTCGGCGGAGGCTTCTTCCTCGGCGCCGGGGTCAGCAACGTGATCATCCGGAACCTGACCATCCGCGACACCCTGATGCCGGACGACGACCCGGGCGACGACGCGTACGACTACGACGCCATCCAGATGGACACCGCGAACCGGATCTGGATCGACCACAACCGGCTGTCCCGGATGAACGACGGCCTGATCGACAGCCGCAAGGACACCACCAACCTGACGGTCTCCTGGAACCACCTGGTCGACAACAACAAGACCTTCGGCATCGGCTGGACCGACAACGTCACCGCCCGGATCACCATCCACCACAACTGGTTCCAGAACACCCGGACCCGCAACCCGAGCGCGGACAACATCGCGTACTGCCACCTCTACAACAACTACGTCCAGAACACCTCGTCGTACGGCAACTACATCCGGGGCCTGACCAAGGGGGTAATCGAGAACAGCTACTTCGAGAACAGCCGCAACCCGTACTACGTCGAGGCCGGTGAGCTGGTCAACCGGGGCAACATCCTGGTGAACAGCCCGTGGGACTCCGGCAAGGTCACCGCCAAGGGCTCGGCGTTCAACCCGAGCAGCTTCTACTCGTACACCCTCGACCCGGCCGGCGACGTGCCCGGGCTGCTGCGCAGCTACGCCGGGCCGCAGGCGAACATCGGCACCTGATCCACCCCGCGCACCGTCCCCGCCCTGCGCGACCCGGAGCGCGGGGTGGGGACGGCGCATCCGCCATTCCGCCACATCTGGAGTTGCGATGAAACGTCGTACCGTACTGCTCACGACCGGGCTGCTCGCGGCCACCTCGCTGGGCACGGTCTGGAACCCGGCCTTCGGCGCGCCGGCGACGCCGGACCCGCCGGCTGCCAATCCCACCGGGCCGCCGGCCGTCGGGCCGGTCGTCGCCTTCCCCGGCGCGGTCGGGGTCGGCGCGGTGGCCAGCGGTGGCCGGGGCGGCTCGGTCCACCACGTGACAAACCTCAACGACTCCGGCCCCGGCTCGTTCCGGGACGCCGTCGGCACCGGCAACCGGATCGTCGTCTTCGACGTCGGCGGCTACATCCGGCTCAGCTCCACCGTGCTGGTCAAGAGCAACATCACCATCGCCGGCCAGACCGCGCCCGGTGGCGGCATCGGGGTGATGGGCGGCGAGGTCTCGTTCAACAGCGCGACGAACGTGATCGTCCGGGACTTCCGGTTCCGGCAGGGCGACCTCGACCCGAACGACGAGAACAACGGCCTGAACTGGCTCGACGCGAGCAACATGATCTTCGACCACGTGTCGGTGGAGTTCGCCCAGTGGAACAACATCGGCGCCGTCCGGGCCAGGAACGTCACCATGCAGTACTCGATCAACGCGAACCCGATCGGGCAGCAGTTCGCGGCGCACACCGAGACCGGGCCGTTCACCTGGTATCGCAACCTGTTCGCGAACGCGCACAACCGCTGCCCGCTGGCCAAGGGGAACACGCAGTACATCAACAACGTCGTCTACAACTACCAGGCGGCGTACACCGCCGGGAACTCCAGCGGGCACTTCCGGCACGACGTGGTCGGCAACTACTTCATCACCGGGCCGCGCACCACGAACTCGTCAAACGCGTACTACCAGATGCGCAACCAGGAGGTCTACAACAGCGGCAACGTCATCGACAGCAACCGGGACGGCCAGCTCAACGGTGCGACCCTCAACGTCGGCGCCGGGGGTACCGAGATGTCCCAGCCGTGGTCCGGCACCACCGCCGGCATCCCGACGTTGCCCGCCGGGGACGCGTACGCCGAGGTGCTGGCCCGGGCCGGTGCCCAGCCTCGCGACCAGGTCGACAACCTGGTGCTCGCCGACGTCGCCTCGCTCGGCACGGCCGGTAACCTCTGGGCCTCGCAGACCGCGACCGGCCTGGACAACAGCGGCTACGGCACGATTCCCGGCGGTACCGCCCCGGCCGACACCGACCGCGACGGCATGCCGAACGCCTGGGAGGCCAGGTACGGCCTGGACCCGAACTCCGGCGCCGACGCCTCCGGTGACTTCGACCGGACCGGCTACACCAACATCGAGAAGTACGTCAACGGGCTCCTCGACGGCTCCTACCGGGCCTGAGCGGTCGACCGGCTCCGGGGCCGGCGGCCGCCCGGCGCCGGCATGCGCCGTGGGTGTCACTTTCCCGCCCCGGCCGCCCTGCGCCCGGACTTCGGTCGCCGGCCGGCCGGGCGGCGGTCCGCCCCGCCGGCCGGCGCCTGGCCGGCCAGCTCGGCTTCCAGGGCGTCCAGCGCGGTCCGCAACTCCCGCAGCCGGGCACCGATGTCCGGCGGCGCCCCGGGCGGCGGCGCCCGATGCCCGGTCGGCACCGCCACGACCGCCGGCCGCGCCGGCTCGGGCGCCGTGCCGGGGCCACCCGGCCGCTCCGCCTGGTGGGCGTCCTCCAACGCCTTCAGCACGATGCCGACCAGCAGGTTGGTGAGCAGGTACGAGGCCATGATGATGTACGAGGCGTAGTAGAGGACGCTCCACTCCGAGACGGCCCGACCGGCCTCGAAGGCGTCGGTGATGCCGTCCAGGGAGAGCAGGAGGAAGAGCGTGAACATGGCGCGCCCGACCGTGCCGTACCGGTCGGGGTAGGCGTCGCCGAACGCCATCCAGCCCACCATGGCGTACAGGTAGATGGTCAGGGTCGCGATCAGCAGGAAGCTGACCAGTCCGGGGAGGCTGCGCAGCACGCCGCCGATCACCACCCGCAGCCCGGGAAAGAGCCGTACCGCCCGCACCACCCGGGCGAGCCGGACCAGGCGCAGCAGGGTCACGTTCTCCCGTACGCCGGGCAGCAGCGGTGCGCAGACGATCAGTAGGTCGAACAGGTTCCAGCCGTCGCGGAAGAACCGGTGCGGGGCAGTGAGGTGCGCACCGAACCGCAGGAGCAGTTCGACGACGAAGAGGGCGAGGCAGACGTACTCGACGGCCAGCAGGGCAGCGCCGGCCCGGTCGAGCGCGCGGTCGTAGGTCTCGACGCCGAGTACGATCGCGTTGACGATGATCAGGGCGAAGGACCCGGTGTTGAACCAGTCGGCATCGACCACCCGGTCACACCGGGCCGCCAGGCGCGCTCTGGCGGCGGGCCGGGCTTTGTACACTCCGACACACTCCTCTGTGGATGGACCTGCCGGCGGACAGCCTAATTCGCGGCCTTTCTGACGATGCCGGGGGAGGAGGATCTTGCCGACGCCCCGGGCCGAACCACCCGGTGTCCCGCCCGCGCCGCCTTTGCTCTCCGGGCTGTAATGACCTATGGTTCCTATTCGATGTAGCCGACTCCTTCCCCCGTGGGAGCCGGCTACATCCTTTTTGGTACGGCGGAGTGCTGTCGCCGGACCAGCGGGCCGCGATCGTGCCGGCTGCCGGCGAACTCGCCAGAAGCGGGGCTGAGTGGCGTACGCCGGAAACCCCGCCATCGGACCATCGTGACGACCGGCTGCCCGGTGCAATCACGAGGATCGGTGTCGCCGCTTCGTGTCCGGATTGACTTGTCGCAAAGCTTGACGCACTATGTTGAGACAAGCTTTGAGACATCGGGGGCGTCATGCCGAATGAAACGTTGCCGGATGTTGACCCGCCGGTGCGTCCGGCGGACCTAAAGCGGGCCGGCGTGTGGTTGGCCGGGCACGGCCTGGCCGACGTCGGGCCGACACCGTTGCTGGCGACGCGTCTGGCGGCCCGGCGACGTACCCGGCTGGCCGCTTCCGTCCTGCTGGCCGCGTTCATCATCGCGGTCGCTCTTACCTACACCGGCGACACGGTTGACGGGTTGGGGTCGTATCGGCGCGGGTCGCTGCTGGTGTTGACGGCGATGGTGGTCGGGTTGGTGCTGGCCCAGTCGCTGCTGGACTGGTGGGTGCGGCGGGTCGACCGGCGGGCCGGCGCGACGTTGCCGCGACGGGCGGCCCACCCGGTCCGGCTCGGCTGGCGTACCGTGCTCGGCTGGCCGCGTGCCGCGTTCGCGGTTACCACATTCGCGGGCGCGATGGCGCTGGCGATCAGTGCCCTGACCGTGCCGGTCTCCGCCGCGAGGTACGCGGCGGTCGTCCTGCTCATCGGGCTGTGCGGGGTCGCGGTCGGCATGTTTGTACAGCTGCGCCATATTCTGACGCACCCGGTCGTGGCAGACGACGAGGTCTCGCTGACCGCCGACGTCATCATGCGGGTCGAGGACGCCCGCAACGTCGCCGCGCCAACTGTGGTGTGGTGCCTGCCGGTCGTGTCGGGAGTGTTCGATACCGCGCTCGGCTGGTGGAACGCTGCCTGGCCTGTCTTCATCGTCCTGGGCGTCATCACGCTTGCCCTGATCAATGCGTGGACCGCGCGGAGCGGCATGGTGGGGCGGCACGCCATGAGCGCCCGGTGAACCGAATGATCGTCATCGACTCGGCCTCGCCCGTCCCGCCGTTCGAGCAGCTCCGTGCCCAGCTCGCCCGGCAGATCCAGGACCACACGCTGGCCGTGGGTACCCGGCTGCCGACCATCCGTCGTCTGGCCGCAGACCTTGGCTTGGCCGTCAACACGGTCGGCCGGGCCTACCGGGAGTTGGAGGAGGCGGGGTTGATCGAGACCCGCGGACCAGCCGGCTCGTTCGTGTCCGCCGCCGGCGAGAAGGGACGCGAACGGGCAAGCCGCGCCGCCGCCGAGTACGCCGCCGTCATCGCCAGCATTGGCATCGACACCAACGAGGCCGTTCGCATCGTCCAAGCGGCGCTGACCAGGGGCATCGCAGTATCCCCCGGCACACCCGACCCGAAAGAAGCATGACATGGCCGCACCCGACCGCCTGCCCCAGCGCATGATCGCGGCTGGCTTCGCCTCCACCCCGACAAAATCCTCGGGCTGTTCCCCACGACCAAGGTGACCATCCGCTACCCCCGCGTCCGCAAGGAACTCCTCGGCCGGATCAAAGCCGCCCTGAACAAACGAGCCGTTCTCGGGCCTCGACCCGGTCGCGGTCGACGTGATACTCGTGACCCAACGGCCCCCGCCGGCCAGCTCCCGTCCCGGTGGCGGGTGACGTCGGCACCCCACCGGGTCAGGCGTCGCGTCGAATTCGATCTTCAGCCGATCGGGAGGTATCGTTGCACGCCGCACCCATGCTCATGTTCCGGGACGCCGTCGACGACATCCGCCCCCGAGACGAGCGGTCCCTCGCCACCCTGGGAGACCCTCGTGACCCTGCCACCGCCCGAGCCGACCGCTGACTGGTTCGGAACCGCCGCCGAGGCGTTGCCGGACGATGCCGAGCACAGCGTCCTGGTCGGCCGGATCTGGGATCCGGCCGTCGGGGGGCCGTCGCCGGTGGTGGTCCGCGACGGTGAGGTCTTCGACGTCAGCGCCGAGTTCGCCACCGTCCGCGACATCTGTGAGCTGCCGGAACCCGCCGAGGTGGTCGCCGGGATCGGCGGCCGGCGGGTCGGTGGCTTCGCGGAACTGCTCGCCAACACGGGCCGGGCGGCCCGGGACCGGGGCCGGCCCTGGCTGCTCGCGCCGGTCGACCTCCAGGCGCTCAAGGCCGCCGGGGTGACGTTCGCGGTCTCCCTGATCGAGCGGGTCATCGAGGAGCGGGCCCGGGGCGACCAGGCGCTGGCGGCGGAGATCCGGCAGCGGCTGCTCGCCGAGGTGGGCGCCGACCTCCAGGATCTGACCCCGGGTTCCGAGGAGGCGGCGCGGTTGAAGGAGCTGCTGGTCGCCGAGGGAGTCTGGAGCCAGTACCTCGAGGTGGGGATCGGGCCGGACGCCGAGATCTTCACCAAGGGGCAGATCCTCTCCGCCGTGGGTACCGCCGTGCCGGTCGGCGTACTCGGCACGTCGACCTGGAACAACCCCGAGCCGGAGGTGGCGCTGCTCGTCGCGTCGACCGGCCGGATCGTCGGGGCGACCCTCGGTAACGACGTGAACCTGCGGGATGTCGAAGGCCGGTCCGCGCTGCTGCTGCCGAAGGCCAAGGACAACAACGCGTCGTGCGCGCTCGGCCCGCTCGTTCGGCTCTTCGACGACCGGTTCGACCTGGACCGGGTACGCGGGCTCGAGGTGGCGTTGGAGATCGAGGGTGCGGACGGCTTCCGTCTCGACGGGTTCTCGGACATGTCGCGGATGTCGCGCGACCCGGAGGCGCTGGTACGGCAGTTGCTCGGCCCCCACCACCACTATCCGGACGGAGCCGTCCTGATGCTCGGCACCATGTTCGCGCCGATCCAGGACCGGGACCGCCCGGGGGAGGGGTTCACGCACAAGGTCGACGACGTGGTCAGGATCAGTTCGGCTCCGCTCGGTACCCTGGTCAACCGCGTCCGGCACAGCGAGGACTGCGACCCCTGGGACTTCGGGGTCCGCGATCTGATGGGCAGTCTCGCCCGCAGGGGACTGCTCTGAACGCCGGGACCGGCACGTCATGCTGGGCGTGGGCCAGCTCGGTCGGGCGGCTCCACACAACGGCCTCCGCGCCGGTGCCGAGACCGGATCGGCGCGGAAGCCCGTTATGTGGTGGTGCGTTTACTTCGATGGGTCCCGGCGGAACAGCATCCGCGACCAGATGTAGCCGACCAGCGCGATCCCGGCGCACCGGACTCCGCCCTGCACGCCGTCGACGACAATGTCACCGCTGGCCGAGTTCACCCGCGGGTCGTCGGTGGCCTCGCGGGTTCCGGGGTATCCGCCGGAGTTCTTGATGGCCCCGGAGGCGCCGATCGCCCGGACGCGGACCTCGCCGCTCCCGGTGGAGATTTCGACCCGGCCGACTGGCGGCTAGACTTCGGGTTGGCAGTTCAACAGTGCCCTGCTGTATCGGGCACGACCTCGGGAGGGTGTTGCAGCACCCTCTCGGGGGTCCGTCCAACTGGACGGCGCCTACTCGCAGAAGACACGCACTTTGGCATCGGGCTGGTCGACCTCCACGGTCATCTCGTCGAGTTGCTCCACGAGCGCCTCGAGCTGTTCGGGCTTGAGCTGCGTCAGGTCGAACGGCACGCCCGACTTGTTCAGTTCGGCGTTGGCCCGTTCCAGTGCCTGCGGCGGGATCAGGGCCGCAAGCCGTACGCCGGCCCGCAGCAGTTGCAGCGGCACCCGTACGTTGATCCGCCCCGGCTCGCCGTTCTCAACGGTGTCCACCACAACCCGCAGATATTTCGGCCTGCCCTGCGGTCGGGCGTCGAGACTCGACGCCGCCGGCGGCTGGCCCCGTTCGAGCGCCGCGATGAGCTGCTCCGCCTCCTCTGCGGTGATCTTGCCCTCGGCCAGCATGTCGAGGATGTCCTTGCGCTGTTCGTTCATCGGAATCTCTCTCCTATCGGATGGTTACGAGCACAGCCGTGCGGCCCTGCTCGACGTCGAACCGGATGCCGGGCAACGCGGCGACGACGCGCCAACTGGTGCCGAGTGCCCGCAGCACCCTGACGCGGTACACGAGGCAGGCCACGGCCCCCACCAGTACGGCCAGGACCACGACCGGTAGGAGCACGAGCACTACGGGGAGGATCGGGACCCAGATCCGGATGCGACGACCGTCCGAGCGTTTGACCCGTACGGTCACCAACTGCGGCATCACGTGCGCCCCTCGAATTCGGACAATGCCTGCTGCGCGGTGATCTCGCCGCGGCGCAACCGGTCGATGATGTCGGCCCGCGACGGCGCCGGATCGGTCTCGACGAAGTCGAGCATCTGCATGATCCGGTTCAGTCGTGACTTGATCGTCGGGTAGCTCACCCCGAAGATCCGCTCCATCTCCTTGATGGAACCGTGGCACCGCACGAATGCCGTGACGAAGACCTGATCCTCGACGTTGAGCTGCGCCAGTTGGGGTAGCTCGAACTCGCCCTCGATCGCGACGCCGCTGCCTGTCAGGCGCACCCGCTCGACGACGAACGGCTGACCCCGGGTCAGGTTGGTGAGTTCCTGCCAGCCCATCGCCTGCTCTGTCATATCTAAAGTTCTACCCCTCATGTCTTTAACTTTCAAGATGTCGATCTTAAATTCCTTGAAGTCGGGCCGCCCTCTGGGAGCCCCGCCGGCAATGGCAGCTCCTTTTAGGCGGTATGCCCGACATGCGCGAGCCGGCGCCGGTGATGTCGCGGACCCGGCTCTCCCGGCGCAGCTTCGCCCGCAGCACCTGCCGGGCCGACCGCTCGTCCGGCCGCCCGGTGGCAGGCGGCGAGCTGGTCGTACGGCCGCCGGTTCGATCGCGTGGGTGGCCCGGGCCAGTGACGTGGTAGAGACTGACCTGACCCGTCGGCGGCGTCACCGGCACGAAGATCAGGCGTCGGCGACCAGCCCTTAGCTGGCGTTAGGTCCATGGTGCCGGCGACCTCGGTGTCGGTGTCGGTGTCGGCGGTGAAATCGCCGGCCACGGTCGCGACCCGTACCGGCAACGCGGTCGCGGCCGGCTGCCACAGTCGTGCGCCGGTCAGGTCGAGCGGACCGGCGACGGTCGCGCCGTACAGGTCGACGAACCGGCCCGGAAGCCCCGCCGGAGGTTGACCCCGGCGGCGACCAGACTGGGCGCCCGGAGGCCGACCGGTGAGGGCGGGGCCGCGTCCGTCGTCGATCGTCGCGTCCTTCAGGATGACCGCGCTGTCGACCCGGGCGAGGTTGAGGAAGACCATGCCGGAACAGGCCAGCCCGGCACCGCCGAAGTCGCCGCCGACGCGGGGAATCGGGCGGGGCCCGGTGCGGAGGCTCGTCGCCGCCGCACCGGGCCCCCGCGGGAAAGCTCCCGGACGCCGGAGGCTATCCGGCGGAGCAGGTCGGACTCATGCCCGACCCGGCACCGGATCCCTGGAAGCCGAACTCGGTCGACTGGCCGGCGGCGATCGAGCCGTTGAAACTGACGTTGGTGAACTGCACCGCACCGGTGTTCCCGCTGCGGTTGGCGTTCCAGACGTTGGTGACGCTGGCGCCCGACGGCAGGGTGACCGAGACCGTCCAGCCGTTCACCGGCGCGGAGCCGGCGGTGACCCGAACCGTGGCGACGAAGCCACCCGTCCACTGGTTGAGCGACACCGTCGCCGAGCAGGCGCCGGTGACCGGCGGCGTGGTCGGCGGCGGCGTGGTGGGCGGGGTGGTGACCGGAGGCGTGGTCGGCCCACTGGTCGGCGGCGTGGTGGGCGTCGTGCCCGGGCCGTCGGTCAGGGTCGGGGTCTGCCAGTCCCGCCACTCGGCCAGGTTGCCGGCCTTCCGGCTGGAGATCCGCATCGTGCCGGCGGCGTTGCCCGTCTTCAGCAGGAACTTCTGGAGGTACTGCTGCAGCGGGGTGCGCCACTCGGACCGGACGGCGCAGTGGGTGCCGTCCTGGACGTCCGACCAGTAGGTGATGTTGTCACCCGCACCGAGCGCCCTGTAGACCTCGGCGCCGCCCAGGGCCGCCACGCTGCCGGACCTGGCGCCCAGCCAGTCGACGTGCGGGTTGTCCATGATGAACAGCCCGCGCGGCGCCACCATGCCCACCATCTGGTGGGTGTCGATCGGCAGGCTGTTCGGGTTGCCGGTGAACGAGCTGAACGCGTCACCGAGCCACGGCTGCTCGGAGTAGGCGCTGCTCAGCGGCTGGGCTCCGCTCTCCGTGGCGATAGAGCGGAAGGCGCCGACGCCGGCGCTGCCGGACTCGATCGGCATGGTCAGTGCGATGCGCTGGTCGAAGACGCCGATCGTGAACGCGCCCTTGCCGTACCGGGAGCAGCCGGTAACGCCCATCGCGTCGGCCCGGAGGATGTTGCCGCCGGACTGCTCGATGACGTCGATGATCCGGCTCACGCCCCAGGCCCAGGCCATCAGGATCCCGGTGCTGCTGGACGCACCGTAGATGCTGTAGAAGGCGCCCTGCTTGTTGTTCCGGGGGGTGCCCTCCCGACCCACCGCGAGGGGGTCGAAGCTGATGGTGGCGACACCGGCGGACCGGATTGTCGAGGTGTCCGCCCCGAAACCGCCCACGACGACGACGGCCGGGAAGGGGCCAGTGCCACTCGGCAGTTGGACGCCTGCCGAGAAGCTCGCGCTCCTGCCCTGGTCCGACACGTTCACCGTGATGTTGGTGCTGGACACCGTACCGGTGACGCTGGCCGGCTTCGCCGGCTTCTGGCCGTAGACGTGCCGCTCCGCCAGCTCCCGGGTCTCCGCCCGGCGGCATCGCCAGTCGGCCTTGCTGGTGATCCGGGTACCGTCCATCTTGCGGAACGGGTCGGGGAGCCTGGAGTTGGATGTCGACGAGCCCGAGCCGGGCACGGGGCAGTCGGCGCCCTCGTCTTCGACGGTCGAGGCGGCCACGACGACGTCGGCGGCGGCCTCGGCGGCGGTTGTTCTCGCTACTACAGTTACCGTTCCGACGACCGCGAGCGCCGCTACCGCGAGCGTGACGACCGTCGAGCGGATCTTAGAGCAGCCCGAGGTGATGGCCACTAGGGCTCTCCTTCCGGGTGGGGTGATGGTCTCGGCGGACAGCAATCGATGATCGCCGATGCCGACATTGATAAGTTTCAAGCAAGACGCTGAAACATGTCAATGCCGCCCGGCCGCTACTGGATCTTGTCGCCGGCCGTCACTCGATGGTCACCCGAGGTGTCCGCGCTCACCCCCGGAGCAGGGATAGGAGCTGGTCGCCCTGGCGGGTGATCTCCGGCAGGTAGGGGGTGTCGGAGGGTGCGAACTGGGTGACGCCGAGGGGCTGGTACCCGCGCAGCGACTTCGCCACGTCCTCCGCCGAACCGACCAGCCAGATCGTGCCCGCGCCACCGCCGCCGAACCGGCCGGGGTGGTGTAGAGGTTGTCGCCGAGCACCTCGCCCCGGGCGGCCAGGTCGAGCAGCCGGCTGGAACCTCGTCACACACGCCCGAACGGGAGAACGATCCCGGACACCGGATCGGCCCACCCGGGCCGCGCATGGCACCATCGCGCAGATGATGCCCGCCCACCCCGGCCCTCCCGGTGCCGTCGCCCCGCCCGCCGGGTCCGCCCCGGCCAACCGTCCCCGCACCGGACCTGGCGATCGGCGGACGGGGTGACGGCGCGATGACGGCCGCGGCCCGCTACGGTGACCCCGCCGCCGTTCTCGCGGTGGCCAGCGATGTGCTCAACCTGCAACTCGCACACCGTTCCGTGCGCAAGTTCGGGCCGCGCGAGGTCACCGACGACGAACTGACCGCGTTGATCGCGGCGGCACAATCCGCACCGACGTCGTCCAACCTCCAAGCCTGGAGCGTGGTGGCGGTGCGCGACCCCGCGCGCAAGGCCCGGCTGGCCGGGCTCGCCGGCAACCAGGCCTTCGTCGCGCAGGCGCCGCTCTTCCTCGTCTGGGTCGCCGACCTCGACCGGGCCCGCCGGTTGGCGGCACGCGCCGACCGGGAGGTCGCCGCCGCCGACTACCTGGAGACCACCATCATCGGCTTCGTCGACACCGCGCTGGCCGCCCAGAACGCGGTGGTGGCCGCCGCGTCGCTCGGCCTCGGCTCGGTATTCGTCGGCGCCATCCGCAACCGGCCCGCCGAGGTCGCGGCGGAACTGAAGCTACCGCCGCACGCGGTGGCGACCTTCGGGTTGGCCGTCGGCGCGCCCGATCCCACCGAGCAGGCCGACATCAAGCCGCGGTTGCCGCAGGCCGCCGTCCTGCACCGGGAGCAGTACGACGCCGTCACCGCCGACGCGCACATCGCCACCTACGACAAGATCCTCTCCGGGTACAACGCCCGCTTCGGGTTGTCCGGCAACTGGAGCGGCAAGGTGTTGGACCGCCTCCGTGGGCCGGCGTCGATGGCCGGCCGGCACCGGCTGCGGGAGATCCTGGAACGCCTGGGCCTGCCGTCGCGCTGACCGGCCCTGGGAACAGCCGCCGGCCGATGATGACCGCGACAGGTGCGGGTGGCGCTCAGCGCGTCGGCTCAATGCACCGAATCGGGGTGCCCGGTCGTCGCCGAGCTGCCGCCGCTACCGCCGGACGCACCGCCGGCCACCCCGGAGTTGTCGTCCTCGGTCACGATGTCCGGCCTCTCGTCCGTACCCGACGGCGCCGGGACCTCTGTCTCGGCGACCACCTGTGTCAACCTGGCCTGGCCGTCCTCGTCCTCGGCGCGGTCCGGATCGACCGGCTGCTCGCCCTGACGCGCCCGGTATCCCATGACCGTCCTCCCGATCCGCTCCCGGACGCGGCAGTCACCTGCCGTTGCCCTACCGAGGGCCCGTCCGCGCGGTGCGCTTACCCACGGCGGACTCCGAGTCACCACCAGTGGCAGATGTATGTCGGTCGAGCCGCATGGTGCCGGAATCGTGGTCGGTGGCGCCGGGGGCGTGCGCGGCGTGGGTCGGGGTGGCCACTGACCCCGGGTGTCCGGCCAGACATGGGGCTCGGCGGCGGCCGAAATGGGACATTCGTGCGTTGACGGCGCAACCGCTCCCCGGCACGAGCCTGGGGGACAGCCGGGCCTCGGCCGACCGGTTCCGCGCGCGCCTGGGCCAGCGCTTGCCCCGCTTCCGGGTCGGTTCTTGCCCCGCTTCGGGGTCGGTTCTTGCCCCGCTTCGGGGTCGGTTCTTGCCCCGCTTCGGGTCGGTTCTTGGCACGCTTCGGGGCGGCTCGCCGGCTGACGGGGATCTCAGGCCAGCAGGGCTGGTCTCATCTCCGCGCCCAGATTGATCGCGCTGACCACCCGGCGGCCGGTGTGGTCATAGACGTCGATGTTGTTGTTGCGCCGCATCAGCTCGCGGGCCGGGGGCGGCAGCCGGGGTGGGTCGTCCATGGCCGCGCGGATCTGCTGGGCGGTCGATATCAGCCGGTTGGCCAGGGCGGCGGCGTCGACGTCCGCCCGGACCCGGCCGTACTCCCAGCCGGCGGCGGTGAGATCGAGCACCTCGAACACGTGTCGTAGCAGCGGGCTCGGATCGGTCATCCGCACCAGCCGGGGCGCCCGGGCGCCGACGACCGTGACCGCCCCGGCCACCTGCGCGTACGGGTGGAAGCCGCAGGGTAGCGCCAGCAGCGGCCAGCGCAACTGCGGCCCGGCCTCCCGCCACAGCGGCCGGTAGTTCCGGCGGTCCACCACGAGCCGGCGACCGGTATGCCGGTACAGCTCGGTGGCCTGGGCGAAAAGGTCCGCGTGAGCCGCGTCGGCGAACTCCCGGATGACCCTGGCCGCCACGAACAGGCCGTCGTCGCCGTCCAGCAACCGAATGACCGCGTCGGCCTGGTCGGCGAACCGGACCTGCGCGCCGGCGCCGAACCGGTGTCGAAGGTCCGACAGGAGTGCCTCCTGCCGGGCCGGATCGTGCTGGACCTGCCTCCTACCCAGCAGACGCCGGAACCACCGCATGTCGTCTCGTTTCAGCAGCCGACTGAAGAACGCGGCAATGTTACAAGGTCCGGCCGGCGGAGGTGGACAGCGGCGCCGCACCCGGCTCGGCGATCCTGGTGGCAGCAGTGCCCGTCGCAGCCCCCGGAGCGGGACGAGGAGGGCTGCCATCCCGGCGGCGGCTCGGGGCGCGGATCCGGCCCGGACCGGAGGCCGGGTCCCGCGTCAGCCCCGCTGTCCCTTGTGGGAACGGCGGGGCCTCCTTGGCGCTGGATTCCAGGCGCACCACGGCAATCCCGTCAAGCCTACCGACAATCCGGTCTCGACGATCTTCGCGGTGGGGCAGAGCGCCAGGGCGGACTGGACGACGGGACGCCGGCGACGCGGGACGCCGAGGGTGTGTACCGTCGCCCCGTGCTGGACGAACTCGACCGGGTGTCGTGGACTGAGCTGGCGCACGCGTACGGCCCTGCCGGCGACGTGCCCGACCTGATCCGCCGGGTCGCCGGTCCCGACGAGGAGGACGCGCTCCAGTCGCTGTACGAGCTGCGCGCCCGCATCCTGCACCAGGGCAACGTGTGCTCGGCGACCGCCCCGGCGGTGCCGTTCCTCGCCGCCCTGCTGGACGATCCGGCCACTACGGACCCAGGCGGCATCGCGCACCTGCTCGGCGACATGGCCGACATCGTCGACCCCGACACTCCGGCGCTGGCCGCACTCCGCGCCACGGTCACCGCCCAGGTCGACCGGCTGCTTCCACTGCTGACCGCCGCCGAACCGTGGACCCGGCTGGCCGCCGCCTACGCGCTCGGGCAGTGCCCGGAGCGGGCCGGCGACATCCTGACGGCCCTGCACGGCCGCTGGCCGATCGAGACCGACGCCCACGCCCGGGGAGCGCTGGTCATCGCGGCGGCCGCCCTCGACCCGACCACCAGCCTGCTCGCCGAGGCGTTCGCCGCGGACGGGCCGGCCACCGTACGCGCCGCGGCGGCACTGGCCGCGGCCCGCGCGCCGGCACCGTGGCCCGGCGACGTGGCGGTCGCGGCCGTACGGGCGGGCTGGGCCGACGGGGACCCCTGGCTCGACCGCGACGAGGACGCGTACGGCGTCGAGGTCGGACCGTACCTGTGGAACTGGGATCCGATCGAGGACCTGCTCGACCATCTCGCCCGCGCCGACCAGCCCGCCGTGGTCACCGCACTGCTCGCCTCGACCGATCCGGCGGTACGCGAGAAGGCGGCCCGCTGCGGCGGCGGGCTGGTCGGCCGGTACCGGTCGGTGCGCGGGCCGATGGTGCAGGTGCTGGCGACCGCGCTCGACGACCCCGCCCCCGAGGTCCGGGAGGCGGCGGTCTGGGGACTCCGCCGGGCCGGCGACGCCACCGCCGTCGCCGCCGACGCGCTGGCCGGGCTGGTCGACCGGGACGACGATCTCGCGGCCGGTCAGGCGCTCGCCGCCCTGGTCGAGATCGGCGACCCCCGGTACGCCGACCGGTTGCCGGCCAGGCTGGCCGCCGGCACCGCCGGTCCCGACGCCGTGACCGCGCTCGCCTCGGCCGGAGTACCGGCGGATCCGGGTCTGCTCGACGCGGTCCGCCACCGGCTGGCGCGGGTGCCCGCCGACGTGCCGTTCGACCCTGCCGTGCAGCTCGGCCGGCTGTCCGACGGCGCCTGGCCGGTCTCGCACGCCACCGAACGTGTCGGGCTGGTCCGACTCCTCGCCGGCTGGGGCCCGGCCGCCGCGCCCGCCGTACCCGAGTTGACCGTCCTGCTTCGTGCCGGACAGTCGGTGGCCGAGGTCGCGGAGACGCTCGCCGCGGTCGGTGCCGCCGCCGCGCCGGCCGTACCGCTGCTGCGCGACCATGCGGCCAGCGGCGACGGCCCGGCCCGGTTCGCCGCCGCCCGGGCGGTGTGGCGGCTGGCCGGCGATCCCGAACCCGCGCTCGACACCGCCGTGCACGAGATTGAGACCGATGGCTGGGTCGGGCGGGCCGTCGGCCTGCTCGTCGAGGTCGGTGAGCCGGCCCGGCGCCTGCTGACCCGGCTCGCCGCCGTCGCCGTCGCCGCCGAGCCGGCCAGCAGCCTGACCGGCCAGAGTGGGCAGGTCGCGCTCGCCCGGTTGCTCTGGCGGTGGACCGGGGAACCCGACAGCGCGCTCCCGCTGGTCACCGCCGTGCTGCGGGCCGGCTGGACCGAGGCCCGGGGCGAGGCCGCCGACCTCGCCGCCGAGCTGGGCGGCCCCGCTGGGGTCGACACCTTGCGCGCCCTGCTCGCCGACCCGGCCGTGCGACGCGGTGCCCGGATCGCGGCCGCCCGGGCACTCTGGCGACACACCGGCGAGGCGGAGGTGCTGGTCGAGCCGACGCTGGCCGTCCTCACCGACCGGCCCGGCCAGCGGGACCTGGTGCAGGCCCTCGACCTGCTCGCCGCGTTCGGACCGGTCGCGGCGGCGGCGCTGCCGACGCTCCGCAGCCTGGCCGACCGGGACGACACCCTGGTCTACTACAGCGCCGAGGACAATGTCGGGCGGCTCGACGAGGAGTGCCGGCGTGCCGTCCATCGCGCCGTCGAGGTCATCGAGGGGTCGTCGCCGGCCCGCACCTGACGCCGGGCCCAGTGGCACCGGGCGGAAGCACCGGATTTGCACGACCGTCACGCGGTGGAAACACCGGACGGCGACGGTGTACCGACCCTCCAAGATCGAGAGGGCGGATCCGAGCACCCGGTAGCGGCTCCGGTCGGGCCCGTGGTGCCCTTGCTACATCCCGAAGAGTGTCTTCAAGGCCGCCGCTGATCCGGCTCCGGTCGCAGCGAAGACGGAAAGGTCCAGATAGGACATGCATTAGTCTGCGTGGCCACGGCGGGACGACAAGCTCAAGTAATGCTCAAGATCCGGTTCGCGCCACCCGTCGATGCGAAAAATGCGCATACGCTCACCGCACCCAGCCCGCTCACAGGCCGCACCATGCTCTTGCAGGTGGGCGACCGCGTTGTACCACGGCTCACCGTGGGCGAGCTCAGCACGACCGTGCTGAACGGATCGGGCCGCCCCGACCTGGGGCCGGCCCGGTATCAACCACAGGCCGCAAACAGAAGGAGGGAGCATGCGACGCAGACGACTGCGCATCGCGCTGCTCGCGTTGCCCGCCCTGGTCGGGACGGTCCTCATGGCGACGGCGCCGGCAGGCGCGGATCCGGCGAAGTCCGCAGCCACGGGCGGTGCCGGACGATCGCAGCTTGAGGACCAGGAGTCGGTACGCCTGGTGCGCATCCAGCTGACCGGCGCCGACATGCTGGACAAGGTGGTCGCCGCCGGCTTCGACCTTGAGCACGGGCTCCGGCGCGTGCCGGCCGGCATCGAGGGCGAGGCGGTGGTGACCGCCGGGCAGGTCGCCGAACTCAAGGCGATGGGCGTCACCATCCTCGGCAACGGCGAGAGCTTCGCGTGGAGCGACGAGGCCGACGGCGGCCTCCAGGCCCTCGGCGCGCGGGCCGTCCAGCCGGTCAACCACGAAAAGACGGTACGGGTCGTCCGCGCCGACTGGTTCACCACCAAGGGCCAGGGCTTCCTCTACGTGGAGGCACGGACCACCGAAGGGCAGCAGTCCGATCCGGTCGTCACGATGCAGCTCGAGAACGACTCGGGCCGGGGCACGCCGTTCGGCTTCGCCCGGACGATGAGCCGGTTCGTCGACTCCGGGCAGTACATGTTCCACCGGAACCTGTTCAAGCTCGACGCGCGCCCGAAGCAGATCCGGGTGACGAGTTCGACCGGCGGCGTCACGACCGGTTTCGTCTCCAACTGGCTTGAGGACGCTCCGCCGCCACTGACGGCGAATCCCGGCTACAAGTCGGACTTCGTGGACGGCTACCGGCACCCGCAGCAGCTCTACCGCCGCGCCGAGGAGATCGCCCGGCAGTACCCGGAGATCGCCGAGATCGTCTATCTACCGAACAAGACGAACGGCTATCAGCGCAAGGCGCAGGCCACCATCGGCGGTACCGGGCAGGAGGCGGTCGTCGTCAGTTCGGCGGCGTGGGGCCACGAGGGCGGCAACGAGATCACCGTCGAGTTCGTGGACCGTCCGGGGGCGAACCTGCCGCTCGCCGTCGAGGTCGTCGGCAAGGCGGTCCGGGTCCTCCTCGGCAAGGACGCCTCGGGCGGGCTCGCGAGCACCGCCGCGGCGGTGGCCGCAGCCCTGGAGACCGGGTCGCAGGGCCTCATCGACCGGGCGCACCCGTACCGGACGAACGCCGGCACCGGCATCGTAGCCCCGACGGCCGGTCCGGTCGCGCTGACCGACTTCCTCGACGAGAAGCGTGCCGGCGCACCGGAGGGCGAGGTGCCACGCGGCCCGGCCACGATCCCGGTGCTGCGGATCGGCAAGCACCGCGACGGCAAGAAGCCGGGTGTGCTGATCCAGGCGCAGGACCACGCCCGCGAGTGGGTACCCGCGACGACCACGCTGGAGACGGCCGAGCGGCTGGTGCACAACTACCGGTCCGACCGGGAGACGAAGAAGATCGTCAACGACACCGACATCTTCCTCATCCTCTCCAACAACCCGGACGGCGCGAACTACAGCTTCTACAACTTCGCGTCGCAGCGACGGAACATGACGAACCACTGCCCGGACGAGAACGCCGACCCGGCCCGGCGTAACGCCTGGGGCGTCGACCTGAACCGCAACTACCGGGTCGGTTCGGGCCACGACGGCTACGCGGGTGGGTCGACCGACTGCGTCAGCAACACCTACCAGGGACCGGAGGAGCTCTCCGAGCCCGAGTCGAAGAACATCATCTGGCTGGTCGAGAAGTACTCGAACATCAAGTTCATGATGTCGGTGCACTCCAACGGCGGCCAGCTCTTCTGGCAGCCCGGCGCCTACATCGCGGACGGCCGCATCACCACGCCGCGCCCGCCCCTGGGTGACGAGGCGTTCTACTGGCAGTCGGCCGCCCGGATCCTGTCGCAGGTCAAGGCGCACCGGGAGACCGTGGTCACGCCGGAGAACGTCGGCGGGTCGTCGGACGTCCTCTACTCCTCGGCCGGCAACGTGCGCGAGGACCTGTACCACACCTACGGGATCTACGCCTTCGGCTGGGAGGTCGGCGGCTCGATCTACAACCCGGCCACCGGCGACTGGCAGGGCGGCTCGTTCCAGCCGCCGTGGGTGGGGGATCCGGCGCTGGTCAGCGGCCACGCCGAGACGATGGAGTACGCCAACGGGATCATGGAGATGTTCCGGATCGCGGCGGAGTGGGGCAGGGACAAGAAGGACCCCACGTCCCGGCTGCTGCCCGGCGGCGGAAAGTACTACGACTCCGTCGATGTCCGCTTCGAGACCAGCGAGCCGGCCACCATCTACTACACGACGGACGGCAGCCGGCCCACCCTGGACTCGCCGCGCTACGAGGCGACCGAGTTCCGCGAGCCGGGGCAGGTGTTCCACGTGACCGAGACGACGACGTTCCGGTGGTTCTCGGTCGACGCCGCCGGCAACATCGAGAACAACTACGACCCGACGAAGAACGAGCGGCGCGACAAGTACCGCACGGCGACGATCAGGATCGTCAAGCGGTAAGCCCAGGTGACCAGCCGCCTCGTCGGTGCGGATGCGCCGCGCCGACGGGGCGGTGGTCGGTCACATGTCGGGGCCCGGTCCCATCCGGCAGGTGCGGCGGGCCGTCCGGCAACCGGTTGTCGCGGGACCGCCCGCGGTACCGGCCGCTACCCGGCCTGGCAGGGTGCGCCGTTCACCGCGAAGTTGGTCGGGGTCGGGGCGGGAATGGTGGTGAGATAGCCGATCGTCACGCTGCCGTTCGGCGGGACCACGGCGTTGTACCCGAGGTCCCGGGTGGTGACGGTGTCCGCACCCCGGCTGACCAGCTCCGCTCCGAAGAAGTACAGCGGCTGCTTGTCGGGGAAGGAGAATCGCAGCGTCCACCCGTTGATCTCGGCTTGGCCGAGGTTGCTGATGATCAGTTGGGCCTGCATGGCCGGTGGGAACGCTCCGGTGACCTGGTACCGCACGCCACAGGCGGGTGCCGGCTCCGCCGCCGCGTACCCGACCGTGCCGGAGGCGGCGGTCAGGACGGCGGCGAGGGCGGGCACGAGCAGGATACGGAGCCAACGGGCCACTCGGGACGGACGATTGCGCATGACGGTCCTCGCTCTCGGCTACTGCCGGCGGCGGGGTGCCCCCGACACCCGGACATCCATGATGAGCGACGGATGACCGGTCGTGGTAGCGCCGATCCGCCAAGGTCGATCAATGTCGGAAAGCTGTCCGTCCCGGCACGGCGGCGCCCGGCACCGACCGCCGGCTCCCGGCCCGATGCACGACCTCGGCGGCGGCCCGGGCCGAGCGGCGGTACGCCTACGATCGTGACGTGCCCGACCAGAGGAGTAGCGCACCCGGAGTGGACAGCACGCTGCCGGCGGCCGGTCTCGGCCGGGCCGACCTGCACATGCACACCAACCTGGGCGACGGCTGGATCAGCCCGGCGCGATTGGTCCAGACCGCGGCTCTCCGGCAACTGACGTTGATCGCGGTCACCGATCACGACCATGTCGAGGGTGCGCGGCGGGTCGAGGAACTGTTGGCCGAACAGAACTCCCCGGTGCGGATGATCACCGGAGTCGAGGTCTCGACGCGTCACGGCCATCTCCTCGGCCTCTTCGTCACGAAGGCGCCCAAGCCGCTACGCCCGGTTCAGGAGAGCATCGACGCCATCAAGGAGCAGGGAGGGCTGGTGGTCGTGCCGCACCCCCTCGGGACACTGGTGCCGAGCCTGAGCCGCCGGAGGATCGACGCACTGCTCACCGCGGGATACGAGATCGACGGGATCGAGGTTTACAATCCCAGCCCTGCCAACTCGACCCGACGCGCCGCCGTGCGTTCGGCCAACGAGGAGTGGGGCCTGGCCGAGATCGGTGCGAGCGACGCGCATTTCTGGCAGCACATCGGTGCCGCCTACACGCGCTTTCCCGGAACCACACCGGACGACCTGCGCCGAGCCATCCTCGACCGCAGGGTGCGGGCCGGTGGGCAGGAGCAGCCACCGGCCCGGCTCAACCCCGCCGCCTACGTCGCACAATGTGCCTGGAGTTGGTTCGTGGACCCGCCGCGCCGGATGGTCCGTCGCCGCCGCGAGTCCCGGGCCGAGCGCCGGGCGCCCCAAGGCTGATCGCGGCGCCGATCACGGGCATTGCCACGTACCTGCGTCGGGCACGCCGCACACCCGCAGGCGTGCGACGCATGGTGTTCGGAAGCGGCCTCGCCGAGCGCTGTGCGGCTACGCGGCCATCGCCCCCGGGGCCTTCGCTGCCGGTACCTCCGCCTCGGCCGGCCAGAATCGGCGGAACATGAACCACTGCGTCGGGCACTGCCGTACCACCTCTTCCTGGCACGCGAACATGTACTGCGCCAGGCGCCGTATCTCCCGCTTCCGCTCGGTGTGGCTACTCGCCGCGTTCGGGAACATCGGCGGGAACGCCCGGATGTAATAGCGGTTGTTCGGTGCGTACCAGACGTAGCCGGGCATGATCGGCGCCCCGGATCTCACCGACAGTGCGGCCGAACCGACGGGCACGTAGGTCTTGTGGCCGAAAAACGTCACCTCCACGCCCCGTTCTCTGGGCACCGGCCGGTCAATGACGATCGCCACCGCTCTGCTCGCGACGAGTTCCTGCATCACCCGACGGACGGCACTCGACACCGGGATGATGTCAACGCTCTTCTCCCGCCGATGTCCCTGAAGGAGGTTGTTCAGTCGCGGATCCTTGAACGTGTCCGCGATGGCGGAGAGCGGGACGTGGCGCGCGGCGATGGCGCCGGCAAGGTCCCAACTCCCGAAATGACCGGTAGTGATGATCACCCCCTTCCCGGGGGCCATCGCCGATCGGATGCACTCTGTCCAGGTCATTCCCTGGGTCAGATCCTGGGTGCGTGCGTCGACGTCGAGCATGTCCAGATAGGGCAGGCAGATCAGTGATGCCGCCGTCCGGCCGTAGTTGCTCCAGGAACTCAGCGCGGCCCGCCTGACCCGAGGATCGGACGCGGGCAGACCCAGGACCTTCGCCATGTTTTCCTGCGTCACCAGGCGCTTGGAGCGCCATCCCAGGTAGCTCGCCGAGGTGACGGTGGAAGCAAGTCCGTTCCTCACCCGACGCGGCGTCCTACCCACGACGGCAATTCCCGAGCGCGCGAGCCAGTATACGGATGACACCGTGCCGCCTCCCTACGTCCGGAATTCCATCATCAAAGACGAATGGCGAAGCAGACAGTGCGGATGCCTGAAATCTCTGTAGCTCGGTGGTGAACCTCGCTCATTCGCCGCCAGCCTCGTCGGCCGGGGCTCGGCATCGTCGAGCGCTGTCGTCGCGGCGCGGGCCGTGTCACGGCGGCGGACCGTCCGCCCCGGGTCGGCTGGCGGGGGCCCCGCTCGGGGCGGTCGGCGGTCGCCGCCGGGACGGACCGAGCGAAGGCCGCCTCGGTGCGGGACGGGGCGTGGGTGGAGCTTCCGACAATCGACACGTCGAACAGGTGATGGTTAGGGTTGGGTGGCTACGTACTTCAACCGCACTGCTTCCCCCACGTGTGCCGACGACCCGCGGCCAAGGAGGCACCACCGTGAAGTTCAGCTACGCCATGCTCCCCGATTATCCGATCAGCGAGTCACTCGCATCCATCAGGCTGGCGGACGAACTTGGCCTCTACGCCGTGTACGCGGCCGACGAGCCGTGGCACAAGGACATGTGGCTGCTGTTCGCCGCCGCTGCGGCCCAGACCTCGCGGATCCGGCTGGGCCCGAGCCTGTCGTCGGTCACGCTCCGCGAACCGAGCCTCATCGCGCAGGCCGCCGCGACCCTCGACGAGCTGACCGGCGGCCGTGCCGAGGTCGTGCTGGGCAGCGGCAACTTCGGCGTACTGGCGCAATACAAGATCGACTGGACCACCACCAAGCCGCTCAGTCGGGTCAAGGAGGCGGTCGAGGTCGTCCGTACGCTGCTGGACCAGGGCGCCATAACCCGCGATGGTGAATTCCACTCCTACGACGGGTTGTTCACCTTCGCCCGGCCGGTCCAGCAGCACCTCCCCGTCAAGATCGGTGCGATGCGAGGGCCGAAGTCCTTCCAGGCTGCCGGCGAACTCTCCGACGGCGTGCACCACGCGCTCAGCTACTCGCGTGCCGCCTACGAGTACGCGGTCGAGCATTTCAGGATCGGCGCGGAGCGCGCGGGCAAGGACTGGCGGTCCCTGGACATCGGCGCCTGGGTCGTCTTCGCTGTCGGACCGGACTCGGCTGCCGCCAAGGAGGCGGCGCGGAGCATGGTCGGCCTGTACGCCTCCGCAATGCCGCGCGAGCAGCTCGAACGCAACGGCGTGCACCCCGATGAGATGGTGCCGATCACCAAGGCCATCGCAGCGGGAGACCTCGCGCGGGGCATCGAGCTGACCAGTCCGGAGATCACTGAGAAGCTGTCCCTGGCGGGCACTCCCGACGAGGTGCGGGCGAAGATCGAGAGGGACATTGCCCCGACCGGCGTCAACCATATGATCTGCGCGATCACCGACGCCGGCCTGGTGAAATCCTTCACCGGCCGCGACGTACCCGGGGTGGCCGACGTCGACAGTCAGCTACGCCTGATCCACGACGAGTTGATGCCGGTCTTCGCCTGACCGGCGCTGCTTCCCGGATAACCTTCCGACCGCCGTTCGTGGCACCGGACGAGATCCAGGCGGCGCTGCCTACCGCTCGGACTCGTTCCGGTCGGCTTCGGGCGTCGTGCAGCGTGGGGGACTCGACCGGGACGGCGCCGCATTATCGTGCCGATGTGGACCTCTTCTCACGCTCCTGGGCGGCGCTGCGCACGGCGGTCGCCGAACTGCCGGACGAGGCCTTCGCCCGGCCCTCCGGCTGTACCGGCTGGCTCGTGCGGGACCTGGTGTGCCACCTCGTCATCGATGCCCAGGACGTCCTGATTACCCTCGTGACTCCCGCCGAATCCGAACCGACCCGCGACGCGGTCACCTACTGGGAGGTCGCCGAGACACCGCCGACCGGCGACGACCCGCTCGACGCGCTGATCGTCCGGCTGGCCGCCGCGTACGAGGAGCCGTGGCTGCTGAAGTTCCACCTCGACGACGTGGGTTCGGCCGCCGGTCGGGCCGCCGAACTCGCCGACCCGGGCCTCCGGGTCAGCACCCGCGGTCAGGTGCTCACCGTGCGTGACTACCTGGCCGCGTACGTCCTGGAGTGGACGTTGCACCATCTCGACCTGATCGCGCACGTCGAGTACGCGGGCGAGCCGCCCGCCGAGGGCCTCGCCCGGTCGCGCGAGACGCTGGAAAAGCTAGCCGGTAGTGCGTTCCCCGCAGGGTTCTCGGACGAGGACGCGCTGCTGGTCGGCACCGGCCGGCGTGCCCCTACCGGCGCCGAAGAGGCCGAACTGGGTGAACTGGCGGCGAAACTTCCGCTCGTCCTCAAGTGATCGTCTGGGTGGACGGAATCGTCGGCGCGGCAGGACGGGTGTGCCGCCAGGGTCTGGACAGGAACTGTTAATAGTCCTAATAATTAACCACCCTGTCGATGGTCGGGTATGCCCAGTGACGCCTCCGGAGGACCCCATGAGACGCTCCAGAACACTGCTGCTCACCGCCGTCGCCGCGGTGCTGGCGACCAGCGGCGCCGTGGCCGTCGCGCTGCCCGCGTTCGCCGCCGGGCCCACCGCGACGTTCGTCAAGACCTCCGACTGGGGGGCCGGCTGGGAGGGGAAGTACACCGTCAGCAACGGCGGCACCAGCACGCTGACCTCGTGGTCCGTCGCGTTCGACCTGCCGGCCGGCAGCGTCGTCGGCACCTACTGGGACGCCCTGCTGACCTCCTCCGGCCAGCGGTACACCTTCACCAACCGGTCCTGGAACGGCACTCTCGCCCCGGGCGCCTCCGCGTCGTTCGGCTTCGTCGTGACCGGCGCCGGCACGCCGACGGACTGCACCCTCAACGGGGCCTCCTGCGGGGGCACCGGCACGCCACCCACGACCACCCCGCCGGCGACGACCCCGCCGCCGACCACTCCGCCGCCCACCACCCCGCCCACCGGAGGGCTGCCGAAACGGGCACTGATCGGATACCTGCACGCCAGCTTCGCCAACGGCTCCGGATACCTCCGGATGGCGGACGTGCCCGCTGACTGGGACATCATCAACCTCGCCTTCGGGGAACCGACCTCGGTGACCTCCGGCGACATCCGCTTCCAGCTCTGCCCGGCCGGCGAATGCCCCGGCGTCGAGACCGAGGCGGCGTTCATCGCCGCGATCCGGGCCAAGCAGCAGCAGGGCAAGAAGGTGCTCATCTCGATCGGCGGGCAGAACGGCCAGGTGCAGTTGACGACCACGGCGGCCCGGGACCGGTTCGTCAGCTCGGTCAGCGCCATTATCGACCGGTACGGGCTTGACGGGCTGGACATCGACTTCGAGGGGCACTCCCTGTCGCTGAACACCGGCGACACCGACTTCCGGAATCCGACCACCCCGGTGATCGTGAACCTGATCTCGGCGATCCGGGCCCTCAAGCAGCGCTACGGCGCCGGCTTCGTCCTCACCATGGCGCCGGAGACCTTCTTCGTGCAGCTCGGCTACCAGTACTACGGCTCCGGTCCCTGGGGTGGGCAGGACCCGCGCGCCGGCTCGTACCTGCCGGTGATCCACGCCCTGCGCAACGACATCACGGTGCTGCACGTGCAGGACTACAACTCCGGACCGATCATGGGACTGGACAACCAGTACCACACCATGGGCGGCGCGGACTTCCACATCGCCATGACCGACATGCTGCTCGCCGGCTTCCCGGTCGCCGGAAACGCCGCCAGCGTCTTCCCGCCGCTACGCGAGGACCAGGTCGCGTTCGGTACGCCCGCCGCCGCCAGCGCCGGTAACGGCTACGTGGCGCCGGCCGGCGTGCAGCAGGCGGTCACCTGCCTGGTACGCGGCACCTCCTGTGGCGGCTACACCCCGCGCAGCGGCACCAACCCGAACTTCCGGGGCCTGATGACCTGGTCGATCAACTGGGACCGCTACTACGGCTGGGAGTTCAGGAACGCCCACGAGCCGTTCCTCAACTCGCTGTCCTGAGCTTCCCCGGTCAGACCGTCAGCGCTGTCCGGGCCGGTCGAGGCTGAACGCAGGGCGCCTCGCGGTCTGGTCGTCGGGGTCCTGGTAGGCGTCGCTGCGGGTCATCGTGACTCTACCGTGGCCGGACGGTCAGACTTCCGCACCATCGGACGACGAACACCGGTTGCAGGTCGTTGCCCAGGCGCAGGACGAACTCATCCAGGCGTTGCCGCCCTACCACGGCGCCAAGGTGAAGACGCCGTACCGACTCTATCCGCAACTCGCGATGGTGGTTGATCGCCAGGCGTTGGCTTTCCTGCTCGGCTCACTCCTGGTGAAGTCGGTCAGCGAGAACGCCCGCAGGTCTGTCGGGCTCGGTCGTTGATCGCGGTACCTCCACAGATGCGACGCGAGCGCCGTGATCCGTACCGGGATCCAGCGCCGGGAATGACCCGGTCCGGCGGTACGGGATCGCGCTGATCGCGATGCCGCGGCTCGGCGTCGTCGCGCTGCCTGGCAAACTCAGCGCGGCGATCGCGAGCGGCGGAGCCGGGGACGTGGCGGGCCGGACGGCGATGGCAGGAACCCACTCCGTCGCCGTCTCCGACGAGCATGCCCCGCCGGGCTGGCCGACGCCCTGGGCAGCCACGGCCTCCCGGCGACCACGGCGCACACGGCTTCCCGGCGACCACGGCGCGGTCCCGGCGGCCGGCAGGGTCGTGGGGATGCCGGCGTACCTTCACGCGGACGCGGCCTGCCGGTGCAGTACCGCCGTGGTGGGTGCGCTGGTGTCGTAGCCGGCGGCCTGGAGGGAGAACAGCTCGGCGTACCGGCCGGCGGCGGCGATCAGTTCGTCGTGGGTGCCGGCCTCAACCAGCCGGCCGTGGTGCAGGACGTAGATGCGGTCGGCGTGCCGCACGTTGGCCAGCCGGTGGGTGATGAGGATCGTGGTGGCCCGGCCCTGCCGGTCGCGGATCGCCTGGAACAGCGCGTCTTCGGCGCGGGGGTCGAGGGCGGAGGATGGTTCGTCCATGATGAGCAGGTCGGCGTCGCGCAGGAAGCCGCGGGCTGCGGTGATGCGCTGCCACTGCCCGCCGGAGAGATCCTGCCCGTTGGCAAAGGTGCGGTCGAGCAGCGTGTCGTACCCGTGCGGCAGCTCGCAGATCATGTCGTGTGCGACGGCGCGGGCGGCAGCGGCCCCGATTCGGTCCTGGTCCGGATCGCTGGAGATGTCGCCGATGGCGATGTTCGTGGCGGCGGTGAACGGCCACTTGTGGTAGTCCTGTGTGACGACCGCGATCCGGGACCGCAGCTTGTCGACGTCCCAGTCCGGCAGGGGCCGGCCGTTGTAGCGGATGGTCCCGCCGGTGGGCGTGCGCAGGGTGGCGATCATGGCGGCGAGGGTCGACTTGCCGGAGCCGTTCTCCCCGACGAACGCCACCGTCTGCCCCGCGTTGATGGTGAGGGTCACGCCATCGACGGCCGACTTGTCCCGGTCGCGGTAGCGCAGGCTGACCGCCTCGACAGCGATCTCACGTAGCCGACCACCGGCCGCGGCGTGCGGGGCCACCACGGCCTTGGGCGGGAGGTAGTCGGCGGCGCGCGCCATGAAGCCGGTGTAGTCGCGGAAGTGCTGGCCCTCGGTGTAGACGCGGTCGACCTGGAACGTGACCACGGACAGGGAGCGCTGCGCGGACTGCACGGCGATCACGCAGGTCGCCGCGGCGGCGAGCGGGATCTGCCCGTCGACGAGCAGCAGCCCGAGCAGGGCGTAGACCGCGGCCGTGGCCACGCCGCCGACCATCGCCCCGACGGTGGTGGTCGTGGTGACCCGCCGGGCCAGGGCGAGCTGGATCGCCGTCTCCACGCCCATCACCCGGTCGTACTGGTCGAGCAGGAACCGGCGCAGCCCGTACGAGCGCAGCTCCGGCGCCGAGGCCCGCTCGGCCATCAGGCGGTGCAGCAGCCACAGCCGGCGCCGGCGGACCGAGCCGGCCGCGTAGGTCTGGTAGCGCAGGTGACCGGCGCGCAGTGACGCCCACGCGTTGGGTACCGTCGCGACCAGCAGCGCCACCAGCAGCAACGGGTGGACCACGACGACGGCAACCGCCACGGCGAGCAGCCCGGCGAGCCCGGCGAGCAGGTTCATCGACGACTGCACCAGGTCGGTGGTGGAGCCCGCGCCACGGGAGGCGCGTTCCATGTCGTCGGCGAACGCGTCGGCGTCGAACGCCTCCAGCCGGACGGCGGTGGTCACCTCGAACAGGCGCCGCTCCACCTCGCGGTCCACCTTCGGGGCGAGCCCGTTCTGCGCGTACCCCATCGCGGTCGCCATCCCCGCCCGTAGCCCGGTCACCGCGGCGAGGGCGACCAGCGCGGGCAGTGCGGCGATCACCTTGTCGCCGGTGGGGCCGCCCGCGAACAGCTCCACCAGCACCCGCTGCGCGGCGAGGAGCCCGAATGCGGACATCATCCCCGCGGCCACTGTCGTCGCCGCCACCACCGACGTCCGGACCCGGTCGGCACGCCAGCTCACCACCAGCGCGGCCCAGACCAGGCGGGGCAACTCGGCGAAGACGGCGAACAGGCCCGCCTGTGCCCGCGCCCGCACTCCGGTCTCCCACCACATCTCCCGCAGTTCCGGCAGCACCGAATCCGTCTTCGCCGGTACCGGCGGGGCGGGTGTGCGGTGGTCGGTTGTGGGCATGGGGTACCTCCGGATCATGAACTGGCTACAAGCGGCCGCCCCGGGGAGAAGCCGAGTCGTACCCGCTGCTGGGGTCGGTGAGCGGCAGCCCGGCTGTCGGCCGCTTGCCGGGCCGGGTGATGGTGAAGCCGAGGCGACCGGAGGGCATGGATGGACCGTAGGACGCCCTCCGCCCGACACGCCCGCAGCGCCGGGCGCGGAAATTGTCGGTAGACGCGAACACCAACTCCGACAGATCTTTGACACCGCGCGGCACCCCTTGCGGTCACCGTCGGTGCCCGGCGTCCCGGTGTTACCCGGGCCGCGTGGACGTCGGGGTCGCGCCTGCGGCGACCATCGATGCTGCCCGGGCCGTCCACTCCTCGTCGGCGGCCCGCTTCCTGGCGAGCCCGTCCCGCCCGTCGTAGCGGATGAACGCTGGTAGGGCCGCCGCCAGCGCCAGCGTGCCGACCACGCAGAGCACACCACCGGAGACGATCGACCCGCCGATGCCCATGAAACGGGCGGCGACGCCGGAGCGGAGTTGGCCGAGCAGCGGCCCGGTGGCGTACGAGATCATCTCGATGCCGGCCAGCCGGCCACGCAGGTGATCCGGGATGGTCTGGTTCCAGATGGTCATCCGGAAGATGCCCGAGACCATGTCGGCCGCACCGGCGAACGCGAGGAAGACGAGCGCGAGCCAGAGCCAGTCGGTCAGGCCGAAGCCGATGATCCCCACGCCCCACAGCCCGGCGGCGATCACGACCATCAGCCCGTGCCGGTGCACCCGCCCGGTCCAACCGGAGGTCACCGTCGCGAGCAGCGAACCGGCGGCGGGTGCCGCGTAGAGCAGGCCGAGCACCGCAGGGCCGCCGAGCTTGCTCGCCATGAAGGGGTACAGCGCCTGTGGCATCCCGAAGAACATCGCGTTGATGTCCACGAGGTAGGTACCGAGCAGTTCGGGCCGACTTCGCGCGTAGCGCAGGCCGGTCACCACGGAGCGCAGCGAGGGGCGCTCGGCGGCCGGCGGAGGCGGCACGGCCTTGACCAGATACAGGCAGATCAGTGAGAAGGCGAACGTGCCGAGGTCGACCGCGTAGACCCACGGCATGTCGACCGACGCGATCAGCAGGCCGGCGACGGCCGGGCCGCCGAGTTGTGCGATCTGCATCCGCAGGGAGTTCAGCGCGCTGGCCGCCGGGATCTCGTCCAGCGTGACGACGCGCGGGGTGAGTCCTTCGAGCGCCGGCCGCTGGATGCCGTCGATCGCGGCGGTGAGCGCGGCGATGACGTAGAGCAGCCAGAGGTGCGGGCGGTCGAAGAGCGAGTTGACCAGCAGCACGCCGCAGAGCGCGGTGAAGGCGACCTCGGCACCCAGCACCAGCGCGCGGCGGTCGAGGTAGTCGGCCAGGGCGCCGCCGACGAAGGCCATCACCAGCAGGGGTACGAGTTCGCACACGCCGAGCAGACCGACCAGGAGCGGATCGTCGGTCAGCGCGTACACCTGGAAGGGGATGGTGACGTACGTTATGAACGACCCGAACCCGGACACCCCGCTCGCCGCGAACAGGAGTCGATAGTCCCGCGACGTGCGCAACGGCGTGACGTCGAGCGCCATCCGGCGGAGCAGGCGTTTCACGAACCGTGATGGTCCACCACTGGTGCTGCCGGTGTCGACCGGGTTTCCGGTCGGTCGCCGGACACCGAACCCGGCAGGGGTTGAGAGAGATTCGTCAGTCGAGAATCCGGAAGACACCGATGTCATCGGCGAGGGCACCCTGGGCGGGCACCGTCTGGTTCAGCGAGGCCTCCACGCCCACCCAGCCGTGGAAGACGCCGTTGTCGTCGACGACCTGGAGCATCGGCTTGACGTGCGAGTTGCCGGTGTAGCAGGTTTCACCGCGATCCATGGCGTGCTTCAGTCGCCACCCCCACAGGGTGTCCCGGCGGTGGCCGGTCGGGGAGTTGGCCGGGGCGATGTAGTACTCCGTCGCCGTGGCGGTGCCCGCCGCGCCGGTTTCCCCCGCGATGCACTGGCCGCCCGAACAGACGTTCCAGCTCCGTAGCCAGAAGGGGCTGCCGTCACCGGTGTCGATGTAGGGGGCGGCGCTGGCCTCGCTGGTCTTCCACAGGTGGTAGCGGTGTACGTACCGGGACCAGTCCGTGGTGGCGATCGCGGAGAGCGGCCGGCGGGCGTCCCAGCCGGCGTTGCTGCCGTTGCCGAAGCCGTGTGTGGCGCCGAAGTTGTTGGCGCTCAGCTCCACATTGGCCAGCGCGCCGCCGGCCTTCGTCGTCAGTGTCCACTCCTCCCACTGCCCGCCGCTCCAGTTGACGCGCAGGGTGCTGCCGGAGACGGAGTAGGTGCCGGTCAGGGTCTTGGACGCGCCCGTCGACTGGTAGCCACCCGCGGTGGCGACCCGGCAGTCGCGGTCGGCGCAGTTGGTGGCGGTGAACTCGGTGTACGCCCGGGCCACCCGCACCCGCTGTGACCAGTGCCAGTGGCGCTCGCTGACGGTGCCGTCGGGGCTGAAGGTGTACTGGCCGAGTCGAACCCAGTTCTCGGTCGAGGCGACCTTGAGGCCGCCGACCGCGATGGTGAAGTTGGCCTTGCCGAGGGGGAGGGCCGCCGCCCGCGCGCTGGTGACCGGCAGCATGGCGGCCAGGAGGGCCGTCGCCGCCAACGATGCGAGGGTGGTGATGCGACTGCGCATGCACGCTCCTGGGTGTGCGGAGTGGGTCTCGTGGAGGTTCGGCGTGCAGACCCTATCGAATGTGGACGATGGAATCCGACCCACGAGTCTCGGCTGCGCCGCGCCGCGCCGATCCGCGCGATCTCCGGTCCGGTGGCGCTGGGCACTTCAGGGCCGCCGGCTCGGCGGGCAATCGAGTCCCGCGCGGCGCGGCGAGCAATTAGTAAGGACTGTGAACAAAAAGATTAGTAAGGTTTACGAACAGAACATGTTACGGTCACCTCCATCGATGTGCGGCCCGCCATCGGCCCGAGGTATCCCAGGAAGGAGTGACCACATGTCGAGACTGCGCGCCCTCGTCGCGCTCGCGACGCTGGTTGCCGCGAGTGGACTCATGGCGATCATCCCGTCGACCCCGGCATCGGCGGCGGCCTGCGCCGCGCCGTGGCAGTCCTCGGCCGTCTACTGGGGCGGCGACCAGGTCTCCCGCAGCGGGCGCAACTACCAGGCGAAATGGTGGACCCAGAACGAGGCGCCGCCGGGCACCACCGGCGTCTGGCAGGACCTCGGCGCCTGTGACGGCGGCACCACGCCGCCACCAGGAGGAAGCTGCGACCACCCCAACTGGGTCGCCGGCACCTGGTACGCCACCGGCAGCATCGTGCGGTACACCAACGGCCTGTACTACATCGCCGAGCATGACAACCCCGGCTACGACCCCGTGGTCAGCACCTGGTACTGGGAGCCGTACACCTGCGGCGGCCAACCGCCGACCAATCCGCCCCCCACCGGCCCCGGCGGCTTCGTGGTCAGCGAGGCGCAGTTCAACCAGATGTTCCCGAGCCGCAACTCCTTCTACACGTATTCCGGACTCGTCGCCGCCCTCAGCGCGTACCCGGCGTTCACCAAGACCGGCAGCGCCACCGTCCAGCGCCAGGAGGCCGCGGCCTTCCTGGCGAACGTGCACCACGAGACCGGTGGACTCGTGCACATCGTGGAGCAGAACACCGCGAACTACCCGCACTACTGCGACCCCGGCCAACCCTACGGCTGCCCCGCCGGACAGGCCGCCTACTACGGGCGGGGGCCGATCCAGCTGAGCTGGAACTTCAACTACAACGCCGCCGGCAACGCCCTCGGCCTCCCCCTGCTGACGAACCCCTGGCTGGTGCAGAACGACGCCGCGGTGGCCTGGAAGACCGCGATCTGGTACTGGATGACCCAGAACGGGCCGGGCAGCATGACCGCCCACCACGCGATGGCCACCGGCGCCGGGTTCGGCGAGACCATCCGCAGCATCAACGGCTCGATCGAATGCAACGGCGGGAACCCCGCCCAGGTGCAGAGCCGCGTCACCAGGTACCAGCAGTTCGTCGGCATCCTCGGGGTACCGGCCGGCGCCAATCTCCACTGCTGATCCACGGCTGGGCCTCGTCACCCGTCGGCACGCGGGCGACGAGGCCCGACCGGCGCCCCGGACAGTTACCCGGGACGATCGACGCCGGTGCCTGCCAGCCTCGGGGACGCAGGACGCGTTCGACTGGTCCAGAATTCAGATACGCGTTCTCGGCTGCGGTTGGATCGTCGCGACCGCGCCGTTGAGCGACGTCAGGGCACGGTTCTGGTGTGCGACGGCCTTACGCAACGCGTCGGCCGGTCCGGTCTGCCCGGCGGTGGCGGCGGCACCGGCCAGCTCGGTCATGCACTCCTCCAGTCCGGAGCCGATCCTCTGCAGGATGGCGAGCAGGATTGCCGGTTCGGTTACCCGCACGTCGCCGCGCAGGTGGAGCGCCAGCTCCTCGAGGGCCTGTTGCGAGTCGATCGCCAGGTTGACGAGCTTCGGGTCGGGGGTGTCGGGCATCAGCCGGCCCTGCCCGCGCGCGGAGTCGGCGGGTCGGCGGCGGCGCGGCGTAGGCGGTGGGCGATCTGGGCGGGAGAGTCGGGGGGTGGTGCCACCAGTCCAGGATGCCAGCGGATACCCGCGACGCCCTCGGGCCTCCGATCATCACTTCGGCCTGAGCGGTCCGGGGCCGGGCGCCGATTGGACTGTCCCCTTTCCTGCCCACGGGCACCGAATCGCCGCACCTCGGCGGGTACGGCGACGGTCGGGCGATTTGGCGTCGGCCGATCGGCGGTCATCGGGGCGCGTCGCGGCGCCTGGTGGCGGCCCGGCCGTCGTCGGTGACCGCGCCCCTGGTCTCGTAGCCGGGGATGTCGCCGACGTGGCCCGGGCCGGACCGCCGCAGCTCACCGGGGCGCTGACCAGGTCGCGCGCACTACTGGGTGGAGGTCGCCGGGTTGCCGGGCGACTTGCGGTTGCCGAGCAGGTACGTCAGCGCCACGCCGGCGATCGCCAGCACGATCTGCAGACTGATTTCCTTCCATCCGTACTGCCGGTCGTCTCCGAAGAGCAGTGCGAGTACGGCGGCCACCAGCGCGCCGGCCACGGCGAGCGCGGGCGCCAGCCAGATGGCGTTGGCCTGGCGGCCTTTCAGCGCGAACCCGCCGATGAGGCCGATGAGGACACCGATGATGACGGCGAAGAGGAAGTTCATGTCGGGTACTGCCTCTTTCTTCTCTCGAAGGGACGGATGCCCCAAGAGGATCCTCACGTTCTCGACGGACGTCAATATGTCGCAGGATCCGGTCACGAGTGATCCGAGGATCAGCCATCAGGATCAAGGACGCGCTGTCCACCGCGTGCACGAGCGCGTCTGGCGGCACGGCGCGATATCGATATAGGCGCAATCCTTGCGCCGTCCTCGACACCTGCTTTCCGCCTTCATAAGGTGGGCGATCACACAGTCTGTGGTGAAGAAGGGCGGTCCAGTGCCCAACACCCTGGTGGAGGTGTCGACGGTCGGGGACGGCACCCTCGTCGTGCAGCCGCACGGGCCGGTCGGGATCGACTGCGCCGCCGAACTGCGGCACATTCTCGTGCGTGCGGTCCGCAAGATCCGGCCGTGGCGTGTGATGGTGGACCTGTCGGACGTGTCGGCCCTGGACCCGATCGGCGTCGGCACGCTCGCCGCCGCCTGCCACGTCGGGGACGACGACAATGTCATTGTTTCCTTCTGCACCGGGTCCGCGGTCATAGCCAGCCGGCTCGCCGCCGCCGGGGTCCCGCCGCAACGTCTCCGGCAGACCCGGTGAGATCGGCCCGAACAGGTGGCCGACGCGCTGCCTGACGACGTTGCACGCCTGCGATAGAAACGGTTGCATGCGTAGATTCCTGATCTCGGCCGTGCTCGCCCTGACGCTGGTGACGGGGGCGGCCGGGCAGGCGGCGGCGGTTCCCCCCGGAAGCCCTTCGCCGCGGTCGGCGGCCGCGGGCTGGTCGGTGACCGACGGCAAGCTGACGTGGCGCTCGGAGAGCTGGGTGCCGATCGGCGACGCCGCCGTGGAGTTCTGGTCGGGCGACGAGCGGCTCGGCCGGGCTCGCCCCCACCCGGACGGTCGCACCTTCAGCCTCGGGTTGAGCGGGTCCGTCCGGTTCGGCGGACTGACGGTGCGGGCCGCCGGCAGGCGGATCGACCAGGCCCCGACGCACAGCAGCCCTCGCCGCACCGCGCCGATTGCCGCCGTGCCGGCCCCACAGCCGGCCGGCGCCGTCGATCCCGGCGTCGCCGGGCCGTACCGGTCCGTCACCGGAGAATACGACCTGCCCGCCGTCAAGCTGCCCGACTTCCCGGAGAAGGTCGAGATGCGCGCCGTCGTGGTCGCCCCGCAGGGTGCGTCCGGCACCCGGCCGCTCGCCCTGTTCCTGCACGGTCGGCACACCTTCTGCTACCGAGGAGCCGAGGAGGTGCCCCAGGAGTGGCCGTGCCCGGCCGGCACCGACCCGATCCCGAGCCACCGGGGCTACCTACAGGCCCAGCGGCTGCTCGCCTCGCAGGGCTACCTGACCGTGTCCATCTCGGCCAACGGTGTCAACGGGCAGGACTGGGACGCCGAGGACGGCGGCGCCCAGGCACGCTCCTCGCTCGTCCGGCTGCACCTGGCGAACTGGGCCGACTGGGCGGGTGCCGGACGCGCCGACGCTCCGGCGATCGTGCGCGCCGCGCCGCGCGCCGACCTGTCCCGGGTGTTCCTGGTGGGCCACTCCCGCGGCGGCGAGGGCGTCAGCCGCGCGACGATGGACTCGCTCACTCCGCCGCCCGCCGCGCAGGACGGCTACCACGGCAAAGTCCGCTGGAGCGTACGCGGACTGCTGCTCATCGGCCCCACCATCTTCGGCCACGACCCGGTGCCGGACGTCCCGTCGGTGACCATCCTGCCCGGCTGCGACGGCGACGTCTCCGACCTGCAGGGCCAGATGTTCGTGGACGAGACCCGGGACGTCAGCGGCAGCCGGGCGCTGCGCAGCGCGCTGTACGTGGTCGGCGCCAACCACAACTTCTTCAACACCGAGTGGACGCCCGGGCAGTCGGTGGCACCGTCCGTCGACGACTTCCGTGCCGGTGACGAGCCCGACCCGGTCTGCTCGCCCGGCGCCGGGACCCGACTCACCGCGGCGCAGCAGCAGACCGTCGGCGCGACCTACATCGCCGCCGCCGCGCGGCTGTTCGTCGCTGGCGACGACCGGGTCCGGCCGCTGCTCGACGGCAGCGGCGTGCGGGCACCGTCGGCCGACCCGGCCCGGGTGCTCGGCCACGCGCTCGGTGCCAACCGTACCCGGCTGCTCACCCCGGACCCGTCGATGACGGTGTCCGCCGGCGCGCGGATCTGCGACCAGGTAACCGACGACCCCGAGCGCTCCTGTATCCCCCCGGAGGACCGGAACGCCCTCCGGGCGCACTTCGTGCCGTTCCTCTGGACCGTCCCCGAGCCCGGCCGGTACGCGGCAGCGTTGAACTGGTCCGCCGCCGGCAGCCGGATCCGGCTGGCCCCGGCCCGCCCGGTCACCGTCGCCGGTGCCCGCGACCTGGCGCTGCGCGTGATCGTCCCACCGAACACGACCGGTACCCGGCTCGGCGTCACCGTCGTCGGCACGGACGGCCGCCGCAGCACGCTGGGCGAGGTCCGGATCGACGGCCTGCCCGGCACCGACAACACGACCTCGTACTGGGGCCAGGAGGTGCGGGTGCCGCTCAAGGACGCACCCGCGAGGCTGGCCGCCATCGAACTCACCCCGCGCACTGGGCCGGGCCGGGCCTGGCTGCTCGACGCGTGGGGCTGGCAGCCGGGTACCCCGCACGCGCGCCCGGAACGCCTGCCACGGCTCGACATCGGCACCCTGCGGGTCGCCGAGGGCGACTCCGGCACGAAGACGTACGAGATCCCGGTGACCGTCACCGGAGACGGCGGCGGTGTCGTGCGGCTGTTCCAGTCCGACGACACGACGTTCACGAGCCGTTCCTGGCTGGTCACCGTCCAGCCCGGGCAGCGCACCATCCGGGTGCCGATCGACGTCACCGGTGACACAGTGTGGAACTACACCGAGAATCAGACCCTGGCCGCCAAGGCGGAGCGGGGCTTCGTGATCGGCAGCTACTACGGCGGAATCTCGACCGTCAACGACGACCCTGAGCCGACGCTCTCCATCGAGTCCGCCTCCGCCCGCGCCGCCGAGGGCGAGACGCTGACCTGGCGCTTCTCCTCGTCGGCGCCGACCGAGACGGGCATTTACGCGTACACCCTGCCGCAGGCTCCGGCCAGCGGCGTGGAATTGTCCACCACGGACGTCGACCCGGACTGGTTCACCCTGCTCTCGCTGGAGCCGGTGCAGCCGTCACGCCCGCTGTCGCAGACCTGGCTGGCGCCGTACCTGTTCATCGAGCCGGCCGCGACCACCGGCGAGATCACCGTACCGACGATCACCGACTCGGTGGCCGAACCGGACGAGTTCGTCGAGCTGCATTTCGCAGACATGCCGGAAGGGCCGGTACCGAGCACGGTGTTGACCGGTGTGGTGACCGGCGGCTGACCGATGGGTCCGGGCCGCACCGCGGGGTGCGGCCCGGACCCGCTCGGGTCGGGACGCACGCCGAAGCAGCCGTCGTCAGGTGGCGGGCCGCGACCTCGGCGGCGCGTGCCGTAGCGCGAACGCCCTCGACCGGCCGGTGGGGCGGTCAGAGTGTGAACAGCCGGACCTGGATGGCGGAGCGGTCCGCCGGCGGATCTCCGTGGATCCACAGCCCCCGGGTCACCAGCGCACCGCCCCCGGCGCCCAGTAGTTCGTTGCTGCCCTTGCCGACCCATTCGACCCGACCGGTGACCGCGTGTCGGACCCAGGTCAGCTCGCGCTCGGGGCCCTCGGCCGGCTGGTACGTCGTCTGGTAGCCGAGCCGTTCTCCGGCAGCCAGCGTCCGGTGTACCCATTCCGGGCCGCCGTCGCCGTCTTCCGGCAGCTCCGAGATCCACCGCCGGTCGCCGGTGCCCAGGTCGTGGCCGGCAATCCTCCGCTGCCCGTCGTGGCGCGTCACCACCACGTCCCCGACCGTCGCCAGCGGGGAGGTGCCGTTGTCGCCGTTCCACCGGACCCGTCCCGTGGCGAGGTCGAGTGCCTGGGGTCGCCCCTCCGGCGTCGCCGCCAGCAGCGCCCCGGCGGCCACCTGCGGAACCCAGGCATCACAGGGCTGCGTGGCCACGTCGCGGCCGGGTGGCCGGATCCGGGCCGTCCACTTCGCCGCCCCGCCCCGTACGTCGTACCCGGTGACCGCGAATTCGCACGGGTCGGCCGTACGCCAGCGCAGGTAGCTGCGGTCGTCGCCGACGGTGAACCGCTCACCGTCGGCGAGCGTCGCTCCCTCGGAGAGGACCTTGCCGGTGCCGGCGTCCAGGGCCAGCGTCCGGTACGCGCCGTTGCCCTGGTACTGCCCGGCGATCAGTACCCGGGTCTCCCCGGCGGTCAGCGGGCGTAGCCGGTCGGCCGCCAGCCGGCCCGGGCGAGCCGGCGCCGCCTCCGCGGGATCGGCCGACAGTTCGGTCCAGTACGCCGGCACGTCGGCGCCGCGCGAACGGCTCTGCCTGGTGTGCGTCCAGCGCAGCCGACCGCTGCCGATGTCGTACGCCCGGATGGCGCAGCGCGGTTCGCAGGTGCTCAGGAACAGGGTCGTCCAGCTCGCGGCGGCGCCGGTCACCGGTGCCGTCTCCCGGGCCAGCCGGCCGGTGTCCAGGTCGAGGACCTGCACCGCGTTGTCCAGGAAGATCAGTACGGCGTCCCGGGTGACCTGGATCCTGCGCCACTGTTGCGACCCGGACGACGCCTCCCGCTGCCAGCGCGACACTCCGCTGTGCCGGTCGAGCACGGCCATCCCGCCCGGCTCGGTCACCACCACGACCCGGTCACCGGAGACCGCGGCGCCGCTCGGTATGCCGAGCGAACTGGGCAGCGACGTGCTCCAGGCGGCTTCCCGCTGGGCGACCCCGACTGTCGGGTCCGCGTCCGGTTCCCCGCCCGCTGTCGTCGCCGCGACGGCGAACAGCGCCAGCGGCACCGCGACCAGTACCCGTACCCGTCCGAGCAGTGCGGGCACGCGCGCCGCCGGTGAACCCTTTTCGACCTCCCCGTGCCGTGCGGTGGGCCGCAAGGTCAGACGCGGTGCGTGAGGGCCGCGCGGTCTGGGTGCGAAAGGGTTCAGTGCCCATACCAGGCCGAGTGGCGTGAGCCGGCGGGGCGTGCCGGCCGGCGGCCGGTCGCCGTCGGTGCGGCGGACGACCGTGCGCCGTCCGATCCACCAGGCCAGGCCGAGCGCCGGCAGGGCGACCAGGTCGGTGGGGTCGGCGAGCACCCGCGAGGGTCCGGCTACCGAGGACCACACCGCGGAGGCCAGTGCGGCGCCCGGTGCGGTCAGCTTGACCAGTGCGAATCCCAGTCCGGTGCTGATCACGCAGGCCGCGACGAGCAGCCGCCCGCGACGGACCGGGAACGCCGCCGCCAACCCACCGCCGAGCACGGCCGGCGCCACCACCAGGCCGGCGAAGTCGCTGACCTTGCCGGTCAGCGGGCCCGGCCAGCACGCCTTGAGGAGGTGGTCGTTGACCAGCAGCAGCACGGTGGCCGCGACCGTGCCGGGATGGCCGAGCCAGCGCAGTCCGAGATCGAGGTTCCGCATCGGACAGAGCCTTCCGGGACACCGTCACGAACCCGACAAGACGCGGTCGCGATCCGGGACCGCCGGAGCCGTCCGGCGCCGAGGGCCTGGACGGGCCTGTTCGGTGCGTCCGTACTTTCGTCGAGCTATCTGAAAGTTAGAGTCGTTGGGACGAAACATCTAGACATCCAAACGTAACGATCGTAGGGTTTGCCTCGCCAGGCAGCGGCGTGCCCGGTCAGCTCAGGACGTATGAGGTTTCCCGTCGGCCATCACGGTGCGCGCCGCCGAGCGGTCCGCCACGCCGTGACGGTGCGGCGTCGTCCCGCTCACCCCTGGGAGGAAACGTGTTCCTACCATCCCGACGAGCGCGCACATCGATTCTGGGCACGGTCGCCACCGTGCTCGCCGTCGCGGCCGTGTGCCTGCCGGCCGGCGGTGCCACGGCCGCGCCGCCGCCACAGGAGCCCGGTGTCACGCTGCGGGTTTTCGACCTTCAGGTGCCGCTGAACAACCTCTGCACCCTCAAGGCCGCGCAGACCCCGAACATCGACAAGCTCATGCCGGTGGTCGACTGGACCAGCGCGGCCGACTTCGGTTTCGAGAACTACTTCCTGGCCCAGGTCCTCGGCAACATCAACATCGCCCAGGCCGGCAGCTACACCTTCCGGCTGCTCAGCGACGACGGGTCGCGACTGCTGATCGACGACGCGGTCGTCGTCGACCACGACGGGCTGCACGGACCGGATCCGAAGGACGGCACGGTCGACCTCACCACCGGCTACCACTCGCTGCGGATCGAGCACTTCGAGCGCGACGGCGGCCAGCAGCTGACGCTGCAGTGGCGCACACCCGGCTCGACGTCGTTCGTCACCGTGCCCAACTCGGTGCTGAGCACCGACGCCGGGGTCGTCCGGGTGACCGCGCCCGGCCGCAAAGAGTGCGAGGCCAGTGGTGACGCGCCCGGTGACGGGCTGCCGCTCACCGCCGTACATCCCGGCTTCACGCTGACGAACCTGCGGCCCAGCGGCTTCGAGCCGCAGGTCACCGGCTTCGACTGGCTGCCGGACGGGCGCCTCGCGGTGCTCACCTGGGGAGGCTCGCTGACCACCGCCGGCGAGGTCTGGCTGCTGGGCAACGTCACCGGCAACACCAGCCCGGCCCAGGTGACCCGGACCCGGGTGGCCAGCGGGCTCCAGGAGCCGATGGGCATCACCTACGTCGACGGCAAGCTCTACGTGTCGGAGAAGCACCGGCTCACGGAGCTGAACGACACCAACGGCGACGGGGTGACCGACAACTACCGCACCGTGGCCACCTGGCCGTTCGGCCAGAACTTCCACGAGTTCGGGTTCGGGCTGCTCTACGCCGACGGGTTCTTCTACCTGAACCTCTCGGTGTCGATCAACTACGGCGGCGCGACCACGAACCCGCAGCCGGCGGGTAACCGGGGCACGACCATCAAGGTGAACCGGACGACCGGCGCGGTGTCGTACGTCGCGGGCGGGCTGCGTACCCCGCACGGCATCGGCTGGGGGCCCGAGAACGGGCTCTTCGTCACCGACAACCAGGGCGGCTACCAGCCGGCCTCCAAGCTGCTGCACATCAAGCAGGACCGGTTCTTCAACCACTACCTCAACCCGGCCGGGCCGTTCGACAACAACCCGGTGACCCAGCCGGTCATCTGGTTCCCGCAGAACGAGATCGGCAACTCGCCGAGTACGCCGGTGATGATGACCCAGGGGCCCTTCGCCGGGCAGATGGCGATCGGCGACGTGACGTACGGCGGCCTCCAGCGGGCGTACCTGGAGAAGGTCAACGGGGAGTACCAGGGCGCGCTGTTCCGGATGACGCAGGGGCTTGAGGCCGGTGTCTCCGAGGTCAGCGTCGGCCCGGACGGTGCCCTCTACACCGGTGGCCTGCACGGCGGTGGGAACTGGGGCCAGGAGGGCAAGCTCAGCTACGGCCTGCAGAAGATCACCCCGAACGGCAGCGCCACCTTCGACATGCTGGCGATGCGGGCCCGGTCGAACGGTTTCGAGATCGAGTACACCAAGCCGCTCTCGGCGGCGACCGCGACGGCGCTGGCCTCGAAGTACCGGGTCAAGCAGTGGCGGTACGTCCCGACCGCCGCCTACGGCGGGCCGAAGGTGGACGAGGAGACGCTGTCGGTCTCCTCGGCGACGCTGTCGGCGGACGGCAAGAAGGTCACCCTGGTCGTCAACGGGCTCAAGGCCGGCCGGGTGGTACACGTCCGCTCGCCCCGGCCGTTCAGCGCGAGCGACGGCCAGGCGCTGTGGAGCACCGAGGTCTGGTACACCCTCAACGCCATCCCCGGCCAGGTGCCGCCGGTCAACCTCGCCCTGGGCAAGCCGGCCACGGCCGACAGTTCCTGCTCGGCGACCGAGGGCCCGGCGAAGGCCGTCAACGGGACCACCACCTCGGGGAACCTCGACAAGTGGTGCTCGTCGGGATCCAGCCGGTGGTTGCAGGTCGACCTCGGCTCGACCCAGAGCGTGAACCGGGTCGTCGTCGCGCACGCCGGTGCCGGCGGTGAGGCCGCCGCCTGGAACACCCGCGACTTCGCCGTCCAGGTCAGCACCAACGGCACCGCCTGGACGACGGTCGCGAACGTCACCGCGAACACCGCCAACACCACCACGCACACCTTCGCGGCGACCCAGGCCCGGTACGTCCGCCTCGCCATCACCACCCCGAGCAGCGACGGCAACAACGCGGCCCGGATCTACGAGTTCGAGGTGTACGGCGGTGCCGCCCCGGCATCGGGCAACCTCGCCCTGGGGCGGCCGGCGACGGCGGACAGTTCCTGCTCCGGCACCGAGGGACCGTCGCAGGCGGTCAACGGCAGCGTGAGCGGCGGCAACAGCGACAAGTGGTGCTCTCTCGGCGCCACCAAGTGGTTGCAGGTCGACCTCGGCACCACCCAGACGGTGCACCGGTTCGTGGTCCGGCACGCGGGCGCCGGTGGCGAGAACGCCGCCTGGAACACCCGCGACTTCGCCGTCCAGGTCAGCACCAACGGCACCGCCTGGACCACGGTCGCGAACGTCACCGGCAACACCGCGAACGTCACCACCCACGACATCCCGGCCAGCCAGGCCAGGTACGCGCGACTGACCGTGACCGCGCCGACCAGTACCACCGACAACGCGGCCCGGATCTACGAGTTCGAGGCGTACGGACCCGGTGGGAACACCGGTCGGATCACGCTCTTCGACGGGACGAACATGGACAACTTCCAGCAGGCCAACGGGGCCAACCCGACCTGGCCGCTGGGCAACGGCGGAGTGGAGGTGCTCGGCGGCGACATCCGGAGTCGGCAGAGCTTCGGCGACGTCAAGCTGCACATCGAGTTCTGGCTGCCGAACCTGCCGGCCGACGTCACCGGGCAGGCCCGGGCGAACAGCGGCATCTACCTGCAGGACCGGTACGAGTTGCAGGTGCTCGACTCGTACGGCGATACCACCCCGGCCAGCAACGAGTGCGGCGCCATCTACGAGAAGCTGGCGCCGAGGGTGAACGCCGCGACCGCGCCGCAGACCTGGCAGACGTACGACGTGACGTTCCGCGCCGCCCGGTTCGACGCCTCCGGGGCCAAGACGGAGAACGCCCGGGTCACCGTCGTGTGGAACGGCGTCACCGTGCACGACAACGCCGAGATCACCGGGCCGACCGGCGGCGGAGCACCGGAGGGGCCATCGGTGGGCCCGATCCGCCTCCAGGACCACGGCGACCCCGGCCCCAATCTGTTCTACCGGAACATCTGGGTCGAGCCGCTCAGCTAGTGCGGTGTCCACTAACGTTCACCGGGTTTCCGGTGGTGTTGTGGATCCTCGCCGGTGACGGCGAGCGACTCCCCACCCGGTGGTTGGTGGGGCGGGCCACCGCTGGCCAACCGACCCTCACGCCCCGGGGTGTTGTGGTGGGCGGCGGGGGTCACGTCGGGACCGGCCGGCACCGGGCAGGTGCCGGCCGGCTCGACGGTGCGTGACCACCCCACCCGACACCACCGGCACAGCGGCAGCAGGGGTGGGTGGGGTGGTAGGTCCGCCGCCCGGAGTCCGGGTGGCGATGATGGCCGCCGCGACCAGGTCACGATGGCCCGCAAATTCGCAGTACGAACAGGTGAGGTTCCGGTCTCGGGGTTTCGGTATCCGCCGGGTGCAGGCGGGGCAGGTCGACGACGTTCCCCGCTCGTCGACCAGAACGACTCTGATCCCGGCCAGGGTCGCCTTGTCGTGGAGGATGCGGATGAGGTGACCGATCTGCCACTGCCGCAACCGCAGGTTGTGCCGCCGCCCGGCCTGGAGGTCGAGCACGCCACGAGGGTCACCAACCCGCAGGGTCCCGACCTGGTGAGCCACAGCCCAGCCGATCACCGTCTTCGCCGCCTCGTGCTGGGCCTGCCGGACCCGCCGCCGATGCCGGCCCTCCACCACCCGCGCCCGACACCGATACCGCCGCCACCGCCGCCACCGCCGCGACCCCCGCTGCCCCCTTCCCGGCGCCCGACGGGAGACAGCACGGCGACGCCGCTTCGTATCCGACAGGTGCTGGCGGTGTTCGGCCCGGATCGCGCGGCCGGACACCAACAGGGCCTGCCCGTCGGGGCCGGCGACCGCGTACGGATGGATCACCCCCAGATCCACCCCCGCTACCCGCCCCAGGTGCGGACCCTCACCGACCGGATATTCCGTGACCGGGATCTCGGCGGTCACATCCAGGAACAACCGACCACCCTCGCAGAGCAGGGTGACCGACCGCACCTGCTCGGCTGGGTAGGGCAGGCGCCGGGCCAGCCGCAGCCACAACGGCGCCGTCCCACGTGCGGTCGGGACACGGACCCGACGGTCGTCGAGGGTGAAGGTCCCGTGATACCAGCGCACCGGCATCAAGAACCGGCGACGACGCGGAAACCGGACGGCGGCGTCGCCGTCCTTGCGGCGTTTCGCCGCCGCGAACCAGGCGTCGGAGAAGCGGCGCAACACCGACCGGGCGCCCGTGGAGTCCAAGTCCCCGAACGTCCCCGGTCCGGCAGCGGCCAACTCCCGACACAACTCTTGATAACCCGCCAACGGGACGTCCCGACGGACTCGACGCCACGCGTTGACCTCCAACACACACGCCCACACGTCCCCGGCCGACCGGAGCAGCCCGAAACACCGCCGCCGCTGACCTGACGTCAACCGCAACCCCACCCGTGCGGTCCGATACACCACCACAGCAGCGGCCGGATCCCGACGACGAGGCATGACCCACAGCCAACCCGACTGGTACGACAGAAACCCGGCAAACGTTACTGGACACCGCACTAGCCGGCTTCCGGTGCACCGCCCGTCGTGTGCGGCGGGCGGTGCACCGGCGGCGGACGTGCGAACGGGACCCCGACGCGTCGAAGATCGGCCTCGTCACCACGTTCGTCAACCGCGGCGACGGCTCGTTCGTGGCCGGGCCGGTGGCGAACGATGACCTGGCGCACGCCTACCGGGCGCGTCCAAAGGTGATCAAGGAACGCGACAACGACTGGGTCAGCCGGGGCGCCGCGCTGACCATCGTCACCCCACCGGTCTAAGGCCGGGCTGACCAGCACCGACCCGCGGCCAGGGCTCGATCGGAGAAGCCGATGGCCAGCAACGGCGATGCCGGCTGGTGCGCCGGTAAGACGATCTCAGGCCACGGGCAGGTCAGCGGCACGCCAGAGGCCGAGTGTTTTGTCGGCGTAGGCGCCGCCGGCCTCCGTACAGCCCTCCACGATCACGCAGAGTGGCTCGGGCAGGCAGAACGGCGGCAGCTGGAAGTTGAGCGGGCGCCAGTCGCCGGTAGCGGCGTCGGCGTTGATGTCGATCTCGACGAACGTGGTCATCAGCACGTACTCGGCGCCGCTGGCCTTGATGTTGGCCAGCGCCCGCCGGATCTGGTCGTACGTCAGGTGTACCAGGCAGTCGCGGCACAGGACCAGGTCGGCCCGGGGCAGGCGATCGCGGGTCAGATCGAGCAGTTTAAAACGCCGGTGCTCGTCGGCGTATCGAGCGTTGTTGCGGTCGACGATATCCGCGACGATGTCGGCGCCGATGTAGCGGTCGAGCGTGGTCAGGTCGACGTGCCGCATCCAGCCAAAGTCGCCGCAGGGTGCATCGAGCATCACCTTCACGCCGAGCCGTCGCAGCAGCGCGGGGATCTCCACGCGGAGCACCGCCGTGGCGCCCAGTTCGGAGCCCTCGCCCGAGGTGGATTCCGAGCTTCCCCACAGGTTCGTGCGGTGGATGTAGGTGAAAATCTCGTCCTGTAGCCGGCCGGTCAGCTCGGCGGCGCGCTCGTGGTAGCGCAGGCTGGCGAGCACCGGCGGGCGCTCGGCGGCCGGGGGAAGGGGCCGGGGCGGACGGTCCTGGTCGCTCATGACGCTATTGTTCACGCTCCTAAGAACTGGGTATCGGCGGCGGCAGGCTGGCCCCAGCCGGCCGCTCAGCCGGTAGCGGCGGCGTGGGTGAGGGTGTCGACGAGCACGACGGCCGCATGCGTGGTTGAGTGGGTCGAGAGGGCCCGCCACGCGAAGGGAGCCGAAGACGTGAACGGTGCACAGCTGCTCGGTGACGGGTTCGGCCGGGTACGCGACGAGCTGCGGGCGACGGTCGAAGGGCTGACTACGGAGCAGCTCGGGTACCGCCCCACGCCGGAGGCCAACTCGATCGGTTGGCTGGCCTGGCACCTGACCCGGATCCAGGACGACCACGTCGCCGACGTCGCCGGGACGGAGCAGGTCTGGACGGCGGCCGGCTGGTCCGACGAGTTCGGGCTGCCGTTCGACGTGTCGGCGACCGGCTTTGGACACAGCAGCGCCGACGTCGCGGCGGTACGGGTCCGGCCGGAGCAGTTGCTCGGCTACTACGACGCGGTGCACGACCGGACTGTCGAGTTCCTCTCCGGACTCACCGACGACGACTTCGACCGGATCGTCGACCCCTCGTGGGATCCGCCGGTGAGCCTCGGCGCCCGCCTGGTCAGCGTGCTCACCGACGACCTGGAGCACCTCGGGCAGGCGGCCTACGTACGCGGCATGCTGCCCCACTGACCGCCGGGCGGGTTCCGGGCGGAGTCAGCACATCCTCATCACTCGGACGGCGGGCCTGCGCATGCCGTTCACCGGACTGTCGATGATCTTCGAGTTCGAGACGGTGTGGCTACCTTTCCCCACGCCGTGGAGGCGAGATGTCGCTGCGCAGGACCCGTACCCGCTGCTGACCACCGCCGCGGCGCTGGTGGCACCGCTATCAACACGGGCGGGCTCGCGATGGAGTTCGCGCCGAGCCCGGAGAATCCGTGGGACGCGGCCTCGGCGACCGACCGGCCCGAGTCGCCGACCGTGCTGACCGTGGCGGTCTATCCGGACCGGACGGTGGTGCGCGCGTTCGACGTGCTCACCGGCGGGCAGCTCAACGAGGCTGTGCTGGGCAACCCGCTCTACCGTGGCTGACCGAGCCGACCCGGAACAGGAAGGAGTCCCGGTCCGGTGACCATCGGGCCGGGGCTCCGGCACCTCCGCGTCCGCCTGCCACGGCCGATTACCCGGTCCGGCCTCCTCCGGCTCCGGTGATCGCCGCCAGACCGTCCAGCGCGCGCCGGCTCGCTGCCTCGTGGCGTCGGTCGCCGAGGGCGCCGAACGCCGCAGCGGCTTGGTCGAGCAGAGTTGCCGCGTCGTGGAGCCGGCCGGTCTCGCGTACGGCGATCGCCAGCTCGTGCCGGGCGTACGCGGCGCCCCAGCCGTCGTCCACCTCGGTGAAGAGGCGGAGGGCCGCGTGGTGCTGGTCGATGGCGTCGAGGGCCCGGCCGGTGTGGGTCAGCGCCCGGCCGAGGCCGACCCGGGTCATCGCCTCGCTGCCGGTGCTGCCGAGGGCCTGGAAGATGCGCAGCGCGCGGCCGTACTCCCGCAGCGCCTGTGCCGAACCATCCGATCGGGTCAGCGCGTGGCCGAGATGGTTGAGGGCGGCCGCCTCCTCCCACCAGTCGCCGTACTCGTGGGCCAGCGCGGCAGCCCGGCGCAGTACGGTGGCGGCCTGGGCGTACCGGCCCAGTTCGGACAGGGCCATGCCCATCCGATCCAGTGCCCACGCCTCCTCGACGGTGCCGGCACCGCGCGCCACCCGGACCGCCTCGCTGGCGCAGCGCAGTGCCGCGGCCGGCCGTCGTAACTGGTACCAGGCGAGCGCCAGCGCGTTCAGGGCCACCGCTGTCGGAACGGCGGCGCCCTGTCGGCGGGCCAGGCCGAGCGCTGTGCGGGCCAGTTCTCGCAGGTCGCGCCAGTGACAGCGCAGATCGTAGAACCAGGGCAGCACCGGGACCAGCGGGTGGACGAGATCGGCGCGGTTCAGCGCGGCGGCCCGCCGTACGCCACCGAGAATCGCCGCACGCTCGGCCTCGAGCCACCGGATCGCCTGCTGCTGACTGGCGTGGTCGGTGGTGCGCCGCCGGCCGTTGCGCGGGGCGCCGCCGGCCGTGTCGTCCAGGGCGAGCCGGGCGGCCATCTCCGCCGTCGTGCCGAGCAGCCAGCCGAGCAGGTCCTCCTCCGCGCCTCGACGTTGGTCTGGCTCTTCCTCGACGATCAGGCGCTCCCGGGCGTAGAGCGCCAGCAGGTCGTGGATCCGGTACCGGCCGGGCGCCGTGCCGGGCTGGACCATGCCCGCCTGCTCGACGCCGCGCAGCAGCCCCTCGGCCACCGAGGGCACCGTCCGGGTCAGGGCAGCGGCGGCTGGGACGGTGCACTCCGGTACGGGCAGTAGGGCGAGGCGGCGGAAGAGCCGGCGGGCGTCGGCCGGCAGGATCCGGTACGACATGTCGAAGCTGCTCCGCACCGCGCGGTCGCCGCCGGCCAGCCAGTCCAGGCGTTGGTGCCGGTCGGCCAGCGCCTCGGCGCAGTCGCGGAGTCGCCATCCGGGCCAGGCGGCCAGTCGGCGGCCGGCGATCCGGGCGGCCAGTGGCAGTCCGGCGCACCGCCGGGCGATCTCCGTGGCGGCGGCGGGCTCGGCAGCGATCCGGGCGGCCCCGACGATCTTGCCGAGCAGCGCTGTGGTGTCCTGTTCGGACAGTGGTCGGACGGGATGGTGCAGCGTGCCGTCCAGACCCGTCAGCGGGTTGCGACTGGTCACGATGACCAGAACCTCGGCGGAGCCGGGCAGCAGCGGCCGGACCTGGGCCTCGGTTGCGGCGTTGTCGACCAGGACGAGCATCCGGCGGCCGGCCAGCAGCGACCGGTACCAGCCGGCCAGCTCGGCGTCGCCGTTGCGCGCCACCGCGTCCGCGACCCCGAGTGCGCGTAGCCACTGCCCGAGGGCGACGGCCGGCGCGACCGGCCGCTCGTCCGCGCCGCGCAGGTCGACGAAGAGTTGCCCGTCCGGGAAGTCCGGGGCGAGCAGGTGCGCCAGGTGCACCGCGAGACTGGTCTTGCCCACGCCCGGCGGTCCGGAGACCACCAGTACGGCCGGCGCCCGCGCGGCGGCGGCCGACAGCACAGCCAGGTCGTCGTCGCGGCCCACGAGGTCGGCCAGGTCTGCGGGAAGCTGGGCGGGGCGCGGACCGGCCGGCGGAGACTCGACCGGACCGGCCGGGGCGGCGTTGCTAGCTGACTCGCCGTCGGCCCTGGCCGCGAGCGCCTCCTGCCACTTTCGGCGCAGTGTCGCGGCGTGTTCCGGGAAGACCCGCTCGTACCGGTGCAGCAGGTCCTCCGGCGGCAGGCGCCGGCCGTGCTCGTAATCAGAGAGTGCGCTGTGTGCGCGCAGGCCCAACCGGCGGGCGAGTACCCGCAGCGACAGGCCGGCGAGCCGGCGGCAGCGGCGTAGCGCCGTGCCCAGCGCGGCGTACAGGGCTTCGGTCATCACCAGTTCCAGCGGAGGCGACGGTGGCGCGGAGTCGGCGCGGTGAATCGGATGTGCTGGAAGCGTTCCGCAATCGGTCTGAAGAACGCAAGTCGACCGTGACGGTTGGTTGACTGTGCACCGTGCCGACGGTGGATCGGGTGTCGTGGAGGGGGTAGAGCGTGGTAGGGCAGCCGTTTCCGCTGTTGCCCGTGGTGCGGCCGGCCTCCGGCGCGGGGGAGATCCGGTCCGGCTACCTCCACCTGCAGTTTCCGTCGGTGGACCTGGCGGCGGTGCTGGGCTTGGTCGACGTGGCGCTCGGCAAGCAGGGCTGGCTGCCGGGCGAAGCGCCGAACCGCGGTGCCCGGGCCGGGGACGGCCCGCGGTCGTACTACCAGAGCTGGCGGCATCCGACGGCGCCGGTCTGGCTGGCACGGGCGGCCATCGCGTCCCATCCGGTGGCCGTGACCATCGGCCGCGAGCGGAGCGGGTCCCCGTTCTCGCCGGGCCGCCGGCTGCTCCGTAGCACGCTGCTGTACCTGGTACGCCGAGCCAGGAGCCTCGGCGGTGTACCGCTGTCCGACGCGGCGCTGCCGCGGTTCCACGCGGATGCCCAGCGCCGGGTCGTCCAGGCGACCGCGATCGCGTTCGAGCTCGAACAGTTGACGTTCGCGCTGCGACACCGCAGGTGTCCGCGCTGTGCCCGCTGGGGTGAGCCACGGCAGCGCTGGTGCTGGGCCTGCCAGTACGAGTTCACCGGCGAGGAGGACCACGTGGCCGATGCCGCCGCGGCCGCCGCGCGGCAGCGCATCGACTGGCTTCGTGCACAGCGGCTCGACGAGCCCACCGGCCGACCACCGGCCGCGCCACCGCTGTCCGCGCTCGGCCTGGGCGGGCCGGCATGACCGAGCAGAGCGACGGCGTCAGCCAGCTCAGCCCGACATGCCAGGCCGCCGACGAGCGACGCGAGGAGTGCTCGTGACCGAAGTGCAGTGGGGAGACGGCATGGGAGCCCGGACGCTGTCCACCGCGGTGCCGGTCGGGGCGGCCGCGATCCGGCGGGCGGGGGAGCTGCCCGCCCGGATCTTCGCCTCGGCGGAACGGTGGGGCTGGGAGTTCCGGCCGCCGGGGCCGGTGGCGGTGCCACCCGACCTGCCGCAGCCCGTCTGCCACCTGCCGCCGCCGGCCTGGGCCACCGACGCGGCCCGGGCCCGTGGCCGCGCGAGGACGCTGCGGGTACTGCTCGGACTGGCGATCGGCGTGCTGGCCATCTCGTACGTGGTCGCCGGGTTCTACACCTTCGCCAGGGTGTCCGGAGCGCTCAGCGTGCCGGACGTGCCGGAGCCGGCGAAGACCCGCCTGGAGCAGGCGGCGGGGGCCCGGTATCTCGAGGCGCATCCGTTTGCCGAGGAGCCGTTGCACTACCTGTCCATGGGGCCCGACGTGGTGCTGGGCCTGCTGCTGGCTGGCGTGCTGTTGTGGTTGGCGGTCGGGCCACTCGCCCGGTCACGCGCCGCGGCCGGGCACCGGGACTGGCTCGGCGCGGTCCGCGACTCGCTGGACCGGTACGAGGCGGAGGCCGGGCCCTGGGCGGCCCGCCGACGGGCGGCCCGGGAGGAGGCGGAGGACCAGATCAATGGCCTGCCGTTCTGGTTTCCGCTGGGCCCGCACGACGACGGCCGGGTCGACGTGTACGGGGGCACCCCGCGCGGCTGGTGCTGCCTGCTGCTCACGATGGGCGCCTCCCTGGTCGGGGCGGGCGCCCGGCTGAGCCTGCTCGACCTGACCAGGGAGGGGGTCGGGCGGCCGCTGGTCCTGCTCGCCGAGGCGCACAACCGGTCGGTACGGCGGCTGAACCTGCCGGCCGACGCCCCGGGCCTCAACCTGCTGGCCGGACTGGAGGGCCGCGAGGTCGCCGAGTTGCTCGTCGTGGCCGCGCATGCGGCGGAGCCGACCGCGTCCCCGGAGCGGCACACCCTGGACATGCGGGTGGTGGGCCAGGTGTGCGACATCCTCGCGCCGGAGCTGACGATCGCCCGGGTCTGCGCCGGGCTGCGTACGCTGCTGCGCCAGGAGCCGTTTCCCGGCCCAGGCTCGGTGCTGACCGTCGACGAGTACGAGCGACTGCACGAGGCGTTCGGCGAGGTGTCCCGGAAGACTCTCGAGGATCGCATCGGCGCGATCGAGGCACGCCTACACCCGCTGCTGCGCTTCGGTGCCCACTCCGGTGCGCCGGTGCTCGACGGCACTGTCGAGATCTCCGTCGTGGAGGTGGACGAGGCGGCCGGTGACCTCGCGGCCGAGATGCTCGCCCCGTTGCTGCTCAACGTCGCAGCCGCCCACGCGCAGCACGGAACGGGCGGCGCCGGCGGTCGCCGGGCACTGGTCGTCGCCGGCGCGGACCTCGTCCCGCGCGCCCAACTCGAACGGCTGGACCGCATCGCGCGGCGCCGTGACATCCGGCTGGTCTATCTCTTCCGGCACGTGCGGCAGGACGCCGAACAGTTGCTCGGCAGCGGCGGGCCGGTGGTCCTCATGCGGGTGGGCAACGCCAAGGAGGCCGAGGCGGCGACGAACTTCATCGGGCGCGAGCACCGGTTCGTCGTCAGCCAGCTCACCATCGCCGCCGGCACCGGCACCAGCGAGTCCACCAGCACCACCCGTACGCACGGCACGTCCCGTTCCGAGACGAGGTCGGACAGCCGTACGTTCGGCGCCGGCCACGGCAGCCGCACGTCCGGCCGGAGCGTCACCGAGGGCACCTCGGAGAGTACGTCCCACGGCACGTCGGACGGGACGAGCACGTCGTTCAACGAGTCGGTCGGGCGGCAGCGCAACTATCAGCTCACCGTCGAACCGCGCCAGCTACAGACCCTGCCGGAGACTGCGCTGTTCGTCGTCGACCCGGAACGACGAGAGGGGCCGCGAGCCCGGCTCGGCGACTGCAATCCGTGGATCGTCACCGCCGGCCGGGTGCAGGACGAGCCGCGTCGCTCGTTGGCCGGGTGACCCGGTGTCCGGCGGAATCCCGCTCCTGGACGAGGGGCGACCCGTACACCGGCTGGTCGCGATCCAGTCCACCCTGGAGGTTGCCGCGCCGGACCGGGAACTGGCGGGGACACGTGTCACGCTGCTGCCCGCACTGGGACAGGCGCACGCCTTCGGGTCCACCGTCCTACATGCCTGGGTGCGTCCGGCTCCCGGGGCGCCGATCGAGGTGCTGACCGGCGGCTTCGCGGCGGTCGGCGCGACGGGCCCGTACCGGAGCACGCTGTATCCGCTGGGCGGGCTGGTGGTGCCGCTCGCCGACGGTGCCGCCGGGCGCACGCTGCGCTCCCTGCCGGCCTGGGTCCGGTGCGCGGGTGGGGTGGACACGCTGGCCGCCCCCGCGACCGGGCAGCGGTCCTTGCCCAGGGCGTCCGTCTTCGAGGACTGCGTGACGCAGCTCGTGGACACTCCGTTCGCCTGGTTCGTCGTCGCCGAGCCGGTTGCCGACGGAGACGCCCGGGGCAGACTGCGCGAGCTGGCGTACGCGATTCCGCGGCTGCGGGACCGCCAGGGCGTCTCGGAGACCGGCCGGATGGAGCTGGAGCAGGCCGAGGCGCGCTATCGCGAACTCGCCCGGGCCGAGCCGGCCGGGCTGTGGGACGTACACGTGCTCGTCGGGGCCGCCGACAGTGTCCGCGCCCGCGGCGTCGCGGCCCTGCTCTGCCGGGCGGCGGCCACCGCCCCACTGCCGTACGCCCTGCGCCCGCTGCCGGAGGTGGCCGACGGGCTGGACGGGGCGTGGGCCGCACCCGGCCGGGTGACCGCACTGCACGCGCCGTTCGCCGCGCCGGCCGAGGTGGTCGCGGCGGTGGCCCGCCCACCGCACCGGGAGCTTCCGGGGGTACGGATCGTCCGGCCGAACACCTTCGACGTCACGCCGGAGACCGTCCCGTCCGAATCCGTCGTCGCGCCGGGGACCGCCTCGTCCGAGTCCGTCCCGCCCGGGACCGGCACGGCGGCCGGGTCACTGGTGCTCGGTACGGTGCTGGACCGGGCGCTGCTGCCGGCCGGTGAGTTCCGGGTCGGCGCCGGGACCCTCAACCGGCACACGTTCGTCTGCGGCGCGACCGGCGCCGGCAAGTCCCAGACCGTGCGTGCGTTGCTGGAGTCGCTGCACGGTGCGGGCGTCCCGTGGCTGGTGATCGAGCCGGCCAAGGCCGAGTACGCCGGAATGGCCGGGCGGCTGCCTCCAGACGCCGGCGTGCTGGTGATCCGGCCCGGTGAGGTGGACGTCGCGCCGGCCTCGCTCAACCCGCTCGAACCCGAGCCGGGCTTCCCCATGCAGACGCACATCGACCTGGTACGGGCACTCTTCCTCGCCGCGTTCGAGGCCAACGAGCCGTTTCCACAGGTACTCAGCCAGGCGATCGTGCGCTGCTACGAGGAACTGGGTTGGGAGCTGCCGCTCAGCGAACCCCGGGACCAGGCCGTCCGGCCCCGTTATCCCACCCTCGGCGACCTGCAGCGCGCCGCCCGGGAGGTCGTCAGCCAGATCGGCTACAGCGACCGGATCGCCGCCGACGTACGCGGCTTCGTCGACGTACGGCTCGGCAGCCTGCGCCTCGGCACGCCCGGCCAGTTCTTCGAGGGCGGCCACCCGCTGGACCTCGCGGACCTGTTGCGCCGCAACGTCGTACTGGAACTGGAGGACATCGGCGACGACCAGGACAAGGCGTTCTTCATCGGTACGGTGCTGATCCGGATCGTCGAGCACCTGCGGGTACGCGCGGCCAGGGACGGCGCCCCGCGCGGACTGCGCCACGTCACGGTGATCGAGGAGGCGCACCGGCTGCTCAAACGCGTACCCGAGGGGAGCCCGGCCGCGCACGCCGTGGAGCTGTTCGCCGGCCTGCTCGCCGAGATCCGCGCGTACGGCGAGGGCATCGTGGTCGCGGAGCAGATCCCCGCGAAGATCCTGCCGGACGTCGTGAAGAACACCGCCCTGAAGGTGGTGCACCGGCTGCCCGCCGCCGACGACCGGCTCGCCGTCGGCGCCACTATGAACCTGGACCCGGAGCAGTCGCAGTACGTCGTGACGCTGCCGCCCGGCCGGGCCGCCGTCTTCGCCGACGGCATGGATCGTCCGGTCCTGGTCGGGATCCCGTTGGGCGAAGAGCGCGAGGACGCCGCGGCCGCCACCCGCCGGGTCGCGATCGCCCGGCCGGCGTTCGGCGGCTGCCCGGTGTCCTGCCGCGCGGAGCCGTGCACCGTGCGGCGGATGGTCACGGCGGCCGGACTGGTCCGGGACGAGCCGAGGCTGGTGCTCTGGGCCGAGGTGCTGACCGCCGCCCACGTCGTCGGCGAGGCGGAACCGGTGCCGGACGCCCGATGGCTGGCCTCGGTACGCGGTCGCGCCGACCAGGCGACGCTGACCTGTGCCACGGCCCAGCTCGCCCACGAGGCGGTCCAGGTCCGATACCAGGTCCTCGCGTCGGCGTACCAGCCGGAGGCGCTCGCCGGCCACCTCGCCGACCGGCTGCGCGGCTGGCTGCTCGGCCCGGCCGCCGAGGACGCCCGGTGCGCCGGCGAGACACACTGGCAGGCGGGCGCCTTCCGCTGGGTGGACGTGGGTTGGGCGCTGCGGCGGGCCGGGCAGCAGGACGGCCCGCACGCCGACACCGGCCAGTGGCGGCGGCGCGGCCTGGATCTGTCCGGTGACACCCCTGCCGAGCAGCTGGCACAGCTCCACGCCCGTCCGGAGAGCCGGCTGCCCATGTGGACCGGGGTGGGTGGCACGTCCCGCCCGGCCCGCTGGGCCGTCGCGGTCGACCGGCTGAGCGACGAGCCGGACCCGCGCCGCCGCCTGCGGCAGGCGGCTGGCTTCCTCGCCCTGCAACGGCCCTGGCTGGTCGGCCGGTTCCTGCCACCGGCGCCCGGCACCGCCGGTCAGCCGGCGGGGCGGGCCGGGACGTCCCGAGCGGAGACCGGTTCGGCACCGGCGGACACGCCGGCGGCCGGCGACGAGTAGGAGGACGGATGGACTCGCCAGACCACGACATCGTCGCCGCCGACCGGCGGCTGGCCCTGGCCACCGCGACCGACCTGGAAGCGGTCGCCACCCGCGCCGTCGACCTGTACGACGAAGGGCTCCTCGAAGAGGACATCCCCACCATCGACCAGGGCGGACCGACCGGGCCCGGTGGGTTCGACCCGTACGACGAGCAGTTCCTCGCCGACGGCGGCCCGAGTGGCTACCTCGGCCCAGCCGACCGGCACCCCGGGCCGGGTGGCGGGGCTGGTCCGGCCGTCGACGGCTACGACACGTCGAGCCTGGCACCCCCGGACTCGCCCTCGGCGCTCAACTTTGTCGACGGGCACCCGCACAGCGGACTCATGCCCGAGGAGTTCATCCTCGCCGAGCAGTTCGACCAGTTGCGTACGAAGGAAGGTTGGTGACGATGATCGGACTCGCCCAGGCCGACGATTTCGACGAGCAGCGGCAGGACCAACAGAAGGAAGGGATCGACTATCTGGCCCGGTTGCCCCAGCAGCCCTGGACGGACGAACCGAAGCCGCCCAGCGACACCTTCGTCGAGGACCTGCGTAAGGATGCGCAGGAGACCGCCGGCTTGCTGCACGATGCCGCCCAGGTGGGTGGGCAGCTCGCCGACGGGGCCGCCGCCGGCCTGCCGCAGGAGGGGCAAGCCACCGTCCAGGTCGGTGGCGATCTCGTCGAGGGCGCGACCGGAATGATTAAGGACGCGTACCAGATGCCACCGTCGCCGGAGTGGTACCTGGACGCGGAGACCCAGGAGGTGGCCGCCTGGGTCGAGCATGCCGGGAGGCTGTACCGCGGACCGCTCCTGGAGCCGGACGAGTCGACACCGGGCGGGCCGAGCATGCCCGATGCCAGCGAGTTCCAGCCGTTCGCCGACCCGATGGACGTGGTGATGACCCGGCCCTGGTCCGCCGGCCCGGGCCAGGGATCGGAGAGCGCCGACGAGGCGGCGCCGCGGCTACCGGCACCGGCCCAGGCGGTGTCCGAGCTGTACGAGAGCGTGCAGGTCCTCGACGCCCAGTTCCGGCACGGGCACGACCTGCCGACCCAGCTACCCGAGCTGTCCGAGATGGACACCGCCGAGCTTCGCGGCGTGGTGGCCGAACTCAAGACGCAGGTCAAGGAGCTGGTCGCCGAGGTCAACGAGCGCCGCGCCGAGGAGAGCCGGGCGGTGGTCGAGGAGACGGCCACGCTGGACGAGGCACCACCGCCGCTGGTCGCGGTGACCACCGACCCGCCGTCGGATGGTTCCTACCAAGCCGGGTATCGGGGTGAGCCGGGCGGCGACCAGACTCGACCGGTGGTCGAGCCCACACCGGCGCCAGCGGAACCGACGGTGGAAACGCCTACAACGCCGGAGGAGTATCCCCCGTACGAGGCCGGATATCGCGGCGAGCAGCCGCGCCGGCCGGAACAGTGACGGATCGTCCCCCGTGCGGGCCACGCCGTGAGTGAGCTGCCCGGTGCGTTCACCATCGCGCTGACCGTGTCACGCCCGCTGGCCCGCGCCCAGCTCCGTACCCTGCCGTGGGGAGTGTCCGGCTGGTTGTTCGGGCTGGGCTGGCGGTTTTTCGCCCGCAGGGTCGACGGGCACTGGGCGCTGGCGAACGCCGAACGGCTCCGCTTCGCCCTCGGCGCGGTGGTGGTCTGCTCCGGCCTGGCGAGCGCCGCCACCCTCGGTGCCCGGGTCTGGCCGCTGATCCTGGCGAAGGCCGTGCTCGGCCCGGTGCTCGGGACGCCGGGCGTCGCGGCGGCCGGCGCGTACCTCCTCGTGCGCTCCGATGGCGACCGGGCGTACGCCCGGACGCTACTGCGCCGCCCGTTCGTCGTGGGGCTCGGCTGGCTCTCCGCCGCCGGGGTTCTGCTGCTGGTGATCTGGTTCGTCCACGACGATCTGCGCCGGCCCGGCGTGTCCACCGTGCTGTTGCTGCTCGGGGCGGCCTGTCTGGCGCCGTTCACGCTGGGCGGCGTACTCCAGATCCACCGCAACGTGTTCGCGGCGGCCGACGGGCATCCGCTGCTGCCCGCGCTCGCCGCGCCGTGGCTCTGCCTCGGCGCAGTAGCGGTGGAACTCGTCCTGGTGGGTGTGCAACCGGCGTCGCTGGCCCTGTCCGGGGCGGCCGCCGCCGCAATGGTGGCGGTCTGCGGGTGGGAGTACCGCACGGGCCGCGAGGTGTACGGCATCAGTGCCCGCACGGGCCCGCCGGGTCTGGAAACCGACCCGGACACCGGTCGGGTGTGGTGGTCCCCGGTTGCCGGCCCTTCCTAGTCACAGACCCGGCGGCCCCGCCCATCGTGGTGCGGGGCCGCCGGCGGACCTGCGGTCGGCTGTGCGCTTACCGCTGGGGTGTACGGAGGCTTCCTCAGCGGACAGCCGTCAGCAGGTGGAGTTGGTCTGGGTGAGTAGGCCGAGGCGCCAGGGGAGGCTGTTGTAGTCGCCTCCGGCGTTGGGGTCCATGCCCTGGTAGGCGTAGCGCATGTTGCAGGGGCTGATGGTGAGGGTCTGGTCGACCTGGTCGCGGATCATCTCGCCGTGGCTGATGTCCCGGGTCCAGGCGCCGGCGGGGAAGTTCACGTTGTTGGCGCGGGCGAAGGGGTTGCTCTCGGTGTCGGCCAGTGCCTGCCAGGGGCCGGCGATGGCAGGTGCGGTCCAGGATCGGAACCACCGGCGGCCGTCGCTGCCGATCGCCTCGTGGATCAGGAGGTACTGATTCTGGCCGGCCACCTTGTAGACGTTGGCGGCTTCGAAGAGCCGGTTGCGGTCGGCGTCCTGCATCGCGATCACCGGTTGGTTCATGCCGTTGGGGAAGTTCGCCACCGAGGTCTGTGACCGGTAGAGGTGGCCGTTGTCGTCCGAGGAGAACAGGTGGCAGTTGGCGCTGTCGCAGATGACCCACATGTCGACCCAGTAGCCGTTGCCGATGTTGTCCTGGATGATCTGCGGCATGCCGCTGTAGAAGTGCCGTGGCGCCGTCCAGCCGCTCGGGTTGCTGATGTCCGGGTTGGTGGAGTACGAGGCGTTACCGGTCTGGTAGACGAGGTACCACAGTCGGTGCGGTGCGAAGTAGAACACCTGTGGTGCGGCCCGGTATCCGGTGCCGAGCGGTGCCTGGTCGAGGTAGTGGAAGGTGGCGTTGTTGGCCTGCGACCAGTCGGTGAAGTTGAGGTAGACGAGGTTGTAGCCCGCGGACTTCGCCGTGCTTGCGAAGACGTGGTAGCGGCCGTTGTGGTAGACGACCGAGGGATCCTTGATGCCGGCGATCTGGCGACTGTCGTTCTTGGGCCCGACCAGTACCCCGCTGGAGTTCCACCGGAAGCTGGTGGGCAGGCTTCCGGTCGGTGGGTTGGTCGGCGGGTTCGTGGGCGGGTTCGTGGGCGGGTTGGTTGATGGGTTGGTGACGCCGCCGGTGCAGGTCGTGCCGTTCAGGGTGAACGTCGAGGGCACCGGATTGCTGCCGGTCCACGATCCGTTGAAGCCGAACGACACGCTCGCGTTGGTGGCGATCGCGCCGTTGTAGCTGACGTTCCTCGCGGTGACCTGGGCGCCGCTCTGGGTAACCGACGCGTTCCACGCCTGCGTGACCTGTTGACCCCCACCGTACGTCCAGTTCAGGGTCCATCCGTTGATCGGGTCACCCAGGTTGGTCACGGTGACATTGGCGCCGAACCCGCCGGACCACTGGGACGATATCGAGTAGTTCACCGAGCAGCCGGCCGCAGCGGCGTGCGCGGGGAGGACCACTGCGGCTGCGGCGGCAACCATTCCGATGACCGGCACGAGCAAGCCTGCTCGTAGTCTGGCTGTCTGACGCACTGAAGACTCCTTACAGTCGCGCTGGTATCCGCCCGCGTGTGGCGCAAGGGGCGGCTGGGCATATCCGCGTCGTGTGATTCGACCGGTGGCGCGGCGCGCGGCAGGATCGGTGTCCCCCGGGTGCGGTATGCACCCGTGCCCATGGGTCGACATCGATGTTAGCGGTAACATATCGCTACCGGGCTAGGGACCGCAAGAGGTGATTTCCGGCGTGTTGAATGAATGCGCCACGTCGTCCGAACGATGGGCCAGGCGCTCGTCCTCGGGCCGCCGCTTCCTGTTTCTGGTCGACAGCGAGGAGTCTGTGAATCCGTCCCGGATCCGGATAAGGCGTACCGGGTTTCGGCGTTCAGGTCGGGCTCGCGCTTCCTGACCGGTGGCCGGACAGGTACGGCTAGTTTCTTGACTCAGTCGCCGCCGTCCATCACAGTCAACCACCACACCACCGGCGCGGCGACTGCCAGGTATGTGCTCGGCGTGTGGCGGTTCGACCCGTGCCGCTGCTCGCCGAGTCGTCTCCTGGTCGTGGACGCCGGCCCCGATCCACCACCACCCCGGGTCCTGGGACAGCGATGGGATATGCGAGCTACCCGTACCAACGAGGCGAGCCTGGTCGTCGCCGCGCAGGCCGGGAACCGGCAGGCGCTTGACGAGCTCACCGCCGCCTATCTGCCGATCGTGTACACCTTGGTGCGCAGGGCCATGAGCGGCGATCCGGATGTCGACGACGTCGTGCAGGAGACGATGCTCCGGGCCCTGCGCGAGCTGCGGACGCTGCGGACGCCGGAGAGCTTCCGACCCTGGCTGCTGGCGGTCGCGTTGCGCCAGGTAAGCACGCAACTACAGCGGCAGCGCCGCGCCGCCGAGCGGGCCGTACCCCTGGACGAGGTGGCCGCGGAGCCGGACGCCGACGCGGACTTCGAGGATCTGACGTTGCTGCGTCTGGACCTGTCCGACCAGCGCCGGCAGGTGGTACGGGCCAGTCGCTGGCTCGATCCGGAGGACCGGGCGTTGCTGTCGCTGTGGTGGCTGGAGACCGCGGGCCTGTTGAGCAGGGCGGAGCTGGCGGAATCGCTCGGCGTCGGCGTGGCGCACGCCGGTGTGCGCGTCCAGCGGATGCGCCACCAGCTGGAACTGAGCCGGACGCTGGTGGCCGCGTTGGACGCCAGACCCGGCTGCGACCGTCTCGGGGCCGTGCTGGTCGACTGGGACGGCCGGCCGAGCCCGCTGTGGCGCAAACGTATTGCGCGGCACACCCGGTCCTGCCCGATCTGCCAGCGCCGTACCGAGGATCTGGTCGCGCTGGAGCGCCTGCTCGTGGGCCTCGCGCTGGTCCCGGTTCCCGCCGCCCTGGCGGCGGCGCTGGTCGGCAAGAGCACGGTGACGGCCGGGGTCGTCGGCGCGTTGTCGACGGCGGCCGTCTCGGGCGGGAGCGGGGTCGGCGGTTCCGGGGCGGTCGGCGCGAGCCTCAAGGCCGGGCTTGTCGGCCAGCTCGGTCACCTGATCGGGGCGCATCCCATCGTGGCGGCGGTCGCCGCCGGTACGGTCGTCGCCGGTGCCACGGTCACCACGGCGACCTGGCCGGCGCCGGAACCACGGCCACCCGTGCGCATCGCCGCGCCGCCGTCGACACCCACTGCCGCCGCGCCGTCGTCGGTGCCCGCGGTCACCGTCGCGCCGACGTCGGCACCGCGGGCGAGCACGCCGACTCCCCGGCGCCCGAGCCCGACCGGCGGCACGCCGTCGAGCGTCGAACCCCGGCCGTTTCCGTCCGGGAGCGCGTCGATGGAGTCGGTCAACCAGGTGGGGCTGTTCGCCACCACGGCCGACGACCTCGGCGTACTGGCCCGGGTCGGCCCGGACAGCGAGGGGACAGCCCGGCAACGTGCGACGTTCGAGGCGGTCCCCGGTCTGGCCGACAGTAGCTGTGTCTCCTTCCGGGCCCAGGACGGGCGGTACCTGCGGCATCTGAACTGGCGGGTGCGGTTGGACCCGGACGTGGGCACCCGACTGTTCCGCGGGGACGCGACCTTCTGCGTGCGCGAGGGCGTGGTACCGGGCTCCGTGTCGCTGGAGTCGTCCAACTATCCCGGCTGGTTCCTGCGCCACCGCAACCTCCAGTTGTGGGTGGACCAGTCGACCGGCACCCCGGACTTCCGTGCCGACGCCTCCTTCCGGACCCGGCCTCCGCTGGCCGGGTAACCCCGCGCTCGCCGTCGGCCTCCCCCCGGGCGGTCCCGCGTCCCCGGCTGTTCGTCGGGCGCCGTCCGCCGGCGGTGCGACGATCGACAGCCCGGCCGCCCCGGCCGCCATCGCGACCGTCCGGTGCCGCCGCCGATAACAGAAAAACGCTGTGAGATTTTTGATTGTGGCCGATCCGGCCATCTTCGGTGCGAAGTGTTATCGGTCGCCACCGTCAGACGTCGGAGTCGGAAGGGCTCGCTCGGGTGTCAGGCGTCAATGCCTGGACCCCGAACCGGCTTCCAACACCCGTGCAGGCCGTGACCGGTCTGGCAATATCGCGTACGTCCGCCGGAGCGGTTTCATCCGGTCCCGTTCGATGTGACGGGCCATTGGCGCCGTGGTTGTTAGCGTTAACACAGTCGCCTCCCCGCACACCCAGGCGACAGAAGGGGAAAGACCCATGGATGTCGTGCGATGTACATCGCCGTACGGCAACGCCGCCATCAGCGCCGCCCAGCTCTCCGTCGACGGGCGGACCCAGGTCCGCAACCAGCGGGTTTCTCCAGGCCGTCGAACATCGGCACCCTGGAGGGCGCCCCTTCTACAAGCACAACGGCAGGGGCGTTGTTTGGACTACCATCGGCCCCTCCTACCGGAAGGAGTCCACAGTGAAACGATTGATCGTCGTCGGCGTCGCTGCCATCCTGCCGCTCTGGCCCGGCATCCCGGCGGCCGCCAACACCGCGGCAGCGCCGCCGGCCCGGGTCACCTCGCACTACGAAACGGCCACCGGTAACACCGCCGCACGGGACTGCGGCTACAGCGTCGTCCTGCCGGACCAGTCCGACCAGGCGCTCTGGCTCTTCTGCGACACCGTGTTCCTCGACCCGGCGGGTGAGGCCTTCGGCTTCATCGGCGGGACGACGGCCGCCACCGGTCCGTACGCCCCGGGAGCGGTGCCGGACCAGTTGAGCGAGCTGCCCACCCCGCCCGCCTCGCCGGCGGTGCCGCCGCGCACCGATGCCCCACGCCCATTCCTCCCGACGCCCACCGGGCTGGTGCTCCCGGACGGCAGGCCGTGCGGTACGGCCGGCACCAACTCGTACGCGGCGTCGTGGCTCAGTGGGGCGACCCGGGGGCCGGCCCGGCTGATCAACGGGTACGACGGCAGTGAACTCGTCGCGCTCACCTACTCCGACGTCTGCGTCCGCGGCTCCTGGGTGTGGACGACGCAGGCCTGGGGGATCAGCTTCTATCACCCGGCGAGCAACACGTTCGTGGCGCATCATCGCGTTTTCGCCACCGGCGCCACCGACGACCTCCAGTGGCAGCGGCAGCTCGGCTCGCCGATCTTCGCCGACGACGGGTTCCTCTATGTCTACGCGTTCCACTGCGACGACTCGGGCTTCGGCACGTGCGGCACCGGCCGTACCGTGCTGGCCCGCACGCTGTGGCGCGGCGTCGCCGCCTGGTCCCGGCCGCTGGCCTACCGCTACTGGACCACCGACGGCTGGACCAGCGACATCGCCGCCGCCGACTCGGTGATGTCCGGGGCCCGGCCGTTTTTCCTCGACGTTCGCGCCTATTCCGACGGGCTGGCCGCCATCGAGCAGACCAGCATCGGCGGCCACTACCGGATCTGGCGCGCCAGTTCTCCGACCGGCCCTTGGAGCGTCGGCGAAGAGCGACAGATCGCAGACTGCGCGTCGAGTGCCGAATCCTGGTGCTACGCGTTCTTCGGGCATCCGGAGCTAAGTACGGCGAGCCACCTCATGTTGTCCTATTACGACCCTGACCAGCAACACGTCATGGCGAACGCCGTGTCGTGGTGAGGCAACCGACTGCATGGCATCTGCGAAATGTTACATAGCGGGTGCAGATACTCTGCGACGCCCCGCCGATGACCGGGAATCCCCAGGTGTTTGGGGATCGAGAAAGATCACCAAAACGGCGAAAGGTCGTCGCCAAGTGGTCTTGTCCGATTGATATTGACGCCCATAAAGTGATGGCCAGCTCAGCAGCGGATCTTTGTCCACCTAGTGCGGATCGCCGTTGAAGTAATCACACCATTCGGGGGCATGCGGTGTGTAGTGATGAGCTAGTGGTTGCCATCTGTCCAGGTACCGTCTTCGCACCCAGTCCACGTCTGGTGGCCGCCGTCGGTGCCGGCGGCGGTCTGGGCGTACTCGACCTGTCTGTCGACAACACACCCGGCTTGCGGGCGGTGCGCGAAACCGCGTCACTGTCCTCCGTACCGTTCGGAATCCGGGTGGCCGCAGGCTGCGAATTTCCCCTGTCCGATGTGGAGCGCGCGGCTGCCGGCAGGCTCTCCACGATCATCGTGGCAGCGGACTCACCCTGGCCCTGGGCGGAGGAGGCGGCCCGGCACCGGGTTCTCGTCGAGGTCACCGACCTCGACGAGGCCCGCCGGGCCGCCACGGCCGGCGCGTACGGGCTGATCGTCCGCGGATCGGAGGCAGGCGGCCGGGTCGGTGAACTCAGTTCGTTCGTCCTGATGCAGCGGATTCTCGCCGACGACACCCTGGACCTGCCGGTCTGGGTCTGCGGCGGCATCGGCCCGCGCACCGCCGCGGCCTGCGTCATCGGCGGGGCCCGCGGCGTGGTGCTGGACACCCAGCTCGCGCTCATGCCCGAGGCCGACCTGCCGGACGACACGATCGCCGCCATCCGCCGGATGGACGGCTCGGAAACCGTCCTTCATGGACACGTACGGGGAATTCCCCGACCTGGCACCCGTGACCTGCTCCAGGTCGGCCAGGACGGGGGACTGGCGTCGGAGTTCGCCCGCCGCTGGCCGGACGCCGCCGCCGCGGTACGCGGGGTCAGGGCGGCGATCCGCGACGCCATCGCCGACGACGCCGCTCCCGATTTGCTGGCCTCCGGAGCGCCGCTGGCCCGCGCGCTCGGCGTGCGGTTCCCGGTGGCGCAGGGTCCGATGACCCGGGTCAGTGACGAGGCGCCGTTCGCGGCAGCGGTCGCGGACGGCGGCGGGCTGCCGTTCGTCGCGCTGGCGCTGGCCGACGCGGAACGGTCCCGGCGCCTGCTGCGCGAGACCGCCGCCGTGCTGGGCGACCGTCCCTGGGGGGTCGGCATCCTCGGGTTCGTCCCGGACGAGCTGCGGGCGGCGCAGCTCGAGGTGATCCGGGAGATTCGACCGACCTGCGTCATCGTCGCCGGAGGGCGGCCGGCACAGGCGACCGTGCTGGAGGCCGACGGCATCGCGACCTTCCTGCACGTGCCCTCGCCCGGTCTGCTGCGCCAGTTCCTGGCCGCCGGTGCCCGCAGGTTCGTCTTCGAGGGCGCGGAGTGCGGCGGGCACGTCGGTCCCCGGGCCAGCTTCCCACTCTGGGAGGCCCAGCTCACGGTGATCGAGCAGCACCTCGACGCGGGCGGCGACGGCGCCGGGCTGGAGGTGTTCTTCGCCGGCGGCGTCCACGACGCGCGGTCCGCCGCCATGGTCGCGACCATGGCGGCGCCGCTGGCCCGCCGTGGCGTGCGGATGGGTGTCCTGATGGGTACGGCCTACCTGTTCACCCGGGAGGCGGTCGAGTGCGGCGCGATCCGGCCCGGGTTCCAGCGCGAGGCGTTGGCGGCGACCGGCACCGCCCTGTTGGAGACGGCACCCGGGCACGCCACCCGGTGCCTGCCCAGCCCGTTCGTGGACGACTTCCACCGGCTCCAGGCCGAGTTGTCCGCCGCCGGAGCCGACAGCCGGCAGGTGTGGCAGCACCTGGAAATGCTCAACGTCGGCCGGCTGCGACTCGCCAGCAAGGGCGTCCGCCGCGACGGCGACGACCTGGTGGCGGTCGACGAGCACACCCAGTCCACCGAGGGGCTGTTCATGGCCGGCCAGGTCGCCGTGCTGCGCGACGCGCCGACCACCATCGCCGACCTGCACGCCGGGGTGACCGGTGACGCGGCCGCCTTCCACCGCGAGCGGACCCGGGCGTTGCGCGCCGGACTCGGCACCCCGGAGCCGGCCGGGCAGCCGCGGGAACCCGCACCGCTGGACATCGCGATCGTCGGCATGGCCTGCGTGTTCCCCGGGTCGCCCGACCTGGCCGGTTTCTGGCGGACGATCCTCGACGCCGAGGACGCGATCACCGAGGTGCCCGCGCAGCGGTGGGACGTCGACACCTACTACCGCCCCGAGGTGGGCCCCGACCAGGCCGGCCGGTACACCGTGTCCAAGTGGGGCGGCTTCCTCCGGCCGGTACCCTTCGACGCGATCCGGTACGGCATTCCGCCGGCCGCGCTGGGCAGCATCGATCCGACCCAACTGCTGGCGCTGGAGGTCGCGCACCGGGCGTTGCTCGACGCGGGGTACCCGCCGGAGTCGTCCACGGTGGACCGCTCCCGGATCGGTGTGGTCTTCGGTGCCGAGGCCGGCAGCGACATGGGGCACGCGCAGACGCTGCGTACCATGCTCCCCGGCTATCTGGGTGCGGTGCCCGCCGGGCTCGAGGGTCAGCTCCCGACGGTGACCGAGGACTCCTTCCCCGGCGTACTGGCGAACGTCATCGCCGGCCGGGTGGCCAACCGGCTGGACCTGGGCGGGCCGAACCTCACCGTCGACGCCGCCTGTGCCTCCTCGCTGGCCGCGCTCGACGCGGCGTGCAAGGAACTGCTGACCGGCGACAGCGACGTGATGGTCTGCGGCGCGGCCGACCTGCACAACGGCATCAACGACTTCCTGATGTTCACCTCGGCCCACGCGCTCTCCCCGACCGGGCGCTGCCGCACCTTCGACAGCTCGGGCGACGGGATCGCGTTGGGCGAGGGGGTGGCCTGCGTGGTGCTGCGGCGGCTGGCCGACGCCGAGCGCGACCACGACCGCATCTACGCGGTGATCAAGGGCGTCGGCGCGTCGAGCGACGGCCGGGCCCTCGGCCTCACCGCGCCGCGTGCGGAGGGCCAGCGGCGGGCGCTGGACCGGGCGTACCGCAGCGCCGGGGTCTCGCCGAGCCGGGTGGGGCTGGTGGAGGCGCACGGCACCGGCACGGTGGTCGGCGACCGTACCGAGCTGGAGACCCTCACCAGGCTTTTCACGGACGCGGGTGCGGCGGCCGGAGAGTGCGCACTGGGCTCGGTGAAGTCACAGATCGGGCACACCAAGTGCGCCGCCGGTCTGGCCGGCGTGATCAAGGTCGCCCTCTCGCTCCACCACGGAGTCTGTCCACCCACGATCAACCTGAGCCGGCCCAACCCGGCCTGGCAGCCCGAGCTGAGCCCGTTCGCGTTCTACACCGAGTCGCGTCCATGGCTGGCGGCCCCCGCGGATCGACTGGCCGGGGTGAGCGCCTTCGGCTTCGGCGGCACCAACTACCACGCCGTACTCAGCGGTCACGCCGGCACGGTGCCGCCGCGCCACACCCGGCACGAGTGGCCTGCGGAGCTCTTCTGCTTCCGGGGCGCCGACCGGGCCGCGGCACACCGGTCGGTGTCGGCGCTGGCGGGCGAGCTGGCCGCGCCGCGGGTACCCGCCGTCCGGCTGCGCGACCTGGCCGCCCGGCTGGCCCGGGAGTCCGACCGCCGGAGCGGCCCGGTCCAGGTCGCCGTCGTCGCCCGTGACCTGGACGAGCTGGCGACGCTGCTGCGGCGGGCGCTGGCCGGTGAGCACGACCCGAGGAGCGGCCTGGTCCAGCCGTCCCGGCCGCCCACCGGGGGCACGGTGGCCTTCCTCTTCCCCGGGCAGGGCAGCCAGCGGCCGGGTGCGTTGGCCGACCTGTTCGTGAGCTTTCCCGAGCTGCGGCGCTACCTTCACCTCGGCGGCGAGCTGTCCCGGCTGCTCTGCCCGCCCAGCGCGTTCGGCGAGCCGGCCCGGCGCGAGCTCTCCGACCGGGTCCGGGACACCCGTGCCGCGCAGCCGATCCTCGGCATCTGCGGTCTCGCCGTCGACCATCTGCTCCGCCGGCTCGGCGTCCAGCCGGACGCCGCCGCCGGGCACAGCTACGGCGAGCTGGTCGCGCTCTGCGTGGCCGGCGCCTTCGACGAGCAGACCCTGCTGGACCTCAGCCGGGAGCGGGCGGACGCCATCCTGGCTGCCGCCGGTGCCGACCCGGGCACGATGGCCGCGGTCGCGGGGACCGCGCGGCAGGTCGGCGACATCCTCGCCGACGGTGGCGTCGACGACGTGGTCGTCGCCAACCACAACGCACCGGACCAGGTCGTGATCTCCGGACCCAGCCCGGCCGTCCGGGCCGCGGTCGCGACGTTGACCGACGCCGGACTCTCCGCCCGGGGACTCCAGGTCGGGTGCGCGTTCCACAGTCCGCTGGTCGCCGGGGCCGGCGAGCGGCTGGCCGAGGTACTGGCCCGGACCCCGGTGACGTCTCCGGCGATTCCGGTCTGGGCCAACCGGACCGCCGGGCGCTACCCGGACGACCCCGACGGGGTCCGGCGCGAACTGTCCGCGCAGGTCGGCGCGGCGGTGCGGTTCGTGGACCAGATCGAAGCGATGTACGCCAGCGGGGTGCGGACCTTCGTCGAGACCGGTCCGGGTCAGGCGCTCACCCGGCTGGTCGGTGCGGTGCTGGGCGACCGCCCGCACCTGGCCGTCGCGTGTGACGGTGCGCCAGGTGCGGGGCTGCGGGCTTTCCTGCTCGCGCTCGCCGAGCTGGCCTGTGCGGGCGTACCGGTGCAGACCGGCTGGCTGTTCCGGGGCCGGGACGCGGACGGTGCCCCGGAGCGCGAGTCTCCGGCCCGGCCGACCTGGACGGTCGACGGTCAGCTCGTCCGGGACGCCAACGGCGACTGCCTGCCCGGTGGCATGAGGCCACCCCGACGCGTCGAGGAGTTGCAGATGACCACAGCGGCTGGCGGACGCGACGATCTGGTTGCCGAATATCTGCGGACGGCCCGCGAGCTGATCGCCTCGCAGCGTGACGTCATGCTCGCGTACCTCTCGGACGGGGCGCCGGGGAACACCGGCCGGCTGGTCTGGCAGCCCGCCCAGGCGGAGCTGGCGGCGTCGCCGGCGGTCGCCGTACCGGCGCCGGCCGAACCCGCACCGGAGCCGGTCGAGGCGGCGCCCCCGGCCGAGCTGGACTTCCAGGGCGCGGTGCTCGCGGTCATCAGCGAACGCACCGGATACCCGGTCGACCTGGTCGGCCTCGACCTCGACCTGGAGGCCGACCTGAGCATCGACTCGATCAAGCGCGCCGAGGTCGCCGGAGAGGTCGCCACCCGGCTGCGGCTGCCGGTGGCCGGCGGTGACCAGGCCGCGCTCGAGGACCTGGTCAAGGCGCGCACGGTCCGCGCCATGGTGGAGTGGTTGACCGAGAAGGTCGCCGCCACCGCATCAGCGGGTAGCACGTCCGTTCGGCCACCGGAACCACCGGGGTCGCCACGCTCCCCGCAGGCGGCGGAGCGGACCGGGCCCGACCATCCGATCGCGGCGCCGACCCGGATGGTGGCCCGCCGGCTGGCCCTGACGGAACCGGCAGGTGCGGCGGAAGGCGACCTGTCGGGCGCTACCTTCCTGGTCACCGGTGCCGGGCCGGTGCCGGACCGGGTGGTGGAAATGCTCCGCGAGCGCGGTGCGACCGTGCGGAGCGCAGCGCTGGAGGAGGACCGGCCGCTCCCGGCCGACGAGCTGGCTGCGGCCGGGAAGCTGGACGGACTGGTCGTGCTCGACGGCCTGACCGCCACCGGGTGGCAGTTGCTGCCGGCGGTCTTCCCGCTGGTCAAACAGGCCCTGGCCGCCGGCCCCCGCTGGCTGCTGGCCGCCGCCGCGGCCGGCGGGACCCGGACCGACGGCCTGCCGGGTCTGTTCCGGACGATCAACCGGGAGTACCCGGCGGTGTCGGCGCGGCTGGTAGAGGTGGACGGCTCGGCGCCGGCCGAGCGGCTGGCCGCCGAACTGGTCGAGGAGCTCCTGGCCGGCGGGCAGGTGCCGGTGGTCTGCCGGGACGACGGCGTCCGGTACACCGTGGACCTGGTCGCGGAACCGCTGCCCGGCCCGTCCGGCGGCGGCGCCGGGCCGGCGGCCGACGGGGTGGCGGAAGCGCGGGCGCTCGGCCTCGGCAGCGACTCGGTGGTGGTCCTGATCGGCGGTGCGCAGGGCATCACGGCCTCGTTCGCCCGGCTGCTCGCGTCCGCCACCCGCTGCCACCTCCAGCTCGTCGGCCGTACCTCGCCGCCGGACCGTCCCGAGGAGCCCGACACGGCCGGCGCCGCCGACCTCGCCGGGATACGCGCGGCGCTGTCCCGGCGCGGCCTGCGCTCGCCGGCCGAGATCGACCGGATGGCGCAGGCCATCATCACCGGACGCGAGGTCGAGGCCACCGTCCGCGAACTGCGTGATCTCGGCAGCCAGGTGCGTTACCACACCCTGGACGTGCGCGACCAGGAGGCGACCCACCGGCTGCTGAAGGAGATCCAGAGCGAGTACGGCCGGATCGACGGCCTGGTGTTCGCCGCCGGCATCATCGAGGACAAGCTGCTGGCGGACAAGTCCCCGGAGTCTTTCGCCCGCGTGTTCGGCACCAAGGTGGACGGTGTGCGCGGTGTGCTGGAGGCACTGGAGGACCTGCCCCGGGCGCCCCGGTTCGTGGTCCTCTACGGCAGCATCGCCGCGGCCTTCGGCAGTCGCGGCCAGGGCGACTACGCGGCCGCGAACGACGCGATGGCCGCGATCGGCGGGCGGTGGGCGGCCCGTACCGGCATCCGGTGCCTGACCGTGCACTGGGGACCGTGGGCGCCGGTGGCCGGGCACCGTGGCATGGTGACGGCCGAGCTGAGCCAGGAGTACGCCCGCCGCGGCATCGCGCTGATCGACCGCGAGGAGGGTGTGCTCAGCCTGCTGCGCGAGCTGGCCTGGGGTGACGCCACGGTCGGCTCGGTCGTCTACACCGCCTCGGGCTGGTAGCCGTGACCGGGCCGATCGCCATCGTCGGGATGGCCGTGCTGATGCCCCGGGCGCGGAACCTGGAGGACTACTGGCGCAACCTGGTCGACGGGGTGGACGCCATCACCGACGTACCGCCGAACAAGTGGGACGCGGAGTTCTTCGACCCCGACCAGGCGCACCGGCCGGACCGGCTGTACTGCCGGCGCGGCGGGTTCGTCGACGAACTCGCCACCTTCGAACCGCTGCGCTACGGCCTCATGCCCGCCTCGGTCCCCGACATCGAACCGGACCAGTTGATCGCGCTGGACGTCGCCGCCGCGGCGATCGAGGACGCTGGCGGGTTCGACCGGCTCCCCGACGGCGACCGGGTCGGGGTGATTCTCGGCCGAGGTGGCATCCTCAGCCCGGCACAGGCCCGGTACGCCCAGCGGGTGCGGATGTCCAGCCAGGTGACCATGGCACTCCGCGAGCTGCTGCCCGACCTGGAGCCCGGCCGGCTGGACCTGGTGCGGCAGCTCTTCGACGAGCGGCTCGGGCCGCACCAGCCGGAGGGCACGATCGGGCTCGTCCCCAACCTGACCGCGTCGCGGATCGCCAACCGGTTCAACTTCCGTGGCGCCGCGTACACCCTCGACGCGGCCTGCGCCTCCTCGCTGATCGCAGTGGACCAGGCGATCAGCGAGCTGTACCGCGGGCGGCTGGACGTGGTGCTGGCCGGCGGGGTGCACCACGTACACGACATCAGCTTCTGGTCGGTCTTCAGCCAGCTCCGGGCGCTGTCCCGGCGCGGCGAGATCCGGCCGTTCGACCGGGACGCCGACGGACTCCTGATCGGCGAGGGCACCGGCATCGTGGTGCTCAAGCGGATGGCCGACGCGGTCCGGGACGGTGACCGGGTCTACGCCGTGGTCAGGGGCATCGGGGTGTCCAGTGACGGCCGTTCGGCCAGCATGTTCAACCCGGCCACCTCCGGCCAGGTACTCGCCATCCGGCGGGCCTGGCAGGCGGCCGGGCTGGACCCGACCGCGCCGGACGCGCTGGCGCTGCTGGAGGCGCACGGCACCGGTACCCCGACCGGCGACGCGGCGGAACTGGCCACCGTGGCCGAGGTGTTCGGTCCGGACCGGGGCGGAACCCGGCCGGTGATCGGTTCCGTGAAGTCGATGATCGGCCACACCATGCCGGCCGCCGGGATCGCCGGGCTGGTCAAGGCGGTGCTGGCCGTACACCGTGGCGTGCTGCTGCCCACGCTGCACTGCGACCGTCCCCGGCCCGAGCTGGCGCGGACGCGGTTCCGGCCGCTGCCGACGGCGGCTCCGTGGGAGGGCACCGGCCCGCGCCGGGCCGGGGTGAACGCGTTCGGCTTCGGCGGCATCAACGCGCACATCATCGTCGAGCAACCACCGGACCCGCCGCTGCGGCGCGGCACGCCCCCGGCCAGGCTGACCGTCGAGGAGCCGGAGCAGGTACTCCGGCTGGCCGCACCCGACCCGGCGGCGCTGCGCCGGCTGCTCGACGCCGACGACGCCGAGGTCCGCGCCCTGGCCGCCGCCGACACCACCGAGGTCCGCGCCCTGGCCGCCGCCGACACCACCGGGGTCCGCGCCCGGGCCGCCGCCGACCCCGCCGGGCAGCGGTGCCGGATCGGGATCGTCGGCCCCACCGCCGACCGGCTCGGCACCGCCCGGCGCGCGGTCGCGCTGGGCCGGGCGTGGCGGGGCGGTCGCGACGTCTGGTTCAGTCCGGAACCGCTGCTGTCCGGCCCGACGGCCGGGCAGCTCGCGTTCGTCTTCCCTGGCCTGGAAGCGGAGTTCACCCCTCGGGTGGACGACGTGGCGGCACACTTCGGCCTCCCGGACCGGGACTGGTCGGTACCGGATCTCGGCCAGCACGGGGTCTGCGTGATCGAGGTGGGCCGGCTGCTCGACGCGGCCCTGCGGCGCGTCGGCGTGCTGCCCGACGCGGTCGCCGGGCACAGCCTGGGCGAGTGGGCGGCGGCGGCGACCACCGGGCAGATGAGCACGGCGTCCGTCGAGGAGTTCCTGGCCCTGTTCAACGCCGACGCGGTCGAGCTGGCCGGCTACCTCTTCGCGTACGTCGGTGCCGGCGTCGAGCAGGTGCAACCGCTGCTCCGCGACCACCCGGGCGTACTGATCTCGCACGACAACGCGCCCAGCCAGTGCGTGGTCAACGGGCCGGAGGCGCAGGTGCAGCGGCTCGTCGCCGAGCTGCGCCGCAACCACGTCATCTGCCAGCCACTGCCGTTCCGGTCGGCGTTCCACACCCCGGCGTTCGCGAACGGGCTGGAGGCGATCGGCGCGGCGTTGCGCCGCTGGGACGTGGGTACCCCGTCCCGCCCGGTCTGGTCGGCGACCATCGCCGCCCCGTACCCGTCGGATCCGGCCGAGGTGTCGGCGCTGTTCACCCGACACATGGTCGAACCGGTCCGGTTCCGGGCCACCGTCGCGGCCATGCACGACGCCGGAATCCGGGTCTTCCTACAGGTCGGAGTCGGACAACTCAGCTCGGTCATCGCGGAGAACCTGCGCGGGCGCGATCACCTCGCGATGCCGGTCAACGTGCCGGCCCGGAGCGGATTGGCCCAGCTCCGCCGGGTGGCCACCGCGCTGTGGGTGGAGGGCGCCGACCCGGACCTCTCCGCGCTCCCGTCCGCGCCGGCAGGCGCCGCGTCGGGTACCTGGCCGACGCCGCCCGCCTCGGGTGGCGGACCGGCGGCGAGCAACCCGCCGGTACGTCGCGGCGCACCGGTCCGGCTCGACCTCGGCGGACCGCTGGTGCGGCTCGGCCCCGGCGCGAACGGCCTGCTGGGCGTCACCGGACACCGCACCGGGCAGGTCAGCGCGTCCGGCGACAGCGCCGCCGCATCCGGCGGGGCGGACGTGCTCAGCACCCTCGAACGGCTGGCCGGGGGTTCGAGCGCCGCCGCCGAGCTGGCCGCGCTGCTGAAGGACACGGCACACAGCGCGGTCAGCGTCCTGGACGCCGCGAGCCGGACATCGTCGTACCGGGAGATCCTCCGGGTGTCCCTGGACGACATGCCGTACCTGCGGCACCACTGCTTCTTCGTCCAGCCCGACGACTGGCCGCACCCGGAGGACCGCTGGCCGGTGGTACCGGCGACCACCGTCGTGCAGCACATGATGGACGCGGTGGAGCGGGCGGCGCCCGGCGCACGAGCGGTCGCGGTCCGCGACGCCCGGTTCCACCGCTGGGTGATCGCCGCGCCCCCGCAGGACGTCGAGGTCACCGTCGAGCCCGACGGCCCCGGCCGGTACGCGGTCTCGCTCGGCGCGTTCGCCAGGGCCGTGGTGGAGGTGGCCGACGCTTATCCCACCGACCCGCCTCCGCCGCTGCGCTACGACCCGGGCACCGAACGGCCGCCCACGATCAGCGCCGCGCAGATGTACGCCGAGCGGCTGATGTTCCACGGACCGATGTTCCAGGGCGTCAGCGAGGTGCACGCGCTCGGCGACATGCACGTGCGGGGCGTGGTGACCACCCCGTCGCCGCCCGGCGCGCTGCTGGACAACGCGCTCCAGCTCATCGGCAACTGGCTGATCACCACCCAGCCGTGGCGCACCGTGGCGCTGCCGGTGGCGCTCGGCCGGATCCGGTTCTTCGGCCCACCACCGCCGGCCGGGAAGGCGTTCACCTGCGTCGCCCGGGTCCGCTCCATCGACGACACCCAGCTCGTGGCGGACACCCAGCTCGTCGACGGCGACCGGGTCTACGCCGTGATCGAGGGCGCGGTCGACCGGCGCTTCGACAGCCACCCCTCGGCCCGCCCGGCGGAGCGCTTCCCGGAGCGGTACCCGATGTCACAGCGGCAGCCGGAGGGCTGGGCCATGGCCTTCGACGCCTGGACCGACCCGGTGACGCTGGCCATGGCCGCCCGCGGCATTCTCGGCGGCGCCGCGTACGCCGACTTCGAGCGGCAGCCCCCCGCGACCCGTAAGCGCTGGCTGCTCGGCCGGATCGCGGCCAAGGACGCGGTGCGGTTCCGACTGTGGGAGGACGGCCACGTCGACGTGTACCCGATCGAGCTGACCGTCCGCGACGAGCCGGACGGGCGGTCCCGGGTGGATCCGCGACCGGGCCGGGGCATGCCCGAGTGCGACGTGTCGCTGGCCCAGTGCGCCGAGATGGCGGTGGCGATCGCCCGGCCACGCGCCGGGACGGCACCGCCCGGCGCGCCGGCGATGGGCATCGACGTCGCCGAGATCATCGAGTCGCCGGAGCGTACCACCGGGTTCGACGAGGCGGAGTCCGCGCTGCTGGAGGCCGTGGCCGCGACGGGGGACCGGGCCACCTGGCTGACCCGGGCCCGGACGGCCAAGGAGGCGGTGGCCAGGGCGGAGGGTGCCGGTCCGAACGGCACCGCGGACCGGTGCACCGTGGTGGCGGCCACGCCCGACGAGACCACGGTCGCCGTCTCGGACCGCACCTACCGGGTCGGGCACCGGACGGTGGCCAACCCCGACGACCTTCCGGCGCGGCGCTACGTCGTGAGCTGGACCTGGGGGCCGGTGTCGGAATGACGGACGAGCCAACGACAAGGGGGAGTACCGGATGATGCCGGCACAGGTCGCCATCCTCGCCGAGGTCACGGACATGCTGCGCGCCGTCCGCGACGACATCGACGCCGAAGTCACCATGGACACCACGTTCCGGGAGGACCTCGGCATCGAGAGCATCGAGATCGTCGCGCTCGCCGGCCGGTTGCAGGCCCGGTACGGCAACGCGGTGAACCTGGCCCAGTTCGTCGCCGGCCTGGACCTCGCCTCCATCCGCGACCTGCGGGTCGGGGAACTCGTCGACTACATCGCGGCGGCCCTCGACCCGCCGGTACGCACATGACGACCCTGCGGGTGAACGGGATCTCCCTGCATGTCCAGGTGCTGGCACCGGTGGCCGAGCGGGCCGCCCCGGCGGTGCTGGTGCACGGCCTGGGCGTCGACACGCTGGCCAGTTGGTACTTCACCCTGGCCGGGGCGGTCAACGACACCGGACGCCGGGTGGTGATGTACGACCTGCGGGGACACGGCCGCAGCGAGCGCCCGGCGACCGGGTACCGGCTGGACGACTTCGTCGACGACCTGGCCGGCCTGCTGGCGGCGCTCGGCGTCACCGGCCCGGTCTGCCTGCTGGGCAACTCCTTCGGCGGGACGGTCGCGTTCGGGTACGCGCTGCGGCACCCGGAGCGGGTCAGCGGCATCGTCGCGATCGAGTCGGCACCGCCGGTCGAGGAGTGGCTGTCGCGGGCCCACCGCCGGCTGGAGCTGCCCGCCGCCCGCGAGCGGTACGGCGCCTCGACGCTCGCCGCCGACCTCGGCAGCAGCCGGCCGACGGATCCGGCGGAACTGGCCGGGATCACCTGCCCGGTCCTCTGCGTGTACGGCGCGGAGTCCGGTCTCGCCGCAGCCCTGCCGCGGATCCGGAACTGGCTGCCGCAGGCACGCATGGCGGTGGTGCCCGGGCAGCGGCACACCGTCCTCGTCGACGCGCCCGCAGCGGTACGCGAGCTCGTCCTGCCCTGGTTGGACACCTTGGAGGGGAGGCATCCGGATGACCGCACCGATCTCGGGGCGCTGGATCATCATCAGCAACGGCCGCTGCGGCTCGACACTGCTCTCTGACCTGATCGCCGATCATTCCGACACGCTGTCGGTGCAGGAGTTCTTCATGTCGACCGTACCGGCGACGAAGAGCGACGCGGTGCTCGCGGGTGCCGAATACTGGGCGTTGCTGAGCAGTCCCAAGCCGGACCTGGCCGCGCTGTTCCGGATCGGCCTGCTGCCCCGCGAGGTGCGGTACCCGGCGGACGGCCGCTGGGCCGGCGAGCTGACCGCGCTGCCGGGCATCCTGGCGGTGACCCTGTCGAAGATCTCCGACAACCCGGACGCGCTCTTCGACGCGCTGGCCGCGCGGGTGCCGGGCTTTCCGCGCCAGCCGGTGGGGCGGCACCACGAGATGTTCCTCGACCTGCTGACCGTGCTCACCGGACGGCGGCGCTGGGTCGAGCGCTCCGGCGGCTCCAGCTATCTGGCGCCGTACCTGCTGCGGGCCTTCCCGGACGCCGGGTTCGTCTATCTGACCCGCAACACGCCCGACACGGCGCGGTCGATGAGCCGCCACTCGTCGTTCCAGATGATCCAGCTCCGGGCGGAGTTCCTGGGCCGTTGCGGGGTCGACCCGTTCTATGCCGAGCCGGAGTCGGTGCCGGCGGATCTCGCGCCGCTGCTTCCCGACCGGCTGACCGCCGCCGCACTGCGCGAGCGGGGTCAGGACGTGCGCCGCTACCTCTGGCTGTGCGCGTTCCTGACCAACCAGGTGGAGCAGGCCCTCGCCGACGTCGCGCCCCGACGGTTGCTCACCATGCGGTACGAGGACCTGGTCGCCCGACCGGTCGAGGAACTGGGCCGGCTGGGCCGGTTCCTGGAGTTCGCGGACTGGGCCGGTTGGGCGGACGTCGCCTCGGAACGGGTCGTTGCGCCGGCACCCAGCACCCGCCATCAGATCGAGGGAGGAGCAACGGTCTCATGAACATCCGTCGCAGATATCCGACCCGACGACACCGGCTCGGCGCGGTGCTGGCCGTGCTGTTGCTGACACTGCCGTTCACGGCCACCCCGGCCACGGCCACTCCGGCCCCGGCCGACCCTGAGCCGGGGCAGCGCGCCTCCGTGACGAGCACGTTGCCGTACCAACTCATCGCGAAGGCGCGTCCGGACGAGTGCTTCAACGGGATCGGCGTGGTCTACCCGGCCGGACCGCCGTGCGCACAGGGACAGCCGAAGGTCAACCAGGCGTACGTCTGGGGGCTGGCCCAGGTCGGCACCCGGGTGTGGTTCGGCACCGGCGCGAACGTGCACTGCGTGGTGCAGGGCGCGACGCTCGGCGAGCCGCAACCCGTCGCGATCCCGGACTACGTGTGCGAGTACGGGGAGAGCCAGATCGTCAAGCAGAACCCGATCGTGCCGGCGGCCGTCGGCGACCAGCGCCGGCCGGAGGTGTTCTACTTCGACCAGACGACCCGCACCGTGGTGCGCAAGACCACCGACATCGAGAACGCGTCCGCCGCCGACCAGCTCCGGCTGCGGGCGACGCTCGGGCTGCGGGCCGGTGGCGCCTTCAACAACGTGGTGCTCTTCGGTGGCCCCGGACTCAACAACAGCATCAACCTGTTCGCGTTCAACGGCACCACGGGGGCCTTCCTCGGGTCGACGAACCTCACCGCGTACGGCAACATCCGCCACTTCGTGGTGGCCGAGGGCGCCCTGTACGCGGGCGTCGGAATCGGGCGCAACGGTGAGGACGGCGGCCAGGTGCTGCGCTGGACCGGCAGCCTGACCAACCCGTTCAGCTTCGTGACCGTGGCGAACCTGCCGGCGCAGGCCGCCGACCTCACCTACTTCAAGGGCCGGATCTACGTCAGTTCGTGGTCGACCGCGCTGGCCAGTACCCCGCAGCAGACCGCCGGCCTGTGGATGAGCCCGCTGCTCGCCGACGGCCAGCCGGGGCTGGTCGCGGGTGACGCGGGTAGCTGGCGGCAGGTCTGGCACGCGCGGATGTACGAGCCGGACCCGGTGATCGCCGGTACCTACGGACTCGGCGGTCTGGCCGCGTTCGGCGACTACCTCTACTGGGGCACCATGCACGTGCCGCTGAAGTCGGCGTTCGCGCTGCGGTTGCGGTACCCGCAGCCGAGCGACGAGGCCAACTGCCAGCTCCTCAAGAGTTCGCTGCGGGCCGCCGTGGTGTTCCGGGGACGGGACTTCGGTGCCACGAACCAGCAGGTCGACCTGCTCTACGGTGCCTCGGAGCTGTCGACGTACGACCCGGCGGCGAACGCCGGTGTCGGCGGCTGGGTGAACAGGCCGACCAACTACACCCCGCTGTACGGCTCCCAGGGCATCGGCAACGGATACAACAACTACCTCTGGAAGATGACCGTGGCCGGCGGGAAGCTGTTCGTCGGCACGATGGACTGGAGCTACCTGCTCAAGGGACGGCTGGGCAGCGGCCGGTGCGGCCACGACATGGGGGAGTACAACGACTACGGCGGCGACCTGTGGATGTTCAGCACTCCGGACGGGCCGGGGACGCCGGTCGACACGGTCGGGGTCGGCAACTATCTCAACTACGGGATCCGCAACATGCTCGCCGACGGGTCCAGGCTGTATCTGGGCATGGCCAACCCGATGAACCTGCGCACCGATCCCAACGACGCCGTTCCGGAAGGCGGTTGGGAGCTGATCGAGATGACCGTCGGGTAGGGCGGGACCGGCATGGTTGGCCGACCGGCATGGCACCGGCGGGTCCGGTCCGTGCTGCCCCCGGTGCTTGCCGCGCTGCTCCTGGCCGGCGGCTGCTGGTCGGCGGACCCGCCCCGCCGGCCCGGCGGATCCCCGCCGGCACCGTCCGGCGGGGCGGCGCCCGAGGGACTGCCCGCCGGCACCAGCGAGCACGCGATCACCGTGGACGGCCAGCGGCGCACCTTCCGGGTGTACCGGCCGGCCACCCTTGCCCGGTCCGCCCCGGCACCGCTCGTGGTGATGCTGCACGGCGCCCTGGGCAGCGGAGGCCAGGCGCAGTCGTCGTACGGCTGGGATGCCGCGGCGGACCGCGCGGGATTCCTCGTCGCGTACCCGGACGGGATCCGGCGGGCCTGGGCGGTCAGTCCCGGCTGCTGCGGCCCGCCCGCCCGGTCCAACGTGGACGACGTCGGGTTCGTCGAGCGGATGGTGTCGGCAATCGCCTCCGGGACGCCGGTCGACCCGGCCCGGATCTACGCCACCGGGATCTCCAACGGCGGAATGCTCGCGTACCGCCTCGGCTGCGACACGACCCTGTTCGCGGCGATCGGGGTAACCTCGGCCACCCTGTTGGGCCCGTGTCCGGCGCCGGCGCCGATGTCGGTGATCCACCTCCATGGCACGGCGGACCGCACCATCCCCTACGGCGGCGGGCCGGGCCGGCGGGACAACGGCGGCCAGGGGGCGATGCCGGCCGACACCGCCGGCCCACCGGTACCGGCGCTGATCGACACCTGGCGGCGGGTTGCCGGGTGCGAACCCGCTACGGTCAGCGTCGCGGGCGCCGTGACGACCTCGGCCGCCACCTGCCCGGACGGGCGAGGCGTCACCCTGGTCACCATCGCCGGGGCCGGCCACCAGTGGCCGGGCCAGCCGGGGCCGGGCGGTGCGGCGGCACGGGCACTGCTCGACCCGCCGTCACCGGCCCTGGACGGTACGGCGGTGATCTGGGCGTTCTTCAGCGCCCACCCCGGACCCTGAGTGGTGCCGCCCACCGCCGGCCGCCGTGCCGGGGCGTGCGGTGCAGACCGGCCGGCGGGTGCGAAGGGTGCTATGCGGGACAGGACGAGGGACCATCCAATGAACCTCTTTCAACCCGAACCGCGCGGCGCTCACGCACCGCGTCTGACCTTGCGGCCGACCGCACCGGGAGGGGAGGTTGAGAAAGGTTCGATGCGAATGAGATCCGCGCACGTGACGGCATCCAGCCGCCGTCCTCGAGCTGTTCCTCCTCGAGCTGGTCCAGCTCTGCCTGGAATGGACATTCCGGCACCAACCCAACCAAGCGGCGGGCAGTGCCGCCGCGCGTGTCAGTCGCAGCAGCGAGAGGCCGTCCACGCCAGCGGGTGGAGCTACAAGATCCGGCTCACTCTGTCCCGCGATGAGCGTGTAGCCAGCGGGGTGTCGACCGGTCAATCGTGGTCGTAGACGGTGGTGGCGATGTCGTGGTCACACAAGGTGGCGATGACGAGCGGCTCGATGCGCTCCCACCGGCCACCGGCCAAGCCGCAACCGATGCGCGGCATATGCACGGTAGCGGACAGCCGCGCAGCGTGCTCGGCGACCGCACTCAGGCAACGCTCGACGGCGCCGTATCGGATCGGTGGCCCGCTGCTGCCGGTACGGATCCCGCGCTGGGCGACCATGTTGGCCACCCAGGTGTCGGGTCGGACCTGAATCAACTGGGTAGCGCCAAGGCCGAAGTCGTTGCCGGAGCGTTCACGGTGCCACTGCCGGTAGGCACGTTCGGGTTCCGGCCACCGGCGGGAGACCGCCAGAACGAAGCCCTTGCCCCAGCCACCGAGATCGTTGCATATGTGGGCAATGATCTTTGGTCCCTTGGCCTGAGGACTCGTCGCATCGCCTCTGGTGATCCGCAGTGGTACCACCCGGTGATGCTCCCACCGGCGCACTCTGTCGTCGAGCCCGTTTCCGTCCACCCCGTCACTACCCGGCAACGGAAAGGGCCGGTTGCCGAAGGCGGCCAGGAAGGTCTCCGCCGCCAGGTCGTCGGCGATGCCTCGGGCCGAGCCGGCTCGCGAAGAGCCGGTGGATCGCCGGGTGGTACCGGTCGAAGAGCACAGCGAACAGTTCTGGCTCACCGCACGACTGAGCCTCTCCCCGCCCTGGCCGCGCCCGGGACTGCGCAGGCGCGTCCCGGTCTGCCCGGTGATGTCGCGAGCGTGCCGCGACTGCTCGACCCCGTCAGGGTGGGTGTCGGCCCATTCCGCGAGGTGGGCGAAGAGGGGCCGAGGCTGGATCCGGGTTCGGTGATCCGGTAGCCGACCCGCGCCGCACCGCAGCTGTGCAGGCACGACGAGGTCGTCCCGGCCGGAGGCGACCCATGCATGACGATGGGGGACTGATCCTGATCGTCGTAACCGGCGCCACGGGCAGCGTCGGTCGTTCGCTGCTGAAGACACGCGCGGGTACCGGCGCGGTCACCGCGGTCACGTGGTCAGGATGACGAGCTGCCGGGTCGCCCGGGTCATCGCGACGTAGCGGTCGACCGCTCCCTCGATACCTTCACCGAATCTCTCCGGGTCGATGAGGACGACCAGGTCGAACTCAAGGCCCTTGGCGAGCTCCGGGGTCAGCGACCGGACGCGGGCCGTCTCGCGGAATGCCGGATCGCCGATGACACAGGCGATCCCTTCGGCGTGCGCGGCGAGCCAGGTGTCCAGGATCGGGGTCAGCTCCGAGGCGGAGCTGTGCACGACCGGGATGCCGCTGGTGCGGATCGAGGTCGGCACGTTGGCGTCCGGGAGCACGGCCCGGATGACCGGCTCGGCTTCCGCCATGACCTCTTGCGGCGTCCGGTAGTTGATGCTCAGCGAAGCTATCTCGATCCGGTCGAGGCCGGCCCGCCGGAGGCGGTCCTGCCACGACTCGGCGAACCCGTGCCGGGCCTGGGCGCGGTCGCCGACGATGGTGAAGCTGCGCGACGGGCAGCGCAGCAGCAACATCTGCCACTCCGCGTCGGTGAGCTCCTGGGCCTCGTCCACGACGATGTGCGCGAACGGGCCGGCGAGCAGGTCCCGGGCATCGGCGGGCGGCGGCGCGACGCCGTCGGCCAGGGCGTCCTGGAGGTCCGATTGGCGCAGCATGGTCATCAGGCCCTCGCCGTCGTCGTGGGCGGCGGAGGCGATCAGGTCGTCGACGACCCGGGCCAGCTGCTCGCGGCCGGCGGAGACGGCGGCGTCATGCCGGTGCCGGCGCTCGGCGGCCTTCGCATCGCCGAGCCGCTGCCGCGCGGCGTCCAGCAGCGGCAGGTCGGACACCGTCCATGCCTGGGCGTCCGCGCGCTGCAGCTTGCGGATGTCGTCCGTACTGAGCCATGGGGCGCACTTGCGCAGGTAGGCGGGGACCGACCACAGGTCGCCGACAAGGCTCGGAGCATCGAGCAGTGGCCACGCGCGGTGGAGGACCGCGCGCAGTTCCCGGTTCCGCTCCATCGACGCGCGGAACTGGGCCTCCGGCTCGTCGCCGTCGTACTTCTCCAGCAGGATCGTGAGCAGCGCGTCCCAGATCTGCTCGCGCGCCTCGTTGTGTGGCGTGCCCGGATCGGCCGCCTCGAACGCCTCTGCCCAGTCGTCGGCGCTCAGCCGGATGTCGGACCACCCGGTCGCGACCGTCATCCCCTTCGCGGGCGGCTCCTCGTAGAACCGTACGGCCGCCTCGATCGCCTTGACCATGTCCGCGGACGACTTCAGCGCGGCCACCTCCGGGGCGGGTTCGGCGACCGCTGCGGCACCCTCGGGTACGAGGTCCCGCAGCGTGCAGGTCTGCACGTCCTCCTCGCCCAGGCTGGGCAGCACGTCGGCGACGTACGCCAGATACGGCTGATGCGGGCCGACGAACAGTACGCCGCCGCGCCGGTGACGGAGCCGGGGATCGGAGTAGAGCAGGTACGCGGTGCGGTGCAGGGCGACGACGGTCTTGCCCGTACCCGGACCGCCGTCGACGACGAGCGCGCCCTGGGATCCGGCCCGGATGATCGCGTCCTGGTCGGCCTGGATGGTGCCGAGCACGTCCCGCATCCGGGCCGACCGGTTGCCGCCCAGGCTGGCGATGAAGGCGGACTGGTCGTCGAGCGCGGCGTGTCCCTGCAGGCCGTCGGGGTTGAACACCTCGTCCCAGTAGTCGGTGATCCTGCCACGGGTCCACCGGTACCGGCGGCGGCTCGCCAGGCCCATCGGGTTGGCGTGGGTCGCCCCGAAGAACGGCGCGGCCGCGGGGGAGCGCCAGTCGACCAGCAGCCGGCGGCCGTCGCTGTCGGTGAGGCCGAGCCGCCCGACGTAGACCGGCTCGGCGTCGTCCGCGCCGACCATGCGACCGAGGCACAGGTCCAGGCTGAAGCGGCGCAGCGTACGCAGCCGCGCGGTCAGCCGGCGAACCTCCTGGTCTCGGTCCACCGCCTGCCGGCCCTTGCCGGCGGGCGCCTTGCGTGCGGCGTCCAGCCGGGCGGACAGGTCGGTGTACGTCTGCTCCAGGCTCTCCGCCATGGCCCTGAAATGCTGCTCGTCGTCGGCGATCAGCGTCGGGTCGGCCTTGGCCGCGAGGGTGCCGGGCAGGTTGAACACGGTGGTGGTCTGCTGGTTCATGTCTTGGCTCCGAGGTGAGGTCAGCTGCGGCCGGCGGCTTCCCGGGCGAGGCGCTCGTCGCCGCTGAGGGTGGACAGCGGCTTCTCCTTGATGAAGACCACCGCGAGGACGGCGAGGAACGCGATCGGCGCGGCGACCAGGAACAGGTCCGAGGTCGCCGTGCCGTAGATGTCGCGGATCGCGGCGAGTACCGGTGCGGGAAGCGTCTCGAGGTCGGGCACCTTGGCACCGCCCTCCATCGCGGCCGCACCGAAGTGGTCGGCGGAGAGCGAGGTCACCCGGGCGGTGAGCACCGCGCCCAGCGCGCTCACCCCGATCGCGCCGCCCATGCTGCGGAAGAACGTGAGCGTCGAGGTGGCCGCACCGAGTTGCGCGGCGGGCACGTCGTTCTGCGCCGCGAGTACGAGGTTCTGCATGAGCATGCCGACGCCGACCCCGAGCACCAGCATGTACGCCGCCAGCGGCACCATGCCGGTCCGCACGTCGATCGTGCTCAGCAGCAGGAAACCGCTGGTCATCACGACCGAGCCCACCACCAGATACGCCTTCCACCGGCCGAATCGGGTGATGAGTTGTCCGGCGACGGTCGAGGACACCAGGACGCCGAAGATCATCGGGAGGCTCATCAGGCCGGCTACCGTCGGGGATTTACCGAGCGCCACCTGGAAGTACTGGGACAGGAAGACCGTGCCGCCGAACATCGCCACGCCGACCAGCGTGCTGGCCACCACGGCGAGCGTGACCGTGCGGTTGCGGAAGAGGCCGAGTGGGACGATCGGGTCCGCGGCTCGCGACTCGGTCCGCACGGCGAGCGCGAGCAGGAGCAGGCCGCCGCCGGTGAAGGCCGCGGTCTGCCACGAGCCCCACGCGAAATGCTGACCGGCCAGGCTCGACCAGATCAGCAGGGCGCAGACGCCGGCCATGATCAGGAACGCTCCCCGCCAGTCGATGGTGACCGGCCGGCGGACGACCGGCAGGTGCAGCGTCCTCTGCAGCAGCGCGATCGCGGCCAGGGAGAACGGGACGCCGATGAGGAAACACCAGCGCCAGCCCAGCCACGAGGTGTCCACCAGGATCCCGCCGATCAGTGGGCCGGCGATCGTGGCCACGCCGAACACCGCGCCGAAGACGCCGGAGTAGCGGCCCAGCTCACGTGGCGGGATCATCGCGGCCATCACGATCATCGCGAGCGCCCCCATGCCGCCGGCGCCCACGCCCTGCGCGACCCGGCTGATCAGCAGCAGCGTGACGTCCGGCGCGAGGCCGGCGATCAGCGAGCCGACCACGAAGAGGCTCAGCGAGAGCTGGATCAGCAGCTTCTTGCTGTAGAGATCGGCCAGCTTGCCCCAGAGCGGCACGGTCGCGGTCATCGACAACAGTTCGGTGGTGATCACCCAGGTGTAGACCGACTGGGTGCCGCCGAGGTCGGCGACGATGCGCGGCAGCGCGTTGGAGACGATCGTCGACGCCAGGATCGTGACGAAGATGCCGAGCATCAGGCCGGACAGCGCCTGGATCACCTCGGCGTGCGACATCCGCGGAGAGGGCTCGATCCTCTCGGGCGAATCGTCCGGCGTGGCCGTCGCCGGGGTCCCGGACGAGGCCAGCTCGGAGGGAACGGTCATCGATTCTCCTGACGGTCAGGTGTTTCATGGACGCGACGGATCACGGCCGCGCGGTCACGCGGGCCGGGACGGAGGCGCTGTTGGTACCCGCCCGGTGGCGGGTCTTGATCGCTTCGGGCCGGACTAGGGGCTGGGCGGGGTCAGGTCGCCCGCGCCCGTGTCACTTCTGCTGCGCGGTCGCCGTGCGACCGGACCTTCGGCACCGACATCCGCATCTGTGACCCCCCGTTTCCTGCGGACTCCGGCTTCGACCAGCGATTCTGCAGCACGACCCGGGTCTTGCGGCAAGCCCCAGGGTGCGCTATATGTTAGGAAGGGCAAGGAGTGGGCAGTCCTCCGCCGCTCATGCATCGACTGGCATCGGATTCACATCGGCCACCCCGAGCGCGGCCATCGCCACCCCGAAGCTGCTTGATCTGACTACGCCGGAAATCGCAGGGCGGAAGGCGTGCGCGGATCCGGCACGATCGGGCACCCGGATCAGCTGGTGGGGAAACCGACAGGCTCGCTGGCGATTCGCAGAGCGGCTTCGCCAGGGCTGCGGTGCAGCCAGGAAAGCAGCAGCCGGTATGCGCGTGGTTCAGGCAGGGACCCCATGATCAAGGCGTCCCTCAAGCCGCTATCCAGCTTGAGGGACGCCGCACAGATCACGGTGGCGGGGTCAGCCGGCTGGGCCGATCAGCTTCCACGGCTCGTGGTCCGCGTCCACCCCGGTACCCGGGATGTTGCCCTGGGTCCACCACTTGGCTTGCCAGACCTGGCCGCCGTACTTCACGGTGGTCTGTTCGATCGGCTGGGTCGCCGGATCGTAGACCTTGCTCGCGTCCCATGCGGAGGCGGAGCAGCCGCCCGCCGGTGGGGCCGTCCCGGATGATCCCCGGTTGTGCTCCGAGAGGAGCGCGAACCGCTGGGTTGCCACCCCGAGCGTGGTGTTCACGGGTCCGGTGGCCGGGAGGTAGTAGATGATCGGGATGTCCAGACTCTTTCCCGGCGGGATGATCTGGCAGTAGTCCAGTTTCACGCCGACCCGGTGGAAGTCGCCGCTCAGCCCGCTGCCGGCGTTGGGGCCGGTGTGCCCGGGCTCCACCTGCCATGTGCCGCCCTGCGCCCCGGTCTGCCAGTTGCCGTCCTTGATGAGGGGCGGGGTGGAGGTGGGCAGGTCGAAGCGGAATTCGACGTCCTTGCCGCCGCCGATCGTGACGCCGGTGTTGTTGGTGATCCGGAGTGTGGGCTGCATCGGCCACAGGTCCGTGGCCGTGGAGCCGTAGCCGACCAGGTCGGCCGTGACGTCGATCGCCGCGGACGGCATCGTCACGGAGCTGCCCGTGTTGCGGCTGGCGTCGTACGCGCTCACGCCGGCCAGCCGCTGGTGCAGCTTGTTGGTCATCGTGTAGCCCAGGCGGCACGGATTCTGGCCGGTCACGCTCGCCGGGCAGTGGTAGTCGCCGCCCAGCTCCCACATCATCACGCCGCCGGCGCCCTTGTCGATCACGTAGTCGGCGACCGCGTCGATGCCGTCGGTGTCCATCGTGGACAGGAACACGTCTTTGCTGTCGTTCCACAGCCAGGACGTCTTCGTGGTGTCGTCCCAGTGCCGGACGTACTGCCCCGTGATCTCGTCGGAGGGGTCGTCGTCCGGCGTCAGGCCCACGTTGTCCGCGTACCCGGGCATGACGTTGTTCTCCAGGTTCTTGGCATGCCACATGGGGCTGACGCCGGCACCCAGCTCCTCGCCCTCGGCGGTCTTGTCGTGCCAGATGTTGTCGATGCCGACGGCGCCGTTGCCGCACGGCCGGACGAGGCCGGTGCCGGGCGCGCAGTCGGTCCCCGCTGACGTCCCCCACAGGCCGGATTCGCCACCGGTGACGCCCCGCCAGCCCCGGGTGTAATACGGAATACCGATGTTGATCCGCCCCGCCTGCATCGCGCCGCGCAGGTAGTGGAACGCCCAGTCGGTGTTGAAGTAGCCGATACCGTCGTACTCCGGAGTCTCGTAGAGGTCCTTCAGCTCCGCGTCCTTGCCGTCGTCATAGAGCGGGGCGTTGGGTCCGACCACGTCGTTCCAGCTGCCGTGGAAGTCGTACGACATCAGGTTGGTGAAGTCCTGGTACCGCAGCGCCTGCTGGTTGGCCATGCCCCGGACCAGGTAGCCCGACGCCGACGACGCGGAGGTCAACAGGTAGTACCTGCTGTCTGCGGCAGCGGCCCGGTCCAGCTTCTCGCGCAGCGTCTTCATCAGCGCGGTGTAGCTGGCCGGCAGTCCCGGCCGCCGGGACCGCGCCGCATCCCAGTCGTTCGGGTTACCGGTCTGGTCCAGCATGGTCGGGTACTCGTAGTCGATGTCCACCCCGTCGAAGCCGTACTGGCGCAGGAAGTCCACCACCGAGTCGGCGAAGGTGTTGATCCCGCCCTGGTTGACCGTGCCGTCGGCGTTGGTGGTCATCGCGTAGAAGCCGCGTGATTCCGCCCAGCCGCCGACCGAGATCAGCGTCTTCACCCGCGGGTGCAGCCCCTTGTACTTGGTCAGCAGGTTGAAGTGCCCCTGGTACGGCAGGCCAGGATCCATCTCGGCGCCCCGGATGCCGGGCCAGGTCATACCGATGGCCGGGTTGTTCGGGCCGGCGGCGCCCACGGATATCCGGTTGTTCTCGATGTGCGCGAAGGCGTAGTTGAGGTGCGTCACCTTCGACCATGGGATGTTCTTGACCAGGTAGTGCGGCGTGCCGTCGGCGCCGGTGCGGCCGCCGTTGAAGTAGCCGATTACCCGCCGGGACCGGTCCTGGCCGAGCCACTCCCGGCCAGCGGAGTCATAGACGTCGCAGTACGGCGTGTCCACGCCCGCGGTCGGGGGCAGGCCGTCCGGTCGGCAGGTGTGCTGGGCACCGGTCGGCGGCTTGGGGCCGCCGTCGTCGCCACCGGCGTGCGCCTCCATCGGGTCGCCCACCCCGCCGTTGAGCTCGGCGGGGTCGGGCGGGGTGACACCGTTGTACGCGTTCCAGGTGTAGTCGAGGTCGGCGGAGTCGGGCTCGCCCGGCCAGTTGAAGTAGTTGTGGACCAGCTCAGCCGGGTTGGTAGCCAGGTACCCCCTGCCCGGGACGTCATCGGAGTCGTCCCAGGCCCACGCCGGGCTGGCGGCGTCGGTGGGGCAGTCGCCGTCCGCCGGTCCTGCCACCCCGCCTTCGCCGCAGACGGCGCCGTGCGGGTTGCCGCCGTCGTCGCCGGCGAAATTGTTCGGCGTGGCGAACAACGTCGTCAGGTTGCGGTTGTCCCACATGCCGTCCGGGGCGAAGATGTCGGTCAGGGTGTACTGCACGTCCCGGTCGTTGGGCCCGTCGGGCACCTCGGCGGTGGAGCCGGGGTAGTAGAGGACGCCGTCGCCGTTCCGGTACTGGTCTCCGAGGTCGGGGGATGGCTTCCGCTCAGCACCCATGGCCCACGCGGCGTGGGTGCCGGCCTGCTGGGCCGTCCACGGGCGCTGATGATCGTCGTCGTCGTGCGGGTTGCTCGTCGTCGCGATCACACCGTCGACGTCCTCCCCGCCGCTGGCGAAGTCGCTGCCTTCGGGTACCCAGGAGTAGAAGTCGCTGTGCGATACGGTGATGGCGGCCTTGAGCGCGCCGTGCGCGGTGCCGTCGTTGGCCACGACGAGCAGGACGCCTTCAGAGTCGTTCTCGTGCTCGGTCGCGTCCTCCTCGTAGTCGTCGAGAGCGGCGTCCGCCCAGTCGCGGGGGTGGAAGAACATGTAGATCAGGTAGGAGAAGCTCGGTGTCTGGACCACCGAGTAGTACACGCGAGCGGCCAGCGGGTGCTCGCTGGCGTTCTCCCAGTTGTTGCGGCCGTTGAGGTCGCCGTCGAAGTCGTACGACGTGATGTAGTCGGACTCGCCACCGAATGAGGTCTCGCCGCTGGTGTCGACGTCCTGGAAGTGCACCGGCGCCCACCACCGGGCGAGTTCGGCACGCTCCGCCGCGGTGGACGGAATTGTCGTCGCCGCCGCGGCGGGACGGGCTAGACCGACGGGCTCGGACACGGCCAGCAAGGCGAGGACGAGCACTAGCGTCAGAATTCTTGGAATTGACCGCACACGGTGGGGAAATGTCGCCATTGTTCCTAACGGCCATCCTCTGCTGCTCAACATTTGAGAATCGTGCCGGTAGTAATACGGGTCAGACATCGGCGCAGTGACGCCACCGGTCGGTCGAGACATCGCCCGGCCTGATAAGCCCATACGTCAGATGACGCACCCGTCCTCACCCAGGATCAAGGAGTCCCCCCATGTCGTGCTCACGACATGTGGGACGTCTTGATCATGACGTGAGGCGTTATCGTGTCGAAGTGATTCCCGTCGATCGACCGAATGTCTGGGTTGGACGCGACGAGGAACTGGCGGTCTTCGGCGCCGCGGTCGAGGGGCTGGGGCGCGGTGCAGGCTCCGTGGTGTGGGTGGAGGGTGAGGCCGGCATCGGCAAGTCCTCCATGGTGGCGGCGGCGCTGGGCGCCGCCCGCGACAGCGGGCACGAGGTGCTGTGGGGCACGGCGGATCAGCTTTCCCAGCGCTTCCCGTTGGGCGTGATGGTGGATTGCTTGCAGGTCCGGACAGGCTCGCCGGATCCCCGTCGGGCGGGTATCGCAAAGTTCCTGCGGGACCGGCGACCGGGACTGTTCGAGGCGGACGACATCGCGCACACCGCAGTCGAGATGCTCGTGTCACTGGTGGACGAGATGTGTACGGTGGCCGCCACCGTGCTGGTCGTGGACGACGTGCAATGGGCGGACGAGGCGTCGTTGCTGGTGTGGCACCGTCTGGCCATCGCGGCCGAGCAGCTTCCGCTGCTGCTGGTCGGCGTCTGCCGGATGGGGCCCGGCCGGCAGGAGGTGCGGGAGTTGCGGGCGGCCGCCGGGCGCCGGGGCACCGTGATCTCACTCGGCGCGCTGCCGGATACCGACGTCACGGCCCTGGTCGCCGGCTTGATCGGCGTGCTGCCAGGGCCGACCCTGACCCGGTTGACCGCACGGGCCATGGGTAACCCGCTGCACGTACGCGAACTGGTGGAGGCGCTGGTCCGGGAGCAGCTCGTCGGGCCTTCCGGCGACGTACCGGAGACCGTGCTCGACCGCATCCCGCCCTCGTACGCGGCCGCGCTGAGCGATCGGCTCGGCGCCCTCCCCGCGCAGACCGCACGGATACTGCGTACGGCGTCCCTGCTCGGTGGCGAGTTCTCGGTCACGGAACTGGCGGCGGTGCTGGGGGTGCCCGCCTCGGAGCTGGCTGCGGGCGTGCAGGAGGCGGTCGTATCCGGGCTGCTCGTCGGAGTGGGCCGGGAGCTGGCGTTCCGGCACCCGTTGGTCCGGCAGGCTCTCTACGAGAGCATGCCCGCCGCGCTGCGGTCGGCGCTGCACGGCGAGGCGGCCCAGGCGCTGGCCGCAGCCGGTGCCGACCCGCTGCGGGTGGCGCAGCAACTGATCGCCTCGGACCACCCCGGCCGGGACTGGGCGCGCGGCTGGCTCGTTCAGGCCGCTCCGGCCTTGGCCGCGCGGGCGCCCGACATCGCGGTCGAGCTGCTCCAGCGAGCGCTCGACCCGGCGCTGCCCAACCAAAGTGACCGGCAGCACCTGCTCGTCGGCCTCGCCCGCACGCTGCTCCGGATGGGCCGGCACGTGGATGCCGCGGCACGCGCTCGGCAGGCGTTGGCGATCACGGTGGAGCCGCAGCACCGCGCCGAGATGCACTGGGTGCTGGCCCGGGCGCTGTTCAGCGCGGGCGACAACGACGAAGCCGTGACCGCGGTGCGGCGCGCGCTCGCCTGGCCGGAGCAGCCCGACCGGTGGCGGGCTCGGCTGCTCGCGTCGCTCGCAATGTTCCAACGCGCGAGCACGGGGGACCTCGACGCCGCCGACGCCACCGCCCGCGAGGCTCTGGACGTTGGCGAGAAGGCGGCCGACCCGCTCTCGATGGGCTACGCGTTGATCGATCTCTGGTTGAGCCACTCGGTCCGGCGGGACCACGCCGCCGCGTTGCACTACGTCGATCGCGCCCTCGAAGTGCTGGCGGAGGACCCAGAGCTGGCGAACCTGCGAACGTACGCGCTCGATGCTCGGACCTTCACCCTGCAGAACCTCGACCGCTGGCCAGAGGCTGAGGCGGCCCTTCGGCGCGGACGGGCGCTGATCCAGCATACGAACGATTCCGGCCAGGTGACGTCGGCGCTGACCGCCGCCGTGCTGCTCTACTGGCTGGGCCAGTGGGACGACGCGATGGCCGCGCTGGCCCCGGTCGACCTGGACGCGACCACACTCACCTACTCCGGTCTGCGCGAGCGCGGGCCGATGCTGCTGTGGCACGGTGTCGCCGCGATGATCACCGGCCGGCGGGCCGAGCGGTCGGCGGCGGACGAGCACCTGCGCGCCGGACTGGACCTCCCCGTCGTGACGATCTCGGACCGGGAGAATTCTGACTTCCTGCTCGCCGGGCACGCGCTCGCCGCCGAGCAGGACGGGAAGCCGGCTGCTGCCCTGTCGATTCTGTCGGGCATGCTGACCCGGCGGCCCGGTGAGATGACGTTGGCCCACCAGTGGCTGCCGGACCTGGTACGGATTGCCCTGGACGTCGGCGACCACGCGGCCGCGACGGCCGCGCTGCGCGCCTGCGAGTCGGAGGCTGCGGCGGAAGACCCGCCGGCACGGGCGTCGGCGGCCAGCCACCGCTGTCGGGGACTGCTCGACCGGGACCCCGCGCCGCTGCGCGCGGCCGCCACCCATTACCGGGCGGTCGGACCGCCGGTGCCGCTGGCTGGCACCCTGGAGGATCTCGCCGACGTGCTCGCCGGCCGCGGCGACGCGGCTGAGGCGCGGCTCGTCCTCAACGAGGCGGTCGACCTCTACGACGGCTTCGGTGCTGCCTGGGACATCCGTCGCGCCGAGAGCCGGCTACGCCGGCACGGCATCCGGCGAGGCATCCGAGGGGTACGCCCACCGCGCCCCACCGCGGGCTGGGAGGCCCTCACCCCGACTGAGCGCCGGGTGGCCGCCATGATCGCCGAAGGTCGTTCGACGCCGGTCATCGCGCAGGACATGTACCTGTCCCGGCGTACCGTGCAGACCCACGTCTCGCACATCCTCGGCAAGCTCGGCATGCGCAGCCGACTGGAGATCGCCCGCGAGGTACTCCGCCGCGAAGCCGACGCCGTCCAGCACTGAAACCTGGCCAGGGGCGACGGCTGAAGCCGGCGACAGGCACGTCGAGAGGCCCCTTTCGCGCCGATCGCCCGACCGGTAGACGCGAACCACCTCGTCCGGGTTGGACTTCAGGGCGGTCCGGGGGTGCTTTCTCCTTGCCCGATTCCGGTGAGCACGGTGCTGACGATGGATCCGACCGAAGGTGGTTCCGCGACTGTCGCCTGGTGCTGGAACAACGCGGGTAGCACTGTCTCGTGACAGACGCCCACGATCATTGCAGCGGCGGCGTCGAGCTGGGCGTCCGCGGCGAGCCGGCCCAGGTCTCTCTCCGCGTGCAGGTAACGGGCCAGCCGGTCGCGCCAGTCCTCGCCATGCCCGTCCAACTCCGCGAACTTGGTGAGGACCGTGGGCTGGGCGAGCAACCCGGCGAACGCGGGCAGCATCGCCCGGTGCAGCGCCAGGCCGTAGCCGAGGTAGGCGCGCAGATTGGCTTCGACGGTGTTGGTACCGGGTTCGGGGAGGTCACCCAGCTCTCGTTCGACGGTGCGGACATGCGCGCGTAGGGCGTTTGCCAGCAACTCCTCCTTGTCGGCGAAGTAGTTGTAGAGCACACCGTCGGCGACACCCGCCTGCCGAGCGATCGCCCGCACGGTGAGTCCCGCCGTACCCTGTGCGGAGATCATGCGTTCGGTGATGGCGATCAGATGCTCACGTAGGCTTCGCCCGTCGTCGGCGTGGCGCAGTGCTGCCGCGTTTCTCGGTGACATCCGGCCTCATCGTGGTCAGTGAACCAATCGGGCAGGAGAAGGTTACGGGGCGGCGGCGGTGACCAGCCACGCCGTGCCGCGCAGCCGGACGGCCTCGGGCTGGGCGAAGGAGCCCAGCGCGGTGGTGAGCGCGTCCCGAGCGTGCGCCGCGGCCTCGGGGTCGACCTGCGTCATGTGGTACCTGACCGGTCCCCAGCCGGTGAGGAACTCGACCGCGTCGGGGACATCCCGACCCCAGATCTGGTCCGCTTCGACGCGCGTGCAGGTGATCTCCTGGAATCCGGCGTCAGCCAGCAGGCGGCGGATCCGCGCGGGATCGGCCAACGACGTGGGTCCGCTGCCATCCGCGCCGGTCGGGCGCGGCAGGTACGGGGCCATCGCGTCGAGCACGGTGCCCAGGTCGGTGCCGGTGAGTTCGGTCAGGGACAGGAACCCGAGTCGGCCCGCCCGGCACAGCGCGCGACGGATGTTGGCGAAGGCGGCGACGGGGTCGGCGAAGAACATCACGCCGAACCGGCTGACCGCGACGTCGAAGGCGCCCTCCTGGAACGGGTGGACCTGCACGTCACCCTGCTCGAAGGTCACGTTGGGAACACCCTCGGCCGCCGCGCGGGCCCGCGCCCTGGCGAGCATCGGAGCTGACAGGTCGACACCGGTTGCGTACCCGTGCGGGGCTCGACCGGCCGCCAGCCGGGTCAGTTGACCGTTCCCGCAGCCGATGTCGAGTATCCGATCTCGCTCGCCGATCCCGGCCGCCTCGAGCAGGTACTCGTTGAAGCCGCTGTTCACCGCGTCATAGCGGTCGTGGTGGGCGGCCCAGTGCTCGCCCTCGTAGCCGTTCCACGCCTGCGCCTGGGCGGTGTTGACGATGCCTGACACCGGTACCTCCCCGTCATCTACATGAACACGCGTTCATGAACATGCGTTCAGAATGGTTCATCAGGGAGCACACGTCAACCCCGGGGCGACAATTTTGACGGCCAGGGGTGGATCGCTCGACCCGGAGGACGGCCAGGGCCTACTTCTCTCGGCGTGCTGCGGCGCGGTAGAAGACGACGCCGCCGAGCCGGCTCCTCCTACGACCGTTTTCCGCGACCCCGGTCAGGCCGGCATCGGTCAGCGCGGCCAGCACCCGCTCGGGAAGACTGCTCGCCAGACGCGGATCGCGGTGGGCCCGGCCCGCTCCCCGCCCGGACGGCGTGCCGTCGACGTCCACCACGTGCAGTTCACCACCGGGACCGTGCCCCAGCACTGGTGGACATCGCCATGGTCGCGCACCCGTCGGTCACCCTGCTTCTCGACGTGAACGAGGGAGAAAGCCTCGGCGGCGGGGAGGTAGCGCCCCGGGCGGGTGGGCGCTCAGCGGGTGGCGGAAGCCAGGAACATCGGGATGGCGACCAGCAGCCGTCCGTCCCGAGCGCGGTGGGTCTGCTCGTCGATCCAGTTCTGGGCCTGGTCGTCGCTGATGGCCCCCGTCTTGCGTGCGGCGGTGGCATGTCCGGTGAGGATCGGCAGAATCGCGGTGTCGGTGAACACCGTGGTGTGGACCTCGATTTCGACGTTCTGGAAGCCCGCGTCGAGGAGCAGGGTGCGGTAGGCACGGGCGATGCGGGGGTGGGGGAGGGTGTCGGCGCGGGCGTGCACGATGCGGCGGGTCAGGGTGGGCTGGTTGGAGTCGATCACCAGGGTGTCCCAGTCCTGGCCGAGCAGGACGATCCGTCCATCAGGGGCGAGGACCCGGCGGGCTTCGGCCAGCGCGGCCTGCGGGTCAGGCAGGATGTGGTAGACCTTGTCCGCCCGGTACCCGCGCGCCTGCCCGTCGGGCAGCGGCAGGTCGGCGGCGTCCGCGGCGCGTACGTCGATGTCGGGGAACCGGGTGTGGGCGGCGGTCAGCATCGCCGGATCCGGGTCCACGCCGATCGCGGTGGCGCCCTGTCCGGCCAGTTCGGCGACGGCCCGCCCGGTGCCGCAGCCGACGTCGACCACGGTCGCGCCCGGCGCCAGCCGCAGCAATTCATAGGTACGCGCGCGCAGCTCGGCGGCACCGGGCATGGCGTCGGCGGCGTCGAGTACCCGGATCAGGGTGTCGGTGTCGGTGTAGGCGGTGTGCGTGTCGGCCATGGTCCGAGTGTGCGACTTCAGGTTGACCTGAAGTCAACCCGGCGCCTGTTAAGGTGGACCTGAACTGGGGTGGTGGTGGGTGGAATACACGATCGGGGAGTTGGCGGCCCGGTTCGGGCTGGCCACGCATGTGTTGCGGCACTGGGAGGACGTGGGCCTGCTGTCCCCGGCCCGGCGGGTGGCCGGCCGGCGGGTGTACGGGCCGACGCACGTGACCCGGGTGGCGGAGATCCTGCTGGGCAAGGATGCCGGCTTCAGCCTTGAGCAGTTGCGGGAATTGTTCACCGCCCCGGACCGCGACCGGCGGCGGGAGGTGCTACGCGGTCAACTGGCCCAGGTACGGGCGCGGATGGCCCGGTTGGCGCTGTCGCAGACGCTGTTGGAGCACGGGTTGCGCTGCCGGCACCCGGACTACCAGTCGTGCCCGCGGTTCCAGGAGATGGTGCTGGCCCGGCTGGACGGGGTGGACCTGGCCGAGGCCCTTGACCACCCCTGACCCCGGTGGCGGCGATAGGGGAAAGCGCCGGTCCTGCTAAGGGAAAGTCTGACACCACCGCATGCGACCAGACCGCCCAGCCCCGACCTTCGAGATCGGCAGCCGCCCGGCCGCGCACGTGCGGTCAACGGTGCACGATGCCCCAGGTGCGCTCGTCGGGGCCGACCAGGGCAGTCAGGTGGGCCGGAGGGGTCTGCTTCGCAGCCTGCCTGCAGACGTGTTTCGTGCATCGGTGCGCAACCTCGAACGCCTCGACCCCGGGCGGAACGATGCGCAGATCCAGCCGGTACACGATGTCGTCGCCGCCGTGCTCCTCCTCCGCTGAGAGGATCTCGGCGCGTGCTCTGACCCCGGAGGCCCGCAGTTTCTCGGTGGCCTCGGCAGCCTGGCCCGCGGAGAACCACGCAGCGAGCCCGATCACCGCCAGGATCAGGCCGGTCACGACCAGGAGCAGCGTTTGCCACCACGCATCGCTGTTCACGATGAAGACGCCGATCCCGATGAGCGTGCCCCCGAGCGCCGAGGTGGTGACGATCCTCTCCCAGCGAGCCGAGCGCCGAGTAGTCAGGTGCACCTGTGTCCACGGGACCGGCTCACGGTCCGATTCGCTCACCACGACATTCTACGTCTCCTGGCGTTGCTCCTACCGCTACAGATCTTGACTGGTCCGGTCGGGGGCGAGGAGTCGCGGCTACCCGGCCCGGTACCGGGCGATCGACGCGGCGGCGGCCTCGTCGTCCTCGTAGTAGCGCATGAAACGCTCGACGGAGCCGCCGGTCTCCAACATGCTCAGCCCGATGGCCCGGACCTCGCGCGCCATGTCGGGGTCGCCTGGCCCACCGGCGTCGTCCGGGATGTCGAGGATGGCCGCCATCACCGGGGCGACCACTGGATCGTGGTTGCCGGAAACTGCCCGGATCAGGTGGGCGCGTTGTGTCCAGTCGTCCAGCGAGGGGTACGCCTCGACCAGAGCCTTGAGCAGGTTCTCACCGAACGGTTGCCGCAACCGCTCCACCGCGCCGCGGTCGCCGGCGCGGATCGCCGCCAGCAGGGCATGCAGCAGGCTGGCGTCGCTGATGTCGTACTGCCGGGCCTCGACGGTCTCCACCCGGTGCTCCCCATCGACAACGGCCAGTACGGCGGTCAGCTCGAAGTACCACAGCCGGTCGGCGTACATGTCCTGTTCGATCGCCCCGGCGAGATCGCCCCACCCGTGCTCGCGGAGGCGGTCGGCGGCGTGCCGCAGGTAGTCGCGGGTGCCGGCGACCACCGTCGTGCCACCCGGAAACTGCCGCCGTGGCAGCGTGTACTCGCCGGCCAGCGCGGTGACCACGAGCAGCCGCGCGCCGTCGTCGTCCGGCACTCGCCAGACCGCGTCGAGCTCGTCGGGTTCGGTCGGCTCGCCGTCCCCGCCCCAGAGCGGTACCGCTCCGGGAAACACCTGTTGAACGTAGCTCCTGGCGCACAGCCGGGCGATCGTCCGGTCCGCCTCCCACACCGTGCGGGCCGCCGCCTCGCGATCCATCCGCCCTCCAAGCTCAGCCACGGGTCCGGGTATCAGCCCAACACGCTACCGCCGCCGCACTACGGCCGCCGCTACCACGGCGCACACGGTCTGCCGGGGGAAACCGTCCCGGCACCGTCTCCACCAGAGCCGGACAGGAACGACCACATCGCGACGCGACATCTCGGAACAGGCCGTCGCGGGATGCCCCAACCGGACGGCCCGTCGCGGGGGCGGCCCGTCGCGGGGCGGTACGGAAGTGGGCGCCCACCCCGCGACGGTCGTACCCGGTCGGCCGGTCGTCGGCCGACTGCCACCGAGGATGCTCAGCGGCCCGATACCGTGCCTGGTGGTCAACGGATCAGGCGAGCAAACCTCCGCAGCTCCTCGGTGAGGATGTCCGGTTGTTCGAACGCGGCGAAATGGCCGCCACGGGTGACCGTGTTGAAGTAGACGAGCCTGGACTTGTAGACGCGTTCGGCCCAGATTCTCGGAGTTGGGATGATCTCGCGGGGAAAGACCGTGAACCCGACCGGGACCGTGAAGTCGTCGGCCGTGCCGGCGGCCCGCGCGTCCTCCCAATAGATCCGCGCCGAGGAGGCGGCGGTGCCGGGCAGCCAGTACAGCATGATGTCATCGAGCATCCGGTCGACCCCGAGGACCCGTTCGGGATTGCCGTCGCTGTCGGTCCACTCCATGAACTTCTCGTAGATCCACGCCGCCTGCCCCACCGGAGAGTCGGTCAACGCGTACCCCAGCGTCTGGGGGCGGGTGGACTGCTGGTAGATGAAGCCGGCGCCGTCGTCGAAGAACCGCCGCAGCTTGTCCAGCGCCTCCTGCTCCGGCGGCGTCGGAGGGTCGCTGACCGGGGGCTGGAACACGGGGAAGAAGTTGAGGTGGATCCCGGCGAGTCCGCTGGGCCCGAGCTTGCCGAGTTCATGCGTTACGGAGCCGCCCAGGTCGCCGCCCTGAGCGAGCCAGCGACGGTAGCCGAGCCGGGACATGAGCTCCGCCCAGGCTTTAGCGATCCGCTGGATGTTCCACCCGGTCGTGCTCGGCTTGTCGGAGAACCCGAAGCCCGGTAGGGACGGCACCACGACATGGAACGCGTCCGCGGCACTCCCGCCGAACGCCGTCGGATCGGTCAACGGCCCGATCACGTCGAGGAATTCCACCACCGAACCCGGCCAGCCGTGGGTCAGCACCACCGGTACGGCGCTGGCGTGCCGGGAGCGTACGTGTAGAAAATGGATCCCCAACCCGTCGATCTGGGTGCGGAACTGGCCGAACCCGTTCAGCCGCGCCTCGACCCGACGCCAGTCGTACCGCGTCCGCCAGTGCTCGACCAGGCCGCGTACCCGCTCCAGCGGCACGCCCTGGGACCCGTCGGGAACGGTCTCCCGCTCCGGAAGCCGGGCCGCCGCCAACCGCCGCTGCAGATCGCGCAGCGCGCTGTCCGACACCGACAACCGGAACGGTGTCACCTCGGTGGTGGCCGCCGGCAACGTCGCCCCGGGCTCGGCAGACGCCGGGGATGCCGCTGTTCCCACCAGCCCGAGCGGGCCGGCGACGGCGCCGACCGTCGCGGCCGCCCGCAAGGCCGTACGACGGGTCAGGCCACGCGTATCTTCGTTCCGCACGATTCCTGCCTTCCTTGTTCCAGTGATCGGCAAGGGCGACGGCCTGCGGTGATGGTCACCATCGACACCAGATTGCGACTCGACCGGGCACCGTAGCGCGTCGGATGCCTGCGTCCGCTCACCGTGGCAGCCCTGCCCGGAGGTCACCAACGATTCGATGGCGCTGGAATCCGGCGCCGCCGCCGACACCTCAGCCGGGATCCGGCCAGCCCTGCTCGAACCCGGGACCACCGCCGGTGACCAGTACGCTGGCCAGCGGCGTACGCCGGTACAACACCCGGCGCCCGGACCGCCACGACGTCACCAGGCCGTTGCGGCGCAGCACCGACAGGTGGAAGCTGACCGACGGTGCGCTCTGACCGAGTTCACGGGCGAGGTCGGTGGTCGATTTCGGCAGCGTGAGACAGCTGAGGATCGCCGCGCGGCTGTGACCCAGCAGCGCACCCAGCGCGTGGTCGTCGTAGTCGGTGTCCCGGGACTCGCCTCCCCACAGCGCGCCGACTCCTCGGCAGGCATAGATGAGGCTCGCCGGTCGGTCGGGGCTCTTGTCCACCACCAGGTTCGGCCACGCGAAGACCGACGGCACCAGCACGAGCCCGGCACCGGCCAGGTCGTGTTCCACCGAGTGTCGGGGCTTGTCGATCCGCAGGATGTCACCCCGCACACTGATCTCCGGGTGCAGGCTCGACAGCAGCGCGTCGACGCCACCGCCGGTCAGCCGGCCGGCTCGGTACGCGACATCGTCCTCCAGCACCGCGCGTAGCTCCCGCCAATGCGGTTCGATCGCCACCGACCAGTACCGCCACAGCTCGTCGGCCAACCGTCGCGCGCCAGCCGCCCCGTCGGCAACCAACGCCTGGGCCGGCGCCGGCATGGGCTTCCGCTCCCACACCGCTGCCAGGTCGGCACGGATTCCCGCCACAGGCGACTCGGCAACCAGCCGCAGCTGGTCGTCGATGGTGCCGGCATCGGTGGCCGCCACGAACAGGAAGTCCGCCACGTACGCGCTCGCCGGCACCACCGCGCCCAACAGCGCCATGTCCACCCCGCGCAGGCCGTCCCGCGTCGCCGCCAGCCAGCCCTGGTGCAGCGGTGCCACCCGCCCCGACGACAGTTGGTACAGGCTCTCGATCACCTCGGCGAGCGGCGAGAACGCAAACCGCATTCTGGCCACGTCAGCCAGACCCATCCGCAGCCGGATCACCCTGCCAGCCTAGGCGTTCCGGACGCTGGACCTTCGCGCGCCGGGTCGCCCGTCCTCGACCACGTACGAGGCGGACGTGCGGACGCCCGCGCGGGGGGCTGGCAGCGTAGGTGGCCGCAGTCGTACCCGGCGAAGTACCGGATGTGTGGCAGCTCAGCCGTGATCAGGGTATTCGACGTCCCGCCCTCCTGCGACCAACCCGCATAGCGCCCTGTCACGACCTGACGCGGTGACGGTCCAGGTGTCTCGGCTGGCCGAGCGGGTAGGCGTGGGCTTCGTGCGTGAGTGGCCGGATCTCCGCTGTGCGCGGCCCCGTCGTCGTGGGAGGGGACATCCGACCGCTTATCCGGACAGGAATGAGGTTTGCCCATGCTTGCGGCCATTGCCACCGCAGTTGGTGAGCCGCTCACGGTCGCCGAACGCCAGGTACCCGAACCCGGACAGGGCGAGGTCGTAGTCAGGATCACCGCGTGCGGGATCTGCTACACGGACCTGGACCTGCTCCAGGGCCACTGGCCCATCGCCCGTTTCCCGGTCGTCCCCGGCCACGAGATCACCGGCGTGGTGGCCGCTACCGGCCCCGGCGTGTCGTGGCCGGAGGTCGGCACGTCCGTGGGCGCCCAGTTCCTCGGCGACTCCTGCCGGCACTGCGACTACTGCGTGCGCGGCGAGCAGATCCTCTGCCCCCGCAAGCGCATCACGGGCATCATGATGGACGGCGGTTATGCCGAGTACGCGGTGCTGAAGGCCGACTTCGTGACCCCGCTGCCGGAGGGGCTCGACCCGGTCGCCGCGGCCCCGCTGATGTGCGCGGGCCTGACCGCCTTCAACAGCCTGCGGCAGGGCGGGATCACCGCCACCTCCCGCGTCGCGGTCATCGGCACCGGGGGTGTCGGCGCGCTGGCGACCCGCTACGCCGTCGCCATGGGAGCCCGTGTGGCCGTCATCGGCCGGTCGAACCGGGGCGAAGCGGCGGCGAGGGAGATGGGCGCCGAGCAGTTCATCGCCACCCAGGAGACCGACCCGGCCGAGGCCCTCAGGGCCTGGGACGGCTGCGGTGCGAACCTCGTCCTCAACGCCACGCCATCCACCTCGGCGGCCGCGGCGACGCTCGCCGGTCTGGCGCCCGACGGCTGGCTCGTGCTCTGCGGGTACGACCCCGAGCCGCTGACCCTGCCCACCCAGACGATGGTCCTCAACCGGCTGCACGTCATGGTCAATCCGTCCGGCTCCCCGCACGACCTCCGCGACACCCTCGCGTTCTCGGCGGCGCACAACATCCTGCCCGAGATCACCCCGATCGGGCTGCACGACGCCAACACGGTGCTCGACAACATGGCCGAGGGCCATTCCGGCAAGCGGTCGGTCATCACCTTCGGTCGATGATGCCTGCGTTTCCAGTCCGGGGTGCCGATCGGCGCGGTTCGATGATACCGTTGACTCAGTCAACGAAATAGTTGAGGCGGGCGATGTTATGTCCCTTCTCCTGCTCCTGCTGTTCCTGCTCGGGCTCGGGCTGGCCTCGGCGGCTGGTCTGACGGTGGACAGTCGGGACGGGGCGGACTGGCGTCCGAGCTGCGGCGGACTCCGCCAGCCGCCGGGCCGCCGCTCGTTGTCCGCGGGACGGTGACCTCGCCCGTCGCATCCGAGTGCCTCCGGGTGCCCCGGGCGGGCCGGCCGTCCTTTTCGGGAGCTTGGGTGCGAGAGGGGACTGAACTCCATCCAGGCCACCTTCCTGGCGCTCCTAGGTGATCGGGCCGTCATCGATGGCTCACCCGACAGCTCCCATCAGGCGTCCCGGCGCGCGAACAATGTCCAGGCGGCGGTCAGGACGATGGCGACGAAGGCGGTGAAGACGCCACCGGCTGCCCAGCGGCCGAACAGGTCGAAGTTGTCGGCGTCGGTAAGAGCGGCGGTTCCGCTGAGGTCGACCAGCCGCAGGCCGGCGGAGAACGGCAGAAACTTGATCATGGGTGCGAGCCAGTCGAGCGCGGGGACGAGCGACAGCCTGAAGATCGTCTGTTCCACGACGAGTGGCGTCACGAGGATCACCACCAGTGCCGCCGGCACGCTGCGGAACACCTGGGCCAGTGCGGCGCCCAGCACCGCCCACAGCACGACGAGCAGGACGTAGCCGGGTAGCGCCGCACCGAGAGGCTGCTCGGTCAGCTCGGGGAATTCACCCCAGAAGACGAGGCCGACGGCGACGTTGACGAGCATGGACGCGACCGCCACCGCCACCGCCGCCGCCGCGACGACCGCGAGCTTGGCGGTCAGGACCGTGGTTCGTCGCGGAATGGTGGTCAGTGTTGGCTGGATCGTGCCGTACCGGTACTCGTGACCGGTGGCGAGGATGCCGACGGCGGCCATGAACACCGCCAGCAGCGGCAGCGGCGAGGCGGTGCCTCCGCCGGTCACGGTAGCCCCGACGATGTCGGTGTCCAGCGGGTTGTTACGGGTGGCCAGATTGACCAGGAGCGCCACCGCGGCGTTGACGAGCAGGGCCAGGCCGACGAGCCAGTACGTCGAGCGAATGGTACGCAGGCGTACCCATTCGAAGCGCAACGCGTCGATCATGCGGCACCGCCGGCGGAGCTGAGTTGACGGGCGACGTACTCCTCTGATGCGCCGGTGGCGGAGATGAACGCCGTTTCCAGCGACGCGGTCAGGGTGGTCAACTCGTGCAGTGGGATGCTGTTGGCGAACGCGATCTCGCCCACGGCGGCCGCGTCGGCCCCGGACACCCGCAGGGTACCGTCATCGGCGACGTCGACCTCGACGCCGTGGGTGCCCTTCAGCGCCTGGGCGAGCCGGTCGGCCCGGGGGCTGCGGATCTGCACGGTCGCCTGGGTGAACTGCTTCACGAACCCGTCCACGTCGCCGTTGTAGATCATTTTTCCGCGGCCGATCACCACCAGTTCGTCGGCCATCAGCTCCATCTCCGACAGCAGGTGACTGGAGACGAGGATGGTGCGGCCCTGCGCCGCCAGCGACTTCAATATGTCGCGCAGCCAGTGGATGCCGTGCGGGTCCAGCCCGTTGGCCGGCTCGTCGAGAATCAGCGTCTGCGGATCCCCCAACAGGGCCTGCGCCAGCCCCAGCCGCTGCGCCATGCCCAGCGAGAAGCTCCGCGGCTTCTTCCGGGCCACCTCCGCCAACCCGACGAACTCCAACACCTCGTCCGCCCGGGCCGCCGGGATCCCGCCGCCGGCGGCCAGCATCCGCAGATGGTTCCGGGCAGTGCGGGTCGGGTGGAACGCCCTGGCCTCCAGTACGGCACCGATCTGGCGCATCGGATGCCGGATCGTGCCGAACCGGCGTCCGTCGAACAGGGTCTCGCCGCCGCCGTGGTCGAGGTCGAGCATCAGACGCATGGTGGTGGATTTACCGGCCCCGTTGGGACCGAGGAAACCCGTCACCATACCCGGAAGTACATCGAACGAGAGATCATCGACGGCGACCTTCCCGCCGTACCGTTTATGCAGTCCTTGGGCTCTGATCATGTCCCGGACGCTACGAGGAACCGGCCTGCCGGACATCGGTCTGTCGTCAGGCCGGCCCCTGACTTTCGTCAAGGGTGCCGCCGGCACCGGCGTATGTATCGTGGCCTGGTGCGTTACGACCGGGCGGACCGGATGTGGACACCGCTGCTGATCGTGTCGGCCGGAGCCTCGGTCTCGGAGGTCTTCACCACCGGCGCCTGGCTGCCCCTGGTGGCGATCGTGCCGGCTTTCGTGGCCGGGCGGCGGATGGCTTCGCTTTCGGTCGCGCTGTGGGTCTTCACGGCGGCGGCATCCGCCGGGCTCGGGGTGGCGCTGTGGCGCTCCACCGATCCGTTGTCGTACTGGCTCTCGCTGGTCCTGCTGTTGTTCGTCGTCTCGGTGCTGCCGTGGTGGGTGGGCCGCTACCGGCGCCTGAGTGCCGAGCACGGCGAGCGCGAGCGCACGATCGTCGCGGGACAGGCCCGGCTGCGCGAGCGGGCGACGATCGCCCGGGACATGCATGACTCGCTCGGACACGAACTGGCCCTGATCGCGCTGCGCAGCGGTGCGTTGGAGCTGGCCGGCGACCTCACCGACAAGCACCGTCACGCCGCCGGCGAACTGCGGGCGAGCGCGGTCCGGGCCACCGAACGGCTGCGCGACATCCTCCGGGTACTCGGCAACGCCGATGCCGCCGCCGATCTGCAACCGGCCGACGAGAGCATTGACGAATTGGTCCGTCGCGCCGTCACGGCCGGCATGCCGGTGCGGCTTCGCCGTGACGGACCAGGTCCGACGTGGTTGCCGATGACCAGCCAGGCGGTGCACCGCGTGGTCCAGGAGTCGTTGACCAACGCCGCCCGACACGCACCCGGTGCGCAGGTCACCGTCACCATTGCCCGCCAGCACGCCGGCACCCGGATCGACGTCGTGAACGAGGCACCGGCCCGGCCCGGCGACGGTACCGGCAGCGGGCAGGGGCTGATCGGGCTGGACGAACGGGTCCGGCTGGTCGGCGGCCGGCTCGAGGCCGGACCCCGGCCGGACGGCGGCTGGGCTGTCACCGCCGTGCTCCCCGACGACGCCGGATCGCGGCCCGACGACGGTCCCGCCGGGTTCGAACTGCAAGGCACGAGACGGCTCACCCGCCGCCGGCAGATGCAGTCCGCCGCCCTTCCCCTCGGCGCCGCGCTGCTGCTCGTCGCGGCCCTCGTCCTCCTGCAGATGTACACCGTGTCACGCACCGGGCTCTCCGACGAGCTGTACCACGACCTGCGGCTCGGCCAGACGCGTGCGCAGATCCAGCCGCAGCTGCCGCCACGCGACATCGACCCGGTGCCGCGAATCCTGAACGAGCCACCCAAACCGGCCGGCTCGACCTGCACCTACTTCCAAGCCGGGGCCAGCCTGTTCAGCGAGGCCGCCGGCCTCTACCGACTCTGCTTCAGCGAAGACGTACTCGTCGCCAAGGACCGGATGGAGAGGGTGTAACGGTGACCCCGATCCGGGTACTGCTGGCCGACGACGAGGCCATGATCCGCGCCGGTGTCCGGGCGATCCTGGACACCGACGACCGTATCGAGGTCGTCGCCGAGGCCGCGGACGGACGCCGAGCCGTAGAGCTGTGCCGCGCCCACCGTCCCGACATCGCGCTGCTGGACATCCGGATGCCGGTTCTCGACGGACTCGCCGCGGCCGACGAGATCGCCGCCACGGTACCGGCCACCAGCATCGTGATGCTCACCACCTTCGGCGAGGAGGAGTACATCGCCCGGGCGCTCGGCGGCGGCGCCGCCGGGTTCCTGCTCAAGGCCGCCGACCCGCGCGAACTGATCGCCGCGGTGCACGCCGTCAGCGACGGAGCCGCCTTCCTCTCGCCGGCCATCGCCCGGCAGGTCATCGGAACCTACCGCGACAGCCACCGCCGCCGGGCCGCCGATGCGGCACGGCGCGTCGGGTCGCTGACCGAGCGGGAACGCGAGGTTCTCGCGCTGCTCGGCGCCGGACACTCCAACAGCCAGATCGCCCGCTCCCTGCACGTCGTCGAGGGAACCGTGAAGGCCCACGTCAGCTCGATCCTCATCAAGCTCGACGCACAGAACCGGGTCCAGGCCGCCATTCTCGCCCACCAGGCTGGCCTGTCGTAACCACGTCGCGCACTGCCGGCCGCCTGGAACGGGTCCGACTCCTCCGGGGAGAACCTCTGCCTGGATGACCGGCGTGACTCGGTCGATACTTGTCGAATCGGCCTGTCCAGTTCGTGACGGCTTACTCGTCCAGCTCGTCGAGTGTGATCAGGCCGTCATGGAGGGCTCGGGTCACGAGGTCGCTCTTGGTACGGGCCGGCCGGCCGACATTGGCGTACTTGACCCGTACCCGCTCGATGTGCGTGTCCACGGTTTTCACGCTGATGTTCAGCCTGGCGGCGACGAGTTCCTTGGAGGAGGAGGCGAACCAGGCGCGCAACACCTCGGCCTCGCGACGGGAGATCCGGGGGCGGCCCGGATCATCGTCGGTTATCAGCACTCCGCCGAGCGAAGGCGCAGTGTACGGCTTGCCGTTCGCGGCCGCCTGGATGGCCGGTACCAGGTGCTCCTGCCCCTCGGTTTTGGTCAGGTACGCGAGCGCACCGAGGTTCACGCACTTGAGCACGGTACGGCTGTCGGTGTGCTGGGAGTAGACGATGACCCGGCGACCGTGGTCGACAAGCCGGCTCAGCTCGCCGAAGGCGGGCGTCTTGGGCATCAGTTCCAGGTCGAGGATGACCACGTCGGCCTTTGCGCCCGGGCCCGTCCACACGTTTGCCAACCGGGCCTGCGCGTCGATCAGCTCGATCGGTGGCCGCGCCTGGCTGCACCAGTAGCGCACGCCTGCGGCGATCGCTACATGGTCGTCAACGATCACTGCCGTGATGGGTCCGCCCGCCATCGCACCTCCACCCACAGCTTCTCCTCGTTACGAAACGTGTCGAGCCGTACCCCCGGCACCTCGGGCCGCGGCAGGTCGACCTGGCCGCAGTCGGCGACGACGCTGACCGACACCAGGTCGGGAGTGCCGATGACGGTGACCCGCGCCCACGACGCCGCCGTGGCCAGCATGGTGAGCGGGGCCTCGGTGAGGTCGCGACGGACCGGCAGCGGAAGGTCCGGGCATTGGCCTCGGGCGTCCAGCTCCACGAGTACGCCTCTGCGGTCCGCGACATCCGCGCAGTGCCGCAGCTCGTGCAAGAGCTGGTTCTGCGCGATGTCGACCTCGGCGAACAACCGCCGCATCCGGGCCGACTCGATGGCGCAAGCGCGGCGGACCTGTTGGTCGAGGGGGTCGAGCCGTCCGCTGGACAGCCCTTCCAGCAACGGGATCGTGCTGTGGTCCAGGTCGGCCAGCCGCTGCTGTCGCCGTCGGTGTGATTCGGCCGCCGCGGCCTCCGCGACCGATATCCGCTCGGTTTCCCAGGTGGCGGTGGCCGCCGACGCGGCGATGTTCCGGAACGCGGCGGCAGCTATCGCCATGCACATCGGGTAGCCGATGACCCCGATCGACCCCGTGGCGAACCGCAGGAGCATGGCCCGATCGCCGTCGCTGGACAACAGGACGTTCACCAGCGCCACGCCCCAGTGGGCGCCGAGAAATCCGAGATGGACCCGCAGCGGTTGACTCAGCAGGATCACCAGGCCGACCCAGGTCGCCTCGCCGAAGATCCAGTCACCGGCCAGGGCCGCGTGGCCGTAGGGCAGCGCCGCGTACGACAGCGCTGAACAGAGCAGGACCACCGCCACGGCCGGCCATCGCCACGCCACCGGCCAGAGTCGGCCACGGGCCACCAGTACCGCCTCGACGGACAGTAGCCCGGCGAGCAGGGCGAACGCGCACATCTGCACCCACGCCGGCTCGTACAGCTTCCAGTGCCGCAGAATGTTGGGCAGGCTCAGCAGCAGCAGACCGCTCGCTGCGACGGCCAGGACCCCGACCCGCAGCCGAGCGATCAGCTGGGCGCGGGTGGCTCGCTCGATCGCCTGCCGGGGATCGTCATCCACCGTGCCACTCCAGCCGCACCAGCGTGCCCTCGCCGAGCCGGGAGGTGACCGTCGCAGTACCGCCGATCGCGGCCAAGCGGCCGCTGATGCAGTCCCGCAGACCTCGCCTGGTGGCAGGCACCTGTTCGGGGATGAAGCCCGCGCCATCGTCGGCGACATCCAGCCGCAACCGGGCCGGCCCTCCACTGAGCCGCACCCTGATCTCCGGTGCGCGGGCATGCCGGACGGCATTGTTCATCGCCTCGCGCGCCGCGTCAGCCAGCGCGCGGCCGACGCGGTAGGGCACCCGCAGTTCCGAGGGGGTCGAGAGGTGTACCGGCAGCCGGCTCACCGCCTCCACCTCCGCCCCTAGGAGCTGCACCAGATCGGCGTGAGAATCCACCTGCTCGCCGTACGCACGCAACATCTCAAGGTCCCGCCGGGCCCGTGGTACGAGCCAGTCGTTCCCGGGCCGCACCTCACCGCCGCCCACCATCAACAGAGTCGTGGCAGCGGTGTCGTGCAGCGCGTTGACCAGTTCCCGCTCGTCGGCGCGGACCGCGGCCGCGACCTGGTGCGCCCTGCGCGCGTTCTCCGCGTCCTGGGCCAGACGATCCGCGCTGCGGGCCCCCTGCTCCACGAGCAGCCACGCCACCCGGGACAGCGTCGCGATCGCCAGCACCCAGATCGCGGCGTGCACCACATTCGCCGCCGCACCCGACATCAGCACGACGGCAAGCAACGTCCCGGCAGCCATCGCGGTCGCCGCAATGCCGTACGCCAGCGGCGTATACCACTGATAGGTCACGCAGGCGAAGCTGACCAGCAGGCGTATCCAACCGATGTTCTCGTGCTCCGCCGCGTCGGTCCAGAAGATGCTCAGGCACACCAGGGCCATGACCGCGGCGTCCACCCCGGCTCCCCACAGGTCCGTGCGTCGGAGCAGCCACCACACGTACACCGCGCTCCACACCGCGACGCCGCCGACCACCAGTGCCGTCGACGCCACGTGCTCGTCCGTGGCACGAAGCAGCCCGATGACGGCGACCGGCCCGAAGATCGCGACCCGGACAACGGCCGCGAAGCGCCGGCCGAACCGCGACAGGAGCACCAACGACTCCCCGCCGTCGGTCGCCTTCACCACACCACCGAAGCCTGGAACCGTGCCCACCGCCCCTCAGCTTGTCAGGCAGGCCGGCAGACACTCTAACGCCGCCAACGGTACCGAGAATGAACATGTGGGGTGTTCACCTGACACAGCTCAGGTCCGCACGTCAATACCCTGATAGCCGTGATACGCCACCTCGGCGGCGCTGCCGCCGGGCCGACTGCGCCGCCCGGTCGGTGGTGTACCGGATGCGGAGGCACTGGCTGGCACCGTGCACCGGCTCACGGCGCCGGCTCGACACGCGAGGACGAACCAGGCACGGCGACGCGGGGAGCGGGATGAGCACATTGCGCGTTGAGGCAACCGGGCTTGAATCGTTCGCCTCGCGCATCGGCGACCTCGGCCGGGATGTGTTCGCGGCCCGGTCCTACATCTACGGATACGCCGATTTCAGCTGGCAGGAAGAGGGGCTGATCAGCCTCTTTCGCTCCGCCCACGAGAGCGCGAGCGACGACCTCGTCGACGCGCTGCGCCACCTGGAGGACCTGCTGAGCGAGTCGGCCTTCGAGCTGTTCTCCGCCGCGCACTACTACGTCAACACCGACATTGCCGCCGCCGCCGAACTGGACCGCGGCTACGCCGCGCCCGTGGCGTGGTACCAGCCGCCGGGTTGGCGCGAGACGGCCGCGGTCCCGCCCGGGCCGCTGTACGCCGGGAGCGACCCCACGCACCATCTGACCGACCCCGGTGAACCGGAAGCCAGCGTCGGCAACGGGTACCTCGACCTGAACGCGGTCTTCGAACCTGTCAGTCCGGCATCCTGGCTGAACTGGCTGCTCCGCGAGACCCTCGGCTACGACGTCATCAGATCGCTGACCACACCGTTCACCGGTGACTGGCGAGCGCTGGCCCGCTACGGCCTCGCCCTGGACCGGTTGGGTGCGTGTCTGGCCGAGGTGGGCCGCAATATCCAGCACGCCACGGACGAGGTCGACCAGTACTGGACCGGCAACGCGGCGAGCGGCGCGACGGCGTACTTCGTCGAGGTGGCGGCGGCATGCCACCGAGCGCAGTCCGTGCTGCGTGAGGTGTCCGCGCAGTACCAGGAGGCCGCGCAGGGCGTTTGGCTGCTCGCCAACCAGGTCGCCGGGATCATCAGCGCGATCACCGACGCGGTGCTGGTCGGCGGACTCGGCGCCGGGCTGGGTGTGCTGACGAGTTGGTCCGGGATCGGCGGCTGGGCCGGCGGCACCCTGGCCGCCTCACAGGTGCTGCGCATCCAGCAGCTGATCCAGAAGGCAGCCGGCAAGATCCAGGCCGCCACCACCGCTCTGCAGGCCATCGCCGGAGCGGTGAAGGCCCTGACCGACCTGGACGCGCTCAAGTCGTTGAAGCTGCCCGCCCAACCGTACGACCACCCGAGGCAACCGTGACCGTCTACGACGAGTTGGTGACGATGACCGGGGGCGACCAGCAGGCCGCCCGAGTGCTGCTGGCGGGCTTACGCCAACTCCGGGACCGCGCGCCGGACCAGGAGATGCGGAGGTTCGCCCGAGAGGTCCTGGAGGAACAGGTCAGCCTACGCGAGGTTGCCCGATCCGAGGCGTACGCGTGCGTACTGAGCCGACACTTCGATCACTTGACCCGTTGGCGCGATCATGTCCAGGATGCCGATCCGGCCAGCGAGGACCGTGCCCGTGGCGTCCGCCAGGACCAGCGCTGAGCCGGCGTCGTGGCTCAGAGCGTCGGCCTACCTCGGTGCCCGGAGATACCCGACGGCTGTGCGCTCCTCACCCCCAGCGTCGTGCGAGGCCGTCGTACTCGGCCTGGGTCAGCGGGAGGACGGTGCCGTGGCGGGGCCGCCCCGGCATGGTGTAGCCGGAGACCATGCTCCACTGGCCGGTCGCCAGGTCGGTCGTGGTGAATGGGATGTAGCCTCGGCCGCCGTACTCGTCGATGTAGAGGTACCACCGGTTCTCGGTGTTTGATTTGAACACCAGCGGTCCCTCGCCCTGGCTCAGCGAGCCCTGGCCGATGCACTCCCGGACGAACGAGTAGTTTCGGTTGAGGACCGTGGTGGACCGCTCGGCCAGGATGAACTTGCCGCACGCCGACTGGGAGGAGCTGCGCTCGTCTTTGGTGTAGCGGTAGTAGGTGCCGTTGTGCTTGATGAGCGTGGAGTCGATGGTGGAGTAGCCCTTGTCCACCCAGACCTGCGCGGGGCTGAAGGTGCGGAAGTCGCGCGTGGTCGCGTACATCATCCGGTTGTAGCTGCTGCCGGTGTGGTTCGGGTCGGTGGCGGCGTAGAGCTTCGAAGCCCAGAAGACCACGTACTGGCCGATGCTGTCGTCGTAGTAGGCCTCGGGCGCCCAGGTGTTGCCGGCGGTGTCGGGCGAGACCCGGACCAGCCGGGGGGCGCTCCAGGTCACCAGGTCGGTGGACTCCCAGACCACGATGGACTTGCTGCCGGTGCGCTGCGCGGCGTCCCAGTTGCCGCCGCCATAGATGCGCAGGTCGGTCGCTATCTGGTAGAACCGGTCGCCCTGCGGAGAGCGGATGATGAACGGGTCCCGCGCACCCCTGGTGCCGACGTTGGAGGTGAGGACCGGCTGTCCGCCGTTGAGCTGGCGCCACCGGACCGGGTCGTTGCCCTGGCTCAACCCGAAGTAGATCTGCTCGCCGTTGGCGCTACCCTCGCCGGTCATGTAGCTGAACAGGTAGCCGGCGTAGGTGGTGGGCACGGGCGCGTCGGTGCGGACAAGTTGCCACTGCTGGTTTGCACCGCCGGTGTCGGTGTACTGCGAGATCCGGCCGCCGTCCGCGGTCGACCAGTCCCACACTTCCAGGGTCTTGCCACTGTTGCGGTTGACGAGCTTGACGTACCCGCTGTCGGTGTCCACGACCCGGAACTGCTGGTTGGTACCGCCGTTGTCGGGCCACTGCACGACATTGGCGCCGTCGGCGGTGGAGGCGCCCGAGATGTCGACGAGGCTGCCGCTGTGCCGGGCACGCAACTTGTAGTAACCGCCGCCGGCGTCGACGAACTGGAACTGCTGGTTGGTCAGACCGGTCCGGGCCCACTGCTGAACGGCCGCCCCGTCGGCGGTGGACTGGCCGGCGATCTCGACCGCCTTTCCGCTGTGCCGGGACACGAGCTGGTAGTACGCCAACGGGTCGATCGCGGCGGCGCTGGCCTGCTGGCCGGGGATGAGCGCGATGAGGCCGGCGACGAGCACCGTGCTGGCCAGCGCGGCGCCGAGGCGACGTGGCCGACGGTCCAGGCCGGCGGGCCGGTCAACGACGAACATGTTCAACTCCTGGAGACGGGACGCTTCGAACGGAGCGCTGCGATGGCCCGGTCCGGGCGTCATGGGCGGCACAGAACGGCAGGGCGGCGTCAACCCTGACTGTGCGACGGCGATGGTCGGTGGGTTCGGACGTCCGGCATCGTGGTGCCGATACCGGCGGTGGGATCCGGGCACTCCACGGCGACGTCGCGTACTGGTCGAGGCACCGTGCCCGTTCGTCGCGGGTGTCGCACCTCATCCGCTGCAACTGGTCCATGGCCATCCCTGAGATCTCGTCGCGGTGCGATCCGGTGATCGGTCGAGGTCCGGTCGCGGGGCTACACAGTGACGCCGTCGACCTGGAGGGTCTGCACCGATGCCGCGGGGAAGGCGACACTGACCCGTTTGCCGTCGACCCGGGCGTCCTGGCGTTCGGTGTAGCGGTCACCACCGGCCGGCACGGTGGACCAGCGCGGCACCAGGCCGCCCGAGCCGCCGGTCACCTGGCCGAAGCCGGACATGTCGAAGGTGAGGGTCTGGGCGGCGCCCGTGTTGACGGCGACGATGACCAGCCGGCGAGCGGCGGGGTCATACCCGGCGACGGCGTAGTCCACGCCGGTGTCGATGATCCGCATGCCGGGGCGGATGTGCCGGGTGAACTGGGCAAGTACGTAGTATTTCGGCTGCACGGTGCCGGCGCGCAGGGTGTTGAAGTCGTACTGGATGGCTGCCCAGCCCGCACTCGGGTCCATCACCTGCCAGTAGCACCACGCGGTCGGATGCAGCCAGCGCCAGTCCAGGCACAGGTTGCGGGCCATGGTGATGCCGGTGCCGTCACTGTCGCCGGCCTCCGAGTTCCAGAGAATCTTCCCGGCGGCGCGCACGTCGCTGTACAGCAGATCGCGTCGACCACCGGCGCCCTGGTATCCGTGCACGTTGACCTGCCGTACCACTGCTCTGGTGCCGGCGTCGAAGCTGTTCCAGGTGGTACGCGCCAGGTCGTAGCTGGTTTCGTCGGACGCCGAGATGGCGATCCCGGTCAGGCCCTGCCGGTCCAGTTCGGTGCGCAGGTTGGCCAGCACGCTGCGCTGCGTGGTGGCGTCGATGTGGCACCCTTCCTGCGTGCCGTCGGCCCGCCACCAGTTCGACGACGGTTCGTTGAAGGGATCCACGGTGCGGAAGGTGACGCCCCAGCGGTCGCGGGCGTAGCGTGCGGTCACCGCCAGGTGCAGGGCATGCTGACGGTGGTTCCACGACTGGAGGTTGAACCCGCCGTCCGCAGCGCCGGACGGGTTGTGGTTGAGGCACATCCACCACATCGGGGAGTTCGCGAACAGTTCGGCGATCGCCCCCCGCTGGACCGCCTTGGCCAGCGCGGCGCGCTGCTTGGCGTCGACGTTCCAGTTCCACGCCGACGACGCCGGGTCCTCGTTGTGCCAGTCCTGCCAGAAGCCCTCGATCTGCTTGAAGCGGGGGATGTTGGGGGAGGCCACCATCGTCTCGCCGTCGACGCTGTTCCAACTGCAGGCGCCCAGGTTGTAGCGGGCGATGTTCAGTCCGAGGCCGGGTAGCGTGCCGCCGTTGTACGCCACGGATCTGGTAGTGAAGAAGATGTCCGCGAAGTCGTCCCGGTCGCCGAACACGTTGGCCCACCAGGCCAGCGACGTGCCCCAACCTTCCCACCCGCCGTGGTCGGCGCGAGGATCGATCGCGATCGTGGCGTCGGCGCGGGCTGGGCCGCCGGTGGTCGCGCCACCTATCGCTCCTGCGCCCGCTGCGACGAGCAGCGTCCTGCGCTTGATCATGGGTCCTCCAGCAGGCTGTGGGACACCGCCAGGTGCCGAGACGGGAACGTGGCGAGCCTGTCGGCGCCGACCCGGCCGGGCCGCGGATCAGGCCAATTTGATGTTAGCGTTCACATTCGCCTGGTTCTGTCGGGGGCGGTTGTTTCGGGCTTGTGCTGAAGTGTTGACGCTTGTAACTGCGATGTCAAGGTTGACGACGGTGCGCCTCGGGCCGGTCGGGGAGGGGACTCTGTGATCGTGAACGGTTACGGTGCTCGCTCCTGGGTGCCGGCATAAGTGCCCCGCCCGGCGGCGGAGGAGCGGTGTTTGTCCTGGCTGGTCCGCCGGAGAGCACTTGACGCGCATACACTCGATGTTTACATTCGTCTATGTAAGCGTATTGACCGATCTTGTGGCGGCTGTCCTGTAGGCCGACCCAGGGGCGGCGGGGGACTCGGGACCGGGCTCGGGGTGCGCGGCGGGCGGGGCGGCCTCGTCCGGAGCGTCGTCGCATCTGTTAGCGCTAACAGTCGTGGCCGGTGGGCCGACGCCGCTCAAGGACGATGCCGTTCTTGTCAACGCCGGCCGTCGTCCTCTGTAAACAGCGCAACATCGAACGTCACGAGCATCGCCCGGTACGAGGCCACGCACATCCCTCGGTGCGCGTTCCTGTGCACCCCTTACCTGGACGGTCCCAATGAAACGTATCAACCACCGCCCCCCGACCGGTCTGTGCCAGGTCCGGTCAGCTCCGCGGCTCGTGCTCGCCGCGGCAACCGCCATCACCGTCGCGGCTGCCGGCATCGTCACCCCGAGCGGCGTGCACGCCGCGACCGGCCCGTTCCCCGGCCGAGCCGCTTCCGCGCCGGCCGGCGCACACGCGACGACGGAGAAGCTGAACCGCGGAGTGATCGCCATCCGCTCCGACCGGGGCAACTTCGTGTCCTGGCGGTTGCTGCGCACCGATCCGCCCGGCACCGCCTTCAACGTCTATCGGGGCTCAGTCAGGATCAATCCCACGCCGATCACCACGGCCACCAGCTACCTGGACGCCGGTGCGCCCGCAGAAGCGACCTACTCCGTCCGCCCGATCAGCGCAGGGGTGGAGTTGCGCTCCGCGGCCGAGCCCGAGGTCGTACCGTTCGCCACTTCACGTGACGTGCCCTTGCAGATCCCGCCCGGCGGCTCAACGCCCAGCGGTGAGTCGTACAGCTACTCGGCCAACGACGCCAGCGTCGGGGACCTGGACGGCGACGGCGAGTACGAGATCGTGCTCAAGTGGGACCCGTCCAACGCCAAGGACAACTCACAGTCGGGCTACACCGGCAACGTCTACATCGACGCCTACAAGCTCAACGGCACCCGGCTGTGGCGGATAGATCTCGGCCGCAACATCCGGGCCGGTGCTCACTACACCCAGTTCCAGGTCTTCGACTACGACGGCGACGGCCGCGCGGAAGTGGCGATGAAGACCGCCGACGGCACCCGCTCCGGCACCGGGCAGGTGATCGGCAACGCCAACGCCGACCATCGCAACTCCAGCGGCTACATCCTCGCCGGCCCGGAGTTCCTCACCATGTTCAACGGCCAGACCGGCGCCGTACTGTCCACCGTGAACTACGAGCCGGCGCGCGGCAACGTCTCCTCCTGGGGAGACAACTACGGCAACCGGGTGGACCGGTTCCTGGCCGGCACCGCGTACGTTGACGGGCAGCGACCGTCGCTGATCATGGCGCGGGGCTACTACACCCGGGCCGTGATCGTCGCGTGGGATTTCCGCAACGGCAGTCTGACCCGGCGCTGGACCTACGACTCCGGCAGCGGCGGTGCGTACGGGCAGGGCAACCACAACCTGTCCATCGCCGACGTCGACGCCGACGGCCGTGACGAGATCGTCTACGGTGCGGCCACCATCAACGACAACGGCACCCTGATGTACTCCACCGGCTTCGGGCACGGCGACGCGATGCATGTCGGCGACCTGATCCCCAACCGGGCCGGCCTTGAGGTGTTCACCATCCACGAGTCCGGCAGTCAGCCGGCTGCCGACGTGCACGCCGGCAGCAACGGCCAGGTCATCTGGCAGCGGCCGAACAACGGGGGAGCGGAGGGACCCGGCCGTGGCGTGGCCGCCGACATCTACGCGGGCAGCCCCGGCGCGGAGTTCTGGGGCTCCGGCACCCAGATGGGCAACCTGTACAACAGCTCCGGCGCCTCGATCGGCCGGAACCCGTCCTCGGCGAACTTCGTCATCTGGTGGGACGGCGACGCGCAGCGGGAGTTGCTCGACGGCACCCACATCGACAAGTACGGGACCGGCGGCGACACCCGGCTGCTCACCGGATCCGGGGTCGCCTCGAACAACGGCACCAAGTCCACCCCGGCACTCTCCGCCGACATCCTCGGTGACTGGCGGGAGGAGGTCATCTGGCGTACGTCGAACAACTCGGCGCTGCGCATCTACTCCACCACCGACTCCACCAGCATCGCCCGGCCCTCCTTGATGCAGGACCGGCAGTACCGGGTCGCCGTCGCCTGGCAGAACACCGCCTACAACCAACCGCCGCACCCCAGCTTCGCCATCGGGTAGCGAAGCACCCCGACCGCCGGTGACCGGGCAGAACCGGCCACCGGCGGTCAACACAGGTCGCGCTTGGCGCCATTCCACCGAATTCAAACCGTGGCGTGGACCGCCGGGTTCCGGGTACCGGAGCTGGCGCGCGAGGCCGGACTGGCCGTGGACGAGCGCGGCCGCAGGCACTCTGCGCTCGGAGTCGCACCCGGAGGTCTACGGCATCGGGGATGGCGCCGCCGCACACCCGCGACGGGCAGGTGCTGCGGATGGGCTGCGGACCCGGTGGGCTGGCGGCGGCGTGCGCCTTCATGCGATCACCGACCGCCTGGCCGGGCGCACCCCCACGCCGCTGCGCGTCAGCACGGATGCCCTGTGCGTCAGCATCCCCCAGTGGGACGGCCTGCTCCAGCCCACCGACCTCGACGGCAGCCCGCGTGGGAAGGTGCGCACCGGCCGTCCGGTGGCGATGCTCAAGAAGGCCGTCCTGCACACCACCGGGTCGTACAACTTCGCCACCCCGTCCTGGCCCTGGCCGCCGCCAGGCAGGCGCCCGCCCGGATCCGTCGGCCGGTCGACGGATCCGGGCGGCAGGGTTGCCTGCCGGGCTGCGCGAGATGGTGATCAGGCTGGGAGGGCGCGCGGCGTGATCGCCGGGCGGGTGGTTGCGGTCCGCCGCCACAAGGCTCCGATATAGCTGGAGTATCGGGCCACGCCGGAGGGTGTCGGTGGGCCGGCGCCGATCCCGACCGGCACCTCCGACACCCGGTGAGGACGACGGCATGCTTCCCATCACCCGTGCCGCCGGCCGGGCGCCGCTGGCGTCCCTGCTGAGCTACGTCCGCCCGCACGCCCGTGGACTGCTCGGCGGAGCGGTCCTGATGTTCCTCGGCGGACTGGCCAATCTCGCCCAGCCGATGGTGGTCAAGAGCCTGATCGACGCGCTGACCGGCGGCACCCCGTACCACCAGCCGATGCTGCTGCTGGTATCGCTGCTGGTACTCAGCGTGATCGTCGGGGTCTGGGGCATGTACCTCGTGGAGTTGACCGCCGAGAGCGTCGTGCTGACCGCGCGCCGGCGGCTTGTCACCCGGTTGCTGCGCCTGCGCGTCGCGGTCGTGGACGGCGCCGAGCCCGGGGACCTGCTGTCGCGGGCGACGGGCGACACCACGCAACTGCGGGCGGCGGCCACCAGCAACGTGATCGACCTGGTGGCGGGGACCTTTCAGATCGCGGGCGCGGTGGTCCTGATGGCGCGGCTCGATGCGGTCCTGCTCACGGTGGTACTGACTGTGCTGCTGATGCTCGCCGCGGTGACGCTGGCCCTGGTCCCGCGGATCCGCAGCGCCGGGGAACAGGCGCAGGAGGCGGTCGGCGGGATGGGAGCGGTCCTCGAGCGTACGCTGGGCGCCTTTCGGACGGTCAAGGCCAACGGCGCCGAGGAGCGGCAGGCCGCCGCGGTGCACGACGCGGCCCGGCAGGCGTGGCGGCGCGGGCGGCAGGCGGCGCGGTGGGTCTCGCTGGCCGGCATCGCCACCGGCCTCGCGGTCCAGGTCGCCTTCATCGTGGTGCTGGGGGTGGGCGGGGCGCGGGTCGCCGCCGGCGGTCTCGCCGTGTCGTCTCTGGTGGCCTTCCTGCTGTACCTCTTCTACCTCGGCGGCCCGGTGACCCAGCTGGTGGGCGGCTTCACCGGGCTACAGGCGGGCCTCGCAGCGGTCCGGCGTATCGACGGGATCGCCGAACTCGCCGCCGAGGACCTGGACCGGCCCGTGGACGCCCCGGCGGGCAGCGCCGCGGCGCCCGTGACGGTGACGTTCCGGGACGTCTCGCTGCGACATCGGCCCGGCGGCCCGGCGATCCTGGAGCACGTCGACCTGCGGCTGCCGGCGACCGGCCTCACCGCCATCGTGGGGCCCTCCGGTGCCGGGAAGACGACCCTGCTGGCGCTGATCGAGCGCTTCTACGATCCCACCACCGGTCGGGTCGAGATCGACGGCCGCGACGTACGGGAATGGCCCCTGGCCAACCTGCGCGCCCGGATCGGCTACGTCGAGCAGGACGCTCCGGTCCTGTCCGGAACGCTGCGGGACAACGTGACGATGGGCGCGGCACACGTGCCGGAGCCGTGGCTCGCGGAGGTCCTCGAACGGACCCGCCTCGTCCCGCTGCTACGGCGGCTGCCGGACGGCCTCGGCACCGAGGTCGGCCATCGCGGTGCGTCGCTGTCCGGCGGGGAACGGCAACGCATCGCGATCGCCCGTGCCCTGCTGCGCCGACCGGGGCTGCTGCTGCTCGACGAGCCGACCTCGCAGCTCGACGCCATGAACGAACGTGCGCTCGGTGAGATCGTCGCCGCCGTCTCGCGGACCACCACGGTGGTGATGGTGGCGCACCGGCTGTCCACGGTGACCCGGGCCGACCGCATCGTCGTGCTGGACGCGGGCCGGATTCGTGCGGTAGGCACGCACGCCGACCTCGTGGACGGCTGCGAGCTCTACCGCGGGCTGGCCGCGACCCAGTTGCTCACCGGAGCCGGTGCGCAGGTGCGGAAACAAAGCTCCGATATCGCGGCAGTATAGATCCACCTCGGATAGTGCTCGCACGACGGGCTCGGAACGCCGGAGCCCGACTCACACCGAGGAGGTACATCGAGATGGTGAAGAAGAAGGCCTACGAGCGGCCCACCCTGTCGAAGGAAGGCAGCTTCGCCCGCAAGACGGCTGGCAGCCTTTTCACCAGCTGCCGGGAGTCGTTCGTCACCCAGAAGCCGCGTTCGATCTGCAGCTGACGGCACGAGCCCACCGTACCGAGACAGAGGGGTAGTGCCCATGGTGGCCGTTCCGGACATGGCATCCGGGCTTTCGTGGTTCGTGGTCGTCCCAGACACCGAGGCCGGTCGCGCGCTCGCCGAGCCGCTCCGGCAGCGGGCCACGGGGCTGCGGATGCTCACCCATGCCTCCGGACGCCCATGGCTGCTCGGCCGGTGGACGGACGACGAGGTGGCGGTGGCCGAGTTGGGCGACCGCCGCCTCGTCGCGCTCGGCGAACACCGTCTCTCAACGGATGACCTCGAACGACGCGGTGCGGGCGCCCGCGACGCCGCGCAGATGTGCGCTGCCCTGCAGGGCCTGCCCGGAAGCTTCCACGCGCTCGCCGCGACCCCGGCGGGGACGGCGGTGCACGGCAGCCTGTCCGGATACCGCCGGGTCTATTTCGTCTCCGTGGGGGAGCAGACCGCCGCCGGCGACCGGGCCGACGTACTGGCCGGGCTGGGCGGCGCGCAGGTCGACGACGAGGCGCTTGCCCTGCGGATGCTTGCCCCGTACGCCCCCTGGCCGATCTTTTGGCAGCCGGTCTGGCGCGGAGTGCACGCCGTACCTCCGGACGGGCGGCTACTTCTGGATCGTGCCGCGGCACCGCGCATCGTGACCCGATGGCGCGCTCCCGAACCCGTGCTCGACCTGACCACCGCCGCCGACCGGCTGCGTCGGGCGCTGTCCGACGCCGTGGCCGTACGCGCGGGCGCCCACGACGTGATAGCGAGCGACCTGAGCGGCATGGATTCGACGTCGCTGTGCGCGCTGGCCGTCGGCAGCGGCAGCCGGGTGGTCGGGCTGACGTGCGTGAGCCCGGACCCGCTCGACGACGACCTGCCGTGGGCCCGCCGGGCCGCCGCCGAACTCGGCTCCGTGACCCACGAGGTGGTGGACGGCGAGGCGAACCCCCTACCGTACGAGGGCATCCTCCGGGCGGAGGACCGCTTCGACGAGCCGACCGCCGCGGTGCTGTACCGAGCGAGCTTCCTCGCCGTGTCCCGCCGGGCTGCCGCGCACGGCGCTCGTACCCGTCTCACCGGGTTCGGCGGTGACGAACTGCTCACCGCCGACCCCATGATGCAACTGACCCTGCTGGCAACGCATCCGTGGCAGGCTCTTCGTCACCTGCGACTGCTGCGCGCGGCATACCGGTGGCGACGCCGGGACACGCTGCGGGCGGTCGTGGACAGGCGCTCGTACGGCCGCTGGATGGCGTCGCTCGGCGAGGACCTTGACGGTGCCGAGATCGCACGGGTGCGTCCGCTCCTCGGCTGGGGAGCACCGGTCGCGGCCGCGCCGTGGCTCACCGCGGATGCCAGGGCGGGGCTGGGCGAGGCACTGCGCGAGCGGGCGGCCGCGGCAGTGCCGCTCTCCGGCGACCGCGGGCTACACGGCCGGCTCGCCGGGGTGTACGCAGGTGCGGCAAATGCCCGGCACCTCGCCCAATCGACCCGCCGGGCCGGGGTGACCGCGGCTCTGCCGTACCTCGACGACCAGGTCCTTGAGGCATGCCTGGCGGCGCACCCCGCACACATCACCTCACCCCGGGACTACAAGCCCCTGATCCGCGCCGCCATGCAGGGAGTGCTGTCACCGGCTCTGCTGGCGCGCGACACCAAGGCCGACACCTCGATCGCCGCCGCCCGTGGCGCCCACCAGTACCGCGACGACCTGCTCGCACTCGCCGACAATTCGCGGCTGGCCGGACACGGCCTCGTGGACGCCGATGCACTGCGCGCGGCCGTTCGCGATCCGGACGACCGCACCTGGTACGACCTCGACCAGACTCTGGCCTGCGAGACCTGGCTGCGCACCGTGGAGCCCGCACCCGCTATCCGATGAGGAACGACCATGACGTGGAAGCTACCCGACCGGGTGTCCTGGACGCCGACCGAGTACGGCGGCGTGCTCCTGGACTCCAGCTCCGGCGAGTACTGGACGCTCAACCCGACCGCGGCGGCGGTGCTCGCCTCGCTGCTGGCCGACGGGAGCCCCGAGCACGCGGCGGCACGACTCGAGGAGGAGTTCGACGGCGATGCCGCGGCGATGGTCGCGGACGTGCCCGGGCTGATCGCCGACCTGGAGGCGGCTGGACTGGTGGTCGCGGCGTGACCTCGGAACAGGTACTCAAACACGACCCCCGGCGCCTGGGTATGCGGCGGCGGCTGGTCGTGCGCGCGGTCGTTGCCATGGCCAGGCTGCTGGCCGTGCAGAAGCCCGATCGCATTCATCGAGTACTGCACCGCCTGAGCCGTGGCGCGCGTCCGGCGAGTCGTGCGGAGGCGGCCACCGCACGCCGGGACACCGTCGCGATCAGCGCCTTCTGTAGCGGTCCACTCGGATGCCTGCCGCGTTCGATCGCCACCGTGCTGCTGTGCCGGCTGGAGGGCGGCTGGCCGGTGTGGCACGCCGGCGTACGGCGGTATCCGCCTTTTGGTGCGCATGCCTGGGTCTCGGTGGACGGCGCCGCGGTGGACGAGCCGTACCCGGAGGACTTCCACATCCCCCTGCTGACCGTCGCCGCCGAGAACCGCCAGGAACTCGGATGAGCGCGGTGCTCCCGTACCTCTGCCTGGTCTGCCGTGGCGCGGTCGTCGTGGTGTTCGCGCTCTCCGCGTTCGGCAAGCTTCGCAGCCGGGCGGCGTACGCGCGGTTCCGCCGTTCCACCCGCCTGTTGACGGGCCTGCCGGAGGAACCGGCCTCGGCGCTGGCCCGGCTCGTCGTCGCCGGCGAGGTGACCGTGGCGGTGACCGCATCCGCGGGCCCGCTCTCCACCGCTGGACTCGGCGTGGCCGGCGTGCTGCTGTGCGGCTTCACCTGGGCACTGGCGCGGTCCCCGGAATCCGGGCAGGCACTGGAGTGCGGCTGCTTCGGCTCGTCGGTTTCCGCCACCCGCCACACCGCCATCGCCCGTAACGTCCTGCTGCTGGGCGTGGTGTTCGGCGGACTCGTGAGCAGCCACCTCGCGACCGGGGCCGTATCGATGCGCTGGGACGCCATCCTGCTATGTGCGCTGGCCGCCGTCGCGCTGGCCACCTTCATCACCCGCCTGCACGAGATCACCTCCCTGTTCACCGCTCGTCTGTGAGGCCGCGTCATGTCCGTGCTCGTCGCCGCCGTCGTGCTCAACAGCATCGTGTGCGCGTTCAACACCGCCCTGCTGGCGGCGGTCGTGCGGCGCCTGCGCTACCAGTCCGAACTGCTGTCGGAGGTGGAGAGGCAGGGAGTTCCCGCGCGTGCACTGTCCCGCGGTGACACCGTGGGAGGCTTTCTCGCTCACGACACCCGCGGCCGCCCGGTCACTCCGGACGTACCGGCGGACACGCTGGTCGGCTTCTTCAGCCCCACCTGCGCATCCTGCCGCCGCGAGCGCGCACGGTTCCGGGTGGTGGCGGCCCGGTGGCCGGGCGGCTCCGGGCGGGTGCTCGCCGTGGTGACGGGACCCGGCGCGTCGGCCCGGTTCCTCAACCAGTTGGACCCGGTGGCCCGGATCGTCGTCGACGCAGACGAGGCGATGCGGCACGCGTTCGGTATCGAGGGATTCCCGGCGATCTTCGTACTGGCGGAGTCCGGGTGCGTGACCTGGACCGGTATCCACGCCGATGCGGTGCCGGGCCTGACCGCAAACCCGATCGGCCCGAAGACCCGGTGACCGCACGCACGAGGCGGAGCCTGGAGGTCGGGATGATGGCAGCACTGCGGGAGCCCTGCGGCAGGTCGGAGCCGCCGCACTCCGTGGGGTCGCGGGTCGGCAGCGCGGCGGAACTATCGTGATCGCGTGAGTACTCGCCATGTGCCCGTGCAGATCGGTGACCTGCCACCGATCGGACGGCCAGCCAACAGCGCCTTGCTCGAAGCCGGTATCACGACGCTGGCGGAAGTGGCCACCTACCGGCGCCGCGATCTACTGGCCTTGCACGGGGTCGGGCCGCGGGCGGTCAGCATCCTGGCCGCCGCGCTGGCCGAGCGTGGCCTTGCCTTCGCAGTGCCGAGTGGTGGCGGCAGAGGCTAGCCGCGACCGCCGTGAATGCGCTGGCGGGCGCGGGAGCGCGCGGCTTCGGCCGGGGTCGAGCCGGTGGTTCGGGCGGTATGCAGGATGCTGGCGAGGGTGTCGGCGATGCCGCTGACCCGGACGGTGGCCTGGGCGGAGGTCTCGTTCAGCAGCTCGACGGCGGTGGCGTGGATGATGCCGCCGGCACTGACGACGATGTCCGGCGCCCAGAGGATGCCGCGCTGGTGCAGCAGGTCGGCGGTGGCTTGGGTGTCGAGTTGGTTGTTGGCCGGTCCGGCGATCGCGACGCAGCGCAGCGCCGGCACCGAACGCGCGGTCAGCAGGCCGCCGAGAGCGGCGGGAACGAGCACCTCCACGTCGGCGCTCAGGCACTCCTGCGGAGTGACCCAGGCGGCACCGGCGGCGTCGGCGAGCGGACGCAAGCTCTCGTCGATGTCGCTGGCGACCAGGGTCGCGCCGGCGTCGGCGAGCATCCGCAGCACGTGGCCACCGACCCGGCCGAGGCCGAGCACGGCGAAGCGGCGCAGGGACAGGTCGTCCGAGCCGAACCTTTCGGAGCACAGAGCGTGCAGTGCGGCGAGTACCCCGACCGCGGTGTACTCGGAGGAGTCGCCGCTGCCGCCGGCGTCGACCGGTCGGCAGAACGCGTACGGGGTGCGCTCGGCGATCGTGACCATGTCGTCCGGTCCGGTGCCCACGTCCGGGCCGGTGGCGTAGCTGCCGCCCAGACCGGCGATGACGTCGCCCACGTCGTGCAGCACCGCCGTGCGGTCGGCAGTGCTCGGCGGGCCGCCCACGGGCAGGGCGACGACGGTCTTGCCGCCGCCGTTGGGCAGACCGGCCAGCGCGCACTTGTCCGACATCGCGGCGGAGAGCCGCAGCGCGTCGGTGAGCCCGTCACTCCAGTGCGGGTAGGGTGCGAGCCGGCAGCCGCCGATGGCCTGCCCGAGCTTGGTGGAGTGCACCGCGACCACGATCGGCAGGCCCGATCGTGCGCCTTGCCTGACGACGACGTGTTCGTGCGTGAAGTCGGTGTCGATCCCGCTCATGACCATGATGGCTCCCTGCCGTTCGTTTGCCGCAGCGGGCCGACATTAGGCAGGTGACCGGCGCCGTCTCGCTCTTTCCGAACATCGTTCGACAAAAGTGGCAAGATCTGGGTCGTGGACGAACTTGATACGGCGATCATCGAACGCCTGCAAACGGATGCACGGCAGACCAACCGCGAATTGGCCCGCGCGGTCGGCATCGCGCCGTCCACCTGTCTCGAGCGGGTACGCGCCCTCCGGGAACGCGGCGTGATCACCGGATTCCATGCCGAGATCAGCCTGCCCGCGCTCAACCGCGGTGTCCAAGCCCTGCTGCACGTGCAGGTCCGGCCCCTGAGCCGTACGGTCATCGACCGTTTCAAGAAGTACGCGATGGATCTGCCCGAGGTGCTGTCGGTGTTCGTCGTGGCGGGCGGCGACGACTTCCTGGTCCACGTCGCCGTGCCCAGCGTGGACGGCCTGCACGCCTTCCTCATGGACAAGTTCAGCGGACGCCGCGAGATCGTCGGCTTCCGCAGCTCGATCATCTACCAGCACGCCCGCAAGCAGGTCATCGAACCGATCGATCTATGATCATGTGAGCGCGGTCCCCGCCAGCCAGAATCGCGCCCATATCTGCCGCGCGCAGGGTACCTGGTCTGGCATATCCGCGCACCACGTCCGAGCTGCGGCCTGCCACCCGCTCCAGTCCTCGTCGTCGGCGGCCCGACGCTCAACGAGCGTGCGGGTGAACCTTCCTACTGGGCCTGCTGTCGGCGCACCATCTCGCTGATCCAGATGGGCGCGAACGGAGACGTGCAGCCCGGGGGAGTCGGGTAGTCCTTGAGCACCTCCAGGCGCTCGCCGATGGCGATCGCACGGGCCCGGTGGTCGGCGTGCTCGATCCCGATCTGAGCCAGGCAGTGGTTCATCGCCCACTGCAGGCGATCCGGGGCGTCCTTCATCTCCGCCTCGATGACGTCGAGCAGTCCTGCGAGGTCGAGGCCCTCGGGTTTCTTGGCCACGCGCTCGGTGGTCAGCGCCCAGCCGGCACTCGCGACCACCGGATCCGGATCGGCAAACCAGGCCAGGCGAAGCTCTTCGGAGTGCGGGTTGTTCTTCACCACGTAGTTCACGAGCCAGTCGTGCACCTTGGGTGTGCGCGCCGTACGCAACATGACGTCCAACTCGTCACGCGCGAACGCCTTCGGTCGGCAGATCAGGATCGCCAGCAGTCTCGCCGCGGTCTCATCCGTCTCCCAGAGTTGGCGCGCGAGTTCCTGCTGCGTCTTCAGCCGCTTCGCGAGTGCGCGCAGCTTGCCGAGGTTCACACCATGATCGTCACCGTGTTTCTCGTTCACCTTGCGGATCTTCGGGTCCTCGAGCTCGGCCAGCTCGGCCATCACCTCGGCCAGCATCGTCTCGGTCAGCGTCGTCTCGGCCATCTCAACCTCCTGTCCACCACGGGCGAGATAGCAGCCTACGACGGAGTCCCTGCCGGTGGACTTCCGCCGTGAGCGACCGGCGGGGTCCTATCCGCGAGTCGTCTCGTATTCGGGGAGTACGGCCGGGGCGGTCCGGGTTGCCGGGCGCATGGTCAGGACCAGTACGGCCAGTCCGGTGAAGATGATCGCGGCGGCGACGCCGGTGACGTGCAGGCTGGTGGTGAACGCCTCCCGCGCGCTGTGCAGCAGATCCGCGCCCTGACCGGCGGGAAGATGCCGGCTCGCGGCGACCGCGCCGGCCAGTGAGTCGGACGTGCCGTCCATCCCGCTGCGGTAGACCACCGCGGCCAGCACGCCCAGCAGCGCGAAGCCGAGCGAGCCACCGAAGTAGTTGCCGGTCTCCGACATCGAGGCCGCCGAACCGGCCCGCTCGGGCGGTACGGACCCGACGACCAGCCCGGTTCCCAGCGCGAACAGCGGACCGGTGCCCAACGCCAGCACGGCGATGCCGATCATCACCATCGGCAGGGCGCCCGCACCGTGCACGCCGACCAGCAGCAGGCTGCCGAGCGCAGACCCCACCAGCCCACCGGCGATCGCGGTCGCCGGCCTCATCCGCCGGGTCAGCGCCGGCGCGGCCATGGTGCCGACCGCGGTGCCCAGGCCCATTGGTGCGAACAGCATCGCCGACGCGACCGGCGAGAATCCCAGCACGCCCTGCAGATACTGGGTCACCAGCAGTCCCGTACCCGCCATGGCGATCCCGGCGAAGGCCAGCGCGATGAGTACGGCCGTGAACGGGCGGCTGCGGAACAGCCGCAGGTCCAGCAGCGGTGTATCCAGCCGCAACTGCCGGCGTACGAACAGGTAGCCGATGACCGTGCCGAGGACGAGGGCCGCGGCCGGTACGACCGACACGTGCTCGACGGTCAACTGCTTGATGCCGAAGACCATCAGAAGCACGGCCGCGAGCGACAGCCCGACGCTGGCCAGGTCCAGCCTGCCGACCTGGTCGCTGCGGAACTCCGGCAGCAGGGCCGGCCCGGCGACCAGCAGCAGCACCGTCGCCGGCACGGCGGCGAGGAACACCGATCCCCACCAGAAGTGCTGGAGCAGGAGTCCGGCGAGTACGGGACCGAGCGCGCCGCCGGTGAACTGGCAGGCCGCCCAGATCGCGATGGCCCGCCCGCGCTGTCGGACGTCCCGGAACATGTTGGTGATCAGGGCAAGGGTGGACGGCGCCAGGGAGGCGCCGGCAACGCCCAGCAGCGCACGCGCGACGATCAGCACCAGCGGGTTGGCCGCGAAGGCCGCCATGACTGACAGCACCGCGAAGGCCGCCCCGCCGATCATCAGCAGCCGGCGGCGGCCGATCCGGTCGCCGAGCGTACCCATCGTGATGACCAGGCCGGCCACCATGAAGCCGTAGCTGTCACTGATCCACAACTGCTGGACGTTGGTGGCACCCAGGTCGGCGCTCAGCCGTGGGAGTGCGAGGAGCAACGCCGTCGTATCGATCGCGACGAGCGACGTCGGCATCATGAGGACGGCCAGTCCCAGCCATGCCCGGTTGACTCGCATATCCGAAATTTCCTGTTCTCTCGACGTGTCGCAGGTTGGTCGGAGCGGCCGAGAGCTTCTTGACATCAGTACGGGAGAAATCTCTCCCGTCTGCCATGGCGGGCGTCACCCGAAATGACGACCTCGCGGTCCGGGTGGTGCGACGGTGGAGAACCTCATGCGAAAGTCCTGGCCGGGACGTCAAGACGGCGGCGGCGACTCCGACCAACCGGCGAAGGGCCAACCAGGGCTCGCGAACCACGAGGAGTACCAGGATGCAGTTCCTGATCAGCCTGCACATCAACCCGGCCGTGCTGGACGCGCTGACCGACGAGGAGAGGGCGGCGATCGGCGACGGCCACGGCACGTTCATCGAGGCGCTGAAGGAGTCCGGCGAGCTGATCACCACGCAGGCGTTGGTGGATCCGTCGCAGGCCGCTGTGGTGCGCGTACGCAACGGCCAGCCGGTGGTGACCGACGGCCCTTTTCTGGAGTCGAAGGAGTATCTGGGCGGTTTCTACCTGATCGACTGCGAGAACAAGGAGCGGGCGATCGAGCTGGCACTGCAGATCCCGGACGCCGCGATTGAGGGTCTGGGTGTCGAGGTGCGGCAGGTGATGTTTGCTGACGGACAATTGGAGGCATGACGGCACGAGGCATCGAGGACCTGCTGCGTGAGCTGACGCCGCAGGTCCTCGGCGCGCTGGTACGTCGGCACGGCCAGTTCGAAGGGTGTGAGGACGCCGTGCAGGAGGCCGTGCTCGCCGCCACCGTGCGGTGGCCGGCCGAGGGGGTGCCGGACAATCCGCGCGGCTGGCTGGTGACCGTCGCGTCCCGGCGGTTCATCGACCAGCTGCGCAGTGACCGCGCGCGCCGCGAGCGGGAGTCGGCCGTAGCCACCGAACTGGTGCCCGAGGACGTACCGGACACCGACGACACCCTAGTCCTGCTGTTCCTGTGCTGTCATCCGACGCTGACCGCGGCCTCACAGATCGCCCTGACGTTGCGGGCGGTCGGCGGCCTGACCACCGCCGAGATCGCCCGCGCGTTCCTGGTGCCGGAGGCGACGATGGCGGCCAGGATCAGCCGGGCCAAGCAGCGCATCAAGGCGGCCGGCAGCTCGTTCCGCCTGCCGCAGGGCGCGGAGCGCGAGGAGCGGCTACGGGTCGTCCTGCACGTGCTCTACCTGATCTTCAACGAGGGGTACGCCGCCTCCTCCGGCACCGAGGTGCACCGTGCCGACCTCGCGCACGAGGCGATCCGGCTGACCAGGATGGTGCACGCCCAACTGCCCGAGGACGACGAGGTGACCGGGCTGCTCGCGCTGATGCTGCTGACCCACGCTCGCCGGAAGGCGCGTACGACGGCAGCCGGCGACCTGGTGCCGCTGGACGAGCAGGACCGCACGAAGTGGGACCGCGGACTGATCGACGAGGGCACCGAACTGGCCAAGGCGTCATTGGCCGGCCCGGCGCTGGGGCCGTACCAGCTACAGGCCGCCATCGCGGCCACGCACGACGACGCGACCACGGCCGAGGAGACCAACTGGGCGCAGGTGCACGCCCTCTATCTGATCCTGGAACGAATCGCTCCGAACCCGATGGTCACCCTCAATCGGGCGGTCGCGCTCGCCGAGATCGAGGGGCCGTCGGCCGGACTGGCCTTGCTCTGCACACTCGATGACGACGAGCGGATGGCCGGGCATCACCGGCTGCTGTCCGTACGGGCGCATCTACTGGAGAAGACCGGCGACACGGCCGGGGCGTACGCCCACTACCGGCGCGCCGCGAAGTCCACCGCCAGCATCGCCGAGCAACGTTACCTGGAGTCCCGGGCCAGCCGGGTGAGGCCGGGACCCGGTGATGGATGCCCCGCTACCAGATATCGCTGCCGTTGATCGGCTGATCCTGGCCGTGGCCGCCGGTGGTGTCGCCCACCTGCGGGCGCCGCCCTGACCTCCTGGGCAACCCGGTCGCGCTGTGGTCAGCTCCCCCTGACGCAGAACTCGTTGCCGTCCGGATCGGCCAGCACGACGGCGCCGTCCTGGTCGACCTCGAGCCGAGTGGCCCCGAGGGAGACCAGCCGGTCGACCTCCGCCTGCTGGTCACCGCCGGCCGGGGCGAGGTCGAAGCGCTGCCGGTTCCTCACCTCTTTCGGGGCCACGGGCGGGCCTCCCCACGCGACCTTCGTACCGCCGTTCGGTGACTGGATCGCGGTCTCCTGGTCCTGGTCCCACACCAGCGGCCAGCCCAGCGCCTCGCTCCAGAAGAGGCCGACCTCCCGGGTGCCGTCGCAGGCGAGTTCCCCGAGCAGGCCGCAACCGGCAAGGAAGGCGTTGCCCGGCTCGATCACGCAGAACTCGTTGCCCTCGGGGTCGGCCAGGACGACGTGCCCCTCCTCGGGGCGCTGCCCGACGTCGAGGTGGCCGGCGCCGAGCCCCAGCGCCGTCGCCACCTTGTGCTGCTGGTCGGCGAGGCTGGTGCTGGTCAGGTGAAGGTGCATGCGGTTCAGCCCCACCTTCTCCGCGCGGCTCGGGACGAACCGGAGACTGAGCTGGGCATCGTCGCCGGGCAGGAGCGCACTGCCGGTTTCCTCGACGACCTCCCGACCGAGGACGCCGGCCCAGAACTGCGCCAGGCGAGCCGCGTCGTGCGCATCGAAGGTTACCGTCAACAGTCGCGAGAGCATCACCGCACAGTAGACACGGGCCGGCAGGACAACAAGTCGGCGGGCCGCGCCTGATGTGTCGCGACCGGCGCAGGGCGCCGGCAGTTGCCGGACGTTCCGGACTGCCCCGATCCTCACGTCGTCGGAATGGGCGTACCACCGGTGACGAGAAGTCGATGAGCGAATCCCTTGACTGCCTAGGTCGGGGATGGGACGGCAGTCACCGTATGGCGCTGGCCAGGACCGTGGTCACGACCTTGCGGACGGCCGCGGGCTCCGGTGGGCTGCCCGGCTGCTCGGTGAAGAGCAGGTGCGCGGTGCCGATCAGGGTGGGTGCGAGGGTGTCGATGTCGGTGTCGGAGGCGATCCGGCCATGGTCCCGCTCGGCCGTCAGGTACCCGGCGATCATGGCCACGCCCTCGCCGACGAGCGGAAACCGGGCGGTGCCGGCAGCACGCAGCCGCGTGCGCAGTTCGTCCCGGGCGATGACGAGGACCACGATCGCGCCCATGACCGGCTCGAAGAGGGTCATCAGGGCACGGGTCAGGTTGTCGGCGACGCTACCGGTCCCGGCTGCCTCCCGCAGTGCACTGGCCTGGGCCTCGACCTCAGCGATGCGCTCCAGCACCAGCTCGGCGAGGAAGGCGTCGAAGTCGGCGAAGTGCCGATGCAGGACCCCCTTGGCGACGCCCGCCTCTGTGGTGACCGCCCGACTGGTGAGGCCGGTGACACCGTCGTGGACCAGCACCCGCACCGCGGCGTCGAAGAGTTGTCGGCGTGGATCTTGTAATGCTACGCCGGTCGGCAACGGGCGTCCCTTCCCTCACTGAGCGAACACGATTGCAGTAGTGGGCATGCGCCCACTACTGTGGGCGCATGCCCACTGTACCGTCCTCGCCCACCCCAAACCCGCACCTGCACCGCCGCATGGCGGAGTCGTTCGGGGTCGACCCCGAACGGTACGACCGGAGCCGGCCCCCGTACCCCGACGCCATGATCGAGCGGATCGTGGCTCTCAGCCCGGGCACCGACTTCCTCGACATCGGTTGCGGCACCGGCATCGAAGCCCGCCAGTTCCTGGCCGCCGGCCGCGCGGTGCTCGGTGTCGAGGCCGATCCCCGGATGGCCGGCTTCGCGCGCGGGACCGGCCTCAAGGTCGAGGTCGCGACCTTCGAGGCGTGGGAGCCGGCCGGGCGCACCTTCGACGCGGTCGTCTCCGGTACGGCCTGGCACTGGGTCGACCCGATCGCAGGTGCGGCGAAGGCGGCACGGATCCTGCGGCCGGCCGGCGTGCTGGCGCCGTTCGGGCACGTGTACCAGCTTCCGCCCACCGTGGCGGACGCCCTCGCCGCGGCGTACCGCCGTGTGGTCCCTGACTCACCGCTCAACCTCGGCGGCCCTGCCGACGGCTCGATCCTCGACGGGTACCAGGCGCTGTACGCCAGGGCTGCGGACGGGATCCGCGAGGCGGGCGGGTTCAGCGAGCCCGAACTGTGGCGGTACGACTGGAAGCGCTCGTACACCCGCGACGAGCTCTTGGACCTCGTGTCGACCTCGGGCGGCCTCAGTAGTCTGCCGCCAGACCGGGTGGCGGCGGTGCTGGCGGACGTGGGCGCGGCGGTCGACGATCTGGGCGGCTCCGTCACGCTGCCGTACGCCACCTGGGGCCTCACCGCGACCCTGACCGGTGTCCAGTCCGGGGAGGGGGAGGGGAGGGGGCGTCACGTTCGTGGCAGCGGGTGAGGCGTGACGTCCTCGTCATCTGCGGCGATCTGGGCGTCGTGCGGTCGAGGCTGCGGCAGCGGCTGGTTGCTCAGGACTGCTCGGTGAACTGTCATCATGCTTCCATGCCGCTGCCCGCACCTTTGCTTCTGGCCAAGGCGCTTCGTCTGCTCGACCGGGGCGAGGTGACGCGGGCGGAGGGCACGCTCAGGGACGCGCTGGCCGCCGGGGATGCCGACACCGGCGGTGTCACCAGGGTTGTCGTCCTCTGCTGTCTCGGCGATCTGATGGCCCGGCAGGGCCGGCGCGTCGAGGCCGTCGAGCTGCTTCGCTTGTGCCTGGACACGCCGGTGCCGGGCGATCTCGACGATGTATGCGCCGACGAACGGGCCCGGGCACGGCACCTGCTCGCCGGCTTGTCGTGACCACGCCTCTACCCCTGGCACTGGCCAGAAGCTGGATCCGCTGGGGACAGCTCTCAGCGGGGTGGCAGTGGTGCGACCGGGCGTACCGCGGTGAACTGGGCGTGCTCGTACCGGGTGGCGGAGAGTAGCAGCAGCCACTCGTCGCAGCCCTGCCAGGGAGAGAGGTCGGCGGCGCCATCCGGAACGTGCCGCCCGGAACCTTCCGGAACACCACCCCGGACGGGGTGTGCCGCCATGCCGGGCGCCCGGCCACGATCGCCTCGGTCCACATGGCGCCGAACGCTAGCAGCCCGGTTGCCGGTCGGTCTTTCCGCACGGCCGGCTGGGCCACCGTCGGTGGAACTACTCCGGCCCAGGACGATGTCCTGGGCCGGAGTAGTTCCGCGGCTGTCGTTCCTGCGGATCAGGAGATGTTGATGTCGCTGCACCACATGTAGGCCTGGTCCAGGTGCGATGCCTGCCAGATCACGAAGAGGATGTGGTGGCCGGTGCGCCCAGAGGTCGAGACGTTGAACGAGATGTTCTGCGCCGGCGCGTAACGCCCGGTCGTCGTGATCAAGTCGAGGTTTCCCCAACCGAGGCGCTGGGTGGTTGGGTTGAACCCCTGCTTGGTGACGTAGACCCGGAAGTAGTCGGCACCGTGGCTGGCCTGGTCGTACAGCTGGACCGTGAAGCTGCGGCCGACGTTGGTCGCCTTCCACGATCCGGGGTTGTTCAGGCTGTTGTTCCTGGAGAGGGCGTTGCTGCACAGCTGTCCGTCGGGGGTACGGGCTTGGAACTGTCCACCGAGGCCGTCGCGCAGCGCGCTCATCCAGTTCCACATGGTGTCAGGGTTGGCCTGGAACGCCTGGTAGCACATGGGGTCCTGTTGCTGCATGGCCGGGTTCGTGTGGTTGTTTCCCCAGTCCTTCCAGCACTGGTAGGCCCGAGTCGACGGGTTGATGATGGTGCCGTGAGCTTGAGCCGTGCCGGTCCAGGTCAGCGTGCCGAGCACCATGCTGAGCACAACGACAAGCGCTCGAAGGGGCTTGCGGGCGGCTGACCGAGATCGCCCACCGGATTGATCGGGCTTGTGTGAACGCACTGTACATCCTCCGTTCCTCGGCGCTGACGATCACTGTGGGAGCGCTTCCAGCAAGTATCACACCTACGGGTCGAAATATCAACGATCGTCTATTAGTATTGGCATGGACCGAGTTGGCCGAAGTCGCCGTCGGGTGCGTGGCTTGTCCGACCCCGACGGGCGGGGAAATCCGGCGGTCGGTGGATCAGAGGCCGTCAGGCTATCCGCAACGGCTCGGCGTCGGTGTGCCGCAGCGCCAGCCCGTTGCCCGGTTCCGTCAGGTTCACCGGGGCGTCGCCGCCGAGTGCCTGCACCGCGCCGTCGAAGAGGAGTGCCTCGATGCGGACGTGGTCGTGGAACCACTCCAGATGTCGTAGGTTCGGCACCGCCGCGGCGACGGCGAGGTGCTGGTTCGGCGCGGTGTGCGCGGAGACCTCCAGTCCGGCCGCTGCGGCCACCGTCGCCGCCCGGAGAAACTCACTGATCCCACCGCACCGAGTCACATCGACCTGCTGGCAGTCCACATACGGCACCATGCGCTGGAAGTAGGCCAGGTCGTAGCCGTACTCGCCGGCCGCCACGTCGGCGGTCACCCGGTCCCGGACCATGCCCAGCCCGGCCAGGTCATCGGAGCTGACCGGCTCCTCGAACCACCGGATGTCGAGGTCGCCGGCCGCCCGCAGCACCCGGATCGCCTGCTTGCGCCGGTAACCGCCGTTGGCGTCGACGTAGAGTTCGGCGTCCTCGCCGATGCTGCGACGGGCGGCTGCCATCCGGGCCAGGTCGCGTTCCTCCTCGGCCCCCCAGGAGCCGCCGATCTTGATCTTCACCCGGGGGATGCCCTGCTCCCGTGTCCAGGCAGCCAACTGCCGGTGCTGCCGCTCCCTGTCGTAGCTGGTGAATCCGCCGCTGGCGTAGACCGGCAGCCGACGCCGTACGGTACCGAGCAGGCGGGCCAGCGGCAGGTTCAGCCGGCGGGCCTTGAGGTCCCAGAGTGCGTTGTCCGCCGCGGAGAGGGCCAGCGCCCCGATCCCGGGCCGGCCGGCGTTGCGCAGTTCGCGGTGCATCGCCAGCCAGGCGGCCGGTACGTCGTCCGGGTCGATCCGCGCCACGGCCGGCGCGAGCAACTCGGTGACGACACCGGCGGTCGCCGCCGGCCCGTACGTCCAGCCGAGCCCGGTGAACCCGTCCGCGCTCGCCTCGGCCAGCACCAGGGTGGTGCTGGACCAGGTGAGCGTGGCGTCTGCTTCGGGCGCGTCAGTCGGCACCCGGTAGGCCCGGGCGACCAGCCGCACCCCGCTCACCGCCGGCGAGTGGTGCCGGTCCCGGACGCGCCCGGCCCGCGCCCCGGGACACGGGTGCCGGCCAGCGCGGTCAGCGCGCCGATCAGCGCGCCGGTCGCCGCGACCCCGGCCGCCGCGCCGACCAGCGCCCGCAGCGGCGCGGTGGGCTGGTCCGGGCGCTGCGCCCACCGGCGTTCCGGCATCGGTTCGCCGTGGTCGCCGCGCAGCCCGGCGCGGAGCAACTCGGCGAGGTGGATCGCGGCGCGCCCGTCCGCCGCACCCTGCGCGATCTGGGTACGGCAGCTGAACCCGTCGGCGAGGATGACATCGCCCGGTTCGGCGGCGCGTACCGCCGGCAGCAGCACCCGTTCGGCGCAGGCCTCGGAGACCTCGTAGTGCCCCCGTTCGAAGCCGAAGTTGCCGGCCAGCCCGCAACAGCCGGAGTCGAGGAAGTGCGCCGTCACCCCGGCCTGGCGCAGCACCGCCTCTTCGGCGGTTGTGCCGAGTACGGCGTGCTGGTGGCAGTGGGTCTGGATCAACGCGGTCCGGGAGAGCTGGGGCGGCCGCCAGCCGGGGGTGTGCTCGTGGAGCAGTTCGGCCAGGGTCACGGTCTGCCGCTTGAGCCGGCGCACATCCTCGTCGTCGGGAAACAGGTCGAAGGCGTCCGCCCGGAACACCGCGGTGCAGGAGGGTTCGAGACCGACCACCAGTGCGCCGGCCCGCAGATGACGCCGCAGCGAGGCCACCGTACGCCGCAACACCCGTCTGGCGGTGTGCAACTGGCCGGTGGAGATCCAGGTGAGGCCGCAGCAGACGGTCTCGGCCGGCATGCGTACCCGCCAGCCGGCGGCTTCCAGCAGCTCGACGGCGGCCCGGCCGACCGACGGGTGGAACCGGTTGGTGAAGGTGTCCGGCCAGAGCACCACCTCGCCCCGCGACCCGTCGCCGCTCGGCGTCCGGTCGGCGAACCAGCGCTGGAGCGTCTGCTCGGCGAAGAGCGGCAGCTCACGGCGCTGGTCCAGGCCCCCCGCCGACTTGACCAGCCGGGCCAGGCCAGGCGCGTGGGTCAGGCTGTTGACCAGCCAGGGCACCCGCGACGCGGCCGCGGCCAGGGCGGGCAGCCAGCCCATCGAGTAGTGCGCGCGGGGTCGCAGCCGCCCGGCGTAGTGGTGGGAGAGGAACTCGGCCTTGTAGGTGGCCATGTCGACGTTCACCGGACAGTCGGACTTGCAGCCCTTGCAGGCGAGGCAGAGGTCGAGGGCGTCGCGGACCGCGGCGGAGCGCCAGCCGTCGCCGATCGTGCCGCCCCGGTCGGTACCGTCGAGCATCTCGAAGAGCAGCCGCGCCCGGCCCCGGGTGGAGTGCTCCTCCTCCCGGGTCACCATGTACGACGGGCACATCACCCCGCCGTGTTCGCGGCGGCACTTGCCCACCCCGACGCAGCGCAGTACCGCCCGGGGGAAGCTGCCGGCGTCCTCCGGGTAGCGGAACACCGTGTCGACCGGGCCGTGGTTGTAGTCCACGCCGAGCCGTAACTGGGTGTCCATCGGGTACGCGGGCGTCACCTTGCCGGGGTTCATCCGGTCGGTCGGATCGAAGATGGCCTTGAACTGGCCGAAGGCGCGAGCCACCCGCTCGCCGAACATCCGGGGCAGCAGTTCGCCGGTGGCCTGCCCGTCCCCGTGCTCGCCGGAGAACGAGCCGCCGTACGAGACGACCAGGTCCGCTGCGCGTTCCACGAAGGACCGGAACTGTCGTACGCCGTCGGCGGTGCGCGGTTCGAAGGGGATCCGGCTGTGCACGCATCCCTGCCCGAAGTGCCCGTAGCGGGACGCCTGCTCGAACCCGAACTCCTGGTAGAGCCGATCGAGGTCGCGCAGGTAGGCGCCGAGCCGCTCGGGCGGGACGGCCGAGTCTTCCCAACCGGGATAGGTGTCGGCCATGCCGGGCACCCAGGCGGTGGCGCCGAGGCCGGCCTCCCGGACCGTCCAGAGCTGCGCCTCGTCGGCCTCCTTCTCGAAGCGGAAGACGATCGGCCCGTCCAGGCCCTGGATCTCCGCGCTGAACCGCTGCGCGGCCTCGTCGGCCTCCCGCTCGGTGTCCGCACCGAACTGAACCATCAGCCAGCCGCCGCCCGGTGGCAGCAGGTGCAGGGCCGCCGGGTGCAGGTGCTTGCGCTTCTCGAAGTCGATGAGCTTGTCGTCGATCCCCTCCAGGGCGACCGGGTCGTACGGCAGGACGCGCGGCACGTCGTCGGCGGCGGCGGCGAGATCCGGATAGCCGAGCACGACCAGGCACCGTGCCTTGATCGTGGGCAGCAGACGCAACCGGGCACGCAGGATCGTGACCAGGGTTCCCTCCGCGCCGACCAGCGCCTGGCCGACGTGGAACCGGTTCTCCGGCAGCAGGCTGTCGAGGTTGTAGCCCGAGACCCGGCGGGGGATCTTCGGGAAGCGGGCGCGGATGTCGTCGGCGTACTCGTCGCGCAGCGCCCGGAGCTGCCGATAGATCTCGGCCCGCCGGCCGCCGCCGCGCTGGATCTCGGCGTACTGCTCGTCGCTGGTCTCGCCCACCCACATCCGGGTGCCGTCGTAGAGCAGCACCTCCAGTTCGACGACGTTGTCGACCACTTTGCCGGTGCGCTGGGCGCTGGCACCGCAGGAGTTGTTGCCGAGCATGCCGCCGACGGTGCAGTGGTCGTGGGTAGCCGGCATCGGGCCGAACTCCAACCCGTACGACGCCAGCCGCTCGTTGAGGGTGTCCCGGACGATGCCCGGCTCGACCAGGCAGGTCCGCCGCTCCTGGTCGACCTCCAGCACCCGGTGGCAGTACTTCGACCAGTCCAGCACCACGGCCACGTTGGTGCACTCGCCGATCAGGCTCGTACCGCCGCCGCGGGACAGCACCGGGGCCGCGTACCGCCGGCAGACCGCCACCGCCGCCACGGCCGCCTCCACGGTACGTGGCAGCACCACCCCGAGCGGGACCTGGCGGTAGTTGGAGGCATCGGTCGAGTACGCGGCCCGGGAGCCGGCGTCGAATCGCACCTCCCCGTCCACCACGGCGCGCAGGTCGGCCGCGAGCCTCGACAGGTCGATCCCCTCGACGGGCCCGGGGGCCCGGGTGACCGGGTCGGGCAGGTGTATCGCACTCATCTCGGTACTCCGGTTCGCTCCGTGCCGCCAGCCGGCACGCCGCGCCCGATGACCCGCTCGCCGCACTCGCTCATGACCGAAGCTGGTTGATCTTGTCGCGGGTGACCGTGGCCAGCTTGGCCATCCGGTTCGGCTCGCCGCGCAGGAACGCTTCGGTGAACGCCTTCGCCTGCTCGTAGCGCACCTTGCCGGGCATCGGCGGCTCGTCGGCGTTGACCTGGCAGTCCACCAGCGCCGGCCCCGGGTGGGCCAGGGCCGCCCGGATCGCGGCGGAGACCCGTCCCGGCTCCGTGATCTTGGCACCGTACCCGCCGCAGCTCTGGGCCCAGGCGGCGAAGTCGGGCTCCGGCTGCGGGTGCCGGACGGCGTACTCGGGATAGCCGAGGACGATCTGCTCCCAGAGGATCTGCCCGTACGCGTTGTTGTTGTTGACGATCACCTTGATCGGCAGTTCGTGCCGGACCGCGGTGAGGAACTCCGCCATCAGCATCGCAAAGCCACCGTCCCCGACGTACGCGATCACCTGCCGACCGGGGTACGCGCGCTGGATGGCGATGGCGTACGGCAGGCCGCACGCCATCGTGGCGAGGTTGCCGGAGAGGTAGTACTCCCGGCCGCCCCGGATCGTCCAGTGCCGTGCCGACCAGGTGGCGATGGTGCCGGAGTCGCAGGTGAGAATCGCGTCGTCGGCGGCCATCTCGTCCAGGCAGTCGACCACGTACTGCGGGGCGATCGGGTGCCGGCTCGGGTCGCAGAGCGACTTCATGTCTGCCTGCCACTCGTCGCGGGCCCGCTGGTACTTGCCGAGGAAGGAGCGGTCCGAGGCCGATCGCAGCATCGGTACGAGCTGCTTGAGCGCCAGCCCGGCATCGGCGGTGACCGCCGCCGCTACCGGCAGCCGCATGCCGATCTGGTCGGCGTCCCGGTCGATCTGGACCACCTTCGCCTGCCCGGGAGAGGGCAGGTAACTGGCGTACGGGAAGTTCGTTCCGACCATCAGGAGGGTGTCGCACTCCTCCATCAGCTCCTCGCTCGGCCTCGTGCCCAACAGCCCGAGACCGCCGGTGGCGAGCGGATGCTCGTCGGGAACGACCTGCTTGCCGGGGAGCGTCTTGACGATCGGCGCGGCCAGGCGGTCGGCGGCGGCCAACACCTCGTCGCGGGCGTCCCGGGCGCCGACGCCGACCAGCATCGCGACCTTGCGGCCGGCGTTGAGCACCTCGGCGGCCCGCTCCAGTTCCTCCTGCACGGCCGGCACCGGAGGACGGGCGACCGACGGGCTGCTGCGTGGCGGGGCTCCCGGGCTGACATGCCGGTACGGGTCGGCCGCGGCCGCCGCCACCTGCACGTCGTTCGGAAAGGTCAGGTGCGCCACCGTGTGCCTGGCCAGGGCGGTGCGGATGGCGATGTCGACCACACCCGGCACCTGCTGCGGGTTCATGACCACCACGTTGTAGCCGGCGACGTCCTGAAAGAGCAGGTCGGTGTGCACCTCCTGCTGGTATTGGGAGCCGATGACCGAGGTCTCCGACATGCCGGTGAGGGCCAGTACCGGGACGTGGTCGAGTTTCGCGTCGTACAACCCGTTGAGCAGGTGGATCGCTCCTGGGCCAGAGGTGGCGGCGCAGACGCCCAGCCGCCCGGTCGCCTTGGCGTACCCGGTGGCCATGAAGGCCGCGGCCTCCTCGTGGTGGACCAGTACGAACCGCAGCCGCTCCCGCTGTCGACGGAAGCCTTCCATCAGGCCGTTGATCCCGTCGCCGGGCAGCCCGAAGATCGTGTCGACGCCCCACTCGACCAGGCGGCGGGCAACGACCTCTCCGACAATCTCCTGCATGACTGGTCCCCCGTATCCGGCCGGCCGAACTGGTTCAGCGACGGCGGCGGCCGAGCAGATAACCGACGACCAGGGCGACCGCGATCCCGACCGCAGCCGGCCGGGCCACCCGGCCGCGGAGCTGCCCCACCCCGGCCCTGGGATCCGCGGCGGTACCCGCGGCGGCACCGACCGCCCCGATGACACGGTCACCGACCCGCTCCCGCGACATCGCCCGTCCCCCTCCCGCCGCCTCAGCCCCGAACATCCACCCAACCGACGATAGCGAGTTTTTGTCCGAATACTGGACATACCGCAAAGGATCCGGGCAGCACCCCCGACAGGGGCGCGGGGTGAGCCCGGGTCGAGACCTTCATCCGGGCCGGCCGCCGACGGTCCGGAGGGGGCCACCTCCCTCGGGCTGGCGCAGACATGCCGGGGCGTGGCCGGACTTCGGGGCAGGATTGCTTTCCCTAATCGCATGAAGCCGGGTTGAAACCACGCGGTTGTAGCGTGCGCACGTGGATGAGGCGAGCGTTAGGAGGCGCAGCTAGCGTCGCTTTCTCCGTAAGGCGAACGGTGGCTGCAAACACTGGTTCGTACTCGGGCAGCCAGCCGTACCACGACGATTCGACGGGAAGGACCGGTCGCATGAAACGACACATCACCAGGGGGATCGCTATGACGGCGGCCGCCACCCTCGCGACACTGCTACTCTCCGTCGCCCCCGCACGGGCCACGGAATCGGCTACCTACTACGGCCCTTACGCCGATGAGGGAACCTGCAACTACTGGAAGTACGCGGTGGCCGCGACCGGACAACGCACGCACGGCTGCTTTTACGACATCGGTTGGTACTTCTACACGTACTGAGGCGCCGGAGCGGGCGACGAATGGGTCCCGGGATTCGACCGGTCTTCGCATCTCGGAGGTCGTGATGTAGCGAGGTCTCCGGTTTTGGGTCCAGCGACCACGCGGAACCTGAACCGGAGACCTCGTGGACACCTGTAGGGTGCCGAACTCGGTTCGGGGTCTGGCGTTCCTGTGCGGGAACGGCCTCCGGTTCTCCGGTTCTCCGGTTCAGCGGCCCTCGCGGGCCTGGCGTTCCCGGGCCCTGGCTTCCCGACGGCGCTGGCCGACCCGGTCCAGCCAGTAGTAGACCGCGTCGTACCCGGCGATGCCGAGCGCGACCAGGCCCAGGATGCCGGTGATCACCGCGACCGGGACCAGGGTCAGCACCGAGCACAGTACGGCCACGACCAGGAGCCCGATCCCGATACCGAGGCTCCACCTCCCGAGTCCGCTCATGCCGTCCCCAGCTCTCCGGACAGCGCACGCTGCCCGTTCGCTCCAGCTCGCTGGCGTGGATGTGGCACCAGTGTCCCTTCGGTCCTCGTGCTCGGCGCCCCGCAGCACGTGCCCGGCGTGCGAGGCAGCATAGACGCCCCGCGTCGACCTCGTCGCGTCCACGCCGAAGGTCCGGCACGACGCTCACAGCCGCCGCACGTCGGTGGAGTCGCGCCATGAGTTGAGGCGCGGTCGTCCGGGCGGCGCAGGAAACCCTCGGAGTCCTGTGCATGCCCAGACGACCGCACCGGCATTATCCGATCGGCGCCGTCCGGGTGTCGGGCGTAGCGGCGAGCAGCAGCGTCGACACGGCCGCGAAAGCGGCCGCACCGACGAAGACCAGACCTGGTGATGCGTTCGTCAGCGACCACCCGAACGCCGTGCCAGCCGCAACCGGCACCACGGTCTCGGCAATGGCGCCGATCCCGGTCAGCGCGCCCTGCACGGTCCCCTGTTCGTCGGCCCGGACGTTGCGGGAGATCCACGATCGCGCGGCCGCACCGCCGACCGAGCCGAGCACGCCGACCGCCTGTAGGACGTAGAGCATCCACGGCACGGACACGAACGCCGTACCTGCCAGCGACGCGACGCCGAGCAGGCTGCCGGCCACCGCGGCACGCTTGTCGCCGAGCCGTCGGACGACCGGACCGACGGCCCGCGCCTGGAAGACCGCGCCGGCGAACGCGCCCGCCGCCATCACGACGCCGACGTGCGTGGTGCTCCAAGCGAACTGGTACGTGAGGAAGAACGTCCAGATCGACTGGTGGGTCATGCGGGCGACATCGGCGCAGAAGCGGGCGTACCCGAGCCGTCCGAGCACCGGCCGGCCCAGGACGACGGCGACCGCGCCGGCCGGGTTCGCCAGCCGCAGGGTGAGCGGGGTGGTCCGGTCGCCGGGCCGCGACTCGGGCAGGACGAACCAGCCGTACGCGACGTTGGCGAAGGACAGCGCGGCCGCGGCGAAGAACGGCAGGCGTACGTCGACGGCGCCGAGCAGGCCGCCGATGGTCGGGCCGGCGACGAAGCCGAGCCCGAACGCGGAGCCGATCAACCCGTACGCGCGAGCCCGCGACCCGGGCTCCGTGACGTCCGCGATGTACGCGTTGACCACGGTGTTCGTTCCCGCGCACGCACCGGCGAGGGCATGGAACACCAGGAGCGTCCAGGGGCTGGGTGACATCGCATGGGCCAGCCAGTCGAGGCCGAGGCAGGCCAGCGACGCGAGCAGGACGGGCCGTCGGCCGTACCGGTCGGAGAGCCGACCGAGCAGCGGCGAGACGGCGAACTGCAGCAGGCCGTAGATCGAGCCGAGCAGGCCGGACCAGAAGACCGCGGCGGCGGCGTCCTCGGTGACGGCCGTCATCAGGGCCGGCACGATCGGCACGATCAGGCCGAGCCCGAGCATGTCGAGGAAGACAGTGACGAGGAGAAAGGAGAGGGCGGGCGCCCGGCGCATTGCGGCTCCTGAGTCTGGAGAGGGCAGGGGCCCCCTCGCGACTCGCGGTCCGCCGAAAGTACGGAGGATCAGACTATCGTCGCCGTCAAATCGTTTTTGCCGTCGCACCGCAGGCGTGTCCACTGGCGACACGTCGACCTTCCCGTACTGCGGGTAAGGGATGCTCAGGGGCGTAGCGGCGAGTCACCGGCCGGCGTGTTCCGCGGACTGTCCCCGCACTCTCCCGTCGGGTCGTCGGCATAGTAGGCGTCAACTCTGGAGCGTGATCGGGTGAGCCCCAGCAAGGAGCACGCCGTCAGGCCCTGGCCGACCGTCGGCGTACGACCACCACGACGACGGCGATGGCGACGGCGACCAGCGCCGAGCCCAGCAGGATCAGCGGCACCGCGGGCATCGGCCACGGCGAGCGGACGTACTCCTTGACGATCACGACCGCGCGGTGGGGCTCATCGGTCGCGGAGCGGGTGAAGCGGATGTCGTCGGTGATCTGCGCCGGCCTGAACTCCCCGTCGTAGCGGGTCAGGAAACGCGGGCCGACCAACGCCGCGGACAGCGTCGGATATTGCGGGTCCGGCTTCACCTCGCCCGCGAACGTCAGATCGGGCGCCTTGCCGCTGGGCGCCGGATTGCTGATATCCATCCGGTGGTCGGCCAGCACGTACAGGCGCAGCGGCTGACTGCCCTCGGCTGTGGCCGACAGTCGCATCGGGTAGACCGGAGTGTCGGTCTCGAACTCCAGCCGCATCGGCGGCAGTCCGGCGGAGAGGCTGCCGGAGGTCGGGGCCAGGCGCACCGCGACGACGAGCCAACCCTCCGCGAGGTACGGTCCGAGCGCGCCTTCGAGGGCGGCGGGCAGGGTGAATTCGTTGTCGCCCAGCCAGCGCGCCACGGCGGTGGCGTCGGTGCCGGCGAGTTGGGCGACCTCGTAGGGCCCGATCTCGATGTGGTCGACGACGGTGGCGCCGCGATCGGACCGCGGGGGTGCACCCGCGCCGTCACCGTCCACCCGCACGCGCCGCACCTCGACGTCCGGGCGGCTGATCCGGTCGAGCTCGCTGAACAGTTCCCCGTTGGCCACCTCGAACCGGGCGCGGGCGGGAACCGGCATCAGGAACGCCGCCTGGGTCGCCTCGGAACGCGCCTGTACCGAGAGGGTGATCGACTCGGTGCGGCCGGTCAGCTCCACCAGCGCGGTCTCCTGCTGCGCACGCAGCTTGTCGTTGGCGACGAACGCCCCGCAGGCGCAGGCGCCGGACGTCGCGGGATCGACTCCCAGCATCGTGACGGCGAGCGCAACCACCACCCCGATCCGGGTTGCCGTACGACCGATCGCCATGACCCGTCGGACGCGGTCGACCACGGTCGGGTTCCGTGGTCGTGGACGGTGGTGGCGATGTCGTGGCCCTCCGGCCCGGCCGTCGTGCTCCTCGGCGAGCTCCGGTCGGATCACCGGCCGGCCTGTTCCGCGGACTGTCACAGCACCCTCCCGTCGGGTCGTCGGCATAGTGTGCGGCAGCTCCGGAGCGTGACCGAGCGAGGGCCCACTCGGCAGCACCCGGTCAGGCCCTGGCCGACCGCCGGCGCAGGGCCACGACGGCGCCGACCATGTGCCGCGGGAGAAGCTGGCGATCAGGCCCCCGGTGCGCCCTCGCCTTGATCAAGGAGGCTAACCTGCTTACCGTCGGCGAACACCACCGCAGGCAACAGATGGTCGCGACCCCTGCAGGCCAGGTCTCGGCCTGATCGGCCCCGGCCGGTTACCCCTTGAAGGAGACGACATTGGGAAGAAACGGCCTGCGGTGGCCGGTGTCGATCATCGCGTTCGCGCTGGGCCTGACCTTGTTGACCGGCTGCGCCATCGACAAGGGCTCGGCACTCGCCGCGGATTTCGAGGACGACTGGGCCGGCACGCCGGACGTCGCCGAAATCCACACCACCGACAACAACACGCTGCCCTTCCTCGGAACGGCGAGCGGCGTGTTGATCCTCAAGGACGGCACCTCGGCCGACCGGGTGACCGAGCTGGCGAACAAGCTGAGGGAGTACGTCGCCGGTCACGACAACACCACCGGCCGGATCACGGCGGACGGCATCACCTTCACCGTTGTCGCGGACAAGACCCGCGCCGGCAAGGCACTGGCGCTGTGGCACTCACTGACGGACGACCACCGGGTGGTGACCGGCGACATCAAGGATGCGCCCTGGAAAGAGAAGACCGACCGCTGGGAGATCAAGGTCACCGCGGTCGATTCCGCCGGGGCGATGGCGCTGTTCAAGGACATGATGGCCGACGGCGACCAGCACCAGCCACTCTCGAAAGTGACCTCGCTAGAGGTCAGCACCGAGCGTGGCGTGCGGCCCTCGCTCCGAGTCGAGACCGACTTCAACGACGGTTTCCCCGCCGAGGCGATCGCCGCGTACGACGCGGTGGTCGCTCGGTACCGCGTCGTCGGCGCGACGCTGCGACGCGATCGTGCGACAGGATCGGCGGTGAGCATCGTCGTGGCGAACAGCGCGGATCTGGACCGTGCCGGCGAACTCGCCAGGGCGGCGGCACCGACCCTCGGTGCCGCCGTTAAGGTCACCAGCGACGGCGGCGGCTGACCGGCCGAGGGCTGGGCACGGCGTCCAGTCGTCGGGTTCTGGGCCCACCACGTTTCCCGCTCGTCGTGTCCAAGACCGGGCGGAGGTCCGGCGTCGGGTGCGGTGCCAGCCCTACGGCGCTCCGCCGGGTGCCAGCCATCTGGCCCGCAGGTCCGGCCGGAGGAAGGCGGCGGGGGAGGCGATCGTGAGGCCGCCGTCCACCGGCAGCACCGCGCCCGTGACGAAGCCCGCGCCGGCGAGGAAGAACACCGCCGCCGCCACCTCCTCCGGCGTGCCGGTACGTCCCAGCGGGTAGCCCGCCGACGCGTCGGGAATCCCGTCGCCGCCGATCAGGCCGGGCGCCACGGCGTTGACCCGTACGCCCACCGGGCCGTATTCCAGGGCGAGTTGGCGGACGAGCCCCTCCAGCCCGGCCTTGGCGGTCGCGTACCCGGGCAGGCCGGGTGCGGCGAGGGTGGCGTTGACCGAGCTCACCGCGACGATGGCGGGGCCGGCCAGCCGAGGGCGGTCGGGCCGGGCGGCCGCCGCCAGCAGCGGCAGCGCCGCGCGGCTGACCGCGAACGCCGTGCCGAGCGTGGCGTCGAGCGCCGAGCGCCACTGCGCATCGGTGGTCGCGGTGATCGGCGCCACCGGCATGGCGGCCGCCGCGAGTACCACCACGTCGAGCCGGCCGGCCAGCTCGACGGTGACGCCTACCGCGGCCTCGGCTCCGGTCGCGGTTGCGCAGTCCCCGACCAGGTCCGCCGCGTACGGGGAGTCGTCGACCTGCTCCAACGCGGCACCCACCACGGTGTCCCCGGCGTCGGCGAAGGCGCGGCCGATCGCCCGGCCGATCGGCGAGCCGGAGCCGACGACCAGGACTCCCCGGGTCACCGGAGCCCCAGGTCGTCGAGGATGTCGGCGAGCGCGGCCAGGGTGCCCGGGGTGGCGTCCACCGCTGGTGGCCGGACCGCCGGGGAGTCGATGATGCCGCGACGGACCAGGACGTGCTTGTGGACCGACCAGGCGATTCCCGGTTGCAGGCCGAACCGGATGAGCGGGAGCAGCCGGTTGAACGCGGCGCGGGCGGACCGGACCTCGCCCGCCGCCCAGGTCTCCAGCACCGGCCGCAGCAGGTCCGGGAACTCGCAGGCGGGCATGGTGCCGACGGCGCCGAGGCGGTACTCCTCCAGCAGGAACAGCGCGTTCTGCCCGCCGAGCACCAGGAGGTCCGGGGCGACGGCCTCGACCACCGCCCCGATCTTGGGCGCGGTCGGCGGGGCTTCCACCTTGACCGAGGCGACGCCGTCCAGCTTGGACACCTCCGCGATGAGCGGCACCGGCATGGTCACTCCGGTGCTTCCCGGGGCGTCCTGCACCATCACCGGCAGGCCGCCGTCCCGGGCGACCGCGCCGTAGAAGTCGACCACCTGCGCGGCGCTGGGCTTCACCATGAAGGGCGGTACCACCATCACGGTGCTCGCCCCACGGTCCGCGGCGCGGCGCGCCTGCTCGACGGCCTCGGCGGTACCGGTGGCCGCCACCCCGGCGACCACCGGCAGGTGTGGGCTCACCACGCTGGTCACGACGTCAAGGATCCGGGCGCGCTCGGCGGCGGAGAGGGCGAAGCCCTCGCTGGCGAAACCGAACAGCGCGACCCCGTCGACGCCGGTCGTGACCTGGAACTCGACCAGCCGGCGCAACGAGTCGAGGTCGAGCTCACCGTTGTCGGCGAACGGGGTGGCGAGCACCGGGATCAGGCCGCGTACCTCGGACGATCGGGTCACATGTCCTCCAGGAGAGATAGGTCGACGTCCACACCGAGGCCGGGGGTGTCGGGGAGTGGGAAGGAGACCGGGCCACCGGGCAGCGGCGCGGTGAGGATGCGGCTGGCGACGGCCATGGTTCCCGGCTGGAACTCGAACGCCGGCATCGCCTCGACGGCGGCGGCGAGGTGCAAGCCGGCGGCGACCGCGACCCCGAGGCCGACCGAATGGTGCGGAGCGACCGGTACGTGGTGGGCCGCGGCGAGTTCCGCGACCGCCATCGCCTCGGTGATCCCGGTCCGGGCCACGTCCGGTTGGCACAGGTCGACCGCGCGGGCGGCGAGCCAGGTCCGGAACTCGTACCGGTTGCGCAGCGCCTCGCCGATGGCGACCGGGGTGGCGATCGCCGCGGCCAGTTCCCGGTGGCCGTCGACGTCCTCGGGAACCAGCGGAGCCTCCAGGAACCAGGCCCGCCGTTCGTCCAGGGCCCGACCCAGGCGCAGGGCGTCCGCGCTGTCGTAGGCCCAGTGCGCATCGACCGCGACGCGTAGCTCGGGGTGGGCGGCGGCGACCGCGTCGTAGGTGGCGAGGTCGGCGTCGACCCCGTGGCCGAGGTGCAGCTTGATGGCGCGTACCCCCTGGCGGACCCAGTCGCGGGCGAGTTCGGCGCGGGCCGCGTCGGTGGGCTTGGGCAGCCCGGAGACGTACGTCGGCACCTCGGTGCGGTACGCGCCGCCGAGCAGGGCGTGCACCGGTGCGCCGTACGCCTTGCCGGCGAGGTCCCACAGGGCGGTGTCGACGGCGGCCAGCGCGTCGGCCTGGTGCCCGACGAGGTGACCACGTTCCCGCATGAGCCCGGTGAGCCGGGCCCAGAGCGGGCGTACCCGGCGCGGGTCCTGGCCGATCAGCGCGGGGCTGAGCAGCCGGTCGACGATTGCCTGGGGCACCTCCGGCGCCACCGGGGCGAGGGCCTCACCCCAGCCGTACGTGCCGTCGACGCAGGTGAGTTTGACCAGCAGCGTCTCGAACCGGTCGGAGTAGAGGCTGCGCCACGGGGGCCGGAGATAGTACGAGTCGCCGTCGCCGCCGTCCGGCCGCGCCCCGAGGTACGCCTCCGGTGGACGCAGTTTCACCACGTGGGTCTCGACCCGCTCAATCTCCACTACAGACTCCCGGCTGGCGGTTGACCTTGTGCAACATGCGGGATATCTTGCCGTATCGCGCAAGCAACTTCCATACAGGGTCGCTCACTCCACACCTTCACCCCAGGGCGTGCCCCCGCCGCCCGGTGACTCAGGAGCCCATCATGCGGAAACGCGCCACGCGGACAACCGCGGTCGCCACCACGGTCATAGTCGGGTTCGGCCTCACCACCGCAGCCCCCGCCGCCGGCCAACCCGACACCGACGGACCGGACCGGCGGGTGGTCGACGCCGGTGACAGCATCATGATCCGTGGTACGACCTACCGGATGCGGATCGTCAAGGACGGCTTCCGGTACTCGTTCGAGACCCCGACCGGCAAGCCCGTCGCGCCGGCCCACCCGACCTCCGGCCTGCGGATCAAGACCTCCGCCGCGACCGACTTCAGCAATGCCGCCGAGACCCGGCTGGTCTCCAGCCCTCGGGCCGCCACCGCCGTGCTGGCCGTCACGATGACGGACGGCGCGCGGGTCACCGTGCACATCCAGCCGACCGACACGTACGCCCGGGTCACCGTGCCGGACCTGCCCGGGCAGAGCAGCACGGTCGACTTCCGTACCGGCGGGGTGGCCCCGGCGTACGGGCTCGGCGACTACGGTTCGTTCGCCGACGGGCAGCCGGAGCAGGGCACACCGTGCAGCGGCAACGTCCAGGTCCGGCCGAGCACCGAGCTGACCGGCCTGGTGCTGGACAACCTGACCAACGAGGGCAGTTGCAAGCGCTTCATCACCACCTTCACCGTCTTCCCGAAGCAGCGGTTCGGCCAGGTGTGGTTCGCCGAGGGCCAGAAGCGGGTCGGTCTCACCACGGACGAGAACCGGCTCGGCGCCGCCGGCGTCGACGAGGTGCAGAGCCTGTACTACTTCGTCGGCCGCGACCTGCGCCAGGTGTACGCCGACTACCGGCAGGCCCGGCACCGGCACGGGTACGTCGACGCCAAGCCCGCCGAGTCGGCCTTCGGGCTCGGCTGGGAGGCGTACGGCGCGCTCGCCTGGAACACGTACCAGTCCTCGGTGATGGACACGGTCCAGGGGTTCCTCGACCACGGCTACCCGCTGAGCTGGGGCGTGGTCGGGTCCGGCTTCTGGCCGGGGCCGCGCGGAAACAAGGTCGAGGGCACCACGAACAGCTTCGGGATGTGGGACGACACCGCCGAGGAGGGCCGCGACGACGGGCTGCCCAACCCGCGCTACCCCGATCCGGACGCGCTGAAGAAGCTCTTCGCCGACAACGACATCAAGCTCCTGCTCGGCGCCCGCAACAACTTCAAGGCCCTGCCGGCCGACGGCGGCAATCACAACCCGAGCTACGACGGGCCGTTCCTGCAGGAGGCGCTGGACCACGGCTACCTGCTCCGCAACGCCGACGGTACGCCGCGGGTGGTGACCCGGGCCCAGTTCCCGTCCGGCGCCAGCTACGTCCTGGACGGCACCAACCCGGAGGCGGTGCGCTGGTTTGTCGACCGGCTGCGGCTGTGGGGGGTGGACGGGTTCAAGGAGGACACCATGCTCTACGACCCGAACTTCCACCTCGACGGCAACTGGAACGCGGTCCAGAACGCGCTGCACGACGCCAGCGAACTGCTGATGGTGCGCAACGCGGCGTACTCGGTGCCGGGTGACATGCTCCGGATCAACGACACCATCTACGGCACCGGCGAGGTCTACCACGAGGACCCGGACCGGATGCCGGTGAACCTGCTCAACTACGCCGCCTCCGGCGCCGGCAACCTGTCCCCCGACATCGTCGGCGGCACCCCGGGACCGTCGCTGGGGGACCCGGCGTACCAGCGGTACTTCGTCCGCAACGCCCAGTTCAACACGATGCTGCCGGTGCTGACCTTCGGCAAGGGCCCGTGGGAACTCGGCCGCGAGGACTACGCGGCGTCGGTGAAGCGGCTGGCGCTGTGGCACGAGGCGCTGCGGCCGTACATCTACGACGCCGTGCTGGACGGGTACGAGACCGGGTTCCCGAGCGCGGTGACCCCGCTGCCGCTGGCCTACCCGGACGACCCGGCCACCTACGGCCTGGCGAACGACACCACCCGGCAGTACGAGTGGATGTTCGGCGAGTCGCTGCTCGCCACCCCGGTCTTCGGCGCCGACTTCGGCACGGCGCAGACGCGCGATGTCTACCTGCCGGCGGGCAAGTGGATCGACATCGAGACCGGAGCGGTGTTCCACGGACCGACGACCCTGCGCAACTACGCGATCGGCGCCGACCGGATCCCCGCCTTCGCGGGCGGCAAGGGTGTCCTGGTCACCGGCAAGGCCGGGGCGCTGACGGCCGAGGTGTACCCGGTCTCGACCGGCTCCCGCTACACCGCAGGCCGGGGCCGCGACGCGGTCACCGTCTCCAACGCCAACACCGGCTGGGATCCCCGCTCGCTGACCGTGCGGGACACCAGGACCGGCGCCCGGGTCGGCTACCGGATCGACCCGGTCACGGGTGCGCTGCGCTTCCCGGTCGCCGAGGGACACACGTACCGGCTCACCGGCGGCGGCACCGCCGGGCACACCGTCGCGCGGGACACCGCCGTGCCTGGGCGGGTCACCGGCCTGGAGCACGACACCGGCACCGGGACCACGACGCTGAGCTGGGACCCGGTCGAGGGCACCCGGTCGTACGTGGTGACGGCGCAACTGCGGCAGGAGTGCGGCAGCAGCACGCCGGAGTTGGTCGTCGGCTCGGCGACCGGCACCAGTCTGGTGTTCGACAACGAGGATGTCGCCGGCACCTACCGGGTGACCGCGACGAACAGCGTCGGCGGCGGAGAGCCGTCGGAGCCGCATCCGATCGAGCCGTTGCCCGGCGAGGTGGCGCAGGCCGTCGTCGTCACCAACGAGGGGACGCCGTCGACCTGCGATCCGGACAACCCGGCGTACGGCGAGTCGGGTAGCTGGCTCTCCAGCAGCCTGAAGGGCTTCGACGGGTCGGGCAGCCGGTACACCCGAACGGCCGGACTCACCGCCACCTGGCGCGCGGTCCTGCCGGCCGGCAGTTACCAGGTCGAGGTCTGGTCACCCGGGAACACGGTCTGCAGCGCCGACGCGACGTACACGGTCGGCGGGGTGACGGTGCCGGTCGACCAGTGCGCCACCGGCGGGTCGTGGCACTCGATCGGCACGTACCAGCTACCGGCGGGACTTGCCGCGGTGACGCTGACGGCGGGTTCCGGCGCCACCCGGGCGGACGCGGTCCGCTTCACCCGGCCCTGACGAGCGGTCGACGCCGGATGCCGAGGCCGATCGCCACGGCATCCGGGCGTTGACCGCGTGCAACCTCCGGGATTAACTTCCCGGATCGCGCAAGTAACTTTCAGAGAGGGTCTCACATGGCAGCGGAATCCGGCAGCAACCAGAGCGTCGAGCGGGCACTGGGCGTGCTGCGCGCCCTGAGCGCCGGGCGGTCCGAGATGCGCGTCTCCGACGTGGCCAAGGCGACCGGCCTCGGCCTCTCCACCGCGTCCCGGCTGTTGGCCACCCTGGAGAGCGCCGGCTTCGTCGACCGCGACCCGATCAGCGGCCTCTACCGGCTCGGGCTCGACCTGGTCTCGCTCGGCGGTTCGGTCCTGAACAACCACCCGGTGCACCGGGAGGCCCGGCAGACGGCGCAGAACCTCGCCGCCGAGCTCGGGCTGGGCGCCAACGTCGCGGTACGGCGTGGTGACCGGCTGTTCTACCTGCTCAACTTCGAGGGCCGGAACGCCCCCCGGTCGTTCGTCCTCGCCGGGCAGTACAACCCGCTGCACGCCACCGGTCTCGGCAAGGCGCTGCTCTCCGGGCTCACCGCCGACCAGCGGCGCAGCGTGCTGCCGGGCGAGACGCTGCCGGCCTACACGCCCCACACGGTCACCAGCCACGAGCAGCTCGACGAGGAGATCGCCCGTACGCTGGCCCGGGGCTACGCCACCGAGATCGAGGAGTTGGCCCTCGGCCGGGCCTGCGTCGCGACGCCGATCCGGGACGGATCCGGAGCGGTGGTGGCGGGCCTGTCGGTGTCCGGCCCGCTGTCCGCGATCGACCTGCCGCACCGCGAGGCGGAACTCGTGCGGGCCGTGATCGAAGCGGCCGACTCGATCAGCATCGGTCTCGGCTATGTCGGCCCGGCCCACGTCACACCGCAGCGGTTCAGCACGCCAGAGGTGGTGTCATGAGCGCCGGGCGCCGGCTCTCCGACCGTACCTTCGGCTTCCTGCTCACCCTGCCGGCGCTGGTGCTGTTCAGCGCGATCGTGCTCTATCCCCTGGTCGGGTCCTTGACCACGAGCCTGTTCCGGCAGAGCCTGGTGCTGCCCGGGCGCAGCTTCGCCGGGCTGGACAACTTCCGGACCGTCCTCGCGGACCAGTTCTGGCCGGTGCTGCAGAACACCCTCGTGTTCACCGTCGCCAGCACGCTCATCCCGTTCGCGATCGGCTTCGCCCTCGCGCTCGCGCTGCACACCCGGCTGCCCGGCCGGGCCGTACTCCGAGGGCTGTTCCTCTTCCCGTGGATCATCCCCGGCGTCGTGGTCTCGTTCGTCTGGATGTGGATCTTCAACGCCAACTACGGGGTCCTGAACGGCCTGCTGGTACGCCTCGGCCTGGTCGACGACCCGATCAGTTGGCTCGGGCAGCCCGGTACGGCGATGCTCGCGGTGATCGTCGCCAAGTCCTGGGCCAGCTTCCCCTGGATGATGGTGATGCTGCTGGCCGGCCTCCAGACCGTGCCGCAGACGCTGCACGAGGCGGCCGCGCTCGACGGGGCCGGTACGCTACGCCGGTTCTGGCACGTCACCCTGCCCCACCTGCGCGGCATCGTCGGGGTGGTGCTGTTGCTGGAGACCATCTGGAACTTCCAGCACTTCGACACGATCTACGTGCTGACCGGCGGCGGGCCCGCCGGTGCCACCACGACTTTTGCCGTGTCGGTCTACGACACCGCGTTCAAGGGCTTCGACCTGGGCCGCGCCGCCGCGCTCGGCGCGCTCTGGATGGCGCTGCTGTCGGTCCTCGTCGTGGTGTACGTCTGGGCCGCCGAACGAGGGGAGAAGTCGTGACGATCGCCGAATCCAGGACTCTGCCGGCACAGGATGCCGGTACCCCCGCCGCCTCGCCGGGCGCCCGACGCCAACGCCGGCCCCGGCCGTTCGGTGCGGCCGTCACCGTCGCCGTGATCGGCGCCTTCGCCTTCAGCCCGGTCTACTGGCTGCTGGTCACCGCACTCACCCCGAACGACGAGGTGTTCGCCTTCCCGCCCCGGCTGTGGCCCCGGACGGTGACCTTCGAGCACTTCACCAACCTCGCCGACAACCCGGCGCTGGCCCGCTATCTGGGCAACAGCCTTGTCGTCTCGCTGCTGACCGCGGTCCTCACGGTGATCGTCTCCGGCTACACCGCGTACTCCTTCGCGAAGTTCCGCTACCGCGGCCGGCGGTCGTTGATGTACCTGGTGCTGGCTTCCCAGATGTTCCCGCAGGCGCTCCTGCTCATCACGCTCTACCTGGTCTTCAGCGCGTACGGGCTGCTCAACACCTACCTGGCGCTGGTGCTCTCCTTCACGACGTTCACGCTGCCGCTCTGTGTCTGGATACTCAAGGGCTTCTTCGACACGATCCCCGACGAACTGATCGAGGCGGCCAAGGTGGACGGCGCGGGGCAGGGCGCCATCATCCACCGCATCGTGCTGCCGGTGAGCCTGCCCGGCCTCGTCGCCACCGGACTGTTCGCCTTCATCCGCGGCTGGAACGACTTCATCTTCGCCCTCACCCTCGCCGGCCCGGAGAAGCAGACCCTTCCTCCGGGGCTGGTCAACACCTACCTGGGCGAGTTCCAGGCAGCCTGGCCCGACCTCATGGCCGCCTCGCTCGTCGTATCGCTACCTGTCGTCATCGGTTTCATCATCCTCCAGCGCTACCTCGTCGCCGGCCTCACCGCCGGCGCGGTCAAGGGCTGACGCCCCGCATCCCGCGCCGACCGTCCCGGCTCCGGGCGGCCGGCCATGACGCCACACACCTCGTCCCGAAACCACAGGAGATTCCAGATGACATCGTCAGGCAGTCTTCCCGCCAGCTCGCTGTCCCGCCGTAACCTGCTCCGGCTCGTGGGCCTCGGCGCCGGCGCCACGCTGGGCGCGGGGGCCCTCGCCGGCTGCGCCCCGTCGACCACCGGATCCGCCGGGTCGTCGAGCGACGACGGCGGGAAGGACTTCTCGTTCACCGGGTGGTCGCTCAACGAGGCGTCGACGAAGGACGCGCTCCAGGCGCTCCTCGACACGTACGCCAGCGCCAACGGCGCGAAGATCACCACCGCGTCGTACCCGTACAACGACTATCTCAACCAGGTGCTGCTGCAGGTCCGTGGCGGCACGCTCACCGGCGCCGTACAGGTGGACGTCGCCTGGCTCGCCACCCTGGCCGCCACCGGCAAGCTGGTGGAGTTCGGCTCGCCGGCGACCGGTGGCGGCTACACCCAGGCGGCGCTGGACATCGGGAAGGTCCAGGGCAAGCAGTACGGACTGCCCTGGACCACGGCGGGGATCGGCCTGATCGGCAACTCCGAACTGCTCGGCAAGGCCGGCATCAGCACCCCGCCGACCACCATCGAGGACTTCGAGCAGGCGCTGCGCGCGCTCAAGGGACTCGGTAACGGGATCGTGCCGTGGGCGGCGATGACCAAGGTCGACCAGCTCAAGGACTTCATCGCCTGGATGTGGGCGTTCGGCTCGCCGGTCGTCCAGGATGGCCAGGTGGTCGTCGGCGACGACGCCAGCGTAGCGGCGCTCACCTGGTACAAGAAGCTGTACGACGAGAAGCTCATCGCCCCCGACGTGAACCGGTTCGACGCCCGTGCCCTGTTCGCGCAGGGAAAGGTCGGCTACTACGAGGACGCCATCGCGGGCCGGGGCGCGGTTCTCAAGACCGCCCCGGACAAGCAACTCGGCGAGAAGCTGCGGCCCACCCCCCGGCCAGTGCTGACCGCCGGAGCGAAGTCGCGCAACCTGGCCTGGGGACACGCGATCGCGGTCGTGCAGGGCAGCGGTGCCGAGGCGGCGACCAAGTTCGCCGCGACGCTCACCAGCGACCCGAAGTACGGCGCCGATTGGTTCGCCAAGGCAGGGCTTCCGCCCACCACCACAGCGGGGCTGTCCGGTGCGGAGGTCCAGGCGGACGTGTTCACCAAGGAGTTCACCGCCAGCATCGGGGCGTCCGCCGAACCCGACCCGTTCTGGATCTACCCTCAGTTCGCCCAGATCGAACAGGCCCTCGCCACCGGCGTACAGGCCGTACTGGTGGGGAAGGCGTCCCCGAAGGAGGCCCTGACCACGGCCCGTGAGCAGATGCAGGCGCTGACGAAGTGACCTTGCCAGGCGGCGTGCGGGCGATCGCGGTCCTGCGGTCGCCCGCGCCCCGGGCGGTCGTCCGCGCCGGTCAGCAGCTCGCAATCGACATCGACGTCGTGGCCGGACGGGCATCGGTGCCGTCCGGACCTCCGCCGAGGTGTGAACCGTGAATCCCCCGGCGGCATGACACGACGCCCCCGTGACGCCGACGGCGGCATGGCGGCTGGCACCGCGGTCACCCCGTCCCACGGCACCGGTGACCTAGATCCCCAGCGCGGGCCGGGTGGCGGCTGGCGGGAATCCTCTCGACTCGGACAACGCCGTCGCCGCAGGCCACCGCCCGGGCGCGCCACCACCCACCGGGGATGTCACCGTCCGTCGCCGATGTCCGGAACTGCCGACGAAGGTGTCAGGCTCAGGCGCTGCGGGCGCCTGTCCCGCCGTGCGTCTTGCCGAAACGGCAAGGGATCGAATAATCCTGGCCACCCGTCGTTTTCGATGGCGAACCACGGGAGCGGGTGGCTGCGATCGCCATCCGCCTCGTTCCGGCTGAGCTTGAGGAGACGCGGGCATGAGGACGGCGTATGACGACCGCGGAGGGAACCCTTTTCAACCTGAACCGCGCGGCGCTCACGCACTGCGGCTGACCTTGCGGTCCACCGCACCGCAAGGGGAGGTTGAAAAGGGTTCGGTGAGAGCGGCATCGCCGACACGGCACAGCGAGCTGGGTCGGCTGGGGGCGGTGCTGCCGGCCGTACTGGTGCTCTGCCTGACCCAGTTGACGCTGGTCATCGATACCAGTGTGGTCAACGTGGCGCTGCCGGAGATCCGGCAGGCGCTGGGTTTCACCGACGCCGGCCTGTCCTGGGTGGTGACGGCGTATGCGCTGGTGTTCGGTGGCCTGGTTCTGGTCAGCGGCCGGGTCGGGTCGATGATCGGGCCCCGGCGGGCCCTGCTCGTCGGTGTCTCGGTGTTCACCGCCGCGTCCCTGCTGGGGGGATTCGCTGGTAGCCAGGCGATCCTCATCGCGGCGCGCGCCTTGCAGGGTGCGGGGGCCGCGCTGGCGGCGCCGAGCATCCTGGTGCTGCTCATGGCGATCACCGAACCGGGGCGGCAGCGGGCTCGTGCGATGGCGGTCTTCGTCACCTCGATTGGCGTCGGCGCCGCGACCGGCCTGGTTCTGGGTGGGCTGCTCACGTCGGCGTTCGGATGGCAGGCGGTGATGTTCGTCAATGCTCCGATCGGGCTGGCGGTCATCGTCGGCGTCCGGAGGCTGATGCCCGAGCAGGTCCGATCAGCGAGTCGCCTCGACGTCGGTGGCGCTGCGGCGTCCACCGTCGCGATGGCGGCGCTGGTGTACGCGCTGACGACGGCCGCCGCCGAGGGCTGGACCGCCCGACCGGTCCTGGCCGCACTGGCTGTCGCCGTGGTCGGGCTGGTCGCGCTCGTTCTCGTCGAGCGGCGGCACCCGGCGCCGGTGGTCCCGTTGACGTTCTTCACCCGCATGGGCTCGGCCGCGCCGTGGCTCGCGATGCTGCTCATCCCGGCCGGCCAGTTCGGGTTTCTGTACTTCGCGGCGCTCTTCACCCAGGAGGCGCTCGGGTTCACCCCGCTGCAGACGGGGCTTTCGGTGCTGCCGTTCACCGTGGCCCTGCTGGCCACGAATCTGAACACGAGTCGGCTCGTCGCCCGGTACGGCGAGCGGGTCGTCGCCTCGGCCGGGATGGTCGCGTTGAGCGCCGGGCTGTTCTGGATGTCGCGGTTGAACGCTGACAGCACGTTCCTGAGCGGCCTGCTGGGCCCGTTCCTGGCGCTCGGGCTGGGGGCCGGGCTGACCGTGGCACCGCTGACAGCGGTCGTCATGCACACGGCACCGGCCGGACAGACCGGCTCGGCAGCCAGCCTCAACCAGGCCATGCAGCAACTCGGCGGCGCTGTCGGCCTCGCCGTGCTCAGCAGCATCTACGGCGGCTCGGCCGGCGCGTCGGGGCAATCGTCCGCCATGGCCGTCGCGCTGACCTGCGCCGTCGGTTTCCCGCTGGCCGCGCTTGTGCTGTTCGCGACCTGGGCCCGGCCCACGAGCCGAGTTTCCTGACCCGGTACCCCGTGGTCGGGCGCCCGGCTGTTGGGTGGCGCTCACCGCCCGGCGGGCCTTCGCCGCGGAACCGAGAATTCGACCTCGGTTCCCTCGCCTGGACTGCTGTGGATCGTTGTCGTGCCGTTGAGGGCTGTGGATCGTTGTCGTGCCGCCGAGGGCGGTGATCCGGCCGGGTATCGCCTGGGCAATGCCCGGCCGACCGGCCTCGGCCGCCTCGGTCAGCCTCTCCGGAGGGAATCCGATCCCGTGCCGCGGACGGCGACGCGTATCACATCCCCCTCGTCCTCGACCAGCATCCAGGCGCGGGCGCTGGGGCCGGCGTGTCGGCGTACGTTGTCCAGAGCGGCTTGCACCGCCGCGGTCAGCGCTGCGGCGGTGAGGGCCGGCAGCAGCACCGGCTCGGCCGGTCTCCTGGAGGGCCGGCCTCGCCGGCTACGCCGCCGCTCGGCTCATCGCGGTACCGGCCAGGCCGTTCAGCGTGGTCAGGTCGGCCGCTCCCAGGTATGAGTCCGACATCATGACCACCACCAGGTAGTGGCCGACCGCAGCGGCGACGTAGCCGACGTAGCGGTCGCCTTCGTCGTAGGTGCGGAGGAACAGCACCGTGTCCGGCCCGAGGTGGTCCTCGGCGACCGGGTCGAAGCCCTCGTCGTAGCCACCTACCCCGCACCGGGCAAGCTGCGCCTTCAGTTCGGTGACGTACGCATGTGCCCCGTCGCCGCGGTACCAGGCGACGTTCTGGTAGACCCGGAACCGGGTACTGAGGTCGGCTGCCTCGGCGCGGCTCACGACCGGCTGCGGCATTGGCGTGTCCGGGCACGGTTGGGGCAGCAGCGGCCACCTCAGTCCGTCCTCCACCGGCCCCGGCACGGCCCCCCGGAGATCCTCCGGTTGCAACATGACCCGGTCAGGGATTTCCGGTGGCCGCTGCTGCGCCACCGCCGGCCCGCCAACCGACACGACCGCCAGGATCAGGGCCGTGATCACAATCAGTGTCCTTCGCATGCGGACCATCATGCCCATCGCCGGCAATCGATGGAAGGCACCCGGCCGAGCCTCCCTGAGTACGCGTGCTCACGACGGGGCGGCGACTCGGTGCCTCGGCAGTCCTTCCCGTTGTTGACGAGTCCGGGCTGCGACCGGTCCGAAGTGCCGCCGGGGCCGTACCGGAGATCCGCGGATCACGCCCACCGGGCGCTCGACCTGTTCCATCGGAAGTGCCCCACCAGACCGCTGCCAGCGGTACCGACAAGGTGTAGGGCCGGAATGTGTCGGCAGTAGACAGCGGGTCAGGCCGCTCCGCTCCGTATCGTGAGCGCGACGATCACCTCGGTCGCCACGCAGAACCTCTCCGCCTTCAACCTCGACCTCGACGGGCTGACCGTCCGTTCGGTCACGGTCGGCGGGCACTCGGCCAGGTGGAGCCGGGACGGGGGCGAGTTGACGGTCACCCCGGCGTGGGGCGTCGCACGGAATGCCACCTTCACCACCGTGGTGCGCTACGACGGCGTACCGCAGACGATCGACGACCCGGCGATCGGCACCTCCGGCTTCGTCCACACCGCAGACGGCATGGTCGTGGCCGGCCAACCGCACGCCGCCGCCACCTGGTTCCCGGTCAACGACCACCCGAGCGACAAGGCGTCGTACACCATCCGGATCACCGTGCCGGACGGCCTGACGGCGGTCTCGAACGGCGTCCTGACCGGCCGCTCCAGCCGGGACGGCCGGACCACGTGGAGCTGGGACGCCCGGCAGCCGATGGCTTCCTACCTGGCCACCGCCACCGTGGGCCGGTTCGACCTGCGCGCGTACGAACGGGACGGGGTCCGCTACTGGGACGCGGTCGACAGCGAGCTGACCGGGCCGGTCGTGCGGCCACGCACCGGGGACCGGCTGCTCTACTCCCGGAGCGGCGCGCCCGGCTACAAGCGGCTCTCCCGGACCATCGACGTCCCCGCCGACGGCGCGCAGCTCAGCTTCTGGGCCAGCCTGGACACGCCGGACCCGGGCTTCTTCTTCGTCGAGGCGCACACCGTCGGGTCGGACGACTGGACCACCCTGCCGGACGCCGACGGCTACGCCAGGGGCTACGCCGGGTCGATGTGCGACAGCATCCCCGGCACGCATCCCTTCCTCGCCCACTACCTGAGCGTCGGGCCCGACGGCACGTGCGCGCCGTCCGGCACCACCGGCAGGTGGTTCGCGCAGAGTTCGTTCAACTATGGCAGCGAGTACGGCAGGTGGACGGTCGATCTGGCCGCGTACGCGGGCAAGCGGGTGGAGGTCTCGCTCTCCTACGTCACCAAGGCGCCGGGCCCGGCCGACGACACGACCGAGCGCACCGGCGTATACCTGGACGACCTCACCGTCTCCACCGGGGCCGGCAACACCTCCTTCGAGGCGGACGGGGATGTCCTGGACGGCTGGACCACGCCGGGCGCTCCGGCGGGCAGTCCCGCCAACCCGAACACCTGGGCCGCCACCACGGTCGACGGGCTGCCGTCCGCGGGCAGCGTCATCGATCGGGCACTCGGCCGCCAGCCCGAGGTCATCGAGTTCCTCGCCGACGCGTTCGGCCCGTACCCGTTCCCCACGGCGGGCGCCATCGTCGACAAGGCGCCACTCGGCTTCGCGCTCGAGACCCAGACCCGGCCCGTCTACTCACCCGACTTCTTCGCGTACCAGAGCCAGGCCGACAGCGTCGTGGTCCACGAACTGGCCCACCAGTGGTTCGGCGACGCCCTGACGGTCCGGCAGTGGCGGGACATCTGGCTCAACGAGGGGTTCGCGACCTACGCCGAGTGGCTCTGGGAGGAGCACGACGGCGGCTCGACGCCCCAGGAAACCTTCGACTACTACTACCGGGAGTTCCCCGCCGACTCACCGATCTGGCAGCTGAAGATCGGCGATCCCGGTGCGGCGGAGATGCTCTCCCCGGTCGTCTACAGCCGCGGGGCGATGACGCTACAGGCGCTGCGGGTCACCGTCGGCGACGCCGCCTTCTTCGACATCCTGCGCACCTGGACGGCTTCCCGGGCGGGTGGCACGGTCAGCACCGACGAGTTCATCGCGCTCGCCGAGCAGATCTCCGGGAAGTCTCTCGACGAGTTCTTCGCCGCCTGGCTCTACAGCACGACCAAGCCGGCGGCGCCGGGCGTCCGGCGCGGCCCCGACCAGCCGAGGAAGGATCTGGTACGCGAGCCCCGGTTCAGCTCGTCGCTCCGGCCCGACGGGCCGCCGATGCGCTACTGATCGACCGCGGGAACCGTCCGGTGGTACGAGCCGGCCCACCGGCCCGTACCACCGGGACGGGCTCGGCTTCGGGCGCGCCCGGCGTGTGCGTGCGCGGCTGTCGTGAGCCGTCGGTGTGGTCGCGGTCCGGAGAGCCGGCATCATGATGTCGACACTCCGGTCTGCCGTGGTTGTCGGCGGGGTCGCCGCTGTCTCGACGGTACGGGCGGCGGCGCGACGGTGGCGCCCGGCACGAGCGGGCACTCGACGCTCTCGCACTGGGCCGCCTCCGTCGCCTCCGTCGCCTCCGCCTCCTCTGCCGGCTTCAACAGCCGAACCAGCAGCCGGGTCGCCTGTCGGCCCATCTGCTCGCGGGGCACCACCAGCCCGGTCCAGGGCGTGTCGTCACCGCGGGCACCCGTGGAGTCACCGAGAACGACGATGCTCAGGTCGCCCGGAACCGACATGCCCTGCCGCTCACCGCACGCCAGGAGCTCCTGGGCGAGGACGTGCTGTTCCGCGACGACCGCGGTGACGCCGGCCCGCCGGATCTCCGCGAGCAACCCCGCCACCTCGTCCGGCGACTCGAGTGTCCACACCGGGCCGACGGGCCGGCGCAGGTCTCCGGCCGGCACCGCGCGCCGGAACCCCTTCTCCCGGTCGCGGCTCGGTTGGGCGTCACCGTTGCCGATCCGCGCGTACACGACCCGCTCGTGTCCCACCTCGAACAGCCGCTCGGTGAGCTGCTGCGTCGCTCGGGCGTAGTCGGCGGCGACATAGGGGATCGGCGGACCGCTGACCTCGCGGTGTCCCACGTAGACGAACGGGTAACCGGAGTCGCGAAGCTGCTCGATCTCCTCGACATTCGGATAGCGGCCGAGGAGCAGCGCACCGTCGGCCAGGGCCAGCCGCGTCGACCCGTCCCGGAAGATCTGCCGGCCGCCGGCAACGCCGGTGAACAGCAGCAGATCGTACCCGAGCTCGGCGGCCTCCTGCTCCATGCCGAGCAGGAACGGGAAGTAGAAGTCGAGGCTGGTGGTGGGGAAGACAGGTTCAAAGGTGTAGACGCCGATGATCCTGTTGCGACCGCCGGCGAGCGACCGCGCGGAGGCATTGGCGACGTAGCCCAACTCGCGGATGACGCTCAGCACCCGCTCCCGGGTCGCCGGGCTTATCCGCACGCCCGCGTCGCGCTCGTTCAGCACGAGCGAGACCGTCGTCTGGCTGACGCCGGCGAGGCGGGCGACGTCGGCCTGGATCGGTCGCCTCGCCGGCCCGCGGGTCATTCCTGCCCCTTGCTAATGCGCCCGACTGTGGTGATCGCAAGCTTCACCCGGGGGTTGCGGCAGTGTCAAGGGAGCTGGCACGAGTCTCCCGACGGCCAGCGGCAAGAAACGAGCCGGAAATGCTAATACCCATTAGCGTCTGGTGTCATGATCAGGACGGCGGTAACGTCCGGAAAACCTCATCGAGGTCGTGCAATGCCCGGAGCCCTCCGTCCAAGGAGACATTCGCATGGTCCTGCCCATCAACCGGCACGGCGTACCACGACGAACCGTCCTGGCCGCCGGTGCGGCCGCAGCGGGCGCGGCGGTCCTCGGCGCGCGTCCCGCCCTCGGCTCCGGCTCCACGCCACTGGCACGCGACGGGTTCTTCGCCGAGTCGACGGTCTGGGCCAGTGGCGAGGACGGGGTGGTGACGCACTTCGTCTACGGCCTGGCGGTCACTACTCGGGACACCGTGCTGGCTTTCAGCGAGGCGCGCCTGAGCCGCGCTGATGACGGCGCACACCACGTGGTGTGCCGACGCAGCGTCGACGGCGGGGCCACCTGGGGCGACAGCATCGCGATCGAGGCAAGCGAGGGGGAGGAGAGTTGGGCGAACCCGACGCCGCTCGTCGACCGGTGGACCGGCCGGGTCTTCGTCTTCTACGCGCTCAACGAGCACAACGCGGCGAGCCGGGTGTTTTTCCGGTTCACCGACGACGACGGTCGAAGCTGGTCCGACCGCAGCGAGGTGACCGGTCTCTTCGACGGTGACGAGCACGAATGGACGTTCCATCTGCCCGGGCCGGGCCACGGGATCCAGCTCGCCGACGGCCGGCTCGTGCAGCAGGTGTGGCACCGGCGCGGCGTGGCGTTCCCGGCCGACCAGCGGCGGTACGGGGTCGGCGTGATCGTCAGCGACGATCACGGCGCCACCTGGCGGGCCGGCGGGGTGGCCCCGGTGTCGCCGATATACCCGGTCAACGAGTCACGCCTGGTGCAGCGGCCCGACGGTTCGATCGTCCTCAACGGCCGGTACTCCAGCGGCGGCGTCCACCCCCGGATCACCGCGGTCAGCGTCGACCGGGGCGAGTCGTGGTCGCCACTGGTGTTCGACTCGTCGGTGGCCCACTTCACCGCCGTGGATGCCAGCTTCACCCGCTACACCGGTGGTCCGGGCAGCCATGCCGTCTCCCGGACGCTGTTCAGCCGGCCGGACAGCACCGCTGCGCGGGAGAACCTGACCGTGAGCCTCAGCTACGACGAGGGATGCAGCTACCGCTACAGCAGGACCGTCTACCCCGGACGGTCGAGCTACTCGGACATCGCCCGGCTCGCCGACGGGACGATCCTGGTGTTGTACGGCAAGGATGTCAGCACCAACAACGTCGTCGACCACGTCGCGCTCGCGCGCTTCGACCTGGCATGGCTCACTGGTGGTGAGGATTCGCTGCGGCGGGGTCCCCGGATCAGGGAGTTCCGCCTGCCGGCCGAGACCGCGCGGTGGCGGGTCAGCGGGGGTGCCGCCGAGGCCGTCGTCGATCCGAACGCGTCGGGATACCGCCTGCTCGACTACGCGGCGGCGGCACCGGGCGACCACCTCGAGCTGTCCGTGCCGGTACCGCTGCCCGGTGTCTACGTCGTGACGGCCCGGTGCCGGCAGGACGCCGCAGCGGGCATCGTCAGTGCCTCGATCGTCGGCGTCGGACCGGGAGCGACCTTCGCGCCGGCCATCGACGTCGGCACCGCCTTCCGCGAGTTCTCCTGCGGACGCTTCACCATCGCCCGCCCCGGCACCTACCGGCTGCGACTCGCGGTCGACGGGCCCGGACCCGGCGGCGGGACCGGACTCGGCCTCGACCACATCCGCCTGACGCAGGTCCCGCCCGGTCGTTGACGCCCGCTCGGGTTCGCACCGGCGAGCCAATCTCCCCGCAGATAGACCGTCGGCTCTCGCAGGCATCTGCTCGACCGCACTCGGAGGTTCCCATGACCCGGCCCGAAGCGGGACTCGCCCGCCGCGCCCTGCTCCGGTACGCCGCGGCCGGAGGCGCCGGCGCCGCAGTGCCCGCCCTGCTGGCATCCGGTGCCGCCGCCGGCACCACCGACGGCGGCGGCGACGGTGACGCCCTTGTCCTGCAGAACCACGCGATCAGCCTGAGATGGCAGCACACCCCCGACGGTTGGGCATTGACCTGGCTGCGGAGAAAGCGGCACAACGGCTGGCGGACCGTCCTCACGCCGTCCGGCCGGTACGGCATCTGGTCGGCCGGCTCGGCACCGGACGCCGACAGTGTGCGGCGGGTGACCGCCGGAACCCGGATGTCGTTCCTTCCGCAGCGGGCGAGCCGGCGGGGGCAGACGGTCACCTTCGTCGCGACGCAGCCCACCGGCACCATGCGGGCGGTGTGGCGGCTCGACCCTGCCGCCGCGACCGACGTCCTGGTGACCCTCACCTGGACGCCGAACAGCGCCGGCTGGTATTCCATCCCCAGCCCGACGCTCGGCACCCTTGCCGACGACGACCTCGGCTGGGGCGTCATTCCTGGCTACTGGTCGTCGGCGACCTCGGCGACCGACGACACGTTGACCTACCAGTACCAGGTGGGCGTGCCGACGGTACCGCTGGTGACCACGGAGGCCACGACGACCAGCCTCAGCGCCATCCTGCGGAGCCGCACCCAGGACGTCGCTCTCGCCGTCATCGCCGACCCGTCGCTGGCCCGCGACCCGTGGGCCAGCAACGCCTCCACGCAGAGCACCTGGCAGGTGGGCATGTCGCTGCGGGCGCTCACCGGCGAACTCAGCCCGACGAGCGTCTACCCGGTGCTCGGGCAGGCCGGCTCGCAGCTCGCCGCCGGCGAGTCGGTCACGGCGACGTTCCGGTACGTGCTCAGCGACGACGGCTGGTACGAGGTGGCCAAACATGCCACCCGGGACGTGTACCGGCTGGGCGACTATCTGGCCCTGGCGAATGCGGCCAACTCGCTGTCGCATCGGATCAACCGGATGCACGACTTCATCGTCTCGCCACGCTCCCAGTGGCACACCTGGGAGTATGCCGGGCTGACCCTCGGCGCGGAGAGCGGCAAGCTCTCCGACGTCGGTGCGATGTGGATGATGGACAGGCTCACCGGTGACCCGATCATCCGCCATGACCGGCTGCCGGTGGCCCGGAACTTCAAGCTGGCCCAACAGCAGACCACCGAGGGGCCGTTCCACGGCGCCGCGCTCGGCGAGTACTTCATGAACGGTGGCTGGGTCAGCGAGCTTCCCTGGACCAACAACCCCACCCCGGACTACGTTTCGCCGATCTTCACCACCTTCTACACGCTCGCCGACATGGGCAACATCGCCCTGTTCGACCCGTCGGACACCGAGATCCGGGATCGGATCCGGCTCGGCGCCGAAAAGCTGTTGAGCTGGCAGCACGACGACGGCAGCTTCGACATCGGCTACCAGCGGGAGAAGCCGGACGTCCGGCAGTACCCGGAGCTGCCCGATCTGCGTGCCACCTGGTACGGCTTCGTCGCCGCGTACCGGATCCTCGGCGACGCCCGGTACCTGGCCGCGGCCCGCCGCGGCGCCGACTGGTTCATCGAGCACGCGGTCACCACCGGTGACTTCGTCGGGGTCTGCGACGACGCCCGGCTGACCCGCGACTTCTCCGTCATCTTCGCCGCGCAGGCCCTGCTCGACCTGCACGAGCTGACCGGCGTCCCGTTCTATCGGGACGCGGCGATCGCGTGCGCCCGCTTCTACACGCTGCACATCTTCGACCATCCCACCGCCACCACGACCACGAAGACCTTCCACGGTGTCGAAATGGCGGACTGGCAGACAAGCCAGGTCGGCCTCAGCTACGAGCGGTCCGGCTACACCGGCAGCGCGAGATGGGCCGGGCCCATCCTGCTGGCCAGCCACGCCGGTGCGTTCGTGCGGTTCTTCCAGCTCACCGGCGACGTGCACTTTCTCGACCTGGCCCGGGCCGCGGCCCGCGGCCGCGACGCCTTCGTCGGTGCCAGCAGCGGCATCCCGTCGTATTACTGGTCGGCCGGCAACGGCGGTGACAGCGTCTACCCATGGCACGGCTGGTGGCACATCGGGTGGGTACTGGACTACCTGCTCGCCGAAGCCCACCTGCGCACCGGCGGCAAGGTCAGCTTCCCGCCCGGACTCTGCACCGCCAAGGTGGGTTCCCACCGGCCGTACGGCTTCGCCGCCGGCCGGCTGTACGGACAGCCGGTGGACCTGTGGATGCCACGGACCCTGCTCACCGTCGACGACCCCAATGTGGACGTCATCACCGCGCGCTCCACCGACGGCACCCGGGCGTACGTGGTGGCGCTCAACCAACTCGGCCGGGCCACCTCGGCGACCGTGACACTCAACCCGCGCGGCGTCGAACCGGGCCGTCGCGCCAGTTGGACGGGCTGGCGGGCCGTCACCGGAAAGGTCGCCAGGACCGGCGACGCCGAGTGGTCGCTCGCACTGCCCCCGAACGGCGTCGCCGTCCTCGCTGTCGACGTGAGCCTCTCCGACGACCCGCTGGGGCCGGAGTTGCGCGGTGTCACGGTCGATGGCGAACCCTTGACGCCACTGGTCTTCTGGTCGTACCTCGCCACGGTCGAGAGCTGGGCGCAGTGGCGGGTTGCCGGGGCGCAGACCTGGACCGACACCGCCCACGAGACCGGGTATGCCTTCACGCAGACCCTGGACCTGTCGACCCTCGAGCGGCCGACCGTGGTGCAGGTGCGCGTCGCCACCCGCCTGCCGGACGGGACCGTCGGATACTCGCCGAGCACCGAGTGGGAGGTGCCCGAGGTGTACATTCCGGACGGCCCGAATCTTGCGCTGAACCGGCCGGTCGAGGTCAGCTCGACATACCAGCCGCGGTACACCGGCGACCTGGCGGTGGACGGCAACGCCACCTCGAACGCCAGCCGCTGGCTCTCCGCCCTCGGCGACGCACAGCCGTCGATCACCGTCCACCTCGCCACGCCGACCACGCCGAGGCTGGTGCGGCTCTACACCGGCGGAGGAACCCTTTCCCTTCGGATCGTCGCCGGCATCGTGCAGACCCGCGGCTCTGACGGCACCTGGGCGCAGGTCGGCGCCTTCACCGGCAACACCCTTCCGGTGGTCGACATCCCGATCGACTCCGGCCCCACCGACCAGGTTCGCCTGGTGGTTACCGAGCGATCCACGGACGAGATCGACGTGGCGCGCGTGCACGAACTCGAAATCTACGACAAGGTGCGTTAGGGCGGGTCTCCTGGATCTTGGGGCCGAACGCTGTGTTGGCTGAGGGTGGCGTCGGCTCGCTGTAGATATTCCTGGGTCGCGCGGTCGAAGACGCCGGTGGGCAGTGCCCACGCGGTGTCTTGGGGCTCGCCGAGCCTGCGTAGTGCTGCTGGTATTGCATCGGTCCAGCCGAACGCGCCGCGGCGTTTCGTTCGTTGTCGATGCAGTGCCTGTCCGGTCTCGGTGTGCCAGTAGCGGTCGGCTTCGGCTTGCGCGCCGATGAGGCCGGCGGCGATCAAGCGGGGCACGGCTTGGGTGAACTCGGCCTCGGTCAGGACGGCGTGGTTGATGGCGTCGGCCTTCGCGATGATGTGGGTGAGGGTGTAGCCGTCGTCCGGACCGGTTCCCTCGATAGAGGAGAAGACCCAGGCGTCAGCGATCGTCCATGTGGCGGCCACAGCCGCCAGGATAGGAGCCGTCCGCGCGGGTCGTGCTCACCGCTCAGCCTTGGCGCGGCGTCGGCAGTCGGGTCTGGTCCGGTGCGTTCGGTGACTATGGCACAGTCCTGAGTGTGGCCTTGGACGAGCTGCCGGACTGGTTGCCGGCTTGGTGTCTTGACCATCTGGGCGGCGAACCCGCCGGCGTGCTGTTCCAGTCGCGACAGGTCTCGATGGTGTTTGGTCTGCGGTTGGCCGGTGGCAGGGACGTCGTGGTCAAGGCGCGCGCCGACGACGGCCGGGCCTCGTCGTGTGTCGCGGCGCAGGCCCGGCTGGCCGAGCGCGGGTTTCCGTGTGCCCGGCCGCTCACGCCGGTGGTCGGTGTCGGTGCACTGGCCGTGCACGCCGAAGAATTCCGGCCCGGAGGCGAGGTGTTGCACGGGGACGCCCCGGACATTGCTGTGCGCTGCGCGGAGGTGTTCGCCGGGCTGATGGCCGAACTTGCCGGCGTGAGTGTCGCGCCGCCGCTGCCGAATCCGCCCTGGGTGCGCTGGGACCACACCGATTCTGGGGTGTGGCCGGCGATCGATATTCTCGACAGCCGGGACCAGAGTGCCGTGTCCGAGCACATTGTCGAGACGGCTGAGCGGGCCCGGGAGCGGCTGCTGGCCGCCGGCTTGCCGTGCGTGCTCGGCCACGCCGACTTCGAGGCGCAGAACCTGCGGTGGCAGGGTCGGCAGGTGTGGGCGGTGCACGACTGGGACAGCCTGGCATGGCAGCCGGAGGCGGCGCTTGTGGGAGCGGCGAGCGGGTCGTTCGCCAGTTCCGGGCCGCCCACGCTGGCGCCGATCGAAAGCTCCGAGGCGTTCCTGGTGGCTTATCAAGACATTCGACGGCGCCTGTTCACGGCCGTGGAGCTGGAGATCGCGTGGGCGGCCAGCCTGTGGATGGCTGCGTACAACGCCCGGGAGATGGCACTGTGCGGTGGCGCTCCGGCGGGCGTCGATGCGCTGCGGGTGCAGGCAGCCGAACGCCTCCGCCGGGCTAATGCGTAACATCAGCACACAAATTCAGCCGGTCAAGCGCAACCGGTACGTGCGGCTGACCGGGGCGGTCAAGAGCGTGCACCGGACGGTATGTCCAAAGCGACCTTGCCGCCCGGCCGATCTACCATCACACCCGCGAGTCGATCGAAGCGCGCGCCAGCCGGGCCGCCCCGGCCCGGCTGGCGCACCGCGTGGCAGGTCGAGGCGGCAAGGCCGAGTCGACCGGCGATACGCGCCGGAGGTACGCGTCGAGTTCGGTGCGCACCCGCTCCCAGCCCAGTCCCGCGGGGTCTACAGTTTCGAGGCGAAATGGTAGGTGCCCGAACCCACCTCGTAGACCGCGTACCCGCCTTGCGTCTCGACGTACCTGACGCCCTCGGCCCGGTCGGCTGGCCGACGGCCTTCGGTGACACTGTCACTGTCGCTGGTGGGCACATAGACCGTCGCGGAGGAGTTGACCGGTACGGTGACGGTGAGCGTCAACACGTCGTCGTCGCGCTCCCACCCGACTGCGATCCGGCCCCGGATGGACTCGTGCGTCGCGGTGGCGTGCCCGAGTGAACCGATGCGCGGCCGGACGACGAACTTCTCGTAGCCGGGCCCGGACGGGGACGGCGTGATGCCCGCGAGGTCACTGTAGAACCACTGGTCGACCGTGCCCAGCATGTAGTGGTTGTTGGATCCCGGAAGGATGGCCCAGCGTGACGGGATCGTGGTCGCCCCGTTCTCGATCCAGTAGCCCCAACTGGGATAGGTGGTCTGGCTGGCGATCCGATGCGCAACGTCGTGGTGACCGTACGCAGACAGCACCGGCAGCAGCACGCTGGTGCCCAGGATTCCGGCGTTGAGGTGCCAACCGCGAGCCTTGATGTCGTCGACCAGGCTCTGCACCACCGACGCCTTGTGCGCCTCCGGCACCATGTCGAAGGCGAGCGGCACGGCATTGGAGGTCTGCTTGTACTCGAACCCCTCGAAGGTGTCGTAGTAGCCGCCGTTTTTGTCGTAGTAGACGGCGTTGAACCGGTCCCGCACATGGTCGGCCAGGGCGGTGTAGCGCGCGGCATCGGCGGCTCGGCCGAGCACGGTGGCGATCTGCGCCATCTCGCGGGCCGACTTGTAGAAATAGGCCGTGCCGACCAGGCGCCGGTCTTCCTGAGGGTTCGCCCCGAAGGGTGACGAGTGGTCGCCGTACTGCTCGACACTCATGATTCCGTCGTCGAGCTGCGTCTGCATGAAATCCATGTACCTGGTCAGCAGCCCGTAGTGCTCGGTGAGCACGGTGCGGTCACCGTAACTGACGTAGAGAGCCCAGGTGAGTGCCGGAAGCACGCCGGTCCAGGCCGCGGAGATACTTCCGGATCGGAAGTCGTTCGGCCATGGCGCGACGACCGTCACCCTCCCGTTCTGCGCGGTATCCACTTGGTTGTCCTCGAAGTCGTCCAGCCACTTCTTGAAGAAGGCGGCCATGTCGAAGTTGTAGAGCATCGTCGGCAGCGCGACGTGCGCGTCGCCGGACCAGCCGCGCCGCTCGAAGGTCGGGCTGTCGGTCGGAATGCTCTGCAGGTTGTTGAGGATGGTGGCCCGCATCGCATCGTGGATGCGACCGTACAGCCGGTTGGACGACGTGAAGCGGCCAACCGAGTCGACCGCGTTGTGTACCTGCCGACCCGTGATGGTGCTGGTGCTGGGCCGCTCGGGCAGGCCCTCCACCTGGACGTACTGGAAACCGGTGTAGCTGAATCCAGGCTCCCAGACCTCCCTGCCCTTGCCGTTGAGGAGATAGATGTCGAGCTGTCCGGGCGCGTCGCTGCGCTCCGGGTCGTGGTGGCCGAGGTTCCGCACCGTGCCGTCGTCGTTCAACTCCTCGCCATACAGCATCCTGACCTCGCTGCCGGCCGGACCGGAAACCGACAGTCTGGCCCAACCAGCCGTGGTCCGGCCCATGTCAAACACATATACGCCCGGCTTCGGCTCCGTGATGCGCACCGGCTTGATGTCGGTCGCGGTGATCGGAGGCATCGACTGCGCCCGAATCTTTTGCGCCGGGGGCGAGAGGACCGCGGCGCTGGACCAGCCTGTGGCGTCGTAGCCGGGCGTAACCCAACCCGGCAGCGCCCGCCGGGCGTCGTATGTCTCGCCGGTGGCGATGTTGTCGTAAACTGTCGGCCCCTCGGTCACCCGCCAGGTCCCGTCCGAGGCCACGGTCTGCGTACTACCGTCGGTGTATTCAATCTCCAACTGCAGTAGCAGCTTGGTGTCGTCGACGAAATCCGCACCGCCGGCTGGGCTGACGAATCCGAAGTGACCTCGACCCAGTTCGGCGCCGATCGCGTTGGCGCCCCGCTTGATCTGCCCGGTGACGTCGTAGGTCGAGTACAGCACCCGTTGGTTGTAGTCGGTGAAAGCCGGGTCGAGGACTCGGTCACCGCTGCGTTCCTCGCTCCTCGTGGCTGCGGCTATCCGTGCGCCGTTGAGGTAGTACGCACCATATCCGAGCCCGCTCGCGTAGAGCCGAGCTTGTTTGACCGGCTTGGTGACACCGAACTCCTTCCGGAGCAAGGGCGCCGGTGGATGGGTAGGGCGAAGCCGTACCTGGTTCAGCCACGGCCCCTTCCCGTAGGCCGCCACCCCGAGCGCCTCGGACCAGCCGGTGTCGTCGAAACCGGGCTGGTTCCAGCCCGACTCGGCCTGCCGCGTCGCGCGCCAGGACGAGTCCGTCATGACCTCGACGCGCTCGCCGCCGGCCAGTTCGACCTTGAGCTTGCCGACCAGGCCCGCCGGGCCCACATACCGGTTGCGGGCCAAGAGCGCCAGCGTGTTGGACCCGGCCACCAGCATGTCGGCGAGGTCGACCTCAATGGCCATCCGACCGCCGAAGACCCGCGAATGAGAACGCGCGGCCTCCGCCCCGTTGACATACAACACGAACGCGTCATCCGCCGCGACGACCATCACGGCTCGCTCGACGGGTTGCGCCGGCAGGTCGAGCGTCCGACGGAAGTAGCGAGCGCCCGCGGGCACGGAGGTTGCCGGGTCGCCCTCCGGGTTCCAGATCCACCAGGCTCCGGCCAGGTTGTTCGGTCCCTCCGGCATGCCGATCCACTCGGCCTTCCAGTCGGACTCGTCGAGCAGCCCCATCTCCCACCAGGCCGGGGCGCTCCATGCCCGGACGTCGCCGTCGCCGTCAGCGACCCGGACCCGCCAGAAGTACCGGGTACCGGCACGCAGACTCGGACCCGCGTACGCGACGTTGACCGACTGGGACGACGCCACCCAGCCGGAGTCCCACACGTCCGGTCGGCCGTCGGTCAACCGGTCGGACGTGGACGCCACCTGAACGCGGTAGCCCGTCTGCACCTGGGCCCGCTGCGATGACTCCAATACCCAGCTCAGCAGAGGATGAGGTTCGTCAATCCCCAATGGATTGTGTGCATATTCCACCGTCATATCGGCCACGACCAGTCCGCGATCAGCCGCTGGCGCCGGCTGCGGCACCAGTGACGCCACTAGCAGCGGAACCGCCAGCACGGCAACCGCACGAACCCGGAGTCGGAACACAATGCCTCCTACACAGATCGGTGCATGGACCAATGGATAAATCGGCACACCGCCGCTATCACCAACAGACCGAACAATCGCGGTATGAAAACGAAGACCTCGTATACCCCGAGGCCACGCCGCACCGGTCGAAGCTCAAGCTAACGGAGCAGGCGCAGGTCGACGGCGTCGGCCATGGCGCGGTATCCGGCCGGGCTGGGGTGGGTGTGGTCGCCGCTGTCGTACTCGCCCAACAACGATGTCGGGTCTTCCGGGTCGCGTAGCGCGGCGTCGAAGTCGATCACTCCGTCGTGGTCGGTGCCGCTGCGGAGGTAAGCGTTCAATTCGGTGCGGATCCGCTCCCGTTGCTCGGTGTACGCGCCTCGGTGAGACGGCAGAACGGTGCCGGCGATGACCCGCAGGCCGCGGGCCGCCGCACGGTACGCGATCTGCCGGTGCGCGGCGATCAGGTCCGCGGAGGTGGCGGTCGAGCCGTAGATGTCGTTGATGCCTTCCAACACGATCACGGTGCGCACGCCCGCATGGGACAGGACGTCGCGGTCCAGCCGGGCCTGGGCGGTGACGCCGGCACCCGGTCGCTCGGTGATGAGCCGGTTGCCCGAGATGCCCGCGTTGAGGATCGCCGGCCTGCGGGGTGGGGGCAGGGTGGCGGCGATGCGTTCGGCGAGGAAGTCGCACCACCCCTGGTAGCCGCCCCGGGGCAGGCTGCCGCTGTCCGTGATCGAGTCACCGAGCGCGACGATCGTACCGGCGGACGGCTCATCCTCGCCGATGACCGCATCCACCCAGAACCAGTGCTCCACCGGTGTGGGGAACGCCGCCCCGGACTCGTCCGCCCCGGCGTCGCCCGGTGGGGACAGAAAGGAGAAGTCCTTGGGGCGTAGGTGCCCGGTGACCTGCTCGAACCGGCCGGGCGTGTAGACGCTGATCGCCAGGTCATCGCCCGCCCCGATGAGGAGCGGCACCGGGTCGCTGATCACCTCGGCGCCCGGCGGTACGGTGATCGCCGTCGAGCCGCCGAAGGTGAGCGCCTTGTTCGTGCCTGGCACCAGGGCCGCGCCGGCCGATCGGCGGCCGAGATAAGCCGAGCCGACGATGAGCGGCGCGGTGCCGAAGGCGTTGCTCAGCCGGACCCGTAGCCTGCGGGCGCCGATGGTCGCCCGCACGGTGACCCGGACGGTCTGGTCGGCAATCGGGTAGGGCAGCGCGTCCGGCGACGTTCCCCAGATGGTCACCGGTCCGTGGGTCGTCGGTGTCACGACCGCAGCCGCCGGCCGAGAGGTCGCGAGCTGCGCGCCGACGGCCGCCACGCCGACTCCACCGAGAAACGCGCGCCGTCCGACGCGACTCGGCGACTCCTTCTTGGATGCGAACATGCGCGTCTTCCTTCCTACCTGGTGGGGCTCGGCGCAGTGGACGCCGACGGGCCGATCACCGACGTGAAGTGCTCGCCGAGGAAGCGGGTCGTCGCGCTCATACAGCCGGCATGGTCGTGTACCGGGAGTGCGTGCCCTTTTCCGACGACGATTTCGAGCCGGTTGGGCACGCCGGCGGCGTCGAGCGCGGCGTGGAATGCCTCAGCCGCGGCCGGCGGGGTGGCCTCGTCCTGGTCACCGACGCGGGTGAGGATCGGCGGGCAGGTCGGGGTGACGTGGGTGATGGGGGATGCCTGGGCGGCCGTCACCTGGTCGCTGTCGTCGCCGAGGAACGCCTGGACCCGCTCCGGGAGCGGCGGCCGCCCGAGTGCCTCGCTGCGCAGGTCGACGACAGGGTTGTAGAGCACCGCCGCCTGAACCTGGCTGGAGACTTCCGCCCAGCCGCCGGATCCCTCGAAGCGCCCAGGGGTCAGGGCGACCATGGCCGCCAGCTGACCTCCGGCCGATCCGCCGGCTACCGCGAGCCGCCGGGGGTCGAGGCCGATCTCGGCGGCGTGGCCGCGCATCCAACGCACAGCGCACTTCGCGTCTTCGAGGGCTGCCGGCCACCGGGCTTCCCCCGACAGGCGGTAGTTGATCGTGGCGGTCACATAACCGTCGGCGGCGAGCTCGTCGGCGAGTCGGGCAAGCAGACCGGGGTTACCCGAACTCCACCCGCCGCCGTGGATGAAGACGACCCCCGGCCGTTGGTGTGCGGGATCGCCGGCGTGGAGGTCCAGAGTCAGGGTCCGTCCTCCCTTGCCCGCTGTCCCGTAGACGACGCCCGATCGCCATCGATATCCCCGGCGCCGCGAAGGAGTGGTGGCGGGTGGTGGTCGTGTCACGAACGTCCCCTGCCCGCCCCGAGCGCGCTCATCGCCTCGTCATGCGAGGGCGACCCAACCGCGCCCACGAGCAGCGGATCGCCGACCTCGATCAGCCACTGGCGCAAGCGGGACATCAGTGCTGCCCGGTCGTCGGCGTAGTGTGGATCGTCGATCACGTTGGACATTTCGGTTGGGTCGGCGTCGAGGTCGTACAGTTCCGCAACGGGATGGCTGGCTGCCGGGCCACTCAGTCCGACGCGCGGCGTACACCGCCGGTGCCACGACTGGCTCGCGTCCATGATCGACGGTGCGGAGCTGAAGTTCACGATGAGCTTTCGCGAACCGGTTCGCACGCAGCGGCGCGGATCGTAATAGTCGTGGTAGGTGAGCTGGCCGAAGACCGCCTGGTGACGTCGGCCGGCCGTCCCCGTCATGGCCGGCGCCTGGCTCAGGCCCGCCACGTCGGCCGGGACCTGTCGTCCGAGCCCGTCGAGCAGCGTCGGTACCAGGTCGATCCCGGAGACCAGGTCGGTCACGATCCGGCCGCCCTGCCAGCCGAGCGCGGGTGCCCGGACCAGTAGCGCGATCTCCAGTCCTGGGTCGTAGAGGGTGCATTTCGCCCTTGGCAGCGCGAGGCCGTGGTCGGTGACGAAGACCACGATGGTGTTCTCGGCCAGCCCCAGATCGTCGAGCTTGCTCAGAACCCGGCCCACGCAGGCATCCATGTACCGCACTGCGCCCTGCAGTTCCGCGATCTCCTCCCGGGCGCTCGTGTCGTCGACCAGATAGTCGGGTACCGCAACTCCCCGTTCGGCGTACGGCGACATGTGGTCCCCGACGAATCCCATGACGTCGGCAGGGTCGCGGCGGCCCGGCAGCCGGTGCGGCTCACGGAACCCGACTTGAAGGTAGAACGGCCGGCCGAGGTCGGCGAACCGGACCAGCCGGTCGATCGCCCGGTCTGCCACGACTTCTCCCTGACCTCCCGTCAGCACCTCGTCGAAGCCGAGCCGCCGGGCAACCTCTCCGTCGGGTCGGACCCGGGACTCGTGGTGAACACCGATGAGCGAGGTGAGATAGCCAAGTTCCGCCAGCCTGTCCGCCAGGTGGCGCTCGCCCGGCCGAAGGTCCCAGCCGAACTGGGCGTGGGTCAGGCCGAGTACTCCGTTTTGCTGGGGGAAGCGGCCGGTGAACAGTGACGCCCGCGACGGGCTGCACTGGGGGGCGGTGCTGAACGCCCGGCTGAAGCGGACGCCCGAGGCGGCCAGCCTATCCAGATTCGGTGAGTCGACTGTGGGCACGCCGTAACAGCCGAGAAAACGACCGAGGTCGTGGCAGTGCAGTACAAGGACGTTCAGCCCGCGACTGTCCATTTCGATCGGTCGGCCGTCAGACAGCCGAGCCGAGGACGACGTTGCGCCAGGACTGGCCGTCGGAGAGCGCGAGGGCGCGCTTGCCGGTCAACGGATCGCGGACCATGACGAGCCCGCCGACGTTGTCTGCCGGGTCCGGCAGGGAGTCCGGCGCGTGCTCGGCGAGCACCACCTGATGGGTGTAGACGGACCGCATCCGCCGATCGGCGCTGCCCAGATCCCGCACCTTGTCGGCGGGCGGGACCAGGCCGTTGACGTTGGAGGTCATCGAGACCACCTCGTTGCTGGAGTTGGTCGCGCACAGGAACTCGGTGGCGGCCGAGCCGGACTGGTTGACCGGGACCACCCGCAGCCCGCCCTTGACGCCGGCGCTGGCGTTGCTGCCCTCCACGACGAAACTGCCGTAGGCGTCCGAGCCGACGTTGGGTGCGGCGGTGGTGGTGGACCGGACGATGACGGAGCCATTGACGGCGGCGGTGAGCTGGTGTTGGTTGGCTCCGGCGCTGCGCCGCTCGACATAGTTGTCGGCGCCGACCGTGCCGGCGTGCAGGACGCCGGCGGTGTTGCCGAACGTGTTGCCCGCGACCGTGGACCCGGAGATCGCACCGACGACCCGTACCGGAGCCGTGCTGGCCACCGGGTTGTCGCCGAACACGTTGCCGATCACCGTCACGCTTGCCGCGTCGCCGTTGATCCGGACAGCACCCCACCGTTCGTCCCGGTCGAGATTCCAGTTGTCGAACGAGTTCGAGGCAACCGTGATCTCGGACGCCGACGAGGCGAAGTAGACCGGCGAGCGGAGGACCCAGTTGAAGCTGTTGCCGGTGATCGTGACCTTCCGCGCGGCCGCCTCGGGGCGGAACTCGATCGCGTGCGACGGGCGGCCTCCGCCGGTGGGCTCACCGCCGCCGAAGATGTTGCCGGTGAAGGTGAGGTTCGTGCCGCCGGACGTGATGGCGACGACTGATCCGCCGGACCCGTTCTCGACGACGTTGCCGGCGAACGTCGAGTTGACGATCCCGCCGGAGAACAGCCGTCGGCCGATGTCGAGAACGTTGTTCGAGATGACCGCGCCGCGGAAGTTGTGGGCGTCCGCGCCCGACGTGACGATGGCCGTGCCCATGCTGTGGAAGTGGTTTCCCTCGATGAGCCACTTGCGCATCCCGTAGGGCAGCAGGTGGACGCCGCTGCCGGAGACCCCGGCGGTGGGCCATGAGATGTCCAGCCCGAAGTCACCGACCGCGACCAGGTTGTTGGTGAAGACGAGTCCGCGCCCGACGTGCTTGACGGCGGTGTAGAACTCCACGAAGGTGCACTCGGTGATCGTGGCGTCCATGTCGTCGGTGTTCGCCCGTTCGGCATCGGGATCCCGGGCGATGTGGATGGCCTGTGAGTTCTTCAGGCTCGCCGCAACGACGAAGCAGAGGCCGCGAACGGCCGCCAGCGGTGCCCGCAGCAGGATGCCGGTCCCGTCGAAGTCGACGTCGATGATCGAGGTCCGCGAGCCCATCGTGCCGGCGCCGGCGAGGACGAGGCGGTTGAAGTGCGGGCCTCCCGCCCCCTCCACGTCCGGGATGACCAGGGTCCGGGTGATCCGGTACGTGCCCGGCGGGAAGTAGACGATTTTGGTCGCCCGCTGGAGCTGCGCGTCGATGGCCCGCTGGATGGCATCGGTGTCATCGGCCACCCCGTCCGCGACCGCGCCGAAGTCCTGCGGAGTCGTCGCGTCGGCCAGGTTGACCGGCGCCGCGTGGGCGGGAGGGCTGACTGCGCCGACGGCAGCCGTGGCGATACCCGCGATGCCGGCTGAGCGCAAGAGGTGACGGCGGTTGACGGTGCCCATGCGATTGGCCCCCTCATGGAGTGGGTTGGGCGGAGCGCCCGGTCGTCGTGCGTTCCGGGTCAGCACCGGCGCGATCAACTGATACGTATTGAGGCGGCAGCGTACAGAAGATCGTCCAGGTGTCACAAGAGGCGGCGAGTGGTCCTTCTGTAACGCCTCGGCAGCATCGTTGTCATCGTTCCGTGATCCTGACCCCTTGTGAAGACGCCCCGGGACCCCTACTGTGTGCCGAAGTTCGTTACGTATTAGTCAGATGGGTCGAGATGCGGAAACGTGTTGGGCCGAGACGGCCCACCCAGGTCGAGATTGCTCGCCGGGCCGGGGTCTCCCAGGCCACGGTCTCGCTCGTGCTGAACGAGACCGACGGTGTGCCGGTCTCGGAGCAGACCCGCCAGCGGGTCCACCAGGCGATCGAGGACCTGGGATACGCGGTGAACCCGGCCGCCCGGGCGCTGCGCGGCATGACCGTCAAGACCATCGGGCTCTACACGTTCGAGTCGGTCTTCCCGGTCGACCAGCGGGACTTCTACTACCCGTTCCTGCTCGGCGTGGAGGAGGAGGCGGCCCGCCTCGGCTACGACCTGTTGCTGTTCACCTCGGCCAACACGGCCCGGGACGGCGTCTACGCCCGGGGGCACAACGCGCTGCTGAAGGCGGACGGTTGTGTCCTGCTGGGCCGGCACATCTCCCGCGACGACCTGGCGAACCTGGTCCGGGAGGACTTCCCGTTCGTCTTCATCGGTCGACGCACGGTGGAGGGCGCCGAGCTCTCCTACGTCGCCCCGGACTACGTCGCACCGACAAGGGGCCTCGTGGAGGAGCTTGTCGCGCTCGGTCACCGGCGCCTGCTGTTGCTGCGACAGACCGACGGCGCCGAGCCGGGGGAGGACCGTGAACTGGGCAGCCGCACCGGCGCCCAGGCGGCCGGCCTACCCGCCGCCGACCTGCTCGTCGAGTTCTCCTCCGGCGCGGCGGACGTCACCGCCGAGCGGGTGAGCGGTTGGATCCGGGCCGGCGTGACGGCGATCCTCGTGGAGCCGTCCGAGGACAACGCCACGGGCGTGGCGCTGGCCGAGGTCGCCGGGGCGGCGGGAATCCGGATACCCGACGACATCTCGGTGGCCTTCCTGGGCTCCGCGCCCGCACCGACGGCGACCCGGATCTGGACCTCCTTCGAGCTGCCCCGGGTCGAGATGGGCCGGGCAGCGGTCGACCTGCTGGTCAAACTGCTCGACGGTGTGCAGGAACGGCCGATCCAACTGCTCGTCCCGTGCACCGACGTGCGGGGCAACTCGATCAGCCGGGCACCGCGAGCGCAGGTGACGCCACGATGACCAGATACGTGCTACGCACCGTCGGCACCGGGATCGTCATCGTCCTCGGCGCCGCCACCCTTGTCTTCTTCATCATGCGGATCGCCCCGGGCGACCAGGCGACCGTGCTGCTCGGCCCGGACGCCACGGCCGCTGAGGTGGCGTCGATGCGGACCAGGCTCGGCCTGGACCAGTCGCTGCCGGTCCAGTACTGGCACTACCTCACCCAGCTGGCGACCCTCGACTTCGGCGACTCCTACCGCTTCGGCCGCCCCGCCCTCGGCCTGGTGCTGTCCCGCCTGCCGGCCACGGCGGAGCTCACGCTGATGGCCACCGCGATCGCGATGTTCGGCGCGGCGATCGGTGCCCTGGCCGGCGCGTACCGTGGCCGGTGGGTCGACCGCGGGATATCGGGCTTCGCCCTGGCGCTGTACTCCATGCCGCCGTTCTGGATCGGCATCATGCTGATCCTGGTACTGGCGCTGAAGTTCCGGTTGCTGCCCAGCGCCGGCACCGGGACGCCAGCGCACATCGTGCTCCCCGCACTGACGCTCGCCGCCCCGTTCACCGCGCTCCTGATCAGGATCAGCAGGAGCAGCGTGGCGGACACCATGGCCGAGCCGTACGTGCAGCGGTCCCGCGCCAAGGGGCTCACCACCCGCCAGGTGGTCACCGGACATGTCCTGCGCAACGCGGCGCTGCCGGTGGTCACCATCGGGGCACTGCACGTGGGCACCCTGCTGGGCGGCGCGGTCATCATCGAGACCGTCTTCGCCTGGCCCGGCCTCGGCTCGCTGCTCGTCTCCGCGGTCGCCAACCGGGACTACTCCATCGTGCAGGCGGCGGTGCTCGTGATCGCGGTCATCGTGGTGTGCCTCAACGTCGCGGCGGATCTGGTCGCCGCCAGGCTCGATCCGCGGATTCGGTTGGGAGGCGCGGCATGAGTGCAATCGCCGTACTGGAGCGGGTCCGGCCGCGGGTCCGGCGTTACCCGCCGGCCGTCCCCGCCATCGCCGCCGTCGTCCTCGCCGGCTACCTCGTCGCCGGCCTGATCGGCCCGCTGCTGATCTCGTACGACCCGGTGGCGACGAGTGTGTCGGACCGCCTGCTCCCGCCCGGCTCGACGACCGCCGACGGAACTGTCGCCGTGCTGGGCACCGACGGGGTGGGACGGGACATGCTCGGCCAGTTGGTCTACGGGGCCCGGACCTCGATCGTCATCGGGTCCTCCGTGGTGGTCATCTGCGTGATTGTCGGGATGATGTTCGGGACGCTGGCCGGCTACCTGTCCGGCTGGACCGACGTCGGGATCTCCCGGCTCATCGACGTCCTGATGGCCTTCCCGGGCATCCTGCTCGCCGTCGTCATCGCCGGACTTTTCGACCGGGGCCTTCTGGTCGTGGTGCTGGCGCTGTCCGTGGCGGGCTGGGTGGCGTTCGCCCGGCTGGCCCGCGGACTGACGTTCTCGCTACGGGAACGGCCGTGGATCGACGCCGCACGGCTGATCGGGGTGCCCACCCCGATCATGATCGTCCGGCACATCATCCCGTTCGTGATCGGACCGGTCACGGCGTTGGCGACCACCGAGTTCGCCGGCGCCGTCCTGTCCGAGGCCGGTCTGAGCTTCCTCGGGCTCGGCCTGCCGCCCTCCGCGGTCTCCTGGGGCCAGGTCATCGCGAACGGCAGGGACTACCTCGATACCGCTTGGTGGATATCCGCCTTCCCCGGGCTCGCGCTGACCGGGCTCGTGGTGAGCACGGGCCTGCTCGGCGACCACCTCACCCAGCGTTTCGGCGCCCGGCGCTGACAACGCATACCCCTAACGCAGGAGAAGATGCAATGACGCTACAGCGACGAATGCGTACGGAGGTCCTCGCCGTCGCGGCCCTGGCACTCGTCGGGCTCGTCGGCTGCACCACCACCTCCGGCGGGTCCGAAGGCGGCGGCGACGTCGCGCAGGAACTGGCCGTCGCCGTCCAGTTCCCGATCGAGAATCTCGACCCGCACGGCGCGTCCGCGATGGACAACGGCACCCAGATCGCCGCCAAGGCCATCTTCAGCCCGCTCGTGCGTATCGCCGGAAAGGGCCAGTTCGAGGGCGTCCTCGCCGAGTCCTGGCAGGTCAACACCGACGCCTCCGAGTGGACCTTCAACCTGCGCGACAACGTCACCTTTTCCGACGGGTCCCCGGTCACCGGCGCGGACGTGGTCGCCTCCCTGAACCGGGTGGCCAGCCTCGCCGGTCCGATGGCGAGCAACTTCAAGGACCACCAGGCCAGGGTCGAGGGCACGGACACGGTCGTCATCACCAGCAAGGGCCCGGATCCCGCGCTGCTCGGCAAGCTCGTCACCCTCTACGTGACGCCGGCGAACCAGGACAAGGCGGGTTGGGAGAAACCAATCGGCAGCGGGCCTTTCGTCCTCCAGCAGTTCACCCCTGGCCAGAACCTCGTCCTCAGCGCCAACCCGAAGTACTGGGCGGGCAAGCCGCCGCTGGACCGGCTGGAGCTGCGCAGCATCCAGGAGATCTCGGCCCGGATGACCGCGCTGAAGACCGGCGAGGTCGGACTCACCTGGGCCATGCCGGACGACCAGATCCCGGCCCTGCGCAGCAACCCCGACCTCGTCGTGGAGAAGCTGGATGGCGGCGCCGTGGTGACGATGTGGATGAACAGCTCGGCGAAGGGGCTGACCAGCCCGGCCGTCCGGCGGGCGCTGTGGCAGGCCGTCGACTTCGAGACGATCATCAAGTCGCTGTACCCGGAGACCGGCGCTCTCGCCGACTCGGTGATCGGCACCAACGTGCTCGGCTACGCGCCGCAGACCCCGGTGAAGTACGACCCCGCCGCGGCCAAGGCGGCGCTGGACGCGGCCGGCTGGGACTACGGGCAGACGATCCGGTTCCAGTTCTCGCAACCGCAGTTCCAGCAGTTCACCGACGCGGTGGCGAGCGACCTCGCCAAGATCGGCGTCAAGGTCGACCCCACCCAGAAGGAGTCCGCGGTCTTCCTCCAGGATCTGCTGGCGCTCAACTGGGACCTGAACATCCAGCAACTCGGTACCGCCGGCTTCGACGCGGCCACCAACCTCGGCCGGCTGTACCCCTGCGCGGCCAAGCGGACCGGCTACTGCAACGCGGAGCTGGACAACCTGCTCACCCAGGCCGGCTCGACCAGCGACACCGCCAAACGCCAGGACCTGTACGCGAAGGCGTCCAAGATCATCTGGGATGACGCCGTCGGCATGTACCCGATGTTCGTCCAGATCCCGTACGCCCGGAGCAAGACGCTGCAGGACTTCACGCTCCCGGTGGACGGCGTGCCGGACTTCGCCAAGGTACGGATCGGCAGCGGCGCACAGTGAAGCCGCTCCCGACATCCCCGGTCACCGACCCGGCGCCGAGCGAGCCCGGCCCCGGCGGTGGTTCGGCGAAGCTGCTGCGGATCGAGCACCTGTCGATCGACCTGCCCGGCCCGGCCGGTCCGGTCCGGGTGGTGGACGACGTGTCGTTCGCCGTCGACGCGGGCCGGACCACCGGCCTGATCGGGGAGTCGGGCAGCGGGAAGACGATGACCGCCTCGGCGATCATCGGCCTGCTTCCGGCCGGTGGCGTGGCCTCCGGCCGGATCTGGTGGCACGGTGAGGACCTGGTGGCCATGCCGGAGAAGGCCCGGCGCCGGCTGCGCGGGCACAGCATCGCCATGATCTACCAGGACCCCCAGTCCGCACTGAACCCGACGCAGACGATCGGCCGGCAGGTCGGAGAGATCCTCCGCCGCGGCGGCATGCCGGCCGGCCAGGTACGCCGGGCCGTGATCGACCTGCTCGACCGGGTGGGGGTTCCCGATCCGGAAAAACGGCATGCCCAGTACCCGCACCAGTACTCGGGCGGCCTGCGGCAACGCGCGATGGTGGCGACCGCCCTCGCCGGTTCGCCACAGCTCATCCTTGCCGACGAACCGACGACGGCGCTCGACGTCACCGTCCAGGCCCGGATCCTGGGGCTGCTCAAGCGCATCCGAGAGCAAGAGGGCATGGCCATGTTGCTGGTCAGCCACGACCTACGGGTGATGGCGCACGTCGCCGACGAGGTCGTCGTGATGTACGCCGGCCGGGTGTGCGAGATCGGCCCCAGCCGCGAGGTGTTCAACCGGCCGGCGCATCCGTACACCAGGGCGCTGGTCGTCAGCGTCCCGGCGGTGCGCAACAAGACGGCCATCGCCGACCCGCTGCCCGGCAGCCCGGCGAACCCGGCCGAACGGCCACCGGGATGCCCGTTCCACCCCCGGTGCCCCAAGGCTCGCGAGCGGTGCCGCACCGACGTGCCGCAACTGCGGCACCTCGCCACCGGCCGGCAGGTCGCCTGCCACTTTCCCGAGGAGACGGCGTGACCGCCACGGGGCAGCCCGCGCTGCTGGAGGTCGATGACCTCGTGGTCAACTTCGGCACCCGGCGGGAGCGCCGGCGCGGCCTCAAGCCGAACGCTGTCGACGGCGTGTCGCTCACGGTCGGTCCTGACGAGACCCTCGCCGTCGTCGGCGAGTCCGGCTCGGGCAAGACCACGGTTGCCCGCTGCGTCGTCGGCCTACAGGCGGCGCAGCGGGGGACGGTGCGATTCGACGGCGTCCAGGTCGGCCCGGTCACCACCCGAACTCCGGCGACCCGCCGCGCCATCCAGATGGTCTTCCAGGATCCCGCCGCCTCGCTCAACCCGCGCATGACAGTCCGCGCCATCATCGCCGAGGCGTGGCGTACCCACCGATCGGTCGCCCCGACCGACCGGACCTGGGACGCCGCCATCGAGGACCTGCTGAACGACGTCGGCCTGGACGCCGGCATCGCGGCCCGGCGCCCGCCGTCGCTGTCCGGCGGGCAGTGCCAGCGGGTCAGCATCGCCCGCGCCCTCGCGCTGCGGCCGCGCCTGCTGGTCTGCGACGAGGCGGTCTCCGCCCTCGACGTCTCCGTCCAGTCCCAGATCCTGCGCCTGCTCGTCAGCCTGCGCGCCTCCCGCGGACTCGCCATCCTGTTCATCACGCACGACCTCGGCGTGGTCCGCCAGATCGCGGACCGGGTGGCGGTGATGCAGCACGGTCAGCTTGTCGAGACCGCCAGCGCCGACGACCTGTTCGACCAGCCCACGCATCCCTACACCAGGACCCTGCTCGACGCCGCCCTCGACCTAGAGGGCGCGTGACACCCAAGACGATGGAACGGAGCACATTGGAGTCGCAGATTGCGGACGTCGATCTTGCCATCATCGGTGGCGGCGTGGGCGGCGTTGCCGCGGCACTCGCCGCGCTACGGCGCGGCCTGCGGGTGGTGCTGACGGAGGAGACCGACCGGATCGGTGGTCAGTTCACCAGTCAGGGAGTGCCGCCAGACGAGCACAGATGGATCGAGCAGTTCGGCTGTACCGCCTCGTACCGCAGGTACCGGTCCGCCGTCCGGGACTACTACCGTCGGTGGTACCCCCTCACCGTCACGGCGAGGAACGACCCGCGGCTCAACCCGGGACTGGGTCGGGTCGGCCCGTTGTGTCACGAGCCGAGGGTGAGCGGCGCTGTGCTGCGGTCCCTTATCGACCCGTACCTGAGCAGCGGGCGGCTGCGCATCCTGCTCCGGACCAGGCCGGTCGCGGTGGAACTGTGCGGCGACCGGGCCACCGGCATCACCGTGGAACGCGCCGACGCCGGCCGGGTGCACATCGTCAGCCCGTACTACCTGGACGCCACCGAACTGGGCGACGTGTTGCCGCTGGCCGACGTGGAGCACGTGACGGGATTCGAGTCCCGGCACGAGACCGGCGAGCCGAGCGGACCCGAGGTGGCACAGCCGGACAACATGCAGGCGATCTCGTGGGTCTTCGCCGTCGAGCACCGGGAGGGCGAGGATCACGTGATCGAGCGCCCGGCCCGGTACGACTACTGGCGCGGCTACCGCCCGGCGTACTGGCCGGGTCCGCAGATCGGGCTGACCGCGCCCGACCCCCGGACGCTCGCGCCGCTGACCCGGACCTTCACCCCGAACGCGCGGTCCGGGCAGGTGATCGCCGACCAGAGCCAGGATCCCGGCGACCGGGAGCTGTGGGAGTTCCGCCGGGTGGTCGCCCGTGAGCTGTACGAGCCGGGCTTCGTCGCCAGCGACGTGACCCTGGTGAACTGGCCGATGATCGACTACCTGGACGGCCCGCTGATCGGGGTCGGCGAGGAGGAGAAGCAACAGCATCTGCGCGGTGCCCGGGAGCTGTCGGCCAGCATGCTCTACTGGCTGCAGACCGAGGCGCCACGACCGGACGGCGGCCGGGGATGGCCGGGGCTACGGCTGCGGCCGGACGTGATGGACACCGTCGACGGTTTCGCCGCGGCGCCGTACATCCGGGAGTCGCGGCGGATCCGGGCCGAATACACGATCGTGGAGCAGGATCTCTCCCTCGCCGTACGGGGCGACGCAGGCGCGGTGGCGTACGACGACACCGTCGGGATCGGCATGTACCGGATCGACCTGCACCCCTCGACCGGGGGAGACAACTACATCGACATCGCCAGCTGTCCCTTCCAGATCCCGCTCGGCGCGCTGCTGCCGGTCCGGATCCGCAACCTGCTGCCGGCCGGGAAGAACATCGGCACCACACACATCACCAACGGCTGCTACCGGCTGCACCCGGTGGAGTGGAACATCGGCGAGGCGGCAGGCTCGCTGGTGGCGTACTGCCACCGCGAGGCGGTGGAGCCGCATGACGTCCGCCGCAAGGAGCAGCACCTGCGGATGTTCCAGAACACGTTGGTCGCCGACGGCGTCGAGCTCGGCTGGCCAGAGATTCGGGGTTACTGATGGCGCTGTCTGGCAAGGATCTGCTCAGCGGCGTGGTTGTCCCGGCCGTCACGCCGATCGGCGGGCACGGCGTTCCCGATTTCGCCGCCGGCAGTGGGTACTTCGACGCGCTGGCCGCCGTCGGCGTCAAGAAGATCATGCTGCTGGGCACCAACGGCGAGGGGCCGCTGTTCGACACGCAGTCCATCGGCCAGTTCCTGGCCGACGCCGTCCGGCAGTGGAAGCGGCGGGTGCCAGGGGGAACTGTCGTCGTGAACGTCTCCGCCGCCGGGACCCGCGAGTCGCTGCTGCGGGCAGAGGTCGCTGCCGAGGCCGGATCCGACGCGCTGGTGCTCAGCCCACCGTTCTACTTCCAGCACAACGAGCGCGACATCGCCGCGCATTACCACGCCGCCCGCACGGCGTCCCTTCCCGTCATCGCCTACAACACACCGAGATACGCCTCTCCGCTGGTGGCCGGCTCGGTCCGGGCGTTGGCCGAGATGCCGCACATCGTCGGCGTCAAGGACAGCTCCGGCGATGCCGCCGTCCTCGCCCAATGGCTGGAGGTAGCCCGCCGCCGGCCGGACTTCGGGGTGAGCCAGGGCGCCGAACAGCACCTGTACGACGCGTTGACCGCAGGCGCGGACGGAATCACGCCCGGCATCGCGAACATCGCGCCGCGCGTCGCCGTCGAGCTGGTCGCCGCCCATCGTGGCGACGACGACGTGCGCGCCGCTCGTGCTCAGGAGCGGATCGTGCGGCTGATGAAGATACACCACGTCCGGCCGGGTGTTCCGGTGGTCAAGGCGACGCTGGCGCTGCGTGGGCTGTGCCCGGCGGACCTGGCCCCGCCGCTGCGGGTCCTCGACGACGAGGAGACCGCCGACCTGCGGCGGTTCCTCTCCACGGTGGAGCATGAGTTGATCGGTACCTCGGATGGCTGACCCGCAGTGGTGGCGCACCGCCGCCATCTACCAGATATACATCCGGTCGTTCGCGGACGGCGACGGCGACGGCATCGGCGACATCGCCGGAATCCGCAGCCGGCTCGGCTACCTCGCGCAGCTCGGTGTCGACGCCATCTGGATCACCCCCTGGTACGCCTCGCCCAACAACGACGGCGGCTACGACGTACGCGACTACCGCGCCATCGACCCGGCCTACGGTGACCTGCGGGAGGCCGAGCTGCTCATCGGGGAGGCACACCAGCACGGCTTGAGGGTCATCCTGGATATCGTGCCGAACCACACCTCTACCGACCATCCCTGGTTTCAGGCCGCGCTCGCTGCCCCACCCGGCTCACCGGAGCGCGCCAGGTACCACTTCGTGGACGGGCGTGGAGCCAGCGGTGAGCTGCCGCCCAACGACTGGCGCAGCACCTTCGGCGGCAGCGCCTGGCAGCGGGTGACCGAGGCGGACGGAGAGCCCGGACAGTGGTACCTGCACCTGTTCGACCCCACTCAGGCCGACCTGAACTGGTCACATCCCGAGGTACACCGAGAGTTCCTGGACATCCTGCGGTTCTGGTTCGACCGTGGTGTCGACGGGTTCCGCATCGACGTCGCGACCGGCCTGGTCAAGCACCCTGGCTATCCCGACCTGGGCTACCGGGAGGAGGACCTGCTCGTCCTCACGAACGTGCCGGACCACCCGCACCGGGACCGCGACGGGGTGCATGCGATCTACCGTGACTGGCGAAGGCTCGCTGGCGAGTACGACCCACCAAGGATCTTCGTCGCGGAGGCCTGGGTCGCCGATTCTGAGCGGCTGGCCCGTTATGTGGCGCCGGGCCAGCTCCACACCACCTTCAACTTTCCGTTTCTGCAGTCCGCCTGGGACGCTGGCGAGTTGTCCTCGGTCATCGAGTCCACCTTGCACGCGATGTCCCGGGTCGGGGCACCGCCGACCTGGGTACTGTCCAATCACGACGTGGAGCGGACGGTGACCCGCTACGGGCGTGCGAACACCCGGAAGCAGCCGGGCAGATCCGGCCACGAGCTCGGACCGGTCGACGTCGAGCTGGGCCGGCGCCGGGCCAGGGCCGCGATCCTGCTCATGCTCGCCCTGCCCGGCGTGGCCTACCTCTACCAGGGTGAGGAGCTCGGCCTGCCCGACCACATGGACATCCCCGTCGACCGCATCCAGGATCCAATCTGGACCCGCTCAGGCGGGCGGCGCCGAGGACGCGACGGCTGCCGGGTTCCGCTCCCGTGGACGCTGGACCCTAAGGGTGCCGGGTTCGGTTCCGCGGACCCGTGGCTCCCGCAGCCCGACGGCTGGGAGACACACTCGGTCCAGAGCCAACTGGACGACCCGACCTCCACGTACCACCTCGTGGCGCGGGCGCTGCGGATCCGCCGGAGCCTGGGTGCCCCCCAGGAGCTTGAGTGGATGGTCCGATCCGATTCGGTGCTGCGCTTCCGGCGCGGGGCGGCCTTCGAGTGCATCGTCAATCTCGGCGCCACTGAGGTGCCGGTGCCAGCGGGTGCGGTTCCCCTCCTGCGCAGCGACACCATCGACGTGTCGCCCGACCCGCTCGGGCCGGACACGGCCGTATGGCTGCGGCCGAGGGGATAACTCACCGGATCAGCTCCCGCTCGGGCCACTCGTAGAGGATGAACCATGAAGCGGCCGAACATCGTGTTGATCGTCGCCGACGACCTCGGGTACTCCGACATCGGGTGCTACGGCGGCGAGATCCGTACGCCGAACCTTGACCGGCTGGGGCGGTCCGGGGTGCGGCTGTCGCAGTTCTACAACACGGCGCGGTGTAGTCCGTCGCGCGCGTCCCTGCTGACCGGATTGCACCCGCACCAGACCGGCATCGGTGTGCTGGCCAGCCCCAACCGGCCCGGGGGGTACCCGGGTAGCCTCAACGACCGCTGCGTCACCATCGCCGAACTGCTCCGGGACGCCGGCTACGCCACGAGCCTGTCGGGTAAGTGGCACCTGAGCGGGTCGGTGTGGGAGCCGTCCGACTCGTGGCCGACGCGACGGGGATTCGACGACTTCTTCGGCACACTCAGCGGCTGCGGCAGCTACTACGACCCGGGGACGCTGCGCCGGGGCGAGACGGATGCGAGCGCCGAGGCCCGCGATCCGCGGTTCTTCTACACCGACGCGATCACCGATCACGCCGTGGAGTTCATCGGCCGGCAGGCCGCCGCCGACCGTCCATTCTTCGCCTACGTCGCCTACACCGCGCCGCACTGGCCGCTGCACGCGCCAGAGGAGGACATCGCCGGGTACGACGGTGTCTACGAGGCGGGCTGGGACGAGCTGCGCGGCCGCCGGCTGGAGCGGCTGCGTGCCGAAGGCTTGCTCGGCGCGGAGTCGCCACTGTCCGAGCGGGACCCGGCACAGCCGCCGTGGTCAGCGGTGCCGCACCAGGCGTGGGAGGCACGCCGCATGCAGGTGTACGCCGCCCAGGTCGAGCGGATGGACCGGGGCATCGGGCGGATCCTGGACCAACTGGCGCGCTCCGGGGTCCTCGACGACACCGTGGTGGTATTCCTGTCCGACAACGGCGGCTGCGCCGAGGAGTTGCCGCTCGGTGACCCCGAGGAGTTCCGCAGCAGGCGGGCGACGATCCCGGCCGCTACCCGGGACGGCGCGCCGCTGCGGGTCGGCAACGATCCGGGCATCGACCCCGGCCCGGAGGACACCTACGCCAGCTACGGCGTCGCCTGGGCCAACCTGTCCAACACCCCGTTCCGGCTGTACAAGCGGTGGGTGCACGAGGGCGGTATCGCCACCCCGTTTCTCGCGCACTGGCCGGCGGGCGGCCTGGCCGGCGGTCGGATCGTCCGGACGCCGTTCCAGCTCACCGATGTGTTACCTACCTTGTCCGGCGCTACCGGCGTCGACTACCCACGCGAGTACCGGGGGCGGGAGGTGTTGCCGCCCGAGGGACGGAGCATGTTGCCCGCCCTGCGGGGAGAATCGGGACCGGATCCGGACTTGTTCTGGGAACACCTCGGCAACGCCGCGGTACGCCGGGGGCGGTGGAAACTGGTCCGCGAGCACTCGCAGCCGTGGGAACTGTACGATATGGACGTCGATCGCTCCGAGGTGAACGATCTCGCCCAGCGACACCCCGGCCTTGTCGTCGAGCTGGTCACCGAATACCAGCGCTGGGCGCAGCGGGTCGGCGTCATACCCCGCGGCTAGAACCCGCCCGGGCCGGCCCATCGATCCGGCAGCGATTCGCAGCCGATGCGGGGGACGAGTGCGGAGCCGCCCGGGAGCACAGGTGGTCGCAGGAGGTTCGGGACGAAGTCGAGGATGCCGCAGATGCCTGCCGGGTGGCATTCCTCGACGCGCTCGCGAGTTTCCTCAGTGGATCCAGCAGCGGAGGTGGACGGCACGACAGTCGGCCACGTCGTGGCCTGTGTCGCGCAGCGGCGAGTCGAACCGGGGTGTGGTCCAGATGGCGTCGATGCCGAGCGGCGACAAGCGGTAGATTGGCTGTGCAGCCCGGTGATGTCGCCGATCCCGCCGGCGTAGCCGGTGGCAAAGGACCGCTTTACACCCGGTGGATCGCCGCGCTGCGCCATCACGCGGCCGATGTCGTGCCGTCCACTGTGTTCTTACTTGATGGCGTCGCCGAGCGGCACGCGCTGCCACGACGTGCCGTCGGACATGGCGAGGCAGGGTTTGCCGCCGTGGCCGTCGCTGACGTGGATGATTGCGCCGCTGTTGCTGGCGGCGGGCGGCAGGGTCTTGACGGTGTACGGGTGCAGGCGGGTGGCATGGGTGTAGACGGTGCGGATCTGTGCGTCGGGGCTGCCGATGTCGCGGGCGTTGTCGGTCGGGGGGATGAGCCCGGCGACGCTGGCCTGGAAGGCGACGACCTCGTTGGTGTTGGTGGTGGAGCAGAGCAGGTTGGTGGCCGCGGATCCGGATGCATTGACCGCGACCACCTCGACGCCGCCTTTGACGCCCGGCCCGGAGCCGTCGGCCAGTGCGCCTTCGACGAGATAGCCGCCGTAGCTGTCGCCGGCTGTGATGCCGCCGGTGGCGGTGCTGAGGACGCGTACGGCGGCGGCTTTCGCGGCGGCCACCTGGAGCTTGCTGAACCTGCCCGGTTCGGTCTCCACGTAGGAATCGGGGCTGATCGTCCCGGCGGCGACGAGTGCGTCCTGCTCGAACGTGTTGCCGACGACGTTCGACTCGCGCAGGGTGCCGACGACGTTGACCCCGGGTTGCCCGTTGGGGTTGGCCGACAGGACGTTGCCGAGGACGGCGAGTCTGGTGGCGTCCACGCCGAGGTGCACGGCGCCGTGGCCGGCCGCCTTGACGAGGTTGAAGTGGTCGAATGAGTTGTCGGTGATGCTGACCTTGTCCACGGACTGGTCGAACCGGATGGCGGAGGCGCGGATCCAGTTGAACGAGTTCGCCGAGATGGTGACGTTTTTCGCGGACACCCCGCTGGTGAAGTGGATCGCGTAGCGGGGCGGCTCCCACGCCCCGGGGTCAGTGTCGAACCCGCCGATGATGTTGCCGGTGATGGTGAGGTTGTGGCCGCCGGAGTCGATCTGGATGACGGCGTTGCCGGTGCCGTTCTCGATCATGTTGCCGGTGATGGTGGAGTTGGTGAGGCTGCCCTTGAACAGCCGCCGACCGATGTCGAGCAGGTTGTTGCTGATGACAGCGCCGCGGAAGTCGCCGTCCGGAGGTCCGTTGAAGATGATGGCGTCGAAGTTGGAGTGGAAGTGGTTGTCGGTGATGAGCCACTTGCGCGTACCGTAGGGCAGCACGTGCACGCCGCTGCCCTGGATCCCTTCGCTGGGCCAGGAGATGCTGATGCCGTTCGTGCAGACGGCGACCTTGTTCTTGGTGAACAGGAAACCGCGCCCGACGCTTTCGATGGCGGTGTGGAAGCGCAGGAACGAGCATTCGACGATGGTGATGTCGGTGTCGTCGGTGTTCGCCCGGCGCGCGACGTGGATCCCGACGTTGTTGGCCGTCTTCACCGGGGCGTCGAACGCGACGCCGTGGATGCCGCCCAGCGACGCCTCCCACCGGATGCCGACGCCGTCGTGATGAAAGACGATCTTTGACGGCTCCTCGCCGAACATGCCGTAGCCGCGCAGCACGAACCGGTTGAGGTGGGCGCCCGGGGTGTCGTATTCGTGGTCGCCGACGACGATCGTCGACGTGACCTTGTAGAGCCCCGGCGGGAGCACGACGATCTTGTTTCGTTGGGTGCGGGCGGCGTTGATGGCGGCCTGGATGGCGGCGGTGTCGTCGGCCTCGCCGTCGCCGACCGCGCCGAACTGCTGCGGGGTGAGCACCGGGGATCCCTCGGCGTCGACCAGGCTCAGCGGTGCCGTTTCGGCGTGTGCCGGCCGGGTGAGGGCGAGTCCGCCGATGCCGGCGGCACCTGCCGCGGCGGCGGAACGGATCATCATGCGGCGGTTGATTCGGTCGGTCACTGCGTCCTGCTCCATTCGTGGGGTTGGTATGGATGGGACTGGTGGGTGGTACCGCGGGAGGCTCAGTTGGCCGCGTCGAGGTCGACGGCGGCCGCGAGGAGTTCTCGGGTGTAGTCGTGTCGTGGTGCGGTGAACAGCGTCTGCGCCTCGGCGTTTTCGACGAGCTCGCCGCGGCGCATGACGAGGACGCGGTCGGCGACCTGGCGCACCACACCGAGGTCATGGGTGATGAACAGCATCGACAGCGACCGCGCCTGGCGGATCTTCACCAGTAGTTGCAGCACCTGAGCCTGGACGGAGACGTCGAGGGCGGATACGGCCTCGTCGCAGATGAGCAGCCGCGGGTTGAGGGCGAGTGCCCGGGCGATGCTGACGCGTTGGCATTGGCCTCCGGACAGCGCGGTCGGGCGTTTGCCGGCGACGTCGGGGTCCAGCCCGACCTGGGCGAGCAGGTCGACCACGGCGTCGCGGCGGCGGCGGGGGTTGCGGCGCACGCCGTCCGGGGCCGTGTCCGGGTGTGCCTGCCAGGCTTCGGCGATGGAGGCCTCGGCAGATAGTCGGGGGTTCAGCGAGGACCGGGGATCCTGAAAGATCATGGCGATGGTGCGCCGCATGCCGCGGTCGCCGGATCGCCGGCCCAGCAGGGACTTCCCGTCGTAGTGGATGCTTCCCGAGGCCGGTTTGACGAGTCCCACGATGGCCTGGGCGATCGTCGACTTCCCGGAGCCGGATTCGCCCACCAGGGCGACCGTCTCCTGCGGCGCGACGTCGAGGGCCACGTCGCGTACCGCCGTGATCGTTGTCCGTCGGCCGAGCCCACCGCTGCGTGGCCCGGGGTATGTCACGGTCAGATCCGTGATCTGCAGTCCGGTGGCGGTGGTCACGGCAACTCCTCCGCGAAGTGGCAGGCGCTGAGCCGTCCCGGCACCACCTCGCGCAGTGCCGGCACCTCGGCCCGGCAACGGTCCTCGGCGCGAGGGCAGCGGGGGTGGAACGGGCAGCCGGCGGGTCGGTCGAACGGGTTCGCCGGGCTCCCCGGCAGCGGGTCGGCGATCGCGGTCGGCTTGTGCACGGACGGGACGCTGCGCACCAGCGCGGCGGTGTAGGGGTGTAGCGGCCGGCGGAGTACGGCCTTCGCCGGTCCGCTCTCGGCGACCCGGCCGGCGTACATGACGACGAGGTCGTCGGCGACGTGCGACATCACCCGCAGGTCGTGGCTGACGAGCAGCATCGACAGGCGGTCCTCGTCGCGTAGCCGAGCGAGCAGGTCCAGGATCCGGGCCTGCACGGTGACGTCCAGCGCGGTGGTCGGCTCGTCGGCGAGGATGATCTTCGGCCCGCCGGCCAGTGCCAGCGCGATCATCGCACGTTGCCGCATCCCGCCGGAGAACTCGTGCGGGTAGGCGCGGAGCCGGTTGCCCGGATCGGGGATGCCGACATGGTCGAGCAGTTCCACGGCACGCTGGCGGGCCTGGCGCCGGGACAGTCCGCGTTCCCACAGGATCTCGCCGACCTGGTCGCCGATCGTCATCGTCGGGTTCAGCGCGGTCGACGGGTCCTGGAACACCACGGAGATCTCCCGGCCCCGGACCTGCCGGATGCGGGTGGGGCCGGCCCGAAGCAGGTTCTCCTCGCCGAGCAGCACCTGCCCGCTGAGTACGGCGGTGTCCGGGGTGAGGCGGACGAGCGCCATCGCGGTGAGCGATTTGCCGCTGCCGGACTCGCCGATCACCCCCGTGGTGCGACCCTGCGCGATGTCGAAGGAGACGCCGTCGACCACGGTGGCCATGCCGCGGGGGCCGGGCAGCCGGATCGACAGGTCCCTGACCCGCAGGGTCGCCGAGGCCGATGGCTGGGATGCCGCGGGCAGCTGGCTGGTCATCACTGCCGTCGCACTCGTCGGCCGGCGCCGGTCAATCATCAACCGAGACCATGTTCAGCGGCGGCAGGCTTTCGAGGGTGGGTGCGAGTCCGGAGATGCCGGACCGGGTGGCGAAGACGACCTTGACGAACATGGGGTACATGCCGACCGCCTCGTTCCAGATCAGCGCGGTCGCGTCCCCGTACGCCTGCTTGCGCGTCTCCTGATCGGTGGAGGTGTTGCCCTTCTTCAGCAGTGCGTCCAGTTCCGGGTTGCAGTACCCGGTCCGCTTCGCCGCGCAGGTGTAGAGCCTGCCCAGGTTGTACGACGCGTCCAGGCCGAGCGTGCCGACCTGCTGGATGTTGATATCCCAGTTCAGGTTCAGCAGGTCCTCGGTGTAGACGGCCTGCTCCTTCTGCAACGCCTCGACCTTGACCCCGATGGCGGCCAGGTCGGAGACGACCGACTCCACCCACTGCTTGAACTGCGTCTGCGAGAAGTGGAAGCGCAGGGTGGTGTTGAAGTCGAACCCGGCGTTGACGAGTGCCTGCTTCGCCGCCTGCGGGTCGTAGCCGACCGGCTTCTGCGGCGCGTAGCCGAACACCGTCGGCGCCAGCACCGAGTCGGCGGGTTGGCCGCTCTCCGGGTACAGCGCCTTGATGATCTTGTCGAAGTCCACCGCCTGCCACAGGGCCCGCCGGACCTCGGCCTTGTTCAGTGCGGGCGTCGAGGCATTCATCCACATTGTCATGACCCCGCTGCCGTCGGCGGTCACGAACTTGATGTCGGAGTTGCTGCGTAGCTGGGTCACCTGGTCATCGGGGATGCCCCAGATGATGTCCGCTTCGCCGGTCTGCAGGGCGGTGACCCTGGCCGCCACCTCAGGGATGGACCGGATGGTCACCTGGTCCACCTTCGGCTTGTCTCCCCAGAACTTCTCGTTGGGGACGATCACCAGGTCCCCGCCGGGACTGAACGACTTGACCTTGAACGGACCCGACGTCACCGGCGTACCCGTGTAGCTGTCCTCGGTGGCGCTCGCCGGGGTGATCCTCAGTCCGGTCAGCTTCGCCAGCAGCGCCGGGTCGGGCTCGGCGGGCTTGAACGTCACCGTGTCATCGGTCGACTCGACAGCGACGTTGACGAAGTTCGCCGAGAACGGGCTCTTCGCCTCCACGGTGCGGGTGAACGACGCCGCGACGTCCTTGCCGGTCAGCGCGGAGCCGTCGGAGAACGTAATCCCGTCCTTCAAGGTGAAGGTGAACTGCGTCGCGGTGTCGTTCGACTCCCATTTCTCGGCCGCGACGCCCTGGAACTCGCCGGGGCCGACCGTCGCCAGCAGTGGGGCGTACAGCTGCAACGAGGCGAGACCGGTGCCGCCGTCGATGGCGAGCTTGCCGTTCGGGTCGATCGACTCGATCGGGAACTGGCCGGCCACGACGAGCTGGCCGCCACTGCCGCCGCCGGAGTTGTCGTCTGCGCCGCATGCGGCGGTTGTTGCCAGGGTAAGGACCGTCGTTGTCGCGACGGCGGCGAGCCGGATAGACCTCATGGTCGTGCTCCTTACTGTGCTGCGTTCGGCTGTGCTGCGGGATGGGGGTGTGTGCGGTGGTGTCGTGTGTCGTCATCGCCGGCGGCCGACGTGGCGGGTGAACAGGTCTCCGGTGAATCCCACGCTGATGACGAGCAGGGCGAGGGCGATGCCCGGGATGGTGGATATCCACCAGGCGCTGGCGAGGTACTCCTTGCCGGAGGCGATCGTCTGTCCCCAGGAGACGGACGACGGTGGCAGGCCCAGTCCGAGGAAGCTCAGGCTCGCCTCGGCGAGAATGGCGCCGGCGAACTCGGTCGTCGCCAGCGCGAGCGCTGGCCCGGCGAGGAAGGGCACGATGTGCCGGGCCACGATGGTCCGCCGGGGTAGCCCCATCACGGTCGCCGACCTGACCCAGTCCCGCTCGCGCAGGCTCATCGCCATGGACCGCGACAGGCGGGCGAAGCCGACCCAGTTGGTGACGGTGAGCGCGATGACGACGATCACGAGGCTGCGGTCGAAGACGCCGGCGATGACGATGGCCAGCAGGATGCCCGGGAACGCGAGCAGCACGTCGATGACGCGGGACACCGCCACGTCGGTGATCCCTCGCCGGTACCCGGCGAACGTGCCGACGGCGATGCCGACAAGTCCGCTGAAGACAACCACGAGCAGCCCGATGACGATCGACGTGCGGGCGCCGTACACCACCTGGCCGAGCAGGTCCCGGCCGAGGGCGTCGGTGCCGAAGACCGCCGTGCTGCCGTCGCTGGTGACCGAGCCGGGGCTGAGCAGCCGGTCGTCGAGGTCGCCGCGTACGGGGGAGTAGTCGATGATCAGCGGGCCGATGGCGCCGACCAGCACGTACAGCCCGAAGACCACCATCGGGAGGGCCTGTACTGCCCCGCCCACCCTGGTCCGGGCGGCCGTCACCGGGACCGGTGTGACCGGGCTTTGCGCCAGCTCCAGCGCGGTCATCCGCCGCCTCCCGTCCTACGCCCGGTGGCGCTGGCTGGCGCCGTCACGACGCCACCCCCGCCCGGATCCGGGGGTCCAGCCGGGCGTTGAGGACGTCGGCGAGCAGGTTCAGCGCCACGACGACGATCGCGATGAGGACGGTCGCCCCCTGCACGATGGCGTAGTCACGGTTGCCGACGGCGCTGACCAGCAACGAGCCGACACCCTGCCAGGCGAACACCTGCTCGACGATCACCGCGCCGCCCATCAGGGTGCCGATGTGCAGCGCCACGATGCTCACCACCGGGATCACCGAGTTGCGTACGGCGTGACGGGCCAGCACCGTCCGCTCGGACAGGCCTTTCGACCGGGCGGTCAGGATGTACGGCTCGCTGGTGACCTCCGCGAGACTGCTGCGGGTGATCCGGGCCACCAGGGCGGTGAACGGGATGGCGAGGGTGATCGCCGGCAGCACCAGATGCCGGAAGTCCCCGGACCCCGCACTGGGTAGCAGCCGCAGGGTCAGCGCCATCAGCAGGATCAGCATGATGCCCGACCAGAACGACGGAAGCGCCTGCATCACCAGGGTGACGGCCGAGATCGTTCGGTCGGCGAGCCGCCCCGGCGCGCGGCCGGCCAGGATGCCCAGCAGCGGTCCGAGCACCAGAGCCAGCAGCGTCGCCGTCGCCGTGAGCAGGATGGTGGCCGGGAGGCGATCGAGGATGACTGTCATCGCCGACTCGTGGAAGCGGTACGACTCTCCGAAGTCACCGGTGACGGCTTCGCGCAGGTAGCTGAGGTACTGCGTGAAAATCGGCCGGTTGAGTCCGAGCTCTTCACGCAGTGCGTCTACTTCTGCCGCGGTGGCCTCAGGCCCCAACTGGACGGTGGCTTGATTGCCAGGCGCGAGCCGCAGGATAACGAAGGTGAGGCTCAGAGTCCCCCAGACGGTGAAGACCATGAGGCCGAGTCGCCGGACCAGCCGGGGAAACATCAGTATCTCTCCTCCTTCTTGTCACTATCGGGCCCGAAAGCGTGGCCGCATGCGGGTCATCCCTTCAGGGCAAGGTGGACCAGGACGGTCGCCGGCTGCTGCTGCGTGGCGCCGCTGAACGCCAGCCGCAGCCACCCACCGAAATTCGTCAGTTCGATCGCGGCGATCGTCTCGCCCGCCGCGATCACCCGAGGGTCGCCCCGGTCCACCCAGTGCAGCCCGTCCGGCGAGATCTGGGCCTGGACGGACAGATCCGGGTGGTCGCCTTCGACCTGGACGAAGAAGACCGCTTCGCCGGCCCAACCCGCTTCGTAGGAATGGGTGGCGTGGTCGGCGGTGATCGTGAGACGGCGTTCGATCACGGAAGTAGCGAATGTGAGCACGAAGGACCTTTCCCAGTGGAACGACGGTTGGCCGGCAGCGGTCAGTCCGTGGAGTACACGACGGAATCGAGGAAGAGATTCACGGACCGGTCCGTGTCGGTTTCGACGAAAAAGATCGGGTTGATCAGGTTGGTGATGTTCTTGTACGGCTCGGTCAGCGTCGGTGCCAGTCCACGCAGGTCGAACGTGCGGTCCATGCTCTGCATCTCGACGTACTCGCGCCGCTGGTAGTCGACCAGCAGCCGGAAATAGAGCCAGTTGAGCTTGTCCGGGCTCTCGTTGTACAGCAGGTCCTGCTCACCGTCGGGCAACCACTGGAAGGCGTCGGCCGAGCCGTCGGGGTAGCGGCGGCCGTACCAGAGGTTGTCGATCCCGGGACGCTGCCAGCCGTCCTCGCGGCCGTAGCACCAGTCCTTCTTCGTCACCCCGTCGGCCACCCGCCAGTACTGCCACTTCTTGGTGAGCGTGCCGTTGACGGAGTTCACGTACCGCACTCCCGGCATCCAGCGGTACTGCGCGTCCTGCAGGTCAAAGTAGAACCCGAACGCGCGGATGTCCTCCTCGCCGAAACCGAGCCGGTCCTGCTGCGGCGTGTACGCGTACCACGCCTCGATCTGGATGTACCGCATCGCCGGGTCGAAGTTCGACAGCCGCTTCAACGCGACACCCATGCTGCCGTTGGCCGGCTTTTCCTCGTACCGGTTGGCGACCGGCCTGGTGTTCAGTTTCAGCGAGTACGTGCCCTCCATCGATCCGTGCGTGGCGGCGAACCGCATCGGCGCCGCGCTGATCATCGACGGTGCCCAACTCGCCAGGTCCACTTCCGACGGGTAATGCCGGTAGTCGTCGTTGACGAAGTTGGGCGTCAGGTCCAGCCACCCGTTGAAGCCCTTGTCGAAGTCGTCGTAGGTGACGATGTTGCGCAATGGCTTGAACTTTTCCAGGCCGCGCTCATAGTGAATAACCTTCTGCACCATGCCTCCGTGGCGATAGCGAAATGTGCCGGATGGGGGATGTGAAGTACTGCTAAGCCCTGCCGGGTGGGTCGAGCCGGATCGAATCGAGCTGGAATGCGTATGTGCCGTCGGGACCCGCACCGGCCGCGACGAACTCGACGCGCACCGGCCGTTTCGCGCGGACGGTGATCAGCCCCAGGTCGGCGTCCAGGAAGGGGGTGCCGGATGAGGTGGTGACGACACCGCCCCTGCGGCGACCGTCCACGGTGACGGCGACATCGCCGCCGCCCGCTTCCTGCGGTGCGCGGAAGCGGCATCGCAGACGGCGGGGACCGGTCACGGCTGGCACGATCGTCACGGCGTACCCGTCACCGCGGACCACCGCCGGAATGTGGGCCACCGCGGAGCCGGCCGCCGCCGCGTCGAGGACCATCGGCGCCCGCGGGATCGTCGTTTCGACCCGCAGCCCCTCCACCTGGTAGAGCCTGCGCAGCTCCGCCGGCCCCTGGTGGGCGCCGTCGCGGTCCTCGGTGAGCCAGGCCAAGTCGAACCGGGCGGCCACGACGTCCTGCGTCTCGACTCCGGTCGGTCCCAGCCGGCTGTAGAGGACGAGCAGTTCGTTGTCGCTTAGCCATACGAGATCGGAATAGCCGGCCCGCGCACCGTCGACGATCCGGCCCCACGACCACGACTCGGCGCCGTCGTAGCTGATCCGCGCGTACAAGGTCTCCCGTGCGGTGCCGGCCACGGGACTGGTGTAGACGATGCGCTCGACGCCGCGCCGGTCGACCCGGGCGGCGAGGCCGGCCGCGATCCCCGCGTGCGGGGCGATGTTCGTCTCGATGACGGCCTCGGTGAAGGTCCGACCGCCGTCGCGGCTACGGGCCACGGCACGGCTGGTGTTGCTCACCCCGCCGGCCAGCCGGGAGTGCACCACCACCTCGCCCGTGGCGAGCTGCGCGATCCGCGCCTCGTCCAGGCCGAGCCCCGCAGGGTCCGGCACGACGCCGCCACCGGCCCAGCTGCGGCCGCCGTCGTCGCTGTAGATGACGCTCGCGCCGTAGTCGCGTTCGGCGGCAGGCAGGCTCAGCGTCCGCCGATGCCACACCTCGACCAGCAGCCGACCGCTGGCGAGCTGAATGCCGCGGCCCGGCCCGGGTAGGTGGAAGGTCCATCCACGCCCGTTCACGGCGAACAGGTCCGTCACCTCGACCGGGTTGCTCCAGGTGCGGGCGTCATCGGTCGAGGTGCGCCGGAAGACCCTCGAGGACTCGCCCTTGTCGTTCAGCGCATAGAAGAGTGTGATGCGTCCGGTTCGCCGGTCGACCACGGGTGTGGGATTGGCCCAGGCGCCGCCGTCGTGGTGTTCGAGGTACCGCGTCGGACCCCAGGTCCGACCGCCGTCGGTGCTGCGCCGCAGGACCAGGTCCTTCGGGCCATCGTCGGCGCTGGAGCCGAAGCGCGCCTCACTGAAGGCCAGCACCGTGCCTTTCGGCGTCACGTCCACGGCGTGCACCCGGAAGTCGACCCATCCGTTCTCGCCACGGGACCACAGCGTCGTCGGATCCAGGAATCCTGCATCGGTACGCCGGAGGCTTTCGCGGGCCGCCGACGGCGTCCCGGCCAGGACGGCGGTGGCCGCACCCAACCCGGCGGCGATCGCCTGTCGTCTGGTCAACCACGCCGGTGCCGTATCGCGTTCGATCATCTCGGCGCTCCCGTCGAGGGCGGTGCCGAGACCGAATCGCCCGGGACCTGAATACAGTCCAGATAGATCTGCCGGTGCTGTCCGACCTCGGCGTCGAGCAGTTCGAGCAGCAGGCGCACGGCTTCGCGGCCCATCTGTTCCCGAGGGATGCTGAACCGGGTCCAGTCGCGGGCGGTCGCGTGGACCAACGGTGGGTCACCGAGAAGGAAAACCGAGCAGTCCTGCGGAATGCTTGCGCCAGCCTCGGCGGCCGCCCGCTCCACGGCGAGGATTGCGCTGTCCTCTTCGCTGTGCTCTACCAGGATCGCCGTGATGCCCGCGGCAAGCCAATCTTCGAACCGGGCCCGGGTGATGTCGGCGGGATGCTCGTCCGGCGGATGGATCACGACGTCGTCACCCGGGATCCCGGCAGCGGCGAGCCCCGCCCAGAAGCCCGCCTCGCGGTCCCGCAACCATTCCTTGTCGTCGGTCGCCTTCAAGTACGCGAACCGGCGGTGTCCGAGACGGACCAGGGCCTGCACCGCTGCGCGTGTCGCGCCGACGTAGTCGGCCGCTACATAGGACAGCTGTTGGCCGGGCACCTCGCGCCGACCGATGAAGACGAACGGAAAGTCCTCGCGCAGCAGCGCCGTCAGATCGTCGTGGTGGAGACGACGTCCGAGCAGGACGCAGCCGTCGGCCAACTTGAGCCGGTTGACTCCGCCGGCGTAGATGCGGCGATCGTCGCCGGCGGTCGCCGAGCTGAACAGCAGGAGGTCGTAGCCGTACTCGGCGGTGGCCCCCTCGACGCCGAGCAGGAACGGGAAGTAGAAGTCCCGTTGATCTACGGGGAAGACCGGCTCGAAGGTGAACACGCCGAGCAACCGGTTGCGGCCACCCTTGAGGCTTCTTGCCACGGGGTTCACCGCATAGCCGAGCTCGGCCGCTGCCTCCAGCACAGCCCGCCGAGTCTGCTCGGCGACGTTCGCGCTCGCCGGGCCACCGCTGATCACCAGGGACACCGTCGCCTGGGACACGCCGAGGCGACGGGCAATGTCGACTTGGGTAGCTCGCCGACGTGGCGTCGTCATGTCGAGAACCTCTTTAATACGTATGAAGAAGATCGTCGCCGACGTTACGGAGAGATTTCCGCTCCGTCAAGAGGTCATGTCTGGCGCCGTCCGGCGCCGCTCGTGGAGGTGCTTACGCTCCCGCGCACTGGCACCAGCGGTGGGTGCACGAGGGCGGCGTCGCCACCCCGTTCCTCGTGCACTGAACCTTTTTCGACCCGGTGGGCGGGTCGTGCGAGCGCCCTCCCAACTCACCGACGTGCTGCCCACCCTGCTCGGTGCGACCGGCATCGACTACCCGCGCGAGTACCGGGGAAGGGGGTGCTGCCGCCGGAGGGGCGCAGCATGCTCCCCGCCCTGCGCAGAGAGCAGCTACCGGAGGTGACCCCTGTGCTGGGAACACCTCGGCAATGCCGCGGTACGCCGGGGGCGGCGGAAGCTGGCCCGCGAGCACCCCGGGCCATGGGAGCTGTACGACGTCGCCGCCGATCACTCCGAGTTGACCGATCTCGCTCCGCGTCGTCCCGACCCCGTCGCTGAGCTGGCCACCGAATACGTCCCGAAGAACGGGGACTCCGGCTTTGCGTGCGAGTCCGCATCGCGACTGTGCCGTCGCGGATGGGATGGGACCATGACGCGTGGCTCAGGTTTCGGTGCGCCGTAAGATCGGCTGGCTACTCGGGACGAACCGAAAACTCGGCCCCGATAGGATCTTGCGTTCCGGGCGCGAGTTCGCACGCGCCTTGGGGCACTCGGCGTCCTCTTCGGTCACGCGGTGGGAGCATGGCGAGGTGGCTCCCGGGCGGCAGGTCATTCGACGGTACGAGCAACTGCTCGGCTTGCCGGCAGGACAGCTGACGACAATCGCCGACGCGTTGCTGCGCCTCGAAACGCCAACTCGACGGCAGCCGAGCGCCGGGCGGTTCGACGGTGCCACATTTCATATCACGGTCGAAAAGATCAGCGCCGGAGATGCGTTGGACGGCGCAGAATGGGCCCGACTGACCGAGCAGATCGAGTCGGCTCCGGGGCTCGTGCTGCATCCGCCGAAACTGTGGAGCATGCTCGCGGAGCGGTTGTTGACCGAGTTGGTCGCCGCCGACAAGCTGGAGTGGCTGCTGCGCAACGAAGCCATGAGCCGGCTGTTGGAGCATCCGGCCGCCCGGTCCCATGCCGTCGCCGCGTGTATCGCACTGGCCGAGGACGGCACGTCACCGGCCGTGATCGAGCCCTTGGGCCTGCTCGATGTCGTCTCGGACGGCGCCGCCAACCGGTACATCGTCCAGCAGATCACGCGTCCCGAGGGTGAACCGGCCTTCCAGGGCGCACTGCGCGCCGCGCTGCGGAAGATCGAGTACGGGCACTTCGTCGAGGCCGAGTTGCGGCAGCTCGTCCCCGTCGTTCGCGAGAGGATGTGCGAAACGCCGTCCGATCCGGGCCGGATCGCCTTGTCCGTCGAGGTGGCTCGCCGGCTGGCGGGCCGCGCCGGCCAACGGTCCGTTCTGCAGGGGGCGGTGCCACGCGATCCGATCGCCCACTGGGTGTGGACCTCGGACCGGCTCGCCGAGCCCGGCACGGCGCGTACGGTCAGCTGCGAGCTGACCCGTCTCGTCCAAGCCCGTGGGTGCGGCGACGTGGCAGAGCTCGACGATGTCCTCGTCAGCCTGATCGAGGAGGCGCTCTACAGCTCGAACCCCGACCGGCGGCTGTTTCACGGCCAGCTCCTCGCCGCCACGCCGTTACGCGAGACGCTGGGGGAAGCGGTCCTGACTGAGATGACCGCTGGTTTGGGCCGGCGTGACGAGACCTTCGCGGTCGCCGCCCTACCGGTGATGACCGTGCTCGATGTCAGTACTCATCGGACACTGGTTCGGCGTATCCTCGCGAGTCCGGGCTTCAGCCCAACCCTGCGGCACGCGGCGGCCCGGGCCCTACCGCACTGTGCGGGACGGTTTTCGGAGCCGGTCTGGCGGACGATCCTCGACCGCCAGCTCGCACAATCTCGGAGCGCAGACCGGCTCGGGGCCGACATTCTCCGGGCCATCGTCTACGGCATCGGCACCGACGGTTGCACCGGCTTATTGGCGTCGATTCGTGCCGATCCCGGCATGCCGCCAGGGTGCCGGTCCACCGCCGATTGGCAGCTATCACTAGACGCCTGACGGCGCAAGGCACTTTGCCTGCCATTCTTCCGCCGCAAAGCCACTCGGGGCCGCCGGTCGGCACTTCCTACCGTGAATTCACGGGCCGAGCAGAAGCGAACGCCCGCAGAAGTGAACCTTTTTCAAGCTGGACCGCGCGGCGCTTACGCACCGCGGCCGACCTTGCGGTCCGCCGGACCGCAAGGGGAGGTTGAAAAAGGTTCAGTGAACGAGGAGGGCACATGACCGACAACGTGCGGGTACGACTGGGCCGGATAGCAGCCGCCCTGGCGATCACCACAGCGATCCTCACCGCCGCTGCCACACCAGCCGCCGCAGTCTCCGGCATCACCGGCCTGGATCCGTACTCCACCGGCTGCTACAACAACGGCTGGCAGTGGAACTCGGGCGGGACCGCAGTGTACGACGGGTCGCGCAAGGTCGGCACCGGGTACCTCCGGTACTCCGGGGGCTGCGTGGCGAACTGGAGCGAGTTCCACTACGAGAACGCGGCCGCGTACAACGACTACAGCGCGCACCCGTCCGCGTGGGAGGACGGTGTCTCCGGCACCGACCAGTACTCGCCCAACCTGTGGCTCAACCCGGTGTACTCGCGGATGGTCGACGGCAGCAACGCCGCGTGCGCCGGTGCACAGGTTTACCGGTACCCATCAAACCAGTGGGTGACCTGGAGCTTCTTCGCCTGTGCCTGAGCGGCGACGCCAGGATCTGGTGGGCCGGGGCGCCCCGGCCCACCAGCGTCCTCCGACCTCGGTCGTTCACTACGCCGTGTCCGCACCGCTAGGACCTGCTTGCTCGTGCCGGCTAGCGTGTCCGTCGTTGTGCCCAAGGATCGGAGGCGGTGTGTTCGAGGAGCAGGTCCAGTTCGTGCTTGTGCAGGGCGTCGTGCAGGTACCCGTCCTGCTGGTGCTGGTGGCTGGTCTCATCCTGCTGGCAGCCCGGCGCGACCGGCTCTCCCGACTGGCCAAGGGTCTCGCCGTCGCGGGTTGCGGCGTGCTCCTCTTCGGAGTCCTGGCAAACGTGGCGTGGCTGGCGTCGATCCCCACGCTGCTGCGTGCCGACCACTCTGCGGCAGAGTTCGGCATCATCAGTGCGGCTGTAGCCCTGATGCTGAATCTCTGCCAGGCCGTCGGGCTCGGGCTGCTGATCGGCGGCCTGTTGGCCGGCGGCGCCCGGCCACCGGTCGCGGCCGATCAACCTGTTGCGATGCGGTAGCCAACCCGGCGACCGCAACGCGACGATCTCCAGATCGAGGCTGACCGGGCTGGCCGGTGGTTCCGGCGGACCACCGGCCCGAGGGTCATCTCACCGGAAGCGTGGCGTCAGATTCCGGAACGGGCTGGGCCGGTAGAGTCGAACCGTGTGGGTCGATCCGGCGCTGTCGCCGGCGGAGCGGCGCCGGCGCCCACCAGTTGGCCGGGCCGGACAGCCGCATGAACGCGGGCACGAGCACCGCGCGGATGACGGTGGCGTCGACCAGGATCGCGACCGTGACACCGACGCCGATCATCTGGAGGTACATGACCCGGCCGGTGGCGTAGAGGGAGAACGACGCCGCCAGGATGACGGCGGCGGCCGTGATCAGGGGTGCGCTGCGCTGGAGTCCTTCGAGGACCGCCCGGGTGTTGTCGCCGGTGATCTCGTACCGCTCCTTGATTCGGGACAGCATGAACACCTCGTAGTCCATCGACAGCCCGTACGCGACGCAGAACATCAGGATCGGGAACGCGGGATCGAGGGTGCCGATCGGAGTGAAGCCCAGCAGCGAGGAGAAGGCTCCTTCCTGGAAGACGAAGACCAAGGCACCGAACATCACCGACAGGCTCAGCAGGTTCAGCACGGTGGCCTTGACCGGGATGAGCAGGCTTCCGGACATCAGGAACAGCAGCACGAACGTGATCGTCAGGATCAGCGCGACCACCAGCGGGACCCGCTGCATCAGGGTGGATCGGAAGTCGGTCAGCTCGGCGGGGTATCCACCGACCACCACCCGGTCGTACGGCGTCGGGGTGGCGCGGATCCGTTCGACCAGGGCGGATACCTCGGTGCTGGCGAGGACCTCACGCGTCGGGATCGCCTCCAGACGGCTGCCGTCCGGGCTGGTCAGCCGCTCCGGGCGCGGCGCGGTGCGTGCCAGCGCTCCGTCGACGAAGACGCCGGCGGCCGAGTTGACCTGGGCGATGCCGTCGATCCGCGACAGTTCGGCGGCGTACCCCGCGGCGGCGTCGGGGCGCCCGTCGGGGGCGATGACCTGGATCGCGTCGTTCGGCTCCTGGGCGAAGTTGGCGCGCAGTTGGTCGTACGCCTGCCGGGTGGACGCCGACGGTGGTAGCACCCGGTCGTCGGGCAGCCCGATCCGCAGTCCCAACGCCGGTGCGCCGAGCGCGCCGACCAGGAGCAGACCGGCGACGGCGAACGGCAGCGGCCGGCGCATGACCTGCGCCCCGAAGCGGTGCCAGTACTGTCCGGGCGCACCGGGCGCCGATCCACGCCGTGCGGCGCGGGGGCCGAGCGCGGCCAATGCCGCGGGCAGCAGGGTGAGCGAGCCGATCACCGCCATGGCGACGACCAGAACGCCGGCGTAGGCGAACGAGCGCAGGAACGAGTACGGGAACACCAGCAGCACCGACAGAGAGGCGGCCACGGTGAGCCCGCTGAAGATGACCGTGCGGCCGGCGGTACGCACGGTCGTGGCGACCGCATGGGACACCGGTGCGCCGGCGGCCAGTTCCTCGCGGAAGCGTGCGATGACAAACAGGCAGTAGTCGACGCCGAGACCGATCCCCATGACCAGCGTGATGTTGGCCGCGAACGTCGACACCTCGGTCAGGCTCGCCAGCAGGCGCAGGCCGGCGAGCGTGCCGAGCACGGAGAACAGCCCGACGCCGAGGGTGAGCAGCGCGAGCCGGGCCCGGCGGTACAGGGCGTACAGCAGCAGGAACATCAGCGGCACGATGAGCAGTTCGGCCCGGACGAAGTCCGCCGCCGCCTGCTCGCTGATCTGCGCGGACACCGCCTCCGCACCGGCTACCCGTACGTCGATCGCCTGGTCGACGAGGGTGAACGCGGGCAGCAGGCGTTCCCTGATCTCCTGCCGTGCGGTGGTGGCGTCACCCTCCAGATGGGCCAGGATCAGCGCCTGACGGCCGTCCGTGCCGCGCAGCGTCGGGTCGTTCCCCTCCGACCAGTACGACCACACGTCCCGGACCAGCGGCCGGCCGTCCAGGTCTGCGGCGAGGCGCTGCCCGGCGTCACGGACCGGCGCACTGTCCACGGTGCCGGTGCGGGCGGTGACGAGCAGGATCAGGTTGGCGTTGCCGGTGTGGAACTGCTGCCGCAGCATTCGCTGGGCGTGCACCGACTCGGTACCCGGGGCCTCCCACCGGCTGAGCACCATGACGCCCATCGCGCCCGTTCCGACGGCGGCGAAGACCAGGGTCGCGATCAGGCCCACGACCAGCGTGACGCGGCGGTGCCGAGCGACGAACGTGCCGAGGCGGTGCAGCACAGGCATGACGGTCCCCTGCTAGGCTCAAATACGAGCGGTCGCCCGTGTTCGCCACCATACGAGCGGTCACTCGTATTCGTCAAGGTGGCTTCGCGGTCGGGATGGGACGCCGGTGAAACAGCCGCAGGAGGTCAAACGGCAGGCGCGGGGTCGGCAGCGGATCGCCGATATCCTCGACGCCGCGCTGGCCCTGTTCGCCGAGAACGGCTACGAGCGCACCAGCACCAACGCGATCGCCGCCCGCGCCGGCATGTCACCCGGCTCGCTGTACCAGTTCTTTCCCAACAAGGAGGCCATCGCCGAGGCGCTCTCCATCCACCTGGTGGAGGAGATGCGGGCCGCCCATTCCTCGGCGTTCGACCTCTCCCGGGTCACCGACCTCACCCTGCACGAGCTGATCGACCGGATGGTCGACCCGCTGGTCACGTTCAACGTGAGCCATCCGGGGGCAAAGGCACTGCTGGCGAACACCGACATGCCAGCCGGCGCGCACGCGGCCACCCGCCCGCTGCACGAGGCGGTGGTCGACCGGGTCGCCGCCGTCATCCAGGCCCGGATCCCCACCCTGCCGGCCGCCGAACGCGACCTCGCCGCCATGGTCTCGGTCCGCATCGTCGCGGCCATGATGCCGCCCATCGTCGCCGTCGAAGGCGCCGAGCGCCGAGCGCTGACCGCCGAACTGAAGAAGGCACTGTATGGCTACATCGCCCCGCTGGACCCGGCCGGTAGCTGACAACTGGTCCGCCCCCGACTGCCTTTCGTCCTAACGCGGTCGTCGCGGCCGCGTCGGTTGGTGCTGACGGAAACCGTGGCTCTGCGAGTCTTGGTCAGGCGCGTTGTGGAGCCGTGCGTAGTGGTCGCGTAGCAGGTCGCCGCCCCAGTCGTCGCGTAGATGCCGCCATACGGAGTGGGCGTGGTTGGCGTCGTCCTGGGTGTTGTCGTACTCGATGAGGAACTGGGGTGCCTGGATGCAGTAGTAGTGACCCGCACCGGGTGTGGTCGGGCCCGCCCACGCGAACCGGATCCGGTGCAGGCCAGCCGCCTCGGCGTCGCGCCAGCAGGCTTGCGCGTACGGTGCCGGTACGCGGTGGAGGTAGCGATGGACCAACTGGTCGAGGACCTCCCGTTGTGCCGGACGCAGCAGGTCACGGCCGATACCTTCGGGCAGCAGCGTCGGGTCGGCCACCGGGTCGGCCCGGGTGAGGATGTCGTCCGGAGCGACGTCGGCGCTGATGCAAAGCGCACGTTGGTCGGGGTCGAGCCCGATCGCCAGCTGGCGGGCCAGGTCTTCCTCGGGGCCGAGGATCCGGCGGCCGGCGTGCGGTCCGGAGGGTACGACGGCCGGTTCGGACCCGACGAAGTGCGGGGTGAACGTGGTGCCGCCGGGCGTTACGACGACGTGCACGGCCAGGTGGTGGCCGTTGATCCGCCAGCCCCACGGCTCGTCGCCGTCCGGGTCGCCGAGCACCCGTAGCCAGTAGCGGTCACCCCCGGGCGGCGAGCCGGTCGCCAGTTCCCGCCTGACCCGCTCGATCTCGACGGCACCGACGGCGAGATCGCCGCCGTCGGGGGAGTGGGCCGACCGGAGCAGATCGATCGCGAGTGCGTGCTGGGCGTCGGTGAGGTGCTCCATCGACAGGCCGGGCCGGTCCCCGGGCAGATAGGTCCACTGCCGCAGGTGGGAGTCGGTGAGGTCGCCGCGGACCAGGTGGCGCTGCTGTTCATCCAGGCTCGCGACGAGGGCACGCGCGCATCGGCGGGCGTCATCGGCGGCGGTCGTCATGGAGTCCCCCAAGAGACTGGTTGCGTGACGCCCTTTGCGTGTCCCCGCATGGCAGGAGACGTCTCGGGCCGATCAGGCTACGGTCGCAGGTGCGCCCGGAAGAGTGGCGGCAGGTCTGATGCTAGTGCCGCAGCCGGCATCGTTCGCCTCGTCCCGAGGGGGTGTATCAGGCCGCCATGGGAGTGGTTGAGAAGATTCGCCCTGGCTCTTGACAAGCCAGGCATCCGCATTCTTCGATGTGATCCTAGATGTGGGAGGCGGCGTGCGACATGCGGCAATGGTGACTGCGGCGTTCCTGGCCTTCGCTAGCGCGGCTGCCACGGCGGCTCCCGCCGGCGGCACACCCGCCTCGACGGCGGCCGGCCCGCTGGCGGCACCGACCGACCTGGCCGTCAGCGCGGGCGGTGAGTCGGGGGTGCTCTCGTGGCGCCAGCCGCCGGACGGGCGGGCCCGCGCCTTCCGCGTCTACGAAAGCGGAGTCGAGATCACCCGCAACACGACGACCCACGCGCCGCTCACCAACCTGGGCTTCGCGCGCACCCGCACCTACACCGTCACCGCCGTTGACGACCAGGGTCGCGAGTCGGCCCACTCCGCCCCGATCAGTCGCCACCTCGGCATCTCCGGCGTGCCGCCGACCTGCGAGCCGGGCACCCTCAGCGGCCTGGCCGCCACCGCCGTTACCGCCTCGGCCGTCACGCTGACCTGGACCCTTGACGGCGACCCGGGCACGACCGTGGTCACCGGCGGCCCCGCCGGCCCGCTCACGACCACCCAATCCGGAATCCGCGTCGGCGGCCTCAGCCCTGGCACGCCGTACACCTTCGAGGTCAGCCACTACCCCCGCTGCTCCGGCCCAGCCGTGCCGGCCATCCGGGTGGCCGTGGTGACCGCGGCCGGCACGGCCAGCACACTGGCGCCACCCGCCGACCCGGCCGTCACCGCGAGTACCGACACCACGCTCACCCTCGGGTGGCGGCCGCCGTCCACCGTAGCCACCCGCTACGCCGTCTACGAGTCCGGACGCCGCGTGGCGATCTCCACCGGCACGTCCGCGACGGTGCACGGTCTCTACCACGCCGCCGGGTACACCTTCCAGGTCACGGCATTCGACGCCCGAGGCAACGAGTCACCCGCCGTCGCGGTCGCCGGAAACACCGCCGCGTGCCAGACCCGTCCGCCGCGCCCGGCCGCTCTCACGGCCACCGCTCTGTCCGCGTCGTCGGTCCGGCTCTCCTGGGAGTACGACGCCTGGGCGAGCGGCTACACGATCCACACCGGCGACGTGGCGGTCGGCACCAGCGCCGGTACGACGACCGTGCTCAGCGGGTTACCCTCCGCCACGGCACTGCGCCTGCGGGTCATCGCCACCCTGCCTGGCACGTGCGGCCAGAGCCCGGCCAGCCCGGCGGTAGCCGTCACCACCCCGGCCGGCCCCACCGCCCGCCCCGCCCGCCCCACCGACTTCCGGGTGGCGTCCGCCAACCCGATGACCGGTGCGCTGACACTTACCTGGACCCAACCGGCAGGGGACGAACCCGCCGTCGGGTACCGGGTGTACCGCGGTGCCGAGGTCATCGCGGAGGCAACGGCCGCACCGGTGGTCGTGCTCGCCCTCCCGCAGGCAACGACCCACGTGCTCACCGTCGTCGCGGTCGACGAGCACGGGATGGAGTCCGCCCGCAGCGCCGACCTGACGGTCCGGGTGCCGTACCTGCCCCCGCCGTAGCTCGGGCCGTCCGGCCAGGACCGGGCCGGCGTTGCGACGGTGGCTGTGCCGGTGGGACGTGCGGCGTCTGCCGTGACCAGCGTGGACATGGTGGCGAGCGGTGCGAATGCTCTTCGGTTCAGGAACACGGTGCCGACCTCCCGGTTGTCGGTGGTGCGCAGTGGCGCCTGTTGCTGAGCTGCGGTTCGTCCTACCTGGCGGGGTAGGTGATGTTCGGGCGGGGCGGTGCGCTCATGCCGGCGCCGAGGAAGTAGTCGACGTGGTGTGACTGCATGTACCCCTTGAGGGTCATGGCGTTGCGGTATGCGGGGTTGTGCGCGAGTGTGTACAGCCGGGTGCCGCTGGGCTGGTCGGTGGTGAAAATGATCAGCTCGTTGTAGCTGGCGTTGGTGTAGACGGCCTCCTCACGCCAGTCGCCGAGGATGTCGCCGACGAGGGTGGGCTGCACTCCCTGGCTCGCGTTGACCGCGCCGTAGTTCCACGTGCTGACCAGCCGGGGGACGCTGCCGCTCGCGGTCGGGCTGTTCGGGTTCCATTTCTCGATCTTGCCGTCGTTGAGCAGTTCCATGGTGACGTCGCCGTCCCACCACAGCCCGAGCTGCGGCCACGGCTGTAGCGAGGTGTTCGGCTCGGCGAGCCGGTTGGTGGGCGCGTTGTAGAGGCCGGAGAAGGACCAGACCTCCATGCCGGGGAAGCGCGGGTCGATGTCGCCGGCCATGCCGCGCCCGACGTCGGCGGTGCCGGACTCGACGTGCCGCCAGATGATGGCGCCGTTGGTCGCGTCGTAGTAGTACTGGCGCAGGCCGCTGGGGTTGACCTGCTGGACGCCGTAGCCCTGCAGGCCCGGCCGGTTGGGGTCCATCTTGGCGATGTGGAAGCGGTCGCCGTGGATGATGCCCTGCGGTCCCAGCGAGTACTTCAGGGTGCCGTTGCCGCTCAGGACGAAGCCGATCTCGGCGACCTCGTCCTTGCCGTCGCCGTCGACGTCGATGATCCGGGTGTTGTGCCCGTCGGGGGTGTTCTGGTTGCCGCGCAGCCACTTCCACTGCTGGGTCAGGGACTGGCCGGTGAACCGCCAGGCGGCCATCATCAGGTTGAAGTCACCGCTACCGATCCGGTTCTTCATGAAGGCGACCAGGCTCGGGTTGACCCCGTCGAGGTGGCCGACGCCGAAGCGGGCGTACATGGGGCCGTCGGCCAGGTAGTCGGTCGGTACCGGTGCGGTGGCCCGCGGCGCTCCGGTCAGGCCGTCGAGGATGGCGATGAACTGTCGGTTGTTGTCGCTGTTGGTGAAGGTGGTGCCGTTGCCGAACCGCACACCGTTGGCGATCCGCAGCGCGACCTCGGCGCGGCCGTCGCTGTCGAGGTCGTAGACGGTGACGCCGTCGTTGTGGCCGACGTCGATGGTGGCCGAGCCACCCTCGATGTTGTCCTGGTTGGTGCTGTTCGGGCCCATGTTGACCGACCAGAGGAACTGGCCGTTGCTCCGGTACGCCTCTACGGTCTGCGGGGAGGTCTGCCGGTCGAGCACGTAGTCGTACTCGCCGTCGCCGTCGAGGTCGCCGACCCAGACGAACTTGACCGCGCCGCCGGCGCGCAGCGGTACCCGGACCACCGGTTCGGTGGCGTGGTTGGCGGTCAGCGTGAACGACCCGCTCGGCGCCTGCTCCGCACCGTCGACCACCGGACGTACGTGGTAGGTGTTCGACTGGCCCAGGTTCGCGGTGGTGTCGGTGTAGTTCGTCCCGCCGGTCAGCACCGACGGGTTGAGCTTGACGGCCGCGCCGCCGCCGGTGGAGCGGTAGACGTTGAAGCCGATCCCGGCGGGGTCGAGTCCGAGCAGCCGCCAGGAGACCAGCACCTGCGTGCTGCTCGACCGCACGGCCACCACAGCACGGCCCAGACTCTCCATCCGGCGGGCGCCAGCCGGTGGTGGGGTGGTGCCGCCGGTGGTGACGTCGAGGTAGTCGATGTTCGCCAGTCCCGCGCCGGTCGTCGCGGCGAGCCGGATGGTGTTGTTGCCGGCGTTCAGCGGCACGGTCAGCGTCCGGGTCGCCCACCGGTTGAACCCGCCGGTGCCGTCGAACGCGAACCCGGGCTGCACCAGGCCGCCGTTGACACTGATGTCCGCCGGCCGACCGGCGGCGGCGCCGTTGGCGTAGCGGATGTCCAGGGTCGCGGTGCCGGCGCTGGGCGCGTCGACGGTGAACTGGGCCGCCGCCCCGGTGGCGGCGAAGCTGTCGCAGAACCCGCTGCCGGAGTACCCGGAGTGGTTCGCGGCGATGGTGCCGTCGCAGGTGGCCGGCGCGTTCTCGGCCTCGTACCGGGCTGTCGCGGCGGCCGCGTCGAGCGCGACCACCACCCCGGCGCCGGTGAGCAGGGTTGCCGCGGCGGTCACCACGGAGAGCTTCGACAAACGTTTCATCGGTCCTCCTGAGCGGGTAGGTGGTCTCCGACCAGCGCCAGGCACTGGATCGCGGCCAGGCCGTACTGGGAACTCGCGTTCGTGGAGACGAAACTGGCCTCGTCGACGGGTTTCAGCACGGCCGGCGCCTCGATGCGGACGGAGCGCCAGTCGAGATTGCGTGGGTAGCCGGCGTGGCCGGTGTGGAACTCCTGCCAGGCGCGGGCGGCCAGCGCCGGGTTGCCGGTCCTGGCGGCGGCATAGGCGGTGAGCCGGGCATGGGCCTGGCGCAGGTTGAGGTTGCCGAACGACTGCCCGGTCTCGGCGATCTGCTCGGCGGCCGTGCCGTTGTAGAGCCGGCAGTACTGCAACCAGGCGTCGGTGAAGTCCGGCAGGCCGAGCAGGTCGACGAGTTCGCTGCACATCTCGACCAGGCCGAACACCGCGCCGAGCGAGCCCACGCTCACCTTCGGCGCGCCGATCGCGAACAGCCCGGTGTCCAGGTCGTAGAGGCCGTCGCCCTGGATGAACCCGTTGGGTTGGGCGGCGATCGAGCGGGCGGTGTTGACCAGCTTGGTCCGGGCGATCGGGTCGCCGCCGCGCTCCCACTCGGTGAGCCAGGCCGCGGCGAGGCCGCTCCAGTCGGTGCCGAACCCGATCCCCAGCGCGTGCGGGTCCGGCTGGTACGGCTCGGTGCGGATCTTGCGGATCGGGTCCAGGGCCAGGAACGTGCGGTCGGCGTCGACGAGGTCCCGCATCAGGTCGCCGGTCCGCTCGTCGGCGGTGAGGAAATAGTAGAAACGCCGGTACGCGGCGCTGCTGATCCGCAGCTGCTTGGCGCTGTCGGCCCAGTGCAGCACCCCGTGCCGGGTGCCGAGGTCGCGGTACGTGCCGAGGTGGTAGACGTCGACCTCGCCGGTGTGCCGGGTCATCGCCTCGGCGAACCGGAACACGTCGGCCCGACCGGAGCGCAGGTACTGGTACCACAGCCACAGGTCGGGGGAGAGCTCCGAGTTGGCCCAGGCGTACCCGCCGACGTCGTACCGCCACACGTGCCGGTCCGGGTCGTAGCTGTGCATGATGTCGCCGTAGTTCCAGAATCCGTACCAGGAACGCTGGTCCACCTGGTCACGGTGGAAGTCGAAGAGGAAGTCGAGCCGGTCCTCGATCTCCCGCCGCGCCGGGGTACTCCGGTCGACCAGGCTCCAGTCGCCGAAGACGCCGGCCGCGTGCAGGTGCGCCGGCGGGGCGACGACCAGCGGCGGGGTGCGGACAGCCGCGGCCAGCTCGGCGAACCGCTCGGCCGACGGCGTGCGGTCGAGCGCCCAGAAGGACAGCTCGGTGGTGCGCGCTATCCCGTACGGGCTGCCGAAGCCGGGCTCGTAGTCCTCGTACGTGATCTCCAGCCCTTCGAGCTGCTCCGGGTAGCTGTCCTGGCCCATCCCGTCGTGGTAGAAGCGCAGGTCCATCGGGGTGGCATCGGGCGACCAGAGCCAGACGGTGACCTCGGCGGTGTCCCCGGCCGCGCCCCGGATGTCGAGCTGGGTCGGGTGCAGCTGCCAGAAGTCCTTCATGCCGAACGCGAGACCGCCGGAGACACCGCCGACGTAGCCGAGGCCGCTGGCGCGCCGGCCGGTGTCGACCTGCACCCAGCCGTGCCCGGCCCGGGTGCGTTTGCGGATGTCGAAGCAGCCGTCGGAGAGCTGCCGCAGGCTGTAGTCGCCCCAGGCCGGCACGAGGTGCAGCCGGTTGGTCACCCGGGTGTCCCAGGTGGAGACGTCGGGGGTGCGCTCTCCGGCGATCTGCGCCTGCCGTACCGCCGCACCCGGGTCGCGGCGCAGGCCGGTGATGCCCCGGACGGCCTCGCCGAGCACCCCAGCCAGCTCCTCGGTCCGCTCCATGCCCTCCCCGGCGAACCGCACGTGCCGGTCGTGCGGCTGGTCGGTCATCGGCACCTGGAAGCGGACGCCGAGACCGCTGATGAAGTCCTTGCGCTCGTCGCCGTCGAAGACGAAGCTGTGCACCATCCGGATGCCGTCGCTGCCGGCGTAGAGGTACAGCCGGATGGTGAACGGCAGCCATTCGCGGCGGCCCCGGTCGGCGCGGTGCCGGCCGTCGACCCGCACCACCGCCCGCACCGGGCCGCGTTGCTCGACGGTCACCGCGCGGATGTCGCTGGTGAACCGCTCCTGGCGCACGGTGCCCGCCTCCTGGTCCCCGGGGCCGTCCTTGCGCAGGCAGACGAGCGTGCCGTTCGCCGCGACGGTGCGGTCGGCGCGGACGATCGAGGGCACCAGCACCCGACCGCGACGGGCGATCCGGCAGCGGACGACGCCGGTGTCCACCTCGATCACCCTGGCGGTCTCGGTGACCCGCAACGGAGTCTCCGGCGCGGCCGGCTGGCCGGGCCGCAGCAGGTAGTCCGCGGCCGGCGGGACGCCGGTGCCGATCGCGTGAGCGGTCCACTTCACCGTGCCGTCCGGCCAGAACCCGATCGGCCAGGACTGCACGGGTACGGCCGTACCAGCGGCGGTGGTCAGGGAGAGCTCCCGGCCGCGGGGGAGGGCGCCGCGGGGCCAGGGCACGCCCCAGGTGGCGCCGACGAGAGCGCGGGGTGTGCTGCCGTCGAGCCAGCGCAGCGGCACGCCGGCGTCGACGCTGGGGGAGGGGACGGCCTCCGGACGCACCGGCGCGGTCCGGGTCTGGGCTGCGGCTGGTCGGGCGCCGGGGATCTGGGCTGCGACGCCGGCCATCGCGACGCCCATCAGCAGGCTACGTCTGGGCAGTTGGGGCATAGCGCACTCCACTTCGGGGGATCGCGGCTCGGAGGCTCGCTGTGGAAACGCTTACTATTGCGTGCACGTAACCAGAGAGTTGCATCAATGTCAACGGCGAGATTGGTGCATGAGAGCGCTGCTGGAGCGTCGTTGATCACCGCCGTGGCGGTGATATATGCTCCTCCGCATCGTGACAAACGCTTTAACCCCGTTCCCACCTGTCGATGGCTGGCTCTCGCCCTTCACCGGGTGGACCCGGGCGCACTGGGAAGCCGCCGCCGACCACCTGCTCGACGCGGTGGTGCCCTATGCCGTGCCGGGCTTCGCCCAGGTGCGCCTACCCGGCCGGCCGAGCGGCGCCGGCCTGTCCAGCGACGGACTGGAGGGGTACGCCCGGACGTTCCTGCTCGCCGGGTTCCGGATCGCCGGCGCCGGCGGCGACGTGCCGGCGGCCCTCGTCGAGCGGTACGCGGACGGCCTCGCCCACGGCACCGACCCGGCACACCGGTACGCGTGGCCGGCCCCGGGCGACTGTTCCCAACACCTCGTGGAGGCGGCCTCGATCGCGATCGCCCTGCACGAGACCCGGCCGTGGCTGTTCGACCGGCTCGACACGAGGGTGCAGCAACGGGTCGTTGACTGGCTGGCCGGCGTCGCCGGCAAGCGGACCTGGCAGAGCAACTGGGTGCTGTTCCCGGTGATGGTCCAGCAGTTCCTGGCCAACGTCGGCGCGCCGCACGACCCGGCCGGGATCGACGCCGGCCTGGAGCGGATCGAGCAGTGGTACGTCGGGGACGGCTGGTACACCGACGGCGCCGGGCAGTGCTTCGACTACTACGCGGGCTGGGCGATGCAGCTCTATCCGCTGATGTGGGCCCGGATGTCCGGTGACCGGGAACGGGGCGACCGGTACCGGGAGCGGCTGCGCCTCTTCCTGGCGCAGTACCAGCACATGTTCGCCCGCGACGGCGCCCCGGTGCACCAGGGCCGCTCGCTGTGCTACCGCTTCGCCAGCGTCGCCCCGCTCTGGCTGGGTGAGCTGACCGACGCCAGCCCGCTGCCGGCCGGTCGTACCCGCCGGATCGCCAGCGGCGTGCTGCGGCACTTCCACGAGCGGGGCGTGCCGGACGAGCGGGGGCTGCTCGACCTCGGCTGGTACGAGCGGTTCCTGCCGTGCACCCAGCACTACTCCGGGCCGGCGTCGCCGTACTGGGCCAGCAAGGCGTTCCTCGGGCTGCTGCTGCCCGCCGACCATCCGGCGTGGACGGTGCGCGAGGCCGCCGCCCCGATCGACGAGGCTGACCACACCGTCGCGATGCCCGCCCCCGGCTGGCTGCTGCACGCCACCGGCCACGACGGGATCGTCCGGCTGGTCAACCACGGCAGCGACCGGGCCCGCCACCTCGCCGCCAACGGGTTGGAGGACCCGCACTACACCCGCTTCGGGTACGCCTCGCACGCCGCCCCGGAGACCGGTGCGGAGGCCCGCACCCGGGCGGTGGACGGGCACCTCGCCGTCGTCGCGCCGGACGGCACGATATCCCGCCGCCGCCGCATCGAACCGATCGCCGCCTACGACCGGTTCGCCGCCTCCGCGTACTCCGACGACCTGCCGGGCGGCCCGGTACGGGTGCAGACGGCGTCGGTCGTGCGCGGGCCGTGGGAGCTGCGGGTGCACCGGGTGACCGCGCCGCCGGGCCACTCGGTGCGCGACGGCGGGTACGCGCTGGCCGGTGCCCGCCCGCCGGCCGTCGACACCGGGCCGGGGTGGGCCCGGGTGCGGCGGCCGGACGGCCTTGCCAGCGTCGCGATCGCGCGGTACGGGTTGCGGGATGCCGCCGTGGCCCGCGCGCTGGACGCGAACGCGTACGGGGTCTGCTCCGCCACCCCGTACCTGACGGCGCCGGACCATCCCGGCGGGAGCGCGGTCTACGTCTGCATGGTCGCGCTCACCGGCGACCGCGTCGACCCGGTCGCGGTCGCCGAGTCGGTCACCGTGCTGGTCGACGGCGACCGGGTGGCGGTGACGTTCCCGGACGGGGAGCGCGTCGAGGTGACCCTCGGCGCCGAGCCCGGGTACACCCGCCTGCCCGCCGGCGGCGGCGCGCCCGTGCGATGGCCGGCGGGTTGACACGGCCGCACGTTTCTGTAACCGTTTTCCGGAACAGTTGCACGGGATGGGGGACGATGGCACGGCGGGCGGCTGAACCTGTGGGCGGTCGGCGGCGCTCCACGATCCGCGAGGTCGCCGACCGGGCCGGCGTGTCGGTCGCGACCGTCTCCCGGATCCTCAGCGGCAGCTACCCGGCCGCGCCGGCGACCCGGGCCCGGGTCATGCGGGCGGTCAAGGAACTTGACTACGTGGCCAACGCGCACGCCCGCGCCCTGGCCGGTACGCCCAGCAAGAGCGTCGCCATCGTGCTCAACTCGGTGATCTCGCCGCACTACGCGCACGTCGCCCAGGGGGTGGAGACGCAGGCCGCCGCCGAGGGTCGGCTGTGCCTGATCGGTACCACCGGCGGTGACCCGGAGCGCGAACTGGCGATGGTGAAGTTCATGCGGGAGCAGCACGCCGAGGCGGTGATCCTGGTCGGCAACGTGGTGGCCGACGACAGGTACCGGGAGCGGATGAGCCAGTACGCGCACGCCCTGGCCGCGATCGGCTCCCGGCTGGTGCTGTGCGGCCGGCCTCCGCTCGGCCCGGACGTGCCCGCGGTGATGGTGGAGTACGACAACGCCGGCGGCGCCTTCGCGGCCACCAGCCACCTGCTCTCCGCAGGGCACGAGCGGATCCTCTTCGTCGGCCGCCGTCCCGGCTACACCACCGCCGACGGGCGGCTGGCCGGCTACCGGCGGGCGCTGGACGCGCACCGCGTGCCGCACGACCCGGGGCTGGAGGTCGAGGGCACGATGGAGTGGCACGAGGGCTACCGGATGATGAAGGAGCGGCTCGCCGCCGGCCCGCCGGACTTCACCGCCGTCTTCTGCCTCAACGACCTCATCGCCGGCGGTGCGCACAAGGCGCTGGCCGAGCACGGGCTGCGGGTGCCCGACGACGTGTCGATGGTCGGCTTCGACGACCTGCCACCCTCGCTCGACCTCGGCCTGACCACCGTGCACCTGCCGCACGAGGAGGTGGGGCGCACCGCCGTGCGGCTCGCGCTGGAGCACGAGGCGCGCGGCGGCACACCACCACACGTCACTCTCGGCACGCACCTGGTCGTGCGCGACTCGGTCCGCCCCCGCTTCCGGTAGCGCCGCCGACGGTCACCGCGCCGCCGCGTACTCGACGGCCAGCTCCTCGGCGACCTTGTCGCCGCCGGCCTGGCGCCACTGGGTGACCGCGTCCGTCCAGGCGGAGACCGGCCTGCGGCCGAACACGATCGCCGAGACCGCGTCGCCGACGATCCGGTTCAGCTCGGCGCCCTTACTGCTCACGGCCGCCGATCGCAGGCCGACCTCCGGGTTGGCGACGCTCGTCGGCAGGACCTCCTTCTCCCACTCGTAGGCGGCCCGAGCCGCTTCGGGGAATCCGGGGAGGTACAGCACCGCGGGCGCCACACCGAGGTACTTGACCGGCAGGTTGGTGCTGTTCTCCACCTTGTACAGCTCGGTGGTCCTGATGCCGCCGGCGTCCTTCGTGTGGTGCACGCCCTCGACGCCGTAGTTGGCCAGCTCGAACTCGGCGGTGCCGAACGGCGCGCTGAGGTAGTTGGTGATCCGTAGCAGCATCCTGACCCGGTCGGTGCTGGCCTTCTTGAAGGTGACGTAGCCGAAGAGGCTGTTGCCGCGCCAGGGCGTCGGGTTCGGCCCGTACGGGCGGCCGAGGTCGAACTCGAACCGGCGGTCGATCTTGGAGATGTTCGACAACGCCACGGTGCCGAACCCGTCGGTGATCGACACGACGGTGCCGTTGTACCAGAACGTCTGCAGGTCGGTGGCGCTCAGCGTCAGGGTGTCCGGATGGTAAGCCCCGGCCTCGGCGAGCCGGCGCATCACGCCCAGCGCCTCCGCGAACTGCGGCGTGGTCAGCGTACTGACGAACGTCCCGTCGTCGACCCGCCAGCCGTTGGGGGCGCCCATCGAGCCGGCGTGGTAGGTGACCGCGCCGAGGCCGCCGAACAGCGACTTGGAACCGGCGATACCCCATCGCCGGCCACCGGTGACCTTCGTCGTCGCGGCGACGTACCCCTCGACGTCCCAGTCCTTCGGCACGCCGGCCTGGTGCAGCGCGGTGCGGTTGACGAACAGGCTGTTTCCGGGCACGGGCCGCTCCAGCGGGACGCCGTAGATCCGGCCGTTGATCCGGCCCATGCCCTGCCAGGTGCGGGTCGGGATGTTGGCCAGGTTGGGGTAGTCCCTGACCGCGTCGCCGCCGACCAGGTCGGAGAGGTCGGCGCACCGGGCCTGGATGAACTCGGCCGCGCGGGGCAGCGTCAGGTTGGTGAACATGATGATGTCCGGCAGGTCGTCGCCGGAGGCCATCAGGGTGGTCATCTTCTGGCCGTACTCGGCGTCCGGGACGACGATGATCTTCAGATTGACGTTCAGTGCCTTGTTGATCGCCTGCCAGTACCGGTTGGCCTCCACCGGCCTGGGCGGGGCGCCGTACGTGACGACCAGCGCGGTGACGTCGGAGCCGTCGCCGACGGTGTCGCTGACCGACCGGACCACCTGCTTCGGGTAGGTCAGGTACAGCGGCTGCACGCCGGTCTCGTCGCCGGGCGCGTCCGGCGGCGGGCCGGCGAACGGCAGGTACGCGGGCCAGGGCGCGAGGTCCTTGCCGGCGTTGCCGACGTCACCACCGGAGCCGTCGCCGCAGCCGACGAGCAGTGGGCCGGTGGTCCCGGCGAGCGCGCCGACGCCGGCCAGCTTCAGCACCGACCGCCGGGTAGCGTGAACAGTCATGACGTCCGTCCTCTCAGGAGGGTGGAGATCAGGCTTTGAGGGCTCCGGTGAGTACGCCCTTGACGAAATACCGCTGTAGGAACGGGTACACGCAGACGATCGGTGCGGTGGCGAGCACGACCACGGCCATCTGCGTCGACTGTGGCGCGGCGACCGCGGAGGCTTCGCCGGTGATGTCGGCCCCGCTGGTCACGTACTGCCGCAGCACGGTGCCGATCGGCCACTTCGACTGGTTGTTGAAGTAGATGATGGCCTCGAAGAAGCGGTTCCAGTACGCGACCGCGTAAAACAGTCCGACGACCGCCAGCACCGCCTTGGACAGCGGCAGCACCACCCGCCACAGCACCGCCCAGTCGCCGGCACCGTCGATGCGGGCCGCCTCCAGCAGCTCGGCCGGGATCGACTGGAAGAACCCCCGCATCACCACCAGGTTGAAGACGTTCACCAGGAACGGCAGGATCAGCGCCGCGTACTGGTCGAAGAGCCCGGTGGTACGCACCACCAAGAACAGCGGGATCATCCCGGGCGGGAACAGGAACGTGAAGAGCACCAGCAGCAGCATCGGCCGGCCGCCGTACAGGCCGGGGCGGCTCAGCGCGTAGGCCAGGAAGACCGTGCAGGTCAGGCTCAGTGCCGTGCCGATCACGGTGACGCCCGCACTGACCAGCAGCGCCCGCGTCACGATGCCACCGTCGAGGATCTCCGCGTACGCGTCGAAGCTGACCCGCTGTGGCCAGACCACCCAGCCGCCGTTGGCGATCACGTCCTGCGGCGCGGCCAGGCTCGTGGCCACAACCGTCCACATCGGAAACAAGACGAGCAGCACGACGACGGCGAGGGCGGCCGCCTTGGCGATCCGGATTCCCGGCCCCGGCCGGCCCTGCCAAGCGGGATAGCCCGCCTGCCTGCCCCGAGTCACGGCCTTCATCGGTGGTACACCCCCTGCTCGCCGAGCCGGTGCGCGACCTTGTTGGCGGTGTAGACGAGAGCCACCCCGATGACACCCTTGAACAGGCCGGCGGCGGCCGCGTACCCGAACTCGCCGTTGGCGAAGCCGGTGAAGTAGACGAACGTGTCGAGTACCTCGCCGGCCTCTGGGCCGACCGCCTGCCGCTGCAGGAAGAACTGCTCGAAGCCGACGTCGAGGAATTCGCCGAGCCGCAGTACCAGCAGCAGCACCAGCACGGGGCGGATGCCGGGCAGCGTCACGTGCCACAGCCGCCGCCACCAGCCGGCACCGTCCAGCGCCGACGCCTCGTACTGCTGCTCGTCCACCTGTGACAGCGCGGCCAGGAAGATGATCGTCGCCCAGCCGCACTCCTTCCAGATCAGCTGCGCGACCACCAGCGGTCGGTAGGTGTCCGGGTTGCCCATCACGTGGACCGGGCCGAGACCCAGCTCGCCCAGCCATCCGTTGAGCACGCCCGCGCCGCCCAGCATGTGCTGGAAGAGGGCCAGGACGATCACCCAGGAGAGGAAGTGCGGCAGGTAGACGACGCTCTGCACGAACCGCTTGACAGTGCTGCCCACCAGGCTGTGCAGCAGCAGCGCCAGGGCGAGCGGAGCGGGGAAGAAGAAGACGAGTTGCAGCGCGGCGATAACCAGCGTGTTGCGGACGGCGTTCCAGAACTCGGGGTCGCCGACCATCTGCCGAACGTTGTCCAGCCCGACCCACTGGCTGTCCGCCAGCCCGAGGAACGGCACGTAGTCGACGAAGGCGAGCGTGTTGCCGAACAGCGCCCCATAGTGGAAGACCAGGAAGTACGCCACACCCGGCGCCATGAGCAGCAAGAGGACCAGGTCGCGCCGGATCCGCTGGCGATGACCGATCCGGCGTCGGGCGCTGGCGGCGGTGGCGCCCTCGGAATCCCGGATCTCCGACGGCCGCCCGGTCTCGATGGCACTCACCCGGCGGCCTCCCATCATCACGATCGTCATGTGACCGAAACAAGGTGGCACGAAGATAAAGCGTTTACCTAGGTGAGTCAACCCATGGACCTCCTGCCCTCCGTTTGCCTAGGCTTCTTGCTAAGTAACCGTTTACACACCTGCCAGTTCAGGAGACCGACCCGTGCTGGACCGCCCTGCCGCCGCCCTCGCCATGCAGACCTGGGCGCTGCCCGCCCTCTTTCCCCCGGCTCTGCTGCAGCGGCTGCGGACGCTGGTCCGACTGGCACCGGACCCGGTTCTCACGTCGTTCGACACGCCAGCGGCCCGGGCCGCGCTGGGCGAGGTCGAGGTCCTCGTCACCGGTTGGGGCTGCCCGCCCATCGACGAGCAGGTGCTCGTGGCCACGCCCCGGCTGCGCGCCGTCGTACACGCCGCCGGCTCGGTAAAGGCGCACGTCACTCCGGCGGTCTTCGTGCGCGGCGTCACGGTCTCCTCGGCCGCGCAGGCCAATGCCGTACCGGTCGCCGAGTACACCGTGGCAGCCATCGTCTTCGCCGCCAAGCGGGCCCTCGTCCGGGCCCACTGGTACGCCCACGACCGTGCCGGCGGCGATTGGCGCTCCGGCGCCGGCACCGGGTTGTACGGGCGGACGGTCGGGGTCATCGGTGCGTCCCGGATCGGCCGGCTGGTCCTGGAGCGGCTCCGCGCCTTCGACGTCGCGCCGCTGCTCGCCGACCCGTACCTGAGCAGGGCCGAGGCGCGGCAGCTCGGCGCCGAACTCGTCGACACCGACGAGCTGTGCCGCCGCAGCGACGTGGTAACCATCCACGCGCCCGCGCTGCCGGAGACCCGCCACCTGCTCGACGCCCGGCGACTCGGCCTGCTCCCGGACGGCGCGACGGTCGTCAACACCGCCCGCGGCTCCCTCGTGGACACGGCGGCGCTCACCGACCACTGCGGCAGCGGCCGGATCGACGCCGTGCTCGACGTCACCGACCCGGAGCCGCTGCCGGCGGACCACCCGCTCCTGCGCCTGCCGAACGTCCTGGTCACCCCCCACCTGGCCGGGTCACAGGGGCACGAACTCGGGCGCCTTGGCGAGTACGCGGTGGCCGAGGTGGCACGCCTGGTCAACGGCCAGCCGCTGGACGGGCGGGTACGAGGCGGCGACCTGCATCGGATCGCCTGATCCGGGGCCCGCAGTCGGCGCCCGCGCGTACGACGTTCGCTCGTCCCAGGTGCGATGCCCGAGCTCGGTGCACTGCGGTCCCGTCCCGGCCTCCGGGAGCACGCATCGTCGAGTCGAGTCGAGTCGAGTGTCTGCTAGCCGGTGGCGACCCGGTAGTGGGGCTCGATGTGGTTCAGGAAGAACTCCCGGATGTCCTCGGCGAGCAGCTCCGGTACCTCCATCGCGGCGAAGTGGCCGCCGCGCTCGAATTCCGACCAGTGCCTGATGTCGTACAGTCGCTCGGCCAGCGGTCGCACCGAGAGCGTGATGTCGTGCGCGAACACCGCCACGCCAACCGGTACCGGGCACGGCTCGATTCGCCGCGGGGTGTCCCGGTGCAACCGCGCCGAGGAGGCCGCGGTGGCGGTCAGCCAGTACAGCGAGATGTTGGTGAGCATCCGCTCGTCACTGATCTGCGAGCGGGGGTCGGTCCACTGTGCGAAGCGCTCGGCGATCCAGGCCAGCTGGCCGACCGGCGAGTCGGTCAGCGCGTAGCCGATGGTCTGTGGAGTGCTGGCCTGTAACGCCTGGTACGGCGGGCGGTTCGCTATCAGTTGCCGGATCTTGTCCAGCCGGGCCTCATCCGTCTTGGACAGTTCGACGTCGACGTCCGGTACCGGCCGGGTCGGCAGGTAGTTGACGTGCACCCCGACGACCTGCTCGGGCGCTACCGCGCCGAGCGCCGTCGAGATGCCCGAACCGAAGTCGCCACCCTGCGCGCCATACCGTTCGTATCCGAGACGGTGCATGAGCTCGGCCCAGGCGCGTGCGATCCGGACGACGTCCCAGCCGCGCTCGTGGGTCGGGCCGGAGAAGCCGTAACCCGGGATGGACGGAATCACCAGGTGGAAGTCGCGCGACAGCGGCTCGATCACGTCGAGGAACTCCAGGAACGAACCGGGCCAGCCGTGGGTGAGGATCAGCGCGAGCGCGTCCGGTTTCGAGGACCGGACGTGGACGAAGTGGATGTTCTGGCCGTCGATCTCTGTGCTGAAGTGCGGAAGCTCGTTGAGCTTGGCCTCGTGCTCGCGCCAGTCGTACCCGGTGCGCCAGTATTCGACCAGTTCCTTGAGCCGCGCCAACGGGAAGCCGTAGTCCCACCCGGCGCCGGCGACCTCGTTGGGCCAACGGGTGCGGGAGAGCCGGTCGGTCAGGTCGTCGAGGTCGGCCTGGGGGATGTCGATGCGGAACGGCTTGATCATGCGCTCAGCTCCAGGGGTTTCGTTCGCCTATTAAACATTTGGGCCACTAACGTTCGCCTCGCTAACGATATCACTGTCATTAGTTCTCCGAACGGTTCGTTAGACTCGTCACATGGAGAACCCGTCCGAGGAGGCGCCCGCCAGGTGGGAGAGCCTGCCCAGCTGGCTGCTCACCCAGACGGGCAACCACGCGCACCGCCTGGTGGCCGAGGGGTTCTCGTCGGTCGGCGCCCGCGGTTACCACTACCGCCTGCTGGCGACGCTGGAGGAGTTCGGCCCTGCCAGCCAGGCCGCGCTGGGCCGCCGTAGCGGCATCCACCTCAGCGACATGGTCGCGACGATCAACGAGCTCGCCGATCGCAACCTGGTCGAGCGCGCCCCGGACCCCTCCGATCGGCGGCGCAACATCATCTCGCTGACCGCGACGGGCAAGCGGCAGCTGCGGCGGCTGGAGAAGCGGCTCGCCGAATGCCAGGACGAACTGCTGGCCCCGCTGTCACCCGAGGAGCGAGCGCGGTTGACCGAGCTGCTGTCCCGGCTGTTGGGCCACCACGACCGGCGAACCGGCATCGCCGACGAGTCGCGGCGCTGACGGCCAATCAGCGGGTCGCGCTGAGCACCACCAAGCCGAGACACGCCAGTACCACCAGCAGGATCGCCGCGCCCTGGATCGCTCTCCTCCGCGCACGCCGCCCGCGCTCCTCCTGCCACATCCGGCGCTGTGACTCCCGGCCCTGTTCGGTGTCGCGGCGCCAGTCCGGTTCGAGCACCGCCGTACCCTCGGCAATCGCGTCGGCGACCCGCTGCACGTCCTCGGCGCGGTACTCGGTCCAGGTCGTCGTGCCGTACGTGCCGGTCGCCTGCGCCTGGGTGGTGCCAACCCCGTTGGCCCGGATCACGGCGTCGTAGCGCCAGACGACCGGCCAGGCGAGCGCGACCTCCTCGGCGCTGAGGTAGCCGTCGGTGGCGTAGTAGCGACCGCGGCGCCGCCGGGCGATCAGGTCCGCCACCGGCACCGGCTCGGGGATCTCCACCGTCACGAGCCCTCCCGGGGAGTCACGATGGAACCACCCTGCCGCACCCCTACCGCTCTCACAAGGCGCGGGGCCCGGTAGGCCGGGTCTGCCGCGGTGACGGCGCCGGCCGGCACGAGGGCGGCTTGAGCGGCGGCCACCGGCGACGACGACCTCGCCCAGGACTACCGGCGACGGATCCTGGCCGCTTGGCACCGATAGCATCGAGGCCGCGGATCATGCCCGAGGGGCGGCCACCCGACGACAGGAGATGATTCCGATGGCGCAGTACCTGATGTCCGTGCTCGACGACACGACCAACTCCGCCAGCGCGGAGGAGATGGTCGCGATCAACGCCTTCAACGAGCAGATCCAGGCCGAGGGCTACTGGGTCTTCGCCGGCGGCCTCGCGTCGCCCAGTACGGCCACCGTCGTCGACGGCCGGGACGGGGAGGCGGTGTTCACGGACGGGCCCTACCTGGAGTCGAAGGAGTACATCGGCGGCTTCTGGATCATCGAGGCCCCCGACCTCGACGTGGCGCTCCGGCTCGCCGCCCTGGGGTCGAAGCACTGCAACCGGAGGGTCGAGCTCCGGCCGTTCCTGGGTGCATGACCGACGTCGACGAGGTGATCGCCCGGACCCACCGCGAGGAGTGGGCCCGGGTAGTCGCGACCCTGGCCAGGCGGTTCGGGGACCTCGACATCGCCGAGGAGATGGCCGCCGAGGCGTTCGCGACCGCCGTCGAGCGCTGGCCGGCCGACGGCGTCCCGCCGAATCCCGGCGCGTGGCTCACCACCACCGCCCACCGCAAGGCCATCGACCGGATCCGACGTGAGGCCAGGCGCGAGGAAAAGCACAGGGAAGCGCTGATGCTCTCCGGCACCCCCGAGCCGATCGGCGCCATCGACGACGACCGGCTCCGCCTCGTCTTCACCTGTTGCCACCCCACGCTCGCCATGGAGGCGCGGGTTGCGCTGACCCTGCGGATGGTCGGCGGGCTCACCGTGCCCGAGATCGCCCGCGCCTTCCTGGTCCAGGAGACCGCCATGGGCCAGCGGATCACCCGCGCGAAGGCGAAGATCAAGGCGGCCAAGATCCCTTATCGCGTGCCGTCACATGCGGACCTGCCGGCCCGGGGCACCGGAGTGCTCGCCGTCCTCTATCTGATCTTCAACGAGGGCTACCTGGCCTCGGACCCCGAGAAGGAGGCGGTCCGTGGCGACCTGACCGCCGAGGCGATCCGGCTGACCCGGCTGGTCCGTGAGCTGATGCCGGCGGACGGCGAGGTCGCCGGACTCCTGGCGCTGATGCTCCTGACCGAGGCCCGCCGGGCCGCGCGGGTGTCGGCGAGCGGTGAGCTCGTCACCCTCGACGAGCAGGACCGCGGCGCCTGGGACCGCGAGCTGATCGCCGAGGGCCACGCCCTGGTCCGCGCGCGCCTAGCCTCCGGCGAGGCGCCGGGGCGCTACCAGATCCTCGCCGCGATCAACGCCGTCCACACCGACGCCCGCGACGTCCGGGACACCGACTGGTCGCAGGTCGTCGCGCTCTACGACCAGCTGGTCCGCCTCGAACCCTCGCCGATCGTACGGCTCAACCGGGCGATCGCGGTCGCCCAGCTCGACGGCCCGGAGGTCGCGCTGGCGGAGGTTGACGGTCTGCCGTTGGAGGGCTACCACGCCTTCCACGCCACCCGCGCCAACCTGCTGCGCCGGCTGGGATGCGGCGACGAGTCTCGGGCGGCGTACGACCGGGCCATCGCGCTGGCCGGCAACACCGCCGAGACGGCGTACCTCATCCGTCGCCGTGACCAGTTGGCCGGCCCCTGAGCCGCACCCACCCCGGTCACCGCCTCGACCGCATACCCCGGTATCCCGGCCGCCGGTGCCGACCCTGCCCCGGTTGGGACCGCCCGTCGCTGCGCTGAACTGGTCGCCGTCGCCTGGGCCGCCCCGGTCCGGCCGAGCCGGCCCGACCGGCGTCATCCGCCGTACGGCCGGTCCGGCGTCCTGTCCCACTCGAACGCCTCGTCATCGGTCCAGCCGAACCCGGTGAAGATCCGGTCCGGCCGCCCCAGTTGCAGCGCGCCGACGAACTCGCCGAGGTCGAAGGACCAGTCGAGCAGGGCGCAGGCGGCGGCCTCGGCGACCGAGGTCAGCGACTCGTCCGTCGGGCCGAGCCGCTCCCGGGTGTCCCGGGCGAGCAGCGCGGCGGCGACCAGCGGCACCAGCAGCGCGGTACGCCCCCGGGAGTGCCGCAGTCCGGGCAGCGCCGCCATCGCGGCAAGCACCAGCACCCCGGTCCGGTTCAGCTTGGGCCGGCCCCGCTTCGGGTGGACGTCGAGCAACCACTGCCCGGACCGCCCGTAGGTGACCAGTCGCCGGCTCACCGCGCCGAGTGAGTCGGTGCTGCCCTTGTCGTGTACGACCACCGCCGCCGGGTCGCAGGCGATCGTCCAGCCCGCTTCGGTGAGTCGGATTCCCAGGTCGACGTCCTCGCCGCCGACGACGGTCAACGGGCGTTCGGCGAAGCCGCCGACGGACTGGAACGCGCTCTTGCGCACCGCCAGGTTGCAGGTCGTGGCCCAGGCGACCCGACGGCACTGTCCGGGCCACTCGAACGCGGCGTTGAGCAGCCGGGAGCGGCGCATCACCCGGAAGACGGTGGTGTCCGCTCCCTGCAGGTAGGTCGGTCCGGCGACCGCGCCGACTTCCGGCGGGGCGGTCCGCAGGGTCTTCAGGTGCCGCTGCAACAGATCCGGGGTGGCCAGGCAGTCCGAGTCGATGAAGAGCACCAGGTCGTACCTTGCCAGCCGTACCCCCAGGTTGCGCTTCGCGCCGACGTACCGGGGCCCGAGGACGTACGTCGCACCGTGTTCCGTGCAGTGTGCCCGGTGCAGTCGGGCGTCGGCGGGGGTCGAGTCGTCCACCAGCAGGACCTGCACCGGCTCCGGGCAGTACGCGACGGCGTCGCGCAGGCTGGCCAGCAGTGCCCGGGTCTGGAGGACCCGCCCCTTGACCGGTACGACGACCGATAGACCGCGTTCCGTCACCTCGGCACCCCACTTCGCTGGCCGGAGGCCGCCCCGGCCCCCATGCTCCGGATCACCGTGTCCAGGGCGTCCATCACCTCTGCCACGGGTACGGGCACCAGGGGACGCCCGTCCTCGCCCCGGACCGGTCGGCCCGGGCCGTCGAGCAGTATCATCAGCACCTCGTCCGGTGCGCAGTCGGCGTACCCGCGTTTGTTGTCGGCGGTCAGCGCGCGCAGCACGGCCGCCCGGTCGAGCCGGCGGAACCGGTCGCCGGCCTCCGGCAGCCCGAGCAGTGCCGTCAGCCGGTGGTGCTCCTGCACGGTGTCCCGGTCCAGCCCGTGGATCCGGCGGCCCAGTTCGGCCGCGACCAGCATCCCCCAGGCGACCGCCTCGCCGTGCCCGATCGCGCCGGCCGAGGCGAACTCGACGGCGTGCCCGACGGTGTGGCCGTACTCGAAGACCACGGCCGGGCCCCGCTCGTGCGGATCGCCGGTCAGGTACGGCTGCTTGGCCTCGATCCCGATCTCCAGCAGGTCGCGCAGCGCGGCCATGGGCCGGTGCCGCAGGTCGGCCATGGCCCGGACGAACCGCGCCCGCTGATTGGGCACCGCGACCAGGATGTTCTTCGCCATCTCGGCGAGGCCGGTGTGCAGGTTGCCCTGCGGCACGGTGCTCAGCCAGCGCAGGTCGCAGGCGATCAGCGAGGGCGGGAAGTAGGCACCGCAGAGGTTCTTGCCGGCCGGCAGGTTGACCCCCTGCTTGAGCGAGATCACCGCGTCGAACGCCGCGACCGGGGTGGTCGGGGCGTGCACCAGCCGGGTGCCCCGGTAGAGCAGCGCGGCGGCGAGTCCGGCGACGTTGCCGACGGTCCCGCCGCCCATCGCCAGGATCGCCGAGCGCCGGGTGAGTTTCCGTTCGGTGGCGTACTCCAGGATGGCCTGCACCGAGAAGAGCGTCTTGTGTGCCTCGACCGCGTCCAGGGTGAACGTCTCCACCCGCAGATGCCGGGCGAGCGGGGCGGTCAGCCGGCCCGCGTGGTCCTTCACCTGCCGGTCGGCGACCACCAGCACCGCGTCGGCGTCGGCGAGCCGGGCTGCCACCGTGTCGACCAGGTCCGGTAGGCAGTCGGCGCCGTACCGGTAGGGGACCTGGATGTCGCCGAAGACCAGATCGCGCTCGGTCAGCTCCATCAGGCACCGGTCTTTTGGACACTCAGTGACCGAGAATTTCCGGAAAGATGGCCGGCCGGTAGCCGCTTTCGTATCGGCCGGAGGGTATCTGTCGCGATCTGGTTGGGCAAGGTCAAGGTCGGGCCCTCCCCGGGTGAAATGCCACCACAACCAGCCGGACGGGGTGGCCTCAGGACCGTCGGCGTCAGATTAGATCAGCAAAGATCGATCAGCAACCCTTCCGGAAAGTATTCGCAACGACCGGCGGGGCTTTCAGGATCGGTGGTCATTCGACCAGCGACCGGTAGTCGATCTTTCCGTTCGGGCGTCGTGGCAGCCGGTCGATCGCCGTGGCCACCACGCCCAGCCGGTGCAGCCCGAGCCGCCCGGTCACCGTGCTGACCACCGCCGCCAGCCGCTCCCGGTCGGCCTCCTCGCAGAAGATCTGGATCCGGTCCCCGGCCGGTACGGCGGCGGCGGGGACGATCTCCGCGACCAGGTGCTCGACGGCGTCGAGGTTCACCCGGACCCCGAACGCCTTGCCGATCCGACCCAGCCGACCGGAGAGCCACAGGTAGCCGTCGTCGTCGAGCCGACCGGTGTCGCCGGTGCGCAGTGTGCCGCCCAGGTCGTCGCCCCGGCCGAGATCCTCGGCGGTTTCGGCGTACCCCAGCATCACGCCCGGCCCGTGCACCAGCACCTCGCCGCTGCCCGGATCGCCCAGCCCGGCGGGATCCGGCTCGATCGACAGCCGGGTCCCCGGCAGCGGCGGGCCGACCGAACCGATCTTGGCCGGCAACTGCTCCGGTGGCAGTACGCAGATCCGCGGCCCGGCCTCGGTCTGGCCGTACATCACGTACAGCCGGCCGCCGTGTGCCGCCATCGCGGTGGAGAACCGGGTGACCAGTTCGGTGCAGAGCCGACCGCCGGCGGCGCTGAGCACCCGGACGGTGGGGTGGCGTTCCGGGCTCCACGGCTTACGGACCAGCAGTTCGTAGGTGTGCGGCACGCCGGCCAGCGAGGTGACGCCGTACCGGTCGACGTCCTGCCAGAACCCCTGGTCGAGTACGCCCCGCCGGTCCAGCACCACCGTCGCGCCGGCGAGCAGGTGGCTGTGCAGCACGCTGAGCCCGTAGGAGTAGAACAACGGCAGGGTGGTGACGGCGACGTCGTCCGGGCCGATCCCGAGGGCGGTGCCGATCGACCGGGTGTTGGCCAGTACCCCGGCCGTCGACAGCCGGACCAGCCGAGGCCGGCCGGTCGATCCCGAGGTACCGAGCAGCAGGCCGAGCTGGTGGTGCGGCGGGACCTCCGGTCCGCCCCGCCGGACCCAGCTCGGCCCGAGACCGGCCGGCTCCACCATCCGGTAGCCCGGTGGCGGCCCGGCGGCCGCTCCGGGTACGCCGGGTGCCGCCAGCGCGTCCAACCCCAGTACGGCGGCGGGGGCGAACCGGTCGACCAGGTCCCGTACCGAGCCGGCGCCGATGCCCGCCCCCCAGACGACGGCCGGCCGGTGGGCCCGCAACACGCCCAGATAGCGCAGCACCGGGCGGAGTTCGTTCGGCAGCACACAGACCACGGCGCCCGGTGGAATCGGGTCGAGGGCCCGCACCACGGCGTCGAGCGCGGCGTCGAGTCGGGCTCCGGTCAGCGTCTCACCGGTGGCCGCGTCGATCAGCCGCGCGCCCGGTGCCGGCAGCGGGATCATCGACCGAAAAGTACCCGGTACTTTCGGATGTGGCCAGGCCCCCGCCCGCCCCTCGATCGAGGACCGTCCGCCCGCGGGACCGGCCGCTTCCGACCGGCGGGGCCGACCGTCGGTTGTGGCGTGCGGGCCCGGTTGGATCGGGGCGGAGCTGCGGTGGCGGGCCATCCGCCGGCGGTTGCCCATGTTCGATATCGAAGCCGGCTGCTATGTTGTGATCGACGCTGATCATCCGCACCGGCTTCCGGAACATCTTCGGTACATGGCTCCGATGATGACCGCCGGCCTGGCCGGTCAGCAGCCGAACGGGGAGTCGCCTTGTCCACTTTGGACCGCGACCGCACCACACCGGAGAGCCGGGTCGAGCGGGTCGCCCGGCTGTCGGAGGCCAAGCGGGCGATGCTGGCCCGCCGGCTCGGCGCCGCCAGCACGGGTCCGGCGGTCACCGTGCCGCGCCGGCCCGAGACGGCCGACCCGGAACTCTCCTGGGCCCAGGAGCGGCTGTGGTTCATGGAGCAGTTCGCCCCCGGCACCGCCGCGTACGTGGTCCCGGTCGTGCTGCGGCTGCGCGGCCCGGTGGACCCGGCGGCCGTACGCCGGGCACTCGACCACTGCGTGGCCCGACACGACAGCCTGCGTACCGGCTTCGCCGCCGGCCCGGACGGTACCGCCGGCACGTACGTCGTCGCCCCCGCGCCGGTGCCGCTGGCCGAGGTACCCGTGGACCGGGGCGGACCCGTCGAGCCGGGGGCGGCGGGCGGCTCCGCCGAGGTCGCCGACGCCGACGGGTCCGGATCGTCCCCGGTGGAGGAGGCGGCCCGGGAGCTGATCGCCGCCGAGCTGGCCCGGCCGTTCGACCTGGCGGCACCGCCACTGCTGCGGGCCACGCTGTTCCGGCTCGGTGCCGAGGACCACGTCCTGCTGCTCGCCATCCACCACATCGTCTGCGACGGTTGGTCGGCCGAGGTACTGGTCGGGGAGATCCGCGAGCAGTTGACCGCCGAGGCGCGCGGGCTCGCGCCGGTCCTGCCCGACCTGCCGGTCCGGTACGCGGACTACGCGGCGTGGCAGCGCGGCAGGGCCGACTCGGGGGGCTACTCCGCCGACCTGGACTACTGGCTGCCCCGGCTGGCCGGACTGCCGCCACTGGAACTGCCGACCGACCGGCCCCGCCCGGACCGCCAGACGTACGTCGGCGCGACCCGGACCTGCCCGGTCGAGCCCGAGCTGGCCGAGCGGCTGGTGGCGCTGGGGCGCCGGCACAACGCCACGCTCTACATGACGCTGCTGGCCGCGTTCCAGGTGCTGCTCGCCCGGTATTCCGGGCAGCGGGACTTCGCGGTGGGCTCACCGGTGGCCGGGCGCCCACTGCCCGAGCTCGACCCGATGGTCGGGCTGTTCCTGAACATGCTGACCATGCGCGCCGAACTGGCCGGCGATCCCACCTTCGCCGAGCTGCTCGGCCGGACCAGGGACGCGGCGCTGGACGCGTACGCCCATCAGGAGCTGCCGTTCGAGCGGCTGGTCAGCCGGCTCAAGCTGGTCCGGGACGTACGCCGGCCGCCGCTGTTCCAAGTGCTCTTCGCGCTACAGAGTTACGGCGGCCGGGGCGTCCGCACCGAGGCGGTGCGGCCGGCCGCGGACCAGCTCGCCGGGCCCCGGATCGAGGCCTTCGGCTTCGCCCACCCGGCCACCCGCTTCGACCTGGAGCTGTACGTCGCGCCGGACGCCGGGGGTGGGCTGCACTGCACCTTCGTCTACCACCGGGACCTGTTCGACCCGCAGACCTGTGCCCGGCTGGTCGCCGGATGGCAGCGGCTGCTGCGGGACGTGGTCCAGGCACCGGACCGCCGGCTGTCCGCACTGGACCCGCTGACCCCGGGCGAGCGGGACGCGCTGCGGCGCTGGAACGACACCGCCGTGCCGGTCACCGGACCGGCCACCCTGGTGGAGCTGGTCGAGGCACAGGTCCGGGCCACTCCGGACGCCGTGGCGGTGCGCTTCGAGGGCGAGCGGTGCGACTACGCGGAGCTGAACGCCCGGGCCAACCGGGTGGCGCACCGGCTCCGGGCCGCCGGGGTGGGCCGGGACGACGTGGTGGCGGTCTGCGCCGAGCGCTCCGTCGAGCTGGTGGTAGCGCTGCTCGGCATCCTCAAGGCCGGCGCCGCCTATCTGCCGCTGGACCCGGACTATCCCGCCAAGCGACTGTCGTTCATGCTCGCCGACAGCGCCGCCCGGGTGCTGCTGCGGCAGCGGAGACTGAAGCCCTCGGCCGACCCGGCGGTCCGCACGCTGCTGCTGGACGACCCGGCGACCTGGGCGGACCAGCCCCGGCACGACCCGCCGCCGCTGGCCGGACCGGACGACCTGGCGTACGTCATCTACACCTCCGGGTCGACCGGCCGGCCCAAGGGCGTGCTCGTCACCCACCGGGCGGTGGTCAACCGGCTGGACTGGATGCAGCGGGAGTACCGGCTCGGCGCCGACGACGTGGTGTTGCAGAAGACGCCGGCCGGCTTCGACGTCTCGGTCTGGGAGTTCTTCTGGCCGCTGGCCACCGGGGCGCGGCTGGTGCTGGCCCGGCCGGGCGGGCAGAAGGACGCGGCGTACCTGCGTGACCTGATCGTCGCCGAGTCGGTGACCACCACCCACTTCGTCCCGTCGATGCTGTCGGTGTTCCTGGCCGAGGACGTCAGCACCTGCCGGTCGCTGCGCCGGGTGATCTGTAGCGGCGAGGCACTCGGCCCGGGGCTGGCCGCCGACGCGGTCCGGGCGCTGCCCGGAGCGGAACTGCACAACCTGTACGGGCCGACCGAGGCGGCGATCGACGTCAGCTCCTGGCGCTGCCGCCCCGAGACCCTCGACGGCCGATCCCCGGTGCCGATCGGCCACCCGATCCAGAACATCCGGCTACACGTGCTGGACCGGCACCTCAACCTGGTCCCCGTCGGCGCGCCCGGTGAGCTGTACATCGCCGGGGTCGGACTGGCCCGTGGCTACCTCGGGCGGCCGGGCCTGACCGCCGAGCGGTTCCGGCCGAACCCGTACGGGCCGCCGGGAGACCGGATGTACGCCACCGGTGACCTGGTGCGGCGGCGCGCCGACGGTGCGATCGAGTTCCTCGGCCGGATCGACAACCAGGTGAAACTGCGCGGCCTGCGGATCGAGCTGGGCGAGATCGAGGTGGCGCTGCGCGACCAGCCGGGGGTGGCGGAGGTGGCGGTCGTCGCCCGCGAGGACGTGCCGGGCGACCAGCGGCTGGTCGCCTACCTGGTGCCCGCCCCGGCGCCCGGCGCGCGGCCGGGCGACGGTGCCGGCGCCGGACCGGGCGACGGTGCCGGGCCGCAACCGGCGCGGTTGCGTACGGCGCTCAAGGAGTCGCTGCCCGACTACATGGTCCCGTCGGCGTTCGTCATCCTCGACGCGCTGCCGGTGAGCCCGAACGGCAAGCTGGACCGGGCCGCGTTGCCGGCCCCGCAACAGGACCGCGCCGTGGACACCGACTTCGTCGCGCCCCGCACACCCACCGAGGAGGCGGTCGCGGCGGTCTGGCGTACCGTGCTCGGGCTGCCCAGGGTCGGCGTACTGGACGACTTCTTCGACCTGGGCGGGCACTCGTTGCTCGGCGTCCAGGTGGTCACCCGGCTGCGTACGGTGGTGCCGGCCGGTGGCGCACCGGTCAGCGTGATGGACCTGTTCACCCACCCCACCGTCGCCGGACTGGCGGAACTGCTGGACACCCCGGCGGACCGGCGCGGGCCCCGTCGACTGCTGCACGAGCTGACCCCCACCGTCCCGGCCGGCCAGCGGGTCCGCACCCTGGTCTGCGTCCCGTACGGCGGCGGCAGCGCGGTGGTGTACCAGCCGCTGGCCGACGCGTTGCCGGCCGGCCACTCGCTCTACTCGGTCTCGGTGCCCGGCCACGACCTCGGGCTGACCGAGGATTCACTGCCGCTGGCCGAGGTCGCCGGCCGGTGCGTCGCCGAGATCCAGGAGCGGATACCGGGCCCACTGGTGCTCTACGGTCACTGCGGACTCGGCAGTGCGCTGATCGTGGAGATCGCCCGCCGGCTGGACGCGGCCGGGCGGGACCTGGAGGCCGTCTACATCGGTGCGGTGTTCCCGTTCGCGAAGCCGACCGGCAAGGTGCTCGGCCGGCTCGGCCCGCTGCTCCGGCAGGACCGGCTGGCCAGCTACCGGCACCAGGTGAACTGGTTGAAGTCGATGGGCGTGGACGTCGACGAGTTGGGCCCGGAGCAGGCCAGGCGGATCGTGCAGAACATGCGGCACGACTTCCGGGCGGCCGAGGAGTACTTCACCGGCCTGCTCGACAGCGGCGTGCCCCGGCTCCGCGCGCCGGTCATCTCGGTGGTCGGCGACCGCGACCCGAGTACCGACTACGCCCAGGAGCGTTACCGGGAGTGGGACTTCCTCGGCGCCGAGACCGCGCTGGTGGTGATCGACGAGGCCGGGCACTACTTCCTGAAGTACCGGGCGGACGAGCTGGCGGAGATCGTCACCGGTACGCACACCGCGCTGGCCGCCGGCCCGGCCGGGGCCCGGTCGCTGACCGCTCCGGCCCGTGGTCCGGCCCCCGGCTGGTGGCTGGACCGCTACCCGGAGCGCGACGGCGAGGAGGAACCGGCGGCACCCTCCCGCGCCGCCACTCCGAGGACGGGCGACCGGCGCGCCGCCGGGGTCGGGCAGGCCGCTGCGGTACGAGCCGCGCCAGCGCCCAGCATGGGCCGGTTCCTCGCGGTCGTCGTCGGGCAACTGGCCTCGATGACCGGCTCGGCGCTGACCGAGTTCGCGGTGCCGATCTGGATCTACACGGAGACCGGCTCGCTGGCCAGGTTCGCCATCTTCTTCGTGGTGGGGTTGGTCCCCGGCATGCTGATCGCGCCACTGGCCGGGGCCGTCGTCGACCGGTACGACCGGCGCCGGGTGATGCTCGGCGGCGACATCGCGGCCGGCAGCGTACAACTGCTCTTCGGGCTCCTGCTCTGGACCGACAACCTGCACGTCTGGCACATCTATCCGCTGCTCGCCGCGCTCTCCTGCGCGCTGACCTTCCAGCGGCTCGCCTTCACCTCGGCGGTGCCGCAGTTGGTGCCCAAGCGCTACCTCGGGCACGCCAACGGGTTCGCCCAGACGGCGGCCGGGATCGCCCAGTTCGTCGTACCGCTGGTCGCGGTGGGGCTGATGGCGAGCATCGGGCTCGGCGGGATCCTCGCGATCGACGTGCTCAGCTACACGGTGGTGATCGGTCTGCTGCTGGTGCTCCGGTTCCCGGCCACCATGGCCTACCAGCGGCGCGAGTCGTTGCTGGCCGAGATCAAGGGCGGCCTTGCGTACACCCTCAACCACCGTGGGATCCGCGCGATGCTGCTCTTCTTCGCCGCGCTCAACATCTTCCTCGGTCCGCTGATCCTGCTCGTCTCGCCGCTCGTGCTCTCCTTCGCCGAGCTGCCACAGGTCGGTCAGGTGGCGTTCGGCGGCGCCCTCGGGGTGGTGCTCGGCGGGCTGACCATGACCGTCTGGGGTGGACCGGCCCGGCGCCGGATGCGCGGCATGCTGCTCGGTACGGCCGTGCTGGCGCTCTGTGCCCTGGTCGTCGGCGTGCGGCCGGCCACCGCACCGGTCGCGGCCGGTGTGTTCGGGATGATGTTCACGCTGACCCTGGTCAACGCGATCTACGCGACCATCGTCCAGGTGACCGTGCCGCAGCGGTTCCACGGCCGGGTCTTCGCGCTGAACACGATCGTGGCCTGGTCGACCCTGCCGTTCGGCTTCGCGGTGATCGTCCCGTTCGGCCCGCGCCTGTTCGACCCGCTGCTGGCCGAGGGCGGGGCGCTCGCCGGCACGGTGGGCCAACTGATCGGGGTCGGACCCGGCCGGGGCATCGGCCTGATGTACCTGCTCTGCGGGCTCGCCATGGCGGCGCTCGCGCTGACCTGCCTGCGGGTGGGCATCCTGGCCCGGTTCGACACGGCGGTACCGCAGGCGCCCCCGGACGACCTGTTCGGGGTGCGGGCCCGGGAGGAGCGGCAGCGGGCGCTGGCCGCCGCGCAGACCACGAACGGGGGTACCGGTGACTGACAGCGAGACTGAGACCGAGGTGCTGGAGATCGTCCGGGAGGTGCTCGACGTCGACCCGGTACGACCCGAGGACGACCTGTTCGACCTCGGGTTCACCTCGCTGGCGATCGTGAAGACCGCGGCCCGGGTCCGGGAGCGTCTCGACGCCGAGCTGCCGCTGTCGGCGTACTTCGACGCGGCGACCGTCGCCGATCTGGTGGCGGTCGTGGCCGCCGCGCGTCCGCGATGACCGGCGCGACGACCGGCCAGCGGGCCGACGACGATCCGGCCCCGGGAGCCACCCGGGGGCCGCTCACCCTGGGGCAGCGGCGCCTGTGGTTCCTGACCCAGCTCAACCCGGGGTCCAGCGAGTACCACATGCCGCAGGTGACCCGGCTGCGCGGGCCGCTGGACGTGGCCGCGCTGACCGGCGCCCTGCACGACGTCGTACGCCGGCACGGCATCCTGCGTACCCGGTTTCCGGTGGACGCCGACGGGGAGCCGGTGCAGGAGGTGCTCGACGGCTGGCGGTTGCCGGTCGAGCTGGTCGAGTTGGACGAGCTTGACGGTGCCGCCGAGCTGGTCGAGCTGGCCGAACTGGACGGTGTTGCCGAGACCGTGCCGGCTGCCGTCGACGATGCCGACCTCGACGAGCCGGCGCGGCTGGCGTACGCCTCGGCGGTGGTGGCCGACCGGGTCAACACGCCGTTCGAGATCACCGTGAGCCCACCGGTACGGGCCAGCGTGCTGCGACTCGGGCCGGACGACCACGTCCTCTGCGTCGTGCTGCACCACCTGCTCGCCGACGACTGGTCGCTGGGCGTGCTGTTTCGGGAGCTGTCGGCCGGCTACGCCGCCCGGCTGGCCGGGGTGCCCGCCGAGCTGCCCCCGCTGCCGATGCAGTACCTCGACCATGCCCGCGCCGAGCAGCAGCGCCTCGCCGCCGGCCGGGAGGCGAGCTGGCGGTACTGGAGCGCCGAGTTGGCCGGTGCCGAACCGCTGGATCTGGTCACCGACGCGCCCCGCCCGCCGACCATGACGACGGCCGGAGCCTTCGTCGGGCACCGGCTGCCGCCGGGCGTGGCCGAGGACGTGCGCGGATTGTGCCGGGTCGGCCGGACGACGCCGTTCATGACGATGCTCGCCGGGTACCTCGCGCTGCTCGGGCTCTACACCGGCCAGTCGCAGATCCGGGTCGGCTCACCGGTCAGCAGCCGGGACCGGGCCGAGCTGGAACCGCTGATCGGGTTCTTCCTGACCACCGTGGTGCTGCGCGGCGACCTCTCCGGCGACCCGTCGTTCCGGGAACTGCTGGCCCGGGTCAGGGCGACGGCCGTCGGCGCGTACGGCCACCTCGACACGCCGTTCGAGGAGCTGATCTCACACCTGGCGCTCCGCCGGGATCCGGACCGCAATCCGCTCTTCGACACCATGTTCCTGGTGCACGGCACCCAGGCCGGTGAGCTGCGGCTGTCCGGCCTGGTCGCCGGAGCGTTCGATCCGGGACATCAGCAGGCCAAGTTCGACCTGCTGGTCGAGGTGCACACCGGGGACGACGGCTGGCGGCTCCAGGCCAACTACCGCCCTGAGCTGTTCGAGCCGGCCACCGTCACGCTGCTGCTGCGCCGCTTCGAAGGGCTGCTGCGGCACGCGGCGCAGGCCCCGGACGAGCCGCTGTCCGCACTGTACGAGCGGCTGGCCGGTGACGAGTCCGACCCGTCGACGGACCCCGCCGGACCGGCGCCCGCCGAGCACGCCCGCGTCGCACCGCCGCCCCCGGCCGACCTGGTGGAGCTGCTCGCCACCGCCGCCACGGCGTACCCGAACACCATCGCGGTCAGCGGCGTCGACGGCGCGCTGAGCTACGCCGAGCTGCATCGCCGCGCCGTGCGGCTGGCCCGGTTGCTGCGTCGGCACGGCGCCCGGCGGGACCGCCTCGTCGCGGTCTGCCTGGAACCGGGCCCGGATCTCGTCGTCGCACTGCTCGCCGTGCTCACCGCCGGGGCGGCGTACCTTCCGCTGGATCCGGGACATCCGCGCCGCCGGCTGGGGTACCTGCTCGCCGACGCCGGGGCCGGGCTCCTGGTCACCACGAGCGGCCTGCGGGACCGGCTGGATCCGACCGGGTGCGAGGTCGTCGACCTGGACCGGATGCGCTGGGACGACGAGCCGTCGGCCGAGCCGGCCGATGCCGAGCTGTCGGATACAGAACCGGCCGATGTCGAGTGGCCCGATGGTGAACTGCCCGCCCGTGCCCGGCCTGACTCCGGGTCGGACCCGTTGGCGTACGCCATCTACACGTCCGGGTCGACCGGGCAGCCGAAGGCGGTGGGTGTGCCTCGGTCGGCGCTCGCCGCCCGGCTGCGGTGGATGGTCGAGGCGTACCGGATCGGCCCGGGGGACCGGGTGTTGCAGTTCTCCTCGGCCAGCTTCGACACCTTCGGCGAGGAGGTGTACCCCACCCTGGTCGGCGGTGCCACGCTGGTCGTGCCGCCGGCCCGGGCCGAACTGCCCGACTTCCTGGCCACCCCGGCCGGGCAGGAGCTGACCGTACTCGACCTGCCGACGGCGTACTGGCACGAACTGGTCGCGGATCTGGCCGGGATCGCCTGGCCGGCTCGGTTGCGGCTGCTGATCCTCGGCGGCGAGCAGGTCCGGCCCGACGCGGTCGGCCGCTGGTTCGAGGCGTTCGGCGACCGGGTCGAGGTGTTCAACACGTACGGGCCGACCGAGGCGACGATCATCGCGACGGCGGCCCGGTTGACTCCGGCCGACGCCACCGGGCGACCGCCGATCGGACGCCCGCTCGCCGGCACCACCGCGCACGTGCACCGGCCCGGCGGTGGACCGGTGCCGGTCGGCGTGCCCGGGGAGTTGCTGCTCGGCGGTGCCGGGCTGGCCCGGGGCTACCTCGGGCGGCCGGAGCTGACCGCGCAACGGTTCGTCGAGTACGACGGCGAGCGACGGTACCGCACCGGTGACCGGGTGCGGTGGCGGCTCGACGGTGCGCTGGAGTTCCTCGGCCGCCTCGACGACCAGCTCAAGGTGCGGGGCCACCGGGTGGAGCCGGGCGAGGTGGAGGCGGCGATCGTCGCCCACCCGGACGTCCGGCACGCGGTCGTCACGGCCGACGGTGACGCCCGACTCGTCGCCCACCTGGTTCCCGAGCCGGGCACCGCCGCGCCCTCGCCGGCCCAGCTCCGGGCACACCTGTCCGAACTACTCCCACCGCACCTGCACCCGGACGCGTACGGGGTGCTGGCCGCCCTGCCGCTGACCGCGAACGGCAAGGTCGACCGGAAGGCCCTGCCCGCCCCGACCTCGGTCGCCCCGGCCCCGGGCGGTACGCCGGTGGCGCCCCGGACCGACGCCGAGCGTCTCGTCGGGCAGGTCTGGGTCGAGGTGCTCGGCGTCGAGCGGGTCGGCATCCACGACGACTTCTTCGAGCTGGGCGGCCATTCGCTGCTGGCCACCCGGATGGCGGCGCGGCTGCGGGGCGTCGTCGGGGTCGCCGTACCGCTGCACACGATCTTCCGGCGCAGCACCGTCGCCGAGCTGGCGGAGGCGGTCGAGGACCTGCTGCTCGCCGAGATCGAGCAGCTCGACGAGGACGAGGTGGCGAACCTGCTGGCCATCGACGACGTGGCGACGCGGTTACCGGACGGCTGACCGGCCCGCCCGGGGTACGATCCCAGGCCGGGCGTGCTCGCCCCCGGTGGGATCGGTGCGGGACGGTCCCTACCGGCGCTGGTCGATCGCCTCGGCGACCGCCCGCAGCGACGGCATCGACAGCAGTTCGTCGAAGGAGAGCGCGACGCCGAACCGCTCGTTGGTCGAGTCCAGCAGCAGCGTGGCGGTCATCGAGTCGCCGCCCAGGTCGAGGAAGTTGTCGTCCGCGGCGACCCGGCGGCGGCCGAGGATCTCCCGCCAGATGCCGGCGAGCTCCACCTCGGTCGGGGTCCGGGGCGGGTGGAAGCCACACGCACCGGGTTCGTCGACCGCCTCGTGCGCGATCTGGTCGGGCAGTACCCGACTCTCGGCGTCCCGGGGCAGTTTCGGCAGCACCACGACGAGGTCCGGGAGCTGCTCGGCCGGCACCGATTCCCAGATGTCGTCGCGGATGTCCACCGCGGTGCAGTACAGCCGTGGGGTGACCGCGACGATCCGCCGCGCCCTGGCCCGGACGACCGCGAACTCGGCGACGTCCGGGTGCTGGCCGAGCAGCGATTCGATGACCTCGGAATCAGTGGACGAAGTGCTCATCGGATTCCTCTCCCGGGTTGCCTTCCTGGTCCTCGGCCGCCCGCGCCTGCTCCTCGGTCACGTACCGGGCGAGTTCCGCGACGGTGGCCAGTTCGAAGATCGTGACGGCGTCCAGTTCGACCCCGAGCCGTACCCGTAGCTGCGCGGCGACCTCGACCGCCAGCAGCGAGTCGCCGCCGATCTCGAAGAAGTTGTCGTGTACGCCCACCGAACCGACGTCGAGCAACTCCGCCCAGGTCTGCGCCACCCGCTCCTCGACCCCGGTACGGGGTGCGGTGAACGAGGCCGGGCCGGTGCCGTCGAGCAGCTCCGGCAGGTGTCGTTTCGGCACCTTGCCGGCCGCGTTCCGGGGAATCTCCTCGACGAGCCGGATGATCGCCGGCAACTCCCGGCGGCTCAACTGCCGGGCCGCGTGCTGACGGATCTCCCGCGTGCTGGCCTCGGCCCGCAGTACCACGAACGCGGCGATCACCTCGCCGAGCACCGGATGGTCGACGGGGAAGACGGCCGCCTCGGCCACCGCCTCGTGCCGGCCGAGCACCTCCTCGACCCGGTACGTGGACACGTTGAACCCGCCCACGTTCACCACGTCGTCGGTCCGGCCGGCGAGGAACAGGTAACCCTCGGCGTCCAGGTAGCCGAGATCCCCGGTCCGGGTCCAGCCGTCCTGGAACCCGGCCGCACCGGCCGCCGCGGTGCCGGAGCCGCCGGTCCCGGCCGTACCGCCCTCGGGCGGGCCGGAGCCGTCGGAGCTGTCGGAGCTGTCGGCGTCCAGGAACCCGCGGGACGGGGCGACCGCGGACCGCAGCCAGACCACGCCCACCGCACCGGCGCCCAGCAGGCTGCCGTCCTCGGCGGTGATGCGTACCTGGTTCGCGCCGACGGGCCGGCCCACGGAATCCGGCCGGTCGGGGTCGAACTGGGTCGCCACCCGGGCCGGAAACGCCTCGGTCGAGCTGTAGAAGTTGTAGAAGGTGGCATTCGGGAACACCGCCGGCAGGTCCGGCATGATGCCGACCGGCAGGGCCGCGCCGGAGAAGTGCACGCCGCGTACGGAGGAGAGCTTCGGTGCCTGGTCCGTCCCGGCCCGGACCAGCCAGTGCCCCATCGCCGGCACCAGAAAGACCGAGCTGACCTGCCACTGCTCGGTCAGCCGCCGGAAGTCGGGGACGGTGAATTCGGGCATGATCACCAATGTCTGCTGGCCGCCGACGCTGTTGACCAGGTGGATCTGTCCGGCGACCGACCCCAGCGGCAGGGCGTGCAGGCCAGGCTGGTTGGCCCGGACACCGGTGGGCCAGGTGGGCTGGGCCCGGACCACGTTCGCGTGGGTCGCGACGACACCCCGGGGCAGCGCGGTGGTGCCGGAGGTGAAGACCACATCGGCGATGTCCAGCGGGGTGGCCTCGATCGGTACCGCCGAGTCGTCCTGTCCGGCGGTCAGTTCGGCGGTGTCGGCGGTCCAGCAACCGACTCCGGCGACCGCCGTCCCGGACCTTTCCGGGCCGGTTCCGCCGGTCCCCGGCGCGCCCTGGCCCGGCTCCGCCGGCGCAGCCCCGACGAGGCGATCGTCCGCGCCGGACGGGCGGTGGCCGGACCCGACCGGCCCGGGCGCGCTGACGGTGCCGGGCGCGGTGACGATCCCGGCCACCCGGTGCCGGGCGACCAGCCACCGGATGTCCTCGCCGGTGAAGCGCTCGCCGAGCAGCAGCGCGGCGGCCCCGACCTTCAGCGCGCCGAAGTACGCCACGACGAACTCCGGCCAGGCCGGACCGGCGAACGCCAGGGCCAGCTTGTCGCCCCGGACGACGCCACGGTCCCGCAGCCCTCGGGCGAGCGCGTTCGACCGTGCCTCGATCTCGGCGAAGGTCAGCACCGGTCGACCGTCGACCACGATCGCCGGCCGTCCGGGTACCAGCCGCGCGCTGCGGCGGAGCAGATCGGGTACGACCCGGGGACCGCCCGAGTCACCGTACCGGGTGCCCTCGGTGCGGGTCTGCGCCGACATCTCGGCCCCCTCCAGTCTGGTCATTCGGCCAGCTCACCCCGCTCATCTGGCTCACCCGGCCCGCCCCGGGAGCCGTCCGGAAGATGCCGGGAGCCGCCCCGGACGATCTCGGCCAGCTCGTACGGCGTCGGCGCGTTGAAGACGTCCTGGAGGGTCACCTCGCGGCCCGTCCGGTCGGCGATCCGGGTGGCCAGGACCGCCGCGAGCAGGGACTGGCCGCCGCTGGCGAAGAAGTTGCTCCGCTCGTCGACGTCCGGGCGGCCGAGCAGGTCCACCCAGAGCTCGACCAGCGACCGCAGCAGCGGGTCGAGCGCCGTCGGTGCCGAGCCGGACGGCCCGGTTCGGGTGTCCGGCGGCGCGACCTCCGGCAGGGCGGAATGGTCGACCTTGCCACTCGGGTTCCGGGGTAACACGTCGAGGCGGACCAGGTCAGCGGGGACCAGGTAGTGCGGCAGCACCGCCCCGGCGTGCCGGGCCAGCTCGGTCAGGAACCCGTCGTCGGTGGACGGATCGACCGGCTGGACGTAGCCGACCAGCCGGCCGTCGCCCTGCGGGTCGCCGTGCACCACCACGGCCGCCGCCGCGACCGACCGGTGCCGCTCCAGCGTCGACTCGATCTCACCCAGTTCGATCCGCCGGCCGCGCAGCTTGACCTGCCGATCGGCCCGCCCGAGCAGCTCGATCGTGCCGTCTGGCCGCCAGGTGCCGAGGTCGCCGGTCCGGTAGCGGCGGGCTGGCCCGGCTCCGTCGGTGAACCCTTCGGCGGTCAGCGCCGGCTGGCCCAGATAACCCCGGGCCACCCCGGCACCGCCGATCCACAGTTCACCGACCACCCCGGGTGGGAGTTCCCGGCCGTCGTCGTCGAGCACGTGCAGGGTGGTGTGCCAGATCGGACCGCCGATGCCGACCGGGTCTGGTACCCCGGGGTGGATCTCGGCCACCGTCGACCAGATCGTCGTCTCGGTCGGGCCGTACACGTTGAACAGCCGGCAGCCCGAGCGGAGCAGCCGGTGGGCCAGCGCGGCGGTCAGCGGCTCGCCGCCGCACAGCACCCGGCGCCCGGCCAACTCGTCGGTCAGCCGTCCCGCCACCAGGCGCCAGATCGTCGGCGTGCTCTGCACCACTCCGACGTCGTGCCGGGTGACCAGGTCGAGCAGCAGATCCGGGCGGACCTGGGCCGAGTCCGGCGCCACCACCGCGGCGCCGCCATGGCCGAGCGCGAGGAGGAGTTCGAGGGCGGAGATGTCGAAGCCGAACGAGGTCAACCAGAGCGTCCGGTCCCGGTCGGACACGGCGAGACGGTCGGCGAAGAATCCGACGAGGTTGGCCAGGTTGCCGTGGGTGATCTCCACACCCTTGGGCGTTCCGGTCGAGCCGGAGGTGAAGATGACGTACGCCAGGTCGTCGTCCCGGACGACGCCGAGCCCGGTCGGCACCGCCGGGGCGTCCGACCGGGCGACCGGGTCGAGGTGGTCGAGCCGGAGCACGTGTCGGTCCGCCGCCCACGCCGGCGGGGGACCGGCGCCGGTGAGCACCGCCCGGACGTCCGCCGCGTCGAGCCGTACCCGCAGCCGGGCGACTGGCTGGGCCGGGTCCACCGGCAGGTAGCCGGCACGTAGCGACCAGGTGGCGAGGACGGCTGCGGCCAGGTCGCCGCCGCGGGGCAGGGCGAGCCCGACGACGGCGCCGGGGCCGACGCCGGCCGCCGCGAGATGTGCCCGGATGACGGCGGCCCGGTCGGCCAGCCAACCACGGTCGCGGGCCTGCCCCTCGGGCTCGACCAGGGCGCACTCCCGTCGACTCCGCCGGATCCGCTCGGCGACCAGGTGCGGCACCAACCGGCTCACCGGGGCCGGGGATCGGTTCACCCGCTCCAGGGCCGTCCGCTCGTCGGGATGCCACATCTCCAGGTCGGCCAGCGGTCGGTCCGGGTCGGCGGCAGCGGCCCGGAGCAGCAACTCGTACCGGCTGACCAGCGCCAGTACATAGGATTCGTCGTGGATCTCCGTGCTGTAGACCGCCTCCAGGGCGATCCGTTCCGGCCAGCGGAGTACCACGAACTGCAGGTCGTACCGGCTCATCCGGGAGTCGACGGTGACCCAGGCGGAGTCCGGCAACGGGCCCGGGGGCACCACGGTCGAGGCGGGCAGGAAGTTGAACATGTGCCGGAACAGCGGCGCGCGCCAGTTCATGGCGTCCAGGCCCAGCCCGCCGAGCAGGTTCTCGAACGACACGTCGGCGTGCTCCAGGCCCGCCACCAGATGCGCGCGGACCTCCGCGACGAGGTGTCGGAAGCTGTCCCGCGGCCGCACCGTGACCCGGAGCGGCAGCGTGTTGACGTGGTACCCGACCCGGCCGGCCGCCGCGCCGCCCCGGGTGTCGACCGGCACCGCGACCACCAGGTCCGGGCCGGCGCCGTGCCGGGCCAACAGCAACAGGTACGTGGCGAGCAGCACCATGTTGTCGGTGACCCGGAGCCGACGGCGCAGCGAGTCCAACGCCGCGCGGCCCTCGGCGGAGAGCACCCGTTCGAGTCGGGCACCGGTGAAGCGGGGCTCCGGCGGTTCGATCCGGGCCCGACCCAGCGGGAAGGTCTTCGGGTCGATTCCGGCCAGCCGCTCGGTCCAGTACCGCAGGCTGGTCGCCCGGGGCGGGGGCTCCCGGTGGCCGGTGTTGGCCGGCGGGACGACCTCGTCGGCCGGCTGGCCGGCGTTCCCCGCCGGTTGGTCCGGTGCCGGACCGGTGCCGGCCAGCTCCAGGTAGATCGTGGCGAGTTCCGGCAGGACGATGCCGGCGGACCGGCCGTCGAAGGCGATGTGGTGGACGACCAGGCACAGCACGCTGCCCGGACCGTCGGAGAACTCGACCCGGGCCACCCGCAGCGGCGGCTCGGTGGCCAGCGCGAACGGCTGCCCGGCCAGCTCCGCGAGCGTGTCGGCGAGACCGGCCCGGGTGGTGCGGAGACTCCGCACCGGTGGCGGCGGCAGGTCGGGGTCGCGCACCCGCCGGTACGGGACACCGTCCCGGGCCGGGAAGACGGTACGCAGCACCGGGTGGCGTCGGGTCAGCTCGTGCACCGCGGCGGTCAGCACCGCCGGATCGATCGGCTCCGACGTGCTGATCGCGAACGGCAGGTTGTCCACCGCGACGGCGGGCGCCAACCGTTGGAAGAGCCAGAGCGCCTCCTCCTTGCGGCTCAGCGCTTCGGAGTCGGTCTGGTCGTGGTCGCCCGGCCGTTGCCGGGTCGACTGGGTCATGACCGGCCGGCCAGCGGCTCGCCGACGAGCGCCCGCCCGGCGAGGTCGGCGGCGCGTACGTCGGCGAGCAGGTCCGACTGCGGGACGTCCAGCCGGACCTGCCGGTCGGCGCCGGGGATCGGTGGTGGTTCGTGACCGGCGGAGAGGACGATCAGCGCCGGACCCGGGCTGTCGGGTGGCGCTGCCGCCGACAGCAGCAGGTACCGCAGGTAGGTGTCGATCCGGGCGCAGAGCTGGTCCGCGATGGACGGTGGAACGCCCTGCCCGGCGCAGGCCGGCTGGGCCAGTGCCGCGTACCGCTCGGAGAGTCGCCCGGCCAGCCGGCTCAGCTCGGGCCGGGTGCGTACCTCCGCCCGGGCGGCCTCCCGGGCGGCCCGTACCTCGGCGGCGGGCAGCGCGGCGGCGAGACCGTCCAGCGCGGTCCCGAACTGGTCGTACAGCGTCTCCGCCGTCACCTCGACCGGGTCGAAGAGGACGACCGGCGGGGCGACCCCGTAGCGGTCCGCCAGCCGTCGCGCCAGGGCGCAGGCGAGCGTCCCGCCGGCGCAGTATCCGAGGATGCCCGCCGTCCCGCCCGTGACCGGCAGGTCCCGGTCCAACCAGACGTCCAGCCCACCGGCTGGGGAGTCGACCGACGCCGCGACGACGTGTCGCCAGCCGGCCTCCTCGGTGCCCCACACCGGGTACGGCTCGGGCAGCAGCCGGGCCAGGTCGGTGAACCCGGCTCCGGCCCGGGCCTGTGCCGGGGTGAAGTCGACGGCGAGCAGACCGGGCCCGGCTCCGGGGCGCAGCAATCGCCAGCCTTCGGATGACATACCTTCCCCTCCCGGAACCGGCGGCGTCACCCACCGTCCGGCCCCTTCCCCGTCGAGGCACCCGCTGGCCGTCACCCTAGTGCGATCATCCACGTCCGTCGAGGTCCCGGATATTTTTCGGCCGGTTCACGCCTCGCACGTGGGCATTGATCAGCAGCTCAGCATGGTGATCGGGCCGTCGTACCGTCGGCCGGCCCGACCGATCGTGGATCGAGCGTGCGGGAAGTTTTCCGGATCACTTCCGGAGGGATGTCCGGCCGATCTACTGGCCGACCTCCCGATCGGGGCCTGGCCGGGGTCCGGGACTGACGATCTCCGGTGCCCGGCTGCCGGAGGCGTCCGTCCTTGACAGACCTGAATGCCGGATAGCAGGCTCTGAGCCCATGCCGCCGACGGTCACCGCGCTGGCTCGCAGTCAGGAAACGCTCTGGGAGTTCGTCCGCTGCTTCGCGCCGGACGACCCGGGGTGCCTCGGCTACAACGTCTTCGGCACCATGCCGCTGGCCGGGCCGGTGGACCTGGCGGTGTTCCGGGCCGCGGTGCGGGACGTGGCGCGACGGCACGACGCACTGCGGATCGTCTTCGAGACGATCGCCGACGACCCGCTGATCCGGATCGAGGACGAGGTCGAACCGATCGTGACCTTCGTCGACCTCTCCGGCGAGCCCACCGGTCGGGTCGCGGCGCGGCGGGGCAGCGTACTCGGCTACGAGAGCGGTCGCGCCTTCGATCTCCGCCAGGGTCCGTTGTGGAGCGTGACGCTGGTCCGTTCGTCCCGGACCGACTACACGGTCGCGGTGAGCATGTTCCACATGATCGCGGACGGCTGGTCGACCGGAGTCTTCCTGCGCGACCTGGCCGCCGCGTTGGCGGCCCGGACCGGTCAGGGCGGCCCGCTGCCCGAACTGCCCCTCCGGTACGCCGACGCGACGGCCGTGCCGAGGTGGAGCGCCGCGGAGCGGCGGCGCCGGACGGAGTTCTGGCAGCGGCAGCTCACACCGTTGCCGGAGGCGTTACCGTTTCCCGGAGTCGGCGAGGGTGCGGGGGGATGGTCGGGCGGCGCGGACGGTCCGGGCGCCGACACCGGCCGGTACGCCGGGCTGGACGTGACCGCCACGGCAAAAGTGACGATCGGACTCCCCGCCGACCTGGCCCGCCGGCTGCACGGGTACGCCCGGCAGCACCGGATGACGCCGTTCGTGCTCTCCCTCGCGGCCTACCGGGTGCTGCTGGGCGCGATGACCGGCTGGCCCCGGCTGGTGCTCGGGACGGCCACCTCCGGCCGGGACGAGCCGGGGACGACCGAGCTGGTCGGCCAGTTCACCCACAACATCTACGTGGCGACCACGATCCCGTTGCGGACCACCCTGGCGGACGCCGTCGCCGAGGTCCGGACCAGCACCTTCGCGGCGATGCGGCAGGTGGCGTCGTTCAAGGAGATCGCCCAGGCGGTGAACCCGGGCTTCGCGGAGGCCCGGCCCTGGCCGTTCCTGCTGCTGTACCACTCGTGGTTCCAGTCGGCACCGCCGGCAGGTGGTGCCCCGGGCGGCCGGGCCGAGGCCGGGGACGAGGTCCGGGAACAGCGGTCGCGGGGGAGATTGCCGGCCGGGGCGGAGGTCGGACCCGACCGGCGGGCGCTGTGGGCCAAGCGGGGCGAGCCGGGTATGACGGTCAGCGACGACCGGCGGAGCGCGGAGCTGAACTACAACCCGACGTGTTACGACCGGGACGCGGTCGTCGGCGCGGTCCGGGGGTACCGGGTCGTGCTGGCGGAACTGCTGCGTGACCCGAACCAGCGCATCTCAGACCTGAAGATCTCCTGACCGACGCCGGGCCGGCCGGGACGCCGACCCGGACCTAACTGAGCAGGGCAGGTGGGTCGGCGGCGCCGGCGTGGTGCCATGCGCCGGAGTGCCATTCGGCGCGGATGACCCGGCGTCGGAGGAGCTCGGGGTTCGCCCGGCCGTACGTCTGCCGCTCAGTTCCGGGCAGCGGCCTGCTGGCGCAAGGCGTCGATCTTGCGCCAGGACTCGGCAGCCCGCCGGTAGTTGCCGTCCGCCTCGTAGCGCTCCGCCGCTTTGCGCTGCCACTCGATGGCTTCGTCGATGCGGCCGATCCGCTGCAGCGCGTCGCTCAGCCCGGCGAGCGCCATCACCGTCTCGCTGCCGTTGACCTGCTGCGGCCGTTCGAGTAGCTCGGTGTAGAGCCTGGCCGCCTCGGCCGGGTTGCCGGCGGTGAGCTCGTAGTGCGCCCGCTCGCGTTGCGCCGCCAACCGGTCCGACTCGAGCCCGGCCAGGCGCGCGTTCAGCTCGGCCGAGTCGATCCAGTCGCGGGCCTTTTCGAGGTCGTGCCCGCCCTCCAGCAGGACCGACGCGGTGAACCGGGAGAACCGGAGCCAGTCGTGCAGGGTCATGGTGCCGAAGACCAGGGTCCGGTGCGCCGCCAGGAGGTGCTCGTACGCCGGAGCCGGACGGCCCATCCGGGAGTAGGCCATGCTGGCGATCCAGTGCGTCCGGCCGAGGACGCCAGCGTACCCGCCGTCGTTCGCCAGCCGGATCATCTCCTCGATCGTGCGTTCGGCGGCGTCGAAGGCGTTGGTCTCGACCTCGATCGAGGCGAGGATGCCGAGCAGTTGGACGTGCTCGCTGCTGCCGCTCAACTCACCCTCGCTGACCAGCTCCACGGCCTCCTGGGCGGCCTTCTGCGCGCTGGCCAACCGGCCCATCTCGCGCAGGATCGACGCGTTGTGCGCGGCCAGCACGACCTGGATGGCAGGGGAGCGGTCCACGCTGGGGATCCGTCGCAGCTCGTCGACCAGGGCGAGTCGTTGCTCCTGGTCGCCGGCATCGGTCAGGACCTTGAGCAGTTCGATGCCGTACGCCAGACCTGCCTCGTCGTTGCCGGTGAGGCGCGCGCCGGCGAGTTTCTCCTCGATCAGCTTGCGGGCACCGGCGAGGTCGCCCATCTCGGCGAGACGGCGCATCTCGACCTGGGCGACGAGTTCGGACGGCTCCCGGCCACGGCCGCCGCTGAGGCCCTCCACTTCGTAACCGAGCAGTTCCTGTGGGGTGCTGTCGAGCAGCCGGGCCAGCCGGATCACGACCTCGAGGCTGGGCACCCGGCTGCCGTTCTCCAGCAGCGAGATGTAGCTCGGCGTCATGTTGTCGCCGGCCAGGGCCTTCTGGGACAGGCCCATCTCGATGCGGCGGTTGCGCAGACGGTTACCAAACTCCGGTTGACCCACCACGAGCTCTTTCATCGGTGTTGTCGACTCCAGTCACTAAGTCCGATGTTTACCACTGTATCGCTACCTCGCTCTGTTGAGGTACCCGAATCACCCGTCCCCGACGAGATCTAGGTGTTGACGGCAAGAGATTACTAGAGTCATCATAGCTTTACTGGAGTTGAGGAGGTGGTGGGGATGTCCGGGAGCACCGGGAACTGTCCATCCGTGGTGGCGCTGTGGAGCGCGCCGCGGTCACGATCGACCGCCTTCCTGCGCATGATCGCCGAGCGCGGCGACCACGTGGTGTTGCACGAGCCGTTCTCGCAGCTCACCGATTTCGGGGCGTACGTCGTGGCCGGGCAGACCGTGCACAGTGAGGCCGAGTTGATCGCGCGGATCGAACGGCTGGCGGCGGACGGGCCCGTCTTCTTCAAGGACACCACCGACTTCCGCTACCCGGGCCTGCTGGCCGACCGCGGTTTCCTGCGCCGGGTCAGTCACGTCTTCCTGATCCGTGACCCGGCGGCCGCCATCGCCTCGCACTTCGCCCTCAACCCGCGGCTGACCAGCCCGGAGGTCGGGTTCGAGCGACTGGCCGAGATCCACGACGCGGTCACGGCCGCGGGCGGCGCGGCCGTGGTGGTCGACTCCGACGACCTCGTCACCGATCCGCCGGCCACCGTCGCGGCGGTCTGCGCCGCCGTCGGCTGGGACTTCCGGCCGGAGGCGCTGTCCTGGTCACCGGGTCTGCTGCCGCAGTGGCAGCGCACCAGCCGGTGGCACGTGCGCACCGGCGCCACCGACGGCTTCCGCCCGGTACCGGCCGAATATCCGGACACCGTGGCCAACCATTCCGTGCTCGCCGCCTTCGACGCCCATCACCGGCCGTTCTACCAGCGGCTGCGGGACCGGCGGATCGCCATCGAGAGGAACAGCAGTGTCCGTTGAGATCGAAGCCCCGCCCGGCCGTATCGGCCTGTGGCACGGGATCACTCCGCTCGCCGTGTCTGCCGAACTGCTCGACGAGGACGCCCAGCAGGTCAGCGGCGCCGGCGTCTGGGTGACCGACCGGGCCGGCCGCACGTTCCTGGACGCCCGGGCCGGGATGTGGAACGTGGCTCTCGGCTACCGTCACCCCACGGTGATCGACGCCGTCACCGCGCAACTGCGGACCCTCCCGGCCGGCGTCGCCATCCGCTTCGAACAGCCGCCGCAGATCACCATGGACTACGCGGAGCGGCTGCTGGACCGGGTCGGCGGTGACTACGCCACGGTGAAGCTGTACCAGTCCGGCGCCCAGGCGGTCGAGGGCGCGGTGCTGCTCAGCCGGTACCTGAGCCGGATCGAGGGGACACCCGGCCGGGACCGGATCATCGCGCTGAACAGCAGCTGGCACGGTGCCGGCGTGGCGGCCGGCGCGGTCACCGGCGAGCCGCACGTGCACGGCGCCTGCGGGCCGCTGATGGCCGGGGTCAGTCACGTCGACCCGCCGGCCCCGGACGACACCGGCGCCGGGGTCGCCGCCGTCGCCGCGGAGTTCGACCGGCTCGGCCCGGACCGGGTCGCCGCGGTGATCGTCGAACCGGTTCTCGGCACCAACGTGCGGCCGCTACCGGACGGCTACCTGGCCGACCTGGCCGCGCTCTGCCGGCGCCGGGGCGCGCTGCTCGTCGTGGACGAGATCACCACCGGCTTCGGCCGCACCGGGGCGCTGTCCCGCTCGGTGGCCGACGGGGTGCACGCCGACCTGCTGCTGCTCGGCAAGGGCATCACCGGCGGCTACCTGCCGATGTCGGCCATGCTGGTCGGCTCCGCACTGGCCGCCCGGCTGCTCGGCAGCCCCACCCGGGAGGGCTTCCCGCACGGCTCGACCAGCGACGGGTACCCGCTCGGCGCCGCGGCCGGGATGGCGGTGCTCGACGTCTTCGACGCCGGCCTGCTGGACCACGTCGCGGTCGTCGGCGCGTACCTGCGGGACCGGCTGGAGACGCTGCGCGACCGGCACCCGTCGATCGTGGACATCCGTGGGCGCGGCCTGATGCTCGGCATCGAACTGGCCACCGGCGGGGTGCCGTGGCCGGCCGCCCGGTGCGAGTCGCTCCGCTTCGCCTGCGAGGAGCACGGGCTGCTGATCCACACCGGCAACAACGTCGTCGACCTGATGCCGCCGCTGATCGTGACCGCGGCCGAGTGCGACGAGATCTGCGCGCGGTTCAGCCGCGCCCTGAGCGGGGCGGAGGCGGGCTGGTGAGCGGCGCGGGGAAGGCGGCCCGGCACTTCGACGTGGCGGTGGTGGGCGGCGGCAGCGCCGGCGCGGCCGTCGCGGCCCGGATGGTGACGGCGGGCGCCTCGGTGTGCCTGATCGAGGCGGGGCCGGACTACGGCCCGCTCGGCGCCGGTCGGTGGCCCGCCGACCTGCTCGACCCGCGAATCCTGCCCACCTCGCACGACTGGGACGTGCACGGGGAGATCACCACGTCCCGGGCCCGGGTGCTGGGCGGATGTTCGGCGCACAACGGCTGCTGGTGCGTCCGGCCCACCCCGCTCGACGTCGCCGAATGGCTGGCCGGCAGCGGTGGGGACTGGACCCCGGCCGAGGTCGGGGCGGCCGTCGCCCGCGCCGAGGCGGTGCTGGCCCCGCAGCGGGTGCGGGCGGACGTCCTCACCCCGGTGGCCCGCGCCGCACTGGCCGGCGCGGACCGGCTCGGCGTGGCGATGCTGGGCGACGTCAACGACGCCACGGCGATCGACGGAGTCGGGCTGCCGCCGGTCAACATCCACGAGTCGGTGCGTTGGAATTCCGCCTTCGCGTACCTGGACGGCCTGCGCGGGCTGCCCGGTCTCACCATCGAGGCCGATCTACCGGTCGACCGGCTGCTCTTCACCGGCGCCCGGGCGACCGGCGTGCTCGGCCACCGCCACGGTGTGCCGGTCACGGTGGCGGCCGACCGGGTCGTGCTGACCGCGGGCGCGTACGGCACCCCGGCGGCCCTGCTGCGCAGCGGCGTCGGACCGGCCGACGAACTGGCCCGGCACGGGATCCCGCCGGTCCAGATCCTGCCCGGCGTCGGCGCCAACCTGGCCGACCATGTCGGTTCCGGGCTCACCTTCGCCGCCTCCGACGACCTGATCGCGGCCACCGGCGCCTTCGCCGCCGACCAGGACTTCTTCCCCAGCCAGGTGCTGTGGAAGGCACGCAGCCCGCACTGCGACCCGGGCGGCTGGGACGAGTTCATCCTGCCGATCCCGCAGTACGACCCGGCACGTCCCGGCCGCGCCGCGTACCACGTCCAGGTGCAGGCGTTCTGTATGACCCCGCGCTCCCGCGGCCGGGTCCGGCTGCGCAGCCGCGACCCGCAGACGCCGCCCGAGATCGACCCGCGGTTCCTGACCGACCCGGAGGGCCACGACCTCGCGGTGATCCTGGACGGGCTGGAGCGGGCCCGGGAGCTGGCCGCGACCCCGGAGTTGGCCAAGCTGCTGGCCGCCGAGCTGCTGCCCGGCGCGGACGCGACCGACCGGGACGAGCTGGTCGAGCACGTCGAGGCCACGGTCCGCGGCTACTGGCACCCCACCGGGACCGCCGCGATGCTCCCCGACGCCGACCCGATGTCGGTGACCGGTCCGGACGGGCTGGTCCGCGGCCTGGACAACGTGCACGTCGCGGACGCCTCGGTCATCCCGGTGTCGCCACGCGGCAACACCAACCTGCCGGTCGTCGCGGTGGCCGAGGTGATCGCGGCCCGGCTGGCCGGCGCGGCCACCACCGTCCGGGAACCGTCACTGGGCCTGGCCGCCTGACTGTCACGACGCCACGACGCCACGACGCGGAAAGGAGCACCTCCGATGCGGGAGCAGGTCCCGATCGAGCTGGCGGCACACCTCAACAACGCGGGCATCACCCCGGCCAGCGACACCGGCCGCGGCCGGTTCAACGTCTGGCGCAACTCGCTGCCCGGCGAGGAGTTGCCACTGGGCCGCCCGGTCACCGCCGGCGGCGTCCGCTTCGCGTTCCCCGCCGCCGGGCCCGGCCGGCCCGACAACGTGCGCTGCGAGGGGCAGCTCGTGACGGTCCCGCCCGGCCGGTACGACTGGTGCTGCCTGCTCGCCGCAGGGGAGCGGCGGGTCGAGGACGAGGTGGCCCTGCACTTCGCCGACGGCAGCGTGGACTTCGAGGCGGTGCGCGTCTCCGACTTCTGGGCCGCCTCGGCCGTGTTCGGCGAGGAGGAGGCCGTCGCCACCTCGGTCATGCACTACCCGCAGCACGTCCAGCCCGGGGTCACCGCGCACATCTGGTGCCAGCGCGTGCCGGTGACCCGCCGGGCCGAGCTGCGCCGGCTGCGCCTGCCGCACAACGTCGCGCTGCACGTCTTCGCGGTCACCCTGTGCCCGTCCCGGGAGGAGGTGAAGGCGGTATGACCTGCGTTCGGGGCGTCACCCAGTGGTACCGCGACCCGGTCAGCTGCCTGCAGTCCACCCTGGCCACCCTGCTGCTGGAAGCGGGCCACGACCCACTGGAGGTGCTGGGGCTGAGCTGGGAGTTCCGGTACCACCCCGGCGACGTGCGGCCGGAGGAGTACTACTGGCCCTGCCGCCGCCCCGGCGACCTGGCCGGGAGCCTGCTGCCGCTGCACGACGTCACCTCGCGCTGGCGGGCGATCGACCCGGCCGACCCGCTCGGTGCGTGGCGTGACGCGCTCGCCGGGGGGCGGCTGCCGGTGGTCGCGGTCGACAACTACCACCTGCCGTTCCGGCCCGCGTACCACGACGTGCACGCCGCCCACCTCCTGGTGGTGTACGACGTGGACGAGACGGCCGGCACCGTGGCGGTGTCCGACGCCATGCCCCCGGACTTCGCCGGCCCGTTACCCGCCGAGGTGCTGCTGCGCAGCTGTGGCGCCGCCGGGGTGGACGACGAGCAGGACGTCTTCTTCAGCGGCCCGGTCACCAGCGGCGGCCGCTGGCTCGACGTCCGCCTGCCGGCCGCGATCCCGGCCCTCGACCCGGGTCGCCTGGGACTCGCCCTGGACGCCAACGCCGCCGGGTTCGCCGCGCCGTCCGACGACGCCTGGACCGGCGCCGACGGGCTCCGCCGGTACTGCGCGCAGCTGGGCACGGCGGCCACGCCGGAGCTGCTCGCCGAGGCGTACACGTTCGGCTGGGGCATGCAGGCCCAGGCGTCCCTGCACGGCGAGCTGCTGCGTACCCTCGGCGCCCGCTGGGACCGGCCCGCCCTGGCCGAGGCCGGCCGCCGGGTCGAGCAGGTGGCGCACCGCTGGACCGCGGTCCGCGTGACGGCCGCGCACGGCCGCGACGACCCGGCCGGCTGCGCCGGCCCGCTGCGGGACCACCTCGGCCGCCTGCGGCGGGCGTACCAGGAGGCGCACGCCGCCCTCGGCCGGGCCGCCGCCGACCTCCGATGACCACGACCGTGAAGGAGACCACCGTGACCGCCCTGTCCGTTCCGGCCCGCCGGCGTGCCGCGGACGTGCTCGCCGCCTTCGGGGGCGCCCCGGCCGTGCCCCGGGCGCTGCGCAACCTGCCCTGGCCGGTGATCACCGACGCCGACCGGGCCGCCGTCACCGCCGTGCTCGACGACCATCTGGTGTCCAACGCGGACGGCGAGACCGCGGTCAGCCGGCTGGAGGACCGCTGGGCCGAACTCTGCGGCACGCCCGCCTGTGTCGCCGTGTCGAACGGCACCACCGCGCTGTCCCTCGCCCTGGCCGCGCTCGGCATCGGGCCGGGCGACGAGGTGGTGGTGCCGGCGCTCAGCTTCGTCGCGTCCGCCCTCGCGCCGCTGCACCAGCTCGCGGTGCCGGTCTTCGCCGACATCGACCCGGTCAGCTTCACGCTGGACCCGGACTCCGTCGCGGCGGCGATCACCCCGCGGACCGCCGCGATCCTGCCGGTACACCTGCACGGCCAGCCGGCCGACATGGACCGGCTGGGCGCGCTGGCCGCCCGGCACGGCCTCGCCGTGGTGGAGGACGCCGCGCAGGCCCACGCCGCCACCTGGCGCGGCCGGCCGGTCGGGCAGTTGGGCGACGCCGGCTCGTTCAGCCTGCAGGCGACAAAGAACCTGCCCACCTGCGGCGAGGGTGGCCTGGTCACCTTCACCGACGCCGGGGTGGGCGCGCGGGCCCGCACCGTCCGGCAGTTCGGTGAGGTGATCGAGCCCGGCCGCGACCGTGACTACCTGTCCCACCGGCTCGGCTGGAACCACAAGATGAGCTCCGTCCAGGCCGCGTTCACGCTGTCCCAGCTCGACCGGTTCCCGGCGTACGAGGCGGCCCGGCAGCGCCACGTGGCCGCCTTCCTCGACCGGTTGCGGTCGCTGCCCGGGCTGACACCGCCGAGCGTCGTGCCCGGCAGCACCCACGCCTGGCACATCCTGCGGTTCCGGCTCGACCCGGACGCCGCCGGCCTGCCCGACGTCACCCCCGGTGCCCTGCGCCGGACCGTTCACCGCCTGCTGCACGCCGAGGGAGTCCCCATGTCGCGATACCAGATCCGGCCGCTCCCCGAGCAGCCCGTCTTCACCGACCGGGTCGGCTTCGGCGGTGGCGTGCCCTGGTCGTACGCCGCGCCGGCGCCCGCACCGCCCACCCCGGTCACCAGTGCGGTGATCGACGACTCGCTGACCCTGCAGAAGCGGCACCTGCACCCGGATGCCGGACCGGCGCTGGAGCGGTACGCGGACGCGTTCGAGAAGGTCTGGGCGAACCTGCCGACCGTGGCGAGCATGGCGAGGGCACGATGACCGTCCTCGCCGTACCAGCCACCGGCCGCACCATCGCCACCGCGACCGAGGCCGAGGCGGCCGCCGCCCGGATCCGGCATCACGTCGTCGACATGTGCGCCGGTGACGAGGGCGGCCATCTCGGCGGCTCGCTGTCCTGCGTGGACATCCTGAGCGTGCTGTACTTCGACGTCCTGCGGGTCGACCCGGAGCAGCCGCACGACCCCGGACGGGACATCTTCCTGTTGAGCAAGGGGCACGCGGCCATCGCCCTGTACGCCACGCTGGCCGAGCGCGGTTTCCTGGACCCCGCGGAGCTGGCCGGGTACGGCCGGCGGGGCAGCCGCCTGCTCGGCCATCCGACCCGGGCGGTCCCGGGTGTGGAGCTGCCGACCGGATCCCTGGGCCACGGGCTCGCCCTCGGCCTGGGCCTGGCCCTGTCCGCGCGGCTGCGCGAGGCGGGCCGGCGGTTCGGGCCGCGGCGGCGCACCTACGTCCTGCTCGGCGACGGCGAGCTGCAGGAGGGCTCGTGCTGGGAGTCGGTGATGGCGGCTGCCTCGACCCGGGCGGACCACCTGGTCGCGGTGGTCGACCGCAACGGCCTGCAACTCGGGTCACCGACCGAGCGGATCTGCCCGATGGAGCCGCTGGGCGAGCGCTTCCGCAGCTTCGGCTGGGACGTCCGGGAGGTGGACGGGCACGACCACGACGAGCTGCGCGCGGCACTGGGAACCGCGCCGTGGACCGCGGGCCGCCCCGGCGTGGTGATCGCCCGGACGGTGAAGGGCAACGGGGTACCGGCCGCGGAGAACCGGATCAACGCTCACTACACCGCCCTGCCGGCCCGGGTCGCCGCCCGCGCCCATCGGGACCTCAACCTCCGGAAGGCGTCGTGACCGCCCCGGTCGCGGCGCCGGTCGCCACCCGGCACGCGTACCGCGACTGGCTGATCGCCCGGATGCGGGACGACCCCCGGGTGATCTGCCTGGACTCCGACACCGGCCTGTTCACCGGCGCCGACTTCGGTCCCGCCGCAGACCGTTACCTGGACCTGGGCATCGCCGAGCAGAACCTGTTCGGGGTGGCGGCCGGACTGGCCCACGACGGATGGCTGCCGTACGTGAACACGATGGCCGCGTTCGCCGCGAGCCGCGCCGCCGAGGCGGTGAAGATCGACATCGCGTACAACCGCCTCCCGGTCCGGATCGCCGCGACCCACGGCGGCCTGGCCGCCGGGCACCTCGGACCGACCCACCACGCGCTGGAGGACCTGGCCGTCATGCGCGCGATGCCCGCTATGACGGTCCTGGTCCCCGGCGACGCGGCCGACGCCGTCGCCCTGCTCGACCAGGCGCACGATCGCGAGGGTCCGGTCTATCTACGGCTCGGCCGCAAGCCGACCCCGGATCTCCCGCCGGCGCCACCACCCCGGATCGGCGTACCGCAGCTGCGGCGCGACGGGACCGAGGTGTGCCTGCTGGCCTGCGGTCCGCTGCCGACGCTACGGGTGCTGGCCGCCGCCAAGGTACTGGCGGTGGCCGATGGGGTGAGCGCGCGCGTGGTCCAGGTGCACACGCTGAAACCGCTGGACGACGCGGCGATCGCGGGCGCCGTCCGGGGATGCGCGGCGGTCGTGACCGTCGAGGAGCACTGGCGCGAGGGCGGCCTCGGCTCGGCGGTGGCCGGATTCCTGGCCTCCGGGGCGGGCCCGCGGCTGGTCCGGATGGGCGTCGGTGACATGTACGTCTCGGCGGTCGGCAGCCAGGAGGAACTGCTCGACGCGCTCGGGATCACGGCGGCCGGGATCGCCCGCGCCGCCCGCTCGGCGCTGCGGCCCGGGCTCGACTCGCCACTGTTCGCAAAGTTCTGACCACTGACCCGCCACCCGCAAGTTCTGACCACTGACCCGTCGCTGTTCGCGAAGTTCTGACCGCTGAGGAGGACCGAAGTGACGACCACCTGCCCCGAATGCTTCGAGACCGTGACCGCGCCGGCCGAGCCGGTGCTGCACGAGATCCTCGAGTGCGCCGAGTGTCGCGGCGAGCTCGAGGTGGTCAGCACCGCACCGCTGCTGGTGGCCCTCGCGCCCGAGGTCGCCGAGGACTGGGGAGAGTGAGCGCCCGCGTTGGCCACGACCCGGTGCTGGTGCTGGCCTCCCGGGTCGGGCCGGACGAGAAGTGCCTGCTGACCGCCCTGCGGCGGGGCGGGCACGCGGCGGAGGTGCTGGACACCAACGCGCTGCACCGCGCGGCGTCCGGCCCGGCCGGCCCGGACGGGCTCGTGCTCAACCGGGAGATCGGCCAGGTCCGGGCCCGCTACGCGGCCACCATGCTGGAGGCCGCCGGGATGACCGTGGTCAACTCGGCCGCCGCCGTGCAGACCTGTGGCGACAAGTGGCTGACCAGCCTGGCGCTGGCCCGGGCGGGTCTGCCGGCGCCGCGTACCGTGCTGGCCGCCTCGCCGGCCGCGGCCGGCGAGGCAGCCGCGGAGCTGGGCTTCCCGGTGGTCCTCAAGCCGCTCATCGGGTCCTGGGGACGGCTCGTCACCCGGGTCCGCGACGCCGAGGAGGCGGCCACCGTGCTGGAGCACGTCGCGGCCCAGCCATCGCCACAGGCCCAGGTCGTCTATCTGCAGGAGTACGTGGACAAGCCCGGTCACGACCTGCGCGCGCTGGTGGTCCGGGGCGAGGTGGTCGCGGCGATGCGCCGGTACGCCGACGACTGGCGTACCAACGTCTCCCGTGGCGGTCGCACCGAGCCGTGCGTGCTCGACCCGGACACCGAGAAGCTGGCCGTTCGGGCCGCCGAGGCCACCGGCGCCGACATCGCCGGGGTCGACCTGGCCGAGGACCGGGCCGGCGCGGTGCTGGTGCTCGAGGTCAACCACCGGGTCGAGTTCGCCGGGCTGCAACGGGCGCACGACGGGCTCGACATCGCCGCGACCATCGTGGACCGGATCGCCGGAGGTGCGTCGTGACCACGACCGCGGCGGTGATCGGCGGCTCCGGGTACATCGGCGGCGAACTGGTCCGGCTGCTGCTCGGCCACCCGGAGATCGAGCTCAGCACCGTGACGTCGGCCCGGCTGGCCGGGCGGCCGGTCGACACGGCCCATCCCAATCTGCGCGGCCGCACCCGGCTGACGTTCACCGATCCGGCGGCGCTGAGCGGTGCGGACGTACTCTTCGTGGCCGCGCCGCACACCGAGACGATGGCTCTGCTGCCCCGGCTGCTGGACCGGGGCAAGGTGCTGCTCGACCTCTCCGGCGACTTCCGGCTGCGCGACCCGCTGCTGTACCGGGAGCACTACGGCGTCGAGCACACGGCGCCGGAGCTGCTGGAGTCGTTCACGCCCGGGATCCCCGAGCTGCATCGCGACCGGCTGACCGGCGCCGACCGGATCAGCGTGCCCGGCTGCATGGCCACGGCGGCGATCCTCGCCGTGCATCCGCTGGCCGCTGACGGGCTGATCGACGGCGAGGTCGCGGTGGACGCCCGGACCGGCTCCAGCGGGTCCGGCGCCCGCGGCGGACCGGGCGACGCGCACGCCGAGCGCAGCGGCGCGATGCGCGTGTTCGCGCCGCTGCGGCACCGGCACCAGGCCGAGATCACGCAGGCCACCGGACATCCGTGCCGAATGACCGCGACCGGCGTCGAGGCGGTACGCGGGGTCCAGGTGCTGTGCCAGGCCCGGCTGCGCGACGGTGCCGGGCCACGGGAGGTGCGCGACGCCTACCGGCGGGCGTACGCGGCCGAGCCGTTCGTCCGGATCGTGGCGCAGCGCCGCGGCACGTTCCGGCTGCCCGACCCGAAGATCCTGGCCGGCTCGAACTTCTGCGACGTCGGCCCGGTGGTGGACGGCGGCGACGGGCGGGTCACCGCCGTCGGCGCCCTGGACAACCTGGTCAAGGGCGGCGCCGGCAATGCCGTGCAGTGCCTGAACATCCGGATGGGCTGGCCGGAGGAGCTCGGCCTCGGCTTCACCGGACTGCATCCGATCTAGGAGGCGGGTATGGACGTCGTGGTGGTCAAGTGTGGCGGCAACGCCGCGGTGGACGCGGCTGCGGTCTGCGCCGACGTCGCCGCGCTGCACGCCGCGGGCACCCCGGTGGTGCTCGTGCACGGCGGTTCGGCGGAGATCGACCGGCTCGCCGGCCGGCTGGGCGTGCCGCGCCGGGAACTGGTCTCGCCGGACGGCGTGACCACCCGCTACACCGACGCGGCGACGCTGGAGGTCGTCCACCTGGCCCTGGCCGGAATCGTGAAGCCGCGGCTGGTCGCCGGCCTGGCCCGGCACGGGGTGCCGGCGGCCGGGCTGACCGGCCTGGACGCCGGTCTGCTGCGGGCCCGGCGCAAGCGTGCGGTCCGGGCGGTGTCCGGCGGGCGCCGGGTGGTGGTCCACGACCAGCACGCCGGTCGCCTCGACCGCGCCGATCCGGCCGTCCTGCTCGCGATGCTGGGCGCCGGTGTGGTGCCGGTGGTGTCCCCGCCGGCCGCGGACGAGGAGGGCGCACCGGTCAACGTGGATGCCGACCGCGTGGCGGCGGCGATCGCGGCGACTCTCGGGGCCCGCGCGCTGGTGCTGCTCACCGGCGCGCCCGGCGTGCAGACCGACCCGGACGACCCGGGCTCGGTACTCCCCGCGGTGACCGTCGGCGACACCTTGCCGGCGTACGCGGCCGGCGGCATGGCCCTGAAGCTGGTCGCCGCGCGCGAGGCGCTGGCTGGCGGAGTGCCGCGGGTGGTGGTCGCCGCCGGATCCGGTCCCGAGCCGGTACGTGCGGCGCTGGCCGGCGGCGGCACCCTGGTCGGTGCCCGGTGACCTCGCCCGTCGACCTGCTGACCGACCTGGTCGCGATCCCCTCGCCGTCGTACGCCGAGCACGAGGTCGCCGCCTGCCTGGTCGGCCACATGCACCGGCTGGGGTTCGCCGCGCACCTGGACGCGGCCGGCAACGCGGTCGGCGTCCTGGACCGCGGTCCCGGGCCGTCCGTGCTGCTGCTCGGGCACATCGACACGGTGCCCGGCGGGCCGCCCCTGCGGGTCACCGCCGACGCGGTGCACGGCCGGGGCGCGGTGGACGCCAAGGGGCCGATGGCGGCGCTCACCTGCGGGGCGGCCCGGGCCACCGGCTTCCGGGGGCGGCTGACCGTGGTCGGTGCGGTGGAGGAGGAAACGCCGGGATCCCGTGGCGCGATGGCGGTCCGGGACACCCTGCCCCGCCCGGACGCCGTGATCGTCGGCGAGCCGAGCGGGTGGTCCGATGTGGTGCTGGGGTACAAGGGCAAGCTCGACCTGCGGGTCCGCGCCGACTGCCCGGGGGCACACCCGAGCGCCCCGTACCCGCGGGCGGTGGAACTGGCCGCCCGGGCCTGGGCGGTGTTGCTGGACGAGATCGGCGCCGACCCGGCCGATCCGGCGTCGGCGCACCGGAACTTCGCCGACCCGGCGGCGACGCTGACCCTGCTGCGCGGCGACCCGGAGCACGCCGAGGCCGAGATGAGCGTCCGGACCCCGCCGGGCTTCGACGTGCACGCCTGCGTCGCCGCCGTGCGCGCCCGGGTCCCAGCGGTCACCGTGACGGTGCTCAACACGGTACGCGCCTGCCGGGTGCGGCGCAGCGACCCGGTGGTGCGCGCACTCAGCGGTGCGATCCGGGCCGAGGGCGGGGAGCCGGGTGCCAAGGTGAAGACCGCCACCTCGGACATGAACACTTTGCGCGAGGTCTGGTCGGTGCCGATGGCCACGTACGGCCCGGGCGACAGCCGGCTCGACCACTCCGACGACGAGCACATCCGCATCGACGACTTCCTGCGCGGCGTCGCCGTCGTCGAGCGCGCCCTCACCTCGCTCTCGCTCTGAGCCGTCCCGGCACAACGGCACTCTGAGCCGTCCCGGCACAACGGCGCTCTGAGCCGTCCCGGCACGACGGGCGGCGGACCCCGATCCGGGATCCGCCGCCCGTCACCGTTCCGCGCTCACTCGGCGAGCATCGCCTCGACGTCGTCGTCGGACAGTTCCGCCAGTCCGGCGAGGATGGCATCCAGGTCGCTGCCCGGCCCGGCCGTCGCGGCCGTCGCGGCCGTTTCGACCGTGCCGGCGAGCCAGGCCAGCGTCGGCTCGCGGAGGAAGTCGCTCAGCGGGATCTCGGCGCCGAACTCCTCGCGTACCCGGGACAGCAGCCGGATCGCCTGGATGCTGTCCCCGCCCAGCTCGAAGAAGTCGTCGTCCGGGCCGGCGGCGACCGTTCCGAGCACCGGCACCAGGCATGTGTCGCGCAACCGCCGCTGGGCCGGGGTCAGCTCGGCCGCGCCGTCGTCGCCGCCGACCGGCCGGATCCGGCGCAGCGCGGCCAGGTCGGTCTTGCCGTTCACCGTCAGCGGGATCGCGTCCACCTCGATGAGCAGGGCCGGGACCATGTGTCGGGGGACCAGCTCGGCCGCCCGGGCGCGGATCGCGGCCAGGTCGGCCGGTGCGGTGACCGGCACGATGTAGGCGACGAGCTGGCCGCCGTCCTCTGTGGTGGCCACGGCCTGCCGTACCCCGTCGGCGCGGACCAGGGCCGACTCGACGTCGCCCAGCTCCACCCGGTGCCCGTGGACCTGCACCTGCCGGTCGTTGCGGCCGAGGAAGACCAGGTCGCCGTCGGCGGTCCAGCGGCACAGGTCACCGGTGCGGTACAGCCGGTCGCCCGGGTGGCGGGCCCAGGGGTCCGGGACGAACCGGTCGGCAGTCAGGCCGGGCCGGCCGGCGTACCCGCGGGCCAGGCCGGGACCGCCGATGCAGAGTTCGCCCGGCTCACCCACCGGCACCGGGCGGAGCCGTTCGTCGAGGGCGTACGCGACGTGGTTGTCCATCGCCCGCCCGATCGGTGGCGACGTGGTCCACTCGCCGGTGCACTCCTTGGCCACCACGGTCACCGTGCACTCGGTCGGGCCGTACCCGTTGACGAATCGGCAGTGCCGCGCCCATCGGGTGGTCAGCTCGCCGGTGAACGCCTCGCCGCCGACGAAGGCCACCCGCAGGTCCGGGAACCCGGCCGGGTCGAGCAGGTTCAGGATGGCCGGTGGCAGGTCCACGACGGTGATCCGCTCCCGGCGCAGCGCGGCCGACAGGGCGGTCACCGACAGCCGCTCGTCGTCGCCCGGCAGGTAGAGCGCGGCGCCGGTCAGCAGGGCGGCGAAGATCTCGAACACCGACACGTCGAAGCCCAGCGACGCGTACTGGATGAGCCGGTCCTCGGGGGTGAGTCCGAACAGCCGCTGGACGGTCTCGATGAAGTGCACCGCGCCGGCGTGCTCGAGCTGCACGGCCTTGGGCACGCCGGTGCTGCCGGAGGTGTAGATCGCGTAGGCCAGCCGGTGCGGGTGCCCGGGCGAGGCGGCGAGCGGGGGCGCGGCGGGCCACGGCCGGTCCAGGCGGAACACGGGCGGACCGTCCGGTGGCAGCACCGGCTCGGTGCCGGCGTCGGCCAGGACCAGGATCGGATCGGCGTCGCGCAGCACGCCGGCGATGCGCTCGGCCGGATTGCCCGGGTCGATCGGCACCCAGTACCCGCCGGCCCGCAGCACGGCCAGGATCCCGATGACCGCCCGTGCGTCGCCGCGTCCGGTGAGGACCGCGACCGGGCGCTCCGCGTCCACGCCGCGGGCGCGCAGGGCGGCGGCCAGCTGCTCGACCTCGGCGGCCAGCTCGGCGTACGTCCGGCGGCCGGCGCTGTCGACGACCGCGACCCGGCCGGGATGCCGGGCGGCCGTCTCGGTGAACACCTCGGTGATGGTGCGGGGCGAGCGTGGGACCTCGTCGGGCGCCCACTCGCGCATCAGGGTCTCGATGTCGTCCGGTGGCGGCGCCGGCGGCGCGGTGGCCGCCCGCAGTCCGGTGAGGAAGCTCGTCCGCCGGTCGGCCGGGATGCGGCTGAGCCGGCGCAGCAGCTCGCTGTCAACAGTCACCGCTCCTCCTCAGGAAATCGGGTTTACGGGAGTGACAGGGCGAACTTTACTGGAGTAATCTCCGATTCACTAGAGAAAGGAGGCGGCCGTGGACTTCGGATTCGACTCGCAGCAGAGCCGGCTGCGCGCCCGGGTTCGCGCCGTACTGGCGACGCCCGGCGTCCGCCGCGCCATCGACGACCTCGCGGCGGGCACCGGCGAACCCGACGAACGCCCGCTCTACCGGGCGATCGGCGCCACCGGCGTCCTCGCCCCCGACTGGCCGGCCGAGGTCGGCGGCCTCGGCGGCGGGCCGATGAGCGTCGCCGTGGTCGCCGAGGAGCTGTCCCGGGCCGGTGTCCCGGACACCCTGCACATCAACACCGTCCAGATCGTCGGGTCGGTGCTGCGCGCCATCGGCACGGCGGACCAGCAGCAGCGCTGGCTGCCCCGGTTCGCGGCCGGGGAGCGGTTTGCCTGCGTGCTCTACACCGAGCCGGAGGCCGGGTCCGACCTGGCCGCGCTGACCACCCGGGCCGAGCCGGCGCCGGGCGGATACCTGGTGAGTGGCACGAAGATCTACAGCCTCAAGGCCGCCCTCTGCGACGTGGCGCTCGCCGCGGTGCGCACCGGCGCCCCCGGATCCCGCTACGACGGCATCACCCTGGTCCTGATCGACCTGCACGCGCCCGGCGTCCGCGTGGCGCGGATACCCAGCCTCGCCGATGAGCATTTCCATCGGGTCGACCTGGACGGGGTGTTCGTCCCGGAGTCCGATGTGCTCGGTGAACCCGGCGCCGGCTGGGCCGCGCTCACCACGGCGTTGGCGATGGAACGCACCGGGCTCGACTACGCGCTCAAGGCGGCCCGCTGGTACGACACCGCCCGCGCCGCCCTGACCCCCGGCGACGCCGCCGACAGCCTGGCCGACCTGGGCCGGCACGGCGCCCGTGCCGACGCCGCGCGGCTGCTCGCCTGGGCCGCGCTGGCCCGGCTGGAGGAGGACCGCTTCGACCCGGTGTTCGCGGCGATGGCCAAGCTGCACACCAGCGAGTCCGCCGCCGCGGTGGCCGAGTGGGGTGCTGCGCTGCACGGCGCGGCCGCCGCCCCGGCGACCGCCCGCGCCCGCTGCCTCGAATCGGCCTGGCGGGAGGCGCCCGGCCTGACCATCTCGGCCGGCGTTTCCGAGGTGATGCTCGAACTGATCGCCGGGTCCCTGTCCGGGAGCGCGCGATGAGGCCACTGCCCGACGCCCTGCAGGACGAACTGCGTACGGCGCTGCGCCGGGCGCTGCGCGACGTACCGCCGCGCGGCGACGTGCACGACCTGCTCGGCCGGCTCGGCCTGCACGGCCTGGAGATCGCACCGGCTGCCGGTGGGCTCGGGCTCGGGCTGAGCTACGGCGTCGTGGTGACCGAGGAACTCGGACGGGTTGCGGCGTGCGACACGTACCGGTCCGGGTGCCTGGCCGCGGAGACCGGCCGGGCCGCCGCAGCCGACGTCGCCGCGGGCGCGCGCCCACCGGCCGTGGCACCGCCCCCGGCCGGCGGCGCGCTGGTCCGCGCGCGGATCCGTCAGGCCGGCTACCTCGTCGGTCTCGCGGCCGGCGCGCACGAACTGGCGGTCCGGCGCAGCGGTGAGCGATGCCAGTTCGGCCGACCGATCGCCGCCTTCCAGGTCACCGGCTTCACCCTCGCCGCCGACGTGGTCCGGATCGAGGAGGCCCGGTTGCTCACCGCGTACGCCGCCTGGCTGGCCGACCGGGACACCGCCGGCATCCCGGACTCCGCGGAAGACGAGCCGCGCGCCTGGCCGCCGGCCGACGGCGAACCGGAGCTGGCCGCGATCCAGGCCCTCGCCGCCGCCGCCGAGGCGGCCACCGGCGTCACCCGGCGCGCGCTGCACCTGCACGGCACGTACGGACTCACCGGCGACGCCGCGATCCAGCACTACTACCGGCTGGCCGGGACCGAGGCGACGAGCTGGGGCCGGCCGGCCGCGCTGTGGCGGGCCGCCGGACACCGGCGCCTGGCGGCCGGCCCCGACACCGAACACACGACCGCGGTCCTTGCCGCCGCGGGGAAGGGCGAGCGATGAACCCCTGGTTCCGGATCCACCAGCGAGACCCCGAGGCGCCGATGCGGCTGTACTGCCTGCCGTACGCCGGTGGCAGCGCCTCCCTCTACCGCGGCTGGGGTGCCGGCCTGACCGGTGTCGCCGAGGTCGTCGCGGTGCAGTTGCCGGGGCGGGAGAACCGGATCGGCGAACCGCCGGTGGCCACCATGTCCACCCTGGTCGATCGGCTCACCCGGGCGATGCGGGCCGAGCTGGACCGGCCGTACGCGCTGTTCGGCTACAGCATGGGCGCGCGGGTGGCCCACCACGCCGCGCACGTCCTCTCCGCAGTGGGTCGGCCGCCGGAACGGCTGTTCGTCGCCGCCTCCCCGGGCCCGGCCGCGCCGCCCGGCCCGGCCGCGCACCACCTGAGCGAACCCGATCTGGTCGCCCACCTGCGCCGGCTCGGCGGCACCCCGGACGAGGTGCTGGACAGCGCCGAGCTGCGCCGGCTGGTGCTGCCCGCGGTCCGTGCCGACCTGGCCGTGGTGGAAACCGCGGCCCGCCCGGCCGGCCCGCCGCTGTCCTGCCCGGTGCACGCCTTCGCCGGGCGCACCGACCCGGAGGCGTCACCGGACCGGATGGCCGCCTGGGGCGTGGAGACGCGCGGCGACTTCGTCCTCGACACCTTCGACGCCGGTCACTTCTTCGTCCACGCCGACCCGGCCGGGCTGCTCGCGCGGGTCCGGGCCGGTCTCGTCCCGGTCCCGGCGCGCCCCGTGGCCGCGCCGGCAGCCGTCGCCGCCTAGGAGGCCGTCATGGGCACCGACGATCCCGTCGTCATCCCGCACCCGCCGCGCTGGCCGGTCTACGACCGCGCGGCGGCCGACCGGGCCGCCGAGCTGATCCGGCGCGGCCGCTCCTTCGACTACGACCACGGGCCGGAGATCGCCGGCCTGGAGGCGGCGTTCTCCCGGCGGCACGCCGGGCGGTACGCGCTCACCCTGAACTCCGGGACCAGCGCCCTGCTGGCCGCGTACTTCGCGCTGGGGCTCGGCCCCGGCGACGAGGTGATCGTGCCGACGTTCACCTTCCTCGCCACCGCCTCGCCGCTGTTCCTGCTCGGCGCCGTGCCGGTGCTGGCGGACAGCGAGGGCCCGGACGGCACGGTGAGCGCGGCGAGCATCGAGCGGGCGGTCACGCCGCGGACCCGGGCGGTGGCGGTGACCCACCTGTTCGGGCACCCGGCACCGATGGACGAGATCACCGCCCTGTGCCGGCGGCGCGGGCTCGCCCTCGTCGAGGACTGCTCGCATGCGCACGGGTCCACGTACCGGGGCCGGCCCGTCGGCACCTTCGGCGACCTCGCCGTCTTCAGCGTCGGCGGGCTCAAACTCGTCTCCGGCGGGATGGGCGGGGTGCTGCTCGCCCGCGACTCCCGGCACTACGACCTGGCCTGCCTGCTGACCGCCTTCAAACAGCGCAGCGAGCGCACCGTGCACGATCCGCGGCTGCGCCGGCTGGCCGACGTCGGGCTCGGCGGCAACCTGCGGATCAGCCCGCCCGCGGCGGTGCTGGCGCAGAGCCACCTGGACCGGATCGAGGAGCTGGTGGCCGCGAAACGCGCCAACGTGCACCGGCTGCTGGAGCCGCTGGTCGCGCACCCCGGGCTGACCGGTCCGGTGATCGCCCCGCACGTGACGATGGGCGGCTGGTACGACATCGTCGTCACCGTCGACCCCGAGCGGGCCGGGTTCAGCCGGGACGACCTGGTGGCCGCGCTGCGCCGACAGGGTGTCAAGGCCGACGTGCCGAGCACCCGGCCGCTGCACCTGAGCAGCATCTTCACCGGCGCCGAGCCCGGGCACCGGCGCCCGTACCCGCCGGACGTGCTGGCCCGGCACTTCCGGCACCGTCGTGGCGACCTGCCGGTCGCCGAGGCGCTGCACGACAGCTGGGTCAGCCTGCCCGGCCCGTACTTCAACGACACCGCCGGAGCGCTGGTCGAGCCGTACCGGGCCGCGATCCGCGCCGCCCTCGACCGGCTGGTCCCGGCCCGCCCGCTGGTCCCGGCCGCTGCCACAGCGGTCGTACCGGGAACTCGTGCGGCCGCGGGAGGAGTCCGATGATCCGTTCCACCGCACCGGCCGCGCACCTGGTCATGCCGGCGAGCGTCGGCGTCTGGTTTCCGCATTTCCTCGGCTCCGGCGGCGCGGACCGCACCGTGGTGCTCGGCGAGGCGCCCGCCGTCGACGTCGGCGCGGTCCGCGACGCCCTGTTCCGGATCGGCTCGCGCCGGGTGGTGCTGCACTCCGGGCACGACACGCTCTGCCGCGACCGGACGCTGGCGCAGGCACTCGCCCGATCCGGGTTCCGGCCGATCGCGCAGTCCGCCCGGGCCACCCGGATCGGGCTGGACAAGCGGCTGATGAAGGAGTTCTTCGACGCCTGCGGCTGCCCGGGCCTGCCCTGGACGACCGGCGAGCGGCTGCCGGGGGTCACCGGGGACCCGCTCGTCGTCATCAAGGCCCGGCACGGCACGCAGAGCCGCGGGACCGTACTGGCCCGGCTCAGCGACCGCGCTCCGGCCCCCGACGAGATCGCCGAGCTGTACGCCGACGGCGTCGAGTACTCGATGGTCGTCTTCCGGGACGGCGAGCGGGTGGTGACCTTGCCGCCGATCTGGAAGGGGCCGACCTCGACTGAGCTGGTGCCGCCCTGGCGCCGGTTGCGGCTGTGCCCGTACGAGCCGATCGACCCGGCCCTGGAACGCCGGCTGCGCGACGATGCGCGGGCGCTCGCCGTCTCCGCCGACGCGGTCGGCCTGATCGAGATCGAGTACCTGGTCACCGCCGACGGCGTGCCCCGGGTCCTGGAGATCAACCCGCGCGTCTCCGGCACCATGCGGCTGGCCGCGATGGCCACCGGACTGCCGATCTTCGCGCTGTACGACGACCACACGCTCAGCGGCGACGTCGCCGCCACCGGCCACGCCGCCGAGATCCCGTACCGGGGCGACCCGGTCTGCGACCCGGCGGGCGGCGTCTTCGCCACCTCGCGGCTCACCGTCGTCGCCGACGACCCCGGCCGTGCCCTCGACAAGTTGCGCCGCTGCGCCGGCGTGCCTGCCGGTGCCACCGCGGCAGCGGCCTGATCAGTTCGCCAGGAGGTTCACCGATGATCACCGAACTCGCACCCACGACCGTTCCGCCTCCCGATCCGGCCCCGCCGCGCGACCACTCCAAGCGCGACTTCCGGCTGCTCTGGTTCGGGCAGGGCGTGTCCACGATCGGCAGTGAGATCACCGAGATCGCGCTGCCGTTCACCGCCCTGGTCTTCCTGGGGGCGTCGGCCACCGAGATCGGCATCCTCAGCGGCCTGAAGGACCTGGCCGGGCTGGTGCTGACCCTGTTCGCCGGGGTCCTGGTCGACCGGGTGCGCCGCCGCCGCCTGATGATCGCGGCCGACCTGGGCCGTTTCCTCGCGCTCGGCATCATCCCGCTACTGGCGCTCGGCGGCATCCTCTCGATGCCGATCCTGTACGTCGCCGCCTTCGTGGTCGGCTGCCTGACCGTCGTGTTCAACCTGGCGTACCCGGCATTCGTGGGGTCCCTGCTGGACAACGACCGGCTGATCAACGCGAACAGCAAGCTGGAGGGCACCCAGCAGATCTCCGGCATCGTCGGCCCCGGTCTCGGCGGCATTCTGGTGCAGGTGCTGCGCGCCCCGTTCGCGATCGCCGTGGACGCGCTGAGCTTCCTGGTGTCCGCGCTCAGCCTCAGCGCGATGCGGCACCGCGAATCCGAGGACGACCTGATCCGCGGCGGGACCGGCGGGGTCCGCGGCGTCTTCCGGGACATCAAGGAGGGCCTGGTCGCCACGTTCGGGAACCCGCACCTGCGCGCCCTGGCCGCCGAGGCCGCGACGTTCAACCTGTTCTCCCAGATCGTCATGGTGCTGTTCCTGGTGTACGCCAGCCGCGACGTCGGCCTCAGCGCCGGTGTCATCGGCGTCGTCTTCGCCGTCGGCAGCGTCGGCGGCACCCTCGGCGCCCTGATCACCGGCAAGCTGGTGGACCGGATCGGGGTCGGCCCGGCGCTGGTCTGGTCGACCGCGCTGACCATCGCCCCGATGGTGGCCCTGCCGTTCATCAGCGGGCCGAAGCCGGTGCAGGCCGTGCTCTTCGGCGCGGTCTACCTGATCGTCGGGCTCGGCATCGTGGTCTCGGCGATCACCAGCATCACGATGCGCCAGACCATCACGCCGAGCCGGTTGCGCGGCCGGGTCAACGCCAGCTTCCGGTTCGTCACCATCGGCGTCATCCCGATCGGCGCGGTCGGCGCCGGCCTGCTCGGCGACTGGATCGGCCTGCACAACGCCCTGTACGTCTCGGCCATCGGCACGCCGCTGGCGCTGCTGTGGCTGATCTTCTCGCCCGTGCCCAAGGTCCGCACCCTGGACGAGATCACCCCCGAGGAGAACCGATGACCGCCGCGATCAGCGACCCGACCGCCAACGCCGGAGGCTGTGACCACGGGTACGCCCTGACCCCGTGCCTGTGGGGTGTCGAGCCGGAGCCGTACGTCGCAGCGCTGGAGGCGCACGTCACGCTGGACGGCGCCCGCGCGCTCGACGCCGGCTGCGGCGAGGGCCGCAACACGGTCTTCCTGGCCCGTGCCGGTGCGACCGTGGACGCGGTCGACATCTCCGAGCTGGCCCTGGAGCACGCCCGCCAGCTCTGGCCGGACGAGCCGCGGATCACCTGGGGGACGGCGGACGTCTCGCTGGCCGTCCCGAGCGGCGGGTACGACGTCGTGGTCTGCGACAGCGTGCTGCACTGGAACTCCAGCCTGGACCAGGCCCGGCGAACCGTCCGGAACCTCCAGGCGGCGACCCGGCCGGGCGGGGTGCATGTGCTCTGCTCGTTCAACGACCGCGCGCAGCAGTTGGATCGGCACGTCAATCCGCCCCGGCTGCTGCCCGCGCACCACGAGTACCTGCGCATGTACACCGGCTGGGAGCTGTTGCGGGTCGAGGACGTCACCATCATCTCGTCGCACGCGGACGTGCCGGAGCCGCACACGCATTCGGTCACCAAGATCCTGGCCGCCCGGCCACGGTGAGGACGAGGAGGACGTCATGCTCGACTCTCCGACGGTCGCCGCCGGGCCGGTGCCCCTCTCGTACGCCCAGGAGCAGCTCTGGTTCATCGAGAACCTGTCCCCGGCGGCGCGGCTGTACAACGAGCTGTGGCAGCTGCGGCTGGACGGCGACCTCGACGTCGGCCTGCTCGGCCGGGCGCTGGACGCGGTGGCGGAGCGGCACGAGTCGCTGCGTGCCACGTTCCCGACCGAGAACGGCGCGCCGGTGTGCCGGTACCTGACATCCCTGTCGCTGGCCACCGGCCCGGCGCACGATCTGGCCCACCTGCCGGAGGACCAGCGCCGGCCGGCGGCCGAGCGGATCGCCCGCGAGTTCGCCGACCGCCCGTACGACATTGCCGCCGGGCCGCTGACCCGCAGCATGCTGCTGCGCCTCGGCCCGCGCGAACACCTGCTTCTCATCGGGTGCCACCACCTGGTCGCCGACGGGCAGTCGTTGACGCTGATCCGCACCGAGCTGGACGAGCTGATGACGGCCGAGCTGACCGGCCGGCCGCCGGCGCTGCCGCCGCCGGCCGCCCGGTTCGCCGACCATGTGGCGCGGCAGCGGGCGGCGCTGGCCGGCGGGGAGCGCAGCGAGGGGCAGGCGTACTGGCGGGATCGGCTGGCCGGCGCCCCCGTGCTGCTCGACCTGCACAAGGGACGGCTCCGGCCGGCGGTGAAGTCCGAGCACGGCGAGCGTGCGCGGTTCGACCTGGATCCGGCGTCCGCCCGCGGGCTGCTCGACTTCGCGATGCGGGAGAGCAGCACCCCGGCCTGCGTGCTGATCGCGGCGTTCGCGGCGGTGGCGCACCGGCACACCGGGGACGACGACCTGATCATCGGCACCGCCGGCGCGGGACGGAGCCCGGGCGGCTTCGACGACGTGGTCGGGTTTTTCGCCAACACCCTGCCGCTGCGACTGCGTCCCCGCCCGGCCTCGTCGTTCCGCAACCTGCTCGCCGAGACCACGGAGGCGGTGCTGGACGCGCTGGAGTTCGAGGAGGTGCCGTTCACCAGCATGGTGGAGGGCCTGACCGGTCGGGACCCGAGCATCCCGCCGCTGGTGCAGGTGATGGTCACCCAGTCGCCGAAGGTGGCCCACGGCGTGCCGTTCGGCCCGGTGCGGGCCACCGAGGAGCAGATTCCGCGCGGCCGCGCCCGCTTCGACCTGCTGATCGAGGCCGAGGTTGGCCCGGGCGACGTGACCCTGTGGGTGGAGTACGACGACGCGCTGTTCGAGGCGGCGTATGTACGTACCCTGATCCGGCACCTGGAAGCGGTGCTACGTGCCGGGTGCGCGGAACCGGAGCTCGAACTGGGCCGGTTGCCGATGCTGGGTGCGGGGGAGCGGTCCTGCTCGGAGCGGGAGGTGCTGATCGGCGACTGCGTGGCCCCCGACTTCGCGCTGGGTCGGCTGCACCGCGCCGGACCGGGCGGGCGCATCGACGACGTGCTCGTCCCGCCGGGCCCGGACACCGGCCGGGTCGGGTACCGGCGGCCGGGCGGTGTCGTGGTCGACCTGGGCCCGGCGGACCGGTTCCCGGTCATCGGCGGCATCACCGTGCCGCTGGACGAGGTGGCCGCGCTGCCGCCGGACGCCGTCCCGCGGTACGCCTCCGCCGCCGTCCGGCAGTCGGGCGGCGAGCCGGACGTCGGCGACCCGCCCGGCCTCGACACCGTCCGGCCGGCACTGCTCGCACTGTGGCGCCGGGAGCTCGGCAACCCCGGGTACGGCCCGCACGACGACGTGTTCGAGCACGGCGGCCACTCGATGATGGTGGCCCGGCTGGCCCTGTTGGCCCGGGACGAACTGGGCCTCGAAGCGCCGATCCGGGCGATCTTCGAACACCCCACCGTGGACGGTCTGGCCCGGCTGATCTGCCGGGGGCAGCCGGACGCCGTACAGACCCTGCAACTGCTGGCCGGGCTGAGCAGCGACGAGCTGGACGCCCTGCTGCCGGCCGCCGCCGAACCGGCCGCCGCCGATCCCGGCCCGGCCCCACTGACCGGGGCGCAGCGGCAGATCTGGGTGATGGAGCAGCTCGCCCCCGGCGCTCCGACGTACAACATCCCGCTGGAATTCGACCTGACCGGCACGCTCGATCCGGAAGCGCTCGCGGCGGCGTTCGCTGCGGTGATCGCCCGGCACGACGCGCTGCGGTGCCGGTACGAGTGGACCGCGGACGGCCCCGTGCAGCAGGTCGTGCCCGGCGCCGGACCGGAGTTGGAGGTGCATGATCTCACCGGCCTCGGCGAGCAGCGGGCCTTGGCGGCCGCCGACCGGATGGCCCGCGAGCAGGCGGCGTCCGGGTTCGACCTGCGCACCGAGCCCCCGGTCCGGGCCCAGCTCGTGGTGGCCGGGCCGACCCGGGCCCGGCTGCTGGTGGTGTTCCACCACATCGGCGTGGACGAGGTCGGCCTGTACACGTTCCGGCGGGATCTGGTGGCGGCGTACCGGGCGGCCCGGGACGGCCTCCCGGCGGCGCTGCCGGCGCCCGCGCTGGCCTGGACCGAGTACGCCCGGTGGGAGCGCGACTGGCTGGCCGGCCCGGCCGGGGACCGCCAGCGCGACTACTGGGCCGCTGCGCTACGCGGCGTGCCGGAGCTGCGGCTGCGCACCGACCTGGTGGCGCCGGAGGGCCTGAGCTTCGCCGGTGGCCACTACGACCGGGTGCCGTCGGTGCCGCTGATGAGTGCGGTCAGGACGCTCGGCGCGGAGCTGTCGGCCACGCCGTTCGTGGTGTTCGCCGCGGCGTGCGCGGTGCTGCTGTCGCGCGAGTCCGGGCAGCAGGAGTTCGTGGTCGGGGCGCCGGCCGAGAACCGGCAGCGCGCCGACGCGCACGACCTCGTCGGGTGTTCGGTCAACGTGCTGGCGCTGCGGGTCCGGGTTCCGTCCGGGGCCACGTTCGCGGAGGTCGTCGCCGGGGTCCGGGAGGTGACCATCGACGCGTACGACAACCAGGGCCTGCCGCTGCCGGAGGTGGTCCGGCTGATCGGCGCGCGGCGCGCGGCGAACCGGCTGCCGCTGGTCCAGGTCACCGTGGCCTGGCAGGACGGCGACGACATCAACCTGGACCTGCCGGGCTGCGCGTCGACCTGGCGGTACGTCTCCAGCGGCGCGTCCCGCTACGACATCTCGTACACCGCCATGCAGCGCGGGGACGAGCTGGAGCTGGGCGCTGAGTACAACACCGCGCTCTGGCACGCCGAGTCGATCGATGCCCAGCTCGCCACGCTGGAGCGGATCCTCGTCGGCGCGGCCGCTGCCCCGGCCACCGCAGTATCCGAGCTCGGCTAACGGCGCAGCACGGGGGCGGACATCCACAGTGGATGTCCGCCCCCGTGCTGCGCGTCAGACGTCGACCCGGTCGAAGACCGCCCGCACCTGGCGGCACGCCTCCAGCAGCTCCGCCACCCGGCCCGGCGGGTACATCTGGTCGCCGTCGCCCGGGCGGTAGAGCCGCTCCGGGCGCAGGAACGACTCCAGCAGGATGCCGTCGGCGCCGAACGCGGAGGCGGCCAGCGCGGCCGGCGCGATCGCGTGCCGGCGTCCGGTGCTGTGGCTCGGATCGAAGACGACCGGCAGGTCGCACCGCTGCCGGACGGCCAGGATGGCGCCGAAGTCGGGCTGGAACGCCAGCGAGTCGTCGAACGTCGCCACCCCGCGGGCGCACAGCACGATTGCCCGGTTGCCGCGGCTGAACACGAACTCGGCGGCGCGCAGCCAGTCCGAGACCGACGAGCGCAGCCCGCGCATGAGCAGCACCGGCCGGTCGATCGTGCCCAGCTCGGCCAGCAGCGCCCGGTTGGACATGTTGCGGGTGTCCACCTGAAGACAGTCGGCGACCTCGGCGACGACCTGCACGTCCCGCGGGTCCAGTACCTCGGTCACCACCGGCAGGCCCACCTCGGCCCGGATCGCCGCCAGGTCGGCCAGCCCACCGCGTCCCTTGCCCTGGAAGTGGTACGGGCTCGAGCGCGGTTTGAACAGTCCCATCCGCAGCGCCCGGGCACCCTGGGCGCGCAGCACGTGCGCCGTCTCCAGGGTGTCCGGCACCGACTCCAGGGCGCACGGCCCGGCCGCGCACCACACGTCGCCACTGCCGACCACTGCCCGGCCGATCCGGACCTGGTCGGGTGCCACCCGGCTCTCCCGGCCGACGAGCCAGTACCCGCGGTCGGTGGTGCTGTGCTCGGCGAGCACCACCTCGGCGGTGGCGGCGTCGAGCGCGGGCACCCGCGACTCGTCGCCGCTGACCACGACGAACGTGCGACCGGCCAGGTCGACCGCCCAGGCGGCGACGTCCGGGCAGGCCCGGAGCCGGCCGACCAGCCGGTCGACCACGGCGCCCGGCGTTCCGGGCATCATCTCGTACAGCACGGTGTCAGGCGCGCAGGCGCCCGGCCAGGGCGGCCGGGGTGGGGTTCTGGAAGATCACGCGCAGCGGCACCCGCTCGCCGAGCAGCGCCCGCAGCCGCTGGGCCAGCCGCGCTCCGGTCAGCGAGTCCCCGCCGAGGTGGAAGAAGTTGTCCTCGGCGCCCACGCCGGTGCGGCCGAGCACCTCGCCGAAGGCGCCCGCGATCCCGGCCTCGAGCTCGTCCCGCGGTTCCCGGTGCTCCCCGCAGCGGGCCATCGACACCCAGTCGGGCGACGGCAGGGCGGCGCGGTCCACCTTGCCGTTCGGGGTCAGTGGCATCCGGTCCAGGAAGGTCACGGCCGCCGGGACCAGGTAGGCGGGGAGCCGCTCGGCGAGGTACGCGACGACCCGAGCCGCGTCCGGGCGGGGATCCGCGACGACGTACGCGACGAGCCGCCGGTCGGTGCCGTCGGTCCTGGCCTCGACCGCGACCACCGCGGCGTCCCGGATCCCGGGCAGCTTCAGCAACTCGGCCTCGATCTCGGCCGGCGACACCCGGAACCCGCGGATCTTGATGTCCCGGTCGGTGCGGCCGTGGTGCTCCAGATGCCCGTCCGGGCGCATCCGGCCGAGGTCGCCGGTGCGGTACAGCCGGGTGCCGGGCCGCCCGTACGGGTTGGGCACGAACCGGTCCGCGGTCAGGCCGGCCGCGCCGAGGTAGCCGCGGGCCAGCTCCGGGCTGTCGACGCAGATCTCGCCGATCGCACCGGCCGGGACGGTGCGCATCGCGGCGTCCAGCAGGTGCAGGCGCACGTCCGGCCAGGGGCGCCCGACCGGGGGCAGCCCGGCCCGGTCGGCGGCGGTGGCGGTGCGGTTGGTGAGCCGGCCGTCCCATGGGACCAGGCTGCTGGTGACCCCGTTCGCCTCGGCCGAGCCGCACGAGACGGCCACCTCGAACGGCAGCGCGGCGGACGCCCAGCGGCGCACGGTGTCACTGCCGATGGTGACCAGCCGCAGATCGGTGTCGGCCGGCCAGTCCAGGTTGACCATCAGCTCGGCCAGCGGCATCGGCAGGAACGCCTTGGTGACGGCACACCGCAGCAGCCAGTCGCGCAGGTCCTCGACGTCGGCGACGATGCCGGCGGGGGCGGCGTGCACGCTGGCGCCGGCCGCCAGGTACGGCCAGATCTCGCCGACCACTGCCGACGAGCCGGGCGGGGAGATCCACGCGGCCCGGTCGTCGGCGGTGATCCGGTGCCCGGCCTGGTGGGTGGCGATGCTGTGCGCGACCGAGCGGTGCAGCACGCCCACCCGCTTCGGCTCGCCGGTCGACCCCGAGGTGTGCACCAGGTACGCGAGGTTGTCCAGGTGCACCGGCACGTTGAGGTCGTCGGGCGCCTGCCGGTCGATCTCCGGCCGGTCGGTGTCGAGCAGCACGGCCGGCAACTCGGGCAGCCGGCGGCGCAGGTACTCCAGGGTGAGCACCAGCCGCGGCCGGGTCGCCGCGGCCACGGTGCGCAGCCGCTGGTCGGGATGTCCGGGGTCGAGCAGGACCGCGGCGCCGCCGGACTTCAGTACGGCCAAGAAGCCGACCAGCATCTCCAGTGAGCGCTCCATCAGCAGGGCGACCGGCTGCTCCGTACGGACACCGGCGGCGCGCAGGGTGCGGGCCAGCCGGTTCGCCCGGGCGTTGAGGTCGCGGTAGGTCAGCCGTTCGCGGCCGGCGGTGGCGGCCAGCGCGTGCGGGGTGCGCTTGGCCCGCGCCTCGATGAGGCGGTGCACCAGGGTGGTGCCGTCGGCCGGCGGCTCGGCGGGCTCCGGGGCGGCCAGGGCGGGCCGGGGGAGTTGAGTGGTGGTCATCCGACGTTCTCCATCTCTGAGTCGGCGACGAGGCCGGTGACGAACAGGTCGAGCAACGGCGCCGGGGCGTCGAGGAAGGTGTGGTGGCCGCCGTCGAGCACGGCCCGGCGGCTTGGGGTGCCGTAGCGCTCCCAGCCCTCCGTGCGCCACGGCTCGACCTCGGCGTCGCCGGTCCAGGCGATCGCGGTCAGCGGAGCGTCCAGCACGGTCCGGGTCTCCGGCCGGTAGCGCCGGTTCACCGCCACGTCGGTGGTGAGCACGTCCAGGCACAGCTCGACCAGGTCGGGCAACGGCGGGTGACCGGTTCGCCGCATCAGCTCGACGACCTCGGTCCGCAGCGCGTCCCGGTCCATGCCGAGGAACCGGCCGTACGGGCCCTCGTCCGGCGCGACCTGGGATGACACGAAGACGTGGGCGGGGCGCGGCGCGCCGGTGCGCTGCAGTTCCACCGCGGTCTGGTACGCGAGCAGCGCCGACCCGCAGTGCCCGAAGAACCCGTACGGGCGGTCCAGCTCCGGCCGCAGCGCGGCGGCCACCGCCCCGGCCAGTTCCTCGTACGTGTCCGGAACGGGCTCCCGCATCCGGTTCTCCCGGCCGGGCAGCTGCACCGGGCACAGCTCGATCCCGCCGACGAAGCGGGGCCAGGACCGGTACATGCTGGCGCCGCACCCGCTGTAGGGCAGGCAGAACAGCAGTGCCGCGGACTCGGCCAGGGGCGCGCGGGTGAGCCACTTGCCCGTCACGGCGTCACCTCCCGCAGCCGGGCGGTGATGGTGAGGTGCTTGTACCCGGCGATGAAGTTGGAGACCAGCCGCTGCGGCTCGCCCGCCACCTCGTACGACTCGATCCGGTGGAACAGTTCGGCGAACAGCGCTCGCAGGGTGGCCCGGGCAACGGTGTGCCCGATGCAGTAGTGCGGCCCGGCGCCGAACGCGATGTGCCGGTTGGGCTTGCGGCGCACGTCGAACCGGTGCGGCCGGTCGAAGACGTGCTCGTCCCGGTTGGCCGATCCGAGCCAGGCCACCACCGGGTCGCCGGCCCGGATCCGTACCCCGGCGATCTCGGTGTCCCGGGTGGCGTGCCGCATGAAGTGGTTGGCCGGGGAGACCCAGCGCAGGGCTTCCTCGATGCCGGACGCGAGCAACTCCGGGTGGCGGGCCCAGTCCCGATAGCCGCCGCTGCGGTCGAGCTCGGCGAGCGCGCCGACCGGTACGTGCGGAGTGGTGGTGTTCGCGCCGAGGATCAGGCTGTAGCAGTTGGAGACGATCTCGCTCGACCCGAGCGGCCGGCCGTCCACCTCGGTGGCGATGAGCCGGCTGACCAGGTCCTCGCCCGGCGCCCGGCGGCGATCGTCCAGCAGGTCCTGGAAGTACGCGAACAGCTCCCGGTGCGCCTCCCGCAGGGTCTCGCCGGGTCCGCCGGGCAGCGCGTACTCGGGATCGTCCGGCGCGATCGCCATCGTGGTGAGTCGGGTCAGCCGCGGCCAGTCGGCGCGCGGCACACCCATCAGCGTGCCGGTCACGGCCATCGGCAGGTCGGTGAGCAGGGCGGCCACGTCGACCGGGGTGTCGTCGGTGATCGCGCCGAGCAACTGCCGGATCTCCGCCCGGATCATGCCGTCGTGGGTCTGGAGCGACCGCTTGGTCATGGCGCGCTGCAGTCGGTCGCGCATCTGCGAGTGCCGGGGCGGGTCGGTGACCGCGATCTGCCGGCCACCGGCCGGATCGCCGCGTCCGAGCAGGGTCAGCAGCGATCCCTCCTCGGAGGTGAACAGATCGTGCCGGCGCAGCACGTGGTCGACGTCGGCGTACCGGGTCACCGACCAGAAGCCGAGATCCGGGCCGACCTGCTGCCAGTGCACCGGATCGTGCTCGCGCAGGCCCTGCCAGATCGGGTGCGGGTCCCGGTAGGCGTACAGGCCGGGGTCGATCAGATCGAGGCTCGCGGCGGCGCCGAAGCCGAACGGGCAGCGGCCGGTGGCGGGTACGGCGGTCGCGGTCATGCTGCCACTGCCAGGGTGTCCCGGAGTTCGTCGACGACCGCCGCGAGCCGGCGGATGGTCGCGTCGCGGTACAGCGTGCGGGCCGGGACCCGGACCGCGAACCGGCGGTGCAGTTCGCCGACCAGTTCGGCGGCGAGCAGCGAGTGCCCGCCGAGCTCGAAGAAGTCGTCGTCCACGCCGATCGGTTCGACCTGGAGGGCGCGGCCCCACACCTCGGCGAGCTCGGCCTCGGTGGCCGTGGACGGCGGGTGGTAGTCACCCTCCACGGTGCGGGGCGCGCGGTCCGCGGCGGGCAGCCGGGACCGGTCCACCTTGCCGTTGGCGGTGAGCGGCATCCGGTCCAGTGGCAGTACGGCGGCCGGGATCATGTACTCGGGCAGCTCGGTGCGCAGGTCGCGGCGGATGGCGGCGGCGGTCTCCGGCCCGGCGGCGCCGGCCAGCACGACGTACCCGACCAGCCGGGTCCCGGTCACCGGGTCGGTCTGCGCGACCACGGCCGCGTCGGCCACCTCCGGGCGGCGGCGCAGGGTCTGCTCGATCTCGCCCGGCTCGACCCGGAAGCCGCGGACCTTGACCTGCTGGTCGGCCCGGCCGAGGTACTCGATCGCGCCGTCGGCACGGATCCGGACCCGGTCGCCGGTGTCGTACATCCGGTCACCGGGGGCGCCCCACGGGTCGGGCCGGAACTTCTCCGCGGTGAGGCCGGGACGGCCCAGGTACCCGCGGGCGAGGCCGCGGCCGGTGGCCCACAGCCGCCCCTCGGTGCCCGGCCGCACCGGGCGCAGCTCGTCGTCCAGGACCCGTACGTCGGTCCCGTCGATCGGGTGCCCGATCGGGGTGGTCCGGGCGGCCGGGGCGGTCGTGCTGGTCCAGCAGGTGGTGAAGGTGGTGTTCTCGGTCGGGCCGTACCCGTTGGTGAAGGTGAGCCCCGGTACCGCGTCGAGGACCTGGGCGATCTGCCGTGGCGCGACCACGTCTCCGCCGGCCAGCAGGTGCCGGACGCCGCGCAGGGCGCCGGGGGAGGTGCGGGCGAGCTGATGGAAGATCCCGGCGGTGAGCCACAGCACGGTGACACCCTCGGCCGCGACCGTCGCGGCGATGCTCGCCGCGGTGACCGGGCCGGGCGGGTGCATGGCGAGCCGCCCGCCGGTGGTCAGCGGCGCCCAGATCTCCAGGGTGGACGCGTCGAATGCGACGGGGGACGCCTGGAGGAACACGTCGTCCGGTCCGAAGCTCGCCCAGCGGGTGTCGTGCACCAGCCGGACGACCGCGTCGTGCGGTACGGCGACCCCCTTGGGGCGGCCGGTGGATCCGGAGGTGTAGCTGACATAGGCCAGCGTGCCGGGCGCGACCGGCACCGGGACGGCGGGTCGGGCGGCGGGGCCGGTCAGGGGCAGCACCGGCACCGCCGGGTCGCCGGGCGGGGTGTGCCCGGGTCCGGTCAGGATCGCGGCGGGCGCGGCGTCGCCGAGGATCCAGGCCAGCCGCTCGGCGGGCGCGGACGGGTCGGCCACGAGATATCCCGCGCCGGCCTTGAGGATGCCGAGCAGCGCGACGATCAGGTCGGGGGAGCGGTCGGCGAGCACCGCGACGACGTCGTCGGAACGGGTGCCGGCCGCGGTCAGCCGGGACGCGACGGCGTCGGACGCCCGGTCCAGGTCGCGGTAGGTGAGCGAGTGGTCGCCGGCGCTGACCGCAGTGGCGTCCGGCTGGGCCTGAACCTGGCGGACGACGAGATCCACGATGCGCGGCGGAAAAGAGTGGGTCACGGCTCTTCCTCCGGGGTGCGGGCCACGCGAGACCGCGGCCATCTAGTGAGTTGACTCTAGTTATGCTTACTGGGGTTGACAATGGAGCCGCAAGAATTGACTCTAGTTAACACCCAGGACCGACGGAAGGAGACGACATGACGGCCCCGGAGAACGACGAGCAGTTCACCGTCGTCCGCAACGAGGAGGAGCAGTACTCCGTCTGGTGGCGCGATCGGACGCTACCGGCGGGATGGTTCGACACCGGCTTCACCGGCACCCGCCAGGAATGCCTGGACCACATCGATCGGGTGTGGACCGACATGCGGCCGGCCAGCCTGCGTCGGTTCATGACCGCGAACCAGGCGGCATGACCGGGGCCGAACCCGCTGTCTCGGTCACCTGGGAGCAGGTGCTCGCCTTCCGCCTCGGGCGGCACCTGCTCGCCGGAAAGCCCGGTGATGCGGGACACACCGTCACCGGCGTCGCGTCCCGGCTGTGCGGCCTGCACGCGCAGATCGCCTCCTGCGCCGAGCTCGCGGTCACGGTCCGGTCGGACAAGCTCCGACCGGGTGACGTGGCCGCCGCGGTGACCGACCGCGCGCTGGTCAAGACCTGGGCCATGCGCGGCACGCTGCACCTGTTGCCGGCCGCGGAGATGCCACTGTGGACTGCGGCCGGCCGGATGCGCCGCGGGCACCTGACCCCGTCGTGGCTGCGCTACCAGGGCGTCACTCGGGACGAGCTGGACGCGATCCAGGCGGCGATCCCGGAGGCGCTGTCCGGCGCCGAGCTCACCCGCGAGGAACTGGCCATCGCGGTGTCCGACCGGATCGGCCGGCCCGAGATGGCCGAGCGGCTGCGCTCCGGATGGGGTGACCTGTTCAAGCCGTCCGCGTACCGCGGCGACCTGTGCTTCGGCAGCGGACGCGGGCGCAACGTCACCTTCGTCAATCCGCGGGACTGGGTGGACGCCGAGTGGGACTCGATCGCCCCGGACGCCGCTCTGGTGGAGGTGGTGCGCCGGTTCGTGGCCGCGTACGGGCCGGTGGCCCGGGAGGACTTCGCCCGCTGGTGGGGCTGCCAGCCGGCCGAGGCAGGACGGGCGATGGCCGCGCTCGGCGACGAGCTCACCCCGGTCGACGTGGCAGGGCATCGCGGCTTCGTCCGGGCCGTCGACCTGGAAGAGCTGATGACCGCCGCGCTGCCGCGCGGACCGCACGCCCGGCTGCTCCCCGGCTTCGACCCGTACGTGGTGGCCGCCTGCCCCCGCAACCACGAGGCGCTCCTGCCGCCGGAGCGCAAGGAGGAGATCTACCGGCCGCAGGGCTGGATCTCCGCGGTGCTGCTCGACCGCGGGCGCATCTGCGGGGTCTGGAGGCACGAGCAGAGCCGTGCCGCGGTGACCCTGTCGCTACAGGGCTTCGGCCCGGTCGCGGCCCGTACCCGCAAGGCCTTCGGCGCCCGCGCCGAGTCCCTCGCCCACGCCCTCGGCGGCACCGCCCGCACCGTCTGGGCCGACGCCTAGACCCACCGACCGCAGGGAGACGCCATGTCCGCACCGACGCTGACCGGCGACCGACGCCGGCTCCTCGCCGAACGCCTGCTCGCCCGGCAGGCCCGCCCGGTACCGCGCCGCGACCCGGCGGCCCCGGCGCCGTTGTCCTTCGCGCAGCAGCGTCTCTGGCTGGCCGACCGGATGGCCGCCCGGCCGGAGCAGTTCTGCGTCCCGCTGGCCGTGCGGCTGAGCGGCCCGGTCGACGCGGACCGGCTCCGGGACGCCTTCCAGTCCGTCGTCGACCGGCACGAGGTGCTGCGGACGCGGTACCGGCCGGGCGCCGACGGGCCGGTGCAGGTGGTGGCGGCCAGGGCCACGGTGGACTTCGCGGTGGACCCGGACCTGGAGCCGGCAACGGCCGCCGAGTACCGCTACGACCTGGCGACCGACCTGCCTCTGCGGGTGCGCCTCATCCCGCGCGGCCCGCACGACGCCGTGCTGGTGCTCACCGTCCACCACATCGCCTCCGACTCGTGGTCGGTCGGCCTGCTCTTCGACGAGGTCCGCGAGGCGTACGCGGCCGGGCTGGCGAACCGCCCGGCCGAGCTGCCCGAGCTGCCGGTCCAGTACGCCGACTACGCCCTGTGGCAGCACGCGCAGGCACGCGGCGACCGCCTGCCGGCGCGGGTCGAGGCGGCCCGGCGGGCGCTGGAGGGCGCTCCGGACAGCCTGGAACTGCCGCACGACCGGCCCCGCCCGGCCACCCGCTCCGGGCTGGGCGCCTTCCACCGCACGACACTGCCGCCCGGCCTGGCCGCGCAGGTGCACGCCGCCGCCCGGGCCGCGAAGGTCAGCCCGTTCACCCTCCTGCTCGCCCTGTACCGGGTGCTGCTCGGCCGGCACGCCGGGACCGGCGACGTGGTGATCGGCATCCCGGCCGCCGGGCGCGGCCGGCCCGAGATCGACCGGCTGATCGGGTGCTTCCTCAACATGCTGGTGGTGCGCGGCGACATCGGCGACATCGGCGCCGCCGGGACGGTCTCCGAGCTGATCGCCGCCGAGCACCGCCGGGTACTCGCCGCCTTCGAGGCCGAGGTGCCGTTCGAGCGCCTCGTCGAAGCGGTCGGGCCGGCGCGCGGGACCGGCGTGACGCCGCTGTTCCAGACCACCTTCTCGTACCGGCCCGCCGAGCCCGCCCTGGGCGCGCTGGGCCCGGCCGCCGTCACCCCGTACGACCTGCCTGGCGGCGTCGCGCTGTACGACCTCGCCCTGGACCTGACCGGTACCGCCGACGGAGGGATCGCTGCCGTGTGGGCCTTCGACGACGAACTCTTCGACGCCGGCACGGTGGCCGCACTGGCCGGGCGCTTCTCCGGCCTGGTCGCCGCCGCGGTGGCCGCTCCGGCCGGCCTGGTCGCCGACCTGCCCGTACTGACCCCTGTCGAGCACGACGACCTGCTGCGCCGCGGCCGGGCCGGTCTCTGCGGTGAAGACGCCGGCACCGACCTGTGCGCGGCGGTGTGGTCGGCCGGACCTGGCCCGGCGGTGTCCGATGCGTTCGGTGAGCGCGACCACGCGTGGCTCACCGGGTACGCCGACCGCCTCGCCGCCCACCTGCAGAGCCTCGGCGTACGGCCCGGCGACCGGGTCGGCGTGCTGGTCGGCCGGCGGGCCGAGCTGCCCGCGGTGCTGCTCGCGGTGGCCCGCACCGGCGCCGCCTGGGTGCCGCTCGACCCCGCGCATCCGGCCGACCGGCTGCGCTACGTGCTGGACGACTGCGGCGCCCGGGCGCTGGTCACCGACGGCGCGCCGGCCGGGCTGGCGGACGGGATCCCGGTGGTCGAGGTGGACGCGGAACGCCCGGACGCCGTCCCGGATCCGGTGCCGCGCTCACCCGAGCGGCCCGCGTACCTGATCTACACGTCCGGGTCGACCGGCCGGCCCAAGGGCGTCGCGGTCCCGCACGCCGCCCTGTCCCGGGTGTTCCGCGCGCTCCGGGCGGAGCTGCGGTTCGGGCGGCACACCCGGTTCGTCGCGGTCAGCACCGTCGCGTTCGACGTCGCTCAGCTCGAACTGCTGCTGCCGCTCACCGCGGGCGGTCACGTCTACGTCGCCGACGCCGTGCAGGCGACCGAGCCCGGCGCGCTGGCCGCCCTGATCGACGGGTGGCGGCCCACCACCGTGCACGCCACGCCGTCGCTGTGGCGCCTGCTGGCGCAGCTCGACTGGCGGCCCGACCCGGGCATCCAGGTGCTCTGCGGCGGCGAGGCGATGCCGGCCACCGTCGCGGCCTGGCTGAGCCAGCACGTCGCCGAGGCGTACAACTCGTACGGCCCGACCGAGGCGACCATCTTCGCGTCGTTGCACCGGCTCGGCGGGGACGCCGCGAACACCCCGATCGGCTGGCCGCTGCCCAGCCACACCATGTACGTGCTGGACGCCCGGCTGCGGCCGGTGCCGCCTGGCGCGCCGGGGGAGCTGGTGATCGGCGGCCCCGCGCTCGCGCACGGCTACCCGCGACTGCCGGCCCGGACCGCGGCCCAGTTCGTGCCCGACCCGTACGGCCCGCCGGGCAGCCGGATGTACCGGACCGGTGACATCGTCCGGGTCGGACCGGACGGGCTGCTGCGCTTCCTCGGCCGCGACGACCACCAGATCAAGGTCCGCGGCTTCCGGATCGAGGCCGCCGAGGTGGAGGCGGCCCTGACCGGGTGCCCTGGCGTCACCGGTGCGGTGGTCACCGCGGGCCGGGACGCCAGCGGCGACGCCCGGCTGATCGGGCACCTGACCGGCGACGTGCCCACTCCCGCCGCGCTGCGCGCGATGCTGCGTGAACGACTGCCCGACTACATGGTCCCGTCGCTGTTCGTGACGCTCGACGCATTCCCGCTCACCCCGACCGGCAAGGTCGACCGGGCCGCCCTGCCCGAACCCGGCCCGGTGACCGGCGACCCGGCGGACCGGCCGCAGGGCCCCGCCGAGGAGGTCGTCGCCCGGATCTGGGGCGAGCTGCTCGGCCTGGACACGGTGTCGGCGACAGCGAACTTCTTCGACCTGGGCGGCCACTCGCTGACCCTGGCCCGGCTCGCGTTCGCGCTGGGGTCCGAATTCGGCGTCGAGGTGGCCTTCAACGGCCTGTTCGAGCGGCAGACCGTCACCGAGCAGGCCGCCCTGGTCGAGGAGCTGCTGGTGGCCCAGATCCTGGCGCTCGGCGACGACGAGGCCGACGAGCTGCTGCGGAGGCTGTCATGACGGTCGCCGGCAGCCCGGCCCGGCTCACCCCGGCCCAGCAGGCATTGCTCACCCGGCGGCTGCGGGGCGGCGGTTCCCCCGCCGTCGCCCCGCGTCCCGGCCCGGCCGCGCCCACACCTACCCCGGCTGATGCCCCGCTGTCGTTCGCCCAGGAACGCCTGTGGGTGCACGACCGGCTGCATCCCGACTCGGTCCTGTACGCCACCGGGATCGCGCTCCGGGTCGAGGCGCCGCTCGACCCGGACCTGGTAGCCGAGGCGATGCGCCGGCTGCGCGCCCGGCACGAGGTGCTGCGTACCCGGTTCGTGGAGCGCGACGGAAGCGTCCGGCAGATCGTCACCGACGAGGACCCGCCGCTGCGCATCGACGACCTGCGCGACGTCCCGGAGGCCGAGGTCGAGGCGCGCGTCCAGGAGGTGCTGCGCGACGACTACAGCCGCGGGTACGACCTGAGCACCGGCCCGATGACCCGGGGCCGGCTGATCCGGCTGCCCGGCGACCGTACCGTGCTGTCCTTCGCCACCCACCACATCGCCGCCGACGCCTGGTCGTTCGAGATCGCCCGGACCGAGCTCGGCGACTGCTATGCCGCGCTCGCGGCCGGACGTCGCTACGACCCGCCGCCGCCCGCCCGGCAGTACCGCGACATCGCCGTGGCCGAGCGCCGGGCGTGGCCGCCGGAGCGGCTGCGTGCCGTGGCCGGCGCTCGGGCCGACGCGTTGCGCGACGCCCCCGCCCACCTGGACCTGCCCACCGGGCGGCCACGCGAGAACGGTCGCGGCTCGGGCGACATCCTCGTCGACGGCCCCCTGCCCGCCGCGCTCGTCGAGCCGGCCCGGGCGCTCGCCGCCGAGACCCGCAGCACGTTGCTCGCCCCGATGCTCGCCGCGTACGCCCTGGTCCTGCACCGTTTCAGCGGCAGTGACGACCTGCTGGTCGGGATGCCGACGGCGGGCCGCACCGATCCCGCCGTGGCCGGGCTGATCGGCTTCTTCAGCAACAACGTGATCGCCCGGCTGCGCGTCGACCCCGGCGCCACCATGCGCGACCTCGTGCTCGCCGCCCGGCGCGAGTCGCTGACCGCGCTCGGCCACCAGGACCTCCCGTTCGACCGCCTGGCCGACGCGCTGCGCGAGGGGCGCCCGGCCGGCCGGATGCCGTTCCACGCCTCGTTCAGCACGTTCCGCACCGAGCCTGCCCGGGAGACGTTCGCCGGGTACCGCGCGTCCACCGTGGACGTCGACGTCGTGCACGAGCCGTTCGATCTGGCCCTCAACGTCGTCGACGAGGGCGGCACCTGCACCGCGATCTGGAGCTGGGACGGCACCCGGTTCGGGCGGGACGCGGTGGCCCGGTTCGCGGCGGCGTACCGGCGCGCCCTCGCCGCCCTGGCCGACCCGGACCGTCCGGTGGCGGACGTCGACCTGCTCGACCCGGCCGAGCGCGAGCGGGTCCTGTACGCCTGGAACGACACGGCGGGCGGCCACGACCCGGAGTTCCGGGTGCACGCCCTGGTCGAGGCGCGGGCCGCCGCCGACCCGGACGGGATCGCCGTGTGCTGGACCGGCGGCGCCCTGACCTACGGCGGCCTGGACCGCCGGGCCAACCGGCTGGCCCGGGTCCTCGCCTCCCGCGGCGCCGGACCCGGCACCTGCGTCGGGGTCGCCCTGCCCCGCGGGCCGGAGCGCGTCGTGGCGCTGCTCGCCGTGCTCAAATCCGGCGCCGCGGTGCTCGTCCTCGACCCGTTCGCCCCGGCGGAGCGCCGGGCCGGGCAGATCGCCGATGCCGGCGCCGTGTGCACGCTCAGCACGGCCGCGGAGACCGAGACCGGTCCGGACGTCCCGGACACCCCGCTCGACGTCGCGCTGCACCCGCAGTCGGCGGCGTACCTCGTCTCGACCTCCGGCTCGACCGGCGTCCCCAAGGCCGTCGTCAACACCCACGCCGGGTTCAGCAACGAGATCCGCACCGCTGCCGGCCTGATCCGGCTGGGACCCGGTGACCGGATCCTGCACCAGGCGGCCGGCGGGTTCGACCTCGCGCTGGAGGAGGTCTTCCTCGCGCTGACCAGCGGCGCAACCGTGGTCCCGGCCCCGGACGGCGCCGATCCGGGCGGACTCCTGGACATCATGGCCACGCACCGGGTGACCGTGCTGGACATCGTGCCGTCGGTGCTGCGCGCACTGCTCGACCAGGCCGACCTCGGCGGCTGGGCGGCGGTACGGACCGTGGTGGTCGGCGCCGAGGCGCTCCCCCGGGAACTCGTCCGGCGCTGCCACACCCGGCTCGGCGTACCGCTGCTCAACTCGTACGGCCCGTCCGAGGCGGCGATCGCGGTGACCTGCCACCCGGTTCCGGCGGACACCACGACCGTCCGCATCGGAGGGCCGATCGCCAACACGACGATGTACGTGCTGGATGCCCGGATGCGTCCGGTCCCGCCCGGCGCGGTGGGCGAGCTGTATCTCGGCGGCGTGCAGTTGGCCCGCGGCTACCACGGCCGGCCCGGCCTGACCGCGGACCGGTTCGTCCCGGACCCGTACGGCCCGGCCGGCGCCCGGCTGTACCGCACCGGCGACCTGGGCCGGCAGCACGACGACGGCACGGTGGAGTTCGTCGGCCGCGCCGACGACCAGATCAAGATCCGTGGGTACCGGGTCGAACCCGGGGAGGTGGAGGCGGTGCTGGCCGGCTGCCCCGGCGTTACCGGTGCAGCGGTCGTCGCCGTGCCCCGCGGTGGCACCCACTACCTGGCCGGCTTCCTGCTCGGCGACGCCGACCCGGACGACGTCCGCGCGTACTGCCGGGGCCGCCTGCCCGGTCCGATGATCCCGGACCGGCTGATCCCGGTGCCGGCGTTCCCGGTCACCCGGAACGGCAAGGTCGACCGGGCGGCCCTGCACCGCCGGGCCGCCGCCGCACCCGAGCCGGCGGTCGTGGCGGGCCGGCCACCGCGCGACGCCACCGAGGAGACACTGGCCCGGATCTGGGCGGCCGCGCTCGGCCGGGAGACCGTGGGCGTGCACGACGACTTCTTCGACCTCGGCGGCAACTCGCTGTTGGCGATCCGGGTGACCACCGGGGCCCGCGAGATCGGCTACGACCTGCCGCCCGCCGCGCTGTTCGAGACCCCCACCGTCGCCGCGCTGGCCGCCCGGCTCCGATCCGGCTCGGACCGGTCCGCGAGCCGCACCAGCCTGGTGACGTTGCGGCGGGAGGGTACGGGTGCGCCGATCGTGCTGGTGCACCCGGTCGGTGGCTCGGTCTTCGGCTATCGCGAACTCACCGCGCACCTCGCCGGGCATCCGGTGCACGCCCTGGCCAGCGCGCCCGGCCAGGTGCCGGACGTCGGCGGGATGGCGGACCGGTACCTCGCCGAGCTGATCGCCTTCGGCCCGGAGGCGCCCGGCGTACTCGCCGGCTGGTCGATGGGGGGCGTGGTCGCGCTGGAGCTGGCCCGCCGGATGCGCGAGCGTACCGGGACCACCCTGCCGGTGGTCGCGATCGACTCCGGCCTGCCGGACGAGCTGGGCGCACCGGACGGCCCGTACTCGACCCTGCAGTCCTTCGTGTACGACCTCGCCCGCCTGCTCGGCGCCGAACCGCCGGCCCTGCCCCCGGACGCCGACGACCGGCCGGTCGACGAGGTGCTGGCGGGAGTGCTGCGCGACCTGCCGGACACCGGGCTGACCACGGACGTGCTCGCCGAGCGGTGGGCAACCTTCGCCGGCAACGAGCGCGCCCTGCGCGCCTTCCGGCCGCGTCCCCACCCCGGCCCGGTGCACCTGGTGGTGGCCGGTGACCACCGGCCCGACCTGGACCGGTGGGGCGCGCTCTCCGAATCCCTGCACGTGTCCCGCGCGGGCGCCGACCACTACGACGTCGTGTCCGGCTCGGGCGCCGCGCTCACCGCCCGGCTGATCCGGGCCGTGGCGGCGGGTCGGGAGCGGTAGATGCGCGCGGTCCTGTTCGACGTGGACGACACGCTCCTCGACTTCCGCGGCGCGGACGCGGAGGGCTTCGGCCGCCATCTCGCCGACCTGCGGCCCGGTCTCGACCCGGCGGAGACCGCGGTGGCGCGGGAACGCTGGCGGTTCTGGGGCGCACACTTCTTCGCCCGGTTCACCGGAGGTGACCTGACCTTCCTGGAGCAGCGTCGCCGCCGCGCCCGCGCGGTCTGCGCCGACCTGGGTCTCCCGCTCGCCGCCGGACCGGGCGCGGCCGACGCCTGGTTCGCCGGGTACCTGCGGCACTGCGAGCGGGCGTTGCGCGCGTTCCCGGATGCCGGGCCGGCGCTCGACGCCCTGCGCGCCGCCGGCATCCGGGTCGGCGCGGTCAGCAACAGTGGCCACGCCAACCAGGACCGCCGGCTGCGTCTCGTCGGCCTGCGCGACCGGCTGCAGGCGATGGTGTGCGTGGACGACGCGGGCGGGATCGGCAAGCCCGATCCGGGAATCTTCCGGGCCGGCTGCGCGGCGCTGGGCGTGGCGCCCGCCGAGGCCGCGTACGTCGGCGACCACCTCGACCACGACGCCCGCGCGGCCACCGCCGCCGGGTTGACCGGCTACTGGCTGGACCGCGCGGCCACCGGCACCGAACCGGGCCCGCCGGTGGTGACCGGCCTGGCCGAACTCGTCCCGCTGTTCGTACCCGCCCCCGAAGGAGCCTGCCCGTGACAACGCCGTTCGCCCACCGCTGGGCCCGCCTCGCCGCCGACCGCGGCCCGCTCTGCCTCGGTGTGGCCCCGTCACACAAGTGGCTGCGGGCCTGGGATCTCTCTCCGGACCTGACCGGCGCCCGCGCCTACTGCCGGATCGTGCTCGACGCGGCGGGCGACCGGATCGGCGCCGTGAAGGTACAGACCCCGTTCTTCGAGCGACACGGTCCCGCCGGTCTGGAGCTGCTGCGCGAGTTCACCGACGCCGCCCACGACCGCGGCATGCTCGTCCTGGCCGACGCCAAGCGCGGCGACGCCGACGACACCATGGCGGACCTGGCCGCGACCTTCCTGGGACCGGACAGCGTGCTGCGGGCGGACGCGGTGAGCGCTGCCGCGTTCATGGGGTTCGGCACCCTGGCGCCGCTGCTGCGCCACGCGCACCGCACCGGTACGGCGGTGTTCGTCCTGGTACGGACCTCCAACCACGGCGCGACCGAGGCGCAGACCGCGGTGCTGCCGGACGGGCGGACCGTCGCCCAGCACCTTGCCGACGCGGTGGCCGCGGCCAACGACGGGTACGGCGACGCCGGCCCGGCCGCGGCGGTGGTCGGCGCCCGCGCCCCCGAGTCCGCCGACCTGCTGGGACGGCTGCGCGACGCGGTGGTTGAGGTGCCCGGGCTGGGGCGGGCCGACCGCGACCCGGACGAGGTCGTCGGGCCGTGCCGGTTGCTCGGGCCGGGACGGGCCATGCTGACGGTCACCACCGGGGTGCTGCGGCACGGCCCGGACCCGGCGGCGCTGCGCCGTTCCCTGTCCGCCTGGCAGGCCGAGGTGGCGGCGCGGCGCAGTGCCGTGGAGGTGCCGGCGTGACCGAGCGGAGCGAGGGCATCAGCCGGCCCAGGCTTAGAGGTCATGACGCCGACGAGCGGAGCGAGGAGGGGGCGTGACCGAGCGGAGCGAGGGCATCAGCCGGCCCAGGCTTAAAGGTCATGACGCCGACGAGCGGAGCGAGGAGGGGGCATGACCAGCGCCGTCCTGGTCCGGCCGGAACGTGAGGGCGGGCCGTCGAAGCACTTCACCGCCCGGCCGGGGGAGACCCGCCTGGGTCTGGTCCGGCGGGCCCGGCAGATCCACCGGATCCTCGCCGAGCGGCACGCCGGCGCCCGCCTGCAACTGCGCTGGGACGACCCGTTCCAGCTACTGGTGGCCGGGGTGCTGGCCGCGCAGACCACCGACGAACGGGTCAACTCGGTGACGCCGGAACTGTTCGCGGCGTACCCGGACGCGGCCGCACTAGCCGGAGCCGACCCGGCCGACCTGGAGGAGATGCTGCGCCCGGTCGGCTACTACCGGCTCAAGACCGAAGCCGTGCAGAAGGTCGCCCGGCGGCTGGTGTCGGAGCACCTGGGCCGGGTGCCCCGGACCCTGGACGCCCTGGTCGCCATCCCGTGGGTCGGCCGCAAGACGGCGAACATGGTCCTGGCCAACGCGTACGGGCGACCCGCGCTCACCGTGGACACCCACGTGGGCCGGCTGTCCGCGCGCTGGGGATGGACCGACGCCTGGGATCCGGCCGACGTGGAGGCGGAGGTCACCGCGCTGTTCCCGCGCCGGGACTGGGCGCCGCTGGCCGACCGGGCAACCGCGCACGGCCGGCGGATCTGCCATTCCCGCAAGCCCGCCTGCGGCGCCTGCCCGCTCGCCGCGCTGTGCCCGTCGTACGGCGTCGGCGAGACCGACCCGGAGCGCGCGGCGGGTATGGTCAAATCCTGACGCCGTGGTCTGCCGCCGCCCCGGAAAGGGACCCCGGGCGGCGGCGGACGCGTCAGCTCTGGTGATGGTCCCGGATCATCCGGGCGAGCCGCCGGATCCCGTCGCGGGCTCGGGCCGGGTCCAGCGCGGAGCACGACAGTCGGATCTCGTCGCGACCGCCGCCGTCCAGGGTGAAGAACGCCATCGGGGTCCAGATCACCCCGTACTCCGTGGCACTGCGCCGCAGCGCCGCCTCGTCCGCCCGGAACGGGACCCGCAGCCGCAGGAAGAAGCCCCCGTCGGGGACGTTCCACCCGACGCCGAGCCGCTCGCGCTCGCCGGCCGGGAAGCACTCGTCCAGCGTCCGGAGCACCTCGTCCAGGGTCTGCCGGTAGTGCGCGGCGGCGGTCGCGGTGGCCTTGTCGAGGCGGAAGTCGTGCCGCAGCAGGAACCCGCCGAGCGCCGCCTGGGTCAGGCCGGGGGCGTTGCAGGTGACCATGCTGCGGACCTTGGCGATCTCGTCGGCGAGCATCGTGCGGCGCCCGTCCGGGTGGCGCACGGTCTGGTCGGCGACCAGGTAACCGACCCGCAGTCCGGGATAGGCGGTCTTGGCGAACGAGCCGATCTGCACCACGCGCCGGCCGGTGTCGAGCGACTTCAGCGACGGCATCGGGTCCGGCCCGGCGAACACCCGGTAGGGGCTGTCCTCGAGGATCAGGAAGTCGTGCCGCCGGGCCACGGACAGCAGGGCGACCCGGTCCGCCCGGCTCAGCGTGGCGCCGGACGGGTTGGCCGTGTCCGGGACGACGTAGCAGGCCCGTACCCGGCGTCCGGCCGTCCGCTCGGCCCGGACCACGCGGTCGAGTTCGCCGAGGTCGATCCCGTCCGCGGTCTCGCGAACCGGCCGGACGGTCAGGTCGAGCAGCCGCGCCGCCCCGGAGACGCCGACGTAGCAGGACGCTGGCACCACCAGCACGTCGTCCCGCGCGGCGAACAGCGTCCGGAGCGCGAGCAGCAGCGCCTCCTGCGCGCCGACGCTGACCACGATGGACTCCGGCGGCACGTGGACGTCCTCGGACGACGCCAGCAGCCGGGCGATCAGATCGCCGACGAGGCCGCTGGTCGGGCCGTACTGCAGCAGGCTCCGCTGCACCGCACCCGGGTCGTCGCCGGCGGACCGGTGCGCGACGTACGCGCGGATGTCGGCCAGTACGTCGTCGAGGGAGAAGTCGGCGTCGTACGGCCGTCCGGGCGCGAACGAGATCGCGTCCGGGAACCGTTCGGTCACCTCGTTGAGGAAGGTCATCGTGTCGAGCAGCGGGTCGGTGACGCTGCCGTGCAGAAGGCCGGCGTCCAGGTCGCCGGCGTCCAGGTCGCCCGGGCCGCTGCGGTGGCGGGCGACGCCGGAGCCGTCGGCGAGCAGGGACTGGTCGACATCGTCGCTGTCCCGGCACCCGGCGAGCAGCAGGGCGTCGGCGTACTCCTCGGTGAGCCCGGCCAGTGCCTGCTGCACCCCGGACGCGCCGCCGACGGCGAGCGCGTGCAGGACCGGCCGACCGACGAAGGTCGCGGTCGCGCCCCGGGCCAGCGCGGCCAGGACGTCGGCGCCGCCGCGGACGCCGCCGTCGACGAAGACGGGTACGTCCACCGCCGCCGCGACGTCGGCGACAGCGTCCACCGCCGCGATCGCCCCGTCCAGCTGCCGCCCACCGTGGTTGGACACCAGCACACCGGCCGCGCCGGACTCCACCGCCCGAGCCGCGTCGTCGCCGCGCAGCACGCCCTTCACCACCACCGGCAGCCGGGTACGCGACACCAGCCAGGCCACGTACTCCGGGCCGATCGCCGGCTCGAAGGCTGCCGCGGTGTGCGCCGCCGGATCGGACGGGTCGGCCGCCACCCCGTACGGCGCCAGGTTGGCCGGGGCCAGGCCGGGCGGCAGCCGGAAGCCGGACCGCCTGTCCCGGCGGCGGTCGCCCAGCCGCGGCGCGTCCACGGTGAGCACGATCGCCTCGACGCCGGCCGCTTCCGCGCGCGCCAGCAGGTCGGCGGTGACGGACCGGTCCCGCAGCGGATAGAGCTGCAGCCACAGTGGACTCCGGGCCGCTGCGGCCAGGTCCTCGAGCGGGTGACCGGAGAGCATCGGGGCGATCACCGGCAGCCCGGCCGCGCCGGCCCCGGCCACCGTCGCCGGCTCGCCGCCCGGATGAGCCAGACCGTGGTAGGCCATCGGTGCGACCCCGACCGGCGCGGACCAGCGCCGGCCGAACACCAGGACCGCGGGGTCGGCGGCGGCGATCCCGCGCAGCATCCGGGGACGCAGCCGGATCGCCTCGAACGCCGTCCGGTTCGCCGCCAGGGTGCGCTCGTCACCCGATCCGCCGGCGACGAAGTCCCAGGCCGCCGGGTCGAACAGCGGCTGCGCCCGGGCGGCCAAGGCGGCCATTCCCAGGTACGTCATGTCAGGCCCGGCCCGATCCGGTGAGCGACTCGGCGCGCAGCCGCTCGACTGCCTCGTACAGCGCTCGGATGTTGTTCGAGCCGAAGCCGCGGGCGTCGTGCCGTTGGATCAGCTCGTAGAACAGCGTCGGCCGCGAGTGCGGCGGGCGGGTGAAGATCTGCAGCAGGTATCCCCACTCGTCGCGGTCGGCCAGCACGCTGGTCTCGCGCAGGTCGCCGAGCTGCTCGTCGAGGTGCCCGACCCGGGCCTGCAGGGTGTCGTAGTAGGAGCCCGGCGTCCGCGCGAAGCCCACCCCGCGGGACGACAGCTCGCGCACCGCCGCCACGATGTCCGACACCGTGAAGGCGAGGTGCTGCACGCCCGGCCCGTTGTTGCCGCGCAGGAAGTCGTCGATCTGGCCGGGCTCGTGGGTGGGGTCAGGCTCGATCATGGTGAACGTCGCGCCGTCACCGGTACGGACCACGATCGAGTCCATCGCCTGCGCGCCGACCTCGATGTACTCGCCGGAGAACCACTCGAACCCGAACGCGCGCTCGTAGTGCTCGACGGTGTCGCGCAGGGTGCCGGCGGTCAGGCACACGGCGACGTGGTCCAGATCCAGGTCGGCGCCGGCCGGCGGGACCGGGCCGAGCCGGTACCATCCGGCGCCCGGCAGCCAGCCGGGATCGGTGACCGAGGTGGGCAGCAGGGTGTGGCGGACCGCGCCGAAGCCCTCGACGGCCGGCGCGCCCAGCGTCCCGGCCGGGAACGCCCGCGCTCCGGCGGCGATCGCACGCCGCATCATCTCGGCGGGGTCGTCACAGGTGAACGCGAGATCGGCGATGCCGTCACCGTGCCCGTCCAGGTAGTCGCGGACCGGACCGGCGCCGCGCGGCGCCGTGACCACGATGTTCACCCCGCCGCGCAGCAGGGTCGAGGTCCGGTCCGGCCGCTCGGCCCGGGCCACCGGGGTGAACCCGAAGGCCGAGACGAAGTAGCCGAGCGCGGCGTCCGCGTCCTCGGTCATCAGCTCCACATGGCTGATCGTGCGTACGGTCATCAGGGTTCTCCCTCCGGTCGGCGGGCCGGCTCGTCCGGCGCGCGCAAGTGATCGATGTCCCGCCAGATCTGCACCGCCATCCGGTAGGAGTGCAGGTCCTCGGCGAGGAGCGCGAGTTCGCGCAGGTCCCGGACGGCCTCGGTGCGCTGTCCGGCCAGGGCGAGCGCCCGGGCCCGGGTGACGCGGGTGCGCACCGTGTCCAGATGCGGCAGTCCGCCAGGGTCGGTCAGGATGAGCTCGGTGGTGCGCAGGCAGCGCGCGCTGAGCCCGGCCGCCAGTTCGTACCGGGCCCGCAGCAGGAGCACCCGGCGCCGCTCGGCGGGCAGTGCGAGCAGGCGTGCGGCGGTCTCGGCGTTCTGCAGCCAGTTGCCGATGTCGGCGAGATCCCCGCCGGTGTCGAGCAGGACCGAGGTGGAGGTCCGGCACAGCCGTATCCACTCGTGCAGCGGGAGCGTGGGCAGTACCGGCGTGCGGTGGGCGCGGTCCAGGTGGTCGCGGGCCTGCTCCGGGAAACCCATCCGGGCGAGCGCCAGCGCGGCGGCCTCGTGGGCCCGGCCGATCACCGCGGAGCGGCCGGTGGCTCGGGCGACCCGCAGCAACGTGTCGATCGCGGTTCGCGCCGGTTCGGTCTCCAGCTGTTCGACGAGGATGGCGATGAGGACGGCGAGCACCTCGACGTGAGTGGCGGTGTGCGCCAGCGGCGTGCCGCCGACCCGCTCCGCGGCGGCGGTGGCCAGCTCGCGCGCGCGACCGAGATCGCCGCGGGCGAGCAGTTCGGCCGCCCGGTCCGCCTCGACCATGGTGTGCAGCCACGGGTGCCGGCCGATCTGCGGCAGGGCGGCCAGCTCGTCCAGCAACTCGATCCGGGCCGTCCCGTCGTCCAGCGCGGCGAGGATGCGCTGTCGGCGCATCCCGGACGCGGCGGCGAGGTGGAAGTCGCCGGCCGCCCGGGCCGCTCGCCAGGTGACCGCGAGGGCCGCCGAGGCGGCCGCGTAGTCCTCGGCGTCCTCCGGGTGTGGGCTCAGCACCTCGTCGAGAAGGGACGTGTCCGGGGATGGAGTTCCGGCGTCGGCCGGCGGTTCGCCGAGCAGATCGCTCACGCTCACGTCGAGCGCGGCGGCCAGGTTGCGGAGCACGTCCGGAGTGGCTCGGCGCCGTCCCGCCTCGAGCCGTGAGACGTAGCTCGGCGTGACGAAGTCGCCGGCCAGCTCGCGCTGCGTGAGACCCTTCGACTCCCGCAGCGTCCGCAGCCGCCGCCCGAACTCCGCCCGTCGATCCACCCTCGCACCCACCTCATCAACTGGAGTTACGTTACTACTGTAACGGCTCCCTGACTCCAGTCAACCATACGGATGAAGAGCGATCTGCGGCGGCCGATCGGCGTGCCGGTGTTGCGAAAGTTCGTGACAGGGCCTTGCCTCGACGTGACGGTCTTGCATACCGTAGTCATCACCTAGTTAACTCAAGTCAAGTCCAAGTCACGTCGGGTACATCTCCCGAAAGGGTCACCTCTCATGCCACAGCTCACCAAGGCGCTGCGCCTGGTCCTCGCCGCCGAATTGTTCGCCGGCGCGGCCGCCAGCGTGGCCGCCTCCGCTGCCACCGCAGCGGCTGCTCCGGCCTGACGCGACATGGTGGCCGGTGAACGCCGGTCAATGACGTCTGAATGCCGCTACGAACGCCGAGCCGGCTGGCAGACCCGGGATGGGCGCCAGAAGGCAACCTTCGACGCCCGAAATGCGACTCTTCAAGAGAGGATCACCCCATGCGACTCAGGCTCCGACTGCTTGTTCCGGTACTTGTGACAGGCGCCCTCCTGCCGCTCACCGTCGCCGCCTCCGCGCACGCCGCGGGAAGTGGCGAGGCGCCCGATTCCGGTCTCGTCCAGATGGCGGCCATCACGGTCGTCACCCAGGACCCCGACGACCCCGACGACCCGACCGACGATTGGCCGTGGGACCAGGACGGCTGACATCGCACCTTTCAACCTGAACCGCGCGGCGCTCACGCGCCGCCTCCGACCTCCCGGTCCGCCGGACCGCAGGAGGAGGTTGAAAGGTTCACTGCACGAGCCCGCGCCGAAACGGTGCGGGCTCACGCGTGTCCGGAGTCTGACGCACTCGGCGAGGAACGGAATGTGGACGACGGCGTCACCGCCGCCCGGTTTCGCCGGTCGTCCAGCCGGGCTCCCGCGCCGGGCAGTCCCGCCGCCGGCAGCCCAGACTGCCGGCCGGGTCGACCCGGCGCAGTACGACCGGCGAGTCCGGCGGTCCCCAGGAAGCGACCACCGAACTGTTCCGCCAGGCGCTCACCACCTCGGGCGCCTGCTCCCAACTGATCGCCGGCGTGCCGAGCAGCGACTCCATCGCCCGGCCGGCCAGGAGGTAGTCGACGTCGCGCCACCCGTTCGGCAGTTCGGTGACAGCCTCGGGATCGCGGTCCAGTTTGTAGTGCCAGACGGCGCCGTCCCACCCATTCCCACTCCACCCGAGGCGGACCAGATCGTTCCAGGTGTCGTCGTCGGTGAGCACCACCGTGTCCCGGGGCAGGCTGGCGGCGACGAACGACAGCGCCTGCCGGTACGGGGCGTTCGCGTCCACGGTCAGGGCCGTCCGGGTGCCCGCCACCCACGACGGGGCCGCGGCCAGGACGGCCGCAGCGGCCAGCACCGCCACCGCGACGCGGGCCCCGGCCGACCGGCGGCCGGGCAGGCGGGTCGCCGCGCACCAGCCCTGCCACACCGCGTACCCGATCAGCAGCGCCAGGAACGGCAGCATCGTGATCACGTGCATGGCCGGCAGGTAGCCGCCGGGCCGCGACCCGGCCAGGGCGAGCACGACCGGGATCAACGCGACACCGCGGGTGGCCCGCCGGGCGAGGCCCAGCGGGGCGGCGGCCACCCCGAGCGAGAGCAGGTACGGGTCGAGCGACCACCACGACGCGACGATCCGACGGGCCGTGGAGCCGGGATCGAGGAGGGACCCGGAGCCGCCGCGACCGTGCAGTTGCCACTCGATCGCCCCGAGCAACGGCAAGATGTCGTTGGCGATCGCGACGCACACCACCCAGCCGCCCACGACCAGACCGGCCGCGGCGAGCCAGCGGCCGGCGCCGGACGAGCGGGGCCGGCCCTCGCCCGACGTGAGCAGCGCGACCAGGATGCCCAGCCCAGCCAGGGCGGCGGTCTCCTTGCTGAGGATCGCGACGCCGAAGCACACCCCGGACAGCACCGGGCGGCGCCAGCGCGGCGAGCCGGTCGCCGTCGCGAGCGAGGCCAGCAGCCACATCAGCGCGATGTTGTCGAGCAGGATCTGCCGGCCGTAGCAGAGCACCAGCGGCGACAGGCACCAGATCCCGATGACCGCCGACGCCCCGCTCCGGGGCATGCCGAGGTTGCGGGCGACGCGGTAGAGCAGGGCGGCGGAGACCACCATGACCATCGCCAGCACGGCTCGCCCGCCGACCAGGGCCGGCTGACCGCCGGACAGCCACTGCGCCGGGCGCAGCAACGCGGCCAACTGGATCCAGCCCAGCGGCGGATGGTCGTACCAGTAGGTGTAGTGCGCGAGCCGCCCCTCGGTGACCACGGCCCAGGCCTGGGCGTAGTAGGTGCCCTCGTCGTCGTTGCCGAACTCCGGGTAGCCACCGAGGTTGGTCCCGTAGAGGACGGCCACGACGGACAGGCAGGCCGCCAGCGGCAGTGCGGCCCGGAGGTGAGCGGTGCGCCGGGTACTGGTCATGGCCACCTCGCCGGGGTGACGCCGACCCGGCGGCCGCCGGTCACCGCGAGCACCGTGTAGCCCAGGCCGACAACCCAGCCGACGACGACCGCCCAGATCAGCCCGTCCACGCCGAACCGGTCGCCGAGCAGCGCCGACAGCGGCAGACGGACGGCCGCGAAGGAGAGCAGGGTGCAGACCAGCGGGATCGTCGTACGGCCGAGGCCGGTGACGTAGCCGTGGATGACGACCATCAGCGCGTAACAGACGAAGAACGGGTACGTGATGGCGATGTATCGTCCGATCATCCCGGTCACCACGGGATCGGACACGAACAGTCCGGCGACCAGGTCACGGGAGGTGACCAGGCCGACCGACACCGGCACACTCAACGCGACGGTCAGCCATACGCACCCGGCGAGCGCCGTCCGGATCCGGTCGGGGTGACCGGCCCCGGTGTTCTGGGCGACCGTCACCGACAGCGCGGACGCCAGGGCAAGGAAGACCAACGAGGCGAACAGTTCCAACCGGACGATGACGGTGATCCCGGCGAGGACCGCCGTCCCCAGGCCCGCGACGATCCCGAGCAGCACGGTGGCGCCGAGCCCGATCACCAGGTGCTGCGCCGTGATCGGCAGGCCGATCCGGATCCCGGTACGCAACTCGCGGCGCACGGCCGACGCCGTCGGCGCTCTCCCGGACCTGCCGCCGCGCTGCCGGGCCAGCCCGGACAGGCCCACACCGGCGGCGAGCGCGCTCGCGCCGACCGTCGCACAGGCCGCCCCGGCCAGTCCCAGCTCCAGCGGCCCGACGAACCACCACACCAGCCCGGCGTTGAGCAGGTTGCCCAGGCCGAGCAGCAGCATCGAGGCGCGGGAGTCACCGCGGCCGCCGTAGACCGCGGCGATCGCGGTGAGCCCGAAGACGGGGAGCAGCCCGGCAGAGTACGTCGTGAGGAACAGCCGGGCGTCCTGCGCCACCTGCGCGCCGACGCCCATGGCGGCGAAGGCCGGTCCGGCGAGCGCCAGCGTGAGGCCGACGCCGACCAGCGACCAGAGCACCGTGCCGGTGGCCAAGGCGCGCTGGGCGGCACGGGGATCCTGCCCGGCGCCCGTGAGCTGTCCGATCCGGATCGAGAAGGCCCCGGCGAGCCCGTACGACCCGGTCGACAACAGGTACACCAGCCCCTGGGCGGCGCCCACCGCAGCCAGGCCCGGGCTGCCCAGGAAGTGCCCCACGACCGCGCCGTCCACCAGCAGGTACGACTGCTGCAGCAGGCTCGACCCGGCAACCGGCAGCGCGTAGGACACCGTCCGGCGCAGCACCGGGCCGCGGGTCAGGTCGGTGCGGTCGGCCGGGTCCCGTTCGTCGGTGGCCGTCCCGGGCCGGTGCGGCGCCGCCGGCCCGGCCCGCTCGGCGGTCACCGGCCCCGGACGCCCGGTAGCGTCCGCCCGTACCCGAGGTCGTAGTGGATCAGCGCCGGCCACAACTCCGGCCAGGGCCGGGTGGTGCCGGCGCAGAGCAGCACCGGCTGGCCCTGCGCGTTGTTCGACAGCCCGACGCCGTTGTCGACCACCGCTGCCTGGCGGCAGTCCCGGAAGGCCGCGGAGACCACGGCCGGACTCTCGAACCCCACCAGTACGACCGGCCCGGTGCCGGCGGGCGGTCCCCACTGGGCGTAGCCGGTGTGCCCGCTGAAGGCGCGCGGCAGCCCCAGCGCGGCTCCGTACACGTCCAGGGCCCCGGCGTTGGAGTAGTTGGTCGTGAAGATCACCGCCTGGTCCCGGTCGGACGGCGGGATCTGCTGCCAGACCCGCGAGACGGTACGCGCCAGCTCGGGCCAGCCGACCTCCTCGACGATCATCGGGTTCAGCCGACCCACCCCGCTCGCCTGCAGGTGCCGGACCGGGATCACCGGCAGGCAGCACAGCACGTCGACGACGAACGCCACCGCCAGCATGGTGGCCAGCGCCGCCGGACGCCACGGGAGCGGTCGCCGGTCGCCCCCGCCGGCCGCCGTGGTGCCGGAGCCGGGCCGGATCGCGGCGGTGGCCCGGCGGCCGCGAGCCAGCCACCGTTCCCCGGCCAGACCACCCAGCGCGGCCAGCGCCGGGCCCATGCCGCAGGTGTAGTAGCCCCGGCCGCGCATGGCCATCACCAGGACCAGCATCAGCAGGTAACCCAGGCCGAGTGCGCGCGCCGGGCGCAGCCGCTCGGAGCGGAAGACGTACCACAGTCCACCGAGAAACAGCGGCAGGGCCGGGGCCGCCAGCATGGTTGCCTGGCCCCACAACTGGCCCAGTGGTCGGCTCTCCGCCAGCGCCGCGATCGAGTCGGCCACCTCGGCCTGCGGCCAGCCATGCGTCGCCTGCCAGTAGACGTACGGCGCGGCGGCCAGCACGGCCGGCACCGCCCCGAGCGCGGTCCACCACGAGCGCAGCAGCCAGCGGGGACCGACCAGCAGCACGGCGACGGCGAGGCAGCCGGCGGCGACGCCGACGAGCACCTTGTTGGTCAGCCCCAGCCCCAGGGCCAGCCCCGCCGGGACCATCCAGCGCGGGTCGGCGGAGGTGCCGGCCCGGACCAGGCACCAGCACAGCACGGCGGTGGCCAGCACGTCGAACGTCCCGGTGACGAAGAGGTGCCCGGTGGTCAGCGCGGTGCCCGAGGCGGCCCACAGCCCCGCCGCGAGCAGCCGAGCGACCGGGCCGCCGCCGAGCAGGCCGGCCAGGGATCCGGCGACGACGACGGCCCCGCAACTGGCCAGCGCCGCCACCGCCCGGACCACCTCCAGCCGCCCGTCGCCGAGCGCGAAGAGGGCGTGCACCGCGACCGGGTTGAAGACCGGCTGGTCCGGATACCCCCAGGCCGGTTCCGCGCCGGCCCGGATGAAGTACAGCTCGTCGATGAACCAGCCGTACCGTCCGGCGGTCGCCATCAGCAGCCCGAACAACCCGGCGGCGACCACCAGTTCCGGGCGCCGCACTGCCAGGCCGGCCATGGGCACGGCGGACGTGCCGGGGCCGGGCCGCAGCCGTACCGCTCCGGGCACCAGTGAACCTTTTTCCATCTCCCCTTGCGGTCCCTCGTGACCGCCGATGGAAGTCGGTGCACCGGCACCGCGCGGTCCAGGTGGAGAAACGTTCATTCGTAGCTGTCCGCCCACTCGGTTCCGTAGCCGGACTCGATCGTCTCGGCGATGGCCTGCACCGAGGCGGCTCCGAGCAGGTCGACCGGGTCGATGCTCAGCCCCAGGGCGCTGCTCAGGTTGCTCGTCACGGCCACCACGCCGAGGGAGTCGACACCCAGCGTCCGCAGGTCCGCGTCGATCGGCACGGTACGGGCGCCGGTCGCGTGCGCGAGACACCTGGCCACGGTCAGCTCCACGGCGGAGTACTCCCCGTCGGGCCGGCCCACCAGATCGACGGCGACCGCCTGGATCGCGGCCCGGTTCCGTTCGGCCAGCTGCTCCAGCCGGTCCGCCGCGGCGACCGCCGCCGCGTCAACCCGCTCGGCGATCTCGTCCGACAGCGCCATCCGCTGCGCCGGCAGCATCGCGACCAGCTCGCTGGTGTAGTCGATCCGGCCGGCCAGGAAGCGCCGGTGATCCGAGCGCAGCCCGGCCATCAGCAGGTCCAGCCCTTCCTCGGTACGCAGGGCCCGGAACACGCCGTCCTCGTTCGCGCCCGTGGTCACCGCCATGCCGGTGTCCCGCCAGGCCACCCAGTCGATCGCCAGCACCCGGCGGGCGGTGGTGGACCTCTGGCTGGGGCCGGCTCCGCAGGCGTCGCCGACCGTGGACCTCTGGCTGGGGTCGGCTCCGCAGGCGTCGCCGACCGTGGACCTCTGGCTGGGGTCGGCTCCGCAGGCGTCGCCGACCGTGGACGCCGCCACGGCCACCGTGTCCAGGTAGTAGTTCGCCGCCGCGTAGTCGGCTTGGCCCAGCGACGGGAACACCGCCGCGGCCGAGGCCATGTGCACGACGAAGTCCGGTGGATCGTGCCGGGTCAGGGCATCCAGCAGGTAGCCGCCGCGCATCTTCGGCCGGAGTACTCGCCGGAAGTCCTCGGCCGTCCGGAACATGATCAGGTTCTCGCCCGGGATGCCCGCCGCGTGCACCACGCCGTCGAGGCGCCCGTGCTCGCGCCGGATCCGAGACACCAGGTCGGTGAGGTGCTCCTCGTCCCCGGCGTCGCCGGCCTCCACCCGGACGTCGGCCCCGAGTTCGACGAGGTCCAGCAGGGCGCGCGCCCGGTCGGCCAGCGGGCCGCCGTCCGGGGTGTGTGCCAGCCGCTCCCACTCCGCGCGGGGCGGCAGCGCAGTCCGGCCGGTCAGGTACAGGCGGACGCCGGGCGCCTGCTGCGCGAAGCGGTGCCCGATGGCCAGGCCGAGGCCGCCGGTACCGCCGCTGATCAGGTAGGCGCCCCCGGGCCGGAGCGGCTCGGTGTCGAGATCGGCCCGGGGTGTCAGCTCGGGGATCTCGCTGAACAGTTCGGCGTGTGGCACACCGTCGCGCAGCGCGTAGACGCCGGGGGAGTCGGCGAGCAGTTCCCGGCCCAGCACCTCATCGGCGGTGGCGTCGTCGGTGTCCACCAGGCGGACGTTCAGTGTCGGGTACTCCTGGATCAGCGTCTTGGCCAGTCCGGCCAGGGCGGCGTTCTCGGCGACCGCCCCGACGCCCGGTTCGACCGCCAGGGCGTTGCGGGTCAGCACCACCAACGTCAGCTGGGCCGCCCGCTGCATCAGCTCCTTGGCCAACAGGAAGAGCCCGACCACGTTCTTCTCGACCCGCCGGTCGAACTCCGCCAGATCGGCGGCCGGTCGCGGTTCGAAGCCCAGGGCGAACACGAGGTGGGTCGGCTCGTCGGCGAGGAGCCGGTCGGTGGTCGCGGAGAATCGGTCCGGCGCGTCCGGGTCCGGCGGCGGCGGGCTGACCAGCCGTACGCCGGGCAGCGCTGCGGTCAGCCGGGGCCCGGTGTCCGGCGCGTCCCGGTCGACGAGTGCGACCGCCGACACCGGGGTGGTGGCTTTCGCCGCGCCGTCGACCGGGACGAAGGTTACCTGGTAGGCGCCGGATTGCCCGACCGGCCGGCTGTCCCCGAGCAGGCGTGACTCCCAGTCGTCCGGGAACGGTACCCAGGCGCGGGTCTCGTCGAACAGGTACGGCACGAGGCTGACCGTCCGCGGAGCCGGGCCCGGATGCCCGTCGGCGAACTGCTGCAGTAGGTCGACGTCGTCGCCCTGCTGCCAGCCCACCCGCAGCCTCTCCAGCAGGCGGTCGCGCTCGTCCCGGCCGGCTGGCTCCGGGCGCGGGTCACCGGCGTCGGTACGCGCCGAGGGCGGGTCACCGGCAAGGATCGCGGTCAGCCCGTCCCGCAGTTCGCCGATGTCCCGGACCACCAGACCGACCCGGCGCTCGTGGTGGCTGCGCGAGACGTTCGCGGTGTAGCAGACGTCCGCGAGCCGCCGGTCGAGGTCGCCGCGGGCCAGCCGGTCCCGCAGCGCGTGCAGGATCAGCCGCAGCGAGCGGTCGGTCCGGGCGCTGAGCGTGCAGAGGTATCCGAGCCGGGCGTCGGGCTCGGACACCGGCGCCTCGGCCGTCGGATCGACGTACTCCTCGAGGACCACGTGCGCGTTCGTGCCGCCGAGACCGAAAGCGCTCACCCCGCACCGGCGGACCCCGTCGCGCTCCGGCCACGGTTCGAGTTCGGTCGGCAACCGCACCGGGGAGGCGGCGAAGTCGATGTCGGGGTTGGGCTGCCGCAGGTAGGACAGCGGGGCGATCTGCCGGTTCCGCAAACCCTGCACCGCCTTGATCATCCCGAGGACTCCGGACCCCTCGAAGAGGTGCCCGACGGTGGTCTTGACCGTGCCGACCGCGCAGAAGCCGCGCTCGTCGGTCACCCTGCGGAACGCCCGGGTCAAGCCGTCGATCTCCACCGGGTCGCCGATCCGGGTCGCCGTCCCGTGCACCTCCAGATAGCCCAGGGTGCGCGGGTCGATCCCGGCCCGCTGCCAGGCCGAGGCCAGCAGCCGGGCCTGCGACTGCGCGTCCGGCCCGGTCATCGACTCGGAATTGCCGTCGTGGTTCACCGCGCTGCCCTTGATCACCGCGAGGACCTGGTCGCGGTCGGCGAGTGCCCGGTCCAGGCGCTTGAGCACCAGGGCACCGGCCCCCTCGCCCATCCCGGTGCCGTCGGCGGAGTCGTCGAACGTCCGGGTCGTGCCGTCGGACGACTCGATCCCGATCCGGTGGGAAGCGCGCTTGACCGGCAGCAGCATCACCCGGGAGCCAGCCACCACGGCCATGTCGCAGTCGTCGGCGAGCAGAGCCGTCCGGGCCAGGTGTACCGCGACCAGCGACGCCGAGCAGGCGCTGTCCACCACCATGCTGGGACCCCACAGATCGAGCAGGTACGACAGCCGGTTGGCGAGCATCGTCGGGATGTTGCCGGTGATGCCGAGCTGGTTCACCGAGGAGTCGATCGTCGACCAGTACTCGGCGTAGTCACCGCCGGGATTGGCGGCGAAGCCGACGTACACACCGGTCCGGCTTCCCCGAACCCGCTCGCCCACATAGCCGGCGTCCTCGAGGGCGCGGTAGGTCGTCCGTAGCATGAGCCGCTGGTGCGGGTCGGTGAGCGCCGCCTGGGCCTGGGTCATCCCGAAGAACTCGTGGTCGAACAGGTCGATCCGGTCCAGGTAGCTGGCCCGGTGGTACTCGGGACCGGCCAGATCCGGCCGCTGGCCGAGGGCGGTCCGGTCCCGGTGACGGACGAACTCCTCGACGTCGCGCCGGCGCCGGGCCGGAAACGGTCGGGTGAGGCTGCGACCGGCCGCCACCAGCTCCCACAAGCCTTGCGGATCGGAGGCTCCCGGGATCTCGACGGCCTGGCCGATGATTGCGATGTCCATGCTCGGCACCTTCGACTTCAGTGGTGGTGGAGCGGCCGGTGCCGCTCAACCGGGAAGGGTGATCGTCACGGCTCCGGCGGCCAGCTCGGCCTTGAGCTGGCGCAGGCAGGTCACCTCGGCCGTCCGGAGGGTCTGCAGCTCACGGCGCCACGGGCCGAGGTCGCCCGGGCCCTGGCCGCCCAGGTACCCCATGGCCCGGCCGAGCAACTGGGACAGCAGCGCCGCCAGCCGGCGGTACGTGGTCACCACCTCCGGGCTGTGCGAGGTGTACCGGAGGAACCGGTAGAACAGGTTCCGGGAACCGGCGAGCATCCGCAGCAGGTCGGCGCTGGCCACCTGCTGGTCCAGGTCGGGGCGGCAGGCCCGGTCGGTGAGCAGCAGCTGGGGCAGGGCCTCGTACGCCTCGAATCCGTCCTGCAGCCCGGTGATGCTCTGCCGGTAACGCTCGGCGAACATCTCCGGTTGCGGTGCCCCGGTCCTGCGCAGGCTCAGACAGTCCACGAACCAGTGCTCCGGGTCGGCGGTGGCGGCGGCCGTCACCTCGGCAACGGCGAGGTACTCGGGGCGGAACTCGGGTCCCTCGTCGGTGGTGTCCGGGGTCACCAGCCACTCGCCGTCCTCGGACACCCCGCAGACCATCACGCCGTGCGCGCCGCGCCCGCCGCCGTCGGGGCGCCCACGGCGGCGCATCAGGTCGGCCCAGTAGCCGACGTCCGCGGCCGGCGCGTAGAAGGTCACCGGCTGGCCAGCCGCCACGAGGCCGGGTAGCCGCGGCAGCAGGTCGAGGTCGGCGTGTCCCATCCACTGCACCTCGTAGCCCAGGGCCGCGAGGTCCTCGATGTCGCACAGGTCCTGCCGCATCGTCCAGCGTGGCTGCTGCTGGATCGCGCAGTGCCGGTAGTAGTCGGTGGTCCTGCCGAGCGCGCCGTAGGTGAGCAGGTCAGCCATTGGCGTCACTGCCCGCAGGTAGGACAGGGCCTGCCGTTGCCGGCACTCCAGGTACATGGTGGGGTCGGCGTTGACCAGGCGATCGGTGGCACTCAACTGGCGGACCGGGCCGACCGGGGTCGCCACCACCTCGGTCGCGGCGGACACCGCCGCGCCTGCGGCCGCCCTCAACGGACCGCTCCGATCATCGCGGTGAGGGTGCTGCCCTCCAACTCGTCCACCTGGGTCACCCCGAGCCGGCGCAGCCGGTGCACCACCGCCACCCACTCCACCGGGCTGACCAGCTGGCGGGTCAGCAGCTCGGCCGCGGACGCGGGGTCGAAGTCCGCACCGGTGACGCTCGAGACGACCAGGGTGTGCCCGGGGCCGAACGACGCCTCCCGCAGGGCCCGGGCGAAGCGGACCCGGGCCGGAGCCATCAGCGGGGTGTGGAAGGGCCCGCTGACCCGCAGCGGTAGCACGTTGTTCGCCCCGGCGGACCGCAGCAGCCGCGACACCAGCCCGAGCTGGGCGGTCTGCCCGCCGAGGGTCACGTGACGGTCGCTGTTCCGGTTGGCGAGGAACACCTGGTTCAGGTTGCTGCGGCGGATCACCCGGTCGACCTCGTCGGCCGGCAGCCCGAGTACCGCCACCATGCCGCCGTCGCGGACCTCCGCCATCGCGAGGGCGCGTTCCCGTACCAGGCGCAGCCCGCTCATCAGGTCCAGGATTCCGGCGGCCACCAGCGCGTTGAACTCGCCGAGGCTGTGACCGGCGAAGACGGCGTACTCGCGGGGGCCGTCGTCCTCGGCGTGGGCGAGCGCCCGAAGAGCGTTCACCAGGAAGATGGTCGGCTGGGCGTACCGGGTGTCGGTCAACTGGGCGACGTCGCCCCGCTCGGACATCTCGCGCGGCGACCAGCCCAGGACGTCCTCGGCGGCGGCGACGATCTCGGGATAGCGCCGGAACAGCTCGGCGCCCATACGCGGACGTTGAGTGCCCTGTCCGGGGAATACCAGTCCGTACATACGTGTGCCCTTCTCGATGTTCTCTTCCAGGTCGGTCACCAGCGGCCCGGTTCAAGCCGCGGTGGCCGGCCGCACCGGGATGTACTCCAGGACGTCGCCCTGCGGTTCCAGGCATTTGCGGGTGAACATCCGCACCGCGATTCCCGGGCCGAAGTCGAACGCCCGCGACGGGCGGTGCTCGGCCATCACCGATCGCACCGTGGCCGACCAGTCCAGTGGCCGGCAGATAACCTGCGACAGGCAGTCGGCGTAGAGGTCCCCGGCCCGCTGCAGGTTCCGCGGAAAATCGGTGGCGTACACCGGCGCGGCGAGCCGGGCGCTGGTGATCGACGTGCCGGCCCAGGCCCGGTCCGCGCCCAGGTGGTCGAGCACCGGCGCCAACCGGCTGTTGTGGAACGGGACCGTGCTGCGCAGGAAGGCGTAGCCGGCGCCCGCCCCGGCGAATGCCGCCCGGTGCCGCAACCACAGCTCGAGCAGTCCGCTGGTGCTGCCGCAGAGGACGGCGTCGCAGGGGCCGTTCACCAGGCCCAGTTCGACTGGGCGCCCGCCTTCCGCCAGGTGCTCGGCCAGCAGGTCGCGGAGCCGGTCCACCGCCAGCCCGGACACGGCGACCATCGGCCCGGGACGCCCCTTGGCGCCGCTGAGCTGGGCGTACCGGCGTACGAGTCCCGGTTCGCCGTGCGGGTCACCGGCCGCCTGCTGGCAGCGCAGCAGGGTCAGCGTCGTCATCGCCATCGACTCGTGAGCGTCCCGGAGGAACTGCTGCTGGCCGCCGTCGGGCCGCAGCGTTGCGATCACCGCGGAGATCAGGCCGAGGCTATGGCCGAGGCCGATCACCGGGCCGGACCAGGCTGCCCGGGCATCCGGCCGGAGCAGGCACAGGTGCATGAGGTGGGTGAGCAGCCCTTCGACCACCGAGGACCGCAGCGCCGCCGGGGTGATCGGCGCCTGACCACGAAACCAACCGCGTAGCGGGATCCCGTCCGGCGTCAGGTGCCGGGCGCCGTCCGCGCCGAAGCGGTGGACCGCCCGGTCGACGGCCTCCGCGGCGACCTCAAGGAGCTGCCGGTCACCGGGGCGCCGATAGAGGTTCTGTAGCTGACGGACCAGGCCGGGACCGGACGCCCCGAAGCCCGAGAACAGCAGGAGCGAGGACGCGGATCCCTGCCGACCCGAGGAGGTCATGCGGATCCTCCTTGGGGCAGGTTGGTGGTCTCGGCGGTCTTCTTCAGCGCGCTCAGCCAGTCCCGCAGCGGGGACTCGGGCGCGGTGCGCAGGTTGGTCGGGTCGGCCCGTACGGGCTCGCCATCCCAGGACTCCTCGGTCCGGTCAAGGACGCCCTCCGGCCGCGGCGTGAACGTACCCAGGCGCAGGTGCAGGCCGTCGATACCGTGCGTCCGGCGGTCCCGGGCGATGCGCCGCTGTGGCACGAGCTCACCGATCGTGGACGTGATCTCCAAACCCGCGGCGAGCCAGTCGAAGGTCGCTCCGCGCAGGTTCGCCCGCTCGGTGTACGGGTTCCGGTCCGACCGACGGTCGACGGTGGTGTGCAGGTCCCGCACCATGCTGAGCGCGGCGTGGGTGAAGGGCTCCAGTTCGACGATCACCGGGGCGTTGCGGTTGACGTCCATCGCCATATCCGTAGCGTTCCCGGCCGGCCGGCAGCGGACATCCGGCAACTGACGCGACTTCATCCATAGAAATACGTCTATATATGTTCTTCGTGTCGTGCCGAACCTCGTTCGACGGTCCTGACCTGGGCTTTGCGGCTCGTGTCGGGCCGCCCGGTGGTACTGTCCGGTCAACCTAGGGCCCGCGCAGTGGTGGAAAGGCTCTGCTACGTCCGCGGCCCCGAAGGCGTCATGGCCTTCCGCGATCGACGGTCGGACCTCTGGTCAGGTGCGCGTCCGGAACGGGGCAAGGGTGGCACGGATCTGGTCGGCCGCGCCCCAGTCGTCGTCGAACTGGGCCAGCACGGCGAGGTGTTGTCGCAGCTGGACAATTGGCATGCGGGACCGCCAGTCCCGGTCGAGGGAGGTCAGCTCCGCGTAGACCTCGAAGAACCGTTGCGCCTCGGGCGGGGGCGAGGTGGACCACACATGGGCGAGGTCGACCTCGGCCCACAGGTAGGACACCGCCGGGTCGATCAGCGCGGGCTGCCCGTCCGGGGTGGCCAGGACGTTCTGTGCCCACAGGTCGCCGTGCGTCAGGCATGCCGGCCGGTCCGGCAGCAGGTCGGGCAGCCGGTGACACAGCCGCTCCAGCGCCGCCCGGTCTGCGGGGTCGAGTGCCGCCTCGACGCGGGGCTGCCCGAGCCACCGAAGCAGCCGATGCTGTGCGAAGAACGCAAAACCGTCGTCATCCCAAGTGTTGATCTGCCGGCGGCGGCCCAGCCAGTTGTCGCGGTGCCATCCGAAGCGAGGATGGGTCGTGCTCATGTGCAGGCGAGCGAGCGCGTGCGCGAACTGCTCCCAGAAGGTCTCACTGCGCGGCCTCGGCCGCAGCACCGACAACACAAGCAGTTCTCGGTCCGCCAGGATCACCTCGGGGGTCGCCAGGCCGCCGAGCTCGCGTAGCGCGGCCAGCCCTTCGGCCTCCGCGACGAAGACGTCGTCGGCAGGCGTGTCGGCGAAGGCCTTGACGAAGACCGAAGGCGCGTCCCGGCGCGTGGCTACGCCCGCGAGCGCCGCGACCCCACCCGTCGCCGGCTGCACTGTGACGACATCGCGCATCCCGGCCCGGAGCAGGCACTCCAGCAGGAACGTCGCCGAGTGCATCACGAAGGGCTCCTCCTGGCCGGGTGCTTGTTCGCCAGATGCTAGTCACCATCTCCGGACTCCTCGCCCGCGGCGAGGACTGTCTCGCCGTCGGCGGCGCGGGTCCGGTCCCGCATCGCGCCGCACTGATTCGGGTTGGCCTGGGTACCGGCGACGCGCCGGCGGAGTCGTCTGAGCAAATGCCGTACCGGGTATTGCTGCCCGAGGTGCCGCTGCGCCGGGTCCGGGATGGCGTTGCTGGTGGCGTGCAGCCAGCGTTCCAGCCGGGCCAGAAGTTCGTCGCGGGGCGGTAGCACTCCCGTACCGAAGAGTAGTTCTCGCGGATTCCGCCCGGCTTTGGCGGGTCAGACATGCAGGGTGGGCCGGTAGATGAGCTCTTGGATGTGACCGTCGAGCGTCCGGCTCTCGATCAGTTCGAGGTCGAAGTCGGCCGCACCCTGGAAGATCGGGTCCACCCCGGTCTGACCGGTGATCACGGGGAAGAGCGTCACCTGGACGCGGTCGACCAGACCGGCGGCCATCAGGGCCCGGTTCAACGACAGGCTGCCGTGCGAGCGCAACGGCACCTCGGACTCCTCCTTAAGCCGAGCGACGACGTCGATGGCGTCCCCGCGGACCACTGTCGCGTCCGGCCAGTCGAGGGATCCGTCCAGCGTGCTCGACACCACCGTCGCCGGCAGGTTCCTCATCCGGGTGACCCATGGGTCACGCACCTCGGACTCCTCGGTGCTCGATGCCAGCATCCGCGCGAACGCCCGGTACGTGTTGGCCCCGAAGACCATCCGCTGCGCCTCGCTGTACACGGCGAGGCGGTGGTCGAGCAGCTCGGGGCCCTGCTTGCCCCAGTAGCCGGTCCAGTCGCCGCTGGCGGCGCCGAAGCCATCGAGGCTGGAGAAGACGTCGAAGGTGTACGTGGCGGTCACGGTGCTCTCCTTGAGTAACGGTTGATCGGGTGTGCTGAGACAGCCTGGCCACACGTCGGGTTGCTGACCACATCAACATGTTTGGGCACTGCCCCCGGTGCGGTGCTCGGTAGGACGGGGAGGCTGCGGTACCTGGGTCACCTGTCCGGGTCAGGCAGTGGCCGTCGCATACCGCGGGCGGCCGATGGGCCGGTAGACCTGGATCGTTGTCCCCTTCGGGGTGGACCGCGATTGCACCAGGTCGAGCGCTGCGTCCGGGCCGGTGTCGGGGAACAGCCGTGTGCCCTGGCCGACGATCACGGGGCTGACGAGCAGGGTGATCTCGTCGACAAGCTGGTTGTCGAGCAGCCAGCGGATCAGGGCGCCGCTGCCGTGCACCTGAAGCTCACCTCCCGGCCGGGCTCTCAGCTCGCCGACGGCGACCGCGAGGTCACCGGAGAGGACGGTCGTGTCCGCCCACCGCGGATCGGTGAGTGTGGTCGACGCGACGTACTTCGGCCGGGTGTTCAACGCCGTCCAGATGGGGTTGTCGCCCGGGTCTGCCCAGGTGCCCCAGGAGCCGGCGAAGATTTCGTAGGTCCGCCGGCCGAACAGGAACGCGTCGGCGCGCTGGTAGACCTGGTTCAGGAACGTCCCGGCCTCGTTGTCCCATACCGGCGCCTGCCATCCGCCGCGCTCGAATCCGCCCCTGCGGTCCTCGTCCGGCCCGCCGAGTCCCTGCATCACGCCGTCGACGGTGATCATCGTGGTGGTAGTGAGCTTCACGATCGTGGTTCCCTTCTCGGGGGCCGCCGCCCCCTCGGGCGGCCTCTCACCCCAACTACGAACGCCACAGCCTCGATCCGACACGCACCGCCGAGATTTCTTGGAGAAATTTCGTACGCCCGGGGCGAGTAGGGTTCGCCGAGGTACTTCTGCGAGATCAGGTCAATGCTCAGCAGGCCGGATCGCCCTCGATCCGTTCCGTGCCGCCACCGCGCGGTTCACGGCCGCTGTCGCGGCTGGTTGCGATCAACATGTACCGGCACCGTACGCCGCACCGGCGTCGCACCCGCTCCCACCTGACCGAACAGATCCCGGACCGCGAAGGGCTCTCCGCCCCGGAGGCTGGTGAACGGATGTGAATCCCCGGCCCTCACTCCTTGCCGTAACCGTCGAGGCGCGCACGAAGTGCCGCGGCGATCTCGCCCGCTGTGACGAGTCGCTCCGGCGTGAGCGCGTCCACGAAGAGTTCGCGGACGGCGCGCAGGTGCGGAACGGTGGACCGCGCGAACGCCTCAGCGCCGGAGGGGGCGAGCAGGATCTCCGCCCCCCGGTTGTCCGTGGCGCACTCCTCGCGGCGGATGAGTCCGCGCCGCTCCATCCGGCCGAGGTGATGGGAGAGGCGGCTGCGCTCCCAGCCGATGTGTGCGGCGAGTTCCGAGGAGCGCATCCGCGACTCTGGCGCCTCGCTGAGGGCGAGCAGTACGGCGTAGTCGCCCGGCGACAGCGAGGACTCGCTCTGCAGGCGTGACGCTAGTTCGGATCTCAACCTTTCCGCTGTTTCGATGAAGTCGCGCCAGATCCGCAGCTCCTCGGCGGTGGGCAACTGGCGTCCGCGCCGCCGGGGTGTGGTTTCCGTCATCACACCTCCTGGTTGACATGTCAATTACACGTTACCATGATTGACGTGTCAATTAACTGGGCGTCTCCGGCGGCGCAGGGAGCACGCCGGGACCGGAGCAGGAGGAAGCCATGACAGCCCAAGCTTTCGAGCTGGGACTCGATTCGTTCGGGGAGGTGGCTACCGACGGCGATCGCATCCTGAGTGACGCCGAGACCGTACGGTTGCTCGTGGCGGAGGCCCGGCTCGCCGAGTCGGTCGAGCTCGACGTGTTCAGCGTCGGTGAGCACTACCGGGAGGGCCACAACGACTCGGCGACGCCCGTGCTGCTCGCGGCGATCGCGACGGCGACCGAGCGGATCCGGCTCGGCACCTCGGTCACGGTACTCAGCACGAACGATCCCGTCCGGCTCTATCACGAGTTCTCGACGCTGGACGCGGTGTCCAACGGCCGTGCACAGGTCGTCCTCGGACGCGCCTCGGCGACCGAGTCGTTCCCGCTGTTCGGCTACGACCTGGCGGACTACGAGCGGCTGTTCGAGGAGAAGCTCGATCTCTTCGTACGCCTTCAGCGGGAAGAACAGGTCACCTGGTCGGGCACCGTACGCAGCCCTCTTGTGGCGCAGCGGCTGCACCCGCGGATGCGGGCGGGCGGCATCCCGACCTGGATCGGCGTGGGCGGTAGCCCGAACTCGGTGGTCCGCGCGGCCCGCCACGGACTCCCGCTCATGCTCGCGATCATCGGGGGGCGCCCGCAGCGCTTCGCCGGCCACGTCAACCTCTATCTCCAGGCGCTCGAACAGTTCGGGCATCCGGTGCAGCCGGTCGGACAGCACTCGCTCGGCCTCGTCGCCGACACCGACGAGGAGGCGGTGCAGACCTGGTGGCGATACTGGCACCCGGTCGTGACCCAACTCGCCCGGGAACGCGGGTTCTACAAACCGGACCGTGCACGCTATGCGGCTGAACTCGACCGCGGGGCGCTGTTCGTCGGGTCGCCCGAGACGGTCGCGCAGAAGATCGCCACCGTGGCCCGCGACCTGCGACTGAGCCGCTTCGATCTGAAGTACGACATTATGCACCTGCCCCGCGAGGCCCGCGCCCGGACGATCGAGCTGCTCGGCCGCGAAGTCGCCCCCCGGGTCAAGGAACTGCTCGCCAAGGAGCCCGCCCATGTCTGATCTCGTGTTCGGCCTCGACACCTTCGGGGACGTGCCGGAGGACGACTCCGGTAAGCCCGTCTCCTACGCCGCCGCCATCCGACAGGTCGTCGACGAGGCGGTGCTGGCGGACGAACTCGGCGTCGACGTCATCGCCCTCGGCGAACACCACCGACCGGAGTACGCGGTCTCGACACCGGAGACCGTGCTCGCCGGCATCGCCACCCGTACCTCGCGGATCCGGCTCGCCTCCGGCGTGACCGTGCTCAGCTCGGACGACCCGGTCCGGGTGTTCCAACGCTTCGCCACGGTGGACGCGCTCTCCCACGGCCGCGCCGAGGTCATCCTCGGACGCGGCTCGTTCACTGAGTCCTTCCCGCTGTTCGGTTACGACCTGGCCGACTACGACGTGCTGTTCGAGGAGAAGATCGAGCTGTTCGTGAAGCTGCTCGACGAGAAGCCGGTGACCTGGAGCGGCACCACCCGCGCCCCGCTCGAGCGCGCCGACGTATTCCCGAAGACCGAATCGGGGCGCCTGACCACGTGGGTGGGCGTCGGTGGCTCGCCACAGTCGGTCGTACGCACCGCGCGCTACGGCCTGCCGCTCATGCTCGCCGTCATCGGCGGTACGCCCGAACGCTTCGCCCCCTACATCGACCTGTACCGGCGGGCGGCAGCGCAGTTCGGCACGCCCGCGCACCCGGTCGGGATGCACTCGCCGGGCTTCGTCGCCGACACGGACGAGGAGGCGATCGAGGTGTTCTGGCCCCGCTACCGGGTCATCCGGGACCGGATCGGCGCGCTACGCGGCTGGCCGCCGATCCGCCGGGAGGAGTTCGACGCCGAGGTCGAACGCGGCTCCCTCTACATCGGCTCGCCGGAGACCGTCGCCCGCCGCATGGCCCGCGCGATCACCAGCCTCGGCGTCGGCCGGTTCGACCTCATCTACACGGCGGGATCACAACCGGCCAGCGCCCGGATGCGCGCGGTGGAACTCTACGGCGCCAAGGTTATCCCCCTGGTCCGTGACATCCTCGCTGGCTGACCGGCAGGGCCGCCGCCACACCGACATCCGGAAGGAAGACATGGACGACAGCGCCCGGACCGAACCGCGAACCCTCGGCATCCTCGGCGCCGGCAAGGTGGGCACCGTGCTCGCTCGGCTCGCCCTGGCCGCCGGCTACCGGGTACTCATCGCCGGCTCCGGCGACCCGGCGAGGATCGCCCTCACCGTCGAAGTGCTCACCCCGGGGGCGGTCGCCACCACCGCCGTTGACGCCGCCACCAACGCCGATCTCGTCATCCTCGCCCTCCCGCTCGGCAAGTACCGCACCATCCCCGCCGAGGCGCTGCGCGGCAAGCTCGTCATCGACGCGATGAACTACTGGTGGGAAGTTGACGGAATCCGCGACGACCTCACCGACCCACGCACCTCGTCGAGCGAGATCGTCCAGGCGTTCCTTCCCGGTTCCCGCGTCGTCAAGGCGTTCAACCACCTCGGCTACCACGACCTCGAGGACGAGGCTCGCCCCGGCGGGGCGGCCGGCCGCAAGGCCATCGCGATCGCCGGCGACGATCCCGATGATGTTGCCGCCGTCGCCACCCTCGTTGACGCGCTCGGCTTCGATCCGGTCGTCGCGGGCCCGCTGGCCGAAGGGATGCGGTTCGGACCGGGCACCGAACTCTTCGGCGCCGACGTGGACGCCGAAAAGGTCCGCGCCATGCTCGACCGTTTCTGGCAATCGGAGCGCGGCAAAGCCGTCGCCCACGCCCGAGCTGGGAGCCTCGGGGAGGCATAGGGGTTCCCGCGACACCAGGTAGTCCACAGCTCAGCCGGTCCGACAGCGGCGCGGGTGCGGGCCGACGCGAAGGGCGGGCCCGCGAGCCCGGCGTTCGGCGACGGACCGCAGAGAGGGGCGGCCTGGCCTCGCCGGTGTCGGGGAAAGCCGCCGCAAGCTACCAGGCGGTCGCGCCACCCTCGACCGGAAAGTTGGAACCGGTCAGGTACGACGCCCGATCGGTTGCAAGGAAGGCCGCCAGTTCGACGACCTCCTCGGGTTGGGCAAAACGCTTGAGGAGCGTCTTGCTGGTTATCGCGTCCCGCGCTGCCTGGTTGTCGCCGAGGTCGCGGTCACTGGCCGGAGTCAGGACGGGTCCAGGACTGATGGCCAGCACACGGATGCCATGGGGTGCGCCTTCGAGCGCGAGCTGCCGGGTCATGCCGATGATGCCGGCGTTCGCCGCACAGTGCCCGACCATCGGCGGGACCTCGCCAGCGATCATTCCAGCCATTGACGCGACGTTGATGATGACGCCACCACCCCGCCGGACCAGGTGGGGCCACGCGAACTTCGACACGAAGAAGGGAATGTCGAGTTCGCCGGTTATCGTCGCCCGCCAGTCTTCGACCGAGAAGTCGGGCATCGGACCGAAGCGTAACGACGCCGCGTTGTTGTAGACCACGTCGAGTCCGCCGTAGGCTGCCGCGGCGTTCTCGACGAACTGCCGCGTCTGCTCCGGTTCGGTGAGATCGACCGGCGCGATGCCCGTCATCTCACCACCGCCGCGACGTACGAGTTCGACCGTCTCGTCGTTGCCAGCAGCCTGGATGTCGCAACCGACGACCTTCGCGCCCTCCCGCGCAAAGACCAGCGCCGCGGTGCGGCCCATGCCCCCACCGGTGCCCGTGACGAGCACCACCTTCCCGTCGAGCGTTCCCACGGAACTCCTCTAGGCTCGCGAACTGTACAGCGGCCTTATGGGGCGGCGACCTCGATATCCCATACCTGTGGCATCGCCACCACAGCGCACAGCCAGTCTCTGGCCGGCGAAGACCCCTGACCACGTCTGGCATCTTCCTTCCGCTGCTATCTCGCAGAGTACGCAGCGCGGGGGTGCGTTGAGCCCTTTTCATCGTGATGCTGCGGGTTAAGCCGAACAGCTCATCAGGGTGGCAAACGGACGGCGGCAGACGCAGCAGGGACCGGGGCCGGGCAGCGCCGATCGCCGGGCGGATGATGCGGCCGGTCGCCCGTGCCGACCACGTTGGGTGCGACGGAGGAGACCGGGTACCCCGCTACAGCCCTACAGCGAGTAGGGCGTCCTCTTCCAGCGCAGCCGAGGAGCCGACATGAGTATCGCCGGGCGGACGCGACTCTCACCGACCGTCTCCCTGGTGCTGCTCGCGTCGATTCTCGTGTCGTTCCTGGCCGCGTCGGCGGCCCCGACCCCGCTGTACGGGACCTACCAGGAGCGCTGGCACTTCTCGCCGATCACCACCACGGTGGTGTTCGCCGTCTACGCGGTCGCGGTACTGGCGTCGCTGCTCACGTTCGGCAGGTTGTCCGACCATGTCGGCCGGCGTCCGGTCCTGGCCGTCGCGATCGCGGTACAGATGGTCGCTCTGCTCATCTTCGTCTTCGCCAACGGGGTACCCACGCTCCTGGCCGCCCGCCTCGTGCAGGGGCTCGCGGCCGGCGCCGCCACCGGCGCCGTAGGCGCCGCCATGCTCGACATCAACCGTGCCCGCGGCACGCTCGCGAACTCCATCGCCCCCGGTATCGGAACCGGTAGCGGTGCCCTACTCTCGGCACTGCTCATCCGGTTCCTGCCCGCACCGACGCGACTGGTGTACATCGTCCTGCTCGTCATCCTGCTGGTCCAGGCCGCCGCGCTCGCCCTGATGCCGGAGACGGTCACGCCGACGGCGGGAGCGCGACGGAGCCTGCGTCCGGAGATCAAGCTGCCCCGTGCCGTGCGCGGGCCGGTACTGGTCGTCGTTCCGGTGCTCTTCGCCGTCTGGGCGCTGGCAGGCTTCTACGGGGCGCTCGGCCCGGCGCTGGTACGCGCCCTCATGGACACCTCGATCGTGGTTGCCGGCCTGGTCCTCTTCGTCTTCGCCCTCTTCGGGTCGGTCGCCGTCCTGCTGATGCGGAACACCGCCGCGCGGACCGTGATCCTCATCGGGATCGCCGCTCTCATCCTGGGCATGATCGTCACGCTGGTGTCCGTCATGGCCTCCTCCATCCCCGGCTTCTTCGCCGGCCTCGCGCTCGGGGGCATCGGCTTCGGCGGCGGTTTCCAGGGCAGTCTCAAGACCGTCATGCCGCTGGTCGAGGTGCACGAACGCGCCGGCGTGCTCTCCCTGCTGTACGTCGTCTGCTACGTCGGCTTCGGCCTACCCACCGTCATCGCCGGCTTCCTCGTGGTCTACGCCGGCGGCCTGCCCCGGACCGCCGACGAGTACTCCGTCGCGGTCATCCTCCTCGCTCTGGTCGCCCTACTCGGGGTGCGCAGGGCCACGAAGACGGCGCCCGGCTGATGCCGGGCTCGGGCCTGTACATAGCTCCCCTGTGCGCGCATCGGGCAGGGCCTCCCACAGGACGCCCTCCTACACCGTCCAGCCACCTGCGCCAACCTGCCGTCGCGGGATACGCCGAGGGGCTTGGCGGTCACCTGTCGCCCACCGGTCAGCCGCGCTGAGGTGACAGCCGCAGCTCGCGCCCCGGCCAGCGGGAACGCAGCCAGCGGTCGTGGCTGGCGACCACGATCGCACCGGGTCCGGTGGCCAGAGCCTCCTCCAGCTCGTCGCAGAGCCGCGGCGAGAGGTGGTTGGTCGGCTCGTCGAGCAGCAGCAGCTGGGGCGGGTCGGCCACCAGCAGCGCCAGGGCGAGCCGGCGCCGCTGGCCGACCGAGAGCTGGCCGACCGGCCGGTCCAGGTCCGCGGAGCCGAGCAGCCCGAGCGAGAGCAGCGGTACGGACTCGGCGCGCTCGGCACCGAGCGCCAGCTCGTAGGTCTCCCGCGCGGTGCGGCCCGGCCGGTCGAAGACGGTGTCCTGGGCGAGCAGGCCGACCCGCGGCTCATGCTGCCGGCGTAGCTCACCGGTGGCCTCCAGTCGGCCGGCCAGCACCGCGAGCAGTGTCGACTTCCCCGCCCCGTTGGGCCCGGTGATCAGTAGCCGGTCGGTGGCCGAGACGTCCAGCCGGTCGAGCGCGAGCCGGCCGGGTACGCGAATGTCCCGCAAGGACACCAGGATCCCATCTGTGGCGGTGCTGGCCAGCGTGGTGACCCGGAACCGGAGCGGGTCCGGCGGCTGGTCGACCTGCTCACGTTTCAGCTCGTCGAGGCGGCGGGCGGCGGTGCGCACCCGCCGCGAGATCTGGTTCTGTACCCGCCCGGCCGTGTGTCCGTAGCCCATCTTCTCGTTGTCGCGCCGGGCGCGCCCCGGTGCGACCTCGTGCGCGGTGACCTCGACGGAGCGGCGCAGTTCGGCGAGTTCCGCCTGTTCCTCGGTGAAGCGGCGCTGCCAGCGCTCTCGCTCCGCCCGCTTGGCGGCCTGGTAGTCGGTGTAGTTGCCGCCGTAGCGGGTCGGGCCGTCCAGGGCCGGATCGAGGTCGATCAGATCCGTGCAGACCGCGTCGAGGAACGCCCGGTCGTGGCTCGCCACCACCACGACCCCGGGCAGGCCACGCAGTTGCTCCTCGACGAAGGCCGCGGCGTCGTCGTCGAGGTGGTTGGTGGGCTCGTCGAGCAGTAGCGCCGTGGGCCGCCGTACCAGGAGCGCGGCCAACGCGACCCGCCCGCGTTGCCCGCCGGACAGAGACGCGAGCGTCCGCTCGCGTGGCAGCGCCCGGAGGCCGAGACCGGCCAGCATCATCTCGGCGCGCCGGTCGGCGTCCCAGGCGTCGCTGGTCTGCGCGCGGTCGAGCCGATCGCCGTACGCGGCGAGCAGGTCGGCGTACTCCGGCGCGTCCTGCGGGGTGTCGGCCAGCGCGCCGCTGAGCCGGTCCAGCTCGGCGAGATCCTCACGGGCCTCGCGCAGCGCGTCGTCGAGCACGGCGGCGATCGTGGAGGCCGGGTCGAAGGGCATCTCCTGGCGCAGGAAACCCAGTTCCGGTGGGCGGACGACGGTACCGGCGTCGGGCTCGTCCGCCCCGGCGAGCAGCCGCAGCAGAGTGGACTTGCCGGTGCCGTTCTCGCCGATCAGCCCGATCCGCTGGCCGGGCGCGGCGGTGAGGGAGACGCCGTCGAGCACCCGGCGGGTACCGAGCGTGCGGACCAGATCGTGGGCGAGCAGGGCAAAGTTGGACATGCGACACACACACCATCATCGGAATCGTCTTCGCCCCGCCGGCCAGTGCCGCCGTTCGGGCGTGAGGGAGGGTCAGGGGATCACCGGCGCCGGTCCGGCTGCGGGCGGGACGGTCCGCGAACCGGGGCGGCCCGGGGTGAGTCAGTCGACGTCCGGGGGGCCGGTCTCCAACAGGCGTCCCTCGGTGAGCCGCAGCCAACGGTTGACGTTGATCTCCGCGAGGAACCGCTCGTCGTGGCTGACCACCAGCAGCGCTCCCTCGTAGGCGTTGAGCGCGCTCTCCAACTGACCGACGCTGACCAGGTCGAGGTTGTTGGTCGGCTCGTCGAGCAGAAGTAGTTGCGGCGCCGGCTCGGCGCCCAGGACGCAGGCCAGGGTGGCGCGCAGCCGTTCGCCGCCGGAGAGCACCCCGACCGGCAGGTGGGCCCGGGGGCCGCGGAACAGGAAGCGGGCGAGCAGGTTCATCCGCTGCGCCTCCGGGGTCTGCGGCGCGAACGCGGCCAGGTTCTCCGCCACCGTACGGTCCGGGTCCAACAGGTCCAGCCGCTGGGACAGGTACGCGATGCGGCCGTCGGCCCGCTTGATCTGGCCACCCTCGGGCTCCAGGTCGCCGTTGATCAGGCGCAGCAGGGTGGACTTGCCGGCGCCGTTGGGGCCGAGCAGGGCGATCCGTTCCGGCCCCCGGATCGCCAGGTCGACGCCGTCGGCGGCGAACAGGGACCGCTCGCCGTACCGGACCTGCATCCGTTCACCGGTGAGGAGTGTGCGTCCGGCCGGTACGTTGGTGCCGGGCAGCACCAGCGAAATCTTCTGCTCGTTGCGCAGCGCGCGCCCTGCCTCGTCGAGCCGGGCTTTGGCCTCGTTGACCCGCGAGGAGTGCATCTCGTTCGCCTTGCCCGCGGACTCCTGAGCGTCCCGCTTCATGGTACCGGCGAAGATCTTCGGCAGGCCGGCGTTCTTGAGGTTGCGGGAGGCGTTGCTGGCCCGGCGTGCCGCCCGCTCGCGGGCCTCCTGCAGTTCCCGCTTCTCCCGCTTGAGCTCCTGCTCGGCGTTGCGGACGTTCTTCTCCGCCACCTCCTGCGCGGCGCGCACGGCCACCTCGTACTCGGTGAAGTTCCCGCCGTAGAACCGCAGCTCGCCGCGGTCGAGTTCGGCGATGCGGTCCATCCGGTCAAGCAGTGCCCGGTCGTGGCTGACCAGTAGCAGGCAGCCGTTCCACTGCTCCAGCACGTCGTAGAGCTTGTGCCGGGCCTCGAGGTCGAGATTGTTGGTCGGCTCGTCCAGCAGTAGCACGTCAGGCCGCTTCAACAGCTGCGCCGCCAGGCCGAGGGAGACGACCTGGCCGCCGCTGAGGGTGTCCAGGCGCCGGTCGAAGGCGAGGTCGCCGAGGCCCAGCCGGTCCAACTGGGCGCGGGTCCGCTCCTCGATGTCCCAGTCGTTGCCGATCGTGGTGAAGTGCTCCTCGCTGGCGTCTCCGGACTCGATGGCATGTAGTGCCCCGAGCAGCGGAGCGATCTCCAGAACCTCGGCCACGGTCAGGTCGCCGACCAGCGGCAGGCTCTGCGGGAGGTAGCCGAGCACCCCCTGGACCGAGACGGACCCGGCGGTGGGCCGGTACTCGCCGGCGATCAGCTTGAGCAGAGTGCTCTTACCGGAACCGTTCGGCGCGACCAGCCCGGTACGGCCCCCACCGATCGTGAAGGAAAGGTTCTGGAAGACCGGGTTGTCATCCGGCCAGGAGAAGGTCAGGTTCGAGCAGACGATGAAAGAATCGGACATCGGGAAACAACCTCGGATGTGAGGGCAGGCGGACCCCAGCCGCCCGACAGGGGACATGGTCTCGAAGCAACGACGGCACGACCACGGCAACGGCGCTCATAGGCGCGGGCCGGTGGCCGATCACATGTCCGGTCTCACCCGGAGATGTCGTCGTCACCCACCATGTCTCGTCTCCCATGTTTGTCTGATCATCCAGGTTCAGATCATTCGCGATCTACCGTAGCACCGGCGGCACTCGGTCCGCCGGGCGGAAGCCAAGGTAGGGAGGTCCACCCGATTTCGGGGAGCCGGAGGGCCGGCCGGGTGGCGCTGGCGAGAGCGTGGACCAGACCACCCGATCACACCGTACGGCACCTGGGTCAACGCCTGGACCAGGCCGGCGAATGAGCTCCGGGTCTGGTGCGGGCTACCACGCTGAGACGGGTGCCGGAGACGGCAGCTCTGGCCCAGGCCCGGCCAAGGGCTGCCGTCCTCGGTAGATGTGCCACCCGTCTGCGGAGCCGACCGGCGCGACCTGGAAATCCGGGAACCCTGGCGCAGGCGAAACCCATGCCTATCCCACGGCCACGATCAACGACGAACCCTCACCACCCGCCCGCACTGAAACGTGACGGACCTGTGTGGGGTTAACGTGTCCGAGCCGTATCCAGATGCCGGCCTCATGATCGACTATTGCCGCTAGGCACCTCTTCGTCGGACGGAGCGTAACGGTGGTAGTAGCGGTGAGTGCGACCGCCAACGAGATCGACCACGGTGGAAGGCGGAATGGGGCGCCAGCCCAGGCCGTCGGCACCCCAGTGCGCTCAGTCGTAGACCGGTTCTCCCCGCAACTGGAACGTGTCGAGTTGGCCGGGCAGGTGCGCGCCCAACTGTCCCAGCAATAGTCCGGGACCGAACCCGAAGACGCCGATGACGGCCGACCCGCCGAGCAGCAGCGCAAACCACATCGGCACGGCCGGCCGGATCTGTGTCGCTGGCCGCCGTCGCCGGCACGTCATGGAGCACGAGGACCACGCTGTCAGCAGGGCGACGGACGCATCCACCTCGGAAGACTTCGCCACCACAACGAAGAGCGCGACCGTCCTCAATGCCGCGAGCCGGAGACCGTGCTGCGACCTCGATTGCGGCCATTGATGGCGACAAATGGCGCCGTTCCCCATATTTCGCTCCACCCCTAGGCGCGACTTTCCGAAATGTGTAAGGTGAGCGCACCGCCGGACAGGCCGACGTTCCGGGCCGGCGGCGCGCGTGTCTCGGGGCAAGTCGGGGGAAGGCCCGCCGCGTTCCGGGGCAACTTTCCGAAGACTGCGCGGCAGAGGCGGGCTGCGACCACCCGATCGGGCGATCGTCCTCGTGTGCGGTTCGCAGGTGTCTACAGGGGAGGCGGCAGGCCTCCCGGCCCCCTTCGGCGTGTAGCGGTGGGCGAGACGGAGGAGGCGAATGGCCATGGAGGACAACCCGTTGCGGTCCCGGCGCGGCTTTCTGGGAATGGGGGTGGGGTTGCTTGGCGCGGCCGGTCTGGCCGGGTGCGGAGGCAGTTCGCCGTCGACCCCCCGGGTGCAGGCCGAGGTCCCGAAGGAGCTGATCGACGCCGCGGCGTCGTTGAAGGGCTCGTCGATGGGGATGCTGTCGCAGAAGCTGTACTCGGAGGCGGCGAACGCGGCGCTCGACAGCTCGATCAAGAAGTTCGCCGACACCACCGGTACGAAGATCGGGAACAGTCTGGTCCAGGCCGACGCCGGTGACGTGGTGGCCAAGATCGACGCCGAGGTCAAGGGTGGCGTCGCGCGTGACCTTGCGTTCATGACCGACTCGCGGTTCGTCGCGCAGTTCCAGGCGCTCGGCGACCTGGAGGACGTGACGGACGTCGTCCAGGCGCTGACGGCGAAGTACGGCGAGCCCACGGCGGAGTCCAAGAACTTCTGCGTCTTCGACGGCAAGTGGTTCGCCATTCCCTACCACTTCATCGGGATCGGGTCGTTCCTGCGCAAGGACTGGATGCAGGACAAGGGCATCACTCCCAAGGACATCTACACCTGGGAGGAGCTGCGAGACCTGTGCCTGGCCATCTCCGATCCGTCCAAGCGCCGGTTCGGCTGGGGCATGACCGTGAACCGGTCCGGTGACGCCAACGGCATGATCGAGGCACTGATCAACTCCTACGGCGGGGCGATCGCCTCCAACGACGGCAGGAAGGTCACGTTCGACTCGCCCGAGACGGTACAGGCGGTGACCTTCCTCGGGGACATCTACACCAACTCCAAGTACAAGCCGATGCTGCCGCCGGGGGTGGCCGCCTGGACCGACTCCAGCAACAACGAGAACTGGCTCGCCGGGATCCTCGGCTACACCCGCAACCAGCTCAGCGTCTACGCGGACTCCAAGACCAAGAAGTACCCCGTCTACGACAACACCCACGTCTTCGCCGACTGCATCGGGCCGGCCACCGACAATCCCCTGCTGCTCGGCCAGTCCCAGGCCTTCGTCATCTTCAAGGGCGCCAAGAACGCCGCGCTCGCCAAGCTCCTGGCGCAGTACCTGGTCAGTGCGCCCGCGCTACTCGGGGTGGCGAAGGAGGCGCCCGGCCTGGCCCTGCCCGCCTGGCAGAAGGTCTGGGACGCCGACCCGTTCTTCACCGGCGGCGACCCGGCGTTCCCCATCATGCGCAAGATCACCGAGCTGCCGCTGCCGCTGACCACGAAGAACGGCTTGAACTTCCCGCAGAAGGCCAGCGCGGGCCAGCAGGCCGCCGTCGGAGCCTACGTCCTCACCGACATGATGCAGCAGGTTCTCCAGGGAACGACGCCCGCGCAGGCCGTGCAGGCCGCCCACGCGAAGATGGTGCAAATCTTCACCCAGCAGGGGCTGCCGCAGTGAGATCGGTCCGTCCAGCGCCGGCCCCGGCGAAGGGGGCATCCTCGCCGCCGGGGCACGGTGGCTTCACCACGACCCAGCGGCGGCTGGGTCGTGACTGGCGGCTGGCGGCACTGTTCCTGGCGCCCACCGCCGTACTGGTCGGCGGGCTCGTGCTCGTGCCGATCGCCTGGTCGGTCGTCACCAGCACGATGGAACGGCACGGGCAGCAGAGCGTCTTCGTCGGCCTGGCCAACTACATCGCCCTGGCCGGGGACGAGCAGTTCCGCACGGGCGTGGTGAACTCGTTCGTCTTCACCGCGTACGCCGAGGTGTTCAAGGTGGTGCTGGGGCTGTCCGCGGCCTTGCTGCTGCATTACCGGCGCCGTGGGCGGGCGGTGTTGGCCGGGCTGCTCCTGTTGCCGTGGGTGGTGCCGACGGTGGTCACGGCGTTCAGTTGGCGCTCGCTGCTCGATCCGATCTTCGGCAGCGTCAACATGCTGCTCACCGAGTCGGGGATCGGGCCGCTGCTGGCCAAGGCGCACCTGGTCGACAGCTGGCCCGCGGGCTGGCTGTCCGAGGCGTCGCTGGCCATGCCGTCGGTGATCCTCGTCAACGTGTGGAAGGGGGTGCCGTTCTTCACCGTCGCGTTCCTCGCGGGGTTGAAGGCCATCCCGGCAGACCTGTACGAGGCGGCGACCGTCGACGGCGCCTCGTCGTGGCAGCGGTTCGTCCACGTGACGCTGCCCGGACTGCGCCACGTGATCACCGTAACGGTGACCCTGTCGTCGATCTGGACGTTCAACAACTTCGACCTCATCTGGTTGCTGACGCAAGGCGGCCCGGGCAACGCGACCGCGCCATATGTGCTGGTCGCCTACTCGAAGGCGATCCTGCAACTGCAGTACGGCGCGGGGGCGGCGGTCACGCTCGTGATGCTGCCGGTCATCGGCGGGCTGGTGTTCGTCCTGGTCCGGTTGCTGCGCCGGGACGCCGGCACCGAGCTGCCCCGACGTGCCCGGAAGGCGCGGAAGACGCGGAATGTGGGCACGGCGGAGAAGGCGCGGAAGGCGCGGAAGGCGATGCCGTGGGTCGTCACCGCGGCGATCGTCGGTCTGCTGGCCTGGGTGTCGCCACACATCCTCTGGAAGTCGGCGGTGGTCCTCGGGGTGATCCTGCTGGTCGCGGCGGCGGTCGGTCGGGTGGTCTCGGCGTTCCAGAACTGGGGACATCGCCGGACGTCGTCCCTGGTGTCGAAGCTGGCGTCCGGAGTCGCGCTGGCCGTGTTGCTCTTCTTCGTCCTGGCCCCGCTGTACTGGATCGCCGTCACGGCCTTCAAGTCCGAGGGTCAGATCGTCATGCGCGAACACGACCTGTGGCCGACGCCGTGGACCCTGCAGCAGTTCACCGACCTCTTCGCCACCAAGCCCTTCGGCCGCTGGTACCTCAACACCCTGCTGGTCTCCGCGGCGTCCACCGCGGTGGCACTGGTCTGCGCCGCCCTCGCGGGCTACGCGCTGGCCCGGCTGCGGTTCCGCGGGGCTCAGGGTTTCACCGTCACGGTGCTGATCACCTACGTGATGCCGGGCGCGCTGCTGTTCATCCCGCTGTACCAGCTGCTCATCGGGGTGCGGCTCACCGACTCGCTGTGGTCTCTGGTGGTGACGTACCCGACCTTCACGCTTCCGTTCGCCACCTGGCTGCTGGCGGGGTACTTCTCGTCGATCCCTGTCGAGCTGGAGGAGGCCGCGCTGGTCGACGGCTGCACCCGCCTCCAGGCGTTCGGCCGGGTGGTGCTGCCCCTCGCCAAGCCGGGACTACTGGCGGTCGCGCTGTTCACCCTGACCAATGCCTGGAACGAGTTCCTCTTCGCCTTCGTGTTCATCACGAAGGACGAGTACAAGACGCTCCCCGTGGGGATGCAGTCGATGATCGCCGGGGACGTCGTGCCGCAGGGGCAGCTCGCCGCGGCGTCGCTGCTCGTCAGCATCCCCGTGGTGATCATGTACGCCTTTGGACAGCGCTTCCTTACCGAGGGGCTCACCGCGGGGGCGGTGAAGGGCTGACCTGGGACGCCAGCACGCCGTCGAGCGACATGAATCCCGGATGGACCGGGCCACGCGTGTGTTGTTTCCCTCATGGCCGGCCGCCCGGAGCCGCCGCAAAGCTCGGCAAGCGCGGCCAGGCTAGGAACCGGACCCGGCCGGCAACGACCTGGTCGAGGAGCCCGTTCTTTGGCAGGTTCAGGTGTCGCCGGCACGGCCGCTCGTTAGCGGCCGGTGGGTCCGCGAGTCCTGAACCTGTTGATCTAGCCTCCACGGAATGAATGTTTCTGCCGCTGGATATCGCTGGGAGGCCGCCTGCGGCGGTCGGATCCCACCCGGCGCGGTACCGCACGGCTACGAGGCGGACGGCGAGCCACTGTGGGTGTGCCGCGTCCGGATGTACGGCGGCGTGCACCCGGGCAAGGTCCGCCCGGCCTTCGGCGCGGCCCAGGCCACCTGGGACGGTGAAGAGGTCGGCGTCGACGAGTACGAGGTGCTGATGGATCGCGGCGTCTGGGGCATAGCGTCCGGCGGCGCGGTGCCCGCGGACGCGCTGCCGGCGGGCCGGGAGGGCGACGGCGAACCGCTCTACGTCGCCCGCGCGGCGGTCGCGCCTGGCACCCTGCACATCGGCAAGGTGCGGCCGGCCTTCGGCGCCGCCAACATCGGATACGGCAACGACGAGCACGCCGTTCTTTCGTACGAGGTACTGCTGCACCCGTCGTCGTCTCCTCCGCCGGTGGCCCCGCAGCGTGCCGGGATCCAGATGGAACCCACCTACGCCGACTTCGGCACCGAGCCGCCACGCATCGGGAACGTCACGATCACCGGCGTCGACCGGTCCTCGGCTGCGGGCGACCACCTGGCCATCGGCGCCGGCGGGTCGGTCGAGCTGGAGTTCGACGTGCCCGACCCGGCCGTCGTCCGCGAGGCCTCCGTCGCCCTCGTGGCGCTCGCGTCGATGCTCTACCAGGCGCCCGGATACGCCCCGCTCACCGTTCGCCTCAACGGCAGACCGCTGGCCGACCGGCTGCGGATCCCGAACGGCGGTGGACTCCCGCAACGGCTGGTCTTCGCGGTCCCGGCCGAGGAGTTGGTGGCCGGCCGGAACATGTTGCGGATCGAAAGCGGTGACGACGCCCGGAGCATGCTGTGGTTGTACCGGGTGACGATCGACCCGATGCACGCGCACGATCAGGCGGGGCTGGCGCTCGACCGGCAGGCGATCGCCGAGCCGGTGCTACGGTACGCGACCGACGCCGGCGAGGTCACCATCTTCATCGACCGCGGCGAGCAGGCCGTCCTCGACCAAGTGGCCTGGGCGGACGCGTCCGGCGCCGAGTATGCGATCACGTTCGAGAAGCAGCAGGCCGCCTTCTACGGCTGGAGCCGGCAGCCGGGTAAGCGGCCGAGGGAGTTCCGCGGCCGGCTGATCGAGCGCGGCTCCGTCGCCAAGGAGGCTCGGCGCTTCTCCGCCGAGGAGGGCTGGGGCGGTGGATGGCACCGCTGTGCTGACCTGCTCCTCGCGGTGGGTGTGCCCGGCCGCCCGGTCACCAGGCTGACCTGGCGCGACGGCCGCGGCAACAACGGCACAGTCGCCTTCGGCGACGGCGGGTTCCTGGGAACCTACCAGCGGGTCGGGGAGGGCCCCATCGGCTACCGCGGCCGTCCGGCCCAGGGGTGATTCTGGTGGGCCCGCGGGCTCATACCTCCGGCCCGCGGTTCTGCGTGAGCGGGAGACCCGTCAGCGTAGGCGGCGGACGTCGCCATAGGCCCGGTAGAAGCCGCCCCGGCTCGCCTCGCGCAGCTCGGTGACCAGATAGCGGGCGTGTGGCTCGCGGATGCCCTTCGGGAACTGCACCAGCCAGTCCGGCCGGTAGCCGGGCGAGGCGACCCGCACCCGCAGCCGCCCGTTCTCCTCGACGCATTCGACCACGATTCCCGAGCCAACGTCGTTGGTTACCTCCAGCGTGGCGGTGGGGGCGACCGCCGGCATCCGGGGCGGCGCCTTCACGTCCACCACCTCCGGCACGTTGCCCTGCTGGGCCGCGCGGATCGCCGCCTCGCTGGCGTCGATGCAGGCGAGTGTGCCGGCCGTGGTAACCACGTAGAGGCGCTCGTCGCGGTACTGCATCGAGTAGGCGGAGCCGCAGCCGGTACCGAGCTTCCAGAGCCGGTTGCCGGCCGCGTCGAAGCAGTAGATGGAGGAGCGGTTGTCGCCGGCGAAGACGTACTCGCCCCCCTCGGCGGTGGCGCAGGAGTAGACCGGCGCGTCGCAGCGGTAGACCTGCTCTGACTGGCCATCCTTGGCGACCCGTACCACCTGGAGGGTGGCGGTGCCCGCGTAGAGCGCGTCGGGCTCCTGCCACCCGAACAGCACCGCACCGGTGGACCGGTGCCAGAGTTCCTGTCCGGTACCCCAGTCGTAGCTGGTCACCCCGCGGGAGTGGCCGTGGTGTACGGCGTGCTGGTCGCAGCGCACCATCCAGCCGGACGAGCCCCGCCCGTGCCGGCGCCACAGGAATTCGTCCTCGTGGTCGATCGCGGCGATGCCTCCACCCGAGTCGGAAACGCCGAGCACGCCGTCATGGATGTCCAGCCAGTAGATGTCGATGTCCGGAGCGATCTGGTAGGCCACCCGGGGAACCTTGCCGGAGAGGTCGTAGACGTTGCCGTCGTCGCAGCCCGCGTAGAGCCAGTCGTCGTCCGCAACGATGCACTTCACCCCGTCCGGTAGCCGGAACTGCTGGATCACCTGGGCGTCGTGGGTGAGCGTGGTGATGACGCCGTTCTCGTTGCCCACCATGGCCCGGTCGCCGTCGACAAAGATTCCGTAGGCGGGAGAGCCGCTGTCGTAGCGCCACAGCACCGGGGCGGTCTGCGTGACCGGGGGGACGGACCGGGCCCGGGCCGCGCGGGTAGTTGAGGAGTGATGCGTCCCGGAGGCGGGGTGCGGGACGGGGGAGTAGCTGCTGATGATCCGCCGGGATACGGCGCGCTTCTGGCGTCCCCCCGGGACAGCCGGTGCGTAGCCCTTGCGTACCTTTTCGCCGATCTTCTTGGCCGCTTCCCGCCGGGCCTGCGCGTTGTCGGCGTACGACGTCGTTTTGACCTGGCCGTGGTCCCCGATCCGGCCGTAGCGCATGGTCAGCTGCGGTCCGTCCACGGTCACCTCGTAGAACTTGTGCGCTCCGCCGGCCGATTCGGACAGTTCGAGGTACGTCGTCTCCTGGGACATGGCGGGCCTCCGAAGGGAATGGGGGGTTACGGCGAGCGTCGGGCAGGGTGAAGCGTCGACCGGCGGCGCACAGCCGGCGCGGCGACGAAGGAGATGCTATCCATCGGCCCCGACAACGTGGCCGTGCCCGGCCGCCGCGGCACCCCAGGGCTCGGCCGGTTCTAGGCACCAGGGTGGGGTTCCGTTGGCTGCTCCGTGCCTGCCCGGACGTCGGGGAACTGACCCGAACGCTGCGGTACACGGCCGGATTCCGGGCCTCCCACGATGCTGGCAGCCTATCGACCACTCTGGACGCAGCGCGTTTGCGGACCGCGGACCCGCGCGGACGCGGCGGGAATCGGCTGGACCAGCTTCCTCGCGGGCGAGGCCACCGCCGCCCAGGGCGCGGCGATGGCCTCACGTCTCGCGGTGGTCGGTCAGCTCGTGGTACAGGCGGATCCGTTCAAGGTGAAGGACGGTGGCCGGGCGGTGTTGCCGGTGTGTGTGGCCTGGAAGCCGATCCCGACCGACGCGTTCGGGGCGATGGTCCCGTTGTAGGAGACGTTGCGGGCGGTCACCACGCCGCTGTTCGGGGAGTAGGAGGCGTTCCAGCCGTTGGTGATGGTCTGTCCGCCGGGGAGCGTGAAGGCCAGGCTCCAGCCGTTGATAGCCGCACCGCCGGTGTTGGTGAGGGTGATGGCCGTGGTCAGGCCGGTGTTCCAGGCGTTGACCGCGTACGTCACCCGGCACCCACCGGGCGGCGCCGTGGTCGGCGGCGGCGTCGTGGTCGGCGGCGGCGTCGTGGTGGGTAGTGGGCTGGTCGGCGCGGTCGTGGGAGTGGTGCTGTCGAGGCCGAAGAAGCGGATCACCTGGGCGGCGTCGATCGGCAGGTTGTGCGTCACGCCCTGCATGCTGATCGCCTCCACCGGCGCCATGCCACCCGTGCCGCCGTACCGGGTGCGGGTGTACCCGGACTGCGGCGTGTCCGTGAACGACGGCGTCTGGGGCAGCCCGTGCACGTTGGTCCACTGCTTGATCTGCTCGCCGAAGTTGGGGTAGCGCAGGGTGTCGTCGTTGGTGCCGTGCCAGATCTGCATCCTGGGCCTCGGCCCGGTGTAGCCGGGGTAGGCGTTGCGGACCAGGTCGCCCCACTCCTGTGGAGTCTTGACAAGCTGGCCGCTGGAGCAGGTGCTGTTCCACTCGGAGCCGTTGGTGGTGGCGAAACAGGCGAAGGGCACACCGGCGAACGAGGCGCCGGCCTTGAACACGTCCGGGTAGTCGGCCAGCAGCACGTTGGTCATCATCGCCCCGGACGAGCTGCCGGTGACGAAGATGCGGTCCGGGTCGGCGTTGTACCGCTGCTGGGTGTAGCTGACCATGGAGGCGATCCCGACCGGGTCGCTGCCGCCACCGCGGCGTAGCGCCGACGGCGACGAGACGTCCCAGCAGCCGCTGCTGCGGGTCACCGACGGGTAGATCACGATGAAGCCGTACCGGTCGGCCAGCGACGCGTACCCGGTCTGGGAGTGGAAGCCGGGCCCGGAGCCGCCGCAGTAGTGGACGGCGACCACGACGGCTGGGCGGGTCGCGACCCGGTCCGGCACGTACAGGTGCATCCGGATGTTGCTGGGGTTGGTGCCGAAGCTGGTCACCTCGGTCAGCGTCGCGGCCGAGGCCGGCGCCGCCAAGATCACCGCCGCGGTGGCGGCCAGCGCGGCCGCCGCCAATGCGCACAACAGTTTGGTCTTCACTGGTCTCCAATCAGGGGCTGGTGCAGGCGACGCCCGTGGGAGCGGTGGCGCCGTTGCCGTTGGCGACGTAGCCGAAGGTGGTCGTGCCGCTGGCGGCGAGGCTCCCGTTGTACGGCGCGTTCCGCACGCTGACCGCACCGCTCGTGCCGGTGTTGACGCCGTTCCACAAGTTGGTGATGCTCTGTCCACTGGCGAGGGTCATCCGGACGGTCCAGCCGGTGATGGCCCCGGTGCCGGCGCGCACCGTCACCTCGCCCTGGAACCCGCCGCCCCACGAGTTGACCGTCCGGTACGTGGCGGCACAGGCACCGGTCGGCGGCGTGGTCGGTGGCGCGCTCGTGGGTGGCGCGCTCGTGGGCGGTGTGGTCGGTGGCGGCGATGTGGGGGTGCCGTCGGTGATGCTGCGCGGCACCGCGCGCAGCGCGTTGAACCAGACGGTGGCCATCTTGGCGTAGCCGCCCGCGTTGGGGTGCACGCCGTCGGCCAGGTCGCCAGCGCCGAGCGCGGGGTACATGTCCACGAAGTGCACCCGCTTGCCGGCGTTGACCTTGCTCTGCACGATTCCGGGTATCGCCGCGTTGTAGGTGCGTACCTGGGAATCGGCGCCGTTCAACCGGATGATCGAGGCCACGAAGACCTCGGCCTCCGGCGCGGTGTTGGTGATCTTGTCGATCAAGGTGGAGAGTCGTTGTGGCGCGCCGGCGGACTGGCTGAACATGTCGTTGGTGCCGATGTGCAGCAGTACGGTGCGCGGGGTGGTGGCGCGTAGCCAGTTCACCACGTTGGCGTCGATCTGCGCGATGGTCCAGCCGGAGTGGCCCTGGTGGTCGTGGTCGCCGAGGCTGGGTGGTCCGTTGAACTGGGAGCCGACGAAGTCAATTCTGTATCCGCCGGCGACGAACTTCTGCCACAGTTCGATCCGGTAGCCGCCGGGCACGTTGAGGCCGTCGGTGATCGAGTCGCCAAGTGGCATGACGCGCACGCCGCCGTTCGACTCGGCGCTGGCGGGGCCGATGGCCAGCAGTGTTCCGGCGACGGCGATCGCGGCGGCCGACGCTGCGGCGAGCAGGCCGCTCATCCTTCGCATGGTGGGTCCTCCTGTGCGTCCAGTAGGGATGGGTGGTTGATCATGTGAGTGGTGGACGGCTTGTTTCGTAAGCTCGTCGTCGCTTGCCGGTGGAAGTCAGGTCCGGCTGGCAGCCAGGCGGCCCGGTAGCGGGCTGGCGGTTCAGGGAGTACGCGAAGCGCCGGTTGGCGATCTTCATCGGGAAGCGGCACAAACGCCGCCGACGCTTCGGCCTCAACGTGGTCGCCAATCGCTCGCCCAACCAGTGCGGCCTGATCAGCGTTGGAACCGTTGTCGCACCCAGGGCTTCCACACCTTGGCGGGAGAAACCGAATGCCGGCGGAATGCAGACCCTCGGCTCTACCGTCAGGAATCATTACTCCTCCAGTTCCCGACCCGACTCGGTTAGGGGCTCGTGCAGGTGAGTGCGGGCGTCGCCGGGTTGCCGCTGGCGAGGAACCCGAACGTGGCGGTGGCGTTCGGGGCGAGCGAGCCGTTCCAGGACGCGTTCCGCACGCTGCTGCCGCTGAGCGTTCCGCCCCAGACCTGGGTGATCGACGGGGCGGTGGACCACCGCACGGTCCAGCCGTTGATCGCGCTGGCGCCGGCCCGTACGGTCACCTCGCCCTGGTAGCCGCCCTGCCACGAGTTCACCGTGCGGTAGCTGGCGGAGCAGGCCCCGACCGGCTGCGACGTGGGTGGCGTGGTCGGGGGAGTTGTGGGCGGGGTTGTCGGTGGGGTCGTGGGCGGCGTGGTCGCCGGCGGAGTGGTGGGGCCGCCGCCGGTGGGAATGGTCCACGGGATGGCGGCGGTGCTCGGCGGGTACGGCACGTTGTTGAACGTCCGCGTCACGTTCAGGCCGCGCAGGTACTTGTCGGCGAAGTCCATGATCGCGTTGTAGTCGGCGATGTCGATCTGGTGGCCGCCCGGACGGTAGGCGATGCCGATCCGGTCCGGGACGCCGAGGTACTCGTACACCATCCGCGCCGCCCGGTAGCTGTAGCTGGTGCCGATCGGGTTGGTGCGGATGTCGGAGCCCTCGGTGCCGTTGGTGATCAGCAACAGCCGGGGCGCGATGAGAGCGCCCAGCTCATGCTGGTCGACCGGTAGCCGGGTGGCCTGCCCCCGGAAGGTGGCGAAGCGGGGGGTGAACCAGTACGCGGCGCCGAGGATGTCGTCGAGGGTCTCGTTGTTGCTGCCCGTGGAGGAGAAGAAGCGGTAGTTGCCCATCCCGGCCGTACCCGCGGAACCCGGCACGGTCAGAGCGATCCGGTCGTCGAACGCGCCCGCGACGGTGGCGGCCTTGCCGTACCGGGAGTAGCCGGAGACGCCCACCTTGCTGGTGTCGATCTGGGGTATCGCGCGCAGCGCGTCGAGCGTGCGGTGCACGCCCCACGCCCAGGCCATCAACACGCCGGCGTCGGAGTCGGGGTACAGCGTCCAGAACGCGCCAGTCTTGCTGGTGCTGTCCGCGGCGATGCTGTTCGGGTTGATGGTGACCTCGCCGTACCCGCGGCTCGTCGCGCTCGCCGCGAGCGGATTCAGCATGATGATGGCCGGATGTGGGCCGCCGCCGGCGGGCAGGCTGATACTCGCGTTGAACGACGCGGTCCGCCCGTTCGCCTGGACGGTGACGGTCAGCGTATTGCCGTTGCGGGTGCCGGTGACGCTGGTCGGCGCCGGCGGCAGGTGCCCGTACTCGTAGTACTGCAACAGCTCCCGCAACTGGTCGCGCCGACAGGCCCACTCCGACGAGCTGGTCATCCGGGTGCCGTCCCAGAACTTGAACGGGTCCGGCAGCTCGCTGACCGCCGGCAACGAGCCGGCGGCGGGCAGCGAGCCCGGTAGTGCGGAGCACGCAGCGGCACCCGCGGTGTCGGACCCGGCGGCGACGGCACCGGCCGCCACGAGTAGGCCGGCCACGCCGAGGACAAACCCCCGCCGCAGGCGAGAAATGCTGGTCACGATTGCCTCCCGGTCAGCAGGTGGAGTTGGTCTGGGTGAGCAGGCCGAGCCGCCAGGGCAGCCGGTTGTAGTCGCCGCCGGCGTTCGGGTCCAGGCCCTGGTACAGGTAGCGGATGTTGCAGGGGCTGAGCGGTTGGGTCTGGTCGTTGCCGGCGCGGATCGCTTCGCCGTGGCTGATGTCCCGGGTCCACGCCGTGCCGTCGAAGGTGACGTTGTTGGCCCGCGCGAACGGGTTCGCCTCGGTGTCGGCCAGGCCCGTCCAGGGGCCGGTGATGGCCGGCGCGGTCCAGGACCGGAACCAGCGCTTGCCGTCCGAGCCGATCGCCTCGTGGATCATCAGGTACGTGTCGGACCCGACGATCTTGTAGATGTTCGGCGCCTCGAAGAGCCGGTTCCGGGTGTCCTGCATCGCGATGACGGTGTTGGTCATGCCGTTCGGGAACTGGCCGACCGTCGTTTCGGACCGGTACAGGTGACCGTTGTCGTCATCGGAGAACAGGTAGCACTTCGCGGTGTCGCAGATGACCCACATGTCGACCCAGTAGCCGTTGCCGATGTTGTCCCGGATGATCTGCGGCATGCCGCCCGGGTAGAAGCGCTGCGGCGCGGTCCACGACTGCGGGTTGCTGATGTCGCTGGTGGTCGAGTACGCGGCGTTGTCACCGGTCTGGAAGACCAGGTACCAGCGGTTCTGCGGGGCGAAGAAGAACACGTGCGGCGCGGCCTTGTACCCGCCGCCGACCGGGGTCTGGTCCAGGTAGTGGTGCTGCGCCGAGCCGGCCTGCGACCAGTCGGTGAAGTTCATGTACACCATGCTGTAGTTGCCGTTGCTGTTCGCGGTGCTGGCGAAGACGTGGTACCGGCCGTTGTGGTACACCACCGACGGGTCCTTCACCGCGAGGATGTTGTGGCTGGCGTCCGACTTCGGCGCGATCAGCGGACCGGTCGACCGCCACCGGAAGCTGTTCGGCAGGCTGCCCGACGGCGGCGGCGACGTGGGCGGCGCGCTGGTGGGCGGGGCGCTGGTCGGCGGGCTGCTGGTCGGCGGTCCGGTGGTCGAGTTCACGCCGCCGGTGCACACGGTGCCGTTCAACGTGAAGCTGGTCGGGGCGGGGTTGCTGCCGCTCCAGGAGCCGTTGAACCCGAACGCGACGCCGGCGTTGGTGGCGATGGCCGCGTTGTAGCTCATGTTGCGGGCGACGACCTGGCCGCCGGACTGGGTCACCGTCGCGTTCCACGCCTGCGTGATCTGCTGTCCCGCCGAGTACGACCAGGTCAGCGTCCACCCGTTGATGGGGTCGCCGAGGTTGGTGATGGTGACGTTGGCGCCGAACCCGCTCTGCCACTGGGAGCTGACCGAGTAGTTGACCTGACAACCGGTGGCCGCGGAGGCCTGACCGGAGATGGCGACAGCCGTCCCGGCTACGGCCAGGCCCGCGACCGTGACGGTCGCCAGACGAGTGCGAAGTCGCATGGTATTGCGCATCTCGAACCCTTTCGGTCGGGGGATGAGGTCGAGAAAGTGAGCGTCGACATCGAGCGCCGAAGGACGCCGTTACTGGTCGATCGAGGTCGGCCCGCTGCGTGAGCATGCGGTACCGGTGCGCCGGGGCATCGCGGCGATGCCCAGCGATGCGGTCGTGGACTGCCACTCCGTCCGACCGCGTCCGGCTCGAAACAGTTAGCAGTATCAATGGAAACGGTTCGGTTGGCAACCCCGACACCCGCGAGGCATCGCGGAGCTGTCGGATGTGCCGTGATCGTCATCGATCTGATCGGGGCGGCCTCATACACTGCCGCTGTGGCGGAACGGATTGTGGAAGGCCAGCGGCGGGGCCGTCGGCGCGGAGAGTTGACCATCGCGACGATCGCGCGCCTGGCCGGCGTGTCGAAGCCGACCGTGTCCAAGGTGCTCAACGGCAGGACTGGCGTCGCGGTGGAGACCCGGCAGCGGGTCCAGGCGCTCCTGCGCGAGCACGGTTACCGGCGGCCCGACGCGGTGCCTCCCGCGGCCACCGTCGAAGTGGTGTTCCACGGGCTGGAGAGCAACCAGGCGATCAAGATCATGCGTGGCGTCGAGCGGGTGGTCCGCCAGCACGAGCTTGCCCTCGGCTTCACCGAGGTGAACGACGAAGGCGCCTCACAGGGCCGGCCCTGGACCGAATGGGTCCTGGCGCGACGCCCGATCGGGGTGATCGCCGTGTACCCGAACACCACCCCAGCGCAGCATGCGCAACTGGCCGCCAGCGCGATCCCACTGGTAACCCTTGACCCGACCGGAGAGCCGGTGCACCCGACCCCCTCGGTCGGTGCGACCAACTGGAGCGGCGCGATCGCCGCCGCCCGGCACGTGCTCGACCTCGGCCACCGCCGGGTCGCCGTGATCAGCGGACCGGCCGAATACCTCGGCGCGCGAGCCCGGCTGGAGGGCTGCCGAGCGGCGCTGGACGCCGCCGGCATCCCGCTGGATCCTCGGCTGGTGCGCACCGGACCCTTCAGCTTCGGGGCCGGCCGCGAGTTCGGCCGCGAGCTGTTGCGCCTGCCCGACCTGCCGACCGCCGTGCTGTGCGGCAACGACCTGCAGGCCCTCGGCGTGTACGCGGCCGCCGCCGAGCTCGGCATACGCATCCCACAGCAGCTGAGTGTTGTCGGCTTCGACGACATCGACACCACCAACTGGTGCTGGCCACCGATGACCACGGTGCGGCAGCCGTTCACCGAGATGGGCGTGACAGCCGCCCGGATGGTCGTCGCCCTCGCGGCCGGCGAGGCCTTGAGTCAGCCACGGACCGAGCTGGCCACCACGCTCGTCGTCCGCGACAGCACAGCGCCGCCGGCCCGATCCTGACCGCTTTGACCAAGCCGCGGGCTTGCCACCGGTATCTGCCTGGACCCGAGCCTCGGCCAGCGGGTGCCGCCGCGAAGTGCACCTGGAACCCACCCGAGCCGCCGGCTCGGACCGGCCGATCTCGGGGACGAGCACCGCATCGGTCAAGGTACGGGCCGACGTACGCCGTTGCTCCAGGTTCAGCCGCCCGGTCGGGGTCGTCACGGTGATCACAGTCATGGCGTCCCCCACGTCTATGACAGGCGTTATAGGTCACCTCGACTATAACGACTGTCATAGCGGACGGGAAGGCAGTCAACCGGGTTCTGACTAGTCAGAACCCGGCCGATCATGCCCGAGTTGGACCGACCCGGTCCGGCAGCCGCTCGCGTTGTAGGACGAGTTTCGTGGTCCGCGCCGGGTAGGCGCGAGGAGCGTCGTCCCAGTCGGCGACGATCGTGGTCACGTCCTCGGCGGGGAAGCCGGTGCGGTCGACGAACGCCAGCAGCTCGGGCAGGTCTGCGCGTGGGTGTGACACACCCAGGTGCAGGGTCACGTCGGTGGCGTACATCTGCATGAGCGGCAGCCGCGTACCTGATGCGAGGTAGTAACCCACCGCCGTACAGATGCCACCCGGAGCGAGCGCCCGCAGGGCGGCGCGAAGGCCGGCGGGACGCGAGGTCGCCTCGACGGCGACGTCGTATCCGCGCAGGCGGTCGGTCCGCGACAGCGGGCCGGTCCGCGCGCCGAACCCCTCGGCGATCCGCCGGCGTGCGGCGTCGTCGTCGAGGTAGTCGACGGCTGCGGCACCGTGGGCGATGGCCAGACCCGCCGCGTAGAGGCCGATGCTCTTGGCGCCGCCCCCGAGGATCACCACCCGGCCACCGCCGCGGTCGGTCAGCGGGGGCACCACCGCTCGCCAGGCGTCGGCGAGATTGTCGCTGGCGGCGGCCACCCGCAGCGGAGGGACACCCGCCGGCACCGGGACAAGCATGTGGTCCGCGTAGGGCACGGTCAGCGCGTCGGTGATCATGCCGCCGTAGTCACCGCTGGAGGGACCGAATCCGTACGCGGCGAGCGTCCGCCCGCGGGTCGCCGTGTCGCATTTGGAGGTGAGGCCGCGGCGGCAGGATCGGCAGGTACCGCAGGAGACCGCCCAGGGCACGATCACCGTCTGCCCGGCGCGGACGGTCTGGACGTTGGCGCCCACGGCGGTGACCTCGGCGACGCATTCATGGCCGATGCAGAACGGGCCTCGGAAGGGGACCCGGCCGCAGATCGCGGCGACGACGGGGTCGACGAGGCCGACGGCGATCCCGGCCTGCAGCGCTCGGGAGACCGGACGGTGGATCGGCAGGGTGTCGCCGTCGCAGCGTGCGGCGAGGAACGGCCGGACGATAGCGCCGTCCGGATCGACAGGTCCGGGCGGGGTCTGTGCTCGCCACGCGAGCCGGCCGCTGCGGACGAAGTGCAGTTCACGCATGGGTCACCGGTCGGACCGCACCCTCGGGTCGGGGGACGTCGCGCCATTCGACGGTGCGCCGCGCGACGGAGGTCAGCTCACGCATCGGCGCGCCGCGCCTTCGCCATGGCCATGAGGTCGGCGTAGCGGACGATCGAGCCACCGGCACCCCAGGTGCCCTCGGGCTGCTCGTGTACCAGCACCCAGACGTGAGAGGCGTCGTCAGGTGCCAGCCCGGCGGCCTTGAGTACGGTGTGCGTCACCTCCTCGACCAGACCCGCCTTGCGGCGCTCTGACAGGGCGCCCTGCGGCACGGTGACGTCCACGAGCAGGCGCGGCGCGTCGTCCTCGGCGGTGGTCTGGGCTCCCTGCGGCAGCTCGACCAGGTAGCTCCACGCCTGGGCGCGGAAGAACGCGGCGTCGGGCGCTCCCTCCCAGCGCAGCACGACCGCGGCCAGCTCGCGCTGCACACTCGCGCGGCCGTCCTCGGTCAGGCAACCGGCTGGAACCGTGAGCCGGATCATCGGCATCTCAGCTACCTCACTTTCCTGACGACGCACTATGACAGTCGTTATAGATGGCCTCACGCTAGGCTATGACGACCGTTATAGCCAGGGGTGGCAGGAGACTTCAGGCATGACCACCAGCAGCCCGCAAGCGCGCGACCGGATCGTCGCCGGTGCAGCCGACATGATCAGCCGCCGCGGTCTGAGCGCCACGAGCATCCGCGAGATGGCCAAGCACGCCCGGGCCCCGCTGGGCTCCACCTATCACTACTTTCCTGACGGCAAGCAGCAGCTGGCCACCGAAGCCGTCCGCTACACCGGCGACCTGGTCGCGCGGAGCCTGCGCAAGGAGCTGCGAGCAGGACCCGCGGCCGGACTACGCGCCTTCCTCGCCCTGTGGCGCAAGATTGTTGTCGACACCGACTTCCAGGCCGGCTGCCCCGTCCTCGCCGTCGCCATCGAGGAGCCCCCGCCCGGCGAGATTCCCCCCGCCCTGGCCGCCGCCGCCGAGGTCTTCGACGCCTGGGAGGACCTGCTGGCCGCATCTCTGCGCGAGCACGGCGCGGACCCCGAGCAGGCCGCGCAGATCGCGACGCTCATCGTCGCGGCGGTGGAGGGCACCGTGGCCATGTGCCGGGCCAAGCGCAGCACCGAGCCCTTGGACCGGATCGCCGTCCAGCTCCAGGCTCTCATCGGCGGCGCGCTCAGGTATTGACTAGACGGGCGGTGACAGACGCGATCCATGACGTACTGGGGACGGAAGTGGCTGAGCGGACGAGAGGCGGCCCCGAGTCTCGGCGCCGTTCGGTACACCTCGTTGCCTCGGCAGGCACGAAGGATCATCTGTGTGCCGGGGTGGGTGGCGATGTCCTCGCCAGGTACGGACGCCGGCCACGACACCAGGCCGGCCTCGATGGTGAGCAGCTCGGTCGCGGCCGAAGGGGGCGTCCAACGGCGCTGCTCAACTCGCAAGGCTCGGCCAGCCAGCTGTACACGCGAATCCAGTGACAACAATCGACAACCGATGGGCGGCTCAGCTCTTTGGCCTGCATGCGTTGGTTCAGCTGACGGGGGCCCGCGGCAGGTCAACCGCCGCGGACCCCATGCTCTTCAGTTGATCAGTTTGGTGCGTGGATCGCGTCCGCCGAGTTGCTGCCGTAGTCCTTGGTGGAGCCGCGGACGTACAGTGCGGTGCTGTTGTTGCCGGAGAAGTACTGCCGGATCGAGCCGGCGAACGGCGTGCTGGAGGCGTTGCGGCCGTACACGTCGGTGTAGACGGCGGTCGGGCCGCTGTTCTGCACCTGGAAGGTGCCCGGCCGGAACTCCCGCAGGGTGCCCTTGAACGGCGAGCGCGGGTCGTCCCAGGCGACCTGCTGCCCGGTCTGCTGGGTGATCTGCTTGACCTGGTCGCAGTAGCTACCACCCCTGAGGTCCGTGTAGCACAGGTCCACTATCCGGCCGTTGTTGTTCGGCTTGCTCGGGTCGTAGTAGCGCGACGGGTTGACCACGTAGAACAGCGGCGCGATCCGGAAGTTCAGTCCGGAACCTGTCACCTGGACGTCGGAGAACCAGAAGTCGTCCATGTCGGAGACGGTGAACGGCACCGGGTTGGGGTAGAGCGGGTCCTGGTGGGTGCGGCCTTCCCGGATCGCCTGCACGCAGCCCGGCTCGGTGATCAGCCGGCCCAGCGAGCGGGTGTCCGACGGCGAGTCCGCCGGCACCGCCGGCTTGACGTTGATGAACTGGCCGCCGAAGCCTGGGCATTCGCTCGGGCTGAAGCCGCCGGCCCGGCCGAGCGGGATCATCGCGTTGTACCGGGCCTCGGTGACCTGGCCGCCGTTGCTCGCGGTGCAGCGCTGGTTGAAGAGCAGTTCGTGGACGTTGTTGCTGAACGCGTCCGGCGAGTGGGTGCCCTGGTGGAACTTGAGCAGGGTGTCGCAGACGGCGATCGTGGTGCCCTGCGGCGGGAAGAAGCTGGTGCCGTTGTCACCCTGGATCACGTTGGTGTTGTTGACCGAGAGCACCTTGTGCCCGACGTGGTCCTCGTGCCGGTGGCTGTTCTCCGGCATGTTGTCCAGCATCACCTCGCTGGTGTAACCGAAGGCGGGCCAGCCGACGGTGCTGTACAGGTCCGAGGTGCGCGGATCGTCGCCGTGCTCGTGCCCGAACGAGCAACCGCTCGGATCGCGCGCCGGGTGCCAGGTCGGGTACACCTTGCCGTCCGGCCCGTACGCCCAGTAGCGCGCGTGGACCTCGCGCGAGCACTCGTTCGCCCGCGGTACGTAGCCGGTGCCGTCGGCGGCCGCGACGATGTGGTACGCCATGCTGTGCGCCGCGCCGGCCGGTGGCAGCGCCCGGCCCCAGCCGGCGTTGTTGGGCGGCGGTGTCGTGGGGCCGCCGCCGGTCGGGGTGGTGGTGGGGGTGCCGGTGGACGGGGCGCCGGTACAGGTGGTGCCATTGAGCGCGAAGCTCGCCGGCGCCGGATTGCTGCCGCTCCAGGAGCCGTTGAAGCCGAACGACGCGGTCCCGTTGGTGGCGAGATTGCCGTTGTAGCTGGCGTTGCGGACGGTAACCTGGCTACCGCTCTGCGATACGGTGGCGTTCCACACCTGGGTGACCTGCTGCCCACCGGTATAACTCCAGGTGAGCGTCCACGCGGTCAGCGGATCACCGAGGTTCGTTATGCTCACGTTCGCGGTGAAGCCGTTGTTCCACTGCGACGCGACCGTGTAGGTGACTCCACAGCCGGCGGCTGCGGCCGCCGGCTGCGCCGTGATCGCGGTGACGGTCCCGGCCCCGGTAACCACGGTGGCGGCGACCATGGCCGCCACCATGGACCGGTAACGATGAGTACGCATGGGCAATCCTCCTAAGGGACGAATGGCCGGGAACGACTTCCGGCAGAGGCTGCCCAGTGCCCAGCCGGGTTCCCGAATATCGGCAAACATCGATCAATATGGTGAGGCTTTGCGGTATCCGGCGGGCGCGCATTGACCCATCGGCTGCTCAGCGGCACCGTCGAGCTGGGCGGCGCTCGGTGAGCGGCCGGGTTGCCTGGCCGCCCACCGAGGCGCACAGGCGGATTACGGGCTGGCGCAGGTCGGCGACGGCGTCGTCGGGGCGCCATTGGCGAGGAAGCCGAACGTGGTGGAGGCGTTCGCGGCGAGCGGACCGTTGTACGAGGTGTTGCGGACCGTGACCGTGGATCCGCTGGTGCTCGACGTGCCGTTCCAGACCTGGGTGATGGTTTGGCCGCTGGCGAGGGTCCAGGACACCCGCCAGCTGTTGATCGCCGAATTGCCGGCTCGGACGGTGATCTCACCCTGGTGCCCGCCGGACCACGCGTTGACCGTGCGGTACGTCGCGGCGCAGGCACCGACCGGCGGGGTGGTCGTCGGCGGAGTCGAGGTCGGGGGAGTCGTGGGCGGGGTGGTCGGCGGGGTGGTGGGTGGCGGAGTGTTCGGGCCGTCGGTCAGCGTCGGCGTGGTCCAGTCCCGCCAGTCAGCCAGGTTGCCCGCAGCCCGGCTGGAAATCCGCATCACGCCAGCGGCGTTGCCCGTCTTGAGCAGGAACTTCTGGATGTTCTGCTGCAGGGGCGTCCGCCACTCGGCCCGGTTGGCACAGTGGCTGCCGTCCGCCACGTCGGACCAGTAGGTGATGTTGGCGCCGGCGCCGAGTGCCTTGTAGACCTCCGCGCCGCCCAGGGCGGCCACGCTCGCCGACCTGGGACCCAGGTTGGTGATGTGCGGGTTGTCCATGATGAACAGGCCGCGCGGCGCGATCATGGCGACCGCCGAGTGCTGGTCGACCGGCAGCGTGTTCGGGTTGCTGGTGAACGAGCCGAACGCGTCGCCCAGCCACGGCTGCTCGCCGTAGGCGCTGCTCAGGCTCTGCGCGCCCTCCCCGGGGATGCCGCGGAAGATGGGCACGCCGGCGCTGCCCGACTCGATCGGCATGGTCAACGCGATGCGCTGGTCGAAGACACCGACCGTGAAGGCGCCCTTGCCGAACCGCGAGCATCCCGTGACCCCGATGTCCGGGCGCAGGACGTTGCCGCCGGACTGCTCGATGACGTCGATGATCCGGCTTACCCCCCAGGACCATGCGGCCAGCAGGCCGGTGCTGCTCGTCGCGCCGTAGATGCTGTAGAACGCGCCCTGCTTGTTGTTCCGGGGGGTACCCTCGCGGCCCACCGCGTAGGGGTCGTAGTTGATGACGGCGGCACCGGAGGATCGGATGGTGGCCGTGTCCGCGCCGAACCCGCCCAGCACGACGACGGCCGGGAACGGGCCGCTGCCACCGTTGGTCGGCAGTTGAACGCTCGCCGAGAAGCTGGTGCTTCGGCCCTGGTCCGACACGTTCACCGTGATGCTGGAGTTCGAGACCGTGCCCGTGACGGTCGCCGGCTTCGCGGGCTTCTGGCCGTAGACGTACCGCTCAGCCAGCTCCTTGATCTCGGCCCGCCGGCACCGCCAGTCGGCCTTGGTAGTGATCCGGCTACCGTCAATCTTCCGGAACGGATCCGGAAGCCGGGAGTTGGAGGTCAACGAGACGTTGCCGGGCACCGGGCAGTCGGCACCCTCGTCTTCGACACCGGCCGCGGCGGCCGCCGCGGTGGTGGTTCTCGCCAGTACCGTTACCGCTCCAGTGATCGCGAGTGCCGCGATCGCCAGCACGATGATTATCGAACGGATGTTAGGGCGGCCCGAGCTAATGATCACTAGGTTCTCCTTTCAGATGGGGATGGAAGGGCGCGTTCTGCCGGCGGTCGACCGGTCGTCACGGGCTGGTACGCCGCAGGCCGGCGGGGGCGGTCGAGCCGTTGCCGCTGGCGGTGTATCCGACGGTGGTGGACGCGTTGCCGGCGATGGTGCCGCGGTAGGCGGCGTTCTTGACGGTGACCGCGCCGAACCCGCTCTGCCACTGTGAAACGGCCGCTGAACGAGTGCGAAGACACACGTGAGTGCGCATCTCGAACCCTTTCGGTGGGGGATGAGGTCGAGAAAATGAGCGTTAACCATCGATCGGCGACAGGATGCCGTCAGTGGCTGATCAAGAGATGGCAGCTTGCCTCGTGGCCGTGCGGCAACCCCGCAGAGCCCGGGACGTCGCAGCGACGTTCAGCGATGCGGTCATGGGCTGCCACTCCACCCGACCGTGCCCGGCTCGAAACAGTTAACAGTATCGATGGAAACGGTTCTCTTGGCAACCCCGGGACGGGCGAGAGCATCACGCGGCTGCGGCGCCACCAGGCGGGTCGTCGACGATGGCTGTGAAGTAGGAGCCCTTGCCTGAGATGACCGCCGGACCAACCCGCACCAGATGAAGTCATGCGGTTACGCAGCCCACGAACATCGCGGCAGACCATCTGCACGCCATGCGCATGGGCTTGACTGGCCACGGGGACGGCAGCGTCGCGCTCCACACCTTCGCAGCGTTCAGGCTGACGCGCGACCCGACGCGCCAACCGCCGCCCACACGACCTCATCCACGCCGTAGCCAGCGGCAACCCGACAACGCAATGACCCTGGCTGCCAGCACCGCAGCGCCGGCCCGTCGCCTGGCCAGCGGGTCGACACCGAGCTGGCCGAGCAGATCGCTGTCGTGCACGACGCCTCGGCCGGCACCTGCGGTTCCCTCAGGGTGCACGCCGGTCTAGCAGCGGTGCCCGGTTGACCGGCGTCGGGAGGCGCCAGTTGCCGGAGGCGCTCGGTGCTATTTGACAACACATAATAGCTCACTATTATGCGAGGCATGGTAGTTCCCGAGAACGTGACCGCCGCGGATCGGCGTACCCAGTTGCTTCGTGGGGTGCTCGACATGTGCATGCTCGCGTTGCTGGCCGGGGCGCCGACGCACGGCTACGAACTGGTCCGCCGTCTCAACGCCGCGGGCCTGGAGGCAGTGGGGTACGGCACCGTCTATCCCCTACTCACCCGGATGCGTCGGCTCGGCTTGGTGGCAGACGAACTCCAGGACAGCCCGAGTGGACCGGCTCGCAAGGTCTACCGGCTGACGCCGCAGGGCCACCAGGCGTTGGACGGCTGGGCCGGGCAGTGGGCCGGTTTCGTGGACACGATCAACGCCGCGCTCGCGGGCGTGGCGCCTTCGACGTCGAGTACCGAGGGGTGAACATGGGCAAGGTAGACAAAGGCAGCGTCGACATCTCAGTCGAGGAGGTCATAGCCCTCGCTGACCGGGACTGGCGGGCCATGGGGGTCATCGAGGCCGACCGGGCGGGGCTTGTCGACGACCTGCGGAGCGAGTTGACCGGGGCGGCGGCCGAGGGGCTGACGCCGCGTCAGTTGCTGGGCGGCGACATCCGCGGGTTCGTCCGTGATCTCGCGGCCGGGGCCGGGGTGCGTCGCGTGTCGTACGAGTTCAGGCGGTTGTTCTTGACCGCGTTCGCCGGCGCGCTCCCAGGGTTGGTCCTGGCCTGGATCCTCCTCTGGGAAAGACCGCTGCCGCTGGAGCCGAATCTGTGGCTGCTGACTTCGCAGTACCTCGCGTTCGCCCTGCTCGTTTTGGTCGGTGCGCTGGTCGCGGTGCGCTGGGGGATGCGCGGAACAGCGGTGATCGGACGGACGGTGTCGCGGATGGCGCTGCTGGTGCCGTTGGCCGGTGCGTTGGCCACGCCGGTGGTGATGGGCCTCGCCGCGCTGGTCGATTACAGCACGGCCTTGCCAGCCGTTGCCATCGAGGCCGCGATTGTGGCCGCCGCACTCGGCGAGGCGATTGTCCTAGCCCGACGCTGGGCGCTCGCCCCTGCCCTCGGGCCGGCACGAGCGAAGGCCTCCGGTGTCGCCTGAGACGTGGGCACCATCAACGGTGTGCCGATCGCGGGAGGGCTCTGCGGGACTGGGCAGCGTCCTGACCGGGGTGCTTGGAGTCGGCGTGGTGCTCGGCGTGGTGCTCGGCTTGGCGCCGCCGGTCGCCCCCGACCCGCTCGCGACCGGCAAGCGGACGACGGGGGAGCAGCGCGGAGCCACGCGATTCTCGGTCACCCTCCTGACCGGGGACCGGGTTTCGCTCCCGTCCGCCGACGCGAAGAGGATCGCGGTGCGGCCGGCTGAGGGCCGCAGCCACATCCAGTTCGTGGTCCGGCGCGAGCGTGACAATGTGTACGTCGTCCCGAGCGACGCCCAGCGCCTGGTCCAGACGGGCAAGATCGATCGGCGGCTCTTCGACGTCGCCGGACTGGTCCGGGCCGGCTACCACGACGACGCCCGGGGCACGTTGCCGCTGATCGTCGCCTATCGTCCCGGTGCCGCCCGCAGGGGCGGCGATACGCTCGTCGCGGCGGGGGCCCGGGTCACCCGCGACCTGCCCGCCATCTCCGGTGCGGCGGTGAGGGCCGACAAGTCCGACGCCACCGCCTTCTGGAACGCGGTGACCGCTGGAAACCGGGCACAGCGCGGCGAGACCGCCGGCGGCATCGACCGGATCTGGCTGGACGGCACGCGGCGGATCTCGCTTGACGCCAGCGTGCCGCAGATCGGCGCACCGGTCGCCTGGCAGGCCGGATACACCGGCCGTGGGGTGACCGTCGCGGTCCTCGACGGCGGTGTCGACGCTGGGCATCCCGACCTGGCCGGCAGGGTGGCGGACTCGGTTAACTTCACCGATGCCACCGACGGCGGTGACCTGACCGGTCACGGCACCCACGTGGCGTCCACCATCGCCGGCAGCGGAGCTGCTTCGGGTGGCCGGTACCGGGGTGTCGCCCCCGAGGCGACGCTGGTGTCCGGCAAGGTCTGCCCGAACGAGTTCTGCGACGATTCGGCGATCCTCGCCGGCATGCACTGGGCCGCGGTCGACAAGCGGGCGGCAGTGGTAAACCTCAGTCTCGGCGGCCCCGACACGCCGGAGATCGACCCACTCGAAGAGGCGGTCAACCGGCTCACCGCCGAGTACGGCACCCTCTTTGTGGTCGCGGCGGGCAACAGCGGCGCGGACCGGGCGGTCGGCTCGCCGGGCAGCGCCGACGCGGCGTTGACCGTCGGCGCCGTCGACCGGGCCGACCAGCTCGCCGACTTCTCCAGCCGCGGCCCTCGGCTCGACGGCGCGGTGAAACCGGACCTCACCGCACCCGGCGTCGACATCGTCGCGGCCCGGGCCGCTGACACCGAGCTCGGTGCCCCCGTCGGCGACCGGTACGTCACCGCGTCCGGGACCTCCATGGCCACCCCACACGTCGCTGGTTCGGCGGCGCTCCTGGCTCAGCGCCATCCCGACTGGACCGCCGAACGCCTCAAGGCGGCCCTCACCGGCTCGGCGAGAACCAACCCCGACCTCACCCCGGAACAGCAGGGTGCCGGCCGCATCGATGTGGCCGGTGCGATCACGCACACGGTGACCAGCACCCCGGTCAGTCTCGGCTACGGCCGCGCGGCGTGGCCGCACGAGGACGACGCGCCGATCGTACGGACCGTCACCTACCGCAACTCGGGCACCAACGCAGTGACGTTGGACCTGACCGTCAAGGCCACCGGCCCGGATGGTACGCCGGCCCCGGCCAGCCTCTTTACGCCCGCCAGCCGCTCGGTAACCGTGCCGGCAGGCGGCGATACCGAGGTCGCCGTCACCGCAGACACCACCGTCGACGGCCCCGACGGGCGCTATTCCGGTTACCTGTTCGCCACCGCCGGCTCGGCAGTGGTCATCACTCCGCTGTGGGTCGAGAAGGAGGTCGAGAGCTACGACGTCACCGTCACCACGATCGACAAGACCGGTACCCCCACCGGTCTCAGCGCACCGAAGCTGTTCGACCTCGAACAGGGCGTGTACGAGTGGGCCGGGGACGATGACGGTACCGCCACCATCCGGGTCCCCCGGGGCACCTACCACGTCAACGCGGTCATCTGGACCCCCCGCGGTCCAACCGAGCCCGAGCACGACAGCGCCTTCCTGGTGCGGCCGACCGTAACCGTCGACCGGGACACCACGGTCGTGCTGGACGCCCGTACCGCGGAACCGATCCGGACGACGGTGCCCGATCCGACCGCTCGACCGGTGCTGATCGAGGTGTCGTACACACAGCACCACGGGGGCAGTTCCCACTTCGACGCATTGCTGGCCGCCAGCTTCGAGGTCCTGAGCAGCCGACAGATCGGCCCGGCACCGGCCGCGCCCGACTTCGTCGGTGTCGTCGCCAGCCAGTGGGCGCTCCCCGACACGGACGGAACGTTCGCCGACAGCCCGTACCTCTATGCAGTCGCCGAGCCGTTCCCCGGCCGGTTCCCGACCGGCTACACCCGCCACTACCAGGCCAGAGAGTTCGCGACCGTACAGCAGGAGTTCGGCCCGCCGGGGCCGGGGCTCACCGGCGTACGGCTCATCACGCCCGTGTACGAGTACAACACCGGCACCCTGACCGAGGAGGTGCCGCTGCCCCGTTCCGGGCGCCGCGTCGAGTTCTACAGCACCCACCAGGTGCGGTGGAGCTCCGAGGTCACCATCGGCGTCCCCGACGACACCGGGCTGATTAGCCCGCGGCTCTTCTTCCTCCAGGCACCCGTGACGTACCAAGCCGGGCGGGAGTACCGCGACCGGTGGAACACCGGACCGTACGGACTGGTGTTTCCTGAACCCGTGGGGCCCGCGCACTGGGTCACCCGGCAGGGGGATCAGATCCTGGTCGACATACCGTTCTACGGAGACAGCGCCGGACACGCGGGTTACGCGGTCCCTGACCCGATCCGTACCAGGCTGTACCGCAACGGCGCGTTGGTGGGTGAGAACGACACCTTCGACTACAGCCAGTTCGAGGTGCCGGCCGGACGCGCCGACTACCGGCTGGAACTCAACCTCACCCAGGCGGTCGGCGACCTGACAACCCAGGTCACCGCAGAGTGGACGTTCCGGTCCGGACACGTCGATGGCGACACCCCCGCCCGCCTGCCGGTCTCCGCAGTCCGGTTCGCCCCCACCCTGGCCGCCGGCAACTCAGCCCCGGCCGGCCGGTCGTTCGACATCCCGGTCACCGTCCAACGCCAGCCCGGCGCCCCGCACGCCGACGTGCGGCGACTGACCGTCGATGCCTCCTACGACGACGGTCGGACCTGGCAGAGAGCGACCATCCGGAATGGGATCGCCACGCTGATCCACCCGACCCGGCCCGGGTACGTCTCACTGCGGGCCAGCACCACTGACAGCGCTGGCAACACAACAATTCAGACCCTCGTACGCGCGTACCGAATCCAGTAGCCCACCGTTCATCGACGGACAGCCCGGCCCGGGCCGGCCGCGCTGACGGGGTGCCCACGTCCCACGGCCAGCAGATCAGGCTACCGATGCCGCCAGCATCGCGTAGTGGGCGAGGCACTCGTCGTACGTGGACAAGAGGCCCATCCTCGCCGCCTCGGCGACGGACGGCGCCTTCGCGTCCTTGCTCGACCTGATCGGCGGCTCGTCGAGCGGCCAGGGCAGCGCCAGATCCGGGTCGAGGGCGTCGATGTCGACCATCGTGCCCGGCAGGTACTCCTCCGAGCAGAGGTAGTTCATGCAGGCGTCGTCGGTCAGCGCCAGGAAGGCGTGCCCGATCCCGTCGGCCAGGTAGACCGAGAGGCCGGACTCGGCGTCCTGTCGGGTGATGTCGAACGTGCCGAAGGTGGGAGACCCGATCCGCAGGTCGACCACGATGTCGAGCACGGCGCCCCGTACGCAGGTGACCACCTTTGCCTGACCCGGTGGCAGGACCGTGGTGTGGATACCGCGAAGTGTGTTGCGGACCGAAACGGAGTGGTTGGCCTGGCGGATCCTGAACGGATAGCCGATCGCCTCCGACAACAGGCTCTGTCGGAATGCCTCATAAAAGTACCCCCTGTTGTCCGACAGCTGCTCCGGCTTGATCCGGAAAGCGTTCGGAACCGTCATCGGCGTGATTTCCACGCTCGCCACCCCCTCGATGATGTGTGGCCGGCCGCAGCGACCAGCGCTCAGAACGTCACGAGCCTGGCCTGAGCCTGTAGCTGTTGCACCAGCTCGGCCTGCCGGCGGGAACCCTCTGCGGCGTCGGTGAGGTCCGTCCCGTCGAGTACGGCCGAGGCAAACGCGGTCAACATGTTGTCCGTCTGGTCGTCGCCGGGAAGGAGGAACTCCTCGCGATGGTCCTGCCGCTCGATACGGATCACCGGTTGATAGGTCGGAGGCGGGGTGAACACGCGGTCCACTGACAGCCGACCGAGCGAACCCGCCAGTTCGTACCCGGATCGGTACGAGTGTTCCATTCCGAAGGTCAGCCTCGCGGTGACGCCCTCCGGTGTGGTCATCAGGGCCGCACCGGAGATGATCACGCCGCGTCGGCGTTCCTGTCGGAGGACGGCCCCGCAGACCTCCAGCTCCGGACCCAGGAAGTGCAACGCGGCGCGGACCGGGTACCCGCCGAGATCCACCAGCGCGCCGCCGCCGACTGCCAACTGGTAGCGGTTGTCGGTGTCCGGTCGCGGCGGAATGGTGAACGCGCAGGAGAACTCCCGAAGCGTCCCGATCGCCTGCTCGTCCAGCATCCGGCGTACCAGCCGGTGCTGGCTGTGGAGCAGGAAGGAGGAGTTCTCCACGAGCGTGAGCTCTCGGGATCGGGCAAGATCCACCAACTCGTCGGTACGGGCGGGCTGCGCGGTCAACGGCTTCTCGACCAGTACGTGCTTGTGGGCCAGCAGTGCCCGTTCGATCCACTCCGCGTGCAGCATGCTCGGCAGCGGGATGTACACCGCGTCCACGTCGTCGCGTTCGAGTACGGCCTGGTAGCCGGCCACAGGCACGCCGCCGTACCGCTGGGTGAACCTGGTCGCCCGCGTGACGTCGCGGCTGCCGATGGCCGTCACCCGGATCCGGCTCGCGGCGGCCATGGCAGGCAGCATCCGGCGCCATGCGATGTCCGCGCAACCGATCACACCGAACCGTAGGGGACCGGCCGCGCGGGGCCCGGCGAGCGCGGTCACCAGATGCTCTGGATGCAGGCGATAAGGCTGCGCAGTTCTACGTTCAGGTAGTTGCTGTGCGCCAGGAGGCCGGTCAGCTGCCCGAGCGTCATCCACCGGTACTCGTCCGAGGTGTCGAGCGGGAACTCCGCGTCCACCTCGACGACCATGTACCGGTTCATCGCGTGGAAGAAACGGCCGCCCTCCTCGGACTGCATGACGTCGTATCGGATGCGGGACGGGTCGGCCGACAGGACCAGGTCCAGGTAGCGCGGCCGGTGCTCGGCCGGGACCCCGTGATAGTTGGCCGGCTGACAGTGCACGGTCGGGGCCATCTCGGCGCCGTTCAGCGACCCGGCGTCCACACGGGCCTGTACGAGCACGTGCAGAACGCCGTCGATCCGCCGGGCGATGATGGCGAGCAGGCCGGGTTGGATCGGTGCCACCAGTGGCTGCGTCCACGACGTCACCTCGCGGTTGCCCGCCTGCACGGCGGTTGCAATCACCCGGAAGTGCTTGCCGGACCGGTGTGAGATCTCTTCCTCGCCGCGCAGCCAGCCGTCCTGCGCCACCGTGTACAGCGGAACGCGCCGCTGCACGAACTCCTGACGGGCACGCAACGCGGTGAGCCAGCTCAGCACCTCGTTCGTCGTGTGCCGGGAGCCTGCCGTGGGGTCGAACGAGTCAAGCACCGACCGGGCGAACCACGCGTCCCCATCGCTCGGTACGCCGCGCAGTGCCTCGGCCGTGGGAACAGCGATGGGTATGCACGACATGACTGTCCTGGTATCCATGTTGACCACGTGGTCGTAGCGCAGCAGTCGGCGGAGCTGGCCCACGGTCAGCCAGCAGTAGTCCTCGTGCGGGGAGACGTCGTCGTCGGTCACTACCACCATGTTGCGGTTGCGTTTGTGCAGGAACCAGGAGCCCTGCTCGGACTGGAGCACATCGACGATCACCCGCCCGTCGCGCGCGCCGGTGAAGTGCTCCAGGTACCTGATACTGGCGCCGAGGTGAATGCCCAGGTAGTTGCTGCGGGTCGCCTGCACCGTGGGCGACAGCTGCACCGTGTTGACGTTGCCGGGCTCCATCTTCGCCTGCATCAGGCAGTGCAGCACCCCGTCGAACTCCTTGACCAGGATGCCCAGCACGCCGATCTCGGGCTGCACGATGATCGGTTGCGTCCAGCTCCGGATCCACTCCCGGTCGGTCCGGACGTGTAGACCCTCGATTGAGAAAAAGCGTCCGGTATCGTGTACCAGATTGCCGGTGTCAGTAGCGAAGCGCCAACCGGAAAGTTCGGTGAACGGTATCTGCGAGACGCTGAACGGAATGGCTTCGGCGCGTTGCGCGAACCATTGAAAGAACCGGTCCATCGGCATCAGTGGGCTGTCGAAGGTGAGCGCGGAACGCGCGAACCCCTGCTCGACATCGGTGTACTCGGTGACGTGTGCGCCGCGATCCATGAACCCCTCCCGCGAGATGACGTGTACGCAACGCGTGACGTGCACGGACCGATTCTCCAGTGGACGATCGGGACACTACTGTCGGCTCATCGGGCCGCCTACCCCTAATCGAAGGGAGCGCGTTCATCCCGGGCCCGGCACGAACCGGAGACGGCGGTGGCCGTACCCCTACCGCGACCCCTAGTCGCGTTTACCCGGCGGTCCCGCGCGGTGGTCGGGTCGGCCAGGCCGCTCGGTTCGGCAGGGCAGGCGCGACCATTGTGCAGCGGCCGGAGCTCACGTCGAGGCCGTGAACGGTCCAGCTTAGGGGCAGTTAGGGGTGGCCGGAGGAGACGCGCACGTGTGACGGTCTCTGGCAATCACAAATGTGCATGTCGAGCGTCGGCGTCGTCCGGTCCGGCGCTGCGCCGGTCCCCTGTGCCCGTCGTCGTACCCACCGCAGACCTCTCGTCCGACGACCGAACGAAAGGCTCAACACGAAATCATGACGACCTCATCCGATGACAGTGACCTGTGGATCCGCCGGTTCCATCAGGCGCCAGACAGCCGGGTGCAACTCGTTTGTTTTCCGCACGCGGGTGGCTCGGCCAGTTTCTACTTCCCCATGTCGGAGGCGCTCGCACCGGTCGTCGAGGTGTTGTCGATTCAGTACCCGGGCCGCCAGGACCGGCGCAGGGAACAGTGCGTCGACAAGATCGAGGACATGGCCGACCAGGTGCTGCGTACCCTGCGGCCGCAGATTGACACCCCGGTGGCGTTCTTCGGGCACAGCATGGGTGCGGTGATCGCGTACGAGGTCGCCCGGCGCCTCGAGCACGAGGCCGGTGTCACGCTGGCCGCGCTGTTCGCCTCCGGTCGGCGAGCGCCTTCACGCAGCCGTGAGGAAGCCCTGCACCTGCGGGGTGAAGCGAGCATCATCGCCGAACTGCGTGCGCTCAGTGGGACCAACGCCGCGCTGCTCGATGACGAGGAACTGCGACAGATGATTCTGCCCGCAGTGCGCGCGGACTACCGGGCGATCGAGCGGTACCGGCACCGTCCGGGCCCGGAGTTGAGCTGCCCGATGTACGTGCTGGTCGGCGCCAGCGATCCGCGTACCACCAGGGACGAGGCGGACGCGTGGCGCCAGCACACCACCGGGGAGTTCACCGTCCAGGTGTTTCCGGGCGGCCATTTCTATCTCACCGAGGTCGCGTCGAGGGTGATCGGTGCGATCTCCGACGGACTGCTGCCGTACACCAGCGATGCGGTGGGCCCGCGCCCGTGACCGGCGCATCGGCGACCGGGAACGACGGTCGTCACCGTGACACCCGGATGTCGACAAGCGCGGCACCGGATCGACACCACCGAACGCCTTACCAGGGATGACCGTGGACGGGAAGCTGTGGAGATGAACGCGTCAGGCGTAGGTCCAATCCTTTTCGTGAGCGAGCCGCACGCCGGGCTCATCAGTCCGTTGCTCACGATCGCCGGGGAGTTGGCCCGTCGCGGGGTCCCCGGGCTGTGGTTCGCCAGCAGCGACGACCGCCGGGCGGACGTCGAGTCCATTCCTGGCGCGAGCCCAGTGCGGTTCGTCTCCGTCGGGCCCGCCGAGCCCGAGCTGTCGCCGGCCAGTTGGGACGACGAGACCTACGCACGGGTGAACTCGCCGTCGCGTGTCGGCAGCTTCCTCGCGTTCCTGAACGAGGCCGTCCGACGCACCCACTCCGAGGGGCGGTACGAGCAGACCCTCGCCGCGATCGACGAAATACGGCCGGCGCTGATCGTGGTGGACGTACACAGCCAGGGTGGGCTGGACGCGGCCATGACCCGTGGTGTGCCGTACGTGGTGAACATCGCGACCCCGGTCAGCTACGTTTTCCCGGGCAAGGTGCCGCTGCGCTACCCCGCCGCGCTCTCCGGGCTGCCGCTGCGGATGACACCCCGTCAGCACGCCGCCAACCTGCTGTTCAAGCTCGCCCAGGCGGCTGCGCTCCTCCAACCGTCCCACGCGGCCAGGAACATCGCGTTCTTCCGCCGACGCCAGGCCCAGGGCATCAAGAACCCGATGGCCATCCCGTCGGTGTACGCCGAGGCCGCGGCCGCGGTGATCGGCAACTCGGTGTTCGGCATCGAGTACGAGTTCCCGAACGTTCCGGAACACCTGAGCATGCTCGGCACCATGGTGCCGGTGATGCGTCAGGACACTGCGCCCTACCAGGACCTGTTCGACTGGCTGGACGCCCACGAGTCGGTCGTGTACATCGGGCTCGGCACGATGATGCGTACCTCGCGGCGGCAGACCGACGCAATCGTCGAAGCGGTCGCCCGGGTCGGTCCCGACCGGCACGTGCTGTGGACCATGCCGCTGTCCCAGCAGGACCGGCTGCCGGCCGAATTGCCGCCCAACCTGCGGATCGAGTCGTGGGTGCCGCAGACCGAGATCGTGGCCCATCCGCACGTGCGGGTGTTCCTCACACACGGTGGCAACGGGGCGCACCACGGCCTGTACTTCGGCAAGCCACTGCTGGTGCTGCCCCATTCCTGGGAGACCCGGGACCTCGCGGTCCGGCTCGTCGAGGGCGGCGCGACGTTGATGGTCGACGACGTGCGCGGGGTGACTGCCGACGAACTGGTGGACAAGCTGTCCCGGCTGACCGACGACGCCACCTTCGCCAGATCCGCGGCACAGTGGCAGCGGCGGCTGCGTGACGCGGGCGGGGTCAGCGCAGCCGCCGACCTGATCCTGCGTACGCGGGCGGGATAGCGGCGCCCGTCGTCGGTAGGCGGGTCGGGATAGCGGCATGTCGTGGCTCGTCGCGGCCCTGGTCCCGGGCTTGCTTAGGGGTGCGTTAGGGGTTGGCCGGGTCAGACGCGGTCAGTAGCGTCCGACGTGCCCGATCGGGGGCCGTGGATCTGCCCGCGTCGCGGCGACCCGGCCCGAACGCGGGTGATGGGACGTCTGTTGGCGAATTGTGCGCACCGGCGGCCAGGGCCCGTACCGGACGGATGAACCGGGCGGGTCGGGGTGGACAGGCTGGGCGAATCTGCTTGGTCGCGGACAACGGAGAGAGCATCGGATGGCCGAGGACGCGAAGCTCGTCGAGTACCTCAAGCGGCTTACCGCCGATCTGCGTAAGGCCCACCGCCGGCTGCGTGAGGTCGAGGCCGAGGACCACGAGCCGATCGCCATCGTGGCCATGGGCTGCCGGTACCCGGGCGGCGTACGGTCGCCGGAGGACCTCTGGCGGCTGGTCGCCGACGGCGGCGACGCCATGTCGCCGTTCCCGGCCGACCGCGGCTGGGACCTGGCGACGCTGCGCGGTCCCGATCCGCAGCGCTACGGCACGTCGTACGCGCACGAGGGTGGCTTCATCCACGACGCGGGCGACTTCGACGCCGAGTTCTTCGACATGTCGCCACGGGAGGCCCTCGCGACCGACCCGCAGCAGCGCCTGTTCCTGGAGACGTCGTGGGAGGCGCTGGAGCGCGCCCGGATCGATCCGGTGACCTTGCGCGGCAGCCGTACCGGGGTGTTCGCCGGGGTGATGTACCACGACTACGGCTCCGGTCTGACCACGTTGCCGCCGGTCGCCGAAGGGTACCTGAGCACCGGCGTCGCCGGTAGCGTGGTGTCCGGCCGGGTCGCCTACACACTGGGACTCGAAGGACCGGCGGTCACGATCGATACCGCCTGCTCGTCATCCCTGGTCGCGATGCATCTGGCCGCCCGGTCGCTGCGGCAGCGCGAATGCGTACTGGCCCTGGTCGGCGGTGTGACCGTGATGTCCACGCCGACCACATTCGCCGAGTCGTCCCGGCTGAACGGACTCGCCCGCGACGGCCGCTGCAAGTCGTTCGCCGCGGCGGCCGACGGCACCGGGTGGGCCGAGGGCGTGGGTGTACTGGTGCTCGAGCGGCTGTCCGAGGCGCGGCGCAACGGGCACCCGGTACTGGCCGTGATGCGCGGTTCGGCGGTCAACTCCGACGGCGCGTCCAACGGCCTCACCGCCCCGAACGGCCCGTCCCAACAGCGGGTCATCCAGCAGGCACTGACCGACGCCCAACTTTCCGCCGCCGACGTCGACGCGGTCGAGGCCCACGGCACCGGTACCACCCTGGGGGATCCGATCGAGGCCCAGGCGCTGCTCGCGACGTACGGGCAGGACCGCCCGGCCGACCGCCCCCTGTGGCTCGGCTCCGTCAAGTCGAACCTGGGACACACCCAGGCGGCTGCCGGGGTCGCCGGTGTGATCAAAATGGTGCAGGCCATCCGGTATGGCGAGCTCCCCGCAACCCTGCACGTCGACGCGCCGACCCCGCAGGTCGACTGGTCGGCCGGCGCGGTGTCGCTGCTGATGGAGTCCCGGCGGTGGCCGGAGACCGACCGGCCCCGGCGGGCCGGGGTGTCCTCGTTCGGCATCAGCGGCACCAACGCACATGTGATCATCGAGCAGGCACCGCCGGTCCACCCCGCCGACCCCGCCGACCCGACGGACGCGGTCGGCACGATGGTGCCGCCCGTCCTGCCGTACGTGCTGTCCGCGCGCACTCCGGCGGCACTGCGGGCCCAGGCGGAGCGGCTGCACACACATCTCACCGAACACGCGGAGCTGGGCGGGCCGGATGTCGCCGGCTCGCTGCTCACCCGTACGGCCCTCGACAGCCGGGCCGTCGTCGTGGCCGCCGACCGCCCGGAGCTGCTGCGGGGCCTGGAAGCGCTGGCAGCGGGCGAGCCCGTCGCCGAGCCGGTACGTGACGACGTCGGCGAGGGCCGAGTCGCGTTCCTGTTCAGCGGCCAGGGCGCCCAACGGGCCGGCATGGGCGGTCACCTCTACCGGGCGTACCCGGAATTCGCCGCCGCGTGGGACGCCGCCAGCGCCGAACTCGACCAGCATCTCGACCGGCCGCTGCGGGACGTCGTGTTCGCCGCGCCGGGATCAGCCGAGGCAGCCCTGCTGGACCGTACCGAGTTCGCGCAGCCGGCGCTGTTCGCCTTGGAGATCGCGCTGTACCGGCTACTGGCGCAGCACGGCCTGCGGCCGGACCTGGTGGCCGGACACTCACTCGGGGAGATCGTCGCCGCGCACGTCGCGGGTGTCCTCTCGCTGGCGGACGCGGCGCGCCTGATCGCCGCCCGGGGCCGCCTGATGGAGGCACTGCCGGCCGGCGGCGCGATGGTTGCGCTCCAGGCGACCGAGGCCGAGGTCGAGCCGAAGCTGGCCGACCACGGCGGCGCGGTGTCCATCGCCGCCGTCAACGGACCCGACGCGGTGACCGTCGCTGGCGCGCAGGAAGCGGTGCTCGCCCTGGCCGGGCACTTCGAGCGGCAGGGGCGCCGGGTCCGGCGGCTGCGCGTCAGCCACGCGTTCCACTCGCCGCTGATGGACCCCATGATCGACGACTTCCGCCTGGTTGCCGAGGCTCTGACCCTCCGGCCACCGGCGATTCCGATCGCCTCCGCCCTGACCGGCACGATCGCCACCGAGGCATCGCCAAACTCGGCCGAGCCGGATGCGGGCGGGCCGGGTTCGGCCGAGCACTGGGTACGCCACGTCCGCGAGCCGGTGCGCTTCCGCGACGCGGTACGGGCGCTGCGGGATGCCGGTGTCACCACGTTCGTCGAGGTGGGACCGGACGCCGTGTTGACCGGCCTGGCGTCGGACTGCTGCGAACCGCAGACCGACGACCTGCGGTTCATTCCCCTCATGCGACCGGACCAGGACGAGCCGCGCGCTCTCACCAACGCACTGGCCCGGGCCTACGCACGCGGTGTGGCGGTGGACTGGCAGGTGCTCCTGGCCGGCGCCGATCCGGTGCCGGTGGACCTGCCCACGTACGCCTTCCAACGTCAGCGGTACTGGCTGCGCGACCCCGGGTCCCCGGCCGGTCTGGCCGCCGCCGGTCTGGCGCCGACCGACCACCCGATGCTCGGCGCGGCGATCGCGCTTGCCGACTCCGACCGGTACCTGCTCACCGGCCGCCTCGCCCTGGACGGCCACCCGTGGCTGGCCGACCACGCGCTGCGGGACACCCCGGTGCTGCCCGGTGCGGCGATCGTCGAACTGGTCATGCGCGCCGGCGACCGCGTCGGCGGTACCCGGGTCGAGGAACTGACCCTGCGCGCCCCGTTGCTGCTGCCCGAGGATCGGGCGGTCCAGGTGCAGCTTGCCCTGGACGCGCCGGACGACACCGGACGGCGCCCGGTGACGGTGCACTCCCGGACCGAGGATGCCGAACCCGACCAGCCATGGACCTGCCACGCCACCGGCGTCCTGGCCCCGCCGGAAACGGCCACGTCCCCGGAGCCGTCCGTGTGGCCACCGGCCGACGCGCGACCAGTCGACCTCGCCGGCTTCTACGAGCGGGCGGCCGGCTCCGGTCTCGCGTACGGCCCGGCGTTCCAGTGCCTGCGAGCCGCCTGGCGGCGCGGCGACGAGGTGTTCACCGAGGTGGCACTCACCGCCGACCAGGTGGAGAACGCCAGCCGGTACGGCGTGCATCCGGCACTGCTCGACGCGGCGCTGCACGGGGCGGCTCTCCTCGGCGACGCGGCGCCGACCGGACTGCCGTTCGAGTGGCGGGGCGTATCGATGCACGCCAACGGGCCGTCGGCGCTGCGGGTACGGCTCACGCCCAGTACCGGTGGGCTGTCCCTGACGCTGACCGACCCGGCCGGGCAACCGGTCGCGACGGTGGAATCCCTCACCGTGCGCGAGATCCCGGCCGACCAGATGCCGGCGGCGCTCGGCGTCGACAGCATCTACGAGGTCGACTGGCCGGTACTGGCAACCCTCTCCGGCGCGCTGCACGGCGGGTGGGCGGCGCTCGGCCCGGTGGGCGAGGACCCGGACACGGAGCCGTCCGGCGACGTCGTGGCGTACCACGACCTGCCGGCACTGGGCGCGGCGGTCGATGCCGGGCGGGCCGTGCCGGACCACGTCCTGGCCGTCCTGCCGGACCCTGGCGCGGATCTCCGCGCCGGGGTCCGCTCGGCGACACACCACGCGCTGGAGCTGATCCAGAGCTGGCTGGCCGACGAGCGTTTCGCCGGATCCCGGCTGGTAATCGTGACCCGGTCGGCGGTGTACGCCGGTGCGGACGACGGGCCGCCGTCACCGGCACTCGCCGCGGTGTGGGGACTGGCCCGCTCCGCCCAGGCGGAGAGCCCCGACCGGGTGATCCTCGTTGACGTGGACGGCACGCCGGAGTCCGACCGGGCGATCACGGCCGCGGTCGCCACCGGCGAGCCGCAGCTCGCGATCCGCGCCGGTGTCGTCCACACGCCCCGGCTCCGACGGGTGACCGCGTCGCCCGATCCGTCCACTCTCGATCCGGCCACTGCCGATCCGGACGGCACGGTGCTGGTCACGGGCGCCAGCGGGATGCTGGGCGGCCTGGTCGCCCGCCGACTGGTGAGCCACCACGGGGTACGCCACCTGCTGCTGGCCAGTCGACGCGGAGCCGATGCCGACGGCGCCGCCGAACTCGTGGCCGCGCTGTCCGCCGAGGGCGCGACCGTGAGTGTGGTCGCCTGCGACGTCTCCGATCGCAGCGCGGTGGCCGGTCTGCTGGACCGGATTCCTCAGGCGCACCCGCTGACCATGGTCGTGCACACCGCCGGCGTACTCGACGACGGCGTGCTGTCGGCGCTCACCCCCCAACGCGTCGACGCTGTCCTCGGCGCGAAGGTGGACGGCGCGATCCACCTGCACGAGCTGACCCGGGACCACGAACTCGCGGCGTTCGTGCTGTTCTCCTCCGCCGCCGCCACGCTCGGAAGCCCCGGCCAGGGCAACTACGCGTCGGCCAACGCGTTCCTGGACGCCCTGGCGCTGCACCGTCGACGGCTCGGTCTGACGGGAACCTCGGTGGCCTGGGGACCGTGGACGGCCACCGGCGGGATGCTCGGCCAGGTTTCCCCGGCCGACCTGGTGAGGATGGGGCGGGCCGGCCTCGTCCCGTTCGACACGGAGCAGGGACTGGCGCGGTTCGACGCCGTACTGGCGCTTCCTGTGCCGGTACCGGTGCCGGTGCGGCTGGATCTGGTGCGGCTGCGCGAGATCGCCGCGAGCATCGGTGTACCGGAGATCCTCCGCCGGCTGGTCGGCACCCCCGTACGCCGGACCGCCGCCACCGACGGCGGGCGCGGCTCCCTCGCGGCGCGGCTCGTCGGACTGCCCGACACCGAGCAGCGCCGGACCGTGCTCGAGTTGGTACGCGAGCAGGCGGCGCGGACACTCGGCCACCCGTCCGGGGACCTGATCGACGCCGACCGTGCCTTCCGGGAACTCGGGTTCGACTCGCTGACCGGCATCGAACTGCGCAACCGGCTCGGCGCCAGCACCGGTCTGCGGCTGCCGGCCACCCTCGTCTTCGACTACCCGCTGCCGGCCACGCTCGCGGACCACCTGCTCTCCCTGCTGGTCAGCGGCGACACGGCGCCGGCAACGGGCGCGCGGCGGATCCTCGCCGGGTCCGACGACCCGATCGCCATCGTCGGTGTGGCCTGCCGCTACCCGGGTGGGATCAGCTCGCCCGACGAGTTCTGGCGCGCCCTCGCCGAGGGTCGCGACAGCATCTCGCCGTTTCCCACCGACCGAGGCTGGAACGTCGAAACGCTCTACCACCCGGATCCGGACAACCCAGGCACCAGCTACACCCGCGAGGGTGGCTTCCTGCACGACGCCGCCCGGTTCGACCCGGACTTCTTCGGTATCTCGCCGCGCGAGGCCCAGGCGATGGACCCGCAGCAACGGCTGCTGCTGGAGACGTCGTGGGAGACCTTCGAGCTGGCCGGCATCGACCCGACCACGGTACGCGGCAGCCGGTGCGGCGTGTTCACGGGTGTGATGTACCACGACCACACCGTCCGGCTGCGGGACGCGCCCGAGAGCGTCGCCGCCCATCTCGGCATCGGCAGTGCGGGCAGCCTCATGTCCGGCCGGGTCGCCTACACGTTCGGGTTGGAGGGGCCGGCGATCACGGTCGACACGGCCTGCTCGTCGTCGCTCGTCGCCCTGCACTGGGCGGCCCAGGCGCTCCGCCAGGGGGAGTGCGACCTGGCGCTGGCCGGCGGCGTGACGGTGATGTCGACACCGGGAACATTTGTCGACTTCAGCCGCCAGCGCGGACTCTCCGCCGACGGCCGCTGCAAGTCCTTCGCCGCCGGTGCGGACGGCACCGGCTGGGCCGAGGGCGTGGGCATGCTGTTGGTGGAGCGGCTGTCCGACGCGCGGCGCAACGGCCACAGCGTACTCGCCGTCATCCGGGGCAGCGCGGTCAATTCCGACGGAGCGTCGAACGGGCTGACCGCACCGAACGGGCCAGCCCAACAGCGGGTCATCCGGGCGGCGCTGGACACCGCGGGACTGACCGCGGCCGACGTCGACGTGGTCGAGGCGCACGGTACCGGCACCACGCTGGGCGACCCGATCGAGGCGCAGGCGATCCTCGCGACGTACGGCCAGGACCGGCCGGCGGACCGCCCGCTGTGGCTCGGCTCGGTCAAGTCGAACATCGGTCACACCCAGGCGGCGGCCGGTGCGGCCGGAGTGATCAAGATGGTGCTGGCCCTGCGGCACGGGGAACTGCCACGGACGCTGCACCTGGACGCGCCGTCGCCGCACGTCGACTGGGACCAGGGCGCGGTGAGCCTGCTCACCGAGGCCCGGCCGTGGCCCGCGAACGGGCGGCCCCGGCGGGCCGGGATCTCGTCGTTCGGGTTCAGCGGCACGAACGCCCACATGATCATCGAGGAGGCGCCGAACGGAGTCGCCCCGGACAACCTCGCCCCGACCGTGCCGGCCGCGTCACCGCTGGCGCCCGTACCGGTGCCGATCTCGGCCGCGTCCGGGGCCGCGCTGCGCGCGCAGGCCGACCGGCTGCGTGCCCACCTGTCGCAGCTCCCGGCGGTCGGCGCCGTGGACGCCGGCTATTCCGCTGCCACCACCCGGGCCGCGCTGCGCCAACGGGCGGTCGTCGTGGCGCACGACCGCGACGAACTGCTCGCCGGGCTGGCCGCGACCACGGCCGGCGAGCCCGCCCGATCGGTGGTACGCGGCGAGGTGACGTCCGGCCGGCTCGCGTTCCTGTTCACCGGTCAGGGATCGCAGCGCCCGAGGATGGGCCACGAGCTGTACGAGCGCTACCCGGTCTTCGCGGACGCGTTCGACGAGGTGGCCGCCGCGTTCGCCCCGCACCTCGACGTACCGCTGGAGCACGTGGTGTTCGGGCCCGACCCGGACGGACGGCTGAACCGCACCGGCTACACCCAGGTCGCGCTGTTCGCCCTCGAGGTAGCGCTGTGCCGGCTGCTGGAACGGTGGGGCGTACGGCCGGACGTGGTCATGGGCCACTCGCTCGGCGAACTGACCGCAGCGTACGTCGCCGGGGTCTGGTCACTGGGGGACGCGTGCCGGCTGGTGGCGGCACGCGGCGCACTGATGCAGGCGTTGCCGACCGGCGGCGCGATGGTCGCCGTCCGGGCCACCGAGGCGGAGATCGCGCCGCTGCTCACCGCCGCGTCCGATGCGGTGGGCGTCACGTCCGGTGCGGCGAGCATGGCGTCCGGTGCGATGGGCGTCGCATCCGGTGTGGTGGGCGTGGCGGCGGTCAACGGACCCGACTCGGTCGTCCTCTCCGGCGACGAGGAGGCCGTACTGGCGGTCGCCGCCGAGATCGCGGGGTGGGGGCGCGAGACGAAACGCCTCTCGGTCAACCACGCCTTCCACTCGAGCCGGATGGACGAGATCGCCGAGGAGTTCGGCCGGGTCTGCGACTCGGTGACCTACCACCCGCCGCGCATTCCGGTGGTGTCCAACCTGACCGGTCGGCTGGCGACCGCCGACGAGCTGTGCGGTTCCGGGTACTGGGTGCGGCACGTACGGGAGGCGGTGCTGTTCTGCGACGGCGTCCGCGAGCTGGCGGCCGACGACGTGACGACGTTCCTGGAGATCGGCCCCGACGCCGTCCTGACCACGATGGGCGAGGACTGCCTGTCCGACGCGGTGGACAGCGAACCGGCCACCGTCTTCGTCCCGGCGCTACGGGCGGGCCACCCCGAGCCCGACACCCTCGTGACCGCGCTGGCGAACCTGCACGTGCGGGGCATACCGGTCGACTGGGAGGGGACCTTCGCCGGCTCCGGTGCCCGCCGAGTGCCGCTGCCCACGTACGCGTTCGAGCGGGAACGCTACTGGGCGGAGACGCCACCCGACCGGCGTGACGCCGGAACCCTCGGTCTCGGCGGTATCGACCACCCGGTCCTGGCTGCCGTCACGGAGCTGCCGGAATCGGGCGGCCACCTGTTCACCGGCCGGATCTCGCTGGACACCCACCCGTGGCTGGCCGACCACGCCGTACTCGGCGTCGTGCTGCTGCCCGGCTCGGCGTTCGTCGACCTCGCGCTGACCGCCGGGGAGCAGGTCGGCTGCCCGGTAGTGGACGAGCTGACCGTGCACGAGCCGCTTCCGCTGTCCGGTGAGGGTCGGGTGCGGGTGCAGGTCGGCGTCGGTGCGCCGGACGGGTCCGGCCGGCGGTCGGCGACGGTGTACGCCCGGGACGCCGGCGACGAGGACGGGCAGTGGCGGCGCCACGCGACAGGTGTGCTCTCTCCGGCCGCGCTCCAGTCGGACTTCGACCTCGGTGAATGGCCTCCGGCCGGGGCGCTCGCCGTAGACCTAAACGACGCCTACGAGACGCTCGCCGACGCCGGGCTCGGCTACGGTCCGACGTTCCAGGGACTGCGGGCGGCGTGGCGCCGGGGCGACGAGATCCTCGCCGAGGTCCGGCTCCCCGACGAGTTGCACGCCGACGCAGCCCGGTACCGGGTACACCCGGCGCTGCTGGACGCGGCGCTGCACGCGCTCGGCTTGACCGGTTCCGACGCCGATGGGCGTGGCCTGCCGTTCGCGTGGAACGGTGTGGCGTTGCACGCCGCCGGCGGCGCCGACGTCCGGGTACTGCTCAAGCCGGCCGAATCGGCGGACGCGGTGACGGTGCTGCTGGCCGACGCCGCCGGTCGACCGGTCGTGGCCGTACGCGCACTCGACTTCCGCCCCGTCCCCGCCGAGCAGGTCGGCCGCTTCGGCGGTGCGGACCGCGATCCGCTGTACCTGCTGCGCTGGGTCGCGGCGCCGCAACCGCTCACGAGTCGGCCGGTACCGGCGGTGGCCGTGCTCGACGACGACCACCTCGGCATCGGTCCGGCACTCCGGTCGGCCGGTGTGGAGGTCGCCTCGTACGGCGGTCTCGGTGCCCCGGCGGACCGCCCGGTACCGGAACTCGTGGTGGCGAGCCTCCCGCCTTGCGACGCGGGTGACGGTGGGATGGCCGGCGAGGCGCGGCGAGCCGTCGCCGCCGCGCTCACTCTGGTGCAGGACTGGCTGGCGGACGAACGGTACGCCGGTGCGCGACTCGTCCTGGCGAGCCGGGGAGCGGCGAGTGCCACCGCCGCCGACGCGACCGATCCGGCGGCTGGAACTGATCTGGCGGCTGCGGCCGTGGCGGGTCTCGTGCGGTCGGCGCAGGCCGAGCACCCGGGCCGGTTCGTCCTGCTCGACCTCGACCGGCCTGGTACCGGGGCGGACACGGACGGACCCGGTCCCGGCCTGCCCGAAGCGATCAGTGCGGCGGCCAGCGGCGACGAGCCACAACTGGCGGTCCGCGCGGGCGTCGTCATGGTGCCCCGGCTGGCCCGGATGATCCCGGACGGGCAACCGGTTGTCACCGACCTCGATCCGACGGGCACCGTGCTGGTGACCGGCGCGAGCGGGATGCTCGGCGGGCTGCTGGCCAGGCATCTGGTGGTCGAGTGTGGCGTCCGCCACCTGCTGCTGGTCAGCCGCCGGGGCCAGGCCGCCGCCGGTCTTGCCGAACTCGGGGCGGAGTTGCGCGCGGCCGGTGCGGTCGTGGCGACGGCGGCGTGCGACGTCGCCGACCGCGACGCACTGGCGGAGCTGCTGGCGTCCGTACCGGCCGAGCACCCGCTGACCGGCGTGGTGCACACGGCCGGGGTGCTCGACGACGGGCTCATCGCCGCGTTGACCCCGGCCCGACTCGACCGGGTGCTGCGGCCGAAGGTGGACGCCGCCTGGCACCTGCACGAGCTGACCGAAGGTCTGGACCTGCGCACGTTCGTACTGTTCTCCTCCTTCGTCGGAGTGCTCGGCGGAGCCGGGCAGGCCAACTACGCAGCGGCCAACGCGTTCCTGGACGCACTGGCCCGGCACCGACAGGCCACCGGTCGGCCGGCGCAATCGCTGGCCTGGGGCCTGTGGGACGGCGAGGGCGGGATGGCCGGCAGTCTCGGCGCCACCGACCGGCGCCGCATGGCCCGTGCCGGTGTCCTGCCGATACGTCCGGAACAGGGACTGCGGCTGTTCGACCGGGCCCGATCGGCCGCCGAGCCACTGGTGGTCGCGGCCCGGCTGGACACCGCAGTACTCCGGGCCCAGGCGCGTGCCGGCCTCCTGCCGGCGGTGCTCCAGAATCTCGTACCCGCCCCGCGCCGCCTGCCCGCCGCCACCACGCCCGGCTCAGACCTCACCCGGCGACTGGCCGTCCTCTCCGCGCCCGAGGGCGCCGACCTGCTGCTCGCACTGGTACGCCAGGAGGTGGCCGAGGTCCTCGGCCAGCCGTCCGCCGCAGCGGTCGGCGCGACCCGGGCGTTCAAGGATCTCGGCTTCGACTCGCTTGCCGGAGTCGAGTTGCGCAACCGGCTGCGGGCCGCGACCGGGCTGCGCTTGGCCGCCACGGTCACCTTCGACCACCCGACTCCGCAGGCCCTCGCCGACCTGCTGTACGCGGAGTTGGCGGGCCGTGCCGACGTACCGGCCGCACCGGCCGCACCGACGTCCGCCTCCCACGAGCCGATCGCGATCGTCGGCATCGGCTGCCGGTTCCCGGGCGGGGTGGACAGTCCGGAGGGGCTGTGGCAGCTCGTGACGAGCGGGATTGACGCCATCTCCGGGTTCCCCACGGACCGGGGTTGGGACCTGCGGACGCTGTACGACCCGGATCCCGAGAGGCACGGCGCCAGCTACACCGCCCAGGGCGGCTTCCTGCACGACGCGGCGCTGTTCGACGCGGCGCTGTTCGGCATCTCACCGCGTGAGGCGCTGGCGATGGACCCCCAGCAGCGGCTGTTGCTGGAGACGAGCTGGGAGGCGCTGGAGCGGGCCGGCATCGACCCGCTGTCGGTACGGGGTACCCGCACCGGCGTCTTCGCCGGCGTCATGTACCACGACTACGCGTCCTGGGCCGACGGGTTGCCGGGCGACCTGGAGGGCTACCTGACCACTGGCACGTCGGGCAGCATCGCCTCCGGGCGGGTCGCGTACGCGCTGGGCCTGGAGGGTCCGGCCCTGTCGCTCGACACTGCCTGCTCGTCGTCGCTGGTCGCCATCGACCTCGCCGTACGGGCGCTGCGCGAGGGGACCTGTGGGCTGGCCCTGGCCGGTGGGGTGACCGTGATGGCGACCCCGGCGGCATTCGTCGCGCTGTCCCGTCAACGGGCGCTGTCGCCGGACGGCCGGTGCAAGGCGTTCGCCGCGGGCGCCGACGGCACCGGCTTCGCCGAGGGCGCCGGCGTGGTACTGCTGGAACGGCTGTCCGACGCCGAGCGCAACGGGCGGACGGTGCTCGCGCTCATCCGCGGGTCGGCGGTCAACCAGGACGGCGCGAGCAACGGACTGACGGCGCCGCACGGACCGTCGCAGCAGCGGGTGATCCGGCAGGCGCTCGCCGACGCCCGGCTGTCGCCGGCCGATGTCGACGCCGTCGAGGCGCACGGCACCGGTACCGCCCTCGGGGACCCCATCGAGGCGCAGGCGCTGATGGCCACCTACGGGGCGGATCGGCCCGCCGGCAATCCGCTCTGGCTGGGGTCGGTGAAGTCCAACCTGGGGCACACGCAGGCCGCGGCGGGCGTCGCCGGTGTGATCAAGATGGTGATGGCGATGCGGCACAGCGATCTGCCGCCGACGCTCCACGTGGACGAGCCGTCGCCGCACGTCGACTGGTCCGGCGGAGGCGTGCGCCTGCTCACCGAGGCGGTGCCGTGGCCGACCCGTGGCCGGCCGCGCCGGGCGGCCGTCTCGTCGTTCGGCATCAGCGGCACCAACGCCCACCTGATTCTCGAACAGGTTCCCGAGCCGTCGGCGCGCGCGGCCGAGTGGACAGCTCAGTCGTCGACCGGTTCCGCCGGGCAGGCAGCTGGCGGTCCCACCCTCGCCTGGGCGCTGTCGGCAGGCGGTGAGGACGGCCTACGCGCACAGGCCGCCCGGCTGGCGGAGCACCTGGGCGCGCATCCCGACGCGCAGGACGGTGACGTCGGGTACTCGCTCGCGACCACCAGGGCGTCACTCGACCACCGGGCGGTCGTCGTCGCCGCCGACCGGGAGACGTTCCGGACCGGGCTGGATGCGATCGCCACGGCGGCACCGGTCGCGCACGTGGTACGCGGCGTGGCCGGTGGTACCGCCAGGCCGGTGTTCGTCTTTCCCGGTCAGGGCTCCGAGTGGCCAGGCATGGGCGATGAGCTGTGGCACACGTCGGCACCGTTCCGCGACCAGCTCGTCGCCTGTGACGAGGCGTTCGCCGCCCACGTCGACTGGTCCGTGGCGGACGTGGTGCGAGGCACGGCCGGGGCGGCACCGCTGGACCGGGTGGACGTCAAGCAGCCGGCACTGTTCTCGACCATGGTGTCGCTGGCCGCCGTCTGGCAGTCGTACGGAGTGGAGCCGGCCGCGGTCATCGGGCACAGCCAGGGCGAGATCGCCGCCGCCTACGTGGCCGGCGCGCTGTCGCTCGACGACGCCGCCCGGATCGTGGCGACCCGCAGCCGGGCCTGGAGAGAACTGGCCGGTCGGGGCGCAATGGTGGCCGTGCAGTCGCCGGTCGGGCGGGTGCGGCAGTGGTTGGAACCGTGGCGTGACGTGCTCTCCGTCGCGGCCGTCAACGGACCCGCCTCCTGCGCGGTGGCCGGCGACCCGGCCGCCTGCGACGAGTTCGTCGAGGCCTGCGTCGCCGAGGGGGTCCAGGTCCGGCGTATCCCGGGTGTCGACACGGCCGGACACACGCCACAGGTGGACGTCTTCCGTGAGCGCCTGCTCGACGAGTTGGCACCTGTGACGCCACGCCCGTCCCGGGTCCCGTTCTACTCGACGGTGACCGGCGCACTGTTCGACACCGCCGGCCTGGACGCCGACTACTGGTACCGGAACATGCGCGAGACGGTGGCGTTCGAGCCGGCGACCCGTGCCGTCCTGGCCACCACAGCCGGAGTGTTCATCGAGGTCAACCCGCATCCGGTGCTCACTGCGTCCCTTCAGCAGATCTTCGACGACACCGATGCGGGGGGCACCTCGGTGGGCACCCTGCGCCGCGACGAGGGCGGCCCGACGCGCGTGACGACGTCGCTGGCCGAGGCATGGGTTCGCGGCGTACCGGTGGACTGGCGGCGGGCGTACGGCCCGACCGATCGCCGAGTCGACCTGCCGACGTACGCGTTCCAGCGCCAGCGCTACTGGCTGGACCGGCCGACCGGGGAACCGACCATTGCTGAGGACCCGGTCGAGGCGCGATTCTGGGCCGCTGTCGAGCGCGGTGACCCGGTCGAGGTGGCGGGGACGTTGGCACCCGACGGCGCCGTACCGGCGGCGGACCTGCTGAAGCCGGTGATGCCGATGCTCGCAACGTGGCGGCGGAGTCGCCGGGACATGTCCACGGTGGACTCCTGGCGGTACCGGGTGGAGTGGAAGCCCCTGCCGGAGCCGTCCCCGGCGGTGTCGCCGGGCACCTGGCTGGTGGTGGTGCCCGACGGGAACGGACGGCAGGAGGCCGAGCCGTACCTCGACGGACTGCGCCGCCGGGGTGCCGAGGTGGAGGTGCTGGAGCTGTCCGAGGCCGGCGCCGACCACACGGCGATCCGGGAGTGGCTGCGGTACGCGGCACCGGACGGGACTCCGGTCGCGGGCGTGCTGTCCATGTTGGGGTTCGACGAATCGCCGTCGGTCGACCGGCCGACCCTCTCCCGTGCGCTCGCGCTGACCGTGACCCTGGTACAGGCGCTGGTCGGGTCGACGGTGGAGGCACCGGTCTGGGTCGCGACCCGGGCTGCGGTCAGCCTCGGCCCGGTCGACCCGCTGGCCGACCCGAACGGTTCGATGATCTGGGGCCTCGGCCGGGTCGCCGCGCTGGAGTTCCCGAAACGCTGGGGCGGGCTCGTCGACCTGCCCCGCGACCACGACGACCGCGCGATCGCCCGGTTCGTGGCCCTGCTCGCCGGCACCGGCGGCGAGGACCAGGTCGCGATACGCGACGCCGGCCTGTACGGGCGCCGGCTGCTGCCCGCACCGTTGGCCGGCGCACGGCCCGTGGGCACCTGGCGACCACGCGGCACGGTGCTGGTCACCGGTGGCACCGGTGCGGTCGGCGGGCACGTGGCACGTTGGCTCGCCCGGGCCGGCGCGGAACACCTGGTGCTCACCAGCAGGCGTGGCGACGCGGCTGCCGGGGCCGCCGAACTGGCCGCCGAGCTGACCGAGATCGGCGCCAGGGTCACCATCGCCGCGTGCGACGTCGCCGACCGCGGCGCCCTCGCCGACCTGCTGGCCACGGTACCGGCGGACCTCCCGCTGACCGCGGTGGTGCACGCCGCCGGCCTGGGCTGGCAGGCCGAGCTGGCCGACACCGGCCTCGACGAGTTCGCCGCCGTGATGGAGGCCAAGGTCGAGGGCGCCCGACACCTCGACGCCCTGCTCGACAGCGTCGAACTGGACGCGTTCGTGCTGTTCTCGTCCGGTGCCGCCAGTTGGGGCAGCGCCCGGCAGGGCCCCTACGCCGTGGCGAACACGTTCCTCGACGCGTTGGCCGAGGCGCGACGCGCCCGTGGTCGTACCGCCACCTCCGTCGCCTGGGGCAACTGGGGCGGCGGGGGGATGCTCGACCGGGCCACCGAGGAGACGTTCCGCCGAGGCGGCGTCCGGCTGATGGACCCCGCGCTCGCCGTACGCGCACTGCGCTGTGCAGTGGAGCACGACGAGACCACGGTCACCGTCACGGACATGGACTGGGAGCGGTTCGCCCCGGCGTTCACGATCGCCCGGCCCAGCCCGCTGATCGGGGACATCCCGGCCGTCGTTCGGGCCCTGCAGGACCCGGGTACGGAACGGTCCGGCACCGACGGGGAACAGCCCGCGCTCCAGCGGCGGCTGGCTGGCCTGACCTCCGTCGAACAGGACAGCATGCTGCTGGAGCTGGTACGCCAGAACGTCGCCGCCGTCCTCGGCCATCCCGACACGGACCGAGTCGGGCGGGTGAAGCCGTTCAAGGACATCGGGTTCGAGTCGCTGACGGCGGTCGAGCTGCGCAACCGCCTCAACGACGCCACCGGGCTGCGGTTACCGGCGACGCTGGCGTTCGACCATCCCACGCCGGCCGCGGTCGCGGCGTACCTGCGGACCGAACTGCTGACCGCTGGTGAACCGGCGATGACCTACGACGCCGAGGAGGAGCCGGTCCGGCGTGCGCTGGCGTCGATCCCACTCGAACGGCTGCGCGCGTCGGGGTTGATGGACGAGCTGCTGAAGCTGACCGGTGCCACGCCGACGGCACCGGAGCAGCCGGTCGCCGACCGCAGCGGCGCGATCCAGGCGATGGACGTACAGGACCTGATCAGGATGGCGATGGTCGACAGCGACGCGCCGCCGGCACGCGAGTCGGGGAGTTGATGGTGGAGACATCTTCGGAACAGCTTGTTACGGCCCTGCGGGCGTCGCTGCTGGAGAACGAACGCCTCCGGCAGAAGAACGAGCGGCTCACCGAGGTGGCCACCGAGCCGGTCGCCGTCGTCGGAATGGCGTGCCGGCTGCCCGGCGGGGTCACCTCGCCGGAGGACCTGTGGCACCTGGTTGCCGACGGCGTCGACGCGATCGGTCCGTTCCCGACCGAGCGCGGCTGGGATCTGGCGGCCACCTACGACCCCGACCGCAGCCGCCCGAACACCTCCTATGTACAGGTCGGTGGTTTTTTGCAGGACGCGGGCGACTTCGACGCGGAGTTCTTCGGGATCTCGCCACGCGAGGCACTGTCGATGGACCCGCAGCAGCGGCTGCTGCTGGAGACGTCGTGGGAGGCCATCGAGCGGGCCAGCATCAACCCGGCGGCACTGCGCGGCCGGCGCGTCGGCGTGTACGTCGGCACCACCGGCCAGGACTACCTCCAACTGCTGATGGCGGCCGCCGGCGAGGAGTCCGAGGGCTTCGTGCTCACCGGCAGTTCCGCCAGCGTGCTGTCCGGCCGGATTGCCTACACCCTGGGCCTGGAGGGCCCGGCGGTCACGCTGGACACCGCGTGCTCGTCGTCGCTGGTCGCGGTGCACCTGGCCGCCCAGGCGCTCAAGCTTCAGAACTGCTCGCTCGCGCTGGCCGGCGGTGTCACCGTCATGTCGACGCCCGGACCGTTCATCGAGACGTCGAAGCAGCGTGGGCTGTCGCCGAGCGGCCGGTGCCGGGCCTTCGCGTCGGCGGCGGACGGAACCGGCTTCGCCGAGGGCGTCGGCATGGTCCTCCTGGAGCGGCTCTCCGACGCCCGACGCAACGGCCATCCGGTGCTCGCCGTCATCCGTGGTTCAGCGATCAACCAGGACGGCGCGTCAAACGGGCTGGCCGCCCCGAGCGGCCCGGCCCAGCAGCGGGTGATCCGGCAGGCGCTGGCCAACGCGGGGCTGGTGACGAGCGACGTGGACCTCGTCGAGGCGCACGGCACCGCCACCACCCTGGGCGACCCGATCGAGGCGCAGGCCGTGCTCGCCACGTACGGTCAGGAGCGACCGGCCGACCAGCCGCTGTGGCTGGGCTCGCTGAAGTCCAACATCGGACACACCCAGGGCGCGGCGGGGGTTTCCGGCTTCATCAAGGTCGTGCAGGCCCTGCGTCACGGTGTCCTGCCGCAAACCCTGCACGTCGACGAGCCGACGCCGCACGTGGCGTGGTCGAGTGGGAACGTCCGACTGCTGACCGAGCCCCGGCCGTGGCCGGACCTCGCCCGACCGCGCCGGGCCGGCGTGTCCGGCTTCGGGATCAGCGGGACGAACGCGCACGTCGTCCTGGAACAGGCACCTCCGGACCCGGCCCCGCGCAGGCGCGCCCTGGACGACGGCGACGACCTGGTCGCGGGGACGGCACCGTGGGTGGTTTCGGCAGACTCCGACGAGGCGCTGCGCGCCCAGGCCACCCGGCTGCGCGGGTACCTTGCCGACCGTCCCGAACTGTCGCCCGTCGACGTGGGGTTCTCGCTCGCCACGACCCGGGCCGCCCGGCCGCACCGGGCGGCGTTACTGGGTACGACCCGCGACGAGCTCCTGGCCAGCCTCGACGCGCTCGCCGCCGGGCAGCCGTCGACCGGCCTGTTCCGAGGTGTCGGCGGCGCCGACGGCAAGGTCGTGTTCGTGTTCCCCGGACAGGGTTCGCAGTGGCCGGAGATGGGCCGCGAGCTCATGGACTCCTCGGCGGTGTTCCGGGACAGCGTGCGGGCGTGCGCGGAGGCCCTGGAGCCGTACCTGGACTGGGCGGTGGAGCCGGTCGTGCGTGGGCTGCCCGGGGCTGCGGATCTGGATCGGGTCGACGTGAAGCAGCCGGTGCTGTTCACGATGATGGTGTCGCTGGCGGCGCTGTGGCACGCCCACGGCGTCCAGCCGGCGGCCGTGGTCGGCCACTCGCAGGGCGAGGTGGCGGCCGGGTACGTGGCCGGTGCCCTGTCCCTGGACGACGCCGCCCGGATCATCGCGCGGCGCAGCCAGGCGTGGCTCGAGCTGACCGGCCGCGGCGCGATGGTGTCCGTACAGACGCGGGCGGACCGGGTACGGGAGAAGCTCGAACCCTGGCGTGACAGGCTGGCCGTGGCGGCGGTCAACGGGCCGGGCTCGTGTGCGGTGTCCGGAGAGGCGGCGGCCTGCGCCGAGTTCCTCGCCGAGTGCACGGCGGACGGGCTACGGGCCCGGCAGATCCCGGGCGTGGACACCGCCGGGCACTCGCCGCAGGTCGAGATGCTGCGGGACCGGCTGCTGGCCGACCTCGCACCGGTGTCTCCGCGGGCCGCGACGGTCCCGTTCTACTCCACGGTCACCGGTGCGGTGATCGACACCACGACGTTGGACGCGGACTACTGGTACCGCAACATGCGCGACACCGTGGAGTTCGAGTCCGCCACCCGCGCCCTGCTCGTCGACGGCCACCGGTGCTTCGTCGAGGTCAGCCCGCATCCGCTGCTCGCGTCGTCGTTACAGGAGACGTTCGACGACAACCCGGACGAGGCCGGCGCCGCACCGGTGGCCATCGGCACGCTGCGGCGGGACGAGGGCGGCCCGCAGCGTTTCGTCAGCTCGCTCGCAGAGGCGTACACGCACGGGGTCGACGTGGACTGGGACCGCGTCTTCGCCGGCTCGCGGGCGGTCACTGTGGACCTGCCGACGTACGCCTTCCAACGGCGCCGGTACTGGCTCGACACGGCGGGCCGGGTCGGCGACGTGTCGTCGGCGGGGCTGGTGGCCGCAGGGCACCCGCTGCTGGCCGCCGCGGTCGAGCTTCCCGGGTCCGGCGGCGTGCTGCTGTCCGGGCGGTTCTCGACGGCTTCACACGGCTGGCTCGCCGACCACGCCCTCGGCGACCAGGTGCTGTTCGCCGGCGCGGGCTTCGTGGAGCTGGCGCTGCGGGCCGGTGACGAGGTCGGTTGCGGGCACGTTGAGGAGCTGGTCCTGGAGGCCCCGCTGCTGCTGTCTTCCGGGCAGGCGGTCCGAATCCAGGTGCTGGTCGGCGTACCCGACGACGCGGGTCTCCGTCCGGTCAGCGTGTACTCGCTGCCGGACGGAGCCGACGACGGTCTGCCGTGGACCCGACACGCGGTCGGTACGCTCGTCGCCGACCCGGCATCGGAACCGGTCGACCTTGAGGTGTGGCCGCCGGCCGGCAGCGAACCGGTGGCTCTGGACGACTTCTACGCGCGTGCGGCCGACGCCGGCCTGGTCTACGGTTCCACCTTCCAGGGACTCCGGGCGGCCTGGCGACGCGGCGACGAGGTGTTCGCCGAGGTCGCGCTTCCGGAGAGCGCCGCCGGCGCCGCCTTCGGCGTCCATCCCGCCCTGCTGGACGCCGCGTTGCACGCCACCGGCCTCGGCTCCTTCTTCGCCGACACCGGAGCGGTTCGGCTGCCGTTCGAATGGCGCGGCGTGACGCTCCACGCCGCGCAGGCCACCCGGTTGCGCGTCGCGCTGCGGCCCGCGGGGGCGGACGCCGTGTCGCTCGTCGCGGTGGACGGGGCCGGTCTTCCCGTCGTCACGGTCGAGTCGCTGGCGTTCCGGCCGGTCGGTGCGCAGGGGGCCGCCGGCTCGGTGGCCACGATTGGCAACAGTCTCTTCCGGGTCTGTTGGACACCGCTGACCAGCGCGCCGCCGGCCGAACCGCCGCCGGCCCGGTGGGGCTGGCTCGCCGGGCCGCCGGACCTGTCCGGTCCGGTGCCGGCCGTCGAGACGTTTGCGGACCTCGCGGCGTTGGCGGCGAGGGACGCCGGGACCCCGGTGCCGGACGTGATCATGGTACCGCTGACCGCCGACCCCGTCATCGACAGTGGGGCCGGCGATGGCGAGCTGCCGGCACGGGTGCGGACCATGACCGGGCGCGCGCTGGAGTTGGTGCGGGCGTGGATCGCCGACGAGCGGTTCGGGGCGGCGAAACTGATGGTCGTCACGCGGGGTGCGGTACCGACCGGGGACGGCGGGGACGTCACCGACCTGGCGGTATCGGCTGTCTGGGGATTGGTGCGCACGGCGCAGAACGAGCATCCGGACCGATTCCTGCTCCTGGACACCGACGGTGCCATCCCGTCGTCGGTCGCCGACGCCGTCGCCGCCGGCGAGTCGCAGCTCGTCGTACGCGACGGTGTGGTGCTCGTACCCCGGCTCGCCCGTCGGCCGGTCACCGGTGATTCGGCCACCACCAGACCGGTCTGGAATTCCGACGGCACCGTGCTGATCACCGGCGCCACCGGGACGGTCGGAGCGGTGATCGCCGAACACCTGGTGGTCGAGCACCGGGTGCGGCACCTGCTGCTGGCCAGCCGGCGCGGCGCCGCCACGGCGGGCGCTGCCGCCCTGCGCGCGCGGCTGGTGGAACTGGGCGCCGAGGTGACGGTGGCCGCCTGCGACGTCAGCGACCGGGACGCACTCGCGGCTCTGCTCGACGCCGTTCCCGACGCGCATCCGCTGACCGGGATCATCCACGGCGCGGTCGTCCTGGACGACGGTGTGCTCGAGGCGCTCACCCCGGAGCGGATCGACACCGTACTGGCACCGAAGGTCGACGCGGCGTGGCACCTGCACGAGCTGACCCGTGACCGGCAACTGTCGGCGTTCGTACTGTTCTCGTCGGCGTCGGGCATCCTCGGCCGGGGCGGGCAGGCCAACTACGCGGCCGCGAACGCCTTCCTCGACGCGCTGGCCCAGCACCGTCGCAGCCGGGGACTGACCGCGACCTCGATGGCGTGGGGGCCCTGGTCCGGCGCCGCGGGGACGCTCACCCAACTCGACGAGGTGGGTCGGGCGCGGATGGCGCAGAACGGTGTCACCGGGCTGTCCGCCCGTGACGGCGCGGCCCTGTTCGACGCCGCGCTCGTGGCAGACGAGCCGCTGCTGCTGTCCATGCTGTGGCACCCGGCCGTCGCCGCCGACACGGCCCGGGGCCAGGTACCCGTGCTGCTGCGGGGCCTCGTCCGGGGCCCGGCGCGGCGGCGCGCCGCCGCCAGCTCCGGCGACGGGTCGGACCTGTTGCGCCGGCTCGCCGGCATGACTGAGCCGGACCAGCACAACCTGCTGCTGGAACTGGTACGGGCCGAGGCAGCCGCGGTCCTCGGGTACCCGTCGCCGGGCGGGCTCGTGGTCAGCAGGGCGTTCAGGGAACTCGGATTCGACTCGCTCACTGCGGTGGAGTTGCGTAACGCGCTGAAGAACGCCACCGGCCTGCGGCTACCGGCCACTCTGGTCTTCGACTACCCGAACCCGCTGGTGCTGGCCCGGTTCCTGCGCGACGAACTGGTGGGCAGGGCGGCGGCGCTGGACGCCCCGGTGCCGGTTGCCTCCCGGCCGGCGGGGCACCCCGACGAGCCGATCGCGATCATCGCGATGAGCTGCCGGTACCCCGGTGGCGTCGACTCGCCCGAGGATCTGTGGCGGCTGGTGGCCGACGAGGCCGACGTGATCTCAGGGTTGCCGGTGGACCGGGGCTGGGACGTCGACACGCTGTACGACCCGGACCCCGACCGCCCGGGTACGACCTATGCCCGCGAGGGTGGGTTCCTCGACACGGTGGGTGACTTCGACGCGGCGTTCTTCGGTCTGTCGCCGCGTGAGGCGGTTGCCACGGATCCGCAGCAGCGGCTGCTGCTGGAGGCCTCGTGGGAGGTCGTCGAGCGCGCCGGGATCGATCCGACGACGCTGCGGGGCACCGATACGGGTGTCTTCACCGGCGTGCTCTACCAGGACTACGGCACGTTGTTCGCCAGTTCGGCGAGCCAGACCGACGGCTACCTCGGTACCGGAGTCGCCGGCAGCGTCGTGTCCGGCCGGGTCGCGTACACGCTGGGGCTGGAAGGTCCGGCGGTGACGGTCGACACGGCCTGCTCCTCGTCGCTGGTGGCGCTGCACCTGGCGGGACAGGCACTGCGCAACGGGGACTGCTCACTCGCGTTGGCCTCCGGCGTGACGGTGATGGCGACGCCGACGATGTTCGTCGACTTCGCCCGGCAACGGGGGCTCGCACCGGACGGCCGGTGCAAGCCGTTCGCGGCGTCGGCCGACGGCATCGGGCTGTCCGAGGGCGTGGGCGTGCTCCTCGTCGAGCGGCTGTCGGACGCCCGGCGCAACGGGCATCCGGTGCTGGCGGTGATCCGTGGATCGGCGGTCAACCAGGACGGCGCGTCGAACGGGCTGACCGCGCCGAACGGCCCCGCGCAGCAGCGGGTGATCCGTCGGGCGCTGGCGTCGGCACGACTGGCACCGGCCGACGTCGACGTGGTGGAGGCGCACGGCACGGGTACCACGCTGGGCGACCCGATCGAGGCACAGGCCCTGATCGCCGCGTACGGGCAGGACCGGCCGGTCGACCGGCCGCTGTGGCTCGGCTCGGTGAAGTCGAACATCGGGCACACTCAAGGGGCGTCAGGCATGGCCGGCGTGATCAAGATGGTGCAGGCGATGCGGCACCGGATCCTGCCTCGCACCCTGCACGTCGACCTGCCGACGGCACAGGTGGATTGGTCCGACGGTGCGGTCGAGCTGCTGACCGAGGCGCGACCGTGGACCGTACCCGACCGGCCCCGCCGGGCCGGCGTCTCGTCGTTCGGCGTCAGCGGGACGAACGCCCACGTGATCCTCGAAGAGGTGCCGATCGGCGAAGACGACCGACCCGAGGTCCTCACAGAGGATGACGCCCAGGGGTCCGGACCGATCGCCTGGGTCCTCTCCGGCCGGTCACCGGCGGCACTCGCCGGGCAGGCCCGTCGGCTGCTGTCGCACCTGGAGGCCAATCCCGGGCTGTCCGACCACGACGTGGCGTACTCGCTGGCCGCCTCGCGGGCGCGGTTCGAGCACCGCGCGGTCGTGACGGCCGCCGACCGGGCGGACCTGCTGGCCGGACTGGGGGCCGCCGCGGCCGACCGGAGCGCCACCGGACTGGTTAGGGGAGTCGCCGAGGGAACGGGACGCCCCGCCTTCGTGTTCCCAGGGCAGGGTTCGCAGTGGGTGGGGATGGCCGCCGAGCTGCTCGACACCGAGCCGGTGTTCGCCGCGAGGCTCCGGGAGTGCGCGGACGCCCTGGCGCCGCTGGTGGACTGGTCGTTGGAGGACGTGCTACGGGCGCTGCCCGGAGCCGCGTCGCTGGACCGGGTCGACGTGGTACAGCCGGCGCTGTGGGCGGTGATGGTGTCGCTGGCGGAATTGTGGCGGTCCTGCGGCGTGGAGCCGGCGGCCGTCGTCGGGCACTCCCAGGGTGAGATCGCGGCGGTGGTGGTGGCCGGCGGGTTGTCGTTGACGGATGGCGCGCGCGTGGTGGCGCTACGTAGTCGCCTGCTGTGCAGCCTCTCGGGGCACGGCGGCATGGGTTCGGTGGCGGTACCGCACGACGCGGTGGCGGAGCGGATCCGACCATGGGGCGAGCGGCTGTCGCTGGCGGCGGTGAACGGCCCGTCGTCGGTGGTGGTGTCGGGCGATCCCGAGGCGTTGGACACGCTGCTCGCCGGGTACGTCAACGAAGGGGTGCGGGCACGCCGGATCGCGGTGGACTACGCGTCACACTCGGCCCAGGTGGACGGGGTCCGCGATGATCTGTTCGCGGCGCTGTCCGGGCTGTCCCCCCGGTCGTCGTCGGTGCCGTTCCACTCGACCGTGACCGGTGGCCCGGTCGACACCGCGGCCCTGGACGCCGAGTACTGGTTCCGCAACCTCCGCCAAACCGTGGAGTTTCACCATGCGGTGCGGGGCATGCTGGCCGCCGGCTACGACGCGTACATCGAGGTCAGTCCGCATCCGGTGCTGACAGTTGTCATGCAGGACACGATCGAGGCGACCGGGCTGGGCGCGGTCGCGGTCGGTACCCTCCGTCGTGGCGAGGGCGGTACGACCCGGTTCCTCACCTCGCTCGCCGAGGCGTGGGCCCACGGGGTAGCGGTGGACTGGGCGTCCCGGTTCACCGCCGCGCGGCGGGTCGAACTGCCCACGTACGCGTTCCAACGGCGACGGTACTGGTTGGAAATAGGATCCGGCGCCACCCGCCCCGGTGCGGACGGCGCGCGGGACGATGGCGACGGCGGGTTCTGGGCGGCAGTCGAGCGCGCCGACCTGGCAGAGGTCGCCCAGACGTTGGAGCTGGCGGACGCGGCGGAGTTGGCGCCGGTCCTGCCGGCGCTGTCGTCGTGGCGCCGCCGCCGGCGTACCCGGGCGACGACTGACTCGTGGCGGTACCGGATGACCTGGAAGCCGGTGCACGCGCCGCCCGGCAACGGGCTGTCCGGGACCTGGCTCCTGGTGACGCCGCCGGAGACAGCCGGGGACGGCCAGCCGGCGGCTGCCGGTACCGGAACCACGACCCGGGAGACCGTGCAGACGTGTGAACGGGCGCTGCGGGCCGCCGGAGCGGAGGTGATCCGGCTGGAAGTGACGGGCACGGACCGGGACGATACGGTCGAGCGACTGCGCGCGCTGCTCGCCGACGTACCGGAGCCGGCCGGGGTGCTGTCGTTGCTGGCCTGGGCCGGACCGGGTAAGGAACCGACGCCGTCGGCGGCGGTGTTCGCCCGGACCGAGGCTCTCGCCGGGGCCCTCGACGAGGCCGGTGTGGCGGCGCCACTGTGGGTGGCGACCAGGCACGCGGTGAGCGTCGGTCGGTCCGACCAGCCGGTCGACGTGGAGCAGGCAGCCGTCTGGGGGCTGGCGGTGACGTCCACGTCGCGGCCGCCGCAGCGGTGGGGTGGCCTGGTGGACACCCCCGCGGTGCTCACCGAGCGCGCCGCGACCCGGCTGGCCGGCGTGCTGGCCGGAGGCGAGGACCAGGTCGCGCTGCGCGACTCGGCGATCCACGTCCGGCGCCTGGTTCCAGCGCCAGAGGTGGACACCCGGGACGGGGACGCCCGCCCGGCGGACACCCGGGGTGGTGACGAGTGGACGCCACGCGGCACCGTGCTCGTCGTCGGCGACGCGACGGGCGCCGGGGCGGAGGTGGTGCGGTGGCTCGCCGGTACCGGTGTGGACCTGGTCCTGGCCGGCCACGGCGACCAGGAGGCGGCAACGGCGTTGGCGGCCCGGCTCACCGCCGCCGGCGCGACGGTGAACGTGGGAGCCGCCGAGCTGACCGACCGCGACGGGGTTGCGGCACTGCTCGCGGCCGTCCCGGCGGAGCGCCCGCTGACCGCGCTCGTCCAGATCCTCGACGCCGGTCACGGTGCCGAGCGGCGGGCCGCGACGGCGACCGCTGCGGGGCACCTGGACGAACTGCTGGCAGGCGAGATGTTGGACACCGTCGTGACGATCTCGACCGGTGCCGGGATGTTCGGTGCCCGGGCCGGGCGCTCGGTGGACGATCTGGCCCGGCCGGAGGGCCGACCACCGGCGGAGGCCTACCTGGAGGCGTTGGTACAACGTCGCCGGTCGCGCGGCCTCGCGGCGACCCGGCTCTGGCTGGGCAACCTGGCCGACGTCGCCTCGACCGGGGACGCGCCGCCCGCGCGAGCCCTGCGGCCGATGCCGACGGAGCTGGTGATGGCCATGGTGTCGCGGGCGGTGGCACGCGGTGAGACCTCGCTCGTCATCGCCGACGTCGAGTGGGAACAGCTGCTGGCCGACCACCCGGCCCTGGGTACGGCTCCGCTGTTGGGTGACGTCTCCGAGGTCGTACGGATCCGGACCAGCGGCGACCAGGTGTCCGAGCCGGCCACACTGTCGACCTTCCGGCGGAACCTGCTCGACCAGCCACCGGCGGATCGCGCGGCCGCCCTGCTGGACCTGGTCCGCGTCGAGGCGGGCGTGGTACTCGGACATCCGTCCCCCGAGACGATCGGGACGACCAGGCCGTTCCGTGAACTCGGGTTCGACTCACTGACCGCCGTGGAACTGCGCAACCGGATCGGCGCCGCGACCGGCCTGCGGCTGCCGGCCGCACTGGTCTTCGATCACCCCACCCCGGTCGAGCTCGCCGGGTACCTGCGCGGCGAGATCGAGGGGACGGCCAGTGACCCGGGTACGCCCACACCGTCACCCGTCCCCACCGCAGCCGAACCCATTGCGATCGTCGCGATGAGTTGCCGGTACCCGGGTGGTGTGCGCGACCCGGAAGCGCTGTGGAGCCTGGTGGCCGGAGGCGTCGACGCGATCGGACCGTTCCCCACGGATCGGGGATGGGACCTGGACCGGCTGTACGACAGTGACCCGGACCGGCCCGGCACCTCCTACGTACGCGACGGCGGCTTCCTGTACGACGTCGGTGACTTCGACGCCGGCCTGTTCGGCATCTCCCCCCGTGAGGCCGTGGCGATGGACCCCCAGCAGAGGTTGCTGCTGGAAACCTCGTGGGAGGCGCTGGAGCGGGCCGGTATCGGCCCGGACCGCCTGCGCGGCAGCCAGACCGGGGTGTTCGTCGGTGCCGGCGCCCAGGACTACGGCATGCTGGCGTCGGCCGCGAGCGAGGGCTACGCGCTGACCGGCAACGTGGCGAGCGTGCTGTCCGGACGTGTCGCCTACGCGTTCGGGCTGGAGGGCCCGGCCGTGACCGTCGACACCGCGTGCTCGTCGTCGCTGGTCGCCCTGCATCTGGCGGTCCAGGCGCTGCGTAACGGCGAGTGCGCACTGGCCCTGGCCGGCGGTGTCACGGTCATCGCTACGCCGGGCGCGTTCGTCGAGTTCTCCCGGCAACGCGGGCTGGCCCCGGACGGGCGCTGCAAGTCGTTCTCCGGTTCGGCCGACGGTACGGCCTGGTCGGAGGGCGTGGGCATGCTGCTGGTGGAGCGGCTGTCGGACGCCCGGCGCAACGGGCACCCGGTGCTGGCGGTCGTCCGAGGTTCGGCGGTCAACTCCGACGGGGCGTCGAACGGGCTCACCGCACCGAACGGCCGGGCGCAGCAGCGCGTGATCCGGCAGGCACTGGCCGCCGCCGGAGTGCGTCCGGCCGAGGTGAGCGTGGTGGAGGCACACGGTACGGGTACCACGCTGGGCGACCCGATCGAGGCGCAGGCCCTGCTGGCGACGTACGGCCGGGACCGTCCGGCGGCGGCGCCGCTCTGGCTCGGCTCGATCAAGTCCAACCTCGGTCACACCGGGGCTGCCGCAGGTGTCGCCGGGATCATCAAGATGGTGCTGGCGATGCACCACCGGGTACTCCCGCCGACGCTGCACGTGACCGAGCCGTCGCCGCACGTGGATTGGACGGCCGGCGCCGTCGAGCTGCTGACCGAGGGGCGCGCGTGGCCGGCGGATCAGCCGCTGCGCGCGGGTGTGTCGTCGTTCGGCATCAGCGGCACGAACGCACACGTCATCCTCGAGGCGGGACCGCCCGCGCACGTCGTCCCCGAGGCGGGGCCGCCCGCGCCGGATCCGTTGGCGGGTGACGCCATGGCGGCCCCTCCGCCGGTGCCGTGGGTGCTCTCCGGCGCGACCGGCACCGCGCTGCGGGAGCAGGCGCGGCGTCTGCATCAGCACGTCGGCAACACACCGGACGCCCGCCCGGTCGACGTCGGGTACTCGCTCGCCAACGCCCGAGCGGCGATGCAGAAGCGTGCCGTCGTGCTCGGCGCGGACCGCGAAGCGCTTCTCGACGGGCTGGCCGCGCTCGGCGACGGCCGCCCCTCTCCCGGTCTGGTGACCGGCACCGTCACGACCGGCCGTCTCGGGTACGTCTTCGCCGGCCAGGGCGCGCAACGGGCGGGCATGGGCCTGCTCGCGTACGACGCGTTTCCGGTCTTCGCCGACGCCTTCGACGCCGCCTGCGCGCAGTTCGACCGGCACCTCGACCGGCCGCTGCGGGATGTCGTCCTCGATCCCGCCGGGGCCACGGATCTGGACCGGACGGTGTTCGCCCAAGCCGGGCTGTTCACCGTGGAGGTCGCGCTGTTCCGGCTGCTGGAGAGCTGGGGCGTCCGGCCCGACGTACTCGTCGGGCACTCGATCGGGGAACTGGCCGCCGCACACGTCGCCGGAGTGTGGTCGTTGGAGGACGCGTGCGCGCTGGTCGCCGCGCGTGGCCGGCTGATGCAGGCACTGCCCGAGGGCGGCGCGATGGTCGCCGTCCAGGCAGCCGAGGAGGAACTGCGGGAGGCACTCGCGGAGCCGGGATGCGGCGTGGACATCGCGGCGGTCAACGGCCCCCGATCGGTCGTGCTCTCCGGCGACGAGGACGAGGTGCTGGCGCTCGCCGCACGGTGGCGGGACCATGGGCGCAAGGTCAAGCGGCTGACCGTCAGCCACGCCTTCCACTCCCGCCGGATCGAGCCGATGCTGGGCGAGTACCGACGGGTGGCGGCCGGCCTGACCCCGTACCCGCCACAGATCACGGTGGTGTCCACCCTGACCGGCGAGCTGGCCGACCCGGAGCAGTTGGGCTCGGCCGACTACTGGGTCCGGCACGCCCGGGACACGGTGCGCTTCCACGACGGCATCCGTACCCTGCACGCCGCAGGCGTCACCACCTTCGTCGAACTGGGCCCGGACGGCGGTCTCACCGCCCAGGGCCAGGAGTGTCTCGACGGCGTCGACGGCGCCCGCCCGGTGTTCGTACCGACCCTGCGCGCCGACAGGCCGGAGCCCGAAGCCGTGCTCACCACGGTCGCGCACCTGTACGTCAACGGCGTCCCGGTCGACCTGGCCGGGGTGTTCGCCGGCACCGGCGCGCGCCAGGTCGCCCTGCCCACGTACGCGTTCCAGCGGCAACGATTCTGGCCGGTCGCCGCCGCGACGGCGGAACCCGTGGCGAGCACCGACGCCGACCCGGTCGACGACGAGTTCTGGGCGGCCGTGGAGCAGGGTGACCTCACGGCCCTCGCGGACACCCTCGGCGTGGTCGGTGACGAGCCGCTGAGCGCCGTGCTGCCGGCGATCTCGTCCTGGCGTCGGGACCGTCGGGACCGGTCCACGATCGACTCCTGGCGCTACCGGCTGACCTGGCGGGCGGTACGACCCACGGAGACGCCGTTGTCCGGCACCTGGCTGCTGGTCGCCCCGCCGCACACACCGGTGGGCTCCTACGCGGACGCCCTCGAGCGGCACGGTGCCGACGTCGTGACGGTGAAGCTGGGCGAGGACCGCGTCGATCGGGCCACCGTGGCCGCACGGCTGCGCCAAGCGCTCGCCGACGGCGTCGAGGTGGCCGGCGTCCTGTCCCTGCTGGCCGTCGACGAGGAGCGGCTGGACACCCATCCGGCGCTGGCGCGTGGGCTCGCGCTGACCGTCCTGCTGGTCCAGGCGTTGGCCGACGAGCGGGTGACCGCGCCGCTGTGGCTCGCGACCCGGGGCGCGGTCGAGGTCGTCCGCCAGGATCCGACGGTCAGCCCGGTCCAGTACCAGATCTGGGGGCTCGGCACGGTGCTGGGCCTGGAGCGGCCCCGGTCCTGGGGCGGGCTGGTCGACCTGCCGCCGGTCCTGTCCGGACCCGCGGGGGCGCTGCTCGCCGGGGTGCTCGCCGACGGCGACGAGGACCAGGTGGCGGTACGCGACTCGGGTGTGTTCGCCCGCCGGATGGTCCGCGCCGTACCCGCCGAGCCCGGATCGGCACGCGACTGGCGGCCGCGCGGCACGGTGCTGGTCACCGGCGGTACCGGCGGGTTGGGCGCGCAGGTGGCCCGCTGGCTGGCCGCCAGGGGAGCCGAGCACCTGGTTCTCGCCAGCCGCCGGGGTGACCGCGCGCCCGGGGTGGCCGATCTGGAGGCGGAACTGCGGTCCGCCGGTACCCGGGTCACGGTCGCCGCGTGCGACGTGTCCGACCGCGAACAGCTCGCGGCACTGCTGGCCGGGCTGCCGGCGGCGGACGCACCGACGGCGGTGGTGCACGCCGCCGGAGTGCCCGGGTACGGGGAACTGATCGGTTCCGACCTGGCCTCGGTGGCGGACGTGCTGGCCGCCAAGGCGGACGGCGCCCGCCACCTCGACGAACTGCTCGGTGACACGCCGCTGGACGCGTTCGTGCTCTTCGCCTCGGGCGCCGGGGTGTGGGGGAGTGCCGGCGCCGGCGCGTACGCCGCCGCCAACGCGTACCTGGACGGACTGGCGCATCGGCGTCGCGCCGAGGGCCTGGCGGCGACCTCGGTGTCGTGGGGAAGCTGGGACACCGGAGGGATGGTCACCGACGAGGCCGCCAAGCTGCTGACCCGGCATGGCATGCGCCTCATGCCGGCGGCGCTGGCGATCGGCGCTCTGCAACAGGCGCTGGACCGGGACGAGTCGGTCCTCACCGTGGCCGACATCGACTGGGAGCGTTTCGTGCCCGGGTACACGCTGGCCCGCCGGCGCCCGCTCATCGACGACCTGGCCGAGGTACGCCAGGTGCTGGAGCGGTCGGGCCCGGTCGAGGCGCGGCCCGAACAGTCGACGCTGCGGCAGCGGCTGGCCGAGCTGACCGAGGTGGAACAGGAGAGCGTCCTGCGCGACCTGGTACACGGGGAGGTGGCGGCCGTCCTGGGCCACGGATCGGCCGCCGAGATCTCCGCAACTCGCCCGTTCACGGATCTCGGTTTCGACTCGCTGACGGCGGTCGAACTGCGTAACCGGATGACCGTGGCAACCGGCCTGTCCCTGCCCGCGGCGCTGGTCTTCGACTACCCCACGCCGGCCGCCCTCACCGGACACCTGCGGTCCCGACTCGTCGCGGACCTGCCGACCGGGCCCGGGGCGGCGCTGCGCGACATCGACAACCTCGACGGGCTGTTGTCCTCGCTCACTCCAGGCGACGACGAGCACGGCCGCGTGGTGGCGCGACTGGAGACACTGCTGGCCAAGCTGACCGCCGTCGCCGGTGCCACCACCGACGACGGTGCGTTCGGAATGCGGCTGGAGTCGGCGACCGACGACGAGATGTTCGACCTCATCGACAACGACCTCGGCGTGCACTGACCGGACCGCCGCCCGCCCTTCCGCTGACCCGCGTGAAATGAGGAAGATCGTGAACACCGAAGACAAGCTCCGCGACTACCTCAAGCGCGTCACCGCCGACCTGAAGGCGACCCGGGAGCGCTTGCGCCAGGCGAGTAGCGGGGCACACGAGCCGGTCGCGATCGTCGCGATGAGCTGCCGCTACCCCGGCGGGGTGCGCTCGCCGGAGGATCTGTGGCGGCTGGTGGCGGACGGGGTCGACGCGGTCGGCGGGTTCCCGACCGACCGTGGATGGGACCTGGCCGCGTACGGGCTGGACAGTGACACGTCCGACGCGGTGTCGGCCTTCGAGGGCGGCTTCCTCTACGACGCCGCCGAGTTCGACGCAGAGTTCTTCGGCATCTCGCCGCGCGAGGCGAAGGGCATGGACCCGCAGCAGCGGCTGCTGCTGGAGACCGCCTGGGAGGCGGTCGAGCGGGCCGGGATCGACCCGACAGCACTGCACGGCAGCCGTACCGGCGTGTTTGTCGGCGGCACGTCGCAGGACCACGCCGTCCTGCTGATGAATGCCGGCCAGGAGGCCGGATACTCGATGACCGGCGGAGCGGGCTCCGTACTGTCTGGCCGGGTCGCCTACGCCCTCGGGCTGGAGGGGCCCACCGTCACGGTGGACACCGCGTGCTCGTCGTCGCTGGTGGCGCTGCACCTCGCGGCGCAGGCCCTGCGCAACGGCGAATGCTCGCTGGCCCTGGCCGGCGGGGTGACCGTCATGGCCACCCCGGGAGCGTTCGTCGAGTTCGTCCGGCAGGGTGGCCTGGCCACGGACGGCCGGTGCAAGGCGTTCGCTGAGGCGGCCGACGGTACCGGGTGGTCCGAGGGCGTCGGCATGGTGCTGCTTGAGCGGCTGCCCGACGCCGAACGCAACGGACACCCGGTACTCGCGGTGATCCGCGGCTCGGCGGTCAACTCCGACGGCGCGTCGAACGGGCTCACCGCCCCCAACGGCCCGTCCCAGCAGCGGGTGATCCGGGAGGCGCTGGCCACCGCCCGGCTGTCGGCTGCCGAAATCGACGTGGTCGAGGCACACGGCACGGGTACCCGGCTCGGCGACCCGATCGAGGCGCAGGCCCTGCTGGACACGTACGGGTCGGAGCGGCCGGCGGACCGTCCGCTGTGGCTGGGCGCGTTGAAGTCCAACATCGGCCACACTCAGTCCGCCTCCGGCGTCGGCGGCGTGATCAAGATGGTGCTGGCGATGCGGTACGGCATGCTGCCGCGCACGTTGCACGTCGACGCGCCGACCTCCGGGGTGGAGTGGGCGTCGGGCGCGGTGCAGCTGCTCACCGAGGCACGGGAGTGGCCGTCGACCGGGGCGCCCCGACGGGCCGGCGTCTCCTCGTTCGGAGTGAGCGGAACCAACGTCCACCTGCTCCTGGAACAGCCCCCCGCTCCCGCTTCCGGACCCGACGCGGAGGCGGGCCTGGACAGTGACGCGCCGCCGTTGCCGGTACTGCCGTTCGCGGTGTCGGCCCATTCTCAGGGCGCACTGCGGGACCAGGCGGCGCGCCTGCTGGCCCACCTGACCGACCACCCGTACGACGCCGACCGGGACCTGGCGTACTCGCTCGCGACCTCGCGGGCACACCTGGAGCACCGCGCCGTACTGGTCGGCGCCGACCGGTCGGCCCTGGTCGAGGGGCTGACCGCGCTGTCGGAGGGACGGGGGGCGCCGGGTCTGGTACGGGGAACGGCCGGCACCGACGGCCGGGTCGTGTTCGTCTTCCCGGGGCAGGGCTCGCAGTGGGCGGGTATGGCCGCGCGACTGGTGGACTCGTCACCGGTATTCGCCCGACGCCTGTCGGAATGCGAGACCGCGCTCGCGCCGTTCGTAGACTGGTCGCTGACCGACGTCGTACGGGGGAAACCGGGCGCCGCCCCACTGGGCCTGGTCGACGTGGTACAGCCGGTGCTCTGGGCGGTGATGGTGTCGCTGGCCGAGCTGTGGCGCTCGTACGGCGTGGAGCCGTCGGCGGTGATCGGGCATTCGCAGGGCGAGATCGCGGCGGCGGTGGTGGCCGGCGCCCTGTCGCTGGAGGACGGCGCCCGGGTGGTGGCATTGCGCAGCCGGTTGCTGCGCCGGCTGTCCGGAGAGGGCGGCATGGTGTCGGTGGCGGCCTCCCGGCAGGAGGTGGACGAGCGGCTGTCCGGCTGGGGCGACCAGATGTCGGTGGCAGCGGTCAACGGCCCGGCGTCGGTGGTGGTCTCGGGCCGTCCGGAGGCGCTGGACGCCCTGATGGTCGACGGTGAGGCGGACGGCGTACGGATGCGCCGGATCGCGGTGGACTACGCCTCGCACTCGGTGCAGGTGGACACGATCCGCGACGACCTGCGGGACATGATCGGCCCGGTCACCCCGCGACGGGCGCGGGTACCGATCTACTCGACGGTGACCGCCCGGCCGCTGACCGGGACGGAACTCGACGGCGACTACTGGTTCGGCAACCTCCGGCAGACCGTCGAGATGGAGGCCGCGACCCGTCTCCTGCTGTCCCACAACCACAGCGTGTTCATCGAGGTCAGCCCGCATCCGGTGCTGACGCCCGCGGTACAGGAGACGATCGACGACTGCGGTGTGGCGGCGACAGCGTCGGGAACGTTGCGGCGAGGTGAGGACGGCCTGGAGCGGCTGCTCACGTCGGTGGCCGAGGCGTGGGCGAACGGAACCCGGGTGGACTGGCGGGCGGTGTTCGCCGGCACCGGCGCGACCACCGTGGCGCTGCCGACGTACGCCTTCCAGCGCCAGCGGTACTGGCTGGACCTGCCCGCTGGGGCCGCCACCGACACCGGGCCGACGACGGACCCGGTGGAGGCCCGGTTCTGGGACGGCGTGGAGCGCGAGGATCTGGAGGGCCTGGCGACCGAACTGGGGCTGGACGGCCCGGCCGCTCTGCGACCGGTGCTGCCGCTACTCGCGGCCTGGCGGCGGCGCCGCCGAGACCGCTCGACGGTCGACTCGTGGCGCTACCGGGTGACCTGGAAACCGGTCGCCACACCGGCCGCGACGACGCTGTCCGGCACCTGGCTGCTGGTGACCCCGGCCGACGCCGTACCGGACGGGCTGGCAGAGCGGTGCGGGACAGCCCTGGCCGGACGCGGGGCCGACGTGGTGACGGTCGAGACGCGGTCACCGGACCGTGCCGACGTCGCCGAGCGGCTGCGCGCCGCGCTGCCGGCCGACGGGCCGGCACCGGCCGGTGTCCTGTCGCTGGTGGCGCTCGACGGCGGGTGGTCGGCGTTCGACGGGGTGCCGAACGCCCTCGCGACGACCCTGACGCTGCTCCAAGCCCTGGGCGACGCCGACATCGCCGCGCCGCTGTGGTGTCTGACCCGTGGCGCGGTCAGCATCGGACGGGCGGACCGGGCGGGTAGTCCGGAACAGGCCTCGGTCTGGGGCCTCGGTCGGGTGGCCGCGCTGGAGTATCCGCAGCGCTGGGGCGGTCTCGTCGACCTCCCCGAACGGCTGGACGCACACCTGCTGGACCGGATGGTGGCCATCCTCGTGGCCGGCGACGACGAGGACCAGTTGGCCGTGCGCGGCACGGCCGTCCTGGCCCGGCGGCTGGTCCGGGCGCCACTCGGGGACCGCAGGCCGGAGCGCACCTGGCAGCCCCGTGGAACGGTGCTGCTGACCGGCGGTACGGGCGTGCTCGGCGGGCACGTGGCGCGCTGGCTCGCGGCCAACGGCGCGGAGCACCTGATGCTGGCCAGCCGCCGGGGGCCGGCTGCCGACGGTGCCTCCGAGCTGATCGCGGAGCTGCGTGAGCTGGGCGCGACCGTGGACGCCGTCGAGTGTGACGTCACCGACCGGGAGCAGGTGTCCGCACTGCTCGCCGCGGTACCCGCCGACCGTCCGCTGACCGCCGTGGTACACGCCGCCGGTGTCGGTGCCTCGGTGGCGCTGGCCGACACGAGCCTCGTCGACCTGGCCAGCCAGGCTGCGGCGAAGGTTGCCGGGGCACGGCACCTGCACGAGCTCCTCGGCGACCGGGAGCTGGACGCCTTCGTGCTGTTCTCGTCCGGGGCGTCGGCGTGGGGCAGCGCGAGCGCGGGACCGTACGCCGCCGCGAACAGCTACCTGGACGGGTTGGCGCAGCACCGTACGGCCCGCGGCCTGCCGGCCACCTCGATCGCCTGGGGAAGCTGGACCAAGGGCGGCCTGTTCGACGACCGTGCCGAGGACATGCTGACCAAGCGCGGGCTGCGACAGATGCCGCCGCCGCTCGCCGTCACCGCGCTGGCCCAGGCGGTCGAGCACGGCGAGTCTCTGATTACCGTCGCGGACCTGGACTGGGCCCGGTTCGCGCCGTCCTTCACCCTCGCCCGCCGCAGCCGACTCATCGAGGACATCCCGGAGGTGGCGGACGCTTTGCGCGCCGACGACGCCGCGCCCGCCGTCACCGGCTCCGCGTTGCGGGAGCGGCTCGCGGAGCTCCCCGCCGACCGGCGGTCCGCCGTGATCCTGGAAACCGTCCGGGCCGAGGCGGCAGCCGTGCTCGGGTACCCGTCGGCGGAGGCGGTCGGGGCGCAGAAGGCGTTCCGGGACCTCGGGTTCGACTCGGTCACCGCCGTCGAGCTGCGTACCCGGCTGTCGGCGGTGACCGGGCTGCGGCTGCCGGCCACGCTGGCATTCGACTACCCGACGGCGCAGGCAGTGGCGGCGTTCCTGCTGCCGGCCGTACTCGGTGGGGCCGACCGGACCGCCGACGCGCCGGCGGCGGTGGCGGCGGTCGGGGCCGACGAGCCCGTCGCGATCGTCGCGATGAGCTGCCGCTACCCCGGCGGGGTGCGCTCGCCGGAGGACCTGTGGCGGCTGGTCCACGACGGGACGGACGCGATCTCCGCCTTCCCCGCGGACCGCGGCTGGGACCTCGCCGACTTGTACGACCCGGACCCCGACCGGTCCGGAAAGTCCTATGTACGCGAGGGCGGATTCATCTACGACGCCGGGGACTTCGACCCGGGCTTCTTCGGCATCTCCCCGCGCGAGGCGAAGGGCATGGACCCGCAGCAGCGGCTCCTGCTGGAGAACTCGTGGGAGGTGTTCGAGCGGGCCGGGATCGACCCGGGCACGCTGCGCGGCAGCCGCACCGGCGTGTTCGTCGGGGGCGCGTCGCAGGACCACGCCGCGCTGCTGATGCTGGCCTCGGGGCAGGAGTCCGAGGGCATGGTGATGACCGGCAGCAGTGCCAGCGTCCTGTCCGGCCGGATCGCGTACACCTTCGGGCTGGAGGGACCCGCGGTGACGGTGGACACCGCCTGCTCGTCCTCCCTGGTGGCGATCCACCTCGCCGCGCAGGCACTGCGTACCGGCGAGACGGACCTGGCGCTGGCCGGGGGAGTGGCGCTGCTGGCGACCCCGGCGCCCTTCCTGGTCTTCTCCCGGCAACGCGGGCTGGCGGCCAACGGGCGGTGCAAGGCGTTCGCGGCGGCGGCCGACGGCATCGGTTGGGCCGAGGGGTCGGGGATCCTGCTGCTGGAGCGCCTGTCCGACGCCGAGCGCAACGGACACCCGGTACTCGCGGTGATCCGCGGTTCGGCGATGAACCAGGACGGCGCCTCGAACGGGCTTGCCGCACCGAACGGCCTGGCACAGCAGCGGGTGATCCGGCAGGCCCTCGCGAACGCGCGGCTCTCCGCGACGGACGTCGACCTGGTCGAGGCGCACGGCACCGGTACGACACTGGGCGACCCGATCGAGGCGCAGGCGCTGCTGGCCACGTACGGACAGGACCGGCCGGCCGGCCGGCCGCTGTGGCTGGGATCGGTCAAGTCCAACATCGGCCACTCAGCCGCCGCCTCGGGCGTGGCCGGCGTGATCAAGGCCGTGCAGGCGTTGCGGCACGGCGTACTGCCCCAGACGCTGCACGTGGACGCACCGACTCCGCAGGTCGACTGGTCGGCCGGCGCGGTCGCCCTGCTGACCGAGCGACAGGACTGGCCGGCGACCGACGGGCCCCGACGGGCCGGGGTCTCGTCGTTCGGGGTCAGCGGCACCAACGTCCACACGATCCTGGAGCAGGCACCGTCCGGCACCGGGCCGGACGACTCCGACGAGCGGCCCGGAACCGGAAGTGGGCTGGTCGGCGCGCACCTGGCCTGGCCGGTGTCCGGCCGGACCGAGGCGGCCCTGCGCGACCAGGCACGGCAACTGGACATCCACGTCCGGAACGGCACCGGCATGTCAGATCTCGACCTGGGCTTCTCCCTGGCGACGACCCGGGCCCCGATGGAACGGCGGGCGGTGATCGTGGCCGGCGACCGGGAGGGCCTGCTGGCCGGTCTGGCGGCGCTGGCCGACGGACGGGGCGACGCCGGCCTGGTACGCGGGGTGGCGGAGAGTCCGGCCCGACCGGTGTTCGTGTTTCCCGGCCAGGGCTCCCAGTGGGCCGGCATGGCGACCGAGCTGATGGAGACGTCGCCGGTGTTCGCGCGGCGCATGTCGGAGTGCGCCGCCGCGCTGGCGCCGTACGTCGACTGGTCGCTGGAGGACGTGGTGCGCGACGGGACGGGCGACCCGTCGTGGGAACGCGTCGACGTGGTGCAGCCGGTGCTGTGGGCCGTGATGGTGTCGCTAGCCGAGCTGTGGCGCTCGTACGGCGTCGAGCCGGCCGCCGTGGTCGGACACTCGCAGGGCGAGTTCGCGGCGGCGTGCGTCGCCGGCGCCCTGTCGCTGGCGGACGCCGCCTGCGCGGTCGCCGTACGCAGCCGGGCCCTGAGGGAGCTCGCCGGACTGGGTGGCATGGTGTCGGTGGCCGCACCCCGGGACAGGGTACTGCGGCTGTTCGCTGGGTGGGGCGACCGGCTGTCGCTGGCGGCCGTCAACGGCCCGGCGTCGGTGGTGGTCTCCGGGGACCCGGAGGCGCTGGACGCGCTGATGGCCGCGTGCGAAGCGGACGGGATGCGGACGCGGCGGATCGCGGTGGACTACGCTTCACACTCGGCGCAGGTGGAGACGATCCGGCAACGGCTCGCCACCGAACTCGCCATCATCGAGCCGCGGTCGTCGACGGTACCGTTCTACTCGACCGTCTCTGGCGGCCTGGTGGACACGGTGCAGCTCGACGGCGGGTACTGGTACCGGAACCTCCGCCAGACGGTGGAGTTCGAGAGCGCCGTGCGCGGGATGCTGGAGCTGGGGTACGACGCCTTCGTCGAGGTGAGCCCGCACCCCGTACTGACCGTCGGCGTGGCGGAGACCATCGACGCCGGCAGCCGCCCGGCGTCGGTGCTCGGTACGCTGCGTCGCTCCGAGGGCGGCATCGAACGGTTTCTGCTGTCGCTGTCGGAGGCGTACGCGCACGGCGTGACCGTCAACTGGCCGGCGGTGTACGCCGGATCCGGTGCACGTCGGGTGGCGCTGCCGACCTACTCGTTCCAGCGCGAGCGGTACTGGCTCGAAATGCCGGCGATGCTTGGTCCCGGTGGCACCTCGGCCCACGCCGACCCGGCGGACGCCGGGTTCTGGCAGGCGGTCGAACGTGCGGACGTCGAGGCGCTGGCGCGCACCCTGGAGGTGGGCGAGCAGCCGCTGCGCGAACTGCTGCCCGCGATGTCGGCCTGGCGGCGCCGCCGACGCGACACCTCCACGGTCGACTCGTGGCGGTACCGGGTGCGGTGGCGCCCGATACCGGCGCCGGTCACGCCGATGTCCGGTGTCTGGCTGGTGCTGGCGCCTGCCGGGGACCGGGCCGAGGTCGACGCGGTCCGGACGGCGCTGGCCTCGGCCGGGGCCCGGCCGGTCGTCGTCGCGGCGGCCGGAGCCGACCGCGCGGGCCTCGCCGACCGGCTGCGCGAGGTGCTCGACGCCGAGGCCCCGTCCGGCGTGCTGTCGCTGCTGTCACTGGACGAGGACGACCGGGCCGGCGTTCCCGCCGGTCTGTCCGCCACGGTCGTCGCGTTGCAGGCGTCCGAGGACGCGAACCTCACCGCGCCGTTCTGGGCGGTGACCCGGGGCGCCGTCGGCGTCGGTCGGTCCGACCGGGTGTCCTCGGCCGTCGGGTCCGCCGTCTGGGGCCTGGGCCGGGTGGCCGCGCTCGAGTTCGCACAGCGCTGGGGCGGCCTGGTCGACCTACCCGGTGGGATGTTGACGCCACGGGCCCTGGCACGGCTCAGCGGCGTGCTCACGGCGGGCGACGAGGATCAGGTGGCCATCCGCGACAGCGGCGTACTGGGTCGGCGGCTGGTACGCGCGCCGCTCGGTGACAAGCCGCCGGTACGGGCGTGGCGGCCCCGTGGCACGGTCCTGGTGACCGGCGGGACCGGAACGCTGGGGGCGCACGTCGCGCGCTGGCTCGCCGGTGCCGGGGCCGAGCACCTGCTGCTGACGAGCCGGCGCGGGCGGGACGCGGCGGGCGCCGCCGAGCTGGCCGAGGAACTGACCGCCCTGGGTGCCGCAGTGACGATCGAAGCGTGTGACATGGCTGACCGGGACGCCGTGGCGGCGCTTCTGGCCGACGTGCCGGCCGGGTACCCGTTGACAGCCGTGGTCCACGCCGCAGGCGTCAGTGGCTCGTCGATGCTGCTCGACGCCACGATGGACGAGTTCGCCGACGTCATGGAGGCGAAGGTGGCCGGCGCCCGGCATCTCGACGAACTGCTCGGCGACCGGGAGCTGGACGCCTTCGTACTCTTCTCGTCCGGCGCCTCGTCCTGGGGCAGTGCCGGCACCGCCGCGTACTCGGCGGCCAACAGCTACCTGGACGGGCTGGCGCAGGCTCGCGCGTCCCGGGGCCTGACCGCTGTCTCGATCGGCTGGGGAAGCTGGACCCGGGGTGGCATGGTCGACGACCGCGCCGAGGACATGCTGAACCGCCGCGGCGTGCGCCAGATGGCGCCCGAGCTGGCCGTGGGCGCGTTGCACCAGGCCGTCGAGCACGGCGAGACGCTGGTGATCGTCGCCGACATCGACTGGGACCGGTTCGTTCCGACCTTCACCATCGCCCGTCGCAGTCCGTTGTTGCAGGACATCGACGAGGCGGCCCGGGCGGTCGCCGAAGCGTCCGCGCCGGTTCCCGACGAGGCGGGTACCGCCCTACGGGAACGGCTGGCCGAGCTGGACCCGACACGGCACGCCGCCGCCGTGCTCGACCTGGTGCGGGGCGAGGCCGCCGCGGTGCTGGGCTTCCGGTCGGCGGAGGCGGTGGAGCCCCACCGGGCGTTCCGGGACCTGGGGTTCGATTCGCTGACTGCGGTCGAGCTGCGCAACCGCCTGTCGGCGGTCACCGGGCTGCGGCTGCCGGCCACGCTGGTCTTCGATCACCCGACGGTGTCGGCCGTGGTGGACCACCTGCGGGCCGAGATCGGGAACGGCGCCGCAGGGGTGAAAGTGGACGCCGTACCGCCCGCCGTGGTCATCGACGACGACCCCGTCGCGATCGTCGCGATGAGTTGCCGGACGTCTGGCGGGGTACGAGACCCGGAGGGCCTGTGGCGGTTGGTCAGCGAGGGCGTGGACGCGGTTTCGGGGATGCCGACCGACCGGAGTTGGGACCTCGCGGCGCTGTACGACCCGGACGGCGACCGGCCGGGAAGTTCGTACGTGCGGGAGGGCGCCTTCCTCTACGACGTAGCGGACTTCGACGCCGGATTCTTCGGCATCTCGCCCCGTGAGGCGAAGGGCATGGACCCGCAACAGCGGCTGCTGCTGGAAGTTTCGTGGGAGGCGCTGGAACGGGCACAGATCCGCCCCGACCGGTTGCGCGGCAGTCGTACCGGCGTGTTCGTCGGCGGGGCCACGTCCGACTACGCCGCGCTGCTGTTGGGCCAGGGCGCGGCGGCCGAGGGGTACGTGGTGACCGGCGGTGGGGCGAGCGTGCTCTCCGGCCGGGTCGCCTACACCTTCGGGCTGGAGGGGCCGGCGGTCACGGTGGACACCGCGTGCTCGTCGTCGCTGGTGGCGATCCACCTCGCCGCGCAGGCGCTGCGTGCCGGCGAGGCCACGCTGGCGCTGGCCGGCGGGGTCGCCGTGATGGCCACACCCGGGGTGTTCGTCGAGTTCAGCCGGCAGCGGGGGCTTGCCGCAGACGGCCGCTGCAAGGCGTTCGCTGCCGCCGCCGACGGAACGGCCTGGGGTGAGGGTGTCGGGATGCTCCTGCTGGCGCGCCTGTCCGACGCCGAGCGCAACGGCTACCCGGTACTGGCGCTGCTGCGTGGCTCGGCGATCAACCAGGACGGGGCGTCGAACGGGCTGACCGCGCCGAACGGCCCGGCGCAGCAGCGCGTGATCCGTCAGGCGCTGGCGAGTGCCGGGCTGACCGCCGCCGATGTCGACGCGGTCGAGGCACACGGCACCGGCACCACCCTGGGCGACCCGATCGAGGCGCAGGCGCTGCTCGCCACGTACGGGCAGGACCGACCGGCGGGCAACCCGCTCTGGCTGGCCTCGATCAAGTCGAACATCGGACACACCCAGTCGGCGTCGGGGGTCATCGGTCTGATCAAGATGGTGATGGCGATGCGGCACGGCGTGCTGCCCAGGACCCTGCACGTGGACGCGCCGACGCCGCAGGTGGACTGGTCGGCCGGTGCGGTCGAACTGCTGACCGAGGCGCGCGACTGGCCGGACACCGAGCGGCGGCGCTTCGGTGTCTCCTCGTTCGGCGTGAGCGGGACGAACGCCCACGTCATTGTCGAGCAGGCACCGGCGCCGGCGATCGGCGCCGCCCGGGTGGCGCCGACGGACCTGCCCGAACCGTCGGACGTGGCCGAGTTGCCGGATGTGGCCGAGTTGCCGGACGTGACGGACCAGGCGGACCCGTGGGTCGTGCCCGAGCTGCCGGTCCTGCCGTTCCCGGTGACCGGCCGGACCGAGGCCGCGCTGGCCGGGCAGGCACGCCGCCTGCACGAACACGTCGCCGACCGACCCGAGCTGGGTCGGCTCGACCTGGCCTACTCGCTCGCGACCACCCGGCTCGGGATGGAACACCGCGCCGTCGTCGTGGCCGGTACCCGGGACGCCCTACTCGCGGGGCTGGACGCGCTGGCTGACGGACAGGACGTGCCCGGGCTGGTACGCGGGTTCGTCGCCGACGGCGCGACCGCGATGCTGTTCGCCGGTCAGGGGAGCCAACGACCCGGCATGGGTCGGGCACTGTACGACAGCTTTCCGACGTTCGCGGACGCGTTCGACGAGGTGTGCGCACACCTCGACGCCCAGCTCGACGTCCCGTTGCGCGACGTGGTGTTCGCGGCCGAGGGCACCGACGCGGCGAATCTGCTGGCCGACACCGGGTACGCGCAGCCGGCGCTGTTCGCCGTGGAGCTGGCACTCTTCCGGCTGCTGACGCACTGGGGCGTGCGCCCCCGGTACCTGGCCGGGCACTCGGTCGGCGAACTGGCCGCCGCCCACGTCGCCGGGGTGCTCTCACTCGCCGACGCGTGCACCCTGGTGGCGGCGCGTGGCCGGCTGATGGCGGAACTGCCCCACGGCGGCGCCATGATCGCGGTCCGCGCGAGCGAGGCCGAGGTCGTACCGCTGCTGGCCGGGCGGTCCGACTCGGTCGGCATCGCCGCCGTGAACGCGCCCGGCGCGGTGGTTCTCTCCGGCGACGAGGAGGCGGTCGGTGAGATCGCCGCCACACTCGCCGCCCAGGGCCGCCAGACCAAGCGGCTGCCCGTCCGCCACGCGTTCCACTCACCCCGGATGCGCCCGGTACTCGCTGAGTTCCAGCGAATCGCCGAGGGGGTCGCGTACCACCCGCCGACGATCCCGATCGTGTCCACCGTGACCGGCCGGCTGGCCACCGAAGCCGAGCTGTGCTCGCCCGGGTACTGGGTGCAGCACATCGCCGCCCCGGTGCGGTTCGCCGACGCGGTGCTGGTCCTGCACGAGCAGGGGGTGACGACGTTCCTGGAGATAGGCCCGGACGGCACGCTCAGTGGCCTCGGGGCGGAGTGCCTGCCGGAGTCGGCCGAGCCGGCGGCGTTCCTACCGTCGATGAGCAGCCACCGTGACAGCCGTGTGGAACTCGTGCACGCGCTGGCCCGGCTGCACAGCCGTGGTGTGGCGGTCGACTGGGACGCGTTCTTCGCCGGCCGTGACGTGGCCACCGTCGACCTGCCGACGTACGCGTTCCAACGGCGCCGCTACTGGCTGGATTACCAGCCGGGCGTGGTCGGCGACGTGGCGTCGGCGGGACTGGTGGCGGCGGCGCACCCCCTGCTCGGGGCCGCCGTCGAAGTTCCGGACTCGGGCGGCTTCCTGCTCACCGGCCGTCTGTCGCTGGGCTCGCACGACTGGCTCGGTGACCACGCGCTGGCCGGCATCGTGATCTTCCCCGGCACCGGGTTCATGGAGCTGGCCGTCCGGGCCGGTGACCAGGCCGGTTGCGGTCTGGTCGAGGAACTCGTCCTGGCCGCCCCGCTGGTACTGCCCGACAGCGGCGCGGTGCGGCTGCACGTCGTCGTCGGAGGCCCGGATGCGGACGGCCGCCGACCGTTCAATGTGTTCTCCCGGCACGAGGATGCCCCGGGCTCGGCCGACTGGTCGCGACACGCGACCGGCACCCTCGCCCCGGCCGGCCCACCCCCTCCGCACGCTGTCGCCACCGTCTGGCCGCCGGCCGACAGCGAGCCACTGCCGGTCGACGGGTTCTACGACGGCCGCGACGCCGACGGCGGGTTCACGTACGGCCCGGCGTTCCAGGGGCTGCGGGCGGCCTGGCGGCGCGGTGACGAGGTACTCGCCGAGGTGGCACTGCCCGAGTCGCAGACCGCCACCGCCGACCGGTTCGGCATCCATCCCGCGCTGCTGGACGCCGCCCTGCACCCCGTGCTGTTAGGGGTCGGTGGCGACCGGGACCAGAGCGTCGCCGGTCTCCCGTTCGCCTGGCGCGGGGTGGCCCTGCACGCGACCGGCGCGTCGACGGTACGGGTCAGCATGCGTCCGGCCGGTCCGGACGCCATCACCCTGACGGTCACCGACACCGCCGGCCAGCCGGTCGTCACCATCGACTCGCTGACCTTCCGCGCCGCGCCGACGCAGCCGGTCGGCGCCCGGCCGGACGACTCGCTGTTCGAACTGACCTGGTCCGAGATCACCGCGGTGGAGGTGCCGGACCCACGGGCGCTGGAGTGGGCGATGGTGATGGGCGACGACGTCGCGATGATCGGGGGTCTGGACTCGATCGGACCGGGGCTGCACACGCACTCCAGCCTCGAACGCCTCAGCACGGCCCTCGCGCACGGCGCGGCGGTACCCGACATCGTCGTGGTGTCGCTGCTGCCCGTCGCCGGCCCGTCCACCGGGAATCATGTCGATCGTGCGCACCAACTCACCCGTCACGTCCTCGACCTGGTGCGGCACTGGAGCGCCGACGAGCGGCTGGCAGGGGCCAGGCTGGTACTCGTGACGGCCGGCGCGGTCGCCACGGCGGCCGGTGCGGACGTGCCCGGCCTACCCGCCGCGGCGGCCAGCGGCCTGGTGCGATCGGCGCAGAGCGAGGATCCCGGCCGGTTCCTGCTCGTGGACACCGACGACGACCCCCGGTCCGGTGCGGCGTTCGCCGCCGCAGTCCTCGCCGCGCTGGCCCTGGACGAGGCGCAGGTGGCGCTGCGTGGCGGTACGGCGTTGGTGCCACGGCTGGCGCGGGTGTCGACAGCGGGAGAGGACACCTCCCTGCCGTGGACGGATCTGTCCGGCACCGTGCTGGTTACCGGCGCCAGCGGCATGCTCGGCGGCCTGGTGGCCCGGCACCTGGTGGTGGCGCACGGGGTGCCGTCGCTGGTCCTGGCGTCCCGGCGTGGGCTGGACGCGCCCGAACTCGCGGCGCTGGCGGCCGAGCTGACCGACCTGGGCGCGGCGGTGTCCGTACTCGCGTGCGACGTGGCCGATCGCGCGTCGGCACGGGCACTGGTCGCGGCCGTACCCGAGCGGTGGCCTCTGCGCGGCGTCGTGCACTGCGCGGGCACGATCGACGACGGGGTGACCGGCACGTTGACGGCCGCCCGGATCGACGGGGTGATGCGGCCGAAGGTGGACGCGGCCTGGCACCTGCACGAGGCGACCGAGAGCCTGGACCTGCGCGCGTTCGTCCTGTTCTCGTCGGCGGCGGGCGTGCTGGGTCCCGCCGGCCAGGGCAACTACGCGGCGGCGAACTCGTTCCTCGACGCGTTGGCACACCACCGGCGCAGCCGGGGCCTGCCCGCCACGTCGTTGGCGTGGGGGCCGTGGGTGGCGACCGGCGGTATGACCGGTGGACTCGACGCCGTCGGACGGGGCCGGATGGCACGCGGCGGGGCGAGCACCCTGTCCGCCGCCGAGGGGTTGACCCTCTTCGACACCGCCACCGCCACCGACCGGCCGGTGTTGCTGCCGATGCGGTGGACCCTCGGTGATTCCTCGTCGCTGCCCGACCAGCAGGTACCGGCTCTGCTGCGGGCGCTGGTCCGGCCTGTCCGGCGGGCCGCCCGCTCGGCCGCCGCGACGGAGTCGGTGGACCGCCTCTCCCACCTGGCCACGCTCGGCGCCGACGAGCGGGACCGCGCCGTGCTGGCACTGGTCCGCGGCGAGGCCGCCGTGGTCCTCGGCCACACCGACGCCGACGACGTGGAGGGGCGACACGCGTTCAGTGAGCTCGGCTTCGACTCGCTCACCTCGGTGGAGCTGAGGAACCGGCTCAACGCCGCGACCGGACTCCACCTCGCCGCGACAGTGGTCTTCGACCATCCCACCGTACGGTCCCTCGCGGCGGAGATAGCCGGCCGGCTCGTGGCCCAACACGGCGGTACCGCTCCGGCGTCGGGGGCCGGGCGGCTGGCTGCCCCTACCGGCCCGACCCCGTCCACGGCCATCGCGGATCTGTTCCGGCACGCGCACTCGACCGGCCGGTTCGCACAGGGCTGGGAGTTGCTGCGCACCGCCGCCGCGCTGCGGGACCAATTCGGCACGTTGCCCGAACTCGACTCCCGGCCGGATCCGGTCAGGTTGAGCCGGGGTGGGGACGGGCCGGTGCTGATCTGTATCCCGTCCCTGTCGGCTATGTCTGGTGTGCACGAGTACGCGCGGTTCGCGGCGGCTTTCCAGGGCGTGCGTGACGTCTGGGTGATCCCCTCACCCGGGTTCGTGGCCGGCGAGAAGCTCGCGGCGAGCGTGGCGGCCCTGGCGGAGTTCCACGCTGACGCGATCCGGCGGTGTGCCGCCGACGCGGAGGTGGTACTCGCCGGACGCTCCTCCGGAGGTCTGGTCGCGCAGTCGGTCGCCGGCCATTTGGAGGCGGTGGGAGCGGGACCGCGCGGGGTCGTACTGCTCGACTCCTTCCTGTCCGGCACCGAGGAGGTCGGTCGGCTGATGGCCGCGCTGGCCGACGCGACGTTCGAACTCGTCGAGTTCAACCGGGTCACCGATGTCCGGCTCACCGCGATGGCCGGGTACCTGAGCCTCTTCGGCGCGTGGGCGCCGCAGGACACCACGGCGGAGACGCTGCTCGTACGGGCGTCCGCGCCGTTGACCGCGGCCGGCATGGACGCGCCACCGGAGGGGCCCTGGCAGCCGACCTGGCCCCTGCGGCACCAGGCGCTGGACGTCGTCGGCGACCACTGGTCCATGATGGAGGAGCACGGCGACGCGACGGCGGGAGCCGTCGACAAGTGGATCAGGTCGCTGGGCTGAGAGCGGGTGCCTGAGCCGGTGGCCGGGGCAGAGCTGTTTGGCTCTGCCCCGGCCACCGGTGTTTCATGCCTTCCGCCCGGCGTCTCCTGGCCTCCGCGCTGGCGTTTCCTGGCCCGGCGGCCGACCCGGCACCGGCCGGTGACCGTACACACCGTCAACTGATCAGTCCGGGACGCCGAAATGCCGTACCCGGGCTCGCCCACCTGGCGAGCCCGGGCACGGCCGGTACTGCTGTTCGAGACGAAGGAACCGCTACCAGTGAACCTTTTTCAACCTCCCCTTGCGGTGCGGTGGACCGCAAGGTCAGACGCGGTGCGCGAGCGCCGCGTGGTTCAGGTTGAAAAGGTTCAGTGGGTGACGGTGCCGGTCGGGGCGCCTTCGGTCGGCGCGACGACTGCACCCGTCCTCGCATCCCGTACCAGGATCGCTGAGGTGGGGCAGAAGTCGGCGGCGCGATGGACCCTCGGGTCCGTTCCGATCAGCTCCGACGTGGGCGAGGAGACACCGTCGTCGAGCCGGAACCGATCCGCCGCCTCGTACACGCACACCCCCGAGCCGCGGCAGCTGTCCCGGTCAACCGAGACGTGCCATTCGGGCTCCTTCATCGCGGCGCCCTCACCACGCGACGGGCAGGCTCTGCGGGCACCGGGTCAGGCCGCCGGACCGCCAGGCGACGTCCTGCGCGGGGACGGCCAGCCGCAGCCCCGGGAAGCGTCGCAGCAGGGTCTCGAAGGTGACCTGGAGCTCGATCCGCGCGAGTTGCGCGCCCACGCAGTGGTGCATGCCGAATCCGAACGCCAGATGGGGGTTGGGCTCGCGGGTGAAGTCGAGGTCCTGCGGGCGGTCGAAGACGCGGGGGTCGCGGTTGGCGGCGGCGACCTCCAGGAGTACGCCTTCGCCGGCGCGTATCAGCACGCCGCCCAGTTCGAGATCCTCCTTGGCGATGTGCGGGAACCCCACCGAGGCACCCAGCGGCGTGTACCGCTGGAGTTCCTCCAGGGCGCGGGGCAGGATCTCCGGACGGGTCCGGAGCCGATCGACCAGCTCTGGCCGGCTCAGCAGGGTGTACGCGAAGTTGGCGATCTGGCTGAACGTGGAGCCCATGCCGCCGATCAGCAGAGTCGCGATGATATTGATCAGCTCAGGTTCGGACAGCCGGTCGTTGTCGTCGTGCGCCCGTACCAACGCGCTCACCAGGTCGTCCGTCGGCTGCTCGCGGCGGGAACCGATCATGCCGATGATCGACATCATGAGCGACTGCATCGCCGCGCCGACCTCCTCCGGCGGCACCGCGTCGATGCTGAGGATGGCGTCGCGCCAGACCCGGAACTGGTCGTTGCGATCCTCCGGCGGGATGCCGAGCAGCTCACACGTCACCGTCATCGGCAGGTCCTCGGCGACGGTGCGGACCAGGTCGCCAGGCTGCCCCTCCTTGACCATCCGGTCCAGCAGCTCGTCCACGGTGTTCTGCACGTACGGACGGACCCGTTCGATGTGACGCGCGGTGAACGCCGTGGCTACCAGCCGTCGAATTCGAGTGTGGTCGGGGGGATCCATGATGCCGAGCATCGCGTCCTCGATGCGGATCGGCATGGTCCGCGGAAAGTCCGCGCCGATGACAGCCTGGCGACTGAACCGAGGGTCGGTGAGCACGCTCTTGACCTCGTGGTAACCGGTCGCCAGCCAGGCGTCACCGCCGTAGGGCATGTGTACCCGGCTCACCGGCTCGTGCTCGGTGAGGTGGGCGTAGATGGGGTCGAGGTCGAGGGCGGTCGGCGTGCTGAACGGGTAGTCCCGCACCTGCTGCTCGGTGCTGTTCACTGCGGTACTCCTAGGGACGGTGGGCGACATGCGGCCCCGGTTGGGCATCGAGGTCCTGGTCGGGAGGGTGAGCCGCTCGCCGGCCGGCTGCCGGTGGGAGCATCGACGACTCGGGCGCGCCGACGATTCAGACGCGGCGGCACTCGATGACGTCGGCGTGCACCCATTCGCCCTCCAGGTGGACGTACCCCCGCTTCGTGAAGTGGTTCTCGTCGACCACCTCGAATTCCTCCCGGCAGAGGTGCGGCTTTCCGAATGCGCTGTACTGCCCGGTGAACTTGAGTTTTCCGTCCTCTTCCCATCCGGGGGACGTGGTGTATCCCTGGTTGCCCCAGTCGTCGTAGTAGTAGGCGGCGAAGTTGCCCAGCACCTGGTTCCACCCGAACACCCAGTGGGCGTTCAGCCGAGGTGGGCCCTCCATGTGCTGCACCTGCCGGACATAGTGACCGTCAAGAAGGTGCTCGGCACTCCACACGACCGTGCCGGTCCTGGGCGGGGTGTCCATCACGATGGTCCATTCGCATTGGAACGTACCCAGCAGGAAATCCAGGCCGCGCATTTGCTCCGCTACCGGTGGCTCGACTAGTACCAGCTCCGTCGGCGCGGCGGCCGGCTCTGTCGTGGTGGACTCGACACTGCTCATGAACATGGACTCCTGCGGCTCGAGATTGGAATACGCCGGGCGTTGACATGGAAAGCTTCGCCTGGCGAGGCTATGGCGCCGTCGGCGGCGGGGCAAGATTGTGGCGTAGATGTAAGGGTCAAAGTCGTTCCGGCCGTATGTTGTTAGGGGCTATAGGGGTCTCTAGGGGTGGCGGACGGGAAGCCGAGGTATTCCGATCCCGGTTGGCGCGGATGGCCGACGACGACGCGGGGCGGCGCCGGGCGGCGCGCTATTGCCGGCCGGATCAGGGGTCCGCTAGGGGTTGGGTGCTGCTCCGGATGCCTCCATGCTTGGGCGCAATGTTCGGGTCGGGCATTGTGTTTCGGCGGGCGCCGTCCATGGCGTTCGGCGTGCGGCAACTGTCGGCGCCACCTCGGCGGTCCCTACGAGTGCCTGGCCCGCAGATGTCAACTCCCGGCCATCTTGACGGTCACCGCCTGGCACGTCTCGCGGGCGTACGGCGATGTCGGGTTGTCCGTTCATGAAGAGAGCGGTGACGAGATATGACGACAGGGACAGGGTCGGTATCCGCCACCTCACCCGGGCTCCGGGGCGCCGCTGCGGTGGTCGGGTCGGTACGGCGGCTGGTCGCCGCCGTACCGCCCGCCGATGCGGCGGGCGAGGCGACCTGCGGCTGCCCGGTCGCCTTCGATCCAGGCTTCCTCGGCACCGACGCCGCCGACCGGGTGACGACCGATCCACGTGGTCAGGTGGGCCTGGAGGTGTGTTGGGCGGCCCTGGAGCAGGCCGGGGTTGTTCCGTCCGCACCCGGTCACGAACGGATCGGGCTCTTTGTCCTGACCGGGCCGATGGACGGCGACAACGGACCGGCCGGGCACGATCCCGTTCCGGCCGACGTCGACCTGTCCTGGTCGCTGGCCGAGGAGATGGCCGGCGTACTGGGCCTCGGCGGCCCGACCGCCACGCTCGACGTCCGGACGTACCCGTTTCTTGCGGCTATGCACGCCGCACTCGCCGCCCTGGACGCGGGTGCGGCCGATGTCGCCCTGGTCTGCGGCGTCGACTTCGCCGACGCCTGCGCCGCGCACCGATCGACCGGTCCGGAGCGCGGCGCCGAGGCCGCGGTGGTCGTACTCAAGCCGCTCGCCCACGCGGTCGCCAACCACGATGTGATCGACGGTGTGCTGCGCGCGGCCACGTCGACCACGGACGCGGCGGACCCCGACCCGGCTCGCGCGAGCGCCGCCAGTGGCGCGAACGAGGCGGTCGACGCCCTTCGGTCCCTCCGCGCCGGCTCGGACATCGAAATGGCCACCGGCCCGTTCGCGATCACCCTGTCACCGTGGACCGCGCCGGTCCCGCCGTACGCCGCATCGACGGTGGGCCCGCCGGCGACGATCTGGGCGGTCTCCGGGCGCGACGAGGGCGTCCTGCGCGCACAGGCGGCGCGGCTGCGCGACCACCTGATGGAGAATCCGGCCGTGTCCCTGCGCGACGTGGGGTACACGCTGGCGGTTGGCCGTGCCCGGTTCGCCCGGCGCGGCGCCGTCGTCGGCCACGACCACGCCACCCTGCTCGCCGGTGTCTCGGCACTGGCCTCCGGGGAGGACGCTGCTGGCGTGTCACGTGGCGATGCGCCAGATCGGGTTCCGGCCGCTCTCGTGTTCCCGGGTATCGGGTCGCACTGGCCGGGCATGGCCACGGAACTTCTCGACGCGGTGCCCGTGTTCCGCGCACAGATCGACGAGTGCGCCGCAGCGCTGGCGCCGCTGGTCGACTGGTCCCTCCCGGACGTGCTCCGCGGTTCGCCCGGCGCACCGCCGATCGGCCAGGTGGGCGTGCTCCAGCCGGTGTGGTTCGCCGTCACGCTCGCCCTGGCCGAGCTGTGGCGCAGCTTCGGCTTCACACCGGATGCCGTCGTGGGGCACAGCATCGGTGAGATCTCGGCCGCCTGTTTCACCGGCGCGCTGTCGCTGGACGACGGCGCCCGGGTCGCCACCGTCATCGGGCACACGCTGATGGAGGTCGCCGGTCGTGGGGACATGGCGGCCCTCCGGATCGCGCCGGACCGGGTGGTCCCGCTGCTGCGGCCCTGGGGTGAACGGCTCACGGTCGCCGGCGTGAACGGCCCCGGCAGCGTCGTCATCTCCGGCGACACGGAGGCGCTCGATGCCGTGCTCGCCCAGGCGGAGGCGATGTCCGTCCAAGCCCGCCGGCTGTCGCTCGGGTACGCCGCGCACTCCGGGCACATCGACGCGATCGAAGAGCGCCTGGTGGAACTCCTGGCGCCGATCCGGCCACGCGCCTCGCACACGCCGTTCTACTCGTGCGCCGTCGGCGGTCCGGTCGACACCGGCGAACTCGACGCCCGGTACTGGGCGCGGAACCTGCGCGACCCGTTCGAGTTCGAGACGACCACGCGCGCCGTCCTCGCCGCAGGCTTCCGGATGCTCGTCGAGGTCAGCCCACATCCGGTCGTTGCCCCCGACGTCGAGGAAACCTGCGACACGGCCGGTGTCGGCACGCTCGTACTAGGGACGCTGCGCAGGTCGGATCCTGGTTTCGGACGGTTCCTGAGCTCCCTGGCCGAGGCGTACACGCACGGTGCCGACGTCGACCTGCGAGCCCCGTTCGCCGACACCGCCGCCCGCAGGGTCCGGCTGCCCGGCTACCCGTTCCGTAGCCAGGCGGAGCCACCGGCGACCAACGGACCGGTACCGGCCGACGGACGCCCCGGCGCAGCGGCCGACGCCGGGCAGGCGTTGCGTGCCCGGCTGGCACCGCTGTCCACCGGAGAGCGTCACCGCGAGTTGGTTGAACTCGTTCGTGCGGGCGTCGCCGCCCTGGTCGGCCGGGGGACGGACGGGGTACCGTCACCGGGCACCACGTTCGGATCGGCGGGTATCGACTCCCTGATGGCCGTGGACCTGCGTAACCGGCTCGGCGGCGCGACCGGGCTGCGGCTGCCGACCACGCTGGTGTTCGACTACCCGACGCCGCGAGCGGTGGCCGAGTATCTCGACGGTGTCCTTACCGGTACCGGCCCTGCGGCGGCCACCGTGTCCGAGGTCAGGGTCGACGACGACGAGCCGATCGCGATCATCGGAATGAGTTGCCGGCTGCCCGGCGGGATCAGCACCCCGGAACAGCTCTGGGATTTGGTGATCAACGAGGGTTGCGCCATCTCCGACCCGCCGCGCAACCGTGGCTGGGACCTCGACGCGCTGTACTCGCCCGAACCCGGCACCCCCGGGCGGACCTACACCTGGCGCGGCGGCTTCGTGCACGACGCGGACGAGTTCGACCCGGCACCCTTCGGCATCAGCCCGCGCGAGGCGCTCGCGATGGACCCGCAGCAGCGGCTGCTGTTGGAGACGTCCTGGGAGGCGTTCGAGCGCGCCGGGATCGATCCACTCTCGTTGCGTGGGACGCGTACCGGTGTGTTCGCCGGTCTCGCCTCCCAGGACTACGCCCCCCGTCTGCACGACGCGTCGCGTGAGCTGAGCGGACACCTGCTGACCGGCAACCTGACGAGCGTGGCCTCCGGCCGGATCGCGTACACGTTCGGCCTGGAGGGTCCGGCGGTGACGATCGACACGGCCTGCTCGTCCTCGCTGGTCGCCCTGCACCTGGCGGTCCAGTCGCTCCGGCGGGGGGAATCCACCCTGGGCATCGCCGCCGGCGCAATGATCATGTCGGGACCCGGCCTGTTCGTGTCGTTCGCCGAACAGCGCGGTCTTGCTCCTGATGGTCGGTGTAAGGCGTTCGGGGATGGTGCGGATGGTACGGGTTGGGGGGAGGGTGTGGGGGTTTTGTTGTTGGAGCGGTTGTCGGATGCGCGTCGTGGTGGTCGGCGTGTGTTGGGGGTGGTTCGGGGTTCGGCGGTGAATCAGGATGGGGCGTCGAATGGGTTGTCGGCGCCGAGTGGTTTGGCGCAGCAGCGGGTGATTCGGGAGGCGTTGGCGGGTGCGGGTTTGGTGTCGGGGGATGTGGATGTGGTGGAGGGGCATGGTACGGGGACGGCGTTGGGTGATCCGGTTGAGGCGCAGGCGTTGTTGGCGACGTATGGGCGGGGTCGGGCTGTTGATCGGCCGTTGTGGTTGGGGTCGGTGAAGTCGAATTTGGGTCATACGCAGGCGGCTGCGGGTGTTGCTGGTGTGATCAAGATGGTGTTGGCGATGCGTTTCGGGGTGTTGCCGTCGACGTTGTTTGTGGGTGTTCCGTCGTCGTTTGTGGATTGGTCTTCTGGTGGGGTGCGGTTGTTGTCGGAGGCGCGGGAGTGGCCGGTGTCGGGTCGGCCGCGGCGGGCGGGTGTGTCGTCTTTTGGTATTAGTGGGACTAATGCTCATGTGATTGTTGAGCAGGCGCCGGAGGAGAGCGGGCCGGAGGAGAGCGGGCCGGAGGAGAGTGGGCCGGAGAAGGGCGTCACCGCCTGGATCGTCTCCGGTCACGACGAAGCCGCGCTACGCGCGCAGGCCCGGCGACTGATCGAACACGTCCACGCCGAATCCGTCAGGCCCAGCGCCCCTGTCACGTCCATCGAACCCGCACCGCGTCATGTCGACATCGGCTACTCGCTCGCCACCACCCGTACCCGGATGGGTTTCCGCGCGGTCGTGATCGGTGACCGGGCCCGGTTGACGGCCGGTCTGACGGCACTCGCCGACGGTACCCTCGCACCCGACGTCGTACGCGGACAGGCGGACTCGGACGGGCGGGTCGTCTTCGTCTTCCCCGGCCAGGGCGCCCAGTGGATCGGCATGGCGGTTGGACTGCTGGAGTCCTCGCCGGCGTTCGCCGCCCGGATGGACGCGTGCGCGCGTGCCCTGGCGCCACTGGTCGACTGGTCGCTGGTCGACGTGATCCGAGGTGCCGCCGGGGCGCCCCCGCTCGACCGGGTCGACGTCGTCCAGCCCGCCCTGTGGGCCGTGATGGTCTCGTTGGCGGACTGGTGGCGCGCGCACGGCGTAGCACCGGCGGCGGTGGTCGGGCACTCGCAGGGTGAGATCGCCGCGGCGTGCGTCGCCGGGGCGCTGTCGATCGAGGACGGCGCCCGGGTGGTGGCGCTGCGCGCACGACTCATCGCGCGGGAACTGGCCGGCCGTGGCGGGATGGTCGCCGTCGCCGCACCGGCTGACCAGCTCCGTGACCTGCTCGACCGCTCCGAAGGTCGGCTGTCGCTCGCGGTGGTCAACGGTCCCCGTTCCGTCGTGGTCTCAGGCGATCCCGACGCGCTCGACGAACTGGTCGAACGGTGTTCCGTCGAGGGCCTCCGGACACGGCGGGTGACGGTCGACTACGCCTCCCACTCCGGTCAGGTGGAGGCGATCCGTGACGAGCTGGTCCAAGTGCTCGCGGAGATCCGTCCGAACCCCGGGCAGGTGCCCTTCTTCTCCACGGTGACCGGTGATTGGCTGGACACCACCGCCCTGGACGCCGAGTACTGGTACCGCAACCTGCGGGCGACGGTCGGGTTCGACCACGCGGTACGGACGATGGTCGGCGCGGACCTGCGCACGTACGTGGAGGTCAGTCCGCACCCGGTGCTGGTGCCCGGGCTCCAGGAGGTCCTGGACGAAATCGCGCCGGACCGGAGCGCGGCGCTGGGGTCCCTCCGCCGCGACGAGGACGACTCGTACCGGCTGCTCCGGTCGCTGGCCGAGGTCTTCGTCCGAGGGGTCGAGGTCGACTGGGCACCGGTGTTCGACGGCACCGGAGCGAGGCAGGTGGAACTGCCGACGTACGCCTTCCAACGGCGACGGTTCTGGGCCCGTCCGGACGATCGGGACGCGACCGGCGGCGACGGTACGGACGCGGCCGACGCGCCGTTCTGGGCGGCGGTGGAGCAGTCCGACCCGGCCGCCCTGACCGAGCTCCTCGGCGCCGGTCCGGATCAGCGTGATGTGGTGGAGGCGGCGCTTCCGGTGCTGTCGTCGTGGCGGCACCGGCAGCGCGAGACGTCGGTGGTGGACTCCTGGCGGTACCGGGTGACCTGGAAGGTCGTGCCGACGTCGACAGCCGCACTGTCGGGTAGCTGGCTCCTGCTCGCCGCGCGGTCGCCCGGCGAAACCTCGTCGGCCGGCACGCCGACGGTGGAGGCCCTGGCGGAGGCGATGGCCGCGCGCGGGGCCGATGTCCGGCCGGTGGTGGTGGACGCCGCGTCGGTCGACGTGGACGACATGGCCGGTGCGCTGGAAGCGGCTATGGTGGGCGGGTCCGGGGTGGCGGGCATCGTCTCCCTGCTGCCGTGGGCCGAGGAACCCCACCCCGGCCGCGCTGTAGTCCCGGCCGGACTGGCGGCGTCCCTGGTACTTACCCGGGCCCTGGACCGTGCCGGGATCACCGTACCGCTGTGGTGGGTCACCCGGGACGCGATGCTGGTCGAACCAGCCGATCCGGGGACCGGCTGGGTCCAGGCCCCGGTGTGGGCGTTGGGCCGGGTGGCCGGACTGGAACAGCCGCAACGGTGGATCGGGCTGGTCGACGTGGCCGGCGGCTGGGACGAACGGGCGGCGGACCGGTTCTGCGCCCTGCTCGTCGGCGACTACGACGAACAGGAAATCGCCGTACGCCCCTCCGGCGTCTATGTTCGTCGCCTGGTGCGTGCGCCGCACCAGCGGCCCGCCCCGGCCTGGCGGCCACGGGGCACCATCCTCGTCACCGGCGGTACCGGCGGCGTCGGTGCCCACCTCGCCCGCTGGCTCGCCGGAAACGGCGCGTCCCGACTGGTGCTGGTCAGCCGGCGGGGGATGGAATCGCCGGGGGCGCCCGGACTCGCCGCCCAGCTGCGCGAACTGGGTGCCGAGGTGGCCATCGCGGCCTGCGACGTGACCGATCGACGGGCCCTGGCGGGACTGCTGGCCGATCACCCGCCGACCGCCGTGTTTCACGCGGCCGGGGTGAGCCGGTCGCTGCCCGTCGCCGACACCGGTCTCGACGAGCTGGCTGACACGATGTCGGCGAAGGTGGCCGGTGCCCGGAATCTCGACGAGTTGCTCGCCGGGCAGCCACTGGACGCCTTCGTGTTGTTCTCGTCCGGGGCGGCGGTGTGGGGCAGCGCCGGCAACGGCGCGTACGCCGCCGCGAACGCCTATCTCGACGCGCTCGCCGGCCACCGTCGCGGCCGGGGCGAGCCCGCCACCTGCGTGTCGTGGGGCGGCTGGGCGGACGGCGGAATGGTCGACGACAGGCTCGGCTCGGTACTGACTCGTATCGGGGTGCGGATGATGGCTCCGGCGCTGGCACTCGCGGCACTCCGCCGGGTGCTGGAGTCCGACGAGACGTCGGTGACGGTGACCGACATGGACTGGGCCAGTTTCGTCTCGACCTTCACGCTGGCTCGCCGCCGCCCCCTGATCGAGGGCATCCCCGAGGTCGCCGCCATCCTGAACGTGGACGACCGGGACGGCGACGTGGCCTCGACGGTTGGCCACGAGCTGCGCCGGCGGATCGCCGAGCTGACCGGGACGGAGCGCGGCCGGGTACTGCTCGACCTGGTGCGGTCGGAGACGGCGGCCGTCCTCGGGCACACCGATGTCGACGCGGTGGGCGAGTCCAAGCCCTTCAGGGACCTCGGTCTGGACTCGCTGACCGCCATCGAGCTGCGGAACCGGCTGAACGCCGCGAGCGGTCTGCGGCTGCCCGCGACGTTGGTCTTCGATCATCCCGTTCCGGCGGCCGTGGCCGCGTACCTACAGGCCGAGCTGGTCGGCGCCGTCGAGGCCGACGAGGTGGCGCCGGTACCGGTCGAGCGGGTACCCGATGAGCCGTTGGCGATCATCGGGATCGGATGCCGGTTCCCCGGCGGGGTGAACAGTCCCGAGGAGTTGTGGCAGCTGCTGGTCGAGGAGCGTGACACGGTCGGTCCGTTCCCCTCCGACCGTGGCTGGGACCTTGCCCGCCTCGACGAGTTGGAGGCCGGTCGGACCGGGGGACCCTCGGTACGCCGGGGTTCCTTCCTGGACGACGCGACAGGGTTCGACGCCGGCTTCTTCGGCGTGTCGCCGCGAGAGGCGGTGGCGATGGACCCGCAGCAGCGGCTGTTGTTGGAGACGTCCTGGGAGGCGTTGGAGCGGGCTGGAATCGATCCGCTCTCGTTGCGCGGCAGCCGCACCGGAGTGTTCGTGGGCGGCTCGTCGCAGGACTACGCGGGGCTGCTCACCGGCACCGACGACGGCTACGACTACCTGCTCACCGGCGCGGCCGGCAGCGTGTTGTCCGGCCGGGTCGCGTACGCGCTGGGCCTGGAGGGTCCGGCGGTGACGATCGACACGGCCTGCTCGTCCTCGCTGGTCGCCCTGCACACCGCCGCCGGCTCACTGCGATCCGGCGAGTCCGACCTGGCACTGGTGGGCGGGGTGGCGGTGATGGCCACGCCAAATGCCTTCGTCGCGTTCTCCCGGCAGGGCGGTCTTGCTCCTGATGGTCGGTGTAAGGCGTTCGGGGATGGTGCGGATGGTACGGGTTGGGGGGAGGGTGTGGGGGTTTTGTTGTTGGAGCGGTTGTCGGATGCGCGTCGTGGTGGTCGGCGTGTGTTGGGGGTGGTTCGGGGTTCGGCGGTGAATCAGGATGGGGCGTCGAATGGGTTGTCGGCGCCGAGTGGTTTGGCGCAGCAGCGGGTGATTCGGGAGGCGTTGGCGGGTGCGGGTTTGGTGTCGGGGGATGTGGATGTGGTGGAGGGGCATGGTACGGGTACGGCGTTGGGTGATCCGGTTGAGGCGCAGGCGTTGTTGGCGACGTATGGGCGGGGTCGGGCTGTTGATCGGCCGTTGTGGTTGGGGTCGGTGAAGTCGAATTTGGGTCATACGCAGGCGGCTGCGGGTGTTGCTGGTGTGATCAAGATGGTGTTGGCGATGCGTTTCGGGGTGTTGCCGTCGACGTTGTTTGTGGGTGTTCCGTCGTCGTTTGTGGATTGGTCTTCTGGTGGGGTGCGGTTGTTGTCGGAGGCGCGGGAGTGGCCGGTGTCGGGTCGGCCGCGGCGGGCGGGTGTGTCGTCTTTTGGTATTAGTGGGACTAATGCTCATGTGATTGTTGAGCAGGCGCCGGAGGAGAGCGGGCCGGAGGAGAGCGGGCCGGAGGAGAGCGGGCCGGAGAAGGGCGTCACCGCCTGGATCGTCTCCGGCCGGACCGCGAACGGCCTGCGGGCACAGGGGGCCCGGCTCGCCGCTGCGGTGAGCGGCGACGGGGGTGCCACGGCGACCGCCGTCGGCTGGGCCCTGGCGACGACCCGCGCGGCGCTCGAACACCGCGCAGTGCTGGTCGGCGACCGTCGGGACGACCTGCTCGCCGGCCTGAACGCGCTGTCCCAGGGTACGGAGGCGGCTGGCCTGACGGTGGGTGAGAGCCGCCCGGGCGGCCTCGCGTTCCTGTTCACCGGCCAGGGCTCGCAGCGCGTGGGGATGGGGCGGGAGCTGTACCAGCGGTTCCCCGTGTTCGCGTCCGCCTTCGACGAGGTGTGCCTGGAAATGGACGGTCACCTGCACCGCCCCTTGCGGGACGTGGTGTTCGGCCATCAGGACGACGAGAGTCCGCTCGACCGTACCGAGTACGCCCAGGCCGGTCTGTTCGCCCTGGAGGTGGCGCTGTTCCGGCTGCTCGAACACGCCGGAGTACGACCGGAGTACCTGTTGGGGCACTCGGTCGGCGAACTGGTGGCCGCCTATCTGGCCGGGGTGTGGACGCTCCCGGACGCCTGTGCCGTGGTCGCGGCGCGTGGCCGGTTCATGCAGGCGCTGCCGGACGGCGGCGCGATGGTCGCGATCGAGGCCGACGAGACCGAGGTCGGGCCGGTGCTGGCCCGGCACGACGGTGACCTGTCGTTGGCAGCGGTCAACGCCCCGCGGTCGGTGGTGCTGTCCGGCACCGAGGAGGCGGTGGACGGGGTCGAGCGGCGCTTCGCCGACCTGGGCCGGCGCACGAAACGTCTCACCGTGAGCCACGCCTTCCACTCGCCGTTGATGGAGCCGATGCTCGCCGGGTTCCGCGAGGTGCTGGCCGGCGTGACGTTCGCGCCGCCGGTACTACCGGTCGTGTCGAACCTGTCCGGCCGGGTCGCGACAGCCGACGAGTTGTGCTCTCCCGACTACTGGGTGCGCCAGGTGCGCGGCGCCGTACGGTTCGCCGACGGGGTCCGGACGCTGGCCGGGCAGGCCATCGGCGGCTTTGTCGAGTTAGGTCCGGACGGGGTCCTCGCGGCGCTGGTCCGTGACTGCCTCGACGACGAAGGCGAGAAGGTAGCCGTCGCGCCCCTGCTGCGCACCGGCCAGCCGGAGATCCCCGCCCTGCTGTCCGCACTGGCCGGCGTGTTCGTCCGGGGTGCCCGGGTGGACTGGTCGGCGGTGCTGCCCGAGTCCGTTTCCGAACCGGTCGAGCTGCCCACCTACGCCTTCCGGCACGAACGCTACTGGCCCCGCCCGTCCGGCGCCGCCAGCGAAGTGGCCGCCGCCGGCCTCGCCCCGTCCGGACATCCGATGCTCGGCGCCTGGATCTCGTCGGCGACCGGCGGCGAGACGCTGTTCACCGGCCGGCTGTCGGCCGCCGACCATCCGTGGCTGGCGCACCACGAGGTACTCGGCTCGGTCCTGCTGCCCGGCACCGCCTTCGTGGAACTGGCGTTGTCGGCGGGCGAGCGGCTCGGCTGTGACGAGATGGAGGAACTCACCCTGGAGGCACCCCTCGTCCTGCCGGAGCGCGGTGCCGTGCGTGTGCAACTCGTCGTTGCGCACGCCGACGACAACAACGGCCGGCGATCGGTCGGTGTGTACTCCCGCTCCGACGATCCGGGCGAGGAACCCTGGATCCGGCACGCCACCGGGACGCTCGCCCCGACACCGGCGGACCCCCCACCGCCGCCCGCCGACGACGTGTGGCCCCCGCGCGATGCCCGACCGGTCACGCTCGACGGTTACTACGAGCGGTTGGCGGCGGCCGGGTTCCACTACGGTCCCGGGTTCCGGGGACTGCGCCGAGCCTGGCGACGAGGCGACGAGTTCTTCGCCGAGGTGGAACTTCCCGCCGACGTCGCGCCGGACGCAGCCCGGTTCGGCATCCACCCGGCACTGCTCGACGCTGCCCTGCACCCGATCGGCCAGGGCGACCCGGACGCGCCGGCCCGGATGCCGTTCTGCTGGAGCGGAGTACGGCTGCACGCGACGGGGGCGGGCGCGTTGCGGGTACGCCTGGAAAAGCGTGGTGCGGGCACGGTGACGTTGACGGCCAGCGACACCACCGGCTCGCCGGTGGTGACCGTCGGATCCCTGGCGCTCCGGCCCGTCACACCGGAGCAGATCCGGCCGGGCTCCGTCGCGCTGGACGACTGCCTGTTCCAGGTCGAATGGAAGCCGCTGGAACCGGCCGACGAACCGCTGCCGGCGCTGTCGTGGGCGCTCGTCGGCACCGGTGAGGTACCAGACGACGTGGACGGATCCGTCGCCCGGTACCCCGACCTCGGCGCGCTCTCCGCGGCGCTCGATGCCGGCGCGCCCACGCCCGGACGGGTGGTCGTGCTCTGTCCACCGGTGGACGCCGGCGGCGATGGCCTCACCTCGGCGGCGCACGACCTCACCGGACAGGTCCTCGCCGCGATCCAGGGTTGGCTCGCCGACGGGCGCCTGTCGTCCGGCGGGCTGACCGTGGTGACCCGCAATGCCGCCGCCGTCGAATCCGATGTTCCGGTCAACCTGGTGCACCTTCCGGTCACCGGCCTGGTGCGGTCGGCGCGGACGGAGAACCCGGACCGGATCTCGTTGATCGATGTCGACAACCGGTGGTCGGCGCAGTCACTGGTCGCGACGTTGCACGGCGCCGAACCCGAGGTGGCGGTACGTGACGGCCGGCGGTACGCCCGACGGCTGGCCCGGGTGGACCAGCCAGCCGCCCTGCCGGCCCCGGCAACGACGGGGCCGTGGCGTCTCGACACCACCGGGCGCGGCAGCCTGGCCAACCTGCGCCTGGTGCCGGCGCCGGAGGTGGAGCGGTCGCTGGCCCCCGGCGAGGTACGCGTCGACGTCCTGGCGGCCGGGGTCAACTTCCGCGACGTGCTGATCGCGCTGGACATGTATCCCGGTGAGGGCGGCCTCGGCATCGAAGGCGCCGGTGTGGTCTCGGCGGTCGGCGTCGGCGTGACCGGGCTGGCGCCCGGAGACCGGGTGATGGGTCTGTTCGGCGGCGCGTTCGGCCCGGTCGCCGTGGCCGACCACCGCACAGTGGTCCGGATCCCGGAGGGTTGGTCCTTCGAACAGGCGGCATCGGTGCCGGTGGCGTTCGTGACCGCCTACTACGGGCTGTGCGACCTGGCCGGGCTCCGGGCGGGGGAGACGGTGCTGGTCCACGCCGCCGCCGGTGGCGTCGGTATGGCCGCCACGCAGATCGCCGGCCATCTCGGTGCCGAGGTCTTCGGCACGGCGAGCACGCCCAAGTGGGACACCCTGCGAAAGGCGGGCCTCGACGACGCGCACATCGCCTCGTCGCGGGATCTGACGTTCGCCGAACGGATCCGGGAGACAACCGGCGGTCGTGGCGTCGACGTGGTACTCAACTCGCTGGCGGGCGCGTACGTCGACGCGTCACTCGGACTGCTCGACGGCGCCGGCCGGTTCGTCGAGATGGGCAAGGCCGACATCCGGGACGGCGCCGACGTCGCGGCGGCCCACCCCGGCGTCCGGTACCGCACATTCGACCTAAGTGACGCCGGCCCCGACCGGGTCGGCGAGATACTCACCGAACTGCTCGAGTTGTTCGAGCGCGGCGCGTTGCGCCCTCTTCCGGTCACGCGCTGGGACGCCCGCCGGGCGCCCGAGGCGTTCCGGGCACTCAGTCAGGCCGGCATCGTGGGCAAGGCAGTGCTCAACCCGGGCCATCGGTTCGGCCCGGACGACGCGGTACTGGTCACCGGCGGTACCGGTTCCCTCGGCGTCCTGATCGCCGGGCACCTCGCCACCGGCCACGGCCTGCGGCACGTGGTCCTGGCCGGCCGCCGGGCGACGGCCGGGGCGGAGGTGGACAGGCTGCGCGTCGACCTGGCCCGGATGGGCGCCGAGGTGACGGTGGTCCGGTGCGACGTCGGCGACGAGCGCGCCGTCGCGCGGATGCTGGACTCGATCCGCGAACACCACCGCCTAGCCGGCGTGGTACACGCCGCCGGCGTGCTCGACGACGGCGTGTTGACCTCCCTGAACCCGGGACGGCTCGCCGCCGTGCTGCGCCCGAAGCTCGACGGCGCGTGGCATCTGCACCGGCTGACGGAACACCTCGACCTCGACATGTTCGTGCTGTTCTCGTCCGCGTCGGCGACGCTCGGCGGCGCCGGGCAGGGCAACTACGCCGCCGCGAACGCGTTTCTCGACGGGCTCGCCGAGTATCGGAGGTCGCGCGGCCTCCCCGCGACCTCGCTGGCGTGGGGTATGTGGGAGCAGGCCGGCGGCATGACCGCCGGGCTGGACGGGCGCGACCGGCGGCGGATGAGCCGGGACGGAGTGGTGCCGCTGAGCACGGCGCAGGGCGTCGCGCTGTTCGACGCCGCCCTCGACAGCGGCCGCGCCGCACTGGTGCCGATCCGGCTGGACCTCGCGTCGCTGCGTACCCGGTCGGCCACCGAGACGGTTCCGGCCCTGTTCCACGGGTTGGTACGGGCCCGCCGGCCGGTCATCGCGCGGGTCGAGGGCATGGCCACGGCGCAGACCTTCGACGCCCGGCTGCGGGAACTGCCGCCACCAGCCCGGCAACGTCTGGCGGTGAACCTGGTCCGGACCCACACCGCCGCCGTACTCGGGCACACCACCGCCGACGCGGTTGAGCCGGAGCAGGCGTTCAAGGAGATGGGCTTCGACTCGCTGACCGGTGTGGAGTTGCGCAACCGTATCCGTGCGTCGACCGGTCTGGCGGTACCCGCCACCCTCGTGTTCGACCACCCGACTCCGGTCGCCCTGGCCGCCCGACTCGTGAGCCTGGCCGTACCCGAGGAGGAGAGCCCGCTGGCGCGGGTCATGCGCGACCTAGACCGGCTGGAGCAGACCGCCGCCACGATCGGCGCGGGGGAGGCCGGCCACGGTGAGATCGTTCTGCGGCTGCGCGGGATCCTGCACAGACTCGACGGCCCGGCCGACCCACCCGCGGAAACCGACGAGGCCCTGCTCGGCTCGGCCACGGCGGCCGAGCTGCTCGCCTTCATCGACAGCGAGTTCGGCGACCTCAAGTAGTTCAACCGACGCCCGATCCCGCGACTACCGGGTCTCCAGGGAGTGATCAATTTGGTGAACGACGAAACGCTTGTCGACTACCTGAAGCGGGTTACCGCGGACCTGAAGCGGACCCGGCAGCGCCTGTTCGAACTCGAGTCGGCGGGCGCCGAGCCGATCGCGATCGTCGGCATGGCGTGCCGGTTCCCGGGCGGAGTCACGTCGCCCGAGCAGCTGTGGGACCTGGTCCACGCGGGGCGCGACGCGATCTCGGCGTTCCCGGACGACCGGCACTGGCAGACCGGGCACCTGTCCGACACGGTCCACCAGGAGGGCGGCTTCCTCTACGACGCGGCCGAGTTCGACGCCGGGTTCTTCGGCATCTCGCCGCGCGAGGCGCTGGCCATGGACCCGCAGCAGCGGCTCCTCCTGGAGACCTCGTGGGAGGCGTTGGAGCGGGCGGGCATCGATCCCACCGCTCTGCGGGGCAGCGACGGCGGCGTCTTCGTCGGCATGACCGACCAACGGTACGGTCCCCGCGACGAGGAGGCGCTCCGGGAGGTCGAGGGGCACGTCCTCACCGGGACCATCAGCAGCGTCGCGTCCGGCCGGATCGCCTACACGCTGGGCCTCGAGGGTCCGGCCATCACCGTCGACACCGCCTGCTCGTCGTCGCTGGTGGCCGTACACCTGGCGGTACGCGCGCTGCGGGCGCGGGAGTGCGGGTTCGCACTCGCCGGTGGCGCTGCCGTGATGGCCAACACCGAGCTGTTTGCCGACTTCGGGACGCAGGGCGGGATGGCCGGCGACGGCAGGTGCAAGGCGTTCGCCGCCGCCGCGGACGGCACCGGTTGGGGCGAGGGGGTCGGCGTACTGCTCCTGGAGCGGCTCGACGACGCCCGGCGCGCGGGACACCCGGTACTCGGTGTCGTGCGCGGCAGCGCGGTCAACTCCGACGGGGCCTCGAACGGCCTGACCGCGCCGAACGGGCCGTCCCAGCAGCGGGTGATCCGCCAGGCACTGGCCGACGCCCGGCTCGGCGCTGGCCAGGTCGACGCGGTCGAGGCGCACGGTACCGGCACCCGGCTGGGCGATCCGGTCGAGGCGCAGGCGCTGATCGAGACGTACGGGCGGGACCGTCCCGCCGACCAGCCGTTGTGGCTCGGGTCGGTCAAGTCCAACATCGGGCACACCCAGGCGGCGGCGGGGATCGCCGGCATCATCAAGATGGTGATGGCGATGCGCCACGGCGTACTGCCCGCCACGCTGCACGTCGACGAGCCGAGCCCGCGGGTGGACTGGTCGGCCGGTGCCGTCCGGCTGCTGACCGAGGAGCGGGCGTGGCCGGCGGACCGGCGACGCCGCTCCGCCGTGTCGTCGTTCGGCATCAGCGGCACCAACGCCCACGTGATCCTGGAGCAGACGGAGCCCGCCGACAACGACGCCGAGACCGTCCAGAACGCCGGGACAGTCCGGGAGACCGGTCCGGCGGACGACGAGCCCGCTGGACCGATCCCGTGGTTGGTGTCCGCCCGTGGCGAGTCGGCGTTGCGCGCCCAGGCGCAACAGCTGCACCGGTTCGCCGAGGACGACCCCGAGGTACGCCCGCTCGACCTGGCGATGTCGCTGGCCACCACCCGGGCTCACCTCGGCCACCGTGCGGTGGTCCTGGCCGGCGACCGCGAGCAGCTTCTGGGCGGGCTGGCGGCGTTGGCTTCGGGCCAGGCGGATCCGCGGGTCGTGCACGGCCGGACCAGGCCGGTGACCACCGTCGCGTTCCTGTTCAGCGGGTTGGGCACGCAGCGCGTCGGGATGGGCCGGGAACTGTACCGGGCGTACCCGGTGTTCGCCGCCGCGTTCGACGAGGTGTGCGCGGGAATCGACCCGCTGATCGCCGCCCCGCTGGCGGACGTCGTGCTCGGTGGGCTCGAGGTCGACGGCACCCCGCTGCTCGACCAGACGGTATACACGGTCCCCGCACTGTTCGCCGTCGAGGTGGCGCTGTTCCGCCTGCTCGAACACTGGGGGGTCAGGCCCGACTTCGTCCTCGGTCACTCCACCGGCGAGTTGAGTGCCGCGTACGTCGCCGGGGTGCTGTCGCTCGAGCACGCCTGCCAACTGGTGGCCGCCCGGGGCCGCCTGATGCAGTCCGTGCCGCCCGGCGGCGCGGCGATCGCCGTCGACGTGCCGTTCGACGAGTTGCCGGCCGTCTTTGCCGAGGCGGGCACCGGTGACGAGGTGACCATCGCCGCGCTCAACGGGCCCCGGTCGATCGTCCTGTCCGGGGAGGAGGACACGGTCGGGCGGGTGTCCGAGGCGTGCCTCCGGCGTGGGTACCGGGTCCGGCGGTTGCGCATCGCGGTCGCGGTGCACAGCGCCCGGATGGAGCCGGTGCTGGGCCGACTCCGGGTGGCCGCCGAGGCGTTGGACTTCCACGAGCCGCGCGTCCCGATCGTGTCCACGCTGACCGGTGCCCTGGTCGGGGGCGACGTAATCGGGTCGCCGGACTACTGGGTCCGCCAGCTCCGCGAGACGGTGCGTTTCAGCGACGGAATCCGCTGCCTGGCCGAGAACGGCGTCACGATGTGCCTGGAACTCGGGCCTGGCGGCACGCTCACCGCGATGGCCCGCGACTGCCTGGACGGCACCATCGACGAGGTCGCCCTGAGCGCCGCGATGCAGAACGACCGGCACGAGCCGACCGCGCTCCTCGCGGCGCTGGCCGAGCTGCACGTGCGTGGCGTGCCGGTAGGCTGGGACGCCATCCTCGCCGACCGGGGCGGGCGGCGGGTCGCGCTGCCCACCTACCCGTTCCAGCGGCAGCGGTACTGGCTGCCGGCGCTCGTGCCGGCCCGGGGCGGCGGGGACACGACGGATGCCGCCGGGCCGGGTGCCGCCGGGCCGGGGACGGCGGAGGCGTCCGTTGCCGACCGGCCCGCGCTGCTGCCCCGCTCCGGACCGGAGATCGACGGACCCGACCGACGTTCGTTCGTCGCCCGGGACCCGGCCGAGTTGGACGACCGTCTGCTGACGCTGGTCCGCACCCACGCCGCCGGGGTACTGGGGCACCTCACGGTGGACGAGCTGTACCCGGACCGGTCGTTCCGCGAACTGGGGTTCGATTCACTGATCGCCGTACGGTTCCGTGACCGGCTCGCCAACGAGACCGGGCTGCCGCTACCGACGACGCTGGTCTTCGACCATCCGACGCCGCTCGCGGTCGTCCGGTACCTGCGTGACGGGTTGCTCGGCGCCGACGACGTTCCGGCGGCCCCGGCGCCGTCCGCCGCGTCCACCGACGACCCGGTCGTGATTGTCGGCGTGGGCTGCCGGTACCCGGGGGCGGACGACCCGGAGGCGTTCTGGAAGCTGCTGGCGTCGGCCGGTGAGGGACTCAGCGCCTTCCCGACCGACCGGCACTGGGACCTGCCCGAGCTACGTCGGGACGGCTCGTTGGCGCTGGTCGGCGGCTTCCTGCCGGATGCCGCCGACTTCGACGCCGACTTCTTCGGCATCTCGCCGCGCGAGGCGCTCGCGATGGACCCGCAGCAGCGGCTGCTGCTGGAGACGTCGTGGGAGGCGCTGGAACGGACCGGGATCGACCCGACGACCCTGCGGGGCAGCCGTACCGGGATCTTCGCCGGGGTGGCGGGCTCGGACTACGGCGAGGCGCTGTCGGGTACGGACGAAGCCGACGGCTACATGATGACGGGGACGGCGGCCAGCGTCGTCTCCGGTCGTGTCGCGTACGCGATGGGGCTGGAGGGACCGGCGGTCACCGTGGACACCGCCTGCTCCTCGTCGCTGGTCGCCCTGCACCTCGCCGCGCGGTCGCTGCGCGGCGGCGAATGCGACCTGGCGCTGGCCGCGGGCGTGGCCGTGCTCTCCACGCCACGCGGTTTCGTGGACTTCTCCCACCAGAACGGCCTGGCGGCCGACGGGCGGTGCAAGTCGTTCGCTGACGCGGCCGACGGAACCGGCTGGTCGGAGGGCGTGGGCGTCGTGGTGGTCGAGCGGCTCTCCGACGCTCGCCGCAACGGACACGAAGTGCTCGCCGTGGTCCGGGGCAGCGCGGTCAACTCCGACGGCGCCTCGAACGGGCTGACCGCGCCGAACGGGCCGTCCCAGCAGCGGGTCATCCGACAGGCGCTGGCCGACGCGGGACTCGGGCCTGGCCAGGTGGACGTGGTCGAGGCGCACGGCACCGGCACGAGTCTCGGCGACCCGATCGAGGCGCAGGCGCTGCTGGCGACGTACGGCCGGGACCGTGCGGCCGACCTCCCGCTGTGGCTGGGATCGGTGAAGTCGAACATCGGCCACACCGGTGCCGCCGCCGGCGTCGCCGGGGTGATCAAAATGGTCCTGGCGATCGCGCACAACCGGCTCCCGCAGACCCTCCACGTCGATCGGCCCACCCCGAAGGTCGACTGGGCAGCGGGGAACGTGCGGCTGCTGACCGAGGCCAGGGACTGGCCCGCGAACGGGCGACCCCGCCGGGCCGGGATCTCGTCCTTCGGCGTCAGCGGTACCAACGCGCACGTAGTGATCGAGGAGCCACCCGCCCCGGCCCCCGAGCCGGCGACGGCCGGTCCGGACGGTGCCCCCGCCGGTCAGGAGGACGCGAAAGAACCCGTCGCCGGTCCGGACGGCCCCTGGCCCTGGGTGATCTCAGCGCGTTCGGCCGAGGCGCTGTGCGCCCAGGCCGCCCGGCTCGCCACGGACCTTACCGCCCGCGCGGAGTTGCCGGCTGCGGACATCGGCCGGGCGCTACTCACCTCCCGGGCGCTGTTCGAGCACCGCGCGGTCGTGATCGGCCGGGACGCCGACACGCTGCTCGCCGGCGTGCGCGCGGTAGCCGCCGGCGAACCGCACGCCAGCGTCACGACGGGCGTGGCGGGCCCAGCCGGCCGGGGACCGGTGTGGGTATTCTCCGGGCAGGGCACGCAGTGGAGCGGCATGGCCGTCGAACTGCTGGACACCTCTCCGGTCTTCGCCACCCGCTGGGCGCAGTGCGAGGCGGCGCTCGCCCCCTTCATCGACTGGTCACCGACGGCGGTCGTCCGGGGCGATCCGGACGCCCCGACGCTGGGCCGCAACGACGTGATCCAGACGGTGCTGTTCGCGATGACCGTGTCGCTGGCCGAACTGTGGCGCTCGCACGGCGTGGTGCCGGCGGCGGTGGTCGGACAGTCCCAGGGCGAGATAGCCGCAGCCTGTGTCGCCGGTGCGCTCTCGCTGGACGACGGTGCCCGGGTGGTGGCACTACGCGCGCGTGCGCTGGACGCCATCACCGGCGAAGGCGCCATGGTATCCCTGTCGGCCCCGCTGCCCGAGGTGGAGCAGTGGTTGGGACGTTGGGACGGTCGGGTGTCGGTGGCCGTGGTCAACGGTCCCTCGGCGGTCGTGGTAGCCGGCGAGTCGGCGGCGCTGGACGAGGTGATGACCGAGGCGGCGAGACGCGACATCCGTGCCCGACACATCGTGGACTACGCGTCGCACACGCCGCAGGTCGAAGGCGTCCGCGACGAGCTGCTCGCGGTGCTGGAGCCGGTCCGCCCGGTGCCGCCCCGGGTACCCTTCTTCTCGACGCTGAACGGCGACTGGCTGAACGACTCGGGTCTCGACGCCGACTACTGGTACCGCAACCTGCGCGAGCCGGTGCGCCTGGACCGTGCCGTCGCCGGCCTGGTGGAGCACGGGTACCGGACATTCGTCGAGGTCAGCCCGCATCCGGTCCTCACCGGGCCGATAGTCGAGACGGCCGAGCAGTCCGGCGCGGCGGCGGTGGCGGTGGGCACCCTGCGACGTGACGACGGTGGCCTGGACCGATTGCTGACCTCGCTCGCCGAGCTGCACGTGTCGGGTGTCGGGGTGGACTGGTCGGTGTGTTACGCGGGCGGCCGACCGACGCCGGTACGGCTACCGACGTACGCGTTCCAGCGTCGCCGTTTCTGGCCGGAGAACCCGCCGTCCCGCGGTCGGGCCGACCAGGCGGACGACGAGTTCTGGCACGCCGTCGACCGGGAGGACCTCGCCGCGCTGGCCGGCACGCTCGGTCTGGCCGATCCGGAGCCGCTGCGCGGTGCGCTACCGGCGATGTCGACCTGGCGACGCCGCCGACGGACACGGTCGGTCGCGGACTCGTGGCGGTACCGGATCGTGTGGCGTCGCGCCACCCAGGACGCCCAGGACCCCCCGGGCAACCTGGACGGTACCTGGCTCGTCGTCGTACCGGCCCGGCTCCGGGACGATCCCGGGGTCACCGGCACCGTCGAGGTGATGCGCGAACGGGCTGCCGACGTGGCGCTACTTGTTCTGGACGACAGTGACGCCGAAGAGACCGAGGCGTACGGAATCAAGGCGACCGAGGCGCGGGACACCGAGGCCCGGGGGACCGAGGCGCAGGACGGATGCGATGGCGGCGTCGCCCGGCTCACCGCCCGGATCCTGGCCTCGGTACCGGACGACGGGCGACTCGCGGGAGTGTTTTCCCTGGCCGCGCTGGACACCACCGGGCACCCCACCCGGCCGGTGGTACCGGTCGGGCTGGCGCTGACTCTCGCACTGCTGAACGCGCTCGGCGCGGCCGCCGTCGACGCCCCCCTGTGGTGCGCCACCCGGGGAGCGGTGGGTACGCCCGAGGACGACGCCCCGACCAGCCCGCCGCAGGCCGCGGCCTGGGCGTTGGGGCGGGTCGCCGCGCTGGAACATTCGGACCGCTGGGGCGGACTGGTCGACCTGCCCGCGACGATGGATCCGTCGGCCGCGGACCGGCTGGTCGCCGTGCTGGCCGGATCGGATGGCGAGGACCAGGTCGCGGTGCGCCCGGGTGGGGTGTACGTACGGAGGCTGCTCCGCGCGCCGGGAACGGGCCGCGACGACTGGCGCCCGCGCGGCACCGTCGTCGTCACCGGCGGCACCGGGGCGTTGGGTGGGCACGCCGCCCGCTGGCTGGCACGGCTCGGCGCGGAACGGCTGGTGCTGATCAGCCGGCGTGGGCCGGCGAGCCCCGGTGCCCGGGAGCTGGCCGCCGAGCTGACCGAACTGGGCGCCCGGGTCAGCGTGCTGGCGTGCGACCTGACCGACCCGGAGGCGGCGGCGGCGCTCGTCGCCGGCGTGCAGCGTGACGGCGAGCTCATCCGGGCGGTGATCCACACCGCCGGGGCCCCTGCGGGCGGGCCGCTGCTGGTGACCACCCTCGCCGACATGGCCACCGTGTTCGAGGGCAAGGTGGCCGGCATCGAGCACCTGGAGGCGTCACTCCACCCCGGGCAGCTCGACATCGCTGTCTACTACTCGTCCATCTCGGCGACCTGGGGAGCGGGCGATCACGGGGTCTACGCGGCCGCCAACGCCGTACTCGACGCCCGTGCCGAGCGGCGGCGCGCCGACGGGTACCCGACGCTGTCGGTGGCCTGGAGCCCGTGGGCGGGCGGCGGAATGGTCGACGACCCGGCGTACGACTCGCTGGCCCGCAAGGGACTGCCGCGGGTCGACCCGGCCGTGGCCATCGCCGGCCTGGGTCAACTGCTCGCCGACGACGAGACGACCTCGTTGCTGGCCGAGGTGTACTGGGACAGGTTCGTCCCGCAGTTCACCATCAGTCGGCCGACACACCTGCTGGACGAGCTGCCCGAGGCGTACCCGGACACGGAGCCCGTGTCGGCCGCGGGCGGTGCCGAGGCCGGCTCGTCGGCGCTGGTCCGACGACTGGTGGACCTGCCCGAGGGGCAGCGTGTACGCGCGCTGCGCGATCTGGTGCGGGAACACGTCGCGGTGGTTCTCGGACATCAGCCGGACGCCCTCGACCCGGCCCGGTCATTCAGAGACCTGGGATTCGACTCGATGACCGCGGTGGAACTGCGTAACGGGTTGAGTAAGCTGGCCGGTCGTCGACTGCCCGCGACGATGGCGTTCGACCACCCCACGCTGACCGCGCTCGCCGACTTCCTCGGCCGCGAACTGTTCGGCGACCGGAAGCCGGCGGTGGCCGTCGGACCGGTCGGGACGGTCGACCACTCCGACCCGCTGGTGATCGTCGCGATGTCCTGCCGGTTCCCCGGCGGCATCGCCTCGGCCGAGGACCTGTGGCGGGCGGTACGCGACGAGGTCGACCTGACCACGTCGTTCCCCACCGACCGGGGCTGGCCGCTGGACCAGTTGCTGGACGCCGACCCGGACAAACCCGCGCGCAGTTACGTCGACCGGGGCGGGTTCCTGGATGGCGCGGCCTCCTTCGACGCCGGTCACTTCGGCATCTCCCACCGCGAGGCACTGGCCATGGATCCGCAGCAGCGGCTGCTGCTGGAGACGTCGTGGGAGGCGCTTGAGCGGGCCGGTGTCGACCCGAAGTCGCTGCGGGGCACGCGGACCGGCGTATACGTCGGCATGACCGACCAGGCGTACGGCAGCCGGTTGCGTGATGTCGGCGAGGACATGGAGGGCTACCTCGTCATCACCTCGACCAGTGTGGCGTCGGGCCGCGTCGCGTACACGTTCGGACTCGAGGGTCCTGCCCTGACGGTCGACACCGCCTGCTCGTCCTCGCTGGTCGCGCTGCACCTCGCCGGACAGGCCCTGCGCGCTGGCGACTGCGACCTGGCCCTGGTCGGCGGGGTCATGGTGATGTCGGACCCGACGACGTTCCTCGCGTTCAGCCGGCAGCGCGGACTCGCGCGGGACGGCCGGTGCAAGTCGTTCGCCGCCGCCGCCGACGGCTTCGCCCTCGCCGAGGGCGTCGGTGTGCTCGTGCTGGAACGAATGTCGGACGCGCGGCGGCTGGGCCACCCGATGCTCGCCGTGCTGCGCGGCAGCTCGGTCAACTCCGACGGTGCGTCCAACGGCCTGACCGCGCCGAACGGGCCGGCACAGGAGCGGGTGATCCGGCAGGCGTTGGCCGACGCCGGGATCACCGCCGCCGATGTGGACGTCGTGGAGGCGCACGGCACCGGCACCACCCTCGGCGATCCGATCGAGGCGCAGGCGATCCTGGCGACGTACGGGGCCGCGCGCCCCGTGGAGAACCCGCTGTGGCTGGGGTCGGTCAAGTCCAACATCGGACATCCACAGGCCGCCGCCGGAATCGCCGGCGTGATCAAGACGATCATGGCGATGCGGCATGGACTGATGCCCAGGACGCTGCACGTGGACGAGCCGACGCCGCACGTGGACTGGTCGGCCGGCGCGGTCAACCTGCTGACCCGGTCCCGGGACTGGTCGCCGGCCGCCGGGCCGCGCCGGGCCGGCGTGTCGTCGTTCGGGATCAGCGGTACCAACGCGCATGTGATCCTGGAGGAGGCGCCGGACGGGGACACCGATGACGCCGGGCGCGCACCGGACGGGATGGGACTCGCGGGAGGCTCTCCGGTTCCGCTGGTCGTCTCGGCGCGTACCGACGCGGGGCTGCGGGCACAGGCTCGGCAGCTGGTCGCCCGGCTCGACGAGGAACCGACCGGCCGGGTCGTGGATCTGGCCTGGTCGCTGGCGACCACCCGAACCGTGCTGAACCGATCCGCCGTGCTGGTGGAGGCGGACCGGGACGAGTTGCGGGAGAGCCTGACCACGCTGTCCACCGCCGACGGGACCGGTGTTCCGGTGGATGGCCCGGTCGAGGGCGAACTGGCGATCCTGTTCACCGGGCAGGGCGCCCAACGGCCGGGCATGGGCCGGCGACTGTACGACGCGGTGCCGGTGTTCGCGGCGGCGTTCGACGAGGTGTGCCGTGAGCTGGATCCGTATCTGGGGCAACCGCTCGCGGAGGTGGTGTTCGCCGAGCCGGGCTCGGTCGAGGCCGCCCTGCTGGACCGGACGGACTACACCCAGGCAGCGCTGTTCGCCGTCGAGGTGGCCACGTTCCGCACCCTCGAACACTGGGGCGTGCGGCCCGCGTTCCTGCTCGGGCACTCGATCGGTGAGCTGGTCGCCGGGTACGTCGCCGGCGTCTGGTCGCTGCCGGACGCGGCTCGGGTAGTGGCCGCCCGGGGCCGGCTCATGCAGGCCCTGCCGCCCGGCGGGGCGATGGTGGCCGTCGCGACAGACGAGAACCGGGTGCGACAGGAACTCGCCGGCCACACCGGCCAGGTCGCCGTCGCGGCAGTCAACGGCCCGTCGTCGGTGGTGATATCGGGGCCCGAGCCGGCCGTCATGGAGATCGCCGCCGAGTTCGCCGCGTCCGGTGTACGTACCCGTCGACTGGCGGTTAGCCACGCGTTCCACTCGCCGCTGATGGAGCCCATGCTGGCCGAGTTCGCCGAGGTCCTGTCCGGCGTCGCGTACGCCACGCCGGTGCTGCCGGTGGTGTCGAACGTGACCGGCGAGCCGGCCACGGCCGAACAACTCTGCCAGCCGGCGTACTGGGTGGAGCAGGTACGCCACGAGGTGCGGTTCGCCGCCGGCGTTTCGGCCCTCCGGGCACTGGGCGTGGCCACCTTCCTGGAGGTGGGGCCGGACGGGGTGCTGACGGCGATGGCCGCCGAGACCGTGGCGGCCTCGGGTGACCCGGCCGGGCGGTCGGCCTGCGTCGCCACGATGCGCCGGAACGCGGACGAGTCGCGTACCGTGCTGGCCGCCGTCGGGCGGGTACACGTCCGGCACGGGGGCGTCGACTGGTCGGCCGTGTTCGCCGGCAGCGGGGCCCGGCGGGTGGATCTGCCCACTTACCCGTTCCAGCACGAGCGGTTCTGGCTGCGGGCACCGCACGGGTCGGCCGACCTGTCGGCCGTCGGGCTCAGTGAGACCGGGCATCCGCTGCTCGGCGCCGGTGTGGACCTGCCGGAACTCGGCGGGTTCCTGTTCAGCGGCCGACTGCCGGCGTCGTCACTGGCCGGTGGCCCGGCGGACGCGTCCGGGTTGGTACTGGAGCTGGCGCTGTGGACCGGCTGGCGGATGGGCCGTACGCAGATCGCCGAGCTGGTCGAGCGTGCCCCGATCGTCGCGGTGGACGACGTGGACGTGCGACTCCAGGTGGTGGTGGCCGCGCCGGACGAGCGGGGCGGTCGGGCCCTCACCGTGCACTACCGGTCCGAGGACGCGGACTCGTCGCCATGGACCTGCGCGGCTGTGGGCGCCCTGGCACCCGGTGCGCCGTCCACGGCCGACGTCTCGGTTGACTGGCTGCCGGCGGGCACCACGGCCGACGCCACCGGTGGTCCGGCTGTCGGGCCCGACCGGGTCTGGCAGGGCGACGGCGCGTTCTTCGCCGAACTGGCGCTGCCCGAGGAACCATCCGGCGAGGCGGACCGGTACGCCGTACACCCGGGGCTGCTCGCCGGACTGGCGCGGCTTGCGGCGACCGCCGACCGGCTGTCCGGCCGGCCCGAGCGGATTCCGGAGACCTGGGCCGGGGCGACACTGCACGCCAGCGGCGCCACGGTGCTACGGGTACGCCTGAGCCCGGACGACGCCGACGGATACGCCGTCGATGCCGTCGACGTCGACGGTCTTCCGGTGCTGTCGGTGCGGCGGCTGGCCATGCGTGCGGTACCCGTCGACCGGCCGGTCCCGGCACGGCCTGTGGAGCTGCCCGACTCGCTGTACCGGTTGACGTGGACCGCGCTGCCGTCCGGGGCGGCCACGCCACCGGCCGGAGACTGGGCTGTCGTCGGTTCCCCCGGCGTCCGTGGCGAATATCTGGCCGATGCGTTGGCCAGCGCGCTCCACGCCGCCGTGCCGACCGTGCCCGGCCTCGCCGCGCTGCACCGAGCGAAGGACCGAGACGCGCCGGCACCACGGGTCGTGGTGGTCGCCGTCGACACCGCGCCCGGCGGGCTCGTCGACTCGGTGCGGCACACCACCCACCGGACGCTCGCCCTGGTCCAGTCCGCGCTCGCCGACGACCGGCTGTCCGATTCCTGGTTCGTGATGGTGACCAGGGGCGCGACCGGAGCCGGGACGGCACCATCGGGCCCGGACCCGGCCCAGGCCGCAGCGTGGGCCCTGATGCAGTCGGCGCAGGAGGAGACCCCGGACCGGTTCGTCCTGGTGGACCTCGACGACCGGGACGGCGGGGCGGATCTGCTGGCCGGGGCGGTCGCTGCCGCACTGGCCCAGGCCGAGCCGCAGGTCGCGGTACGCGACGGTGTGGTGCTGGTGCCGAGGTTGGTGCCCGCCCACGCGGCACCGAACGGGCTTCCGCCAGCGCCGACGACGGCGCCGGTGGCGGCGACCGGAACCGTACTCGTCACCGGGGCCACCGGCGCGATCGGCCAGCTTGTGGCCCGGCACCTCGCCACCGCGCACCAGTTCGGCCACCTGCTTCTGCTGAGCCGGCAGGGCGCCGACGCGCCCGGCGCCACGGATCTGCGTGACGATCTGGCGCGGGCCGGCGCGCGGGTCACCTTCGCCGCGTGCGACGTCGCCGACCGCGATGCCCTGGCGGCGGTCCTCGACACGGTTCCGGCGGAGTATCCGCTCGTCGCGGTGGTCCACGTTGCCGGGGTGGTCGACGACGGGGTGGTCGGCACGCTCACCCCGGACCAGGTCGACACCGCGATGCGGCCGAAGGTGGACGGGGCGGTACACCTGCACGAGCTGACCGCGCACCTTGGCCTGTCCCGGTTCGTCCTGTTCTCCTCGGCGGTGGGAGTGCTCGGCGGTGCCGGCCAGGCCAACTACGCCGCAGCCAACGCGTTCCTCGCCGCCCTGGCCCGTCGACGTGCCGGTGCGGGACTGCCCGGCACCGCGCTCGCCTGGGGCCTGTGGGGGACGACGGGTGGGATGGTCGGGGAGCTGTCCGAGGTGCACCTCCGCCGGATGACGAAGTCCGGCGTGGTCGCCTTCACCGCCGAGCACGCCATGGCGCACTTCGACGCGGCCTGGGAGCGGGCCGACGCGGTGCTGGTGCCGGTGCGGTTCGACCTGGCCGTACTGGCGGGCCGGGGCGGCGACGGATCGTTGCCGGCGGCGCTGCGTGGTCTGGTTCGTGCCGACGTCAGGCGGGTCGTGGCCGGCGACGGAAAACCCGCCGGGGAGTCCCTACTCCAGCAACTCGCCGGTCGGCACGACGAGGAGCGGAGGGAGATACTGGTCAACCTGGTTCGGACACGTGCGGCGGCCGTCGTCGGCCACCGCACGCCGAACGAACTTGATCCGGGGCAGTCGTTCCGGGACCTGGGGTTCGACTCGTTGACCGCGGTGGAGCTGCGTAACGGCCTGGCCGCGGCAACCGGCTTGTCCCTACCGGCCGCGCTGGTCTTCGACCACCCGACGCCCACGGCGCTGGCCGAGTATCTCGACGCCCGGATCCTGACCAAGCTCGGCGGCCCCCGGTTGCCGGTACTCGTCCAGCTCGACCGCCTGGAGGCCGCCCTGGCTGGTATGGCGCCCGACGACGGCCTGCGGGCCCGGGTCGGGGGCCGGCTCCGCGACCTGGTCGCCTGGTGGGACAAGCCGGCCGACGACACCGACGCCGACGTCTCCGACCGGCTCGGCGATGCCAGCGACCAGGAATTGTTCGAGTTCATCCGTAGCGAGCTCGGGCGTGACTGATGGGCCACCGAGTTCCGTTCCGCAGTGCATCACGGCGACGATCCGGGAGTAACGCGAATGGCGAGTGAGACGGAGCTTCGGGACTACCTGAAGTGGGTTACCGCGGACCTGCACCGGACTCGCCAGCAACTGGCGAAGCTGGAGTCGCGCGAGACCGAACCGATTGCCATCGTCGGCATGGCCTGCCGCTATCCCGGCGGGGTGCGCTCGCCGGAGGACCTGTGGCGGCTCGTGCTGACCGAGCGGGACGTGATCCAGGCGTTCCCGACCGATCGTGGCTGGGATCTGGATCGTCTCTACGACCCGGACCCCGAACGAGTCGGCACCTGCTACGTCCGCGAGGCCGGGTTCCTCGATGACGTGTCCGGGTTCGACGCCGCCTTCTTCGGGATCTCACCGCGCGAGGCGGTGGCGATGGACCCGCAGCAGCGCCTGCTGTTGGAGTCGTCGTGGGAGGCGTTCGAACGGGCCCGGTTCGATGTGACGTCCCTGCGCGGGAGCCGTACCGGCGTCTACGTCGGTCTGTCCCAACTGGACTACAGCGTACTGCTGGCCAACTCGGTCGACGGCGTGGACATGTACGCCGGGACCGGCAGCTCCAACAGCGTCCTGTCCGGCCGGATTTCGTACACGCTGGGCCTGGAGGGGCCGGCGGTCACGGTGGACACCGCGTGCTCCTCGTCCCTGGTGGCGCTGCACCTGGCCGCCCAGGCACTGCGCAGCGGCGAATGCGACCTGGCCCTTGCCGGCGGGGCGACGGTGATGTCCACGCCGGCCGTACTGACCGCGCTGTCGCGGCAGCGCGCGCTCGCCCCGGACGGGCGGTCCAAGGCGTTCGCCGCCTCGGCCGACGGGGCCGGGTGGAGCGAGGGCGTCGGGGTGCTGCTCGTCGAGCGGCTCTCCGACGCGGTCCGCCAGGGCCATCGGATCCTGGCCGTACTGCGGGGCAGCGCGGTCAACCAGGACGGGGCGTCCAACGGGCTCACCGCGCCGAGCGGCCCGGCACAGCAGCGGGTGATCCGGGAGGCGCTGGCCGCCGCCGGGCTGTCCCCGGCGGAAGTGGACGCGGTGGAGGCGCACGGTACCGGGACCAGGCTCGGCGACCCGATCGAGGCGGAGGCGCTGCTGGCCACGTACGGGCAGGCCCGGCCGACGGACCAGCCGCTGTGGCTGGGGTCGCTCAAGTCGAACATCGGCCACAGCCAGGCCGCCGCGGGCGTCGGTGGTGTCATCAAGATGGTGATGGCGATGCGCCACGGGGTCCTGCCGAAGACGTTGCACGCGGCCGAGAGGTCGCCGTTCATCGACTGGTCCAGCGGCGCGGTCGAGTTGTTGACCGAGGCGCGACCGTGGCCGGACGCCGACCGGGCCCGCCGCGCCGCCGTGTCGTCGTTCGGCATCAGCGGCACCAACGCACACGTGATTCTGGAACACACCCCCGAACCGGCCGGGACCGCCGCTCCGGCACCACGGCCGGAGCCGCCGGTCCGGGTACCGTGGCTGCTCGCCGCCCGTACCGAGTCGGCGCTGCGCGAGCAGGCCCGCCGGTTGTCGGCGCACCTGCGGGAGCGACCGGACCTGGGCACGGCCGACGTGGCCCAGTCGCTGGCCGACACCCGGACCCGGTTCGAGCATCGTGCGGTCCTGCTGGGTGGCGATTCCGACGACTTCCTCGCGAGCCTGGACGCGCTCGCCGACGACCGTCCGGCACCGGACGTGCTCCGGGCCGTGGCCGTTCCCGGCCGGGTGGCGTTCGTCTTCCCCGGTCAGGGTCCGCAGTGGCCCGGCATGGGCCGGGAACTACTCGAGTCGTCGGCCGTCTTCGCCGAGACCGCTCAGGAGTGCGCCAGCGCGATCGAGCGGTTCGTCGACTGGTCCGTCCTGGACGTGCTGCGTGGTGACCCGGCCGCGGCGCCGCTGGAGCGGGTCGACGTCGTCCAGCCGGTCCTGTTCACCATGATGGTGTCGCTGGCCGCCCTCTGGGGCTCGCACGGCGTACGCCCGGCCGCCGTGGTCGGCCACTCCCAGGGCGAGATCGCGGCCGCGTACGTCGCCGGCGGACTGTCCCTGGCGGACGCGGCGCGGGTGGTGGCCCTGCGTAGCCGTGCCTGGCTCGCTCTCGCCGGACGGGGTGCGATGGCCAGCGTGATGCTGCCGGCCGGCGAGGTCAGGCGCCTGCTCGCGAACTGGACGGGACGGCTGTCGCTGGCGGCGGTCAACAGCCCGGGCATGTGCTCGGTCGCGGGCGACCCGGACGCGTGCGACGAGTTCGTCGCCCGGTGTGCGGCCGACGGCATCCGGGCACGGCGGATCCCGGGCGTGGACACCGCCGGACACTCGGCACACGTGGACGCGATGCGCGCCCGGTTGCTCGCCGAGTTGGCCCCGGTCACACCGCGCACCGGATCGATCCCGTTCTACTCCACCGTCACCGGCAGCCGGCTGGACACCGTGGGACTGGACGCCGGGTACTGGTACCGCAACATGCGCGAGCCGGTGGCCTTCGAGCCGGCGGTACGGGCTCTGCTCGCCGCCGAACACCGGCTGTTCATCGAGGTCAGCGCTCATCCGGTACTGACCGGGGCGGTGCAGGAGACCACCGAGGAAGGCGACGTCGACGCGTCGGTGTCCGGCACCCTGCGTCGGGGTGAGGGCGGTCCGGACCGGATGCTCACCGCGTTGGGCCAGGCCGGCGCGGGCGGGATAGGGGTGGACTGGTCGACGGTACTGCCCGCAGGCGGCCGTCAGGTGGACCTGCCCACCTATCCGTTCCAACGTGACCGGTACTGGATCCGGACCAGGCCGTCGCCCGGGGACGTGACGGCGATCGGACTCACCTCGGTGGACCATTCGCTGCTCGGCGCGCTGGTGCCGATGGCCGACGGTGACGGGGTGGTGCTCACCGGCCGGATCAGCCTCGGTACGCACCCGTGGCTGTCCGGCCATGCCCTCTCCGGCCAGGTCGTGTTTCCCGGCACCGGGCTGGTCGAGCTGGCGGTCGTCGCCGGCGACCAGGTCGGCAGCGGCCGGGTCGAGGAGCTGACTCTGCATACGCCGCTGATCGTGCCGAAAAGCGGCGCGGTTGTCGTACAGGTGCGGGTGGAGGCGCCCGACGAGGCGGGCCTGCGGGCGCTGAGTGTGTCCTCGCGGGCTGACGACGAGAGCATGGACCTGGTGTGGGTACGGCACGCCTCCGGGGCGGTGGGTCCACGACGGTCGGGCGACCCGACCACGGTCCCCGCCCAGTGGCCACCCGTGCAGGCGGTCGCGGTCGATGTCGGCGGCCTGTACGACCGGCTCGACGAGATCGGCTACCAGTACGGACCGCAGTTCCGTGGTCTGGCCGCCGCGTGGCGCCACGAGAACGAGGTGTACGCCGACGTGCTGCTGCCCGAGGAGCACCACGCCGAGGCGGCGGGTTTCCGCCTGCACCCGGCGCTGTTCGACGCGGCGCTGCACTCGATGTTTGTGCTGGGTACCGGCCAGACCGACGTCCGGCTGCCGTTCTCGTGGACCGGGGTGGAGTTGCACGGCACCGGTGCCACCGCGCTGCGGGTGCGGATCACCCGGCACGGCGACACGTTCACGCTGCTCCTGATGGACGGCACCGGCGCGCCGGTCGCCGACGTCGAGGCGCTGGTCGTACGCCCGCTGGGCGTTAGCGGCCCGCTGGCCGCCCGGCGGGACCTGCTCTACCGGGTGGACTGGCGCCCGGCTCCGGCGGCCGGGACCGGGACCGCGCCGCGCTGCGTGGTCCTCGGTACGGCCGGGTCACGGCTGGCCGACACGCTGCCGGGCAGCACCGTGGTGGCCGATCTGGCGGAGTTGGACGCGCTGCTGGGGCGCACCGACCCGGACGGGATGCCCGAGGCGGTCGTGTACCCGGTCCCCGCGCGGGTCGAACCCGACGACGGCGACCCGGACAACCGGGCGTGGGGGCCCGTACCGGCGATCCTGCCGGTGCTTCAGAGCTGGTTGTCCGACGAGCGGCGCGGCCATACCCGTCTCGTCGTGGTGACCGAGGGGGCGGTGGCGGTACGGACCGGCGAGGACCTACCGGATGTCGCCGCCGCCGGGGTGTGGGGCCTGGTGCGTTCGGCGCAGTCGGAGCATCCGGGCAGGTTTGTTCTGGTCGACCTCGACGGCGGGGACGAGACCGCCGGGGCGCTCGGCGCGGTGCTGGCCGGGGGAGAGGAACAGTCCGCCATCCGCGCCGGGACGGTGCTGGTACCACGGCTGGTCCGCTGGGACCGGGACGCGGTGGTGCTGCCCCCGACGGACGAGCCGACCTGGCGCCTGGAGAGTACCCGGCCCGGCACGCTCGACGGCCTCGACCTGGTGCCGTACCCGCAGGCCCGCGAGCCGTTGCGGAAGCGGCAGGTACGCGTCGCCATCCACGCCGCCGGGATCAACTTCAAGGACGTCGTGGTGGCCCTGAACCTGGTACCGGGGCTGACCGGCCTCGGTGGCGAGGTGGCCGGGGTAATCACCGAGACCGGTCCGGAGGTCACCGGGTTGACCGTGGGCGACAGGGTGATGGGCCTGTGCGCCGAGACGTTCGGTCCGGTCGAGGTCACCGACGAGCGGCTGCTCGTCCGGATACCGGCAGATTGGTCGTTCGCGCAGGCCGCCGCCGTCCCGGTCGCGTACCTCACCGCGTACTACGGTCTGGTCGACCTGGCCGGTTTGCACGCCGGGGAGGCTGTGCTGATCCATGCGGCGGCCGGCGGCGTAGGCACCGCGGCCGTCCAGCTGGCACGCCACCTCGGCGCGGACGTGTACGGCACGGCCAGCCCGCCGAAGTGGGGTGTCCTGCGGGACAACGGCGTGCCCGACGACCACCTGGCGAACTCCCGTACCCTCGATTTCGAGCACCGTTTCCGCGAGTCCACCGGTGGCCGGGGTGTCGACGTCGTGCTCGACTGCCTGGCCGGTGAGTTCGTCGACGCGGGTCTGCGGCTGTTGCCCAGGGGCGGGCGCTTCCTGGAGATGGGCAAGACCGACAAGCGTGATCCCGACGCCGTGGCCGCCCGGTACCCCGGTGTGCGGTACCAGGCGTACGACCTACCGGAGGCCGGGCCGGACCGTATCCACGAGATGCTGCTGGCGATCGTCGAACTTTTCGGACAGGGCGTACTGCGACATCCACCCGCGACCACCTGGGACATCCGGCGGGCACGCGAGGCGTTCCGCGCGCTCAGCCAGGCGCGGCTGGTCGGCAAAGCCGTGCTGACGTTCCCGCCCGATCCCTGGCCAACCGGGGCGACGGTCCTGGTCACCGGGGGAACCGGCACCCTCGGCTCGTTGGTCGCCCGGCATCTGGTGTCCGCGCACGGGGTCACCAGCCTCGTGCTCACCAGCCGGCGTGGACTCGACTCCCCGGGCGCCGCCGAGCTGGTCGAGGAGCTGACCGCCGCCGGTGCCCGGGTGGTCGTCGAGGCCTGCGACGTGGCCGACCGCACGGCGCTCGCCCGGGTGCTCGACACGATCCCGCCGGACGCCCCGCTGCGCGGTGTGGTACACACCGCCGGGGCGCTCGACGACGGGCTGATCGAGTCGCTGACCCCGGAACGGATCGAGCGGGTGTTCCGGCCGAAGGTCCTCGGCGCGCTCAACCTGCACGAGCTGACCAGCCATCTCGAACTGTCCGCGTTCGTGTTGTTCTCGTCGGCGGCGGGCACGATGGGCGCACCGGGCCAGGGCAACTACGCCGCCGCCAACACGATGCTCGACGCGTTGGCCCAGTGGCGGCGTGCCCGTGGCCAGACCGGACTCGCCCTGGCCTGGGGCTTCTGGGAGCAGCGCAGCGAGATGTCCGAGCACCTGGACGAGCGCGACATGCGGCGGTACCGGCGCGGCGGCGTGCTTCCGATCGCCAGCGACGAGGGACTGGCGCTGTTCGACGACGCCGTCCGGTCCGGTGAGGCCGCGGTCGTCCCGATCCGGCTCGACGTGACCGGTCTCGCCGGCCAGACGGCGGTGCCGCCGCCGATGCTGCGCGCGCTGGTACGGCCGACGGTCCGGCGGGCGGCGAACACCGCGTCCGGCGGCGGGGACGGGTCGCTGCGGCAGCGGCTGACCGCGCTGACCGACACCGAACGTAACCGGATCCTGCTGCGACTGATCCGCGAGCACGTGGCCGCGGTGCTCGGTCACTCCGATGCCGACTCGGTCCACACCGCCAAGCCCTTCAAGGACCTGGGGTTCGACTCGCTGACCGCCGTCGAGCTCCGTAACCGGCTGGCGTCAGCCACCGGCCTGCGGCTGCCGGTGAGCCTGGTCTTCGACCACCCGAGCCCTGTCCACCTGGCCCGGCTCCTGTACGCCGAACTCGTGGGCGACCCCGGTACGGCGGAGCCGGACAGGGCCGCGCCGACACCGGCGCCATCGGTGGACGGTGACCCGCTCGTGATCGTCGGCATGGCCTGCCGGTACCCGGGTGGCGTGACCTCTCCGGAGGATCTGTGGAACCTGGTGGTCGAGGAGCGGGACGAGATCTCGGTCTTCCCCGCCGACCGTGGCTGGGAGATCCCGGTCGGTGCCCTTGGCGCAGCCGGGAACCCGGCGCCACAGCAGGGCGGCTTCGTCCGCGACGCGGCCGGGTTCGACGCCGCCTTCTTCGGCATCACCCCGCGCGAGGCGCTGACCATGGACCCGCAGCAGCGGCTGCTGCTGGAGATCTCGTGGGAGGCCGTGGAGCGGGCCGGCATCGATCCGACCTCGCTGCGCGGCAGTCGTACCGGTGTGTTCGTCGGCGCCTCCACGCAGGGCTACGCGGCGCTGTTCGGGCGTGGCTCGGAGACCATCGCCGGGTACGGCGTGACCAGCGCGGCGACCAGCGTGGTGTCCGGTCGGGTGTCGTACGTGCTGGGCCTGGAAGGTCCTGCGGTCACGATCGACACCGCCTGCTCCTCGTCGCTGGTGGCGCTGCACACGGCGGCGCAGTCGCTGCGCAACGGGGAGTGCGACCTGGCCCTGGCCGGCGGTGTGGCCATCATGGCCAGCCCGTTTCTGTTCGACGACTTCGCCAAGCAAGGCGGCTTGGCGCCGGACGGCCGGTGCAAGGCGTTCGCCGGTGCGGCGGACGGCACGGGCTGGTCGGAGGGGGCCGGTCTGGTGCTGATCGAGCGGCTCTCCGACGCCCGACGCAACGACCATCCCGTACTGGCGGTACTGCGTGGCTCGGCGATCAACCAGGACGGTGCCTCGAACGGGTTGACCGCGCCCAGCGGGCCGTCGCAGCAGCGGGTGATCCGCCAGGCACTCGCGAACGCCGGGCTGGCCACGGCCGACGTCGACCTGGTGGAGGCGCACGGCACCGGTACCCGGCTCGGCGATCCGATCGAGGCGCAGGCGGTGCTCGCCACGTACGGACAGGACCGGCCCGCCGACGATCCGTTGTGGCTGGGCTCGCTCAAGTCGAACATCGGTCATGCCCAGGCCGCGGCCGGGGTCGGCGGCGTCATCAAGGTCGTACAGGCGATCCGGCACGGGCTGCTGCCGCGCACCCTGCACGTCGACGAGCCGACGCCCCAGGTGGACTGGACGTCCGGCGCGGTCGAACTGCTGGTCGAGGCACGGGAGTGGCCGGACCGTGACCGGCCGCGACGGGCGGCGGTGTCCTCGTTCGGCATCAGCGGGACCAACGCCCACGTGATCCTGGAGCAGCCGGCGGAGCCGGTACCGGCCCCGCCCGTGGCCGACGGCTCGGTACTGCCGGTGCAGCCGTGGCTGATCAGCGGGGCGGACGAGGCCGGGATGCGGGCCCAGGCGGGGCGGCTGTTGGCGTACCTGGAGGAGCACCAGAACTGGGAAACGCGCGACGTCGGGTACTCGCTTGCCGCCAGCCGCGCCGCCCTCGGCGAGCGGGCGGCGGTGCTGGTCCGGGACCGGGCGGACGCGTTGGCCGGTCTGGCCGTGCTCGCCGGCGCACCGGCCGCGGCGGCGTCGCCCGGGGTTCGTCCGACGCCACCAGCGGGTACCCCCGGGGCTGGCGAGGCGACCGGGCCGGTGACCCTGCGCGGTTCCGCCGGCGACGGCAGGCTCGCGGTGCTGTTCTCCGGTCAGGGTGCGCAGCGGCCCGGCATGGGGCGGGAACTGTACGACACGTTCCCGGTGTTCGCCACGGCGTTCGACGCTGTCTGCGCGTACCTCGACCAGAGCCTGGACCGGCCGCTGCGCGACGTGGTGTTCGCGGCCGAAGATCCCGAGGCCGCCGACGAGCTGAACCGGACCGGCTACACCCAGGCGGCCCTGTTCGCCGTGGAGGTGGCCCTGTACCGGCTCGTCGAGTCGTGGGGCGTACGCCCCGACTACCTGCTCGGTCACTCGGTGGGCGAGATCTCGGCGGCGCACGTCGCCGGGGCGCTCTCGCTGCCTGACGCCTGCGCGCTCGTGGCCGCACGGGGACGGTTGATGCAGGCCCTGCCCAGCGGCGGCGCGATGCTGGCGGTCGACGCCGACGAGGCCACTGCGGTTCACGCGTTGGCCGAGGTGCCGGACGGTGCGCCGGCGGTGGGCGTGGCGGCGGTCAACGGCCCCTCCTCGGTCGTACTGTCCGGACCGGACGAGCAGGTGGCCCGGGTGGAGGCACACCTGGCAGCCGCCGGGTACCGCACCCGGCGGCTGACCGTCAGCCATGCCTTCCACTCGTCGCTGATGGAGCCGATGCTCGCCGAGTTCGCGACGGTCGTCGCCGGGCTGTCGATCGGGCGGCCACGGATGCCGGTGGTGTCCAACGTGACCGGCGCCATCGCCGACGCCGACGAGATCCGCACCCCCGGGTACTGGGTGCGGCACGCGCGTGAGGCGGTGCGTTTCGCCGACGGGGTGGCCACCCTGGCCGCCGAGGGCGTCAGCACCCTGGTCGAGTTGGGGCCGGACGCGGTGCTCGCCGCACTGGCCCAGGACACCCTCGCCGCGGGCGGTACGCGGGCAGTCTGCGTACCGGCGCTGCGCCGGGGGCGTCCGGAGGCGGAGTCACTGCTGACCGCCGTGACCTCGGTACACCTGTGGGGCGTTGCGGTGGACTGGCGGGCCGTGTTCGCCGGCAGCGGCGCGGTCCGGGTCGACCTGCCGTCGTACGCGTTCCAGCGGCGCGATTACTGGCCCGACACGGTGGCGACCGACCGGGGCGATCCCGCCACGGTGGGACTGCGGGACACCGGCCACCCGTTGCTGGGCGCGTGGGTCGAATCGGCCGGTCGCGACGAGGCAATGTTCACCGGCCGCCTGGCGACGACCGTACAGCGCTGGCTCTCCGGACACGTCGTACTGGGCACGGTTCTGTTCCCGGGCACCGGCTTTCTCGAACTCGCGCTCTCGGCCGGTGAGCGGATGGGCTGCGGCGTGCTGGAGGAGCTGGTCGTGCGGAGCCCGCTCGTCCTGCCCGAGCGGGGCGGGGTTCCGGTGCAGGTGTTGGTCGGAGGCCCGGACGGGTCCGGTCGCCGCCCGCTGACGGTGTACGCGCGGAGCGGGTCCGACGACACCTGGACGTCGTACGCGGAGGGCGTGGTGGCGGCGGAGAACGACCCGCCACCGCCGCCCGTGGTCGAGGTGTGGCCGCCGGCCGGTGCGGAACCGATCGACCTGACCGACTGCTACGACCGGTTCTCCGAGGCCGGGTTCGGCTATGGTACGGCGTTCCGTGGCCTGACGGCGGCGTGGCGTCGGGGCACGGAGGTGTTCGGCGAAGCGAGCCTGCCGCCCGAGGCGGCCGGCGGGGTCGACGGATTCGTCCTGCACCCGGCCCTTCTCGACGCCGCGCTGCACACCCTGGCCTTCCGACCGGTCACCGACGACGGCGCGGGCGACCCCCGGTTGCCGTTCGCGTGGCGTGGTGTCTCCGTCCACCGCCGGGGGGCCAGGTCGGTGCGGATCCGGCTGACCGAGATCGGGCCGGACACAGTCTCGGTGTCGATCTCCGACCCGGCCGGTCGCCCGATCGTGGCCGTGGCGGAACTGGCCCTGCGAAGGCTCTCCGGGGACCAGGTCAGGCGTCTCGGCGGCCGGCCGGTCTCGCTGTTCGGCGTCTCCTGGGCGCACGCCGCGGCGGGGCCGGTGACCGGGGCGGGCCGGTGGGCCGCCACGGGTGGAGTCGACCTCGGTGCGGACGCCCCGCCGGCTGGAATCTACCCGGACCTCGCCACCCTGCGCGGCGAACTCGACCGGGCCGAACCGGTACCCGACGTGGTTGTGGTGGCATGCGGCCTCGACAGCGGCGACGCGGCAGGAGCCGACGAGGCATCGGCGACGCGGGCGGCGGTGCGCCGGGCCCGCGACGTGATCCGGGAATGGCTCGACGACGACCGGCTGACCGAGTCATACCTGGTGCTCTGCACCCGGCGGGCGGTCGAGGCCCGTGACGGCGAGGGCGTACGCGACATGGCACACGCCGCCGTGTGGGGGCTGGCCCGCTCGGCGCAGTTGGAGAACCCGGGCCGGCTGGGTCTGATCGACCTCGACGACGATCCCAGCGCCGTCCGGGCCCTGCCCGGCGCGGTGGCGATGCTGCGTGCCGGCGACGAACCACAGGTCGCGATCCGCGACGGTGAACTCCTGGTACCCCGTCTGGTCCGGACCGCCGCGTCCGAACGGGCCGCGTCCGGGTGGCTGGGCACCGGGACGGTACTTGTCACCGGCGCCTCCGGCATGCTCGGTGGCCTGGTGGCCCGGCACCTGGTCGCCGAGCACGGGGTGCGGCACCTTATCCTGGCCAGCCGCCGGGGTGCGGACGCCCCCGCAGCGCGCGAGCTGGAGGACGCGCTGGTGGAAATGGGTGCCCATGTGCGTACCGTGAAGTGCGACGTGGCCGACCGGTCCGCGTTGCGCAAGACGCTGACCGAGGCGCCCGCCGGCCACCCGCTCTCCGCGGTCGTGCACGCCGCCGGCGTCGTGGACGACGGGTTGGTCGGCTCCCTCACCGACGACCAGATCGATCGGGTACTGCGGGCGAAGGTCGACGCGACCGTACACCTGGACCAGCTCACCGCCCATCTCGACCTCGCCGCCTTCGTGGTGTTCTCGTCGCTGGCCGGGACCCTGGGAGGCGCCGGGCAGGCCAACTACGCGGCGGCGAACGCGTTCGTCGACGCGCTGTGCCAACGGCGCCGGGCGGCGGGCAGACCGGCGCTCGCGCTCGGCTGGGGCCCCTGGGAGAACAGCGGCGGCATGACCGCGAAGCTCGCCGAGACCGACATCAAGCGGATCGCCCGTGCCGGATTCGTGCGGCTCGGGGCGGCGGACGGGCTGGACCTGTTCGACGCGGCCGGCGCCGTCGGTGCCGGGGTCGTGCTGCCGTTCCGGTTCGACGCCCGTGCCTTCCGCGCCTCCGGCGCCGTACCACCGGCGATGCTGCGCGGCCTGGTCCCGCCGGCACCAACGCCGCGCGACGGCGGCGGCGGTGACGCGGGCGGGCCGGAACTGCTCGACCGCCTACGTCGGATGCCCGAGGCCGAGCGCGATCAGGTTCTGGTCGATCTGGTACGGGCGGAGGCGGCGTCCGCCGCGGGCCTGCCGTCGATCGGCTCGGTACCCACGGGCAAGGCGTTCAAGAGCCTCGGCTTCGACTCGCTCATGGCGGTGGAACTGCGTAACCGCCTCAGCGTGATGACCGGCGTACGGCTACCGGCGACTCTGATCTTCGACCAGCCCACGCCGCTGGCCTTGGCCGGACATCTCGCCGCCCGGCTGGCGCTCGGCCCGGCCACGGGTGGAAATGCGGCGCTGACGGCGTTGCACGCGCTGGAGACATCCGTCGCGGAAATGACCGCCGTGGACGGTGACCGGGGCGTCCTGGCCGGCCGGCTCCGGACGCTGCTGACGAAGCTGGAGGCGGTCGACGCGCAGGTGGAGGGTGACCTCGACGCCGCGACCGCGGACGAGCTGATGGACCTGATCGGCGAGGAGTTCGGGTACTGAACGCGTTTTGGTGCCGGCACGTTGGTTCCCGTCACGAGCAGCAAAGGAAACGCGGTAATGGGAGACATGAATGGTCAGGTGGCCCTCGTCACCGGCGGGATCCGTGGCATCGGCCACGCCATCTGCCTTCGGCTGATCGAGCGTGGGGTGCGGGTCGCGGCCGGCTACTGGCAGGACAAGGACGCCGCCGGGCGCTTCCTTGACCTGTACGCCGACCGCGACGTGAGTGTCCACCAGGGCAACGTGGGAATCAACGACGACTGCGTACGGGTCGTGGACGAGGTCCTCGAACGGCACGGTCGGTTGGACATCCTGGTCAACAACGCCGGGATCACGGTCGACCGGACCGTACGCAAGATGGAGGCGCCGGACTGGGACAGGGTGATCACCGTGAACCTCTCCGGCGCGTTCTACCTCTCCCGGGCCAGCCTGCCGCACATGTTGGCCCGTGGGTCCGGCCGTATCGTGAACATCAGCTCGATCATCGGCTCGACCGGCGGGTTCGGGCAGGCGAACTACGCCGCGGCGAAGTCAGGGATGTTCGGGTTCACGATGAGTCTCGCCCAGGAGACAGCGGCCAAGGGGATCACGGTGAACGCCGTGACCCCGGGGTTCATTGCCACCGACATGACAGCCGCCGTACCGGACGCCGCCCTGCAGCGGATCGTCGGCAGGATCCCGGTGGGACGTCTCGGTGATCCGGACGAGGTGGCACGGGTGGTGGAGTTCCTCGCCGACCCGGAGTCGGCCTACATCACCGGACAGGTCTATGCCGTCAACGGTGGCCTGCACATGTGAGTTGCGGAGCGGATCCCGGTTGGTGCGGGGGCACGGTAAGCCGCGCGGACCGGGTTGGACGTCCCTGGCCGCCAGCGACGCCACGACCTGCGACCGGGTACGCGCTGCCGACCAGTCCTCGTCAGTCGAGGCGGAACCGGTTGATGTCGTCGAGGTGTTGGGCCCGCATCTCGGGGTTCCGCACGCCCAGGCCCTCCTGTGGGGCCAGGCACCGGACGCCCACCTTGCCCTGGTGCAGATTGCGGTGGAGGTCGTAGGTGGCCTGGCCCGAGCGTTCCAACGGGTACACGACGGACAGCGTCGGGTGGATCCGACCCTTCATGATGAGGCGGTTGGCCTCCCACGCCTCGCGGTAGTTGGCGAAGTGGGTGCCGACGATGCGCTTGAGGCTCATCCACAGGTACCTGTTGTCGTACTGGTGGTTGTACCCGCTGGTGGAGGCGCAGGTGATGATGGTGCCGCCACGACGGGCGACGTAGACGCTGGCACCGAAGGTCTCACGCCCCGGGTGCTCGAAGACGATGTCCGGGTCCTCACCGCCGGTGAGCTCGCGGATTCGGGTGCCGAACCGCTTCCACTCCTTCGGATTCTGGGTGTCCTCGTCGGCCCAGAACCGGTAGTCCTCGGCGGCGCGGTCGATGATGAGCTCGGCGCCCATCGCCCGGCAGACGTTGGCCTTGGCAGCACTGGAGACCACACACACCGGGATTCCGCCACCGCGCAGCACCAGCTGGGTCGCGAAGGAACCGAGTCCGCCCGAGGCGCCCCAGATCAGCACGACGTCGCCCTGCTTCATGCAGGCGCCGTTGCGGGACACGAGCTGCCGGTAAGCGGTCGAGTTCACCAGGCCGGGGGAGGCCGCCTCCTCCCAGGTGAGGTGGTCCGCCTTGTGCATGAGCTGGTTGGCCTTGACCAGCGCCAGCTCGGCCAACCCGCCATAGTTGGTCTCGAATCCCCAGATCCGCTGCTGCGGGTCGAGCATGCTGTCGTCGTGCCCGTCCGGGCGCTCCAATTCCACATCGAGGCAGTGTGCGACCACCTCGTCCCCCGGCCGCCAAGCGTTGACCCCGGGACCGACGCGCAGCACGACGCCGGAGAGGTCGGAGCCGACGACGTGGAACGGCTGGTCGTGCCGTCCGGCCGAGGCCGACGTCTGGCCGTACCGTTTGAGGAACGCGAACGTCGGCCGTGGTTCGAAAATCGCCGACCACACCGTGTTGAAATTGATCGAGCTGGCCATGACCGCGATCAGCGCCTCGCCCGGCCCGACCTCGGGTGTCCGTATGTGGTCGAGGTGGAGGCTCCGCCGGGGATCCTTCTGGCGCGTCGGCATTCCGGCGAACATCTCGACCTCGTCGGCGTGCACGGTAATGCCTCGGTAGAACTCGGGAACGGGAAGAGCGCCAAGCGCTTTCCGTTCGCCCGTGACGATCGCTTCGAGGATTTCAGCCATGTTGTCCACGTGTGCCACCGCTCCGCGAAGGAATCGTCCGAGATGTTTTCCGGCCGGCAACAGACTGCCGGGCCGAATGAACAACCGTATCGGCCGTGCTGCGCCAATCGGTCTGCGGCCACCCTAGCGACACCCCGGTACGACCGTCAGCCCCTGAGTAACCCCTAGGCACCCCTACCGGCACCCCTGATCGCGTTGCGCCGGAAACCCCTATTCGGAGAGAGGACCACTCCTATCTACGGGTGTGCTGAACCTGCGCTCTCCCGCAAGATGTCGGGGGGAATTGCCCAATAGCTCTATGGTGTGGCGGCGTGCGGCACCGGGGCCGTACCGGATCGCATCGCAAGTCATCGCACGGCGTATACGGCAATGTGGGCCGGACCCGGCGCTGCCGGTGATGAAGGGGACCCGATGACACGAATACAACGGTCGAATTCTGGACGGCGCGAAGAGGCGACCGGCGATGGTGGTGCCGACGACGGCAAGCATTGCCGGCGTGGCTGCGCGGTCGCCTCCTGGTCGATGCCGGATGAGCTTGCGGCGAACTGGGAGTGTCAGTGTCGCGAGTCGCCGGACCCGTCGCGACCGGATTTGGAGGCGTGGCCGGACGCCGAGCCGCTGCCGGGGGCGGGGATCGGGATCATCGGTACGGGTTCCTGCCTCCCCGACAACGTGGTGAGCAACGAGGAGGTAGCGACCCGCGCCGGGGTGGACGGCGCGTGGATCCGGCGAAAGACCGGAATCGGCAGCCGTCGTTGGGCGCAGTCGTGGGAAGCCACCTCCGACCTCGCTGTCGTCGCCGGGCGTGCGGCTCTGGAGCAGGCCGGTATCCCCGCCACGGCGCTTTCGATGGTGGTGGTGGCGACGTCGACCCCGGACAGCCCGCAGCCCCCTACCGCGTCCACGGTCGCTGGCCGGTTGGGCACCACTCCCGCCGCGGCCGCCTTCGATCTGAACGCGGTGTGCAGCGGGTTTGTCTTCGCCCTTGCCGTCGCGCAGCGGTCGCTACTGGCCTCCGGGGGCTACGCCCTCGTGGTCGGCGCCGACATCTACTCCCGGATCCTCGACCCGACGGACCGACGGACCGCGATCCTCTTCGGCGACGGCGCGGGTGCCGTGGTGCTCGGGCCCGTACCGGCCGGCGGCGTGCTGGCCACTCGGCTGCTCACCTTCGGCTCGACCGCCGACCTCATCCGGGTACCCGCCGGGGGCAGTCGACTCCCGACCTCTCCACAGACGATCGACGGCGGGTTGCACTACTTCGCAATGGACGGTCGCGCGGTACGCGAATTCGTCGTCGCGCAGGTGCCGCCCGCCGTGAACGCCTTCCTGCTGGACTCCGGAGTTGCCGGCGCCGAGGTGTCGCATCTCGTGCCGCACCAGGCCAACGTACACATGTTGGCCGACCTCGAACGCCAACTGAACCTGCCGGCAGCGCGGATGCACACGACGGTCGGCGAGTACGGCAATACCGGTGCCGCGTCGGTCCCCATCACATTGGACATGGCGGCGCGGTCCGGAGCCATTCGCTCTGACGACGTTGTCCTTCTCGCCGGGTTCGGCGGAGGCATGGCAGCGGGACTCGCCCTACTGCGGTGGTGGTGACGACCGCGCCGGCGAGCCGGAACGCGTCCTCGACCGAGGAAGGACCGCGCCGTCCGGCGGGGTATTCGTCGATGCCATGACCAGGAATCCTCCTCACCCGCGCGGGCCGGTGGCCTTGTCTCGATCGGAACGGCGTGTTCGAGATCGTTCGGAACAGCCGCCGCGCCTTGTGAACGGTGGAGATCTGGGATTTTCTGGTTCCGCCCTGTCTCGCCGGGGGGACAGGGCCGACGGCCGTATGGCCGCCACGGGGGAGGTGAGCCTTCATGACCGTTGGTGCAGCGGAGCTGGTCGAGCGTACGCAGCAGATGCGGATGCTGAACCTACGCCTGGCCGCAGCTGTGGAGGGTATGGGCAGCGCGACGCTGATCAGCGGATCGGTGGCAGGAGGCAAGACCGAACTGCTGCACGCGTTCGCCGATCAGGCCGCGAATTCGGGTGCACTGGTTCTTACGGCCGTCGCCGCACGTGCCGAGCAGCCGCTGTCGTTGGGAGTGGTCGACCAGTTGGCCCGCGGTACGTACCCGCGACGCGGAACCGTGGAGCCTCTGGCGACCCAGCTCAACGACGCGTCGTTGCTCCGGTGGCACGACCAATCCCCGGAGGCCGCCCGGGAGAAGGGTTGGGTGCTGCGGGGGCTCGGCCAGACCCTGCTGGAACTTGCCGAGCAGACGCCACTGGTGATCACCATCGACGACCTCGAACACGCCGATGCGCCGTCGCGGCGCTGGCTGTCGATGCTCGTACGACGCCTGCGCGGGGCGCGGGTGATGGTGGTTATGACGGAGAGCCTCAGGATGGCTCCCAGTGACTGCGCGGATCGCGCGGAGTTGCTGCACCACCCGTACTGCCGACGGATGCACGTGGAGCCGTTCACCCGCAACGGAGTCGCCCGGGTCCTGAATCAGCACGGCAATCCGCGCTTCGGTCAACTCGCCGACGAATACCACGCGCTCACCGGTGGCAGCCCGCTGCTGCTGCGGGCGGCGATCGAGGACGCCGGGTCGTCGGGCTCCCCGGTTGTCGGCGACGCGTTCGGCGAGGCGGTCCTGAGCATTTTCCACGGACTCGAGCCGACCGTTGTCTCGGCGGCCCGGGCACTGGCCGTGTTCGGCACCCGGCTCCCGTCCGAGCTGCTGGGTCGACTGCTCGGCGTGGCCGACGGGCTCGCGACGCGCGCGGTGCTCCTGTTGGACCGCGCTGGGCTGCTCGACCACGGCACCTTCCGGCATCCGCAGGTGCGGGCGGGCCTGGCGGCGTCCCTCACCGGCGAGGAACGGAAGGCCCTGTACCACCAGGTCGCGCGACTCGGCTACTCGGTCCCCGTGCCGCCTGTCCAGGCCACGTTCAACAACCGCCGGGTGCGTAGACCGGGATCGTCGCACCTGGTGCCGGTCGCGCCCAGGCGGACGGCCGTGCGCGAGCGGGTGGCGGTGGTGGCCTCCACGCCCCTCCCGTCGGACGGCCCAGTCGGGTCGAACGGCGCGACCGTGGTGCCGTACCGGGTGACAGCCGCCGACACCGACGGGACCGACGAGCTCAGCGAGGCGGAACTGCGGGTGGCGACGTTGGCCGTGCAGGGATACAGCAACCGTGAGATCGCCGGTCGCCTCTACATCACCGTCAGCACCGTCGAGCAGCACCTGACCAAGGTCTACCGGAAGCTCCGCGTGACCAGCCGTAACAAACTGCCGGCCGCGCTCGGGATCAAACTGCCCGGTTTCAACGCGAGCGTGGGCAAGGCCGGAACTACCTGACCGCCGTTGTCGGGCAGACGCCGCCGCTGTTCCTGATGTCCGCGGTGGCCAGGAGGCGCGATCGACACGGCGGCTTACCCCACGCGTGATGCCCGGCCGCGGATACGGTCCATGGCGGTGGCCAGGTCGTCGGCGGCTGCGGCGAGCAGGTCGACGGCTTCGCGGACGTAGCGCCAGGCAGTGGTGACGCCGATGCCGAACCCGGCGGCGAGGCGGGCGTAGGTGTCGCCGTTGCGCAGGTGAGCAAGGGTGAGCAGGGCTTGCCGGCCGGGGTCGAGGCGCCGCCACCGCGAGCGATGCCGCCGGCGGCGGGTGCGAATACGGTCTGCGAGGTGGTTCAGGGTTCGACTGGACAGCGGGATCGTGGCGGGGTAAGACAGCACAGGCGAGGCTCCCGTGTTGGGGCATCGGATCTTGGTCGACTGCTGTCTTACCTGGAGCCTCGCCCTTATCGATCTCCGGGCCTGCTGCACCAATCGTGGCCAGCATAATCGCGATGGAAGACCCTCATGGGTCAGCGCTCGCCGCGTCCGCGCTCAGGGAACAGGGCGAGTAGGCGGGGCAGCCGCAGGGGAATCTGGGCAGCATCGTCGGCGCTGCCGAACCACCCCGACCACTGATCCTCGGCCGAGGGTTCTTCCTCGTCACCAGGCTCGTCGGGCTGGGCTTCCAACGCCTCCCAGAACCCGTCGGCATCATCGCTGTGCTGCTCGAACGCACTCGACGCCGCGAACTGGATCTCTCCGGCCGCTAGCGCGAATCGGTCGACGTGGCCAGCGGCGATTGCTTGCACCGTCGGGTGCTCCGCCAATGCATCCGCATCGGCTACCGCCTGCTCGAACGCCTTGCGCCCCAAGCCGACCAGTCCGGCCTTGAAGTCACTGAACGTGTCATCGGAGATGTACCCCCAGATCACGAACGCCGCCGCGCACAAGCCCCACTGATGCGCACGTGCGGCTACCCGCTCGTAGCAGTGGTAGAACTCCACGATGCGCTCCGCCGGCAACTGCGCCAGCCTCGCCGCCAGCGCTCTACCAATCACCGAGCCTGACGGCCAATCCCCGCCGTCGCCGAGCACGTCCTCGCGGGCCCTCTCGACCAGCGACCAGAACTCGTTCACCTGCACCCGCGAAGTCTGACACGAGCAGCCCTCACCCGGTCCTCACCGACCTCAGAACCTTCGTCTCTGAGGTTGGAAAAGGCTCACTGAACCTTTCCGATCCCCCTTGCGTCCGGCGGACCGCAAGGGCGGACGCGGTGCGTGAGCGCCGCGCGGTCCAGGTTGAAAAAGGTTCACTCCTGCGCCTTGCCTCCGGTGATTCGGGAAACGACGAGCGCGATGAGGATGATCGCGCCGTTGAGCGCGCCGATCCACTGTGCCGGGACACCGGCGAGCGTCAGCACGTTCTGGATCATGAAAAGCAGCAGGATGCCGGTGAACGCGCCGAACATCGTGCCCTTGCCGCCATTCAGGCTGACGCCCCCGATGACCGCTGCGGCGAAGACGGTGAAGATCGCACCGTTGCCCTGGGACGCCGCGACGGAGGCGAGGCGGCCGGAGAGCATGAGGCCGCCCAGGGCCGCAAGGACGCTGGCACCGACGAGGGCGATCCAGAGGACGCGGTCGGTGCGGATGCCAGCCGCCTTGGCCGCGTCGACGTTGCCGCCGATGGCGTAGAGGGATCGTCCGAAACCGGTGTAGCCGAGCAGGATGATCCCGGCCGCGAACAGGGCGACACAGAGCCAGATGGAGGCGGGAACGCCGAACCACATGGCGGTGCCGAGGTACATCATCGACGCGGGGAGGTTGAAGAACGTCTGGCCGCCGGAGATGCCGGTGAGCAGGCCGCGCAGCACGATGAGCATCCCGAGAGTGACGATGAAGCCGTGCAGGCCGAACCGGACGATCAGCGCGGCGTTGGCGACGCCGATGAGCGCGCCGACCGCCAGGGTGATCGGTATGCTCCAGGCGCCGGGTACGAGCCCGATGCCATGGCCGGTGCCGACGGCGACGGTCAGCCATGCGGCCACTCCCGGGGCGAGGCCGAAGGTGGATTCCAGCGACAGATCCATCTTGCCGGCGACCAGGACGATGGTCTGGGCCAGGACGAGCAGCGCGATCTCCGACATGGTCTGGACAATGTTGATCAGATTGTCGGGCTTGAGGAAGACAGGGTTGACGATCTGCCCGACGATGGCGATGAGCACGATCGCGGGTACCAGCGCGAGGTCCCGCAGCCGGGCGACGGCCAGCTTGCCGAGCGGACGGCGAGTGACCGGGCCGGCCGTACCGGCGGTGCCGTCGGCGGCGGTGTCAGCCGAGGTCAGGGTCTGAGGCATCGACGGTCAGTCCTTCCATTGCGGCAACGAGGTCGTGGTCACGCCAGCCGCTGGGCATGTCGGCGACGATGCGGCCCTGGACCATCACCAGGACGCGATCGCAGATGCGCAGGTCGTCGAGTTCGTCGGAGGCGACGACGACCCCGGTGCCGGTGCCGGCGACCTCGTCGACCTTGTCGAGGAGAAATTCTTTGGACCGTACGTCCACGCCCGCCGTGGGCGTGATGAGGATGAGCACTCGGGGGTCATTGGCGAGTGCACGTGCCATGACGACCTTCTGCTGGTTGCCGCCGGAGAGTCCGGAGACGGGCAGGTCGGGTCCGGGCGTCTTGATGGCCAGGTCGTCGATCAGGGTGGTGGCGACGGCGTCCCGCCGGCGGGTGCTGAGGAAGCCGGCTGAGCCGAGTCGCTCCGGGATGGTCATGGTGGCGTTGTCCGCAATCGACATGCCGGCGACCAGGCCCTGGTGGTGGCGGTCCTGGGGGACGAATCCCACGCCGCTGGCCAGGGCGGCACCGACGTGGCCGGGGCGCGGGTGCCGACCGCCGACCGCGACGGTCCCGGCCTGCGGCGCGCGGAGTCCGACAATGGTTTCGGCCACCTCGGTCCGCCCGCTGCCGCCGGAGCCGGCGAGGCCGACGATCTCGCCGGACCGGACCTGGAACGACACGTCCTCGAACACGCCGTCGAGGGACAGGGCGGCCACGTCGAGGACCACGTCGGCGTGCCCGGCTGGCGCCTGCCGGGAGCGCGGGGCCTCGAGTGTGGTGGCTTCGCCGGTCATCGCGGCGACGAGCTCGTCGCGCGGCAGCTCGGCGACCGGGGCGGTGACGATGTGGCGGGCGTCGCGGAACACGGTCACCATGTCGCAGATCTCGTAGATCTCTTGCAGATGGTGGCTGATGAACAGGAAGGTGACGTCCTGGGTCTGCAGGTCGCGGATGTGGTCGAACAGCCGGGCGATCGCGCCGGCGTCCAGTTGGGCGGTCGGCTCGTCGAGGATGATGAACCGGGCACCGAACGACAGGGCCCGGGCGATCTCGACGAACTGCCGCTGCTCGACGCTGAGATCCTTGGCCCTGGCATCGACGTCCACGTCGACGGACCAGACGGCGAGCAGGTCCCGCGCCCGACGGCGCAGCGAACGCCAGCTGATCAGCCCGCTGCGACCCCTGTCGTACCGGTTGAGCAGGAGGTTTTCGGCCACGGTCAGCTGGGGGATGATGGTCGACTTCTGGTAGACACAGGCGACCCGCTGCCGCCAGCCGTCCCGGTCGGACAGGCGTGGTGCCGCCTGCCCGGAGAACCGGATCTCTCCGGAGTCGGCGGGCTGCAAGCCGGTCAGGATCGAGACGAGGGTGGACTTGCCGGCCCCGTTCCGGCCGACCAGTGCGTGCGTCTCGCCGCTACGTACGGTGATCCGCGCCTGGTCGAGTGCCACCGTCGGCCCGTACCGTTTGGTGATGTCGGTCGCCTCCGCCACGGGCGGGCCCGACCGGGTCCGCCCGTGGCCGTTCTGGGCGGATGACGAGTGCCTCGATGACTTCTCGTTGCCGCTCATGTGCCGGTTTCTCCTCCGGGGCCGGTCAGCCGATGTTGTTGCCCCAGAGGGACTTGTCGTCGGGCTTGAGGCTCGGTACGCCGCCGTAGGTTCCGCCGTCGAGGGTCACCAGCGGTGCGGAAAGCTGGTCTTCGAGCACTCCGTCGCGTACCTGGATGATGGTGCTCTCGTGGTCGGTCGGGCCCGGCTGGAACGTCTTTCCTTCGATGGCCGCCTTGAGGTAGTAGAGCGCGTACTTGGCGTAGAGGTCGGCCGGCTGTGAGACGGTGGCGTCGATGTTGCCGGCGGCGATGTCCTGCAGCTCCTTCGGAATGCCGTCATTGGAGACGACGAAGACGTGCTTCGGGTCGTCCGGCGCGGTGAGCAGGTCGCGCTGCTTCAGTAGCTGAAGCGTCCCGGCCAGCGCGAAGCTGGACTGCATGTAGACGCCCTTGATGTCGGGGTGCTCGGTGAGCCGGATCTGCAGCTTCTGCGAGGCGATCGCGCCGTCCCAGTTCGTCGCCTCGCCGAAGACCGTGATCCCCGGGTAGTTCTTCTTCATGCACTCGCTGAACGCCTCGGTGCGGTCACGCCCGTTGATGGAGGCAAGGTCGCCCTGGAGCATGACGACCTTGCCGGCGCCCTTGAGCTTGGTGCCGAGGAACTGGCACGCCTTCTCGCCGTAGGCGCGGTTGTCCGCGCGTACGACCATGAACACCTCACCCTGGTCGGGGCGGGTGTCGATGGTCACCACCGGGATCTTCTTGCTGGCCAGAGTCTGCAGCGCCGGGGCGATCGCGGCGGTGTCCTGCGGTGCCATGGCGATGCCCTGGACGCCCTGGCTGATGAACGACTGCACGTTGGAGGTCAGCTTCGCGACATCGTTCTGCGAGTTGGTCGTCTTCAGGTCCAACCCCAGCTCGGTGGCGAACTGCGGGGTGTACTTGATGTAGGAGTTCCAGAAGTCGGTGTCCGACCGCGGGTAGTCGACACCGACCACCGCGGCGCTGCCGTCGGCACCGGTGGAGTTCTCGCCGCCAGCGCATCCGCCGAGTGCCACGACGGACATGACGACGGCCGCGGTCGCGGCGATTGAGCTACGGTTCATCACAGCTCCTGTTTGGAAGATGCCCGAACGTACGGTTTCGAAGGTGCCGGCCGTCAGCTCGCGGAGCAGCCAGCCGACGGCTCAGCTGCCTGTCGCGCCGATGCTTCTGTTCACCGGCCGACCCGAGAGCGTGTCACCGGCCGACCCACCAGCGTGCGTGTGTGGACTTCGGACCGGTCGAGAAGCGGTATGCGGCGATCGACTCGGGACGCATGCGCGCGCCGATACCGGGGGCCCGCGGCGCCACGTAGTTTCCGTTCCGGATGACGACGGGATCGACGAAGTGCTGATGCAGGTGGTCGACATACTCGATCACGCGGCCGTCGGTGCTGCCGCTGACGGCGACATAGTCGAACATTGCCAGGTGCTGCACCATCTCGCACAGGCCGACGCCGCCGGCGTGCGGGCAGACCGGCACGCCGAACTTGGCGGCGAGCAGTAGGATCGCGACGTTCTCGTTCACCCCGGCGACGCGGGTGGCGTCGAGCTGCAGGACATCGATCGCCTCCGCTTGCAGTAGCTGTTTGAACATGACCTGGTTGTGACAGTGCTCGCCGGTGGCGACCTTGATCGGTGCGACCGCTCTGCGGATCGCGGCGTGGCCGAGTATGTCGTCCGGCGAGGTCGGTTCCTCGATCCAGTAGGGGTCGTACGGCGCGAGGGACTCCAGCCAGGCGACCGCCTGGTCGACCCCCCACGCCTGATTGGCGTCGACGGCGATCCGGACCTCGGAGCCCACCGCCTCGCGGGCCAGGGCCAGCCGTCGTACGTCGGCTTCGTTGTCGGCGCCGACCTTCAGCTTGATCAGGTCGAAGCCGTCGTTGACGGCCTCCTTCGACAGTCGGACCAGTTTGTCGTCGGTATAGCCGAGCCAACCCGGTGTGGTGGTGTACGCCGGGTATCCGCTGTCCAGCAGTTGCCGCTGGCGTTGCGCTCGTCCCGGCTGGGCGCGTTGGAGGATGTCCAGCGCCTCTTCGGGAGTGAGAGCGTCCCGTAGGTACCGGAAGTCGATGAGGCTGACGAGCTGCGTCGGCGACATCTCGGCCAGCAGCCGCCACAGCGGCTTGCGCTCCCGGCGCGCGTACAGATCCCAGGTCGCGTTGACGATCGCTCCGGCGGCCATGTGGATGGCGCCCTTGTTCGGGCCCAGCCACCGTAGCTGGCTGTCGCCGGTCATCGTCTCCGAGAACCCGCGCATGTCGGCGAGGATGTCCGCGATCGGCAGGCCGATGACAAGGGGGGCCAACGCGTGAACCGCGGCCACCTGTACGTCGTTCCCGCGTCCCACGGTGAAAGCCAGCCCGAATCCTTCCTGCCCGGTACTCGTGCGGACCGTCACGTAGGCCGCCGAATAGTCAGGTTCCGGGTTCATCGCGTCGGAGCCGTCGAGCTCGCGGGAGGTGGGAAACCGGATGTCGACCGCGTCGACCGCCGTGATCACCTCGGTCATGACCATCTGCCTCGTCCGCTCGCTGGTCCGGTCGGCCGGGGTGTCGCCGTCCGTCGCGGCGATCTTCCATCGCCCGCTGAACCGTCTGCCATGGGATGTCTTTATAGCCTCACTCGTAGCCTCCGTCTAGACACGAGCCGGAAACATGCGCTCTGGGGCTGGTTTCGACGGGTGATGACAGTGCGCATCTGTAGATCAGCGAACCTTCATGCTCCAGACATGGGATCACCTGCTAGGGTTAGACTCGCAGGCGATCTCAACCCGCTCCCTTCCCGTGCGGGAGACCACCAAGGGGTCACGACATGTCGTTGACCGAGAAGGCGATGACACGCCTTCGCGAGTTGATCCAGTCGGGTGAGCTCCCGCCTGGCACCAAGCTTCCGCCGGAGCAGCAGCTCGCCGCCGAGCTGGGTGTGGGGCGCAACATCATGCGGGAGGCGGTACGGGCACTCGTGGCGGCCCGGGTGCTGGAAGTGCGACGGGGCAACGGTACTTTCGTCACCAGCCTGCAACCACGGGTGCTGCTGGAAGGCATCGGCGGTGCGGTCGAACTGCTGCAGGGCGACACCATGCTGGAGCTCACCGAGGTGCGCCGGCTGTTCGAGACCGCCGCGACCGGGCTCGCCGCCACCCGCATCTCGGCACAGCAGCTCGCCGAGGTCGAGGGCCATCTGGAGGCCATGCGCGCCGCCGCCGACGACGTGGAGCTACTCAACCAGCACGACCTGGCCTTCCACCGCGCGGTCGTCGCCGCTACCGGCAACGAGACGCTGACGATGGTCCTGGAAGGCATCTCCAGCCGGACCCTACGCGCCCGGGTGTGGCGCGGGCTGGTCGACGCAGACGCCGCCGGGCACACATTGCGCGAACACGAGGCGATCTACCTGGCACTGGCCGCCGGGGACGCCATCCAGGCCCAAGCGGCCGCCCTGATGCACATCACCACGACCGAGACCTGGTTACGCGCCCACCTACCCGAAGAACGGTAGAACCGAGCCGACCGGCTGAACTCCACCGGTATCGACCGCCCGGCGCGACCTGCACCGCTACCTGACACCTGGTGGGTGCAGGCGGCCGTGTGCTACCACGGCCGCCTGCACGCCTCTGCCTACGCTCGGGCCCAGCGCTGGTTGGTGCCGGTGTGGCAGTTCCAGACCACCACGGGGGTGCCGTTTGCGGTGCCGGCGCCGTTGACGTCCAGGCACAGCCCGTTCTGCGCGTTGCTGATCGTGCCGTTGCTGTTCACGTTCCACTGCTGGTTGGTGCCTCCGCCGCAGTCCCAGATCCGCACCTGGGTGCCAGCGGCGGCGTTGGCAGGCAGGTCCAGGCACTTGCCCAACACCTGCAGGGTCTGTCCACTCTGGCTGAACTGCTGGTTGGCGTTGGTGTGGCAGTCCCAGACGATCATCTGGGCGCCGTTGGCCGAGCTCGCGCCGTTGACGTCCAGGCACCGGCCCGCGGACTCGCTCCGCAGCCGGAAGGCGGTGGGGTTCGGGTTGGGGTTCGTCTCGCCCGTGAAGAACTTCCACACCTCGTCCTTGACCCAGCTCCTGGCGCCGCTCTCACAGCCGGCGCACCCGTCCACGGGGCCTTGCTGGTGCCCTCCGTCGAAGGCGGCCCAGACAACCGGGTACCCCTCCCGGCACCCGCTGTAGGCGGTGGTGATGTGAGTACGGCTACCCGCGGCCGGCTCTGGCGGGTTCTGGGGAGTGCAGCCGTTGTTGTTCACGAACCTGTCCCGCAGCGCCCGTCCGGCACCGATGTTGTCGCCGATGCCGTGGATACCCATGTACGCGAAGGGCTGGGTACCGCCGCTGCACCCGCTGATGGGTCCGGGGGCGGCTATGGCCGCGACCGCGCGGAAAACCGTCGGTCGGGCACATGCGAGTGCGTAGCTCATGGCGCCGCCGTAGCTGAAGCCCAGGGAGAAGCGCTGCGTCGTGTCGATGCAAAGGGCTGCGTCGATCCGTTGGATCATGTCGTCGACGAAGGTCACGTCTTCGCTGCCGGAGTTGGCCCAGCCGTTGCCGATGCCCTGGGGCGCGACGAAGATCGCGCTGTCGTTCGCAAGGCGCCGCAGTCCGTAGTGGGCGTAGACGTCCCCATCGCTTCCGCCCGAGGCGACCGCCTCGGCGGTGCCACCCCACCAGTGAAACCCGAATATCAACCGATATTGACGGTTGTTGTCGTAGTTGGTGGGAATGCTCAGGATGAAGGATCGGTTCTTACCGCTACTCTGGATCGTATGCGTGCCGCTCGTCAGTGTCGGGGCCTTCCCGCAACCGGCGGTTGCCGCAGCTACCACGATATCGGTAGGTGACGAGCGCCCGCCGACAGCGCCGCCGTGCGCCGCGCCACCCGCTGCCAGGACGATCAGTGCCACTACTGCGGAAAATCCGAGAATTGATCGACGGCCTGTCATCACGTGACTCCTTTCGCGAGCTAGATTCGTTGAAGTTGGAATCGCTGGTTGGCGCCCGTGCCGGGTGTCCACTGGGAGATGCGGCCACCGTCGGCGGTCGAGGCCTGCCAAACGTCCATCGCCAGACCGCTTTGCCGGTTGATCAGTCTGGCCACCCCGCCGCCCTGGTCGTCTACTCGCCATTGCTGGCTGGCGGCGTTGGGGGTGTCGGGTTGCTGAGTGATGTCGGCGCCAGTGCTGTTGCTGGCGACCTGCAGGAACAGACCGCTGTGCCGCGCCCTGATCCGGAAGTGGCCGCCGTCCGCCGGCAGAAACTCGAACTGCTGGTTCTGTCCGCTGCCGGCCTGCCACTGGATGAGCGACGCACCGGCGGCGGTGGACGCACCGTTGATGTCGGCGGCCTTGCCGCTGTGCTGGGCCACGAGCCGGTAGTGCACACCAGCCTCGACCGGTCCCGACATGACCCCGGACGCGCGGTAGGTGTGGCCGGCCTGGCCGGCGAACTCGACGAGATCGGCCTCGATCCGCGTCGGCTGGACGGCGGCGCCGCTCGTCTCGTCGCGCAGTTCGAAGGTGCCGGCGAAGATCCGGCTGCGAACGCGTACGGGCCCGGTGCGGTCGGGAGTGACGACGAGCTCGATCCGGCTGCTGCTCCAAGCGGCGCCGACGGTGTATCCGCCGCGGCCCCGGAGCCCGGCAACCTGCCCGGTCGGCCAGGCGGATGGTAGGGCGGGTAGTAGGTGTAGTTCGTTGTTGTGGCTTTGCAGCAGCATTTCGGCGATGCCGGAGGTAGCGCCGAAGTTGCCGTCGATCTGGAAAGGCGGGTGCAGGTCGAACATGTTCGGTGCGAGCCGGTCGGTGCGTACCAGGTCGCCGAGGAGCTTATGGGCGCGTGCGGCGTCTTCCAGCCGAGCCCAGTAGTTGATCTTCCAGGCGAGTGACCAGCCGGTGCCGTCGTCGCCCCGCAGTTCCAGGGTTTGACGTGCGGCCTGGTGCAGTTGTGGGGTGCCGCGTTTGGTGATCTGGTTGCTGGGGTGCAGCCCGTACAGGTGGGAAACGTGCCGGTGAGTCCGCTCGGTCTCCACCCAGTCGGCGAGCCATTCCTGGATGTTGCCGCGGGACCCGACCCGCGTCGGTGGCAGCCGGTCCCGGGCAGCCAGTACCTGGGTGCGGTAGCTGGCATCCACATTGAGGACTTCGGCGGCCCGTGCGACGCCGTTGAAGAGGTCACGCAGGATCTGGTTGTCCATCGTCGGCCCCGCGCACACGCTGGCATTCGCGTGATGAGGCAGCTCCGGCGAGTTCGACGGATTGGTGACCAGGTAGCCGAGCGTCGGGTGGGTGACCAGCGTGTCGAGGAAGAACTGGGCAGCGCCTTTCATGGCCGGGTAGTTGGCGCGCAGGAACTCGACGTCTCCGGTGAACTGGTAGTGGTCCCAGATCATGGTGGCCAGCCAGGCGCCCCCGGTCTGCCACATCCCCCACAGGGCACCGTCGACCACCGACGAGCCGCGCCACGCGTCGGTGTTGTGGTGGGTGACCCAACCCCCGGCGCCGTACTGCGCCTGAGCGGTGCGGGCGCCGGTCACCGTCAAGTCTTTGATCATGTCGAAGACCGGTAGGTAACACTCGGACAGGTTGGTGGTGTCGGCCGGCCAGTAGTTCATCGGCAGGTTCGCGTTGATGGTGTACTTCGAATCCCAGGACGGGGCCATCTGGTCATTCCAGATCCCCTGCAAGTTCGCCGGCTGGCTGCCCGGCCGCGAGGAGGAGATCAGCAGGTAGCGGCCGTACTGGAACAGCAGCGCGGAAAACTGCGGATCGTTGACGCTCGCGTGCTGTGCGATCCGCACGTCGGTGGTCTGGTCGGCCGCCGCCGTGCGTCCCAGGTCGATCGACACCCGGTTGAACAGCGCCTGATAGTCGGCCACATGCCGGCCGCGCAGCTGGTCGAAGCCGATGTTGCGGGCCGCGTCGAGGTGCCGGCGCGCGATGCCCTGGTAGTCGCCGTTGACCGTCCGGTAGTTGACGTAACTGGATCCGATCGACACCAACACGGTGACGCTGGTCGCGCCGGAGACCCGCAGCGTGCCACCAGAACTGCTGACCGTACCGCCGCTCACGGCGGCATTGGCCAGAGCGAGGAACCGGACCTGCCCGTTGATCCCCTCCATGCTGCCGGAGACACCGTCGAGGCCGATCGTGGCGGCGTCCGGGCTGGACACGGTCGTCCGTTGCGGGCTGCCGAACGTGGCGGTGAAGGTGATCGCGTTGGCCCGGTCAGCGGTCAACCGGATCACGATCACCTGGTCCGGTGCGCTCGCGAACACCTCGCGCTGAAACCGCACCCCGTTGAGCACGTAGCTGGTGGTCGCGGTGGCCGTGGTCAGATCGAGGGTCCGCTGGTACTGCGACGCCCCGCTGGCACTACCGAAGGCCAGCCGCAGGTCGCCGACCGGCTGATAGGCCAACTGCCCGGCGGGGCTGCCCAGCATCGCCTGGTTGATCAGATCCTGCGCCTGCGTCCACTGATCGGCGAAGACCCGCCGCCGGATTTCCGCCAGGTTGGCCGCACCACGGGTGTTGGCCGAGTCGTACGGGCCACCGGCCCACACAGTGTCCTCGTTCAGCTGAAGCCGATCGGTGTCGACATTCCCGAACACCATCGCGCCCAACCGGCCGTTACCGATCGGCAGGGCCCGCAACCAATCCGAACCCGCCGGCTCGTCGTACCACAACGCCATGTCATTGGCTGCCAGCACCTGTGGCGGTGCAATCGACCCGGCCCGAGCGGCTGCGGTCCAACCCGCCGGCAGCAGCATGACGCCAGCCCCCGCCGCCCCGACTCCGAGTAGTTTCCTTCGTGTCACTTCAGGCATCTTGTCTCCTCCAAGCAGCCGAGCGATGCCGTTACGGAAGGGTCCAGCGCTGGTTGGTGCCGCCGTGGCAGGTCCAGATGATCAGCTGGGTACCGTCGGCGGAGCTGCCGCCGTTGGCGTCCAGGCATCTGCCCGACTGCGAGTTCACCAGGGCGCCGTTGGCTCCGGGGGTCCAGTTCTGCGCACCGCTACCGTTGCAGGTCGACAGCTGGACCAGGCCGCCGTTCGCCGTGCCGCCGCCGGCGACGCCCATGCACTTGTTGGACGCGCGCAGCGTGTCCCCGTTGACCGTCCATTGCTGGTTGGTGCCGCCGTGGCAGCTCCAGAGCTGGATCTTCGCGCCGTCGGCGGAGCTGGAACCGCTGACGTCGACGCACTTGCCGGTGGCGCTGGTGATCGGGCCGACCCGGGGCGCGGTGCCGCCCAACTCCTTGATCCGGATGTTGCGGAACGACACGTCATCGCCGGTGCCGTGGTTCTGGATGCCGATGTAGCCGGATGTCAGCGATCGCGCCGGATCCGTGTTGGTGAAATCGTTGATCTTGACGCCGTTCAGGAAGACCTGCAGCCGCTCTCCCTCCACCAGCAGCTCGTAGGTGTTCCACTCGCCGGGTGGGTTCAGCGCGGCGTCGCGGGCGGCGATGTCCGCCGACTTGACCCCGTACACCGCGCCAGTGGTCCTGTCCGCGGTGTCGGTGGCATCGACCTGCACCTCGTACCCGTTGCTCATGGCCGAGTTCGGGTCGCTGCTCGCCGGAAATCCGACGAGCACGCCGGAGTTGTCGTCGCCCGGCATCATCCAGTCGAGCTTCAGGGAGTAGGAGCGAAACTCCTTGGTGCTGTACCACAGCATGCCCAGCCCGCCGGAAGACGTCAGCGTGCCGTTGCTGTTGCTGAACCCGCCCGGCCCTGCCTGGGACCAGCCGGTGGTGGCGCCGTCGTAGAGGGTGGTGTAGCCGGTTTCCGCGCGGCAGTCCGCCCTGGTCCGGTTGGCTGCGTACCTGATGCCGCCGAGCACCAGCGACCGGAAGCCCGCCTCGGTGTAGCTGGCCTGGGTGTGGCCGCTTCCGGTGTAGAACGAGCGTCCGCCCTGGAGAGTCTTGCACCAGGTGTGCGGGTGGTCGGCCCCCATCCCGCCGCCGGAGTAGCTCGACTCGTCGAGGGTGGACAGCACCCGGGCCGACGACCGGGGGTTGGTCCGGAAGTTGTACCACTCGTCGGTACGCACCCAGGTCGGGCTCAGCCCGGCCGTCGCCGCATGCGCCCGGTTCTCCACTCGGACGGTGGCCTGCTGGATCGCCGGGTGCGAGGCGAAATACGCGCCGACCAGCTCGCCGTAGAACGGCCAGTCGTACTCGGTGTCCGAGGCTGAATGCACGCCCACGTACCCGCCGCCGGCCCGGATGTAGTTCTCGAAGGCGGTTTGCTGGGTGGCGTTCAGCACGTCACCGGTGGTGTTGAGGAAGACAACGGCCTCGAACTGGGCGAGGTTGGTGGCGTTGAACTGGTTCGAGTCCTCCGTCGCGGTCACCGTGAAGTTGTTGGCGGTGCCCAGGTCTCGGATCAGCTGGATGCCGGCCGGGATCGAGTCGTGCCGGAAGCCGGCGGTCTTGGAGAACACCAGCACGTCGTACGGCGCGTCCGCGGCATTCGCCGGCGTGTTGCCGGTACTCGCCAGGATCACCAACGCCGCCGCCGCGACGCCGAGGATGTTACGTGTTGTTGGTCGCATGGCTGGGATTCCTCTCATGGCAGGGTCCAGCGTTGGTTGGTGCCGCCGTGGCAGCTCCAGATGATGAGCTGGGTGCCGTTGGCGGAGCTGCCGCCGTTGGCGTCGAGACATTTGCCTGACTGAGCGTTGACCAGGGAGCCGTTGGCTCCCGCCGTCCAGTTCTGCCCGCCGGCGCCGTTGCAGGTCGACAGCTGCACCAGGCTGCCGTCGGCGGTGGCGCCGCCGGCCACGCCCATGCACTTGCCGAGTGACCGCCAGGTGTTGCCGTTGCGGGTCCATTGCTGGTTCGTGCCGCCGTTGCAGGCCCACAGCTGGATCTTGGCGCCGTCGGCGGTGCTGCCCCCGTTGACGTCGACGCATGCGCCGCCGGCGCCGACGATCCGTCCGGTGCCGCCGCCACTGGGGGCCGTGCCGAACGTGAAGGCGTCCACGTCGAACAGCGTTCCGGTGCCGCCGTGGAAGGTCAGGTACAACGTGGTGGTGCCGGCCGGAACCGCGGAGAGCGCCGTGGAAACCTCGGTGAAGATGTCCCAACCGCCCGTGGCCGGCACGGTGACCGAGCCGAGCACCGTGCCGGTCGGCGAGCCGGCGCGGACCGAGAGCGTGCCACCCGAGCCGCCGGAGGACACCCGGGCGGTAAATTGGGTCTCTCCCGCGAGCCCGTAGCGCTGGAACGCGATCCAGTCGCCGTTGCTGATGTCGCCGACGGTCTGCCCGCCCTCCGCGGTCGCCTTGTTGAACAGCCCGGTACCCGACTGGGTGTCACGGTGCTCGGCCTGCCGGTGCCGTGGCTGAAGGACGTGCTGCTGGTGCGTGGTCAGCGCCGGCTGACCGTTTGCACCTCCGTCGGTGTACTCGGCGTCGAACACCGCGAACAGGTTGGCCGCCGTGTCGTGCTCACCGTCCACCGGGATCTGCAGCGTTCCCGAGCACCCGGTACGCGAGGTGATCGAATGCCCGTGATCGTCGTGCCCGAGGAAATAGGTCAGCTTCACCCGCTCGCAGTCGACCGTGCCGTCCTCGGGGTCCGACACCGTGATGGTGTACGGCACGTTGTCGCCGAAGTTGAACAGGCTTCCGTCGATCGGCGTACTCATCGTGACCGTGGGTGCGGTGTTGCCGACCGTGATCACCACCGACGCGGCGCCGGTGCGACCCGCGGGATCGGTCACGGTCAGCGTGACCGTACGCTGGCCGTCGCCGGTGAAGGTGTGACTGGGGTTGGCCGCCGTGGAGGTGCCGCCGTCACCGAAGTTCCACGAGTAGGTCAGCGCACCGCCCTCGGGGTCCGAGGATCCGGCCGAGGAGAAGTCGACGGTCAGCGGCGCGATGCCGGACGTGCGGTTGGCGCTGGCGCGGGCGACCGGCGCCTGGTTGCCGGCCGGGTTGTACTCGATGCGGTACAGCGCGGAGCTGGCGTCGCCGCTGCCCCAGCCGGTGCCGTAGTCCAACACGTACAGCGCTCCGTCGGGGCCGAAGTCGCTGTCAATGATCTGCGTGCCGCGCCACGGGAACTCGCTGATCTGCCCGGCCGACCCGTCGGCGTTGACGTCGATGGTCTTGATCCAGCGCCGACCGAACTCCATGGCGAAGTAGTGCCCGTCGAGGGAGGCCGGGAACTTGACCGCGGACGGGTTGGCCGCGTCGTAGCGGTACACCACGCCGCCCATCGGTGATTCCGAGCCGCAGCCGAACGCGGCCAGCGAACAGTTGTCGTACTTGATCCACGCCGGGCGCGCGGCCGGCAGGTTGGTCAGCCCCGTGTTGCGCGGAGAGTTGTTTACCGGCGCGGCGCAGTTGAACCTGTTTCCGGACGGCCCGTTCGGAAACACGTAGTCCACATAGGTCTCGGACGTGGTGTTCGACCCGGTGCAGTAGGGCCAGCCGTAGTTGCCGGCCGACGTGATCCGGTTGAACTCGACCTGGCCCGCCGGGCCACGGGTGGCGCTGGTCGTGCCGGCATCGGGTCCGTAGTCGCTGACGTACACCGCGCCGGTCGACTTGTCCACGCTGAGCCGGAACGGGTTGCGGAGGCCCATCGCGTAGATTTCCGGCCGGGTGCCGGCGGTGCCGGGCGGGAACAGGTTGCCGGCCGGAATGGAGTACGTCCCGTTCGGGTTTACCTTGATCCGCAGTACCTTGCCACGCAGGTCGTTGGTGTTGCCCGCGCTGCGCTGCGCGTCGTAGACCGGGTTGCGGTTGGTGCGTTCGTCGATGGGGGTGTAACCGCCCGAGTCGAAGGGGTTCGAGTCATCCCCTGTGGACAGATACAGGTTGCCGGCCGCGTCAAAGTCGATGTCGCCGCCGACATGGCAGCACATGCCGCGGTTGGTCGAGACCTCCAACACGGTCACCTGGCTGGCCGTGTTGAGTGTGAAGTCAGCGTTGAGCGTGAACCTGGCCAGCCGGTTCACCCCGTTCCACGCCGAGAAGTCCGTCCCGGTGGCCGGCGCGTCGCCGCCCGGAGTGGACAGTGGCGGTGCGTAGTAGAGGTAGATGAACCGGTTGCTGGAAAAACCCGGGTCCACCGCCACGCCCTGCAGGCCCTCCTCGTCGTGCGTGTAGACCTGCAGGGTGCCGATCACGTTGGTGACCCCGGTGGCAGTGGTTCGACGCAGCACCCCATTACGGGCGGTGTGCAGCACCGAGCGGTCCGGCAGTACCGCCATGGACATCGGCTCACCCAGCTCGGCCACCCCCCGGGCGAGCTCGACCTGCTGGAAGTCGGCCGAGTTCACCGGGTGCGCGGCGGCCGGTGACCCGGGGTTGACAATGGCCGCCGCCGTGCCGGCGGCGAGGAGGACAGCGGCGGCTGTCGCGGCGATCGCGCGTGTTTTCATAGGACGGTCACACCCTTGGTCGTCGGCTTTTGCTCGGGCATACGGGTACTTCGGGATCAGGGCCCGGGTCCGCCTTGCCATCGAGCGGACCCACACACGCCCCTACCGGGGGAGGACTGAAACGGCCGCTAGCTGGCGCAGGACGGGGCTCAGCGTGGCCGTCAGTGGTTGGCCCTACAAGCGCCAGTGGTAGTAGATGCCGAACCTGGCATCCGGAAACCACGCGGGGGCCGGTGGATGCTGGTCAACCGACGCCCTCATCGCCGGGTAGCTGCTCGGACCGTCGGTGGCAGCGGCCGCGCCTACCGTCCACAGTCCAGTGGCAGCGGCGGCCCCAGCCGCCCCGGTCGTGACGGTCGCACGGCAGGAGAACCGAAACGTTGACGAGGACATCGCGGGAATCCTTCGAGGGTGTCACTGTGTCCAACATTCATCAGACGTCATACGTTAGCCGACCGAATAGGAGACAGTCAATGCGTCGCCACGCGACCACGTGCGATGCCGTCGTCCCGACCATCTGGGGCTCGTAACCCAGCCCACACCCGTGACGTGTGGGCTGTGCTGGCAGGCATCGAGGTTCGATCCCCAGGTCCGGCATGGCAACAGAGGGTCCAGGCATCGCGGGAAGCGATGCTGACCGACCGCAGGGGCACGGGCGGCGCCAGCCACAAGCGCGGGGCGACGCCGCAGCGTCGCACCAGCGTCGGGGTAGCCGTCTCCGGGGTGTACCGGCAGGAGGCCGGCCAGGTGGGCAACATCGAGTGCGCCCGGGCCGCCTCGGCGGCCTTCGCAGAGGCCGAGGTGTTCCGGCTCCGCGTCCCGCAGCACATCGATCAGGCGCTTCGTCACCACCGCCCGCCGCTACCGCACCATCGAAAATCCGGACCGGCGACCACACCCTCACCGGCAGCCGACCCAGTACCCGACGACCTCCGCACCGCCCTCGATGACATCCACGGCACGCACTAAATGAGCCAAGTCGGGAGGGTCTTTTCCCGGTTAGAGACAGAGACCAGACGACTACTTTCCGGGGTGAAGCCAGATTGAAACAGCCGTGTGGTGTGCTTCAATGTGCTCGGTTCATCGGGTTGGCGCATGCGACTCTCGCGCACCAAAGATCTTGGATATAAGGAGACGGTTTGATGAGATTCGACCAAAACCGATCATCCCCGCGAAGGTCAGACAACAGTACGAGGTGCGAGCGGGCCGTTTAACCCCATCGGCGTCCTATGCATCACACTGCGGCGGTATTCGAGCCCCGCAAATCCGGCGCCGGCCAGGCCGTGACCGATGCACAGTACAGGGCATCCGTCACCGCGACCGCGGCCGTCCTGCGAGAACTCGGCCGAGACGCAAGCTATGCCCGTGGACACCAGGAAACCAGTGTCCCGGGGAAGATCGATCCGTCGTTCATCGGTCTTAATGTGATCCGAGCTGACGTAGCCGCCGCGATGCGTGGCTATCTCAGGGCATTTGTTCGGCCCGCCAGAGACGTCCGGCGGCTTTTCGGGAATCGTTCAGGACGTGGGACTGCGCCACCGCGAGCAAAACAACTCAGTTCAGCGTAAGAAGGGGGCGATTCGGTGGGCGATCGGATCGTGGTGACAGGCGGATCCGGAATGCTGGGGGACAACCTGGTTCGCCGGTTGGCGCGTGCGGGATATGTGGTTCACAGCGTCGACCTACGCCCGCCCGTGGAGCCGACGAACGGCGTGGAGCACACGATCGGAGACATCGGCGATAAGGTGTTCCTGACCGACCTGTTCTCCGGTGCCGCCGCCGTCGTGCACTGTGCGAGCGGATTGCCGAGCTATTCGAAGGGACGGCTCCGGGAAATCAGCGTCGACGGCACCCGCAATGTCTTCGAGACCGCCCGGGCCGCCGATGTGCCTCGTGTCATCCATGTCTCCTCGGCCGCGGTGTACGGCCTGCCGTTAGAGGTGCCGACTTCGGAGACCCATCCGCGCCGGCCGGTGGACGCCTACAGCCGGGCCAAGGCGGAGGCGGAGGAGATCGCGGAGGAATTTCGCGACAATGGAATGTGCGTGTCGATTGTTCGCCCGAAGACCTTTCTCGGCCCCGGCCGCATGGGCCTGTTCGCGATGCTTTTCGAATGGGCCGCGGACGGCCGCAACTTTCCCGTTCTCGGGCGCGGCGACATTCTGAGTCAGATGCTCGCCGTGGAGGACCTCGTCGAGTTCATCATGCTGCTGCTGTCGGCACCCGACGAGGCCGCCAGCGATACGTACAATCTAGGTGCCGCCGAGTTCGGAACGCTGCGCGCCGCATTTCAGTCGGTACTCGATGCCGCGGGGCACGGTAAGCGTGTCGTATCGCTGCCGGTATGGCCTGCCCTGCCGCTTCTGCGGCTGCTGGAGCGTAGCCACCTCTCGCCGGTCTATCGCCGGCTGACACACAAACTGCTGATTGACTCGTACGTGTCCATCGACAAGGCACGTGAACGACTCGGATTCTCGCCACGGTTCTCCAATGAGGACGCGATTCTGCGCTCTTATGACTGGTGGTGCCAACAGCGCCCGGCGGGTGTAGGCCGAACCAGCCGGGACGCCTGGCGCCAGGGAGCCCTGTCGTTGGCGAGAGTCTTCTTCTAAGGCAGGCAGGGGGCCGCGTGGACAGCGTCAATGTCGTGTGGGAACAACCCACCAAGCGGGAACAACCCACCAAGCGGGAACGGGCCGGTGTACGGCGGCAGGTCATGGACCTCTTCCTGCTGGCCCGGCCGGCGCACTGGATCAAGAACGTGCTGGTGGTGCCGATTGCGCTGGTGGACCTGGAGGTGTGGTCGTGGCCCGCTCTCGAGCGCGTGGCCTGGTCCATCGTGGCGTTCATCCTCGCCGCCGCCGTGGTCTACCTCGTCAACGACGTGGTCGACCGGCGCCTCGACCGACTGCACTCGGGAAAGAGCCGGCGTCCGATCGCCGCTGGCCGGCTCTCCGTCACCGCGCTCGTCCTGTACGGCGCAGTGCTGACCGGCGGTCTGGGCCTGCTGTTCGCGTTCGCTCCGCACGGCAGTTCCTGGCCGATACTCGGATATCTGGGTCTGAACCTCGTCTACACCGCCGGCCTCAAGCATGTGCCGTTGATCGAAATGGGCGCGATCTCCGGTGGGTTCGTGTTGCGGGTCGTTCAGGGATACCTGGCCACCGGCGTCGCGGCATCCAGTTGGATGCTCATTGCTGTCTTCTCCGGATCGCTCCTGCTGATCCTCGGAAAACGCCGGTACGAACTGGTGGAGGTGGGAGTTGAGCACCGCCCCTCGCTCCGTGGCTACTCGGTGGAATTCCTGAACCATCTGCTGCTGCTCGCCAGCGTGCTCTGTCTCGCCGCCACGTTGACGTACCTGGCCACCGAGGCGCCGATCGCACCGTACAGACAGGAGGTGCTGCTGATCTCCTTGCCTTTCGTGCTGTACACGCTCTTCCGGTACCTCCAGGTGGTCCTGGTGCTGAAGGAAGGCGGTGACCCGGTCCGGTTGCTCCTGCGGGACCGTGCCCTCATCGTGTCCATCGGGAGCTGGGTCTGCGCGATCGGCGCACTCGTACTCGTGATCAACGTCCCCTCCATCAATGCAATCCGTCTACCGTGAGGAGCCGAAGTGGCCGCCCCCGATGGAGGATTACTCGCCGGCGATCGGTGCCCGGCTGCCGGGGACGCTGGTGCGGTAGTGACGAATTCACCGAACGGCCGTCGGTGTCTGCTCAAGGTCCTCCGAACCATCGTCTATTCGATCATCGTCGTATTTCTGTCTTGGCAGATCTGGCGTGTACGAAATGGGCTCGGCGACAGTCTGAGTTCTGTGGGCTGGAGCGCCGTCGGTCTCGCGGTCGGATTCACCGTGGTGGGAACCGCTCCGGGATTCTTCGGGTGGAGACTGCTGGTCGCCGGCACCGGTGTACGACTCACGATTTCCGATGCGGCCTGGGTGTACTTCCTGTCTGGAGTGACGGTCTATCTTCCCGGCGGGATCTGGCCCCCGATCGTGCAGGCCGCGCTCGCGAGGAGGGTCGGAGCGCCAGCGTCCCGGCTCATGGCGGCTGGTCTGATCACGCTCGTTATGACCATGCTCAGCGGGGGCATCGTCGGCTTGGTGGCGGTTCCGCACCTGGCGACGGACGATCCAATGTGGTGGCTGTCGGTGCCGCTCGTGCTCTCCGCCGCCGGCGCGGTCATCCTGGTGCCACGCCTGCTCACCAGACTGCTCGGCCTCGGACAACGCATCTTGCGACGTGGTGAACACGAGATCGTGCTGCCCAGCGGTAGGACCACTATGGGGGTGGTCGCACTCAACGTCCTCGGGTGGTGCTGCAACGGCACGCACGCGGTGATCCTCGCGGTCGCCCTCGGCGCACCTCCCGCATCCGCGATGACACTTGGCCTAGGCGGTTTCGTCCTCAGCGCGATCGCCGGAGCGCTGTCGCAGGCACCTGCCGGCCTCGGCGTGCGTGAGGTCGTGCTCGGCCTCACGCTCGGCGTCCTGGTCAGTGGCCCGGACCTCATCGTACTGCTGCTGCTGAGCCGGTTCGTCACCACTTTGGGGCATGTGATCGCGACCCTCGGAGTGCTGGGAGTGCTGGCCGGGACTCGCTTCGTGACAGCCAGACGAGGGGCAGCTCAAGCGTCACCTGCCCAATCGCTTACTAGGGAGTAGGCAATGATGCACGTCATAGGTACCGGGTACGGCCGGACGGGGACGACATCCCTCACTGCCGCGCTGGTGCAACTCGGCTTCGGGCCGTGTCTTGAGGCCGGGGAGGTATTCAGGAATCCCCGGCTGATCCGGCCATTGCTCGGGGCCGTTGAAGGCAAGGCGTCGGCCTGGGAGGAGATATTCGCTGGTTATAGATCAATCGTGTGCGAGCCGGTCACGCCCTGCTGGCGGAGACTTGTCGAGTATTGCCCGGAGGTGAAAGTCGTCCACACGGTACGCGACCCGGAGCAATGGATAAGCAGCATCCAAAGGACACTACTCAAGCGGCGACGGCACATAAACACGTGGTACGGCAGGGGCGCCATACGAGTGTCGTCGACGCTCGGTACGGACCTTGCCCCACTGATTGAGCTGTTTCAGCGTACGCTCGAAGGCCAGGCCCTGAAACTGGTGGCCGAAGGGAAACCAGAACGCGCCGTCGAGCAATTTCAGGCACACACGGATCAGGTCATCGAGACTGTCCCCGCTGGTCGCCTGCTCATTTATGATATCCGTGATGAATGGGGACCACTGTGCGAGTTTCTCGGTGTCCCGGTGCCGGCGGAGCCGTTCCCCCTGAAGAGCACCACAGTGGAGATCGCCAGCGGCCGTGGCCGTGGCTTCGGAAGAGAGGCACTGTTGCGGTTCCTGACCCGGACACGGTGACCGGCCTCTGGGGCAGGGGAACACGGCTCCTCGTCGCGGCCACCGCGGCATGGATCACGTTCCTCCTCTTACATGTTCTGCTCGTCGGCCGCTGGTGGCCATGGTTCATCTTCGAGGCCACCCCACCGCTTGCCGTGGTGACGGTGCCACTGCTCTTTCTCACGCTGGTGCCGTTCGCGCGGCAGATGCGCTGTCGGCTTTCCGTGGTCCTGGTTCTTGTGCTGCTTTCCGGGACTCAGTTGGCAGGCTATGGCCCGGCGTGTGCGGACACCGCTACCGGCGGTCCCGGAGGTAGGACGGTCAAGGTCTTCGCCTGGAACACGGACTACTGGGAGATGGTGAACGACGAGGACGCCTTCTACGCCTTCCTGCGCCAGCAGGACGCCGATATCTATCTCTTGCAGGAATACGTGTATCGGCGGGGGGAGCCGGTCCGTATCGACGACTCGGCCCGGCTCCGCACGGAGTTCCCTGGCTACCAGATGTCGGTCGAGGGCGAGTTGGTCACGCTGTCCCGATTGCCCATCGTCGCGGCGTACCACCATCCAGTTCCCGGTACGGGCATGGAATGGTTCAGAAAGGGGACCAAGGCGCAACGTACCGACATCCAAGTCGGGGGGCGCATAGTCTCCTTCTACAATGTGCACCTCCCGGTGCCCTTCCGGATCAACGGCAACCCCTTGAGCGGCGGTTTCTATCGGGCACTCAAGGAGCAGGGCGTCTGGCGGCTCCGCGAGCTACGCAAGCTGCGCGCCGATCTGGCTGGAAACCCCCACGCGGCCGTGTTGGCCGGTGATTTCAACTCGCCCTGGATGGAGTTGTCCCCGCCCGGCGCCGATATCCGGGTGCATGTCCCCACGGGGTCTCTCGCGCCGCCCGGCACGTGGCCCGCCTCCGACTATCCACTGCCTCGGCTGTGGCGGCTCGACTGGCTGTTCACGACCGGAGACCTGACCGCGCTCGACTATCGGCTCGGCAGCGGCGGTGAGGCCTTCTCCGACCATGCGGCCCAGGTGTTCCGGGTGGTCGTTCCGGATGATCAGAAAGGCAGGGTGACGTGAGGATCGTCATCGTCTCCACCGGCGCGCCGCCCGATCCATTTGGCGGGATCGGTACCTACATAGAGGGGCTGCTCGGTGCCCTGGCCTCCCAGGATGCCGAGGTCCATCTGGTAGGTGCGTCCCGGCACCACCGCCTGAAGCGCGTGTTCCAGTACCACGAGGCGACCATCCGCCGGGTGTTGGTCACGCCGCCATGGGCCCGAACCTCACTGCCGCGGTCCCGAATCGGGATGATGGCCGCGGTCGCCCGGCTGAACATGGTCGGGGCTTGGTACGCCCGCCGGCTGCACGCCCGGGAGAAGGTCGACCTGGTCGCGGTGCACGACTGGATGTGTGCGCCAGCCGGGCTGATCTGTGCCGTCCTGTTTCGGATGCCCGTCTGTTATCACGTGCACTCAGCCGAGATCTTTCTCCGGGATCGGGGCCTGGTCGCCGCGCTCGGACGGACACTGAACCGGGCGCTGAGTCGTCGAGCTCGGTTGATCATGGTCCCGTCGACGCACACCGTAGCTGGCATCCCCCACCTGGCCGGCCGTGACGACATCGCCGTGGTCTCACACGGCCCCGGGAAGGCATGGCGGATGGAATGCCCGGACGACATCGAACGCGGCGCCGTAAGGGACAAGATCCGGGCGCTGTACGGGATCCCGGACAAACGACGGATGATCATGTTCGCCGGCCGGTACGGGGCACACAAGGGGGTGAACGAGCTGATCGAGGCGGTCCGTCGGATGCTCGCCGATGGCGCCGACGTCACCTTGATCCTGGCCGGCACCGGCTGGCCCGACGACACCTCCATCGACCAGCGGCTGCGCGAGCGGGTCGAGGAGGCAGGGCTGGCCGGGCGCGTGCACGTACTCGGGCGGTACCTGGACACCGACGAGCTCCGTGCCCACGTGGTGGCGGCCGACGCCTGCGTCTTCCCGTCGACGTACGAGCCGTTCGGGTTCGCCGCCGTGGAGGCGATGGCGCTGCGGGCCCGCGCGGTGGTCGGCCCCGGCTTCGACCCGGACGTGGTCGGTAGCGCCGAGGGGGCGTGCGTGCGGACCGAGACACTTGATCCAGACGAACTGGCGGCCGCGCTGCTCCGGGTGCTGAGCGACGACGACCCAGGGCTGGGTGACCGTGCCCGCCGGTACATCCTCGGCCGCCATTCCTGGGATACGGCGGCCGCCCGCACGCTGCAGGCGTACGCGGAGGTGGTCCGGCGGTGAGCCCTGAAGAATCGCGCGAACCACATCCTGGGCTCGGGGCCACGTGGCTGAGAGGGGGACAGGCCAGTAGGGCGCAGAGCGGTCGATGGACGAAGTGGCCTCGGTGTCGACCATGTACCGGATCTTGGGCGAACACCGTGAGGTCCGGAAACCGCGGCCGTCAGGCCACCCACCCGGCGCGGGTCATACCCGAGCTGGTAGCCACCGGGCCGGACACGTGCTGGTCGTGGGAGATCAGCGCGTCGACCGCAGCCGGCTGACCATCCACCTTCGGGCGGTTCCCGCGGTGTCCCAGGGCAGCCTTTCGGACCTCAGCGGGAAGCTCGTCGTCGTGTCGATCCCAGACTGTCGAGAAAGGACGTCTCGTCGATGAACAACTCAGACCAACGGTACGATCTCACCGTCGCCCTGACCTACTACCTGCCGTACATGAGCGGCCTGACCCATACGGCTAGTACCGTCGCCGAGGGGATGGCGGCGCGTGGCTGGCGGGTGGCGGTGGTGGCCAGCCAGCACGACCGGTCCACCCCGCGCCGGGAGACCATCAATGGGGTGGATGTCTACCGGTCACCGGTGCTCGGCCGGATCTCCCGGACGCAGATCAGCCCGGCGTACCCGTTCGAGGTAGCCCGGATCGTCCGCCGCTCCGACCTGCTCCACCTAAACCTGCCGATGGCCGAGGCCGCGCTGGTGGCCAGACTCGCCGGGCCCACCCCGATTGTGAGCATGTTGCACATCGACCTGTACCTGCCTCCTGGCGGGCTGAGCCGGATCGCGGTCGCCGTGTCTGACCTGACGACCCGAGCCGCGATCCGCCGTTCCGCGGCGGTGGTCGCCTACAGCGAGGACCAGGCCCATGCGTCGAAGTTCTGGCCGCTGATGAAGGGGCGGGAGTTCCGCGCTATTGCCGCACCATGTCTCGACCGCCGTGGCGGCCAGCCGCGTTACCGCCGCACCGGCGGGCTGCACATCGGCTTCCTCGGCCGCATCGTCGAGGACAAAGGGATTCCCTACCTCGTCCGGGCCTTCCGCCGGATCGCCGACCCCGACGCCCGGCTGCTGATCGGTGGCAACTACCAGACCGTGATGGGCGGCAACAACCTCGCGGACATCAGGGCGGAGATCGGCGCGGACAACCGCGTCAAGGTGCTCGGCGAGCTACGAGGCCAGGAGATCGATGACTTCTACGCCTCGATCGACGTGTTCGCACTGCCGTCCAACGCAGAGTCGTTCGGTATCGTGCAGGCCGAGGCGATGATGTGCGGCGTACCGTCGGTGACCACCGACCTGCCCGGCGGGCGGTATCCCGTCCAGGCGACGCAGTTCGGCTCGATGGTCCCGCTCCGCGACCCGGACGCGCTGCACCGGGCGATCCTGGAGCAGGCGGCCACCCCGGCGGACTGGCGGGAGGCCAAGTCCCGCGAGGCGCGGGAACTCTTCGCGGCCGAGCGAAGCCTGGACGAGCACGAAAAGCTGTTCACACTGGTGCGGGATCGAGCCGCCCGCCCAGTACGGTGACGGATCCACTTGCCTGCCCTGCGGTCCGGGTTCCCTTTCAACGGGGACGGTGTGGCCAACTGGCGCTGAGCTGGGGGTCACCCGGGAACCATCGGCTTCCAGTACGCCTTCAACGAGCAGGCACTGGCCAGCGGCCAGGGCGTGCCCTTCGCGCCCAACCCGCCCGGCACCGGCACGCTCGCCGGAGCGGTTACCTGTCAGGGCAACCCCGTCGCCGACGTCACCATCGCCGTGGCCGGCCAGTCCACCATGAAGCTTCCGGTTGCCGGTTGGCCTCGGGCGCCAGCGGCTTGGTGTTGTCGAGCCAGCGCACCAGCAGCTCGTGCGTTCGGGTGCCGACCTCGGATCGCTCGGCGGCCAGGTCGGCCCGGTCGTCAGGACTGGCGACCGAGGGCGGTCGTACCTCCACGTCCAGTGAACCTTTTTCAACCTCCCCTTGCGGTCCGTCGGAGGCGAGGTCCGCCGCGGTGTGTGAGCGCCGCGCAGTTCAGGTTGAAAAAGGTTCAGTGCAGGTACGACCGTATCCACTCGAAGCGCGCTCGCGGTTCCCGAACGACGTGGCTCGGGTCAGGGTGCCGGGACGTTGGTGTCGTTCAGCGGAAGGTGCAGGGCTAGTCCGTTGGTAGGTGTGGTGTTGTCGGCGCGCATCGCGTCGAGTTCGGCGTCCGACAGCGCCCGGCTGTACAGGTGCAACTCGTCGAGGGCACCGGTGAACGTGTCGGTGCCGTCAAGCTTTTCGCCGAGGTGGATGCCCTGAACGCCGTCTGTGTGGCCGGCGGTGAGCGATCCCGTTGGGGCTGGTGCAGTGCCGACGTTTTCCCCGTCGATGGAGAGGATCAGTTGGCTGTCGGTACGGCGCAGGGCGAGGAAATGCCAGGCGTTGTCGGCGTATGCCTTGTCGGTGTCGATGCGGACGACGCCGGTGGGGGTTCTGGCGGATGTGGTGATCGTGTTGTTGGCGGGATCGGCGCGGATCCACAACTGGCTGTTCGACTCGTTGACGCCGTAGGCCCACAACAGTGTCTGCCTGGCGGTGCCGCCGGAGTACTTGACCCAGGTGGTGATGGTGAACTGGGATGATCCGAGGTTTGTCGCGTTGCTGTACGGGATGTGGACCCGGTCCTCGACGCCGTCGAAGGTCATCGCGTTGCCGAACCTGCCGGGACCGGGCACCGCCTGCCGGACGAAACCGTCGTTGTTGTTGGCCGAGGTGTCGTCGGTGGTCTTGAAGTTCGGGTGGAACGGCAGCCGCAACAGTGCGCCGGGGACGTTGACGGCGTTGTTGGCGTGGATGCGGTCGATCTCGGCTTCGGTGAGCGCCCTCTGGTAGAGCCGAACCTCATCCAGTGACCCGGCGAGGTGCTGGGCACCGTCGATTCGCTGTCCGATGTCCATCTGGAACGGTCGGCCAGGGCTGACCGTACTGGTCGGACCGGTGGCTGTGCCGGTGAGCGTGCCGTCGACGAACAATCGCAATGTGGTGCCCTGTCGCTGGAACGCGATGTGGTGCCACGTGCCGTCGTTGTACGCGCTGCTCGACATGACCGAGCCGCCGTTGGCGCCACTCTGGACGCGGCCCTGGATGCGGTTGCTCCCCGGTTCGGCCCGCAGCCACATCTGGGAGCGGTCGTCGCCGACGCCGTACGCCCAGAAGATCGGGTGGTTGCCTGTGGTGGCGTTGTACTTCAGCCACGCCATCGTGGTGAAGTCGGCGTCGTCGACCGCGAGCGACTCCGCGAACGGGACCTGCACGTGGTCGTCGACACCGTCGAGGGTCACGCCTCCGTCGAACCGGCCGTCGCCGCCGTGCGTCGTGCCCCGGATGCGGGCAGTGTTGCCCAGCCCGGACGTGTCCGGGGTGCCGGTGCCGCCCGAGTAGTCGTCCGGCAGGCCGAGGTCCGCTTCGGTGAACGTAGTGAACCGGACCTCGTGGTGGGACACCTGTCCCTCGTCGCCCGCTTCGAAGGCCAGGGCGATCCTGCCGTCGGGCAGCTCCGCCATGCTGGTATAGCTGGCGGGACCGGTGTGGATCGTCTGGCTGTCGGAGTCGTTGACGCCCTGCCATGTGCGGCCCTCGGTGTAGCTCGACCGGATCACCATCCGATGGCGGTCCTTCGTGTTGCTCCCGGCCCGTTCCCGGTATTCGGCGGGGGAGGAGAACAGCACGCGGTCGTACTTGTCACCGTCCAAGGTGGACCGCAGGCGCAGTACGGTGCCGTACACCTTCGGCGCCACCAGGTTGTCGACGACCTGGAACGGGCCGGTGAACGTCTCGCCGCCGTCGGCGCTGATGCCGAAGGTCTTGGTGTCGCCCAGGTCCTCGGCGCCCTGGTTGCGCGCCATGACGTAGATGGCGCCGTCGTTGCGCTCGAAGATGCTCGGTTCGCCCGACCACTCCCCGGTGGACGTGGCGCCACGAGTCCAGCTCACGCCGCCGTCGTCGCTGTAGATCAACTGGGTCTTCTGCGGTGTCGTGTCGAGCCACATGGCGACGACCAGCCGCCTGGCATGTGGTCCGTGCTCCAGTTGGATGCCGTGGCTGGGGCCGGGGCGGGTCACCCACGGGTACCTGGCGGTCTCCGGCCATGTCTGGCCGTTGTCGTCGCTGGTCAGCACGTACGATACGGACTCGTCGAAGTCGGTGTCCGAACCGTCGCGGACGAACAGCATGATGTTGCCGGTGCGCTGGTCGACGACGGGAGTCGCGGAGAGCATCCTGCCGTCGCCCTTGGGGTTGGAGCGGATCTTCACCAGCGGACCCCAGGTGCCGTCCAGGGCCCGCCGCCGCATCACGATGTCGGTGTGGGTCAGGTCCGGGCACTCGCCTGTTTCGTTCCGGTACTTCGCACTGCCGATGGCGATGAGAGTGCCGTCACGGGCGGGCACCAGCTTGGCACCCCGGATGCAGTCGTATCCCCCCATGCCCCGGGTGAACAGCACCGTCGGGTTGGGGATCGCCGCATCGGACGATGCCGGCGGCGCAACCACCAGCAACGTGCTGGCCATCAGCAGCAGTACGGACAGTCTGCTCCACAGCGCGCGGGATCTCACGGTCAAACCTCCAATGTCGGGGCGGAACCTGATTCCGTGGGTGTCTCTGTGGGCGGCGGCGTCTTCGCCGGCGGGTCCTCGGTGAGTTTGGACTCGATGCCGATGTAGTGGTCCTGGATCGCCGTACGCGCCTGGTCCGGGTCGCCGCTGAGGATCGCGTCGAAGATGGCGGCGTGACCGTGGTAGGCATCCATCGGCGTGCGACCGCGTGACGGTGGCGCCGCGGCGTGGAAGGCGAGCCAGAACTGGTCGAACAGCCTCAGCAGCATCCCGTTGCCGAGATCGCGGAACAGCAGCTGGTGGAACTGGCGGTCCTGCTCGGCGAAGCCCTCCCCCTGTTCGGCGAGCCTGCGCATCGTCTCCAGGTTTTCCCGCAGCGCGGCGACGCTCGTGGGCGACATGGCCCGCATCGCGTCGGCGACCAGGTTGGCCTCGAGGGTCTTCCGCAACGCGACCAACTCCCGCAGGGCCCGATAGTCCTGCATGAGGCCGTAGGGGAGGTGCTCGAGCAGCGGAGTGAAGGAGAAGTCGCATACGTAGACGCCGCTGCCGCGTCGCGTCTCCAGCACACCGGTGGACTCCAGCGCCTTGACCGCCTCGCGGACCGAGTTGCGACTGACCCCGAACAGCCGGGCAAGCTCGGACTCGGGCTTGAGCGGGTCACCGGGGCGCAGCCGCTGTTTGAGGATGTAGTTCCTGATCTCCTGCTGCACGACCTGGTGCAGCGGAGGGGTGTTGCCAAGCCGCCGGAACTCCGGCTGCACGTCGTTCTGCCGAGTTGCCACGCTGTCGATCGACCTCCCGTTCGCGCCAACTTGTAGGATATCTTGCCACCCTTGACACCATGATCGGGTGCCGCCTACGGTAACGAAATCTGTAGGACATCTTGCAGCAACGTGCTGGCATCCCCGGTGCGAGGAGGTCGTCGGTGTCAGGTGGAGCCCTGGATGGCGTGGTCCGAGACGTGATCGCCCACAGCGGCACCACGCCCGTCGTGCCGGATCGCGGTGCCGGCCAGCCGGTGCTGAGCGTGCGCAACCTGGTCGTCGAGTTCTCGACGCCGGCGGGTGTGGTGCGCGCGGTCGACGGGATGAGCTACGACGTCTACGGCGGCGAGACGCTCAGTGTGGTGGGGGAGACCGGTTCGGGCAAGAGCGTCTCGGTGCTCGCCGCGCTGGGCCTGCTCCAGGCGCCGAACCTGCGGCGGGTCTCCGGCGAGGTGATGCTCGCCGGCGTGGATCTGCTGAGCCTGCCGGAGGCGGCGCTCCGGCGGCGGCTCGGACGTGACGTGGCGATGATCTTCCAGGACGCCATCTCCGCCCTCAACCCGGTCCAGCGGGTCGGCGACCAGATCGCCGAGGCGCTGCGGGTGCATGACCGGGCCCTGCCGGCCAACACGGCGCGGGAGCGCGTCGTGGAACTGCTCGAGATGGTGGGCGTGCCTCATCCGCGGGCCCGCTACGACCAATACCCCCACCAGTTCTCCGGGGGGATGTGCCAGCGGGTGATGATCGCCATGGCGATCGCCAACCGCCCGACGGTCCTGATCGCGGACGAGCCCACCACGGCGCTGGACGTGAGCGTCCAGGCGCAGATCCTCGACGTACTCCGGCTGGCGCGGGAGGAGACCGGCGCCGGCGTCGTACTGATCACCCACGACCTCGGAGTGGTCGCCGAGACCGCCGACCGGGTCGCCGTGACCTACGGCGGTCGGATCGTGGAGACCGGCGAGGTCACATCGATCTTCAGTCGGCCGCGACACCCCTACACCGCCGCCCTGATGCGCGCGCTGCCCCGGCTCGACAGCACGGCGGAACGGCTGCTCCCGATCCCGGGACAGCCGCCCGACCTCACCGAGATACCGCCGGGGTGTGCGTTCGCGCCGCGCTGCCCGACTACTCGCGGCCGCAGTGTCTGCGTACAGACCCGGCCGGAGTTGCGGGCCGACGATGCCGGTACCGGCGCGAGCGCCTGTCACTTCCCGGACGAGGCGGCGGCGCGGCCCGGCACGGGAGACGGCGCGGCGGCACTGGGCAGCGACGTGGCGCAGCCGGTGGCCGCGCCGGTCGGTGCCGGCGAGGCAGCACCGGAGTCGGCGGTGCCGGTCCTGGAGGTCCGGGACGCGGTGAGCTGGTTCCCGGTGCGATCCGGGGTCTTCGCGCGGGCGACCGCCTGGGTGCACGCGGTCGACGGGGTTTCGCTGCGTATCCCGGCCGGGGGAACGCTTGGCCTGGTCGGCGAGTCCGGCTGTGGCAAGACAACTCTTGCGCGGCTCGTCCTGCGGCTGGTGGATCCGACCGGTGGGCAGGTCCTCGTGGAGGGCGACGACGTCGGGCGGGCGGGCCGGGCCGGCCTGCGGCGGATCCGGCGGCGCGCGCAAATGGTCTTCCAGGATCCGTACGCGTCGCTGAACCCGCGCCTGACCGTCGGTGACAACGTTGCCGAGCCGCTGCGGCTACAGCGCCTGCCCCGCGCGCGGCGCCGGGAAGACGTACGCGAGCTGTTCAGCCGCGTGGGCCTGCGGCCGGAGCACGTCGACCGGTTCCCGGCGGAGTTCTCCGGCGGCCAGCGGCAGCGGGTGGCGATCGCGCGCGCCCTGGCATCTCGCCCCCGGCTGCTGATCCTCGACGAGCCGGTGTCCGCCCTGGACGTGTCGGTGCAGGCGCAGGTGCTGAACCTGCTGGCGGACCTGCAGCGGGAGTCCGGGATGGCGTACCTGTTCGTCAGCCACGATCTTTCGGTCATCCGCCAGGTCGCCGACCAGGTCGCGGTCATGTACCTCGGGAAGGTCGTCGAGTCCGGGTCGGTGACCCGGGTGTACGACGACCCGCGCCACCCGTACACCCGTTCGCTGCTGGCGTCGGTGCCGGTACCGGATCCGGTCGGTCGCGAGACCCGGCGCCGGGTGCCGTTGGGCGGTGACGTCCCCAGTCCGGTGAGCCCGCCGTCGGGGTGCCGCTTCCGGACCCGGTGCCCGATCGCGGCGGCCCGTTGCGCCGAGGAGGAACCGTTGCTCCGTCCCGTCGCCGGTGGACACACGGCCTGCCACTACGCCGACGAAGTTCCCGATCTCGTACCGCAGGTGAGCGCATGAGCGCGCCAGCCGCCGAGGCTTCCATGGTCGCGCCGCAACGGCGCCGGCTGGCGGCGGCGCGCCGGTTCGCCCGGTCCCGGTCCGCCGTCGTCGGTGCGGTCGGGTTGGCCACGCTCGCGGTGATGGCGCTGCTCGCGCCGATCGTCGCGCCGTTCGACCCGGCCGCGCAGGGCGGCGAGCCGTTGCTCGGCCCGTCCGGGACGCACCTGCTCGGCACCGATCAGCTCGGCCGGGACATCGTCTCCCGGATGATCTACGGTGCTCGCGCCTCACTGCTCGTCGCGGCCGGTGCCGCCGCGGTCGGCGCGGGCGTCGGGGTCCCGCTGGGGCTTGTCGCCGGGTACCTGGGGCGGTGGGCCGACGCGGTCGCGATGCGGGTGGTCGACCTGCTGCTGGCGGTGCCCGGGATCCTGCTCTCGCTGGTCATCATCGCGGTGCTGGGGCCGGGCCGGCTCAACCTGATCCTGGCGATCGGGATCGGCGCGATACCGGAGTTCGCCCGGCTGACCCGGGTGGCGACCCTGGAGGTGCGCGAGCGCGACTTCGTGCTGGCGGCCCGTGGGATGGGCGCGAGCACGCCGGACACGATGACCCGCACGGTACTGCCGAACGTGCTCGGTCCGGTCGTGGTCCAGTTCGTCATCACCGCGTCGATGGCGATCGTGATCGAGGCGGGGCTGAGCTTCCTCGGGCTCGGTACCCCACCGCCGGCGCCGTCGTGGGGCGGCATGCTCCAGGACGCCCGTTCGTACCTGTACCAGAGCCCGACCTATGGACTGTTCCCGGGGATCTGCCTGGCCGCCACCGTGTTCTTCCTGGAACGGATCGGGCGTGGCCTGCAACGTGCGGTCGGTGGCGGCGGGCCGCGCTCGGCGGAGCGCGGGATCGGCAGAGGAGCGGTGTAGATGTACGGCTACCTGGTTCGTCGGCTGTTGCAGTTCGCGGTGGTGCTGCTGCTCGGCTCGGTCGCGGTGTGGGCCTTCGTGTTCCTGCTGCCCGGCGACCCGGCGACGGTGTTGATCGGCCCGGACGCGAGTGATGCCGAGTTGGCCGCGATCCGCGCCCGGATGGGGTTGGACCAGCCCTTCCTGGCGCAGTACGGGGTCTGGCTGGGCCACGCGCTCACCGGTGACCTCGGCACGTCGTACTACTCGGGCCAGCCGGTGCTCACCGAGCTGATGGACCGGATCCCGGCGACGGTGCAGCTGGCCGGTTTCACGCTGGTGCTCACGCTGCTCATCGCGGTGCCGGTCGGCATCGTGGTGGCGCTGCGGCCGTACTCGGTCGTCGGCCGGGTCCTCCAGGGCTACCTCACGGTGGGCCTGGCGGTGCCGGCGTTCTGGCTCGGTCTGCTGCTCATCATCGTGCTCGCCGTGCAGTTGCGATGGCTGCCCGCCTCCAGCGATTTCGTGCCGGTGTGGCAGAACCCCGGTGCCGCGCTGCGCAGCACCATCCTGCCGGCGGCCGCCATCGCCGTGCACACCTCCAGCGTCACCGCCCGGTTCCTCGCGAACTCGCTGGGCGAGGTGATGGGCAAGGACTACATCCGTACCGCCCGTGCCAAGGGCGTGCCGGAACGGGACGTGATCCGCCGGCACGCCGTGCGGAACGCCGCACTGCCGACCGTCACCGTCGTCGGGCTCCAACTCGGCAGCTTTCTCGGCGGCACCGTCGTCATCGAGGCCGTCTTCAACTACCCCGGACTCGGGCGGCTGCTCTACACCGCTATCGGGGAACGCGACTACGCCCTGGTCCAGGGCGGGGTGCTGTTCGTCGTCGCCACGTTCCTGCTGCTGAATCTCCTGGTGGACGTGGCCTACGGCGTCCTCGATCCGCGTATCCGACTCACCTGACATCCACCCCACCCCACTTCAGAGGGCATCCCCATGGGCATTTCTCCGCGACAGTCCCGCCTCGTTTCCCGCCGCGCGCTGCTACGGACCGGCCTGGCGGCCACCGGCGCGCTCGCCACCGCGCCGCTGCTGAGCGCCTGCGGTTCCGGCGACAACGGGAGCACCGGTGCCGGCACCGGCAAGCTCACGCTCGGTACGACGAAGATCATGCAGTTCGACCCGTACCTGACCAACACCGACATCCATATCCATGCCTTCTACACGTACCTGGTCGACTACCCGACCGACGGCACGTACCAGGCCATTCCCGCCGGAGCCGAGAAGTGGGAGTTCGCCGCCGACCACGCGTCGGTCACCGTCACCCTGCGGGAGGCGAGGTACCACTCCGGTGCGGCGGTCAGCGCAGCGGATGTCGTCGCCGGCATCAAGCGGGCGCAGAACCCCGACACCGCATTCACCCTCGCGCAGCCGTCCGCGTTCATCGCCACGGCCACCGCGGTCGACGACCGCACCGTACGCGTCACCTTCAAGGCGCCCACCCCGGAGTCGCTCGTCATCGACTGGATGTTCGCGTTCCCGCTGATTCCGGCGGACAAGAACACCCCGACCCAGCTGGAACACGAGCCGGCCGGCTCCGGGGCGTTCCGGCTCGGGGAGTTCCAGCGCAACCAGCGCCTGAAGCTGACGAAGAACCCCGACTTCTACGATGCGGGCAAGCCGTACCTCGACGAGGTCGAGTACCGGTTCTTCACCGACGAGGACGCGTTGGTGGCCGCGCTGGAGTCGGGGTCCGTCGACGGCGCCGCATACATCGGGTTCCGGCACTCCGAGCGGCTCAAGGGTCGGTTCACCCTGGTGGAGGGCGGCGGCCGGATGACCCTGTTCTTCATGAACGCCACCATCCCGCCCTTCGACAACAAGCTGCTGCGGCAGGCATTGGCGCGGGCCATCGACCGCGAGCGGATCATCAAGCAGGTCAACTTCGGCATCGGCGACCCCATCTACACGGCGTTCATGCCGCCGTCGCCCGCGTTCGACCGGGCCTACCTTGACTCGCACGGGTTCGACCTGGACGCCGCGGCCGCGATGCTGGCGCAGTCCGGTGGCGCGCGCAAGGCGGTCGCGGGCGTCGCTTCGGGGACCGTCGCGGTGGAGGCGCTTCAGATCATCCAGGCGGACCTGAAGAAGATCGGGTTCGAGTTGGAGATCGCCCCGCAGGAGGAGGCCGCGTACCTCGAGGCGTTGTTCGCCAGCAAACTGCAGTGCACGGTCGCCAACCAGCCAAACAACCTGCAAAGCCCGTCGCTGATCGCCCGAGGCCGGCAGATGCTGCCGGGCAAGGAGAACACGACGTTCCGCGACAGGGTGCCACCCGCGTACGTCGACGCGGTGGCCGCGGCCGGCTCCGCGATCACGCCGGCGGACCAGAAGGCCGCGTACGCGGCGCTGAACAAGGTACTGGCCGACGAGTCCTGGGCGATCGGGATCTCCACCCAGCCGTCGCTCTTCGCGCTGCACAAGCGAGTCACCGGCCTGGCCACCGATCCTCGCGACTTCGTCACCCTCGTCAACACGAGGGCCTGACCCGCCCCACCGGCCAATCGAAAGGAACCCCATGACAGCGTTGCGCTACTCCACCGACGGACCGGGAATGGCGCTGCTGACCGCCGTGTTCACGCCGTTCGACGAGGCCGGCGAGCTGGCCCTCGACACCGTCGCGAAGCAGGCGGACGCGCTGCTCGCGTGGGGGTCACCGGCGGCGTTCGTCGGCGGTACCGCCGGAGAGGGCGCGGCGCTGTCGACGGCCGAGCGGATGGCGCTGGTCGAGCGGTGGTGCGAGGTCGCGGCCGGCCGACTGGACGTCATCGTCCATGTCGGACACGCGAGTCTCACCGAAGCGCGCCGGCTCGCCGGCCACGCCGAGCAGGTGGGGGCGAAGGCGATCTCCGCGGTCTCCCCGTACTTCCACCGCCCCGAGACGGTGGACGCGCTGGTGGACGCCTGCGCGGCCATCGCCGAGGCCGCCCCGACACTGCCGTTCACCTACTACCACATCCCCTCGATCACCGGGGTGAACCTGCGGGCCAGCGACGTGCTGCTGGCGGCGCGGGAACGGATCCCGTCGTTCGCCGGTGTCAAGTTCGCCGCCAACGACATGGTGGACCTCCAGCGCTGCCTGCACCTGGCCGGCGAGCAGGAGGTCTATGTCGGTGTCGCCAAGCTGGTGCTCGCCGCCTGGCAGTGGGGGGCACGGGCCGCGATCGGCTCGGTGTACAACTTCGCCAGTCCGCTGTTCCAGCAGATGCTCGCCCACGCGGCCCGCGGCGAGTTGGCTAGGGCGCAGGAGTGTCAGCTCCGCGCACAGCAGGTCATCGATGCGGCGGCGCGGTCGGGCGGCGAGCTGCCCGGATTCAAGGCACTGGGGTCGGTCTTCGGCGTCGACTGCGGACCATGCCGGCCGCCGTTGCCGTCACTCGACCCGGAGCAGCTGGCCGCGCTGCGAGCCGAGGTGACCGGGCTCGGATTCGGTGTCGGCGGCTGCTGATGGCACCGAATGTACTGGTCATCCAGGCCGATCAGTTCCGGGCGGACTGCCTCGGTGCGGCCGGCAACCCGGACGTGCGTACCCCGCACCTGGATCGGTTGGCCGGTGACGGGGTCCGGTACCGCAACGCGTACTGCCCGTTCCCGGTCTGCACCCCGTCCCGGTACTCGCTCCTCTCCGGCCTGCATGTCCGCCAGCATGCCGGCTGGACGAACCGATGCACGCTCGCGCCTGGTATCGACACCTTTCCCCGGGCGTTGCGCCGGGCCGGGTACCGGACGGCGGCGGTCGGCAAGATGCACTTCACGCCGACGTACCTCGACGTCGGTTACGACCATCTCGAGCTGGCGGAGCAGGACGGGCCCGGCCGGTACGACGACGACTACCACCGGGAGCTGGCGGCGGCTGGGCTGGCGCCGGTGGCCGACCTCGTCGACCAGGAGCAGGAGTTCCGCGCGACGGCACCACGGTCGTACTGGGAGACGTACGGCAGCGGCCGGTCGGACCTGCCGGAGGAGTGGCACTCCACCACCTGGATCGGCGAGCGGGCGCGGAAGGTCGTGGCCGGCTGGTCCGGCGGCGGTGGCGACCTGCTGCACGTGTCGTTCGTCAAGCCACACCACCCGTTCGACCCACCGGCCGGCTGGGACACGATGTACGACCCGGCGGCACTGACACCGTTGCCAGGATGGACGGACGCCATCCCGCCCGCCGACCAGCGGTACCGGCAGCGGTACTTCGACTACGAGCCGCTGACCCTGCCACTGCTGCGGCGGGTGATGGCGCACTACTACGCCACCATCTCGCACCTGGACCACCAGGTCGGACTCCTGCTCGACACGCTGCGACAGCGCGGGCTGTACGACGACACGCTGATCGTCTTCACCGCTGACCACGGCGAGTACCTCGGCTTCCACCACCTGCTGCTCAAGGACGGGCCGATGTACGACCCGGTGGTGAAGGTGCCGCTGCTGGTCAAGTTCCCGGGGTGCCAGCGTGGCGGCGAGACCGCCGACGGGCTGGTCTCACTGATCGACGTCGCCCCGACGGTCCTGGCGACCTGCGGAGTGTCACCGGCGACGCCGCTGCCGGGCCAGGACCTGACCGACCCGGCCGCCGGGCACGATTGCGTCTTCGCTGAGGACCGCAGGCAGGAGGCCGCCGGCATGGCCCGCACCGGCCGGTACAAGCTGCTGTGGTCCGACGCCGCCGGGGAAGCCCTGTTCGACCTGGCCACCGATCCGTACGAGCTGACCAACCTCGTCGACGACCCGGCGCACGCCGACGCGCTCCGGCGGTTGCGCGAGACCGTGGCGCGGTGGGCGCTGCACGAGGCGACTCCACCGACCTATCTGGATCCCGCCGCTCCGTCGCGCGTCCAGGTCACTGACGACGACCGGGCCGCGCGGCGGGAACTGTTCGCTACCGCGGTCGCACGGCACCGTCCCTGACGCGCGATCCGCACGAACACCCTCATCCCCACGAGGAGAGTGACGATCGTGACCATCCCTGCCAGGCGCCTTCTTCGCAGACCCCGATACCAGGCGGCGCTGCTCGCCGCCGGGCTGATCGCCGCGGCAGCGCTGATCCCGGCCCAGGCGGCGGCCGATGCCGTGGCGGCGGCGGCCGACCCGTTGGAGGCGAAGACCACCGTGCTGTTCTCCACCCCGTACGTGCCCGCCGGGTGCTACCGGATCCCGGCCATCGTGCGGGCCGTGGACGGCTCGTTGCTGGCCTTCGCCGAGCGCAGGATCCACACCTGCGCCGACAAGTCCCACATGGACCTCGTGGTGCGGCGGCTGCCGCCCGGCGCCACACGGTGGCTGCCGATGGAGACCGTGCAGGGGTCCACGCTGGAGGCGCCGGCGACCTGGGGCAACCCGGGACCGGTGGTGTACCGGAAGCTGCCCGGCGCCCCGGCCACCAGCGTCCCGGACGGCCGGATCGTGCTGATGAGTACGCACAATCCGGTGGACCCGGCCACCCCCGGCAGGAACCACGACGGCTACCCGCGCACCCCGTACGTGCTGCACAGCGACGACAACGGGGTGACCTGGAGTCCGGCGCGCAGCCTGTACGAGGAGCTGGACGACCCGTCCTGGGGCCACATGCAGACCGCGCCGGTGCACGGCATCCAGCTCACCCGTGGCGCGCACGCCGGCCGGCTGGCGGTCGGCGTCAACTACCGCGTCGGCTCGATGTTCGGCCTCATGATCGCCTACAGCGACGACGCCGGCACCACGTGGCACAAGGGCGCCCAGGTCGAGTACCCGCCCGCCGCCCGGCAGAACGTCGGGGAGCTGAGCCTGGTCGAGCTGGCCAACGGCGACATTCTCGTGTGGGGTCGGCAGAACACCAACACGGGAACCCCGGAGGAGCTGGCCGACCCCAACGTGGTGCCGCACCGGTCGATCGCGATCAGCAAGGACGGCGGCGAGACCTACCACAGCGGTTACACCAACCTGCCCGGGTTCGAGGCGCCCCCGATCCAGTCGGCGTCGTTGCGGACGGACGCGACCGACGAGGGCGACGCGTACAACCGGATCCTCGTCTCATCGCCGTCGGTGAACCAGGAGCCGCGGATCCGGCCGACGGTGCGGTCGTCGTTCGACGAGGGTCGTACCTGGCAGGGCGTGGATACGCCGCTGGACTCCACCGACGAGGGTGTGCAGGTGTACGGCACCAACGACCGGAGCGTCCCGGTGCAGGAGTGCGCTTGCTATGGCGGCTATTCCGACATGGTGGAACTGCCGGGCGGTGACGTCGGGTTGCTCTACGAGCGCGGTACCACCGACTACCGCTCGGAGATCGCCTTCGTCCGGCTCGACGACCGCGACCTGCACACCCCGGCCACCACTCCGGACGTGCGGGGCCGGTCGGCGCTGGTGTTCGACGGCGTCACCACCACCCGTGGTGTGTACGGCCGGGCGTTCGCGTTCGACGGGCAGCGGGGCCGGGTCCAGTTGCCGTACCGGACCGCACCGGTGCTGGGCACTGGTGACTTCACCGTGTCGACCTGGCTCAGGTACGACGACGACACCAGGGACCAGGCCATCTTCTGGGCGTACGGCCAGGATGGCGAGCCGCAGGTGTGGTTGCGGGCCGAGCCGGGCAGTGATCGCATCCGTGGCATGGTCACCACCGCTGCCGGATCGGTGGCCGTCACATCCACCGGCGCGTACGCCGACGGGGCGTGGCACCACGTGGCGCTGCGCCGGCAACGCGGCACGGTCGCCCTGTTCGTCGACGGCGTGCGGGTCGGCTCCGGGTCCGGCGCCGCCGGTGCTGTCCACGGGGACGATCCGACCCCGATCTACCTCGGGCAGCGCCCCGACGGGGCGAACCGGTTCCACGGCAGCATGGACGAGTTCCGGATCTACGACCGCGCGCTGAGCACCGCCGAGCTGACCTGGTTGCGCATCAGCAACACCAACGGCATCCCCGGCCGCACCGCACACCTGCCGATGAGCGTCATCGTCCGATGAACGCCGTCGTCCGATGAACGCCGTCGTCCGATGAACGCCGTCGTCCGATGAACGCCATCGTCCGACCGGGCGCCTGATCCTCGTCTCCACGCGAACCCTCGTCATCCCGAGAAACCCTCATTTCCCACCAGAAAGAGGAGCGACGACCGTGAAAGTTCGTAGCAGGCGCGTTCATCGCAGACCTAGGTACCAGGCGGCGCTGCTCGCCGTCGGGGTCAGCGCGGCGGCGGCGCTGGTACCGGTCCAGGGCGCGGCGGCGGACGTCACCGCAGCCCCGGTCGACCCGTTCGCCGCGAGGACCACCGTGCTGTTTTCCAGCCCGAACGTGCCGTCCGGGTGTTACCGGATTCCGGCGATCATCAGGGCGGTGGACGGTTCGTTGCTGGCCTTCGCCGAGCACCGGTTCCACACGTGTGCCGACAAGTCCAACATCGAGACGGTGGTCCGGCGGCTGCCCGCCGGCGCCAGCCGATGGCTGCCGGTGCAGACGGTGGTGCGGGGCGAACCGGGCGACCCGGTGGCGCCGGCGACCCGCGGCAACCCCGGCCCGGTGGTGTACCGGCGACTGCCAGGCGCTCCGCCGGCCGACGCGCCGGACGGCCGGATCGTGCTGCTGGGCACGCACAACCCGGTGAACCCGGCCACCCCCGGAAGCAACCACCGGACCGCGCCGCGCACCCCGTACGTAGTGCACAGCGACGACAACGGGGTGACCTGGGCTCCACCGCGCACGCTGACCGAGCTGGACGACCCGTCCTGGGGCCACTACGCGACCGGGCCGGTGCACGCCATCCAGCTCACCCGCGGCGCGCACGCCGGCCGGCTCATCGCGGGCGTCAACTACGACGGCGGGGGATTCGGCGCCATGCTCGTCTACAGCGACGACGCCGGCCTCACCTGGCACCGGGGCGCCCGGGCGCACTACCCGGCCGACCGCCGGCTGATCCCACAGGAGCTCAGCCTGGTGGAACTGGCCAACGGCGACGTCATGGTGTGGGCCCGGCAGAACTGGGTCGGAGGTACTCCCGAGGAGGAGGCCGACCCGAACATCCGTCCACACCGGGCGGTCGCGACCAGCAAGGACGGCGGGGCGACGTACCACAGCGACTTCACGCTGCTGCCCGGGTTCGAGGCGCCGAACATCCAGTCGTCGTCGCTGCGGCTGCGGGCCACCGACGAGGGTGACGCCTACAACCTGATCCTGACCATGGCGCCGTCGGTGAACGTGGAGCCGCGGATCCGGCCGACGGTCCGGTCGTCGTTCGACGAGGGTCGTACCTGGCAGGGCGTGGATACGCCGCTGGACTCCACCGACGAGGGTGTGCAGGTGTACGGCACCAACGACCGGAGCGTCCCGGTGCAGGAGTGCGCTTGCTATGGCGGCTATTCCGACATGGTGGAACTGCCGGGCGGTGACGTCGGGTTGCTCTACGAGCGCGGTACCACCGACTACCGCTCGGAGATCGCCTTCGTCCGGCTCGACGACCGCGACCTGCACACCCCGGCCACCACTCCGGACGTGCGGGGCCGGTCGGCGCTGGTGTTCGACGGCGTCACCACCACCGCGGGCCGGTACGGCCGGGCGTTCAGCTTCGATGGGGAGCGCGGCCGGGTACAACTGCCCTTCCGGACCGCACCGGTCCTGGGCACTGGTGACTTCACCGTGTCGACCTGGATCAGGTACCGCGACACCAGCAGGGACCAGGCACTGTTCTGGGCGTACGGCGTCAACGGCGCGCCCGAGGTGTGGCTGCGCGCCGAACCCGGCAACAACCGGATCCGTGGCACGGTGACCACCGCCACGGGTTCGGCGAACGTCACCTCCACCGGCGCGTACGCCGATGGTGCCTGGCACCACGTCGTGCTGCGTCGCCAGGCGGGCAACGTGGCGTTGTTCGTGGACGGTGTCCAGGTCGGCACCGCATCCGGTGCCGGCGGGGCGGTCAACGGCGACGATCCCACGCCCATCTACCTCGGGCAGCGGCTCGACGGGGCGAGCCGGTTCCACGGCAGCATGGACGAGTTCCGGGTCTACGACCGCGCGCTGACCAATACCGAGGTGTCCCGGCTGGGCACCAGCAACACCGCCGGCATCCCGGGCCTCACCGCCCGCCTGCCGATGAACGCCCTCATCCCGGCCGGCGAGTAGATCGGAGACTGGCGATGTCCCGTAAGCGCCGCAGCCGCCTCGTCGCTGTTCCGCTCCTCGCGGCGGCGCTCGCCGGCACCCCTGTCGCGATCGCACCGACTGCCGCCTCGGACTTGCACTCCGCGTCGGCGTCGGCGGCGCCTGCCGGATCCGTCCCGACGTTGACCGCGGGGACATTCGCCGATCCGCCCTCGACGGTGCGTCCGAAGTACCGCTGGTGGATGCCGATGGCTTTCACGGAGGACGAGCAGCTACGCGCGGAGCTCGCCGACATGAAGGCCATCGGCGCCGGCGGCGCGGAGGTCGCCACGACCACCGCCGTCGGCCCGCGGGCCTTCGACCCCGAGTTCCTGGCGGAGTACGGCTGGGGCTCACCACGCTGGGCGCGGAAGGTCCAGACGATGTCGGAGAGTGCGGCCGAGTTCGACCTGGCCCTGGACTTCACCATCAGTCCGCGATGGCCGGCGATCGTACCCACGGTTACCGATGTCAACGATCCGCGGGCGTCGCAACAGTTGGTGTTCTCGCACGCCTTCGTCAAAGGCGGTACGAGATACAGCGGCGCCTTGCCGACCAACTACCGCCCGCAACCCCCGGTCGGTGCGCGGCGCACCCCGATCGCCGTGTTGCTCGCCCGGTGCGCGGACGCGGCCTGTGACCGCCCGGGCGGCGGTCCACGAATGCTCCACCGCGACAGCGTGCGGGACCTCACCGGCAGCGTCGGCGGCGACGGCACGCTGCGCCTCGACGTGCCGGGCGACGCCGACGACACCTATGCGCTGATCGGCTTCTTCCAGACCGGCGACGGCCAGCTTCGCAACAACTTCACCACGACCAAACCGAACTACTTCCTCGACCACCTCAGCGAACAGGGAGTCCGGGCGACGACGCAGTTCTACGACTCGTCGATTCTCACCCCGCCGGTGCGGGAGGCGCTCGACGCCGTCGGCAGGGTCGACCTCTTCGAGGATTCGCTCGAACTCGGGGCCTCGCAGAAGTGGACGTGGGACTTCGCCGACCAGTGGGAGCGCCGGCGGGGCTACTCGCCGATCCGGGTACTCCCGGCGCTCACCGACGCCGGATCCGGGGGCCTCACCACGGCACCCTTCTTCGACTTCACCGACGGCAGCGGCGCGCGCATCCGGACGGACTACCGGCAGACCTGGAACGACCTGTACATCGACTCCCGGCTGGTGCCGTTGCGCCGCTGGGCGAACGAACGCGGCATGGCGCTGCGGAGCCAGCCGTACGGCGGACCCGTCGACACGCCGCAGGCGGCCACCCATGTCGACGTGCCCGAGGGCGAGTCACTGGTGTTCTACGACAACATCGAGCCGTACCGGTTGGTGTCGGTCGGCGCGCATCTGAACGGCAGCCCGGTGGTGTCCAGCGAGTGTTGCGCGGCGCGGGCGGACGTCTGGGCGACGACCGCCGGAGGCTGGCAGGAGTCGGCCAACCTGCGCTCGGTGTACCGCGGATACGCGGGTGGAGTGACGCAGGTGGTCTGGCACGGCTACCCGTACCTGACCAAGGGGGAGGGGACGTCCGACCAGGCGGTGTGGCCGGGCATGTCGTACGGGGGCAACACCTCGTTCGCCGAGGCGTGGGGTGCCAAGGGCGGACCCAACTGGGCGGACTACCGGGCGATCAACGACCACCTCGCCCGGCTGCAACTGGTGCTCCGGCAGGGCAGGCCGACCTTCGACGTGGCCCTGTACCTACAGGACTTCGGCCTGCGGTCGCCGGCCACCACGCTCACCGGACCGGAGACGCTCCTGGAGAGCGACTCGCCGCTGGCCGAACGTGGCTACACCTACGAGTACCTCAGTCCGGCGCACCTGCGGATGCCTTCGGCGAAGGTGTCGGACGGGCGGCTGTTCCCCAGGGCCGGCGCACACCAGGCGATCATCCTCGCGGATCAGCAGACGATGGCGGTCGACACCGCGCGTCGGTTGCTCGCCCTGGCCCGGGACGGACTGCCGGTCGTCTTCGTCGGTGAGCTGCCCTCGGCGACCCCGGGCTTCCACGACGCGGCCGCGCAGGATGCCGAGCTGCGTCGGCTGGTCGCCCAGCTCACCGCACGGCGTGACGTGCACCGGGTCGCCGACCTCGCCGCCGTGCCGGAGCTGCTCGCCCGGCTCGGGATAGCGCCGTCCGCCGCGCACGCGACGCCGTCCGCCGACGTGTTGAGTGTCCGCCGCTCCGACGCGACCACCGACTACTACTACCTGTTCAACCAGCGGTCGTGGGCGACCGAACAGCGGCTGACGCTCACCGGCGAGGGACGACCGTACAAGCTGGATACCTGGACCGGCGAGATCACACCGCTCACCGACTACCGGCAGACCTCGGGCGGTGTGGTCGTCGATGTCGCCCTGGAGGCGTCCGACACCGCGGTCATCGCGCTGTCGACGCGCCGCGACGAGACGTTCCGGTGGTCGACCCCGGTCGAACAGGGTCCGACCACCGCTCGCAATACCGGGTTGGGTCCTGTGCTTCTCGACGATTGGACTCTCCAGGTGGAGAGCTGGACCCGGGGTGAATCGGGGCTGCCCGGTGACACCGCCAAGACCACTCTTCCGGCCGTTGAACCGGCCGGTGATGAGCGTGGCGCGCTGCCACCGTGGTCGGCGATCACCCCGGCGAACGGATACGACATCGACCTTGGCGACGTGTCCGGGGTCGGGACCTACACCTCGACGTTCACCCTCGACGACTCGTGGGACGGGGTCCGCACGGCGTACCTGGACCTGGGAACCGCCGTCGACACCGTCACCGTGACGCTGAACGGCGCCCGCATCCCGGCGCGGAGCCCGCAGGATCTCCGGCACATCGAGGTGGGGCGCTATCTGCGGGCCGGTGACAACGCCCTGACGGTGCGCGTCGCGTCGACCCTCGTCAACGCGGTCCGGGTCGCACCCGGCACCGGCGCGGCCGACCGGCCACGCATGGACTACGGGTTGTTCGGGCCGGTACGCCTGATTCCGCGCGATAGCCGACAGCCGACCCTGGCGGTGGAGGCCCTCGAACGGGAACTGCCGTTGGCCGCCGGCGGCACCAACCAGGCACGGGTGCGGGTCGCCAACAACTCACCCAGACCGGTGTCGGTGTCGGTTGACGTGACGACCGACGACGGAGTCGAGGCGACGTTGGACCGGCCGACGTTGCGGATTCCCGGCCGGTCGTCGGCGACAGCGCTGGTACGCCTGAGCGGTCAGCGCGACTCCGGCTCGTCCGACCTCGTCATCGACGCGGTGGCGGCCAACGGAGCGAGGGGGCAGGCGCACGTCACGCTTCGACACTCCGACAACCTGGCGGTCAACGCGACGGGCAGCCCGTATCCGCGCGTCTGGGCATCCAGCTACCAGTACCAGCAGCCGCCGTCGTTCCTGACCGACGGGTTGGCGTCGACGTACTGGGTGTCCGGCGGTCACACGCCCGGACAGGCCCCAACGCCCGAGGCCCCGGAGTTCATCGGCGTCGACCTCGGACTCGCCACGGTGGTGCGTGCGGTGCGGTTGAGCGGTCGGGAGAACTGGGCCCCGCGGTCGTACGACGTGCAGACGTCCCTGGACGGCGAGCGGTGGACGACCGTGCTGTCGGTCACGGACGACGCCGGGAATGCGGCGACCACCACGGCGGTCACGCCGACGCAGGCGCGCCACGTGCGGCTGCGCATCACCGAGGGGTGGTACCCCACATCGCCGGGTCACAACACCCAGTTGGCCGAGTTCGCCGTCTACTCCGGCGGCGTCTGAGAGCGGAGGTCTGCGATGCGCCCTGTCACCAGGCACCACCCGCCACGATCCGTCCTCGCCGCGGTCTCGGCCGTGGCCGTTGTCGCCGCGGCCACACTCGTCGTACCCCACACCGCACCGGCAACGGCGGCCGACAACGAACGCCTGCGACTGGTGGCGTTGTCGGCCCGGCCCGAACTGGTGACCGCGGACGACGTGCTCGTCACCGCGGTGGTGCCGCGCGCCAGGCCGTTGGACGGGGTACGCCTCACGCTCAACGGCACGGACATCACCGGCTCCTTCCGGGCCGACGCGAACGCACACGCCCTGACCGGCCTGGTCGATCGGGTCCGCCCCGGGCGCAACCACCTCGTCGCGATCGCCGGGCCGCTGCGCGACCACCTCGTCCTGACGAACCATCCGGCCACCGGGCCGGTGATCAGCGGTCCGCACCAGACGCCGTACGTCTGCACCACCGACCTGTTCCGTCTGGTTGACGGCGATCCGCTCGGCGATCCGCTCGACGCCGACTGCTCGGTGGCTACTCGGGTCGACTACGCGTACCGATCCACCGCCGGCAGGACCAGGCCACTGCCGGATCCGGCGGCCAGACCCGACGACCTCGCCTGGACGACCACCATCACCGGCGAGACGGTCCCGTTTCTCATCCGGATCGAGACCGGCACGCTCAACCGGTCGATCTACCAGATCTCCATGCTGCACGACCCGGCAACGGAACAACCCACGTTCCACCGGCACAGCCCCGGCTGGAACGACCGGCTCATCTACACCTTCGGCGGCGGCTGCCGGCGCGGCTGGTACACCCAGGGCACGGAAACCGGCGGTGTCCTGGACCCGCAGATGCTCGCCCGCGGCTACGCGGTCGCGTCGGCGTCGCTGAACGTCTTCGGCAACAACTGCAACGACCTGCTCGCGGCCGAGACGATGATGATGGTCAAGGAACGGTTCGTTGAGCACTACGGCGATCCGCTGTTCACCATCGGCTGGGGTTCTTCGGGAGGCTCCTACCAGGGCCACCAGATCGCGGACAACTACCCGGGCCTGCTGGACGGCATCGTGGTCGGGCGGACGTTTCCCGACGTCGCGTCCGCGACGAACATCACGCTGTTCGACACCCGGCTGCTTGAGCACTATTTCACCGAGGTCGCGCCGGGCACGTTCAGCCGCGAGGAGCAGCGCCAGGTCGCCGGCTTCCTGCGGTGGGAGAGCATCCGCAACCTCAGCGACGGGGCGAAACGGCTGGACCCGGTCGCTGAGTTCCCCGACGAGTTGCCCGCCGAACTGCGCTACCACCCGCAGACCAACCCCGGCGGAGCACGCGCGGACGTCTACGACCACACTGTGAACGTCTACGGGCGTGACCCGGCCACCGGATTCGCCCGGCGGCCGCTGGACAACGTGGGGGTGCAGTACGGGCTGGCCGCGCTCCACTCGGGCGCGATCACCACACAGCAGTTCCTCGACCTCAACGAGCGCATCGGGGGTCTGGACCTCGATGCCAGGCCGGTGCCGCGACGCACCGCGGCGGACCCGATCGCGAGGAACGCCGCCTACCGCACCGGGCGCATTCTCTTCGGCGGGGCGGGCCTCGCCGGCACACCGATCATCGACTACCGGTCGTACTCCGAGGACGCCGCGAACGGCGACATCCACATGACGATTCACGGCTACGCCACCCGGGCGCGGCTGGAGGCGGCGAACGGTGACGCGGACAACCAGGTGATCCTCGTGGAGGACAGCCGTTTCGGCGGCTTCAGTCTGACCAGCCCAACCCTGCGGTACGCCCTGACCAGCATGGAGGAGTGGCTGACCGCGCTCGTGGCCGATGACGCGCCGGTGCCCGCACACCAGAAGGTGGTGCGGAACAAGCCGGCCGGTCTCACCGACGCGTGCTGGAGCCGCGACGCCACGCCCCGCAAGATCGTGCAACGGCTCACCGTGGACAATGCCGGGGAGTGCGGGCAGCTGTTCCCCGCCTACTCCACCCCACGGCTGGTAGCCGGCGCTCCGCTGACCGACGACGTGGTGACCTGCCACCGGAAGGCCATCGACTGGCGTGACTATGTGGTCAGCTTCAGCCCGGAGGAGCGCGCTCGACTGTTGGAGATCTTCCCATCGGGCGTGTGTGACTGGACGAAGCCCGGAGTCGGGCAGCGGCCGTTGCGCGACACCTGGCAGGCATTGCGTTGACGCTGAGGGAGAGCCGGCCTGCGGAATGAACCCGGGGCTGCGCGGGCTGGTGCCTGGACGGCCCGGGAGCGGTTGGTGTGGCCGCCGTCGTGTCGGTGGGAGCGGGTGCCGTCGTGCCCGCTTTCGCGTTCCTGCGGTGGGCGCTCAGCGAGCGGGCGTTGCGGCATGGTCGGCCGTTGCCGGCGATGGTGTTCGGCATCGCGATGGCGGCCGGATTGAGCCTGGCCGGTGTAGTGCTGGTGTTGGCGGTCCTCAGGTGAGGCGGGATGCCGACGCCCGGGTGTGGAGCCCGGAGGTTCAGCCGGAGCGGACCGCGTTGGCCTGGTCGCGGACGGCGTTGGCCGGCGCGGTCCTGGTGTGCGGGTTGGTCCGGCACCTGCTGCCGACCCACCCGGTGGTCGTCGGGACGACTGACTGTCGTCATGCCGGGCACCACACGTGAAACCCGGCATGACGACGGTCATGGTGCTATTCGACGGGGAGCTGGAAGGCGAGCAGCCCCATACCGAGGCCATCGATGACACGGGGACCGGCGCGACGGTGGGCGAGGTACGCCACGGTGGCGTCGGCGGGTACCGGCCGGTCCAGCGTCAGTACCAGGCCAAGGCCGGGTTGCCAGCGCACGGATTCCACGACGGTGCCCGGTACTCGGAAGTCCGCGGCCGCACCATCCTCGACGGTCAGCGGGCGCGCGGGGGAGCGGAGGTTCACCACCAGCCGATTCGGGTTGTCGTCGATCCGGTGTGCCGCTCTGGGGTTCGGTGGCGCCACCCTCGGGGCGCCCGGACGGTACAGGTCGTCGAGGAGCATGGTGGCGTTGTGCTCACCGAGAGTGCGGTAGCCGTCGATGTAGTCGAAGTGGCAACCGTCGTGGCCGTTGAGGCCGGTCGTCGACTGCACCCGCAGGTTGTCGATCGTGTCCGGCAGCCGCCGTTGGGCGTCCCGCAGCGCCACCGGGGTCGCCTGGTCGCAGGGGGAGCTGCGGACCTGGTGGACGTAGACCGGCAGCTTGGCACCATAGTCCTGGCGCCAGTCCGCGACCAGCTCGGTGAACCCGGCAACGTGTACCTCTGCGTCGTCGCGGTCGGCCTCACCCTGGTACCACAGCATGACGTCGATGGCGTCCGGCCCGGCCAGGCCGGCCCGGGCGAGGCGTTGCAGCAGCATCCCGTAGCTGGTCGCACCATCGGTGGGAGCGTTGTCGTTGCGCGCGAAGTAGCTGATCGGCTGGCCACCACGGGCACCGTTGACGATGGCGATCGGGATGCCGAGTTCGGCCGACATGAGCTGTCCCATCCGGACCGCCCACTGTCCGATCGCCCCTACCCGCTGGACGTTGTCGCCCATGGCGTAGGTCCAGCCGCCGATGGCGGCCGCCAGCCGCGAGTTGTTGTTGTTGGAAGTACCGAAGGTACGCACCCACCGGGACCGGTCCGCCTCCGACGACGTCGAGTTCGGCTGCTGGCCGGCCTGCGCGTTCGACTGTCCCTGCACCACGATGACGTCACCGGCGACGACGTCGACCGCGCGGCCGAAGCGGTGGCTGCGGCCGTCGGCGGTGAGCGCGACAAGTTCCAGATCGGTCGACGTCAGCGCCACCGGCAGCGAGACGGTGAACGAGAACCGGGGTGCCGCCGGCGACACGGCGGCCCGCCGGGTCGTCTGCCGGCCGCCGCGGGTGGTCCGCAGCTCGACCGCGGTGACGTCCGGGTCGAGTGCCACCCCGCTGACCCGCACCGGCACGCTGGTGGCGGTTCGGCCCGGGCGCGGGACCACCTGCCGCGAAATCGGGGCAGCGTCCACCCGGGCCAGCGAGGGCCGGGCGTAGAAGGTGAGCCGCCGGGCGGTGTAGTCGCCGGCGTTCCTGGCGAACGTCCAGTCGGGGTTTCCGCCCGGGCTGGCGCCGATGCCGACGTCCATCGTCTGAGGACCGGCGGTGGTGAAGGCATTGACGGCCAGCACCGGAGTCGCGGTCGCAGCGTAGGCGGTCCGCGGGCCACGGGCGTCGCCCGCGTCGGCGAACGCGTGCACCTGGAACGAGCCGTACCCGTTCGCCCACAGGACTGCGTCGTCGGCATCGCGGACGGTCTCGGAGGCTCCCGGTACCTGCCGCGAACCCGTCGCGTCGTACTGGTTGGGCCACATCTCGACCCAGCCGGAGCCGCCGTCGACCTCCGGTACGCCGGGCACGTTGGAGGCGACCGTCAGGTCGTCGACGAACTGGTGCCGCGACCGTTCCATCCGGGTCGGCAGGCCGACGTCGTCGGGGTTGCCGCTCAGCGCCTCCATCGACGTCCACACCCAATTCGTACCCGCTTCGGTGGTGAGTTCCAGGCAGTAGCCGACCCGGTCGAAACCACCGGCGACGCTTGCGGTCTCGTCGAATGTGTACGGCGGTGTCGCCTCCTGCCAGTTCGCGGCGGTGGGCAGGTCGAGCCCGCGTACCGGCCGGTAACCCGCGGCCTCGGCGTCGCAGGACGTGGACCGGACGTCGCTGGTGGTTGGTTCAGCGGCAGCGACGTCGGGGGCGGCAACGGTTGCCGCGACGAGTGCCAGGGCAGCGCACCCGGCGGCTGGCAGGTGGGTGTTGAACCGACGTCGCGGCATGGACACTCCTCCATGGGCTTTGATCCCGGGGTGCCTGTGCACGCTAGCCACACAACCAGGAAGAAGCACATGAGTGGCCGCGCTGTGCGGCCAATGATGATCTACAAGCGATGACCGGTCCGGTGTTCCGCGCCGGACGGCTCGGGTCGGGAAACTCCGGGTCCCTGATCATCCTTTCACCGCACCGGGTGCGGCTGGCCCAGGCGAACCTGCAACGCGCGAACCGGCCGGTGGGACCGTGCAGGGCATGGTCCTGGCCGGCGACGCGACCCACCTGCCGGACGTGCTCCCGTCGGACATCTACGTCTTCCGGCACCTGCCGGCTACGGACCCGCTGGCCACCAACCAGCATGGAGCTGACACGGCGAAGGCGAGATGGTGGCGCGTCTGGACCTCTCCGCTACGCAGAACTGGTCGCCGTGGATCGACGCGGACGGCGCGGCCGCCCCCGACGTCGAGGCCGCCCTTCACCGGCTCCCAGCCCTGGGATGGTCTTGACAGCCCTACGCCCGACCACAAGGCCCGTCCGCGTCCACCGCCGCCACCGTGTTTGAGACAGGAGCGGCTTTTCGCGGTAACCATCCGGCGGTCGCCGACACATAGATGGGTTGAACCCATCGTCAAGCTGGAGGTCCGGTACGTGCGGGTCCGAAGATTGTTGCCGTCCGCCATGGTGATGGCGTTGGCTGTCCCACTGCCCGCAGATCCACACTGGAGCCGACGAGTCGCCACAGCAACAGACAGCGACCTATGCAAAACGGGACAAAGCACTACTAGCTATCTGCGCAACCGGTACGCCCCCCGCCTCAACATCCCCTTCGAGCCGGCGACGAATCCCGAGAGCATCCCGACTCGGCCCCGTCGGCAACTGGACGATGATCTGGTCGGCGAGCCTGTCGAGCATCGCAGGACCGCGTTGCGGCGGAAGCCCTGCCTGGCACACGTCCCCGCCCGTGCGGATGGGAAACGCCGGAGGATCCTTGTCGCCCGCTGTTGGCGATGAGAATTCCAGGCAAAGGCAGCATACCCAGCTCGTGGGCGAGCTGGGCGACGAGTGCGCGGATGGGATCCGCCTCGTGCTCCACCATGCCCGGCGAGGCCGGCCCGACATTCGCCCGCACCGCGGCGTCGTCGCCGCTCACAACCGCGCGGTACAGCTCGCGCAGGGCCGGCCCGGGCGAGACGCCGAGCTCCTCGGCGAGCACGGCGCGGGCGTCACCGAGCGTCTCCAAGGCCGCCGCCGGGTTGCCGCTCAGCCACAGCGCGATGGCGAGCAGCCGCCACCCAGACTCGCGTAACGGCTCCGCCACGACCTGCCGGCGCAGCGGAGCCACGATGCTGGCGGCATCGCCCAGCCGCAGCCGCAGTTCGGCGTGCCGCTCGACGACCGCGTTACGACGCTCGCTCAGCTCGGCCCGGGCCGCGTCGAGGACCGGTCCGAGCGGCACCCCCTCGAACGGCTCGCCCCGCCACAGGTCCAGCGCCGCCGCGTACTGCGTCGCGGCGGCGGCGATGTCGCCCTTGTCCAAGGCAACATCGCCACACGCGGTCCGCGTCGCGAAGAGATCCAGATCGACCGCATCGGGTACCGCGTCAAGCGCGTACCCGCCCGTACATCGACGTACGGAGAGTGCCGGTGAGTCGCGGCAGAGCGCCCGGAGCCGGTTGAGGTACGTACGGATGTTGGCCACCGCCGAGGGCGGCGGCTCGTCGGGCCAGACCTCGTTGACGAGTCGGCCGATGGAGACCGGCTGGTTGGCGTGCACGAGGAGCATCACCGCCGCCGTGCGCTGCTTTGGCGGGCCGAGTGTGGCCGCGACACCGTCCCGAACTATCTCGACCGGGCCAAGCAGACGGACGTGGACATTCACTACCGCTCCCCAGTCCCGCGAAACTTTTCCCCACCGCATCCGACAGTAGCGAAGGAACATTTACCGAACGTTTCGACTGTGGGTTGCCGTCTTGGCGACGTTGTGAGTCGGGGCGATTGGTACGAACGACGCCTGACGGAGGTGATCGACGTGGGATCGGCGACGTCGAGGACGAGCGTCTCGACTCCCGGGTGGTCGGTCGTGAACTGGTCGGACAGCTCCACGTTCCGTTCAGCGATGATCACCTTGTCGCCGCCCACACGACGGCGCAGCCCCAGGCGAGCCCGATGCCCGAGGTGCCGCCTGTGATCGGAACTGTGTTGTCCATGGTCCTCATCGAGAGATGTCTCCTTCAGGTCAGTGGGACCGGACATGACCAAGGTCGCATCAGTGGCGGCGCGTTCGCATCGGTGGAAGTCGCCTATGTGCGTGTGGACGAGCGCCGCTGGCGCGCGCACGATCCTGGGTCGACGGCGTCGCGACCGCGGGACGGCCAGCCGGCGACGTCGGCCTGCGACCAGCGCGATAGCTGTACGAAAAATATCGGTTCCGTATTCATCCTGTTCGTACCGTGCGACCTGGCCAGTCCGGCCGGGCCGCACACAACCCAGTGCGTGGCATCTCACGAAGGGGACACCAACGTGCGATCACGATCGCTGACCCCAACATCCCGACGCCGCGCAGGGCTGCGCGCGTTGCTCATCCTGGGCCTCGTCGCCGGCGGTTCGCTGGTCACGACGGGCGCCGTCGGCACCCTCGCCGCACCGGCGTCCGCCGCGACGGTGAACTGCGACGGCGACGGCGTCTCCGGCAAGCGCGTCCAGATGCTCTACGTACGTGGCGACGCGACTCCGGACGACCTGCCCAACTTGCGCTCCACGCTGCTCGACATCCCGGCCCGGATCGACGAGCAGTTCCTGGAGGCGGCGCGGCGCACCGGCGGACCGGACGCGTACCGCGCGGTGCGATGGGTGACCGACGCCAACTGCCTTCCCACGATCACCAGCGTCGTTGTCCCGCAGTCCATCATGGGCAACCTGTTCGGCGTGCTGGACTCGCTGAGGGCCAACGGATACAACAGCGTGGACCGTAAGTACGCCATCTGGTACGAGGGCACCGGGTGCGGCGACGCCTGGGGCCGCGAAGACGACGACTCGCCCGGCCCGTCGAACCTGCACAACAACAACACCAATCTCTACGGGCACGCGTTCGTCGGCCTCCGCAACGCCGGCTGTTTCTCATGGAGCACCATGGCCCACGAGCTGCTGCACACCCTGGGGGCGGTGCAGAGCAGCGCCCCGCACGCCACTGCCACCAGCCACTGCTGGGACCAATACGACATGATGTGCTACGACGACGAGGACCCCTTGACCGTTCCGGTGGACACCTGCCTGGGGGGCGTCCCGCACCAGATCGACTGCAACGGCGACGACTACTTCAACGTCAGCCCGCCCGCCGGCAGCTACCTGGACACCCACTGGAACATCGCGAACAGCGCCTTCCTCATCAAGACCGCGCCCCCCGCCCCCTCGTGCACAGTGGCGTACACGAAGAGCGACTGGGGCAACAACTTCAACGCCGACCTGACCATCACGAACACCAGCGGTCCGGCCCTGTCGACCTGGCAACTGACGTTCTCGTTCCCCGGCACCCAGCAAATCAACAGCAGTTGGCCGGGCTCGTTCACCCAGACCGGGCAGAACGTCACGCTGAACGCGGGCACGCCGGGTTTCCTCGGCGTCGGAGCGAGCGTGCAAACCTTCTTCAACGCCAACTACTCCGGCACTAACGCCGACCCGACGGCGTTCAGACTGAACGGCCAGTTGTGCACCACGACCTGACCGGCTGACGGGCACGAAATGCTCCGGAAGCGTCCTACCAGGGCGCTTCCGGAGTACGGTCGCCTCAACGTGTTGCAGCGGATCAGCCGGACCGCGAAGGACCCGGTGAAGCGTCGGACCACTTCCACCGAGACGGGACACAAACCGTCCGGGGTGGGGCGGAGCGAGGCCGTCAGAACCGGGAAGGGCGGTCGCCGGCTCGGGCCGGTCTCGCGCTGCGTCCGCCGATGGTGGTGAAGAACTGGGCCGTGGCTAGTTGGATGCCGTAGGACCAGGTGGGGTAGGCGTGGGTGGCCTGGGCAAGGCGGCCGGTGAACATGCCGGTGGCCATGGCCAGGGCTGGTTCGTGGATCATCTCGCCGGCGCGGGTGGCGACGATGGTGGCGCCGAGGACGCGTCCGCCGCCGAGGTTGCGGAGCAGACGGTGTGGTCCGGCGATCAGTTGGATGAAGCCGTCGGTCGCGGCTGCGGTGATGGCACGGTCCATCTCGTTCATCGGTAGGTACGCCACCCGGGCACCGTGGGCGGCGGCCTCGGCTTTGGTCATGCCGACGTGGGCGACCTCGGGATCGGTGAATGTGATCCGGGGAGTGGCGCGCGGGTCGTAGCGGTGGCGGCGCCGGGACAGGGCGTTGCCGGCGGCGAGACGCCCCATCGCGAACGCGGCGTGGGTGAACGGCAAGAGGCCGGTGACGTCACCGGCGGCGTAGATCCCGGATGTGGTGGTGGCGAGGTGGTGGTCGGTGACTATGTGGCCGTGCTCGTCGACCGCGACGCCGGCCCGCTCTAGGTCAAGCCCGGCGATGGTCGGGCGGCGGCCGGTGGCGACGAGGAGTCCGTCGGCCGTGACGTCGGAGCCGTTGTCGAGGGTGAGCCGGACGCCCCCGGCCGGACCTGTGGCGGCGTCGAGCGCACGGGTGCCGACACGTACGTCGATGCCTTCGCGGGCGAACACGTCGGCGATGACGCGGGAGGCGTGCGGTTCCTCGGCCGCGAGGAGCCGGTCGGCCGGTTCGACAAGGGTGACCCGGCTGCCGAGGCGGGCGAACGCCTGGGCGAGTTCACAGCCGACCGAGCCGCCGCCGAGCACCGCCAGAGAGCGGGGCAGGTCGGTCAGGTCGAAGACGGTTTCGGTGGTCAGGTACGGCACGTGGGAGAGGTCGGGAAACGGGGGGATGGCAGGGGACGCGCCGGTGGCGATGACGATCCGGCGAGCCGGCAGGTTGATGCCGTCGATGTCAAGGCGGTTCGGCGCGGTGAACCTTGCCCGGCCGCGCCGGACGTCGACGCCCTCGGCACGTAGCGCGGCCTCGTCTTCCGTAGCGGCGATGGTGGCGACCGCGTCGCGGACCCGTTGCGCGGCGGCCGGGAAGGTGAGCCGTTGGGCGGCGGCTTCGATCAGCGCCTTCGACGGGACACAGCCGGTGAAGGTGCAGTCTCCGCCGGGTGGGCCATCGTTGACCAAGAGTGTCCGGGCACCAGCACCCGCGCCGGCCCGAGCGGCTCCGAGGCCGGCGGCGCCGCCGCCGATGACGACAAGGTCGTAGCCCTCGGTCACGGCTTCTCCGCCACGATCAACCCGTAGCCGATGATCCCGTCACCGACCGCCGCGCGGGTGGCGGCCAGCACGTCGGGAACCCGGTCGAAGTCCAGGCCGGCCGCTTCGGCCTGGTTACGGGCGGTCATCCGGACCAGCGTGAGGCGGGCTTCGATCTGGTCGAGCATGGTGGTCACTGCGGCGTCGTGGCGTTCGGTGCCGGTGATCCGTAAGCCGGCGGCGGTGAGGATCCGTGCGTACTCATCGAGGGGGCGGGCGTCGGCGATGCAGGCGATCCAGCCGCCGAGGCCGGTCAGCTCCGACGGGAGCCGGCCGGAATCGACGGTGACGTCAGTGATGCCGAGCCGCCCGCCGGGGCGCAGCACCCGGGCGAGTTCCGCGGCGGCGGTCGGCTTGTCGGGGAAGGTGCAGAAGGCGCACTCACACACGACCGCGTCGAACGCGCCGTCGCCGGTCGGGAGGCGTTCGGCGTCGCCGTGGGTGAAGCGGACCCGGTCGGCCAGCCCGGCGTCCCGGGCTGCCGCGCCCGCCGCGGTCACGTTCGCCTCGGACAGGTCGACGCCGGTGACCTCTGCCCCGTACTGGGCGGCCAGCATCAGGGCGGTGGCGCCCCGCCCGGCGGCCACGTCGAGCACCGCCGCCCCGGGGCGCGGGGCGAGCCGGTCGACCAGGCGCCGGGTCAGCACGAGGCCGCCCGGATGGTAGGAGTCGCCGAGCAGCAGGGCTACCAGGTCCGAGCCGTAGGCGGCGGCGCAACAGGCCTTGGTTTCGGCGGCGGGGAGCGCCGGCATCGGCTGGTTCATCGGAGCCGCCCGCCGACATTGGTGCTGTCCGCCGCGATCGGCCGACTGCCCGCCGCGCCGGCGCCGTCGGTGGTGGCGGCGACCTTCGATCCGTACGGCGAGTCGGCCAGCACCGCCCGCAGGGGCAGCGCGTTGGGCACCACGTCGGCGACTGGTACCCCGGACATCTGTTCGCGGACCTGCTCCCGGTAGCCGACGGAGTTGTACGCGCAGAACGGGATCAGCCGCCCGTCCGGGGTGATCTCCTCCACGCAGCACTTCATCAACTGTTTGACGTTGAGCGTGTAGGGGTCCTGAAAGTCCTGAATAACGATCATGAAGGCGCGCTCATCGAGGTCGGCGATCGCCTCGGGCAGGTTGATCCCGCAGGCGTCGGCGCAGTCCAGCGCGGCCGCCGCGGCGGAGAGTTGCTCGCTGGTGGAGTCGGTGCCCATGAACGCCGACGCGGACCACAGTTTTTCGAGGGCCTCTCGCACAGCACTGTCCGGCATGACCCGGTTGGCAACGTAGTCGAGGTGGTCGGCGACGTTGAGTAGCCGGGGGATCGCCACCAGGCCGAACCCGGGCATGCCCGGGGTGCCTTCGGTCAGTAGATAGGTGATCGACCGGCAGGTGGGGAAGCAGCATGGCACGGGGAAGAAGTCGCTGGCGCGGAACCAGTCGGGGCGCTGCGCGGCGATGCCGTGGATAATGTCGGAGTTCGTCAGCCGGGTCAGCGGGTCGAACTCGACGTGCCGGCCGGAGTGGGTGACGGGCTGGAACGACACGCTGCGCACCGCCGGGTGGCCGAGGCCGTACTCGACGATCGCGCCGAGTTCGTGGTCGTTGAGGCCACGCTCGACCGCAGCGACGAGGGTGACGGTGAGTCCGACCTCGGCGCAGTTGTCCAACGCCCGTTGTTTGATCTCGCGCAGGTCGCGGCCTCGGATCTCGCGGTGGGTGCGCTCGTCGAAGCCGTCGAACTGCAGGTAGACGTTCACCGCCCGGCCGGGCCGGTTGCGCGCCCCCAACTCGGCGACGAACAGCCGGTCGGAGGCCAGCCGGATGCCGTTGGTGTTGAGGTTGACCGCCTTGATCGGGCGGGCCTGCGCGGCGTCGATGAAGGTCAGGATCTGCTTGTGGATGGTCGGTTCGCCGCCCGAGAACATCACCACCTCCGCCTCGCCCTCACTGGCGACAAACGTGTCGAGCATCCGCTCGCACTGCTCCAGGTCGATGGAGTATCCGTCGGGTTGGTGGCCCGAGTCGGCGAAACAGATCGGGCAGTCCAGGTTGCAGCCGGTGTTCACCTCGATGATGCCCAGGCAGGCGTGCTGCTTGTGCTCCGGGCACAGCCCGCAGTCCGACGGGCAGCCGTCCCGGACCTCGGTCTGGAACGTCAGCGGGATCGTGCCTGGCTTGTTGAACCGAGCGGAGTCCAGGTACATCTGCGCGTCGCCGTAGACCAGCGCCTCGAACTCGCCGTGTTCACGGCAGCGCTTGCGCAGGTACACCTTGTCGTCGCGGATGTTGACCTGGCCGTCGACGACGAACTTGCAGACCGGGCAGATGGACTTGGTGTACTCGATGAAGATCTCGTCTCGGTCCCGCTTCAGCGGCCGGGCGGAGGTTGCGGGAGCGGGTTCGACGGCGGTCATGGGACTCCTCGCGGTGACGGGTGTCGCCGGCACCGTCCTGCCACGGCCCCGGCCTGGTCGACGAATGTGTTGACGTGTCCGATTCTCCGGGCTGCGGCCCCTGGTTGTGTTGAATTGGGAGAGGCCGTTCAGTCACCCCGGGACGGGCTGCGCCGCCGGTCGGGCGCGAGCGCGGCGCGCCACGCGGACCAACAGCGCGGCGTACCCCAGCAGCATGTCCGGCATCCGCGACCACGAGACCATCTGCCCCACCGCCATCGCGGTGTACACCGCGCCCAGCACCGTACGGAGCCACATGCCCTTGAACGCTACGCCGCCGGATACTTGACGACGCTTACGGACGACGTGGAGGCGCTCAGTCGAGGTCAGCCACGTCGAGAGCGGCGGTTTCGCCAGTAGGTGAAGACTGCCAGGGCTAGAAATCCGCCGGTACGACCAACCGTGCGTCCTGCCCGTTCCGCTGCCCCGATCGCTGCGGCGACCAGTCGACCGGGCGCTTCCACCTGCAGCACCGGCAGATTCCCGTAGGCTGTTTCCGCCGCCTGCTCCGCCTCCGGCCGGGACAGGTGGGCCTGGTTGCCGACGAGCGATACCTTCTCCTCGCGGTATCGCCACCGCCAGACGCCGGACTGTTCCTGCCACAGTTCGATCCGGGCGCCCCCGCCGCCACCACCGGCCGGTCGTGTCTCGTCGTCGAGACCAACGTGTCCAGCAGGCTTCACTTTTTCCGGGGGTGACCTCAGCTTTTCGCCCGTTGCCACCTTGTCTGTCCGACTTCCCACACCGCTCGACCGCCGCACCCGCGGCACGTCCGCTCGGCTCAGCTCGCCGCGCTCTCGACCACCGCTGACCGGCAGCGTCCGGGCGACCAGATACGCCATCACACCGACGGGCACTGGCAGCGCCAGCGCGAGCACCCGCAGGATCGAGAGCACGTCCAGCACGGGAACCTTGAGGATCTTGGCAATGATGTCGTCGGCGGCCGCAGCGAGCAGCACGGTGAAGAGGGTCAGTACGCCGACGCCGACGCCGAGCCGGGCCGGGTGGTCGCGGGGCGGGTCGAGCAGTTGGTGCGACAGCCGGTCGCCACCGTGCCGGCGTTCGAGGAACGGCCAGAGGTAGAGGCCGAGGAAGGTGAGGCCGCCGAACAGCACTCCGGGGAGGAAAGGCGACGGGACGAGATGCCCGAAGACCCGGAACTCGACGGCTGGAAAGAGTCGCAGCACCCCGTCACCCCAGGCGATGTACCAGTCGGGTTGGGCGGGTGAGGTCACCTGGTCCGGCTCGAACGGTCCGTAGATCCAGACGGGGTTGATCTGGGCCAGGCCGCCGAGGGCGAAGGTCACCGCGAGGACCCAGGCGAACAACGCGAGGGTACGGAGGGTGTAGCTGGGCCAGAACCGCGAACCCACCACGTTGTTCTCGGTCCGTCCGGGACCGGGGAACTGGCTGTGCTTCTGCCGGATCAGGATGCCGAGGTGTGCGGCGATCAGCGCGGCCAGCACGGCGGGAACGAGCAGCACGTGGGCGACGAACATCCGCGGCACCATCTGCTCGGTCGGGAACTCTCCGCCGAAGGCGAGGAATACCAGCCACTCGCCCACCAGCGGGATCGACTGAGCCACCGAGTAGAGGATCCGCAGCCCAGTGCCGGAGAGCAGGTCGTCCGGGATGGAGTAGCCGGTGAAGCCGTTGAACAGGGCGAGGGCCAACATGGTGACCCCGATGACCCAGTTGAGTTCGCGGGGTTTGCGGAAGGCCCCGGTGAAGAAGATCCGTAGCAGGTGGAGCACGATCGCGCCGACGAAGAGCAGCGCGGCCCAGTGGTGAGTCTGCCGCATCAGCAGGCCGGCCCGGATGTCGAAGCTGAGCCGCACCGTCGAGGCGTACGCGGAGGAGGTGCGGGAGCCGTCCAGAGGCTCGTACGAGCCGGTGTAGACCGTCTCCGCGGTGCTCGGTTCGAAGAACAGGGTCAGGAAGACCCCGGTCAGCACCAACACGACGAACGAGTAGAGGGCGATCTCCCCGAGCATGAACGACCAGTGGTCGGGGAAGACCTTGGCGAGCGCCTTGCGCAGCACCGGCGCGGTGCGCAGCCGGTCGTCGACGGTGCGGGCCAGCCGGCGGAGCAACCAGCGGGTGATCACTTCAGGCTCCAGAATCCAGGCCCGGGCGGAGCGGTAAAGTCGCCGGTGGCGGTGAGGAAACCGGCAGCGTCCACAGTGATCGGCAGGCCGGGCAGCGGCCGGGCGGCCGGGCCGGCGATCGGTCGGGCACCAGCGAGCAGGTCGAAGTTCGACTGGTGGCACGGGCAGAGCATCCGGGCGGTCCCCTGGATGTAGACGGCGACCGGGCAGCCGGCGTGGGTGCAGAGCAGGGAGTAGACGACGATGCCGCCGACGTCCCCGCCTGGTGGCGGCACGGTGAACCGGGCCGGGTCCAGCCGGACGGCGAAGGCCGGCACATCGCCCCGGTTCCGGTGCCCCTCCGGAAAGACCGGCAGCATCGTGCCGCCCGGCACGTCGTCGGGCCGTACCGGAGTGCCGTCGGAGCGGACCAGCCGGACACCGGCGGCCCACGGCGTGGTCCGCAACTCGTGGACCGGCCGGCCACGGTCGAACGGCAGCAACGAACGCAGCGGAAACAGCGCCGCCCCGCCCAACGCACCGAGGGCCAGCGTGAGCATGGCCAGCAGCCCACCACGCCGGGCCGGGCTCTCCGGTCCGAGCAGCGCCTCGTCGGCGAGGTGCCGTTCCGCCGGGGGCGAGTCGAACGGTTCGTGTTCCTCGACGTAGCCGCCGGTGGGCAGGAGCCGACGGGACCACACGCCGAGTCCGGCGGCGAGCCCGGCGAACGCGACCGCCAGGCAGATCCCCTCCAGCTGGGTCTGCCCACCGGTGGCGTACACGATGGCGAAGCCGGCCGCCCCGAGCGTGCTGATGCCAAACGCGACGCCGATGACCCGGGACGCGGTCCGCTCGCCGGGACGTGGCCCGTCCACCCGGCTCACCACGGTTGTCCCCGTTCGGTCGTCATTCGCCCGCCCTGCTACCGAGCCAGCGGGCGACCAGGACCAGCAGCACCAGTCCGATCCCCCAGGCCACCAGCCCCTCCGTGGTGGGACCCAGCCGACCCAACGGCGCCCCGCCCTCGTCCAGCTTGTCGCCCCGCAGCTCCTGGACGTAGCTGGCCAGCGCGTTGACCTGCTCCTGGCTGAGCACACCCTCCGGGAATGCGGGCATCAGCCCAGGGCCGACCCGGACCGCCTCGGCCACCTGGATCGGGCTGGACCCCTCCAGCGACGGGGCGACGAACCCGTTGGTCAGGGTCGCGCCGATTCCGGTGGCGGAGTGGCAGGCGGCGCAGGTGGCGAGGTACAGCTCCCGGCCGTCACGCAGGTCGCCGGGAGCCACCGACGGTATCTCCGGACCGCCGCCGCCGAAGCTGCGCACGTGCGCGACGATGGCCCGGATCTCGTCTGCCGAGAAGGCGGGCCGGCGGTGCGGCGGCTGGGCTGCCTCCTTTTCCAGCGGCATCCGGCCGGTGTTGAGTTGGAAGTCCACCGACGCCGGGCCGACGCCGACCAGGGCCGGTCCGCGCTGGCTGCCCTGGCCGGTGGGGCCGTGGCAGCTCGCGCAGCTGCGCAGGTAGAGATCGGTGCCCCCGGCGGTCGCCGGGTCTGCCGGCGGAGCCGGCGCGGCGCTGGTCGGGCCCGGTGACGCCGGGCCGGCGGAGGTCGGGGTGGCGCCGGGAGTCGGGGTGGGGGCCGGCGCCGCGTGTCCGGTGAGTGGCACCGGCCCGGCGGCGAGGCCCAGTACGGTCGCGATCACCAGGCGGCGTCGGCCGGGCAGTCGGCGGCCGGATGCCGAAGCAGGGCCGGGCACCCGGGTACGTGGGCCGCCCGCAGCGCCCGCCACGGGCCCCGGCGCTGTTGTCGTTCGCCAACTCACCCGTGCTCGCCTCACTCCAGCGTGAACAGGTACGCGGTGATGTCTCGGGCATCGGTCGCGGTGACCCCAAGATCGGGCATCGCGGTACCCGGTTCCACCGACTGCGGGTCCTGGATCCACCGCATCAGGTTCTCCGCGCTGTTCGGTAACGCGCCGGCGATGTACGACCGGGAGCCGAACCGGTCCAGCGGCGGCCCCACCAGCCCGTCCGCCCGATCCACTCCGGGCACGGCGTGGCAACCGCCGCAGCCGTACTGCTGGATGAGGCGTGCCCCCCGGTCGGGGTGTCCCTCACGCAGTTCCGGCGGCGGTGGCGGCGGCACCCGGGCGCACGCGGCCAGGGCGGCCAGCGCAGTGAGCACCACGAGCAACGGTGACCGGGACCAGCCCGGAAGGCTCCGGTTCATCGAGTCTCCCTCCCGACCGCCGGACCCACCGGCGGCCCGTCGGTCGTTCCGCCCCGACCGGCCGGCTCCGGCCCGTCCCCGTCGAACCGGTCACCGGGTGACAGTCCGGTGGTGCGTGGCGAGACCCGGTCCAGGCCGGTGAACCAGCGCAGGAACACCATCGCCGCCGCCACCAGCACAACCACGTCCATCGGAATCCACATCAGCAGGCCGGCGAGCTGCTGGTCGATGAGCGGATCCCCACCTCCGGGCGCCAGGGTGCCGACCGGATAGACGGCAACCGGCGCGAGGGTGAGGGCCGCACCAAGGGCGGAGGCCACCAGCATCGTGGCAACCAGTAGCAACACGGCGACCGGGGCTTCAACCCGGTGTCGGCCGGTGCCGAGCACCACCGACCAGAGCAGCGCCGCCGCCACGACGAACGAGGCGTGCTCGACCAGGTGGACAAACCCGTTCTCGGTCGCCAGCCGGTAGGGGGTGGGCAGGTGCCAGCCCCAGAGCACGGCGCCGTGCAGGACACCGGCCAGCACGGCCAGGCCGCCGGGCCGGCGCAGCCACGTGCCGACGGTCGAGGCACGCCACCGGGCCCAGTACCGACGCAGCCGCCGGGGCGCGGCCAGCGCCAGGGGCAGCCCGACCGCCGCGGCGCCCAGCGCCGGGCCGGCCACCACCAGCAGCACCATGTGCTGCGCCATGTGTCCGGCGAAGGAGCGCTCGGCCACCTCGTGGATCGGCCCGGTCGAGGCGGTCAGCAGCGCACCGACGCCGAGGACGAAGGCCCCGGCGCGCCACCGGGCGACGACCGCGCCGGGGCCGCGTCGGCTCCACAGCTCGTGCAGCCCCCGGCCGTACCCGGCGCTGACCAGCGCGAGCACGGTGACCAGCCCCAGGTTCGTCCACGCCTGCTCCGTCGCGCCGCCGTGGGCCAGCGGCGTGCCCGGGGCGGGCCAACCGGTCACCGCTGGCATGGCGGCAGCACCAGGGCGGCCACGCCGCCGAGTACGATCATGGACAGCGCCAGCAGGTTGAGCCAGAGTCCGACGAAGGCGAGCAGGTGCGTCCGGCCCACCGACCGCTCGCCGCCGGACGGCAGGTCGGCCCGGGTGCGCCGCCAGGCGAGGACCGAGAGGGCGAGCGCGGCCACGGCACCGGCCGCCGGGACGAGCACGGTCAGGGCGATCGCGCCGGTCAGCGGAAACCCGGCCAGGTCGTCGTGCCCGGCCTCGCAGGTGAGTTCGTCGATGCTCCAGGCGGCCAACGAGTGCACGGTCCAGGAGAGCACGCCGCCGAGTACGGCGAACCAGAGCAGCAGCCCGCCGGACAGGGCGGTACGGGGCGACAGTCGCTCGGTCATCACAGCCTCGGCGAGAGGTAGACAGTGCAGAGAATCGCCACCCAGACCACGTCGACGAAGTGCCAGTAGTAGGCGACGATCCGGACTCGTTCGTGTAAGGCGCCGAAACTGCCCTGCATCGACGCGATCAGCAGCCAGCCGACCATGAGCAGGCCGATCGTGACGTGCGCACCGTGGAAGGTGGTGATCGTGTAGAACAACGACCCGTACGCGTTGCTGGTGAAGGTGTACTCCCGCAGGATCTCGGAGTACTCCATACCCTGCAGGCCGAGGAACGTGCCACCCATGACCAGGGTGGCGAGCAGACCGGCCCGCAGCTGCCAGCGGCGACCCCGTCGGATGCCGGCCTCGGCCCAGAGCAACGGCAGGCTGCTGGGCACCAGCACCCCGGTCATGATCAGCGGCAGGAACAGTTCCGGCTCCGCGATCCCGTCCGGCGGCCATGGCGCCCCGTGCTGGAAGCGCAGGTAGAAGTAGCTGCCGAACAGGGCGGCGAAGAGGGTGCTCTCGGTGGTGATGAAGAGCATCACCCCCCACCACGCGGTCGACCGGCCGACCGGCTCCTCGGTGGCGAGCCCGTGCGGGCCGAGGGCCAGGTGCATGCTCCGGGTGGTCATGCCGGCACCCCTGCCTCTTCCGGCGTGCGCCGGGGCGGCCAGAGCCAGGCGGCCAGCGTGCCGGCGGCGAGGAGACCGCCGGCGGCGGCGACCCAGTACCAGGCGAAGAGCAGACCGACGAAGACGACTAGCAGGCCGACGGCGGTGACCAGCGGTCGCAACGTCGGCTCCGGCATCTCCACCGCCCGCTCGTAGTGGCCGTCGAATTCACTGGTGAACACGGCCTGGTGGCCGTCGGCCAGGATCCGGTCCTCGGTCGCGCCCGCGCCGGTCGACTCGGCGGTCCGCGGATCCCAGGCCGGATGCAGGCTGTGGACCCGGGGCAGGACCGGGAAGTTGTACGCCGGCGGCGGCGAGCTGGTGGTCCACTCCAGGCTGTCGCCGTCCCACGGGTCGTCCGGCGCCGGCCGGCCGCGGCGCAACGCGTGTACCACGCCGAGCGCCACCAGCAGCAACCCGACCCCCAGCAGGTACGCCCCGATGGTGGCGGCCAGGTTCCACGGGTCCCAGCCGAGATCGCCGGGATAGGTGTAGACCCGCCGGGGCATGCCGAGCAGCCCGGACAGGTGCATCGGGAAGAAGGTGAGGTTCATGCCGACGAAGACCAGCCAGAACGCCCACCGGCCGAGCGGCTCGCTGAACATCCGGCCGGTCATCTTGGGCAGCCAGTAGTAGATCCCGGCGAGGATGGGGAAGACCGCCCCGCCGAACAGGACGTAGTGGAAGTGCGCCACCACGAAGTAGCTGTCGGTGGTCTGCTGGTCGAAGGCGGTGAACGCGAACATCACGCCGGTGAAGCCGCCGATGACAAAGGTGACCAGGAAGCCGAGGACAAACAGGAACGGCACGCTCAGCACGATGCGACCGAGCAGCATGGTGGCCAGCCAGGCGAAGATCTGTAGACCGGACGGGATGGTGATGATGGTGCTGGCGGCGCTGAAGAAGCCGTACGACAGCTGCGGCAGGCCGGTGGCGAACATGTGGTGCACCCACACACCGAACGAGATGATCGCGATGGCGACGATCGAGAACACGATCAGCGGGTAGCCGACGATGCCGCGCCGGCAGAAGACCGGCAGCACCGCCGAGACGATGCCGAGGGCGGGCATCACGATGATGTAGACGTCCGGATGGCCGAAGATCCAGAACAGATGCTGCCAGAGTAGGACGTTCCCGCCCCGCTCCGGTTCGAAGAAGCGGGTGTCGAAGCGGCGGTCGAGGAAGAGCAGGGCGTTGTCCAGGTTCAGCACCGGGAGCGCGAAGATGACCATGAAGGAGGTGGCGACGATCGCCCAGACGAAGATCGGCACCCGGTTCAGCGACATTCCGGGAGCGCGCAGCTTCAGCGCGGTGACGATGAAATTGATCGCGCCGGCCGTGGTGGAGATGCCGAGGAAGAGCAGACCGAGGGTGTAGACGTCCAGGTGCAGGCCGGGGGTGTTCCGCTCGTCGGTCAGCGGCACGTACGCGAACCAGCCGCCGTTCGGCGCGGCGCCGGCCGGCACGCTGGCCCACATGAACAGCCCGGCGAACAGAAACACCCAGTAGCCGAAGGCGTTCAGCCGGGGAAAGGCCATGTCCCGGGTGCCGAGCATCAGCGGCATCAGGAAGTTGCCGAACCCGAACAGCATCGGCGTCGAGAACAGGAAGATCATCGCCGTGCCGTGCATGCTGAACAGCTGGTTGTACTCGCCTGGCGACAGCAGTTGCGCCTCCGGTCCGGCCAGCTGGGTCCGCATGGCGAGCGCGCTGATCCCGGCGAACGCGAAGAACACCGCCGCGGTGACCAGATACCGGCGCCCGATCCTCTTATGGTCGACGGTGGTGAACCAGGCGGGCAGGGTGGCCGGCTCCGCCCAGTGTCGGGCCAGCGACTCGCGCGCCTGGGTCGCGGCGTCGTGTTGTGCGGTGCTGGACGACATGGCATCCGGCTCCTACCGCAGTGATTGCAGGTAGGCGATGAGGTCGGGCAGGGCCGCCGCGTCGACCGGCTGCGGCGGCATGGCGTTGCCCGGCTTGATCGTCTGGGAGTTGGCGATCCAGCCGCCCAGGTGTCCGCCGTCGTTCGGCACCGCGCCCGCGCCGAGGCTCCACCGGGAGCCGATCGTGGAAAGGTCCGGTCCGACGGTGCCGTCGGCGGCGGTACCCCGGACGGTGTGGCAGGCGACGCAGGCATTCTGGAGGAACGCCTGCTGGCCGCGGCGCTCGGCGTCGCTGTCCGGTACCGGGGCCGGCGCGGCGAGCCGGCCCAGCCAGGCGTCGAAGTCGGCCCGGGGGTGGGCCACCACCAGGAACGCCATGTGTGCGTGCTGCAGGCCGCAGTACTCGGCGCACTGGCCTCGGTACTCGCCCGGCCGCTGGGCGTGCAGCCAGGTCTCCCGTACCTTGCCGGCGATGAGGTCGGTCTTCGGCATCAGTTGCGGCACCCAGAAGCTGTGCAGGACATCGACGGTGCGCAGCCGGACCAGCACCGGTTCGCCCACGGGGATGTGGATTTCGTTCGCGGTCGCCCCGTCAACCCCCGGGTAGCGCACCTCCCACCACCACTTGTGCCCGGTCACCTCGATGGTGGCCGCCGGTGGTCTGTCCGGCTTACCCAGCGCCGCCAGGTCCCGCAGGCCGACTCCGAAGACCGCCACCAGCACCACAAAGGGCAGGCCGGCGCCGGCGACGACGACAAATCGGATCGGATCGGAGTGGTTGATCCGGCGGTCCGGCCGGCGGCGGAACACCAGTGCCCAGGCCAGCAGCGCCATGACCTCGGCGAACACCGCGACCGATATCCAGAACAGCAGCCACCAGAAGCCCTCCACCCGCCGGGCACCCGCGCCGGCCGGATCCAGTGTGGAGGGCGCGCCGGCGGCGCAGCCGGACGCCAGCAGCACGAGCCCGGAGCCGGCGAGTAGGACGAGGCGGCGGCGTCGGTGGCCCGCCCGGTGCCCGCTCACCACCGCGTCACCACCTCTCGCTCGCCCGGTCCGTCGAACCAGGCTAACCAGACAAAGGAGATTATTAGCTCGTTTGCGGATTCAATCCGGTAATCTCCTCTCACTCCTGCATCATCAACACCGTGGGCCTTCCTAGACCGAGATCCGAGAACGACCAGGCCGCCGCTCTTCGTACGCCGCTGACCAGCGGACGGCGTGCGGGCGGCGACCGGCGGAGCCTGGGCTGGCTGGCTGCCGGCCTGGCCGCCGCCGCCACCGCGACCGGCCTGCTGATCGCACCACCCGACGCGCTCCAGGGCGACGCCCAGCGACTGATGTACCTGCATGTGCCGGCCGCCTGGACCGCCTACCTGGCGTTCGCCTCGGTCCTCGCCGCCAGTCTCGGCTACCTTGCCACCCGCGACCTCCGCTGGGACCGGTGCGCGCGGGTCGCCGCGGAACTCGGCGTCGGGCTGACCGGGCTGACCATCAGTCTGGGCGCGCTCTGGGGACGGGCGGTCTGGGGCGCCTGGTGGGTCTGGGATCCGCGACTGGTCAGCACCGCCCTGCTGCTCGTCGTCTACGCCGGTTACCTGGCGCTGCGGCGTGCCCTCGATCCGACCGACGGAGGCGGTGAGATCCGGATCGCGCACCGGGCCGCCCGGGTCGCCGCGCTGGTCGGAATGGCCGGCTTCGCGCTGGTGCCGCTGGTGCACTTCTCCGTCGTCTGGTGGCGGTCCCTGCACCAGCCCGCGACGATCCTCGCCCCGCAGCGTCCCCCGATCGACCCGCTGATGGCGGCCGCGCTGTTGCTGAGCGTCGCTGCGTTCACCGCCACCGCGATGTGGATCTTCCTGCGCCGGCTGGACGCCGTTGAGCGCACCGTCGCCCGTCCGGCTCCGGCGGCGACACCGGAGCTTCTGGAGGCGCGGTGAACGGCTGGCCGGCGGTGTGCACCGGGCTCGTCCTGACCGCTGCCGCCACCGCCTGGGCGGTCCGGTGGAGCGGTTTCCGTCCCCGGACAACCCCGACATCCCGCGCCGGCACCGCGCCGTACCCTGCTCCCGCCTCACCACCAGCCGGGACCCGGCGATGAGCCGACCGGGCCGCCCTCGGCTCGCCCTGGCCGCGGTGGTCCTTGCCGGCACCGCACTGCTGGTCCACGCCGGTCTCCAGGGCACGCTCAGCTACTACCGAACCCCGACCGAACTGGCCGGCGATCCGGACGCCCAAACCACCCGGACCCGGCTGGGCGGCGCCGTCGTACCCGGCTCTGTCGAGCAGGACGGCGGCCAGACCGTGTTCCGGCTCGCCGCGGACGGCCACGAGATCACCGTACGGCAGACCGGTGTGCCGCCGGACACCTTCCGCGCTGGTCAGGACGCCGTGGTGGAGGGCGTCCTGGGATCCGACGGCGTCTTCTACGCCGAGCAGGTGCTCGTCAAGCACGGCAACGACTACCGGCCACCGTCACCGGCACCGTCCCGGACGGCCCGGTGACCGGTCAGCTCGGCACCTGGGCACTCGGCGCCGGCCTCGCCGCCTCGGTCGCGGCGACCCTGCTCTGGCTGCGCCTCGCGCTGAAGCCGGACGCGCCACTCGGACCGGCCCGGACCGCCAGCGGGGCCGGTCTGCTGGCCGCCGCCGTCGCCTGCGGCGCACTGGAGTGGGCGTTGCTGCGGCCCGACTTCAGCGTCCGGTTCGTCGCCGAAAACGGCGGCCGGCAGGTGCCGCTGTACTACACGGTCACCAGTCTGTGGTCGGCGCTGGACGGTTCGCTGCTGCTCTGGTTGCTGATCCTCGCTGGCTACGCCGGCCTGCTCGCCCGCACCGTACCGACCGGGGACCGGCGACTGCACCACTGGGCGATGGCCGTCGTCAGCCTCGTCGCGGTCTTCTTCTTCGCCCTGTCGTACTTCGCCGCCAACCCCTTCCAGCCGGTCGAGCCCGTGCCGGCCGACGGGCCGGGGCCCAACCCGCTGCTGCGCGTGCACCCGGCGATGGGGCTGCATCCACCGCTGCTGTACGCCGGCTACGTCGGACTCGTGGTGCCGTTCGGCTACGCCCTCGCCGGGCTGCTGGTCGGGGATGCGGGACGGCACTGGATCAGTGCGGCCCGGCGGTGGGCCCTGGCCGCCTGGGCGCTGCTCACCGCCGGAATCGCACTTGGCGCCTGGTGGTCGTACGCGGTCCTCGGCTGGGGCGGCTACTGGGCCTGGGACCCGGTGGAGAACGCCTCGTTGCTGCCCTGGTTGACCGCCACGGCTTTCCTGCACACGGTGTTCACCCGTCGCGGCGCGTCCCGGGCCGGCTGGTCGATCGCGCTGGCCTGCGCCAGCTTCCTGCTCGTCCTGGTCGGCACGTTCCTCACCCGGTCCGGGGTGGTGGCCAGCGTGCATGCCTTCACCGAGTCGACGCTCGGCCCCCTGCTTCTCGGGTTCCTCCTTCTGGTGGCGATCGGCACCGTGGTCCTGGTCGGTTGGCGGGGTGGGTCCGGAGGCGGTGCCGATCCCCAGGTCACGTCGCCCGCGGCGCCGCCGCTGTCCCGGGCCACCGCCCTGGTCGGCAACCGGATCCTGCTGACCACCGTCGCCGCCGTGGTGCTGGTCGGCACCGTCCTGCCAGCGGTCGCCGAAGCCGTCTCCGGCACCGCCGTCGCGGTCGGTCCGGTCTATTACCACCGCACAGCGGTGCCGCTGGCAATCGCCGTACTGGCCCTGATGGGGCTGGCTGCCCTGCTGCCGTCGAGCGGCACGTCACCCCGGGAGACCGCCCGTCGCGCCGTCGGTCCAGCCGCTGTCGGACTGGCCGTCGTCGCGGTGACCGGCCTGTCGAGCCGTCCCGGGCCGACGGCCTTGGCCGCCTTCGGCTGTGCCGGCTTCTCCCTGGCCGCCACCGTGGCCGAACTGTGCCGCCGGTCACCCGACGACAGACGCCGGAGCATCCGGTGGGGGAGGGTCGGCGGGACGACGGCCCATCTCGGGATCGCGCTCGTCGCCGTCGGTGTCGCCGCCTCCTCCGCCTACACCGTCGCCACGGAACGGCAACTGGCGGTCGGTGAGGCGCTGCGGGTGCCGGGTGCGACGGTACGGCTGACCGCGGTTGATCGGGCCCGTACCGACGCCGGCATGACGGTCCGGGCCCGGCTGACGCTCGGACCGCCGGGCCGCCCCGACGGGACGCTGGTACCGGAGCTGACGTACCACCCGCACCACGACACCACGGTGAGTCTTCCCGCCGTACGGTCGGGACCGCTGCGGGACACCTACACCACCCTGCTGGCCGTCTCGACCGACGGCCGGTCCGCCACCATCCGGCTGGCGGTCAACCCGATGGTCGCGCTGATCTGGGCCGGCGGATCGCTGTGCGCACTCGGCGGGCTGCTCGCCCTGGCCCGGCCGCTCGGGCGCCGCCGATCCGTCACCGGAAGACGTGCCCGCAGCGACCGGTCGGGGCCGCCGGCGCCGGTCAGCCGCTCCGGCGCGGCGGTACCGGACGGTCCGGGGAATGCGTCGTGATCGCATTCGTTCGCCGGCGACGACCGGCGTTCCCGCTCTTTCGCCCCGGACGGCGGAGGCTGACCCTGACGTTGGTGCTCGGCCTGGTGACGATGCTCGGGGCGGTCGGGTTGGCCGCCACCCGTGGCGGTGGCCCGGCCGCCGCGCCGGGCACCCCGGGTACGACGGCACCGGCACTCGCCGGACGGACCCTGGCCGGCGCCCCGTTCGACCTCGCCGGGCTGCGGGGACAGGTGGTGCTGGTGAACATCTTCGCGTCCTGGTGCGGCCCGTGCCAGCACGAACTGCCGCTGCTGGTCGACGCAGAACGCCGGTGGTCCGGGCGGGACCTGCGGATGGTCGGACTAGCCGTCCGGGACAGCGAGGTGGCCGTCCGCGCGCTGCTCGACCGGACAGGTGCCCGGGACCTGCCCGTGCTGCCCGATCCGGCCGGCACCACGGCGGTGGACTGGGGGGTACGCGGGGTACCGGAGACGTTCCTGCTGGACCGCGCCGGACGGATCGCCGACCGGATGATCGGGCCGGTCACCGCTCGGTGGCTCGACGAGCGGCTGACGCCGTTGCTGGAATCATGAACCTCCGTCGGCTCGCCGTCACAGCCAGCCTGACCTTTCTGGTCGTCGCCGCACTGCTCGGCGTCTGGCGCTCCGTGACCCCAACGGGGGGCGACGGTGATCCGGCCCGGCGACTCGCCGCCGAACTGCGCTGCCCGGCCTGTCAGGGCGAGTCGGTGGCGGACTCGCGTTCGCCGATCGCCGCCGCGATGCGCGAGGTGATCGGCACCCAACTCCGCCAGGGCCGCGATCCGGACGAAATCAGGTCCTATCTGGTCGACCGCTACGGGCCGGAGGTGCTGGCTGCGCCGCCGGTACGGGGCTGGGGGCTGCTGTTGTGGGCGTTGCCGGTACTGGGCTTGGCGCTGGGCCTGGTACCGGCCGTTCGGACCGCCCGTCAGCGTGGACGCGCTGGTACGACCGCCACCGACCGGCGGCATCCGCCCGGTCGCGCTCGTGGCGGCCATCGGTTCCGGCAGGGCGTCGCCACGGTCGCCGGTGACCGGCGCTGGAACCTCGGCGCCGCCGCCCTGGTCCTCGCCCTGGTCGGCGCCGTCGCCCTGGCGGCGCCCCGTCCGGCCCCGCCGAGCCCCGGTGCCGCCGACCCCGTAGCCGACCAGTTGACGCTGGCCCGGTCGTTGGAGACACAGGGGCACTACGCGACGGCGGCCGAGGTCTATCGGACCGTGCTGGACCAGCGACCAGCCGACGAGATCCGGTTGCGGCTGGCCTTCACGCTGATCCGACTCGAACAGCCCGGCGAGGCCGCACGCCTGGCCGGCGAGGTGCTGGCCCACCGCCCCGACAGTCCGGACGGTCTGCTGATCCTGGGACTGGCCCAACGCGTGACCGACCCGGGCAGCGCGAGCGCCACGCTGCGCCGCTTCCTCAGCCGGGCGCCGGACCATCCGGCCGCAGCCGAGATCCGCCGACTGCTCGGTAACGGCTGAACCACCGAGATCCATAGACAGGCGCTACCGGCGGGCGGCCCGTACCGCCGTCAGTAGGTTGCGCAGCTCGGCGGTGAGGCGGCTTGTCCGGCCACCGGCCGCGCTCAGCCGGGTGAGCCCGACGACGGTGAGGAGCACACCGGTGCCCAGATATCCGGCGGCCAGCAGCACCGCTGCCCGCCGTGGTGTCCGATCCGACTCCAGCAGCGACAGCGCGGCTGCGGACGCCGATCCGAGACCCAGCACGACGGCGATGCCCGCTCCGGCCAGCAGCGCGGTGCCCACCCCAGCCCGGCGCAGCGATTCCGTCAGGTCACCCCGGAACCGTGCCGCCTCCTGGACGGCCAACTCCCGGATGTCCCGGACGAGTCGATCACCGGGTGAGGCCGTCCGGTCAACCGGCTCGGCCGGCCCGTCCGCCTGATACACGCGCTCACCTCCTTGCCCCCGGGCTACCCCGGCCGCAGGTGTTCATTCGCAGCCGAGCCAGCGTTCGACCGGTCAGCCCTCGGGAATCCGGTCGACGCCGTCCCGTCCGCTCGTCCGGTTCCGGATCTTGACGCTGGAGCAGGTCCGCCAGCTCGTCCCCCGGCGCGTGACGCGGGAGCAAGGGTGAAGCGTATCCCGGCCTCCACCGGGCCGACACGGGGTGTCCCTGGTCGGGTCGGGTGGCCTCTGGCTGGGATCGCCCGCACCGTCCTTGAACCAGCCCTGGGCGCCGAGCTGGATCCTCACCTCGACGAGAGCGGTGTCGACGAGACGACCGGCTATCCGGTGGTGTTCATCGACGTTCAAACCCAGAATCGCCCACCAGCTATATACGCCGGTCGAATGGGACGACGGCTGCCGTATCCACGCCGGGACCCGGGGCCGGTGCGGGGCCTGCTTCCGCCGGCAGAGACGCGGTGGCCCGTCATTCGCGCAGGCCGGCCGCCTCGACTCGGGCCCGCAGCGCGGCCTCTGGTTGGCCGTCGCGTTCCAAGGCGTCCGCCAAGGTGCCGAGTGCCCGGGTCAGCCAATAGGGCGACCCTATCCGCTGCCAGATATGGACGGACTGCGTGGCCCGAAGGCAGGCCAGGGCGGAGCGGCCAACGGCAAGTTGGGCCTTAGCGAGCGCCCACAGCGTTGAGGCCTCACCCCACGAGTTCCCGAACTCGCGGTAGACCCAGAGACAACGCGCGAGCAGGCGACGCGCCTGACGGTGCTGGCCCTGCTGGACCCAGACCTCACCGAGCCAACACGCCGCGTGCGTGTACCCGAGCCGGTCGCCGAACCCACCGCTGACTCTCATGGCCCGGCCGAACGCCTCCGCCGCGGCGGTGTAGTCGCCGCCGGCTCTTTCGACGTGGCCGAGACCGCGTAGGGCCTGGGCCTGGCCAGGACGGTAGCCAGCCTCCTCGCTGAGCCGCAAAGCGCGGATGAAGTGCTCGCGTGCGTCGGTGAACTGTTGGCGTTCGAGGTGCACGACACCGATGCCGGCCAGCGCGTAGACGAGCCCGTTTACGTTCCCGGTCTTCTCGGCGAGTTGGGCCGCCCGGCGGAACAGGCTCGCCGCCGGGTCGTAGTCGCCGAGGAGACGATGCAGATACGCGGTACCGGAGAGCACGGCCGCCTCGTACTCCGGCTTCTGGGGTGCGCGGTGGTCGAGAGCGGCTCGGAAATGGCTCATCGCTTCGGCGTACCGGTCCTGGATGGTGTGAAGTTCCCCGAGGCTACGATGCAGCTTCAGGGCGACCTGGCGGTTGCCGGTGGCGACGGCGGCAGACAGGGCGCGATCCTGTACCCGACGCCAGTCATCAAAGTGGTTGCATACCTGGAAGAGTGTGGTCAGTGACGAGGCCAGGCATCCGGCGAGGTCGGTCGCGTCGGCGTCGGCTCCGTGCTGTGTGCGGGCGTCCAGCCCGTCGGACACGAGGGCGATGAGGAACGCGCGTTCCCGGTCGAACCAGGCCAGCGGGTCGGCGGTGAGCGCGTCGGACTCCTGCGGCGAAAGGCGCCAATGGTCGATGAGGTGCCGCGCCACGCCCAAGAAGTCGGCGCTCAACTCCAGGTCGCACCGCTCGGCGAGATCCAGACTGGCACCGAGTACCCGACGGAGCGCCGCGGCTCGCTCCGGCAGCGGCTCCTCCGCGAGCGCCCGCTCGCGGGCGACCAGTCGGACGAGGTCGTGGAGTCGGTAGCGGGTGCCAGCCGATCCCGTTGCCGCAACGTCCACCAGGTGTACCTCGATGAAATCGTCCAGCAACCGCTCGGCGTCGGCCAGGGTGGTGTCCAGCAGCGCTGCCAGAGCCCAGGGCGCGAGGTCGCCGGCCCGCAGCAACCCGAGCAGCCGCAGGGCCCGCTGCGCCTCGGGCTCCAGGATTTGGTACGTCAGCTCCACACTCGCCCGCACCGCGACGTCGCCGACGGTCAGCTCGTCCAGCCGGCGGTGCTCGTCGGCGAGTGCCCGGGCCATCCCTGCGAGCGTCCAGTGTGGTCGCGCCGCGAGCCGCGCTCCGGCCACCCACACCGCTAGGGGCAGGCTGCCGCACAGCTCGACGATGTCGCGTGCGGAATCCGGCTCCGCCGCGACCCGGCCCACGCCGACCGTGTCGCGGAGCAGCGTCAGCGCCTGCTCGGCCGAAAGCACCCTCAGCGGCATCCGCACGCCGTGCAGCCTGGCCAAACTCGTACGGCTGGTGACCATCGCCGCGCATCCCGGCCCGTTGGGCAGCAGGTCATCGATCTGTCGCGCCTCGGCGGCGTTGTCTAGTACGACCAGTACCCGCCGCCGGGCCAACAGGGTCCGGTAGAGATGTACCCGCTCGGTGTGGCTGGTCGGAATGGCCTGGCCGCGTACCCCGAGCGCACGCAGGAATCCGGCCAGTACGTCCTCCTGGTGGACCGGATCCGGCGCGTTGCCCCGCAGGTCGGCGTAGAGCTGTCCGTCAGGGAACTCCGCCGCGACCGCGTGCGCGGTCCGTACCACGAAGCTGGTCTTTCCCACCCCGGCCGGTCCGGTGAGGATGACCGTCGCCGGCCGGTCGTCCGGGTCGAGTAGCTGACGTCGAGCCTGCTCCGCCTCGTCGGCGCGTCCGACCAGCCGGGGTAGCGCGGCTGGCAGCAGGCATGGCGCGAGCGTTGTGTCAACCAGCGGGTGTGTGGGTGGGGGCGTGGCCTCGTGGGCGCCCGGTATGTCGCGGCGCGGCTCGGGCGGGTCGGGTCCGTCGCCGGGCTGGGTCGGTCCCCACAGGTCGATCGGGTGGTCGCCGCTTTCTCCACGCAGGATCTCGTGGTGTAGGTGTTGTAACTCGGCGCCGGGCTCGACACCGAGTTCGCTGATCAGGCGCTCCCGGGTCCGGGCGAAGGCGGCCAAGGCGTCGGCGCGGCGGCCGACCCGGCTCAGCGCGAGCATCAGCTTCCCAGCCACCCGTTCCCGGTACGGGTGCGTGGCGGTGAGCGCCTCCAGCTCGGGCAGAATGCTCGCGTGCCGGCCCAACGCGAGTTCCGCGGTCAGGCACCGTTCCAGGACCTCCCAGCGGCCTTCGTCGAGTCCGCCGGCCTCCGCCCGGACTCCGGCGGTATCGATCCCGGTCAGGGCCGGTCCACGCCACAGCGAAAGGGCCTCTCGAAACCGCACCACGGCGAGCGGTGCGTCGCCCTCGGCGAGGGCGGCCTGTCCCTCGCCCGTCAGGCGGTGCCAGCGGACACGGTCCAGGGAATCCGGTGGGAGGCTCATCAGGTAGCCATCGGGTCGGGTGTCGAGTATCACGCCGCTCGCCGTACGCGCCTGCCGCAGCGTCTGCCGTAACCGGTGCACATGCGCATGCAGGGTGGCTCGGGGTTTGGCCGGCGGCCGCTCGCTCCACAGCTCGCCGATCAGGTGGTCGACCGAGACGACATGGTCCACGTGGAGCAGCAGGATCGCCAACACCGCCCGCTGCTTCACGGCGGAGACAGGCAGCAGCCGATCACCGTCCCAGATCTCGAGTGGTCCGAGAATCCGGAAGTCCATCGTCCCTCCGGTCGCGACGCTGACGTCCACTGTCAGCGATACGTAAGCGCACTTTAAGGCATCTCGGAAAGAGTTGGGGGTTATGGGAGCAGATGCAGCGGCAACCGGTACCGGGACGGGGCGCCGGCAGCGGCTGGCGGACCGGATCGTCCCGGGTCGATCCGTCGGTGCGGCGGTCCGCTCTCGCTGGGGCGGACCCATGCCGGCAATCCAATGCGATGAGGGCCGAGCGGGCACGTCGCGGAGCCAACAAACTCCCGATCGTGATGCCCGTCGGCGCGGGGGAGGCGACGATGACGGATTATGACTCCGGCCAACGACTCGGCGCGAAGCTCGAGGAGTTCGTCCGGGCAGCCAACGGCGAGTTGCCGATCGTGGAGGCCGCGTTCCGTCGGGTGCTCGGCAAGCTCCAGAACTCCCAATACATGGTGAGTACGGCGTTCCTGCGGCACCCCAACTTCGGCGGAGGTGGCGGCGACAAGCACACGGCCGTCGTGGACGAGTTCGCCGAGGTCATCGCGGCGTGCGTGCGGGAGGCCGAGGAAAGCGTTCGGCTCACCGCCGATGCCCTGCGCCTGGCCGCCCAGGAGTACGCCCGCTCTGACGCGGAGGCACGCGGGGCCTTGCAGGACCTGATGCGCGACGATTACATGACGGACGGCAACGGCAAGCGGCGCGACATCCCCAACATCGAACTTCCGCTGTAGGAGCCACGGAGATGAGCTACGAGGTCGAGCTGCGCAACAAGGCGTACCGAATTTGGCAGAAATGTGTTGAATGGTCCCAAAAGGTAAAGCCAGACGAGAACGGTGGCGGCACCACACTGGATCCGATCCAGAAGGCAGAGATGGCGAGTTGGAGCCAGATCCCGAGCCTGTTCGAGCCGTTCGCACAGCTACCCGATCCGGACAGTGGCGCGTTCACCACGATGATCGAAGATCTGAAGGCCGCCATGAGCGAGCTGTCCGACGGACGAATTCTGCCGCCCAGCAAGGCCAACCAGGAGGGCGAGCGGATCTCCATGGTCGGTGACATGAAGCATATGGACGTGCGGAATCTCGTCGACGGCTGGACGGGAAGTGCCGCACAGAACTTCATCAACAACTTCATCAAGCCGTTCGACGCGAAGATCCAGAGCCAGTTTATCGCGGTCTACACGCTGCGCGGCGCGGTACAGGCCTACCAGAACGTGTGGCGGAACGCCCGCAAAGACGCCATGGAGGTCGCGGACAAGACGCTCGACGCGCTGGAGTCCGACTGCAGTCTCGGTGTGAGTGCTTCGGTGGGGCTGACGGTGGTGGCCTCGGTCGCCGCGGTCGGGACGGCATTTGCCAGTGGCCCGGTGCTTCCCGGTGTGCTGGTGTTGCAATTGATCTCAGGCGCGGCGCAGACCGGGGCGTCCATGGCCTCGGAGAAGAAAAAGGAGGAAGTCAACATATCAGGAGCCGACCCTCTGGTGATCGTTCCGAAGCTGCGCCAGGCGCTGACGAAGCTCCAGAAGGCCATCATCGAGGAGCAGGACGAGGTCCACAGCGTCACCCAGAAAAACCTGGGAAAGCTCCAGGCGGAGCGGAAGGCGTTGATCCCGTTGAGGCCGGAGCTGGCCGGGGCCACCAGGGGCAACATCAGGCACATGATAGGCAATTCGTACTGAGCCAGGAGTTGCACGATGACGATGAGGCTGGGTGAACGCCTCGACATGATGGTGGTCACGGCGTCCACTCCGGACAGGAGCATCAGCGCGGAGCTGTTCGACCGGGACCAGGTCGCGTTGCGCTTCGAGCCAGGCTACTATCGCACGGTCGACGAGCGCACCCTGGAGAGCCAGCTCGCCGCATTGGCGCGGGTGCTCTGGTCGCGCAGGATGCGCGAGTACTACGCGATTCTCAGTGACGTGAACGACGCGCACATCACCGGCGAGCCGATGCCGACGAACGAGGCCCAGGTCGAGTTCCTGGAGCGCCGGGATGCCATCACCGCCCGGGGCGAGTCCAGCGACGGCAGGTTTTCGATCTCGGTGACCGGCATGCAGCAGTGGACGGTGCGTATTCAGGAGGGGGCCCTGCATCGGCTGTCGGAAAGCGGCTTCACCCAAGCCGTCCGCGAAGCCGTGAAGCAGATGATGGACGACCAGATGCGTCAGATCACCGATCTTAAACTGGAGCTGGGCGATCGGATGGGCTAGCCTCGATCATTCGTGCGCCCAGCGGACCTGGAGGTGAGTGTGTAGCTAGCTCATCGTGGTCGTAAGCTCGTCGTGAGCACGTCACGTTCCCCGTCGAGGCTGATCCCCACCACGACGTAGACGGGCCGGTTCGCGACCTGTCCCTGCCGAATCTTCATCACCAGTGCGTCGATGAACACCACCGGGTAGACCCGGTCGAGGGGGCGCTGCCGCCAGGCTTCCATCTCGGCCAGGACGCTGTCGGTGACCTTGCTGATCAGCTTGCGGGACACGTCCGCGTCGTGCACCTCGCTCAGGTGCCCAGCGATTTCCCCCGTCGTCAGGCCCTTCGCCTACAGGGACAGGATCGCCTCGTTGAACCCGTCGAGACGACGGACGTGCTTGGGCACGATCCGCGGCGTGAACGACCCGACCTGGGCCCGAGGGACCTGGATCCGGACCGGCCCGACCTCGGTCTGCACCGTCTTTGCCCCGTGCCCGTTACGGATGTTGGCCCGCCGACCTGTCTGCTCGTCGGCACCGGCCTCGTCCAGGTGGGCATCCAACTCCGCGTCGAGCGCCGATTCCAGGACGGTGCGGGTAATCCCCGCGAGGAGCCACCCGGCCCGACGAGTGATACCCCGTCGGCCTTGGCCCGCTCCACGAGTTGCTAGGCGAACTCCCGCTCCGCCGGTGTCGACTGCCGAAGTTGAGCAGCAGTCGCTTTCTTGTCTGCCATGACGTGGTCCTTCCCGGACAGGATCGACGTCCTGTCCAACGGACCACACCCAGGTCAAACACGGAAATCTACGCAGTCCCATCGCGCACATCGGCGGTCAGGTCGGCGACGGTGTTGGTTGGTGGAGCAGCCAGGCGGCGGGGTGTTGGCGGATCTGGTCGATCGATGTCAGTGCGGCGCCGATGACGGCGGCGTCGGGGCCGAGGAGCGCGGGTCGGACGCTGACAGGGGCCCAGTCGGTGGTGAGAACGCGTCGGCTGATCTCGTTCTTGGCGTTGTCAATGAGCCAGGACGCCAGCAGGGCGAAGCTGCCACCGAGCAGAACGGTGTCGATGTCGAGGATGTTGAGCATGTCGGACAGAGCGATGCCCAGGGCAGTGCCGGCGGTGTCGAGCGCGGCGAGAGTGTCGGGTTGGCCGCTCTCAGCGCGGGTGGTGATGGCGTTTTCGGGGGTGGTGCCGGCTGCGGACTCGTCGCCGAGGATGGCTTCGAGGCTGGCGTAGGCCTGCAGGCAGCCGCGGGACCCGCACGGGCACGATTTGCCGTCGGGGTAGACGGTGACGTGTCCGAGTTCGCCGCTCCAGCCGCGCGTGCCGCGCATGAGTTGCCCGTCGAAGACGAGGCCGGCGCCGATACCGAGCCCTCCGGAGACGTAGACGAAGCTGTTGAGCGTGTTGTGGCTGGCGTAGAGTTCGCCGAGAGCAGCAAGGTTGGCTTCGTTGTCGACGGTGATGGGCAGGTCAAGGTGTCCGGTCGCGTCGCGCATGAGGGCCCCGGCATCCACGTTCCGCCATCCCAGTACGGGCGCGGATCTGACCAGGCCGGCATCGACCGGGCCTGGAACGGCGAGCGTGGCGGTCACGACGGTGAGATCTTCGGCTGCGATGGCCTCGATAGCGGCGTCGGCCATACGGGCCAGGTCGGCCAAGACGGCGGGCGCGGCCGGGTCGACGTAGGTGGACGGGGTGAAGGCCAGGTGGCGAAGGGTGCCGGTGAGGTCGACGATGCAGGCGGCGAGGCCGTCGGCGCGGATGTCGAGCCCGAGTCCGGCAGGTCCTTTGTCAGATACCGTGAGTCCTACGCGTGGGCGGCCGGCACGTCCGTCGTGGGTATAGCCGGCCTCGGCCACCAGCTGCCCGGCAAGCAGTTCCTCGACGATTCGGGTTATGGTTGGCCGGGTCAGGCCGGTGACCGTGGCGAGCTCGGTGCGGGAAATCGGGTGTGCCGAAGCGAGGATTTGCCGGAAGACCAACCCGAGGTTGAGGGAGCGCAGGCTTTCCTGCCGGGCCGGTTCTTCACGCCGCTGAGGGCTGCTGGGTCGGATGGGTGGGATCATGTCGCCTGCCGAACAACGGTGGCAAGCTCAGCGGCCGTCGCGAACGACAGGCTGCCATCAACGATGACGGTGATGAGGCGTCTGATGGTTATTTCTCCCGGGGCGAGGACCAGCGGTCGGTCCCAGGTTATCGAGGAGCAGACGCCGAGGTAGTCGCGGGCGCGGACGAACCAGCGGTCCTGGGCGGTAGTCTCGTCCGGATGTACGAACAGCATGGTCCACGGGCTGCCGTCGCTCATGCTGGTGACCGCGACCCAGGCAGCGGTGCTGCCGTGGACGGATCGAACATCAGTGCCGGCCGGGCTGAGGATGTGGGCGGTGTCAACTGCGGGGCCGCGCCAGAAGAAGCCGCCGTAGCCGGCGCCGACGCGGCCGTGCACGATCGGGCTGCGGATGGGCAGCGGCCCGCCGGTGACGTTGGTGAGCTGGGTATGGATGCTCAGCGCCCAGGCGGTCTGATCGACCGGGCGGCAGGTGATTGACCGGCGTTCGTGCAGCAGCGTGGTGTGGTGCGCGTCCGTCCACCCCAGGGTGTGGGCGAGTTCGTCGGTGGTGTGGCGTAGCCACCGCAGATGGTGTTGGATGCCGTGGTTGTCCAGCCAGGCGGGGCCGTGGCCGGCGACGAACGTGCGTCCACCCCAGAAGTTGTGTCCGGCGACGTCGGGGGCGGCGATGCTTATGCCGAACTGGTGGCGGTGCGAGTCGGGTGCGGCGTCGGTGACTGTGATGCCGGCCAGCGTCCGCACGGGGTGCAGGTAGGGGCGCGGTGACATGGCCAGGGGCAGGTCGGGCTTCCACACGTAGCTGGCGACGTCGCGGCCCTGGACGCGCAGGACGGCGGTGCCGTGTGGCTGATCGGTGAGCGCCGAGTGTGGTACGCCGGGACCTGCCATCGCTACCTCGCCGCCTCTCATCGCCTGGCCGCCGCGGTCCGTTCGCCGCCGCATCCCGCGTCCGGACTGTACGGCTGCGATTTCTGGGTCAGCTCGACGGCTGGCGGTCATGGTAGCTAGTCCGCGTCGGCCGTGATCGCCGCGACCGTGTCGGTGATCTCGGCGACTTCTCGGGAGCGTAACCTGCCGTCGGCCACCACGGTCAGGATCCGGCGGCGCACACATTCGCCTGGGCTGACCAGCAGAGGCTGGGACCAGGCCAGCGCCGAGCCGACGCCGGCGTAGTCCCGGCTACGTACGAACCACGGGTCGATCGGGTGCGGTTGCCCAGGGACGAAAATCAACGTCCAGGGGTCGGTGCTGCCGCCGGTCAGGGCCAGCCATGCGGTCCGCTGGCCGTGCAGGCGCCGTTCGCCCGTCCGGTCCGGGCCGAGCACGCGAATTTGCCGGCCGCCGTGGCGGGCCCGCCAGAAGAAGCCGCCGTATCCGGCGCCGGGGCGGCCGTTGGTGGCGGGGCTGGCGAACGCGAGCGGCTCGCTGGTCACGTTGGTCAGTGCGAAGCCGAAGTCAAGTGCCCATGCGTCGTCGTGTACCGGTAGGGCGGCGATGCGGCGTCGTTCGCGTACCAGGTCGGTGCCGTCGGGTCCGATCCAGCGCAGCTCCTGGTGGATGGTGGTGGGGGTGCAGGTGTTCCACTGGTGATGCTGCTGGGTGCCGTGGTTAGGGAGCTGGACCGGTCCACGGCTGGGTACGAAGGTGCGTCCGCCCCAGAAGTTGGCGCCACTGACATCGGCGACGGCGACGCTGACGCCGAGGTGGTGCAGGTGGTCGGCGGGCATCGACTCGGTGACCTCGGTGCCGGCGAGGGTGCGCACGGGGTGTAGGAAGGGTCGCGGGGACACGGCCATGGGTAGGCGGGGATGCCACACGTAATCGGCGACTGGGTGGCCACCCAAGGTCATGGTGATCGTGTCAGAGAGTGTGGCCTGGTCATGCATCGGTTGCCTCCCGGGCGGACTGGTGGCTGGTGGAGGTTGGGCGCATGTCTACCGGGCCGGTGGGTGATGTTCGGGACGGCCAGCTGGCGGGGCGGTCACGTGGAGCGCAGTCACGTCCGCGGCGCCGCCGGTGCCCGTGCTCTGCGGTGCGGTCGCGAACAGCCCGAGGGTGGCGCCGATCCACCGCCCTTCCGTCGCGGTGAATAGCGGGCCGATTGGGCGTGGTGGCGCGAACTGGGTGGCGGCGAGGAATTGGCAATGCCCGTCCTGGCCGACCTCGACGCCGACCGCGACCGGCGCGCAGGTGCCGTCGGCGAGCGTGGGGACCGGTACTGCGAGCGCCGCGTCTCGCTCGGGTTCGTCCTCGGCTGCCGTCCGGTGAACCAACGCGATACCGTGCCGCGTGCGTTCCAGGCCGATCCAGGCGTAGGTGTTGCCCAGGATGGTCAGCCCGGCTCGCGCACCGATCGTGGCGCCAGCTAGGCGCAGGGTGGTGGTGGCGCGGAACCGGTCGGCGGGCAGCCGCTGGCCGAGGACGTTCGGCAGTCGGCGGAGGTCACCGGCGGCGTCAGCGGGCACGCAGGCCAGCCACAGTCCCCCTCCCGGCTGAAGGCGCCACCACCCGGGCTGTGGGTTGGCCGCCCACGCCCACTGGCGTCCCAGGGTCGGTCCGGTGAAGTTGTCACTGGCGGCAGGTGCCGTGGGGGGCAGGGCCGCAGTCGCCGGCTTGGCGTGGGATAGGACGGGTTGGCCGGGACCGCCGCCGGCGGGTGTCCCGATGGCGGGCCATCCGTCCGCGTCCCATCGCATGGGTTGCAGGTGTACGACCCGCCCGTACGCGCCCTTGTCCTGGAAGTGTAGGAACCAGTCCTGTCCGCTCGCGGTGGTCACCCAGGCGCCCTGGTGCGGTCCGTTGATCGGGGTATCGCCCTGGACTAGGACGATGCGGTCCTCGTAGGGGCCGTAGATGTGGCGGGATCGGAAGGCTGACTGCCAGCCGGTGGCGACGCCGCCGGCCGGGGCGAAGATCCAGTACCAGCCGTCGTGGCGGTAGAGCTTGGGACCCTCCAAGGTGCGGTAGCCAGGCAGCGCGTCGCCATCGATGATGTGCCGCCCGCCGTCGAGCAGGGTGGTCGCGCCGGGATTCATCCGGTGGCAGGTGAGTTTGTTGTTGAAGCCGGCCCGGCTCTTGGCCCACGCGTGCAGCAAGTAGGCCGAGCCGTCGACGTCCCACAGCGGGCAGGGGTCGATCAGACCGCGGCCGGCCTTGAGCAGGTGGGGCCTGGTCCAGGGGCCGGCGGGGTCGGTGGCGGTGATGACGAAGATGCCGCGGTCCGGGTCGGGGTAGAAGATCCAGAACAGGCCGTTGTGGTGCCGGATTGCGGGTGCCCAGACCCCGCAGCCGTGCTGGGGGGTACTGAACGCCTCAGCCGGTTCGAGGCGGTGCAGGGCGTGGCCGATGATCGTCCAGTTGACGAGGTCGCGGCTGTGTAGGATCGGCAGGCCCGGTACGCGGTGGAAGCTGGAGGCGACGAGGTAGAAGTCGTCGCCCACGCGGATGGCGTCGGGGTCGGACCAGTCGGCGTGCAGTACCGGGTTGCGGTAGGTCCCGTCACCGTTATCGGCCACCCAGGGCGGTTTGACCGCCGCCGCCAGGTCGATGTCGGTGTAGGAGGTCATGCTCTGCCGTCCGCGGTGGCGGGCGCCGAGGGGATCAGCGGCAGTCCCAACTCGCCGAGGCGCACCGCGCGTCCGGTGCGCAGCGACTCGTTGCCGGCGACGCCGACCAGGACGCTGGCGGCGCCGTCGACGAATCCGGCCCGCCGGTGCAGCGGGTCGTCGGTGGGCCCGCGGAACACGTCGTCGAGCAGCATCCCGTCACCACCGCCGTGGCCGCCGGTACCGGCGGGAATCGGCACCTGTTGCGCGGTCTCCCAGTGCCGTTGCAAGAGCAGCCGTGTGCCGCGTGGACGGATCGGCGCCGGATCGGCGCGGTGGATCTCGACGGCGCTGGGGTCGACCACGACCCCGCCGGCCGTCGCACCGTTTGTGGGTGCCGAAACATGACCGCGTTCGACGACGTCCAGCTCGATCCGCCCCGCGGTGCCGTTGATCGCGACCCGATAGCCCTCCCACGGGCTGTGCGCGTGCAGGGTGTAGGACATCGACGCACCGCAGTGGTAACCGACCACGACGTTGAGGTTGTCCTCGATGGTGATGCCGTCAGAGAACACGTGCCGATCGCGGATGTAACCGTCCAGGTGTTCGCCGTCGCGGTACATCTGGCGCAGCAGGTCGTCAGCGGTGATGTCGAAGCCGAACGGGTCCCCCGGCGCGGTGGCGTCCCGGGATCGGTCCGGGCGCGGCGCCAGTCCGCGGCGGCGGGCGTTGTCCGCGCCGTAGAACCGTAGCCCGCCGAGGGCGAAGACCACTGACGGCTTGTCGTCCAGCCACCAGTTGACCAGGTCGAAATGGTGGCTTGCCTTGTGTACCAGCAGGCCGCCGGAGGTGGCCTTGTCCCGGTGCCACCGGCGGAAGTAGTCGGCGCCGTGCACGGTGTCGAGGCACCACTCGAACGTTACCGAGGTCACCTCTCCGATCGCATCGCCGGCGATGAGCTGGCGCACGAGGCTGTTGCGCGGTGAGTACCGGTAGTTGAACGTGACGGTCAACTCACCGGCGCCGGCGGCCAGCGCGTCGCCGATCTGTTGCAGCCCGGCCACGTCGGTGGTCATAGGCTTTTCTACGACCACGTCCGCGCCCTGTCGTAGTGCCGCGCTGACGTACCCTGCGTGGGTGGCGTCCGGCGAGGTCACAATCACCACGTCGGGCCGCTCCCGGGCCAGCAGGGCGTCGAAGTCACCCGGCGCGTAGTGCGGCACCCGCAGCTCCGGCCGGGCCTGTTGCACGATGCGGTCGTGGTAGGCCATTCGGACGTCGTTGGTGTCGCAGAACGCCACCGGATAGCCGACATCGGCGTGCGTGTCGAGCAACGCGCCGAGGTACATCCGGGCCCGGGAGCCGGTACCGACGAACGCGTACCGGCGTTCCGCCGGTCGCTGCTGCTGTGCCATGACAGGGATCCTCAGTGTGAAGTCGGGCGCTATTTCAGGCCCGTGGTGGCGATGCCCTTGATGAGGTATTTCTGGCCGGCGATGAAGAACCCGATGACCGGGGCGAGGGACAGGAACGACATGGCGAACATCTGTCCCCACTGGGACTGGCCCTCGGAGTCGATGAACTGCCGCAGCGCCAGCGGCACCGTGTACAGCTCGGAGTCGGTCAGGTAGATCAGTGGGCCGAAGAACTCGTTCCACACCGAGATGAACGTGAAGATCGCGGTGGTCGCGAACGCGGGCAGACTGAGCGGCATGATGATGCTCCAGAAGGTGCGGAACGGTCCGCAGCCGTCGATGCGTGCGGCGTCGTCGAGTTCCCGGGGCAGCGCCCGCATGAACTGCACCATCAGGAAGATGTAGAACGCGTTGGTGGCCAGGAAGTTGGGTACCAGCAACGGATAGTAGGTGTTGATCCAGTCCAGCTTGGCGAAGACGATGTACTGCGGGACCAGCAGCACATGCCCGGGCAGCATCATGGTGCCGAGCATCAGGGCGAAGAAGAGCTTGCGTCCGGTGAAGTTCAGCCGCGCGAAGCCGTACGCGGCCAGCGAGCAGGACACCAGGTTCCCCACGATGCTCAGCACCACGATCACCAGCGAGTTGACCAGGTAGAGGCTGAACGGGTGTTCCAGGGCTGTCCAGCCCTCCGGATAGTTGCTCAGGTCCCACCGCGCCGGCCACAGCGACAGGTCGGTGAAGATGATGCCGTTGGGCTTGAGGGAACTGGAGACCAGCCACAGCAGCGGATACATCATCACCGCGCCGACGAGGCAGAGCAGCACGTGCCGGGTGAACCGGGACCGGCGGCTGCGGCCGGTATGTCCGACGGGACCGTCGTCGGGGCGTGCCGGCGCGATGGGCGGCGGGGCCTGGGTGGCGAGCGACATCGCTGGACCTCAGTTCTCGTAGAAGACCCAGTACTTGGCGGCGAGGAAGTTCAACGCGGTGAACGCGGCGATGATGATCAGCAGTACCCAGGCCATCGCCGACGCGTAACCCATGTTGAACTGGGAAAATCCCTGCTGGTACAGGTACAGGTTGTAGAACATCGTGGAGCCCGCCGGTCCGCCGGTGCCGCCGCTCATGATGAACCCCTGGGTGAACGTCTGGAATGACGTGATCAGGGACTGGATCAGGTTGAAGAAGATGATCGGACTCAGCAGCGGCAGCGTGACGGAGCGAAACTGGCGCCATTTCGTGGCTCCGTCCATGGCGGCGGCCTCGTAGTACATCGTGGGTATCTGCCGCAGCCCGGCGAGGAAGATGACCATCGGCGAGCCGAAGGTCCAGATGTGCAGGATGATCAGCGTGGTCAGCGCGTGGTCCGGGTCGGTCGTCCAGCCTGGGCCGTCGATGCCAAGCCAGCCCAGGAAGCCGTTGACGATGCCATCGAAGCCGAAGATGTACTTCCACAGCAGGACGATCGCGACACTGCCGCCGAGCAGCGACGGCAGGTAGAAGATCGCCCGGTAGATCGGCAGGCCCTTGATGCCGTGGTTGAGCATCATCGCCACGACCAGCGCCACGACCAGTGACAGCGGTACGGACACGAAGGTGTAGATGAACGTGACCTTCAGCGACTGGCGCAACAGCGGGTCGTTGAGCATCTCCTGGAAGTTGTCCAGGCCGATCCACCCTGGAGTGTTGAGCAGGTTGTAGTCGGTGAACGCCAGGTACAGGGAGGCAAAGAACGGGATGACGGTGAAGAGCATCCCGATGAACCACGGCAGCAGAAACAGATAACCGGCCCGGTCCTTGCGCCGCCTGGCCGGCCGAGGTGGCGGCGCGGTTCGCGGGGCCGGGTCGGCGGGTACCGCCGACCCGGCAGTTGCGCGTGTTGTCGTGCTCACGGTCGACCGGTCCAGAGCAGGGATGCCCTCGTCACTTGCCGAGTGCCTTCCGGCCAGCGTCGATGAACGCCTTGGCGGCCTGTTGCGGCGTCTGCCGCTTGAACTCGACCTCCGTGGCGAGCGACTCCAGGCTCGACTGGATCTTGCTGGAACCCGGCGGGTACGTGTAGGAGCGGGGCAGGCTCTCCTTCTGCAGGCCCGCCAGGTACTCGGTGGCGACCCGGTCTTCCGGTTTGAGCGTGGGCTTGAGCTCCTCGGCGATCTTTGAATTGGGCGGCACTCCACGGGTGGTGCCGGTGGCCTTGGACGCCTCGACATCGTTGACCAGGAAGTTGAGCAGTTTCAGCGCCTCATCCTTGTGCTTGGAGGCGGCCGCGATCGACCACAGGTGCGGGCAGTCGACGGACTGCCCACGCCGCTTGCCCTGCGTCTCTCCCGGCATGCGCAGCAACACCAGCTCGCCGCCGGCCGCCTCGTTGTACGACAGGAAGTTGTTCGTCGGGATGATCTGCGACGCGATCGAGCGCTTGGCCAGGTAGGACTGCGCGGCGGACGAGCCCACGTCCTCGATGAACCCGGCCGGCGGGAAGCCGCCGACGGCGCGCAGCTGGTTGCCCAGGTCGAACCAGGCGGCGACGGTGGCCTCACTCGCGCCCAGCGCGCCGTCGGCGGTGTAGAAGTCCTCACCCTGCTGGCGGGTGAACATGATGAGGTTTGCCAGGGTCGCGTGGTCGAAGTGGGTGCCGTACACCTTCTTGCCACTGGCCTTGGTAATCGCCTGCGCGAACGTGGACAGGTCGGCCCAACTCCACGTGTTGCCGTCCGGGATCGTCACGCCGTACTTGTCGGTGAGGGTCTTGTTGACGACGAAGCCGATCGCGTTCAGGCCGGCCGGTACCCCGTACGTCTTGTCGCCCACCGTGGCCAGCGTTCGGGCGCTCTCGCTCAGACCGGCCAGGTCCACCGCGCTGGCGTGCTGCCCCAGGTCGAGCAGCGCGCCGCGGTCGGCGTACTCGCGCAGGCTGTCCATCCGCATCGCCATCACGTCCGGCGGGTCGCCCGCCGCGAACCTGGTGGCCAGCTTGTCCTTGTATGGCCCACTGTCCTGGTACTCGATCTTGACAGTGACGCCAGGGTTCTTGCTCTGGAAGACGTTCAGGGCGGCCTGCGTCTTCTCGGCGCGTTGGACGTCGCCCCACCACACCATGTTCAGCTGGACGGCACCACCTTCGGGCTCGTCGTCACCGCCGCCGAAACCTCGGCCGCACGCGGCCAGGCCCAAGCCGAGGCCGGTAAGACCGGCCATCCTCATCAGATCCCGGCGGCTCACCTGCATCGGAGCAACTCTTGAAGGTCGATCGGTCATCGGGGGTTGCAGTCCCTTCACGAAAATGCCGGCGAACCGGCGTCACGACACACAGTCGGTAGTGATCTCCAAGGCCAGACCACGAGCGGCCGCGGCTCGACCTGCCCGAACGGGCAATGGTCGAGCGGGACGCCCGGGCTGGGTGTTGACGGGGGCCGCTGCCATTGGCAGCGGCGGACGGATCTGTCCACTGGCGACGCCCGCTTACTACACGCGTGAGCGCCGGGACGTCAGCGAGTACGACTCGGTCCATCACGTTCGTCGTGGAGTTGGTGCCGGGACACCGCTCCCGCAACAGCCAATCGCACCTCCTCGTTCGAGTCGACGGCTCGGGCACGCGGCCCGACGTTGCCGGACAGGTTACGACCGAGTTTCCAGTTACGTCAATCCATGAAATAAACCTGCTCCGAGATTACCGAAAGCCATTGACTGTAATCTGTGCCCTCCCTACAGTGGTGCCCCACAGCCATCCACGGTCGAGGGCCGCGCCGGGAACCGCGCCCCACCAGGTCGAGCGCCACGACGGCGGCTGATCCAGTCGGCATATCGCCGTTGCTCAGCCGTGGACCGACATGTCCGGCAACCCGTGGACTGGCGCCCGCTTCCTCGAGTACCGCAACACCGGCCCAGGCGCCGGCAGCAACGACAACCGGCCCCAGCTCACCGACGAACAGGCCACCACCTACACGGTCCGGCACTACCTCGCCGGCGACGACGGCTGGAACCCCACCCCGCACTAAACCCCACGGCACCACCAACACCACCAGATAACCCCCACAGGAAGGAACAACACACCGTGAGAACGCCCCCACGCTCACGTCGCCACCGGCTCGCAGCGCTCGTGGCAGCGGCGACGACGCTGCCACTAGCGGTGCTCACCGCCACCGTGGTGGTAACGCCGGCCAACGCCGCCACCGTCTTCAGCGACGACTTCCAGGACGGAGACACCACCGGCTGGTCAAAGTCCGGCGGCACCTGGAGCGTCGTCACCGACGGCTCCCAGGTGGTACGGCAATCCAGCACCACCACCGGCAACGCCCGCTACTTCGCCGGCGACACCAACTGGACCGCATACACCGTCCAGGCCCGGGTCAAACCGATCAGCCTCGGCTCCGGCGGCCACGCCAGCCTCCTCGCCCGCGCCACCGGATCCACCAAGTACTACCGACTAGCCCTGCTACCCGGAAACCAAGTACAGCTACAGGCCGTCGACGGCAGCACCACCACCGTCCTGGCCAGCGCCTCCCGCACCATCACCACCGGTACCTGGTACACACTGTCCATCCAGGTAGACGGCAACACCATCCGCGGCACCATCGACGGCAACACAATCGGACAGGGCACCAGCACACTCGTCAGCACCGGCCGAATCGGACTGCAAACCGGCTACTCCGCAGCCGCCTTCGACGACATCACCGTCACCAACAGCGGCACCACACCCACCACCCCCCCGACCAGCGAACCACCCACGAGCCCGCCACCGGGCGGCGTGCCCTACTCCAACGTTCCGGATGGCTTTGCCCGTGGGGTAACCGGCGGCGCCGGCGGCCAGACCGTCACTGTCACCAACCAGGCCCAACTCGACCAGTACGTGACGGCCACCGAGCCCTACGTCATCCGGGTCGCCGGCACGATCAACATCAGCCCGAAGGGCACCGAACTGCGGGTTGCCTCCAACAAGACCATCATCGGGGTGGGCACCAGTGGCCACATCGTCGGCGGGGGCTTCTTCCTCCGGGCGGGGGTCAGCAACGTGATCATCCGCAACCTGACCATCCGTGACACCCTCATGCCCGACGACGACCCCGGTGACGACAGCTACGACTACGACGCGATCCAGATCGACACGGCCGAGCGTATCTGGATCGACCACAACCGGCTGTCCCGGATGAACGACGGCCTGCTGGACAGCCGCAAGGACACCACCAAGATCACCGTGTCGTGGAACCACTTCGACACCAACAACAAGACCTTCGGCATCGGCTGGACCGACAACGTCACGGCGCAGATGACCGTCCACCACAACTGGTTCCAGAACACCAAAACCCGCAACCCCAGCGCGGATAACCTGGCGAACATCCACTTCTACAACAACTACCTGCAGAACACCGGGAACGGCCACTTCGTGCGCGGACTGACCAAGGCCGTCGTCGAGAACAGCTACTTCGACACCGTCAAGGACCCCTACTACGTCGAAGCGGGCGAACTCGTCCAGCGCGGCAACATCCTCGTCAACAGCAGCTGGGGCGACGGGAAGGTCAAGGAGAAGGGAACCGCCTTCGACCCGCGCAGCTTCTACTCCTACACCCTGCACGACGCCGAGGACGTACCGGCGATGCTGCGCACGTACGCCGGCCCGCAGGCCAGCATCGGCAACTAACAACCAACCCGAACCAACGCGCCTACAGCGTGCCGGTCGGTGGGCGATTCCCACCGGCCGGCACGCCCGCGTGTACTCGCCTGGGCTCTGCATTTTGCATACCTCCCATCCCTGTGGTGTCCGATCACCTGCGCTCCTTCGCCCTCGGGACGGCTTTCCCGTCCCCCTCGGCCGGACGTGACCCCGGCGATTACTACGAGCGCTCCGTCGCCGTAGGGCTCGCACCCCGTAGCCGATCCCGCGTTCGTCTCTGTTGCATGTGACAGCACGACGTATACGACTCACTCATCTCCTTGAATGCCCTCGCTGGGCATCGCCCTGCGCCCCGGAGGTTGCCCTGACCGCGCTGTAAATCCAGGACAGGGCGCGGCGGTTCCAGGCGTCATTTCCGGCGGATGGTACTTTTCATCGTCTGGAGATTGGGTTTCGAGCAGTCCAGCCTTCGCCATATCACGCGGGTCCCACGACGCGTCACGTCAGACGCCTGCCCATGACCGCCGGTTTCCTGGCATGCTCTTGTCTCATCGCCTTTGAGCTCCGGGTATGCCATCAGACCCAAAGCCTCGCTGCCGCCGCGCACCTCAGTGAGGGCGCCGACGTGCCGCACGGGTCCGTGCCGCCGCGCCCCGTTGCCTCGCCGGGAGTGTGGGGCAACATCAAGGGAAAGTTGCGGCGCGGGGCTGCGGCGCGAGTTGTCTCGCCGTGGCCCCAAGCCGCCCGTGCCCGAGCGACTCGAACCGTCGTTGGCCCGGGTGGAGTACCGCAGCGAGGTGATCCGCGCAGGCACGACCGTGAGTCTTGACCGCGGCTCGCTATCCGGATGGCTGCACGCCGCGCCGGCGTCTCCGTGGGTGACGGCCACCGCTGTTGTGAGTGGGCTGCGGTTTGTGGCGGGAGCTGGGCGGCGACTGGCCGGACGGGGCGCGGTGGCGAGCCTTGGCCGAGGCGGACCGACTGGTCGAGCTGCCGTCCCGGGTGGTCGAGCCGACCGGTGAGCTGATGGCCGAGCTGGACCTCCGGGCATCCGCCATCTTGAGCTCCGGACGTCGGTTTCAAGATCGAGCTAGCGGCGCGCGTCGATACATGGTAGGAATCTGCCAGGTGTCTTCATCGCTAGTAAAAATTCCTCCAATGGAGGTCTGGATGAGACGGGTCATGGCCGGTCTGGCCTGCCTCGTGCTGGCGGTCGCCGGTACGGCGGTGGCCATCGGGCCGGCGCGGGCGACCCTCGCCGACAACCCCGCCGCCCCGGCGTCGCGGCCGGTCGCCGGGGCGCCCTCGCTGGTGGCGGCCGGGCCGCAGCCGGGCACGTTCGCCGGTCGGGGTTTTGATACGTGTGCGGCGCCGTCGCAGTCGGTCATGAACGCGTGGCGGGCGAGTTCGCCGTACCGGGCGGTCGGGGTCTATATCAGTGGTGCGAGTCGCTCGTGTTCCCAGCCGAACCTGACGGCGACCTGGGTGAGCAACCAGACCAGCAATGGTTGGCGGTTGATTCCGATCGAGCTTGACCGGCAGGCTCCGTGTGGTACTCGGACGCCGAAGATGTCCAGCGATCCGGCCACGGCGCGGTCCCAGGGGGCCAGTCGGGCGTCCAGTGCGGTGGACGCGGCGCGGGCTCTCGGCATTGTCGCCGGCAGCACGATCTACAACGATATCGAGCATTATCCGTCGAACGCGTCGTGTAGGGCTGCGGTGCTGTCGTACCTGTCTGGTTGGACTGAGCGGTTGCACGCGCTCGGTTACCTGTCGGGGATGTACTCCAGTGGTTCGTCGGGGGTCGCGGACCTGTGTGGTGCGTACAACGACCCGGCCTACACGCGGGTGGATCAGCTCTGGTTCGCGTGGTGGAACGACGCGGCGGATCTCGATGCTGGTCCGTACTGTCCAGCGGGGTATTACGCCGATCGTCAGCGGCTGCATCAGTACGCTGGTGATGTCTACGAGACCTGGGGTGGCGTGCGGATGCGGATCGACCGCAACTATCTCGACGTCGCAGTCGACGGTGGTGGTGGGGCGCCGCCGGTCTGGAGTGCGATTGTGGACAATGCGACGGCGGGCCGGTTCACCGCGAGTGCGGACTGGGGTACGTCGGCCTATTCGAGTCAACGGTACGGCGGTGACTACCGGTTCGCGGATCCGGTTCTGGCCAGCGATGTTGCCTGGTTCAAGGTGAGTGTTCCGGAGACCGCCAGTTATGAGGTTTCCGTTTGGTACCCGGCCAATCCGGACTACAACGATTCGACCCCGTTCGTTGTGGCTACCACCGGTGGTAATCAGACGGTGCGGGTGAACCAGCGGGTCAATGGCGGCGGTTGGGTGTCGCTTGGCGTCTTCGCGCTGGCGGCTGGTGACGGGGACAAGGTGGGGGTGAGTCGCTGGACGTCCGGCACCGGCTACGTCATCGCCGACGCGGTCCGGATCACCCGGGTCTGAGTACCTCGTCCCGAGTCGGCGCTGGTTCTCGCTCGGCGGGACCGCCACCCCGACGCGGGTCGGGATGCGGCGAGGCGGATCGATTAGTTGATATTGACCGATGCAACGCCCCTGGTTAGCCTGGCGAATGCCAGCCTGGTCGGGGGGACCAACGGCGGCGGAGGAGCTGAGACCGGTTATGCGGGGGTTCGGAGTCATCTGGTCCGGGCAGCTCGTCACGCTGATCGGCAACTCCGTGCTCCGGTTCGCCTTCGTGGTCCACGCCTGGGCCGCCGGGGAGCAGGTGACCCGGGTCGTCCTGCTCTCCCTCTGCGCGGTGCTGCCACAGGTGCTGTTGAGTCCCACCGCGGGCGCGCTGGTGGACCGGTGTCGCAAGCGGACCGCGCTGCAACTCGCGGACATCGGTGGGCTGCTCACGGTGGGTGCGCTGTCGGCCGTCTACTTTTCGGGGGGGCTGCGGCTCTGGCAGATCTACCTGGCGGTCGCGCTCCTCGGCACGGCCGCCGCGTTCCAGTATCCGGCGCTGTCCTCGGCGGTTCCGCTGCTGGTGGCCAAGCACCAGCTCCAGCGCGCCAACGGCCTGCTGGGCACGGCCCGGAGCACTGCGGAGATCTGCGGGCCGGCCCTGGCCGGTGTGCTGGTCGCGACCTCCGGGCTCGGGGTGATCCTGGTGGTGGACCTGGTCAGCTTCCTGCTCGCGCTCATCTCCGTCCAGGTGGTACGCCTCACCGAACCGCCCCGCGACGCGTCCGCCGCCGGACCGCGCCGCAAACTCGCCGCCGACTCGCTGGAGGGCCTGCGCTACCTGTTCGCCCGGCCCAGCCTGCGCGGCCTGATGCTGGTCGTCTTCGTGGTCAACCTGGTGATGGTCTTCGGCTACGCCATCGTGCAGCCGATGATCCTGGCCCGGACCGGCAACGACACCTCCGCCCTGGCGAGCGTCATGAGCAGCATCGGGATCGGCGGCATCGCCGGTGGACTGCTGCTCGGCGCGTGGGGCGGGCCGACGTCGCGGATCCGGGGCATGATGCTGGGCGTCGTCGGCATGTGCCTGAGTTCTCAGATCGTGATGGCGGCGGCGCGCGACGTGATCGCCTGGTGCGCGGCCATCCTCGTCGGCGCGCTGCTCATGCCGATCGTCAACGGCATGATGCAGGCGATGATCCAGACCAAGGTGCCGGCGGACCGGCAGGGCCGGGTGTTCGGCGCGGTGATGTTCGTGTCCCAGATCTCCGCGCCGTTGGCGATGGCCTTCGCGGGCCTGGTCGCCGACCGGGTCTTCGAGCCGCAGGCGGCCGCCGGCAGTGGACTGGTCGGACTGCTCCAACCGGTGGTCGGCACCGGGCCGGGCAGCGGCATGGCGGCGATGTTGCTGATCGCCGGGGTGTGCGGGACCGCCGCCGCGGTGTGGGGGATGGCCAACCGGACTGTGCGCGACATCGACGTACTGATTCCCGACCTTGACAGCGTCGCCGAGGAGAAGGAACTCAGAAAGGTACCGACATGAGAACCGACCTGTTCCAGCCGAACCCATGTCCGACGAGTTGCCCCGGGCGCTCCTGAGGTGGGACCGGGAGTGGGGCTTGAGGCGGCGGCCGACCGCTGCGTACACGAGTTGTTCGAAGAGCGGGTCGCGCGGACCCCGACGGCGACGGCGCTGGTGTCCGGCCCGGAGTCGGTGAGTTACGCGGCGCTGGACGCCCGCGCGGACCGGCTGGCCCAACGCCTGGTGGACACCGGCGTACGGCGCGGCGACCTGGTCGGGGTGCACCTGGAGCGCGGCATCGACCTGGTGGTCGCCGTCCTCGCCGCCCTGAAGGCCGGCGCCGGATACCTGCTGCTCGACCCGGCCTTTCCGGCGGACCGGCTGCGCGGCATGGCGGGGGATGCCGGCGTAGCGGCGGTGCTCGTCGGCAGCGACCCGACGGCGCACCGGCTCGGGGTGCCGGCCCAGACCGTCCCGGTGGACCGGAGGTCGGGACGGTTGCTGCCCCGGGGCGCAGGTCGGGCCCGGCCCGGGGACGTGGCCTGCGTGATGTTCACCTCCGGCTCCACCGGCCGCCCCAAGGGTGTCGCGGCGCCACATCGGGCGATCGTCGGCACCCTCACCGGACAGGACTACCTGACGTTCAGCCCCGAGTCGGTGTGGTTGCAGTGCGCCCCGGTCTCCTGGGACGGGTTCGTGCTGGAGCTGTGGGGCGCTCTGCTCTCCGGCGGCACCTGCGTGCTGTACCCCGGGCAGCGCCCGGATCCGGTGGTGATGGCGGAGCTGGTCGCCCAGCACGGCGTCACCACGATGTACCTGTCCAGCAGCCTGTTCAACGTGGTGGTGGACGCGTACCCGGCCGCGCTCGCCGGCGTCCGCGAACTGCTGGTGGGCGGCGAGGTGCTCTCACCGGCGCACGTCGGCCGGGCGGTGGACCGCTTCCCCCGGCTGCGGCTCGGCAACGGCTACGGCCCGGTCGAAGCGATGATCTTCGTGACCACCCACCCGGTCACCGGGGCGGACGCGGCGCGGGCCTCGGTGCCGATCGGCCGACCGCTGGCGGCGAAGCACGCGTACCTGCTCGACGAGCGGCTGCGGGCGGTGCCGGACGGCGAGGTCGGCGAACTGTACGTCGCCGGCGTCGGCCTGGCCCACGGCTACCTGCGCCGTACCGGGCTGACCGCGGAGCGGTTCGTCGCCGACCCGTTCGGGGCACCGGGCGAGCGCATGTACCGGACCGGGGACCTGGTCCGCCGGGACGCGGACGGCCGGCTGGAGTTCGTCGGCCGGGCGGACGCCCAGGTCAAGATCCGGGGCTTCCGCGTCGAGCCGGCCGAGATCGAGGCGGTGCTGGCCCAGCATCCCGCGGTCGAGCGGGCCGCCGTCGTCGCCACGCCGGACGGGCAGGGCGAGCGGCAACTGGTGGCGTACGTGGTGCCGCGCGGCGGGCGGGAGTGGGCCCCCGACACCGACGAACTGCGTACCCAGGTCGCCGCCGTGCTGCCCGACTTCATGGTGCCGTCGGGGTTCGTCGCGGTGGACACGCTGCCGCTGACCGCGAACGGGAAGCTCGACCGGGCGGCCCTGCCGGAGCCGGGTCCCGCCGACACGGTACGCCCCAGGGCGTCGCGTCCACCCGGTACCGAGGGGGAGAAGGCGCTGTGTGAACTCTTCGCCGAGGTGCTCGGCGTGCCGTCGGTCGGTGTCGACGACAACTTCTTCGACCTGGGGGGCGACTCGCTGCGGGTGGCCCGGCTGCTGAGCCGGGTGCACGCCGTGCTGGGCGACGGGATCGGCGTACGGGCGGTGTTCGAGACTCCCACCGTGGCGGCACTGGCCCGGCAACTCGGCGATGTCCGCCGGCCGGAGCCGGCGCCCTCGGCCGAACCGGACCGGTCCGTGGTCACCGGGACACCGCCGGAGCCGGCGCCGGACTCGGTGGCGCCGGGCGGACTGCCGCTGTCGTACCCGCAGCGGCGGCTCTGGTTTCTCGACCAGGTCGACGCGGGCATCGCGTACAACATGCCGATCCTCATCCGGCTGCGGGGTGAGGTCGACACCGAGGCGCTGCGGGCCGCGCTGCACGACCTGGTCGACCGGCACGAGGCGCTGCGTACGATCTTCACCGCCCGGGACGGCGAACCGGAGCAGCGGGTGCTGCCGGCCGGGCAGGCGTGGTCCGACGTCGCCGTGCTGCGGGTCGTCGACGACGCCGAGCTGGCCGGACAGGTCGACCGGGCCGCCCGGCACCGGTTCGAGCTGGGCGGCGAACTCCCGTTCCGGGCCGCGCTGTTCACCGACGCCGCCGACCCGCACCGGCACGCCCTGCTGCTGGTGATGCACCAGATCGCGGCGGACGGCTGGTCACTGGCGCCACTGCTGCGCGACCTGTCCCGCGGGTACGCCGCCCGGCGCGTCGGCGCGGCACCCGAGCCGCCGACCAACCCCGGCCGGTACGCCGACGTCGCACTCGACCAGCGCGAGCGGCTCGGCGACCCGGCCGACCCGGACAGCGTCGCCGGCCGGCAGCTCCACTACTGGACGTCGGTGCTGGCCGACCTGCCGGGCGGACTGGCCCTGCCCCGGCGGCCGGACCGTCCCGCCGCACCCGGGCCCCGGGCGGAGACCGCCGTCCGAGACGTGGACGCGGCCCGACACGCCCGCCTCGTCGAACTGGCCCGGCGGCACCGGGGCACGCTCTTCATGGTGCTGCACGCGGCGCTCGCCGTGGTGCTCCGGCGCGCGGGCGCGGGCGACGACATCGCCGTCGGCGCTCCGATCGCCGGCCGCACCGCTGTCGCCCCGAACGACGTCGTGGGCTTTTTCGTGAACATGTTGGTGCTGCGTACGGACCTCTCCGGCGACCCGACGGTGGACGAGTTGCTGGCCCGGGTCCGGGACGCCGACGTGGCGGCCTTCGCCCACCAGGACGTGCCGTTCGAGCAGGTGGTGGCGGAACTCAACCCGGTCCGGTCGCCCGGCCGGCATCCACTGGTCGATGTCGTGCTGGCCTTGCAGAACAACGCCCGGGCGGACCTCTCGCTGCCCGGCGTCGAGACGAGCGTGCACGTGGTACGCACCGGCGCGGCCCGGTTCGAACTGCTGGTGGACGTGACCGACGACTACGGTCCGGGCGGTGTTCCGGCCGGGATCGCGGTGACCGTCGAATACCAGGCGGACGTGTTCGAAGCGTCCACCATCCAGTGGCTGGTGGACGCCCTGGTACGGGTGCTCGACGCGATGGCCGACGCCCCCGAGACCCGGCTCGCCGCCCTCGACGCCCTGGTGGAGCCGCCAAACCGGACAGCCGAACCGGTGACGCCGCCCCGACCGGCGCCCGGATCCGGCGGTCACGTCGCTCCGCGTACCGGGCTGGAACGGCGGTTGGCCGAGATCTGGGCCGACGCGCTGGGCGTACGGCGGGTCGGCGTACACGACAACTTCTTCACCCTCGGCGGGAACTCCCTGCGGGCGGTACGGGTTGCCGCGCGGATCTCCACGGTGGAACGGCTGCCGGCGACCGCGGCCACCGTCTTCGCCGCGCCGACCGTCGCCGAGCTGGCCCGAGCCCTCGCCGAGGCGTCGACCCGGGCCGAACCGGGGATCCCGCGCCTGCCCCGGATTCCGCGAGCCCGCCCCGCGGGTCCCACCGCTGGTGAGGAGTGAGCCGATCCCATGCAGCTCAGCGTGATGTTCTTCGGCGCCGACGACTCCGACGGCGACACCAGCCACGTCGCCAAGTACGACGACATCCTGGCCATCGCCCGGGCCGCCGACGCGCTCGGGTTCACCGCCGTGTGGACGCCCGAACGGCATTTCCAGCAGGTCGGGCAGGTGTTCTCCAGTCCACCGGTGCTGGCGGCGGCCATCGCCGTCGCCACCGAACGGGTCGAGGTGCGGGCCGGGAGCGTCGTGCTCCCGCTGCACCACCCGCTCCGGGTGGTGGAGGACTGGGCGGTGGTCGACAACCTCTCCCGGGGCCGGATCGGCGTCTCCGTGGCCACCGGCTGGCACTCCACCGACTTCGTTCTGGCTCCCGACCACTACCACGACCGGCGACAGCGGGCCCTGGCTGACATCCCGCTGCTGCGCCGCCTCTGGGCTGGCGAGGCGGTCGAATTCCCCGACGGCACCGGCCGACCGGTGGCCGTCCGACCCCAGCCTCGGCCGGTGTCGCCCCGGTTTCCACTGTGGATGACCACCTCGGGCAGTCCGGAGACCTGGCTGGCGGCGGGTCGGCTGCGTACCAACGTCCTCGGCGCCACCATCGGGCAGACCAGGGAGGAGTTGGCGGAGAAGATCCGGCGCTACCGGGAGGCGTACCAGGCCGCGCCCGTACAGCCGGGCAGCACCGACCGGGGCACCGTCACACTGATGGCGCACACGTACGTCGGGGTGGACGACGCCGAGGCGATGCGCCGGGTGAGCGGGCCGCTCCGGGCCTATCTCCGGTCGTACGTGGCGCAGACCGCTGCGAACCGGGCGGGTGACGGCCGCGCCGCCGCACTCACCGCGCAGCAGACCGACTCGCTGGTCGAATTCGCCCGACAGCGCTACCTGAGCTGGGGGAGCCTGCTCGGTTCGCCGGAGACCTGCCGTCGGTCCCTGCTCGACCTGCGTGATCTCGGCTGTGACGAGGTCGCCTGCTTCGTCGACTTCGGCCTCGACCGCGCGGCGATCCTCGCCGGCCTGCACCGACTGGCCGACCTGCGCAAGGAGCTGATGGACCAATGACCGAGCGAAGCATCGGGTTCGGTGCCGGGGTGCCGGAATGAGCAGTTCGACGGCCGGCCGGTTCGCGGCGCTGCCCGGCGAGCAGCGGATCAAGCTGCTGCGTCGGCTCGTCGAGGCGGGCCGGCTCGGGGAGATCCCGGCCATCGTGCCACCGCGGGACACCGCCGGCCCGGTACGGCTCAGTCTGGCCCAGGAGGATCTCTGGGTCTACGAGTCGCTCTATCCGGGCACGCCCGCGCTGAACCTGTGCTGCGCCTACCACTTCGACCACCCGGTGGACGTGGCCGACCTGGAGCGGGCACTGACGATCGTCCAGGAGCAGCACGACATCCTCCGGGCGAAGATCGCGGGCAGCGTCGGCGAGCTGCGACTCGACATCCTTCCCGCCGGCCGGTTCAGCCTGGAGCGGCTCGACCTGAGCGGCAGCGCGACGACCCTGCGCGAGGCGCTGGCGGCGTTCAGCCGCCGCCCCTTCGACCTGGGCCGGGACCGGCTGATCCGGGGACAGTTCATCACCGTCGACGACACCCGCACCTCGTTGGTGCTGGCCCTGCACCACATCGCCACCGACTGGTGGTCGTTCGACATCCTGCACGGCGAGTTCGTCGAGGCGTACCGGGCGGTGCGGGCGGGGAGCGCGCCGCGGCGGGGCCGGCCGGAAATCCAGTACGCCGATTTCGCCGCCTGGCAGCGGGAGCTGGACGCGTCCGGGGTCTTCGACGCGCAGCTCGGATTCTGGCGTGACTACCTGGCCGAGCTGCCCGGGCCGCTGACCGTCGGCAACACCGCGGCCGCCGTACCGGGGAGCGGATCCGGGATCGGGCAGGTCCCGTTCCACGTCGACGCCGAGACCGAGGCGGCGCTGCGCGCGTTCGCCCGGGAGCGTGGCGCCACCGCGTACGCCGTGCTGATGACGGCGTTCGCGGTGCTGGCGTACCGGCTGGCCGGGCGGCCGGACTTCGTCCTCGGCACGCCGACGGCCAACCGGTCGGCCAAGGGACTGGACCGGGTCATCGGGTACGTGATGAACGCGGTGCCCACCCGGTGGCGGATCGGGCCCACGGAGAGCTTCGCCGACCTGCTCGGCCGGTTCACCACCGAGTTTCCCCGGCTGCTGGCGAACGCCGACGTACCGGTGGGCCGGATCGTGAGTGCGGTCGAGGCGGAGCGGACGCATGGCCGATCCCCGCTGTTCCAGTGGGTGTTCATGCACCTGCCCCGGCAGGAGAGCGTCCGCGCGCTGCGGGAGATCGCCGATCCGGAGCGCGTGCACACCGGTGGCGAACACGACATCGTCGGGATCACCCGGGACACCGAGGACGGCATCGCCGGCACCCTGGAGGTCCGTACCGACGTCTACCCGGCCGAGCTGGTCCGGTGGTGGGCCGGGTGCTTCCCCGTCCTGCTGACCGGGCTGCTGGCCGAGCCGGACGCACCGGTCGACACCATCGCCCTGCTTGCCGGGCCGGACCGGCGGCGGCTGCTGGTGACGGCGAACGACACCTCGGTCGACGTACCCGCCGCGTCCATCGCCGACCTGGTCGCCCGCCGGGCCGCCGACACGCCGGACGCGGTCGCCGTCGAGTCGGACGAGCTGTCGCTGAGCTACGCCGCACTGCTCGACCGGGCCGATCGGCTGGCCGGCCGGCTCCGGGAGCACGGCGTCGGCGCGGAGCGGGTGGTGGCGCTGGCGTTGGGGCGTACCGTCGCGATGGTCGTCGCCGTGGTCGCGGTCCAGCGGGCTGGCGGCGTGTACCTGCCGGTCGACCTGGACCACCCGGCCGACCGGATTCGGTTCCTGTTCGACGACGCCGGACCGGTGCTCGTGGTCACCGACGCCGATTCGGCATCGGCGCTGCCCGACACCGGCGTACCCCGGCTGGTGCTGGCCCCGGCGACGACCGGCGACGATCCGGCCGCCACCGCCGTGGCCGACCCGGTTGTTCCGGGTCAGGCCGGCTACCTGGTCTACACCTCCGGCTCGACCGGCCGGCCGAAGGGCGTCGTCGTCAGCCACGCCGGCATCGCCAGCCTGGCCGAGGCGTTGGTACGCCGGTTCGCGCTGACCGCCGACAGCCGGATTCTCCAGCTCAGCTCGCCGGGCTTCGACATCTCGGTCGCCGAGCTGTGCATGGCCTTCGGCTCCGGCGGCACCCTGGTGATCCCGCCCCCGGGTCCGCTGGCCGGGGCGGCGCTCGGCGCGGTCCTGAACGAGCGCCGGGTCACCTGCGCGCTGCTCCCACCGGCCGTCCTGGCGAGCGTGCCGCCCGGCGACTACCCGTGGCTGCGTACGCTCTGCGTCGGGGCGGACGTCTGCCCGCCCGACCTGGTCACCGCGTGGGCGAGCCCAGACCGCCGGTTCCGCAACGCGTACGGGCCGACCGAGAGCACCGTCGCGGCGACGATCAGCGAGCCGCTGTCGGCCGGTACCGGCGCCCCGCCGATCGGCCGCCCGATCGTGAACACCCGGGTGTACGTGCTGGACGCCCGGCTGCACCCGGTGCCGGTGGGCGTGCCCGGCGAGCTGTACCTCGGTGGTGCGGGTGTCGCCCGCGGGTACCTGGGGCGGCCGGGGGAGACCGCCGAACGGTTCGTCGCCGACCCGTTCGCGAGCCGGCGCGGCGCGCGGATGTACCGCACCGGTGACCTGGTGCGGTGGCGCGCGGACGGGCAGTTGGACTTCCTCGGCCGGACCGACGAGCAGGTGAAGCTGCGCGGGCTCCGGATCGAACCGGCGGAGATCGAGGCGGTACTGGCCGGGCACGAGGCGGTGGCTCAGGCCGTCGTGGTGCTCCGCGAGGACACCCCGGAAGACCGGCGGTTGGTCGGGTACCTGGTGCCGCGCGCCGGAGCCGAGCTTCGGGTGGACGCGGTGCTGGCGTACGCGCTCGCCCAACTGCCCGTACAGATGGTGCCGAGCGCGCTCGTGCCGCTGGACGCCCTGCCCGTCACCGTGAACGGCAAGCTCGACCGGGCCGCGCTGCCCGCCCCGGTCGCCGGGCCACGGCCCCCGTCGCGCCGGCCGGGCAGCGCCCGCGAGGAGTTGCTCTGCGCACTCTTCGCCGAGGTGCTGGGCGTGCCGGAGGTCGGCGTGGACGACGGCTTCTTCGAGCTCGGCGGGGACAGCATCATGGCGATCCTGCTGGCCGGCCGGGCGCGTGCCGCCGGGCTGGAAGTCACCCTCCGCGAGGTCTTCGCCGCCCGGACGCCGGCCGCGCTGGCGCTGCTCGCCCGCACCGCGACCGCCCCGACCGCCGGGCCGGAGCGGTCTGGAACCGGACGGTTCCCACTCACCCCGATCATGCACTGGTGGCGCGAGCACGCCACCGACGATGCCGCGTTCGCCCTCTCGGTGCACTTTCCGGTCCCGGCGGCGCTGGACCTCGATCGCGTCGACGCGGCACTGCGGGCGCTGACCGACCGGCACGACGCCCTGCGGCTGCGACTGCTGCGGCACGCTCCCGACGACTGGGAGGTGGAGGTGTCGCCGCCGGGCTCGGCGCAGGTCAGCGGCGGGGCGGTCCGGGTGGACGCCGTCGCCATGACCGACGCCGACCGGGACACGGCGATCCGCGAGACCGCGGCCCGGGTCCGGCTGGCGCCGGATGCGGGCCACCTGCTGGCGGCGGCCTGGTTCGACGGCGGGCCGGAGCGGGCCGGGCGACTGCTGTTGACCGTGCACCACCTGGCGGTCGACGCGGTGTCCCTGCACATCCTGCGCCAGGAACTGACCGAGCTGTTGCGCGCGGACCCGAGCACCGCCGCGACCGCGTCGCCCGCCGGATCGGCTCCGGCAGCGGTGGCGCGACCGGCAGCCCCGGCAGCGGTGCCGGCGGGGTCGGCACCGGGCACCGCGCCCGCCGGTCGGCCCTCGGGTACGTCGCTGCGGCGCTGGGCCGAGCTGCTGCACGATCGGGCCGGCCAGGTGGTGGACGAGCTTCCCCGGTGGAAGGGCGTGCTCTCCGGACCGGAGGCCCGGCTCGCGCCGGGACGCGGCGGTGCGGGCCGGCGGGCGACGGTGCCGGTTACCCTGTCCGCGGTCGAGACCGAACCGGTGCTCGGCCAGGTCCCGACGGCCTTCCGGTGCGGTCCCGACGACGTCCTGCTGACCGCGCTGCTCGCCGCCGTCGTCCGGTGGCGTGGTCGGGGCACCGGCCTGCTCGTCGACCGGGAGGTGCACGGTCGGGACGCGCGGGTGGACGGGGTCGACCTCGCCGGCACGGTGGGCTGGTTCACCAGCCGGTTCCCGGTCCGACTGGATGCCGGGGAGGCGGCCGCCGAGGCGTACTGGCGGGGCGGGGCCGACACCGGCAAGGCGCTGAAACAGGTGAAGGAGCAGTTGCGGGCCGTACCGGCCGAGGGGCTGGGGTACGGACTGCTGCGCTACCTCAACCCGGAGACCGCCGCCACGCTGACCGCGCTGCCCCAGCCGGACGTGGGATTCAACTACCTCGGCCGGTTCGAGTCGGCCATCGGCGGCGCCGAGCTGCTCGGCGTGGTCTGTGCGGATGCCGTACCGCTGACCCATGCCCTGGAGCTGGACGCGGTGACCCGGGTGGGTACGGATGGCCCGCAGCTCGTCGCCACCTGGTCGTACGCCACCGGCGTGCTCGCCGAGTCGGAGGTGCGCGAGCTGGCCGAGCACTGGCGGGCGGCGCTGCGGGTCCTCGCCGAGCATGCCGCGACCGAGGGGGCCGGCGGCGCGACCAGCTCCGACTTTCCACTGGTGGACCTGAGCCAGGAGCAGCTCGACGCGCTGGCTGCCGACCTGGACGGGCCGGGTGGGGGTGGGTCGTGGTGAGCGGCGGTGGTATCGCCGACGTACTGCCGCTGGCACCGGGTCAGCAGGGCCTGCTCTACCACGCGCTGGTGCACGGTTCGGGGCCGGACGTCTACCTGGTGCAGTCCCGGTTCCGGATCGACGGTCCGGTGGACCCGGAGCGGCTGCGGGCCGCGGTGACGGGTCTGCTCGTCCGGCACCCGAACCTGCGGGCGTGCTTCCGGCACCAGGGCCTGGCCCGGCCGGTGCAGGTGATACCGCGCCAGGTGACGCTGCCGTGGACCGAGGCCGACCTGTCGGAGCACGGACCGGCCGAGGCGGAGGCGGAGCTGCGCCGGCTCCTGGCGACGGACCGCGCCCGGCGGTTCGACGTGACCCGACCGCCGCTGCTGCGCGGCACCCTGGTCCGGTTCGGCGCGCACCGGACCGACCTGATCCTGACGCTGCACCACATCCTGCTCGACGGCTGGTCGATGCCGATCGTCATCCGGGAACTCGCCGAGCTGTACGCGGGCCGAGGTGCCGAGCTGCCGCCCGCCCCGCGGTTCCGGGACTTCCTGGCCTGGCTGCGCGGCCACGACGGCGAGGCGGCGACCGTGGCCTGGCGGGCGGCGCTGGCCGGGATCCGGCAGCCGACCCTGGTCGCCCGTGGTCCGGTGCCCCGCACCGCGGTCCCGCCCGAGACGATCGAGTTCGAGCTGCCCGCCGACCTGAACGCGGCGGTACGGCAGCCGGCCCGCGCGGCCGGGCTGACCGTCAACACGCTGGCCCAGGCCGCCTGGGCGGCGGTGCTCGCCCGGATGACCGGCACCGACGACGTGGTCTTCGGCGCGGTGGTGTCCGGCCGGCCACCGGACCTGGCCGGAGTGGAGACCATGGTGGGGCTGCTGATCAACAGCGTGCCGGTCCGGGTCCGGCTGAGCCCGGGGCAGCAGGTCGGCGAGCTGCTGGCCCGCCTCCAGGACGAGCAGTTCCGGCTGATCCCGTACCACCACGTACCGCTGGCGCAGGTGCAGCGACTGTCCGGGATGAGTGAACTCTTCGACACGGTGCTGGCCTTCGAGAACTTCCCGCGCGGTGCGGACGACCCGTCCTCCGACGGCGGGCCGCGGCTGGTCGAGGTGCGGGACGCCACCCACTACCCGCTGACGGTGGCGTTGCTGGTCGGCGAGCGGGTGTCGTTGCGGCTCGACTACCGCGCTGACTGCTTCGCCGATGCCGAGGCGGAACTGGTCGTACGGCGGTTGGTCCGGGCCCTGGAGGTGCTGGCCGGTGACCCGGGCACCGCCATCGAGCAGGTCGACGTGCTGCCGGCGGCGGAGCGGCACCGCCTGCTGGTCACCTGGAACGACACCGCGCGCCCGTCGTCCGGTCGCAGCGTGCCGGAGCGGTTCGCGGCCCAGGTGGCGCGTACCCCCGACGCGGCGGCGGTCGAGTCGGACGCCGGCATCCTGAGCTATCGCGAGCTGGCCGACAGGGCCGACGCGCTGGCCGGCCGGCTGGCCGGCGCGGGCGTCGGCCCAGAGTCACCGGTCGGGTTGTTGCTGGCCCGGTCGGCGGAGCTGGTGGTCGGCCAGCTCGCGGTGCTGATGGCCGGCGGCCACTACGTCCCGTTCGACCCCGGGCAGCCCGCGTCCAGGCTGGTCCGGCTGCTGGCCGACGCCGGGGTGCGGACCCTACTGGCCGACCGGGCGCCGGACTGGCTCCCGGACGGCATCCGGGTGGTCACCCCGGACGGCGCCGGGGCGGATGCCGCCGGATCGGGCGCCGGCCCGGTTGGCCGGGGCGGACCCAGCGTGCCGCACCCCGACTCGGCCGCGTACGTGATGTTTACCTCCGGCTCGACCGGTGTCCCCAAGGGAGTGGTCGCGACCCACCGCAACCTGCTGGAGCTGGCCGCCGACCGGTGCTTCGCCGGTGGCGCGCACGCGCGGGTACTGCTGCACAGCCCGGACACCTTCGACGCGGCCACGTACGAGACGTGGGTGCCGCTGCTGACCGGCGGCACCGTGGTGGTCGCGCCGCCCGGACCGGTCGAGCCGGACACCCTCGGGCGGATGCTGGCCGACGGCAGGATCACCGCGCTCTGGCTTACCGCCGAGCTGTTCCGCACCGTGGCGCAGCTCGCCCCGGACGTGCTCGCCGGTCTCCGCGAGGTGTGGACCGGCGGCGACGTCGTCGACCCCGACGCGGTACGCCGGGTGCGGCGGGCCTGCCCGGACCTCCGGCTGGTGAACGGCTACGGCCCGACCGAGACCACCACCTTCGCCACCCGGCACCCGATCCGCCGCTGCACCGGCCCGGTCCCGATCGGCCGTCCGCTCGACAACACCCGGGCGTACGTGCTGGACGCCCGGCTGCGCCCGGTACCGGTCGGCACCGTCGGCGAGCTGTACCTGTCCGGTACCGGCCTGGCGCGCGGTTACCTGGGGCCGGCCCGGACCGCCGAGCGGTTCGTCGCCGCGCCGTACTCGCCGGAGCCGGGCGCCCGGATGTACCGCACCGGCGACCTGGTGCGCTGGACCGTCGACGGGGAGCTGGAGTTCGTCGGTCGGGCCGACGACCAGGTGAAGATCCGGGGCTTCCGGATCGAGCCGGGTGAGGTCGAGGCGGTGCTGGAATCCTGCCCCGGCGTGCACCGCGCGGTCGCCGCCGCCCAACCCGGGCCGGACGGGGGCCGGCAACTCGTCGCGTACCTGGTGCTGGGACCGGACGGCGACCTCGCGGCGGTACGCCGGCACGCGGCGCAACGGCTGCCCGGACACCTGCTGCCGACCGGCTACCAGCGGATCGACCGGGTGCCGGTGACCCGGCACGGCAAGGTGGACCGGGCCGCCCTGCCGGCACCGACGGTGCACGTCGGACAACCAGGTGCGGGAACTCCGTCGTCGCACCGCGAGGCGAGCCTGTGCGAGTTGTTCGGCACGGTGCTGGGCGTGCCGGCGGTCGGGCCGGACGACAACTTCTTCGAGGCCGGCGGCCACTCCCTGCTGGCGATGCGGCTGGTCGCGGCGATCGAGAGCGCGCTCGGCACCCGCCTCCCGATCAGCGCGCTGTTCGACGCGCCGACCCCGGCCGCGCTCGCCGCCCGGCTGGACGCCGTCCCCCGCAACCTCGGGCTGGCGCCGATGCTCACCCTCCGCGCCGACGGCGACCGTACGCCGCTGTTCTGCCTGCATCCGGGGATGGGCCTCGGCTGGTCGTACACGGCGCTGCTGCCGGTGCTGGCGCCGGTGCGCCCGGTGCACGCCCTCCAGTCGACGGTGCTCGGCGGGCACACCCCGCCACCGGCGAGCGTGGGGGAGATGGCGGACGAGTACCTGCCACGGATCCGGGCGGTGCAGCCGGAGGGGCCGTACCTGCTGCTGGGGCGCTCGTTTGGCGGGCTGCTGGCGTACGAGCTGGCCGCCCGGCTGCGCGCGGCCGGTCAACCGGTCGGGCTGGTGGCCGTGGTGGACGCCGTGCCGGCCAGCGCCGTGTTCGACGAGCCGCTCCCGCCGCTCGGCGAAGCGGTGGTGGAGAAGGAGATGCTGCGCATCCTGCTGGAGTCCGGGCCACCGGGGCTGGTTGCCGAGGTGGGCCGGCTGGACCGGGCCGAGGTCTTCCCGGCAGTACGCGCCGCCGAGGGCCCGTTGCGCGGCTCGACCGACGAGCAGCTCGCCGCCATGGTCGACGTGGGTGCCCTGCACCTGCGGCTGACCCGCGACTACCGGCCGTCCCGGTACGACGGCGAGGTGCTGCTCTTCTCAGCTACCGCCGACACCGGCGGGTTGACCTCGGAGGCGAAGGCCGCCGCCTGGCGCCGGACGGCCGGGCGGGTACGCGTGCACGAACTCGGCTGCGCCCATCGCGACGTGCTGAAGCCGGGACCGATCGCCGAGATCGTCGCCGCCATCGACCCGTTCCTCACCAGCGCCGACAATCCTGTCCGTCTCCGGAGTGCCGACCATGCCGCCCGTCTCGGGAGTGCCGACGATGTCGCCCGCTGAGCAGAGCGCCCCGGTCGCCGAACCGGTGGAGTACGAGTTCCCGGTGTCGCCCGGGCAGGCCGGCCTGCTGGTGCTGGAGCGGATGCACGCCGGTAGCGCGCAGTACCACGTACCGACCGCCTTCGCGGTACGCGGCCCGTTCGACGTCGACGCGTTCACCCGCGCCCTCGACGCGCTGGTACGCCGGCACGAGTCGCTGCGTACCGTGTTCCGGACCGTCGGCGGCGAACATCGTCAGGTGGTGGCTGCCGAGGCGACGGCCGAGGTACGGATCGACCGGGACGTGCCGGTGGCCGAGGTCGACGCGGCGATGCGGGCCGAGGCGGCGCGCCCGTTCGATCTCGATCGGGGCCCGCTGCTGCGCTGCCGCGTGTACGCCGTCCTGGACGGCAGCCACCGGATCCTGCTGACCGTCCACCATCTGGTCTGCGACGGCTGGTCGGTGCAGGTCATGCTGCACGAACTGGCCGACCACTACCGCGCCGACGTTGATCGGCGGCCCGCCGTCGTCGAGCCGCTGCCGATCCAGTTCCCCGACTACGCCGCCTGGCAGCGGGATCGCCTCGCCGAAGGGGAGTACGCCGCCGCCGTGGCCCACTGGCGGGACCTGCTGCGGGACGCGCCCACCGTGCTCGGGCTGCCCGCCGACCGGCCCCGCCCCGCTGTGCAGAGCGCGGCCGGCGGCGTACACCGGTTCGTCCTGCCGGTCCAGACCCGGGAGCGGCTGGCGGCGCTCGCCCGGCACCGGGGTACCACCTCGTTCGCGGTGCTGTTCGCCGCCTTCACCGCATTCCTGAACCGGATATCCGGCCAGTCCGACCTGGTCGTCGGCGTCCCGGTCGCCGGCCGCGACCATCCCGAGGTGCAGGGCATGGTCGGGATGCTGACCAACACCCTGGCGCTGCGCGTCGACCTGTCCGGCGAACCGGTCTTCACCGAACTGGTCGACCGGGTCCGCGACCGGCTGGATACGGCCCGGGCGTACCAGGACGCGCCGTTCAGCGCGGTGGTCGACGCGGTGGCCCCGGAGCGCCAGTCCAGCCACGACCCGGTCGTCCAGGTGGTGTTCGCCTACGACGACGAGACCGCGCTGGAGCTGGATCTGCCGGGGGCCCGGGTCGAACGCGTCGAACTCCCGCTCGACGTGGCGAAGTTCGATCTACTGATGTACGTGGAGCGCTGGGGCGCCGACCTCGTCGGGCAGCTCATCTACCGCACCGACCTGTTCACCCCGGCCACCGTCCGGCACTGGGCACGCGGCTTCCAGGTGCTGCTGGACGGCCTGCTCGACCGGGCGGGCACCTCGATCGCCGACGTCGAGCTGCTCGATGCCGAGCAGCGGCACCGGGTCCTGCACGAGTGGAACCGGACCGCGGCGCCGGCGCCGGACCGGCTGGTCGCCGACCTGGTGGCCGAGCGCGCCGCCGAGCGTCCCGAGGCGACCGCGCTGGTCTGCGGCGACACGGTGCTCAGCTACCGCGAGCTGCTCGACCGGGCCGATCGGTTGGCGGCCCGGTTGGTGGCGGCCGGGGTGGGGCCCGAGGTACCGGTCGGGGTGTGCCTGCCCCGGTCCGCCGAGATGGCCTTGGCGGCGCTCGCCGTGCTGCGGGCCGGCGGCGCGTACATCCCGCTCGACCCGGAGCAGCCGCCGGCCCGGCTCCGGCAGATGCTCGCCGGTGCCGGTGCCCGAGTCGTCCTGGTGGCGTCGGAGCCGACCGGAGCGGCGCGTCAGGCCGCCGGGACCGCCGAGCGGTCCGGGGACCTGGGCGTGCCGGCGATGGCGGTGACCGAGGCGGCCCCGGGCGTGCCGCAGGTCGGCGCGGTCACGGATGCCGGGGTGACCGGTGGACCGCCGGACGTGGTGGTGACCGACGGGGCGGCCCGACCGGAGCGTACCGGCCGCCGGAGCGCGCGGACCCCCGGGCCGGACAACACCGCGTACCTCCTCTACACGTCCGGCTCGACCGGTACGCCGAAGGGGGTGGCCGTGCCGCACCGGGCGCTCACCAACCTGGCCACCGCGGTACGCCCGCAGTTCCCGGTCACCGGAGCGGACCGGGTCCTCCAGTACGTCGCGTTCAGCTTCGATGTCGCCGTCTCGGATCTCTTCTTCGCCTGGGTCGCCGGTGCCGAGCTGCACATCGCGGGCGGGCACGAGCGGCTGGGCGACGCCCTGTACCGGCGCCTGCGCGACTCCCGGATCACGTACGCCTTCCTGCCGCCGTCGGCCGCGATGTCCCTGCCCCGCCCACCCGGTGCGTTGCCCGAGCTGCGGACACTCGCCATCGGCGGCGAGGCGTGCCCGGCCGAACTCGTCGAACGGTGGTGGGCGCCGGGCCGCCGGCTGGTCGACGCGTACGGGCCGAGCGAGGCGACCGTCTACGCCAGCACCGCCGAGTTGCGGCCCGGCGAGCCGGTGGTGATCGGTCGGCCGGTGGCCAACGGGCGCGCGTACCTGCTCGACGGGCGGCTGCGGCCGGTGCCGGTCGGCGTGGTCGGCGAGATCTACCTGGCCGGTGCCAATCTCGCCCGGGGTTACGCCAACCAGCCGGGACTCACCGCCGAGCGTTTCGTCGCCGATCCGTTCGGCCCACCCGGCTCGCGGATGTACCGGACCGGGGATCTCGGCCGCTACGACTCCGAGGGAGTGCTCGGCTACCTGGGCCGGTCGGACACCCAGGTGAAGATCCGTGGCTTCCGGGTCGAACTGGGTGAGGTCGAGACGGTGCTGGCCAGCCATCCGCAGGTCGCGGTGGCGGCGGCCACGGTGCATGGTGACGGCGACCGGCGGCGACTGGTCGCTTACGTGGTCGGTGCCGGCGACCCGGCGCCGGGCGGCGGCCAGCTCCGCGGCTGGCTCGCCGAGCGGCTGCCCCGCTACATGGTGCCGGAGAGTGTCGTACACCTGGACCAGTTGCCGATCGGCCGGACCGGAAAGGTGGACCGGGCCCGGTTGCCCGCCCCGCCGGCCGGCCGACCAGAGCTGGGGCACGAGTACGTCGCGCCGACCACCGGCACCGAGCGCCGGCTGGCGGCGATCTGGTCCCGCGTCCTCGAACTGGACCGGATCGGCGTGCACGACAACTTTTTCGAGCTGGGCGGCAACTCCCTCCGGCTGCTGGCGGTGCTGACCGGGCTGCGCGGGCACGACGCTGACCGGGACGACGCCGACCGCGATGGCGAGCTGACCATGGTCGACCTGTTCCGGTATCCGACCATCGCCACCCTCGCGGTACGCCTGGACGGTGCCGCCGGTTCCGCCCCGCCGGGCGCCGACCGCGACGCGTCGAGGCGCCGTGGCCAGGACCGGCGGGCCCGGCTCGCGGCTCGGACCGCGCGGGTCCGCCCCGGCAACGACTCAGAGAAAGGCGGCCTGGCATGACCGACGCGCCCGCCGTGGCGATCGTGGGGATGAGTGGACGCTTCCCCGGCGCTCGCGACCTCGGCGAGTACTGGGAGAACCTGCGTACCGGCGCCTGCTCGATCGCCACCTTCGATGCCGAGGAACTGCTCGCCGCAGGGGTCGACCGGGACGAGCTGAGCCATCCGGGTTACGTGCCCGCAAAGGGATACCTGGCCGGGGCGGATCGCTTCGAGGCGGAGCTGTTCGGCTTCAACCGCACCGAGGCGGCCGCGCTGGACCCTCAGCACCGGCTGCTCCTGGAGACGGCCTGGAGCGCGCTGGAGGACGCCGGTTACGACCCCCGGAACGTCCCCGACCGGACCGGCGTGTACGTCGGCGGCAGCCCCACCGAACACATGCTCGCCGCCAACACCGACCGCCGGCTCGCCGCCGAGCTGGGCCCGATGCAGCTCCGGATCCTGACGGATCGGGAGTTCCTGGCGCCCTGGGTGTCGTACCGGCTCGGGCTGGAGGGTCCCAGCCTGACCGTGCAGACGGCCTGTTCGACCTCGCTGACCGCGGTGCACCTGGCCGCGCAGGCGTTGCTGCTCGGCGAGTGCGACACCGCCCTCGCGGGCGGGGTGGCGGTCGACTCGGTGCACAAGCGCGGCTACCTGTACCGCGACGGCGGCATCTTCGCGCCGGACGGGCGGTGCCGGCCCTTTGACGAGAAGGCGGCCGGCACGGTCAGCGGCAACGGCGTCGGAGTGCTCGTACTGCGCCGGTTGGCGGACGCGCTCGCCGACGCGGACCCGATCCACGCCGTCGTCCTCGGTACGGCGGTCACCAATGACGGTTCGGCGAAGGTGGGCTTCACCGCGCCCAGCGTCGGTTCGCAGACCAGGGCGATCGTCGAGGCATGGGCGGCGGCCGGGCTGGATCCCGCCGCCGCGCAGTACCTGGAGATGCACGGCACCGGCACCGAGCTGGGCGACCGGATCGAGCTCGCCGCGGTGGCCGGTGCCCTCGGCCAGCCACCCACCGAACCGTGCGGCATCGGCTCGGTCAAGTCGAACCTCGGCCATCTCGACGCGGCCGCCGGGGTGGCGAGCCTGATCAAGGTGGTGCTGATGCTGAGCCGCCGGACCATGGTGCCGACGGTCAACGTCCTGCGCCCGCATCCGGATCTGGACCGCGTGCCCTCGTACCGGCTGGTCACCCGGCTGACCCCGTGGGACCGGCCGGACGGCGACCAGCGCCTGGCCGGCGTGACCGGGCTGGGCATCGGCGGCACCAACGTCCACGTGGTGCTGGGCGAGCCGCCCGAACCCGTCCGCCCGGCCCCGCCCGAGCGTCTCGAACTGCTCCCGATATCCGCCCGTACGCCCGAGCAGCTCCGCACCGTGGCGCGCGAGTTGGCCGCCGTGCTGGGTACGCCCGATCCGCCGGCCCTGGCCGACGTGGCACATACCCTGCGTACCGGTCGGGCCTCGCTCGCCGTCCGGGCCCAGGTGGTGGCCGGCAGTACGGCGGAGGCGGCGAGCGCGTTGGCGGCGCTGGCCGACGGGCGGCAGCTCGAGGGCGCGGTGCTCGGGGAGGTCGCCGAGGCCGGGGAGCTGCGCGCTCTCGGTGAGTCATGGGTGCGGGGCGAGGCCGTCGAGTGGCCGGCGCCGGCCGCTGGCGCACGGCGGGTGCACCTGCCGACGTACCCCTTCGCGGGGGAGGGCTTCGGTGCGCTGACCCTCACCGCGCCGGCACCGGTGCCGGCTTCCGCGCCGTCGTCCGCACCCGCGGGTCCACAGCGGGTGGACGAGGGGCCGGACAGCCGGGATCGGCGGGTGTCCGAGGCGGCCGTCGCCGAGTTGCTCGTCAGCGTGCTCGGGCTGAGCGGTCCGGACGACCTCGACCAGTCGTACTTCGCCGCCGGTGGTGACTCGTTGACCGCCGTGCACCTGGTCAGCCGGCTCGGCGACGACTTCGGCATCGAGGCCCCGATGGAACTCTTCCTGGAGCCGCTCAGCCTCCGCGAGCTCGCCGCCCGGCTCAGCGCGATCGGGGACGGCGCCGAAGACGCCATGCTCGCCGCCCTACTTGACGAGATGGAGTCGCGGGATTGACCGCCGCCGATCACCCGGTCGACTCCACCCCGACCGACGACAGCACCCCGGTCGACGGCATCGACCTGCTGGACCCGTACCTGCACGCCACGCGTGACCTGACCGAGGTCTGGCGGTGGCTGCGCCGGTACGACCCGGTGCGCTGGCACCCGACCACCGCGCTCGGCGCCGGCAGGGGCTTCTGGGTGGTCACCCGGCACGCCGACGTGCTACGGGTGGTCCGGGACAGCGGTACCTTCACCTCGCTGCGCGGCAACATGCTCGGTACGGTGCTGCGCGGTCACGACCCGGGCGCGGGCAAGATGCTCGTGGTCAGCGACGGCCGCTTCCACAGCGGTCTGCGTAGCCTGCTGCTCGGCGGGTTCGGCGCGCGCTCGCTGGGCGCCGTGACCCAGTCCATCACCGTCGCCACCCGCGACCTGCTCGGTGGGCTGCTCGAGCGGGGCGGCGGTGACTTCGTCGTCGAGGTGGCCGCGCAGGTGCCGCTCCGGGCGATCTGCGAACTGCTCGGTGTCCCGGCAGCCGACCGTGCCCGGATACTGGAGTTGACCGGCGCCGCGATGCTCGGCGAACACGCCGAGCAGACCGGCATCGAGGCCAGGATGGCGCAGAGCGAGATCCTGTTGTACTACACCCGGCTGGCCGCGCAACGTCGCGCCGTACCCGGCGACGACATCATCAGCCTGCTGGTCAACAGCAGCGTCGACGGCCGCCCACTGACCGAGGAGGAGGTGCTGCTGAACTGCTACAACCTGGTCATCGGTGGCGACGAGACGGCCCGGCTCGCCCTCGCCGGCGGCCTGCTGGCGCTGGCCACACACTCCGACCAGTGGGTACGCCTGGTCGCCGATCCCGCCCTGCTGGAGAGCGGCACCGAGGAGATCCTGCGTTGGACCACCCCCGCCGCACACGTCGCCCGCACGGTGACCAGCGACACCGAACTCAACGGTCGCGCCCTGGCCGCCGGCGACGTGCTGACGCTCTGGACCGTCTCCGCCAACCGCGACGAGGAGGTCTTCGCCGACCCGGACACCTTCGACCTCGCCCGCCGGCCGAACCGGCACCTCACCTTCGGCTACGGTCCACACTTCTGCATCGGGGCCCAACTGGCCCGGGCGGAGATCCGCGCCCTCCTCGCCGAACTGCGTACGACCGTGCGGACCATCGAGCTGACCGGCCAGGTCGCTCGGCTGCCGTCGAACTTCGTCAGCGGGCTGAGCACCCTTCCGGTGGCCCTGACGGCGCGCCGATGACGGCACCGTCGACTCAGCTGTCCCGGCGACCGGGGCAGTGGACGATGGCGCCTCCACCGGCAAGTACGGAGAGAGTCCATTACGATCGGTCACCGGCTCGGTTCGGTACTGTGGTCCGGTCGTTGCCGAACCAAGAGTCGCGCATGAAGGCACTGTCCCTGCCCATTGCCACCGATCGGCTGCTGCTGCGGTCATCCACCGCCGATGACGTCGATGACATGCACGCCTACCAGGGCCTCAGGGAGGTCGCCCGCCCCATCGCGGGCCAGTAGTGGCCGCCTGACCAAGGTGGACATCCACGACGCCGGGGCGACGCAGATGGTCCGCAGGCAACGACTGACGTGGACGCGATTCAGCATCTCGCGCACAGTGGCGTCACACCGACGGCTCGCCACTGCGTGGAGCGGCTCTCCGCGCTCTGCCGCTTCCCAAGTTCGACGGTCGCACTTGCAACCATCCATACCGGATGCCTTCTGTCATTTAGTTCGCTGGTGCGGTTGCGGGCAACGTTTCTCGCCTAGCTGTGCGCAGCCGGCTGTCACCGGAACGACGGGAGGACCACCTGCCGTTCCGTTGCAGGCACTTGACCGATGACTGCCGCCTCTCGTATCGTCGGGCGTGAATCTAATGAACCGTTTCATTTGCGCCGTCCTCCCCCACGGGCGTGGGGAGCACAACACCAACACCTCGTCCGGGTCCCAGTCGGCCGGACCACCCCCACGGGCGTGGGGAGCCCGCCCCACGCTGTCGGCGTACGAGCCAACGTGCCCAACCGGGTACGCCCGAACGTACCCAGGTCCATAACGATGCTGAACGATTTATCCCGGCAGTACGGGACCGTGCCGTCCATCCGGCCATCGACTTCAACGACTATCGCTGTCCGGGCGAGCCGGGATCAGCCATCACTGAGGGTGACTGTTTGGTGGCCGAGTCGCCGCGCGCATCGCGGCATGTGATTGCGCCGGCTCAGCTGGTGGGCCAGACCGCTCGATCAGGGAAGCGGGATGTATTTTGGGGGCGCAAACGGGCGGGCATGATGATCGGATGCGCACCCCAGAGGAGCTTGCGGCGTTCTCCGATCCGGCGTGGCGGGCGCTCGAGACGGAACTATTGTCCAACAAGCGGATCACCATCCTGCCGATCTCTTCAGACGCCGGCCGGGAGAGTCTGTACCGCTTGCAGGTCACCACACGGTCGCGAATGGGCGCGTTGTCGTTGCACACCGGTGGTCTGCTGGTCGACGACGGCTGGCTGCGGATACTCGGGGGCGGTGGTGACTCTGGTCTGCCCTCGCTGGCGGAGGCTAACGGCCTTCCCGGAGACGAGCAGCCGCCTGCGGCGTTGCTGGTCGGCTACGACGTGCTCGGTGGACGGTTCGAGGTCAACGGACCCGATCCGGCAGCGTCCGGTCGCCCCGGAGGCGCTGGCGACGTTTGCTACTTCGGCCCGGACACGTTGCGGTGGGAGTCCCTCGACGCCGGTCACGGTTCCTGGCTGTCATGGATCGCGCAGGGCGGAACCGCCGAGTTCTACGAGTCGCTGCGGTGGCCGGGCTGGCAGGACGAGACTCGCACGTTGCCTCTGTCGCACGGCATCACGGTCTACCCGTTCCTGTGGTCCCGAGAAGCGCACCAGGATCTCGCCGGAACCACTCGCGGACCGGCACCGATGGCCGAACTGTTCTCGCTGCAGGATGAGTTCGCGGCGCGGTTTGCTGCAGAACCAGACACCGGAACGATGGATATCCGTGTCGGATGAAGGCTGCTGCCAGCACTCTCGCAGAGATCCTCGGCGACGCATGCACCTCGGCAGTTCCCGACGCCGGAGGCCGCCCACGGACCGTGACGACTCCGGCTGGTGGTGGCGCGCACCGACGGTGGTAAGTCAGTGCATGTGATGGGGATTCGTATCTGGCGCTGGAAGGGCCTGCCCCAGGCGGGCGAGTGGGGACAGCGCCATCAGTACGGGTGACAGCATCATGCCGATCCACCGGCCGAGTACGCCGCCGAACCGGGCGCCGAGCGCCTGCTGGCCGGTGAGCAGCGCGGTGACGCACAGCCGATCGTCCGCACCCGCGGTTAACTCGACGTCATCGAACTTGCCGATCGGGATGCCGTCCCGGTCGACGATCTGCCGGTCCAGTAGGTCGAACCCGATCAGGACAGCCATCTCAACCTCCCATTCCGGTCATGACCAGCAGCGGGACCGCGGCCATCTCGGCGTAGACGCAGATGCCGATCACGCCGACGACCAGGACCCAGACGTGTGCCAGGCCGAATCGTGGCCCGGCCTCGGAGGTGGAGACGATGTCACCGATGTCGACGAAACCGCCGATTGCGGTGAGGATGCCGAGCGTGATCGCCAGTGCCCGCTTCACCGGACAGATCCCGGGAAGCGCCGCCAGCGGCGGACAACCTGCGTGGCTGTACAGATCGGTGACCGGGCCCGTATGCCCGCGTAGCCCTCCGCCGAGCGGCCCTGTAGTCGGCTTCGCCGGCGGTCAGGCGCGGGTCAGCTGCCCCGCGCGGGCGTTGCCGCGAGGGTCTCAGCGCCCGAAACCCGTCCTACGACGGTTGTCGGTGCACGTTGACTTTGTGGTGCCACTGCGCCTCATACCGGATCGGGTCAGGCGACCGGCAGGCCCGCCAACCCGGCGCCGAGTCCGAGTACGGCGCTGAGGCCGAGGACCCGCAGGACGGACCACCTGAACCGGAAGATGAGCACGCCAGCGATGACGGCGATGGCTAGAGGCACCCACCGGACGGCTGCGGGTTCGGGCAGTTCCAGGCGTAGCGGACCGCCGGTGACGAGGCGGCTCGTGGCGAACAGGGTGTGGACGGTGAAGTAGAGGCCGAGGTTGGCGATGACGCCGACGACGGCGGCGGTGATGCCGGTGAGCGCGGCGGAGAGGCTGTGGTTGGTGCGTAGGCGTTCGACGTAGGGGGCGCCGAGGAGGATGAACAGGAAGCAGGGTACGAAGGTGACCCAGGTGGTGAGCAGGGAGCCGACGATCCCGGCGACCCAGGGGTCGAGGCTGCCGGGGTGGTGGTAGGCGCCGAGGAACGCGACGAACTGCACCACCATGATCAGCGGGCCGGGGGTGCTCTCGGCCAGGGCCAGGCCGCGGACCATGTCGCCGGCGGAGAGCCAGCCGTAATCCTCGACAGCCCGTTGGGCGACGTAGGCGAGGACGGCGTAGGCGCCGCCGAAGGTGACCACCGCGGTGCCGGAGAAGAACAGGCCCTGCTGGGTGTAGACGCTGCCGACGCCGGTGGTCGCGGCGACCAGCGCGATCGGGGCGAACCAGGCGACGAGTCCGACGGCGAGGATCGTGGTGGCCCGCCGTGCGGACGGGCTGTCGTGGTGCAGGGCGTTGTCCGGGATCAACGGCGCCGGTCCATCGTTGCCGTTGCCGCTGTGCCCGCCGGTGGTGAGGAGGTGAGGGCGCCAGCGGTGTACGGCCCAGCCAGCCAGGGCGGCGACGGCAATGACGACCGGGAACGGCACGCTGAACGCGGCGAGGGCGACGAACGCGGCGATCGCGAACCCGATCAGCAGCTTGTTGGTGAGGGCGCGGCTGCCGACCCGCCACACCGCCTGGGCGACGATCGCGACCACGGCCGGCGCGAGGCCGGCGAACACGGCGGTCACGGTGCGGGTGTCGCCGTAGCCGACATAGATCGCCGACAGGGCCAGCAGTGCGACCAGCCCGGGGAGTACGAACAGGGTCCCGGCGACCAGACCGCCCCGGATGCCGTTGAGCAGCCAGCCGACGTAGATCGCGAGCTGCTGGGCTTCTGGTCCGGGTAGGAGCATGCAGTAGTTGAGCGCGTGCAGGAAACGCCGCTGGCCGATCCAGCGGCGCTCATCGACCAGGTGCCGCTGCATCACGGCTATCTGCCCGGCCGGCCCGCCGAACGTCTGCAGTGAGATCGCGAACCACGCCTTCACGGCCTGGCCGAAGGGCACGACGTCACGGGTGGCCGGGGGCTCGGTAGTCGTCACGGCGAGACCTCCACTAATCGGATCGGCTGGTCGAATACGACAAGCAGGGCAGGGCTCAGTACGCGCACGACCGGGTGGGCCGCGCGCGGTACCTAGAGTGCGGCAGGTTATGCGGGGGTGCGCCCCAGCAGCAGGGCGCGGCGGTGGTACTCGTACAGGCCGTCGAACAACGGCCCGGTCAGCTCCAGCACCCGGGCGTCGTCACAGACCATGGACAGGCCACGCAGTGCGACGTCCAGGCCGGCCGCCTCCGGCGCGTCGTACCGCCCGTCGTCGATGTCGGCCTCGTGCACGATCTCCGCGACCCGCCACAGCACCGGATCAGCCAGCTCGTAGCGGCGCAGGATCGTCTCGAACGTGCAGTCCGACCCGTGGTGCGACAGGTCCACCCCGCGCATGTCGAACGGCGTCGCGTCGGACGGCACCTCGGCGGGATCGGCGACGAAGACGAACTCGGCGTCCGGGTCGACGTGCCGGCGGATCAGCCACCCGCAGGCGGCCCGGTCGATGTGCACCCCGGCCCGGGTCGCCCACCTCACGAGGCACCCCCACGCACCGGATCAGTGACGGGCTCGCTCGCCAGGGTGGCGAGCGCCTGCTGGGCGACCTCGCGCTCAGGGGGCGGAAAGAAGTCCCGACGGCGAACACGCCGCAGCTCTGCACGCAGCCGACGTACGGCGGCGGCCCGTGCCGGAGCGGTCAGCTGCGCCGAGGCGTCCGCCTCGGCGGCGATCTTCGCGTACTCGACCGCCCGGGCCGTCGCCATCTGCGCCGCCAGCTCCCGCTCCGCCGCGGCCGATGCCGGCCGGGCCAGCCACACACTCGCCGTCCCGCTGGCCGCGACCACGTCGTCGGCGACCCACTCCAACTGTTCCCGCGTCCGCGCGTCGGCCGGTAACCCGACCAGGCCGTCACCGATCTGCGCCACGCCGAGCTGCTTGAGCCGGCGCCAGATCGCGATCCGCGGCGTGGACGGCTCGCGCGGCACCCGGTAGGCCAACAGCACCCACTCACCCGGCACCGACACCACAACCACCACCCTCCAGGAAGCAACCGAGATTACTGTAACCATGGTTGCATCGAGTGGTCCAGTGGTCGGCGTGCATGCGGCGGTCACCCTGTTGCATCCAGCGAAATCCACAACGCTGGCCGGCCCTAACGCAACGACTCCAGCGCCGAGCTGACCATGTCCACCCAGTCGTGCGAATGCGACACCGGTCGACGCCGTAACCGACGCACCACCTGGCCCCGCTGTCGGGATGGTCATCCCCGGTCTGGTGATCATGGCGAGGTTGCGTGACTGCGGTGCTTGCCCCGCACCTGCTTCTGTTCGCGCCCAATGTTCCTGGTCACACCGGTGGCGGAACAACCCAAGGTTCCTCGCGCTGTCGACCAGGCACAGCGGCGGTAAGGCAGGTACCCGTCACCTCGGCTCCATAGGCGCTCGTATACGCGCCAACGTCGCAGCGGCCGACCGGCAGCAACGTCTGCCTGACCGCGAAACGGGCGACCTGATCGCCGCCCCGAGCGGACGAGTTCTACGAAGCCCGTGCCTGCTACCGTCCACCCACCGCCCTCGCGGCTTGAAACCCCGGTGTCCGGTCCCGGGGTGGAACCTCAAGGACGGCTCGCGGGCCGGTCCGTTCGCACACGTCCGGACCGTTCGTGGCATGCGCCGGCATTGCCGAAATCCTCGGCAGGAGTGGATCCGGACTGAATGCTCGGCAGGGGTGGACGGTTGACCTCGGATCGTGGATCCACGCCCTGTCCGGGCCGCCATATCGACTGCTTTCGCCGGCGCCCACCCGCCTGTTAGCTTCAATGCCCTGACTTCGCCGGCTGTTCGAGAAGGGGTACGCGGTGGTGATTCGAACGTACGCGCCTGGGCGGAAGTGGTGGCGGTCGGCCGTACTGTCGACGCTCACGGTGGCGGCCTCGGCGGGGCTGGTCGTCCTGGTGGACGCCGCCCCGGCCGCCGCCTCCCCGGGGCTCTGTATCGAACTCGGCGCCCGGGACTGGGAATGGGTTCCTTCGTCCCCGGAGCGGCCCGCCTGGGAGAGTTACGACTATCTCTCGTTCAATTCGACGCCTACCTTCAATGTCAGCGACACCAGGATCGCGGTGAACAACCTGGACACCCCGGCGAGCGTCACGTTCACCTCACAGCAGTCGCAGACGTTCAGCGTCTCGGTCAGCGCGAGCATGAAGGCGTCGCTGCTCGAGAAGCTGGAGCTGACGGTCGGCTCGAACGTCCAGTGGTCGCGGACGACGGCGGTCGGGGTGTCGGTGACCGCTACCGTGCCGCCGCGCTCCGGGATCCGGGGGGACTACGGGGTGCAGGCGTATGACGTGACCTTCGAGGCGCAGACCTGGGGCCGCAGGACGATCCAAATCGGGTACCCGCCATCCCGGATATACACCTGCGAGGATCTCGGCGTGCGTACGTATCACATCAACGCACCCACAGATCTGGAGGGCTGGCGCGTCGGTCCGCTGTAGGGCCGCAAGGATCCTCGGTCACGCGCTCGCCGGGTGTCGGAGATGTTGCCCGCCGCCCGGTGGGCTGGGCAGCTTCCAGTTCCGGGTCGCCCACGGTTCGGACATCCGTGCCGCCTTCTGGTTTCTGACCGACACTTCCACAAGCCACGCAGCGGTCAACGACTCCCACGGCAGTCCCCGATCTCTGTGGGCAAATTGGTAGTGCCCAGCTACGGCTATCGGTCTGCGGTCGACGACTATCTCCACAACCGCCCCTTCACAGCCCGAGCACCACAGGTACCGGTTGTTTGCTCGGCTCCGCCAGAACGCCCACCGAGGGCCCAGTACGCCGGCTCACGCGCCCGGAATTCCCTAAACTGCATGTACTCTCATCGCCCCCGGAGCGGAATTTCCCAGACTCAATCGGGATCACCGATCAGGATCGTCGACCTCGAAGCCCGTGACGATCAACTCGTGCTCTTCTGAGGAGGCGTGGCTGTGGAAGGCCGCCCGGGCTGATCCTGCCGTAGTCCTTGGCCGACCTCCGTGATCTCGCCGGACAAGGTCGTGACCAAAGCCGAGTACAACAGTGCCGGTGAACCCACCCGGATCACCGACGGGGCGGGCCAGGTCACGAAGATGACCTATGACGGTGCAGGCCGGGTGGTCCGGACGACCGCGCCGGACGGCACCTACTCCACGGCCGCCTACAACCTCGCCGGTCAGCAATTCAGCGCGACGGACTACTCGGCGGCCGGGGTGTTGCTGCGCAACGAGTCGCAGCGGTTCGACGTCTCCGGCAACCTGGTGGCGTTCACCGATGCCCGTAAGGCCACGAAGACGTTCGGCTACGACGCTCTCGACCGGTTGGTCACGCAGCGCGAGTCGGTCGGCCCGTCGCAGACGATCACGACGGAGTTCGGTTACGACCTGACCGGCCGGCAGACCCGGTTCACCGACGGCCGGGGCAACAAGTTCATCACCACCTACAACACCTGGGGTCTGCCCGAGTCACAGATCGAACCGGCCACGACATCGACGCCGAACACGGCCGACCGCACCTTCACCATGACGTATGACAAGGGCGGCCGTCTGACGCGGGTGGACTCGCCGGGCGGGGTGACGGTCACCTCCGAGTACGACTCGATGGGGCGGTTGCGCAAGAGTTCCGGCACCGGCGCGCAGGCCGTGACCACGGACAAGACCTACACCTATGACAAGGCCGGCCGGATGGAGTCGTTCGCCGGTTCCGCCGGGACGAACCAGATCGCCTACGACGATCGGGGTCTGGTCACCTCGATCACCGGTGTCTCGGGTAACTCGTCGTACACCTACAACGGCGACGGTGCGCTGACCTCGCGGACCGACGCCGCCGGCACGACGTCGTACAGCTACGACACGGCGGGCCGTGCACAGAAGGTCGAGAACGCGGCCGCGGGCGTGAACATGACCTACAGCTACGACACCATGTCGCGGGTCGAGAAGATCAACTATCCCGGTAGCGTCCGGACTTTCGGCTACAACGATCTCCAGCAGCTGACCTCGGACGAGCTGAGGAATGCGGCCGGCGCCACGGTCGCCAAGATTGACTACGAGTGGAATCTCAACGACAGCCTGACGAAGAAGACGACCACCGGTTTCAACGGGGCGTCGACCAACACCTACGAGTACGACCTCGCCAACCGCCTGACCCTGTGGGACAACGGCACCACCCCGGTGGTGTACGCCTACGACAAGTCCGGCAACCGCGTACAGGCCGGAACCACGACGTTCACCTACGACCAACGCAACCAGCTGGTGTCCGACTCCTCAGGTACGACGTATCAGTACACGCCCCGCGGAACCCTACTGTCGACTACCAGCGGCGGGCAGACGGTCATCACCGAGACCGACGCGTTCAATCAGGTCAAGGTGCAAGGCACGAAGACCGGGGGGACGACGAGTTACAGCTACGACGGTTTGGGGCGGATGCTACAGACCGGGGTGAGCTATACCGGTCTTGGTAACGACGTGGCTGCCGACGGCAGCACCGTCTACGTCCGTGACGTGGCCGGTAGCCTGGTCGCGGTTGCCTCGGGGAGCACGAAGCGGCACGCGTGGACCGATGCCCACACCGATGTGGTGGGTGAGTTCACCGATACCGGCGCCATGCTGGCGGGCTCGGTGTCCTACGACCCGTGGGGCAAGGTCCTCGCGGCCGGTGGCATGGTCGGCAAGCTCGGCTACCAGCAGGAATGGACAGATCAGACCGCCGGCAAGGTCAACATGTGGTCGCGGTGGTACGACCCGGAGACCGCTGCGTTCGACACCCGGGACACCGCGAACAACAGCCCGACCCCGACCTCCGGTTCGGCCAACCGGTTCGCGTATGCCGAAGGCGATCCGCTGTCGAACACCGACATCACGGGTAACGCCGTCGATGGTAAGTGCGGTGAGTACGACTACGCCTGTGCGGTTCGCAAGTTCCAGGCCGCGATGGATGTCTACAACGACGCGATGGAGCAGCGGGATCGGGACATGCAGGCCGCGGGTGCGCAGATCGCCGCCCAGGAGGCCGAGTTCCAGCGGGCCGAGCGGGAGAGCCAGACGTCGTTGCTGGACATCCTGTTGCAGGTCGGTATCGGCACGCTGCTGGACATCATCGGTTACACCGCGTTGCAGGGTTGTCTCGGGGGCAGCCTGTGGGACTGCGCGGATCTGGCGTCGAACGCGCTCGGCCCGATCAAGGCGATCAAGCTGGGCCGATCCCTTTTCCGCGCCGCGGAGAGGGCTTTTGATGGCTATCGGGCGTGGAAGCGGATCGTCGACGGTGCGCAGAGCGCGATGCGCCGCGCTTCGGATGCGATCAACGCGGGCCGCAAGCTGTTGAACGACGTGATGAAGAAGGTGCCGAAGAAGCCGAAGCCACCGAAGAAGAAAAAGAAGCCGGCCGCGAAGAAGAAGCCGAAGCCGAAGCCGAAGGTCGAGCGGAAGCCGAAGCCGTCGGCGCAGGCGAAGCCGCAGAAGCCGAAGGCTGAGCCGAAGAAGGAGACGGCGCCGACCAAGCAGGCCAAGCCGCAGAAGCCGGCACCGACGAACAAGGAGCCGAAGAAGGAGAACCGGCGCGCTGAGGAGCAGGACAGCGGCCCTTCGTCGGCGGAGGCGGGGCAAGACCCGGCGGACCTGTCGTCCTGCCAGAAGAAGCACAGCTTCGACCCGGACACGTTGGTGCTGATGGCTGATGGCACTACCCGGCGGATCTCCGAGGTGGCGATCGGTGACGAGGTTCGTGCCACGGACCCACAGACCGGCAAGGACGGTGCCCGTGAGGTCACGGTGCTGCACGCCAACCGTGACCGGGAACTGACCGACGTCACGGTCTCCGATCGACCCGCCGACGACACCGCGGCGGGCAGAAAGCCGATCAACGAGGGCAACGGCGAACGCAGCACCCGCGGACCGACCACCTCGGTCCTGAAGACCACCGCACACCATCCGTTCTGGGACGTCACCACCGGTGCCTGGATCGACGCGGCCGAGCTGGTCGTCGGCGAATCCACCCTGGTAGGCCCCCGACGGGCAGATCCAATACGTCACCGCGGTCCGCAACTTCACCGGCTCCGAGGTGATGCGCGACCTCACCGTCGCCGACATCCACACGTACTATGTGATCGCCGGCGACGAGCCGGTCCTCGTACACAACAACAATGGCATCGCCGACGACTGCGACCCCGATACCGTCACGGTGTATCGGGTGGAAGGTGCTGGAAATGAGCGTGTCAGAATTCATGAAGATGATTCAGTTCTGATTCGCGGAGTTAACGCAAAGTCGCTGTTTCTAAACTTCGGCGACCGGGCGAGGGCTGAGGAGTTCAGAGACATGCATTTGGCAGCGCACCCCGATACGGTGATTAAGAGTTTCAAGGTCAAGCGTGAGTTTCTTGAGTACCTGCGGGCGGATGCAGTGCCGGAGAGAATGTCGAGGAGATTTCCGACGCGCCCAATTGCGGTCGATAACAGGAGAAGGGACGGAACTCCTCTTGCGGATCAATATGGCTTGAAGCCTGATAATATTAAGCTAATGCTTGACTATATTGTGCCTAATAGTGGAAGAATCGGATAAGCTGGATTGTGGTGCGGGACTTTCAACCCACTGGGCTGTTTTCGGATGGAAGGAGTATCTGATGAGGAGTAGTGTCAAACTGGTTCCTGGGTCCAGTGAATCTGGGCGCACCCGCGAGACCGCGAACCTCCTTCTAATGCTCAAAAGCCACGCTGATTCTGATTGGCAGATTGTTCTTCCTGGCCTTCCGAGTTGGCTGACCGATGCGTTCGCACCCGAGCTGACTGACGAGGAGGCTGAGCAATGGCTCGCTAGGTGGCGAGCCGCCCCTGACCGGTTGGCGTTCGAGCGGGAGTCTGGCTGGATGGCGTCGGAATGGCTCCATTGGTTCTCGTCCGGGAATGAGTTTTGGCGCATCGGTGATGTTGCTTTTGATAATGATTGCCTGACCGTCTATCTTGAGCACGACGATTATCCAATCCCGTTCGAAGCTCTGAGGTGGTTGGCTATAGTGGCTGGGTTGCGGATCTCGTCCGAAGATCTGATCGGTTGAAGTGCCAGTACACGGTCGACCAGGGCGGGAAGTCGACCGGCAGTTGCCGCCAGGAGCAACCGGTGCGCAGCACGTACAAGATCACGTCCACGATCGCCCGCCTGGGATTCTTCTCCGGCTGGCCGAGCCACTGGGGCAGCGGCAACATCGGCTCGATGATGTCCCACTGCTCGTCGGTCAGCTCCGAGGGGGTGCCGAGGGGTCCGTTCCACACCCTGATCACCGACTCAGCCACGCCACCCCGACGGACACGCCGTCCGACATCGATGTCATACACCCTCTGACTGACCGACCTCTACCCACTTGACGGCAACCACGCGACTACGCACAGCGCTGGCTAGCGCCCGCAGCTACCTTCGGGCCCGCCACAGGTGGGCGAGACACGACGGGCCGACGACGCCGTTGCCAGTCACGATCGCATTCCGGAGCGCAACGGCCGCGCCGGCAGTCATGGCTCCATCTGGAAGGCCGGCAGGTGGTCGCGGGGCCCGCAGACAGCAGGCGCTCGTACGTGCGCTCACGCGGGCACGGGCACGGGACCTGCCGATTCCGGTCGTTGCGCGACACAGTTAGCAGGGGCGGCTACCAAGGGGGACTGTCATCCCGGTGGCAATGTGCGATCCTTGCGTATCCGACTGGGCCTTTCGAGGGGACCATGCGCGCGCTACCAGAGACGCTTGTTGAGCCGGGCGAGTACGCCATCCAGTCCACGTGGGACCTTGTGGTCTCGGTACAGAAGCGACTCGCCCACGACGGGATCGAGGCTGACGTCCGACCCGTGCCAGAGCTGGATTCGCTGCGGAGGCGGCAGGGTGTGCGCCCTCTTGAGATCTTGCTTGGTCTCGGAAAGACGACGAGCGCCTTGCCTGGTCTCGGTACTGCCGGAGCCGCTGGCGCAGCTGGGCTGACTGCCCTGCGGACCGCGAGCCGGTGGGCAATTCTTCGGTACCTCTGGACGTTCTCCGACCACCGGCCCGGTCTCCGACTGTCCAAGCTGACCGATCAGGTGCGGTACCACCAGCGAACCATGCTTCCGAGCATTTCGGCATCGCGCTTGCAACGGATGTGGTGGAACAGCTGATCCTCAAACAGCCGGCGTCCGTCGTCGATGCCGACGCTGTCTCCTACGATCCAGTCCTGGCAACCGCGATGAGCGGGCTGAGGGCGCACAAGCCCGACTACTTCTGGTATTGCCAGGAGGAAGACCAGCTTTCACAGGTCGTAGTGATCGAGGTCAAGGGAACAACCTCTGGCCGCCGTAGGACGATCGCCCAGCTGGCCCGAGGCGTGGAGCAGGTACTCATCCCGAGGGAGATACCCGGGGTCCCCATGCGCAGGATCGTGGTCGGGGCGGCGTCGGCCCACGATCGCCATGCCTGTGTGAGGTAGACGGCGATTGCTTTGCGGGCCTCCTCGGCCGAGTCCCGATCGCGGGCCAGATGTTCGAGCTCTTGCCAGCCGTGGGCGAGTTCGGTCACCTCGCTCGTCGCAACCGGTGGCAGCGCCGAGCGGATCTGTGAGGTGAACCAATCAGCGTCGAGTTTCTGCCCCAGGTGCGGGGTGCGCAGCACCTTCAGCATCTCGATTACAGTCGTGTACCGGTCGGTGTCGTCGAACCCGAACAGGTCAGTGGCGAGCCAGACCCTCGTCGACCAGCATCAACCACGTGCGGTGGATCTTCGAACAGCGGCTTAACGGCCGCAGCGTGGCCAGCATCGCCCGCGAACTCAACGACATCGGCGTGCCGTGCCCGTCGGGCGCCGATCCGGTACGTAACCCGCACCGCAGCGGCCAAGGCTGGATGCTTACTACCGTTGGGGCGATCCTGGCCAACCCCCGCTACACCGGTCGGCAAGTTGCCCTACAACGAAAGTCCGCGACGACGCGCGAGCTACCGCTGCGTACCTGCGGGCAAACCAGATCACCATCACCTGCGACGCCGACACCGTCACCCTCGATCGGCAGCCGTCGGCGGTACAAATTCCACGCCAGAAGAAACGATCCCCACCCGAGCCGCTCGGAACATGAACGGCTGTCGTGGGGATTAATGTGTCCGAATCGTTACAGCAACCTCACATGCGGGTCCCGCCGATTCGGAGATCATATTTCGGTCCGTAGCGATGCCGGATGCAATATGTGCACGCGGAGTAACGTAAAATGCCGGCCCAAGGCCATCGGCTGCCAGACCTTTCCCTGCGATGCGCGCGTCCGAGTGGGTTGCGCGGGATCGCCGTGTATGGCGGATAGGGCGCCCTTGTCGGTTCGGGAGGCGGATGGTGATGATGACGCTGCTACGGCGGAACCGTCAGCGGCAACGCCGGATCGAGGACCTGGCCTGGGTCAACGGCGGCACGGTTACCGGCAACGCGGTGGTGGAGGGCACCGCGACCCTCCTGCCGCGGTGACGCCGAGCATCCCGTAGACGAGCAAGATCGGTTTCATGACGCGCCGCTCGCCGAGCGGTGCCCGGCGCCGCTCCGGATTCTTTAGCACGGAACGACTCCGAATAATTGTGTGTTACATCATTGGACATCAATGGCTGTTGGTGGATGTGCCCGGGGATCGTCGGCTAGCATATGCCCGTGGTTGTCGCCCCTGCTTCCATTCCGGACGTGTGTCGCCGTCATGTTCCCGGTTGAGCTGCCGACCGTCTGGGCCGGCCGGGAGAAGGAACTGGCGGCACTGCACACGGCCGTCGAGGCCACCCGTCAGGGCCGGGGATCGGTGCTCTGGGTGGAGGGCGAGGCCGGCATCGGCAAGTCCACCCTGGTGGCCGCCGGACTCACCGGCGCCGGGCTTCGGCCCGGCGAGCTGTTGTGGGGCACCGCAGACCAGTTGTCGCACCGCTTTCCACTGCGGGTGATGCTGGACTGCCTCCAGGTGCGACCGCGCTCGCCGGATCCCCGCCGAGCGCGGATCGCCGAGTTCCTGCAAGACCGCCGACCAGGGCTGTTCGCCGCGGACGACGTCGCCTACGCCGCTACCGAGGCGCTCGTGTCACTGGTCGACGAGCTCGCCACCGACACGCCCACCGTGCTGGTCCTCGACGATCTGCAATGGGCGGACGAGGCGTCGTTGATGCTGTGGCACCGGCTCGCCCTCGCCGCCGAGGAACTTCCGCTCCTGCTGGTCAGCGCCACCCGTCCGGTGCCGGCCCGTCAGGACGTGCAGACGCTGCGGGCGGCGACGCTACGCCGGGGTGGCACCCTGCTCCCGCTCGGCGCGCTCGACGCGGACGACGTCCGTGCCCTGGTCACCGGAATGCTCGGGGTGCCGCCGGGACCCGCGCTCAACCGCCTGCTCGGGCGAGCCATGGGTAATCCGCTGTACCTGCGTGAACTGCTCGACGCCCTGGCCCGGGAGCAGACGGCCGGCGCCGCGCTGGCCGACGGCGAACTCTCCGACGACGCGTTCGAACGGGTTCCGGCCTCCTTCACGGCCGCGCTGAGCGACCGGCTCAGTGTGGTCTCGGTGGCGACCGCCCAGATGCTGCGCACCGCCTCACTGCTCGGCGGTGAGTTCGCGGTCACCGACCTCGCCGCGCTGCTGCGCCGTACGGCCTCCGACCTGGCGGAGGGCTTGCAGGACGCGGTCGCCGCCGGCATCGTCGTCGGCGTCGGCGACCAGCTCGCCTTCCGGCATCCGTTGATCCGTCAGGCCCTCTACGACAGCGTGCCGGCCGCGCTGCGGGCGGCGCTGCACTGCGAGGCGGCGAAGGCGCTGGTGTCCGCCGGCGCCGAACCGCTGCGGGTGGCCCAACAACTGCTGGCGGCCGGCCGTCCGGGAGACGAGTGGACACGTACCTGGGTGGTCGAGGCGGTGCCGGCACTGGCCGCGAGGGCCCCGGACATCGCGATGGAACTCCTGCAGCGGGAACTGGAGGCGGGCCAACTCGACCGGACCGACCGGGCCGCCCTGACCGTCGAACTCGCCCGGGTACTGCTCGGCGTCGGGCGCCATCCGGAGGCCGCCGACCGGGCCCGGCAGGCGCTCGCCGTGGCGACCCGGCCGGAACACCGGGTCGAGATGTCCTCGATACTGGCCCGCACACTGTTCCACCAGGGCCGCAACGAGGAGGCCGTGGACGTCGTCCGAAGCGCGCTCGGCCGCCCGGACGTGCCGGCGGTGTGGCGGGCCCGCCTGCTGGCCTCGCTGTCGATGTTCGAGCGGGCCAGCACCGGCGAGCTGGACACCGCCGACGGCACCGCGCGTCAGGCGCTGCGGGTGGGGGAGGAGGCCGGGGACGCGTTCGCCACCGCCTACGCGCTGACCGACCTGTGGCTGACGAACTCGATCCGGCGGGACCACGACGCCGCCCTCGGCTACGTCGACCGGGCGCTGATGGTGCTGGGCGACGCACCGGAGCACACCGACCTGCGCACCTTCGCCTTCGACGGCCGAATCTTCAGCCTGCAGAACCTCGACCGGTGGCCGGAGGCGGAGGCGACCCTGCGCCGCGCCCGCGACCTTGGTCAGCGGGCCGCCGGATCCGGTCAGGGCGTCTCGGCGCTCACCGCAGCCGTGTTGCTGTACTGGCTCGGTCGGTGGGACGACGCCCTGGCCGAACTCGACACCGTCGACCGCGACACCACCGGCATCACCTACTCCGGGCTCCGTGAGCGAGGACCGGCGTTGCTCTGGCACGGTGTCGCCGCGTTCATCGCCGGACACCGGGGCGACAACGGCACCGCGGCCGAGCACCTCCGGGCGGGTCTCGCGCTGCCCGTCCGGACCGTCGCCGACCGGGAGAACCGTGACTTCCTGCTCGCCGCCCGCGCGCTCGCGGCCGAGCAGGAGGGGGAGCCGGCACGGGCGCTGTCGCTGCTGTCGACGCTCCTGGAACGCGTACCCGGCGAAATGACCCTGCTCCACCAGTGGATGCCCGAGCTGGTGCGACTCGGGATGGCGGTGGACGACCGGCCGGCGGCGCGGGCGGCGTTGCAGGCCTGCCAGGCGGAGGCTGCGGCGGAGTCTCGGCCGGGTCGGGCCGCCGCGGCGGCGCGCCGGTGTCAGGGCCTGCTCGACGGGGATCCGGCGCCGCTGCGCGAGGCGGTCGCGTACTACCAGTCGGTCGGTTCACCGGTGGAGTTGACCGGGACGCTGGAGGACCTGGCCGCAGTGCTCGCCGGGGGCGGCCAGCAGGCGGAGGCGAGGACGCTGCTGGGTGAGGCGGTCGATCGGTACGACGCCCTCGGTGCGCTCTGGGACATCCGTCGGGCCGAGGGACGACTACGGCGCGTCGGCGTCCGTCGGGGTGTCCGCGGTCCCCGGCCGGCCCGCGCGCAGCTCGGCTGGGAGGCGCTCACCCCGACCGAGACCCGGGTGGCCGTCCTGGTCGCCGAAGGACGGTCCACACCGGACATCGCCCGAGAGCTGTATCTTTCCCGGCGTACCGTGCAGACCCACATCTCGCACGTGCTGGGCAAGCTCGGCGTACGGAGCCGGGTGGAGATCGCCCGTGAGGCGTTGCGCCGGGAGACCGCCTCCAACCCTGGAGCCTGACGCCCGGACACCACCGGCCGGTCGGAGGCCACGGCGCACGGCTCCGCCGGGGACATCCGTCATCTCACGTGGAGTTGGTGGCGCCGGACCGGACGGTCCGGCCGGTCTCCTGGGCTCGGGCACACCGCCGGCACGTCCGTCGGTCAGGTTGCCGCCGCAGGCCCGCGACCGGCCCGAGGTGACGGCTGGACGTGACCGGGCAGCGGTCGGGGTCGGGGGATCCGGCTACCGCCGGGGCCGGATCGGTTCACGTCAACTAGCCGATGTCCGCGGCGGCCCGCTGAGCCAGGCTGGGTCTACGCGAGAGCGACCGATGCCAGGACGGAGGAGTTCCGAGGATGGGGTATTCGATCCACCAGACGATCCGGAGTCGGACGGCCGAGCGGCTGGCACCGGAGGTCGGGGCGCTGTCCGGGTACGCCGGTCCGTCGCTCGTGGTGCGCTGTTTCGGCGGGTTCCAGTTGACGATCCCCGGGCGGCAGTTGGACTGGACGACGGTACGGCCGAGGGTCCGGGCCCTGCTGCGCTTTCTGGCCGCCCACGGGGGGAGGCCGGTGCACCGCGAGATCATCCTGTCGGCGCTCTGGCCGGAACTACCGGTCCGGTCCGGCATTCGCAATCTGCACGTCGGCGTCTCCACGCTTCGGGCGTTCCTCGAACCCGGCGTGCGGCGCGGTGAGTCCACGTTCGTCCGGCGTGACGGCGAGTCCTACCGGCTGGCGCTGCCGCACGCCGCGCTCTGCGACGTGCGCTCCTTCCAGGAGGCGGTCGCGGCCTGGCGCCGGACCGTCGGTACGGGGCAGCGGGCCGCCGAGGCGGCTGCCCTGCGGGAGGCCCTCGCCCAGTACGCGGGCGACCTGCTGCCGGAGGATGGGCCGGCCGAGTGGGTGGTAGCCGAACGCGACCGCTACCGCACGTCGGCGGCGGAGTCGGCGGCGATGCTCGCCGCGCTCGAACTGGAGGCGGGGCACCTCGCGGCGGCGGTCGCGGCGGCACGGCGCGGACTGGAGATCGACGGATTCCGTGACGACGCCTGGCGGGTACTGGCCGAGGCGCACCAGCGTTCCGGCGATGCGGCGGCGGCCGCGCGGACCCGCAGCGCGTACGGCCGGGTGTTGCGGACGCTCGGGGTGTCCGGACCGGCCTGGGCCGCGTGAGAGCAGCCCCGCGTCGTCAGGAGGAACGGCGGAAGATCTCCACCTCGGCGATCGCGGTACGGCGGTCGGCGGCGCCGCCGTAGCTCTGGCGGACGGTCAACCGGATCCGCACCACGTCAGGGAAGACCCGGCGGAAGGTCTGCGGACCGGCTCGGTCGGCAAGCCGCAACGTGGTGGTTTCCGGCTCGCCCTGACTGGTCCAGACGGTCAGTTCCAGCTCCGCCGGTCGGGCCTGCCGCAGGAACACGTCGCGCTGGGCCGACACACCGGAATGGACGATCAGGTTGAGCATCCGGAACGGCGTGCCGAAGGTCAGTTCCACGTACTCGCCGCGCCCCGGGCCGTTTCTCGCCGGTGCCCAGTAACTGTTGCTGAGTCCGTCCACGACCAACTCCGCGGAGTGGCTCCGCGCCTGGCTCGACGCGCCCACCGACACCGGACTCACCGGCTCTGGATCGGCGAGCCGGTCACGTACCGCGTCGCTGGCCCGGGTGCCGAGCCGGACCACGCCGTAGCCGAGGCCGGCGAGCAGGGCGACGGCGAGCAGCAGGATGCCGATCCGGTGGACCAGACCCCAGCCGCCCGAGCGGGGCCGGGCCAGCCACCGCGCCCCACGGACCAGGGCCCGGCAGAGTCGGCGCCACCACGAGACCGGGGCCGCCGGTCCGGGCCGGACGGTATCGAGGGCCGCGCCGCACCGCCGGCAGAACCTCCGGTCCCGTGGGTTGCCGGTCGCGCAGGCCGGGCAGACGACGTCGCCGGCACCCTCGTCCGGCTCGGGCTGACGTCGTCGTACCACGGGTCGGCGGATCTGCGGCCGAGCCGGCTGGACAGCCTCCACGGCCGAGCCCGCCAGACGGTCCGGCGCGGTCCCGACCTCCGCCGTGGTTCCCGCTTCCGCCGGGCGGGCCGTCGCCGGGTCGGTGGCGCTGTCGGCGACGCCTTCCACGTCCTGCAGGCGACGGGCCACGGCAGCCGGCCGGTCGCCGTCTCCGTCCGCCGCCGGTCGGGTCGCTCCGGTCGGCCGCACGTCCGGCGGAGGGACCGTCGTGGCCGAGGGCCGGACGGCAGGGGTCGGAGTCGACGGCCGGGCCGGAGGCAGCGCATCCCCGGCCTGTTCCCATTCCAGGAACGATCCGCAGACCGCGCAGAACGCACTGCCGGGTTCGGCCGGCGCGCACCGGTCACAGCGTTCCATCGTCGTCACCCCCGGCCACCCGCTCGTCCTCGATGACCACCCGAACGGTGCACGGCACGTGCGCGGGTCGGTTGGCCTCCACCAGAGCCCGCAGCCGGGCCAGCGGAACCAGGTCGGGGCCGGGCACCCGCACGGTCACCGTCAGGGCGGGCGCCGCCGTACCCGGCAGCGGCCCGCCCGGGGTCGACGACCAGACCGTACCGCCGTTCTCGGTGACCTCCGGCCGCACCCCGAAGACCGTCCGTACCTGCTCTGCCAGGCCCCGAGCCGTGCCGCGTACCCGGTGCAGCGCCACCGCGCTGGCGACCGCCTCGCGACGCTGCCGCAGCGTCCACCCCGGTGCCGTCTCGGCCGCCACCCAGCCGGCAAGCCAGTCGACGAAGTCGGCCGGGGCCAGCCGGGGGTCCAGATAGGCGGCGAGGTTGTCCAGCGTCGAGTGCACCGGGGCCAGCACCTCGTCGAAGGCGGCGAGCAGCCGTCCGGCCAGCTCGTCGGTGCCGTAGATCGTCGGCAGCCGGCTGCCGAACGGATGTGGTGTGCCGAGGCCCGGCACCGCGCCACGCATCGGACGCTCCTCTCTCCGGCCGGGGCCGGTCTCAGCGTTCCTCCACCCGGACCTGGTGCTCGTAGGAGAAGACCAACGCGTGCGGGTCGAGTGCCATCCGGGGCGTCGCCGTACCACGCCGGCCGGTGATCGGGTCGGCGGAGAAGAGCAGCACCTCCTCCACCAACGCGACGCCGGGCAGCTGCTGGAGTACTCCGAAGAGTTCGCCGGAGTGCACCGGCCGGCCGAACGGCCAGCCCGACCCGTCCGGCCCGCCACGCAGCGGGTTGAGATAGCCGTAGAGCGCGTCGAGCGCGGCGGTCCGGAGTCGCTCGACGGCCGCCCCGGGCCGGGCGGTCAACCGGGCCGCCACGGTGACGCCCTGGTAGAACGGTGGCTCCACGGCCAGGCGTACCCCGATGGGCCGGCGGGCGTCCAGATGCTCGGCAACGGTCGCCAGCATGTCGTCGGGCGGGATCAACTGCTCGAAGCGCAGTCGGTCACCCGCGTCCGCGACCGCCTCGGGCACGACGAGGACGCGTACCCCGCCGGCGTCGGCGCCGCCCCCGGCGGGCAGGCAGCGGATCCGGGCCGCGGCGGGCACCGCCTCTGCGGCGATCAGCTCGTAGTCGCGCGCGGTGACCGCCCGGTCCTGGGCCCGCAGCTGCACCGGACCCCGCTGTCGGGCGCTCTGTACCGACTCGCCGTCCACCCCGCCGGCGGCGGCCTCCCGGTTCTCCACCCGGCTCACGTACGGCACCGAGCTGCGCAGCATCGAGATCGCGCCCCGGGCCACGTTCCCGCGTCGCCCGCCGCCGGTGCGGTACCGGCGGACCCGCAACCGGGCGCCGTTGCGCGGAACCGCGCCGTACCGGCGGAGCGTTCCGTCGGGTTCGCGGACGGCCGGGCCGAACGCCACCTCGCCGGTGGTCCGGTCCACCGTCACGCACCGCTCGTCCGGACCGGTGCCGCCGAACGCGTCCACCTCGGCCCACTCCTGCCAGCCGGTGCCGTCGGAGACCTCGACCACAAACGGCTCGTCGTCGGGGATCACCGGCGGCCGGAGCACCCGGAAGCGTTGCCCCGGCACCCCCTCGGATTCGCCGAGGAACTCGCCGACCACCGTCTCGGCGTGCACCGCGGCGACCGTGCCGCCGATGGTGAAGGCCGACGCCGCCCGGATCGTCGGCGACGCCGCGTAGAACGGCTGTCCGGGCTCGGCTGCCACCAGCCGGCACCGCAGCCAGCCGGCCCGCTGGCCGCCGACGGTGGAGGTGGTGTGTCCGGCCGGCACGTGCAGCACGACGTCGCCGGGCCGGTTGAGTCCGCCGGTGGAGTCGCTGTCGACGTCGCACTCCACCCAGCCGGCACCGTCCCACGCCTCCCAGCGCAGCGGCGGCTGCCGAGGGTCGACCCCGATGCCCTGGACCCGGCTCTCCAGGCGCAGCACCACCGCGCAGGACGGGACCGCCGAGTCAAGGCCGAGCAGCAGGGCGTCGCCGACCGCGGGCGGGGTGGCGAAACAGGGTACGTCGTGGCCGTCCCACACCTGGTCGGTACGATCGGCCGCCGGCCCGTCGGCGGGGTGGACGCGCAGGTGAACCAGCTCGCACGGCACGATCGCCAGGTCGGCGGCGGTGGCGAAGACGATCGCCTCCTCCGTCTCGGTACGGACCGTGCCGGCCTCGGTGCCGGCCCGCAGCAGCACCGCCTCGGCCTGCGGGGCGGCGAGCCAGAAGGTGAGGTCGGCACGGGCGGCGGTCGGCGGGAAGAGCCGGACGCCGATCAGGTCGAGGAAGGCGAGGTAGTTCTTCTCCGGCACCCGGTTCAACCGGTACAGCAGCTCGTCCGTCATCTGGGCGAACGCCTCGATCAGCGTGACACCCGGGTCGGAGACGTTGTGGTCCGTCCACTCCGGACAGCGTTGCTGGATGAATCGCTTGGCGTCGTCGACCAGGTGCTGGAAGCGGCGGTCGTCGAGGTTCGGCGCGGGCAGGGCCATCAGTTCGTCGCCTCCGTCTCGGGCCCGTCGTGCGACGGGATCACGTAGAACGGGAAGACCAGGTTGCGTGGATCGTTGGTGCCCCGGACCAGGTACCGGATGTCGATGTAGAGGGTGCCGACGTGCACCTCGTCGAAGCCCACGAGCACGTCGGTGACCTCGATCCGCGGCTCCCAGCGGTCCAGCGCGGCCCGCACCTCGAAGGCGATCTGCCCGGCGGTGTTCTCGTCCGCCGGAGCGAAGACGTAGTCGTGCACCCCGCAGCCGAACTCGGGACGCATCGGCCGCTCGCCGGGGGCGGTACCGAGGATCAGCCGGATCGCCTCGACGATCTCCCGCTCCCGGTTGACCAGGGCGATGCCGCCGCCGGCGTCCAACCGGAGCGGGAACGCCCAACCGGCGCCGATGAACTGCTCCGCCACCTCGCTCAGCCCCCGATGAGAACGGTGCCGGCGCCGGTCAGGATCGTCGCCGAGCAGGTGGTCCGGTCGCCCATCCGGGCGGCGGGGAAGCCGCCGATCAGCACCTGTCCGCGTACCGGTGGCGGGCCGGGCAGCACGACGTTGCCCGGCCCGAGCGCCAGGTGCGGCGGCGGGATCGGACAGGTGCAGAGCGTGCCGACCACCGCGGCCGGCAGGCCACCGATCAGCACGCTGGACACGCCGAGCGTGGGTCCGGCGGTCGGCGCCGGCGCGCCGGCGCCGACCGGTCCGACGGTACCGGTGGGGGCGCCGTGGCCGATCCTGTCCCCGATCCGGGCTGCTGGTGGCATCGCGTCTTCCCTCCCTCTCCGCTGGGGCTGCGCTCTCAGTTGATCCGTACGATCCGGCCGGAGACGGACACGCTGGCCCCGGTGAGTTTCAGCTCGCCGGCTCCAGCGTCCACCGACACGCCCCGGCCCTTGACCGAGACCGGTCCACCCGACTCGACCGACACGCCTTGGGTCCCCTCGACGACAACCTCGGTCTTGGCCTCGATCACCACGCTGCCGTCGCTGCGGACCACCACCGACGTGCCGGCCCGGTCCAGGTGCAGCAGCAGGTTGTCGGTGCCGCTGCGGGTGCGTAACCGCACCCCCTGCGGGGCGGCGACGGTGGGTCCGTCGAGCAGTTCCACCCAGTTGCCGGTGCTCCGGCGGCCGGCTGCCCGGCCCGCTCGGGAGGCGAACGAGAGCCGGTTCACCGCCCCGCTCGTCGGGTCGACCAGCGGTACGTCGTGCGGCGACGGCTGGTCGAGGCCGTTGTACAACCCGCCGACCACGTACGGCCGGTCGAGCATCCCCTGCTCGAACCCGACGAGCACCTCGTCGCCGACCTCGGGGCAGCAGACCCCGCCGCCGCCGAAGCCGCCGAGTTGCACCGTCCGGACCCAGTCGGTCTCGTACTTGTCGTCCAGCCACGGGAACCGGAGCTTGACCCAGCCCCGGTCCCGGCGTTCCGGGTGGTTGCGGTCCAGGGCGGCGTTGACGTCGGTGACCACGCCGACGGCCAGTCCCGGCATCCGGGCCGACCGGGCCGGGGCCAGGGTGCCGGCGGCCAGCCCCGCCAGCGACCGGTCCCGGCCGCCGCTGACCGTCAGCCAGGTCTGGTAGAACCGCGCCGGGCCGAACACGTGCCGGCTGGCGGTCGTGGTGTACTTGCCGGCGAACGGCTGCCCCACCCCGGTCAGCGCGAACGGCACGCCGGCCCGCAGCCGCGGGTTGCCCCGGACGGCCACCTCGAGTTCGGCGACGCCGGCCGCCACCTGGGCGGCCAGGGCGCGGGACACCGTACCGACCTCGGCCACGGTTTCGTACGGCACGTCGGCGACCAGCATCTCTGCGCTGCCGAACCGGGCCGCCAGCTCCCCGGCGGTCACCGGGATGCGCACCTCGTCGCTGTCGCGCACCGGGCTGCGCCCGATCACCGGCTCGCGGGTACGGCGATCCCAGCCCCGCACCTCCACGTCGGTGAACTGGCCGACCGAGGTGACGGTGGCGCGCATGGTGAGCACGTTCCCGTCCACCTCCGCCACGAAGTCGCTGCGCTCGGCGGTCGTCTGCGGGCCAGGGGCGGAGGCGGCGCGGACGGGTCGACGGAACTCGAACTTGCCGTCGACCACCGCCACCTCGGCGTCGTTGTCGGCTGCCAGCATGGTGAGGAACTCCCAGTCGCTGACGTTCGGTTGCGACACCACCTCGTAGACCACGGTGGTGGGATCTATCCGGCCGATCGGCAGGCCGGCAGACCGGGCGAGTTGCCTGGCGAGGTCGGAGGCCTTCTGGTTGCGGTAGCTGGCGACCCGTCGACCGCGCATGAGCCGGTGCGACAGGTCCATGGCCCGGATGGTGGTGTAGGTGCCGGTGCCGTCGAACTCCGTCTCGACGGTGACCACCTCCCCGGTGAACAGCGCCGTCTCGCCGTTCCGGTTCCCGGCCCGCACCGCCACGGTCAGCTTCCGGCCTATCGCGATCCCGGTCTGTTGCAGCAGCAGCGACCCGGGGTCGCGGTAGCGCAGGGTCGCCACCGCCGGCACGCCGGCACCGTCGTCGACGGAGCCGTACACCAACTCGTCCGGCCACGGATCGGGGAGCCCGTCCACCGGCAGGCCGACCTTGAGCAGATTGGTGAGGTTCCCCTCGGACACGCGATCTACCTACCTTCGCCAGCGGGGGCGACCGTCTCGGCCGCCGGGCCGGGGTCGCGGGACGGCACGGGCGGGAACTCGTCGGCGGAGGGCAGCAGCAGCTCGGTGCCGGGGCGGAGCCGGGTCGGGTCGTCGAGATCGTTCGCCTCGGCGATCACCCGCCACACCGTCGGGTCGCCGTACTCCCGGTGGGCCAGCAGCGGCAGCGAGTCGCCGTCCACCACCCGGTGCATTCGCCGGGCGGAGCGACCGCCGGAGGTGGGGTTCTGGCCGGGCTTGCTGCCGCTGATCTCGGTCAGGGTCAGCTCGCAGGTCGCCCGCAGCGGGGTACCGGAGCTGTTGAACAGGGTGTACGTCGCGGTGACCTGGCTGGCGTACGAGTAGAACGAGACGGTCTGGAACTGGCCCCAGGTGAACTTCACCCACGGTGGCGACGGCGCCTTGGCCGCGATGCTGGCCGTGGTCGGCGTGCAGCAGGACAACAGGGTCTCGACCCGTTGCTGCACGGTGCGGCCGTGCGTGTCGGTCACGTCGAGGAACACCGTCAGGGCGAGGGTGCGCGGCTCCGAGCCGCTGAACTCCGGGACCCCGACCTGCTCCGCGCCGCGGACCACGTGCGGGATCCAGGAGGCCGACTTGGTCAGGGTCAGCTGGTTCGGGTTGAACATGAAGGCGATCGGGCCGCCGAGCGGACCGCCGGGACGGTTGCCGCCGCCCGGTGGTGGGTGGTAGCGCTGGAGGAACGCGGAGACCTTGCCGGTCGGTCTCGTCATGGCGCCACCGCCCCGCCGGTCCGGCACCCTGGTCGTGGCACCTAGCCCACCTCCAGGAAACCGTTGTACGCGAGTTCGATGCTCTCCGTCGCCGCCTGGGAGAGATCGGGGCCGAAGGACGGACCGGTCCAGCGGACGAGTACGACGTCGGCCAGGCCCCACTGCACCAGCAGCGCCCGGTCGGGCCGCAGCGCCGCGATCTGGGCGGTGCCCCGGGTGATCCCCTGCGGTAGGGCGGAGAGCAGTCGGGCCACCTTGGCCGTGTCCGGAATCAGCGGCCGGGTGAGGGTGACGTTGGTGTAGCGCACCCGGGACGGCAGTTGCCAGACGAAGCCGTTGTTGCCGCCCTCCTGGTGCTGCTCCACCTCGACCTCGCAGCCGAGCCCGTCACACGAGTTCCAGTCGCCGAGGTCGATCCCGTCGATGCGGAGCCGGAAGTGGACGCTGGTGCCCGGATCGGTACCGGTCATCGTGGACCGTCCAGCCATCGACCGGTACGCTCCCGGCCCAGCCGGAGTTCGGCCCGCAGCAGCCGGGAGATCGGCTCGACGAGGCGGTGGGCGAGTTCGTCCAGGGCCCGGCGGTCGAGATGGTGGAACCGTTCGGCGCTGTCCCGCTCGTCGCGTCCCGGGCCAGAGGAGCCGCGCGGACGACCTCCCGCCGAGTCGGGACCTGCCGTCCCACCGCTGCCCCCGGCGGTTGCCGTGCGACTGGCGGTCGGTGGGTTGGCCGGTGCCGATCGCTTCTGGACGATCGGTCCGGATCGGGTCGGTGCCGTCGGCGCCGTGCTGCCGGCGGTGGAAGCGCGGGAGGTCCGCTGCACCGGCAGCGCGGCGTCGGCCGTTCGGGCGGAGGCGGCACCCCGAGGACCCGTTCCGACCCTGGACCCGGCGGTGCCGGCCAGTGCCGGCCGGAGCCCGGCAGCCGGAACCGGAACGGGCGGCGGAGGCACCGACACGGCAACGGTGGATGGCGGCCGCGCCGGGCCGGCGCCGGGCCGGGGGAGAGGTCGCGCTTGCGCCGGACGAGGGCCCAGGGCCGGGGCGGTCCGGATCCCGGCATCGGCGGAAACTGCGGCGGGCCCCACCATGGCGGGCACCTCCCTGCTGGTTGCCGGTGTTCGGCCGGTCGTCGTGGCGGTGCTGGCCGACGGGTCCGACCTGCTGCCCGGGGGACTGGTCCAGCGGATCGGCACCGCAGGTCGGGCCGGGCTACGGGCGTCGGCGGGCATCGTCCTTCCGGAGTCCGCGCCGTGCGCCGCCGGGATCGCGGCGGTCCGGCGCAGGATCGGCAGTCCGGGCCGTCCGCCGAGCAGCGGAACCAGGTTCGCCGGCCGGCCGGCCGGTCCGGTCCCGGCGGCATCCTGGGACGGAGCCGCTCGACCCGACGGCGTCGCGGCCGGACCGGCACCGCCCGCCGGCATGCCGGTGCCCGGCGGTGGCGGGGCGGTGCTCGACGGCGGGGACTGCGGTCGGGGGGCCGGCAGCCGGGTGCGGGATTGCCCGGTGGGCCCTTCGGGGTGCGGCCGGCCGACCGGCGGCCGGGGATGCGGTTCGACGGACCGTTGCACCGGCTGGGCCGCTCGGTCCGGAGCGTCGGACCCTGCCGTGGCCGTGCCGCCCCTCGGGGCCGGACGCGTCCCCGGCAGCGAGGGCACCGCCGACGGCTCGGACAGCTTGGGCGCGGCGGCGGAGCGGCTGGGCGGCGCGGTCGACGGTCCGGGCGGGTCGGTCGGGGCGGGCCTGGAGGTGGCCGGCGGTCGGGGCCGGATCACGAGCCGGGGCCGGGCCTCCGGGCCGAGCGGGGCACCGAGGCCGACGGGCGATCCGGACGGCGGCCCTGGCCGGCGGGCCGGCGGACCGCCCGGGCCCGCCGAGACGCCCCGGGACCGTTCGCCGCCAGGGCCGGAGAGTTCCGCTGCGGCGGTCGGGCTGGCGGCGGTCGGGCCGGGGCGCGGCGTCGCACCGCCGGGACCGGGTGGGCCGGGACGGATCGGTGCGACCGGGCCGGGTGCGGGGACGGTGGGACCACCCGGGGCCGCGGCGACGCCGGGACGGTCGACCGGCGCGATCCCGCTCCGCCCCGACGTGCCGGACGTGCTGCCGGCCGACGGCCCGCGGCCCCGTTCCACATCAGACCGCTGTAGCGGTACCCCGGCGCTGCCGCCCGCACCGGACGCTCCCGCACCGGGCTCCGGACGCGTCGACCGGGGCACGGAGCGGTTCGAGGCCGGCCGGAGCGCCGTCGGCACCGTGGCCGGAGCGGCCGGGTCGGGGGCCGGCAACACGATGGGTTCGCCGAGACCGAGTCGCGGCGCCGAGGCGCCGGTCCGGCGGGCCCGTGACACCGGCGCGGCCGGTGCGTCGGGCGTCGTGCCACGCCCGGTCGGCCGGACCGGAGCCGCGACGACCGGCGGGGTGGCCATGGCGGGCCCGAGCGCGGGCGGGGGGAGGGGCGGGAACTGATCCGTGGCGGAGGAGTCCGGAGCCACGGGCGACGTGCTGCGCTGCGACGTCACCCGGGACGGCGCCGACGAGGCGTTGCCGGAACCGCCGGAGTTCGCGAGGGAGCCGCCGAGGTCCGCCCCGGTCCGGGCGGCGGAGGCCGGCGGCCGGAAGGGGTGACCGGTGAGGTCGGGCAAGGCAGCGGGCAGTCGCCGAGGCGCGGCGGCGACCCGCGCGACCGTCAACGGCGTACCGGTCCGACGAGCGGGGGAGGGACGTACCGGCGTCGCCCCGGCGGGTGGCGTCGTGGCGGCACCGGTCGGGACTGCACCTCCGGCCCCGGCTGTCGGACGGACGTCGGAGTCGGGCGGTTCACCGAGGGACGGGGAGGTCGGTGGTCCCGGGTCGGGCCCGCGGCGCACCGGCAGGACGGGCCGGGTCATCGCCGCCGGTGCCGGTGGCAGCGGACGAAGCAGGTCGTACGCCAACCCGCTCGGCGCGTCCGGGCTGACCAGGTGCGCCAGTGGGCTCCGGAAGGCGGGGTTCTGCCAGGTGGCCAACCGGCCCCGGAACCCGGCCGGGTCGCTGAGTGACACCTCGGCACCGGTGACCAGACCGGCCATCGGTGGCACACCCCGCCAGCCCGGATCGGCGGTGTCCCGGCCCGGTTCCGGAGCCGGCTCCGGCGTCGGGGCCACCGTGGCCCGGACCGGTCCACGCCACCGCCGGAGCAGGCCGCGTACGCCCATCGCCGGTCACCGCCCTTCGTTGACGCGGTTGTTGATGGCGGCGATCTCCGTGACGTAGCGCCGTCGTTCGTCGTGACGCAGGTCGAGGATCTCGTCCCGGGACCAGTGGAAGTGGTAGGCGACGTACGCGACCTCCTCGTAGAGCCGGTCGGTCGCGTACGTCACGATTCCCCCGGGCGACCACCGGCGAGGTCCACCTCGAAGCCCGATGCGCAGTGCGGGCAGGTGACCGCCGCGCGACTGTGCCCCTCCGCGTTGATTCGCCGGTAGAAGTCCTGCAGGAAGGCCAGGTCCGAGGCGAACAGCCGTTCCACCTGCTCGGCCCGTACCTCGGTGACCGTGCCCAGCCGGGTGATGACCATGCTGAGCAGCACGACCGACAGGTACGCGGGATTGTCCTTGACCCTCAGGTCGACCAGCGGGGCGAGTTCGTCCCGGGCGGTGGCCAGCCGCATGCTGCCGTCCCGGTGCAGGGTGCCCGCCTCGTCGACGTAGCCCCGGGGGAGTTCGAAGGAGAACTCGGTCTGCAGCCTCGGCGGCGCGGGCGGGGCCGCCCCGGAGACGGGGACGGAGTCCGCCCCGTCCGGCGGCTCGTCCCGGGCGGTGTGCGAAACGGTACGTCGCCTCATCGACCTCGCGGCGGGCGAGCCCGGCCGTGGTGGGCCGGACAACCGCCGCTACCTCCCTTCACAGAATCGGTGCGGGTGCACCGGGACGTCAGGAACCGCCGTCGCACCTCAGGAGCTGGTGATGCCCTCGAAGACGATCGTGATCTTCTCGGTGGCCGGCGACGTGTCGCCGGCCCGCAGGCTGGGCCCCTCCCACCGGCTCACCCAGGCGTTGGTCAGGTCCCACCGGCGCTGCTCCGCGTTCTCCGCGTCCACGATGATGACGCTGATGTTCTGCCGGGCCGTGTTGATCGCGCCCTTCTCGTAGGTGTCCTTGATCCACTCGGTGAACGCGCTGCTCTTGTCCAGGCCGCGGGTGATGGTCACCTCGCCGCCCTTCCGCGCCCCGGGAATCTTGCGGATGATGTACTCCCCGGTCGGGGTGACCTGGGTGACCTCGATCGCGTCGAGTTCCACGGTGAGGCCGCTGACCTCCTGGACCGACTCGACCCGGGCCTTGCCCAGCTCCACCTGGAACCGGTGGGTCACAAAGGTGTCGCCCGTCTCCGCCATCGCTGGTTACCGTCCTTTCCTAGCCGCCACGTCGACGTCCACTATGGAGAGCGTGTCCCGGGTCATTCCGAGACGAGGCTGCTGCTGTCGGAGTACTGGGACAGCCGGAAGACGACGAACTCGGCCGGCTTCACCGGGGAGACCCCGACCTCGCAGACCACCCGGCCGCGGTCGACGGACTCCGGTGGGTTGGTCTCCCGGTCGCACTTGACGTAGAAGGCCTCGGCGGCGGTGCTGCCGAACAGCGCCCCGCCGCGCCACTCCTCGATGAGGAACGCGGCGATGTTGCGCCGGATCGTGCCCCAGAGCCGCTCGTCGTTCGGCTCGAAGACCGCCCACTGGGTCCCGAGCAGGATCGACTCCTCGATGTAGTTGAACAGCCGGCGCACGTTGATGTAGCGCCAGGAGGGATCGGAGGAGAGGGTCCGGGCGCCCCACACCCGGATCCCCCGGCCAGGGAAGGCGCGGATGCAGTTCACCCCGACCGGGTTGAGCAGGTCCTGCTCGCCCTTCGTCACCGCGTTCTGCACCTCGATCACGCCCCGGAGCACGTCGTTCGCGGGTGCCTTGTGCACCCCGCGCTCCGCGTCGGTACGCGACCACAGCCCGGCGACGTGTCCGCTCGGCGGCAGGAACCGGTGCTGGCCGCTGGCCGGGTCGAACACCTTGACCCACGGGTAGTAGAGGGCGGCGAACCGGGAGTCGTACCCTGCCTCGGCCTGCCGCCAGGTCAGCACCTGGCGGGCGGTCAGCTCCGGCGGCGGGTCGAGGATCGCCATCCGGTCGCCCATCTGCTCGCAGTGCGAGATGACCGCCAACTGGACCGCCTTGACGTCGTCGAGGCCGATCCGCCCCTGCTGGTACGCGCTCATCAGATCGGGCACCGCGACCATGGTGATCTCGTCGATCGCCTCCAGGCCGCCGAAGCCGGTCCGGGCGTCCGCGTCGCCGACGTAGTCGTCGGCGGAAACCCGGGCGGGCAGGCCGGCCCCGTCGGCCGGTGCCGGTGGTACGGCCACCGACTGCTTCGCGGGCCGGGCCAGCGCGTTCGCCGGCGCCGCCTCCTCGACCGCGATCAGCCTCGACCGCTCCCGCACCTGGTTGACCACGTACGCCTTGGTGTTCCGCTTCGCGGAGACCTCGAACGTCTCCCGTTCCGCGCCGTTCTGCCGGACCACCAGTCTGAACCGGTCCTCCGGCACGGACTCACCCTCGACGTCGGCCACCTCCACGGTCAGCTCACCGGCGTCGCCGGAGCCGGCCAGCGCGGTGACCGTGAAGGTGCCGAGCGGCACCGGCGGACCGGTGACCGCCGTGCCCGCCGCACTCCCGCCGGTGGACGCCGCCGGGGCACCGATCCGGACCACGTAGCAGGCGCCGCCGCCGTTGGCGAAGTAGGCGTACACCGCGTGCGCCAGGTAGGCGTCGGAGACCATCTCCCCGAACGTCTGGATGAACTGGCTCCAGTTCGTCACCAGGGTCGCGGTGTTGAACGGCCCCCTGGCGGCGAAGCCCACGAAGGCGGCGACGGCGGTACCCACCCCCTCGATCGGGCGCGAGCCGCTCGGCACCTCCTCCACGTACACCCCGGGTGACAGGTACGACGGCATGACAGCTCCCTCGGGCACGACAGCGATCCGTGGGAGAAGTCTGGGTCGGCGCGGGACCGGGAACCACGACCCGACGGGCGGGCACGGGGGAAGTCGTTGCTACCCGATGGGGCAGTTCCGGGCGGGCACCGTCAAATGGCGGATGTCTGCCCGGGCGGGTGCCGGGAGACTCCGCGTACCCGGGGGTGACCTCGGCCCTTCCCGCCGCGCTCGCGGCCCGGATTCCCGGAGTGCTCGGATGATCGTGCTGGAGCCCGCCGCCCGGCGGTTCGTCGAGGCGACCGCGAGCCCGCCGTACCTGCACCAGTTGGGCCCGGAGCGGGGCCGGCGGTTCCTCGCCGAACTCCAGTCCGGGAACCTCGCCAGGCCCGACGCGGATCTGGAGGACCGGACGGTACGTGCGGATCCGGCCCGTGCGGTGCCGATCCGGATCGTCCGGCCGGCGGGCGCCATCGGCCGGTTGCCGGTGGTCCTCTACCTGCACGGCGCCGGTTGGGTCTTCGGCGACTGCCGCACTCACGACCGGCTGATCCGGGAGCTGGCCGTCGGCACCGGCGCGGCGGTGGTCTTTCCGCACTACAGCCTCTCGCCCGAGGCGCGTTATCCGCTGGCGGTGCAGGAGTGCTACGCGGTGCTGTGCTGGCTCGCCGGGTCCGGGGCGGCGGACCTCGACGGCCAACTGGTGGCCGTGGCCGGCGACTCGGTGGGCGCCAACCTGGCCGCCGCGGTGACCCTGCTGGCGAAGCGGCACGCCGGCCCGAGACCGGTCGGGCAGGTGCTCTTCTACCCGGTCACCGACGCGCGGTTCGAGACCCCGTCGTACCGGACCTTTGCCGAGGGCTTCCATCTGCGCCGCGACGCGATGCGCTGGTACTGGGACCAGTACGCGCCGGACGAGGCGGTCCGGGCCGAGGTGACCGCCTCGCCGCTGCGGGCGGATCTCGGGCAGCTCGCCGGGCTGCCTCCGGCACTCGTGATCACGGCCGAGGCCGACGTGCTCCGCGACGAGGGCGAGGCGTACGCCCACCGGCTGCGGGCGGCCGGGGTCCCGGTCTCGGCGACCCGGTACCAGGGCATCGTCCACGACTTCGTGATGCTCGACGCGCTGCGCGGCACCGAGGCGGCCGAGGCGGCCATCACCCAGGCGGTCATCTTCCTCAAGCGGGCACTGCGGTTGGCCTGACCCGCCGACCCACGGCGCACGTCCGCAGGCCGTGCTCGGGTCAGATGGGGTGGAACGACCGGTCGCCGTCGGTACGGTCTTCGAGGCGCACGGCGGGGACGTTGAGCAGTTCGTTGATGCCCGGGAACTGGTTGGGTAGCCGCACTTCCTCCACCTCGACCGGGTTCGGCGCGGTGTTGGTGTGCGTACGGGCGTGCGCCGCGCCGACCTGCACCAGGTACTTTCCAGGGTCGTTGGACGGATTGCCTCCCCCGCCCAACATCGCCCGGTCCCACCGGATCACCTGCTCGCCGTACGTGTTCATCATGACCGCGCGCCGGTGTTGCTGTTCCTCCATGCTGGCTCCGGCCCGGCGCGCCGGGCGGCTGGCGATGCCCTTGATCCGCATACCCGTGGCGCGGGCCGCCGCCAGGAACGGGACGAGGTCCCACTTCGACTGGTAGGTCTTGCAGAAGTTGGCCAGTTGCGGACTCATCGTGCCGCTGCTCAGGTAATCGTCGACCAGGCGTTGGTGCGCGTCCTCCCGGAACGCCTCGAGGTAGAGGGTCCGCACCCCGTGCGTGTACAGCTTCGCCATGTTGTCCGTGGCCCAGGGGAAGAACGCCTCCGCCGTGTGCGACCCGCCGACGACCAGACCGTCCCTGCCGAGCAGGAGCAGGCCGGCGGCGACGTCTGCGGGCGCCGAGATCCCGTCCAGCAGCATGGCCGTCTCGTTCCTGGTGGCCTGCGCGTCCTGGGCGCCGTCCTCCTGCTGGTACCGCCCGGCCCGGGCCACCGCGTCGTGGGCGAGCTGTTGGTCCCGCGCGGCCTGAGCCTCCCAGTACGGGCGGGTCGCCGGATCCTCGCGGCCCAGTAGTTCCATCATCTCGGCGTTGTCGCGTCGGCGGGAGCCGACCGTACGCGGAATACCCGCCTGCTCCGCCACGCTACCCAGGGAACGGCCGAGCTGTTGCCCGGTCGCCGTCTCCGGGCTCATCTCGATCAGCGAGGTGAGGTCGGTGTCGAGGTCGATCGGTTGATTGGTGCCCGGCGTCCGCCCGGTGGAAGCCCGGTGAGCGAGGCTCAGCATGTCCCAGGTCTGTTGATCGCCCACCTGGTGAGCGGTGCCCGGCTGGCCCGGGCCGCGGAGCGTGATCGACGGGCCAGGCGGTTCGCTGTGCAGCTCGTCGTGGGTTGTCACCATCACCCGTTGGACCGCTGGGGTACCCGACGGCGGCCCGGCCGGTTCGGCCGTCTCGTGGGTTTCCGGCCGCGCCGGTCGCTGACCGAGGGCCTGCCGCGCGTTCGCCTCGGCGGCCCGTTCGAACGCATCGCCCGGATCGGAGATTCGCAGGCCGTGACCGTCCTCGCTGCCGGCGACCGGGCCGGAGCGCTGTTGGATGACGTGCGTGAGTTCGTGGGCCAGGGTGTGCCGGTCGGCCCCGCCCTGGCCGATCACCACGTGGCTGCCCGAGGTGTACGCGCGGGCGTCGACCTCGGCCGCCGAACGCTGGGCGAGGGCGCCGGTGTGCAGTCGTACGTCGGAGAAGTCCGCGCCGAGTCGGGCCTCCATGTCCCGCCGTACCGGCTCGGCCAGTGGGGTACCGGCCGAGCGCAGCACCTCGTGCACCGCCGACCGCTGTACCGGCTCCGGTCCGGGCTGGAGACCGCTGTCGGGTTCGTGGTGGCCGTCTTCCTGACCTGGCTCGATCTCGGTACGCAGCCGCTGTATCGCCTCGTTCACCGCGGCGTTGCCGGCTTGGCGTTGCAGGGCGAGTATCGCGGCCGCCGAACCGGTCGGCGCAGCGGGGCCGTTCGCTGGCCGGTTCGGCTGGGCGGGGTGGGCCCGGACGTCGCGGGACGCTGGATCGTGCGCGCGCATGGCCGTTCTCCTGTGGTCATTGGACCCGTTCACTGAACCTTTTTCAACCTGGACCGCGCGGCGCTCACGCACCGCGTCCGACCTTGCGGTCCGCCGGACCGCAAGGGGAGGTTGAAAAAGGTTCACTACAGACCGGCGGCCTGGGCCTTGGCGGTACGGTCCCTGGTCAGGTCCTCGGCCTCGTTGAGGTGCTTGCCGTCCGGCGTCATGTCGAACGCCCGGTCCCTCGCAACGTGTCCGCGCTCGATCAACTCCTCGAGGTGTAGCGAGCCCATCCCGATATAGCGGACGCCCTTCTTCATCGCGTCCCGCGCGGCGTGCCCGAAATGCATATCGCGCGCCTCGAGGAAGATTCCTCGATAGGTGACGTTTTGCTCACGGGCGCCCTGCAGGGTCGCATGCTCATTCTTGTCCAGGTTCTTGTCGGTGCTGACCTGGAGGAACATCGCCTCGATAAACGCTTCGGAGAACCGCGTCAGTGCGGCGAACACGGCTGCTCGCTCCTGGGCGCCGAGGGCTTGCAGAGAGGTACCCAGATAGCCATTGGTCGAAAGGTTGGTGATGAACCCGTCGAGCGTCCGTTCATCCGCCTTGAACGCCTCAGCCAGCTTCTCCCGGGCCTCCAGTTCCCCCTTCGTCGGGAAGACCCCCTTGAAAACGTTCGAGACGAGCGTCGACCTCGACTCCGTGGCGTCGCGAGCATAGGCCCAGGCCATCTTGACACCGCGCTGGCCCATCTGCCCGGTGTGCGAGCCCTGCCGGAGTCCGGCGGTCTCCTGTTTCTTGAGAGACGGCAGCACCTCGGTCATCAGGTAGCCCATCTTCGGGTACAGCGACTCGGCGCCGAACCGGGACTTCTTCTTCTCGCCGGCGATCCCGAAATCGTTGAAGCGGGACTGGTTGGCATCCTTGTACGCCGTCTTCAGCGCCGAGCCCGAGGGTATCTTGTCGAACGCGAATCCCTCGTAGGTGAAACTTCTCGACCCGACCGCCGTCAGGACGTGATCGAGCGTGACGTGGTCGTGTTGCTCGCCGAGCACGTTGGTGCCCGTGGTGGGAAAGCGCACCCAGGTGTCGGCGCTGGGCGCGCCAGGCGGCAGGTTGCCGATGTGGTCCGTCCGGTCGGCCGCGTGGTCGCGGAACTCCTTCTCGTCTTCGTAGACGTGCACCAGTTGCTCGGTGGCCCTACTCCGCATGTCGTCGTTCTTGACGACGCTGGTGTCGTCCGGTGTGATCAGATCGTCCTTGATCCACGCCCAGCGTTGGACCGGTGTGTGTGCGGTCGGCCCCGCGCCTCCAGAACTCGCGGTCCGGTTCTCGGCTCCGGCCTCTGGCCTGGGCGCCGCCTCTGGTCTGGGCGTGGCCTCTGGTCTGGGCGCGGCCAGGGCCCGGGTCGCGTTGGCCTCCGCGGCGCGTTCGAAGGCGTCGCCCGGGTCGGACACCGACAGGCCGTGGCCGTTGTCGGTTCCGGGGACGGGGCCGCCGCGTTGTTGGATGACGTGGGTGAGCTCGTGGGCGAGGGTGTGTCGGTCGATGCCACCGGCCCCGGCGACGATGTGGTGGCCGGAGGTGTAGGCGCGGGCACCGAGCTCTGTGGCGGAGCGTTGGGCCAGGGCGTCGGTGTGCAGTCGTACGTCGGAGAAGTCGGCGCCGAGGCGGGCTTCCATGTCGTGACGTACCGGTTCCGGCAACGGGCTGCCGGCGGCGCGGAGCACCTGGTGCGCCGTCGACCCCTGTATCGCTCGGGCGACCGCGGCGTTGCCCGCTCGGCGTTGCAGGGTGAGTATCGCGGCCGTCGGATCGGTGAGCGCGGCGCGGCCGGCGTTCGGCCGGGCCGGTTGGGCGGCGCGGCCCGGTTGGGCGGGGCGGGGCCGGACGTCGCGGTCCGGTGGGTCGTGGGCGCGCATGGCTGTCCTCCCGTGCTCAGTGGACCCGCGCGGGCTCTCCGCGCGGTCGGTGCTCGCCGAACTCGCTCTCCAGGAGCAACCGGCCGAGCTTGCGGTACTCCCGCTGCACCGCGCCGATCAGGTCCGCCATCCGTACCGGTCGACCCGCCTCCGCCGCCAGGTAAGCCGCGGTGACCACGCAGGCCCGGATGCTGCCGCCGGACAGCTCGAAGTTGCGGGCACAGAAGTCCAGGTCCAGGTCATCGTCGCGGGGCAGTTCGGTGCCGAGACAGCGGTCCCAGAGCGCGCGCCGCTGCGCCACGTCCGGCATCGCGAAGTCGACGATCAGGTCGAGTCGCCGGGTGAACGCCTCGTCCAGGTTGGCCCGCAGGTTCGTGGTCAGCACCGCGACGCCGTCGAAGGACTCCATCCGTTGCAGCAGGTAGGCGCTCTCCAGGTTGGCGTAGCGGTCGTGGGCGTCCTTGACCTCGGACCGCTTGCCGAAGATCGCGTCCGCCTCGTCGAACAGGAGCAGGCCGTTGACCCCGGCCGCCTCGGTGAAGATCCGCTCCAGGTTCTTCTCCGTCTGGCCGACGTACTTGTCCACCACGGTGGAGAGGTCCACGACGTACAGGTCCAGGCCGAGGTCGGCGGCGACCACCTCCGCCGACATGGTCTTGCCGGTGCCGGAGTCGCCGGCGAACAGCGCCAGTACGCCCCGGCCCCGCCCGCCGCCGGGGCGCATCCGCCACCGGCCCAGCACCCGGTCCCGGTACCGCACCCGGAGCGCCAGCTCCTGGAGTTGGTCGTGCACCGGATCGGGGAGCACCAGGTCGATCCAGCCGACACCGGGTTCGATACGTCGCGCCAGCCGGGCCAGGCCGCCGGCGTTCTGCCCGCGTACCCCGGCGTGCAGGTGGTCGGCGTCGACCTGGTCGGCGCCGGCGAGGAGGGCGAGCTGGTCGGCGGCCTGCGCGGCCCGGCGTATCTGGTCGGCGCCGAGCAGGTACGGCGCCAACTCGCGCGCCGGGTCCACGCCGTCGGCCCAACAGGCGGGGCGGTCCGCGTCCTGGGTCCCACCGGCAGCCCGCCACAGCCTGGCCCGGCCCTGCTCGTCCAGTGGCGGGGCGGTGACCAGCAGCGGTGCCCGTTGTGTCCAGTGTGGATCCCACTCGTTCGATCCGGTGAGCAGGACCGGCACCGGCTGGTCGGCGAGTCGGCGCAGCAGCCGGGCGTGCTCCGGCCTGCCGACCGGGTCGAGTGCCTGGATCGGGCCGGCGACCAGGCCGGCACCGCGCAGCCGGGCCTCCCGTACCGCTGCGGCCAGCAACTCCGCGGGGGCAGGGTCGGCGGCCAGCGCGTCCAGGTCGAGCCGTAGCACGGACCGGCCGGCCCGGACCAGCGCCGCGACGGCCAGATCGTCGGCTGCGCTGCCGGGACGCTCCCGCAGGTAGCCCAGGCTCACCCCGGAGCGCAGCGCGTCGCCGAGCCGCTCGGCGATCCGGGCCCGCTCCGATCCGTCGGACACCTCGCCGGGCGGTCTGGCGGCGGCATGGTCCTCCGTCGGCCAGGCCACCCCGACCAGCCGGGGGTCCGGCGTGTCGTCGCCGAGCAGGTGCGCGGCGACCCGGTCGGGCACCCGCAACGAGCGGGACAGGTACGGCTGGTCCGGCTGCTCGACCATCAACAGCCCGCCGGCGACCAGCGGCGCCGATCCGGTGAACCGGGACCGGCCGACGGCGTCGCCCGGCGTCGCCCCGCACAGTTCCAGGGCCAGCCCCACGGTCGCCCGGCGCCGGCTGACGTCGTCGTTGAGGTAGCCGTAGAGCCGCTCGTACCGGGCTTCGACGTCGGGAAGCAGCGCGACGAGCAACACCTCCACGTCCAGGCCGGTGAGTCCGAAGGCGTCGGCCAGTCGCCGGAGCCGGGGCTCGGTTCCGACCTCGGCCGCCCGGTCCGCCCGCTCCTCCGCCGCCGCCCGCGCCCGCTGCTCGGCGGGATCCACCGGCCCCGATCCGGGGGACCGGGCCACCAGGCGGTCGGCGTCGTCCGCGGAGAGATACAGACCCCGGAACGGGTCGTCCGGCCGGGAGTCGTCCCGGCGCCGATCGGCGACCAGTCGAGCGACCCGGGTCGCGACCAGCCCGAGCCGGTCCCACAGGTACCCGATGCCGTCCACGCCGCTCACCGGTCGTTCCGGTGGTTCCGCTGCCGGCCGTCCGGCTCGGGTCGCGAACCGGCCTCGACCCGCTCCGCCCCGTCCCGGCCGTCGTCCCCGCGGCGCGGCGCGGCGGTGTGGCTGCGAAGGCGCGCCAGGCGCCCGGCGGTGTCGCCGACCAGGACAATCCGTTCCCGGACCGGCGGCGCGGCCACGATCCGGCGGGTCGACACCGGTGCGACGACCACCAGGTCCAACGAGGGTTTGAGTTCTCCACCGAGCGCGGTCCACACGTCGGCCAGCGCCCGCCCCTCGCCGGGTGGTGCGGCGACCGCCATCGGCACCGCCAAGCGCAGCGCCGCCAGCGAGCCGGTCAGCCGTGCGGCCGGCAGTTCGTCGTACCGGACCAGACCGGCCAGCAGCGCGGCGAGCAGCCGGTGCTCGTCGGTGGGTCGATTGGTCCACGCGGTGACCAGGTAGGACAGCGCGAAGAAATGCGGCGCGTCGTGCCAGGCCACCGTGCGGTCGCTGGCGTCCCGCTCAGCGACCCGACCCTGGAAGTGCCGTGACCGGTCCTCCCGGATGTCGTAGAGGAACAGGTTCACCGTCGGTGCATTGCGCCGGGTCGCCCACTGCCGGGTGGGCGGGTCGAACGACACGTCCACCCCGGTGTCCGCCAGCATCTCGTCCACGACCAGACCGCGCAGTCCCTCGTCGATCTCGTGTATCACGCGTCCGTCCCCATTTCTCGTCACCAACGCCGGTGTAGCAGTCCGGGTGGTTGCTGGGCCGGCAGCACCACCAGGAACGGTGTGCGCGCCGGACGGAATCCGGCGCCGGTGGCCACCGCCTGCCGGCCGCCCAGCCGGTCCTTCGGCAGCACCGGCAACTGGGCGGTGAAGCTGCCGTCGGCCGCCGGGCGTACCGGCGGGGCGGCGGCGGTGATCCCGAGGTCCCAGGAGAGCCGCACCGGCCGCCCGGGCGGGAAGTCCACGCCCCGGATCGAGGCGACGAACCCGGGCGGCCCGATCGGCGGCACCGCCACGATCCGTGGGGCGAGCACCCGCAGCGGTCCGCGCGCGGTGTCGTTGTCCGGGTCGGCGTTGCCGCCGGTGGTGCTGACGGTGCCCCGGACGGTGGTGCGCAGTGCCGCGCCCGGGGAGAGCACGCCGGCGACGGTGGCGGCGGCTCCCGGGGCGAGGTCCGGCACCGGGCAGCCGTCGGCCGGGCAGTTGGCCAGGGCCCCGCCGACCGGTACCCCGCCGGGCAGAGCCGGCCGGACCCGCAGACCGGTCGCGGTCGTCCCACCGGCGTTGCGCACCGTGTACCTGATGGTGACGGTACCGCCGACGTACCCCGGCTGCGGGTCGAGGGAGAGAGCCAACGCCGGGTCGGCCGGGCTGCCCGGCGACGCGGGGACCACCCGGACCGTGGTCGCCGCGCGGTTGTCCGACGGGTCCGTGTCGATCGGGTCGGCCTCGACCGACCAGGTCAGTTCGAAGTCGCCCGGGGCGGTGCCCACCAGGTCGACCCCGATCTCGACGGTGCGTCCCACGCCAAGGCGGCCCAACGCGCAGCTCAGGGTGGCGAGTACACACTCGCCGACCGGGGTGTCGAGGCCGGTCACGGAGAGCCCGGGTGGCACGTCGAGGCTGCCCCGGACGTCGTCGGCCGCGGTCGGCCCCTGGTCGGTGACAGCGAGCCGCAGCGTGGTCCGACCGCCCACCGTGGTGCCAGGCGCGGGTGCCGACACGGCGGTGGCGATGTCGAAGCGGCGTTGCCAACTCGGTTCCTTCTGCCGTCCCGGCAGGTGCCCGGTCAGCGGCCGGACGCTGCCGTCACCGAGGTCATAGCTCCACAGCGCCTCGGGCGAGTTGTTGTCCTCGGCCCGTCGCGCCGAGAAGGCGAGCTGCTCGCCGTCTGGCGACCAGGCGACGTCCCGCGGCTGGTGCGGACCGTCCTCGCGGTCCGGCACCGCAACGGCGCAGGATCCGCCGCCGGGCAGCAGCAGCCGGCACCGGTTGTCGTCCAGGTCGACCAGGACCAGGCCGTCGGCTTCCCGGTTGAAGACCAGCCGGGTGCCGTCCGGGGAGAAGGCGGCGCTGTCGTCGACGACCGGGCACCCGCTGCCGCAGATCGCCGCGGTCAGGTCCGTCTGGTCGAGTCCGTCCGCAGCGTTGGCGGTCCAGATGTGCGTCGACACGTCGCCCCGGTAGGTGCCCCGGGTGAAGGCGAGCCGGCTGCCGTCGGGCGACCAGGCCGGCTGGGTGTCGTCGAGTCCGGCCAGGGCGTCCGGGACCGGCAGCTCCAGCAGACGCCGCCCGGTGTCGACGTCGACCACCTCGATCCGGGACGGGGTGCGCGGCGCCCCGGACCCGTTCCCGGGCGAGTTGCGGACCAGGGCGAGCCGGGTGCCGTCCGGCGACCAGGCCGGGTCCGTCTCCCGGTCACCGCGCCCCCGCCCGACGACCGGCAGCAGCCGTGGCCGGCCGCCGTCGGCGTCCGCGATCCAGATCCGTTCGGTCCGGACGCCGTCGACCGTCTCGAACCGGCTGACCGCGATCCGCTGCCCGTCCGGCGAGTACGCCTGCCGCTCGAACCACGGATCGCCGTCGACCGGCTCCCAGAGCAGTCGGGAGTCGGTGGCCGCCCCGGGATCCTCGCGCAGCACCGGCACGCGCAGGTCGCGGGGATCCACCCCGTCCGGACGGATGTCCTGCAGGGTGGCGGTGGTCCGGTCCGGGGCGCTGGTCCGGGCGACCAGCAGCGATTCGGTGTCGGCGCCCGGGGCGGCGTACCAGGTGGGGTGGCTGACGTCGCGGTCCTCGGCGAGCCGTGGCACCACCACGCACTCGCACGGATCGTCCCGGACCAGCACCGAGTAGATCCGGTCGACGTTCCCGGTCGTCTCGCCGTCCGGCAAGGTACGGCTCACGAACGCCACGGTCGCCCCGTCGGCCGTCCACGCCGGCTGCCGGGCCTGCCAGCCGGGCAGCAGCATCCGCACCCGGCCGGTGCCGTCCGGCGCGATCAGCCACACCTCGGGATGCGGGCCGGCCGGCCCGACGGTGTAGGCGATGCGTGCGTGGGTCGGGTTCGGGTCCCAGGCCGGCTCGGTGGCCCCGGTGGGTTCGGCGGTGACCCGGGTGACCGGGCCGCCGCCGACGGCCACCCGGTAGATCTGGGGGAGGGTGTCGGTGCCGCGTCGCCCCGCGAAGGCCAGCGTGCGACCATCCGGCGACCAGGTCGGCCAGGTGTTGTCGCCGGTCCCGTCGGTCACCCGTCGGGTGTTGCCGCCGTCGACGTCGACCACATAGATGTCCTGCCCGCCGTCGTCCCGGCCGGCGGCCGAGCTGTACGCGATCCGAGTGCCGTCCGGGGAGAGCACCGGCCGGCACTCGTCGGTCGAGTTCCGGGTGACCCGGCGCACCGGGCCGGTGCCTCGGCGCAGGTACACCTCGGTGGTGCGCTCGTCGCGTCGACTCACCCAGGTCGTCGCCGACCCGCGGGCCGAGATCTCGTCATCGAAATGGTCGGGTCCGGACTCGTTGAGCGGGGCCGCGGTCGCTGCCGGTCCCTCGCCCCGGACGATCCCGAGGCTGCGGTGCCCGGTGCCGGCGTACGCGATCCGCTGGCTCACCTCGGGGTTCGGCCCCGGGCCGGGCGCTGCCGTCGGGGCTGGCACGGGCGCGGCCCGGCCCTGGCCGACGAACCCGGCGGTGGGCGGCAGCGCACCGACGAGCAGTACGGCCAGTACGGCGGGGATTCCGATTGAACGTCGCAAGTGGACCTCAACGGGCGTGCGATGGATGGAGGTGACCGGCGGCCAGCCACCATCGTCCGGCGGTCTCCGGCCGGCCGGTGCGGACCGGAAGGCACCGTCGGGGGCAACGGTGCCGGCCCGTTCAGGCAACCCGCCTGCGGCGGGACCGCCCCGGTGGTCAGATCAACCCGTTGCGCAGGGCGTACGCCACGGCGTGCGCCCGGTTGCGCAGTTGCAGCCGGCTGGTGACGCCGTGCAGTACGTTCTTCACAGTCCGCTCGGAGTAGGAGAGCTTGCTGGCGATCTCCCGGGTGTCGAGCCCGTCCGCGACCAGCCGCAGCACGTCCACCTCGCGGGTGCTCAACCCGAGCAGGGTGAGGCCGCGCGGTTCGAGTATCTGCCGCTGGAGCCGGCCCACCTGGGCCATGAGCCGACCGAGCAGGTCGGCGGGGAGCGCGCCCTCGCCACGGGCGACGGCCAGGACGATGTGGCTGAGCCGTTCCGCGCTCGCCTCGGCGCGCCGGACCACTCCCACCACGCCGTGCTCCACTGCGAGAGACAACCCGGCATCGTCGATCCTGGCCGGCACCAGCACCAGTTTGGCCCGGCCGGCCCGGTGTAGTCGGCGTAGCAGCCGGGCGGCCGACTCGTCGAGGGCGTCGATGACGACCAGCGCGACACTCTCGGATGTCTCCTGGCCCGGCTCGACCACCCACAGGTCCGGCCGGGAACGGAGCTGACTCTCCACTCCCAGCCGAGAAATCGGGTCCTCCGCGTGGACGCTTACCGTGACACGGTGCACAACAACCTCCCAGCACAGCTCGACGCCCCTGTCGGGGCGTCCGGTCCGGACGGTGCCGCCGCGCCGGTGCACGGCGATACGGCAGAGGGTGCCGGACGGGACTTCGCGGGCACCTAACGCGGACCTAACGGGCAGCGGTTCTGCCCGCGCCGGTACCCCGGCGGCCGGTCCCGGCCGCTCCCGCCGCGCCTACGGTCGGGGACATGAGCATCTCGTTGGGCCTGGTGGAGACTCCGGCGGTGGTCGTGCCGGGCGAGAGCGTCGAAATCCCGGTGACGGTCCGGAACTCGGGTGACGTCGTCGAGGGGTACGACCTCGACGTGGTCGGCATGCCGAGCACCTGGGCGACGTTCGACCCACCGAGGGTCTCCCTCTATCCCGGCGCGAGCCAGACCGTCACGCTCACCGTCCGGCCGCCCCGGTCCTCCGAGGTCCGCGCCGGGGAGCTGCCGTACGGCGTCCGGGTGGTGCCCTCCGAGGCGCCGCAGACCGCCACGGTCGAGGAAGCCGTGCTGACCATCGCGCCGTTCTCCGAGGTGACCGGGGAACTACGGCCGCAGGTGCGCCGGGCGCGACTCGGCGCCCGCTACCGCCTCGCCGGAGTCAACGGCGGCAATGTCGAGGAGACGCTGACCGTCACCGCCGTCGATGGTGCCGAACAGCTACGCTTCGCGCCCCGACCGAGGACGACGACCCTGGCGGCGGGCGAACGGTACGCGGCCGTCCTCGGCGTACGGGCCCGGCGGCTGCTCTGGCGGGGCACCCCAAGACACCTGCCGTTCCGGGCCGTGCTGAGCGATACGACGGGCCGGGCCGTCACCCTGGACGGCACACTGGTGCAGCAGCCTGTTCTCTCCGCCTGGCTGCTCAAACTGCTGGCCTTGCTGCTGGCCTTGCTGCTGCTTCTGCTCGCCCTCTGGTTCGGGCTGCTGCGTCCGGCGGTGACGTCCGCCGCCCGGGAGGCCGTCGACGAGGGCGTGGCGCGGGTCGCGACCGAGGCGGAGGAGGCGGCGAGCGAGGCTGCCGGCGCGGCGGCGCGAGACGCCATCGAACAGGAACGCACCGTGGCCCCCGCCGCACCGACGACGCCGCCGGGGACCGCCGGCAGTAACGACGGTGCCAGCGGGAGCGGACAGTTCGCCACCGCGCTGGTGCTGCGGACCAACCCCGGCGGGTCGGCGTCGCGCAGCTACACCGTGCCCCGCAACCGGGTGCTCCTGATTACGGATTTCCTGGTCGACAACCCGCAGGGAGACACCGGGACCCTGACCGTGACCGCCGACGACGTCCGGGTGGTCACCTACGGGCTGGAGAACTTCCGTAACCAGGACTACCACTCGGTCACCCCGATCAGGGTGCCGGCCGGGGCCCGGGTGACCCTCACCGTCGTCTGCCGGCAACCAGGCACCCCGGTAGGCGCTCCCGCGCCGAGGACCTGCCAGGAAGGGCTCTACCTCAACGGCACCCTCGCACGGTCCGCCGGGACGGGCTCCTGACGAGGCGTACCGGCCGACGGTCGCGGCGCTGGTGCGTCGCGTCAGCGGCGCCGACGTGGCATCGTTGCGGACGATCGCCGGACGAGAAGGGTGTGTAATGCCGAACTCGGCATCAACGCGGAGCGGCTCATTCGCTCGTGCTGGATCGGCGCGCTATATCACCAGGGTGTCGAACCGGCCTTCCCGACGGCGGACGTGCCCACGCCATCCCGCGAGCAGTGCGATGACAGTCCAGCCGATGCCACCGAGGACCAGCGACCCCAGGGTACCGCCGGAATCGACCCGATCGGCCTCCTCGAGCGCGATCACCCCGTCCGGGTCGGTGAGTACGGTCAGGGTGTCGCCGATTTGGTAGCCGGGGTTGCTGCCCTGATAGGTCAGTGGCTCGTCGAGCGGACCATCGTCGCCCCGGAGCGTGAACGTGTGCCGCTTACCGGCGACCTCGGCGTCGACGATGGTTACCTCCTGGCGGACGCCGCGCTTCTCCAGCGCCAGGTCGGGGGCGAGTCCCACCGATCCCACGAGTACGAACAGGGCGGGAAGGAACGAGAGCAGGGACAGCCACATCGCCCGGTGTAGGACACGTACGACGACCATGAAGACCAGACAGAAGGCGAGTCCCGTCACGATCGAAATGACCCTCGACCCGACGGTGGCGTACGCGATGGCGGTGTTCAGCCCGATGAAAGCCAGGCCGAGCAGCACCACCAGCGCCGTCCTTCTCGCCGACTTGCCCGCCGTCCAAGCTCCCGCCCACCGGGCGGAACCGGTCGATGGCGCCCCGGCCGGGGCGAATCCGTGCGAACCGAACCCGGCGGGAGTCCTTCCGGTGAATCGCTGGTCGGCTGGCCACCCGTGGGCGGGCTGGATCCGGCCCGGTGGTGCGGGTTCGGGGTTCACGGCCAAGATCGTAACAAGGGCTGACAACCCAACCTGCGTCGTTGAGTCCCTTGATCGGCGGGCAGACGCGATCCGGACCGACGCCGTTGCCGCGGCGGTGTACACCGTCAGGTCCTGGCCGACCAGCGGTGTACGACCACGACGGCGCCAGCGACCAGCGCCAGGCCCAGCAGGATCAGCGGCACTGCGGGCATCGGCCACGGCGAGTGGACGTATTCCCTGACGATCACGACCGCGCGGTGGGGCTCGTCGGTCGCGGAGCGGGTGAAGCGGATGTCGTCGGTGATCTGCGTCGGTCTGAACTTCCCGTCGTAGCGAGTCAGGAAACGCGGGCCGAGCAACGCCGCGGATAGCCTCGGGTACTGCGGGTCCGGCTTCACCTCGCCCGCGAACGTCAGATCGGGCGCGTTGCCCTTCGGCGCCGGATTGCTGGTATCCATCCGGCGATCCGCCAGCACGTACAGGCGCAGCGGCTGACTGCCCTCGGCCGTGGCCGACAGTCGCATCGGATAGACCGGTGCGTCGGTCTCGAACTCCAGCCGCATCGGCGGTAGTCCGCATGATCATTGGTGTGACCACCGCGCATGGACCATCGAAGCCGAGACCGCGATCTACCCGCTCACCCCTTCGGGGAGCTTCTTCGCCACGTCAGCGAAGATCCCCGACCAACGGGACGGGGATCAGGCACAAGACGAAGAACCATCACGCTTCGTGTGGAAATAACGTGTCCGAGGGGGACTTGAACCCCCACAATCGACACCGGTGCGCACTTTTGAGTGCGCATGCGCAGATACTACAGCCTGCCACGACGATAGCGGGTCCTGCGTGAGGGTGGGGGACGCGCCGCCGCATGCACACCCTGATCGCCGCCCGGCCATGGCTGACCGTGATCCGCCTGCCGTCCTACGCCCCGGACCTCAGCCCGGCCGAGGGCGTCTGGCGGTGGATGAAGCGCGGCCTGAGCCAGGTACGGCTCGAAGCGCAGGCCCCAGGGCACGTCAGCCCATCTCCAGTGATCGACCACCTTGCCGACCATCGGAACTCGCGAGGTGTCCCCGATGATAACCGTGCGTGGCGGATCTCCCCGAGTGTCGCGAGCCGCTCGCTTCCGGATCTGCCGATGTGCGGATATCCGATCTTGAGCTGATCCGGGGAACACCGGCCCGGCGGTGGCGGAGGGGCCGTGCCATGTGCGGCGGTGCTCAGGGTGACCAGAGTCGGGTGACGGGAGACTGTCACGCCCAGATCGGCGAGAGCCGGGGCGGTGGTATCCCTCCCGCTACTCGATGTAAAGAGCCTGTTCGACAAGCGTGGCAACCACTTCCGGGTGCCGCCCTGATTGACGGGTGGGGGGATAGTGGACGAGACAGAGGCAGTGCCCGACTCCCAGGCGTACGTGGCGGTGGCGTGGCCCCGGCTGCTGCGCTCGGCGTGGTTGCCGATGGCATGGGACGGACACCGCGCCGCGATGTGGACCCACTCGCGGGCCGGACTGGCCCGGATCGTGGACCTCGCCGATGGAACGGTACCCGGGGGGAGTTCGGCGGCGGCGAGGTCGTCCTTGACCGGTACGACGACAACCACCTGATCGTACGGAGAGCGCCTGGCGAGGACCTGTTGCAGACTATGGACCTCACCGGACCGTGGTCCAGTCTTTAACCGAGCCGTGTAGAGGGGCCGCTGACGGGTTCGATCTACCTCGTCACGGCGGCTGGTTCCTGCCCGCCGCTATCGAACAGCGTTCTAGTACGGGATGGCTGAGCACTCAGAATGAGGGTGGCAAAGACATGACGGACCTCAGCGGCGACGGCGCCGACGTTCCGCCCATGCGGATCGTGACGCTCCACGCGTTGGCATGTGGGGCCGTCTCGGTCGCGGCCGTGTTGGCTGTCGGGCTGTGGACGGCAGACCAGGACTGGACCATGTCAATAGGTCCGATGTTCATCTCCCTCGCCGTGGCACTCTGCGCCGTATGTGTCATCGCCGCGTTGTCACCGCTGCTATGGATGTTGGTGATGCGACGGAGGGGACTTGGAGCCTATCTGACGCATGCCCTGGTGCCGATCCTGCTGGTAGTCCTGATCCCGGTTGGGGTGGCCATCGGCGGGCCGGTACGCGACCGGTGGGAAACCACCGGCTTCTGGGCCGTGTTTACGTTGTGTGTGCACCTCGCATTGGCGTTGGCTACTCGTCGCCGGCTGCCTGGCCTGGCCCGAGTGGGCGCTGTGCTCGCCGTGGCGGCCATGTTCGTCGCCGTCGTCGGCATCGAGCGAGCCAGTCAACTGCGGTGGCGAGTCGACGATTTTCGCGCTCTCGGCGTGCCGCTGGTCGTTCCGGAGATCCCCGGCTTCGAACTGACGTACGCGTATCCCGGCCAGCCGGGCCATCCGGACCTCTTCCTCGAGCTCTCCGATCGACCAACCAGGCCCGGCCGCACGGTCACCGTGCTCGTCCAGAGGACGGCAGGCGCTGGCTACCCGACCTCCGGAAGGGTGTCCTGCTGGGGGCGCGCGGACGATCGACTCGTGTCCAGCGACGGGGGCCTGGTCTATTGCTTGGCGGAGAAAGGGTTTGAAATGCACATACGACCTGACCCACAAATGCCGAGCCTCGCACTGCTGGCACCGCAGGTCACCCTTCGACGGGTACCGGCACAGCGACTTGCCGAACTACCCGGAACCGACTGGCAGCGCTCAGTCGGTTGGACGACCGACTGAGAACGGCTGGAAGGTCGTTATTCAGCAGCCGCGTTATCGGGCGGAGCTGAGCCTCTTGCGCTGCCGGACGTCCACGCTCATCAGCAGCTCTTCGGTTCGTCACGACCGGACCCGCGCACGACTCCCGGCCATCCTCACATGCCGCAGCGCGCGTGTCGCCAGCCGGGAGCCGTCACGTCGCGCCGCCGGCCTCTCACGCCGGCTGCCGCGCGGCCCGCTGGCGTCCGCAAGCCAGTTGAAGAAATATGACGCAAGGTGTCAGGTTTTGGGTGGAGCATAGGTTCATCGGTCGGCGCCGGTGATGGGCGCGGACCGCGGCACAGATAGATGCGGAAAGACAAGGACCTCCATGCGCGAAACTCCAGAAGATCTCGAAGAGCTCCAGGCCCTCCTTGACGCCTCCCTCGCCCGCTCCACCTCCCACCTCCGCTCGATCATCAACACCGCGCGAACACTGAACGCGGAGCAGCTCACCCAGGTCCTCACCGGCATGTGCACCCTCGCTCTGTCCAGCGTGACGGCGAAGGGTGAGCCGCGGATCAGCGGTGTGGACGGGCACTTCCTGCGAGGCAAGTGGTACTTCGGCACGGCGCGCGACGCGGCCAAGGCGCGCCACCTCTCGGCGCGGCCCGCCGTCAGCGCCGCACATATGCGCGGTGAGGACCTCGGCGTCTTCACGCACGGCAAGGTGGAGATCCTCAACCCCCAGAACGGCGACCAGGCCAGGGACTGGCCGGACGTGCTTGCGTACTTGAAGGACTTCTACGGCGACGACCTCTTCGACTGGGACAACGACGTGGTCTACTACCGGCTGCATCCGCACTGGATGACCGTCTATGCCCCAGACATCGCAAAGCTCACCATGGCGTCCCAGCCCTGATCCACAGCACGGGCCAACCGATGCGCGTCCAAGGCCCGTTCCGTCAGAGGTCTCGTTACCGCCTAGCAGGGCTGTCGCCGCCAGCACCTCCGGCCCGTACGGCGGCAGGCTACGCCACCACCACCAGCCGGCCAGACCGCCTACCCCGATGAGCAGCACCACCACACCGATGACCAACCTGCCCGCTGCCTCATGCCTGGCAGTACAGCACACCATCATCACCATCGATCACTGCGCCGGCAGGGTCGCGCCGTCGCAGCGCAGCCACCCACGAACCACCCAGATGGCAGCCGCCACGCCCCGTGGCCCGCCCCCGTGCCTGTCAACGTCCGGAACTGGCTCCCCTCTGTGTCATCCATGAAGGAGCGGGGGCGGTCAAGTGCTGCCGCCTGCCCACCCACTCAACATTTTCGAGTCAGCCGATGAGAGTGCGTTCGATGCTGTCAGTTTGGCCTATCCTTGCGTGCGTGGATGAGCGCATGTGGCACCAGGGCTCCGACGTTTCCATGGTCATCCGTACCGATTTTGCTCATCCGCAGGAATGGATAGAGATTCAGGCAGCGATCGCTGAACCACAGACGGACGAGGGGTTCACCGCGTTCGTTACGTTCGTCGATGATCGTGCGTACGAGGGGATCACGCCGTCGCAGCTCCTGGAGATGGCGCCCGCAGACGTGCATCATGCCGTCGCCTTCCTCGTCGACACGAAGGCGCTGACTCACCCTGACCGGCCGATTCTGGTGGTCAACCTCTACGACTACACGGAAGATCTGGAGGACCAGGGCAAGGGGCCGCAGTACGGTGCCACGTTCCGAGTCGTACCGTCCGAGATGTGGTCGATTCAGAACAACCTCACGATCTCGAACATGGACTGGGAAGAGTTCGCCGACAACGTGGACAGCGACGGCATCTTCCGCGGCTTCGAGTAACACACAACCTGGTGCCCACATCTGCCGCATTGCGTGCGTGCACCGCCGTATCTCTATCGCGTGAGCGGTCGACGCCACTGCACGGTTGCGACGTGGATCACACGCCGCTCCGCGTCGACCGAGCGGACCGGCGGCAGACCGATGACGCTCACACTGATCCTTGGCGCGGCAGGTGTCCACCTTTGCTGATCCGGCTGCGCTACGACGCTGGGTGGACAGGTGGTCAACAGCGCCGGGTCGGTCGCCAGAGGGCTAGGCGCCTGGGCCCTCATCGGCCACGACCTCTCCCTCGAATTTGACACACCGGCCGTCGCGACCCTCAGCTTCCCGCGCGACTGCCGCCTGCCCTCGATGTGGACGACGACGCGATCCGACGGGTCCGTGCCGCCCTTTTGGAGATCCTGCAATGCCGCGCTACGCGATGTCGTGTCGAGCAAGTCCGGTTGCCGCCCGGTGGTACCGAGGCGTGTGGATTGAAGGACTAACTGCGCTCCGGCCCCGCTACGGCATGTCGGCATACCGGGAAGGCGGGGTGGTGGGCGGGCGCCACGCCAAGTAGGCACCTACTGCCATCCCGATGGTGAGCAACGTCCCGAGGACGACCGGCATCCACGAGTTCGGCTCGCTCGTTTCGTGAACGTTGACGCAAGGATTGCCGGTCGGATGGCGGATCCGGATGTGGTCGCGCGCGCCGAGTGCCGGTCGGTCCGTGGACGATCGAAAGTTCGACTCACACTGCTCGCCGCCACTCGCTCTGAAGCGGACGGTCAGGAAGGTTTTTGATCCGCGATGCTCGACCTTTACGATCTCAGCAAGAACGTCGGATCCCCTCATATCGCTCAGAGTCGACGAGACGAGTCCTGTGGTGATACCTAGACCCAGTAGGAGTCCGAGGGTGAATACGATCCGCATGCGGGTTAATGAGCGGCGGGTACGAGACACGCCAAGATCGTAAGGTCAGCTGTCAAAAGCCGGCGTCGCGACGCTGTTCGCGAAGGGCCAAACTTGCTACGCCACCGTTGCTGTCTGCAGGCCAGGCTCTGGTCGGTGACGCCAAGCCAGTGTCGGGTTGCGATCAACATCCGCTCATGCCGCCGTCCGTGCGCGGCCACCCGATGGGAGCCGCCACACCACGTGACTGCCTTCCATATCGGTCGAGAGCCGTAACTGCTGAAAGTCCCGTGCGCGGCATGGACAGCAAGCTTGCTCAGGGTGGCGCGCTCCTCAGATACCGGGAGAGAGGTCTCCTTGTCTCTCTCGACCGGTATCGAAGAAAGCCGTCAGGTATGCCTGCGGGTCCAGGCCACTGTCCCTGATCAGTGAGAAGACTTCCGCTCCGTGTCCCGGTTCGTCGAACATCCGGTATGCCTGGGCGAGCCCCGCGAAGACCGTGTCAGGCTGCTCAGCCGCGTACCCGAGTGCCTCCGCTTCTGCCAGCGCAACCGCCTGGTCGAAAGTCTCCGCCCGCCACAGTGTCAGTCTCTCCTCGTACGCCTGACCCGTCGGACTGGACCCGACGCGGAAGACACACCGCACGGAGAACCAGTCCACCTCACCCAGTTGCGCCTCGTCGTTTGACCTGTCCACCCCCACATCATCCTCCCGCGGCTGCGGCTCACCGACGCCGACTCACACCCTGCACAGGTTGCTGATCAAGTCTCGGTAGGTGTCGACGTTTGGCTGGCCGGAGACAGCGCCCGCCCAGCGTTCCCACAGGCCGTCCGGGGCGAGGTAGCGGTCAGCGTGGTTCGTGCCGAGCCGAAGGTCGACGTGCTGTAGGGCGCCCAGCGCCCAGCGCTGGTCGTAGCGAAGATCGAGTCTAGGTAGATAGCGGTCGAGGTAGGCGATCAGGATCTCGGCGTCCTGGTGGTCGCCGAAGGCGGCGAGGGCGAAGCAGTAGGCCTGGCCGCTGAAGCAGCCTCGCTGGCAAGCAGCAGGTCACCGATGGTTTCCCGAAACCGGGTACGTCTGCCGATCCCGATGAGGTAGGCAGCCACCAACCGCGGTCGCCAGTTCGGCATTCTGCCGGGTTGGAGCAGGAAGACAAGTTCCTCATCGCTGATACGGCGAGCATCCTGGCGCAGGGCGTCGACAGTCGAGACGTTCTTCGGTGCGTCCTGTCCGCCGAGATTGCCGTGCAGAAGGTCCAGATAGCGGGGGCATCGCGGCTCTGATGCGACGATGACGTAGCGGCGGATGGTGCCGTCAGCTGGATCCGGTATCGGCGGCAGGTAGTCCACGGCAACATCCTCCCTGGCTCGACGCGCCATCGCTGCCGCCGTGCATATCCGGATCTGCCGCCGTCCGAGTGTGACAGCCGTCGGTCGGCGCGTTCGAGCCGGTCAGCTCACGCCGTGCCGTCGAGATAGCCGACCTCCGTGGAGCCCGACGCGATGCGGACGCGATACCCCCAGTGCCGTAAGACCAGAGCGATCTTCGCAGCGCCGGCCGGGTTGGCGGAGTGGACATTGATGACGCCGACGTCAAAGGGACGCTCGTCGAAGGCCGCCCGTTCCAGGACCTCCACGACCGGCCAGATCGCGTCGTCCCCGCCAAGGTCGTGGTCCAACCACAGCTCGTCCAAGCGCCGGTCCCGGTACCGACCGAGGAGTTCAACTCCAGCGGCGCTGGTCCGGGCCACCTCGGCGCTACGGCCATCCACGAACGAACGGAGGTCATCCACCAGGACGATCGTTCGGGGGGCGGCGTTCACACGATGATGATGCCTGGACGGTCATGATCCGACATCCGGATTTGCCGCGATCCGCGCGCCGACCGGACTCTGTTAGTAACTTAGCGTGAGCGGCCGATGTGGGCTACCGGGCTGGCTGGCCGACGACGGAGCCGAAGTGCAAACATCCCGGCGCCTGTGTACGTCTGGCGTACCTGGCTCTGCATTGGAACCCGTACGCCGACACGAGTAGGCCTTGTACCTTGGGGTCGCCGCGTCTCAGCGCTCGCGCCGAGATGCGTGTCAGGGCAGGTTGTCCGGACGCTTGTCTGAGGCGCGTCGCTGGCTGCGGCGGTCCTGGAGGTCCGCAGCCGTCGCAGCCGGCCTGGCTTGTCCGGCGACCGGATCACGGGGTGAGGAAGCGGGTAGTGGTCGGCCGGACCCCGGCCAGGACGCCGTGGACACGGCCGAACTGCACCATCGCCTCGTCGCACGAGCGGATCCGAGCCTGCATTCGCCCGACGAGCACATGGTCGCGGGAGCCTCGGTAGCGTGCGAGCGTCGCGGCAACCCGCTCGGCCGCAGTCATCGCGACGAGTACCGAACCGGCTGCTTCTACCGGATTCGGCTCCCACCGGGCTTCCCGCCCCGAGAACGTAGCGCTGTCGGCGATGCCCCACGGCAGACCGTGAACCATGCCCGATAGCAGCCGGTACACGGCCGGGAGATAGCCAAACGCTTGTGCCACCAGGTCCGTCGCCCTGGTGGACAGCGGTTCTTCGGGGCTGCCCGCACAAATCCGGACACCCTTGATGCGGCCGTCCGGGCTCCCACCCACGACCTCGATCCGCGCCCGCTCGACCAGAGCTGTCAACTGGTCTCGTTGCGCCTCGATGGCGGCTTCCGGGGAGGCCATATATGCGTTGCCGGGAACGTCGCTCGCGTGTTGCCTGGATTTGCCGTCGCTGCGCATCGGCTACTCAACCCCGTTCGTGACGCTCCTCCTGCGCGTGCACGGCAATAGCAAGACCGAACGGGACGCCCTCGCCCGCCGCCGCGAGTTCGACCAGATCACCACCGTCCTCGTCGCCGAAGCGGCCGCCGAGGGTGACCTCCGCGCGGACATCGCCCCCGGCGTGACGACCCAGCTGCTGTTCGGCATGGTCAACTCGGTCATCGAGTGATACCGGCCGCAGGGCGGTCTCGGCGCGGCGGAGTTCGCCGACATGGTGGTGGTGGCGGTGGCGTTCGACGGTCTGCGCGTGCGCCGGTAGCCGTTCAGTTCGGTGTGAACACGATGCGCTTGCTGCTGTCGACCGGCCGCGACCAGGCGCGTTCGACGTCGCTGAGCGCGATGGGGTCGGGCTCCACGGCGAACGTGCCACGCGCGATCTCCGCGGCCACGGTGGGGATCTCGGCCGCCATCTCGGCGGCGGTCAGCGATCCCTGTCCGCTGCCGACGAGCTGCAGCCGGGACGACCGGAGCACTCCGGCAGGCAGCGTGGCCTGCGCGCCGGCCATCTCGCCGAGGTTGACCCACGTCAGCGGCCGGAGGAGGTCGGTGCGTCCGGCGACCAAGGCGGCCATCGCGGTCTCGGCCGGTTCACCCCAAAGGAAGTCGAGCACCACGTCGACCTCGGCACCGAGCCGTCCGATCGTCTCCGGGTCGCCGGTCAGGGCGGTCGCGGTGGCGCGGGGGATCGCGGCGAGGCGCTCGGGGTCGCGCCCGGCGGCGATCACCTGACCGGCGCCGAGCAGCCGGCACACCTGCACCGCCATCCGCCCGGTGCCGCCGGTGGCGCCGAGGACCAGGACGTTCTGCCCGCGCTCGAAGGTGATCCGCCGCGTGAGCGCGAGCCAGGACGCGATCGCGCAGTTCAGCGTCGCGGCCACCGGCACCGGATCCGAGCCGTCGGGCAGGACGAAGGCACGCCGGGTGTCGATCACCGCGCGTTCGGCAAGCGAACCGTACCGGCCGCCGAGAGACATGAAGTACCAGAGCCTGCCGTCGCTGCCACGCCCCACACCGTCGATGCCCGGCACGACGGGCAGGCTGTCGCGCGAACTGGTGTAGTGCGACCCGACGGCCTGCATGCGAACGCGGGGGTGTAATCCGGCCGCCAGCACGTCGACCACGATTTCGTGCTCCTCCGCCGGCTGTGGCTCGTCGAGCTCCAGGTACCGCGGCGCGGTGCCGAACGCGGTGACCACAGCTGCTTTCATCGTCACTTCACCTCGTCGAGAAGGGCGGCGAGCTCGGCGACGCCCGCTGGGCGCCCGGGGGCGGTGAACATGCCGTCCGGGTCCAGGTACGCGAGCTGCGCCGGGGTGCCGGGCGCGAAGCGACGGCTTTCGGCGAGCAGGCCCACGTCGTAGGTGTCATAACCGAGTGAGTCGATCAGGCCGGCGACCACGGTCTTGGCCGCGGCGTCGTCACCCGCGATGGGCACCGCACTGCGGTCGGGCGCTCCGGCCGGGCGGGCCAGCTCGGGCAGGTGCTTGAAGTACACGGTGCTGAACGCCTTGACGACGGACGAGTCCTTCAGGTGCGTCTGAAGCAGCAGATGGGACGGAGTGTCACCGTTCTCGATCTCCGGGACGCTGCCCTGGCGGGCCGGGTCGTAGTTGAGCGTGTCGATGACGACCTTGCCGCGCAACGGCTCGGCCGGCACCTGGCGGTAGGCCCGCACGGGGATGGTCACCACGACGACGTCACCCGCGGCCGCGGCCTCGGCCGGAGTCGCCGCGCGAGCCCGCGATCCCAGCTGTGCGACGAGGTCCCGCAAGGACTCCGGCCCTTTGTCGTTGCTCAGGACGACGTCATGTCCGGCGCCGACGGCCAGTTGCGCGAGTGCACTGCCGATCCTTCCACTACCGATGAAGCCGATCGTTGTCATGATCCGAATCTAAACGGATCAGAGCGAACGACCTATGCTTAGAAGAACGCGTTTTGTTCGCGATCGTCCGGAGGCCTGATGGACCCGCTGAGCGAGGTGCTCTCACTGCTGAAGCCGCGCAGCTACCTCACGGCCGGGTTCGACGCCGGTGGCCCCTGGGCGCTCGAGCTCGACGACCTGGCCGGCCGGATCAAGTGCTACGCCGTCGTCCGGGGCTCCTGCTGGCTGACGCTCGAAGGCGGCGAACCGGTGCGGGTCCGGGAGGGTACGTGCTTCGTGCTGCCCACCGGCCGCACGGCCGTCATCGGCAGCGACCCGGACGTCGAACCGGCGCGAGCGTCGGACGTGCTCGATCCCGACCGCAGCGGCCAGGTCGTCACCTACAACGGCGGCGGGGACGTCTACCTGGTCGGCAGCCGCTTCGAGGTCGCCAGCCCGCACGCCGAGGTGCTCCTGCGCACCCTGCCACCGCTCATGCTGGTCGAGACCCTCGGCGACCGCACCCGGCTGCGCTGGTCCATCGACCTGATGATGGAGGAGTTCCGCGAGGCGCGGCCGGGCTCGGACCTGATGGCCCAGCACCTGGCCCACATGATGCTGGTCCAGGCCCTGCGCCTGTACCTGTCCATCCGCTCCGGCGACGAGATCGGTTGGTTCGCCGCCCTCGCGGACCCGCAGATGAGCGCGGCCCTTGCCGCGGTGCACGCCGACCCTGCCCACCCGTGGACCGTGCAGGAGCTTGCCGCGCTCGTCGGCATGTCCCGCACCACCTTCGCCGAGCGCTTCCGCGCCCGCGCCGGCGAGACACCGATCGCCTACCTGACCCGTTGGCGCATGATGCTCGCCGGCGAGAAACTCCGGCACAGCGACGACACCATCGCCCGGATCGCGAGTTCTCTCGGCTACGTGTCCGAGCACGCCTTCAACACCGCCTTCAAGCGCGTCATGGGTATACCGCCCCGGCGTTACGCCCGTTCCACGGCAAGCGGAACCACAGCGAGCACCAGATAGGCGGTTTGGCGCGGTTGCGGAGTTCATGAAGACATCTCCCGACTCGATTCATCTGGTGCCGAACGCACTGCCCGTCTTGTCGGGATGATCTCGGCCCCTGTTTACGTACCGTGACTTGAAGTTTCAACCGTCACTCGTAAGGCTTGACGCGACGTTACTCTTTTGTTTGTTTTGCACCAGAATCCTGCAATCACGGTTGCGCTTGCCGCCGCTCGTGTCGATATGGGTCGCCCGATCGTGTGATTTCCAGGCATGGATCGATGGCCTTTTCCGTCCTACGCGGGACCTTCGACTCTGCGAATCAGACGGATGTTCCGGTGAGGCGCTCGGCCTCGGCCCACAACCGCGCGGCGGCCTCCTTGTCTCGCGCGCGCCAGGGCACCCGGACGGGCCTGGTCGGCCCGACGAGGGCCCAGCGGGGTCCGTAGTAACCGCCCTGAACGGCGCCGGGGTCGGCCGCGGCGTATAGGAGCGGCTCGGTGCCCTGGACGGCGTCCTGCGAGGGGACGACTCGGTAGCCGATGGACTCGAGCAGGCCGGGGCGGCCGCCGTTGAGGTGCGGGCCGGCGGTCGTCAGGTTGGTGCGGGTGTAGCCGGGGTGCGCGCCGACCGACAGCAACGGCCAGCCGCGCTCGGTCGCGAGGTCGGCCAGGTGCACCGTCATCAACAGGTCGGCGAGCTTGGTCTGGGCGTAGGCGCGCATCGGGCTGTACCGCCGGCTCGACTGCAGGTCGGCGAAGTTGATCCGGCCGCCGGTCGCGGCGCCGCTGCTCATGGTGACGACCCTGGGCGCGGGAGCCTTGAGCAGCAACGGCAGCAGTCGGGCGGTGAGGGCGAACGGACCGAGGAAGTTGCTGGCCAGCTGGAGTTCGAAGCCGTCCACCGTCTCCGTGCGCGCGGGCACGTTCATCACGCCGGCGTTGTTCACCAGCACGTCCACCGGCCTGCCGTCCGCGACGAGCCCGTCGGCGAACTCGCGCACCGAGGCCTGATCGGCGAGGTCGAGCCGGTGAACCTCCAGGATGGCGCCGGAGTGCGCGGCGAGGATTTCCGCCTTCGCCTGCTCGCCCTTGGCCTCGGTGCGCACCGCGAGGACCACGTCGGCTCCGGCCCCGGCGAGCCGTTTAGCTGCCTCCTTGCCGGTGCCGCTGTTCGCACCGGTGACGACGATGCGCTTGCCGTGCTGGTCAGGAACCTCGTACATGGCGAACCCCTTTGCGTACCGGTGGTCTGTTATCAACCCAAGGTAACGTACCGCCGGTCTCTTAATAAAGTACCGCCAGTCTGTAACATGAGACACGTGACCTTCCAGCGAGCGCGCACCGACGAGCAGCGCACCGAGCGGCGGCGGCAGATCCTCGACGCCGCGGCCGCGATGCTCGCGAAGATGCCGGTGGCCGAGCTGAGCCTCACCGCGCTGAGCCGCCGGGTGTGCCTGGCCAAGGCGAACGTGCTGCGCTACTTCGACTCGCGCGAGGCGGTGCTGCTGGAACTGTTGGAGGCGCAGATGGCGGAGTGCATCACGGAGCTGGAATCCGCTCCCGCACCGGACGGCTCCGCGCGGGAGCGTGGCGACCGGCTGGCCGACCTCTTCGCCGTCTCACTGGCCGCGCGGCCGATGCTGTGCGACCTGATCGCCTCTCAGGCGACCGTGCTGGAGCGCAACATTTCGGTGGAGACGGCGATCCGGCACAAGCGGAAGATCCGGGAGTCGCTGCAGGCCCTGGTCCGGCTGGTCCTCCGGTACCTGCCCGAGCTCGGCGACGAGGACGCGAGCGCCCTGCTGCAGACCGTCATGCTGACAGCGGTGGCGGCGTGGCCGGCGAGCCGGCCTCCGCAGGCGTTGCTCGCCGCCTACGAGGCGGACCCGAGCCTGGCCACCATGTGCATCGACTTCGCCGACGCGGTGCGGCGGAGTGGTGAGGTGACCGCGGCCGGACTGCTCGCGCAACAGCAATAAAGCTACTTCAGATGAAAACCGGGCAGAGGATCCTCAAGCCTGCCTATCGGCTTCTGACAGGCTTCCGCCAGCAGGAAGAGACAAACGGTGGCCGAGCGACGTGATCGTGCGTTGCCCGATCGCGGCGACTCCGTCATAAGTCGAGTCAGAGTGAACGCGAACCAACCCATGCCCTTCGAGAACTGCCAGAACACCATCAAGGACCGCCGCCAACTCAGGCAGAGCACGTGCGAGTTGGTCCCGGTCCCACCCACGCGGGGCCTTGCCCGGCTCTGTCCATACCTCCTCAGGCGGCAATGGTTGTACAGCGAGATGTTGTAGAGCGGCGACGTGTACCCCATCAACACCTGTGACTGCGGCAGCGATCGCAACCGCCTCGGCCGTGGATCCGCCCCGACTTGGCTCACGACGCTGCGATCTTGGCGATAACGGGATCGTGACCTGGGGCTTCGTGGGTTTGCCGCGGCGGATATGCACACTGAGCCGGGCGCTCAGGGGCCGTGGAGAGGCGGTGTCTCCAGCGTGCACACTAATGCCGAGTTGAGCGAGCGTCGTGGAGGATGTGAGTCGTGGACGCCCGGATCGACCTTGACGAACCGGCTCTCCGTCTCGATCGGCTTCGACCCCAGTGGGAGTGGACCGCGACGGTCGGCCCCTTACAGAGGTCGCCGCGGATGTCGTGGGAATCGAGGCGGCGGTACCCCGCCTGAGGCTCGCCGAGTGGTAGAGGCACCGTCCTTCTCGGTGCGGCGTTTGCGGAAAGGATCTGCCGTGCAGAGGGCCGCGCGACGGTCCGTGAGCGTGGCTAGGCGGAGGCTCTCAGGGGCTCGAGGGCGGCCAGGACGAGGTCGAGGCCGAAGGTGAACTCCTCCGCCGGGTCGTAGCCGGCAGCGACGAGCGCCGCGGCCGACTCGTTGAGGTAGGGGAACTCCTCAGGAGGAAGCTGGGGCAGGAAGACGTCCTCGGTCATGTCCGCGAGCTCGTCGGCGGTGTCGAACGGCAGGCTGGCTTCCTGTAGGGCGAACCCGTAGACGTAGCTGTCAAGCAACCAGTTGGCGTGCGTCGCCATCACGACCGAGAAGCCGGCCCTGCGCAGGCAGGCGGTGACCGCTTCGCGGTGGCGCAGGTTCGCGGGCCCCGGCGATGTCCGCGACTCCATCAGGCCGATCGCCCACGGGTGGCGTGCGAGAACCTGCCGGGCGGATGCCGACCGCCGTCGCATCGCCGACTGCCAGTCGGTCTGCTCGGGCGGGAGCTCGATCTCCTCGAACACTACGTCGATCATGGCGTCCAGCAGCTCTTCCTTGCTGGCCACGTAGTGGTAGAGCGACATCGCGCCCGCGCCGAGCACGCCGGCCAGCCGGCGCATGCTCAGCCCGTCGACCCCCTCGCGGTCGGCGAGCCGGATCGCCTCGACCACCACCCGCTGCTTGCTCAGCCCCGCGTCCGACGCGACCTGGCGTTGCTCCCTGGCGGCCACAGGTCTCCTCGCTCCCTCGCACGGCTTGACAATCGTACGTCGTACGCCCATAGTACGGCGTACGACGTACGGTGTACGAGCCATCATGGACCAGCTTAGGAAGCCGGAGAAGCCTCGAATGGGTGCGGCAGCGACAACGACGGGTACCACCCCGCCCCGAGCGCTCCGAGAGCGGGTCGTCGGCGCGACGGCGATCGCGTTGACAGCGTCGGTGGCGATCCAGAACGCGGTGGTGGTCTGGGCCGGAGCGCCCGCCTACGGGGACCCGATCAAGGAGGTGCTCGCATTCCACGCAGAGAACCGGTTCGCGGTCGCGATCGCGGTCGGCCTGGAGGCGCTGAACCTGCCGCTGTTGCTGGGGTTCGTGACCGGTCTCCACGGGCTCGTCGGGCGCCGCGGGGGTGCGGGCGCGGACTGGTCGCGCCTCGCGGTCGCCGCGGGCGCGACTCTCTCGGCGGTCTTCGCGCTCTACGCCGTTCTGTGGAACGGAGTCGTGCTGTCCGCCGGCGAGCTCGCTGAGCCGAGCCCGGCGTTCGAGCTCGCCTGGCAGCTGCATGCAGCAGCGTTCGCGCTGGCACTGCCGGCGCTCGGCACCACCTTCATCGGCGCTGCGCTGGCGGCGCATACGAGCGGGCTGACGCCGCGGTGGCAGCGTCTACTCGGAGTGGCCGGGGGAGGCCTGCTGCTCGCCGCCGGGGCGGCCAACCTCGCGATCGCGGACGGCTCGGCGTTCCTGTTCGTGGGGATGCCCGGCTACGCCGCCTGGCTCGTGTGGCTGCTCGCGACCGGCGTACGGCTGATGCGCGCTCGAACAGCCGACCGTCCCGACAACGCGTCGGCCTAGGACGAGGAGGAACGAAGGCCCTGTCACACCCGGATGTTCATGCCCGCAAGCAGTTCGCAGAGTCAACACGGACCCGGCCGCCCCGCGCCCGGTTCTCGAAGGTGAGATCGGGGAAACTGCCGGATTTCCCGGGCGTGATGGAGCATCGACACAGTCGCCTAGTACTGCAACGGCACTTGTAGTGTCGTTGCCGCTGCCCGCGCGTTGATTTTGTGTGTCGTACGTTGATGTCGTGTCGTGGCAGGGCGAGCTTGATGGGTTGCTGGATCAGGTAGGCGGGCGTTTTGCTAGGTCCGAGCCGCGTCAACGGGTCCGCCGGTACGTTGACGGGCTCATCGCCGGCCTGGAGCGTAAGAACGGCTGGACGTTGGCCGAGCATGCTGGTGAGACCGGCCCGGATGGTATGCAGCGTCTGCTGCGCCGGGCGGACTGGGACGTCGATGGTGTGCGTGACGACATCCGCGACTACGTGGTCGGCCGGTTGGGGCATACCGGGGCGGTGCTGGTCGCCGATGACACCGGGTTCATCAAGAAGGGCATCCGGTCGGCCGGGGTGCAGCGGCAGTACACCGGCACGAGCGGGAAGAAGGACAACTGCCAGATCGGCACGTTCCTGGCCTATGTCGCCCCGACCGGACACGCGTTGATCGACCGGCACCTGTACCTGCCGGAGTCGTGGACCACCGACCGGGACCGGTGCCGTGACGCCGGGGTACCCGACGACGTCGAGTTGCGGACCAAGCCGCGTATCGCCATCGACATGGTGCAACGGGCGATCGATGCGGAGGTGCCGTTTACCTGGTTCACCGCCGACGAGGCGTTTGGGCAGGCCAAGTACCTGCGGGTGTGGCTGGAGGAGCGGGACGTGTTCCACGTCGTGGCGACCCGTTGCAACGACGACGTGTCCGCGCGTGGGATCGGCCGTGGCCGGGTCGACGCCATCGTCGCCCAGTTGCCGACCAAGGCTTGGCGGCGTCTGTCCTGTGGGGATGGTGCGCATGGGCCGCGGGACTACGACTGGGTGAGAGTGCCGATCCGGCCGTGGTGGGCGCCAGGGCGCGGACACTGGCTCCTGGCCCGACGCAGCGTCAGCGACCCGATCGAGATCGCGTACTACATCTGCTACGCGCCGAGGCGAACCAGTCTGGCCACCCTGGTCTGGGTCGCGGGTCGGCGGTGGCCGGTCGAGGAGTGTTTCAAGCAGGCCAAGCAGGAAGCGGGCCTGGACCACTACCAAGTGCGTACCTGGCGGGGCTGGTACGCCCACATCACGTTGTCGATGCTGGCCCTAGCCTGGCTGGCGGTCATCCGCGCCGAGGAAGTAAAGGGGGCAAATCGCTCAATGATGAGCAGCTCATCCCCATCACCGTTCCCGAAGCCCGCAGGCTGATCATCAAACTGCTTCAGGCCCGTTACCCGACCAACGACCACACCATCACCTGGTCACGACTACGCCGCCGCCGACAATGGCAAGCCCAACAAAGCCACTACCGGCGACGACAACCCAAATAAGTGCCGTTGCAGTACTAGGGCGTGTCCTGTCGATCATGAGTCGGCGGTCCTGGTCATGGCATGCTTCTGTCGTGTACTGGACCGAGGATCGCCGGCGTTTCAAGCGTCTGGTCGAGGCGCTGTCGGGACGGGCGGATGCGCGGGCTGAGGCCGAGATGGGTGCACCTCTCGATCCACGGCTCGAGGACTCGCTGGTGGATGTGATGGCGGGCGAGGAGCAACTCGGGCTGGAGACGCTCTGCGTCAACCTCCTCGACTACCGGGTGCGGCTGACAGGCGAGGAACACGCGGTGATCACCGATCTCGCGCGACGTTGGGATTTCGACGTTCGGGTCATCGGTGAGCTGAACGAGCTTGTGGTCCCGGATGACGCATCCAAGCGCTCATGAGAGCCAGATGATGGTGGCGATGAGTACGAGGCTGGCTCGGTACAGGGATGCCCGCTTCGCGTAGCGGGTAGCCAGGTCGCGCCATTGCTTGAGCCGGTTGAAGCAGCGTTCCACGACGTTGCGCTTCTTATAGACCGCGCGGTCGAACGCTGGTGGTCGTCCGCCGTTGCTGCCCTTGGCGGTGCGGCGGGCAATCTGGTCCGAGCGTTCCGGGATGACGTGCCGGATCCCGCGAGCGCGTAGGGCACGGCGGGTGGAGTCGTGGGCGTAGCCCTTGTCCGCGATCAGCACGTCAGGACGTTTGCGGGGCCGGCCCGGCCCAGGCACGTTGACCCGGATCGCGTCGAGCAACGCCAAGAGTTGGGGGTTGTCGCCGGCCTGGCCCGGGGTGAGCAGGATCGACAACGGCCGGCCGTGTCCGTCGACCGCGAGGTGGATCTTCGTGCTCAGCCCCCCACGTGATCGGCCGATGGCCTCGCCATCTTGCGCACCAGGCGTCGCCGCACTGGCCGGACAGCCCCTTTTTTACGGGCGCCAGCGGCATGCTGGTGCGCCCGCACGATCGACGAGTCGACACTGATCCTCCACTGCACCGGTGTGCCGTCGTTATGCACCTGCGCCGCAGCCAGCACCTGATCCCAGGTGCCGTCAGCTGTCCACCGCCGTAAGCGTTCGTGGCAGGTCTTCCACGGTCCGTAACGTTCCGGCAGGTCCCGCCACGGCGCACCCGTACGCAGCTTCCACAAGATCCCGTTGATGACCTGCCGGTGATCCCGCCACCGCCCGGACCGTATTCCCGGCTCGGGAAGTAACGGCGCGATCACCGCCCACGCCTCGTCGGTCACCTCACCACGACGTACCACCGGAACATGGTCAACGATCCACCGCTACATGATCGACAGGACACGCCCTAGCCGGGGCGCCCGAGCCGGCGCGAGTCTGCGGAGTGTCCTGCCCGCCTGGCTCGTCCCTGGCCACCGGCCGATGTCCACCGCGTTGGCCCCTTGCGCGCTGAGTACCTCGTCGAGCCCCCACGGCCGGTCTACCACCACAGCCGCGAGTCGATCGAAGCACACCCGACCATCGTGTTCGCAGCCCTGGCCGTGTCCCGCTGGATCGAGAACACCACCGGCTGGAGCATCAAACGCTTCGTCACCACCACCCGCCGCTACCGGACGATCGAGGTCCAGGCAGGGCCGCACACCATCACCGCCGCCGACCCTATCCCCGACGACCTCCGCGCCGCACTCGACGCGATCCGCGGCACGCACTAAATGAGCCAAGTCGGGACTCAGGCAGAGCACGTGCGAGTTGGTCCCGGTCCCACCCACGCGGGGCCTTGCCCGGCTCTGTCCATACCTCCTCAGGCGGCAATGGTTGTACAGCGAGATGTTGTAGAGCGGCGACGTGTACCCCATCAACACCTGTGACTGCGGCAGCGATCGCAACCGCCTCGGCCGTGGATCCGCCGTCCCGCAGTTCCTCTGCGAGCACACGAGCGAGAGCCGTGATCTTCTGCTCCAGCGGAGTGCGCGCGGCAGCTTGTTCGAACGTTCGCGCCGCTCGATCTTCTCGGCGATCTCGTGCTCGTGCGAGAACCCGGTGCGACAGCTTCAGCGCCGGCCCGCTCGCTCCCAGGAGCGTTGCAGCGACAGGATTTGCGCCCACCGCGATGCTCGCAGACGTTGCCATCAAGCCGTAGCTCACATCTAGGGCCTGTATAGAAGTTAGTCAGAGCCATTCTTTGATCGCGGCGACGTGGACGGTGGCCTCGTAGCGGACGGCGAGTTTGATGCCCCTATGGATGTCAAGCGGTCGATGGCGCGCTCGTATGCTGTGGTGTCTGGGCGATGAGTTCGTAGAGCTCGCGTGCGACGTAGCGTTTCAGGCAGTGGACCGCTTCGCGTCTGGTTTTGCCTTTGCTGAGGCGGCGGTCGATGTAGGCGCGGGTGCGCAGGTCCCAGCGGAGTCGCGCAATGACGATTTTGTAGAGGGCTGAGTTGGCTTGGCGATCCGCGCCGCGGTTGAGCCGGCGTCGTTGGGTCTTGCCGGAGGACATCTCAATGGGGCTGACTCCGCAGAGGGCCGCGAAGGACGCTTCGCTGGTGAGCCGTTGCGGGTTGTCGCCGCCGGCCAGGAGCAGAGATGCTGCGGTGTCGGGCCGACGCCGTAACGCTGCAGCAGCTCGGGTGTGTGTGGGCGTTGATCGCCTCGGTGATTCGCTGGTTGAGGTCCTCGATCTCGTGGGTGAGTTCGATGATCCGGCGAGCCAGCAGGCGCACGTTACCGGTTGTCGTATGCCGCACGGGCGGCGTCGATGTGGGGAAGGTGCGTGATGCTCCACTCGAGCAGCGGCGCGGTGGCCTCGCGCAGGGTCCGGCCCATCGTGGTCAGCTCGTAGCTGACGTGCGGCGGCATCACCTCGCGGACCGTGCGCGTCAGAATTCCGTCGCGCTCGAGGTCGCGCAGCGTCACGGTAAGCATGCGCTGGCTGATGCCGTCGATGGTCCGCTTGAGCTCGGTGAAGCGCTGCGGCCCGTCCTTGAGCATGCGCACGATCAGCAGCGCCCACTTATCCCCGACGATGCCGAGGACTTCGCGGGCCTGACACGGGTCCTGCACTGGTTACCTCCTGAGAACCGGGGCACCGAAATGCGCCGTATTGCCGGGGCGCGTCGCGGGGATCACGATGTTTCCGGTTACCCAACGGTACCGAGGCACGAGGAGGAACCAAACGGCCATGGCCACATTTCTACTGGTACACGGCGCCTGGCACAGCGGGCGGAGCTGGGACCGGATGGTCCCGCTCCTGGAGTCGGCTGGGCACCGGGTGCTCGCGCCGTCGCTGACAGGCTACGGCGACAAGGCACACCTGCTGGGCCCCGAGGTCGGGCTCAACACCCACATTGACGACATCGTCGGCCTGATCGAAGATGAGCGTCTCGACGACGTCGTGCTCGTCGGGCACAGCTACTCCGGGATGGTCATATCGGGAGTTGCCAACCGGGCCCCGCAGCGGATCGCGCACCTGGTGTTCCTCGACGCGATGGTCCCCGAAGACGGCGAAACCGCGGTCGACGTCCTTCCGGTCACCAAGCAGCTCATCGACGTCGCCGTGGACGGCTGGCGGGTTCCGCCGATGCCGGAGCAGCCGCCGCTGATCGGCTTGTTCGGGGTCACCGATCCCGACGACGTCGCCTGGTTACGCTCGATGCTGTCGGACCACCCGGTGCGGTCCCTCCAAGAGCCGGTCCGGCTGGACAACCCGGCCGCGCGCACGATCCCACGTACACACATCCACTGCGTCAAGGGTCGGCCGGCGGGCATCACCCGGCGTCCCGTCCCAGCAGGCGACCGGGTACGGGAGCTACCGACCGGCCACGACTGCATGATCACCATGCCTGTCGAGCTCGCCCGGCTGCTGCTCGAGGCGGTCTAGCGTGTCCGCCCGGTCGCTGCGGCTTGAGCTCGAACATCCGCCAGATCCGCCCGATCGTGGACGTGGATGAACCAGTGCGTTCGACCATCGGCCTACGCGACCAATGCGTCGCGTAGGCCGGAGTCTGAGCTAGTACGACAGCCGTGGTTTGCCGAAGGTGCGTCTTCGCTGGTAATGGCTGTTCTTGGCCCGGAATTGATGGCGGCGGCGCCATCGTGACCATCGATCGACGAAGTCGCGGCAGCGCCGCTCGGTGATCAGGTGTGCCTGCGAGTCCGCGACCAGAAGGCTGGCCGTCCTCCGTAGACTTTTCGGCTCGTGACGGTAAGCGATCTTGACGGTTGGTCCGCCGGCCTCGACGATCTGATGTCCCGGGTAGCGGGCCGGTTCGGCCGGGTAGAGCCGCGCCGTCGGGCCCGCTCGTATGTGCTGGGCCTGTTGTCGCCCCTCGCGGGCAAGAACAGCTGGACCTTGGCCGAGGCCGCCGGTGACGTCAGCCCGGACGGCATGCAGGCACTGCTCAACCGCTCGGGGTGGGACACCGACGGTGTGCGCGACGATCTGCGTAGCTACGTCGCCGAGCAACTCGGCGACCCCGATGGTGTGCTCATCATCGACGAGACCGGCTTCCTGAAGAAAGGCGTCAAGTCCGCCGGTGTTCAGCGCCAGTACTCCGGCACCGCTGGACGCGTGGAAAACTGCCAGCTCGGAGTGTTCCTCGCCTACGCCAGCACTCGAGGGCGCACGCTGATCGACCGAGAGCTGTATCTGCCGACTAAGTGGTGTGACGATGCCGAGCGGCGCACCGAGGCCGGCGTCGGCACCCAGGTGCGATTCGCAACAAAACCACAACTGGCGTTGCGGATGATCGAGCGAGCGCTGGACGCGCAGATGCCAGCCAGATGGGTCACCGCCGACGAGGCATACGGCAGCGACTCGAAGTTTCGCATCGCACTGCAACAGCGCCGTATCGGCTACGTCGTGGCCGTCGCCTGCCGGCAGAAGATCCCCACCGAGACCGGCAGCGCACGCGCTGACGCCCTGGCCGCTGCCGCACCTGCGCCGGCGTGGAAGCGACGAAGCTGCGGACCCGGCGCCAAGGGCGAACGCCTCTACGACTGGGCCGCCGCGACCCTGCCAGACACCGGCACCGCCGAGCACGGCCACCACCGTTGGCTGCTCGTGCGACGCAGCATCACCGATCCGGCCGACCTGGCCTACTACCTCTGCTACGGCCCGGCCGACACCACCGACGAGCACCTGATCAAAGTCGCGGGCAGCCGGTGGGCCATCGAGGAATGCTTCCAAACCGCCAAAGGTCAAGTCGGTCTCGACGAGTACCAGGTCCGCCGCTACGACGCCTGGTACCGCCACATCACCCTGGCCATGCTCGCTCACGCCTACCTCGCCGTCACCGCCGCCGCAATGGGAAAAGATCACTTCGCCGCGACGAAGGACTCATCCCCATCACCCTCGCAGAGACCCGTCGTCTCCTGGCACACCTGATCACCGAGCGGCGCTGCCGCGACTTCGTCGATCGATGGTCACGATGGCGCCGCCGCCATCAATTCCGGGCCAAGAACAGCCATTACCAGCGAAGACGCACCTTCGGCAAACCACGGCTGTCGTACTAGTAGGACTTTGTTAGGTCGTTGTGGTGTGTCGCTTGTAGGTGTCTGCTGGTGATGCTTGGCTGGCGGGTGTGGATAAGGGTGGGCTAGCGCGGGTCCGGGATCAGCTGCAGGAGTTCGCCTCGGGGGTGTTCGCCGGGTTGTCTCGGGTGGATCAGCGCGAGACGGGTGTGCGGTATCTGCGCGGGTTGATGCTGGATGGGCGTCGTAAGTCGATGCAGCCGATGGCGGCTCGTCTCGGGGTGGATCATCAGCAGTTGCAACAGTTCCTGACATCGTCGACGTGGGACGTGGTCGGTGTGCGACGGCGAGTAGCGAGGACCGCCGTGCAGGTGGTGGCGCCGAGGGTGTGGGTCGTCGACGACACCGGGTTCGCCAAGGACGGGCCAGCATCGGCGTGTGTCGCCCGGCAGTACTCCGGGACGCTCGGCAAGGTCGGCAACTGCCAGATCGCCGTCAGTGTGCACGCGGCCTCCGATGTCGCGTCGGCGGTGCTGGACTGGCGGTTGTTCGTCCCGGAGTCCTGGGATGAGACCTGCGTGCCGGATGAGGCCGGGAAAGTCGCCAACACTCACGCCCGTCGACTGCGCCGGCAGCCAGTCACCCTGGACGAAGCGGGGAAGAAGAAGCCTCACCTGCGCAAAGAGGCGCCGCGCGAGGAACAGATCGCGCAGATCCTGCGCCGCAGGGCGGCGTCGAAGGTGCCCGACGGCGAACGCTACCGGCCGAAATGGCTGATGGCCTTGGAGATGATCGACGAACTGGCCGGCTGGGACCTGTATCCGCCGTTACTGACCGCCGATGCCGGGTACGGCCAGGTCGCCGAGTTCCGGCAAGGCCTGACCGACCGCGGCATCGCCTACATCGTGGCCACCACCTCGAGCACGACCGCCCAGCCCGGCCATGCCGAACCTGTCGAGGTCGCCTACGCCGGAGTCGGGAAACATCCCACGCCGCGATATCCGCATCCGGCCCGCAGTATCAAAGACCTCGCCCTCGACCACGGCGCTGAGCGCGCCGTACTCGTGCACTGGCGGCAACGACTACCCGCAGCTGACAGCGCGGACGACCGACCCGCCGACACGCTGTCCGGACACTTCTTCGCCCTGCGGATCCGCCCCGCCGGCAGAACCGTCCGAGAAGGCCTTCCCCAGCACGGCGACGGCGTCCTGCCCGACTGCTGGCTGCTCGTGCAATGGCCACCCGGCCACGACGAACCCACCGACTACTGGCTGTCCGACCTGCCCACCGACACCACCCTCAGCGACCTGGTCCACCTGGCGAAAAGCCGCTGGCGCATCGAACACGACTACCGCGAACTCAAAACCGGCCTCGGACTCGACCACTTCGAAGGCCGCTCCTGGATCGGCTGGCACCGCCACGTCACCCTGGCCAGCGCCGCCCAGTTGTTCCTCACCCAGACGCGGCTAACCGACCCAAAAGCAACCGGGCGGCCCTGAGCCTCTACGCCGTCCTACGGCACCTGCAATACCAACTCGCCACCTGGCTCGGCTTCTGCCCACACTGCCACCAACCCGTACCGACCTAACAAAGTCCTACTAGTACGGCAGCCGCCGTTTGGGATCTTGCTGTTCGGGTGGGGTGGACGCGAGACGGCCACCGCGTGATCGTCTGTGCGTTGTGGACACAACATCAGATCTTGCGGTGGCCGCGTGCCACAGCGTAGCCGTCGTCCGGTGGGAACGGGTGCTGGCCGGCGTGCTGGGGTGCTTCGCGGGCCGGTTCGGACGGGTGGAGCCGCGTCGTGCAGCGGCGGAGTTCGTGACCGGGTTGCTGGCTGTCGCCGGCGGCCAGGAGCAGAGCTGCTGCGGTGTCGGAGCCGACGCCGTGACGCTGCAGCAGCTCGGGTGTGTGGGCGTTGATGGCCTCGGTGATCCGCTGGTTGAGGTCCTCGACCTCGTGGGTGAGCTCCCCCCGCTTTGACGGAGCGGTGGTTACCTGCTGCCGGCTGGTGCAGGGGTGGTGATAGCTGGCTGGGCCGGATGCTTCTGGCGGGTGTGCCATGCGGTCTCGTACTCGTCGGGGCTGAGGTAGCCCAGCTCGCGTTGGATGCGTCGGGTGTTGTACCAGCCGTCGATGTAGGCGAAGATCGCGTTTTCAGCCTCGTCTCGGGTCCGCCAGCTCGTGCGGTAGACGAGTTCGATCTTCAGCGTCGACCAGAAGTTCTCCATCAGGGCGTTGTCGTACGAGTCGCCGACAGAGCCCATCGAAGGCAGGATCCCGTTGTCCTGTAAGCGTTCGGCGAAGCGAAAGGACGTATAGTTCGACCCGCGGTCGCTGTGATGGATCAACTGGCCGTCTCGGACATCGCGGGACCAGATGCCGTACTCGAGGGCGGCGAGGATCAGGTCGGTGTCACAGCGGTCGGAGGTCTTCCAGCCGACGATCCGGCGGGAGAACACATCCCTCACGGCGGCCAGCCAGAACACGCCCTCGCCGCAGGGGATCCGGGTGGCGTCGGCAACCCAGAGCCGGTTCGGTCCGGCAGCGGTGAACTGCCGGTTGACCAGATCCGGTGCCGGCGTGTGCCGTGGGTCCTGCTTCGTGGAGCCGCCGCGCCAGCCTCGGCGCAGGAACGCACCCTGCCAGCCCTGGTCGGCCATCAACCGTTCGACCCGCTTGCGACCCACACGGATGCCGTCGCGGCGGAGTTGCCGGTGCACCCGGTCCGCCCCGTAGGTGTGCCCGGACGCGTCCCAGATCTCGTGGATGTTGGAGATCAGCCCCAGGTCGACCAGGTCGCGGTCGCAGGGCTGCTCGGCCTGCTGGACCCACGCGTAGTAGGTCGAGGCGCCGATGTTCAGGACCCGTAGCAGGAGCGCGACCGCGAACTGATCACGGTGTTCGTCGATGAACCTCATGACCGTCGCCGGGTCGGGTCGAGCTCCGCCGCGAAATACGCGCTCGCCGTTTTCAGGATCTCATTCGCCCGCCGCAGCTCGGCGACTTCCTTACGCAGCCGACGGTTCTCCTCGGCCATCTCGCTGGTAGGCCGGTCGTGACGCTCGTCGGCGTCGGCCTCGGCCTGACGGATCCAGTTCCGCAACGCCTCGTGATGCACGCCGAGCTGCTCGGCAAGGCGCCGGATCACCGGCTTCGGGTCCGACTCGCGGTACAAGCGCACAGCGCGCTGGCGTAGCTCGTCGGGGTATTTCTTCGGTGCTGCCACGGATGACTTCCTCCCCACGGCCATCAGACCATGATCAAGAAGCTCCATGAAAGCGGGGGTAGCTCAGGACCACAGGATCACCTGTCGCCACGGCTAGGAGCTTTGAAACACGACCCAGATGCTCCTCGATTACGGCGACCAGTTCACTGACGCCGTGAAACCAGCGCTCGCTGTATGCTCGTACCTCTGCACGGCGGAGGTGAGATGCGCGGCGCAGTCGGCGATTACGCGAGCAAGCGGCTGGGTCATCAGGTACGCGTGGAGCGTCTGGGCAACAAGACGATTCATACCTACGTTACCTTTCCCATTCCGGTCCGCAGGCCGGCTCATGGCGCCAGCGTGTCGGAGCTGAGCTGCGGCAAATGCGGTACGCGTTTGCGTGTCCGAGTCCGCAATGCCGCAGGTACGAGATGGGCGCGCAGGGTATGGCTGGCCGCGGCTGTGCCCAGCCTCCTCCTCACGGCCGCCGCCATCTTCGTGTTTGTCCAGTTCGACCGTCCGCCTCCGGACAACAGGCCCTACGTCACGCCGCTGTGGGTCGAGCTGTCCTTCATACCGGCCGGTCTCGGGATCGCCGCGTTCCTGCTCTGTGTCTTCATGTGGTGGCACACAGACGGAGTCAGGTTGATGTCCAATCGCGGCTGGGAGCACCAGCTGGTCTATGCCAAACGCAGGAAGGGCTGAGCTGGTGGATCAGCTCGCCCCGGACCGGTCGGCCAACACCGGTGGGCCGGGTTCGAGGCTCTGGCGGCGGCGTTCGGGGTGGATCGGTCGACCGTGACCCGTGCCATCGGGCAGGTCCGGCCGTTGCTGGCCCGTCGCGGGTTCGGCCGCCCGGGCGGGGTACGACTGCGTACCTTGGCGGATGTGTTCGCTTACGCCGCCGGGGAGGGTGTGACGCTGCGACTGGACGCCACGCCAGATTCGGGTCCGCCGGCCTCGGGTTGGGCGTTCGGGCAGGAAGGCGTTCGTGTCCGGGAAGGACAGACAGAACACGATCAAGGCCACCGTGGTGTCCGACGAGTATGGGGTGACGCTGTGGTGTGGCGGCTACCGACCGGGCCGGATGCACGACAGCACCGCTGCCCGCATCGAGGGCATCGATGCGCTGTTGGACGCCTACCCGCGGGTGAGGGTCCTGGTCGACTCGGGCTACCAAGGGCTGGCCAGGACCCATGCCGGCCAGGGCACCGCCCCGCCGCTGAAGCTGCGCCCCGGTGCGCCATCGGCTCGGCAGGTTCAGTGGGAAGCCGAGCGCAAGCAGCGGTCGTCACAATGTTTCCCCGTCGAACATGCCATTGCCGAATTGAAGTGGTGGCGCCAACTCCAACGGTTCACCGGCCGCGGCGAGTTGCTGCCCGAGACCATGGACGCCGTCGCTGGCCTGGTCTCCGACCGCTTGATCACCTGGTAGGAGAACACGGATCACCGCAGCTCAGCGCCCCGCGCAATTGCGCACGAGATCGTAAGTAGTTAGAGCAGCCCTTCGGCCATGGCGGTGGTGACCGCGGCGGTGCGGTCGGCGACGCCGAGTTTGGCGAACGTGCGCAGCAGGTGGGTTTTCACGGTGGCCTCGGTGATGTGCAGTTCACGGCCGATCTCGATGTTGGACATCCCGCGGGCGACGAGGCGCAGGACTTCGACCTCGCGCGGGGAGAGCGCGTCGTGCCGTGGGCGCCGCATCTGGTGCAGCAGGCGGGTGGCGACGGACGGCGCAAGCACGGTATCGCCGCGTGCGGCCGCCCGTATGGCGTTGAGCAGGTCTGTGCGGGAGGCGTCCTTGAGTAGGTAGCCGGTGGCGCCTGCCTCGACCGCGCGGAGGATGTCGCCGTCGGTCTCGTAGGTGGTCAGCACGACCACACGGGTCTGTGGTGCGGCGGCCAGCAGTTGCGCGGTTGCCTGCGCGCCGTCGAGGCCGGGCATCCGTAGATCCATCAGTACGACGTCGGGGGCTGCTACGCGGACGGCGGTGACCGCTTCGGCGCCGGAGGCCGCCTCGCCGACCACCACGATGTCGGACTCGCCGGCCAGCATGCCGCGCACCCCGGCGCGTACCACCGGGTGGTCGTCGACGAGCAGCACGGAGATGGTCATGACGGCACCCGTACCCGGATGGTCGTTCCGCCGCCTGGGGTTGACTGGACCTCCAACGTGCCGGCAATCTGCTCGACCCGGGCGCGCATCGACACCAGGCCGTATCCGCTGCGGTCCCCGGACGGGGTGAATCCGCAGCCGTCGTCGGTGACCTCGAGCACGACGCTGTCCGAGCAGTACCGCAGGGTGACCGCCACCGTGTCGGCCCCGGCGTGCTTGCGCACATTGGCCAGCGACTCCTGAGCAGCGCGCAGCAGTACCACCTCGGCCGAGGTGTGCAGCGGCCGGGGTGCACCGGCGACCGACCAGGTGCCGACCGTCCCGCCATCGCGATCGAGCCGGTCGACCAGGCGGGCCAGCGCCTCGGGGAGTGAGGAACCGGTGAGGGCGGCCGGGGTGAGCGCCGCGACCAAGGCCCGTGCCTCCGCCAGGTTCTCCCGCGCGGTCTGCGCCGCGAGCGCGAGGTGCTGGCGGGTCTGGGTCGGGTCGCGGTCCAGTTCGGCGTCGGCGGCCTGGACGAGCATGACCACACTCGACAGGCCCTGGGCGATGGTGTCGTGGATCTCGCTGGCCAGCCGCTGCCGTTCGGCGGTCACGCCCGCCTCGTGGGAGAGCCGGGCCACCTCAGCGCGCGAGCTGTCGAGCTGCTGGATCAGCGCGGCCCGCTCCGCGTTCTGCCCGGCGACCCGTCGCGCCCAGGTGCCGACGAACGCGGCGAGCGCCACGATCGTCGCCGCGATCGGCAACTGGATGGCAACCGTCTGCGCGAGATCGTCCGTGCGGATCAGGAACAGCGCGGTCTGGGCGGCAGCGAACACGACGACCGCGCCCGTGGCCGGCAGTGCCGCCATCACCATGTACGCCTGCGGGCAGACCGCGAACAGGACGACAGTGCTGGAGTCGACCAGCGCGGCGGCGGGTACGAAGAGCACCAACACTCCGGCCAGGTAGGCATACCCCCGCCAGTCCTCGCCGTCGTGGCGCATCAGTGCCCGGCCGAAGCCCACATACCACCCGACGAGGCCGGCGAGCAGCCCGACCGTGCCCGCCTTCGCGGGGACGGACTCCGGCCGATCGCTCAGCACGAGGACAGCGGTGGCCAGGGCGATAACCGCGAAGTAGGCGTCCCACAGCGGCCAGCGGTCCGCCCACGACTCGAACTCTAGCCGTCGCGGCGGCAACGCCAGCGGAACGTCGCCAGGCACAGCACCAGACCCCCGATACACCACACCGCGAGGATCGCGGCCATGCGCCCATGCTCCCACGACTGGACCGGCTCCTCGCCGAGGATCGTGTCGGGCAGGAACACCGAACGGAACCCCTGCGCCATCCACCTCAGCGGGAACACCGAGCCGATCCGCAGCAGCGGCTCCGGGATCGCACCGAGCGGTGTGACGAAGATGCCCGACACGAAGGACAGGACCAGGTAGGGCAGGTTCATCACCGCACCCGCGCCGCGCGTGGATCGGGCCAGCCCGCTGGCGGCGATACCGATGAAAGCGCAGCTCACCACGCCGAGCAGGAACACCCAGCCGAAGGTCAGCCACCGGGCAGGCGTGCCCGGCAGCCCGAGACCGAACCAGAACACCCCGGCGACAAGCAGCGCCGCCACCTCCGCGACGCTGGCCACCAGCACCAGGATGACCTTTCCGATGAAGTACGCCGAGGGTGGCATCGGCAGCCCTCGCAGCCGCTTGAGTGTCCCGTCGTGCCGGTCCGCGGCGATGCCGACGCCCAGGTTGACGAACGTCGTCGAGGCGACCCCGGCGGCCATCATGCTCGGCACCAGATACTGGGCGGCGGTGACACCGGTGCCGGGGTACGCTCCGTCGAAGACGGAGCCGAGCAGGAGCAGCAGCACCACCGGCATCGAGAACGTGAAGACCACCGCCTCGCGTTCGCGGAAGAAGCTCTTCAGCTCCACCGAGCCGCGGGCGAGTCCGAGGCGTGTCATCCGGCACCCCCGATCAGGCCCAGGTACACCTCTTCGAGCGTGGGTCGGGTGACCGTCAGACCCGGTGGGGTGCCGCCGTGCCGGGCGGTCAGCTCGGCGACCAGCCGGCCCGGATCCGCGGTACGCGCCGTGCGCGGCGTGTCTCCGTCGTGCCAGCTCACCGTCGCCTCTGCGGTGGCCCGCCCACCGAGCGAGGCCGGATCGCCGCTGGCGACGATCCGGCCGCCAGCGATCACCGCCACCCGGTCGGCCAGCGCCTCGGCCTCCTCCAGGTAGTGGGTGGTGAGCAGGATCGTGGTGCCACCCGTGGTGGCGAGCGACTGGATCAGCGCCCAGAACCGTCGGCGGGCCCGCGGGTCGAACCCGGTGGTCGGCTCGTCCAGAAACAGCAGCCGTGGCCGGCCGATCACACCCACCGCCACGTCGAGCCGGCGCCGCTGGCCGCCGGACAGCGTCCGTACCCGGACGTGCTCCTTGTCGCGCAGCCCAACCAGATCGAGGACCTCGTCCGGGTCCCGCGCCGCCGGGTAGTACCTGGCGAAGTGCCGCAGCGTCTCCGCAACGGTCAGCTCGGCGGCGTCGGCGGCATCCTGGAACACGACACCGATGCCGCGACGCCAGCCGACCCCAGCCCGCTGCGGATCCTCGCCGAGCACCGCGACCGTGCCCGCATCCCGGCGGCGGAAGCCCGCCAGGATCTCCACCATGCTGGTCTTGCCAGCACCGTTAGCTCCGAGCAACGCGAACACCTCGCCGCACCCAATCGCCAGATCGACACCGTCCACCGCGCACACACCGCCGTACCGCTTGCGCAGACCCCGCACCTCGATAGCCGTCGTCATGCCCCGATCGTCAGCCCCACCCGAACCCGCCGAAACAATCGGCAGACGGAACAGCCTGTCCACCGACCGGTGGACACAAACCCCAGCACCAAGCGGCCGTGAACACCCAACGAACCGCCCAGTAACCGGCCGGCCACCGGCTCCCACCGCATGGCGTGAAACCACGCCAACCCACGACGAGCAGCCCCACTCACGCCCACGACGCACTGCCATCGGCATGATCGGACGGCGCGCGCCAGCCGTACGCCGCCACGCTCTGTGATCCGTGCGCAGCCGGCCGCCGCGCGTGCTCCGCGGCAGATGAGCGCGTGGCGGGCAGGAGCCCTCGGCCACGAGCCGAGGGACTTCTGCTCACGGACTCGACCATCCTGGTCGGCTGTTGTCAGTGTCGGCCGCTGTCGAGGGCGGCCAGCAGGATCGGCAGTGAGTGGTGCAGCTCCCGTTCCCAGTACGGCGGCTGGTGAGTGCCCTGATAGAAGTGTGTGGTGACGGGGACTTCCCGTTTCCGCATCTCGGCCGCGAGTGATTTGTTGAGGACCCGGTCGAACGCCTCCGTCTGCTGGTCGAACGGGGTGGTGTTCGGCCCGTCCAGCGGGCCGAGTTCTCCGTCGCCGCAGGTAAGGAAAATCGGGGTGTGCCGCAGTCGACCGGCGAGGTGGTATGGGTCGTGTCGTTGCCAGTTCGCGCGCTGCGCGACCGGGTCGCCCCACAGGCCGAGATACTCCGGGGCCTCCTGGAACGCGGTGCGCCACGAGTCGACCGAGTCCGGATGCAAGAGGTGGACCGGGCCGCTGTAGCTGGCCACCGCGCGGAACATGCCCGGGCGGTGTGCCGCGTAGACGAGCGCGCCGTATCCACCCATCGACGCTCCCGCCACGGCGCGACGGGTGCCCGCCCCGTAGTCGCGTTCCAGCGTGGTGCGTACCTCGTCGAGGTGGAACGTCTCCCATGCTGGCGCCCCGTACCGCCCGCCGTTCCACCAGTTGGTGTAGTACCCGCCGGGGGATCCGCCGTCTGGCATCACCACCAACACGTTGCGCAGCATCGGAAGGGTCTCGACATCGCTGTACGTTGTCCAGTCCTCATGCGTGCCGAACATGCCGTGCAGCAGGTAGAGCACCGGCCATCGATCGCCGGCGCGGCGCTCATCCCACCCGTCCGGCGTGAGCAGCCGCACCGTTGCCGGGCCGCCCAGTGCAGCCGAATCGATCGTCAGGTCGACTAAGCGTTCGCCGATCCGCTCCTCGGAGACAACCGCTGACGTCGAGCCGGGTGACGCGACGGCGACGCCGGTCGACGCAGAACCGATCGCTGCCACCACCACCGGCAGCAACAACAGACTCGCCGCTAGCCGAATACCAGTTCGTATCATGGCGCAAGCATCATTCACCGCGTGGTCAGGCACATCGGGGCATGACCCGTACCGGACCCTACACTCGCTATGAAGGCGGGTCAGGGAAATCGTGTACTGGTCCGCGACTGCTGCTGTTCCGCCCGCGCCCCGGCTTCCCAAGTCGTTCCACCACTCCGACACTCTCGACTCGGCATGATCCAGTGTGCTCTTCTCGGCATGTCCGCAAGGGAACCGCACCAAGGCCGACCTCGATGCGGCGTGACCGGCGCGCCGAGGCCCAGCGCGCACGGTCGGCGGGCAGATCCGCGTATCTGACCCTGGTTGGCGTGCCGATGGACCCGGCGGGTCGGCCTTCGTCCCGAGGAGTTCAGCCGACGATACGGCCCTCCGGAGTATCGACCACGAAGCACGCGCATTGCAGGATCTCCAGAAGCGCGGCACGGACCCGCCGGATCGTGTCCTCGTCCAGATCGAGTTGCAGTCGGCAGTCGCGAGGAAAGCCGAGGATGGCGGCGGACCGAGCACCGAATTCGAGGGAAAGGTTGTGGTCCATGAGGGTCCAGGCAGCCGGTCCTCTCGCAACCGATCCGGCGCTATTGATCACCTCGTCCACCCAGCCGTCGTAGCGCAACCGGATCAGCACAACGTGGACTTCCGCGGCGCCGAGGATCAGTGTCAGCTCGTCATCGGTCTGCCGGACGTCGGCTCGATCTACGCAGAGCACCGTGCCGTCCACGCCCCGACCGTACAGTGGTGTTCGCCACGTACGCGACAGAGTTGCGGGAGCGCAGCACTCGTATCGCCAGATGTGGATACTCGCCAGAGCCGGGCGAGGACCACCGTGACCGTAGGCAGGTTGAGCGAGTTCGGTGTGTGGTGGGCCTAGGCTGTGCGCCATGGAGGGGATGGCGTGGCTCCTGCTGTGCCCGTACGCGTTCTTCGTGTTGCTGTTCTTCGCCGCGACTGTGATCCTCTGGTTCCAGACCAAGCCGGGCAGCCGGTGATCGAGTCGGCTGTCGGAAGCTAATTAGCTTCAGAGTCGGCCGGATGATCATTGCCCCACACCCGGTCCACCAACGTTGCCGCTGACACCGGCCGACCCGCGTCCACCACCAGCGCGGCGAAGGCCGTCCGCTGTTTGGAGGGTCTGGCCTCAGCGACCGACCGGAATCCCACAACTCGACGGGGCCGAGCACTCGAAAGTCCGCCACGTCTCTCCACCTCTGCCTAACCAGCAATTGGGGTACGGCTCGCCGTGTACGTCCCAGGGGTGCTCGGCGAGGACGCCGTACTTTTGCTGATCGCTTCTTCAGGGAGAGAACCGGACCTTGTCCCATCATCCGTCGGCGATTGGCCGCGGGACGCCGGATCGGCATCCCGCAGCCTCCGGCTAGATTGTCACATCGTCAATCTCGAAGGTCGAGACGCTGCGAGCGGAGAACTGCACCGTCAACCGCATGCCGTCCAGGCGGGTGGACCTGCCGGCGACGTACTGCCGCCCTATGCTCCCATCCGGGTTCGCGTCGGTGGTCCAGTCACGGACGACTCCACCCGCGGCCCCACCGGCGGTGGCGAACCGGGACAGATCATAGGTGATCCGTTGCGGTGAGTCACCGCAGACCGTGACCAGTACGAGCCGGCGGTTGGCCGCATCGTAGGCCGCGACCGTCGCCTGGTCGCCGCTGTCGACGATGAGCATTCCCGCGCGGATGTGCCGGGTGTACTGGGCGAAGACGAAGTACTTGTTGCTGACCGCCCCCAGGGTGCCGATGTTGGCGGTCGGGTCGGGATAGTCGGCAGCGACCAGGCCCCAGGTGGCGCCGTCGACCGGCTGCCAGTAGCACCACGCGGTCGGATGGAGGTAGCGCAGGTCGAGGCTCAGGTTGTACGCCAGGTACAGGCCGTGGTCCCAACCTTCGCCGTACTCGGACTGCCACAACCGCCGGCCGTCGGCACGTACGGCGTCGTAGAGCGTGCTCCGCGGACCGCCGGTGTTGCCGTACTCGTAGCCGTGCACGTTGACCCTGCCCACCAGCGACTTGACCGTCGGCGGGAAGCTGTTCCAGGTCGCGGCCGCCATGGCGTAGGTGCTCTCGTCCGAGGCGGCGACCTGCGTCGAGGTCAGGTCCCGGGCATCGAGTTCGGCACGTAGGTACCGGATAACCTCCCGCTGGGCGGCGGGGTCGAAATGGCAACCCTCCTGCGGCCCGTCCGCCCTCCACCAGGGCGCGGCCGGCTCGTTGAACGGATCGACCGAGGAGAAATCGACCCCCCAGTTGTCGTAGGCGTATCGCGCCACCGTTGCCAGATACACCGCGTGCTGGCGGTAATTCCACGGTTGCAGGTTATTCCCGCCGTCCGCCGCTCCGGACGGGTTGTGATTGAGACACATCCACCAAAGCGGCGAGACCGAGAACAGCTCGAACAGGTCCGCGCCCCGGTCGCGAGCCTTCCACATCATCTGCCGCTGCCTGCCATCGACCTGCCAGTTCCAGCTGTCTGACGTCGGGTCGCCGCTGTACCAGTCCAGCCAGAAACCTTCCAGCTGTTTGTACCGTGGAATGTTCGGGGACGCGACCATGCCCACCGGCGGAGTACCAATCGTACGCGACGTGCAAGCGCCCAGGTTGTACCGGACGATGTTCAAGCCCAGACCGGGATAGCTGCGGCCGCCGTACGACACGGCCTTCCGGGTATAGAACAGGTCGGCGAGGGTGTCGTCGGCACCGAAGACGTTTGCCCACCAGGACAGGGCCGCCCCCCAACCCTCCCACGCGCCGTAACTCTTCGAGGGGTCGACAGTGGTCGCGTAATCGGCGTATGCGGGGGTGGACAGCAGCGCACCGCCCACCGACGCCGCGACCGTACCCCCGACCAGACGCCGCCTCGTCACCATCAGTGAACGCCTCCGGATCGCCTTGAGCGGTCAACCAGGATTGGACGCACCACCGCCCGCCGCCGTCGCCGACAGCGGGCGGTGGTCGCACAGCAGGACGACGAGCTGACTACTCGGCGGAGCCTTACCACGCGGAATGCCAGTAGCATCCGTTGTTCGCTACCCGGATCGGTGCCGCCTGATTGCCGACCGGTCCGGTCCATGTGCCCCCGCCGTTATTAGAATACTTGTGCCTCCACGTACCAGTGGTCTGCCAACGCATATTGTCGTGATTCATGCCGTGCTGCCCGCCGGTGTAGATCACTTTGTGCTTGGCCTGCATATTGGTGGCCACGCTGGCGGGAACGACGAAGTCGTCCTCGTAACCGACCACCGTCCAGTCGGTGCCGTGCGAGCCCTGCGGATTTCCACCGAGACTATCCAAGAAGCCGGTGCGACCCGCCATGTCCAGACATTGGATCGCCAACATGAAGGTCGCGCACAGATTAGCGAGCGCGGAACCCCGCGCATGCGGTGTCGACAGCGTGACGACATCCTCGACATAGAGGTAGGGCGGGTACCCTTCCTGCCCCTCCTGCACCCCCGTGAGGGCGTCCCGGATGATGAGCCCACCCATGGAGTGGGCAATCACATCAACCGATCTGCCGATATACGAAAACCGGTGGTGGATCGTCCACGCCAGTATCTTGCCGAGCTCGCTGAGACTCGTGTTGCGACTACCGCTTTCCAAGGGTTCGGCACAGTTGCTGTCGTTCGAGTAGTAGCCGACGGTTAGTGGGACGCCGATCCAGCCCCAGCCTCGCATCGCCGCTATGGCGTCGCCCCAGTAGGCGTCGCAGTCGAACCCCGCCGTGTTCGGCTGACCGTCGAAGCCGTGAATGAAGTACACGGGCTCGTTGACACTGTCGTCGCGTACCGGCGCCGCCGATGCGGAACCCGGCGCCGCTGACGCCGGCGCGACCACCGACAGCGACGCGACCACCCCGATCATGACTGCGCTGATAGCGCGTCTTACCCAGCCTTGTCTCATGAGCTCACCGGCCTTCCTCCACCCTTGTCGCTGGCCTGCTCCTCCAGGGACTCGCGCAACAGCCGCTCCCAGACCGGATCGCAAAGGCCATCGAGCAACGGCCTATCCATCACGCCCACCTCCCGACCCACGACGCACAGCGGCGTTGCGAGGTCGGTGCGACCTCCCGGCATCTCGTCCTCCCCAGGCCCACATCGCTGTCCCACCCATGGTGACGAACGACGCTCACCGAGTCCTGGCATCTCGTCGGACCTACCCGGCCGCTGGCGGCGCTGGTCAGCGACGGTAACGAGAAAATCGTCACCGACCCACTACGGGTTGACTACGGGTGCGCCGCGTGCGGCGCCAACCGGGTACGCAGCCCTTCGACGCGCGGGTGGCCGAGCGAGTCGAACAGGTCCAACGCCTGCCGCCAGCACTCCCGGGCCTGAACCGGCTCGTCGGAGAGCAGCCGGGCGTCTCCGAGCATCTCCAGGGTCTCGGCCTCGAGCCCGGGACAGTGCTTCTCGTGGAAGAGGTCGCGAGCCTCGGACAGGTGGATGAGGGCCTGCTGGTGCTGCCCCGCGCGCAACAGCGCCTCGCCGAGATTGAACAGCGCCGAGGCGACGCCGACTGGATCGGCCAGCCGCCGCCGGATCTCGAGCGCCTCCCGCAGGCAGCGGATCGCTTCCTCGTGTTGCCCGGCACCGGTGTACGCCCGGCCGAGGTTTCCCAGCGCCATGGTCCATTCGTACTCGGAGCCGGTTTGCCGGCAGATCTCCAGGGCTGCGGTCAGGTACTCGATGGCATCGTGAAACTTGCCCTGCCGGCCGTACGCGACACCAAGGTTGTTGAGCGTCCGACCTTCGCCGTACCGGTCGCCGATGGCGCGGCGGATCTCCAGCGAGTGGGTGAGGCACTCGATGGCCTTCTCGGTCTGGTTGATCTGCCCGTAGACGGTACCGAGGCCGCTGAGGATCAGTGCCTCGGCGGCCCGGTCCTCCGCCCGGCGTGCCGCCTTGAGCGCGATGTGTCTGGTGCCGAGCCAGTCGTGCCAGTTGCTGCGTCGCTCGAAGTACGGCCCGAGCAGCGCCGGCAGTCGCCAGGCGACGTCATACCTGCCGTGGCTGAAGGCGCTGGTGATGGCGACGATCAAGGTGGCCTCTTCGGCGGTGAGCCATTGGAACGCCTGCTCGTCCGCGTCGAAGACGGGCAGATGGGATGGCCGGGACCGCTCGTCCAGGATGACGTTTCTATTGTGTGGCGCCAGCGTTCGGACGGCCGCGTCGGCGGCGTGCAGGTACCAGGTGAGGATCCGATCGACGGCGGCATCGGTGCCGCCGTCACCGTCATCCGCTGTCGCTCGCGTCCTGGCGTAGTCGCGGAGCAGGTCGTGCAGCCGGTAGCGGTCGGCGGTGACCGGAGTGACGAGGTGCTCGTCCACCAGCCGTTCAAGCATCTGGCGGGCCGCCGGCGGCGCCACGTTCGCCAGCGCGGCGGCCGAGTCGGCGGTGAAGTCGTCGCCAGGGTGTAGCCCGAGCAACCGGAACAGCCGCCGCTCCGCCGGATCGAGAGCCCGATAGGACAGGTCGAAGACGGCCCGGACCTGCCGGCTCCCGATCGCCAGCTCACCCAGCCGGCTGCCCGCCGTGTCGAGCCGGGTGGCGAGATCGCTGAACGTCCAGGCCGGCCGAGAACGCAACCGCCGGCCAGCCAACACCACCGCCAGCGGCAACCGCCCACACAGGTCAGCGACCCGGCGAGCGGCGGACGGATCCGCGGCAATCCGATCCCTACCGGCGAGCTGGCCGAGCATCGCGTGCGCATCCTGCGCGGTGAACACATCCAGGCTCAGCGTGCGGGCACCCTCGAGAGCCAGCACCCGACGACTGGTGACCAGGACGAGACTGGTCGCGCTCGCCGGCAGCAACGGCAACACCTGCCCGTCGCTGGCGGCGTTGTCCAACAGGACCAGGGCATCCCGGCCGTGCAGCCGGTCCCGGTACAGCGCTGCCCGCGCGTCCACCGCATCGGGAATCTGGGCGCCGGGCACACCCAGCAGGTAAAGAAAGGAAGCAAGCACAGTCGCCGGATCGGCCGGCGGCTCGTCGGCGTGACCCCGCAGGTCCACGTAGAGCTGGACATCGGCGTACCGCCCGGCGCGTACCACTTGATGGGCGAGGTGGATGGCGAGCCGGGTCTTGCCGGCCCCTGCCATTCCCTCGATCGCGGAAATCACCAGGGTGCCGCCCGCGTCCCCGGGCGGCGGCAGAGCCGACCACAAGGTACGCAGCTCGGCCTCGCGGCCGGTGAAGTCGGCGAGGTCCGGCGGTAGCTGGCGATGCGCGCTCACCGGCGCCGGGCCGGTCCCAGCCGCCGGGGCCACCTCCTGACGCAGCACCCGCCGGTGCGCGTCGGCCAACTCGGGTCCCGGGTCCGCGCCCAACTCGTCGGCGAGCCGACGGCGCAGCGCCTCGAACACCCGCAGCCCCGCAGCCTGCTGACCGCTGCCCGCCAACGCGAGCATCAACCGCGCATGGACAGCCTCGTGCAACGGATCGGCCTCGGTGGCCTGCCGCAGCACCGGCAACACCTGCTCATGATGGCCGAGCGCGGTGGCGACGTCGGCGTACTCCACGACGACCGCCTGCCGTTCCCGGTCCAGCGCCACCACCTCCGGCAGGACCCGCAGGCCGGCCAGGTCGGCCAGCGGCGCACCCCGGAACAGGCCGATCGCCTGCCGGTACGACTCGTACGCGGGGGTTGGCTCGCCGTCTCGGTGGGCACCCCGAGCAGCCTCGATGAGGCGGCGGAACTCGAGCAGGTCAAGCTGGTCGTCGGTGACGGCCAGCTGGTAGCCACCCCGGGTGGCGACCAACAAACGATCCGGCTCACCGGCCAGCCGCCTCGACTGCAGCCGCTGCCGTAGCCGGGACACGTGACTCTGCACCAGACCGGCGACGCCGTCCGGCGGTCGCCCGCCCCACATCACCTCGACGAGCGTGTCCAGTTGCACCGGTGCGTTCGGGGTCAACGCCAGCACGGCCAGCAGGGTGCGCTGCTTCGCCGAGCCCAGATCCACGCCCACTCCGTCTACGAGGACAGCAAGCGGACCCAACACCCGCAACCGCAGGTCGTACCCGGGCCGCTGGGTGCGCTGACCCAACCGGACGAGTTCGGCCGTCTCCGCATCGGACAAACCAAGGCCGGCGGCGAGCCGGCGTAGGGTGGCCGGACGTGGTGCGGCGACGCGTCCCTGCTCCAGATCACGCAGCCCACCGACACTCAGCCCGGCCCGTTCGGCCACATCCTGCTGGGTTAGACCGGCGCGCTCACGGAACTCGCGAAGGACACCGGGAAGCCGTGCCTCACTCACCGACCGTCACCGCCTCGGACTGCGTCCTCGTGGCCGTCGTCGCTCCTTGTAGGAGACCGCAGCTAACCGTACATCGACCTCGCCGCTGCCCGCTGCCCGGTGTCTCCGCCGACAGGGTGGAGATGTGTGGCAGGGCGAAGAGCAAGCTGCGGACGTGGTGCGCTGGACGGTCGAGGCCGCTGACGCTGACGGCCGGCTGCGGGGCATCGCGACGTGGTGCGTTCGCACCGCTGCGGGGACGACTTCTCGTTCCGGTGGACCGGCGCCCGTGAGGACTTCGAGCGAAAGCTGTGCAGAGGGCAGTCCGGTGGCCCAGCGGCATGCTCACGCACGTTCTCCCAGGTCGCGGCGAGGATAAACCGGCCGAGTAACAGCTGCCAGTCCAGCACCGCCGAGGCGGCGTCGGTCGCGGCGTGGACCCTGCCTGCGATCTGGCAGTTGGCGACCTTACCGAGCGTGCCGGAATACTACCGGCCCACGCACGCCGAGGCGTTGCCGTCCTTGGGAAACCCGGTGTCGTCCACCACCCGGCCGTTGGCGGGTCCGGCCTCGGCGTACCCGATGCTCAGTTCGTCGGCGTTCATCTGCTTGACCGGACCGAAGGACGTGTGTCGCTCGGGCTTGGCTCCGGGCCGAATCCCCGGCCCTCTCTCGCGCGCGCCCGTCGCCGCGGGCGGCGCCAGCGCGCCCAGCGAAGCCGCAGCGGCTCCCCGCGGCGCCTGGATCCCGGCGAGCATCCGGGTGACCGTGCCATCCAACGCTCACCGGCGGAACCGGGTGTAGACCGACTGCCAGGACCCGTACCGGGCCGGCAGGTCACGCCACGCCGTGTACCGTGCCAAAACTCGTTTCATGGCGGTGACCTGGTGTTTTGGAGATCGGTTCAGGCTGCTCGGTGGTATTCGTTGATCACTCCGTCGAGTCGTCTTCGGCGTCGTACGGGCTTGTCCATGGGGATGATGACGGCTGGGTCGTGGTTGGGTGGACGCTGGTGTCGTCCTTGGTGTGGTCGGTGGTTGTTGAAGTGGTCGACGTACTCGTTGGCCACGGCCTGCGCGTGCCGCTCGTTGTAGAGCAGCATGTGGTCGGTGCATTCTTCTCGGAGGCCGCGGCTAACACTGCCAGCCGAGGCCGGGGGTCTTCGCGTCCTGGCTCGCGCACCGCGGCAGCGCCGCCCGGCGGCACCGCGTACACGATGGCGTGGTGCGCGATGGCGACGTTCTCCGGCATGAATTGAGTCCCGGTCAGGTACTGCGCCTTGGTCAGGCCCGGATCGATCACCTGGCACCGGTACTCGTCCGTGCCGCCGCCCTCCGGCGGCGCGGGCGTGTAGGCCTCGGCCATCTTCAGGTCGACGAACCGCTCGCCGGCGCGCAGCGGCTGCGGTGGAGCCGACGACCCGCCCGCGTGATGGCCTGAACGCTAGGCCCGATTCCGTCCTGTTTCGTCGTACTGCAGTCGTCATCCTCGGGAGGGAGGTGGCACCACGGTACTGCTCTCCGGAGCGCCGTTCGACACCCGCACGAGAATCAAGGCCCGTCGCAACTGGGCCCGAATTCACGCCCACAAAAGTCCATCGGCGATGGACGGGAGCCAAACTCCCAGCTCAGAACCGACTGCTACGCCTGCCTGACCGCGCGGGTCGACGCGCTCTTCGAGCTCACCGACGCGGTGCTCTGTACCGATGGGCCGGTACGAACCCTGGTCGGGTTGTCGTTGCCGCCCGAGCGCCGGCGCGGGCACGGCGCGTTGTACGACGCGCTGAACAACAAGCGCTGGGTCGAGGTCGAACGGCTCTGTGGCGTCCTCACAGGGCTGCCGCTACCGCGGTGCGCGGGGCGGACGGCTGGTCCTGGCCGTGTACGTCAGCGCCCGGCTGCGCCCGGACGCCGCCACCAGCCCCGACAGGTTGTTCTGCCACCTCTACGGCTGCGGCAAGAACCAGGCCCAGCTGAACCCGGGCTGGCCGTACTCGTTTATCGCCGCCCTGGAACCGGGCCGGACCTCATGGACCGCGATCCTCGACGCCGTGCGGCCCGGCCCGGCCGACGACGTCGCCGAAGTGACTGCGGCCCAGGTCCGCGACGTCATGCAACGTCTCATCGCGGCCAGACAGTGGGTGATGGGCGATCCTGACGTGCTGGTCGTGTTCGACGCCCGGCTCTGGGCGCCACCGCGCTGGTGCGTGCGCTGGGCACCTGGGTCGGCCAACCGGCCTGAGTGCCGTTTTAACGGTCGTCTCAGGTTCGCTCGGTACGAAGTCGGCATCAGATAAGCGATGTAACCCGTATGTAGGAGGCTAGTGATGGCAGTCAACGCAGCGCCGTCCGGGGAAGCGTCGGCCGGTCGGTTGGCAGGGCGGTGGGTGCCGTGGTTGGTGATCGGGTTGTGGGTGGCGCTGGCGGCGGTCATGGTGCCGCTGAGCGGGAAGTTGAGCTCGGTCACCACCGACAGAGCCGTGGACACGCTGCCGGCCAGTGCCGAGTCCACAAAGGTGGCGGTGCTGGAGGACAGTCTGCCCGGCGGTGAGGACAACACGTTCGTTTTCGTGTACCACCGCGCCGGCGGGATGACCGACGCCGACCGCGCGACGGTCGAGCGCCACTACAACACCCTTGCCAAGCGGTACCCGCCGACGGCGACGGCGGCGGCCGGCGAGGACGACGAGGACTCACCGACGAGACCCTCCACCGACGGCAAGGCGATGATGTTCACCCTCGATGTGAGCACGACCTACGGCGGACCGGAGGCCATCGTCGGCCCGTTGCGTGAGGCCGCGAAGGACCGCCCCGCCGGCCTGGAACTCGACGTGACCGGCCCGGCCGCGGTCGACGGCGACATGGACGCCGTCTTCGACGGCATCGACCTGCAGGTTTTCCTCACCACCGTCGTCGTCGTCACGCTCCTGCTCATTCTCACCTACCGCAGCCCGGTGTTGTGGTTGATCCCGCTGGTGGTCGTGGGCGCGGCCGCACTGACTGCGATGGCGACCGTCTACCTGCTCGTCAAGGGCTTCGGCATCGTGGTCAACGACCAGAACTCGGCGCTGCTGACGATCCTGGTGTTCGGCGTCGGCACGGACTACGCGCTGTTGCTCATCGCCCGGTACCGGGAGGCACTGCACCACCACGAGAACGTCCGGGTTGCGATGGTCCACGCGCTACGCGGCGCGGCGCCGGCCATCGTCGCATCCGCGGCCACCGTGGTCGCCGGCCTGCTCTGCCTGCTCGTCGCGGACCTGAACAGCACCAGCGGGTTGGGCCCGATCGGTGCGGCCGGCATCCTGTGCGCGCTGATCGCCATGCTGACGCTGTTCCCGGCGGTGCTCGTGGTGCTCGGCAGGCGGATCTTCTGGCCGGCCATCCCGCGGTTCAGCACGGCAGTGGAGGAGAAGCCGGGGCTGTGGGGACGGCTCGGCACCGCCATCAGCCGCCGCCGGTGGGTGGCGACGCTCAGCTCGCTCGGAATTATGGGTGTTCTCGCCATCGGGCTGGCGGGCAACACCGGCGCCCTGCGGGAGCAGGACCAGTTCCTGTCCGCGCCGGAATCGGTCACCGGCTTCACCGTTCTCCGCCAGCACTTCCCGGAGCTCGGCGGCCAGCCGATGACGATCTTCACGCGGCCGGCGTACCAGGAGCGGGTGCTCGACATCGTCAAGGGCACCCGCGGTGTGGCAGAGGCCATCCCGGGCCAGACCAGCGGTGGCTGGGCCGACATCTCCGTGTTCCCGACGGACGCGCCGGACTCCACCGCGGAGTACGACACGATCAAGCGGGTGCGCACCGCCGTGCACGCGGTGAGCGGGGCGGAGGCGATCGTCGGCGGGCCGAGCGCGGAGAACCTCGACACCGAGGTCACCACCAGCCGCGACGAGAAGCTGGTGATCCCGCTGGTGCTCACCGTCGTCCTGATCGTCCTCGGGCTGCTGCTCCGAGCGATCGTGGCCCCGCTGGTCCTGATGGCAACCGTGATCGTCTCATTCGCCGCAGCCTTCGGCGGCAGCGTGTTCGTCTTCGACACGATCCTCGGGTTCAAGGGTATCGACTATTCGGTGCCGCTGCTGGCATTCCTGTTCCTGGTGGCGCTCGGCGTCGACTACAACATCTTCCTGGCCAGCCGGGCCCGGGAGGAGACCGTGCGTCTCGGCACCAGAGACGGCATGCTCAAAGCCCTCTCCGCCACCGGTGGCGTCATCACCTCGGCAGGCCTGGTCCTGGCGGCCACGTTCGCGGTCCTCGCCACACTTCCGCTGGTGATGCTGATCGAGGTCGGGTTCCTGGTCGCCTTCGGCGTGCTGCTCGACGCCCTGCTGGTGCGGTCGGTCCTGGTGCCCGCCCTCACCCTGCTGATCAGCCGGCGGATGTGGTGGCCGAGCCGGCTGTCCCGACCGGTGGAGCCGCCGGACGGTCAACGGCCGCTCGTGGACGATGAGGAGCTCGCGCTGCAACGGTGAGCGCGGCGGCACGGACGAGATCCGGGACGGGGACTTAGGCCCGTCCCGGATCTTTTCATGGGCCCGACACTCGCCGCCCTTTGGGCCTGCGCCGTGCGGCCGGGGCTGGGGTCGGCGCACCGCGGTTTCCTGCCGGGACGGTGAGCCGCGCGGGGCCATGCCCGAGGGCCGCCGTCCCTTGTCCTGCGCCGCGCCGCCGGGGCGGGTCAGCGCACCGCGGTGTCCTCGCCGGCGGTGGGCCGCGCGATCGGGGCGGGCGGGGCCGCGGCCGGAAGGTCGACCCGCAGCAGCGTGCCACCGCGTGCGGAGCGGGCGACGGTGACCCGGCCGCCGTGGGCGTCGACGACCCGCTGCACGATCGACAGCCCGAGGCCGGATCCCGGCAGCGCCCGGGCGCTGTCGGCACGGTAGAACCGGTCGAACACCCGCGGCACGTCGGCGGCGTCGATGCCGGGCCCGGCGTCGTCGACGTCGAGCACCGCCGACGCGCCCTCGGCGAGGAGCCGGACCTGGACAGGCTGGTCCGCGGGAGACCATTTGCCGGCGTTGTCGATGAGGTTGAGCACCGCCCGCTGGAGCGCAGCGGGACGCCCGCTCACCCACACGGAGGTCACGTCGAGCGCGACCTCGATGTCGGGCACGCGGGAACGCGCCCGGGTCGCGGCGGCCACCACCACGTCGGCGAGGTCGAGCAGTTCGGTGCTCTCGTCGCTGACGTCACCGCGCGCCAGGTCGGTCAGCTCGGCGGCAAGGGTGCTCAACTCGGCCACCTGGGCGCCGAGATCGTTGAGCAGCCGGGTCCGGCTCTCCGTCGGCAGTGCGCTGTCCAGGGTGCCGCGCCGATCGAGCCGGATCAGCAGTTCGACGTTGAGGCGCAGGCTGGTGAGCGGGGTCTTGAGCTCGTGGGCGGCGTCCTCGGCGAGCAGCCGCTGGGCCCGACGGGAGTCCCGGAGCGCGGCGAGCATGTCGTTGATCGACTGGATCAGCCGCCGGATCTCCCCACCGCCCTCATCCGGGATGTCGGCGTCGAGATCCTGGGTGTGCGCGACACGGACCGCAGCGGCGGTCAGCCGGTCGATCGGTGCCAGCCCGGTCCGCGCCACGGTCCGCCCGACAAGGGCGCCCCCGACCACGCAGAGCAGCCCGATCAGCAGCATGCCCAACCCGAACTGGTTGATCGGGCTGTCGTCGGTGACGCGGGCCACCTGGACCCCGCCGTCGCCCGCCCGCAGCGTGTAGATGAGGTAGCCGTCGTCGTCGCTGTCGTTCGACTCCATCAGGTCGGCCGACGCGCCCTGCGCCACGCGCCCGGCGTCCTCGCTGACCGGGGGCAGCGCGGGTTGGCCGGCCGGCGTCCGGGTCGAGCCGTCGGGCAGGATGACCCGCACCAGCCGACCGGATCCGGGATACGGCGGTAGCTGGACCTGCGCCAGACCGGCGCGCTCCGCGTTCGTCGCCAGGACGCGGGAGTCGGCGCGCAGCTGATCCTCCGCGCTGTCCTGCAGCTCCCAGTCCAGCAGCTCGATGGCCACCTGCAAGGCCACGAACACGCTGACCGCGATGGCCGTCGCCGCGATCACCGTCAGCCTGGTCCGCAGGGACCGCCGGCGCCACCATCGGGTCAGCCTGCGCGGTTCCCGGCCGGCGGGCCTGCTCACGGAGGAGTCTCCCGCAACGTGTATCCCAAGCCGCGCAGCGTGTAGATCAATCGCGGCTCACCCTCGGCCTCCATCTTGCGGCGCAGGTAGCTCACGTACACCTGGAGGTTGTTGGCGGTGGTGCTCATGTCGAAGCCCCAGATCGCCTCGAACAGCGCGTCACGGGTCAACACCCGGGTCGCGTTGCGCACGAGGACCTGCAGCAGGGAGAACTCGGTCCGGGTCAGGTGCAGCGGCCGCCCACCCCGCCACGCCTCGAACCTGTCGGGATCCAGCCGGACGTCGGCGAACGTCAGGAGTTGCGACTCGTCGTCGCCCGGCGCGCGGCGGCGCAGCAGAGCCCGGACCCGGGCCAGCAACTCCTCGGTGGCGAACGGCTTGGGCAGATAGTCGTCGGCGCCCGCGTCCAGCCCCGCGACCCGGTCGGAGACCTGATCCCGGGCGGTCAGCATCAGCACCGGCAGATCCCGACCCGCCGCCCGCAACCGCCGGCAGGTCTCCAACCCGCCGAGGCGGGGCATCATCACGTCGAGGATCAGCAGATCCGGCGCGTCACCACCGACCCCGTCGAGCACGGCGAGACCGTTGGCGACGGTGCTGGTGTCGTAACCCTCGACCTGGAGCACCCGCTCCAGCGACTCACGGATGGCCGCCTCGTCATCCGCGATCATGATTCGCACGCCGGCCCGCCCCTCTCCAGTCGATGCTTTTCCGCTCATCCTGCCCGATCAACCTGAGGCCAGGATTAGATGAAATCGGTGGCCTCCCTCGTGAGACCGAGGGAGGCCACCAAACGATCTAGACTTCCGGGGCGAGCGGATGGTCCTCGCCGGTCAACGCAGCCAACGCGGCCGCGACCTCCTGCAGCGTCGCCCGCACATAAGTGGCCGTCGCTCCACTCCCGCCGCCGTCGGTGTGGCCAGCGTAGGCGCGGGCCACAGCATGACCATGGGTGCGCTCCACCCACGTCAGCGTGGTGTGCCGCAGCCAGTGCGTACTGATCTGCTAGGTGTGTACCCACCGCAGGTGCTGCCCGATGCGCGCCCACAGATGGTCGTACCGTCGGTAGGTCAACGGGCGACCGTCGCGGTAGCGCAGCAGGCTGCCGTCGCGGTCGCCGTCACCCCGTTCCGCGTGATGCGCCAGGAGGTGCCGCATCAACGTGGGGGAGACCGGCTGCCAGCGGGACGTGCCGCCTTTCTCTCGCAGGAAGATCAGACACTCGTCGGTGTCCAGGTCCCGTGGGCGCAGCGCCAGCGCACCGGCGCGGCGGCAGGCGGTCTCGGTGTGCAGCCGGATCAGCAGACTGTCCAGGCCCGGGTCATCGCCCGTGCTGACCGCCACCTCGTTGATCTCCGCCAGGCGGGCGTCGCCGATCGCCCGCCTGGTGCTGGGCAGGCGGCGCGGCTTGTTCACCTTCAACGCCGGGTTGTCAGCCGCGTCCAGGTACCCGTCCGCGACCGCCCGCCGGTACAGGCAGCGCAGCGCGGCCACCACGTGCTCGGCTGCGGACCGGCCGCCCCGGTTGTTGCGTCGCGCCACCACGTTGGCCTGCACCTGGGCGCGTAGCTGCTCGATCTCGGAAGGACGGGGTTCGTCGATGCGACGGTCAGCCCATGCCTGCACCACCCGGTTCCAGTACGTGCCGTACGCCCTGCGGGTGCCGGGCGACACCGAGCCGGCGACGACCGGCACGTACTCGGCGAACGTCGGAGCCGCCGGACGGGCCGGCCGTACTTCGAGCAGGTCGGCGGGGGAGATGCCCATCCGCTCAAGCAGCAGCCGGGCGGCCTCCAACTCGGGCCGGCCGGCGATGCTCTGGCTCACGCCACCTCACCTCCCGCCACGGTTTCGTGCACGCCAGCCAGGATTCGGTCGAGCGTCGCCAGGGGATGCGCCATCAGCACACCGGTGGCGGAGTCGGCGGCAAGCAGGACACGGTCCCCGGCGGTGAGTCGGCACCAGCGACGCACCGCCCCCGGCAGGAACAGGTGACCGCGGTCGTCGACGCGGTGCACACCATCGGCGGCCGTGCGGACCACGATGATCCCGGCCCGTTCGCGTACGTCCAGGCGGGTACCCGGTACCCAACCAAGTACCTGGACGATGCTGCGATCAGCGACCCGGCCGCTCCTGCCTACCGCGCTCAACGCGTAGACGGTGCCGGTCACTCGTGCGAAGTGGGAATCCGAGGCTGGCACGGGAAGCGGTCGTCGTGCCCGACCCAGCGGCCCTGGGTCAGCAGCGGCGCCTCGGGAGGTCGGCTTGGGAACTACCGGCGGCACGGAGGCGGTCATCGCGACCACCCCCGCCCTTGCGCGGTGGTTACCCACAGTGATGGAAGACGGAAAACTGGGTGTTCAAGGGGACTTGAACACCCACACGGGGACTGCGCACCGGTGAAAAAATCTGTGTCCGAGGCCCGAGTTGGACCTTGACTACATGTTTGTCCTGCGCGAGGAATTGATGCTTACGTAGCGAAAAGAATCGACTCCGATTTTGTGTGGCCCGCGGCGTTCGGATCTGTCGGGCATGCCTCACAGTGCCGAGCGCCGGACGCATTTCATGCCTTGAGCGGCTCGTCCTCAAGGTCAGCCTGTGGTCCCCCGCAACATCCCAGATGAGCCACCCACGCATAGATCTGCGGCGCCTCGTCGCGGTGTGTAGCAGTGTAACGGTGCATGCCTTCGAGTAGGTGGTAGGAGCCGATGTAACGCCCGCCTTGGCGTGGCAAAGGACTACGATCCGCTGGGTTGTGTACGAAGACGACTCCGGGGAGTGTGACGCCAGAGCGGATTGCGAGGCGGATACTTTCAATCTTGGTGTTTGCCTGGACATCTTCGGGGTCGTCGTGCAGCATCGCCTGCTGGATCTCCGGGACCGGGACGTGTTGCTTCCGGAAACACCGAAGGCTTTCGCTGGCGTTGTAGATATCGGCAAGGTTGTCGACTGTTGATTCGTGGTGGTGGTCGGGCGCCTCGGTGTTCAGTGCCGACCACAAGGGTCAGTACGGCGGAGCCGGCCGCCAGCCCCAGCGTGGTGCTCACCCCGGCCCGCGGTCTCCGTTCGCGTCGGTATGTTCGTTCGTAACGACCCCCCGCAGTCGTCGGGTGAGCCATGGCAGGTACCGCAGCGGGGCGTGGGCGTCGAGGCCGAGTTCGGTGCGGACGGCGTCGACCTGGCCGGGCGTAGCGGGCCGGTCGGCCCTGGTCGTCGCCGCCGGGGCGGCTCTGCTTCGGATCACTCGCGCCAAAACGACACTGCGCCTACCTGGTCCGGACACCACCCGGCAGTCGCTCAACCGGCTGCGCGCGATGAAACGCCGCACGGAGGCCTTCGTCGGCCCCCGGCTGCCCGATCCGCTGCTCACCGCGCCGGACGATGCCGAGGACGTCGACCTCGCCGAGAGCCGAGAGTGTGTCGATGGGGCTCATGATCGTCCTGGAGACGCTGTCACCGACCGAGCGCGCCGTCTTCGTGCTGCGGGAGGCCTTCGATGTCAGCGGCGACGAGATCGCGGCCGCCGTCGGCAAGAGCCCCGCAGCCTGTACCGTTCGGAAACTCGGCTGTAGGCGCTGATGTGCGCTTTTGTCCGCTGTGGGATCGATGGATGGCGGGATGCCGCCGGTCATGATTCTGTCGTTCGGCTACCTGATTCTTCGTCAGGCACTGCAGCTGATCATCCTGTTGGCCCGCAGTGGGCACGCCAACGCGATCGAGGTTGCTGTGCTGCGGCATCAGGTCGCCGTGTTACGGCGGCAGGTACGCCGGCTGGATCTGGAACCGGCTGACCGGGCGGTGCTGACCGGGTTGTCGAGGCTGTTGCCACGACGCCCGGCTGGGCGGACGTCAAGCGAACCACTCCTTCGCCAGCAGGCGGTACGAGTCGACCCGGTCGGCGTGGTCATGGGTGATCGTGGTGACGAGCAGTTCGCCGGCGCCGGTGACGTTGTGCAGGATCCGCAGCTTCGCCGCGACGGTGGCGGGGGAGCCGACGAACTGGGTGGCGACCCGGTCGGCCACCAGGTCGTGATCCTCGGCGCTTCATACCTGGTCGGCGGCGTACTCGGGGGTGGGGTACGGGATCGCGCCGTTCCCGCTGCGGATGCCGCGGACCCAGAGCGCGAACGGCGCGGCCAGCGGTCCGCGCTGATTCGTCGTCGCCGGCCACGACCACGTCCGCCGAGACAACGACGTACGGCTCGGCGAGCACGGGTCCGGGCCGGAAGGCGGCCCGGTACGCCTGTACCGCCTCCAGCACAGTGGCGGGACTGGCGTGGTAGTTGGCGGCGAACGGCAGACCGAGTTCGCCGGCGAGCCGGGCGCTTTCGCCGCCGCTGCTGCCCAGCAACCACACCTGGAGATCCGTGCCCTCACCCGGTACCGCGTGCGCGTCCAGCCCCGAGGCGTCGTGCTAGTCCCCCCGCAGCAGGGCCAGGATGTCGCCGACCTGTTCGGCGAAGTCTGGCGACTGGGCGCCAGGCTGTTACAGCAGCGCCGCGTGGAGCGCGAACCGGGGCGAGGCGATCAGCTTGGCGAACGAGGGCGGCGGCGGGATGAGCAGCCCGTCCACCACCCGGGCCGCGGCGGGTGATGGCGGCGGGCTGTCCGCCGCCAGCTCCCGGGCCGCCTCGGCCTGCCGCTGTCCGGAACGCCCGAGGCCGAGGTCGATCGGGCCGGGGAAGAGGGCGTCGAGCGTACCGAACTGCTCGACGACCGCCAGCGTCGTCTGGTGCCCCGGTTGTGCAGTACCCGAGCCGACCCGGATCCGGCTGCTCGCGGCCGCGACCTGTCCGATCAGGACCGCCGGCGCCGAGCTGCCACCCCGGCGGTGCAGTGGTGCTCGGCGAGCCAGTAGCGCCGATAGCCGAACTGCTCTGCATGGCGGGCCAGGTCGAGGGTGTTGTGCAGAGCCTCCTGGACCGTGCCGCCGCCGGGCACGGGGGCGAGGTCGAGTACGGACAGTGGTGTCGATGACGTCGATACCTCCCGGTCCAGTCAGGTCGTGACGGCGGCCGGCGCTGAGCGGCCGAAGGGGCGGCTGGGAATCCTCCGGCGCAACACCGGGGCGATCTCGGCCTGGAACAGTTCGAGGGTCTGCCGGTGCTGCCGCTCGGTCAGCCCGTCGCGATCGGCGGTCAGGTGGATCACCTCGTGTCCGAACCGCTCGTGGTAGCGCAGCACCTTGTCCACGATCTGCTGTGGGCTGCCGACCAGGATCGAGCTGCGTTCGAGCGCGTCCTCGAGGGTGGGGAAGACCGGCTCGATGCCGAGCCGGCGGAAGGTGGCGAGCCGGGCCTGGAAGATCGGCCGGTAGGTGGCGATCGCCTGCTGCGAGGTCCGCGCGGCGTAGTACCCAGCCGTACCGGCGCCGACCAGGGCATCGGCCGGGTCGTGGCCGTAGTGCGCCCAGCGCTCCCGGTAGTAGCGGATCAGTTCGGCGTACGGCTCGATCGGGTTGGTCACGTTCGCGGAGAAGAGCGGATCGCCGTAACGGGCAGCCAGGTCGACGGAGTCGCGGCTGGTGGCGCTCCCATGCCACACCCGGATCGGCTGTTGCAGCGGCCGAGGCCAGGTCTCCGCCTCGGTCAACGGCGGACGGAACCGGCCGGACCAGGTGACCTTTTCCTCCCGCCAGAGTCTCCGGAACAGTTCGTAGCCCTCTCGGTTGCGGTCCCACTGGTCCTCGGTGGTGACGTGGAACAGCTGCGCCTGGGCCGCCCCGTTGCCCTTGCCGATGATCAGTTCCAGCCGGCCGCCGGAGAGGTGGTCCAGGGTCGCATAGTCCTCGTACGCCCGGACCGGGTCGAGCAGGCTGAGCGTGGTGACCGCGGTGAACAGCCGGATCCGGGAGGTCTTCGCGGCGATGTGGCTGAGCACCACCGGAGGTGAGGACGAGATGAACGGGCGCTCGTGGCGCTCGCCGACGCCGTACCCGTCGAAGCCCAGTTCCTCGGCGAGCACCGCGCCGTCGACCACCTCCCGGAACCGCTCGGTGGTCGACGGCTGTCGGCCGGTGACCGGGTCGGGCAGGTGGGTGATCAGGGTGATTAGCAGGAAGTTCATGCCAGCACCTTTCGTTCCGCGTCGGGCCGGAGACGCGGCGGGCCGACGGGGCGAGGCGGGCCGACGGCGCGGGGCGGGCCGAGGCCGAGATGACCGCGCAGGGTGGTAGTCGTGTAGTTGGCGCGGAGCACGCCGTGTTCCTGCAATAGTGGCACCACCCGGTCGACGAAGTCGTCCAGACCACCGGGCGTCAGGTGCGGTGCCAGGATGAACCCGTCGGCCGCGTCGGACTGGACGAAGTGGTTCATCTCCTCGGCTACCCGGGCCGGGGTGCCGATGACCGACTGCCGGCCGGTCACCTCGATGATCAGGTCGCGGATGCCGAGCCCCTTCTCGGCAGCCAGCGCCCGCCACCGGCGCACGGTTCCCACCGTGTCGTCGTACATCCGGGCCCGGCCCTGGATGATGGCGGAGTCCGAGACGTCTGGGTCCTCGGCCGGCAGCGGGCCCTCGGGGTCGTACCCGGACAGGTCCCGGTTCCACAGCTGTTCAAGCAGCAGGATCGCGGTCTGCGGGCTGACCTGTTGGCGGCGGATGTCGTGGGCGCGCGCCTCCGCCTCCGCCTCCGTGTCGGTGTCGCCGAGCACGAAGGTCACGTCCGGGATGATCTTCACGTCGTCGGGTAACCGGCCGTAGCGGGTCAGCCGGGACTTCACGTCGGCGTAGAACGCCTGGCCGGACTCCAGGGTGCCGTGCCGGGAGAAGATCGCATCGGCGTCGGCGGCGGCGAACTCCCGTCCCTCGGACGAGTCGCCGGCCTGGATGATCACCGGGTGCCCCTGCGGGCTGCGCGGCACGGTGAAGTGCCCCGCGATCTCGAAGTGCCCTCCGTGGTGGGCGAAGGCGCCCGGGTCCGGCGACCGGACGAACCGGCCGGTCTCCCGGTCGCCGACGACCGCGTCCGCCGGCCAGGAGTCCCAGAGCAGCCGGGCGGCCCGGACGAACTCTGCGGCCCGCTGGTAGCGCTGCGAGTAGTCGAGGAAGCCGCCACGGCGGAAGTTCTCCCCAGTGAAGGCGTTCGAGGAGGTGACCACGTTCCAGGCGGCCCGCCCGCCGGAGAGGTGGTCGAGGGTGGCCAACTGCCGGGCCAACTCGTACGACTCCCGGAAGGTGGCGTTCATGGTGCCGGCCAGCCCGAGGTGCGTGGTGACGGCGGCCAGCCCGGCCCGCACGGTGAGACTGTCCGGCCGGCCGACCACGTCCAGGTCGTAGATCTTTCCCCGCTGCTCGCGCAGCCGCAGCCCTTCGGCGAGGTAGAAGAAGTCGAACTTGCCGGGTTCTGCGGTGCGGGCCAGGTGGACGAAGGAGGCGAAGTCGATCTGGCTGCCGGCGGCCGGATCGCTCCACACCGTCTGGTTGTTCACTCCGGGGAAGTGCGCGGCGAGGATGATCTGCTTGGGCATGGCTACCTCCGGTTCGCCAGGGGCGCGGCAACGGACGGGGACCGGTCCTGGTCGGGTGTCGGCGCATACCGGTTCGCCGGTCGGGGCAGGCCGAAGGTGACGAAGTCGAGAAGTCCGCGCTCCGCCTCGGCGACCAGGCCGGCCCAGTGGGACCCGGACCAGAGCGCCTTGGCGTCGAGGGCGGAGCGCCGCCAGGCGGCGGGATGCCAGCCGAGCGCGTCGAAGGCGACGGCGAGCTGCAGGAATGGTCGGGGCATGGGCTTCCTCCCGTGTGGTCAGCCGGTGCTGATGCAGGCCGGCCGGCAGTGTCGTTGGTCAGCCGGGGCGACCTTGCTCAACCCGCGGTGACGAGCCTGGGCAGCGCGTCGAGCAGGGACCTCGTGTAGTCGTGGCGGGGATAGTTGAAGACGTCGCCGACCGGTCCCTGTTCCACCACGGCGCCCTCGTGCATGACCAGGACCCGGTCGCTGAGGTGGTGCACCACCCCGAGGTCGTGCGAGATGAACAGCAGCGCGGTCCCATCGACGGCGCGGATCTCCGCCAGCAGGTCGAGCACCTGGGCCTGGACCGAGACGTCCAGAGCGGAGACCGGTTCGTCACAGATGATCAGGCTGGGGCGCGCGGCGATGGCCCGGGCTATCGCTACCCGCTGCCGCTGACCGCCGGAGAGCTGCCGGGGGTGGCGGTCCAGCACTTCAGGCCCCAGCCCGACCCGGTCGAGGAGCCCGACCACCCGTTCCCGTCGGTCGGCCCGATCGACCGTCCGGTCCAGGCCCTCGGCGACGATCCGGGCCACCGAGTAGCGGGGATCGAACGAGCCGAGCGGGTCCTGGGAGACCAGTTGCAGTCGGCGCCGCAGCGGGCGGCGCTCCCGTTCCGGTACGTCGGTCCAGGGCCGGCCGCAGAAGCTGACTGTGCCGGTGTCCGGGGCGAGCAGGCCGAAGAGAAGCCGCGCGACCGTAGTCTTGCCCGACCCGGATTCGCCGACCAGACCGACGGTTTCGCCCCGGGCGATGGTCAGGGAGACGTCCCGGACCACCTGGTGCGACCCGTACCGCTTGTTCAGGGCGGTTGCCTCGATCACCCGGTCGTTCGGCTCCACCGTCCGAGCCGGCAGCTCATCCCGGACCCGGGTCGGGACCGCGCAGCCGTCCCGGACCCGTACCGGCGCCGCCAGCCGGCGACCGCGGGAGGAAGCCGACGGCACCGCGTCGAGCAACTGCCGGGTGTACGGGTGGCGGGACGTGTGCAGCAGCTCGTCGGTGCGACCTCGGTCTACGATCTCACCGTTCCGCATCACAAGCACCCGATCCGCGATCTGCGACACGACCGCGAGGTCGTGGCTGATCAGCAGCAAGCCGGTGCCCGCGTCACGGCGCTCTGCGAGCAGCCGCAGGATCTGGGCCTGCACCGTGACGTCCAGCGAGGTGGTCGGCTCGTCGGCGATCAGCAGCGCCGGCTCGCCGGCGATGGCGGAGGCGATCAGCGCGCGCTGGCGCAGGCCGCCGGAGAGCTGGTGGGGATACTGCCGGGCCCGGCGGGCCGGCTCCGGCACGTGCACCTGGTCCAGCAGGTACTCCGTTCGTCCGGCCCGCTCGGTACGGCGTACCAGGTCGTGGGTGCGCAGCACCTCGGCGATCTCCGCACCGACGGTACGCAGCGGGTCCAGCGACACCAGCGCGTCCTGCAGGACGAGGCCGGCCACCCGGCCCCGCACCCGCCGCCAGCGCTGCTCGTCGTACTGGCGGAGGTCGGCACCGGCCAGTTCGAGCCGCTCGGCCCGGATCCGCGCCCCGGCACCGGCGAGCCCGACCAGGGTACGGGCGGTGACGCTTTTTCCGGAGCCGGACTCCCCGACGATCGCCAGGCACTCGCCCGGGTCGACCGTGAAGCTGACTCCCCGGACGGCCGGGACGTCCCGCCGCGCGGTGCGGAAGGTGACGTGCAGGTCCTCGACCGCCACCAGCGGGGCCATCAGGCGTCCCGCCCGTCGAAGCGGCGCTGGAGCCGACGGCCCAGCACGGTCAGCGAGATGACGGTCAGCGTCACCGCTACCCCCGGTAGTATCGCCGTCCACCAGGCGATCCGCAGGTAGGCCCGGGACTCGGAGAGCATCGTGCCCCATTCCGGTGACGGCGGCTGGGGACCCATGCCGAGGAAACTCAGCCCGGACGCCGCCAGGATCGCCTCGCCCAGGCCGATCACCGCGAGTACCGGGATCGGGGCGATGACGTTCGGCAGGACGTGCCGCAGCACGAGCCGAGTGCTGGACAGGCCGAAGGCGACGGCCTGTTCGACGTACCCGGCACGGCGGACCACCAGGGTCTGCGCCCGGACGACCCGGGCGTAGTGCGGGAGGGTGGCGATGCCGATCGCCGCGATCAGGCTGACCGTGCCCGGGCGGGCGATGGCGATGAACAGCAGCGCCAGCAGGAGCGTCGGGAACGCCGAGAGCGCGTCGAACGAGCGGCTCAGCGCCTCATCGGCGAGCCGCGTGGCCATGCCCGCGACCACCCCGAGCAACAGGCCGGCGGCCACCGCGATTGTGGTCGCCGCGGCGCCGATGGTCAGCGAGTGTCGGGCCCCGTGCACCACCCGGGCGTAGAGGTCGCGGCCGAGGTGGTCGGTGCCGAACCAATGTGCTCCGCTCGGCGGGCGCAGCACGGCGAACGGATCGGCCGCCAACGGGTCCCCGGCGAGGAGTGCCGCTGGCCAGAGCGCCGCGACCAGCGCCACGGCCAGGAACGCGGCGGCGGCGACCAGGCCGGGCCGGAGCGCGATCCGGCGTCGGTCGGCCTGGGGCGGCGACGAGGACCGGTTGGTGATGGCGGTGGACAGCGCCACGCCGTCGATGGTCACCGTCATCGTCAGCTCCTTCGCAGCCGGGGGTCGATGAGCAGGTAGGCCAGGTCGGCCATGGTGTTGACCAGTACGTAGGCGGCCGCGGAGAGGACCACCACCGCCAGTACGACCGGCATGTCCTTGCCGGACACGGCCGCCAGGGTCACCTGACCCAGTCCCGGCCGGCCGAAGACCTGCTCGACGATGACCGAGCCGCCCAGCAGGATCCCGAACAGCCAACCGGCCAGGGTCACCGCGGGCAGCAGGGCGTGCCGCAGCACGTGCCGCAGCAGCAGCGCCCGCTCCCGCACGCCACGCGAGCGGGCGGTGACCACGAACGGCTCGTCCAGGGCCCGGTCCAGGCCGTCCCGGAGCACTTGGCCGAGGAGTCCGGCGATCGGCAGGGCCAGGGTGACCGCCGGCAGGACCAGGGCGGTCGGCCCCTGGTCGCCGGCGACCGGGAACAGTCCGAACCGGAACGACAGCACGCTGAGCAGCATGATGCCGGTCAGGAACGCCGGGGTGGAGACCAGCACCAGTTCGGCGGTCGAGGTGGCCCGGCGCAGCCATGGCCGTCGCCCACCGCCCGTGACGACCGCGGCGAGCAGGGCCAGCCCGACGCCGAGGCCGGCCGCGGCCACGGCGAGCTTCACCGTCGGCCAGACCTGCGCCCCGATCACCTCGGTGACCGGCCGCTGGAGCAGGTACGACCGGCCGAGGTCGCCGCCGGCCAGCCGCGCCAGGTAGTCGAGGTACTGCACCAGTGCCGGCCGGTCCAGTCCCCACTCGGCGATGACCTGGGCCCGGATCTGCGGGCTGTCCGCGCCGTCGCCGATGATGCTGTCCACCGTGTCGCCGGGGGCGAGGACCAGGGCGAGGTAGGCTGCGGTGGCGGCCGCCCAGAGCACCACCACCGCCGAGGTCAACCGGCGGAGCACCGGGCGCAGTCGCCGTACCTGGTCCATCTCAACGGCCGATCCACAGGTCGTACGCGCTTGCCGGGACGCCCGCGGTCGGTTCGAAGCCGATGCCGCCGACGGCGGTGCTGGCAGCGATCTGGTCGGCCGGGGCGTAGAGCGGCAGCAGCAGTGCCTGGTCGGCCACCACCCGTTGCTGGAGATCGGCGTAGATCCTGGCCCGCTGCACGGGGTCGCCGGTCGCCTGGCCGGCCGCCAACAGTCGGTCGAGCTCCGGGTCGTTGACCTGGGTGCGGTTGATGGCGCCGGCGGAGTGCAGCAGCAGGTTCAGCGCCGCGCCGGCGTCAGTGTCCGCCCGCGAGTTGTCGAACACCTCGTACCGGTTGCCGTTGAGCGCCTCGGTCGCGGTGCCCTGGTCGACGACGGAGATCGCGAGGTCGATGCCGGCGCTCTGCTTGACCGCCGCCTGCACCGCCTGGGCGAGGATGTCGCGGCGATCCCGGACGTACGGCGCGGACTGTAGCAGCCGTACGGTGAGTCGCCGGCCGTCCTTGACGCGGTAGCCCGCCGCGTCCCGCCCGGTCCAGCCGGCCGCGTCCAGCAGGGCGTTCGCCCGGGCCGCGTTGCCGCCGTACGTCCCCTCGAACCGTTTGTCGTAGAGCCGGCTGGCTGGACTCACCACGCTCCACGCCCGGGTGGCGGTGTCCCGGTAGACGGCCTGTAGCACGGTGTCCACGTCCACGGCGTCCCGGAAGGCGCGCCGGACCCGCTCGTCGTCGAAGGGCGGGTGGGAGACGTTGAAGTAGTAGGAGTACGCCGACCCGGAGTTCAGTTCCCGGATCAGCCGTAGGTTGGGGTTGCCGGTGATCAGTTGCTGGTCGGTCGCGGGTACCCCCTCGATGAGCTGGACCTGGTTGGCGGTGAGCGCGCCGACCCGCACCGAGGATTCCTTGAGGAAGCGGTAGGTGATCTGCTCCAGGTACGCCGGTCCGGCGTGGCCGGCCGTCGGCGGCGCCCAGTTGTAGGCCGGGTTCTTCCGGTACCGCACCTCCTGACCGGGCACGTACCGGTCCAGGATGAACGGCCCGGTGCCCACCACGTCGGTCCCGCCGGCCTTGATGTTCCGCGCCGTGCGCAGCGACTGCGGCGAGATCTGTGCGCCCTGCGGGGAGGCGAGGAAGTCCAGGATCAGTACGTCGGGTGCGGTGAGGACGAACCGTACGGTGTCCGGGGCGAGCACCTCGACGGTCTTCAGGTTACGCAACTGGACCGCGGCGACAGTCGGGGCGTAGCCGGGCTGGCGGAGCTGGTCGATGTTGGCCTTCACCGCGGCGGCGTCGAACCGCTCGCCGTCGTGGAAGGTGACGTCGGTGCGGAGCTTCAGGGTGTACGCGAGTCCGTCCGGCGACGCCTGGTACCCGGTGGCCAACCACGGGACGGGGGCCCCGGTGCGGTCGTGGGTGAGCAGCGACTCGAACGAGTTCCAGACCAGCAGCCGCGCCTTCGCCTGGGCGTACAGGTGCGGGTTGAACGTGATCGGCTCGGTCTCGATGCCCCAGGTCAGCGAGCCGCCGGACCGGGGCGGGCCGGCGGCGCCAGCCGGGGTCTCGCCGGTTGTCCCGGGGGAGCAGGCGGCGAGGGTGAGGGCCAGGCAACTGGCCAGGGCGGCGAGTAGGGACGGCTGGAAGCGGGCGGTGGACATGGCGGGTCTCCTGTCCAGCAGGGAACGCGGTAGCTACCGGTGCGGTGCTCGGGCGTGCGGCGCTCGGCGCTGGCGCGGCGGCGTGGTGGAGGGGACCGGCGGATAGCTCGGCGGCGAGCCGCACCGGCGGCGGACGCCGGGACGGCGCGCCGTGACGAGGCGGTGGAGCTCGGGATCAACCCGGAGTGCCGGATCAGCTCAGACAGGAACTGGACCACACCCGACCGAAGTCGATGTGGCCGCGGATGGTCAGCCGCAGCTCGCTGGACATGGATCGAGTTCAGTCCGTGAGGTGCGTGGATGTCAATGTCTGGGCCCGTCGATGTCGGTCTTCGCACGTCGATGGGGATTTTCGTTGACCAAATACCTACTATAACAATAGGATTTGAGGGTTACTCGCCTTGCTGTCGCTGCCGCGACCAACTCCGTCGCGGCACCGCCGGAAGGAGTGGGGAGGGCGCGATGACGCTCGCCGTGGAAGCTTCCGAGGTGGATCCCGAGTCGACGCGGTTGGTCAGCCCGACCGCTTTCGTTCGCTGCTGCGAGCGGCAGGCGGCGACTGTCATGGACGGTGCGCGTTTCTGCCCTGACGGTTCGGGACCCTCGCCCGCAGTCGGCCGGCGACGCTGAGTCGCGCGCGGCGGAGATCGGCCGGCGACGCTTGTCAGTCAGCCGACGGCGCCGATCCGCGCGGCGTAGCTGCCGACCAGTGCGGTACCGGCGCCTCGCGGACCAGTCCGATGCCGGCCCAGAGGTTGGGTGCGATGGTCAGCCCGTCGGCCGTACCGCCGTTCAGCGCGGCTCCGGTCGCCCGCAGGCGCCGTCGCGCGGACGTGTGAAACACCGTCAGATGGTCCACCTCGACAGCACGGTCGACCAGCACGCGGGCCAGCATCACTGAACCTTTTCAACCTGAACTGCGCGGCGCTCACACACCGCGTCGGACCTCGCCCTCCGACGGACCGCAAGGGGAGGTTGAAAAAGGTTCACTGCGCGCTGACGAAGAACGCGAAGTCGATCTCCTGTCTGGAGTAGAGGAGCGACCTGACCAGGATCCACACTATACCTATCGACTTGATAGGTATAACCTGTGATCCAGGCTACGGGTCTGGCTCCGGTATGGCTGCGGATGAACGACAGGCCGGGAGAGCGGACTCGAGCCGGGGAAAGCGATGACAGTGACCGGGACGGGGGCAACCAGCGCGGCCCAGGCCGTGACCAACGTGGACGGGCATCCCTTCGTCGCCAGGCTCGGGCAGTACGCCGAAGAGGCACCCCGCGCTGGAGACCGACCACACCGAGGTGCCTGCGGCGGCCGTCGAAGGTTTCGCCGAGCTGGGCGCACTCAACCACCTCGCCCCGGCGAGTACGGCGGCGCCGGACTCGGTCGCGATGCCGACCGGCGGCTGCACGAGCCCCCTTGCCGGGGCACGTGTCGGCGCTCTCGTCCTGGCCCAGGGCCAGTCGACCACCGTCCGCGAGGCCCAACTCACGCACTTCACATGCCGATCACCGAAGGGAACAGGAGGGTTCGTTCATGAGCTTCGAGTACCTCTGGTACATCCCGAATCAGGTCCAGCCCGGTCACCGTGGCGACGACGTCGTCGAGAACCACAACGGCCTGGAGACTCTCACCAGCCACGCCAGGGCTCTCGAGGAGCACGGGTGGGGCGGCGCGCTCATCGGCACCGGCTGGGGACGGCCCGACACCTTCACGGTCGCCACCGCGCTGGCGGCGCGGACGATGACGTTCCGGCCGCTGATCGCGATCCGGCCCGGCTACTGGCATCCGGCCAACTTCGCGTCCGCCGCCGCGACCCTGGATCACCTCACGCGGGGGCGAGTGCTGATCAACATCGTGTCGGGTAGGGACAACCTGGCAGCGTACGGCGACAGCGAAGGCGACCAGGCCCACCGCTACGCCCGTACCAGGGAGTTCATCCAGATCGTGCGCAAGCTGTGGACCGAGGAGAACGTCACCTTCCACGGCGAGCACTTCGGCGTCACCGACTCCACCGTGGTACCACGAACTGTCGTCCGGGGCGATCGCCGGCATCCCCGGCTCTATTTCGGCGGCGCCTCCGAAGCCGCCGAAAAGGTGGCGGCCACCGAGGCCGACGTACAGCTTTTCTGGGGTGAGCCACTCGACGGTGTCCGTGAGCGGATCGAACGGCTCAAGAAACTCAGCGCGGAGCTGGGACGCGAGCACGCTCCACTGGAGTTCGGGCTGCGGGTCACCACACTGGTGCGGGACACCACGGAGCAGGCCTGGGCCGACGCCGAGGCCAGGGTCGCGGAGATGGCGAAGGGCAAGGGCATCAGCTTGCGCGACCCGATCCGGCGGGCCGCCGTCGGTCAGCAGCGGCTGCTGGACCTGGCCGCGCGGGGAGAGGTGCTCGACGACAACCTCTACACCACGCCGGGCAAGTTCGGCGGCGGTGGCGCGGGCACCACCTGGCTGGTCGGCTCGGCCGAAGACGTGGCAAGTTCGCTGCGCAAGTACCAGGCCCTCGGCATCACCCACTTCGTCCTCTCCGACACCCCGTACCTGCCAGAGATCAAGCGCCAGGGCGGCCAACTCCTACCGCTGCTGCCCAAATGAGCGCTGGCGCCTGTTCCTTCCATCACCGCACCGCTGGACACAATCCGCCGGCGACGACTGGCCGCCGTCCGCGCTCGCCCAGACCTCCGGGTACGGCACGCTGATCCAGGCCGCTCCCGGGTTGGGCCTATCCCGCTGACCGCCGGTCTCGGGGCTTCGCGAACGGCGGTCAGCGGGTGTGGTGACGCTCTCGCCCCTCGCCGGGGCCTTCGCGGCCCGACCGGCCCGACCGGCCGGGCTGCGAAGGCCGCGAGAGGTGTTGCGGTTGCCGGCTAGGTGTTGTATCCGGGCGAGCCGACAACGCCGCCGGGCGCCGTCCGGGCCCGCCGCAGCCCGCCAGTAGATCCACGAGACACCCCCTAGGCTCGCGCCGGGGTGGGCGCGCTCAAGCCGTGGCATCTGCCTGTCCGGTCCCTCTGCTGCCTGCTACCGCTCGTCGCCGCGCTGGCGGCACAGTGCCAGCTCCTCGGTGGCGGCCCCGGTGGCACGCCATTCGGCGGCATGTCGGCCGACGATGCGGCACGCCTTCCAGGTGAGGGCCACCTTATTGCTACGGGCGTCGGCGCCAGGGGCGGTGCGGACCCAGCCGGCGACGCCAATGGCGGCCACCTTCTGGCAGGGGAGGAGGAGAGGAACGCGGGATTGTGGCGTTCCGCCACCCCGAAACCGTCAGAGCCGACCCGCCCCGCCCAGACCGCGAGGTCGACCAGCACGGAGCGGGTCGCGCTCGTTGCCCTGCGGTCGCCAGCAGCGTACTGGCCAGAAACTCCACTAGAAACCGATGGGCTCGCGGACCAGGATCACGGTCCCCCGGTCCGGAAATGCTTCCCGCTCCAGGATCAGGATCCGGCCGAGGAACGACGACTGCCCGTACAAGCGCTGGATCCGTTCGTGCTCCTTGGGCAGGCTGTAGCTGCGGAGCCGGCGCAGCCCGGTCTCCAGGTCCGGCACAACTTTCTGCGCGCCGACCACCCAGACCGCCTTGCGGGCACCGGATGCGTACGGCGCGAACTGGCTGCCGCTGGCCGAACCGACGACTAGCTGGCCCTCCTCGGTGACCGCGTGCACGCTGCCGACCACGATGTCCGGCACGGCACCGAGGCGGATCTGGTCGTACACATCGGCGGACAGGTCGCTGGCGTTCGCGCGTACCGATTGGAAGTTGCCGGACTCGTCCAGGTCAGCGGCGATCCCGGACAGCCGCAGCGTCTCGCTGGTGGCGGTGAACACGCTCTGGTCCCGCGGCACCAGATCGACCACCAGCTTGCGGGCCTCCTCGGTAGTGTCCACAAGGTGGACGGTGTATCCGTTGGCCCGTAGGGCCTTCGCCGTGCGGTCCAGCTGCGCCGCGCCGGCCGGGGTGGCGAACGACTCGTCAGGGGTCACAGTGGTCATCTCTGTTATTCCTATCGGTAGTATCTGGTAACCGAGCCCATTCTGGGTAACCGTGAAGGGGCGCGGAAGACGGCACTTTCTTCTGCCTCAGTTACCTGAAGGTCACCATGGCCGCGAACAGGGCGTCGGATGGGCTCTCCGCCCGGGACTCCGCCACCTGCCGGATCCGGAGATCCTGGACCGGATCGGCGACAAGTGGGCGTTGACCGTGATCGGCGAGTTGGCCGACGTTCCCGGCACTTCAGCGAGCTGAAGAACGCCGTTCCCGGGAGTCGCTTGACGGGCCAGGCGGCCACGAGCTGACCGTCGCATTCAGGCGAACTCGTCGGTTGGGCTACCGGGTAGCCGCCAGCGCCGTGTGGAAGATCGTCGCCCCAGGCCGGGCTGGACCCCGCGCCAGGTGTAACGGACCTACCTGGGGAACAGTTCCGGACTCATGCTGAGGGCCGCCAACTACCGTCGATCTCGGCCGTCCACGCGCCGTCGGTGCCGCCGAACTGATCCTGCATTCGGCGCAGGCGGCCAGCAACCGGGCCACCGTGTCGGCGTGCTCGGGCGCCCCGGCGAGGTCGATGCGCTGCCATGGGTTGGCCACAAGACGTGCGGATCAACCGCTGGAGGTGGCGGTACGCGCCGCAGAGACGCCCCGGTGTCGTCGGCCGCAGCCCGGTCCCCGGCGGCCGCCGTGGCCTTGTCCCTGGTGTCCGACAACCAGCCGGCCAGGCTGGGGAACTGCACGGTGTCTGGCAGCGGGATGGCGAGCACGTCGCACAGCGTGGGGTAGATGCTGGCCTGGTAGGTGAGGCGGTTGATCCGTCGTCCGGCCGGGATCCCGGGGCCGGCGATGATCGGGGGCACTCGGGTGCTGTGGTCGTACATCGACTGTTTGCCCATCAGGCAGTGCTCGCCCAGCGCCAGACCGGGGTCGCCGGAGAAGACCACGATCGTGTCGTCGGTCAGCCCGCGCCGGTCGAGGTCGTCGAGCAACCGGCCGATCTGCTCGTCGGCGTGGCTGACGATGGCCAGGTACTCCCGCCGGTGCAACCGCACCGCTTCCGGCGTACGCGGGAACGGCGCGAGCAGTTCGTCGCGGATCGGGCGGTCGCCCTGGTCGAACGGATGCTCCGCCAGCAGGTTGGGTGGCAGCCGTACGGCGCTCGGCGGATACCGGTCCAGCCAGGCGCGCGGCGCCTGCGGCGGGTCGTGCGGCGCGTGCAGCGCCACGTAGAGGAAGAAGGGCTGCTCGGCCGGGCGTACGTCGGCGAGGAAGGCGCGGGCCACGTCGATCCACCGTTCGCTGCTGTGTACGACGCGTTCGTCGACCCTGACCCGGCCCGGTCCGGGCGTCCTCGAGCCGGGTCCGTGACGTCATCGGGCGTCGTACTCGGCACGAGCCTTGTCGACCTCGTCGATGTGCCGGAGGGCCCACGCCAGCAGCGCCGACACGGTGTCGAGCAGGGTCTCGCCCAGCGGCGTCAGCTCGTAGTCGACGCGGGGCGGCACCACCGGGTGCACGGTGCGGGACACGAGCCCGTCGCGTTCGAGGCCGCGCAGTGTCGTGGTGAGCATGCGTTGGCTGACGCCCGGGATGGCACGCCGCAGCTCGGTGAAGCGCTGCGGCTCCTTGCCGAGCTCCGCGATGATGGTCACCGCCCACTTCTCGCCGACCCGGTCCAGGACCTCCCTGACCCGGCACGTCGTGTCGTCGCGGGCGGCGAGGACCGCGGGCGTCCGCTCGCGCCATGGGTCCTCGGCTGAGGTGTACGCGGCCATGGTTACCTCCACCTCACTGAGGCAGGAAAGGGTGCCGTCTTCCGCACCGCCGAAGCATACCCTAGCCTTCCGATAGGGTTAGTGGAAAATATCGTGGAGGCCGATCGGTGCTGCGCTATCTCGCCCGGCGGTTGGCGCAGGCGATCTTCGTGCTGTAGGCGGCATGCACCGTTTCGTTCCTGATCCTGTACGCGTTGCCCGGCGACCCCGTCGCGGTTATGGCCGGGGCGGAGATCGGCCGGGACGTCACGTCGGCGCAGCTGGACGCGCTGCGGCACGAGTACGGCTTGGATCGCCCGGTGGCGGTCCAGTACGCCGACCAGCTCTGGCAGTTGGCGCAGGGGGACTTCGGTCGGTGCAGGCGCAGCTTGTCGTGCAGCAGGTGCGGGGTATCGGGCAGGCCACGGCCTACGCCGACCAGCTAGGGGCGAAGTTCGGGTACTCGGGGGGCACCTACAAGGCGATCGTGGCCTGGGATAACCCCGAGGAGTGGGGCGGCTCGCACCAGCGACCCATTTGACGATTCCCTCGCCGTTACGTACGAGGATGCCGCCGCGATTGGTCCACCGCGGGTCGCTGCTGTCGGGATCGGTACCGGAAGACTCACTGTCGGTCCTTTCTGGCACAGGAGGGTTTGGTCGGCTCCCGGCCGGGCCTCGGGCACCGGCGCCTCGTCACTCGCCGCGGCGGGGCTGTCTCGGTTACCCCGATCGGCCCCGCCGGTCGACGATCACGTCTGCTGCCCCATCCCGTTCAGTTGGGGCTGGAACACGCCGTCCGGGTCGTACCGGCGCCACAGCCGTTTCACCTGCTCCCCGGTGTCGCCGGGATAGATGCGGTCGAAGGTGCGCCGGCTCGGCCGGCTCTCGAAGTTGAGGTAGGCGCCGTCGACCCGTTCGGCGAGCGGGCGCCAGGCCGCGTCCAGGGCGGCGGCGTCCCGGGGCGGGAACATGCTGGCGATCACGAGCGTGTTCTGGTGCCGGTGGGGGTAGGCGGTCGCTTCCGGCGCGATGTCGTTGACCGCTCCGCCCGTCGACCGCATCTGGATCAGGGGCTGCCGCCGGTCGGTGGCCACCCCCATGATCGCCCGCGCGTTGTCGTCGGTCATGGTCAGCAGACCGTTGGTGGTGATGCGGGGCTGCTGCCCGATGTTGGGATGCAGGTGGGCGGTGGACACCAGGGCCGGGTAAGGCACCAGCTGGGCCCGCTGGTCCAGCAGCTTCACCCCGATCGTCAGCAGCGGTGCGACGGCGGGCCGGACCCGGCGCGCGCTCTCCGCCGCCACGACGGCGGTGATCGACATGGCCAGACCGTTCCCGTACGGCACCAGCATCACCGCGCTGGACAGGTCTCGGGGCGCCTCGGCCATCAGCTCGGCCCACCGGGTCAGGGTGCGGCCCTGCCGGTCGGTTTCCACCACGATCTGGGCGTACCCGACGCTGCTCAGCTCCAGCGCCTCGATCTCGAACGCCACCACGATGCCGACTCCGGCGCCGGCGCCGCGGACCGCCCAGAACAGGTCGGGCTCGTGTGCGGCGTCGGCGTGCACGAGTGTGCCGTCGGCGAGCACCACGTCGACCGCCTGGACGTGGTCGATGGTGAGGCCGTACCGGCGGACCAGCCAGCCGACGCCGCCGGCCGTGGCCAGCCAGCCGACGCCGACGTTGCCGTGGCCGCCGGAGCTGATCGCCAGCCCGTACCGGCTGAGCGTCTCGGCCACCTGGGCCCAGCGGGCTCCCGCCTCGACCCGGACCCGGCGAGTCCGCTGGTCGAGCAGCTCGACCCGGTGCATCGCGGGGCAAAGGACACCGGCGGCGTGCGCTTGATCCGCCCGCTGTCACGTCGCGGCATCCTGCTCGGCACAGTCGAGAGCGCGGCACTGCCGGCCCTGTACACCGCCACCTCCCAGACGCACGCGGCGGCCGGTTCTACGGTCCCAGCGGTCTCGGGCACCTGTCCGGCGCGCCCGCAGAACAGCCCGTCTACTCCCGGCTGCGAAGTGAGCACGAGGCCGAGCGGATCTGGCAGATTTCCGAGGACTTCACCCACACCTCCTTCCCGGCCGCTCCCGCCAGGAACAGGAGGTACGCCTGGTACTGGCGGGCCGCCGACGTCATCGCGGCGGTCAGACCGCCGCACGCGCCGCTGGTTGAGGCTCGCCGGTCACTTTAAGCGGCGGTCGCCGTAGCGGAATCGTCAAGGAAGCCACCAGCGGTGTAGCGGGTCCGTATGGCGTGGTCGACCGGCACGGCATCCGGCGTGACGATGGTCGACATGACCACGTACTCGGAGGGGCCACCCCTGCAGGCACTGGTACTCGTTCGTCTGCCTGGATGCGCACTCGATCGGTTCGAGCGGTTTCTTCGCACCCAAAGCGGGGTCACCGCCGGCTGGCACGTCGTCGGCGACATCGATCTCGTGGTACACGTCTGCTGCCCGGCTCTGATCGACCTGGATCGGCTGGTGACAGCCATGCGAACCGAGGGAGCGATCAGCTCGATCACCCACCTCGTGATCGGCGAGATCGACCTGGCTGAGCCCGCTGACGCACCATGCCGCCCACCAGCGGAAGACCGCGGAACACACCTCACTGCCGGAGCGACACGATGAGCCTGGCCGACCTGATTCCCTCGCTCCGCACCTCACTGCGGACACCCCTGACCGGCGATGTGTGGCCGACAACCGCCCGATGGGGTGAGCACGGCGACATGTACATCGGCGGTGTGGGCATGGCCGCCCTCGCGGCCCACCACGGCACCCCGACCTACGCGGTCGACGAGACCGACCTGCGTCTGCGCTGCCGCGACTACCTGACCGCGTTCGGCGATGGCAACGTCTTCTACACCGCCAAAGCCCTGATCAGCCGGCGAGTCACCCGTTGGCTGGACGAGGAGGGCCTGGGCCTCTACGTCGGCTCCGCAGGCGAACTGCAGGTGGCGCAGGCCGCCGCGTTCCCTCCGGACCGCATCGTCATGTATGGCAACGCGAAGGCCCCCCACGATCTGGAGGCCGCTTACCGAGCCCGGGCCAGCGCCATCGTGGTGGAGTCATCCAGCGAGATCAGCCGGCTCGCGGCGACCGCGCCAGCCGGCCAGCGGATCCTCCTGCGGGTACTGGCCGAACCTGCGGGCGACAGCCCGGACAGCCGGTTCGGCCTTCGTATCACCTCCGACGCGGCGATGTCCGCGGTGGCTCGCATCGCCGCCCAGCCAGGTCTCACGCTGGTTGGGCTGGACTGCTCGGTCGGCCACCAGGTCAGCCGGTTCAGCATCTACGAACGCGAGGTACGCCGCGTCGTCGAATTCCTCGCCGCCGTACGCGCCCGCCACGGCATCGAGCTGACCGCGCTCAACCTCGGCGGCGGCCACGCCGTCGCCTACAACACCGGCGATCCCACCCTCGCCCTGAACGCCTTCGCCCACCGCATCCGCGGCGTGCTGAACCTGGCAGCACAACAGTCGAACATCCCGGCGCCACGGCTCACGGTCTCCCCCGGGCGGGCGATCGTGGCCCGCGCCGGAGTCACCATCTACCGCGTGCTAGCGGTCAACCACGACTCGAACGGGCACAATCTCGTCGCTGTCGATGGCGGCATGACCGACTGCCCGCACGACTCCCTCTGCGGCGGTCGGCACACCGCTGTCATGATCGGACGGGTCAGCAACGCCGCACCAGCCCCGACCACCATCGTCGGCCGCCACAACGACATCGACGACGTCATCGTCCCCAGCCAGAACCTACCGTCCGACCTGCACCCCGGCGACCTGCTTGCGGTCGCCGGGACGGGCGCCTACCACCACACGCGCGCGTCCAACTACCACCTCGTCGGCCGGCCCGCCCTCATCAGCGTCCGCGACGCGCTCAGCACCACCCTGATACGCCGCGAAACCACCGAAGACGTGCTCGCCCGCGACCTCGACACCCTCGACTGAGCCGAAACCCACATGGCCGCACCGTCGCGCCGACGCGGGCGCCCAACCACCGACCCGACGGATCCGGCGACGCCTCGGCGAAGGGCCCGTTACCTGGTCTCTCGTCGTGTGGAGGGTGTCGCCGCGGGTCGGGATCGATCAGGCGCGGCGGATCATGCCGTCGTCCAGAACTGCTGGCCCGGACCTCGACGGTGTCGTCGTCGAGATCCGCCAGATCCGTCTCGACCAAGAGTATGAGCAGCTTCGTGACCCAGACCCTGGTGATCGGGCCGGTCAGGAACGGTGTGTCCGGCGTCATCGTGACGCCGGACACGCTGTTCAGGTTTGCGCTGCCGGCGGTCTCGGCCTCGATCGGTCCGTCCTCGACGGCGCCCACCCCGGGGCCGGGATGCCGCTGCGGCCTACCATTCCTGCACCGCCGCCTGGGGTTCCGTCACGCGAGTTTCCCGTCATCGAGGCAGGTTCGGACGGCCTTGGCCAGGTTCGACGCCCGTGGGTCGTCGGGCCGGAAGTTCCAGAGGTTCGTGACGTAGCCGAAGCCGACACCAGCGTCGGGGTCGGTGAATCCGATCGATCCGCCGGGGCCTGGGTGGCCGAACGACCCGGCCCGGCCATCGGCATCGGCGGGCAGGCTCGCATGAACCCGAGCAGAGGTAGCGCCCCCTGTGGTCATCTGCCTCGTCAGTGCGGTTCCGCCGCGCCGACGAGGCGATGGTCGGGCAGGATTGGGAACGCTCCGGTGACCTGGTACCGCACGCCACAGGCGGGTGCCGGCTCCGCCGCCGCGTACCCGACCGTGCCGGAGGCGGCGGTCAGGACGGCGGCGAGGGTGGACACGAGCAGGATACGGAGCCAACGGGCCACTCGGGACGGACGATTGCGCATGACGGTCCTCGCTCTCGGCTACTGCCGGCGGCGGGGTGCCCCCGACACCCGGACATCCATGACGGGCGACGGATGACCGGTCGTGGTGGCGCCGGTCGGCCACGGTCGACCGATGTCGGAAACCTGTCCGTCCCGGTAGAGGCGCCCGTTCCGCGCCGAGTCGCCGGGTTTCGGTTGCGTCCGAGCTGATCGTTCCCGGGGCCACCCGCGCCGCTGTTCGGTCGTCGTCCCGGGCCGCCGGGCTGGGTCTCCGGGGCCACCGCGACGACAACCGCCTGACGGCAAGAGCGTCGAGAGATCTTGTCTCCTCCTATTCCTATCGGGATACTAGGCTATATGAGGAGCCGGGATGACAGCGATCTCTGAGGCATCGGTCAGTGGCGTGCGGACCCCGCCGCACGACCCGGACGACCTGCGGTCGCTAAAGGTGGTGTCGGCCCGCCATCCGTGGCGGTGGGTGGCGAGCGCGGTGGTGGCGGTGCTGCTGGCGATGGCACTGCACGCACTGGTCACCAACCCGGCCTGGGAGTGGCACGTCGTCAGCCAGTACCTGTTCTACGAGACGGTGCTCCGAGCGGTCGGCGTCACCCTGCAACTGACCGCCCTCGGCATCCTGCTCGGATTTGCCCTGGGCACGGTGCTCGCGCTCATGCGGCTGTCCGGCAGCCCGCTGCTACAGGCCATCTCCTGGGGCTATGTGTGGCTGTTCCGCTCGGTGCCGTTGATCCTGCAACTGCTGTTCTGGTTCAACCTGGCCCTGCTCTACGACCGGATCTCCGTCGGTGTCCCGTTCGGACCGTCCTTCTTCGACATCGGCACCCAGGATCTGGTCGGGCCGCTGACCGCGGCGACCCTTGGCCTGGCGCTGCACCAGGCGGCGTACTGCGCGGAGATCGTCCGGTCCGGGTTCCTCTCGGTGGACCAGGGGCAGCTGGAGGCGGCGACGGCGCTCGGCATCCCGAGGCGGCGCCAGATCCGGCGGATCTTGCTGCCGCAGGCGATGCGGACCATCATCCCGACCGCCGGCAACGAGATCATCGGCCTGGTCAAGGGCACGTCCGTGGTCTACATCATGGCCATTCCGGAGCTGTTCTACCAGGTCCAGGTGATCTATTCGCGCAACGGCCGGGTGATCGCCCTGCTGCTGGTGGCGGCGATCTGGTATCTGGCTCTGACCACCGTGCTGTCGATCGTCCAGTACTACGTCGAGCGGCACTACGCGCGCGGCGCAGTACGCACGCTGGCGCCGACGCCGTGGCAGCGGGTCCGTAGGTTCGCCGACGACCTCGCGGCGGCCCGCCGCCAGCGTCGGGCCGACCGGGACCGGCTCGCGGCCGAACTCGACGGGGGAGCAGATCGATGAGCCGGCCCATGGTGGAGCTGCGCGGCATCCACAAGAGCTTCGGCCCGCTGGAGGTGCTGCGCGGCGTCGACCTGCTGGTCCGGGCCGGTGAGGTGGTCGTGATCCTCGGCCCGTCCGGCTCCGGCAAGTCGACGCTGCTGCGCAGCATCAACCACCTGGAGAAGGTGAACCGGGGGTACGTGCGCATCGACGGCGAACTGGTGGGATACCGCCAGGCCGGCGGGCGGCTGCGCGAACTGAAGGAGCGGGAGGTGCTGCGGCAGCGTACCGACATCGGTTTCGTGTTCCAGAACTTCAACCTCTTCCCGCACCTGACCGTGCTGGAGAACGTCGTGGAGGCGCCGGTCTCCGCGCAGGGTCGGGGTCGGCGCGAGGTGGTCGAGCTGGCCACCCGGCTGCTGGACCGGGTCGGTCTGTCCGACAAGGCGCGGAGCTATCCGCGCCAGCTCTCGGGTGGTCAGCAGCAGCGGGTCGCCATCGCCCGGGCACTCGCGCTGGAGCCGAAGGTGGTGCTCTTCGACGAGCCCACCTCCGCGCTGGACCCTGAACTGGTCGGCGAGGTCCTGGACGTGATGCGGAACCTGGCCCGGGGCGGCACCACCATGATCGTCGTCACGCACGAGATCGGCTTCGCCCGCGAGGTCGCCGACACGGTGGTCTTCATGGACGACGGTCGCATCGTCGAGCAGGGCTCACCCCCTCAGGTCCTCGACGACCCGAGGCATGAACGCACCCGCGCCTTCCTCGCGAAGGTCCTCTGAGCAACCCCGAAAGCCCTTCGAGCCAAGGAGGTCCTCCATGCCCCGATGGCGGCACGCCGTCCTGGTGTCCCTGGCCGGCGTACTGGCGGTGACCGGCTGTGGCACCCCGGACGACGAGCGGGCCGTGCCGGTCGACCCGTCCGCGAGCGCCGGCGGACAGGTGATCAACACCAGCCCTGACCAGAAGCGGGTCCGGACGGAGAAGGTAGAGGCGATCGCGGCCACGGTGCCGGAGGCGATCCGCGCCGACGGCAAGCTCGCCGTCGGGGTGAGCGGCGAAGGATCGCCACCGCTGGCGTTCCGGGCCGACGACGACCGCACGCTGATCGGTGTGGAGCCGGACATCGCGCAGTTGGTCGCCGATGTTCTCGGCCTGGAGTTGGACCTGCAACCCACCTCGTGGGAGAACCTCTTCCTGGTGGTCCGCTCAGGCCAGAACGAGGTGGGGTTCTCCAACATCACCGTGACCGAGGAGCGGAAGGACATCTACGACTTCGCGTCGTACCGGGTCGACTCGCTCGGCTGGGAGGTGAAGAAGGACGGCAAGATCGACAAGATCGAGAAGCCGGCCGACATCGCCGGGCTCACCGTCTCGGTCAGTTCCGGTACCAACCAGGAGCAGGTCCTGCTGCGCTGGGACGCCCAGAACAAGGCCGCCGGACTGGCGGCGGCGAAGATCGTCTACTACCAGCGTCCGACGGAGTACCAACTCGCCCTGCGCTCCGGGCGGATCGACGCCTACTTCGGGCCGAACCCGGCGGTGGTCTACCACGCGGCGGTCAGCGGGGAGACCAAGATCGTCGGCCTGGTGCCGGGTGGCGGTGAGGTGCCGGCCCAGATCGCCGCGATGACCAAGAAGGACAACAAGCTGGTCCAGGCGCTGGGCGAGGCGCTCAACACCGTCATCACGAACGGAAAGTACCGCGAGGTGCTGGCCCGGTGGGGGCTGGAGAGCGAGGCCATCCCCACCTCGCAGGTCAACCCGCCCGGGCTGCCCCGCTCGTGACGTCGACACTCGCCGGCACCGCCGCGCGTTCCGATTCCGGCATCCGGTGCCGTCGTCCGGCGGCACACCACCTTGGGAGGCGCCGTGACCCGCAGCCTGCACGATGACACCGCGACGCACATCCTGGACAACCCGGTCTGGGCGGCGCTGACCGGCCAGCACGCCCACCTGGCCGAGATGCGCGGTCAGGCCGCCCGCTACCACCTGGACGTCGCGCCGTTCGCCACCCTGGCCGCCGACCACGACGAGCGGGCCTGGGCCGACCTGGCCGCGCTGGCCGGTCCGGCCACGGTGGTGCCACTGGCCGGGGTGGACGCGACCCCGCCGGCCGACTGGGAGGTCGTGGAGCGGATCCCCGGCGTCCAGATGGTCGCCACCACCCTGGCGGCGGCTCCCGACCCGGACTCGGTACGTCTCGACTCGGCCGACGTGCCGGAGATGCTCGACCTGGTGGCGCGTACCGAGCCGGGGCCGTTCCGGCCGCGCACCATCGAGTTGGGCAGGTACCTCGGCATCCGGATCAACGGCCGGCTCGTGGCGATGGCAGGCGAGCGCCTCCATCCCCCCGGTTGGACCGAGATCAGCGCGGTCTGCACCGATCCGGCGTACCGTCGGCTCGGTCTCGGGTCCCGGCTGGTCCGTTCGGTCGCCGCCGGCATCCGCGAGCGCGGCGAGATCCCCTTCCTGCACGCGTCGGCCGCCAACAGCGGGGCGATCCGCCTCTACCGCTCGCTCGGGTTCACGCTGCGCCGGCACACGTGGTTCAGCGCGGTCCGTACGCCCGACCGGGCGCGCGTACCCGCCGACACCGCGGCCCGGACACCCAAATAATGCCTATCGGAATAGTAGGCAATGCGGCGGAGTTGGATCAGGTGCGACGGCCGAGAGGAGAGTCTCCGATGCCTGCCAACCGACCGCGGTGTGTCGCGCGCCCGTTACGACACGTCCGGTGCGCACGCGTGACCGCCATCGTGGACGTGCCCGCCAAGGCGAAGCCGACCGCGCCCGCCCCTGCCCCCGCCACCCGACGGCGTCCCAGGTCGGTGCCGCGACCGGCCACCGGTCGCGGCACCGCGTCCGGTGGCCACCTCCGAGCAGGAAGTTGAGCAGCACCATGGCCGATTCACCGCACCCACTGCATCTCGCCGTCGCGCTCGACGGTGCGGGTTGGCATCCCGCGGCGTGGCGGGAACCACGGGCCCGCCCGGCGGAGCTGCTCACCGCCCGCTACTGGGCCGACCTGGTGGCCGAGGCGGAACGGGGCCTGCTGGACTTCGTCACGATCGACGACTCGCTCGGGTTGCAGTCGTCGCGCCACACCGAGCCGGACGGGCGTACCGACCAGGTGCGCGGGCGCCTCGACGCCGTACTGGTCGCCGCGCGGGTGGCCCCGCTGTCCCGGCACGTCGGCCTGATCCCCACGGCGGTGGTCACGCACACCGAGCCGTTCCACCTCTCCAAGGCCATCGCCACCCTGGACCACGTCTCCACCGGGCGGGCCGGTGTGCAGGTACGGGTGTCGGTCCGATCGGACGAGGCGGCGCACTTCGGTCGCCGTACGCTGCCCCGGCTTGGTACCGAGGAGTTCACCGGCCCGGCGGTGCAGGGGCTGATCGCCGACCTGTTCGAGGAGGCGGCCGACTACGTCGAGGTGATCCGGCGGCTCTGGGACAGCTGGGAGGACGACGCCGAGATCCGGGACGTCGCCACCGGGCGGTTCGTCGACCGGGAGAAGCTGCACTACATCAACTTCGAGGGGCGCTGGTTCGGCGTCAAGGGCCCGTCGATCACACCGCGCCCGCCGCAGGGGCAGCCGGTGGTTGGCGCGCTGGCACACCAGAGCGTGCCGTACCGCCTGGTCGGGCGCGGCGCCGACATCGGTTTTGTGACCCCGCACGATCCGGAGCAGGCCCGGGCGATCGTCGCCGAGATCCGCGCCGAGCAGGCCGCCGCCGGCCGGGCCGAACAGACCGTACACGTCTTCGCCGATCTGGTCGTCTTCCTCGACGACTCGGCGGCGAGCGCGCGGGCCCGCAGGGCGCGTCTCGACGAGCGTTCCGGCGGCGAGTTCTCCAGCGACGCCGAGGTGTTCGTCGGCACCCCCGGCGACCTGGCGGACCTGCTGGGCCAATGGCAGGCGGCCGGGCTCGCCGGCTTCCGGCTGCGGCCGGGCACCGTGCCGCACGACCTGGAGCAGATCACCCGGGTACTCGTGCCGGAACTGCAACGGCGGCAGGCGTTCCGCCGCGGGTACGAGGCGAAGACCCTGCGCGGGCTGCTCGGCCTCGCCCGACCCGTCAACCGTTACGCGGCCGTGTGACCGCTGTGCCGAGCATCGCGGAAGGGGTCATCGACCATGAGTAGACCACGCAAGCAGATCCACCTGGCCGCCCACTTTCCCGGCGTCAACAACACCACGGTGTGGAGTGATCCGGAGGCGGGCAGCCACATCGACTTCAGTTCGTTCGCCCATCTCGCCCGTACCGCCGAGCGGGCGAAGTTCGACTTCCTCTTCCTGGCCGAGGGGCTGCGGCTGCGCGAGCAGAACGGCCAGATCTACGACCTGGACGTGGTGGGCCGGCCGGACACCTTCACCGTGCTCGCCGCGCTCGCGGCGGTGACGGAGCGGCTCGGGCTGGCCGGGACGATCAATTCCACCTTCAACGAGCCGTACGAGGTCGCCCGGCAGTTCGCCAGCCTCGACCATCTCTCCGCCGGCCGGGCCGGCTGGAACGTCGTCACCTCCTGGGACGCGTTCACCGGCGAGAACTTCCGGCGCGGCGGCTTCCTGCCCCAGGAACGGCGCTACGAGCGGGCCCGCAACTTCCTGCGGACCACCTGGAAACTCTTCGACTCCTGGCACGGCGACGAGATCGTCGCGGACAAGGAGAGCGGCGTCTTCCTCCGCGACGCGCGGCCGGGGGCCTTCCACCACACCGACCCGGACTTCGACATCACCGGGCAGTTCAACGTGCCCCGCAGCCCCCAGGGGCGGCCGGTCATCCTCCAGGCCGGCGACTCCGACGAGGGACGCGAGTTCGCGGCCTCCTCGGCGGACGCGATTTTCAGCCGGTACGACACCCTCGCCGCCGGTCAGGCGTTCTACTCCGATGTCAAGGGCCGGCTCGCCCGATACGGGCGTACGCCGGAGCAGTTGCTGATCCTGCCGGCCTCCACCTTCGTACTCGCCGACACCGACACCGAGGCTCAGGAACTCGCGCACGAGGTGCGGTTGCGCCAGGTGAGCGGGCAGACCGCGATCAAGTTCCTGGAGCAGCTCTGGAACCGGGACCTCTCCGGCTACGACCCGGACGGGCCGCTGCCCGAGATCGACCCCGACCCGGGCGAGAACACCGTCTCCCGGGGCCGGGCCAGCGTGCGGATGTACCGCGACCCGATCGCCACCGCCCGAGAGTGGCGTGAACGCGCCGAGGCCAAGAAGCTGTCGATCCGGGAACTGATCATCGAGGTGACCGGCCGGCAGACGTTCGTCGGGGCGCCGGAGACCGTGGCGCACGGCATCAACGACCTGGTGCAGGCCGATGCCAGCGACGGGTTCATCCTGGTCCCGCACATCACCCCCGGCGGGCTGGACGGGTTCGCCGACCGGGTCGTCCCGCTGCTCCAGGAGCGGGGGGTGTTCCGCACCGACTACCAGGGCGAGACCCTGCGCGACCATCTCGGCCTCGGCGCCCCGGTGGCCGTCGGGGTGGATCGATGAACGTTCCTGGTACCGGCCGTCGGAGAAGGGTGCTGCCATGACCGTTCCACCACTTGCCGTACTCGACCTGGTCCCGATCTCCTCGGGATCGACCGCCACCGAGGCGCTGCGCAACAGCATCGACCTCGCCCAGCAGACCGAACGATTCGGGTACGCCCGCTACTGGTTCGCCGAGCACCACCTCAATCCCGGGGTCGCCGGTACGTCGCCGGCGGTGCTGCTGGCGCTCACCGCGGCGGCCACCTCGACGATCCGGATCGGATCCGGTGCGGTGCAGCTCGGCCACCGCACCGCGCTGTCGACAGTGGAGGAGTTCGGGCTGATCGACGCCCTGCACCCGGGTCGGCTGGACCTCGGTCTCGGTCGGTCCGGCGGACGCCCGACCGAACCGAAGGCCGAACCGGCACTCGTCGGCGGCAGCAGGGTCGTCGGCGGTCGGGCCCCGAACGGGTTGCTGATCCCACCGAAGTTCTCCTTCGCGCACCTGCTCACGTCGCCGCGCTTCGCGTTGCAGAAGACGCTGCTGCACCTGCCGGGTGCCCAGTCGCAGAACTACACCGAACAGATCCGGGACATCCTCGACCTGCTGCACGGCACCTACCGGTCGGCCGAGGGGGAGGAGGCCCACGCGGTGCCGGGGGAGGGTGCGCAGGTGCAGATCTGGATCCTCGGCAGCAGCGGTGGCGAGAGCGCGAGCGTCGCCGGGGAGAACGGGCTGCGGTTCGCCACCAACTACCACGTCAGCCCCGGTACCGTCCTCGAAGCCGCGGACGCATACCGGGCGGCCTTCCGGCCCTCCGAGGAGCTGGACCGGCCGTACGTCAGCGTCTCGGCCGACGTGGTCGTCGCCGAGGACGCGGCGGAGGCCCGCGAGCTGGCCTCGGGCTACGGGCTCTGGGTACGCAGCATCCGGACCGCCGAGGGCGCGATCCCGTTCCCGACCCCGGAGCAGGCCCGGGCCTACTCCTGGACCGACGCCGACCGCGAGCTGGTCGCCGACCGCGTCGACACCCAGTTCGTCGGTACCCCGGCACAGGTCGCCGACCAGCTCGACCTGTTGCGCGAGGCGACCGGCGCCGACGAGCTGATCATCACCACCATCACCCACGAGCACGCCGACCGGGTGCGGTCCTACCGGCTGCTCGCCCAGGAGTGGCAACGCCGGCACGGCTGACCGGTACCTTCGCCGACGCGTTGAGAGGGGAGTCATGGATCTCATCACCATCGTCGACACGTCGTGGCAGCGTCCGGACGGGTGTCGGGTGCCGGCGGTCCGGAGCCTCGGATGAGTCTGGGGCAGGCGTTGGACCACCGCGAACTGCGGCGGGTCTTCTCCACGTTTCCCACCGGCGTCGTCGCGATCGCCGCCGTCGTCGACGGTGCGCCGACGGGTCTCCGACCGGGGTGCGGTCTTCCTCGACGGGGCGAGCGCGTGGCTGGACTGCACCCTGCTGGAGCAGATCACCGCCGGCGACCACGACATTGTCCTGCTCCGGGTGCACGACCTCGGTGGCGACGTCGAGATCGCGCCGCTGGTCTTCCACGCCAGCCAGTACCGCAGCCTCGAACGGTGACGGTCCAACTGCGTTGGGAACTGTCCCGCGCGGGGACGCCCGCCGTCCGGTAGCCGTCGTCCCGCGCGGCGTCGACGCGACGTCCCGGCTCCGAGGAGGATCGATGGTTGTGTGTCGAGTTAGGTTAGCCCTGACGGCGATGTGGAGACTCGGCGTTGTCGGGTTCGTCACCGTCCTGGTCGGACCGCTCGTCGTGTCCCCGCCGGCCGCCCCGGCGGCGGACGCCGCCGACACCCGGTTTCTCGTGACCTAGTACGCCACGCCGCACATGTCCCAGATCCTCGGGCAGCGCTGGTCGGGCTGTGCGGAGCCCAACGGTGGCTGGGGCGGCACCTCGTCGCACTTCACCATCACCCATCCGCCGTGCGCCTGACCGAATCCGGTCCGGCCAGCGCGCGGTGTCGGGCGTAGCCGGTTGGCCGGCGTCGCCCTGCATGGCAACGTCATCATCCAGTTGGAGCCGCGCTAGTCGCAACGCCGTTTAGTTAGGCCGGTATCTGGTTTGTCAAGGTTCGCCGGTGAGGATGTCGATGCTGGTTGCTACTAGCCTCGGTCTTTCGTGCGCCCAGCGGACCTGGAGGTGAGTGTGTAGCTCATCGTGGTCGTAAGCTCGTCGTCGCTTGCCGGTGGAAGTCCGGTCCGGGTAGCTGCCAGGAGGCCCGGTAGCAGGCTGCCGGCATCGGTTGGAAACGGCCGGTGTCGAAGCGCAGCGTCGAAGGCCCTGTCAGGGGGAGCGACTGAGCGGTCCGTAGCTTGACGCGAAGCCTGCGGCGTCGTTAGAGGTCCTGCCCGTTGGGGTGGGGCAGAGGGAGTGCCGAGCCCCCGAATTCAGGGTGAAGGCCGTGGAAGCGGTGTAGTTCCTGGATTGCAGCCGCGAGGAACTCCCCGGCGTATGGGGCGCGGAACGTTCGGATGGTGGCGGCGGGAACTGGGGAGGCCCTCCCCGGCCCGGGGTGCTGCGGATGCGCGTCGGAGAGTCGGGTCCTATAACCGGTTCGCGCCGGGAAGTGGATCCCGTGCCGGGAGGGAGTCGGAGGCGGCCGTAGTACTGGTTGAGCCGAGTGGACAACATAACCGCCGGTGAGGGAAGGGCCGCTGCTTCGTCGATGCGTACTGCTGATGAAGGGGTGCCCGGTGAGTGCCGTTTCGGCTAGTTCCGCCGCTTCGGGGTCCGTGCTGGATCCGGTCCGAGCTTTGCAGCATGCGCTGTACCGGGCGGCCAAGGCCGATCCCGGGCGTCGGTTCCATGCGCTGCGAGACAAGGTCTGGGCTTCCCCCTGAGATGTGGACACCCTGAAACTGGACGTTGGTCCAGAGGAAGGGGTGTCCCCGTTGGGGCGTCCATCGAAGTACACGGAAGAGTTCCAGCGTGACGCGGTTGACCTGGTCCGTTCGTCGGGTCGGCCGATCAACCAGGTCGCCCGCGAGTTGGGGATGAGTCACGAGACGCTGCGGAACTGGGTCCGTAAGCAGGAGCGGCAAACCGGCACGGGTCCGGCATCGGGTGGGGACGCTCTGTCGGTGGCGGACAAGGACGCGGAGATCGCCCGGCTGCGGCGTGAGGTGGCTGAGCTGCGGCAGGAGAAGGAGATCCTGCGCAAGGCAGCCGCGTATTTCGCGAAGGAGATGGATCGGTGACCAGCCGCTTCCGGTTCATCTCCACCCACCGCGCCACCTGGAGCGTCAAGCGGCTGTGCCGGATCCTGGCCGTGTCCCGCTCCGGGTTCTACCGCTGGGCCGCCAGCGAACCCGCACGGCAGGCCCGCGCCGCCGCCGAGGACGCCCTCGCCGAGCAGATCAGGATCATCCACGCCGACTCCGGTGGCGCCTATGGGTCCCCGAGGGTGACCGTCGAGCTGCGCGACCGGGGTGTGCGGGTCAACCGCAAGCGAGTCGAGCGGATCATGCGGCAGCGGGAGATCGTGGGCCGGCACCTACGCCGCCGCAAACGCACCACGATCCCGGATCCGGCCGCCCCGCCGGCGCCGGACCTGATCGGCCGGGACTTCACCGCCACGACACCGGACCAGCGGTGGTGCGGCGACATCACCTACCTCCGCGTCGGCGGCGGCTGGCTCTACCTGGCCACCGTCATCGACATCGCCACCCGCCGCCTGATCGGCTGGTCGATCAACACCCACATGCGCACCAGCCTGATCATCGACGCCCTGGACGCCGCAGTCGCCGCCCGGAGCGGCCGAGTCGACGGCGTGATTTTCCACTCGGACAGGGGCGCCCAATACGTCAGCCGCGACTTCGCCGACGCCTGCCAACGGCACGGCATCCGCCGCTCGATGGGGCGGATCGGATCCTCGTACGACAACGCCCTGGCCGAGGCGTTCTTCGCCACCCTCAAACGAGAGTTGGATGTCGACCACCACCGCTGGACCACCGAACCCGACGCCCGCCGCGACGTGTTCCGGTGGATCGCCTTCTACAACCACCGGCGCCGCCACTCCGCACTCGGCTACCTCAGCCCCGCCGACTACGAACAAACCCTCACACCGGCTACCCTGCAACAGATCGCGGCATAACCCGGTGTCCACATCCCGGGGGGAACCTCAGTCTTCCGCAGGGACGTCTTGTGGCGTGCGTGGGTCGCGGTTCGCCGGAACAACGGTGCGCCGGGCATCGATAGGACCACTTTGGACCAGGTCGCGCAGTACGGGGTGGCCTGGCTGCTGGACGAGCTGGCCAGCGAACTGCGGGACGGTAGCTGGCGGCCGTTGCCGGCGCGTCGGGTGTTCATCCCGAAGCCGGGTACCAATGAACAGCGGCCGTTGTCGATTCCCGCGGTTTGTGACCGCATCGTGCAGGCGGCGGTGAAGATCGTGCTCGAGCCGGTCTTCGAGGCCCAGTTCCTGCCGTGCAGCCATCAGTCAAGTCAGTACTACCGTTGGCCACCCCGCAGATCCGGCACCGCGAAAACCCTGCCGTCGCGACGAAGCAGGTGCCCGACCGGAGATACCAACCACGGCAGTGCGCGCGTCAGCAGGCACGCTCTCATCGACGAAGTCACGAACGTCCGGCAAGCTGTCCGACGCCGACGAATCACGCCGGTACCCGATAGCTCGAAGAGTCCTGTGCATCACTGTCCCTACGCTTCACGGATTCAGGGCGGCGACTATATCGGCACCTCGCCCGACGTCGCACGTCAGTCTCGGCGTCCGCTTCTGCCGCAGAGCACGCGCGGCGGTGGGTGCGCACGGGTCACAGAGCGTGGGCGTCGTACGGCTGGCGCGCCGTCCGATCATGCCGACGTGCGTATGCTTGACGGGTGTAAAGGGCTACTGGGATGAGCGCGTCAGCTGGCCGGTGCCCACCCATCGCACCACGAAGCGGCGGGACTGGGGGACAGTTAGCACAACCCCCATCGCCAGAAGCCAGCCAACGCCGACAACGAACGGATCCGGTGTCGGGGAGGCGAAGGCCACCAGAAGCCAGCTCAGGACGGCGAGCGCCAGCAATCGGACGATCACCACGATTGCAGCCGTGATCCTCATGCCTGGAGCATCGCACATCTAGGAAAGACGTTGGGTTATCGAAGCGCCTACCCGCAATGTCCGGGCAGCCCCGCTCAGATGATTGGCCGAGATCTCCTACAACATCCGCTTCTAGTCGCGATCCGGGCGCCGACCGACTTCAGTGGTAAGCCAGCGTGAGCAGCGGCTTGAAGATCACGGGGTCAGCAGGCGGCCGACGGAGCCGAAGCGGCAGACCTCCCGGGGTGTGTACGTCTGGCGTACCTGGCTCTGCGCCGAAGCCCGTACGCCGACAGCTACGGCGCCGACGACGATCAAGAGATCGAGCTCGGCATGGATACGTACTGCTTGGTGGTCGACCCAGGCCAGGCCACGCATTACGGCGGAGTGCGCGAATGCGAGATCAGGGACCGCGAGCTGCGGCTCGTGCTCGACCAGGAAGCAGCCGCCATATTGGGCCTGCCGGTCGAACAGCGTTTCGTCCTCGACATGCCCGCGCACCAATTGAATCTTCTTGGTCGGGGCCTGCGCAGGGTACTGACCTCCGGCCGAGGTGACGCCGTCCCGGGCCGGCTCGACGTTTGACGCCGGACCAGGCTCCGGCCGGCAATGGACTGGCTGTCGCCACGAGCGGACTTGCCGACAGCGTCCGGATCTTACGCGATGGGCGCGACGCCAACGAGCGCCTCGGGTCAGTCGAACGTGATGCGCCGCGGCATCGTGGGGTATCCAGGGGCCTGCTCCCGAAGTCCAGCCCTGGTCATACTGCCCCACGGCCTCGATGAACTCAGCCGGCGGTCGGTAGGAATGGGCAGTGACGTAATGCCAGATGAGCGACGGTGCAGCGAACATCGCGCCCGGCCCTGACGGCACCGTTCTACGAGGCGTTCACCACCCTGGCGTGGCTGGCCGCCCACACCCACAGCATCGAACTCGGGCCCAGTGTCGCGGTGGTGCCCCAACGCCACCCACTACAGCTGGCCCGCGTCACCGCCACCCTCGACCAGCTCTCCGGTGGCCGGCTGATCCTCGGCGTCGGAATCGGCTGGGCGACAGACGCCTTCGATGCCCTGGGTATTCCGTTCTCCCGGCGCGGCAAACTCACCGATGAATGTCTCCTCGCCCTGCGCGAACTCTGGACCACCGACCTGGCGTCCTTCCACGGCGAAACCGTCTACTTCGACAACGTCCATCCCGCGTCCCGCCCGGCCCGCGTCCCACACCCCCCGATCTGGATCGGCGGCAACAGTCCCGCCGCGCTTGTGGCTTCCCGAGACCTGCGGCCCCGTCGACCTGAACGACCCCACCCACCAGGCCCTGGTCATGCTGCTTGGGCACCAGTCGAAACGGGAAGTGCTCCGTGCCCGGTTCCGCACCATGATGGCCATGCGCGCGCAAGCCCGCGATCAGGTTCGGCACCTCGGCGGGCGACCGCCCTACGGCTACCACCTGGTCGACGCCGGACCCCACTCCAACACGGCGCACGCCCGCTGGGGACGCCGACTGGCTGGCGCCGCTCAAAGTGGCCTGTGCGGCAGCGACGAGGCGCAGCTCCAGCTTGGAGCCGCTCTCGGCCGCCCGCGAGGCAAGGTCGCGGTGGTAGGCGCGATTCGCGAGGATAGCCAGCCGCCGGGCCGGCGACCGGGGCGTAGGCCGTGCTATCGCCGGACGCCACGGTGCCAGCCGGTGGCCTCGATGAGGAAGTTCGCCGCTCTAACAACCTCGATCACGCGACGGGCCCAAACACGGAAATCGACACACTTCCGGTCAGGTGGGCAGTGCTCCGTACCGTTCGATCAGGGCGGGGTCGGCGGGTGGGAGTGTCTCTCGCAGCTGCGCTCCGTCGTGCCGAAGGCGGTTTAGCAGGGAGCTGTACGGAACCTCGCGGGGGCCTGTGTCCCGGGCGGCGGCGAGTGCGGCGACGGTGCCTGCGGCCTGGCCCTGGGCCATGCAGGTTGGTATGACGCGGGTGGACGCCAAGGCCTCGTGGCTGGCGGACACGCACTTTCCAGCGATGAGGAGATTCTCGATCCCTTTGGCGGTCAGGCAGCGCAGCGGGATGTCGTAGGGCCGTACACTCCTGGAGTCGACCCATGAGCCGTCCGGGCGGTGGATGTCGATATGGTAGGCGCCGATGGCGACAGCGTCAGGAAACGTCGCTCCGGTGCTGACATCGTCGGTGGTGAGCAGGTAGTCGCCGTGGACACGCCGACTCTCCCGGATACCGAGCATGGGTGCGATCTCAAGCAGGCGGCAACCGGCGAAGCCGGGGATCGCCTTAGTGAAGAACGCGAGCAGCTGTGGAATCTGGGCGTAGGCCTCGGTGTAGGCCCGGCTGATCGCGGCGGTGTCGGTGGGATCGAAGTCGGCGACTTTCGTGCTGACGGCCGCGAACTCGTCGGTGGGGTGGGTCTTGACGCCAACGACGCGGGTGGCTGGTACATCGATGGTGCCCGCTTGTCTGGCTTCGGCGAGTGCGCGGGTGAACCCGCCGAAGACGATGACGTCCTGCTCGGGGAGCCGGTCGAGTAGTTTGGCCAGGACGGTCGGGTGGTCGGCCAGCAGGTCGCGGAAGAGGCCGTGGTCGCGGCGCAATCCTTCGACCATGGCGGTACGGTCGACGCCGCCCACGCGGAAGACCAGGGTCGGGGCCTGAACGCGTCCATCGGCCGTGCGGCCCTTGGACCACGTCGCGCCCGCGTGGTATCCGACGTCTCCGTCGCCGCTGGCATCGATGAAGATGTCGCCGGGGATGGACTGCCGCCCGGACTTGTTCTCAACGTGCACGGCGGTGACGCGGTCGTCGCGGCGGTCGACACCGACGACTGGACTGTGCAACAGCAGTCGTACCCCGGCGTCGTGGAGGAGTTGCATGACCCGGATCCGGTAGTGGTGGTTGTCCAGCGAGACCGCGGAGCCGCAGACCGGGTCGAGGACGAACCCGGATGCGTGGCCCTGACGGTGGAGGTCGGTGACGAGCTCGGCGGCGATACCGCGCACGACCTGACGGTAGTCCCGGGAGTGGAATCCCAACCAGGGCAGGATCGCGGAGTTGCCGCCGACGAAGCCCTGTGCCTCGATCAGGGTGGTCGCCGCGCCAGCGCGGGCGGCACACACGGCGGCTGCGATGCCGGCGGCGCCACCGCCGACGACCACGACGCCACGGTTACCAGAAGCCTTCGTCACCTTCACTCCTCTGGTGCCTCTGCCCGGCAGCTGACGTACCGGGTCGGTGCCGTGTCGGGCTCTTGACTGTCGCCCGCACGGCCCCTACGGTTGCAACACATCAGATGAGTCGGCAGGTTAGCAGATGAATCCTCTAAAGTGATCTGATGACTACCGGGAGAATTCCGCTCTACCGGCGGATCCAGGAGGATCTGCGCCGGTACATCGACGAGCATGGCTTGCGCCCAGGGGACGCACTGCCATCGGAGGCCGAACTGGCTTCCGCGTTCAGCGTCAGTCGCCTGTCGCTCCGCGAGGCGATCAAGTCCCTGGAGTCGGTCGGCGTGCTGCATGCGCGCCATGGTGGCGGTGTCTACGTCGCGGAGTTCTCGTTCGCGCCGATCCTGGAGAACCTGCCGTACGGGTTTCAGCTCAGTGAACGCAACCTTCGTGAGTTGCTGGAGCTGCGTGAGTCGTTGGAGGAGGGACTGATGCCGAAGGTGCGCCAGGCGATCAGACCGTCCGACCTGCGGGAACTCGACGCGCTGGCGCAATCGATGCAGCAGGCCGAGGCGGAGCCGATCGCCGCTGAACTCGACCGCCAGTTCCACCGGCGGCTGTTCGAACCGCTCGACAACCGTCTCGTCCTCCAGATGATCGACCTGTTCTGGGAGGTGTTCCACCGGATGCGCCACGGACTGGACCGGACCCCTCCGGCGGCCGACGCCCGCGCCGCCCGGCACCAGGCGATCGTCGACGCGCTGCGGACCGGCGACGACGCAAGTGCCGCTGCCGCGATGAGCGACCATTTCGCCGACCTCCGGGACTGGCTTGCCCGTCGCGACGCCGAACGACTGCTCACGGGAGCCCGCGAGCGCCTCGCGAGCAACGCTCGCCCGTCCACCTCAGACGCTGGTACGCCAACGGCCGTTCCATCGGGAGATGACACATGACCACCATCACCAGACGACGCCTGCTCGGCGGAGTCGCCAGCCTCGCCGGTGTATCGCTGCTGCCCGCGTGCGGCGACGACGATTCCGGCACAGAGTCCTCGAACAAGTTGACGATCTGGACCTTCTCCACCAACCAGAAGCAACATCTCGAGGCGTTCGCTGCGGCGCATCCCGACCTCGACGTCGACATCGTCAGTTACTCGCTCGACGACCTGCACGAGCGGCTGCTCGTAGCGCTGACCGGCGGTACGGGCCTGCCCGATGTGACCCAACTCGTTCTGCGCCGATCCGACGAGTTCTTCCGGACCCGGCAGTTTCTCGACCTCACCGACACCCTCGGCCCGCTCGAGAAGGACTTTCCGCCCGGCTATTTACTCGGCTTCAACGGCAAGATCCACGCGTTTCTCATGGGTCCGGGCAACATGGGGCTCTGGGTCAACCGCGAGGCCCTCGCCAGGCACGGCATCGACGTCGACGCCCTGGACACCTGGAGCGCGATGGCGGAGGCCGGTCGTGCGCTCAAACAGGCCACCGGCGGCAAGAAATACCTGTTCCTGCAGCCGGGTGGCGTCGACGGGTTCAACTACTTCAACGGCTTCTACCACTCCAGAGGCGGGCGGTGGATCGCCGAGGACGGCACGGTCGTCGCCGATGCGGCGCTGGTCGCCGACACCCTTGACTACTTCGCGCAGCGCCGAAAGGAGGAGATCGCCTACCGCGGCTACTGGGCGGAACCGTCGTTCTTCGACGCGGTCAAGGCCGAGACGGTGGTCGGGTTCGGCGCCAACTTCTCGGTAGGATCGCTCACCCTGCCGAAGAACGTGCCGGACCAGGCGGGCAAGTGGCGCCTGCTGACCTGGCCCAAGTGGGCCGCTGACGCACCGGTCCAGACCGGTGGCTTCGGCGGCAGCCTGTACGCGGGCCTGGCCCGTACCCGTAACCCCGACGGTGTACGCCAGTTCGTCAAGTGGTGGCTGACCCCGGAAGGGCTCAGGGCGCAGCAGCAGGCACTCGGCCTGATCGGCTACAAGCCGACCGCGCAGTTGTTGGAGCCGGAGCAGCCGAACCCGTACTTCGGCCAGAAGATCGGCAGTGAACTGGCCGCAGTCACCCTGCCGCCGTTCAGCTATGCCGACTGGGCTGCGGTCACCAAGACCGTCCAGTACGCGCTGGACCAGACCCTGCTCGGCAAGTGGACACCGCAGCAGGCTGCGAGCGAGTCCCTCGCCGAGCTGCGGCGTCGCTAGCCGTGCGAGCGATTCGTCCCGGTAGCCGGTCCGAGGGCCGGACACCGATCGCTACCAGGTCTGTCCAGGAAACCGCCGAGGTGGTGCCGCCCCCGCCAGAGACACCGGGCATTCGCCGTCGTCGCGCCAGGCGCGACCAGCGCCCGTACCGGCCGTACGTGCCGTACCTGTTCATCGCCCCGTTCTTCGCCCTGTTCCTCCCCTTCGGTGCCGGTTCGGTCCTACTGGCCGCGGGGATGAGCTTCGCCGACTGGCCGATAGGCGCGAGTCCCACGTTCAGTGGCATCGACAACTACAAGCGGGCGATCGACGATCCCATCTTCGGGACCGCGCTGGGGAACACCACCACGATGCTGCTGTCCTACCTGGCGCTCCTGCTACCCGTGTGCCTGGTCGTGGCAGTCGGGCTCGGCCAGCTCCGCGCGCGGACCCGCAACGCCGTACAGATCCTCGTCTTCATCCCGGTGACCATGTCGCTGATCGCCGTGTCGATGGTCTTCGACCTGCTGTACAACGAGAACCTCGGGTTCATCAACCAGAGCCTGGCCAGGCTGGGCGTGGAGCCGATCGGGTTCCTCAGTGACCCGGCCCTGGCTCCGTGGTCGATCGTCGTGCTGCGGGTCTGGCGGGTCGTCGGGTACTACGCCATCATCCTCTTCGCCGGCCTGCAGGCCATCCCGGTCGATCTCTACGAGGCCGCACAGATCGACGGCGCCGGGCCGTGGCGCCGGTTCTGGAACATCACGCTGCCACTGCTGCGCCCGGTCACCATGTTCGTCCTCGTCGCGGCGTCGATCGCCGCGTGGGAGCTGTTCGCCGAACCGCAGGTTCTCACCGAGGGCGGCCCGGCCCGGTCGACACTCACCGCGGTGATGTACATCTACCAGACATCCTTCCTCGAGTTCGACCTGGGCAAGGGCGCGGCGTCGTCCGTCCTGCTCGCCCTTCTGATCATCACCACCACCTTGGTGATCACCCGGTTGCTGAGGAGCAAGACCGATGCGTGAACGCACTCTGGCCCGGCGGCTGCCCTACTACGTGATGTTCGCGGTCATCGCGCTGTTCGCCGCCATTCCGCTGTACTGGCTCGTGCTGTCCTCCATCAAGCCGGTCGAGGACCTGTCCGACCCATCGCCGGTTCCCGCCCGGCTGACCCTGGACAACTACCTCATCGCGTTGACCGACACCGAGATTCCGCGGTGGTTGGGTAACACGCTGCTGATCGCCATTGCGACCACCGCGCTGGGACTGGCGGTCAGCGCGCTGGCCGCATTCAGCTTCGCGCGGCACGTCTTCGCCGGGCGTTCCATCCTGTTCGGGATGGTGATCGCCAGCCTCGCGATCCCGGAGTACGTCACGGTCATTCCCCAGTACACGATCATGCGGGAACTCGGCCTGCTCAACACGTACGCAGCGGTGGTGCTCCCGCTGGCGGCGCACGCGCTGACCCTGTTCCTGCTCCGCCAGTACTTCCGGCAGCTACCGGACGAGCTGTTCGACGCCGCCCGCCTCGACGGCGCCAGCGAGTGGTCGACCTTCCTCAAGGTGGCGTTCCCGCTCATCCGGCCGGGGCTCGGCGCGGCCGGCCTGATGCTGTTCCTGAGCAGCTGGAACGCCTATCTCCTCCCACTCATCATGCTGCAGAGTTCGGACCAGTTCACCCTGCCGATGGGCCTGGCCTTCCTGCACAGCCAGATCCAGCTCGGCGACACCGCCATCTCACCCTGGTCGGCGATCACCGCCGGGACCGTGCTGTCGATCCTGCCGTTGGTGGTCTGCCTGCTCGCCATGCAGCGGCACTTCATCGCCGGCATCACCCAGGGTGCCGTGCGCTGAGGCAGACCCCATCCATGGAAGGAACCACGTGATCGAACTGCGGGGCAACATCCCACCGGTCATCACCCCACTGCGTCCGGACGGCACGGTGGACCTGCCGGCGGTGGCCCGGCTGACCGAACACCTCGTCCACGGTGGAGTGTCGGGGCTGTTCGTTCTGGGATCCTGCGGTGAGGGCCCGACCCTCACCACCGCCGTCCGCACCGAAGTCGTCAAGGCGTTCCAGGCGGAGGCGGCGGGGCGGGTGCCGGTACTGGCCGGCGTACCCGAGGCAGGAACCCGGCGGGTGATCGAGGCCGCCGAACAGGCCATGGGCGCCGGGGCCGACGCCGTGGTCGTGATGGCTCCGCAGTACTTCGTGTTCGACGGGCATGAGCCCGTCGCGGAGCATCTGCACGCCGTGGCCGCCAGCACCCCGGCCCCGATCGTCCTGTACAACCTGCCCTCGGCGACGCAGAACCCGATCACGCCCGAGGTGGTCGACGCCGTGGCGGTCCTGCCGAACGTGGTGGCGCTCAAGGACTCCAGCGCGGACTGGGACGCGTACACCCAACTGTCGGACGCGGCCCGACAGCACGGTCTCGCGGTGTTCCAGGGCGCCGAGCGGCTCATCGCCCGCAGCCTCGACCATGGCGCGGACGGGGCCGTGGCCGGCATCGCCAACATCGACCCGGACGTGGTGACCGCCGCGATCGGGGCCGCCGCCGCAGGGGACCGGGCGGCCCTGGCCCGGGCCCAGGCGCGCATCGACACGTTGTTCGGGTTGTACGAGGCGGGGTTCTGGCTCAGCGCGCTGAAGACGGCCGCGAGCCTGCGTCGGCTGTGCGGCCCCGAGCTGACCGCACCGCTGCCCCGCCTCGACCCGGGCGGGGTGGAGCGTATCCGCGCCGTCCTGCGTCGAGCGGGCGTGCCCGTCCTGGACGCGGCCGATGAGTGAGCTGCGCACCGGGATCCTCATCGTCGGCGGCGGGCTCGGCGGGGTCGCCGCCGCGCTCGCCGTGGCACGCTGCGGGCATCGCGCGATTCTCACCGAGCCGACCCGGTGGCTCGGCGGTCAGCTCACCTCCCAGGCGGTGCCACCGGACGAACATCCATGGATCGAGCAGTTCGGCGCGACGGCCAGCTACCGCTCGCTGCGCGACGGCATACGCGAGTACTACCGGCGGTGGTATCCACTGTCCGCCCAGGCGCGGGCGGCCCGCCACCTCAACCCGGGACGCGGTTCCGTGTCCGTCCTGTGTCACGAGCCCACCGTCGCCCTGGCCGTCATCGAGGCGATGATGGCGCCACACCGCGCGGCCGGCACCGTCCAGGTGCTCCACGCACACCGCCCGATCGCGGCCACCGCAGACGCCGACCGGGTCACCTCCGTCCGATTCGTCGACGAGGCGACCGGTCACGAGGTCGACATCCACGCCGACTACGTCCTGGATGCCACGGAAACGGGTGACCTGCTGCCCCTGGCCGGGGTCGAGTACGTCACCGGAGCCGAGCCGGCCGGCGAGACCGGTGAGCCGCACGCCGCCGCAGACGCCGAGCCGCAGCGCATGCAGGGATTCACCGTCTGCTTCGCGATGGACCACCGGACCGGGGAGGACCACACCATCGACCGGCCCGCCGACTACGACCGCTGGCGGGCGGCCGATGCCCCGGTCCGCCCCGCACAGCAGATCGGCTGGCCGAACCCGGAACCCGGCCACGGAGTCCTGCGACCGAACCCGGATGCGGCGTCGGACGAAAAGGTCATCGTCTCCGCCTCCCACACCGGCCGGTTTGCCCCGCCGGCCGGCTGGAGCCCGATCGCCGACCTGTGGCGCTTCCGGCGGCTGCTGTGCCGACACAACCTCACGCCGTCCCCGCCCAGCGACATCACCCTGGTCAACTGGTCGGCCAACGACTACCACGGCGGGTCGATCGTGGACGTGCCGGCGACGTTGGCGGAGGCCAACCTGCGTGCGGCGCGGCAGCTCAGCCTCAGTCTGTTCTACTGGCTGCAGACCGAGGCGCCTCGGGCCGACGGCGGCACCGGATTCCCCGGTCTGCGACTGCGTCCTGACGTCACTGGCACACCCGACGGCCTGGCCATGGCCCCGTACATCCGGGAGAGCCGGCGCATCCGGGCGGTCACCACCATCCGGGAACACGACATCGCCGTCGCCGACCGTGGTGAGCACGGCGCCGTCCGGCACGCCGACAGCGTCGGCATCGGCAGCTACAAGATCGACCTCCACCCCGGAACCCACGGCGGCGCGCGAATGTACGCCGCCGCCCACCCCTTTGAGATCCCCCTCGGTGCCCTCCTGCCGGTGCGCATGCGCAACCTGCTCCCAGCCGCCAAGAACATCGGTACCACGCACATCACCAACGGCTGCTACCGCGTCCACCCCGTCGAATGGAACATCGGCGAGGCCGCCGGACACCTTGCCGCCTACTGCCTGGGCCACGGCACCGAACCTCACCAGGTGCGGGAAGATCCCCGGCACCTGGGCACCTTTCAGAGCATCCTCACCAGTCACGGCATCGAGCTGCGGTGGCCCGAGGTCCGTGGCTACTGATCGAAAGGACCGACCTTGAAACCGCGAAGACAGCTGCTCGCAACCGCTGCCGTCGGCGTCGCCGTCGCGCAGGTTTTCGCCGCCACCCCCGTCGCAGCCTCGCCGAATCCACGACCCGTGCCGCAGGTCGTTTTCGCGCACGCCACGACCGCCTCCAGCGTCGCACTGGCCTGGCGATGGACGTACGGCATACCACGCCCGCAACGGTTCGAGATCGAGGCCGGCACAGTCGCCGACGGCGCCGGCGAACCCACACCCGCCACCTGGACCGCCCAGGGCTCGACCCCCGGTACCGCCCATGCCTTCACCGCCGGCGGTCTTGCCGCCAGCACCACGTACGTGTTCCGGATCCGGGCACGGACCGCGGAGGGTGACACCGACTGGGCCGTCTCGTCCCCGGTGACCACGGCGGCCATCAACTCACTGACCCGTGCGACCGTGGTGGCGCCCACGATGCCCGGCAATCCCCGCAACGGCGAAGGTTCGCTGGTGGAGCTGCGCGACGGCCGGCTGATGTACACCTACGGTCGCTACGAAGGGCTGGGCGACCTTTCCGCGTCCACCATTGCCGCGCGTACCTCGGGCGATGGCGGTGCCACCTGGTCCACCGAGTCGATCCTGTTCGGACAGCTCGGCGGTACGCAGAGCTTCATCCAGCCGTCGGTCGTCCGGATGGCCGACGGTGGCCTGGGCCTCAGCTACACCGTCGCCGAGGCGACGGACTCCGCTTGGAAGGTCTTCAGCCGCAGCTATGACGAGGGCGTCACCTGGAGCAGTCCGACGACCATCACGGACGGCTCGTTCGGCTACATGACGGGTAGCAACGCGCGCCTGTACGTGCTGTCCACCGGGCGGCTGTTGCAAGCGATCAACATCAAGCTGTCGGATCCGGACAGCCGCGCCGTCATCATTTTTACCTCCGACGACCACGGCCGGACCTGGACCAACCAGACCCCGGGCGGGTTGCGAGCCGACATCCGGCTCGGTCTCATCGAGCCGGCCATCGCCGAGTACGGTCCGGGCCAGTTGCTGATGCTCATGCGCACCACGCAGGGATTCCTGTGGCAGTCGCGATCCCGGGACTTTGGCGCGAGTTGGACCACGCCGGAACGCAGCGACGTCACTCACCCGGCCGCGCCACCGTTGCTGACCCGGATGCCGAACGGCCCCGGGATCGTGCTCATCACCACGGCGGACGCCCCGGAGGGCAGCCGACGGGTGCTGGCGTCGAGGATCAGTCTGGACGGCGGCGTCACCTGGACCAACTACCGACAGATCGAGTACCGGAGCAACGCCCGGGTCCACTATCCGGCGATGCTCTACGCACGGGACCGCATCCACCTCGTCTACTACGCGGCTCCGGGGAGCTTCGGCGGGACCGGTCACCTGTCGCTGCCGAACGACTGGTTCCGGGCCAGGGAGGCGTTCCCGTACGGTCCGTCGACAACTATCCACATCGCTGGCGAGACGGCCACGTTCACCGCGGTCAGCGGCGGTGCAAACCCGGTGGCGGGCACCGAAGTGCTCGTCGACGGCCGGCCCGCCAGCCTAGTAGACGGCCGGTTGATCCTCGCGCCGGGCTACCACACGGTCGCCTACCGGTCGACCGACACCGCCGGGTCCGCCGAACGCTGGCGGGAAACCGCTGCCGTGGTGTGGTGATGCGGGAGTCCGGCTAGCGTACGGCCGCGGTCCTCGATCAGCCTGTCTCCGCCCCCGGGGATGGGCTGACCGAGGCCGTCCATATTGGATCGGCGTCCCGTGTGACCAGGGCGGATGATGGGCCATCCGGCACGAAACTTATTGACAGTGTAAGCCTGGTGTCAGTAGCTTTCCGACATAGATCAGGTGCAGTTCCCGCCTTCGAGGAAGGACGGCACGCCGAGATGTCCAATCCGAACCTGACCCGACGAGGTCTCATTACGACGACGGCGCTGACCGCGACGGCCGCCGTCCTCGGCCAAGCCGAGCCCGCATTCGCCACCGGCCAACACCCGTCGCGCCGCCGAGTCACCGTCGGCGACCACAACGGTGCCCCGGCGATCCTGCTCAACGGCCAGCCACTGCCGGCGGTCGCCTACATGACCTATCTCCCGCACCGGGGCCAGTTCGGTGACTTCGCCGATGCCGGCTACCGCCTGTTCAGCGTGGCCTCGTTCCTCGGCGACCGGGGCATCAACTCCACGAGCGGGATCAGACCGTTCCGCCCTGGCATCTGGAAAGGGCCCAACGAGTACGACTTCACTCCCGTCGACGAAGACCTGGCGCGGGTGCTCGACGCACGTCCGGACGCGCTCGTGCTCCTACGGGTCAACCTCGACGTGCCCGAGTGGTGGGAGGCGCTCCATCCGGACGAGCTCAGCGTCGCCTCGGACGGCGGCACCCTGCGCCAGTCGTTCAGCTCGACCGTGTGGAAGCGGCAGGCGGGCGACGTGCTGCGGGCACTCATCCGGCACAACTCGCGGTCGCCCCTGGGGCGGTCGGTTATCGCGTACCACCTCGGGGCCGGCCAGACCGAAGAGTGGATGTACCACGGCAACCGCGACCGTTTCCCGGAATACAGCCGGTCACACCAGCAGGCCTTCCGCGTTTGGCTACGTCGTACCTACCGGACCGACCGGGCACTACGGGCAGCCTGGCAGGACGACACGGTCTCGCTGCACACGGCGACCATCCCGGACGCGACCGCGCGCCTCGGCGACGAGAGCCGGGTCCTGCGCGACCCGGCCACAGAGCAACCATCCATCGACTACTACCAGTTCCACTCGCACGCGGTGGCCGATGCGGTCATCCACTTCTGCCGGGTGGTCAAGCAGGAGGTCGGTGACAGCGCCCTGGCCGGCGCGTTCTACGGCTACAACATGGAAACCACCCAGGTGGACGTGGGACAGAACGCCCTACGCCAGGTCCTCGCGTCGCCGCAGGTCGAGTTCCTCGCCAGCCCGAACAGCTACGCCCGTCGCCAGCCCGGCAACGACTGGGCCTACTTCAGCCTCACCGACTCGGTCAAGCTGCACGGCAAGTTGTGGATGAGCGAGTCCGACACGCGCACCCACCTCAGCCAGGGTTTGTCGGTCGTCGCGCCGGAGGTCAACCCGACCGGCAGCGTGCCCGGGCAGTATGACAGCAGCCTGTGGCTGGGCCCTGAGGACCCGACGATCACGTTGGCGCTGCTGAAGAACAACCTCGCCCGGGCATTGGCGACCGGCGCCGGGCTGTGGTGGTTCGACATGTGGGGCGGCTGGTACGACGACCCCGAAATGATGGCCTTCATGGCGAACGCGCGCGGCCTGGTGGCCGAGTCGATGCGGGCGGACCGCCGCTCCGCCGCCCAGGTCGCGGTGGTCGTGGACGAGGAGAGCTATGCCTACTTCAGCCACAGCCGCAACCACAACCAGCAGTTCCTTTACGGGCAGCGACTCGAACTGGGGCGCATGGGCACGCCTTACGACATTCTGCACGCCCAGGACCTGCACGACCGTCGGACGCACCACCACAAGCTGTTCATCTTCCTGAACAGCATCAAGGTCGACCGCCACCTCCGTCAGGTCGTCAAAGGACTGCGCGACCAGGGCAGGAGCTTCCTGTGGGGCCACGGCGCGGGTTGGTTCGGCCACGGCGCTCCCGGTGTGGCCGGGGTTCGCGACCTGACCGGAATCGAGGTGGCGGCGCCCGAGCTGCCCACGGTGGACCTTCGAGTGCAGACGGTGGCCAGTGACTCCCCGGCGCTGGCCGGCGTCGCGACGGGCACCCTGTTCGGCACCACGAGCGTGAAGGGGAACCCGCTGATCCACCCGACCGGTGTCGACGTTGAGGTGCTGGCCAACGTGAACGGCACCACGCTTCCCGGCGTCGTCCGCGTCCCGCACCGTCGGGGCGGCTACTCGACGTACACGGTCGGGCCGCGCATTCCACCGCGATTCCTACAGAATGCCGCCAGGGAAGCGGGGGTGCACATCTACAACGACGTGGACGACGTCTTCTACGCCAACCACGAGTTCATCGCCCTCCACGCGACGCAGGACGGGCCGCGTACGATTCGCCTGCCCCGGACGGTGGCGGCCGTCACCGACGCTTTCGACCCGAGCCGCACACCGTTGGCGCGCGACACCGACAGCTTCACCATCGAGTGCGGCGAGCACGAGACCTACCTCTTCCGGCTCGACCCGGGTCGGCGGGGGTGATCCGATGAGACTCGTTCGTTCACGCCGCCACCGCGCCGTCGTCTACCTGCTGGCCGTCACCGTCGCGGCCACCTCACTGGTCGTGACCGGCTCGACGGCGACCGCCCACCCCGACGTCGCATCCAGCACCCGTCCGGTCGCCGTGCCGCTGCTCACCCGGGACAGTTTCGCCGACCCGCCGACCTCGGTGCGGCCGAAGTATCGCTGGTGGATGCCGCTGGCGTACACCGACGACCAACAGTTGGCCGCCGAGCTGGCCCAGATGAAACAGGCCGGTGCGGGCGGCGCCGAAGTCGCCCCGTTTCTGTCCGAGGGACCCGGCCACCGCACCAACCCGTTCCTGTCCACCTACGGCTGGGGCACGCCGCTGTGGACGGAAAAGGTTGAGACCATGCTCTCGGCGGCCCGGGACACCGGTCTGAATCTCGACTTCACCATTGGCCCGCGGTGGCCGGCGACCGTGCCGACGGTGGCCGACGTGAACCACCCGGCCGCAGCCCAGAAGATCGTCTTCTCGCACGAGTTCGGCGCCGGTGGCACGAGGCGCACCGGAGCACTACCCACCAACTTCGACACCGCGCCGCCGGCCGGGGCCAACCGGACCCTCATCGCCGCGCTGGTCGCGAAGTGTGTCGACCCGCAGTGCGCCAGCCAGTCATCGCCCCGGCTGCTGGACCAAACCAGCGTCACCGACGTCACCGCCCAGGTAGCCGCCGACGGCACGCTGGACATGGTGTTCCCGGGCGACGCGGAGAGCACCTACGCGCTGATCGCCTTCTACCAGACCCCGAACGGTGGCAACCTCAACGGCTACACCGCGACCGTCACGAACTACGCGCTCGACACGTTGAGCCCGGCCGGCGCCCAAGCGGTGATCGACTTCTACGAAGACAACATTCTCACCCCGGACGTCCAGGCACTTCTGGAGCAGTTGACCACCACCGAGTTGTTCGAGGATTCGCTGGAGCTGGGTGCTCAGAAGTGGACGTCGAACTTCGTCGCCGAGTGGACGCGACGGCGGGGCTATTCCCCGGTCAGCCTGCTGCCGGCACTGGCCGGCGCCGGCGCCCAGGGCGGACTGCCGGGTCGGTTCCCCGGCCAGCCGTACTTCGACTTCGCCGACGGTGTTGGTGACCGGGTCCGTACCGACTACCGGCAGACGCTCAGCGACCTGTACATCGCGTACCGACTCGACGTGCTGCGCGAATGGACCCGCGAGCACCACATGAAGACCCGTGCGCAGCCGTACGGAGAGGCGATCGACGCTGCCGAGGCGGCCAGCCACATCGACGTCCCCGAGGGTGAGTCGCTGGCGTTCGGCCGTAACGACAGTGCGCACAGCAACGTGCAGAACTACAAAGTCGTGGCCGCCGGTGCCCACCTCTCCGGCGCCCCGGTCGTCTCCGACGAATGCTGCGCGTTTCGGGGCAACGTCTGGGGGTCCACGGTGGGCGACGCCTCCGACACCTCCAACCTGCAGGCGGTTTACCGGGGTTACGCCGGTGGCGTCAACCAACTCGTCTGGCACGGCTTTCCGTACCTGAGCCGCGGTCCGGCCGGCTCCGCCGCGCAGTCGATCTGGCCCGGAATGAGCTACGGCGGCAACGCCTCGTACTCCGAGGCCTTCGGCGCCAAGGGCGGACCGAACTGGGCCGACTACCGACAGGTCAATGACCACCTGGCCCGGATGCAGCTGGTACTGCGCCAAGGCAAGCCGCGCTTCGACCTGGCCGTGTACTGGCAGGATTTCGGCATCGGCCTGACCGGCACGTCGGCGAACAAGCTGATTCCCGACTCGTCGGCGATGGCTTCCGCCGGGTACACCTACGAGTACGTCAGCCCGGCCCACCTGCGTGATCCAGACGCGACGGTACGCCACGGCGCGCTCTTTCCCGACGCGTCCGCGTACCGCGCGTTGCTGTTGAACAACCAGACGACCCTGCCCCTGGACACCGCGCGCACCATCCTGCGGATGGCCCGGCAGGGCCTGCCCGTGGTGATTCTCGGCGAGTTGCCCAGCAGCACCCCGGGTTACCAGCCGGACCAGGACCCCCAGCTGCGCGCGGTCATCGCCGAGCTGCTGCGCCAACGTGGGGTGGTGCGGGTCGACAGCGAGGCCGCTGTCCCAGGTGCGCTGCAGCGCGCCGGGATCCGCGCCGCCGCCGCTCACGTGACGCCGTCCGACGCGATCCTCGACGTACGCCGGCACGGTGCCGGGGTCGACTACTACTACCTGTTCAACCAGAGCGCGTCCACCACCTACCAGAATCTGACCCTGACCGGCGACGGCGTGCCCTATCGTCTGGACACGTGGACCGGTGGGATCACACCGATCCCCGGTTACCGCAAGGGTCGGGGGACAGTCACCCTGCCGGTGCGGCTGGCCGGGCACGACGCGATGGTCATCGCCGTCACCGCCCGCCGCGACACGACGTTCCCCGGCCCCGCCATCCGTGATTCCGTAGCCTCCGGGACCGGGACCGGGCCCGGCGGCCTGGCACCGCAACCGGTGCGGCTGACCGACTGGTCGCTGACCGTGGACAGCTGGACGCCCGGACCGTCCGGCCTGCCCGGCGACACCGCGCGCACCACGATCGGGCCGGTGGCCGTGTCCGCCAACCCGGACCGTACGCTGCCCGCGTGGTCGCAGCTCAATGACGATTTCGCCGACGTCTCCGGGGTCGGTACCTACACCACGCGGGTCCGGCTCGGTCCGGACTGGACCCGAGTGCGTGGTGCACACCTCGATCTCGGCACGGTCGTCGACACGGTCAGGGTCAACGTCAACGGCCGCGACCTGCCACCGGTCAACCCGATGGACCTCGGCCGCGTCGACGTCAGCGCCCATCTGCGCCCCGGCGACAACACCATCACGGTGCGGGTCGCCTCCACCTTGCGCAATGCCGTCCGGGTCGCTCCGGGCACCGGTGCCGCGTCCCAGCCCCGAATGGATTATGGTCTGCTCGGCCCGGTATCGATTCGCCCATACGCCGCCACCGCCGCAGTGCTCACGGTGGAGCCGACGCAACGGATGCTTCCGCTGGCGTCCGGGGGGTACACCGAGGCGGGAATGCTGGTTACCAACGCCTCGAACCAGCCGGTACGGGTGAACGTCGATGCCACCGGCCCGATCGGAATCACCGCGACAGGGCCACCGGCCATCGTCGTCCCAGCCGGCGGCTCGGCGATCATCCCTGCCGCAGTGCGCAACTCCGGTCCCGACTCGGGCACCAGCGTACTGACCGTAACCGCCCGGGCCAGCAACGGCCTGACCGCTACCACGCAACAGTGGCTCAGCCACTCGAACAACCTCGCTCTCAACACTGAGGGAGCGCGGTACCCACGGCTCATCGCGGAAACCGGCCAGGATCGTTTCCCCGCAGAGCTGGCCGTGGACGGTCAACCGGGCACGTACTACTCGTCGTGGGGCAAGTCCGCCGGACAGGGCCCGACCGCAGACAACCCCGCGATGTTCGGGTTCGACTTCGGCGCGCCAGTCTCGGTCAGCTCGGTCACGGTCGGCGGACAGTCGGATTTCGGCGTCCGTACCTTCACCATCGAGGCGTCGAACGACAGCAGATCGTGGCGGATGGTTGCCACCGTGCCCGGCCATCCTTCCGCTGGCGGCACCGTTTCGTTTGCCGCGATCACTGCCCGGTACCTGCGGCTGCGCATCACCGACACCTGGGATCCGGTTCGTCCGACCAGGAACGTCCAGATCAGCGAGGTGGCAGCCAGGGCATGAGTGGCGATGTCGGGTGGTGGGGCCGGCCCGAGGGCGAGCGGGTGCATCAGGCGACCGCTGGGGGACCGGTCCCATACCCGGTGTGCGGCCAGCAACTGCCGTATCGCGGTGAACACATAGCCTCCGGAGTCACCGGTGACCTGCGGCGCTCGTAAGGTCGGCTCAGGTGCCGTGACGGTGGCTCTGTGTGCCGCCCAGCCTGTGGCGTTCCAAAACTCAGTCATGTGCGCTGGCCTGGTCTTTTACGCCGCGTGTTCGTACTCGTTGAACAGATTCACGGCGGACGGGCCGGCGGTTGGTCCGCTTGTGAGCGGCTGACCGGGGAGGTGCGTGCCGGCTCCGAAGGTGACGTGCACTACGCCAACTGTGCAGCCGTACGGGCCGCAGGCGCGGATCCCATCCGGCGGGGGCTACCCGGCTACGGCCGCCATCTGGACCGGGACGGTGACGGCGTCGGATGCGAGTAGGTCCGGACGCGAGAGCCCGGGACCGCAGGTTAGCGCCGAATTCCGTCTTACCGGTGACGGTAGATCACCCAGTCGTGCCGGGCATGAGCGCCCAGCCGACCACGCGAGCCCCCGATCCGAGTTGCTGGCGCGACGTTGTCGATAGGATTGAGCGCCTGTCACCCGCTCGGGTGGAAGTGCAGTTCGACACACGTCACCGTGCGCGCGTCCGGATCAACAAAGTACTCGCAGGCGAGTGAACCGGCGGGTCCGGCCGAAACCCGCGAACTGTAGTACGGCGGGAAGGGCGCCTCACGCCCGTCGGCTGGCTGCCCAAGGTGCCGACCGGTGACCATACGGCTTCTCGGCACTCCGGCCGGATCCCGCGTCAACGCCGCCAGCAGCCCATGCAGCGCTGCCCACACTGGCCGAGGAAGGTCACCAAGGCCATCAACCCGGGTATCGAACCCGACCAGCCTCCACCTGCTATCGAGTGTCACGGCCGGCGACCTTGGCCATCAGTTTATCGATGTCGTCCGGCTCGGCCGGTGGGGCAGTCTGAATGCGTGTCACCTCCTCGGCGACTCGTCGCATCCGATTGGGGTCGTCGGCTTCCGGGTCGTCGAATGACTCGAAAGCGCCGTCGGTGGAGAAGAACCCGTCGAGCAGGCCGTGAGTGATCGGCTGCTTCGGTGCCGTCGATTGCCAGGGCGTTTCGGCCCGGGTAAGCCGGTCGAGGTCGCCGCTGGTGAGCCGCCCGTACCGGCTGGCGACGACCAGCACTGTGTTCAACAGCGGCTGGTCGAGGAGACGCCGCGGACGTGGTCGAGGTGTTGGTCGTGGAAGGCGTCGACCTCGGGCCCATCGGGACCGGCGATGATGGTTTCGCTGAAGGCGGGACGGCCGAAGAGGGCCAAGTGGTGGCCTTGGACGTAATAGAGTCGCCGGGGCCGGCGCCACGGTTTGAAGTCGAGCGCTTGTTCTGGCGCACGATCGCCGAAGGGCTGACGAGCGAACCCGCCGCTACGTATCCACCACGAAGGAGGGCGCCTGGACCTCTCCTATACGCAGAACTGGTCGCCGTGGATCGAGGCGGACGGCGCGGGCCGACCCGATGCCGGGGCCGCCCTTCACCGGCTCTCAGCCCTGGGATGGTCTTGACAGCCCTACGCCCGACCCTGGAGGAGTTAGTGCTGCACAGCATCTCTCGTCGGAATGTCTTCAGGGCCGGGTTGGCCGCGGGCGCTGGCGCAGTGATAGGACTGGCTCAATCGGCGCCCGCGGGTGCGGCGAGGCGAAGCGTGATCGCGTTCGTCGGGGTCACGGTGATCGACACCACCGGTGGGTCGCCAATGCCAGACCAAACCGTGGTCGTCGAAGGGGATCGGATCACCGGGCTGGGTGGACGGCGCGATATCCACGTCCCCCGTGGTGCGACCGTCGTCGACGGCACGGGAAGGTTCCTGATCCCGGGTCTGTGTGATATGCACGTCCACAGTGACGTGCATGAGGCGATCATCCCACCGCTGTACATCGCGAACGGGATCACAACGGTGCGCGAGATGTCGGGAGCCGACCATCTCCACCGGTGGCGGGATCGGGTCGAGGCCGGCAGCCTGCTGGGCCCACGCTCGATCATCGCGAGCCCTTTGATCGACGGCGCTCCGGGTCTTTGGGCAGGCCTGAACGCGGTCTCGTACATCGAGGTGACCAACGAACCGGAGGCGCGAGCGGCGGTCCGCCGGGTCGTGCGGGACGGCGCGGACTTCGTCAAGGTCTACTCACGACTGTCCCCCGAGGCGTACTTCGCCGTCGTTGACGAGGCCCGACGGCAACAAGTCCCGTTCGCCGGACACTGCCCCGACAACGTGCCGATCACCGAGGCCAGTCAGGCCGGGCAGCGCAGCCTCGAGCACATGTGGGGGACCTGGTACTCGACCTCCAGCCGGGAAGCGGAGATACGCCGGGCGATCGCCGAGATCAGGATCGAGCCTGGTGACTACAATAGCTGGTTCAACCAGGTGCATCCGCTGAACTGGCTGGCCGCGCACAGCTACCATCCCGGCAAGGCGGCAGCGGTCTTCGCCGGATTCGTTGCCAACCAGTCCAGGCAGGTCCCGACCCTCATCGCGATGCGGGCAATCGCCATGCCCGACGAGGTGTCGCGAACCGACGAGCGGCTGAAATATCTGCCGGCCGCCACGGCCGAGGAATGGTCGTGGGCGCTGGAGGAGTTGTTCGCGGCCGGCCGCGGTCCGACCGAAGTTGCCCAGCACCGGGAGCTTTTCGACCGCCAGCTCCGGCTGGTCGACGAGATGCGCCGGGCCGGGGTGCCGATGCTGGCGGGCACCGACAGCGCCACGCCGGGGTGCTTCCCCGGGTTCGCCTTGCACGATGAGCTGGCGCTACTCGTGCAGGCGGGTCTCACCCCCATGCAAGCGCTCCAAGCGGCGACCCTCGAGCCAGCCCGGTTCCTCAGCCGGCAGGACCACGAGGGGACGATCCGCCGCGGCAACCTAGCCAACCTGGTACTGCTGGACGCCAACCCGCTCGACGACATCCGCAACACCCAGCGGATCCGGGCGGTGGTGGTGCGGGGCCGATTCATCTCCGCCAAGGAGCGGGAGCGCATGCTCGTCGAGGTCGAGGTCGAGGTCGAGGTCGAGGTCGAGGTCGAGGTCGAGGTCGAGGTCGAGGTCGAGGTCGAGGTCGAGGTCGAGGTCGAGGTCGAGGTCGAGGTCGAGGTCGAGGTCGAGGTCGAGGTCGAGGTCGAGGTCGAGGTCGAGGTCGAGGCGCGGCGAGTGAGGTCCCCGCCGATACCCCCGCCACGGTGGGCTGTCCCTGCATGGGCCGATCACGCTGATCACTGCCACTACTCTGATCACTCCCCCTCGGGGGGTCTCGACGCGTGGTCTCAAGAACGGCAGGCCGACCTCGGGACTGCGCGGTCGCCCCCACACCCGGCAACCCGAGGCATGGTCGGCAACAGCATCGGCTCAGGCAGCGCCTACTGGACCAGCTGGGAAATCGACGCGATTGGTAACCGCACCAAGCAGACCGACCGCAACCTCACCGGCGGCAACGACACCACCACCTACACCTACAACGGCAACGGCCAGAACAAGCCTCACACCCTCACCGCCACCAGGTACCTGGCCGGCCTGCGCCGCCCGCCGAAGACGCCGGCGCAGCTGCGCGCGAGCCACGTCGACGGGTTCATCCTCACCGGCGGCAAGTGCATGCACTGTCGCCGTAGCCGGCGAACCGGCCAAGTGCCCCTCGTGCGCGGAGCTGCGTTTCGACTATCAGTGCGCCGACTGTGGACGGTTCACCCGCCCGCTGCGCCGTGGCAAGTGCCTGCGCTGTCGGCTGGTGGCGGAGATCCGGGCCGCTGCGCCCGCCGGCGTGCCGCCGGAGCTGACCGCGTTCGTCGAGGAGGTCCTGCTGGCCAACCCGGCGCGCGGGCTTCGCGTGATCCGGGCGCCCGGCGCCGCCGGCGTGCTGCGCGACATCCTCGGCGGTGTTTCGACCTCCCACCATGCCCTGGGCCGGGCAACCCGCCGCTGGGACGGTCCGGCGCCGGAGACGACGCAACCCGTGTGCAGGTCGAGCGGCGCGTCCGAGGTTGTCACGCCTGAGCAGCGCGACGAGCATCCGGTCGAGGAGCTGCGCACCGCACTCGTCGTCGCTGGACTGGTGCCACCACAGAGGCCGAACCTGGACCGCTACCTTCGGCGGTGCTCGAAGTCGGCGCGGTCAGCGTCGACGACGACGGCCGTGTCGCGTTGGCACTGTCGGATACGCTGGTGCGGCTGCGCGAGCCCCTCGCCGGCTTGGTGCTGCAGGTCGCGGACGTGGCGCGTGGCCGCGGTTCGCCGTGGCTGTTCCCCAGCAGCCGAGGGCACCGGCCCTTGTCCGCCGAGCGGTTGCGTGACCGGATCAGTCGAGTCGGGCTGAAACGCGTGCTGGAGGCACGTAACGGCGCACTCGCCGCGCTCGCGTCGCAGGTACCACCCGCGCTGCTTGCCGACCAGATCGGGCTGTCGCTATCCGGAGCCTCGAACTGGTACAAGGCCACCGGATCGCCGCGCAGCGAGTACGTGGGCCTGCGACACGCAGCTGGGCGCTGACGGTGCGGTAACCCGCACGAATCCTTCCCATGTCCGACCGGCGGCGTCGAGCCTGCTGCTGAGTGTCGCTCTTTGGTGGGGTGCCGAGGGTGAGGTCGGCGTCATCGCGGCGCCACGCACGAGCCCGCCATCTGCTGTGGTAAGCGTGGTCGGTCAAACTTGACCATGCGCCCTCGGCGTTGATGTCCGCATCGTCGTTGACGCGTCAACCTGAACGTGGGTGTACCCGGCAGTTGGTGTGAAGGTATCGGGCAGCGCCGTCGGTGAAGTCGTAGATCGCGACCGTCTGGGTGTCCTCCAACGGCTCTGCCGGCGGCATCAGGAAGTGCGTCTCGCTAACCGGGAGGAGCTCGTAGCTGATGCGGTCCGGTTTCTGGAGGAACTCTGCCTGCATCGGGTCGAGGACCAGGGTGAGACGGAGCGTTCCGCTGTCGGCGGACACTTCGAACCGGGTGCCGGGGCGCTCGTAGACGCCTTCGTACCTGGACAGGTCGAGGTGCAGCGTCGGGTCCGGTACGGGCAGGCCCGGGATGGTGACCGTGCCGAGGTCGACCAGGATCTCGTTGAACACCTCGCGGTAGAAGCGTTCCCGCGGTCCGCCGTTGGTCAGCATCACGATGGCGGTGTTCGAGTCGGGCAGGATCCGGAGCCGGGCGCTCTGGCCGATCGTGCTGCCGTCGGTGGCGTAGACCGTTTCGCCGTGCCAGTCACACACGATGAGACCGAGTGCCCATGCCGGCCCGAACATGTACGGATCCGGTACGGGGACTCGCGAACGCATCATCTCCCGGATGCTTTCGGCCGAGACGATGCGCTTCCCGTTCGGTGCTATGCCTTCGTGGAGCAGGACGTGCGCCATCGCGAGCACGTCCCGGACCGTCGAGGTGATGTTGCCGCCGGGGCCGAAGGCGCGCGGCAGGTAGTCCACCGGGGTGACGATCGGACCCTCGTCCAGGGAGCGGATCAGGTGCCCGGTCGCGGCGCGGGTTTCGTCCACCTGCTCGCGCCAGCTGCCCGTGCTGGTCAGGCCCATGGGATCGAAGAGACGATCTTGCATGATGTCGTCCCAGCGTTTGCCGTCGAGTACCTCCAGGATCCGGGCGAGGATCGCGTATCCCAGGGCCGCGCTGTAGCCGTGGGTGTGGCCGAGCGCGAAGACCTGGGGCGCGTCGGCGATGTTCTCGGCCATGCGCTCGTAGACGTCGTCGTCCTCGCCGGGATCGCCGTACGCCTCTTCGATGCCATTCGTGTGGTAGAGCAGGTGACGCGGGGTGACCTTGGCGCTCGCCTCGGGATCGCCCACCCTGAAGCCGGGCAGGTAGGTCCGCACCGGCTCGTCCAGGCCGACCTTTCCCTCGTCGACCAGTTGCATGAAGGCCAGCGCGGTCCACGTCTTGGTCATGGAGCCGCACTGGTAGACGGTGTCGATCGTCGCGGCTTCCCCGGTTTCCACGTCTTTGACTCCGACCGCGAACTCGACGACCTTCCCGTCGTGGAGCACACCGATTGCGGCGCTCGGGATGCCGTACTCCGCCAGGAGTTCGGCGACCCGAGTCTGGATCCGCGGCACGTCGAGCGTCATCGCGGGAGACCGACCGCGTTCGCGGCATCCGCTTCGAAGTACTCCGTCGTGGCGTAGGCGCCCGCGTGTGTCTCGAAGAATGCCCGCACGCCGTCGATGGACTCGTGAGTGATGATGTTGACCGCCTTGGCCCCGTCCCTGCTCGCCACCGCCACCTTCCACTTGGCGCCCTTGGGGAGCGCGGCGTGCGCCTTCTTCAGGCCACTCCAGAACCTGCTGTTGTCCGACACCGTCGATACGGCCAGCACGTGCACCATCGTCGTCCTCCCTTTCAACACACAGAAAAGCTACGTTGCATTTCAGGAACCGTCAACAGAAAGAGTCCGCAAGGCCCGAGCTACTTACCGATAGTTGCAACAGCATTGCAAATGAATGCACCTACTCCAGCTAGGCCGTTGCAATGTACTGTGGATGAACGCAAGGAGGAGATGTCGATGCCAGGAGCCAGGCTGACCCAGGAGGATCGCGGGCGGATCGCGGCGTGGCTGGCCGACGGGCTGGGGTACGCCGAGATCGGCCGCCGGCTCGGCCGGCCGACGTCCACGATCAGCCGCGAGGTCGCACGCAACGGCGCGCCCGGCGCCTACCTGCCCGAACACGCCCAGCAGGCCGCCGGCCACCGCGCTCGCCGGCGCAAGCCCCGACCGTCCGAGGCGACGACCAACGGGCAGTCGACCGAGGTGGTGCGCGGCTTCGTGGACCACTTCGCAACCCTCCTGGCCGCCACCGGACTACCCCGGATGACTGCCCGGGTGTTCGTCTGCCTGCTCACCGCCGACTCCAGCGGCCTGACGGCAGCCGAGCTGGTGCACCGGTTACAGGTCAGTCCGGCGTCGGTGTCCAAATCCATCGGTTACCTGGAAGCCATGGACCTGGTGGTGCGCCGACCGGACGCCGGTGGGCGCCGGGAGCGGTACGTCATCGACGACGACGTCTGGCTCCGGGCATGGCAGTCCGACACCAGCGCACACGGCGAGATCGCCATGGCCGCGCAGCAGGGCATCGAGATCTTCGGAGCCGACACAACCGCCGGAGTCCGGCTGGGCAAGATGGGCCAGTTCTTCGCCCGACTCAGCCAGCAGATGAGCGGCAGCATGCTCGCCGAGCCCGTCGTGTATGACGCGCTGACCGTGCTCGCCGCACTCGTGCACGCCGGTCGACCGCTCGCCCTCACCACACTGGCCACCGCGCTCGACTGGCCCCAGGACCGCCTCACCGCGGCCCTGGAGGCGATCCAACTTCACCCAGCCATCGCCGATCCGCTCGTCCTGCGGACAATCGAGCCCCAGACCTACACCATCACCACCAGACCGGACCGCCTCAGCCCGACGCAACGCCAAGCCCTCGAAGACGTGAGCCACACGCGGCGCGGCGCCAGCAGACCGGACCAGACAGCTCCCACCGTCCGCTAGACGCGGGCCGCGAGCGCGATGGCCTGGGAAGGCGAGCACGGGCTCGAATTCATCACCCGCGAATCCGTACACTCCACCAGGAGTCGTGGTTCACCGCGGCGTTGCGGCTGGCTGCCACAGACCACGGTCTGAGAGGGGCCGTGGTCTTCGCCGACCCGGTGCCCAGGGCGCGGCGCACACCGTCCGGGCCGGTGCTGATCACTGCGGGGCATGTCGGGACCGTGTACCAGGCGGGTTCGGCGATCTACACGGCCTGGCGACGCCGCGGGTCCAGACGATCCTCCCCGACGCCACCGTGCGCACCGCCCCGCCCGGATCGAAGGCCAACGGTGGCCTCAAGGTCAAGCCCTGGATGTGACGGCGACTTGAACAGGTTCGTCAGCCTTTAGGCCGGGCCGCGTCGGATGATCCTGGGACGATGGGCGGGGTTACGTGGAGGCGCATCCGGTGTACGAGCCGCTGCGGCGCTTACAACGTCGGCGACGCCGGCACGGTACTGCACCTGTCAGGGCCTGGTTGGCGCCGCCGGGATCCAGGCCATGGCCGCCGAGCTGGCCGTCATCGGACCGCTCACCTTCACCACACCACGATCGAGGTCGACGCCTTGTCCACTTCCGTGCGACCGTGCCCGCGGGCGCATCGGCGGCGCGACCCTGAGCACGACGCCGCCGACGACGGGTGCGCCGTACCAGGTGGTCACTGACGCATGGAGCCCGGCGCAGGACCGGCGCCAGCGCTCCGTACCCGGATTGACTTGTCGCAATGCTTGACGCACCATGTTGAGACAAGAACTGAGACATCGGAGGCGTCATGCCGAATGGAACCTTGCCGAATGTTGGCCGGCCGGTGCGTCCGGCGGACCTTGAGCGGGCCGGCGTGTGGTTGGCCGGGCACGGCCTGGCCGACGTCCGGCCGACACCGTTGCTGGCGACGCGGCTGGCGGTCCGGCGACGTACCCGGCTGGCCGCTTCCGTCCTGCTGGCCGCGTTCATCATCGCGGTTGCCCTCACCTACACCGGCGGCATGGTTGACGGGTCCGGGCACCGGCGCTGGTCGCTGCTGGTGTTGACGGCGCTGGTGGTCGGGTTGGTGCTGGCCCAGTCGTTGCTGGACTGGTGGGTGCGGCGGGTCGACCGGCGCGCCGGTACGACGTTGCCGCGACGGGCGACCTACTCGGTCCGGCTCGGCTGGCGTACCGTGCTCGGCTGGCCGCGTGCCGCGTTCGCGGCTGCCACGTTCGCGGGCGCGACGGCGCTGGCGATCGGCACCCTGACACTGCACAACTCCACCGCGAGGTACGCGGCGGTCATCCTGCTCATCGGGCTGTGCGGGCTCGCGGTCGGCATCGTCGTCCAGCTGCGCCATATTCTGACGCACCCGGTCGTAGCCGACGACGAGGTCTCGCTGACCGCCGATGTCATCATGCGGGTCGAGGACGCCCGAGTCGGCGCCGCGCCGACCGCGGTGTGGTCGGTGTGGTCGCTGCCGGTCGTGTCGGTGTTCAGTACCGCCTTCGGGTGGTGGAACGCTGCCTGGCTCGCCTTCATCGTCCTGAGCGTCATCGCGCTAGCCCTGATCGAGGCGCGGACCGAGCGCAGCGCCATGGTGGCGCGGCACGTCATGAGCGCCCCGTGAACCGAATGATCGTCATCGACTCGGCCTCGCCCGTCCCGCCGTTCGAGCAGCTGCGTGCTCAGCTCGCCCGGCAGATCCAGGACCACACGCTGGCCGTGGGTACCCGGCTGCCGACCATCCGTCGTCTGGCCGCAGACCTTGGCTTGGCCGTCAACACCGTCGGCCGGGCCTACCGGGAGCTGGAAGAGGCAGGGCTGATCGAGACCCGCGGATCGGCCGGCTCGTTCGTGTCCGCGGCCGGCGAGAAGGGACGCGAACGGGCCAGCCGCGCCGCCGCCGAGTACGCCGCCGTCATCGCCAGCGTCGGCATCGACACCAACGAGGCCATTCGCATCGTCCAAGCGGCGCTGACCAAGGGCATCGCGGTATCCCCCGCCACAGCGGACCCGAAAGAGGCATGACATGGCCGTACCCGACAGCCTTTCCCAGCGCATCTTCGTGCTGGCCTACAACCCGGACAAAGGCAGGGTCGGCCTGGGCACCAACCTGGGCGCCATGCTCCGCGCCGCGGCCCTCGCCGACCTCTACCGGGGCGGCCACCTCACCGACGAACGCGGCCGCGCCGCCATCGACGTCCGGCACCCCTGCCACGATCCCGTCCTCGACGCGCTCCTCGAAGAGATCGCCGGCTCCAAGCCACACACATGGCAGTCCTGGATCGGCCACAGGCAGCGCGCCGCCGTCCGAGCGGTACGCCAGCAGCTCAGCGATGGCGGCTGGGTCCACCTCCAACCCCACAAATCCTCGGGCTGTTCGCCACCACCAAGGTGACCATCCGCGACCCCCGCGTCCGCAAGGAACTCCTCGACCGGGTCAACACCGCCCTACACAAACCCATCGGCAGCATCGACCCCGCCGATGCCGCACTCGTGGCCATCATTGCCGCCGGCGACCTCAAGCTCGTCCTCGCCCGTAAGAGCCTGGTAAATAAGGGTTTCACGTAGGTTGGTGGCGGGCGAGGCGTCGGGCCATGAGGATGATCATGGCCCATTGGACCATCGCGGCGTGGTGGTCGGGCAATCGTTCGTAGTCGCGTACGGTCCGTCTGCAGCGGTTGATCCAGGAGAAGGTGCGTTCCACGCACCACCTGCGCGGCAGGACCACGAAAGTCGTCTGTCCGGCGAGCTTGGCCACGATCTGCACGGTCAGGGCCAGTCGGGTGGCGGCCCAGTCGACGAGCTTGCCGGCGTAGCCGTCATCGGCCCAGGCCAGGGCGATGGTGGGGAAGCATGCGCGCAGCGCCCGCAGCAGCGGTCGGGCGGCGTCGCGGTCCTGGACGTTGCCGGCAGTGACCAGGATGGCCAGCAGCAGTCCGCGGGTGTCCACGGCGATGTGCCGTTACGGCCGTTGATCTTCTTGCCGGCGTCATAGCCACGGCCGGGGCGGCCCACGGTCTCCGCGCCGCGGACGGTCTGGGAGTCCACCACCGCGGCGGTGGGCTGCCGGTTACGGCCCTCGATCTGGGTGCGGACCTGTTCGCGCAGGCTGTTGTGCATCCGGTTCAAGGTGCCGTCGGCGGTCCAGGTCTTTGAAGTAGTGGTAGACCAGCTTGTGGTGCGGGAAGTCGGCCGGTAGGGCGTCCCACTGGCAGCCGGTGCGGTCCAGGTAGCGGATCGCGTCCACCACGTCCCGGCGGGGATACACGACGGGCCGGCCACGTCCGGTCCCGGCCGGTACGTGCGGGGCCAGCACAGCCCACTCGGCGTCGCTGGTGTCCGACCGGTACCTGCGTGGCCTGGCGGTGGGTAGGTGATCGCCGGCGGTGGCCGGCGTGCCGGGTGCAGCCTGCTGCACCGGCAGGTGACAGTTCAAGTCACGCGGCCTGACTGGCCGGTGGGGTCATGATGGTCTCGTACTCGATAGGGGTCAACCGGGACAGGGATCGTTGGCGTCTGCGGCGGTGGTAGGTCCGTTCGATCCAGGTCACGATCGCCGTCCTCAACTGCTGGCGGGTAGTCCAGGATCGGCGGTTGAGGACGTTGTTCTGCAGGAGGCCGAAGAAGGATTCCATGGCGGCGTTGTCACCGGCGGCGCCTACTCTGCCCATCGACCCGATCAGGTGATGCTGGTTGAGGGCGCGGACGAACTTCCTGGACCGGAATTGATTGATTTCGGCCCGCAACGCAACGCGATCCGGTACTGGATCGACGACACGATCTCCCACCGCCCGGACTGCCTGGTGACGGCTCAGCTCGACGGCGAGCAGCGCGACCAGTTGCGGGCCCGAGGTATCCCGTTCGTCGTCTTCGACCCCACCGTCGAACTGCCAGCCGATGTGCCCTTCGTCGGCGCCACCAGCTGGGCCGGCGGTCGATCCGCCGCCCGTCACCTGGTCGAGTTGGGCCACCGACGGATCGCGATGATCGGCGGGCCGGGACAGATCCTGTGCTGCCGGGCCCGAATGGACGGGTTCCGGCCGACCCTGGAGACCGCCGGGCTGGGCGCGGCGTCCGATCCGTCGGTCGACGCCGGGTTGAATATCGAGGAGGGTGAGGCCGCCGCACTCGACCTGCTGGCCCCAGACCGGGGCGAGCGCCCCTGTACCGATCGACCTACCGCGATCTTTGCCTGCAACGACCTGCAGGCGCTCGGCGTCTACCAGGCCGCCCGGCGGATGGGACTGCGGATTCCGGGCCTGAGCGTGGTGGGCTTCGACGATCTGCCGTTGGCCACCCTGGTCGACCCTCCGCTGACCACCGTCCACCAGCCGCTCGCCGAGATGGCCGCCACCGCCACCGAGTTGGCGCTCGCTCTGGCGCGGGGAGAGCGGACCGCACAGATCGGGCTCGAGCTGGCGACGGCTCTCACTGTCCGGGGGAGTACCGCACCACCAGCCGCCTGACCGGAAGCGACGGGCACCGCCGACCCTGGAGAGTCCCTGGCCGATGCACTCGGCGAGGTCTGGTCGGCTGCTCTGTCTCCGAAACTTCCAAGAAGGCGCTGAAACTACCGCTTGCCATGGCTGAAAGTTTTTGGAAATCTAGCTCCATCGATCGGCCTGTTAGCGCTCACATCGATCGGTGACCGCCAGCTCACCTACCGATCATCTCGTCCGCTGGTAGCAGGCCGCCCCATCCATCGCAGGAGGACCAGTGATTCCCCGGACCCGTCCCGCCCGGCGTCGATTCAGAACGCTCGCCATACCCGGAACGGCCGCGATCGTCGCGGCTCTCGTCGTGTCCCTGTTGCCCACCCTCGCGGAGGCCGCCGCGAGCACGCTCGGTGCCGCCGCAGCCCAGTCCGGCCGGTACTTCGGTACGGCCGTTGCCGTGGGCCGGCTCGGCGACAGCGCTTACAGCACGATCCTGAACCGTGAGTTCAACCAGGTCACGGCCGAGAACGAGATGAAGCCCGACGCGACTCAGCCAAATCGGGGTCAGTTCAACTTCACCAACGGTGACCGGCTGGTAAGCCACGCCCAGTCGCACGGCATGAAGGTCAAGGGGCATACCTTGGCCTGGCACGCTCAGCAGCCGGGCTGGATGCAGTCGCTGTCCGGCAGTGCCCTGCGGCAGGCGATGATCGACCACATCACCGGTGTGGTGACCCACTACCGGGGTAAGCTGGACTCCTGGGACGTGGTGAACGAGGCGTACGCCGACGGCAACGGCGGTGGCCGTCGTGACTCGAACCTGCAGCGCACCGGCAACGACTGGATCGAGGTGGCGTTCCGCACCGCTGACGCGGCCGACCCGAACGTCAAGCTCTGCTACAACGACTACAACATCGACAACTGGTCGGCGGCCAAGACCCAGGGCGTCTACAACATGGTCCGCGACTTCAAGCAGCGCGGCGTGCCGATCGACTGCGTGGGCTTCCAGACGCACTTCACCGGTGGCTCCAGCTACCCGAGCAACTACCGCACCACGCTGTCCAGCTTCGCCGCCCTCGGCGTGGACGTGCAGGTCACCGAGCTGGACATCACCAACGCCGACGTGAACCAGTACCGCAACACCGTCAACGACTGCCTGGCGGTGGCCCGCTGCACCGGCATCACGGTGTGGGGTATCCGCGACTCGGACTCGTGGCGCTCCGGCGAGAGCCCGCTGCTCTTCAACAGCAGCGGCCAGAAGAAGCCGGCGTACGACGCGGTGCTCGCCGCGCTGAACAGCGCGACCCCGAACCCGACCACGCCGGGACCGAACCCGACCACGCCGGGACCCACCGCCCCACCCGGCTCCGCCGCTGAGATCGTCGGCGAGCAGTCGGGCCGGTGTATCGATGTGCCCAACTCGTCCACTACCAATGGCACGCGGGTGCAGTTGTACGACTGCAACCGGGGGTCGAATCAGTCCTGGACGTACACGTCGAGCAAGCAGCTGCAGGTGTACGGCAACATGTGTCTGGACGCGGCTGGTTCCGGTAACGGTGCGGCGGTGCAGATCTACAGCTGCCACACCGGGACCAACCAGCAGTGGAACGTGAACTCCAACGGCACGATCAGTGGTGTGCAGTCCGGGCGGTGCCTGGACGTGTGGAGCACGGCCAACGGCGCTCAGGTGCAGTTGTACGACTGCCATGGGAACACCAACCAGCGGTTCAGCCTCAGGTCCCTCGGCGGACCGACCACCGTGCCGACGACCGCCGCCCCGACCACGCCGCCGGGTACCACCTGCAACCTGCCGACGTCGTACCGCTGGACCTCGACGGGCGCGCTGGCGCAGCCCCGGTCCGGGTGGGTCTCGCTGAAGGACTTTACCTATGCCCCGTACAACGGTCAGCACCTGGTGTACGCCACCACGCACGACACCGGGACGACGTGGGGTTCGATGAACTTCGGCCTCTTCTCCAACTGGAACCAGATGGGCTCGGCCAGCCAGAACGCGATGTCGTCGGCCACCGTCGCGCCCAGCCTGTTCTACTTCGCCCCGCGCAACATCTGGGTGCTGGCCTACCAGTGGGGTGGGACCGCGTTCTCCTACCGCACCTCGACCAACCCCACCAACGCCAACGGCTGGGGTGCGCAGCAGACGCTCTCCACCGCCAGCATCTCCAACTCCAGCACCGGCCCGATCGACCAGGCGCTCATCGGTGACGACCAGAACATGTACCTGTTCTTCGCCGGTGACAACGGCCGGATCTACCGGCAGAGCATGCCGATCGGGAACTTCCCGGGCAGCTTCGGCTCGACCTACACGACGATCATGACCGACTCGACGAACAATCTGTTCGAGGCGGTCCAGGTCTACAAGCTCCAGGGCCAGCAGCGGTACCTGATGATCGTCGAGGCGATCGGTTCCCAGGGTCGCTACTTCCGGTCGTTCACGGCGACCAGCCTGGGTGGCTCGTGGACGCCGAACGCCACGAGTGAGAGCAGCCCCTTCGCCGGCAAGGCCAACAGCGGCGCCACCTGGACCAACGACATCAGCCACGGCGAGCTGATCCGCACCAACGCCGACCAGACCATGACGGTCGACCCCTGCAACCTGCAGTTGCTGTACCAGGGCCGGTCGCCGACGTCCGGTGGCGACTACGGCCTGCTGCCGTACCGGCCGGGTCTGCTGACGCTGCAGCGCTGACGCCAGACCCAACCTGAGTGAACCAACCCGGGCGGGTTCGGCAACACGCCGAGCCCGCCTGGCCCCCGCAGCACCGGATCACCCTGCGGTCCGAGCGAGAGCATCCGCCTCGGGCCGTCCCCAGATCTCCGACCACGACGACCAGTGCAAGGAGCCAGGCAATGCCGAAACACAGGTACCTCCTCCCGTCCATCGCGGCCGCGGCAGCCCTTGTCGTGGTTGCGGCTGGCGGCGCGCTCAGCGGCGGCTTCGGCGGAGCGGCGTCAGCCGCCACGAACGGCACCCTCGCGGCGACCGCCGGCTGCGGCAAAGCCCCCACCCTGACCAACGGCACCCGCACGATCTCCAGCGGCGGACAGAACCGCAGCTACATCCTGCGAATCCCAGACGGATACGACCGCAACCGCCAGTACCGGCTCATCTTCGGCTTCCACTGGCTCAACGGCTCAGCCCAGAACGTCTCCTCCGCCGGCTACTACGGCCTCCAACCGCTGTCGAACAACAGCACGATCTTCGTCGCCCCCCAAGGCCTCGACGCCGGCTGGGCCAACACCAACAACCGCGACCTCACCCTCTTCGACGACATCCGCCAACAGGTCGAAAACGACCTCTGCGTCGACACCACCCAACGCTTCGCCCTCGGCTGGAGCTACGGCGGAGCCATGAGCTACGCCGTCGCCTGCGCCCGACCCACCATCATCCGCGCCGTAGCCGTCCTGTCCGGCGCCCAACTCAGCGGATGCAACGGCGGCACCACACCCGTGCCCTACTTCGGCATCCACGGCATCTACGACAGCGTCCTGAACATCTCCATGGGCCGACAACTACGCGACACCTTCGTCCGCAACAACGGCTGCACCGCCCAGAGCCCTCGCGAACCAACCCGCGGCAGCCTCACCCACATCACCACCGTCTACTCCGGCTGCCGCGCCGGCTACCCCGTGCAATGGGCCGCCTTCGACGGAGACCACACCCCCAGCCCCGTCGACGGATCCTCCAGCCCCAACGACTCCCGCACCTGGACCTCCGGAGAAATCTGGAGATTCTTCACCTCACTCGGCTCCACCAACCCCACCACCCCACCCACCAACCCCACCACCCCACCCGGCAACCCGACCACCCCGCCGGTGAACCCGACGACGCCGCCGGCTGGTTCGGCGTCGCGGATTGTCGGGGTGCAGTCGAATCGGTGTGTCGATGTGCCGAACGGGTCGCGTACCAACGGGACTCGGGTGCAGTTGTATGACTGCAACGGGCAGGTGCAGCAGCAGTGGACGTACACGTCAAACAAGCAGCTGCAGGTGTACGGCAACATGTGTCTGGACGCGGCTGGTTCGGGTAACGGTACTGCCGTGCAGATCTACAGCTGTCATGGTCAGTCGAACCAGCAGTGGAACGTGAACTCCAACGGCACGATCAGTGGTGTGCAGTCCGGGCGGTGCCTGGACGTGTGGAGCACGGCCAACGGTGCGCAGATTCAGTTGTACGACTGCCACGGGAACACCAACCAGCGGTTCAACCTCGTCCCCCTCGCCTGACGACCGTGACCGGCTCGACGAACGACGAGCCGGTCCAACCCACCGTTAGCACGCCGGCCCAGCCGCCTGGCCGGGCCGGCTATGGTGCACCCGTGGATAACAGAGCCGGCGCTGTTGCGTTGCCGGTGGTCGTGAGCTGAGGCAGGCTTGACGGGTGAGGCTAGCGAGTGGTCGTCCTTGGTCGCCGCCGAAGTCGGCGTTCACCGGGTTCCGGTTCCCGGCCGAGGTGATCGTCGTCGCGGTCCGCTGGTACCTGCGCTACAACCTTTCCTATCGAAACGATAGAAGAGCTCCTGGTGGAGCGTGGTGTCGAGGTCGACCACGTCACCGTGTTCGGTTGGGTGCAGCGCTTCACCCCCGCTGCTCGCCGACGCCGTCCGGTTCGCCCGCCACTCGCATGGGGATCGGTGGTTCGTCGACGAGACCTGCTCCTACCCACCGACCGGGCTACTGCGCTGCGGCTGTGTGACCGGCTGCTCGACTTGTGGTGGGTCTTGCCTCACCAGCTGCGACGTCGAGCAGGAGCGGCCGGTCGCGGCCTCGCCTGCGGGCCGGCTCCGTGGAGACAGAAAACGTGGCGTTGCGTCCCAGGTGGAGAGGAGTGCGACGTCTTACGCCAAGGCCAGTTTTCACGCGTTGCCGCGAGAGCGGTTGATGTTCCCCGGGCTGGTTGGTCCAGCCACGTCATCGATACGTGAGTGGCTCGTTGGTCAGGGTGAGGTGTCGCAGCGAGGTGATCTCCATGGGCGGTACACCGAGCGTCAATCAGTCCGATCTCCTGGCCGGGTGGCTGCACTCCATGCAAGCCCAGCCCAGAGTCCGAGGGCGCCGGCCATCACCTTCTGTCGGTCTCCTGCGGTTTGCGTTCTGCGGGCGGCTCTCCACTGCCGAGTACCAGGACGCCGTCTCGTCACGGGCTTGGCAACTCGACTTGGCAGACCGGACCGTGGCCGAGCAGGGTGAGATCGTCAGCGAGTACTTCGACATTGGCTGCTCGCGTCGTCTGCCGTGGCATGCCCGCCCGCAAGCCGCTGCACTGCTGGCCGCCGTCAACGAGCAGTGCCGGGGGTTCGACGCGGTGATCGTTGGCGAGTACGAGCGCGCCTTCCACGGCGATCAGCTCGCCGGCGTCGCCGCCGTGCTGGCCGCTCACGGGGTCCAACTATGGCTTCCCGAGACCCGCGGCCCCGTCGACCTGAACAACCCCACCCACCCTCAACCACCTGGGCGTGCCGTCACCATCGCAGTACGACCGCGCCCGCAACCGGCATCAGACAGCAGAAGGGTGGACGGTACGGACGGTCGCGGAGATCCTCGCCAACCCCCGCTACACCGGGCGGCAGGTGTGGAACCGGCAGTACACCGACCACCAGGAAACCGAGCCGGGGGACCGGCGCACCAGCCGAGGCTCGGTACGGCGCTGGAATCCACGAGACCAGTGGGTGCTGTCCGCCCGGTTGGTGCACCCGCCGCTGGTCAGCGAGACGGACTTCGTCCAAGCCCAAACGGTGAGCGCCGTCGGCACGCCGGAGGACGGCAGCCGCGCCGGTACCTGCTCACCGGACTGATCGTCTGCCGAACCTGTGGCCGACGAGCCGACGCGCACTGGGTACACGGACGGCCCGGATACCGGTGCCGACATGGCCGCACCAGCGCCAGCCCGCCCCTACCCGGCCGGCCCAAGCCGCTGTACCTACGCGAAGACGTGCTCCTCGCCCGCATCGCACGGCAACTCGACGGCCGCACGACCGAAGCGCGTGACGACGCGCGAGCTACCGCCGCGTACCTGCGGGCGAACCAGGTCACCATCACCTGCGACGCCGACACCATCACACTCGGTCGGCAGCCATCGCCGGCACGAATTCCACGCCAGAAGCAGCGACCCCCACCCGAACCGCTCTGAAACATGAACGGCTTTGGTGGGGGTTAACGTGTCCGAGGGGGGACTTGAACCCCCACGCCCTATACGGGCACTAGCACCTCAAGCTAGCGCGTCTGCCATTCCGCCACCCGGACCTGCACTGCGTCGCCCAAAGACGGCCGGGGCGAGAATCTCGCCCGTCGGCCGCTCGCGGCGCCGCACGGGGGACAACTGTACACGGCGTCGGTGGATCACGCACGGCGGCATACCCCTGGCCATCCGGGGACGCTCTGCCCGCGGAATCGCCCACCACGACGATCTCCTGCGGCAGTCCTGACGGCCTGCATGTGACTCCGGGTTACCGTCACGTCACGATTGTCTCGGTGGGGCGTACGGCCTATCTGGCGGGGCATTGGCCGCTGTGCGCCAGAGGTGTTCTGGTCGGGGTGGCCCAACTCGGCTATTCCGGCCAGCCGGTCGAACGTGGCGTCACCGCCGTGCTGTCGGTGTGACTGCCCGGGCGGCGACGCGGCCATGTCGGTGACGGTAACCATCCGTGCCGAGGGATGTGCCGGCAGTGACGGATCATGGGAATGTCTCGGGCGTCTGCTGGCCTCCGGCTCGCCGAGATGCGGCGACGTGCTCGGCTGCTTCGACCGTCGGCAGCTCGACAACCACCGGCCTGGCCGGGAGGAGATCGGTGGCAGCTTCCTGTCATGCCCGTGGTCCAGTGGGCCGGGCATGCGCAGAGCACCCCTTTAACCTATCGAGTAGATAGGATTTACTGAACACCTGCGCGACAGCACCGCCGACCCCGACCCGGAGTGGCCGTAGCCGGCACCAGAGGTCACCACCGTGGACGGCCGGCGACACCGGCCACCGGACGAGGCGCTGGACTACGGCGCCGGACGGAGGAGTACGTGAGCGAGATCGTTGTCATCTCCGGTAACCCGCGGCCTCAATCGCGTACCCGCGGGCTCGCCGTCTCGGTGGCCGAGGAGGTAGCCCGGCGGGAGAGCGCCGCGCCGCCGGTGGTTCTCGACGTGGCGGGGTACGGCCCGGCCCTGCTGGTACCCGACGATCCCGGGGTCGCGGACGGCGTGGCCACAGCGCGGGCGGCCCGGGTCCTGGTGGTGGCGACCCCGACCTACAAGGGCAGCTATACCGGAGTGCTGAAGGTCTTCCTCGACCACCTGCCGCACCAGGGGCTGGCCGGAGTAGTCGCGGCGCCGGTCACCGTCGGCGCCACCCCGGCCCAGGCCGCCCAGTCGGAGCGGCACCTGCGTGGCCTGCTCGCCGAACTCGGTGCCGAGGTGCGGCCCGGCCTGGCGGTGCCGGAGTCCAGTCTCGGCGACCCGGACCTGGCCGCCGGCTACGCCGCCACGCTGCCCGTCCGAGCCTGACACACGGGTTCGCCGCCGGGCTGGCTCCGGTCCGACGTCTACGAGGCCGCCCGGTCATCGCCTTCCTGGGCCGGGCACGCCGGTCATCGCCTCATTGGGCCGGGCACGCCGACCGCAGCCTCACTGGTCCGGACGCGCCGGTCGCCGTCACTGGTCCGGGCATGCGGGTGGACGCGCCGGTCGCCGTCGCCGGTCCGGCATGCCGGACCGCGCCCCTGCCCTAGGTAGGATCGCCGGCCGGCAGGGGCGGTTACCGGTTGGTCAGGTCCCGGCGTCGCCGTCCTGGCCCGGACGTACGCCGAGCCGGTCGAGCAGGTGCCGGCGCAGCGGACCGAAGCCGGGATGGTCGGGGGCACGAGGGTGGCTTAGCGGTACTGGTGCGTCCTCCACGATGCATCCGTCGTCGAGTACGAGGGTGCGGTCGGCCAGCAGCAGTGCCTCGTCCACGTCGTGCGTGACCAGCAACGCGGCGAAGCGGTGCTCGGTGTGCAACCGACCGAACAGAGTCTGCATCTTCAGCCGGGTGAGCGCGTCGAGCGCGCCGAACGGCTCGTCGAGCAACATCAGTACCGGCTCCCGGACCAGTGCCCTCGCGAAGGCGACCCGCTGGGCCTGGCCGCCGGAAAGCTCGGCCGGCCACGCCCGGCCGCGGTCGGCGAGCCCGACCTCGGCGAGCGCGGCGGCGACCCGCTGCCGTACCCCGGGACCCGGCACGCCGAGTGAGACGTTGTCGGCCACCCGTTTCCAGGGCAGCAACCGGTGCTCCTGGAAGACCACCGCCTGGCTACCCGCCCGGGTGATCTCACCGGTCGCCTCGGGGTCGAGCCCGGCCAGGATGCGCAGCAGGGTGCTCTTGCCGGAGCCGCTGCCGCCGAGCAGCGCCACCACCTCGCCCGGCGCGATGGCGAGGTCGACGCCGTCGAGGACGACCGTCTCGCCGAACGCCCGGCGCACCCCGTGCGCGGTGACGGCCGGCCGGGTAGCGGTGCTCAGACCGCCTGGAGTCCGCGTCGCCATGTCAGGGCCCTCCTTTCCGCCATCCGCAGCGCCAGATCGGAGAGCAGGCCGAGCAGCGCGTAGACGAGCAGGCCGAGCAGGACCACGTCGGTCTGGCTGAACTCGCGGGCCTCCATCATCAGGAAGCCGATCCCGGTCTGCGCGTTCACCTGCTCACCGACCACCAGACTCAGCCAGGCGGCGCCGAGGGCCAGCCGCAGGCCGAGGAAGAGCGACGGCAGCGCGCCCGGGAGTACGACGTGCCGGATCCGGGCCAGTTGGCCGAGTCCACAGGTACGGGCCGCCTCGACCAGGCGTTCGTCGATGTCCCTGATCCCGGCGTACGTGTTGAAGTAGATCGGGAAGAAAGCGCCGAGCGCCACCAGCGTGATCTTCAGCGACTCGCCGATCCCGACCCAGATGATCAGCAACGGCACCAGCCCGAGGTGCGGCAACATCCGGGCCATCTGCACCGGCGGGTCGACGAGGTCGTCGCCGAGCCGGAGCAGGCCGGCCGTGGCGCCCAGCACCAATGCCAGCGTGCCGCCGATCGCCAGCCCGATCCCGGCCCGGGTCAGCGAGTCGAGCAGGTGCACGCCGAGGGTGCCGTCCCGGGCGAGCCGCCAGCCGGTCTCGGCCACGGCGCTCGGCGCGGAGAGCTTCTCCGGCGGCAGTAGCCCGGTCTGGGACGCCGCCTGCCAGCCCAGCAGGAGCGCGACCGGGGTGAGGGCGCGCCGCCAGCGTCGGCCCGGTCGCGGTTTGCGGTCGGACCGCCGGGTGCCCGCCGGGACGGCCGGCGACCGGGTGGGCTGCTCGACCAGGGTGTCCGTCACCGGAACACCTCGCCGAACCGGTCGTCCACCAGGGACACCATGTCGACTCGCTCGGGGATCAGCTCCAGTGTGGTGAAACCGTCCGCGATCGCCTGGAGTTCGGCGCCGATCTCCGGGGTCACCGGGGCGAGCGGCTTGGCGCTGCGGGCCAGCGCACGGGCGGTGGTCGGTTCGTCGATCTTCAACTCGGGTGCCAGGATTTTCGTCCGCTGCTCCGGGTTGGCGATGCCCCAGTCGGTGACGCCGCGGTACGTCTCGAGGAACCTTCGGATCTGGTCGGGCTTGCGCTCCAGCGCCTCCGGCGAGACGAGAATGTACTCGCGGTTGCTGGCCAGCCCGGTGGCGTCGGCCAGGATCTTCACCCCGGGCCGCTCGGTCAGCGCGAAGTACGGGTCCCAGATGATCCAGGCGTCGACCTGGTCGTTGTCGAACGCCGGACGCGCCTCGGCCGGCTTGAGGTACTTGACGTTGATGTCCGCGAGTGTCATGTGGTGCGCTTCCAGTAGCTTGACCAGCAGCCAGTTGACGTTCGACCCCTTGTTCAGCGCCACCGTCTTTCCCTTCAGGTCGGCGAAGCCGCGGAATCCCTTGGCCTCCTTGACCAGCACCGCCTCGCCCTGCGGCACCGGTTCCGACGTACCGATGATCCGGAACTTGATTTTTCCGGCCGCGGCGAAGACCGGCGGCGCCTCGCCGACCTGGCCGATGTCGATCGCGCCGGCCTTGAGCGCCTCGGTCAGCGCCGGTCCGCTCTCGAACAGCGACCACTTCGCGTCCGGAGCCTCGCCACGGGCCTTCACCAGGCTCAGGCCGCCGAACCGCTGATAGCCGACGAGTAACTCGCCGGAGTCGGCGCCGGCGCTCTCGTCGCCGCATCCGGCGATCGCTCCGGTCGCCGCCAGCGTCAGGGCGAGCAGGCCGGCGAGGAGGGTACGCGGTGGCCGGCCGGAGCGGAGGATCGGACCGGTCGGCCGGGGGCGATCAGCGTCGTCGGACCGCTGGGTGGTGGCGGGTCGGCGACCATCGTCTGTGGACCGCCGAGCGCCGTACTCGGATCGGCGACCGCCGTCCTGCCACCGGCGAGCGGCGGCGTCGTCGGATCGAAGACGGGGGTGGGGAGGGTTGAGGGTGCGGTGGGACATCGGGATGCTCCTGGAGAGGTGTGATCGGGGCAGCCCGGCCGGATGGCTCCGGTGCGGCTGGGTGACTTGGTCGCGGGCGGGGCGGCTTCACCACGGGGCGGGTCGGTCGCCTGGTCGGGTACGGCCGGGTCGGGAACGATGGTCGGTTCGGTTGGCCGACGGAGTGTTCGGGATGGGTCGGTCCGGCTGGCCGACGGGATGCTCGGGATAGGTCGGTTCGGGTGTGGCGGACGGGGTGTTCGGGCTGGTGCGGTTCGGCTGGCCGGCAGCGCATCGTGGAGGCGGTCGGGGCGAGCGCGGCGGGGCGCGGGTGGAGGGGGCGTCGGTGCCGGGCCGGGGCCGCCGGACGCGACCGGGCGCACGTCGCTGTGCCTGACCGCCCGAGTTAGCCTACTAAACCGATAGGATTTATGGATAGGGTGTCGGGGCCAGAGATCGGAACGGCGGCACCGGCCGGTGCGCAACCGCCGCTGTCCGCCCGACGCCTACCTGTCCCGCCCGCGACCCGGGCGCAGCCTCACCGGAGAGACACCATGACGCTCACCTTTCACTGGTTCCTGCCGACCTACGGCGACAGCCGGGACATCGTCGGCGGCGGACACGGCCTGCCGGCAGGCACCGCCGGAGGCGCCCGGCCGGCCACCGTGGCGTACCTCGGGCAGATCGCCCGGACCGCCGAACAACTCGGCTTCGTCGGTGCGCTCACCCCCACCGGCGCCTGGTGCGAGGACGCCTGGCTGGCCACCGCGATGCTCACCGAGGTCACCGAGCGGCTGAAGTTCCTGGTGGCGTTCCGCCCCGGACTGACCTCGCCGACCCTGGCCGCCCAGATGGCCTCGACCTTCCAGCGGCTGTCCCAGGGGCGACTGCTGCTCAACGTGGTCACCGGCGGGGAGTCGCACGAGCAGCGCGGCTACGGCGACTTTCTCGACAAGGACGCCCGGTACGCGCGTACCGACGAGTTCCTGTGCGTCGTACGGGCGCTGTGGCGGGGGGAGACGGTCAGCCACACCGGGGAGCATCTGCGGGTGGAGGAGGCCCGGTTGAACCGGCTGCCCGACCCCACCCCGCCGATCTACTTCGGCGGATCCTCCAAGGCCGCCGGCCCGGTGGCGGTGCGGCACAGCGACGTGTACCTGACCTGGGGCGAGCCGCCCGCGCAGGTGGCCGGGAAGCTGGCCTGGATCCGGGGGCTGGCCGCCGAGGCGGGTCGGGAACTCCGGTTCGGTATCCGGCTGCACGTCATCGCGCGGGACACCGCCGAGGCGGCTTGGGCGCAGGCGCAGCGGCTGCTCGACGGCATCGCCGACTCCGACGTCACGGCCGTCCAGGCCGGACTGGGCCGCAGCGAGTCCGAGGGGCAGCGCCGGATGCTCGCGCTGCACGGCGGTTCCCGGGACCGGCTGGAGGTGTCGCCCAACCTCTGGGCCGGGTTCGGGCTGGTGCGCGGCGGTGCGGGTACGGCACTGGTCGGCAGCCACACCGAGGTGGCCGAGCGGATCGCCGAGTACCACGCCCTCGGCATCACCGAGTTCATCCTCTCCGGACATCCGCACCTGGAGGAGGCGTACTGGGTCGGCGAGGGTGTGCTGCCGATCCTGCGTCGGCGGGGGCTGTGGCAACACCCGGCCGGTGGCGCGTCGGCACCGGTTGCCGAGGTGCCGTTCGCGGCCTCGACGTCGAACGGCACCGCCGGCACCCCGAACGGTGCCGGCCGGTGAGCGATCGGTGATCGGGCCGCTGTCCGGCTGACCGCCTCGTGCCCGGCGACGGTGGCCGGACACGAGGCGGCGGCGCATGCCGGTGGATGAGCGGGTCGGCTGTGTCTGTCGCGCCCAGCCAGCCGGGGAAGACATCCTGGGCGGACACCTCCGGGCGCGCACGCCGTCCGGCCGGTGAGCGGCCGGGGTCGGCGGCAGCCGCGTTTCCGCTCGTCGTGCTGTGCCGGGGGAGGGTGCCGGGTGGTAGCCGGATAGCGGCCGTGACGTTCCCGACGCCCGCGTCGCCATTTCGGAAAACCGTTCCGTCGCCTATCCGGGCAGCGCCCGGCTCCGCCGGCACTCCGGCGACTTTGGGTACGCCCCGCCGGCCGAGATTGTTGACAATATTATTGGCAATAGTGTTGCCCGCACCTATGATCGGTCTGCCTCCGACAAGCGTTGCGGCTTCCGCTCGGGGACGTACCGACGTACTCGCGGAACCGCTCGGAAAGGATTGTCGATGACAGCGTCTCCGATCGGGCGGGGTCCGATCCTCGTGGTAAGCGCACACGCCGCCGACTTTGTCTGGCGCGCGGGTGGCGCCATCGCACTCGGCGCCTCCCGGGGCCAGCAGGTGCACGTGCTGTGCCTCACCTTCGGTGAGAAGGGCGAGTCGCAGGGGTTGTGGAAGCAGCCCGGGATGACCCTGGAGCGGGTCAAGGAGGCGAGACGCGACGAGGCGGGCCGGGCGGCGAAGGTGCTCGGCGCCGAGATCGAGTTCCTCGACGCCGGGGACTACCCGCTGCGGGCCACGGACGACCTCTACGACAGCGTGGTCGCGACCATCCGTCGGGTCAACCCGGCCGTGATCATCACCCATCCGGCCAAGGACCCGTACAACCTGGACCACGCGCTGACCCACGAGATCGTGCTCCGAGCCCGGATGGTGGCCCAGGCCGCCGGGCATGACCGGGACAGCCAGCCGATCGGCGCACCGAACGTGATGCAGTTCGAGCCGCACCAGCCCGAGCAGTGCGGCTTCGTGCCGAACCTGCTGCTGGACATCAGCCCGGTCTTCGAGCGCAAGGTCGAGGCGATGCGAATCATGGGCGCTCAGGGGCACCTGGTCGCGTACTACACCGATCTCGGCGTACGGCGCGGGGTGCAGGCGGTCCGCAACGGCGGCGACCGGTCGATCACGCACGCCGAGGCGTACCAGCGGGTCTTCCCGGTGGTCGGAGGGGAGCTGCTGTGACGGGCCACGTCATCGTCCGTACCGACGCCGCACCGCCGGCCGACGCCGTCGCCCAGCTCGCCCGGCAGGGCGTGTCGACGGTGCACGAGGCCCAGGGCCGGACCGGGCTGCTCGGGCACCTGCTCCGGCCGATTTACCCTGGTGCCCGGATTGCCGGCCGGGCGGTCACCGTCTCGGCCCAGCCGGGCGACAATCTGATGATCCACGCGGCGGTCGAGCAGACCCGGCCCGGCGACGTACTCGTGGTCGGCTTCACCTCGCCCAGCACGGACGGTGCCTTCGGCGAACTGCTGGCCACCTCGTTACGGGCCCGGGGCGTCCTCGGCCTCGTCATCGATGCCGGCTGCCGCGACGTCGCCGCGCTCACCGAGCTGGGTTTCCCGGTGTGGTCCCGGGCGGTCTCCGCGCAGGGCACCGTGAAGGCGAGCCCGGGCTCGGTGAACGTCCCGATCGTGCTCGGCGGCGCCTACGTGCGCCCCGGCGACGTGATCGTGGCCGACGACGACGGAGTGGTGGTGGTGCCGCGCGAACGGGCCGGGGAGGTCGCCGCGGCCGGGGCCGAGCGCGAAGCCAAGGAGGAGGAGAAACGCCGGCAGCTCGCCGACGGCGTGCTGGGGCTGGACATGTACCACCTCCGCCCGCTGCTGGACCGGCTGGGCGTCCGGTACGTCGACGCCACCGACCAGGGCGACCCGCCGACCACCGGTGCCGGCCCGGCCGCGACCGGCGCCGGATCCACCGGCCCGGCCTGACCGGTCCGGGACCGCACGCCCCGACCAGCCCATGGTCGCCCCGCCTGGCTGGCCGCGGACTCCCGCGGCCGGCCGGACGGGCGGCCGAGCCGCACCGAGGAGGTCACCGCCGAATGGAGTTCCTGGCATCCGGCCGGAGCGCAAGGTCCGGCCCGGGCCGGACCTTGCGCTCCGGCACGGCCGGATAGCCGCCGGTCCGCCGGGGCGTACCCGGGAATTCGGGTCCTCGGGTCGGGTCGGTGCGGCCGGATGCGTCAAATGACGTAGCCGGACCCGTCCCGGCCGGTCAGGCTGGCCCGTCATGTGCGTTCCGACCTGCCCCGCTGGCGTCCCTATTTTCTACCTGACAGGTTTCCCGACCTGACGGGACAGGGCGGCTTTCTCTACCTGACAGGACAGGGCGGCTGGCGGCATCACGGAATCCGGGAGGATCGTCACCACGCTGGCATTCGAACCACTGACCGATCCGACCGGTAACGGCGATCTCACCTCGAACACCACTCTGGCCCCGGCCGAGCGCATTGCGCGACCGTACTCTCAGTCTGTTGAACAATACCAAGCCGAATGCGGCGGTCCTGCTACCGGAAGTCGGCGAACAACTCAAGCGCGGATACGGCGTGCGCGAGGTGGTCCTCGACACCAAGCCAGGTACAGGAGAGGGTTCGAGACATCAACAGCCGGGGCAACATCTTCGGTTCCGGCTTCCGGGTGAACGCGACGCTCGGCCGGGCCATCCGGCTGACCGAGATCAATGCGTCCGGCTCCGCCCGCACGTCCCCGACCAGGCCACCCAGGGGACCCCGGCGGAGTACACCTGCTGCATCGCCGGGAACGAGGAGGAGAATGCCTGGCCCGGCTGAACTCGGTGGACGCGCCGACCCTGTTCGCGCTGATCGTGTCCCTCGCCGTCCTGGGTTCGGTGTGGTATCTCGCGGCCACCACCGCGAAACGACTCGTCACCCCCTGGCGCGACCCCGTCGGCAAACAGTAGAACCATCACCCAGCGGGCCCGATCCCGGCCGACGATCGAGCCGGGGTCGGTGCGCTACCGCAGCGAGACCACCAGTTGCTGCGCGCGGTGGTCGGAGGCGCCGTTCGTCGACCCGCCGAAGCGGTACGAGTGCACCCGGACCGCCGCCGAGACGAAGGCCCAGTCCAGCCGCCACCAGCGCGGCCAGCCGGACCCGTCCGACCAGGTCGCCGGGTAACGCGCCGAGGACGCGTAGCTGGCGTCCCGCAGCCGGTCGGGCAGCTTGGCCAGGTCTCCCATTGCCGGACTGGTGTTGAGGTCACCGGCGACCAGCACCGGATGCGGATTGACCGCCACGTCCCGGGCCAGCGCCCGCCACTGCGGCTCGCGCTGCGCGTGTTGCTGCCGGATCACCCGGTAGAACTCCCCGCCGAGCGGGCTGTGGTCCGGAACCAACTGCACCGGCATGTGCAGGTTGTAGACCGACAGCACCCGCCCCGCCCCGAGGTCGAGATCGGTACGCAGCACCTTGTACCGCCACTGCTCGGTAGTGCCCCACAGCGGCGGCGGCATGTCCGGGGCGTCCAGCGGCAGCCGGCGCAGGATCGGATGGCGGGACAGCGTCACCAACTCGCCGGCGACGGCGACGTGGAAGCCCGGGAACTCGGCACGCAGCCGGGCCAACTCCACCTCGCCCGGTCCGGCGGAGTGCTCGTACCAGTACTCCTGGAGCAGGTAGACGTCGGCGTCGGCGGCCCGGAGCAGTGCGTACATCCCGTCGGTCTGGCCGCCCTCGTCCCAGTACCCGGTATTCCAACTGAAGACCCGGACCGCGCCCGCCGGGGCCGGCCCGTCACCGCCGGCGAGCCCACGCAGGTTCAGCCCGGACAGCGGTCCGCCGAGCAGCAGCGCGGCGGTGGCCAGCAGCGCCACCGGCCGGCGTGACCGGCGGCACGGCGCGGCGGTCCCGGCCAACAGCAGCGGTACGCCGAGGAAGGCCAGCGGCGGCACCGCGTCGACCGCCAGCCACAGCCACCACCGACCGCTGAGCACCAGGTGTGCGACGGTGAAGGCCAGCCAGAGCGCCCCGGCGGCGACCAGTCCGGTGTAGAGCCACCACCGCCAGCCGCGCCGGCCCCGGCCCGGCCGTGCCCCGGCGGCCGCCGGTTCCGCGCCGGCCGCCGGTTCCGCACCGGCCGATGCTGCGCCGCTGGTCGATGCTGGCCCGCTGGTCGATGCTGGGCCGCTGAGCGGGGCCGTGCCGCTGTCCGCTGGGGTGATGCCGGACTCCGGTGTGTCGACGGTGCCCGGAGTGCCGGCGGTGGCCGGCCCCCCGGGCAGTAGCCCGTCGCTGCCCGGGACGGCGACCGTCACGCCGGACCCCGCAGCGGGGTCGGGTCGACCGGGAACGAGGCGTCGTAGAGCCGGCGGAACGTGCCGGAGGCGAGCCACTGCACCGCGCCGGTGGCGACCCCGGCGGTGATGGTGACGTTGACCAGGAAGTGCAGCCCGGCGAAGAAGACCAGGAAGGGCACGCCGTGCCGGCGGCGGACGAAGCCGTACATGCCGGCGTCGCAGGCCAGCGAGGCGGCGAGCAACCCGGCCGGGACGACCAGCCCCCACGGGCCGAGCAGCAGCGGCACCACCAGCGCGGGCAGTACGCCGAACGCGGCCAGGCTGCCCCAGGCCCGGGCGGCGGTCTCGAAGCCCTGCCCGAACCGGCGGGCCCGGGCGTACAGCGGGATCCGCAGCCGCCCCCGGTGAAACAGCTTGCGCAGCAGCCCGCGCAGCTCGTGGTCGTGGTCGTGCCGGCCCCTGACCAGCGAGGTGAGCACTAGCCGGTAGCGGCGGCTCAGCCGGTAGCCGTAGTCGACCTCCTCGGTGTGCCGCAGCCCCGGATTGAACGGGCCGATCTCCTCGAAGACGTGCCGGCGCAGCATGCAGACGGCCGGAAAGAGGAACGACACGTCACCTTCCGAACTGATCGACCAGTAGTGATACTGCAGGCCACGGTACCGGGCCACCGCCGTGTCGTGCAGCAGCGGCTCGGGGTCCTCGATCCCGCAGACCGCGCCGATCCGCCTGTCGCCGAGGATCAGCCCTACCGCGTTCGTCACCGCGTCCGGGGCCAGCACCAGGTCGGAGTCGACGTAGCAGATCAGCTCGCCGCTGGTGTGCGCGGCGCCGATGTTGCGGGCCCGGCCGCAGCCGCCGTTGCGTCCGGTGCTCACCACCCGTACGCCGAGCGCCTCGGCCACCGCCACCGACTGGTCCGTCGAGCAGTCGTCGACCATCAGGATCTCGACGTTCGGATACGTCTGGTCCAGGATCGATCGAAGGCAGAGGTCCAGCGACTCGGCGTAGTTGTAGTTCGGCACGATCACCGAGACGAGCGGGCCGCCGCCCGGCCGCGCACCGTTCACCGTCATCGGGTGGCCACCTCCGGCCGGTCGTAGAGCCCACGGAACCGGCCCGAGGCGAGCCAGGCGGCCACCCCGGAGATCGCGGCGACCGCGATCACCAGGTTCAGGAAGAAGTGCATCGCGACGAAGTAGCCGAGGAACAGCACGCCGCGTTCCCGGCGGACGAACCGGTACATCGGCAGGTCACCGGCGAGGCAGGCGGCGAGGGTCGCCAGCGGCACCGCCAGGAACACCGGGCCGAACAGCACCGGCAGCGCGCACGTCAGCACGGTCAGCAGGGCGGCGACACTGACCCAGGCGCGTGGCCCGCTGCTCAGGCCGCCGGGGAACTCCGGCTTGCGGGCGTACATCGGGATGTGCAGCGCGGTGCGGGTGAAGACCTTGCGGACCAGCACGCCCAGGTCGGCGTCGTGGTCGTGCACGCCGCGCACCCGGGGCGAGAGCCAGATCTGGTACCGCTGGGCGAGCCGCATCCCGTAGTCCGCGTTCTCGGTCTCCCGCAGCCTCGGGTTGAACGGCCCGATCTCGGCGAAGACGCGGGCCGGGATCGCCAGCAGTGCCGTGTAGAGGGTCATGATCCGCCCCTCGTCGGCGATCAGCCAGTACGACTGCTGGAGGCAGCGGTACTCCTCCAGCAGGCTGTCCCGGACCAGCGGCACCGGGTCGTAGTTGCCGCAGATCGCCCCGATCCGCGGGTCGGCGGTGAGCAGTTCGACCGCATTCGCGACCGCGTCCGGCTTGGCGGCCACGTCCGAGTCGACGAAGAACAGGATCTCACCGCGTGCGTTCGCCGCGCCGAGGTTGCGGGCCGCCGCCGGTCCGGAGTTCGTCGGGGTACGCAGCACACGCGCCCCGTACGACTCGGCGACCGCGACCGAGTCGTCGGTACTGCAGTCGTCGACCACGATCAGTTCCAGCCGCGGATAGGTCTGGGCCCGCAGCGCGCCGAGGCACAGCCCGAGTGCCCTGGCGTAGTTGTAGTTCGGCACGATGACCGAGACGAGCGATGTGGTCATCAAGAGCCGCCCGAGAAACCGCTGGCGTTAGCCATGGGGAGGAGAGGGCGGTCGGGCGTGGTGTTGGTTGTCGGCATGGTGTCGACTCCTCGGTGTGGGGCGGAACTGTCAGATGGGCCTGAGATGCTGCCGGGTGTGGGCGAGACGGTGGGGTACCCCGTCCGATTGCGTCCTGGCGCGACTGTGGATGGCGTTAGAGGTCCAGCCAGTGCACCAGGTGGGGATAGCGGGCACCGAGTTCCGCCAGGGTCAGCGTGGCGCCGATCAGGACGGCGCTGGCCACGATCATCCGGTCCCGCAGCACGGCCCGGATCGGGTCGCCACCGGACTGCTGGACCAGTACGGCCTGGAGGTAACGGAACGCGGCGAGCAGACCGAGCGGCACCACCACGGCGAGGGTGACCGGGCGCCAGTGCCCGAGTGGCGCGTCGGTGTTCAGGTAGAGCAGGAAGGTGATGCTGGCCAGCGCGGTGTTCAGCCCGAGCAGGTGGTCGGCGAGCAGCACGTTGTAGCCGGCCAGCGCCGGCCGGTGCGCCGAACCGGCGGCGGCCAGCTCGTGCCGCCGCTTGCCGAGGATCAGCACCAGGCAGCCGGCGAAGACGGCGGTGAGCAGCAGCCCGGACGGCGCCGCCCCGGTGGCCGCGTACCCCTGGAGGACCCGCAGCACGAAGCCGGCGGCGACCACGCAGATGTCCAGCATCGGCAGGTGCTTGAGCCACCGGCTGTAGGCGATGCTGAGGCAGAGGTAGCCGACCATCGGCCACCACGGCAGTTCGGGTCCGACCAGCACCAGTCCCAGCAGCAGCCCGGCCAGCCCGACCGCGAGCAGCCAGGCCAGCGGGACCGGGACCAGGCCGGCGGCGACCGGACGGTTCCGCTTGACCGGATGGGTACGGTCCAGCCGGCGGTCGACGATGTCGTTGACGACGTAGATCGTCGATGCGGCCACCGTGAACACCAGCACGGCCCAGCCGGTACGCAGCACCGCCGATCCGGTCCACAGTGGCGTGTCGAGCAGCGCCAGCGGTACGGCCAGCAGGTTCTTGACCGCGTGGCCGGGCCGGGTCAGCACCAGGAGTTGCCGGGCAAGCCGGGGGACCCGGAGGCTGCGCCCCGGGCTGGCCGGTACGGCGGTCTCGACGACGGTCTCGACGGCGGTCACCCTCGACCCCGATCAGCAGAAGACACCTGCGACTCCGATCAGAAGAAGATCTTCGCGAGGGAGAGCGCGCCCTGCCGCCACGGGTCGCGGCTGGTCCGCCCGTCCCGCGACGGGCGCGCCAGGTGGCGTTCGGCGCGCCACCACTCGTAGGTACGCAGGATCGCGTCCTCGTTGGACAGTTTCGGGGCGAAGCCGAGCCGCTGCGCGGCCTTGTCGATGCTCACGTAGGAGTCGTGCCGGAGCTTGTGCAGCAGCCGCCCGTAGACCGGGGAGAGCCGGCTGCGTTCCAGCAGCTCCAGGGTGAACAGCGCCGGCCGGGCGGGCACCCCGATGACCCGCTTGCCGTGCCCGGCAGCGTCCAGCACCGCCTGGAAGTCCTCGCGCAGGGTGCGGAACCGCTCCGCGGCGAGGTTGTAGGTGTCGTCGGCCACCTCGTCCGGCGCGGCCAGTACGGTGAGCACCGCGTCGACCAGGTCGTCGACGGCGAACATCTGGATCCGCACGTCGCCCCGGCCGAGCACCGGGAAGTTCCGGCCCTCCTCGGCCCACTCGAAGAGCATCGCGAACAGCCCCATCCGGCCCGGCCCGAGAAAGGTCTTCGGCCGCAGGATCGCGACCGGCAGGCCACCGGCCCGGTACCGTTCGGCGATCTCCTCGGCGGCCACCTTCGCCGCGCTGTACGTGTCGACCGGCTCCCGGGGATGCTCCTCCGACGTCGGCACCTGCCGGGGCAGCCCGTACACGGCGGTCGACGAGACGTGCAGGACCCGGTCCACCCGGGCCTTGCGGGCGGCCCGCAGCACGTTCCCGGTGCCGTCCACGATGATCGAGCGGATCTCGGCGGCCGGATAGCTCGGCAGCGCCGCCGCGCAGTGCAGCACCGCCGTCGCGCCGTCGGTGGCCCGGTCCATCACTCGGGGATCGCGGATGTCGCCGACCACGGTGACGCCGGGTTCCGCGCGCAGGTCCACCCCGCACACCTGGTGCCCGTCGGCGGTCAGCCGCTCGACCAGCCGGGAGCCGAGCATCCCGGCCGCGCCGGTCACGGTGATCACCACAGTGAACCCTTCTCAACCTCCCCCTGCGGTCCGTCGGACCGCAGGGTCGAATGCTGTGCGTGAGCGCCGCGTGGTTCAGGTTGAAAAGGGTTCAGCGTGGACCCCACCTTCTGCGCGACGAACCGGGTGACCAGCTTGGCCAGGCCCTGCTCCAGTACCTCGCCGAGCGCGTCGGTGGCGCGCTGCACGTCGGCCGGGTCGGTGACCAGGGACGGCCCGAGGATCAGCGGGTTGCGGCCGTTGAGGGTGTAGTAGGTGAAGATGTCGTGGTCCCGGTAGAGCGCGTTGATCACCGCGCAGGTGACCAGCTTCGCCTTGAACCTCGGGTCCCGGGCCATCCCGGCGGGGGCGAGCCGGGCGACCAGGTCGAGGATCTTCGGGCCGCCGTCGATCTGTACGCCCCAGAGCGCGCCCGCCCCGGCGACCCGGCCGACCGCGTCGGGAAACTCCTTGGCCAGCCGCTTCAGCGCCGGCTCCAGCACCCGCTCCAGCTCGCGGGCCCGGGCCGGATAGTCGTCCTCCACCACGATGTTGATCGCCTCCAGCGCGGTGACGCACTCCTCGCCCATCCCGTAGTAGGTGGTGCTGGTGCTCTGCAGTAGCGCGTCGGTGAGGTTGTCGTACGCCTTCCGGAACACCCTTTCCCGCGCGACGAATGCAGAAATCGATGACTTTCCACCGCCGAATGACTTGGATGTGGTAAGGACGTCCGGCACCAGCCCCGGATACCGCATGAAGTAGAAGAGGCTGCCGGTCTTACCCCAACCGGTGTAGATCTCGTCGAAGATGAGCACGATGTCGTGCCGGTCGCACATCTCCCGAATGCCACGGAGGAAATCTTCATCGCACCATGTCACGGTGGAGGCGCTGAACGGCTCGACGATGAGAGCGTAGACATCCCCCGGATGCGCCTCGACCGCCTCCCGGACGGAGTCCAGATTCCCATAGGTAAATGGAACTATGCCGGGAATGGTGGGAAAGCTGAACGACGGCTGTCCGGTCAGCCCACCTGAAGCGAGCAGCTTTCCGTGGAACCCGCAGTCGGCCCGCAGGATGGTGCCGCGCCGGCCGCCGTGGTACTTGTACGCCAGCTTCACCGCCCCCTCGACCGCCTCCGCGCCCGAGTTGGGCAGGAACGACATCTGCAGGTCACCGGGGAGGAGTTGGGCCAGGTTGTGGCCGAGCGCCGCCAGGTACGGCGAGAAGTACGTCTTGTGCACCTCCATCCGCCGCTGAGACGCGAACCGTTGCCGGGCCGCCAGGATGCGCGGATGGTTGTGACCGTGGTTGAGGACACCCACGCCTCCGGTGAGGTCGAGGACGCGGCGGCCGTCGCGGAGCACCAGGTGCGCGCCTTCGGCGTGGTCGACCAATTCCCGGCCGAACCCGAACGAGGTCATCAGGCTGACCTGGCTCGCGTTGACGTAACGACGATAGAGGTCGTGCACCTCGCGAACGGTGAGTCGATCGCAGTCGGACAGGCTGACCAGATTGGGCATGTCGTGACGCTATCGATTAGTACGGGATCTTCTCTGGACCGGTGCTGTACGCAACCTTGACTACGTAAGGCAACGCTTGCCAGTCGACAACCGACTGGATAGCTTGGTCGCGACAGAGTAGATCTCGGAATGTCAATGTCCCTGACGGTTGTCCCGCAATCTGCGCTGAGGTGGGCGAACATGTCGCCGACGGTGTCGGTCATCATCCCCGTACACAACGGCTCGAAGACTCTCCGCGCGTGCCTGGCGGCCGTCTACGCGCAACGGCACCCGGTCACCGAGGTCATCGTCGTCGACGACGCCAGTACCGACGACACCCGGGAGATCGCCGCCGAGTTCCCGTGCCGGCTGCTGGTCATCGACCACAACACCGGACCGGCGGCCGCCCGGAACCGGGGCATCCGGGCCAGCACCGGCGAGCTGCTGTTCTTCGTCGACTCCGACTGCGCGCCCGAGCCCGACGCCCTCGGCAACGCCCTGGCGATCCTCACCGAGCAGCCCGACGTCGCCTGCGTACACGGCATCTACGCGCTGCGACCGCTCTTCGACGACGGCCCGGTCGAGGCGTACCGGCTGCTGCACGGCCACTACTGGCGGCTGCGCCACGTCGGCCGGGTCCGCACCACACTCTTCGCGGTCTGCCTGATCCGCCGGGCGGTCTTCACCGACGTCGGCGGATTCGACGAGCGGCTGCGCGCCTCCGAGGACGTCGAGATCGGCGACCGGATGGGCGACCGGTACGGCATCGTGCTGACCGACACGGTGGTCTGCCGGCACGACGACGACAGCCACCTGGGCCGGCTGCTGCGCAAGCAGTTCGGCCGCTCCCAGCTCCTCGTCCCGGTCGCCCGGGCCGAGCGCGGGCCGGCCGGGATCCGGGCCAACACCCCGGCCGGGCTGCTCAGCGCCGCCCTCGTGCCGCTGACCCTGCCGCTCGGCCTCCACACCCCGGTACTGCTGGCGGTCCCGTTCGCCCTGCTGGGGCTCTTCGTCGCCGCCGACCCGGGACTGCTGCGCTTCGTGGTACGCCGGCGCGGCCCCGGCTTCGCGACCTTCTTCTACGCGGTGCACCTACTCGTCCAGTTGGCCGTCGTCGCCGGTGCCGTCGTCGGCGGGCTGCGGCACCTGGTGGACCGGGACTTCGGCCCAGCCCGGGTGGCCGCCGCGAAATCGCCGCGATGAACGGGTCGTCGATCACCGGGCGGGCGCGGCTCCCGGTCCGGCGGAACCTCGGCCCGGACGAGGCGGGGCGGCGATGACCGCGGAGCCGGGCACCGGGCGGATCTCCTGGCCGTACCTCTCGGCCCAGGCGCTGCACTATCTGTTGTTCGCGCTCCGGGCCCAGCAGTTCCGGTGCCGCCGGCCGATGCTCGGCGACCGGCACCGGCCGGTCTTCGGGGTGGCCGGGCACAGCGTGGCGCTGACCATCGACGACGGGCCACATCCCGAGTGGACGCCCCGGATGCTGGACCTGCTCGACCGGCATCGGGTCCGGGCCACGTTCTTCCTGATCGGCGCCCGGGTCGCCGAACACCCCGAGCTGGCCCGCCGGATCCGCGAGGCCGGCCACCTGGTCGGCAACCACTCGATGTCGCATCCGCAGCCGTTCGCGGCGCTGCCGGCGCAGCGGCTGCGTACCGAGATCGTGGCGGCGCAGCGGCGGATCGAGGACGCCGTCGGCATCACGCCCCGGCTGTTCCGCGCGCCCGGCGGCAACTGGTCGCCGACGGTACTGCGGACCAGCGCCGACCTCGGCCTGGTGCCGGTGGACTGGACGGTCAACCCGAGCGACTGGCGCAGCCCGGGAGTGGACCGGATCGTCCGGCGGCTGTCCCGGAGCCGACCCGGGCACGTCCTGCTCTGCCACGATGGCGGCGGGGACCGGTCGCAGACCGTCGCGGCCCTGGAGACCGTACTGCCCCGGCTGATCGACCGGGGACTGCGGTTCGTCGTACCCGGTGCCGACCGGTAGGTGACGACGTGCCGTTCTGTCGTACGACGACGCCGGGCAATGCCGCCCGGCCGTGCGGGGGGAAGCAGCGATGCCTGTCTAGGGGGAAACGAAGATGTCGGAAGACGACCTGAAGATCCTGCTGCTCGGCCCGATCCGGGCCGAACGGGGCGGTACCAACCTCTACCTGGGCACTCCCCGGCAGCGGGAGGTGCTCGCCGTACTGGCGCTGCGCTGCGGGATGGTGATGTCGGTGCCGCAGATCGTCGACGCGGTCTGGAACGGGCGCCGGCCCGACTCGGTGGAGAACATGGTGCACACCTACATCGGTCGGCTGCGCCGGGTGCTGGAGCATCCCGGCCGGCCGCCGGCACTGGCCCGGGTGCTCCGCTCCACCCGGCCGGGATACACCCTCGACATCCCGGCGGTCGCGGTCGACGTCACCCGGTTCGAGCACGATGTCAGGGTGGCCCGGGCGGCCCGGGCCCAGGGCGAGTTGTCCCGGGCGCTCGGCTGTTTCCAGCAGGCGCTGGCCCGCTGGTCCGGCCTGGCACTCCAGGAGGCGACCGGGCCGCTGGCCGAGGCGGAGCGGATCCGCCTCACCGAGCTGCGTCAGGACGCGGTGGAGGAGGCCACCGGGGTACGCCTGCTCCTCGGCGACGTGGAGAACCTCGTCTCCGAGCTGCGCTGCATGCTCGCCGAGCAGCCGATGCGGGAGCGGCTCTGGGAACTGCTGCTGGTCGTGCTCGGCCAGACCTCGCGGCGGGCCGAGGCGCTGACCGCCTTCGAGGACGCCCGGGTCACCCTGGCCGACCGGCTCGGGGTGGAGCCGGGGCACCGGCTCCAGGACCTGCACCGGCGGCTGCTGCGCAGCGAACCGGTCACGGTGCGGCCGTGGTGGGAGCGGCGGGTCCCGGTCTAGCCCCGGAGACGGGCTCGGCACGGCCCGCTTGGGCCTGGCCCGGCTCGGCGTGACCCGGCTCGATGTCCGGCTCGGCGGGATCCAACCCGGCGGATCCGCCGCGCCTGGAAAAGCCACCGGCCCGTCCGATCGCCTCCGGACCGGTGAGGACGAAGAAGGCACCGGCAGGACTGTCCCCGAGGCGCGCGGGGACCTCCTCGGCGACGGAGAGGCCGCAGGCCCGGACGACCCGGGCGAACTCCTCGGCAGGGGCTTCGTCGTAGATCTGCACGACGATCCGGCCCCGGGGCGTCAGCATCGCGGGCAGCCGGCGTAGCAGGTCGGCGGCTTCGGCCCCGGTCAGGTAGTAGACGACCTCACGGAGCAGGATCGCGTCGTACCGCCGCGCGGTGTCGAAGGTGCGGATGTCGGCCACCTCGAACGACGTGTCCGGCCGGTCCAGCGCCCGAGCCGCCTCGATCGCCCGGGAACTGAGGTCCACACCGTGGTAGTGCCGGTAGCGACCCGGCGCCAGCGGCAGGTTCGCACTGGTGCCGCAGCCCAGGTCCAGGATCGTCGGCCGGGGCGCCCAGGTCTCGATCAGCGACAGCGGCATGTTCCCGTCGGACATGTCGTCGAGATAGCGCCAGAACCCCAACGCGTACTGCGCGTTCCACCACGCCCTGTTCATTCTTGGATTGGATCGGATCAGCACCCGTACCGGAACTCGGATCAGCCGCGCCACCGCACGGACCAACGCATTCGACATGGTGTCACCGACATTTCTCGATGTGGGACGGATCCCGGAAGCTCCGGGAATGACGCTATCGATGTTCCTGGCCGGCCTACCGGCCGGAAGGGAGGTCGGGTCAGCCGGTCAGCGCGGGGTCGACAGCCCGGCGGAGGCCGAGCCGGCGCCGGTGGACGTACTGGGCGAGCAGCAGCCCGCCCGCGCCGACCGCCACCTCGCTGACCGCGCAGACCAGCCGGCTGGTCAACACCACCGGGGCGGCGACCGAGACCGGCATCACGGTGGCCAGCCCCACCATCAGCACCGCCTCCCGGACGCCGAGCCCGTCCGGGACGACCATCACCAGCAACCCGGCCACGGTCGCGGCGGCGAAGCCGGCCACACAGACCAGGTAGGAGCGCAGCGGCGGGGCGCCGGCGGTCACCGCCAGCAGCCAGAGATGGTGCCCGGAGATCACCCAGGAGAGCGACTGCGTGGTGATCGCCCGCCGGATCCCGGCCCGGGACGCGCTGACCTGCGGAGGTGGCCGCCGCAGCAGCCGCGCCGCCCCGGCGAGCCCCCGGTTGAGCAGGTCCGGGCGGACGAAGAGCGCCACCAGCGGGAGTACGGCGAGCAGCATCCACCCGGCCGCCCGGTCGAGCACCGCCGGTCCGGCCGCGAGGCCGACGGTCATCCCGGTCAGCGCCACCACCACCCAGCTCAGCAGGAAGACGCCGGCCAGCCGGACCGCCCCGACGTTGATCTCCTTGCCGAGCCGGAGCAGCACCGGCAGCGCGACGAACCGGCCCGGGACGAACTTGGCGAGGAACCCGACGAAGAACAGCCGCGCGGCGGTCCACCGGTCCACCGCCGCGCCGAGGTCGACGAAGAGCGCCTGCCAGGAGTGGTACCCGAGGAGCAGCCCGACCGAGTTGATCAGCAGCGCGCCGCCGAGCACCAGTCCGACCTGGACCGGATCGAGCCGCTGCGCCAGTGCGCGCACCGGCGTCCAGTCCTGGTCCCGCAGGAACAGCACCAGCCCGACCGTCAGGGCCAGCACGAAGACCACGACCAGCAGTTGGTTGACCCGCCGCCACCAACCGGACCGCCGCTCGACCGCGCGCCGCACCGCCTCGACCAGCACGCCCACGGAGCCGGTCGAACCGGTCGAGCCGGCGGGATCGGTAGCTCCGGTCGCACCGACGGGGTCGGTCGGGTCGGTCGGGCCGGTGGGCCCGGTCGCCCGGGCGGGGGCGGTAGCTGCGGACGCACCAGCGGGGCCGGTCGAGCCCAGCGGGCCGGCGTGCCCGGTCGAGCCCAGCGGGCCGGTGTGCCCGGTCGAGCCCAGCGGGCCGGTGTGCCCGGTCGAGCCCAGCGGGCCGGTGTGCCCGGTCGAGCCCAGCGGGCCGGTGTGCCCGGTCGAGCCCAGCGGGCCGGTGTGCCCGGTCGAGCCCAGCGGGCCGGCGGGCCCGGTCGAGCTGGTCACCGGGTCGACTCCGGGGCCAGTGGGGCGACCCGGCCAGGGCGGGGGCGCCGGAGCAGCGCCCGACCCAGCCCGAGCGCCAGACCGGCGAACTCGGTCAGGTGGGTCAGGAACCGCATCGCGGTGGCGAAGAGCAGGAAGCCCGCCCCACGCTGCCGGAGCGCGAATCCGAGCAGCGCCCGGTCCGCGCCGAGGAAGGCGACCACCCCGCCCAGCGGCACCAGCAGCAGCCACGGCGACCAGACGGCCAGCGCCAGCCCGGCCACCGCGAGGGCGCTGCCCAGCAGCCCGACCACCGAGCCGAGGTCGATCCGGTGCGGTGCCCGCCGGTCGGCGGACTGCACGGTGGACGCCGCCGGTCCGGGCGCCCAACGCGCCGCGACGACCGCCCCGGCGTACGTCCGGGCTCGGCGGAAGTGCTCTGACAGGTACGGCCCCAGCCGGTCCACGTCGTCGTGCCGACCCAGCACCCGGTCGCTGGTGCGGATCTCGTACGACGCCGGCAGGCGGGTGCCGAACTCGACGTCCTCGGCGTCACGTAGCCGTTCGTCGAAGCCGCCGACCAGTTCGAAGACCACCCGGGGAACGGCGGTGAGCGCGAACATGGTGATCGCGGTGACCCCGACGTCGCGGCGCCGCCAGAAGTGCTCGAAGAGCGTCTTGTAGGACTCGACCGGCCCGTCCGGGAACAGGGGGGTCAGATCGTAGATCCCCTGCACCACGCCGCAGCCGGGATGCGCCCGCAACTCGGCCACCGCCCCGGCCAGCGCGTCGGGTGCCAGCGCGATGTCCGAGTCGACGAAGAACAGCAGGTCCCCGCCGGCCCGGGCGGCTCCGGCGTTCCGGGCCGCGGAGACGCCCCGGTTCACCGGAAACGCCAGCACGGTGCAGGGAAACTCGGCCGCGATCTGCCGGGACCGGTCGGTGCTCGCGTCGTCGACGACGATCACCTCGGCCGCCGGCCGGGTCTGCGCGTAGATCGCCGCGAGACAGGCCCGGAGAGTCTTCTCCTTGTTGTAGTTCGGAACGATGACCGACACCCGCGCGAATTGCGGGTCGACGGTGTGGTCGAGTGGAGACAATGCGCCTGGTCACCCCCTTTTTCCCGGCGGGCCGGTAAACGGTAGCAACCGGCGTACCGCAATTTCTGGAGCCGGCCTGGATTACCCAGTGCGACGGCGGCGGCGTTCGGCGGACGGTAAACAAAACTCGGCCAGCCGGTCGGCCGGGACCGACCATCGGGTGACCGTCGGGGCGTAAGTGAACCGTAAGGCCCGCCCCGCAGAGTAGCTGGCGTCGAGGCCGGCGGCACCGGACGCCGGATCGACGGACCATCGGAGGAGGGAACAGTACCGTGAAATCTTCAACGGCACGCGGCCTCGCAGCGGCCGCGATCGTGACGGCGGCCGCGCTGGCCGTACCGGTCGGCGCCGCCGGGGCGGCCGGGGCCGCGGACTGGTCGGCGGCCTGGGCGACCGGCGTGCACCACCCGGTGCCCGGCAACGACTGGGACGGGCCCAACTGGTCGGTCGACGGCTTCACCGGCGAGTCGGTACGGCAGGTGGTGCGGGTCAGCGTCGGCGGCACCCGACTACGGGTGCGGCTCTCCAACCGGTACGGCACGCAGCCGCTGCGGCTGGCCGGTGCGACCGTCGGCAGTTCCGGCGGTGGCGCCGCGGTCCGGCCCGGCACGCTGCGACCACTCACCTTCCAGTACCGGTCGTCGGTGACCGTCCCGGTCGGGGCCGAGGTGGTATCCGACCCGGTCCGCTTCGGGGTCGCGGCGCTGGACCGGCTGGCCGTCACCTTCTACTTCGCCGAGGGGTCCGGGCCGGCCACGTTCCACCAGGGCGGCCTCACCACCACCTACCGGGCCACTGGCGACCGGCGAACGGAGCCCGGCGCCGAGGCGTTCGGCGGCGCCACCAGCCACTCCTGGTACTACCTGACCGGCATCGACGTCTCCGGGCCGGCACCGCGGCGGGCCGGAAGGGGCGGATCCGACGGTCGTGATGCCGCCTGGGGCACAGTGGTCGCGTTCGGCGACTCCATCACCGACGGCTACGGCAGCAGCCCCGGTGCCGACAACCGGTACCCGGACCAGTTGGCCGAGCGTCTCGTCGCCGGAGGTCGCCGGCTGGGCGTGGCCAACCTCGGGATCAACGGCAACAAGCTGCTCGCCGATTCGCCCTGCTACGGCGAGCGGGGGGTGACCCGGTTCCACCGGGACGCGCTCGGCCAGCCGGGCGTGCGCGCCGTGGTCGTCCTGCTCGGCACGAACGACATCGGCGGGGGCGGCTTTCCGGACTTCGGCTGCGGCGCCTCGCCGGTGGTGACCGCCGCTGAGGTGGTCGACGGGCACCGGGCGCTGGTCCGGGCCGCGCACCGGCGGGGCATCCAGGTGGTCGGCCTGACAATCCCGCCATGGAAGGGGGGGCTCGGCTACGACACCCCGGCGAACGAGGAGGTCCGGGACCGGGTGAACGATTCGCTCCGCGCGGGTGTCGGGTACGACGCCCTGGTCGACCTGGACCGGCTCCTCGCCGACCCGGCGGACCCGGACGCCCTGCGACCGGAGTTCGACGCCGGTGACCGGCTGCACGTCAACGACGCCGGGGCGGAGCTGATCGCAACTGCGGTCGCCCGGGCGCTGCGCTGAGCCGGGCCGCTACGTCCAGGAGGGACGAACGATGACCGACGCGAAGCTCGACGAACACGTCCGGGCCACCTACTCGGCCGAACACCAGGCCATCATCGGCGTGCTGCGTGACCTGATGATGGATGCCGCACCGGGCGCGCGGGAGGTGATCAGCAGCGGGTCGCTCGCCTGGCGGGGCGAGCGGATCCTGGCGATCGTCAGCCCGAGCAGGACCCACCTCACCTTCGCCTTCGCCCGGGGCGCGGAGTTCACCGACCGGCACGGCCTGCTGGCCGGAGTCGGCAAGGCCACCCGGCACATCAAGATCAAGAAGCCGGACGCGGTGCCCCTCGGCGCGCTACGCGACTACATCCGGCAGGCGGTGGCGCTGGACGGGCGGTGAGCCGCCGGGCTGCCCCGGCCGGGCGGCGGGCGGATCGCGGTGACCGGGCCGCCGCGTGACGCCAGCACCGCCGCGCAGGGCGTACGGCGGTGCTCCGTCCGGTGCCCTGCCGGTCAGAGCGGCGGCCACGCGTTGGCCAGCAGTTGCCGGAAGTGCGCCGGGAACCACTCGCCGACCGGTGGGGCGTTCTGCATCGCACCACTGGTCACCGTGGGGAACAGGTGCGGGCGGTACGTCGGGTCGCACATCGGCTCGTACGGCCGGTGCGCCCCGAGCACGTCGCTGGCACCGTCGGACTCGCCGGGCGGCTTGATCCAGGCGTACGCGTCGATGCCGGCCTCCGGCGCCGCGACCGGCCGTACGCCGAGTCCGGCGCCGACCTGGTTGCACCAGTTGCCGAGGTAGCCGCGCCGGTCGGTCCGGCCCGCCTCGACGTACTCCTCGGCGCTGGTCGACGGTCCGGGGCCGGTGGGCCGGTCCGGGCCGCCCCACCCGTTGCGCGAGGTGTCGACCAGCATGCCGATCCGCGGGGAGAAGCCGCTGGCGACCAGGAGCTGGCGCAGTTGCTGGGCGTACGGCAACTCGTCGACGTAGGCGTTGCCGGCGATCCAGGCCGTGTCCCGTACCGGCTGGCCGTTGACCACGTCGTCGGCGTCGAGGTACGGCTCGCGCAGCACCGAGTAGTTGGCCACGTTGACGGTGACGCCGTGTACGGCCGAGGGAGTGCTGCCGGCGGTGGTGGCCGCCTGGTACAGCAGCGCCGCCGTCGCGGCCCCGTCCGTCGACCACCCGAGCTGGCCGTGGTGGCTGGCGTCCAGATAGGCGTAGACGTTGGGTACGGTGGCCAGTCGGGCCAGTGCGTAGCCGATGCCGGCGAGGTAGCTTCCCCGGGCCTTGACCTGGTCGCAGCCGGCTGTCGCGGCGGGGCGGGGCGAGGTGTGGGTGACCAGGTTGGGCAGCGAGTTCGGCTCCACGACGGTGACGATCCGCAGCCCCGCGTAGCTCGGGTCGGCGAGAATCGCCACGATCGGGTCGACGAACTCGGTCCGGTACCGGTCGAGTTCGTCGATGGCCAGCTCGCCGTAGCTGACCCGGCGGTTGCAGTCCCGCCCGGGCAGGTTGTAGAGGGTCAGCTGCACCAGGTCGGCGCCCTGCGCCAGGGCCGTGTCCAGGTGGGCGCGCAGCCCCATCCGTCCGGACGTGCCGTCGATGGCGGCGATCCGGTCCAGCCACACCGCGGTCGGCTGGTCGGCGACCGCCGCCCCGCCCGGTTCGGCGCGGGCCCGGGCGGACCACTCCGGGTTCACATACGCCGTCGCACCGACGTAGGGGTTGTCCACCGAACCTCGCTCGACCTCGGCGGCGCGGGCGGGGGAGGCGGCCGAGCCGGCCAGCAGGGCCAGCGCGGTCAGCATGGTCAGGGCCCGACGCGGTCCCGCCGACGCAGGTACGGGTAGCGGCAGTGTCATGGTTTCGCTCACCCCGCGAGATCCAGCCGTCCAGGAGACGGCTATTGATGATTGTGAATTGATAATACTATCCGGTCCGCCCGGTCGGCGGGGTGCCGCCATCGTCCGGTCACCTCTCCGGGACAGGCCGGACGCTGGACGATCGGGTAGCCGGAGTGTCCATCCCGGACGGTCCGCAGCCGCGCCGCTCGATAGGCTCCGGTACCCGCACGGAAGCGCCCAGGACAACCGCGCGGCGCTCACGCACCGCGTCTGACCTTGCGGTCCACCGCACCGCAAGGGGAGGTCGAAAAGGGTTCAGTGGGGGAAGGCACCAGACCGGCCCGCGCAGCCACGGTGGGCCCGGCTCCTCGGCGCGGCCGGCGTGTTCATCATCTACTCGGCCGGGCGCCGGACGGTCAGCCGGGGGTACGGCCGACGGCGTACCGGAACGCGTTGTCCAGGCGATAGCCGCCGTCCGGCTGCCGGAACGGGCGGGCCGCGTCGCGCACCGTCGACGCGGTGGCGGCCATCGTCTCCGGGTCCTCGCCGAGCAGCACGCCACGCACCAGCGCGTCGTCGTCGGGCGCGTACCAGGGGACCGGGACCAACCCCGCCACGACCACGTCGAGCCCACCGTCGGCGAGCAGCCGCTCAAGGCCACCGGGCTGCCGCAACTCGCCGTCGGGCAGCGGCTCGTCGCCAGCGGCGTCGGCGACGGCCCGCTCGACGATGTCCAGATCGTTGTGCCGCCCCTCCGCCCAGTTGGCGATCGCGACCAGGCCACCGGGCCGGGTGACCCGGACGCACTCGGCCAGTGCGTCCAGGGTGTCCTCGGCGAACTGCACGGCGTTGACCGAGGTGACCAGCTCGAACGTGTGGTCCGGCCAGGGCAGCCGCTCGGCGTCGCCGACCCGGAGGTCGGCGGCCGGCACCCGGGACCGGGCCAGCGCCAGCATGCCGGGCGCCGGGTCGACCCCGGCGGTCACCGCGCCGAGCCGGTCGAGATATCCGAGCAGGTCACCACCGCCGCAGCCGACGTCGAGCACCCGGGAACCAGGCCCGATCCCACTCGCCGCCACGACCGCCCGCCAGACCGGCTCGGCGAAGCCGCCCCACAGTTCGGCCCAGCCGGCCGCGACCGCCGACCAGCGGTCCGGATCCGCCCCGTCCACCCACCCCTCCTCCGATGACGTCCGTCGGGCCGGCCGGCGCCGACGGGCGCGTTCCCGCACAGCGGCGGGGAGCCCGCTGGCACCCTGCTTCAGCCGTCGCGCTGGTCGCGACCGACCTCGCGGTCCCGGCGTACCGTCGCCTTGCGGCCCTTGATGGTGCTCTGCCGGAGCCGCGTGATCACCTCGTTCGCCGCCGACCTCGGCACCTCGACCAGCGAGAACCGGTCGGCGATCTCGATCGAGCCGATCTCCCGGCCGCTGACCCCGGTCTCGCCGGTGATCGCCCCGACCAGGTCCTGCGGCCGGATGCCGGCCCGCCGACCGACCCCGATGAACAGGCAGGCCATGTCGCCGGAGCGGGGCCGGCCGCCGCGCCGGTCGTCCCGGCCACCGTCGCGCCGGGCCCGACCGTCCCGGTCGGTCCGGAACGCCACCTGCGGGATGTCCTCCTCCTCGTCGACCGGGCCGCCGCCCGCCGACTCGTGCGCCAGCTTCACCGCCGCCAACGCCACCTCCATCACGTCGAACTCGTCGGTGAGGGTCTCCACGATCACCCGGAACGGCTCGAGGTCGTCCTCCAGCAGGCTCTCGTGCAGCGCCGCCCGGGTCATCTCCAGCCGCCGGGTCCGCAGGTCGGCCACGGTCGGGATCTTGTCGATCGAGATCCGCTGCCCGGTGGTCCGCTCGATGGTCTTGAGCATCCGGTGTTCCCGGGGCTCGGCCAGGGTGATCGCCACCCCCTGCCGACCGGCCCGGCCGACCCGTCCGATCCGGTGCACGTACGACTCCGGCGCCGACGGCACGTCGTAGTTCACCACGTGGGTGAGCTGCTCGATGTCCAGTCCCCGGGCGGCCACGTCGGTCGCCACCAGCAGGTCGGCGGTGCCGGCCCGGAGCCGGCCCATCACCCGGTCCCGCTGCTCCTGGGTCATCCCGCCGTGCAGCGCCTCGGCCCGGTAGCCGCGACCGTTCATGGTCTCGGTCAGCCGGTCGACCTCCTCCCGGCTGCGGCAGAAGACGATCGCCGCGGTCGGCGCCTCGACGTCGAGTACCCGGCCGAGGGCGGCCGGCTTGTGCGACCGGGCGACCACGTACGCGGTCTGCCGGACCAACGGAGCGGTGCCGGTCGGCGCGGGCTGCCGGCCGATCTCGATCCGGGCCGGGTCCCGCAGGTACTGCCGGGCCATCCCGTCGATCCGGGCCGGCATGGTGGCGGAGAAGAGCACCGTCTGCCGCTGCTCGGGTACGTGTTGCAGGATCGCCTCGATGTCCTCGGCGAAGCCCATGTCGAGCATCTCGTCCGCCTCGTCCAGCACCACCGTGCCGAGGCCCTCCAGCCGCAGGGTGTCCCGGGCGATGTGGTCCAGGGCCCGCCCCGGGGTCGCCACCACCACGTCCACCCCGCCGTCCAGCGCCCGCAGTTGCCGGGCGATCGGCTGGCCCCCGTAGATCGGCAGCACCCGTACGCCGAGGTCCCGGCCGTACCGGTGGATGGCCTCGGAGACCTGCACGGCCAGTTCCCGGGTCGGCACCAGGATCAGCGCCGCCGGCGCCCCGGAGCGCCGCCCCTCCGGCAGCCGGTGCAACAGCGGCAGCGCGAAGGCGGCGGTCTTGCCGGTCCCGGTGGCGGCCTGGCCGAGCAGGTCCCGGCCGGCCAGCAGGGGCGGGATGGCGGTCCGCTGGATGGCGGTCGGCTCCTCGTAGCCCAGTGTGCCGAGCGCGTCCAGGAGTTCGGTCCGCAGCCCGAGGTCGGCGAAGGTGCCGGAGTCGTCGGGGTCGTTCGGGCTGGTGCTGACCGGCGGAGCGGGTGGTGCGCTGTCGGAACTCATACCCATCAGCTTTTCACCACGCCGAACCGGGCGATGCGGCGACCGGCGGATCTCGGCCGGCCATCGCCCGCCGGACGGTCTTTCTCGTCGCCCGGGGCGCCATCGTGCGGCGGCCCCCGGCGCACGATGGCGCCCTAGCGCCCCGGGGCCGAACCGACCGGCGGCGGAACGGGCCGGAGCATCCGGATCTCCTCGTCGCCGAACTCCCCGCCGGTCAGTACGGCGGCGGCCAGGGCCAGGGCCGTGGCCACCACCACACTGACGCAGGTGCGGTAGGAGCTGGACACCGCCCGTACTCCGCCATCGGGCTCCGGCAGGTCGGGGTACGGGGGCGGCGCGGCCGGGGGAGGCATCGACGTGGCGGGGCGGGATCGGGATAGTATTTGCATCGTGAATGCGAAAATCCAGGGCTTCGTCCTGCCCGGCGCGGCCGTGGTGGTGACCGGGGCGGGTTCCGGCATCGGCGCGGCGCTGGCCACCCGGTTCGCAGCGGAGGGCGCTCGGGTGCTGGTCAACGACCTCGACGCCGACGCTGCCCGGGCGGTCGCGGCCCGGATCGGCGGCGAGGTCTTCCCCGCCGACATGGCCGACCCGACCGCGGTGGCCGCGCTGGTCCGGTACGCCCGGGACCGGTTCGGCCGGATCGACCTGTTCTGCGCCAACGCCGGAGTGCCCGGCACCGGAGGGCTGGACGCCGCCGACCAGACCTGGGAGCACGCCTGGCGGGTCAACACCATGTCCCAGGTGTACGCCGCCCGCGAACTGCTGCCCGACTGGCTGGCGGCCGGGCGTGGCCGGTTCCTCGTCACCGCCTCGGCGGCCGGTCTGCTCACCCTGCTCGGCGCCGCCCCGTACTCGGTCACCAAGCACGCGGCGGTGGCGTTCGCCGAGTGGCTGCGGGCGAGCTACGCCCACCGGGGCATCGTCGTGCAGGCGCTCTGCCCGCAGGGGGTCCGCACTCCGATGCTGGAGCGGGGCGAAGGGCCCGGCGCCGCCCTGCTCGCCGCCGGGGCGGTCACCCCCGAGCAGGTCGCCGAGCTGGTGGTGGCGGCACTCGCCGACGACCGGTTCCTGGTGCTGCCGCATCCGGAGGTGGCGACCTACTACACCCGGCGGGCCGCCGACCCGGACCGCTGGCTGCACGGGATGAACCGGGTGCAGCGCGATCTCGAACGGCCGGCCGATGACTGACCGGGCTTCATCGGCGGCGGTCCGGGTCGACGGGCGCAACGCGCGGGCGGAGCGCTCCCGGGCGGCCATCGTCGAGGCGCACCTCGCGCTGATCGGCGAGGGCGACCTCCGGCCGACGGGTGAGCGGATCGCCGAGCGGGCCGGGGTGTCGCTGCGGACACTCTGGACCAATTTCAAGGACATGGAGACCCTCTTCGAGGCCAGCGGCGAGCAGGTGCTCCGGCAGCAGGACGCGGCCCACCGGCCGATCTCCCGGGCGCTGCCCCTGGCCGAGCGGGTCGACGCGTACTGCCGGCAACGGGCCCGACTGCTCCAGTTGATCGAGCCTGCCGCCCGGGCCGCGCAGCTGCGGGAGCCGGTCTCCGCCGCGTTGCGCCGCAACCGCCTCAGGCACGTCGACCGGGTCCGCGCCGAGGTCGAGGAGTTGTTCGCCGACGAACTCGACCGGGCCGGCGCCGGCCGGGAGCAACTCGTGCACGCGCTGGTGGCCAGCAGCATGTGGCCGAGCTGGTCGATGCTGCGCGACGGGCTCGGGCTGGGCGTGCAGCAGGCCCGGGCGGTGATGACCCGCACCGTCGCCGCACTGCTGGCCGACCCGGGACCCCGCTGACCGAGCCGGCCGCGGCGCAACGGCCCGGAAGGCACCGCCCGGCCTACCGCTACTCGCCGACCTGGCCGTCGATGGCCTCCCGGATCAGGTCGGCGTGGCCGTTGTGCCGGGCGTACTCGTCGATCATGTGGTTGAGCACCCAGCGGAGCGTGAGTGTCTGACCGGTGACCGGGTGGGTGCCCAGCGCCTCCAGCGGACGCGCGGCGGTGATCCGGCGGGACTGCGCGACCTCGGCCCGCCAGATCGCGAACGCGGTCTCGCCGGTGGCGGAGTCGAGGTCGTTGAAGTCCTCGTCGTCGTCATCGGTTGCCGTGTAGAGACTTCCCGGGAAGTTCCCGGCGACCACCGCCTGGAAACGCCACCCACGCCCGCGCCATCAGGCGAGCACGGTCCCGACCCGGCGGCGGAGTACGTCGGGATCGGCCGGGCCCGGGTGCAGGAGCACCCGCAACGCCGGCCCGGCGGTCGGGGCGGCCGCACCGGCCGCGATCGTGCCGAGTACGCCGAGCAGGATGCCGAGCTGCTCCGGTGGCTCGTCGGCGAGCAGGTCCGCCGCGTCCGTCACCACCAGGGTCCGGGGCCGCCCCGCGACGAGGTCGGTGAGGCACTCCTCGAAGGCGTCCCAGTTCCGGCCGAAGTAGTCCGGGAAGCCCAGCCGGGCCGCCCACTCGGTGAACAGGGCGGCCCGGGTACGGCTTCCGGCCCCGGCGAGCACGGTGGAGTCCCGGGCCGGCGGGTCGGCCGAGACCGTCAGCCAGGACGGAAGTACCGGGCCGGACTGGTCGGGCATGGTGGTCCCTCGGTCGGTCCGGCCTCCCGACCGGACGGCTGCTGCTGCCAGGGCGACGGTACGCCGAGGGCGGGAGGCCGGGCGTCCGGTGCGGTCGTCAGAGTCGGTAGAAGTCCGTGTAGTGGTTCGGGGTGAACCAGGTCGCTCCGGTCGCCTTGTTCACCACGATCCGGTACGCGTCCCGGGCCGCACCGCGGTTGCGCGGGTAGACGTCGTACTCGTAGTAGGTGGCGTTGGTCGGCAACTGGCCCTCGCGGTTGAAGTGCTGGCCACCGGCGTAGTTGTAGAGCCCGCCGCTCCAGGAGTACCAGTTGCGGGCGGTGGGGAAGCCCCGGCTCGCCCAGCCGCTGCGGGCGGCCCGGGCGTCCGCACAGCGCGCCATGGTGCACGAGCTGTAGACGGCGGCCGACGCGGAGTCGGTCTGGGTCGGCGCGACCACGGCCGGTCCGACCAGCAGGCCGGCGACCAGGGTGACCAGCATCGCGAAGCTGGTCAGGAACCGGTGGGCCCGGGCCGGGGTGGCCGGGACGGGACGGACGGTCCAGCGGGGGGCGGCGGATACGGCCAAGGTGTCCTCCAGTTCGGACGGAGCCCGCGGGGTGTGCGGGTCGGCTCCATCCTCGGCAGCCGAGGTCCCCGCCGGTAGGGGCTGGCGGTGAAGTTAATCGATGCGCCACCGGCTGTTCCCGCCGACGATCACTGAACCTTTTTCCACCTGGACCGCGCGGCGCTCACGCACCGCGTCCGACCTTGCGGTCCGCCGGACCGCAAGGGGAGGTTGAAAAAGGTTCACTGCGCTCCGCGGCGGATCGGGGCCGGAGACGGTCCGGCGCTCTGGATACCGGACCGGGCGGTGGCCGGCGCCGGCCCGGAGACGGGTGCGGCGAAACCACACAAACGGAGATCTCTGTGGGTTTGGTTCCGGCGTCACTCACCCAGCCGCCACGCAGTCAACCGGACGGCGGCCCAGAAGGGAGCCCGTGCCACGCGGGCGGAATGTCCTGGATCACGCCCTGCTGCGTCGACCAGATGACCAAACTGTTACGGCTGGATGTTGACTGCCCACAGAAACGGGCGTAAACAGAAGGATAAGCAAAAGCAACCGGGCGGGAGATCCAACAGATGTACGCCGAGGAACGTCAGCAGGAGATCCTGCGTCTGGCCCGCGAGGCGGGCCGGGTCGACGTGATGGCGCTGGCCGAGGGCATGAACGTGACCGCGGAGACGATCCGCCGGGACCTGACCGTGCTGGAGCGGGCCGGAGTGCTCCGCCGGGTGCACGGCGGGGCGATCCCGGTCGAGCGGATCGGGTTCGAGCCCGCACTCGCCGCCCGGGACGCCGTACTCATCACCGAGAAGGAGCGGATCGCCAAGGCGGCGCTGGCCGAGCTGCCCGACGAGGGTGCCGTCATCCTCGACGCCGGCACCACCACCGCCCGGCTGGCGCACCTGCTGCCCTCCGACCGCGAGCTGACCGTGGTGGTCAACTCTCCGGTGCTGGCCTCCGCGCTCGGGCTGAAGCCCAACCTCACGGTGCTGCTGCTCGGCGGCCGACTGCGCGGCAAGACATTGGCCACGGTGGACGACTGGGCGCTGCGCCCGCTCGCCGAGCTCTACGTCGACGTCGCCTTCATGGGCACCAACGGCTGCTCGGTCGAGCGGGGGATGACCACCCCGGATCCGGCCGAGGCGGCGGTGAAGCGGGCGATGATCGGTGCCGCCCGCCGGGTGGTACTGCTCGCCGACCACACCAAGATCGGCAATGACTATCTGGCCCGGTTCGGCACCCTGGCCGACCTCGACCTGCTGATCACGGACAACGGAGTCGACGAAGAACTGGCCGACGACGTCGAGGCGGCCGGCGTACGGGTGGTGCGGGCATGATCCTCACCGTCACGCTCAACCCCAGCCTGGACCGGGCGATGGAGATCGACCTGCTGGTCCGGGGCGAGGTGATCCGGGCCTCCTCCGCACACCTCGACCCGGGCGGCAAGGGCGTCAACGTCTCCCGGGCACTGCTGGCCAACGGGGTGCCGTCCCGCGCCGTGCTGCCGGTCGGTGGCGAGGAGGGGGCCCAGCTCGTCCGGCTGCTGGAGGGCGAGGGCGTCGAGCTGCTGGTGGTGCCGATCGCCGGCCGTACCCGGTCGAACATCACCCTCGCCGAACCGGACGGCACGGTAACCAAGATCAACGAGTCCGGCCCGGTCCTGACCGGGACGGAGTTCGCCGAGGTCACCAGGGCGGTGCTGGCGGCGGCCGGCGCGGCCGACTGGGTGGTGGCCTGCGGCAGCATGCCGCCGGGGCTGCCGGTGGCGGCCTTCGGCGACCTCTGCGCCCGGCTGGTCGACGCCGGGGTGCGGCTGGCGGTCGACACCAGCGGGCCGGCGCTGCGGGCCGCCGCCGAGGCCGGCGTGGCGCTGGTCAAGCCGAACCGGGAGGAGTTGTCCGAGGCGGTCGGCGCCCCGCTGCGGTCCCTCGGCGACGTGGTCGACGCCGCTGCCCGGCTCCGGAGCTGGGGCGCCGGCACCGTGCTGGCCAGCCTCGGTGCCGACGGCGCGGTGCTGGTCGACGCGGCGGGCGTGGTCACCGGGGAGTCGCCGGTGGCGCAGCCGAAGAGCACGGTCGGGGCCGGCGACGCGCTGCTGGCCGGTTTCCTGGCCGCCGGCGCGCGCGGCCCGGACGCCCTCGCCGAAGGGCTCGCCTGGGGCGCCGCCGCGGTCAGCCTGCCCGGCAGCCTGATGCCCGGCCCTGGCGACCTGGTCCGGAACACCGTCCGACTCCACCCCCGACCGGACCTGGTCCGGCCGTTGCTGCCGCAGGGGTGAGCCGGTCATGCCAGCAACACAGCGACAGCATCCCGGACGTCGGCCGACCCCCGGAGCCGACGGCATGACATCCGACCCGGGCCGCGTTCGGTAACGCGGGCCGTACCTCTGCGAAGGAGTCCCCCTCATGGCCGTGTCGTACACCCCGGAGGTCCAGGGCAGCGGCTTCAGAGCCCAGGTCCAGCGGATCGGCGGTCACCTGGCCGGAATGGTCATGCCCAACATCGGGGCGTTCATCGCCTGGGGCCTGATCACGGCGCTCTTCATCCCGACCGGCTGGCTGCCCAACGAAGACCTGGCCAAGCTGGTCGACCCGATGATCTTCAGCCTGCTGCCGATCCTGATCGGCTACACCGGCGGCCGGATCGTGCACGGTCAGCGCGGCGCGGTGGTCGGCGCGGTCGCCACCGTCGGCATGATCGTCGGTGCGGACATCCCGATGTTCCTCGGCGCGATGATCATGGGTCCGGCCGCCGCCTACCTGATCAAGCTCTTCGACCGGCTGGTCGAGGACCGCATCCGCCCCGGCTTCGAGATGCTGGTCGACAACTTCTCCGCCGGGATCGTCGGCGGCGCCATGGCCCTGTTCGGCGTCTGGGGTGCCGGCCCGGTGGTCGGCCGGCTCAGCGACTGGGCCGGCAGCGGAGTGGACTGGCTGATCGGGCAGAACCTGCTGCCGGTCGCCTCCGTACTGGTGGAGCCGGCCAAGGTGCTCTTCCTGAACAACGCGATCAACCACGGCGTACTGTCGCCGCTGGCGGTGGCGCAGGCGCAGGAGACCGGCAAGTCGATCCTGTTCATGATCGAGTCGAACCCCGGCCCGGGCCTCGGCCTGCTGCTCGCGTTCTTCCTCTTCGGGCCGCGTTCGCTGCGGCCGAGCGTGCCGGCGGCCGGCATCATCCACTTCCTCGGCGGCATCCACGAGATCTACTTCCCGTACGTGCTGATGAAGCCGCGCCTGATCCTCGCCACCATCGCCGGTGGCGCCGCCGGAGTCGGCACCTTCATGATCACCGGCGCCGGTCTGGTCGCCACCCCCTCGCCGGGCAGCATCTTCGCCTACGCGGCGGTCACCCCGCGCGGCGGCTGGTTCGGCATGGTGCTCGGCGTCCTGATCGCCACCGCGGTCTCCTTCGTGGTCGCCTCGGCGCTGCTCGGCTTCGGCAAGCTCAACGGCGAGTCGAAGACCGACGAGGTCACCGGCGGCGAAGCCGACGACCCGACAGCGGCCCAACCCACCACCGAGGGCCGCGACCGCGAGACCAGCCCGGCCGTGGCCCGCTCCGTCACCACCGAGAGCTGACCGGACCACCGTACGAACGAGAGGGGTACTGCCATGGGCAGCATCAACGGTAAGGACATCCACAAGGTCGTGGTCGCCTGCGACGCCGGGATGGGCAGCAGCGTCATGCTCGCCAGCCAACTTCGCAAGCAGCTCAAGAAGTACTCGGTCACGGTGGAGCACACCCCGGTCAACTCGATCCCGGGCGACGCCGACGTGGTGATCACGCACAACGGGCTGGCCGCCCGGGCCCGGGCCGCCGCGCCTGACAAGATCGTCGTGCCGTTCCAGGTCTTCCTCGGCGACCCGGCGGTGACCGCCGTGGTCAAGGCGATCGAGTCCGGTGGTGAGGTCAGTGGCTGAGCTGACCGGGGACCTCCTCGACCGGCGGGCGATCCGGCTGACCGAGGTGGCCGCCGACCGCGACGACGCGATCCGGCGCTGCGGCGAGGCCCTGGTCGACATCGACGCGGTCCACCCGGAGTACGTGCAGACCATGCTCGCCCGGGAACGCTCCGTCTCCACCTACGTCGGCGAGGGGGTGGCGATCCCGCACGGCACGCTCGCCGGCAAGGACCTGGTGCACCGGGACGCGCTGGCGGTGCTCCGGTTTCCGACCGGAGTCGACTGGGGCGGCCAGCCGGTCACCGTCTGCGTGGCGATAGCCGCCCGCGGCGACGGCCACGTCGAGCTGCTGGCCAGCCTCGCCGAGATCCTGCTCGACCCCGACCGGGCCCGCGCGCTGCGCGAGGCCACCGACCCCGAAGACGTGCTGGCCCTGCTCACGCCGGCACGGGAGGACAGCAACCCATGAAGGCCGTTCGATTCCACGCCCCCGGCGACGTACGCATCGAAGACGTCCCCGAGCCCAGCCCGGGCCCCGGCGACGTCAAGATCCGGGTACGTAACTGCTCCACCTGCGGCACCGACGTGAAGATCTCGAAGTTCGGGCACCACCACATCCACCCGCCCCGGGTGATGGGGCACGAGATCGCCGGCGAGGTGGTGCAGACCGGTTCCGAGGTCACCGGCTGGGCGGCCGGGGACCGGGTGCAGGTGATCGCGGCGATCCCGTGTGGCACCTGCCCGGAGTGCCGGCGGGGCCGGATGACGGTCTGCCCCAACCAGGAGTCGATGGGCTACCACTACGAGGGCGGCTTCGCGCAATACCTGGTGGTCCCGGCGAAGGTACTGGCGGTGGACGGGCTGCACCGGATCCCGGACGGGGTCGGGTTCGCCGAGGCGTCGGTGGCCGAGCCGCTGGCCTGCGTACTCAACGGGCAGGAGTTGGCCCGGGTCGGCCCCGGCGACGACGTGGTGGTGGTCGGCTCGGGGCCGATCGGCTGCCTGCACGTCCGGCTGGCCCGGGCCCGGGGCGCCGCCCGGGTCTTCCTGGTCGAGCTGAACCGGGAGCGCCTGGAGCTGGCGGCCGCGCTGGTGCGGCCGGACGCGGCGATCTGCGGCGCCGAGGTCGACCCGGTCGACGAGGTGCTGAAGCTGACCGACGGGCGCGGCGCCGACGTGGTCATCACGGCGGCGGCCTCGGGCGCGGCCCAGGAGCAGGCGGTGCAGATGGCCGCCCGGCAGGGGCGGATCAGCTTCTTCGGCGGCCTGCCCAAGGACAACCCGATCATCTCGCTCGACTCCAACCTGGTGCACTACCGCGAGTTGACCATCGTCGGCGCCAACGGCTCCAGCCCGGCGCACAATGCCGAGGCGCTGCGCCTGATCGCCACCGGCTCGGTGCCGGTGTCCGACCTGATCACCCACCGGCTTCCGCTGGAGCGGGCCATCGACGCCTTTGGCGTGGTCGCCCGGGGCGAGGCCATCAAGGTCACGATCGAACCCTGAGAGAGGAAGGCCATCATGGCTACCCGTACGGTCACGGTCGGCTCCGCCAGCGGCCTGCACGCCCGCCCGGCGGCGCTCTTCGTCGCGGCCGCCGGGGCGGCACCGGTCCCGGTGACCATCCGGACCGGCGAGAAGCGGGCGGTACCCGCCAACAGCATGCTCTCGGTGCTCTCGCTCGGCGCCAAGCAGGGCACCGAGGTGGTGCTGGAGGCCGACGGCGAGGGCGCCGAGGCGGCCCTGGACGGTCTCGCCGAGCTGCTCGCCCGGGACCTGGACGCGGAGGAGCCGGCCGATGCCTGAGCCGGCCGGGCCGCTGCACGGGATCGGGGTCAGTCCGGGCGTCGCCGGTGGACCGGTGCTCCGGGTCGCCGGGGTGCCGGCGCTGCCCGCACCCGCCCCGGTGACCGATCCGGCGGCCGAGGCCGACCGGGCGGTGGCGGCGCTGCGCGAGGTGGTCGCCGACCTGACCCGGCGGGCCGAGCGGTCCGGGGAGAAGACCCTGGTCGACGTACTCCGGGCGCAGGCGATGATGGCCGAGGACCCGGTGCTGCTCGACGCCGTACGCGCGAAGGTGCTGGCCGGCTCGGACGGGCCGCACGCGATCGACGCGGCCTTCGCCACCCACCGCGCCGCGTTCGAGGCGGCTGGCGGATACCTGGCCGAGCGGGTCGCCGACCTGGACGACCTGCGCGACCGGGCGGTGGCGGTCTGCCTCGGCCGGCCGATGCCCGGGGTGCCCTCGCCGGGGCACCGGTACGTGCTCACCGCCTGGGACCTGGCCCCGGCCGACACCGTCGACCTGGACCCGGAGCAGGTGGTCGCGCTGGTCACCGAGTCCGGCGGCCCGACCAGCCACACCGCGATCCTGGCCCGCGCGCTCGGGCTGCCCGCCGTGGTCGCCTGCTCCGGCGCCCGCGACCTCGCCGACGGCACCCCGGTACTGGTCGACGGCGCGACCGGGCTGGTCCGGGTGGAGGTGGACCCGGCGGAGGTGGCCGCCGCCGAGGCGGCCGACCGGGAGCACCGCACGGCCGTTGCGGCGGCCTCCGGCCCGGGGCGTACCTCGGACGGGCACCCGGTCGCCCTGCTGGCCAACATCGGCTCGGCCCGCGACCTGGCGGCGGCGGACGGCGCCGAGGGTGTCGGGCTGTTCCGCACCGAACTGCTCTTCCTCGACCGGAGCCGGGAACCAGGGCTGGCCGAGCAGGCCGAGGCGTACCGGGAGGTCTTCGCGGCCCTGGCCGGGCGCCGGGTGGTGATCCGCACCCTGGACGCCGGCGCCGACAAGCCGCTGCCGTTCCTGCACCAGGCCGAGGAGCCGAACCCGGCGCTCGGGGTACGCGGCCTGCGGCTGGTCCGGCAGCGCCCGGAGCTGCTGCGGACCCAGTTGGCGGCGATCGCCCGGGCGGCCGAGCAGACCGGGGCGGAGGTCTGGGTGATGGCACCGATGGTCGCCACCCGGGCCGAGGCGGCCGAGTTCGCCGACGCGGTGCACGCGGCTGGACTGCCGAAGGCCGGGGTGATGGTCGAGGTGCCGGCGGCGGCGTTGCGCGCCGGTCAGCTGCTGGAGGTCGTCGACTTCCTGAGCATCGGCACCAACGATCTCAGCCAGTACACCTTCGCCGCCGACCGGCAGTCCGGTCTGCTGGCGGAGCTGCTGGATCCGTGGCAGCCGGCCCTACTGCGCCTGATCTCCGAGGTGGGTGCCGCCGGACGTGCCGCCGGCAAGCCGGTCGGCGTCTGCGGCGAGGCGGCGGCCGACCCGCTGCTCGCCCCGGTCCTGGTCGGCCTCGGGATGACCAGCCTGTCGATGTCGGGACGCTCGCTGGCCCCGGTGCGGGCGGCACTTGCCGGGCGGTCGTACGCGGACTGCGCCCGGCTGGCCCGGCTGGCCGTGGACGCCGACGACGCCGAGCGGGCCCGCAAGGCGGTTGCCTGACCCGCGACGCTGCCTGACCCGCGACGCTGCCTGACCCGCGACGCTGCCTGACCCGCGACGCTGCCTGACCCGCGACGCTGCCTGACCCGCGAATCGGCCCACGCCGCTGTGCTGGCGTGGGCCGCTGCGCGGGAACTCCGCCTGGGACGGCGCCGATCCGGTGCCGTCGTCCTCCGGCGGTTGCTCTCAGCCGGCGGGCGGGAAGGGGTCGTCGCGGTAGGTGTGCTCGGTCTCGATCCGGCCGTCCTGCTTGTGTACGACGACCTGACTCGGCTGGTTCGCCTTGGCCGCGTCACGGCCGGCGCCGAGCGCGCTCTCCTTGGTGTCGTAGTGACCGACCACCGTGGAACCATGCTCGACCTTCCAGCCGTTGGCCTCGGGAACGACGTGGTACTCGGTCCGTGCTGCCATCTGTGCCTCCTGGTCGACTGTCGGTTATGGAGGGAGAGCTACCCGGAACACGGGATCGGAAACCACTGATCCTGCCGGCGGAGATCCTCGGCGGGTCGTCGTGGTGATCGGCCGGGCAGTTGACATGCAGCTAACTGGCTGCCTATGGTTTAGGCAACCAGTTAGCTGCATATTCGGGAGGATGGCGAGGATGGACGAGGTGTTCAAGGCACTCGCCGACGGCAGTCGCCGGCGGCTGCTGGACAGCCTGAACACCCGAAACGGGCAGAGTCTCCGGGAGCTGTGCGCCGGGCTTGCGATGACCCGGCAGTCGGTCAGTAAGCACCTCGCGGTGCTGGAGGCGGCCAACCTGGTCACCACGCTCTGGCGTGGCCGGGAGAAGTTGCACTACCTCAACGCCGAGCCGATCAACGCCATCGCGGACCGCTGGATCAACCGGTACGACCGGGGGCGGGTGCACGCACTCGCCGACCTCAAGAGGGCATTGGAGCAGGAACCCATGGGCGAGCGCGAATTCGTCTACACGAGCCACATCAACACGACTCCGGAACGACTCTGGCAGGCGCTGACCGATCCCGCCTTCACCAGCCGGTACTGGGGGGTCACCTTCGAGACCGACTGGCAGGTCGGCTCGGAGATGGTCTGGGTGCACAACGGCGTACGGGTCCCCGGCCCGGAGCAGGTGGTGCTGGAGGCCGAGCCCTACCGCCGGCTGTCGTACGCCTGGCACGACTTCAGCCCGGAGTTCGCCAGGGCGTACGGGACGGATCCGGCCGAGGTGGCCAAGCTGGCCGAGGAGCCGCGCAGCAAGGTGACCTTCGAGATCGAGCCTCGGGGCAGGGCGGTGCGGCTGACCGTCGTACACGAGGGCTTCGCGCCGGGCAGCCCGGTGCTCGACAGCGTCAGCGAGGGCTGGCCGGAGCTCCTCTCCAGCCTCAAGACGCTGCTGGAGACCGGCGAGCCGCTGCCGCGGGACGAGCCTGAGCCGGCCACCCCGGCCGCCGGCTGACCCCCGCCCGGCCGGTGGCCCGGCCCGCCGCCGGATGGCGGCGGGCCGGCGGGGTCTCAGTACCGGCGCAGCACCCGCTTGTCGGCGTCCAGCTCGTGGTCGAGCTTGAGCACGATGAACTCGTTGTCGTCCGGCTGCCCCGGCACCCTTCCGTTGGAGAATGGGAAGTTGTTGTCGTTGAGCACCGCGATGGTGCGGTCGTCGAGAATCACCACATCCTCGATGGTCTGGAACGGGAAGGTGAAGGTCCGGTCGAAGCCACCCACCCGCCTCGGGTTGGCGATGTCCATCAGGTCGGCGACCAGTGTCTTGTCGAGCTGGCCGTCGCGGTTACGGTCCCGCCGGTCGGCCAGGTAGATCTTCTTGACCTTGGCCGTCGCCCCTTCGCCGTTGTCCCGCTCGATGATCAGGAACCGGTCCTTGTCGACCGCGATCGCGTCGCCGATCGCGTTGCCCGGGGCGTCCAGCAGGTAGGTCCAGCGCCGCCCGGTGTACGCGTTCGCGGCGATGTCGAACTCGTGCAGCCGCAGCGTGCCCGCCGGGTCACCGGCGACGGTGCCCTCCAGCAGCGGGTAGAGGGTACGCCCGTCCGGGGACTGTGCCATGCCCTCGAAACCCTTACTGCTGTTCAGGTTGGCCGGAGTCTCGCCCCGGGTCGGGTTCTCCGGCGCGAAGACCCCGGGCAGCGCCACCGGAGCCGCGAGCAGCCGGCCGGCCCGGTCGAAGTGCAGCAGCCACGGCCCGAACTCGTCGCCGATCCAGTACGTCCCGTCGGCGGTCCGGCTGGTCGACTCGACGTCGAAGTCGGCGCCGGTGAGTACCCGGTCGGGGCGGGTCAGCGGAAACGGCACCCTGCCGTCCGGGTCGGTCAGAGTGATCCCGCCGACCACGTCGACGGTGCCGGAGCCGAAGTCCGGGTCGACCCGCTGGATCCGGAGCAGGAAGTCCGCGCTGTTGCCCTTGTTGCCGAACCCGTTGTCCGAGAGCACGTCGAAGCTGCCGTCGCTGTTGCGCAGTACGCCGCTGAAGCCCTGCACCGGCTGGTCGGCGAAGGGCGGGACGACGCCGTTGCTGGGCGTACCGCCGAGCAGGGATCCGGACGGCTCACTGCCCGGCACGAAGGTCTCGGCCGGCAGCGCGGCGAACTTCAACAACTCGGCGCGGTCCCAGGTGCTCCGGTCGGTGGCAGAGGCCACCCCGGGCACGGTGATCGCCAGGGCGGCCACCGCGACACCCATGCCGACCCGCTTCACTATTCCCATCGGTCCTTCTTTCGTAGCGGAACTCGCTGGGGAGGCTAGGTGCGGCCGGTTAATGCGGGCTGTCCACCGGGCACTCATTACCGAAACGCTCCGGCGGCCGCCCGACGTCCTCGGCCCCGGCTGCCCGGTAGGTACCCTTCACCCAGCTCAACGATGAGGTAGGCCCGCCCGGACGGGGTGCGGGCCCGCCGATCGGCCCGCTCATTGGAGATCAACTATCGTGTCCGGCACCTCCGAGCCAGCATCAGCCCCGACCAGCCCGGCCGCCCGGCCGAGCGCGGAGGCCGGGCGGCGGCGTGAGCTGCGCGCCGACTGCCAGCGCTGCTTCGGGCTGTGCTGCGTGGTGCCGGCCTTCGCCGCCTCGTCGGACTTCGCCATCGACAAGCCCGCCGGCCGGGCCTGCCCCAACCTCCGGCCCGACCACCGCTGCGGCATCCACCGTGACCTGCGGGAGCGCGGCTTCGCCGGGTGTACGGTCTTCGACTGCTTCGGCGCCGGCCAGCAGGTCGCCCAGGTCACCTACCAGGGACGGGACTGGCGGGCCGACCCGGAGATCGCGGCGGGGATGTTCGAGGTGTTCCCGGTGGTGCGGCAGCTCCACGAACTGCTCTGGTATCTGACCGAGGCGCTGGCGCTGCGCCCGGCTGAACCGCTGCACGCCGAACTGGCCGCCGCCCGCGCCGCCACCGAACGGCTCGCCGACGGCGAGCCGTCCTCGCTCGTCGCCCTGGACGTCGCGACCCACCGCCGGACCGTCAACGAGGTGCTGCTGCGGGCCAGCGAGCAGATCCGGTCCCGCACCGGACGGAACGGAGCCGACCGGCGGGGAGCCGAGCTGATCGGCGTCGACCTGCGCCGTGCCGACCTGACCGGCGCCAACCTGCGCGGGGCGTACCTGATCGGCGCCGACCTGCGCGGTGTGGACCTGACCCTGGCCGACCTGACCGGGGCGGACCTGCGCGGCGCCAACCTGCGCGGTGCCGACCTGACCGGCAGCCTCTTCCTCACCCAGGCCCAGGTCGACGCGGCGGCCGGGGATGTCCGGACCGGCCTCCCGCCGGCCCTGCGCCACCCGGACCACTGGCGCCTGACCATCGCCCCCTCCCACCACCACGGCGCACCCACCCGCGCCCGCAACCGCCGCCGCCCCAGATGATCCGAGCGCCGGCATGATTCGGGAGCGCCCGGCCGGTCGGGGCGAGCCGGATGCTCCCGGATCATGAGGTCGACTCAGTGTGCGACGGCGGGGGCGACCTCCGGGGTGGCGGAGAGGCGGGCCGGGCGGACGACCAGGAAGAGCACGGTCAGCGCGGCGACCATGCCACCGGCGATCACCAGGCCCATCCCGACGCTGCCGTTGCCGAGTACGCCGACCAGCGGCGCCAGCAGCGCGCCGATGCCGAACTGCACCGCGCCGAGCAGCGCCGCCGCGGTGCCGGCCGCCTCGCCGTGCCGGCTCAACGCCAGCGCCGGGGCGTTCGGCATGGCCAGGCCCGAGGCGGCGAGCACCACCCAGAGCGACACCAGCACGGCGGGCAGCCCACCGAATCCGGTCGCGGCGAAGGCGAGCAATGCGAACCCGGCCAGCGTGCCGACGCCCAGTGCGGTGACCAGGATCCGCTGCGGGGCGTACCGGCGCAGCAGCCGGACGTTGAGCTGGGAGGCGGAGATCAGCCCCACCGCGCCGGCGCCGAAGACGATCCCGAACTGCTGCTCGTCGAGGCCGTACTCCTCCTGGAAGACGAAGGACGAGCCGGAGACGTACGCGAACAGCGCCGCCATCGCCAGCCCGGCGACCAGGACGAGCCCGACGAACGTCCGGTCCCGCAGCAGCGAGCGGTAGACCCGGGCGGTGCCGCGTACGCCGCCACTGCGCCGCCGGTGCACCGGCAGCGTCTCGGGCAGCTTGAACGCCGCGAGGGTGACCAGGACGATCCCGAAGACGGCGAGCGCGATGAAGACTCCGCGCCAGTCCGTCCAACCCAGCACCGCGCTGCCCAGGGTGGGCGCCAGCACTGGGGCGGCGCCCATCACCAGCATCAGCCGGGAGAAGATCTTGGCGAAGGCGGTACCGCTGAACAGGTCGCGTACCACGGCCATCGCCACCACCGAGGCGGCGGCGGTGCCGAGCCCCTGCAACACCCGCAGCACGCCCAGCGTCCCGATGTTCGGGGCGACGACGCAGAGCACGGAGGCGACCACGTGCAGCACCAGGCCGGCGAGCAGCGGGACCCGCCGGCCGACCGCGTCCGAGAACGGGCCGATCAGCAGTTGGCCGAGGGCGAGCCCGGCAAGGGTGCCGGTGAGGGTCAACTGCACCGCGGCCTCGGCGGTGCGGAAGTCGGCGGTGATCGCCGGCAGCGCCGGCAGGTACATGTCGATCGTCAACGGCCCGATCGCGATCAACGACCCGAGTACGAGGACGAGCCGCAGCCGTTCCCGCCCGGTCATCAGGTCGCCGGGCGTGGCGGGCGGCCCGGACGCCTCGACGTGCGTGGCGGTGGCGGTCATGAGAGCCTTCCCAGCGGGTGGTCGTGGGTCTGGACGCGGACAGCGAAGATCACACCTGCCTCCAACCGCTGGCGCTCCGGCACATTCCCGCTTGATCAAACGGTGCCTCAGCTCACATCCGCCGGCCCGCCGCAGGCCGGATACTGGTACGACGTCCGGGAACCGGCAGAATCACCACGGCTGGCACCCAACCGGTACGACCGGGCCGCAACCTCGCCGGAGCGGCTTCCCGGACCACCCGGGTAGCTTCGGACGGCGACCGAATCGGCGGACGCGACCCCCGGATCGCCGGACGCGGACCCGGATCGCCGGACGCGGACCCGGTGGACCTGGGCTACCCGGTGGATGTGGACTACTCGGCGGACGTGGACGCGGAACGAGGGACATGGCGACGGCGCGGGAGATCGACGAGCTTGCGCAACACTTCGCCGCCGCGCCGGCAACCTTCACCACCTCCCCGCTCTACCGGGCGCTCTGCCCGGTGGTGGCGGGGGACTGGTCGACTCTCGAACTGCTGACCGGCCGGCGGCCGGGGCAGCAGGCGTCGTACCTGTTCTTCGGGGCGGCACACTACCTGCTGCTGGCCGGGGCACGGCATCCGCTGCGCGACTTCTACCCGTCGCTGGTCGGCTCGTCAGCCGCCGAGCCGGCGGGCGCCGGGCCGGTGCTGCGGGACTTCTGCCGCCGGTACCGGACCGAACTCGGCGAACTCGTCCGCACCCGCCTGGTGCAGACCAACGTCGTACGCCGGGCGGTCGCGCTGCGGTACGCGCTCTGGGTGATCGGGCAGCGCTGCGCCGGCCCGGTGCACCTGGTCGAGGTCGGGTCGAGCGCCGGCATCCACCTGTACGTCGACCGCTACCGCTACCTCGTCGGCGACCGGGTGTTCGGACCCGTCGATGCCACCGTCACGCTGGACAGCCGGTGGCTGGGCCGTACGCCGCTGCCGGACCTGGACGACGTACCGCCGATCGCCAGCCGGACCGGGGTGGACCTGAATCCGGTGGACGTCACCGACGCGCACGCGCGGCGCTGGCTGCGGGCGCTGGTCTGGCCGGAGAACCAGGACGCGGCGACGCTGCTCGACGCCGCCCTGGACGCGGTGGCGGCCGAGCCGCCCGCCGTCGTCGGCGGTGACGCGGTGCAGGTCTGCCCGGCACTGGGCCGCGGCCTGCCACCCGGTGAGCCGAGGGTGGTGTTCCACGCGGCGACCCGGATGCACGTTCCGGCCGGTCGGCGGGCAGCCTTCGACGGCGCGATCGACTCGATCGGGGAGGGCGGCCCGCTCTACCACGTCTGGCAGGAGCCGCCGTCCGCGCCGCACGGCGGGCACGTCGCCGATCCGCGCGGCGAGCTGGCGATGCACGGTCCGGACGGCGTGGTCGTACCGCTGCTCCGGGTCGACGGTCACCTGCGCTGGCTGGGCCCGCTGCACCCGCCCGACTGAGCCGGTGGTCCGGCGGAGTGGACGCGGCCAGCGCGGCGACAGCAGACTAGGTGCTCGTGTACGCACCCGACGAGGCACCGACCGCCGGCAGCGGGCAGGAGTTGCCCACCGACGCCCAGATCGAGACGGCGGTGACCGCGCTGCGGATGCTCGCCGAGCCGACCCGGCTCCGCCTGCTGTGGCTGCTCCGCGACGACGAGTACGACGTGGGCAGCCTGGCCCTGGCCGTCGGGGCGGCCCGGCCGGCGGTCTCCCAGCACCTGGCGAAGCTGCTGCTCGCCGGGCTGGTCAGCGTGCGGCGGGACGGCCGGCGGGCGGTCTACCGGGCGCGGGGCGGCCACGTCCGGCGGCTCGTCGCCGAAGTGCTGTACGCCGCCGACCACCACCTCACCGGCGCACCCGACCACGACTGAACCCGTGCCGCCGAGTACCCGCCCGGGCAGTGTTCATCGCCACTCGTCGGCGCTCCATCCGCTCCGGCTGTCGCGGTGCCGCGGTCGCTGATCTAGCCTGTGTCCAGCGGTGGGTGCAGATGATGAGGCGGCAGTTGCAACATATGCAACGGAGGGGAATGTGGTGAGCCCGGTCACGACGACCGACGCCGAGCCGGCGACGGTGCTCGACGCGGTGTGCGTCGGCGAGACGATGGTGATGGTGACCCCGACCCCCGGCGGGCGGCTGGACGCCGAGTCGACCTTCGTGCTCCGGGCCGGCGGCGCCGAGTCCAACGTCGCGATGTTCCTCGCCGCGCTGGGCCACCGGGTCGGCTGGGCCAGCCGGGTCGGTGCCGACCCGCTCGGCGAGCTGGTCGTCGGGCAGGTCCGGGCGACCGGGGTGGACACCTCGCTGGTCGAGGTCGACCCGACCCGGCCGACCGCCGTCTACCTCAAGGACCCCGGCCCGGACGGCACGAAGGTCTACTACTACCGGCGCGGTTCCGCCGCCGCCAGCATGGATCCGGGGTACGCGGCCCGGGTCGACGCGGTGCCGGCGGCCGTACTGCACCTCAGCGGCGTGACCCCGGCGCTCTCGGAGAGCTGCCGCGCGCTGGTCGAGCGGCTGATCAGCACGCGACCGGCGGGACGGCGGCTGGTCTCCTTCGACGTCAACCACCGGCCCGCACTCTGGCCCGACCTCTCCACCGCCGCCACCGAGCTGCTCCGGCTGGCCCAGGCCGCCGACGTGGTCTTCGTCGGGCTGGACGAGGCGGCGCGGCTCTGGGACGTCAAGGAGCCGGAGGACGTCCGTGCCCTGGTCGACCGGCCCGGGACCCTGGTGGTGAAGAACGGTGCGGTGGAGGCGGTCGCGTTCTCCGCCGACGGGGTGACCGTCGAGCCGGCCCGGCCGGTCGAGGTGGTGGAGCCGGTCGGTGCCGGCGACGCGTTCGCCGCCGGTTGGCTCTCCGGCGCGCTGCGCGGCCTCGCCCCCGCCGCCCGGCTGCGGCTCGGGCACCTGGTCGCCGGTGCCGCGCTCGGCTCCGTCTCGGACTTCGCCGAACTGCCGCCGGTGCCGACGATCTGCGCGGTGCTGGACATCACGCCGGACGACTGGCACCGGCCCACCGGACCGGCCTGAGCCGGGGAGTCGAGGATGTCCCAGACCGTCGAGCGCGCACTGCGCATCATCGAACTCTTCGCCGAGCGACCCCGCTCGCTCGGCGAGCTCGCCGACGACCTCGGGGTGCACAAGTCGACCGCGCTGCGGCTGGTGCAGACCCTCGAACGGGGCGGGTTCGCCCGCCCGGTCGACGGCCGCTACACGATCGGGTTCCGGATGGTGGCGATCGCGCAGCACGCGGTGGAACAGCTCGACCTGCACCCGGTCGCCCACCCGCACCTGGTCCGGCTCGGCGACCGGTACGGCCACACCGTGCACCTCGCCCAGCTCGTCGACGACGAAATCGTCTACGTGGCCAAGGTGGATGGTCGCGGGGCGCTGCGGATGCGGTCCCGGGTCGGCCAGCCGGTCGACCCGCACACCTCGGGAGTTGGCAAGGCGATCCTGGCCCACCTCGACGAGCCGGCCCGGGAACGTTTCCTGGCCCGGCTGACGTACCCCCGGCACACCGACACCTCGATCACCGACCCGGCCGAGTTCCGGGCGGAGCTGGCCCGGATCGCCGAGCGCGGCTGGGCCGAGGACGACGGCGAGTTCGAGGACTTCGTGAGCTGTGTCGCCGTACCGGTCCGGGATGCCCGGGGCCGGGTGGCCGGCGCGGTGTCGATCACCGCGTTGCGCGCCCTGGCCCCGCTGGAGCGCCTCCGCGAACACCTGCCGGAGCTGACCGGAACCTGCGCCGCGATCTCCCGGGACCTCGGCTGGACCGGAGAACACCGATCATGAACGGAGCGACCGTGCCCAACCCCTCGACGACCTTCTTCGACAGCCTCTTCGCCAGCCAGCCGGTGATGGCGATCCTCCGTGGCTTCGACCCGGACCGGACCGTCGAACTCTGCCAGCGGGCCTGGGACGCCGGCATCGACGTGGTCGAGGTACCGGTGCAGAGCCCGGACGCGCTGCCCGCGCTGCACGCCGCCATCGCCGCCGGCCGGGAGCGGGACCGGCCGGTCGGCGCCGGCACGGTGCTCACCCCGGAACAGGTCCACACGGTGTACGAGGCCGGCGCGGTCTTCACCGTCGCCCCCGGGTACGACCCGGAGGTGGCCGCCGAGTGCTCCCGGCTCGGCCTCGCCCACCTGCCCGGAGTCGCCACCTCCTCGGAGATCGGCCGGGCGCTGCGCACCGGGCACACCTGGGTCAAGGCGTTTCCGGCCAGCGAACTCGGCACCGGCTGGCTGCGGGCCCAGCGCGGCCCGTTCCCGGCGGTGAAGTTCGTCGCCACCGGTGGGCTGGACGCCGACAACGCCGACGACTTCCTCGCGGCCGGTGCCCGGGTGGTGGCGGTCGGGTCCGCGTTGCAGGACTCCCGCCAACTCGACCTGCTCGGCCGGCTCGTCCGCCGGTAACCCCCGGACGAGGGCGTCGACTGGGGCGGGGAACGTCGACACGCCGTCCGCGGTCGGGCGCCGGGCGGCGGGCCGGCCCGCCGCCGCGTACCCTCGCCGGATGGGCGGCGGCGCGGTGCGGGCGTGGCGGGCGATGCTGGCGGCGGTCACGGCCGGGGCCGTCCTGGCCGGATGCTCGGCGCAGCCGGACACCGGTCCGGCGACACCCGGGACCTCGGCGAGCGCACCCGCTCCGGCGCCGACCAGCCCGGCGGCGGCACCGACCCCGGCCGCGCCGGTCGAGCTGCGGCTGGCGTTTGCCGGTGACGTCCACTTCACCGGGCGTACGCTGCGGCTGCTCGACGAGCCGGCGACGGCGTTCGGCCGGATCGCGTCGACCCTGCGGGACGCCGACCTGACCCTGCTGAACCTGGAGACGGCGGTGACCGGTCGGGGCACCCCGCAGCCGAAGCGTTTCCACTTCCGGGCGCCGAAGAGCGCCTACCCGGCGCTGCGGGCCGCCGGGGTGGACGCCGCCTCGGTCGCCAACAACCACGTACTGGACTACGGGCAGGTAGGGCTCCGGGACACCCTCGACGCGGCGGCGGAGGCGGATTTCCCGGTCTTCGGCGCGGGCCGCGACGCCGACACGGCGTACGCGCCCTGGCTGACCACGGTGCGCGGGGTGCGGATCGCCGTACTCGGCATGTCGCAGGTGCACGAGCTGGCCGGGCAGTGGAAGCCGACCGCGACCCGGCCCGGGGTGGCGATGGCGTTCGACACCGCCCGGGCCACCGCAGCCGTACGGGCCGCCCGGGAGCGGGCCGACCTGGTGATCGTCTTCATGCACTGGGGGATCGAGGGGAACTCCTGCCCGAGCGGCGAGATGAAGAGCTTCGCCGGCCGGATGTCCCGGGCCGGTGCCGACATCGTGCTCGGTACGCACGCGCACACCCTGCTCGGCGACGGCTGGCTCGGCCGGACGTACCTGCACTACGGGCTCGGCAACTTCCTCTGGTACGGCGACTCCAAGAGCACCGACTCCGGAGTACTCCGGCTCACCGTCCGGGGCCGTACGGTGATCCGCAACGAGTTCCTGCCCGCCACGGTCTCCCGGACCGGCCAGCCGGTACTCGTCTCCGGCGCCGCCCGGGAGCGGATCGAGGACCGGATCGCCGCGGCGAGGCGCTGTTCCGGCCTCGCCGCGAAACGATCCTGATCCTGGCCGACGGGGGTGCTCAGGAGACCCGGGTCTCCCGCTCCCGCCACGCGGCCCGCACCGAGGTCTTCCCGTTGGTACGCAGCAGCGACCCCTCGTAGAGCCGGGCGGCGAGCGTGATGCAGAGCGCGGCGGCGCCGAGCAGGAGCAGCAGCGCCAGCACCGGCTCCCAGCCGGCGGCGTTGCCGAAGAAGAGCCGCAGCGGCATCGCGGTCGGCGCGGAGAACGGCACGTAGGAGAGCGCCGTCATCGCCGTCGGGTTGCCGTTGAGGAAGATCACCAGGAAGAACGGCACCATGATCACCAACTGGGCCGGGCCGGACGCCCCGCTGATGTCCTCCTGCCGGCTGACCAGCGCGCCGGTGACCGCCCAGAGCGAGGCCAGCAGCACGAAACCGACCACGAAGAACGGGATGAACCAGGCGATCGCCGGACCGAGCTGCCCCAGCAGGCCGGTGTCGCCGCCGACGGCCTGCATGGAGACGACCGCGACCAGCGCGATCAGCACCACCTGGCCGAGCGCGAGCGCGCCGTTGCCGAGCACCTTGCCGGCGAGCAGGGCCCGGACCGGCACCGCCGCCACCAGGATCTCCACGATGCGGGTCTGCTTCTCCTCGGTGACGCTCTGCGCGATCTGCACGCCGAAGGTGATGGAGAGGAAGAAGAAGACCATCGAGAAGGACATCGGCACCAGGAAGGCCAGCACCGGGTCGACCGCGTCCGGGTCGAGGAGCTGCACCGGGGGAGCGCTGCTCAGCGCCCGGACCACCGAGTCCGGCGTACGGTCCATCGCCAGCACCCGGATGCCGCCGGCCCCGTCCCCCGGCACCACGGCGGCGTCCACGTCGCCGTCCCGGACGAGTTGCTCCGCCTGCGCGACGTCGGTGGCGGCCACCACCTCCATGCCGGCCCGGTCCAGCAGGCCGCCGGCGTCGCCGGTGCCGACCACGGCCACCGTCGAGCTGCCGTTGCCGAAGAGCGCCGGCAGCACCGTGGCGCCGGCCGCGATCACCAGGAAGAGGACGGTACTGATCAGGAACGTCCGGTCCCGGAGCTTGACCGTGATCTCCCGGCCGGCGACCAGCTTTGTGGCGCTCCACAGCGAGGTGCCGGTGGCGGTCGGTCCGGCCTGCTGCCGGTCGCGGGACGGTGCGAGCGTCGTCACTGGGTTACCTCCCGGAAGATCTCGGCGAGCGAGGGGACGATGGGGCCGAAGGCGCGTACCGGGCCCCGGGCGAGGGCCGCCCGCAGCACCGCCTGGTCGTCGGCGGGATCGGCGAGTTCGATCACGACCCGTGCGCCGTCGAGGTCCACGATGGAGATTCCGGGCAGGTCGCGGACCCAGCCGGCGTCGGCGTCGAGGACGAGCTGGTAGCGCGGAGCCGCGTACCTGGTGCGGAGTTCGGTGCGGCTGCCGGCGGCGCGTACCGCCCCGGCGGCGATGATCACCAGGTCGTCGCAGAGCCGCTCCACCACGTCGAGCTGGTGGCTGGAGAAGAGCACCGGTACCCCTCGGGCGGCCCGCTCCCGCAGCACCCCGGCGATCACCTCGACGGCGATCGGGTCGAGCCCGGAGAAGGGCTCGTCCAGGATCAGCACCTCGGGGTCGTGTACCAGCGCCGCCGCGATCTGGGCCCGCTGCTGGTTGCCGAGGGAGAGCTTCTCCAGCGGATCGCCGGCCCGCTCGGCCAGACCGATCCGGTCCAGCAGCTCGTCGACGCTGCGCCGGGCGGCCGGCGCGGTCAGCCCGTAGAGCCGGCCGAGGTAGACGAGCTGTTCCCGGACTTTCATCTTCGGGTACAGGCCGCGTTCCTCGGGCATGTAGCCGAAGCGCTGCCGGACGGCCCGGCTGACCGGCTCACCGTGCCAGGTCACCGTGCCGGAGTCGGCGGCGAGCAGGCCGAGGATGATCCGCATCGAGGTGGTCTTGCCGGCACCGTTGGCCCCGACGAACCCGGTCATCCGGCCCGGGACCACCTCGAACGAGATGTCGTCGAGCACTCTCCGGCCGCCGAACGACCGATCGACGGACGCCACGCGCAGCATCCGGCCTCCTTCGCCAGGTCTCCCGCCGGCGCACCCGCACCGGCGGGGACGAGGTTAGTCCGGCGGGACGCCGCTGACGTCCGTCGCGCGGCGGAACCGCAAGGATGATCCACTTACCGCGTGGTGCGCCGCCGGGATGAGCCGGCACCGCGTCCGGCGGCCGGGCCGGTCAGCCGCCGGCACCGCCCGGGGTCACCACCCCGTGCTCGTACGCGAAGACCACCGCCTGGGTACGGTCGCGCAGCCCGAGCTTCATCAGTACCCGGGAGACGTGCGTCTTCACGGTCGCCTCGCCGAGCAGCAGCCGCTCGGCGATCTCGGCGTTGGAGGCGCCCCCGGCGAGCTGCACCAGCACCTCCCGTTCCCGCTCGGTCAGCTCGGCCAGCCGGCGCCGGTCCAGGTCGGACGGTCCGCCGCCCGCGCCGGGCCGGCCGGCGGTCGGGGAGCCCGGTCCGGCCGGGGTGGCGAAGGTCGCGATCACCCGACGGGTGATCTGCGGGGCGAGCAGCGCGTCGCCCCGGGCGAGGATCCGCACCGCCTCGACCAGATCCTCCGGTGAGCCGTTCTTCAGCAGGAATCCGCTGGCCCCGGCCTGTAGCGCGGCGAACAGGTAGTCGTCCCGGTCGAACGTGGTCAGGATCAGCACCGCCGGCCCGTCCGCCCCGGTGGCCGCCACGATCTGCCGGGTCGCCGCCAACCCGTCCAGGTGCGGCATCTCCACGTCGAGCAGGACGACGTCGGGCCGCTCGGCCAGGGCGAGTTCGACGGCCCGGCGGCCGTCCGCCGCCTCGCCGACCACCTCGAAGTCCTCCTCCGTCTCCAGGATGATCCGCAGGCCGGCCCGGACCAGGTGCTGGTCGTCGGCGAGGAGGACCCGGATCGGGGTGTTCGGCTCCGTCATGACCACTGCTCCGGTCGCTCGTCGTCCCGCCGAGCCGCCGGGGCGGGCCGGCCGAGGCCGGCGCTGCGCCCGGTCACGCCGTCGCCGTCGCGGGGGAGGCGTCGGCGGCACCGGCCGGGGCGATCGGGAACCGGGCCCGTACCCGGAAACCGCCGTCGGCCCGGGCGCCCACCTCCAGGCTGCCGTCGTGCGCGGCGACCCGTTCCCGCATGCCGATCAGGCCGAGCCCACCGCCCCCAGCGGACCGGCCCGGTACGGCGGCCAGCCCCGTACGGCCGTCGTCGGTCACCTCCACCTCGACCTCCCGGCGCAGGTACCGGATCCGTACGTCGACCGCGCTGGCCCGGGCGTGCTTGATGGTGTTCGTCATCGCCTCCTGGACCACCCGGTAGCCGGCCAGCGAGACCGACTCCGGCACCGGCACCGGCGTGCCGTAGATCTTGTACTCGACGGCGAGCCCGGCGTCCCGGGCCCCCTGGAGCAGGCTGTCGACCTGCTCCAGCCCGTAGCCGAGGGCCCCGTCGGCGGCGCCCGCGTCGCGGAGCACCCCGAGCATCCGGCGCAACTCGTCGACGGCGGTACGCGCGCTCTGCTCCACCGCGGCGAGCGCGGTCTTGGCCTTGTTCGGGTCCTTGTCCATGACCCGCCGGCTCGCGCTGGCCTGCACGCCCATCACCGAGACGTGGTGGGCGACGACGTCGTGCAGCTCGCGGGCGATGCGTACCCGTTCCTGGTTGACCGCCCGCTCGGCGTTCTCGGCCCGGGACCGGCGCAGCTCCTCGGCCTGCACCTCCAGCTCGTGCTGCCGCAGCGCGGAGGTCCAGGTGCGGTTGCCGAGCAGGTAGGCGAGCAGGAAGAAGGCGCCGTTGAACAGCACGGTGGTGATCGCGACGGCGACGAGCGGGGAGATCGGGCCGGCCGCGCCCGGGAAGTTCGACTCCGCCGACGCGATGCTCAGCCCCGCCGCGATGACCAGCCAGACGAACATCGCGACGATGACCCCGACCCTGATCCAGGCCGAGAGCCGGCGGTCCCGCCCCCAGGCGCCGAGGCTGTAGACGGCGACGAAGAGCGTCGCGGAGGCGACCCATACCTCCGGAACGTGCCGGACCTGGGCGGTGATGAAGATCGCGGCGAGCACGCTGGTGCTGATCTCCGGATGGCTGCGTCGCCAGATCAGCGGCAGGCCGCCCGCGACCGCCCAGCCGAGCTGCTCGGGCCAGGACGGCGGGCTGCCGAGCGGGAAGCTGCCCATGCTGTTCGACAGCACCACGCTGAGCAGGCCGAGCGCCGCCATCGACAGGCCCAGGTAGAGGTCCCGTTGGCGCTGCTGCCGGGTCGGCCCGGGGCGGGCCCACGGGCGCGCCGGGTCGCTGTCCGGCCCGCCGGTCGGTGCCGGGTCGTCCTGTCGCGCGCTGCCAGCCTCCACCCGACATGAATAACGTATCGGCCGCGTCCCGCGCATCTTCGACCTGCCGGCATGGCGGATATCACGGAGGGTAGTGGGTTGCTGTCCGTCGCGGGCCACTGTCCCGGGCGATCTCCGCCGCCCCGGTCCCGCTGGACCCCGGAATAGTTGACTCGGCAAGTATGTTGTGCGGGGCGATCCGGGGACTGGCGCCCGGGACCGAGTGAGGAGCTGGCGATGCAGTTCGGGATCTTCAGCGTGGGTGACGTGACCACCGATCCGACGAACGGACGGGAGCCGTCCGAGGCGGAGCGGATCAAGGCCATGGTCGCCATCGCGTTGAAGGCGGAGGAGGTCGGTCTCGACGTCTTCGCCACCGGTGAGCACCACAACCCGCCGTTCGTGCCCTCCTCACCCACCACCATGCTCGGGTTCGTCGCGGCTCGGACCAGCCGGCTGCTGCTCTCCACCGCGACCACCCTGATCACCACCAACGACCCGGTGAAGATCGCCGAGGACTACGCCATGCTCCAGCACCTGGCCGACGGCCGGGTCGACCTGATGATGGGTCGGGGCAACACCGGGCCGGTGTACCCGTGGTTCGGGCAGGACATCCGCAACGGCATCCCACTGGCGATCAACAACTACGACCTGCTGCGCCGGCTGTGGCGGGAGGACGTCGTCGACTGGGAGGGCAAGTTCCGCACCCCGTTGCAGTCGTTCACCTCGACGCCCCGGCCGCTGGACGGGATCCCGCCGTTCGTCTGGCACGGCTCGATCCGCAGCCCGGAGATCGCCGAGCAGGCCGCGTACTACGGCGACGGGTTCTTCGCCAACCACATCTTCTGGCCCAAGGAGCACACCCAGCGGATGGTGGGCCTCTACCGGCAGCGGTTCGCGCACTACGGCCACGGCGACGCCGACCGGGCCATCGTCGGCCTCGGCGGCCAGGTGTTCATGCGGCGCAACTCGCAGGACGCGGTACGCGAGTTCCGGCCGTACTTCGACAACGCGCCGGTCTACGGGCACGGCCCGTCGCTGGAGGACTTCACCCGGGAGACCCCGTTGACCGTCGGCAGCCCGCAGCAGGTGATCGACCGCACCCTCACCTTCCGGGACTACGTCGGCGACTACCAGCGGCAGCTCTTCCTGGTCGACCACGCCGGACTGCCGCTGAAGACCGTACTGGAGCAGTTGGACATCCTCGGCGAGGAGGTCGTACCGGTGCTGCGGCGGGAGTTCGCCGCGCTCCGCCCCGCGCACGTACCCGAGGCACCGACGCACGCGTCGATGAAGGCCGAGCGGGACGCGGCGGCCGAGGCGGGGGCGGTCCGATGACGGCCCGGACCCTCGTGGTCGTCTCGGCCGGGCTGCGGGTGCCGTCCTCCACCCGGCTGCTCGCCGACCAGCTCGCCTCGGCCACCGGCGCCGAACTCGACCGCCGGGGTGTGCCGGTCCGGACCGAGGTGGTCGAGCTGCGCGACCTCGGCCACGACGTGGTGAACCACCTGCTCGCCGGCTTTCCGCCGGAGGCGCTCAACCGGGCACTGGAGACCGTCGCCGCCGCCGACGGTCTGATCGTGGTGACCCCGATCTTCAACGCCTCCTACAGCGGGCTGTTCAAGGCGTTCTTCGACGTGCTCGGCGACGACGCCCTGGTCGACCGGCCGGTGCTGATCGGCGCGACCGGCGGCACCGCCCGGCACTCGTTGGCGCTCGAACACGCGCTGCGGCCGATGTTCAGCTATCTGCGCGCGGTGGTGGTGCCGACCTCGGTCTTCGCCGCGCCGGAGGACTGGGCCGGCGGCAGCGCCCAGGGCACGCTGCGCGGCCGGATCGACCGGGCCGCCCGGGAACTCGCCGAGCAGGTCGCCCGCCGCGAACCGGCCGAGGCCGTCGACCCGTTCCGGCTCACCACGACCTTCGACCAACTGCTGACCGGCGACTGAGCCCCGCCGGCCCGGCTGACGGGGGTGCCCGGGGCCCGGCCGGTGCGGGTACGTCCGGTTGAATGTCCTGATGATCCCACCGGTGCCCCGGGCCATCACGCAGGCCACCGTCCGTGCCGTCGAGGCGGTCCGGGCGCAGGACCCGGACGCGCTCGACGAGGCGGCCGGCGACCTCGCCCTGCTCCCCGGCGAACAGGTCGGGCTGGTGCTCGGCGCGGTGCTGCGACTGCTGCTGGAGCAGGCGCACCCGGACGGGCTGGCCGGGGAGGACGTGCAGGCCGTGCTCGTGCGGTGTGCCCGGAGCAACGCCGGCTGGCTGCCGGGGCTGGACGTCGGGGTGCTGGCGCTGCTGCTGACCGGCGCGCTCGGCGTACACCAGATGGCGGACGAGGCACCGCCGCCCGATCCGGCGGCGGTGGCCCGGCACGCCCCGCTGCTCGTCGCCGACCTGCTCGCCGTCACCGGCGGAGCGGCCGGCGACTACCTGGCCGCCGCACTGTCCGAGATCGCCGTCGCGGAGACGATGGAACTGCCGTGACCCGGTGCCGATGCGCTGCCTCGGTACCGGTCAGGCCGGGCCACCGCCCGGCCTGACCGGGTGGTTCAGTGTCCGACGGTGTCGGAGTCGGCGGCGGCCTGTTCACCGCGGTCGAGCGCGGAGAGCGCGGCGACGTCCTCCGGGGCGAGCGTGAAGTCGAAGACGTCGATGTTGCTCTTCATCCGGTCCGGCGAGGCGGTCTTCGGGATCGGGACCAGCCCCAGGTCGAGGTGCCACCGCAGCACGACCTGCGCGGGCGTCCGGCCGTACCGGTCGGCCAGCCCGGTCACCACCGGGTTGGCGAGGAGTTCGCCGCCATGCCCGATCGGCCCCCAGGACTGGGTGGCGATGCCGTGCTCCCGGTGGTACGCCCGGGCGGCGTCCCGGGTCAGCGTCGGGTCCAACTGGATCTGGTTGACGTCCGGCGTCACGTCCGTCGCGGCGCGGATCCGGTCGATGTGTGCCGGCTTGAAGTTGGACAGCCCGACGGCCCGTACCCGGCCGTCCCGGAGCAGGTCGGACAGGCCCAGGAAGGCGTCGACGTACCGGTCCTGCCAGGGCATCGGCCAGTGGATCAGATAGAGGTCGAGGTAGTCGACGCCGAGCTTGCCGATGCTGTCCTGGAACGCCTCCCGCACCCTGTCCCGACCGTGCCACTCGCCGTTCAGCTTGCTGGTGACGAAGAGTTCTTCCCGGGGCACCCCGGAGGCGCGCAGGCCACGGCCGACGCCCACCTCGTTGCCGTACTTGTAGGCGGTGTCGATCAGCCGGTAACCGACCCCGATCGCCTCGGCGACGGCCCGCTCGGCCTCGGCGTCGGACAGCGGCCAGGTCCCGAAACCGAGCTGCGGTATCCGGGCACCGTTCGCCAGCGGAAGGGTCGGCACGGTCGGCTCTGCGTTCATCTGGTTGATCTCCTGCGGTCCAGTCCGGCCCAGGGGTGCGGGCCGGTGCGGTGCGGCGTTCCTCCAGATCAACCTACTCGCGCCGGCGTACCGGCCGTCGGGGTGGCGGTGCCGGGGAGCCGAGGTCAGGCGGGCCCGTCGACCAGGTCGAGCAGGGTACGGGTCAGGGTGTTGCGGGCCAGCGGCACCTTGAAGGCGTTTCCCGGCAGCGGCCGGGCCTGCGCGAGTTCCGCCTCGGCGGCCGCCCGGAACCGGTCCTCCCGGGCCGGGCCGCCGCGCAGCAGCTCCTCGGCCCGGCTGGCCCGCCACGGCTTGTGCGCCACCCCGCCGAGCGCGATGCGGACGTCCCGGACCGTCCCGTCCGCCACGTCGACCGCCGCCGCCACCGAGACCAGCGCGAACGCGTACGACGCCCGGTCGCGTACCTTGCGGTAGCGGGACCGGGTGCCGAAGGAGAGTGCTGGCACCTCGATCGCAGTGATCAGTTCACCGTGTGCCAGTACGGTGTCCCGGTGCGGTTCGCCGTCCGGCAGCCGGTGCAGCTCGGCCATGGGAATGCGCCGCGCGCCGGCCGGACCCTCGGTGTGCACGGTGGCGTCCAGCGCGGCGAGTGCGACCGCGAAGTCCGACGGATGGGTGGCGACGCACTCCGGCGAGGTGCCGAGGATCGCGAGTTCGCGGTGATATCCGTCGATCGCCGAGCAGCCGGTGCCGGGATCCCGCTTGTTGCACGGGGTGGTGACGTTCTGGAAGTACACGCACCGGGTGCGTTGCAGTAAATTTCCGCCGGCGGTCGCCAGGTTGCGCAGTTGGCCGGAGGCGCCGGAGAGCAGTGACTGGGAGAGCACCGGATAGCGCCCCCGGACCAGCGGATGCGCCGCCAGCTCGCTGTTCGGGGTGGCGGCGCCGATCCGGATGCCGCCGTCGGGCAGCTCCTCGACCTCGTCGGAGGTGAGCCGGCGTACGTCCACCAGCAGGTCCGGCGTGGCCACGTCGAGCTTCATCAGGTCGACCAGGTTGGTCCCGCCGCCGAGGAAGGCGCCGTTCGGCGAGCCGGCGAGCAGCGCCACCGCACCGGTCACGTCGTCGGCGCGGGCGTACCGGAAGGGCCTCATCGACGGGCCAGTTCCTGGATCGCCGGCACGATGTTCGCGTACGCGGCGCAGCGGCAGAGGTTGCCGCTCATCCGTTCCCGGATCTCGTCGGCGTCCAGCCTCGCCCGGCCCCCGTCGCCGGCGGATGCACCGTCCACGGTCACCGCGCTCGGCCAGCCCGCCTCGGCTTCCCGGATCATCGCCACGGCCGAGACGATCTGCCCCGGCGTGCAGTAGCCGCACTGGAAGGCGTCGTACTGGATGAAGCAGCGCTGCATTGGGTGCAGTTCGCCGTCGGGTGCCAGGCCGGCGGCGGTGACGATCTCAGCCCCGTCGTGTGCCACCGCGAGGGCGAGGCAACTGTTCACCCGCCGCCCGTCCAGCAGGATCGTGCAGGCGCCGCACTGCCCGTGGTCGCAGCCCTTCTTCGGGCTGGTGTTGCCCAGCCGCTCCCGCAGGGTGTCGAGCAGGGTGGTCCGGGTGTCGACGGTCAGCCGGTGATCGGCCCCGTCCACCCGGAGGTTGACCTCGGCATCCATCCTTCCGGCCTCCTCGTGGGATCGAGTCGCGGATGAACACCCCCAAACTAACGACACCAATGCGGCAAAGGGGCGAAATGCGCAAAGCCACTCGCAACGCTCCGTACGCCTTCGGCGCGGCGGTGCCGACCGTTCGCCCCGGCACCCCGGCCACGGTGCCGACCGAGCGTGTGGCGGGCGCCGGGCGGGGGTAGGCGACAATCGACGCCATGCGGTTCGGCATCCTGGGCGCGACCGAGGTGTACGCGGGCGACGGCCGGCGACTCGTCGTCGGTGGCCCGCGCCTGCGCGCCCTGCTGGTGCTGCTGCTCCTCGACGCCGGCCGGGTGGTCTCGGCGGACCGGCTGATCCAGGGCCTGTACGGCGACAGCCCGCCGGCCCGGGCCGCGAACGCGTTGCAGTCCCAGGTCTCCCGGTTGCGCCAGGTGCTCTCCGGCGTCGGCGGGCCGGAGCCAGGCGTCGACGGCGGGTCGGAGCCACTGGTGGAGTTCCATCCGGCGGGGTACCGGATCGCGGTGGACCCGGAGGACGTCGACCTGCACCGGTTCACCCGGCTGGTGGCCGAGGGTCAGCGCGCCCTGGCCGGTGGTGACCTGCGGCACGCCGTCGAGCTGCTGCGCGCGGCGTCGCGGCTGTGGCGCGGGGAGCCGCTGGCCGACGTCCGGGAGGCGCCGTTCGCCTGGGCCCAGGCGGTCCGCCTCGACGAGCTGCGGCTGGCCGCCGTCGAGGACCGCGTGGCGGCGGAACTCGACCTTGCCGGGCCCGGACCCTCCGTGGCCGAGCTGCGCGAGCTGGTGGCGGCGTACCCGCTGCGGGAGCGGCTGCGCGGCCAGCTCATCCGAGCCCTGCACGCCGGTGGCCGGCGGGCCGAGGCGCTGGCCTCCTTCGAGGAGGCCCGCCGGCTGCTCGCGGAGGAACTCGGCACCGACCCGTCGCCGGAGCTGGCCGCGCTGCACGTGGCCGTGCTGCGGGACGATCCCGCCCTGCTCCCGGCCGGGCGCCGCCCCGGCCCGGCCCGGCCGGTGCCCGCCGGTCCGACCCCTGCCGATACGATCGCCGCTCCGGCGCCCGCCGGGACGGTCTCCGCTCCGGCGCCCGCCGGGACGGTCGCCGGTCCGGTGCCTGCCGGCGCGGCGGCCCCCGTCGGCGGGCCGCCCGGTCCGGTTGCCGAGCCGTCCCGTCCGGCCGTCGGGCTGCCCGGGCAGCTCAGCAGCTTCGTCGGGCGGGAGGAGGAGCTGGGCCGGGTCGGCAAGCTGCTCGGTGAGGCGCGGTTGGTCACCCTGCACGGTCCCGGTGGCGCCGGCAAGACCCGGTTGGCGATCGAGGCGGCCGGTCAGCAGCCCGGCGAGGTCTATCTGGTCGAACTCGCGGCGGTGACCGCGGGCGCGGACGTCGCCTCGGCGGTACTGGCCGCGCTGCACCTGCGGGACGCCGCGCTGCGCGGCCAGGGTGGTCCCCGGGACGCCGCCGACCGGCTGGTCACGGCGCTCGCCGAGCGGAGCCTGCTGCTTGTGCTGGACAACTGCGAGCATCTGGTCGCCGACGCCGCCCGGCTCGCTGCCCGGTTGCTCGGCGCCTGCCCGAAGGTGCGGGTCCTGGCGACCAGCCGGGAGCCGCTCGGGCTCACCGGCGAGGCACTGTGCCCGGTCTCCGGGCTGACCCTGCCACCGGCCGAGACGACCGCCGAGGCGGCCCCGGCGTACGCGGCGGTCCGGCTCTTCGTCGAACGGGCCGCTGACGTGTCGCCGGGATTCGCCGTCGGTCCCGACAACCTCCCCGCGGTACTGCGGATCTGCCGTACCCTCGACGGCCTGCCGCTCGCCATCGAGCTGGCCGCGGCCCGGCTGCGGGCCCTGCCGGTCTCCGAGGTCGCGGCCCGGCTCGACGACCGGTTCCGGCTGCTGACCCGGGGCAGCCGGATCGCCCAGCCCCGGCACCAGACGTTGCGCGCGGTGGTGCGGTGGAGCTGGGACCTGCTGGACGAGGCCGAACAACGGCTGGCGCGCCGGTTGACGGTCTTCGCCGGCGGCGCTGACCTGGACGCCGTCGAGCGGGTCTGCGAGCCGCTCGACGCGGACGTGCTCGACCTGCTTTCCAGCCTGGTCGACAAGTCCCTGGTGGAGGCGGGGGGCGGGCGTTTCCGGATGCTGGAGACGGTGCGCGCGTTCGGTGCCGAACGGTTGGCCGAGGCTGGCGAGGCGGACGAGCTGCGCCGGGCACACGCGGCGTACTTCCTCGAACTGGCCCGTGCCGGCGACCTGCGGCTGCGGGGCGCGGACCAACTGGACTGGCTGCGCCGGTTGGACGGCGACCGCGACGACCTGCACGCCGCGTTGCGCCGGGCGATGGCCGGCGGGGACGTCGCGACCGCGCTGAAGCTGGTCTCCGCGCTGTCGTTCTACTGGTGGCTGCGCGGCCTGCGGGGTGAGGGGGCGGCGCTGGCTGCCCAACTCGTCGAGCAGCTCGACGGCACCCCGCCACCCGACCTCGCCGAGGAGTACGCGCTCTGCCTGCTGCACGCCTCGCTCGGCGGGTACGGCTCGGGCCCGCAGGGCGTCGAGCCGGCCGCCACCATCCTGTGGAACCTGGGCCGGCCGCCCCGGCAGCCGTTTCTGCTCTATCTGTCCGGGGTGGCCAACGGTCCACCACCGGAGCTGGTGGAGACCATGCTCGCCACCCCGGAAGGCTGGGCCGGACTGCTCGGAACCGACCCGTGGAGCCGGGCGCTGGGGGCGCTCGGCCTGGGAACGGTCTGGATGCTCGGGGGCCGGTACGAGGCGGCGCACGCCAAGCTCGGCGAGGCGTTGGCCGACTTCCGGAGCCTCGGAGAGCGCTGGGGGACCATCCTGGTGCTGACGACCCTGACCGAGCTGGCCTACCGGCGCCGCGACCACGCCCACACGGAACTGGTCGACGAGGCGCTGCGGCTGGCCGACGAACTCGGCTCGACGCTCGACATGACCGAGCTGTTGCGTACCCGGGGGGACGGCCGGCTCAGCGTCGACGACCTGGAAGGGGCGGATGGCGACTACCAGCAGGTGGTGGAGCTGGCCCCGCCGGCCGGGGCGCCGGAGCTGCTCGCCGCCGCTCACCTGGGGCTCGGCGAGATCGCCCGGCGGCGCGGCGACCTGGACCGGGCACGCCGGCTGTGCGAGCAGGCGCTGGCGGAGTGCCCGACCGGCTGGTTCGGCGCGGAGGGGATCCGGCTCGCCGCGCTGGTCGCCCTGGGGCAGATCCTGGCGGCGATCGGTGACACGGTCGGGGCCCAGGCGAAGTTCCGTCAGGTGCTGCGCGCCACCGTGGGGGTCTGGGAACTGAGTACCCTCACGATCGCGGTCGACGGCCTGGTCGGACCGGTGCTTCGCCGCGGCGACGCCGAGCGGGCCGGCCTGCTGCTCGGCGCCATCGCGGTGTTGCAGGTCGGTGTCGGCAGCGCCGGGGCGATCGACGCCGCGCCGGTCGCCGCCGCCACCCGCGCCCGGCTCGGCGACCCGGCGTACCAGCGCGTGCTGGCCCGGGGCGCGGCCCTGACCCGGGAAGAGGCGCTCGCGACGCTCGACAGAGCCTGACCGGAGGCGATGGCGCCGGCGGCGGACGAGGCGGCGGTGGTGGTGCGTGGCCGGTCAGCGGGGCCGTCAGCGATCGGTGCGTGACCGGTCAGCGCGGCCGGCGACCGTCGGGGCATGACAACACAGACATCAGCGGTCGTGGCCGAGGGACTGCACAAGCGGTACGGCGCGACCCGGGCCCTCGACGGGTTCGACCTCAGTGTGCCGGCCGGCACGGTGTGCGGGCTGCTCGGACCGAACGGCGCCGGCAAAACCACGGCGGTCCGGATCCTCTCCACGCTGCTGCGCTTCGACGCCGGCCGGGCCTGGGTGGCCGGGTACGACGTGGTTCGCCAGCCCGACCTGGTCCGTGGGGTGATCGGGTTGACCGGGCAGTACGCGGCGGTCGACGAGGTGCTCAGCGGCCGGCAGAACCTGATCCTTTTCGGTCGGCTGCACCACCTGCCGGCGCGGGCGGCCCGGCGCCGCGCGGACGAGCTGCTGGAGCAGTTCGGGCTGACCGGCTCGGCGGGCAAGTCGGCGGCGGAGTACTCCGGCGGGATGCGCCGCCGGCTGGACCTGGCGGCCAGCCTGATCATGGCGCCCCGGGTGCTCTTCCTCGACGAGCCGACCACCGGGCTCGACCCGCGCAGCCGCAACCACCTCTGGTCCGCGGTGCGGAGTCTGGTCGCCGACGGCACCACGGTGCTGCTCACCACCCAGTACCTCGACGAGGCGGACCAGCTCGCCGACCGGATCCTGGTGGTCGACTCCGGGCGGGTGGTCGCGGAGGGCACCTCGGCCGAACTGAAGGCGCGGATCGGGGCGGACCGGATCGAGGTGGTGGTCCGGCACGCGGCGGAGCTCGGCACCGCCGCCGGGATCGTCGAACGTTCCTCCGCCGGGCCGGTGACGCTCGACGCGGAGATCCGCCAGCTCAGCGCCCCGGTCGTGGACCGGGTGGCGGCGCTCGGCGACGTGATGCGGGCGCTGCGGGACGCCGGGGTCGCGGTCGAGGACATCGGGTTGCGCCGGCCCACCCTCGACGAGGCCTTCCTGCACCTGACCGGGCACCAGCCTGCGGCGGCGCGGCCGACCTCGGCGGAGGTGCCGGCGTGACCGGGCGGGGCGCGGGCCGGCCGGGCGGGTACGACGACGAGCGGAACGAGGTGACGGCATGACCAGTACCTTGCAGGCGCAGCACCGGACGCCGGAGGTGTCCCCGGCCGGGCGGACCGCCGGGCGGGCGGCCGGGCCGCTGACCCGGTTCCGCTGGGCGGTGGCCGACGGCTGGGTGATGACGGGCCGGAACATGGCGCACGTGATCCGGTCGCCCGAGGAGATCGTGATCTACTTCAGCCTGCCGATCATATTCGTGCTGGTCTTCGGTTACGTCTTCGGCAGTGGCATGGCGGTGCCCGGCGCGGGCAGTTACCGGGAGTACCTCCTGCCGGGGGTCTTCGTGATGACCATGCTGTACGGCCTCGGCGCCACCGCCAGCGGCATCGCCATGGACGTCAGCCGGGGTGTGGTGGACCGGTTCCGGTCCATGCCGATGGCCCGGACCGCGCTGGTCACCGGGCGGACCGGTGCCGACCTGCTCCGTGCGCTGCTGGAGATGACCATCCTGGTGGTCTGCGGCCTGCTGGTGGGCTGGCAGTGGCGCAACGGCGTGCTCGACGCCCTCGCCGCGGTGGGGCTGATCCTGCTGCTGCGGCTCGCGCTCACCTGGGTCGGCATCTTCCTCGGCCTGATGGTGCCGAATCCGGACACGGTCGGGGTGATCGTCTTTCCGCTGGCCTTTCCGCTGACCGCGCTCTCCAACGTCTTCGTCGCACCGGACCTGATGCCGGACTGGCTGGGTGCGGTCTCGTCGTGGAACCCGCTGTCGGCGACGGTGGCGGCCAGCCGGGAGCTGTTCGGCAATCCCGGGACCGGTGGGGACTCCTGGGCGGCGCAGCACCCGACAATCCTGGCGGTCGGCTTTCCGCTGCTCCTGATCGCCATCTTCGCGCCGCTGGCCGTCCGGCGCTACCAGCGGCTGAGCCGCTGACAGCGGACCGCGTACCGCCGCGCGCCGGGGGATAGCGCTCGGAGGGCGCACGGGGGGATCCGGCCCGTATCCGCACGTCTGGCGGGTACGGGCCGGACCGCGTGCGGGCGGCGGCGCCGGTCACCGCCGCTGGGAAGCCGGTGCGGGCGGGAGATGGTGTCGCGAGCGGCTCAGGAGGCGCCGAGGTGGGCGTCGAGCAGGGCCGAGGCGGTGAGCGTGGCCAGCCCGTCCAGTCCGGCGCCCTGGGTCACGGCCCGGCTGGCCGACCCGTCGTAGACGATGGTGAGCTGCCTGGCCAGCGTCTCCGGGTCGCGGGCACCGGCGAGCCGGGCCTGGCCGGCGAAGAAGTCGGTCAGCCGCTGCTTGTAGTCCCGGGCGATCACGCTGGCCGGATGGTGCGGGTCCCGGAGTTCGACAGCGGTGTTCAGGAACGGGCAGCCCCGGAACTCCGGTGACCCGGACAGCTCGTCCAGGTGGGCGAAGACGGCGAGGATCCGGTCGCGGGGGCCGAGTCCGGACGTCTCGTCCGGCAGGTGTGCCGCGACCACCGCCGGGCCGCACGCGGCAAGGCTCTCCGCCACCAGGGCGTCCTTGGTCTCGAAGAGCTGGTACATGGTCCGCTTGGAGACCCCAGCGACCTGGCAGAGCCGCTCGACCCCGGTGGTCGCGATGCCCTCCCGGTGGAACAGCTCGGCCGCCGCCCGCAGTAGCCGGTCTCGGGGCGTCGCCTGGTCGGTGGTCGAGGTCATGTTCGCAGCCTACCCCGGGACTTGCGAGTGGAAACCGATCGGTTTACGGTGGTGGAAACCGATCGGTTTCCTACTCCTCGGAGGTCCCACCATGCAGGTCAAAGATGCCGTCGTACTCGTCACCGGCGGCAACCGGGGGCTCGGCCGGGCCATCGCCGCCGAGGCTCTGGCCCGGGGCGCTCGCAAGGTCTACGCCACCGCCCGCGATCCCCGTACGGTCACCAACCCGGACGTCGTGCCGCTGGCCCTGGAGGTGACTGATCCCGAGTCCGTCGCCGAGGCCGCCCGGCAGGCACCCGACGTCACCGTCCTGGTGAACAACGCGGCCGGCCTGGTCGCCGCCAACTTCCTGGACTCTCCGGTGCAGGACGTCCGCCGCGAGTTCGAGACGAACTTCTTCGGGCCGCTCGCCGTGACCCGGGCCTTCGTGCCGGGCCTGGTCGCCGCCGGTGGCGGTCACATCCTCAATATCCACTCGGTGCTCTCCTGGGTGGCGATGTCCGGCTCGTACGCCGCCTCCAAGGCGGCGCTCTGGTCGATGAGCAACTCGCTGCGGCTGGAACTGCTCGGCAGCGGGGTCGGGGTGACCGGGGTGCATGTCGGGTACGTCGACACGGACATGGTCGCGCACGTCGACGCGCCGAAGGTCGCACCGGACGACGTGGCCCGGCAGGCGCTCGACGGCGTCGAGGCCGGCGCCTTCGAGGTGCTCGCCGACGACGTCACCCGGCGGGTGAAGGCCGGACTCTCGGCCGACCTGGCCGCGCTCTATCCGCAACTCGCCGGCGCCTGATCCGGCCCCGGGTCGTCCGGGGAGGAGTTGGCCGAGGTCGACGGGGGGTACTCGACCGGATTTATCGGCGACTTGACGCGAAATGGATCCGCCCTTTATCGTCGTGGCGACGAAAACAGGGGAGGTGGCGCGTCATGGCCGACGTGACCAGGCGGCTGTTCCTGCGACACCTGCGCGGGGCGCCGACCACGTGGGTCCGGCACTCCGTGCGGGGCAGGGTCCGGCACGAGGGAGTCGGGCAGTCCTTCTGGTACCGGCCGCTGGTCGGCGTACTGAGCGAGGTGCCGGTCGACGACCGCGAGCTGCCGCTGCTGTTCCACGCCCGGACCAGCGACTTTGCCGACGTCACCGTGCAGGCGACGGTGACGTACCGGATCGCCGACCCGGCGTTGGCGGCGAGCCGGCTGGACTTCTCGGTCGACCCGCACAAGGGCGTCGCCCGGGCCCGCCCACTCGACCAGGTCGCCACGCTGCTGGCCGAGCTGGCCCAGCAGCCGGCGCTCGACCTGCTGGCCCGGGTGCCGCTGGCCGAGGCGCTCACCGACATCGCCGCGGTCCGCGAGGCGGTCTCGGCCGCACTGCGCGACGAGGCCCGGCTGACCGACGTCGGTGTCGCGGTGGTCAGCGCCCGGGTGGTGGCGGTGCGGCCCGAACCGGAGATGGAGCGGGCACTCCAGACGCCGACCCGGGAGACGGTGCAGGTCGAGGCCGACCGGGCCACCTACGCCCGGCGGGCGCAGGCGGTCGAGCAGGAGCGGGCGATCGCCGAGAACGAGTTGCAGAACAAGATCGAGCTGGCCCGCCGGGAGCAGCAACTGGTGGAGCAGCACGGCGCCAACTCCCGGCGCAAGGTCGAGCTGGAGGCCGCCGCCGAGCTGGCGGTCGCCCAGGGCAAGGCCGAGCGGGAGAAGGTGGCGAACGCGGCGGCCGCCGAGCGGGCCCGGGTGCTGGCCGCCGCCGAGGCGGAGAAGGAGCGCATCCTCGCCGGAGCCAAGGCCGACGGGGTACGCGTGGTCGGGCTCGCCGAGGCCGACGCGGAGGCGGCCCGGCTGGCGGCGTACCGGGACCTGCCGCCGGAGGTGCTGCACGCGCTCGCACTCCGCGAGGTCGCCGGGCACCTGCCCGAGATCGGCCAGCTCACCGTCACCCCCGACGTGCTGACCGGCCTGCTGGGCCGGCTGTCCCGGTGACCGGCACCGCTCCGGTCACGAGGAGGCCGGGCAGCCGCCCGTCGGCGCTGGACGGCCGCCGGTCGAGGATGCGCAGCCATGCGTCGGCGCCGGGGAGTCGCCGGTCGAGACCGGACCGTCGTGCGTCGAGGTTGGACAGCCCTGGGTCGAGAGCAGTGGGGTGGGCCGGGTGAGCGCCACCCTCGCGCCGAGAGTCGTCGTGGTGAGCCGGCGCAGCGAGCTGGACGAGCTGCTGGCCCACCACGGCACCCGGGCGGCCGCCGGCTACTACCTGCGCCAGCGTGGGCGCGACCTGGCCGAGGTGGTGACCCGGCACGAGGCGCTCCAGGCGGCGCTGACCACCGTCGGAGCGGCCATCCCGGCAGACTGGCGGCGCGGTCAGGCGGATCGGGACGACCTGACCCGGTTCCCGTTCGCGGCCGAGGACATCGTGGTGGCGGTCGGCCAGGACGGGCTGGTCGCCAACGTCGCCAAATACCTCGACGGGCAGCCGGTGATCGGGGTGGACCCGGAGCCGGGACAGAACGCCGGAGTACTCGTCCGGTTCGGGCCGGAGGCGGTCAGCCGGCTGCTGCCCGCCGTGGTCGCCGGGCGGGCTCCGGTCCGCGAGCGGACCATGGTCCGGGCCGCGCTCGACGACGGCCAGGAGCTGATCGGGCTCAACGAGGTCTACGCGGGGCACCCGGGCCACCAGTCCGCGCGGTACCTGCTCTCCACCGCCGACGGCCGACGGGAACGGCAGTCCTCCTCCGGGCTGGTGGTCGGCACCGGGACCGGCGCCACGGGCTGGTGCGCCTCGATCGCCCGGGAACGCACCGCCGCGCCGCCGCTGCCGGCGCCGGACGAACCGGCACTGTGCTGGTTCGTCCGGGAGGCGTGGCCGTCCCCGGCGACCGGCGCGTCGCTGACCGCCGGGCGACTCGGCCCGGACGAGACGCTGGAGATCGTGGCGGAACGGGAGCGGCTGGTGGTCTTCGCCGACGGGCTGGAGACCGACCACCTGACGATGGCCTGGGGGCAGCGGCTGACCGTCGGCCCGGCCACCCGGCGGCTACGCCTGGTCGAGCCGGCGTCCGTGCCGACCGACCCCTCGCGGCACCCGACGCAACGTCGCCGTCGCCGTCGCTGACAGCGTCCCCGGCGGAGTCAGAAGGTCGACTTCGGGGCGCCCTGGCCCGGGCTGACCCGGGTCGGCCCGGCAGCCGAGGGGCGTACGTCGACGTCGAAGATCGCGGTTGGCAGGTAGACCGTCGCGCACGAGTTCGGGATGTCCACCACCGCAGAGAAGCGCCCCTCGATCGGGGCGGCGCCGAGGATCAGGTACGCCTGCTCGGGGCTGTAGCCGAATCGGGTCAGGTAGTCGATCGCGTGCAGGCAGGCGCGCTGGAACGCGAGCTGCGCGTCGAGGTATCGCTGCTCCCCGTCGGTGGTGACCGAGATGCCGGAGAAGGCCAGCCACTGGCTGTACTGCGGAGCCACGATCCCGGGTAGGAAGATCGCGTTCTCCGACACCCCGTACGTGGTCATCCCGCCCTTGATCACGTCCACGTGCAGATCGACGAAGCCGCCCATCTCGATCGCGCCGCAGAAGGTGATTTCACCGTCGCCCTGGGAGAAGTGCAGGTCTCCGACGGAGAGGTTCGCGCCGGGGACGTACACCGGATAGAAGACCCGGGTCCCCTTGGTCATGTTCTTGATGTCCTGGTTGCCGCCGTTCTCCCGGGGCGGCGCGGTCCGGGCCGCCTCTGCCGCGACCCGGTCGAAGTCGCCGCCGGTCAGCGAGCCGAGGATCGCCCCGTCCGGCAGCGGCGGCAGCGACAGCGGCGGTACCCGGTCCGGGTCGGTGGCCCGCAGCGCTCCCTCCCGTTCGTTCCACTTCGCCAGCAGTGCCGCCGACGGCGCGGTACCCATCAGCCCGGGGTGGATCATCCCGGTGAAGGTCACCCCGGGAACGTGCCGGGACGTGGCCTGCTGCCCGCTGAAGTCCCAGATCGCCTTGTACGCGTCCGGGAAGTAGTCGGTCAGGAAGCCGCCGCCGTTCTGCTTCGGGAAGATGCCGGTGTAGCCCCAGCCCTGCCCGGCGAGCGGACCCGAGTCCTCCTGCGGGATCGGCCCCACGTCGAGGATGTCGACCACCAGCAGATCGCCGGGCTCCGCACCACTGACCGAGAAGGGGCCGCTGAGCGCGTGCACGATCGGCAGCGGCGCGTCCCGGACGTCGTCGGCCGAGTCGTCGTTGTGGATCGCGCCGTCGAACCACTCCCGGCAGTGCACCCGGAACGTCTGGCCGGGCCGGACGGTGACGACCGGCGGGATCTCCGGATGCCACCGGTTGTGGCCGAGCAGCTCCTGCTCGGTGAACTTTTTCGTCGAGTCCAGCGGAAACAACAGCTCGGGCATCGCGGCTTCCCTTTCACCCGTCAGGGTCGTGGCAGACGGGCGTGCCCGGGATGGACCGGCCGGGCCGCCGCGCCGCGTCGGCCGGGAACCCGGGTCACCACCTCCGGCGCTTCGGCGCTGCGGCCGGCCCGGTCGAGGGCCGCGACCAGTGGCCGCGGCATGGCGCGCAGCGACGGCGCCGAGAAGATCCGGGCGGCCTCCGCCGCGCAGGTCACGCAGCGGACCCGCGCGGGGGCCTGCCCGATCGGAAACCGGGCCGGGAAGATTCCGTCCCGGGGACACCGGTACTCGTACGTCGCCACGGCTTCAGGATCGTGCCCGCTGCGGCGACTCCGCAGGCTATTGCCACAAGTAGCGCCTTTCGGTGCCGGTCTCCGTCACCTCGGCCGGGACGGCGGGGGATCAGTCGACGACCTCGACGTCCTTCCAGAAGGCGACCCGGTCCCGGACCATCTCGGCGTCCGGCTTCGGCTCCGGGTAGTACCAGACGGCGTCGACACTGCGCCGCCCCTCGTGCTCCAGCGTGTAGTACGACGCGGTGCCCTTCCAGGGGCAGACGGTGTGCGTGTCCGAGTCCCGCACCAGATCGTCGCGCAGGGCCGTACGCGGGAAGTAGTGGTTGCCCTCGACCACGACGGTGTCCGCGCTCTCCGCGATGACCAGGTCGTTCCAGATGGCTTTCGGCATGTCCCCAGACTATGCCGGCCGCCCCGGGGCGGCCGGCGGTGCACCCGGGGCGGGACGGTGCCGGTGCCGCAGCTCGCGCGGGTGGTCCTCGGGGGCCCGGAACTCGCTCCCGGGAGGGAGGTGCCGGCGGGCGCGGCTGGCGATACTGGGGCGATGCGCGCCTGGTGGGACCGGCTGACCGAGTGGGGACGGTCCACGCCGCCGCTGGTCGTGGACGCGCTGGTCGCGGTCGCCTGCTATCTGATCATCATCATCAACGCCTTCACCAAGGACCGTGCCGAATGGTGGGTGTTCGTCCTCGCGGGTCTGAACGCGATCCCGCTGATCTGGCGCCGGCGGTATCCGTTCTGGGTCACTCTGCTGACCGGAATCGGCACGACCTGGCTGGCCCTGGAGCACGCGATCGGCGAGATCCCGGTCGCCCAACTGGTTGCCACCTACACGTTCGCGGCGATCTGCCCGCTGTCCCACCGGGCCGTCCTGCTGCTCGGCACCCTTGTCGGGGTGGGCATCTCGCTACCCAAGGGCGAGCTGCTCTCCTTCGGGCCGGCCGCGATCGCGTTCGTGGTCGCCTACGCGATGGGCACCAGTGCCCGGGCACGCCGGGACCGGATCGCGATGCTGGAGGAGCGGGCCCACCGGCTGACCGAGGAGCAGCACGCCGCCGCCGCCCGGGAGCGGGAGCGGATCGCCCGGGAGGTGCACGACATCCTGGCGCACTCGATGAGCCTGGTGGTGGTGCAGGCCGAGGCCGGTCCGGTGGTGGTCCGATCGGATCCGGGCAAGGCCGAGGAGGTCTTCGACACCATCTCCGACACCGCCCGGGAGGCGCTGGTGCAGCTCCGCCGCGCGCTCGGGGTGCTCCGCTCGGATGGGCCGGCCCGGGCGCCGGTGCCGGACCTGGACGCGGTACGGCCGTTGGTCGAGAGCGCCCGGCGGGCCGGCCTGGTCGCCACCCTGGAGGAGTACGGGCAGCGGCGGCCGGTGCCGGCGGACCTGGGGGTGACGGCGTACCGGATCGTGCAGGAGTCGCTGACCAACACGCTGCGGCACGCGCGGGCCGGCGCGGTGCGGGTCCGGATCGACTGGGCCGACGCCGCGCTCCGGCTGGAGGTGAGCGACGACGGGCGCGGGCCGTCCGGCGACGGCCGGCCGGGCGGGCTCGGGCTGATCGGCATGCGGGAGCGGGTCTCGGCGGTCGGCGGCGCCCTCAGCACCGGACCGGGGTTGGACGGCACGGGGTTCCGCGTCGCGGCGACGCTGCCACTACGGTAGGAACGCACCACCACCGGAGCACTGCCGGCCGACCACCCGTCGCCGGACCACTGCCGGCCGACCACCACCACCCGTCGCCGGACCACTACCGCCGGGCGACCCGTCGGCGGACTACTGCGGCGGACCGCCGCCGGACCGTGGGTGGCAACGGTGACGACGGTGGCGACACGACGGACGGCCCGCGCCGGTGCGGTGCCGGCGGGCCGGCCAGCGCGGGGGAGGGGCAGATGTCCGAGGGATGCACACTGCGGGTGCTCATCGCCGACGACCAGGCACTGGTGCGGGACGGCTTCGGCATGATCCTGGCCGCCCAGCCGGACATCACGGTGGTCGGCGAGGCCGCCGACGGTGCCGAGGCGCTGCACCGGACCCGCGACCTGGGCCCGGACGTGGTGCTGATGGACATCCGGATGCCGAACATGGACGGTATCGCGGCGACCGCCCGGATCTGCGCCGAGACGCCGGCCCGGGTACTGGTGCTGACCACCTTCGACCTCGACGAGTACGTCTACGACGCGCTGCGGGCCGGGGCGAGCGGCTTCCTGCTCAAGGACATGCGCCGGGAGGAGTTGGTCAACGCCGTCCGGGTGGTGGCCGCCGGTGAGGCACTGCTGGCGCCGACGGTGACCCGCCGGCTGATCGCCGACGTGGTGTCCCGGGGCCGGCCGGCCCGACCCGATCCCGCCCCGGACCGGCTGGCGGTGCTCACCACCCGGGAGACGGAGACACTGCGCCAGGTCGCCCGGGGACTCTCCAACGCCGAGATCGCCGCCGCGCTCTTCGTCAGCGAGCACACCGTGAAGACGCACGTCAGCAACCTGCTGGCCAAGCTGGGGCTGCGGGACCGGGTGCAGGCGGTGGTGCTGGCGTACGAGTCGGGTCTGGTGCTGCCCGGCGATCTCGGCGTACCGGGGGAGGCCGGTCCGGTGGCGGCTCGCTCCGCGGAGTGAGGTGACCGGGGGCGACCCACCCGAGCGGCGGACCGGAGATCCACTCCGTACGGCGATCCGGCGCGACCGCCTCCCGGACCACCATCATGGCAGCTCCCGGAGTCGGGAGGTCCACATTGGAGAGTGCCATGTCACGTCTGATCACCGGGTACGTCATCCGGCGACCCGTCGTCGTACTCCTGCTCTGGCTGGCCGTCCTGGTCGGCGGGTTCGGAGTCGGAGTGGGAGTGTTCGACCGCCTGGTCTCCGACGTCGGCGGCGTGCCGGGCAGCGAGTCCGACGTCGCCGAGCAGTGGTTGGCCGACGCCCCGCCCGAGCCGGTCCGGATCACCGCCGTCGTCACCGGCAGACCCGCCACCGATCCGGCCGTGCGGGCCAGCGCCGCCGCCGCGATCGCCGAGGTACGCACCATGCCGGGCATCGCCGAGGTCTCCGACCCGGTGCCGTCCACGACAACCGGGCAGGCGCTGCTGATCTCGGTCACCCTGACTCCCGGGGACGACGAGACCGAGGCGGCCGAGGCGGCGGCGGCCCGGCTGCACCGGATCGAGGCGCCGTCGGTGGTGGTCGGCGGCGGGCCCATCACCGACCAGGAGTTCAACTCGCAGGCCCAGCGGGACGTGGCCCGGGCGGAGGCCCTGAGCATGCCGGCGGTGCTGATACTGCTACTGCTGATCTTCGGTGGCCTGGTCGCGGCCGGGCTGCCGCTGCTGGTGGCGGTGGTCGGCATCGGCGGGACCTTCGGCCTGCTCTACGCCTTCAGCCTGGTCTCCGACGTCTCGGTCTATGCCGTGCAGGTCACCACGATGCTCGCGGTCGGGCTCGCGGTCGACTACGCGCTGCTGATGGTGAGCCGGTTCCGCGAGGAGCGGGTCACCGCACCGGACGTGCCGACCGCGGTCGCCCGGACGGTCGCCACCGCCGGCCGTACCGTGCTGTTCGCCGGGCTGACCGTGGCGGTGGCGCTCACCGGCCTGCTGGTCTTCCCGGACCCGTTCCTCCGCTCGATGGGGCTGGCCGGTGCCGCCGTGGTCGCGGTGGACATGCTGGCGGCGCTCACCCTGCTACCCGCGCTGCTGGTGCTGGTGGGCCGGCGGATCCCGGCGGCGAAGCCGCGTACCCGGGTCGGGGTGTTCGCCCGGGTGGCCGGGCTGGTGCAGCGCCGGCCGGTGCTGACCCTGGTCGCCACGGTCGGGGTGATGGGCACGCTCGCCGTACCGGTGCTGGACCTGCGGCTGTCCACTGGAGACCCCCGGCTGCTGCCGACCAGCACCCAGACCCGGCAGATGTGGGACGCGTTCGGCACGCACTTCCCGGACCGTATCGCCCCGAGCGACATCGTGGTGCTGGCCTCGGTGCCGTCCACCGATCCGGAGTTGGCCCGGTGGCAGGACCGGGTCGCCGCCGTGCCCGGAGTCACCCGGGTCGAGGCGGTACCGGCGGGTCCGGAGCTGACCGTGCTGCGCGCGGCGCCCGCCGCACCGCCGGTGGAGGCGGCGGCCCGGGAGACGGTCACCGCGATCCGTGCGCTGCCCGCGCCCTTCGAGGTGGTGGTCACCGGCAACGCCGCCCGGCTGGTGGATTACCGGCAGATGCTCGCCGACCGGCTGCCCTGGGCGGTCCTGGTGGTCGTGCTCGCCACCCTGGTGCTGCTCTTCGCGCTCACCGGCTCGGTACTGCTGCCGATCAAGGCCGTCCTGACCAACGTGCTCAGCCTCGGCGCCGCGCTCGGGGTGGTGGTCTGGGTGTTCCAGCAGGGCCACCTGGCCGGACTGCTCGGCACGGTACGGCTCGACTCGACCCACCTCACCGTGCCGGTACTGGTCGGCGCGATCGCCTTCGGGCTCTCGGTGGACTACGAGGTCTTCCTGTTGTCCCGGATCCGGGAGCGCTGGCTCGCCGGCGCCGATCCGCAGCGGGCGGTGGCCGAGGGGTTGCAGCGGACCGGTGCGATCGTCACCTCGGCGGCGCTGCTGCTGGTGGTGGTCTTCGCCGGGTTCCTGGTCGGCGGCTTCGCCCCGGTCAAGGCGATCGGGCTCGGCCTGGTGCTGGCGATCGCCCTGGACGCCACCGTGGTCCGGATGCTGCTGGTGCCGGCCACCATGACGCTGCTCGGCCGGTACAACTGGTCGGCTCCGGGGCCGTTGCGCCGGCTGCACGCCCGGATCGAGGTGCGGGAGGCCGAGCCGGCACCGCCGGAGCCCGCCCCGGCCCTGGTCCGGTAGCCGCCCGGGCTCCGGCCCGGCACCGCCTCGCCGTCACCAGGGTCCGATGGCGGCGGGGCGGTGAACGAGGTGCCTCCGACGGGTGAAGGAAACTGCCGTATCGCAAAAGGTTGTCGGCAGATATTGACTTGTGATCGACAAGCAGCCATCCTCGTCGATATTCAAACCCCCGCTCGGTATGGAGGACCCCTTGTTCAGACGTACCGTCAGAATCCTCGCGGCGCTCACCATGGCGGCCGCGGCCACCCTCGTCGCCACCGTGACCACCGCCGGCCCCGCCCAGGCCGACGGCTGCTACACCTGGGGCCGGACCCTCTCCGAGGGAATGTCCGGTGAGGACGTACGGCAGTTGCAGATCCGGGTCGCCGGCTACCCCGGCTTCAACGCGGTACTCGTCATCGACGGTGTCTTCGGGCCGGCCACCCGGGCCGCGGTGGTCCGCTTCCAGCAGGCGTACGGGCTCGGCGCCGACGGCATCGCCGGCCAGCTGACGTTCAACCGGATCTACGCGCTCCAGGACGACGACTGCACCCCGGTCAACTTCACCTACGCCGAGTTGAACAACTGCAACTCGGACTGGTCCGGCGGCGCGGTCCCGGCCGCCACCGCCCGGTTCAACGCCCTGGTGAACATGTGGAAGCTCCAGGCCATGCGGCACGCCCTCGGCGACGAGCGGATCCGGGTCACCAGCGCGTTCCGCAGCCACGCCTGCAACAACGCCGTCGGCGGGTCGCCCAGCAGTCGGCACCTCTACGGCGACGCGGTCGATCTCGGCGTCTCGCCGCACAGCCTGTGCCGGCTCGCCCAGCAGGCCCGCAACCACGGCTGGCGGGAGATCCTCGGCCCCGGCTACCCCGGACACAGCGACCACACCCACGTGGCGCACGACCCGATCCGTACCTGGTCGGCGAGTTCCTGCGGCGTCTCCTGACCGCGCCGCCGCACACCCGTCGGCGGCGGGACGGGGAGCGGCGGTCCAGCGCTGACAGCGGGGCCCTTCCGACCCGGATGGGCCCCGCCCGCGCGCCAGGGATCAGGACAGCGGATCCGACGACGGCGGCTCGGCGTCGTCGGTGCGGTCCGCCGCCGGCAGCCACAGCACGAAGGTGCTGCCCCGGCCGACCGAGGAGAAGAGCGCCACCTGCCCGCCGTGCGACTCGGTGATCTGCCGGACGATCGCCAACCCCAGCCCGGTACGCCGCTCGGATCCGGCCGCCGGATCGGCCCGCCCGCGCCAGAACCGGTCGAACACCCGGGACTGGTCGGCGGTGGCGATCCCCGGTCCCTCGTCGGCGACGCCGACCCAGAGCCAGCCGCCGATCCGGCCCGCAGCCACCGTGACCGTGCCGCCGGCCGGGGAGAGCCGTACCGCGTTGGAGAGCAGGTTGCCGACCGCCCGGCGCAGCGCGTCGTGGTCGCCGATCAGCAGCAGGTCGGGGCTGACGTCGTACGCGATGAAGACCTGGCGGGCGGCGGCGACCGCCGCGAACTCCTCGCCCGCCTCCCGGGCGACCTCGCCGAGCAGCACGTCGGTGTCGGCGAGCGCGTCGGCCCGGCGGCGTGCCGTGGCGAGCAGGTCCTCGACCAGCCGGGACATCCGGTTGGTGGCCCGGTCGATGACCGCGACCGCCCGGACCCGCTCCGCCTCGGTGGCGTCCGGTGCGTCGAGCAGCGAGGCGTCCAGGTTGGCCCGGATGATCGCCAGCGGGCTGCGCAGTTCGTGCGAGGCGTCGTCGATGAGCTGGCGCTGGGTCCGGAACGCCTCCTCCAGCCGGTCCAGCATCGAGTCGATGGTGTCGCCAAGCTCGCGCAGCTCGTCCCGGGCGCCGGCCAGCCGGATCCGCCGGGACAGGTCGGTGGCCTGGATCTCCCGGGTGGTACGCGCGATCGCGCCCACCGGCCGCAGCGCCCGCCCGGAGAGCACCCAGCCGATGCCGAGGCTGGCCACGAAGAGCCCGGCCAGCGCGATCAGCGAGTACTTGCGCAGCGTCTCCAGGGTGCGGAAGTTGACCTCCGACTCGATCTCGTCCACCTCGGCCACCGTCAGCGTCCCGACCGTTCGGCCGTGCTTCACCACGTCCGCCTCGTACTGGTTGGTGATCGGCTTCGGGTTGGTGCTGTATTCCACCGCCAGGTAGGTGACGGCGAGCCCCGCCCCGGCCAGCGCGAAGAGCAGCGTGGAGTAGAGCACCGTGAGCCGGAACCGGATCGACTGCACGAACGGCAGCCAGCGGCGCAACCGCCGGCCCGGCGCGGACATCACACCACCTCCGGCAGCCGGTGTCCCCGGCCCGGACGTCACGCCGTCTCCCGCAACCAGGACCTCCGGCTCGGACATCACGCCGTCTCCCGCAGCCGGTAGCCGCGCCCGACGACGGTCTCGATCGCCTCGCCGCCGAGCTTGCGGCGCAGCGTGCCGACGGTGACCCGGACGGTCTGGGTGAACGGGTCGGCGTTGGCGTCCCAGACGTGCTCCAGCAGTTCCTCCGCCGAGACCACGTGACCGGGGCGGGTCATCAGGTATTCCAGCACCCCGAACTCCTTGCGGGTCAGGTGCAGCCGGGTGCCGTCCCGGCTCGCCTCCTGCCGGGCCACGTCGAGATGGAGCGGGCCGACCCGCAGCACCGCCGACCCGCCGCCGGAGTCCCGGCGCAGCAGCGCGCGTACCCGGGCCAGCAGTTCGGCCAGGGCGAACGGCTTCACCAGGTAGTCGTCGGCGCCCTCGTCCAGCCCGCGTACCCGGTCGTGCAGCGCGCCCCGGGCGGTGAGCATCAGTACCCGCAGGTCGCTGCCGCCCTCGACCGGTACCTCGCCCCGGCGGATCGCGTGGCAGACCGCGAACCCGTCGCCATCGGGCAGGTTCAGGTCGAGCAGCATCAGGTCGTACGCGTTGACCGCCAACCGCTCGTACGCCCCGGCGACGTCGGTGGCGACGTCCACCGCGTACCCCGCGCGGGCCAGGCCGAGCCGCACCGCGTCGGCCAGGTCCTCCTCGTCCTCCACCACCAGTAACCGCATGATCCGACGCTATCCGCCGTTCCTGATGATCCGCTCGGCCGCCCGCTGGGCCCGGTCGATCGGGATCGCGAAGCCGATGCCGATGTTGCCGCTGCCGTCCAGGGTGGCGATCGCGGTGTTGACCCCGACCACCTCGCCCCGGGCGTTCACCAGCGGCCCGCCGGAGTTGCCGGGGTTGATCGAGGCGTCGGTCTGGATCGCGCTCTGCCGGGCGCCGCTGTTGCCGAGCCGCACCTGCCGGTCCAGCGCGCTGACGATGCCGGCGGTGACGGTGCCGGAGAGCCCCAGCGGGGAGCCGACCGCGAGCACCGGTTCGCCGACCCGGACGTCGGTCGCGGCGAGCCGCAGCGGCCGCAACGCCCCGGCCGAGCTGACCCGGAGCACCGCGATGTCGCTGCCCGGATCGCGGCCGACCACCTCGGCGGAAAGCCGCCGGCCGTCCTGGCCGACCAGGCTCACCGTCGTGGCGCCGGCCACCACGTGGCTGTTGGTGATGACGTGCCGCTCGTCGACGGCGAAACCGGATCCGCCGGCCCGGCCGGCCCGCACCGACAGCACCCCCGGCAGCGCGGTGGCGGCGGCCCCGACCAGGTCGTTCGGCACCGCTCCGCCGCTCGGCGCGGGCGCCGGCGACAACGGAGTGGCCGGCGGGGGACCGGCCAACTCCGCCGCCGGTGGCGGCTCGTCCGCCGCCACGTATCCGCCGGCCAGCGCGCCGGAGGCGGCCGAGAGCGCCACCACGGCGAGCCCGGCCAGCAACGTCCGCCGCCACCGCGCCGCGCCGGCCACCGGCTCCCGCTCGGGTACGCCGACCGGGGCGGCCGGCGCCGGCCAGGCGTCCAGCGCCGGGGAGACGAAGCCCGGTCCCCGGGGGCGGCCCAGTCCCGGTGGCGCCGCCGTCAGCTCTGCGTGCTCCATCTCTCCGCCACTCCCTCCACTGTGGAAATACCTGCCCGGTCAGGGGATCCGGGCGAACCAGAACATCGACGCGGCAGCGGCGAGCAGCGCCAGGATCAGGCCGATCCCGATGAACCGGGCGGAGACGTCCTGCCGCTCCACGGTGTAGCCGACCGAGCTGCCGATGTCGGCGTACGCGGCCCGCAACTCGTCGCTGCTGCCCGCCTCGTGGTAGCCGCCACCGGTCCGTTCGGCGACCATCCGCAGCGTCTCGCCGTCCACCGGTACGGTCATCGGCCGGCTGCCCTGCTCGATCACCCCGTCCGAGGTGCCGAACGCGATGGCGTCCACCGGTACCCCGGCACTCGACGCCTCGGCCGCCGCATCCTCCGGGTCGCTGCCGGAGGTGTTGGCGCCGTCGGAGAGCACCACCACCCGGGCCGGCGGCGGATCCTCGGCGGCCTGCCCGTCCAGGGTGGCGATCGTCTCCAGCGCGGTGGCGATCGCGTCCCCGATCGCGGTGCCCTGCTGCCCGGTGCCGCCCTCGGCCAGCCGGTCGATGCCGGCCGCCAGCATCTGCCGGTCCGTCCCGGGTGCGACGAAGACCGACGCGTTGCCGGCGAAGGCGACCAGCCCGACGTTGAACTCCTCGGGCAGCCCGTCGACGAACTCCCGGGCCGCCGCCTTGGCCGAGCTGAGCCGGTCCGGCGGTACGTCGTCGGCGAGCATCGACAGCGACACGTCCACCGCGATCACCACGGTGGCCCGCTCGCGCGGCACGCGTACCTCGTCGGTGGGGCGGGCGAAGCCGACCACCAGCAGCCCCAGCATGGCCAGGAAGAGGCTCGCCGGCACGTGCCGCCGCCAGCCGGGCCGGCTCGGCGCCACCCGGTCCAGCAGGCGCAGGTTGGTGAAGCGGACGGCGTACCGGCTGCGGCGGCGCTGCATCACCAGGTACGCCACGGCCAGCACCACCACCCCGGCCAGCAGCCACAGCCGGCCCGGACTCTCCAGCGTCATCGTTCCTCCTCCTTCACGCCGCGCCGCCGCTCGGACCGCCGGCCGGGCCGGGGGTACGGGCCGCCGCCGCGAGGCGGCGCTGGGCGTACACGTGCCGGACGATGTCGGTCACCCAGTCCCGGTCGGTCCGCAGCGCCAGGTGTGCCGCACCGGCCCGGCGCAGTGCCGCCCGGACCAGTGCGCGCTGCTGACGCGCCGCGTCGGCGTACCGCTCCCGCAGCCGCCGGCTGCCGGTGGAGACCTCGCGGCGCCGCCCGCTCTCCGGATCGACCAACGTGATCAGCCCGACGTCCGGCAGTTCCAGCTCGCGCGGGTCGGTCACCTCGACCGCCAGCACCTGGTGCCGGACGGCGAGCCGGCGCAGCTCGGTCTCCCACTCCGGCCGCTGCGTCTCCCACCCGGGCCGCTCCTCGGCCGGGTCTCGACCCGGCGCGCCATCCGGCAGCCCGTCGAGCCAGTCGGAGACGACCACCACCAGACCTCGGCGCGGCGCCGCCCTGTGCAGCCCGGCCAGCGCCTCCGCCAGCGACGGTGGTCGGGACCCGGCCGGGCCACGCGGCGCGGCCAGCAGCGTGTGCAGCAGGCCGAGCAGGTGCTCCCGACCGGTACGCGCCGGAAAGCGCCGGATCCCGTCCGCGCCGAGCAGGTGCCCGCCGAGCCGGTTGCCGAAGTTGGCCGTCAGGTAGCCGATCGCCGCCGTGGCGGCCACCGCCAGCTCCCGCTTCTCCAACTCGGCGGTGCCGAAGTCCATGCTCGGGGTGGAGTCGACCAGCAGCCAGGTGGTCAGTTCCCGGTCGGCGTCCACCTCCCGGACGTGCGGCACCCCGGTACGCGCGGTCACCGCCCAGTCCATCCGGCGCACCTCGTCCTCGCCGGGCCGGTACTCCCGACTGCCGGTCAGCTCGCTGCCGGCCCCCGGCAGCAGCCCCAGGTGCTGCCCGTGCAGCAGCCCGTCGAGTCGCCGGGTGATCGCCAGTTCCAGCCGGCGCAACCGGCGGTGCGGCGCGAGCTGGTGCACCGTGGCATATCCCTCGTTCATCGCGCGCGTCTCCTGTTCCTCCGGTCAGTCCGGCGCGGCGGGCGGCGGGACCACCGTCGCCCGCCCCGCCCGCCCGGTCGGCGGCGACTCACGCCGCCTGCTGCGTCTGCTCCGCCTGCTGCGGGGCGATCTGCGGCGGCGGTACCGCGGCGACCAGCCGACGCACCACGGACTCCGCCGAGATCCCGTCGGCGACGGCGTCGAAGGACAGCACCAGCCGGTGCGCCAGTACGTCGACCGCCAGTTCGGTCACGTCGGCCGGCAGCACGTACTCCCGGCCCCGCAGCAGGGCCAGTGCCCGGGCGGCGGCGACCAGCCCGAGGGTGGCCCGGGGACTCGCCCCGTACGCGAGCCGCGCCGAGAGGTCGCCCGCGCCGAACCGGTCCGGGTGCCGGGTGGCCACCACCAGCCGCACCACGTACTCCGCGATGGCGTGGTGCACGAACACCCCACGAGCCCGCTCCTGGAGCCCGCGCAGCCGGGCCGGGTCCAGCACGGTGCGCGGCTCCGGCCGGGCGGTGCCCATCCGGTAGAGGATGCCCAGCTCCTCGTCGTCGGTGGGGTAGTCGACGAGGATCTTCAGCAGGAACCGGTCGCGTTGTGCCTCCGGTAGCTGGTAGACCCCCTCCGATTCGATCGGGTTCTGGGTGGCGAGGACCAGGAACGGCTCGGGCACGGGATAGCTCCGCCCGCCGATCGACACCTGCCGTTCGGCCATCGCCTCCAGCAACGCCGACTGCACCTTGGCCGGCGCCCGGTTGATCTCGTCGGCCAGTACCAGGTTCGCCATCACCGGACCCAGCTCCACGTCGAAGCTCTCCGAGGAGGCGCGGTAGATCCGGGTACCGACGATGTCCGACGGCACCAGGTCCGGAGTGAACTGGATCCGGGAGAAGTTCCCGCCTACCGCGACGGCCAGGGTCTGCGCGGCAAGTGTCTTCGCCACCCCCGGTACGCCCTCCAGCAGGCAGTGCCCGTCGGCCAGCAACGCGGTGAAGAGCCGCTCCACCATCTTGTCCTGCCCGACGATCACCCGTTTGACCTCGAACATCGCCTGTTCGAGCGCGATGTGCGGCGCCTCCGGCAGGACGCGTGCCGCCTCCGGCCCGGCTGCGGTGATGCTCATCGGCGGTACCTCACAGGCCGGCTTCGGCGGGCGTGGCCGCGCCGCCGTTCTTCTCGGGGCAGTCCTCGGCCACGTCGGTCGAGGTGCCGAAGACGTTGCCGTTGTTCTCGGTGACGATCCGTACGGTCTTCTCCGAGTCGGACGGCTCGTTCGCGTACGCCGCCGTGGCGATGCCGACGGCCGTGACGGCCGCGGCACCGGCGAGGGTAAGCCCGGCGATCCGCTTGATCCGCATGGTCCCTGTTCCTTCCGTCGAAGATGGTGCTCAGGGCGGGCGCCCGGATCAGGGGAGAGTGGAGAACCGGGCGCCCGATGGAAGCCATGACATCAGGCAGGACCGAAAAGGAGCCGAAGGTCGGTTCGCCCTCGGCGGGCGCCCGCCGAGGAGTGGAGACGGGCCCGCCCCGGATCGCCGTGGGGGAGGGCGGCGACCCGGGGCGGGCCGGTCGGGTGATGAGGCGTCAGTTCTTCCGGGGCAGCCAGCCGAGGAAATGCACGGCCAGCGTGAGGGCGTCGCTGTCCGGCTGGTCGGCCAGGGCGGTCAGCATCGTGCGGGCGAGGTGCAGCCGCAGTCCTTGCCGGTCGTCCCGGTACAGCCGCAGCAGGACGAGTCGGGCCGGCTGGCAGGGCCATTTCGCCCCACAGGCGCGGCAGAGAAAGAGCGGGCGGGTGTGGGTGTGCGGGCGGCGGCGGGCGAAGACCGGCCGGGTCACGGTGTGCCGCCGGACTCGTACCGGCTCATCGCAGCCGGCGTCCCGCCCGGCCGCCCCGGTCCGCCCGGCGGGTCCGGGTCGGGGTCGACGCGCTCGCGCGGCCGATCTCGGGCGAGCCGGTCGGCGAGGTCCGGAACGGGAACCGGCTGTTCGCGGCACGGAGGCGCGGCGGCGGTGGCGGCGGATACGGCCTCGGGACGAGTGCGACGGAGTCCGGGCAGCGCCAGCGAAACCCGCATCGGCAGTACCGCCAGAGCCGCCGCCAGTCCCGGCGATGGCGCGGTTTTGTTCGACCCACCGGAATCATTGTTGCCTCTCTTCTCGGAAATGGAAGCGGAGGCGGTGCCAGGATCCCCTGTTCCCTTCCGGCACCACCCCCGCGGCAGCCCCCGCCCGGCCTTCAGTCACCTTCCCGGAATTGGTTTCGAGCGGGGGCGCTTCCCTTCCACAGTGGCCCGACCGGCCCTATCCTCGGAAGGCATCGCGGCGCATTGTGTCTGGTCACGGCACATCGTGTGCGGTGTGTGGCGCGCCGGTCAGACCTGTGAGGACGGTGTGATTATGGATGATCGAATTCGTTATCTGCTCGACGAGCTGCGACTGACCCGGGACGCGCGCGGAATGACGCAGGAGGATCTGGCCCGCCATATCCCGTGGGCCGCCTCCACCATCGGCATGATCGAAAGCGGCCGTCGCAAACCACCGCCCGGCTTCTGGGTTGCCGTCGACGGTGCCCTACAGACCGGCGGTGCACTCAACCGCCTCGCCACCCGCCTCGGCTCGCCCCAGTGGTTCATCGAGTGGTCGAGCGCCGAGGCGGGCGCCGTGTCGCTGCGGTCGTACGAGTCGCTGGTGGTGCCGGGCCTGCTGCAAACCGAGGCGTACGCCCGGGCGGTGCTGACCGAGGCGGGCTTGACCAACCTGGAGGAGGCGGAACGCCGCCTTGCCACCCGCCTCGCCCGTCAGGCGGTGCTGACCCGGGACGACCCGGTGGATCTTACGGTGGTGCTTGATGAGGGCCTGTTGCACCGCCCCGTCGGCGGGCCGGCGGTGATGCGCGAGCAGATGGACGCACTGGTCGCCGCGTGTGCCCTGCCGCACGTGCGGCTGCACGTCGTTCCCTTGTCGGCCGGCGCGTACGCTGGGCTGAACGGACCTTTCGTGATCGCCACGGCGCCGGACCGGAGCGAGACCGGCTACCTCGACAACCAGTTGGCCGGGCAGGTGGTCGACGGGGCGGACGACTTGGCGGCGTTGCAGCGGGCATGGGAGGCCGTTCGGAGCGAGGCGCTTCCGCAGCAGCAGTCCACCGAGTTGATACAGGAAGTGGCAGAGAAGTGGATCTGACCGGCACTAAGTGGATCAAGAGCACCCGGAGCAGCGGCAACGGCGGCAACTGTGTGGAGGTTGCCCGTAACCTGCCCGGTGTCGTCGGGGTCCGGGACAGCAAGGATCCGGCGGGTCCGGCACTGGTCTTCGGCCCATCGGCTTGGCGCTCCTTCGTCCGGGACATCTCGACCCGCTGACTCCCCACAGCCCGGACGCCCTCGTGCCCGTGCGCCGCGCGGAGCGAGGGCGTTGCCGTGTCCGGCCGCAGGCCCCGACCCTGGTTCCGGGCGGGACATCCCTGAGATTTCTCCGGGTGCCGGTGGCCACCTTCGACAGATGTGCCCGGGTGCTCTCGCCGGACAGCCTGTGGGTATGCGAAATCCTTCTCGACGCTGGTTGCTCGGCGGGCTGGTGGCGCTGCTGGCGGTGCCGGCCGCCGCGCCGGCCGCGTTCGCCCGGTCACCGGCACCCGACCCGACCGGGCGGGCCGCGTCCACACCGCTGCGGCTGAGCCTGCCCGCACCGACCGGACCGCACCCGGTCGGCAGCACCGAACTGCACCTGGTCGACGCTGACCGCCCCGACCCGTGGGTGGACGGCCGGCCCAGAGAACTGATGGTGAGCCTCTGGTATCCAGCGCTGACCGCCCACGGCGGGCAGCCGACGCTCTACCTGTCGCCGCTGGCCGCGCAACGGTTCGCCGAACGCACCGACGCGCAGCTCGGGCTGGCCGCCGGCCAGGTCGACTGGGCCGGGATCGCCACGCACGCCCGGACCGGTGTGCCGGTACGTCCCCGGCACGGCGGCCACCCCGTCGTCGTCTTCTCACCCGGTGGAGGTGTACCGAGGGCACACGGCACGATGCTGGTGACCGAACTGGCCAGCCGGGGATACGTGGTGGTGACGGTGGACCACACCTACGAGACGCCGGAGGTCGAGTTTCCCGGCGGTCGGGTCGAGGTGCAGCAGCTTCCCGACATTGACCCGACCGAACTCAACCACCGGATGCTCGAGACCCGGGTCCGGGACACCCGGTTCGTCCTCGATCGGCTCGCTCTCCTCGCCCGAGGCGGCAACCCGGACGCCGGGCGTCGGCGGCTGCCGCCCGGTCTCGGCGCCGCGCTGGACCTGTCCCGGGTCGGCATGTTCGGCCATTCGGCCGGAGGCTTCACCGCCGCCGAGACGATGCTGGTGGACCGCCGGTTGGACGCCGGGGTGGACATGGACGGCAGCCTGGCGTACAGCTTCTCGGCCGGGGACTTCGGCGACGTCGTACACCAGGGGTTGGACCGGCCGTTCCTGCTGATGGGTGCGGGGCAGAGTTCTGGGGCGCCGCACACCCACCAGCACGCCCGGGACTGGGCGGGCTTCTGGGCGCACTCCACCGGCTGGAAGCTGGACCTCCATGTGGCCGAGGGCGAGCACTTCACCTTCACCGACCACCAGGCGTTGCTGCCGCAGCTCGCCGAGGCGTTTCCGCTGCCGCCGGGTCTGGTCGAGGGCTCGATCGGCTCTGTCGACCCGGGCCGGATCGTCGGGTCGCTGAAGGCGTACCTGAGCGCGTTCCTCGACCGGCATCTGCGGGGTCGGCCGCAACCGTTGCTCCGCGACCCGTCGCCGGAGCACCCCGACGTCACCTTCGTGCGTCCCTGATCTACCGCGCGGGTGCCCGTCACGTCCGGCGGGCATCCGCGGTGGCTGGCGTCGGCACCGGCAGGCCCGCCTCGTAGCCGGCGGCGAAGGCTTCCAGCGCGGCGTCGGTGCCGGCCCGGTCGCCGGTGGCGAGCAGGTCGAGCAGCAGTCCCCGGACCACCGCCAGGCCGAGCCGGGCGTGCGTGCGGGCCACCTCAGCCGGTACGCCCCGCCGGGCGGCCAGCTCGACGTTGAGGTCCAGCCAACTGTCCACGACCCCCTCCAGCAGGGCCGTGGTGCCCGGATAGCCCTGCACCGCCTGGCCGTACAGCTCGAAGAAGAGCCGCTCGTACGGCCACAGCGCCGGGTCGGCCAGCCGCCGCCACATGCTCCGGATGGCGTCGGCCGGTGAGTCGGCCGGGTCGAACTCCAAACTGGCCAGCTTGGCCCGCTGCCGGCTCTCGACTTCTCGGACCACCTCGACGAGCAGTCCCTCCTTGGAACCGAAGTGGTAGATCAGCATCCGGTGGCTGGTGCCGAGGTCCGCCGCCAACCGGCGCAGGCTCAACGCGCTGACGCCCTGCTCGGCCATCCGGTCCACGACGCGGGACAGCAGTTCCCCTCGGACTTCACCAGACATGTACCGTACGGTACATGTACCACCTGGTACATGCAGCGGAGGAGGATGCGACGTGGCGCGGAAAGAGATCGACGTACGGGTGCACACCACGGCCAGCCCGGCGGTGGTCTACGCGTTGCTCATCGACGGAGCCGGTTGGCCCGGCTGGTCACCACTGGGCTCCTTCGAGCTGGAGCGCCCCGGCGCGGACGAGCCGGAGGGCGTCGGCGCGATCCGGGTCTTCCGGACCGGCCGGGTGACCAGCCGGGAACGGGTGGTCGAGCGGGTGCCGGACCGTCGGTTCAGTTACGAACTCCTCTCCGGGTTGCCGCTGCGCGACTACCGGGCCGACGTCGACCTCACGCCGGAGCGCGGTGGCACCTCGATCCGCTGGCACTCCACCTTCACCGCCAAGGTGCCCGGCACCGGCTGGCTCTACCGGCGGGCACTGGGCCGGTTCATCGGCCGGGTCGCTGCGGGCCTCGCCGCGCACGCTGCCACCACGGCCGCCCGCCCGAGCTGATGCCGCGCCCGCGCCCGCCGGCCCCCACAGCCGCCGGCCGGAGCAGGGCCGCGCCGGTAGCCGGTAGCCGGGCGCGGGTCAGCGCAGGGTCCGCTGGACCGGTATCCCGGGGAACAGCTCGGCCACCCGACTCGCCGCCGGCTCGTTGTCGATCTGCCGGAACAGCGCGTACGCGGCGGACCAGGCCGACGCGGCGGCAGGGTTGTCGTCGACACTGGCGTACGCGTGCCCGAGTACGGTCAGCGTCCGTGCCCGGATGAAGTGGAACCGCGCCTCCCCGAGCAGTTGGAGCACCCGGCGCAGCAACGCCACCGCCCGGCGCGGCCGGCCGTCGATCAGCTCCAGTTCGCCGAGCCCGATCAACGAGATCGCCTCGCCGAACGCCAGCCCGTCGGCCTGACTGCGGGCCAGCGCCACCGCCAGGGTGTGCCGGGCGGACCGGTGACCGATGACGGCGTAGAGCTGACCCAGCCGGGCCAGCGCGTACGTCTCCTGCACCTCGTCGCCGGTCTCCCGGGCGACCGCCACCGCCTGCCGCAGGTACGCCTGCCCCGGCTCGGGCCGGTCCAGGTCCCCGTAGGTCAGGCCGAGCAGGGTCAGCGCGGTGCTCTCGTCGCGGCTGGCCCCCATCCGGCGGGCGAGGTCCAGGTAGCGGTGACCGAGGTCCCGGGCGACGTCGTCGCGCCCCTGCTCCCGGCTGATGATGGCGCGCTGTGCCAGCGCGTGGCACTCGCCGAGCTGGTAACCGGCGGCGGTCGAGATCGACAGCGCCTCGGCGAGCAGCGGCGCCGCCTCGCCGTGCCGGCCGGTGACCCGGTATACGTCGGCGCAGAGCCAGAGCGCGTCCGCCACCCCGCGCGGCTCGTCGACCAGCCGGAAGATCCGCAACGCCGCCTCGGCCGCGTCGAGCTTGTCCCGCAGTTCGGCGCCGGGCCGCGAGGTCCACAGGTCGGCGAGGTTGCGCAGCAGCACCGCCTCGCCGAGCCGTTCTCCCGCCCGTCGGCAGGCCCGCAGCGCCGCCTGGTGTAGCTGCCGCGCCTCGTCGTGCATGCCGCGCAACTCGTAGCAGGGCTGTGTCGTCGCGGCGAGGTTCCAGGCCAGCTCGGCCAGGTCGAGCCCGGCCGCCTGCCGGATCGAGGCGACCAGCGCCGGACGCTCACGGTCGAACCAGCCGACCGGGTCCTCCACCGGTGCCGCCGGGCCGGCCGGCGGCCAGCGGCGGGCCGGGCCGGAGATCCGGGCCAGTGTCCGGGCCGGCAGCCACTCGTCCGCCGCCTCCGCCCGGCTCAGCCAGGCGCCGAACGCCCGCTCCAGCGCGGCTCGCCGGACCTCGTCGGACTCCTCGGCGGCGGCCCGCTCCCGGGCGAAGAGCCGGACGAGGTCGTGCATCCCGTACCGGGGCTCGCCGCCGGCCGGGTCGAGCAGCTCCAGCAGGCAGGCGTCGACCAGCGACTCCAGCAGGCTCTCCGCCTGGGCCAGCGGCACGTCGAGCATCGCGGCACCGGTCCAGGCCGGCACGTCGGGCGCGTCGAGCAGGCTCAGCAGCCGGAGCATCCGGCGGGCCGGTTCGGCCAGCGCCCGGTAGCTGAGCCCGAGACTCGCCCGTACCTCCAGATCGTCCGTGGCGAGTTCGTCGAGCCGGCCGAGTTCGTCACGGAGCCGCTCGGCGAGCTGCCCGAGCCGCCAGTGCGGCCGGGCCGCGAGCCGGGCGGCGGCGATGCGCACCGCCAGCGGCAGGTACCCGCAGAGCCGGACGATCTCCGCGACCGCCGCGGGTTCGGTCCCGGCCCGGTCCGACCCGACGATCCGCTCCAGCAACCGGATCGCCTCGTCCGGCGCGAAGGTCGCCAGCCCCAGGTGGGCGGCGCCCTCCAGCCCGGTCAGCCGGGCCCGGCTGGTGACGATGACCGCGCCCGGGGCGCCACCGGGCAGCAGCGACCGGACCTGCGCGGCGGACCGGGCGTCGTCGAGTACGACCAGCAGCCGCCGCTCGTGCACCGCGTCCCGGAACTGGCCGGCGCGTTCCTCCAGGCTGTCGCTGTGCAGGCTGTCGGGGATGCCGAGTACCCGCAGGAAGCGCCCGAGTACCGCGAACGCGTCGGCCGCGTCCGGCCAGCTACCCCGCAGGTCCGCGTAGAGCTGCCCGTCCGGGTACTCCCGACGCAGGCGGTGCGCCACGTACCAGGCCAGGCTGGACTTGCCGACGCCGGCCGGACCGGAGAGCGCGACGACCCGCAGCCGGTCGGCCGGACCGGTGAGGCCGCGCTCCACCCAGCCGACGGCGTCGTCGCGACCGGTGAAGTCGGCGACCGTCGGCGGCAGTTGGTGCGGGCGGGGCGGGCTCGACACCGGCGGGGCGGCCTCGATGCCGTCGCCGGACGGGCTGGCCAGCTCCGGGTCGGTGTGCAGCATCCGCAGATGCAGCCGGCGCAGCTCCGGGCCGGGGTCGACGCCCAGGGTGTCGGCCAGCCGGTGCCGGAGCCGGCTGTAGTGCTCCAGGGCGTCTGCCTGCCGTCCGCTGCGGTACAGCGCGAGCATGAGCTGCCCGGCGAGGCGCTCGTCCAGCGGATGCTCACCGGCCCGCCGGGTCAGCTCCGGCAGCAGCTCCGCGTGCCGGCCCTGGCGCAGGGCGATGTCGCAGCGGTCGAGTTCGGCCGCGAACCGCTCCTGCCCCAGCGCCGTACGCAGGGCGCTGAGCCATGGCGTCTCCAGATGCGCGAACGCCTCGCCCCGCCACAGCCCGAGCGCCTCGTCGAACAGCCCGAGCGCCCGGGCGTCGTCCGGGGTGCTCCGGGCCTGCCGGACCAGCCCCCGGAACCGGTGCAGGTCGACGGCGTCCGGCTCGACGGTCAACTGGTAGCCGGCCGATCGGCGCAGCACCGTGACGTCTCCGGCGGGGGAGAGGCAGCCGCGCAGCCGGGAGAGATAGCTGTAGAGCGTTTCCCGGGCCCGTTGCGGGCGGCGGTCGCCCCAGACCCGGTCCAGCAGTTGGTCGACGGAGACCACTCCGTTCGCCTCGACCAGGAGCGCGACCAGGACGCAGCGCTGTCGTGCCGGGCCCACCTCGATCCGGTGCCCGTCGACGCGGACGTCGATGTCGCCGAGCAGCCGAAACTCCAGCACCGTCCGCGAACCTCCGCCTGGTCGGGGCAACCCTGCCCGGTGGTCGGGTTGGACGACCGGTTCAAGGATCACACAGCGGCCGTCCGTGGCGAATTCGACGCCCGGGCTGTCCCACATCGCAGGGGAGCCGACGGCGACGCCGGCCGGACGAGGCGAAACCGACCGGTCGGTGGTACCGGGTCCGCGTGGTCACCGTGCCGGGGTCATTTAGGATGGCGCCGGCTATCCGGAACGTATCCCCGGTGTGGGCCAGGATCACCGGCGTCGCTCCCTGTCGGCGCACTGGGCATTTTCGTGGAGGGTCACATGAGCACCGGAACCGAGACCTTCGAGTTCCAGGCCGAGGCGCGTCAGCTACTTCAGCTGATGGTCCATTCGATCTATTCGAACAAGGACATCTTCCTTCGGGAACTCATCTCCAACGCCTCGGACGCGCTCGACAAACTGCGGTTGGCGGCCTTCGCCGACAAGGAGCTGGCGGTCGACACGTCCGACCTGCACATCTGGATCGAGGTCGACCGGAAGGCGCGTACGCTCACCGTCCGGGACAACGGCGTCGGGATGTCCCGGGACGAGGTCATCATCCTCATCGGCACCATCGCCAAGTCCGGCACGGCGGAACTCCTGGAAAAGATCAAGGAGTCCAAGGACGCGGCCGGCTCGCAGGATCTCATCGGACAGTTCGGGGTCGGTTTCTACTCCAGCTTCATGGTCGCCGACAAGGTCACCCTGCTGACCCGGCGCGCAGGCGAGTCCACCGCGACCCGCTGGGAATCCGACGGCGGGGCCACCTACGCGGTCGAGACGGTCGACGACGCCCCGCAGGGCACCTCGGTGACCCTCCACCTCCGGCCGGAGGACGCCGAGGACCAGCTCTTCGACTACACCGCCGAGTGGAAGATCCGGGAGATCGTCAAGCGCTACTCGGACTTCATCGCCTGGCCGATCCGGATGGCGGTCGAGCGGACCGACAGCGACGGCAAGACGACCACCGAGACCGAGACGCTCAACTCGATGAAGGCGCTCTGGGCGCGCTCGAAGGACGACGTCAAGGACGACGAGTACAAGGAGTTCTACCGGCACCTCAGCCACGACTGGACCGACCCGCTGGAGACCATTCACATGCGGGCCGAGGGGACCTTCGAGTACGAGGCGCTGCTCTTCATCCCGTCCCGCGCACCGTTCGACCTGTACACGCGCGGCGCCAAGCGCGGCGTGCAGTTGTACGTCAAGCGGGTCTTCATCATGGACGACTGCCAGGAACTCATGCCCGAATACCTGCGCTTCGTCAAGGGTGTGGTGGACGCGCAGGACCTGTCGCTGAACATCTCCCGGGAGATCCTCCAGAAGGACCGGCACATCCAGTTGATGCGCCGCCGCCTGGTCAAGAAGGTGCTCTCCACGGTCAAGGAGATGCAGGCAGGCGACGCCGAGCGCTACCAGACCTTCTGGTCGGAGTTCGGCAAGGCGGTCAAGGAGGGCCTGCTCGACGACTTCGACAACCAGAACACGATCCTGGAGATCTCCTCGTTCGCCTCCACCCACGACCCGGAGAAGCTGACCACCCTCGCCCAGTACGTCGAGCGGATGAAGGAGGGGCAGACCGACATCTACTACTCCACCGGCGAGTCCCGCACCATGATCGAGAACTCGCCGCACATGGAGGCGTTCCGGGCCAAGGGCTACGAGGTGCTGCTGCTGACCGACCCGATCGACGAGATGTGGGTCTCCTCGGTGCCGGAGTTCGACGGCAAGAAGTTCCAGTCGATCGCCAAGGGGCAGGTCGACCTCGACACCGACGAGGAGAAGGAAGGCACCGAGGCGGAGCGGGAGCAGCAGCAGAAGGACTTCGCCGACCTGCTCGGCTGGCTGACCACCCAACTCGGCGAGAACGTCAAGGAGGTGCGGCTGTCGTCCCGGCTGACCACCTCACCGGCCTGCATCGTCGGCGACGCCCAGGACATGACCCCGACCCTGGAGAAGATGTACCGGGCGATGGGGCAGGACATGCCGGCGGTGAAGCGGATCCTGGAACTCAACCCGACGCACCCGCTGGTGACCGGGCTGCGGGAGGCGTACGGGCAGCGCAAGGACGACCCGACCGTCGCCGAGACCGCCGAGCTGCTGTACGGGATGGCGCTGCTCGCCGAGGGCGGCGAACTCGGCGACCCGGCCCGGTTCACCCGGCTGCTTGCCGAGCGGCTCGCCCGTACCCTCTGATCCCGACCGCGGGCACGGACGGCCCGGGACGCCAGGCACCGCTTGGCGGCCCGGGCCGCTGGGTAAGACCAGCGCCATGAGCACGACGTCGACCGCCGAGCCGGCCGCCGCCCCGACGCCCGGACCGGCCGTGACCCCGGCCCAGGTGGCCCGGGTCGCGGTCGTCGCGCACCGGAAGAAGTCCCTCGGCGGCGGCCTCGACGAACTCCGCTCCCGGCTGCGCGGCGCCGGAGTCGAGGACCTGCTCTGGTACGAGGTGCCGAAAAGCCGCAAGGCGCCGAAGAAGGTACGCAAGGCGCTCGGCAAGGGTGCCGAGCTGATCTTCGTTTGGGGCGGGGACGGCATGGTGCAGCGCTGTTCTGCCGCGCTGGCCGGTTCGGACGCCGCCCTGGCGATCCTGCCCGCCGGCACGGCGAACCTGCTCGCCACCAACCTCGGCATCCCGGAGGACCTGGCCGAGGCGGTCCGGATCGGGCTGACCGGGCCGCGCCGCCGCATCGACCTCGGGCGGCTCGGCGGGGAGCACTTCGCGGTGATGGCCGGCGCGGGTTTCGACGGGGAGCTGATCCGGGACGCCGACCGCGACCTGAAGGACCGGCTGGGCCGGCTGGCGTACGTCTGGACCGGGCTGCGGCACGTCCGCAGCGAGGCGACCCGGATGCGGATCCGGGTGGACGGCGCGGACTGGTTCGAGGGGGAGGCGAGCTGCGTACTCTTCGGCAACGTCGGCACGATCACCGGCGGCATCCCGGCCTTCGACGACGCCCGTCCCGACGACGGCTGCCTGGAGGTGGGCGTGGCGACCGCCAGCGGGGTGCTGGACTGGGCCCGCACGCTCGGCCGGATGGCGGTCGGGCGGTCCGACTCCTCGCCGTTCGTCCGGATCACCCGGGGCCGGAAGATCAACGTCCGGTTCGCCGAGCCGATGACCTACGAGCTGGACGGCGGCGCCCGCGCCCGCGTCAGCCGGCTGAAGGCGCGGATCGCCCCCGGCGCGCTGACGGTCTGCGTACCCGGGGACGGGTCCTGACCCGGGGCCGGTGCCCGCCGGTCACCGCGCGGAGCCGGCGAGCCGGTCGTCGGCGGCCTGCCGGGTCCGCAGCCGGCCGGGCAGGTCGAGGATCGAGCCGAGCCGGCGCGCCTCCGGCACCGGTGCCCGGCGGTCCGGGTCGATCAGGTACGCCGGGATGCCGGCCCGCTCGGGTCCGACGAAATCGGGCCCGTAGCTGTCGCCGACGAAGACGGCCGAGCCGGCGTCGATGCCGAGGGTGTCGAGGGCGGTGGCGTAGATCATGGGGTGGGGTTTGCGCCAGCCCAGCTCGACCGAGGTGACGACGGCGTCGAAGTACTCGGCCAGCCCCATCGCCGCGAGGTGGCCGGGGACCAGGCCCGGCTGGTGCGTGTTGGAGACGACCGCGAGCCGGTGGTCGCGGTGCAGGTCGCGGATCAGATCAGCGATGTCGGCGGAGTAGTGCACCCCGGTGTTCCACTCCCGGACGTACTCCCGGACGAACGCGTCGACGTCGTCCGGTGCCGGCCGGCGGCCGAGGAGGTCGGTCAGGAATGCCGTGCCGACCTCGGTCATCGAGAACTCGGAGTCGTCCGCGTCGCTGCGCCGGTCGAACTCTTCGCAGGCCCGCGACCAGGCGGTCAGGAATTCGGGATAGCCCAGGTCGGCGCCGAGGTGCCGGAGCAGTGCGTGTGAGCCCGGGTAGCCCTGCTCGGTGCGGCTGGCCGAGTAGTCGACCAGGGTGCCGAAGAAGTCGAAGAGGATGTGGGTACGGCCGGCGGCTGGCATCGCGACATTGTCCCATCCGGTTTCGGCGCCGGCGCCCTCGGCGGCGGCCGGGAAAAATCCGTCGATCCGGTACCGACCGCTGCGTATAGTCTGGCTGCTCGGTGGGGCCGGGCGGCCCGGGATACCGGGTCGAGACGCTGGGGAGGTCGTCGCGTCCAGGGAAGGCGAGCGCAGGCTCATCGCCTCGAACAAGAAGGCCCGGCACGAGTACGCGGTCCTGAAGACGTACGAGGCGGGGATCGTGCTGCGCGGCACCGAGGTCAAGTCGCTGCGGGCCGGGCAGGCGTCGCTGGTCGACGCGTTCGCCCAGGAGCGCGACGGCGAGCTGTGGCTCTACGGGCTGCACATCGCGGAGTACGCCTACGGGACCTGGACGAACCACCAGCCGAAGCGGATGCGGAAACTGCTGCTGCGCCGGGTGGAGATCAACAAGATCCTGGACCGGATCCACGATCCCGGCCTGACCCTGGTGCCGCTGTCGCTGTACTTCTCGAACGGCTGGGCCAAGGTCGAGCTCGGCGTCGCCCGCGGCAAGCGGTCATACGACAAGCGCCAGGCCCTGGCCGAACGGGACGCCAACCGGGAGATCGCCCGGGAGCTGGGGCGGCACCTCAAGGGCATCTCCCAGCGGTCCCGGGCGGCCCGCGGCTCCTGAGCCCGGTTCCCGAAGCACCACGGCGAGGCGGCCCGCCGGGTCGGCCGATCGGCGCCGGCCGGGGTCAGCCGCGGACCCGGTCCAGGAAGGCGGCGAGGCTGGCCGTGGTCCGTTCGATCTTCTCCGGCAGCGTGATGGTCTCGTCGAGGCGCCGCCCGGCGTCCTTCTTTCCGCGCAGATAGAGCGAGCAGGCCAGGTCGGTGCAGAGGTACGCGCCGACGGAGTTGCCCTGCCGGCCCTCCCGCCCGGCCTTGCGCGCTGTCATCAACGAGACGCCGTCCCCGGTGTGTGTGGTCAGGCAGAGCGAGCACATGCTGCGCCGGACCCGCCCGGTCTGCGGCGCCGCCCGCAGCGCCACGCCGACGAGCCCACCGCCGGACTCGGCGACCAGGTAGGCCCGCTCGTCCGCGGCAGGATCCCGCCAGCCGAAGAAGTCGAGGTCGGCCCAGGGCGCCTCGTCGAGGTCCCTCGGCACGGCGAGACGCTTCGCCTCGCCCTTGGTGCAGTTGACGAAGGACGCGCGGATGTCGGGCTCGGTCAGGGGTAGCATAGGAACCAGCCTAATATCTCTAGGCAAACGGACAACAACCCTAGGCGTGAGGTGTGGCACATGACCCGAGCGGGGCTCACCGCCGAGCGGCTGACGCTGGCCGCCGCGGAGCTGGCCGACGAGGTCGGCTTCGAGAACCTGACCATCTCGGCGCTCGCCCGCCGCTTCGGCGTCAAGGACGCCAGCCTCTACTCCCACATCCGCAACGCCCGCGACCTGAAGGTCAGGGTGGCGACCCTGGCCCTGGCGGAACTCGCCGACCGGGCCGCCGCCGCGCTCGCCGGCCGGGCCGGCCGGGACGCGCTGGCGGCCTTCGCCGACGCCTACCGCGACTACGCGAAACAACACCCCGGCAGGTACGCGGCGGCACAGCTGGAACTCGACCCGGAGACGGACACGGCGGCCGCCGACGCCGCCCGCCGGCACGCGGCGCTGACCCGGGCGATCCTGCGCGGCTACCGGCTGGCCGAGCCCGACCAGACCGATGCGGTACGCATGCTGCACAGCACCTTCCACGGTTACGTCTGCCTGGAGCGGGCCGGCGGATTCCGGCACCATCCCCGCGCGGTCGACGATTCCTGGGCCAGAACGGTGGACGCCGTGGACGTCGTGCTGCGGAACTGGCCGGCGCAGTGACCCCGGCACCCGAGGGCACGGGGCGCACCACCAGACCGTCGCCGCGCACCTGGACCAGCCCGGCCCGGCCGGACCCTATATTGGTCCGCAGCCGAACCCGCCCGCTACCGGCCTCCCGGAGCGGGCGCCCGGAGGATCCGACACGAGCCGGAGGTGGCCTTGCTCAGCCTGGTGACGGTGGGAATCCGCACCGCCCTGGCCGTCGCCGGCTCGTCCCGGAGCGCGGCCGTGGCCAAACCCCGGCCGGCGACCGACCCCTCGGGCGGTGCCGACCAGCCGGAGCCGGCCGGTCCCGGCGAGGACGTCGAGCCGCAACCGACCGGCCACGCCCACTCCGGCCCGGCCGGGCAGCGCTGGGCGACGAGCTGGGCGTCGATGCCGCAGCTCGCCGAGCCGGACAACATGCCGCCGGCACCGTTCACCGAGCACGACCGGGTGCTGGCCGACAGCACGCTCCGGCAGACCATCCGGGTGTCGGTGGCCGGGTCACGGATCCGGTTGCGCCTCTCCAACGCCTTCGGCGGGACGCCGCTGCCGGTCACCGCTGCCACCGTGGCGCTCCCGGAGAGCGGCCGGGCCGGGGCCAGCGCGATCCGGCCCGGCAGCGCGCGGCCGGTCACGTTCAGCGGGCGCGCGTCGGTGACCGTCCCGGTCGGTGCGCAGATCGTCTCCGACCCGGTCGACATCTCCGTGCCGGCCCGCGCCAACCTCACCGTGACGCTCTATCTCGCCGAGGGGCAGGCGTCGGAACGGATAACCTCGCACCCCGGCTCCCGGACCACCTCCTACCTGCTGCGCGGTAACCATGTCGCGGCACCGACGCTGCCCGGCGCCACCCCGGTCGACCACTGGTACTTCCTCAGCGGGCTGGAGGTGCCGGCCGGGCCCGGCACCAGGGTCGCGGTGCTGCTCGGTGACTCGCTGACCGACGGGCGCGGCTCCACCACCAACGGAAACGACCGCTGGCCCGACCAACTCGTGGCGCGGCTGCACGCGTACCGGCCGACCCGGGACGTCGCGGTGGCGAACCAGGCGGCCGGGGGCAACCGGGTACTCAACGACGGGCTCGGGCCGAACGCGCTGGCCCGGCTGGACCGGGACGTACTGGCGCAGAGCGGCGTCACCTGGCTGGTGGTGTTCGAGGGGATCAACGACATCGGCACCGCCGAGGCCACCGAGGCGGCCCAGCGGGCGGTCACCGACGACCTGATCACCGCGTACGACCAGATCGTCACCCGGGCGCACGCGCAGGGCATCCGGGTGTACGGCGCGACGCTGACCCCGTTCGGTGGCAACCCCGACTACGACGACCCGGCCCGGCTCCGGGAAGCCACCCGCCAGGCGGTCAACCGGTGGATCCGCAGCAGCGGCCGGTTCGACTCGGTGATCGACTTCGACCGCGCCGTACGGGATCCGGCCGACCCCCGTCGACTGCTGCCGGCCGCCGACACCGGCGACCACCTGCACCTCAACCCGGCCGGCTACCAGATGCTCGCCGACGCCGTCCCGGCCCGCCTCTTCCGGCAGTGACCCGGATCGGTCAGCCCGCCGGCTGATCCGGATCGGGTTCGGTGAGCGCCTCCAGCCAGGCGGCCGGCGCGGTCGTGTGCTCGGGGGCGATCCGCGCGGGCCCGCCGAGGGCGCGCTGCCAGTCGGGCGCGGTCGCGCCGCGCAGCGCCCGCTGCCAGGACACCGCCCGACCGACCTTCGCCACCCGCAGCGCCAACCGGACCGAGTGGCGCAGGTCGGCGCGGTCCCGCAGGTCGGTCCAGGGTTCCAGGTAGGCGTCCCGGAGCCGGGACAGCTCCGGACCGGCCGGGTCGGCGTCGAGCTGGTCGGCGGCGACGTTCAGCGCGACGAGCAGGCTGCCGAACGGGTGGGCCAGGCAGGCGTCGCCCCAGTCGAAGAACCGCATGCCGGCGGTGCCGACGAAGACGTTGCCGTCATGCAGGTCGTCGTGCTGGATCGACGCCGGCAGCCCGTCGGCGGCGAGGTCGGCGCACCAGCGGTCGTACTCCGGCCGGAGCCTGACCAGGGCGGCCCGGTGCGGCTCGGCGAGCCGCACCGTCGGATCGGCCAGCAGCCCGGCCAGTGCGGCCGGCATCCGCGCCGGCCGCAGGTCCGGCACGCCGAGCCCGACCAGCCGGTCGGCGTGCGGGGCCACCGCGCGTTGCAGACCGGCGTACGTCCGCAGCAGCTCCGCCCAGCGGACCGGATCGGGCCGCTGGGCCGTCTCCCGCAGGATCGTCCCGCCGTCCGGTCCGAGCAGCCAGCCCCGGTCCCGATCCACCGCCAGCGGCGGTACGACCAGCTCCGGCACCCAGGCTGCCAGCGCCTCGACCACGGCCGCCTCGAAGCCGTTGCTCGGCACGTTCGCCTTGCACCAGATCCGGCCGACGCTGGTCTCCAGCCGCCGCACGATCGACCAGGCGCGGACCCGGACGGTGTGCACCGGACCGGTCGCGGCGATGCCCTGCCCGGCGAGCCGGTCCGCGATCCAGGCGTCGTTCTCGGCCCGCCATTCGGCGCCGAGCCGATCCTCCGCCGAGGTCTCCACTCGAACCTCCTCACCCTCTCCTTGCGGTCCGTCGGCCGCAGATGGAAATCCCGGCGCCGGCGACGGTGATCGGCACATCGTGCACCGATGGGCGAACCGACGGCCAGGCGAATACGGTGGGCAGGAGGCTGATGCTCGCCGTGAGCAAGGCGACGGCCCCGGCCACGGTCGACCAGGGTGAGGGCGACGCATTGGGTGCGGGCGGCCTGAGTGGACATGTCCTCTCCTGCAGAGGGCAGAGTTCATCGCCGGGTGAGCGGGGTCTCGGACTCGACGCGGGTCAGCTTTTCCCGGTTGCGCACGTAGTAGATGCCACTGATGCGGCCTTGTCGACGCGGACCGTCAGGACGCCGTCGATCTCGCCGTCAAGGCGGAGGACGAGTGCCGGGTTGCCGTTGACCACGGTGGGTTCGCCGGTGATCAAGGCGTCGACCCTGGGGAGGCCGCCGACGAACATGCGGACGACCTTCTCGGCGCCGATGACCGGCCGCAACGCGGCCTGAGCCTGCGGCCGGCCGTCATAGTACGGCAGTCGGATTTCGCTCACGGAAGTAGAACTCTGCTGTTCACTTCGTTGCGATGCGGTCGAGGAGGAACAGCGCCGTGGCGTCGATGACGTCGTCGAAGTGCCTGCTGTTGCCGGGGTAGTGGAATCCGTGTTCGGCGTGTTCGTACTCAAGTAGCGTGCACTCGTTGCCGGAGCGCACCATCGCATCCCGGAACTGCCGCACAGAGTCGATCGGCTCGACCTCGTCGCGGGTGCCGTGGTGGATCTGCATCGGTGGATTCCCCGGCCGCACGAACTCGATCAGCGAGTACTCGATCAGTCGGCCCGCAGCGATACCGACCTGCTGTTCGAGGCGGCGCTGCACTTCCGGCGCGAAGGAGCGCAGATTCAGCCCCGCAGGATTGAGGGCCACCACGGCCGCGATGCCGGGCTCCGGTGCCGTGGTGGACGCCTCCGGGGTCATCGCCGCAACAATCGCGAGATGAGCACCGGCTGAGCTGCCACCCGAGGCCAGGTGCGGCGCTTCGAGCCCGCGCAACGCTGCCAGCCGGCCGAACTGCTCGACCGCGCGCCGAACATCAGCGATGCAGTCGTCGATGCTGACAGCGCCACGACCCAGCAGCCGATACCCGGCGGACACGGCGAAGATTCCACGCGACGCCAATTTCCGGCAGTGCGGGGCGAGCCCGTCGGCCGACCCCCCGCGCAAGGCGCCGCCATGGAACAGGACGATGCCAGCACGCGGCTGTGTGCCGTCGCCCGGCTCGAAGAGCAGCAAGGGCAGCTCCCTGCCGTCGGCGGCTTGGAAGAGCATCGAGGACTCTCGACAGGCCGTCATCATCAACGGCATTCGATCATTGACCACTTGCGCCTGCAAGCGAATTGGCAGGTGGAACACCGGGACGCGTCGGCTCAGCAGCTGGTGGCACGGGGATGCGGTGGCGATCCAAGCCCGGCTGCCGTAATAGGGCCTCCTCAAACACCTGTTTGCGGCACAGATCTCATATTCCGGCCGATACTCGTCGCGACGATCCGCTGGGCAAGGGTTGTGACCGGGGGCCGGGCTCGGGGTGGGATCCGTTCGACGGCCCGCGCGGGTCCGACGAGTAGCGGCGGAACGTTTCGGGTATGGATCCCGACATGAGTGAAGAGCCGAGTGACCGGGTCGAGAACCGGGCCGCCCACCTGCTCCCCGAGGAGGAGTCAGTGGGCAGCGACGACCCGGAGGCGCAGGCCGCGGCGGTGCTGGCCGAGTCCGATCGGCGCGAGGCGGGCGCGGCGGTGCTGGCCGAGTCCGACCCGCGGACGACGGAGTCGGAGCGCCGGATCGCCGAGGCGGCTGCCGCGCCGGACTCGTTCCTGGAACGGCGCACCTCGGAGCAGACGGTGGCCCCGGAGCAGACGGCCGGTTCCGGGCAGACGGCGACCCCGGAGCCGCCGGACTGACGGCGGCCCGGATCAGACCAACGGAAACTCGTCGAACAGCAGTACCGGGGCGTCCGGGTCCCGGGTGTCGAACCGGTAGGACCGGACCACTCCGGCGCCCGAGTCGAGAATCGAGAAGACCGTGATGTCGTCGCTCGCCACGTACGGCAGCGGGGTACCGGTCGGCCCGGTCAGCGGCGCGATCGTCGGGACGACCGGTGCCAGCCCGCCCGGATCACCCTGCCGGACGTAGTCCGGCCCCGCCGGCAGGTGCCGGGCGGCACCGGACGACACGTCGTACGCGCCGTAGTTGTTGCCGACGTTCGAGGTCTCCAGCCAGTTGACCCCGGCCGGATTCCGGAACCGGTTCCACAGGTGCGCGTGACCGTTGTGCACCAGGTGCACCCCGGTGGCGGAGAAGAGCGGTTCGAGGTCGCGCAGGATGTGGTCCTCGGCCAGCGGATACGCGTACCGGACCGCAGTGACCGCTCCGGTGACCGGGTCGCGCTCGACGGTCCGCACCGGGTCGGTGTACGGCGGTGCCGAGTTGCCGCCGAGCCCGTGGCTGGGATGGTGGAACATCACCACCCGGAACCGTGCTGCGCGGGCCTCGGCCGAGGTCAGCTCCTGCTCCAGCCAGCGGTACTGCGCGGAGCCCCGGTGCACCGGCTCGAAGATGAACTGGCCGTGCCCCCACCGCTCGGGGTGGGCCAGGTCGGCCACGTCCTCCTGGAACTTGCCCCGCCCGACCGGCACGTGCGGTCGCCAGATCGACGTGACGAAGAGCGTCACCAGGTGCACGTCGCCGATCGTCCGCGACCACCAGCGCGGGCCACCCGCCGCACTGCGCGGGTAGGGGAACAGTTCCTCGTAGGTCGTGACGTCCCAGGACCGTCGGCCCAGGTCCGCCTCGTCCACGTCCACGTCCGCGTGCTCGTTTACGCCTCCGCGCTCGTTTACGCCGGAGCCGGCCGAGCCGGTCGAATCGGCGGAGCCGTCCGGGCCGCCCAACCCGATCGAGTTGCCCGCCCGGTGCCGCTCGCGGGCCACCTCGCGGGGCTGCGGGTCGTTGAACTGGCTGTCCAGGGTGGCGGTCTCGGACCACCGGCCCATCACCTCGTGGTTGCCGATCGCCGGGAAGATCGGTGTGTGCGGCAGGAGCGGCGCACCCCGGTAGGTCCGGCCGGCGATCGGCGTCTCCGCCCGCCCGGTCATGCTGGCGAAGAAGGCCGGACCGCTGGCCGAGTCGAACCAGTCGCTGGCCCGGTCACCGACGTTGACCATGTCGCCGGCCATCAGCACCCCGTCCAGCCGTACGCCGACGGTCTCGGCCACCTTCTCCAGGTTGGCCGCCGTCATCGGCTTGAGCTGGTGGTCACTGGTCAGCAGCAGCCGTACCCCCGCTCCGGCCGGCGCCGCCGGAGCCAGCGAGTACGCCGCCGTGACCGTGGCCCGACCGGGATCCTGCAGCGCCACCACCCGGTACGGCGTACGGCCGGGTGGTAGCCCGGTGACCCGGGCCAGGTGCCGGTACACCGGTCGACGGGTCACTGTCGGATAGCTCCGGCTTGGCACCCGGGACTCGGCGTCCTCCCGGGTACGGGAGAGCGGGCGGGTCTCCGCCACGAACCGCCGCCACCCCGGGCCGGACGGCTGGCCGCCGGACGCGGCGTCCCGGGCCTGCCGGGGCGACATCCCGGCCACTCCCGGGCCGACCAGCACGAACCCGCCGGTGCCGGGCTCCTCGGTGTGCCAGGCGACCCAGACGTCGTCCGGGCCCGGATCGAGCAGGTACGGCTCGCAGAGCAGTGGCGCGGAGTACTCCGTCATCGCACGTGATCTTCCGTCATCGCGGACAGTCAACCATCCGCTGCCCGGCGGGCGAGTACCGGCACAGCCCCGCCGTCCGCCCGGTCGGGTCGGCGTCGTCCCGACACCCGCGACCGTGGCCGGGACCGGTGGAGTCAGCCGAACGGGTCCCAGTGGCTCGCGTAGCGCAGCATGGATTGGGCGAGGTGGGGATGACTGCCGGCCCACAGGTCGTCGAAGAAGAACCACTGCTGGAAGCCGAACACCTCGTCGGTGTGTATGGCGAGTTGGGCGAGGTGCGCGGAGACGAGCAGCAGCGACCGGTCCGGGTGCCGGTCGGCGGCGATCGGCGGCAGCGCCGCCCGGCGGGCGGCCACCGGATCCGGGCCGTCGGCGCCGTCGGACAGGTCGGGCCAGGGCTTCCAGATCGTCCGGTAGAAGCCCGGCCACTCGTTGGCCCGGCGCAACGCGGGCTCGATCGACCCGTCCGCCGGCTCCAGCAGGGCCGCCAGCACCTGCAACTCCGGCGGCCAGTCCGGATCGGGCTCTCCCGGTGCGACCAACCCGTCCCGGAGCCGGGCGGCGAGCCCCGGCAGGCGTACCCCGGGAAACACCTGGGGTGGGGTGGTGGCGATCGACGCGCCGTCGTAGAAGGTCAGCAGCACCGCGTAGCTGGCGCCGGCACCTGCGGCGGGCGGCATCGCCGGCCGGACCGGCACCGCCGGCACGAACGCGGCGTCCGGCACCGTGACCTCGGCGGGCAGCGGCCACGACTGGAACAGGTAGGCCAGCCGGTCCGGCGCGGCCGCCGGCACCTCGTCGTCGAGGAAGAAGTACGCCAACTCGACCTCGTCGTCGTCGGTGTACGCCCGCACGGAGTGCTCGGTGACCCGGAGGTGGGTCTCCGGGTCACCCTCGAGATAGAGGTGCTCGCGCAGCAGGTCGCGGAGTTCCTGCCAGTCGCGGGGTGGGGCGAGTTGCCGTTGCGCCGCCTCCTCGAAGATCGAGCCCAGTCCGTAGACGTCGACGCCGAGCTGGTCCTCGATCCACCGCTCCGGGTCCTCGACGGTCCAGCCCTGCCGGAACCACTCCAGCACCCGCACCCCCGGCAGATGGCGGACATGCTTGCTCAGCGGCCCCTCGTAGTGGGAGCGGTACACGAAATACACGCCCGCGATGTTGCAACACCGGACCGACATTTCCCGGCGGCACGAATGTTCCCGGCGTCGGGCACCTCCCCGGGTGGCCGGCCGGCGTGGATCAGATGGCGGTGGCCCGGGCCACCTTCCACTCCCCGCCGACCCGGTGCAGTTCGAGGACCACCCGGTTCTGGTCGACCTTCTCGCCGTCGGTGTTGGCGTTGCGCCGGTACTGGTTCAGATAGACCAGCAGCTCCACCTCGGCCGACTCGGCCCGGATCACCCCGCTGGCGGAGACCTCCGCGAGCACCACCGCCTGCTCGGAGACGGCCGTCGACTTCAGCACCGAGGTCGTCTCGGCGTACTCGTCGGCGAACGGGCCGGTCACGAAGGCGCGCCCGTTCGCCACGCTGGCGTCGAAGCTGCGGTAGTCGTAGGAGAAGATCGCCTTCGCGGCGGGACCGGCGGTGGCCAGCGCCTGGCGTACCGCGGAGTCGCGTTGTTCGGCCCGGTGGTGGGCGTACCAGGCGGTGCCGGCCACGGCGGCGGCGAGCACGGTGGCGACCGCGAGGGCGAGGTGCAGGCGGCTGCCGGCGTACCGGCGACGCCGTGCCGGGGCAGGCTCGGGGCCGCGTTCCGCGCCGTCGGCCGCCGGCTCTTCGCGGGTACGACGCCCGGGGCGCAGCCGTCGGGCGAGCGTGGCGATGGACGATCGCATCGGAGAACTCCTCTCAGCCGACGAACTGGAGCCGGGCGACCAGCCAGGTGTCGGAGTCGTCTTCCCTGGTCAGGTCGACCTGGATCCGGTAGTGCGCGGGCCGCCCGTCCGGGGCGTTCACGTTCTTGACGGTCGCGTCCATCGCCACCAGCACCACCGCGTGGCGGCGGTCGCCGGAGAGCAGGCCGGCGCGCAGCACCGTACCCCTCGACTCGACCTTGTTCTCCAGCACCGCCTCCCGCACCTTGGCCTGGCCCCGGACGAACTCCTCCTTGAACTCGCCGGTGGCGCCGGCCGTGATCCGCTGGAGGTCGCTGTCCACACTGGACGCGCTGACCGAGACGAAGTTGACGGTGGTCTGCCGCGCGGCGGCCAGGGCCTGCGCGTGGGACCGCTCGATTGCCCGGTCCTCCCACCACTGGTAGCCGAAGACACCGGCCAGGGCGAGTGCCGCACAGAGCGCGGCGACGAGCGTGATCGTCGTCCCGAGCCGCCGCCCGGGCCCGTCCCGTCCCGCCGCCGTCTCGCCGGTCGAGCCCGCCTCGCCGGTCGAGCCCGCCTCGCCGGTCCTGGTCGCCTTGCCGATGCGGATCGCCCTGCCGATGCGGGTCGCCCTGCTGGTGCTCGTCGCCGTGCCGGTCGTGTCCGGCTCGTCGGTCGCGGTCGCCCCGTTCGTCGCGGTCGGCTCGTCGGTCAGGTCCGGCTCGTCCGTGGAGGTCGGCTCGTCGGTCGTGGCTGTCCCGCCCGCCGCGGTCGGCTCCCCGCTGCCCGGCCTGTCGACCGGCTCCTGGTCGAGCCGTTCCAGGATCTCCCGCACGGGGTCCTTGGCGGCCGGCACCCGCCGGGTCACCGTACGCCGGGTCGCCGCCCGCCCGCCCCTGGCCGGCTGCCGCGTCCCGTCGCCCGACCGGCGTGCCCCGCCGGCCGGGCCCCGTCCCTCGGCGGGTGCCTGCCCAGGGGCGGCCGGAGTGGCCGGATCGGCCGGTGCTGTGCCCTTTACCAGTTTCAACCTGCGTTCCTCACCGCTGCGCATCGGTCGGCTCCTCGGGTCGGTCACGGCGCGAGGCCGGCGAGTAGGAGTTGTTTCCAGGACTGGTCGCCGGCGAGCTGGTACTGCCCGCCGGTCGAGCCGAAGGAGAGCGGGCCGCCGGCCGGGCCCAGCGCCAACCCGGTCGCGGGGTCGTAGCCGGCGACCGTGGCGGGGGAGACCGGCGGGGCGTCCCCGGCCGGCTCGCCCGACTCCGGCAGCGCCGGCCCGCCGGGCCGGGGCGGCGCCGGGTCCGTGCCGCCCGGGCGGGGCGCCGCCGCGCTGCCCCGGACGCTGGAACCGCGGGCCGCCTCCGCCGACGTGCAGCGGGTGGACCCGTCGTAGACGCAGGCGGGCGGGTCGGCGACGTTCACCACGAGCCCGAAGTGCACGGTGCCGTCGCCGGGGGTGACGGTGAACGCGCCGTCGACCACCAGCGGGTAGACCACCAGCAGTTGCTCGATGCCGGGCAGCCGCCGGGCCGCCACCCCGTTCACCGCGACCAGGTTGCCGAGCAGGGTGCCGATCGACGGGTCCAGGTCGCGCAGCAGGCCGACCAGTTCGGTGGCGGCGCCCGGTCCGTCGGCGAGGATCCGCCGCAGATCTGGATCGGCCGCCCGGACCGTCTCGGCGAGCCGGGCCAGCCCGTCCGCCCAGCGACGCAGCGCGGCGGCGGACTCCTGCTGGGTACGCAGCACCGTGCGCGCGTCCCGGATCAGCGTCACGGTCTCCGGCAGCCGTACGGTCGCCTCGGCCAGCAGCGCCCCGCTCGCGTCGAGGATCCGGCGCAGTGCCGCCTTGTTGCCCTCGAAGGCGACGCCCAGTTCGTCGATCACCACCGCCAGGTCGTCCGGGTCGATGGAGCGGACCAGCGCGTCCAGATTGGCCAGCAGGGTCTCCGGGGCCAGCGGGGTGCCGGTGCGGTCCCGGGGGATCACCGAACCGTCCCGCAGGTAGGGGCCGGTGTCGCGCTCGGGGCGCAGGTCGACGTACTGCTCACCGACGGCGGAACGGTGCGAGACCACCGCCCGCAGCGCGTCGGGTACCCGCACTCCCTCGTCCAGCCGGAGGGTGACCCGGACCGCCCCGTCGTGCAGGTCGACCGCCTCGACCCGGCCGACCGGGAAACCCCGGTAGCTGACCGACGCGTTCGGGAAGATGCCCCCGGAGTCGGCGAAGTCGGCGTGCACCAGATAACCGTGGCCGAGCAGCCGGTCGCCGAGCCCGACGTAGCGGACCGCGACGTAGCTGATCCCGAGCACGCTGACCAGCAGGAACGCGAGCACCTGGAGTCGGGCGGTACGTCCGATCATCGCAGCAACCCCCCGCCGAGTACGTCGAGCAGCCCGCCGGTCCGCCCGTTCGTCGCCCCGTCGGGCGGCGGCAGCAGGCAGCCGGGGGAGAGGATGGTGCCCAGCGGCAGTTTGGTGCCGGGCGGAAAGATGGTGCCCGGCGGCACCACACCACGGGGTGGCAGCAGCCCGCCCGGCGGCAGCAGCGACCCGGGACGGAGCAGTTCACAGCCGGGCGGCAGCTCGCACTCGGGCAGCAGCGGCGGCAGCCAGTCGATCGGCAGCAGCCCGCCGATCGGCAGGCAGATCGGCGGCAGTACGCCGGGCAGCAGCGGACCGACCCCGCCCGGCCGGTCGTCGCCGCTACCGCCGGGGCGCTGCCCGCCGCCGGTCGCACCCGGGCGGTTGCCGCTGGCGGTGCCACCGGGCCGGGTCCCGCCCTTCGACGGCGGCTTCGCCACCGGCTTGGCCGAGAAGAGGTTCGACAGGATGGTCGCGGCGTCCAGGTCGGCGGTGAGCGACAGGTTGATGTAGTCGCCGACGATCGCCCCGGTGACGTTCGGTGGGAACGGGTACGACAGCATGAAGTCGAGCGACTTCGGCAGCGCGTCGCCGGCCCGGACGAGTTGTTCGAGCGTCGGTTGCAGGGCCCGTACGCTCGCCACCAGGTCCTCCCGGCTCTCGGTGACCACCCGGGCGCCCACCCGACCCAGTTCGCCGAGGGCGGTCACCGCCTCGCTGAGCTGCTCCCGCTGCTCGGCCAGCACCGTCAGGCCGGGGTCGAGCGCGGAGAGCGCGTCACCGATCACGGCCCGCTGCCGGGCCAGCCGATCCGTCAACCGGTCCAGCGCGTCCACCGCGCGGACCAGATCCGCCTTCTGCCGGTCGAGCCCGGTCACGAAGGTGTCCAACTGGCGCAGCGCGTCCCGGACGGCCGGCTCCCGACCCTGCAACGCGGCGGCGAGTTCCTGGTTGATCGTCTTGAGCTGGGCGAGCCCGCCGCCGTTGAGCAGCAGCCCGAGCGCGGCAAGCACCTCCTCGACCTCGGCCGACCGCTTTGTCCGGGCCAGCGGGATCACCGCGTCGTCGGCGAGCTGCCCGGCGGGTGGCTCGGTGACCGGGGCGGCCAACGCGACGTACTTCTCGCCGAGCAGACTGGTCTGCCGGACCGCGGCGGTGGCGTTGCCGGGCAGCGTCACGGTGCGGTCGATGTCGAGCCGGACCAGGGCGGTCCAGCCGCGCAGCGATATCTCCCGCACACTGCCCACGGTCACGTCGTTGACCTTGACGGACGCCTGCGGTACCAGGTCGAGCACGTCGGTGAACTCGGCCGTGACCTGGTACGCCGGCCCGTCCGGTGCCCCGCCGGGCAGCGGCAGGTCGGCCAGGTCCGGGGTGCCGCAGCCGGTCGCCCCGACGGTCGCCGCCAGCAGCGCCGCGACCGCCCGCGTCACCGTCCGCCCGCCCCCGGACCGGGTCGCCGGACGGGTCTCGGGGGAAACCGGCCGGCTCATCGGAGACCTCGCAGGATGCCGCCCAGCGTGCGGTCGAGCGACACCTCCGGCCCCGGCGCTCCCGGTGCGGGTGTGGCCGTACCGTCGCCGGTGGCCGGCGGCTGCGGCGCCGCCGGTGCGGGCTTGCCGGACGGCGGCAGGTTGAGCAGCTTGCGCAGCTCCTCCGGCAGCGGGAGTCGCTTCAGGTTCAGCGTCTCGGCCAGCTCGAAGCAGCGCTTGGGTACCTTCGGCGCCGGCAGCGCGTCGGCCAGCGTGGCGCAGACGTACGCCGCCGGGTCGTACGGGCCGAGCAGGTTGTCCCGGGTGTCCAGGGTGCCGGACCGGGCGTTGTAGGCCAGGTTCAGGTTGGAGAGGGTCAGCGGTGCCACGTCCAGGATCTTGATGAGCGCCTTCTGCTGCCGGACCAGTATGTTCGTCACGTCCGCCAGCGCGTCCACGTTGGATTTCAGGATGGCCCGGTTGTCCCGGACGAACCGGGTGACCTCGCCGAGCGCGGTCGCCAGGTTGCGCAGCGCGGCGGCCAGGTCGCCCCGCTCGGCGGCGAGCTGGGTGGCCACGTCGGCGAGCCGGGAGTTGAACGCCCGCACCTGCTGGTCGCTGCGGGCCAGTGCGGTGGTGAACCGTTGCAGGTTCGCCACCGTGCCGAACAGGTCCTGCCGCCCGTCGGCGAGGGTGTCCAGGGCCTGGGAGAGCCCGTCCAGGGTGTCGTGCAGGTTGTCGCCGTTGCCGGCCAGGTTGGCCCGGGCGGTGCCGAGCAGATCGTCCAGCGCCCCGTCGGCGTTGGCGCCGTCCGGCCCGAGCGCCCGGTTGAACTCGTCGAGTGCCCGGTAGATGTCGTCGATCTCCATCGGCGCCATCGTCCGGTCCACCGGCAGCTCGGCGCCGTCGGGCAGCCGGGCACCGCCGGAGAAGGCCGGGGTGAGCTGGACGTACCTGTCGCTGACCAGGCTCGGCGGCACGATCACCGCCGACGCGTCGGCCGGGATGTCGTGCCGGGCGTCGTAGCGCAGCTCCATCCGGACGGTACGCCCGGCCGGGGAGATCGAGACGACCTCACCGATCCGCACCCCGAGCACCCGTACGTCGGAGCCGGGGTGGATGCCGACCGCCCGGGCGAAGTGCGCGACGAGGCGACGCTGCGGGGTGCCCTGGTGCAGCACCACGAACGCGACTGCGGCGGCTACCACCACGGTCACCCCGGCGGCGAGCAGCGCCCGCCGACGGTTCGGCGGAGCGAGGAACACCGGCCGGCGCATCAGCGACCTCCCGTCGGCACGTACGGCTGGAGCAGTCCGCGAAGATAGGAGTCGAACCACCGGCCGTTGCCCAGCACATTGGTGAACGCGTCGAGGAACGGCCCCATCGTCTGCAACGTCCGCTCCAGGTCGTCGCGGTTGCGTTGCAGGGTGGCCACCACCCCGCGCAACTGGCGCAGCGTCGGCTCCAGCGTGGCGCGGTTGTCGGCGACCAGCCCGGAGAGCTGGGTCGACAGGTCCCGGGTGCCGACCAGCAGCTCGTGGATCGCGTCCCGCCGCCGGTGCACCTCGTCGAGCAGCAGCGTCCCGTCGGCGACCAGCCGGCGGAACTCCTCGTCCCGGTTCGCCAGCACGTCGGTGACGCTCCGGGCCCGCTCCAGCAGCTCGCGCAGCTCGGCGTCCCGGCTGGCGACCGTGCGGGAGAGCCGGGAGAGCCCGTCCAGCGAGGAACGCACGCTGCCCGGCGTGTCGGCGAAGGTCTCCGCGAGGGTGGTGAACGCGGTCGCCAACTGGGCGGTGTCGATCTCGTCGAGCGTGCCGGCCAGCCCGGTGACCGCCTGCATCACGTCGAACGGCGACGCCGTCCGGGAAAGCGGGATCTCCGCGTCCTCGGCCAGCCGGCCCGGCCCGGCCGGAGCCAGTGCCAGATACTTCTGGCCGAGCACCGTCTTGATCCGGATGGTCGCGCCGGTGTCCCGGCCGAGCCGCAGTTCGCCGTCGTCGATCCGGAACCGCACCCGGACGTACGGGGTGGTGCCGTTGCGGGCCAGGTCCACCTCGGTCACCTCGCCGACGCGTACCCCGGCGACCCGCACCTCGTTCCCCTCGGCCAGCCCGCTGGCGTCCCGGAACGCCGCCGCGTACGCCGGGTTGCCGAGTGCTGAGAGGTCGTCCAGCCGGAACGCCGTCAGCAGCAGGCCGGTCAGCACCACCAGCCCGACCGCGCCGACGGCGACGAGATTGCGCTCCCGGAACGGTTTCACCGGGCACCTCCTGATCCGGCGCAGCGGGCGGCCTGGGAACTGAACGTCGCCGGGTTGACGCCCTGCCCGCCGAGCGCCAGCCGGCCGTCGAAGTCGCAGACGAAGAGGTTGAGCCAGGAGCCGTGCGAGGCGACCCGGGTCAGCGCCTCGTACCGGTCGGGCAGCCGGCCGAGGGTGCCGTCGATCACCGCCGCGTTCCGGTTGAGGGTGCCGGCCAGTTCGCCGAGTTCGGTCACGTCGGCGGCGAGCGCCGGCCGGGCATCGGCGAGCAGCGCGGCGGTGCTGCCGGTGAGCTTGCCGAGGTTGACCAGCGCCGCACCGATCGCCTCCCGGTCGCCGGCCAGTCCCGAGACGAACTGCTGCAACGACCGGATCGTCTGGTCGAGCTCGGCGTCCCGGGAGTCGAGGGTGGCGAGCACCGAGTTGAGGTTGGTCACCACCCGTCCGATCACCGCGTCCCGGTCGGCCAGGGTGTTGGTCAGCGAGGCGGTGTGCGCCAGCAGGCTGGAGACGGTGCCGCCCTCGCCCTGTAGCACCTGGATGATCTCGTACGCCAGCTTGTTGACGTCCTCGGGCGTCAGCGCGGTGAACAGCGGCCGGAACCCGTTGAAGAGCGTGGTCAGGTCGAGGGCCGGGGTGGTCTGGCCGAGCGGGATCAGCCCGTCCGGGCGCAGCGGCGGTCCGCCGCCCGGTCCCTCGGCGAGCGCGACGTAGCGCTGGCCGATCAGGTTGCGGTACCGGATCTTCGCCCGCACGGTGGTGCTCAGCGGCACCTCCTCGGTGAGCGTCAGGGTGACCTCGGCGACGCTGTCCTGCACCACCCGGATCCTGTCGACCTGCCCCACCCGGACCCCGGCGATCCGGACGTCGTCCCCGGGCAGCAGTCCGGTGACGTCGGTGAACCGGGCCCGGTAGCTGGTGCCGCCGAAGGAGAACGAACCGAGCGCCTGCCCGAGCACCCCGGTGAGCAGCAGCGTCACCGCGGCGAACGCGACCAGCTTGACCAGCGGTCCGACCGGTACCCGCCTCATCGCGCGTTCACCACCGCTCCGCGCAGCAGCGGACCCCAGAGCAGGACCGCGATGTCGGGTACCTGCACCGGCAGGGTGTCGGTGGCGGCCCCGATGATCGGCTTGAGCAGGTTCTGTTCCTCCTCGGTGCCGGCGGATCCCATCGCCGGTGGGGTGCCGGCGGCCGGGGCGTCACCGGTGCTGGTGGCGGTGCCGGCCGGCGGTTTGCCGACCGGCAGCTTGACCGGGCCGGGGCGGGAACCACCGTGGTCGTAGCCGTCTTCGATCCGCACCTCGGGCGCCGGTGGCGTCGGGTTCGGCAGTTCCCGGCACTGCGGCCCGGTCGAGGCGCCGTACGCCGGGTCGTCCCGGCCGGGCTGGTATGCGCCGTTGTCCCGGGTGACCTCCAGGGTCACGTGCATCCGGCCGTTCCGGAACACCTCCTCGGCGCGCGGCTGCGCCCCCACCAGCCCCTGCATCAGGCACGGATATTCCGGGGCGTACGCGGCCAGCAGCTCCAGCACCGGCCGGCCCAGCTCGCCGAGCCGGATCACCTGGTCACCGTGCCGGTCCAGGAACAGCCGGCCCACGTCGGCGGCGCCGGTGGACTCGGCGAGGAAGGCCGCGAGCTGGGTCCGCTGGTCGGCGACGGTCCGCGCTGTCGGAGTGACGTCCCGGAGGATGGCCAGCAGGTCCGGCAGGGCCGCGTCGTAGGAGTCCAGCACCGCCGCGAGCCGCCGGACGTCCTCGGTGAGCGCCGGCAGCTCTTGGTTGAGTTCGCTGAGGTAGGTGTCGAGGGTCTCCAGGGTCCGGCCGAGCTGCTCGCCGCGACCGTCCAGCGCGGTGGCCAGCGCGGCGAGCGTGCTGGCCAGCTTGTCGGGGTGGATCGACTGGAGCAGCGGCAGCGCCTCGTCGAGTACCCGTTCCAGCTCGACGCCGTTGCGGCTGCGGTCCTGGCTGATCACCGCACCCGCCCGCAGCGGACCGGCGGTGGAGCCGGCCGGGGGGACCAGCGCCACGTACCGCTCGCCGAAGAGGGTCTTCGGCAGCAGCCGGGCGGTGACGTCGGCTGGTATCTGCCCGATCCGGTCCGGGTCGAGCGCGAGCCGCAACCGGGCCTGTGCCCCGTCGCTGTCGACCTCGCGTACCTCGCCGATCGGCACACCGCGCAGCTTCACCTCGGCGCCGGGGTTGAGCTGCATCCCGGTCTGGGCGGTGTGCAGGGTCACCCAGGCGACCGGGGTGAAGACCTTGCGGTACTGCAACACGGCCAGCGACAGCGCCGCGCCGAGCAGCACGACGAAGACGAGACCGAGGACGCGCCGGCCCAGCGGCGACCCGCGATGCTCCATGCTCACCTGTTCACCCCGCGATCCGGACGGTGGTGGTCGCGCCCCAGATGGCCAGCGACAGGAAGAAGTCGACGATGTTGATCGCCACGATGGCGGTACGCACGGCGCGGCCGACCGCCATCCCGACCCCGGCCGGCCCGCCGCTGGCGTGGTAGCCGTAGTGGCAGTGCACCAGCACGACGATCACGCTGAACACCAGCACCTTGCCGAACGACCAGAGCACGTCCACCGGGGGCAGGAAGAGGTGGAAGTAGTAGTCGTAGGTGCCTGCCGACTGTCCGAAGTAGAAGACCGCGATGCCTCTGGTGGCCAGATAGCTGGAGAGCAGGCCGATCACGTACAGCGGGATGACCGCGACGAAGCCGGCGATCATCCGGGTGGTGACCAGGAACGGCAGCGAGGAGACGCCCATCACCTCCAGGGCGTCGACCTCCTCGGAGATCCGCATCGCGCCGAGCTGGGCGGTGAAGCCGGAGCCGACCGTCGCCGACAGCGCCAGCCCGGCGACCAGCGGGGCGATCTCCCGGGTGTTGAAGTAGGCCGAAATGAAGCCGGTGAACGCGCTGCTGCCGAGCTGGTCCAGCGCCTGGTAGCCCTGGAGCCCCACCTCGGTGCCGGTGAAGAAGGTCAGGAAGCAGATCACCCCGACGGTGCCACCGGCGACCGCGAGCGCGCCGCGACCGAAGCTGATCTCGGCGAGCAGCCGCACCACCTCCCGGCGGTAGCGGTGCAGGGCCCGGGGGGTCCAGGCGAACGCCCGCAGGTAGAACGCGAGCTGGCCGCCGAGGTTGTCCAGGGTACGCAGCATCGGCCCTCACATCCCCCGCTGCGGCACGAGCTGGAAGTAGACCGCGGTGATCACGAAGTTCAGCGCGAAGAGCAGCATGAAGGTGAGTACGACGCTCTGGTTGACCGCGTCGCCGACCCCCTTCGGCCCGCCCCGCGCCGTCATCCCGTGGTACGACGCCACCAGCGCGGCCACCGCACCGAACAGCACCGCCTTCACCTCGCCGACGGCCAGGTCGGAGAGTTGCCCCAGCGCCTGGAAACTGGCCAAATACGCTCCCGGGGTGCCGCCCTGCATCACCACGTTGAAGAAGTAGCCGCCGGCCACCCCGACGACGCTGACCAGCCCGTTGAGCAGCGCCGCGACGAGTGCGGCGGCGACGATCCGGGGCGCGACGAGCCGGTGCACCGGGTCGATGCCGAGCACCTCCATCGCGTCCAGCTCCTCGCGGATCTTCCGGGCACCGAGGTCGGCGCAGATCGCCGAGCCGCCCGCCCCGGCGATGATCAGCGCGGTCACGATGGGGCTCGCCTCGCGTACCACGGCCAGTACCGAGGTGGCGCCGGTGAACGACTGGGCGCCGAGCTGGCGTACCAGGGAACCGAGCTGTAGTGCGATCACCGCACCGAACGGGATCGCCACCAGCGCGGCCGGCAGGATCGACACCGAGCTGATGAACCAGGCCTGCTGCACGAACTCGCGGACCTGGAACGGCCGCCGGAACAGCCCGCGCAGCGCGTCGAGGCAGAAGGCGAAGAAGTAGCCGGGGCCGCGCAGCCCGGCCGCCACCCGGGTCGGGCCGCCGGCCTGGCCGGTGCCGGTCGGCGCGCTCATCGCAGCGCCTCGGTCGGCTGCCACACGCTGCCCTGCACGCCCCGGAACGAGCCGGCCGGGGGTGTGACACCGTGCTCCTCGCACCACCGACCCGGCGGCTGCTCGGCGGCGCGGGACCGCCCGTCGGAGGGGGCGAGTTGCAGCGGGATCGGCGGCAGCGGCGGCAGCTCCGCCCCGGCCTCGGCCTCGGCCCGCAGCTCGTCGGAGTCCTTCTCCTCGGCCATCCCGATCGGGCCGATCCGCTGCGCGTTGAGGAACTGCCGGACCACCGGCTCGGTGCTGCTGAGCAACATCTCGCGCGGCCCGAACATGGCCAGGTGACCGTGGTAGATCAGCCCGATGTTGTCCGGCACCGTGCGGGCGGTGTTGATGTCGTGCGTGACGATCAGGAACGTCGCACCGGTCTGCTGGTTGAGGTCGATGATGAGCTGGTTCAGGTACGCGGTGCGGACCGGGTCGAGCCCGGAGTCCGGCTCGTCGAAGAGGATGATCTGCGGGTCCAGCACCAGCGCCCGGGCCAGCCCGGCCCGCTTGCGCATGCCGCCGGAGATCTCGCCCGGCAGCTTCCGCTCCGCGCCGAGCAGCCCGACCATCTCCAGCTTCTCGTGCACCACCGCCCGGATCTGCGACTCCGACTTGCGGGTGTGCTCGCGCAGCGGAAAGGCGACGTTGTCGTAGATGTTCATCGAGCCGAACAGCGCGCCGTCCTGGAACAGCACGCCGAAGAGCTTGCGGACCTCGCAGAGGGCGCGTTCGGAGAGCCGGGGGAGGTCCTGACCCTCGATCCAGATCGCCCCACGGTCCGGCTTCAGCAGCCCGACCAGCGTCTTGAGGAAGACCGACTTGCCGGTGCCGGAGGGGCCGAGCAGCACCGAGATCTCGCCCGCCGGCAGGGTCAGACTGACGTCGGACCAGACCGGTTGCCCGCCGAAGGACTTCGTCAGCCCCTCGACCCGTACCTCGACGCCCATCCGCACACCCGCCCGCCGCAGCTTCCGGTGGACCGTCCGTCCACCGCCGTCTCTGGTGGACATCGTCCGGGCCGCGCCGCGCGTAACAGCGATGGCCGGTAATTCTTCGACCACTTTCCGTGGGTACGCCGGTGAGCCGCCGGCGCGACGTCCGAGAACCGCACCCCGCCGGTGGTGCTATCCGGCGGCTCCCGCTACGGTGCGGTTAACCCGCCGGTAACTCCAGGCGTGGTGCCGGACGAAGGTGTGGGCCCGACGAAGGTGCGACCGCATACATGACCGCAGCACCCGAGACAGAACTTGTCGCGCGCGCGGCTCGACGCGACCCCGAGGCGACGGCGGCACTGCTCACCGAGGTCCGTCCCGGCCTGGTCCGGTACTGCCGGGCCCGGCTCGGCCGGATCGGCGGCGCGTACGCCACCGCCGACGACGTGGCCCAGGAGGTCTGCCTGGCGGTGCTCCGGGCGCTGCCCCGCTACCGGGACCAGGGCAGGCCGTTCTCCGCGTTCCTCTACACCATCGCCGCGCACAAGGTCGCCGACGCGCAGCGGGCCGCCATCCGCGACTCGGCCATCACCACCGGCGGTCCGCTGCCGGACGAGCCGGACGCCGAACCCGGCCCGGAACAGCGGGCCGTCGCCACCGACCTCGCCCGCCGGCTCTCCGCGCTGCTGGCCCGGCTGCCCGAGGTGCACCGGGAGATCGTCCTGCTCCGGGTGGCGGTCGGCCTCACCGCCGATGAGGTCGGTCTGATCGTGGGAATGTCGGCCGCCGCCGTCCGGGTGACCCAGTCCCGCGCCCTGGCCCGGCTCCGCGCGCTGGCCGGCACCGCCCTGGACGAGGTCGCCGCATGAGTACGCTACGAAGCGGTGCAGAGCGAGACGACGGTACGGACGAGCGCGGCGGCGCCGTGCCGGGGCGGGATGGGACGTTGACCGGCCGGGACGGCGAGTCTGGATGGAGTGCCGAGCGGGCAGCGGCGCGCCGGTCCTCGGCCCAGCCGCACCAGCCCACCGACCCGGACCTCGACCTTCACCTCCATCCGTCGGCCGGTCCCGATCCGATGGCCGATCCCGATTCGTCGGCCGATCCCGATCTGACGGCCGATCCCGATCCGGCGGTGGTCGCGGCGGACGACCTGCTGCTCGACACGTGGGGACGGGGAGCGTCGGCGGTCGGCGACGACCCGCTGGCCGGGCTGCTCACCGCCTGGCGCGCGGAACTCGACGCCGATCTGCCGGCGTTCGACCTCGACACCGCGTTCGCCCTGACCACGCCTCAGCCGGCCGGACAGGGTCCGGACGGCATCCGCCCGCCCCGTACCGCAGTCCCGGTCCGCCGACCCGGTCCCGGTGCTTCGGCGAGCCGGCCGCCGGCCGGACGTCGCCCCGGTGCCGGTCCGGCCGGCTCCGCGCGGGAAGCCGCCGTGCGACCGGGGCCGTCCCGCCCACCGGTGCGCCCCGGCCCGCTCGTCCGCCGACTCGTGCTGTCCAGCGTGGTCGGTGTCGTCGTGACCGCCCTGCTCGGGCTCGGCGTCAACCACGCGGGGCCGACCAGCCCGCTCTGGCCGGTCGCGTCGGCGGTCTATCCGGACCGGTCCGCGGTCCGCGCCGCCGAGCACACCATCCAACTCGCCCGGGAGGCGGTGGCGGAGCGCCGCTACGCCGAGGCGCGCGCGGAACTGGACCGCGCGGCCGTGCAGGTGACCGAGATCCGCGACTCGGCGGAGGCCGGGCGGCTGCGTACCGAGATCGAGCGGGTCCGGCTCGGACTGCCCGGATCGGCGGACCGGTCCGAGGCGCCCAGCGGCGAGGGTTCGACTCCGGTCCGACCGGTGCCACCGACACCGGGTGCGGGGCGTACCCCGGCTCCGGCGCGTACCCCTGGCGATGCGGCACCGCCGACGGTGCGGTCCGGTCCGGCGCAGCCGCCACCGGCGAGCCCGTCGCGCCGGGAGGTACTGCCGCTGCCGGTACCCCTGCTGCCGTCGCTGCTGCCGTCCGGGCTGCCGCTGCTGCCCAGCGGCGGCTGCGTGCTGCTCTGCCCACCCGACTGACCCGGCCCCCGGGGTGACCACGCCCTGCCCGGACAAGCTCGCCGAGCCGCCACTCGCGGCACAAGGGATCGATGGCCGGCGGTAGTCTGACGGACAGTGGCGGGATCGCCGCCCGACGCATCCGACCGACCTAGCCCGGAGGATGACGATGGACCAGGCAACGTCGCTGCCCTCGGCGGCCCGGCCCGGCATCCGATGGTTGCTGGCCGCGCTCCTGCTCGCGGTGGCGGCCGGCGCCCTGCTGCTGTTCCTGCCGGTCACAACCGTCCTGGAGGCCACCCGCGACGAGGGTCCGACCAGTGCCGGCGTGGCCGCCCCGATGATGGTGGTTCGCGAGGTGCGGCAGCCCCTCGTGCAGGCGCAGGGGTGGGGCGTGGCGCTGCTGTTGCTGGTCCCGGTGCTGCTCTGCGCGATGCCGCTGCTCGGCACCGGGGCCGCCCGGCTACCGGTGACGGTCGCCGCCGTGGTGCTGCTCGGGCTGGGTGTCCTGGTGAGCCTCGCCTCGCTCGGGCTCTTCTACCTGCCCAGCCTGGTGTTGCTGGTGGTCGCCGCCGTACGGATGTCCGCCGGGACCGGCAGGCCGACGAGCTGAGGCGGTGCTGCGGGGCTCAGCCGGCGCGCTCTTCGACGCAGAAGACGTTGCCCTCGGTGTCGGCAAGTACGACGTACCGGAGGCGGGTCCCCGGTGGCTCCGGGCCATCGTCGGTGGGGTAGTACGGCCAGTCGACCGGCCGTGCGCCGAGCGTGACGAGTCGGTCGACCTCCTCGTCCAGGTCGCGATCGTCGACCTGGAGGTCGAGGTGGATTCGGGGAAACCGTTCGGCGGGGCTCTCGCTGACGTCCATCGCGATGGCGCTGCCGGAGACGCCGGGCGGAGGCGCGAGGACGATCCAGTCGTCACCCTCGTATCGCGGCGGGCGGCGTACGTAGCCGAGGGCCTGCCGCCAGAACTCCCCGGCGCGCTTGTCGTCGATCACCCCCAGCGAGATCTGGCTGATCCTCGTCATGCCGGGGAGCCTAACCGGAACAGCAGTGTGGCGCGGCGGCCGATGGCCGCCGCGCCACAGGGACGGTGCTCCGGTGTTCGGGTCAGTCCGCGCCTCCGGACACCGGCGGCACCGTACCCCACCCCACACCCAGGGTCAGCCGGTCGAGCAGCTCGCGGTTGGTGTGGTGTTGTTGCCGTTCTTGTAGAGCGTGATACCGAAGTTGTTGCCGTTGCCGTTCGGGCGCGCCGTGAGGGTGCCGCTGGTGCCGCTGATCGAGGCGTTCCAGCTGTTCTGCAGGCTCTGGCCGCTACTCGTGTTAATGGTGACGACCCAGTTGCTGGCACCGCTGACCGAGAAGGTCGTGTTGAACCGGTCGCTCCAGTCCTCGGCCCGGCTCACGCTGACCGTGCAGCCGCCGCTACCGGGCGGCGGAGTGGTCGGGTTGGGGTTCGGGTTGCCCCCGCCGCCTTCCCGGACGGTGATGTCGGAGCTTCCCTGGCTCTGGTAGCCCTCGGTGGCCATGACCTGGTAGGCCCAGCTGGTGCCGAGGTTCAGGCCGGCGCGGGCCCAGGCGTCCATGTGGTTGCCGAAGGTGATCGTGCCACTGCTGCGCTTCTGCTGCCGGACGCTCCAGAACTGGTAGAACGTGGCGGTGCCGTCGATCGACGGCTGGTTGACCCGCTGGCTGCGGAGGATGTCGTAGGTGCCACCATCGGTGGTTACCGTGCCCATCCGGGTGGCGCCGCTGCTCGGGTTGTAGCTGCCGAAGTTCTCCACGACGTAGTACTCGATGAGCGGGTTCCGCGTCCATCCGTACAGGGCGAGGTAGGTGTTGTTGTTGCCCGGGTTGTAGGTGCCCGAGTAGCTGACCGTCCGCCGGCTACCGCTGGACCAGCCCTTGCCGCCGACCCAGTTGTTGGTGCTCCTGCTCCACGAGCTGGAGTACCGGCCGTTCTCGCGCAGCACCATGCAGGCGTCGCCACTGTCCTTCCAGAACGAGAAGTAGAACCCGTTGTGCGTGCCGGTGCTGTTCGAGCAGACCTGCCGGTCGGCCTCGGCGTGCGCGCTGGGGGCCAGCGCCGTGCCGCTGACCGCCAGCGCCACGGCGCAGGCGGCACCGAAGAGCAGCCGGATGCGGCGCTTTCTCGGTCTGGTGGGGGCGTGGTGCGTGTCGTTCATCTAGCTGCTTCCTCCTCGTGGTGGCTGGCGGGGGCCAGCGGCGCGGTACGACCCGGCAGGGTTGTCAGCCCCCGGCAACGGGCACCGGGTGCCAGCGTCGTACGGCGCGGTGGTGGTGGGCCGGTCGTCGCGCGGTCGACAACCGGAGGAGCGGAACGTGGTGGTAAGCCATCGACAGTGGTGAAGGTCTGCCGATGGCGACAGTATTGGTCGGGTTCCGGTCACATGTCAACGCTTCCCGGAAATATTGCGGAAACCCTCGGCTGGTAGCGATTCGCTCCGAGGTTGTTTCAGCAGGTCAGTGTGTCGGCTGACCGGTCGGGACAGCGGCTCGTCGGCCGGAATGACAATCGGGTACCCGAGATCCGGAGGGGCGTGACCGAAAGTTACGGAGAACTTCCGGACCATGTCGAGGTCGGACGGGGGCGGGAGCGGGCTCGGGGAGGAACTCGCGGGTGGCGGCCCGGCCGCCACCCGCGAGTGCTGGTCAGCTCTGGACGACGTGCGCGGTCAGCCCCAGTTCTGCGGGGCCTGCTGCCGGGTGGTGACGTTGATCCGGTTGAAGAAGTTGGTGGTGGCGATCCAGAGCACGAGAGCCGCCAGCTCCCGCTCGTTGAAGTGCTTGGCTGCCTCGTCCCAGATCTCGTCCGGCACGGCGTCGGCCCGGTCGGCCATCCGGGTGGCCGCCTCGGCGAGGGCCAGCGCCGCACGCTCGGCGTCGGTGAAGTACGGCGTCTCCCGCCAGACCGCCACCGCGAAGAGCCGTTCGTCGGTCTCGCCGTTCTTCTTCGCGGCCCGGGCGCCGCTGTCCACGCACGGGCCGCACCCGTTGATCTGGCTGGCCCGCAGGTGTACGAGCTCCAGCGTCGACGCCGGCAGGCCGACCGAGTGGCTCTCCTTGTAGAGCAGGTTGACCGCCTTGACCGCCTCCGGCAGGAGCGCGGCGGGGTTGTTGATCCGTGCCTGCATGACTGTCTCCCTTACGATCTTGATGCTGGCCGGTGCCGCTGTCACACCGGCCCGTTCTGGTCCGTCGCTGTGTTGACGAACCCGGGGAGCGAGCCGTGACAAACGTGGCATGGCTCACAATGCGGGCAAGGAACGGCGAAGTGAGGGCTCTACGTGACTGACAAGGACCTGCTGGCCGAACGGTTCGAGGCGAACCGGCCGCAGTTGCGCGCCGTGGCGTACCGGATGCTCGGGTCGTCGGCCGAGGCGGACGACGCGGTCCAGGAGGCGTGGCTGCGGCTGAGCCGGACCGACACCACCGGAGTCGACAACCTCGGCGCCTGGCTGACCACCGTGGTCGGTCGGATCTGCCTGGACATGCTCCGGTCCCGTGGCTCCCGCCGCGAGGACCCGCTGGACGCCCGTACCGTCGAACCGGTCGCCACCTCCGAGCAGGCCGACCCGGAGCGGGAGGCGATGCTGGCCGACTCGGTCGGCCTGGCGCTGCTGGTCGTGCTGGAAACCCTCACCCCCGCCGAACGGCTCGCCTTCGTCCTGCACGACCTGTTCGCGGTCTCCTACGACGAGATCGCCCCGATCGTCGGGCGCAGCCCCGCCGCGTCCCGGCAGCTCGCCAGCCGGGCCCGCCGGCGGGTCCAGGCGGATGCCGCCACCCCGGAGGCGGACCTGCCGCGCCAGCGGGAGATCGTCGACGCCTTCCTCACCGCCGCGCGCGGCGGCGAGGTCAGCACCCTGCTCACCCTGCTCGACCCGGACGTGGTCATGCGGGCCGACAGCGCCGCCGCCCGGCTGGGCGGTCCCGCGGAACTGCGCGGCGCGCAGAACGTCGCCGGCTTCTTCGCCGGCCGGGCCGATGCCGCGCGGACGGCCGTCGTCGACGGCGCTCCGGGCGCCGTGGTGGTGCTGCGGGGCAAGATCCGGTTCGCCCTCAGCTTCATCGTCCGCGACGGCCGGATCATCGGCATCGACGTGGTCGCCGACTCGGAGCAGTTGCGCGCACTGGACATCACGACGACCGGCGTCGAGTTCGGCGGATCTGACCGGTAACTCACGCCGGTTCAGCACCGGTTGCTCTGCGAGCGTGGCGGAGGGCGCCGGCTGGCGGCCCGGCGGGACCGCACCGGAGCGGGCCCGCCGGAGCCGGACTCAGTTCCCCACGCCAGCCGGACTCAGTTCCCCACGCCGAGGCTGGACATGAACGCGGGCGGGTACCGGTCGCCGCGCGCCGCGCCCAGCGGCACCGCCTTGTCGATCTCGGCGAGGTCGTCCGCGCTGAGGCTCAGCTCCATCGCGGGCAGCGCCTCGGCCAGCCGCTCGCGGGTACGGGCGCCGGCCAGCGGCACGATGTCTCCGCCCTGTGCGGCCACCCAGGCAATGGCCAACTGGGCGACGGTGCAGCCCATCGGCCCGGCGATCCGCCGCAGCGCCTCGACCAGGGCGAGGTTGTGTTCCACGTTTCCGCTGGAGAACCGCGGGCTGAAGCCGCGCAGGTCGCCGGGACCGGCGACGTGGCCGGGACTCCAGTGCCCGGAGATGAGGCCGCGGCCGAGGACGCCGTACGCGGTCAGGCCGATGCCCAGCTCCCGCAGCGTCGGCAGGATCTCCGCCTCCACCGCGCGGGACAGCAGCGAGTACTCGATCTGGAGGTCGGCGATCGGGTGCACGGCGTGCGCCCGGCGGATCGTCGCGGCGTCCACCTCGGAGAGTCCGACGTACCGCACGTAACCGGCGTCGATCATCTCCTTGATCGCGCCGACCGTCTCCTCGATCGGCACCGCCGGGTCCAGCCGGGCCGGGCGGTAGATGTCGACGTGGTCCGTGCCCAGCCGGGTCAGCGAGTAGGCCAGGAAGTTCTTCACCGCCTCGGGCCGGTTGTCCGGCCCGCCGAACGCATGGCCCGGGCCCCGCAACTGGCCGAACTTGACGCTCAGCCGGTAGCTGTCCCGGTCCCGGCCGCGCAGCGCCTCGGCGAGCAGCAACTCGTTGTGGCCCATGGCGTAGAAGTCGCCGGTGTCGATCAACGTGACGCCCGCCTCCAGCGCGGCGTGCACCGTGGCGATGCTCTCCGCGCGGTCTGCCGGACCGTACGCCCCGCCCGACATGCCCATCGCACCCAGGCCCAGCGCGGAAACGGCGGGTCCGGTACTGCCCAGGGTTCGTGTCTGCATCGCGTTCTCCTTCGTCGTCGATGTCCTCACCCACCCTGCGCCCGGAGCCGGCCGCGCGGGAGCGGAGCGTTCATCGTGGGAGCGCGGCTCCCTGGATCGGATCGCCGGCCGCGAGGAGCATGGGGTCATGCAGCGTGACCAACTCGCCGACTTCCTGCGCCGCCGCCGCGAGGCGATCCGCCCGGCCGAGGTCGGCCTCGCCGACGGCCCCCGCCGCCGCACCGCCGGGCTGCGCCGGGAAGAGGTGGCGATGCTCGCCGGCATGTCGGTCGACTACGTCGTACGCCTGGAGCAGGGCCGCAGCAGCCAGCCCTCGACCCAACTGCTCGGCGCGCTGGCCCGGGCCCTGCGCTTCTCCGACGACGAGCGCGACCACCTGTTCCACCTGGCCGGTCACCGGCCCCCGCCCGCCGACGGGGTGGCCCGGCTGGCCCGCGCCGGCCTGCTGCGCATGCTCGACCTGCTCGGCGACACCCCGGCCCTGGTCCTCTCCGACCTGGGGGAGGTGCTGGCCCAGAACCGGGCCGCCGTGCTGCTGACCGGAGACCACACCGCCTTCTCCGGTGACCGTCGCTACGCCGTGTACCGCTGGTTCACCGACCCGGCCACCCGGGCCGTCCACCCGCCGGAGGAGCGCGAGTACCACGGCCGTCAGATCGTGGCCGACCTGCGTGCGGCGGCCGGCCGCCGCTCCGGCGACCCCACCGTCACCGGGCTGGTCGAGCGGCTCCAGGCCGCGAGCGCCGACTTCCGCCGGCTCTGGGCCGAGCACGAGGTGGCGGTCCGGCGCGTCGACCGCAAGACCATCGTGCATCCCCGGGTGGGTCGGCTGCTGATGGACTGCGAGACCCTGGTCACTCCCGACCAGGGCCAGCAGTTGCTGGTGCTCACCCCGGCCGACGCCGAGGCCCGCGAACGGCTGGAACTGCTACGGGTGGTCGGCATCGAGGAGTTTCCCACCGGGACCACCGGAGCGTCCGTACGGTGAAGCGGTCGACCGGACCAGGTGCCGGCGGCAGCCGGGCGGCTCAGCCCGAACCGCCGGCCGCGTCGGAGTGACCCGTCCGGCCGCTCAGGACGGTCCGGCGGCAGCCTCGTCGTGCCGGCGCCGCGCGGCGCGGATGTCGTCGCGGTGTGCGCTGGCCCACTCGTCGAGCGCGACCAGCGGCACCAGCAGGGTACGGCCGAGTTCGGTCAGCGCGTAGTCGACCCGGGGCGGGACGCTGGCGTGCACCGTACGGCTGACCAGGCCGTCCCGGACCAGCGCGCGCAGCGTCAGTGTCAGCATCCGCTGGCTGATGCCGTCGACGGCCCGGTGCAGCTCGGTGAAGCGGTGGGTACCCCGGCCGAGCAGCACCACGACCAGCACGCTCCACTTGTCGCCCACCCGGTCCAGCACCTCGCGGACCGGGCAGTCGCCGTCGGCGTCCGGGGTGAAGGGCACACGGGTGTGCGTAGCCGACATGGAAGTGCCTCCTTACCGCTGGCATGATACTGACGCACAATTAGGTTACTAACAAGGAGTAACTAGGGAGCCCTGATGAGTCTGACCAGGTCGGAGGCGGAATTGGCGGCAGCCGGGCCGGCTGCCCGGCCGGCCGTCGAACCGGACGTACCAGGTGACGAGCCGACAAAGCCGGCACCGCTTCCGGCGGTCCCGGGCCTGGTGATGCTCGCCGCTGGCGAGGACGCCCCGGTGTGCTCGGACGGAACCTGCCGGTAGAACGAGGAGAAGATCAGTGCAACTCGAAGTGTGGTCCGACATCGTCTGCCCGTGGTGCTACCTCGGGAAGCGGCGGCTGGATACGGCACTCGGGCAGTTCGCGCACGCCGACGAGGTCGAGGTCGTCTGGCGCAGCTTCCAGCTCGACCCGTCGTACCCGAAGGGGCAGCCCCGGCCGGTGCCGGAGGCCCTGCGGTCCAAGCTCGGCGCCTCGGCCGCCCAGGTCGCCGCGATGCAGGGGCACGTGACCTCGCTCGCCGCCGAGGAGGGGTTGGACTACCACCTCGACCAGTCGATCATGGCCAACACCTTCGACGCGCACCGGCTGACCCACCTGGCCCGGGAGTACGGGCTCGGCACCGAACTGCACGAGCGGCTGATGCGGGCCAACCTGATCGAGGCGGAGAACGTCGACGACGCCGAAACCCTGGTCCGGCTCGCCACCGAGGTCGGCGTACCGGCCGAGGCGGCCCGCCGGGTACTGGCCGGCGACGAGTACGCGGCGGACGTCGAGGCCGACATCGCACAGGCCCGGGCGTTCGGCGCGAACGGCGTGCCGTTCTTCGTGCTGGACCGGAAGTACGGCATCTCCGGCGCGCAGCCGACCGAGGCGTTCCTCTCCGCGCTGCGCACCGCCTACCAGGACTCGGCGACCGGCGCCCGCTGATCCGAGCGTCCACTGTGCATATCGGGTCCGGCCGGCGGTGTCGGCCGGACCCGGCGCGGGGAGTCGACTAGGGTCACCCGGCATGGGCGCTATCAAGCCGTGGCATCTCCTGACCCTCGTCTGCTGCCTCGTGCCGCTGGCCGTCGTGGTGGCCGGCGCGGCCTGGTACGCCATGCGACGCCGTTGAGCGCAGGCGACCCGGCGTCGTCGACCGCTTCCCGAGCCCGGCATGGCGGTTGGTGCCGGGGTCCCGGGTCACCGACGCGACCGTCAGGGCGCGGGCTCGGGAGCGTTGTCCTCCCACTCCAGGTGGACCACGAGGTTCGCTTCGGCGGTCGCCTTGGTGAGGACCGCGACCAACGGGCCGGTCTCGGCTGAGAGCTTGATGCCGAACTGGACGCCGTAGCGGCGTGGAGGCTCCGGCAGATTGTCCCGGACGGCGCTGGCCACGAACCGGCTGATGCGGGAGATCTCCGCTCCGATCTCGGTCAGCCTGCCAAAGCGTTCCGCCCCGACGTCGCCGTCGGAGTTGACTGCTACCTCGGCGAAGATCTGTCCTCCATCGAGCTGGCCGATGGGTACGATCGTCACGCGATCGATGTCCTTGGGCATGGTTCGCCTCCGGGGCCTGGCCGGCGACCATAGAGTTCCCGCACTGTCGCCAGCGGAGATTCCGAGGGAGCGCCATGGCTGCACTGGCCTCGTCACCGGCGGAACTGGCGCGCTGGGCGGTGGTCTCGATCTGGTCGGCGGACGACTTTCTGGGCAGTGGATTCTTCCTCGAAGACCGGATCGTTGTCACCTGTGCCCATGTGGTGTCGGGGGTTCAGGGACAGTTGACCGTGCGGTGGCGGGAGCATCACCTGTCGGCTGTCGTCGTGGTGCTCGATCCGCCGGAGCGGGGGAGGGGGCGGTTCTACGCCCATCCGGATCTCGCCTTCATCGTGCTTTCCCGGGCTCCGGACCACCCGGTGGTCCGACTGGGCGACTCGATCTCGACGCCAAACCACCTGACAGCGTACGGCTTCAGCCGGGCAACCCCGCACGAACAGGTCGCCGAGGACACTCTCAAACTGGAACTCGCCGGGCGATCCGGTCAGTTCCTCCGGGTGAAGAACGACGAGATCGTCGACGGGCTCAGCGGCGCTCCGGCGCTCGACGAGACCACCGGGCAGGTCTACGGGGTGGTGAAGGCGTCCCGCGACAAGCGGGACAGCCGAGGAGGCTGGATCGTCCAGGCCACCGATCTGGCGTTGGCTCGGCAGCGGCATGCCGCACTCCTGGGCCGGCCGGCCCGGCCAACCGTCCCGACGTTCCGACCCGCACCGGGAACCGGGCTGTACGCCCTGCTCACGGCCCAGGTGGCAGCCAGCGAGTCGCCGCCGTACCGGGTCGTCACCGGACCGGTGCCTCGGCTCTCTGACGTCTACGTCCGGCAATGGACGCAACCCCGGTTGCACCATGGTGGACTGACCCCGCAGGCCGAGTGGACCGAGCATGGGGCCGAGCGGATCGAAGACGTCGTGCGCCGGCACCGGCACCTGCTCCTCGTGGGCGGTCCTGGCACCGGGAAGTCGGCGCTGCTCCAGCACCTGGTGCACCAGACGAGCGCCTGGTGGTTGAATGCCGACCGTTCCACGGACGCGCCGTTCGGCGCCGTCCTGACCATCCGGCTACCGGCGGCGGCGTTGGGTACCGCCCGCCCCTGGCTGCATACCATCGCCGAGGCAGCGCGCCAGGACCTGGGGCCCTACCTCGACCGGGATCTTCCGGACGCCGTGTTCGATCCGGAATCCGTGCCCGGTGTGCAGTGGCTGCTGCTCGTCGATGGGTTGGACGAGGTCGTCGACGTCGAGAAGCGGCAGCGGCTGATCGCGTTACTGTCACGCCGGGTCGCCGAGTACGGCGACCGCTGGCGCTTCCTGATCACGACCCGTCCGCTGATGCGAAGCGACTTCGACGGGCTGCGCCACGACGTCGACCGGATCGGGGATCAGGCCCGGCTCGGTGAATATCAACTACGGCCGTTCGACGCGGACGACGTCCGGCTGTTCGCCCGACGCTGGTTCGGAATCCGTACGCCCGAGGCCGCCGCCGCCAACTCCGCCGCCTTCCTCGCGGAGGTGCACCGTCGCCGTCTGCGTGGACTGGTCCGGGTGCCGCTGTTGGCGACGATCGCGGCAGCGGTCTTCGAGCGTCAGCCGGATGTGGAACTCCCCGCCAGCCGCGCCGCGCTCTATGGACGCTTCGTACACAATCTGATGTTCGCCCGGGAACGCCGCGCGACGGTGCGGGACGCCTTGCTCGACGAGGCGACGCTGATCGGCGCGGCGGCACGTGAACCCATCGCCCGCTTCTTCGAGGAGACAGAACGCTGCCTGGAGGACGTTGCCGCCGCGGTGGTCGACGGCGACCACGACGAGGTGTTGGGCTACGCGCTGGCGTGGCTGGCGGTGCGTGCGGCGGCCGACGAGACGGACGGGGTGACCGAGGCCGTACGCACGGCGATGCTCAGCACCGGCCTGATCATGCCGGCCGGGACTCGACTGATGTTCACCCACCGGGGCTTCGCCGAATACCTGGCGGCCGGCCAGATCGTCCGTCGTGGCCTGCGTCGTCGTTGGTGGCTCCGTCGGGTCGGTCGAACCGGTGCAGACAACCGCACCAGCTTCTCGCTCGCCCGCTGGGCAGAGCAGGGACACGACGTGTCGGACCTGTTGACGCCACTTCTTGCGCTGCGTTGGCGGATTCACCCGATGGATCCACTACGACCTCGGCTGGTGAGCCCGCGACTGCTGGCCTTCTGCGCGTTGCTGAACGACGGGCTGCGCCTGACGCCAGACGGCACCAGGAAGGTGACCGCGCGGCTCCATCGGACGTTACGCACCATGCATGTCTGGCACGAGGGGGCCGGCGCGGCGTTGCGGTACGTCCTTTCCACGCTGTTGTTCGTATCTGGAGACCCCGAGCAGATCTCCGGACTGGCCCGGGATCGTCGAGCGAACCCGTTGGTGCGGATCGCGGCCGCCGAGGTTCTCGCAGGTATCGGGAGCGTCAGCGCTGTGCGGGAGGCGGTGAACCTTCTGGCGGACCTCGGCCTCGACCGGTCCACCAGCATCGAGCTTCGGCAGTGGGCCGGTTACATACTGGGCACGATCGACGACGAGGAGGCGCTTCCGGCGGGGATACGCACCCTCTCGCTGTCCATTCGCACCACTGTGATGGCGCACGAGATGTACCGGGCCGCTCATCTGCTCGACCTGCTCGCCGCCCCCGAAGAGCCCGACTTCGCGCTCCTGGAGCGGGCCCTCAGTCCGATCGGCCCGGTGGGGGTGCGTCGGTTGGCGCTCGACGTGCTGACCGAGCGAATCAACAGCACCGACGCCGAGCGGGCGTTGGTCGATCGGCACCCCAGCTACGTAGTCGAGCCCGAATTCGATCCTGCCTGGTCCGGTGACCAGGTTGTCCGGTCGATCCTCGGCGCTCCCGGAAACCCCGTTCCGGAGCGTCTTCTCGCCGGCGCGATACTGCTGTGGCGGCGGAACCCGGCACGAGCCGAGGAACTGCTCGATCCCGACCTCATCGACCCCGAGGCAGGTTGGGCCCGCCGGCTGTCCTTCGCCCGTCTTCTGGCGCGGTCGGGCGTCGACGCCTTGGCGGCGCACCTGCTGCGTAGCTTGGCCGATGATCCGACGGTGATACCGGTCAACCGCGTGGCCACCCTCAACCTCCTGCACCGGCAGGCCGTGCCCTGGGCCGCCGACATGGCTCGCAGGTGGGCGCGGACCGGCCCGCTTGAACTGCGGTTGGCCGCGCTCGCGCTACTGCCCCGGATCGGCAACGCCGATGCCGGCCTGGAGATCGCGCGGGCCTGGCTGCACGAGGAGGGGGTTGACGGCTCGACCCGCATCCGGATCGCCCGGACGCTGGCTCGCGAGTTCGGTCGCCGACGTGAGGCTCACGCAGTACTCCGTAGGGAGGCCCGCAACCGGGACCGTACTCTCCGGCACCGGATCATCGCGAGCGTCAGCGCGCTCGCGCTCGACCTCGATGGCCGCGGCATCCGGATTCCGCCGTCGCTGCCGCCGGTCGATCGACCAGTGTCCCGGCAAGGGCCCGATGCCACGTCCGCGAAGCCGACTGGCCAGTCGACGCCGGTTGATGCCCAGGATCTGGTCAGGCGCCACGCCCGACGGATCCGTCTCTTCCTTCCTCCGCCGGACAGCCAGGCTGGTGACCTCCACGACTCCACAGGGCTCGCCGGTCTGATCGGCGCTGACGCAGCGAGCCGCGTCCAGGCGGCACTGACCGGCACATCCGATCCTGATCGAGCCCTGCGGCGGCTGCTGCGGAAGCGGATTCCGGCTGCCTGCCGCTGGTGGCATCGGCTGGTGACCGAGGCACAGGAGGGTACGCCGCCGGAACGCCTCGCCGCAGTCGCGCTGGCCCAGGCGCTACTGCCCGAGGCGGCTGCCCAGAGCCGCCAGATCCGCCGGAGTCAGTGGTTGAGACGGCTACGCCGGGCCGCACAGCCGATGGTCCTGGCCGTGGGAAGCGCAACGGACGCGGGCTCGTTGCTGATCCGCGCGTACCTCGCCATCGCGATCGGCGGGCTCATCGGAGCGCGCTTCGCCGGACAGGACCCGTCGGACCAGGTGGCTCGGCTGGTCGACCTGCAAACTCAGCTCGCCGCGCCGGTCGTGGCCGTGGTCGCCTGGCTCGCGATCCTGCCCGGAGACCACGGTCGGAGTCTCCGCCGGGGCCGAACGCTCTCCTGGCACGCGGGCCTACTGATCGCAGGTGCCGTCTGGAGCGGATGGCACCTGGATCTTCCGGCTGTGATCGAAGACCTTCCGGTGGCGATCGACATGCCGACGTGGCTTCTGCGCGAAGGGAACCTGGCTCTCGCGGCGCTCGTCGAAGTCTCGTTCCCGCCGCGCACCGCCATGATCGGCTTGACCGTACTCGTCCTCGGTGTGTGGCTGGCCCGGCGCGGGCTGGGCGACAGTTGGCGATACCTGCCGGGGCGGCGTATGCGGCGGCTGCTCTTCGTCGGGAAGTTGGGGCTGCTGGTCGCCGCTGCGGTGTGGCTTTCCGGCGTGCCGCCGGCAACAGTCGTCGCGCGGGTGCTCGACGCGGCAGGCACGGCGGCCGAACTGATCCGGACCTTCGCCGTACTTCTTTGACCGGTGACAGCCAGGCACCCTAGTGCGGTGACCACAGACGATCACCGGGTTGGTCACGCAGCCCGGGACTGGGACGCCCCCACGTGTCGTTCACTCCGTACCCGGGCACGTTCCCGACGCTGCGCGACCAGCACATCCGGATGCCAGTTGTTCGCGTTGGGCCACCGCAGATACGCGTGCAACTCCCGCCGTCGCCCTCCCCACCGGCCTATGATTCGGCCCCGGGCCCCAAAATCCTTGGAGAAGACGCATGAGCGATGTGAGCATCGGCACCGGCAGAGTGGTCGTGAACAGGGCGATGTCGCTGGACGGGTTCATCGCCGGTCCTGGCCACGCGATGGACTGGATCTTCGAGTACCTGACTGCGGATACGGTCCCGGAGGTTATGGCGGCCACGGGTGCCATGCTCATCGGCCGGGGCACGTACGAGGTCGCCAAGCGTATGGCCGACCAGGACACCCCCTACGACGGGGGAGCACAGTTCGTCCTCACCCACGAGCCTCCCGCCGAGCCGGACCCTACCGTCACGTTCCTCACCTGTGACATCGAGGAAGCCGTTGCCACGGCACGCAGCGCCGCGGGCGGCAAGAACCTGGAGATCCTCGGTGCTGACGTGGCCGCCCAGTGCCTGCAGCGCGGGCTCGTCGACGAGATCCTGGTGTATGTCCTACCGGTGCTGCTCGGCGACGGTGTCCGCTTCTCGCCCCCAAGCCTCGACAGGATCGACCTGGAACCTTTCAGCAACACCCAGTCGGGCGCCGTCACAATGCTCCGCTTCCGCGTGCGAAAGTAGGCGCAGCCCTCCAGCAGTTGACATCAGCACGCAGCGGACACCTGACGTCTAGCGCTCTGACCAGGAACGTTGACGGTGTTGGTCAGGCCGCCGCCCGTGCCGGGGTCTGACCCCATCGGTGTTGGCGTTCGGAGCGGATCCGGGCGCGTTCGCGTCGTTGGGCGGCCAGGACGTCGGGGTGGCGGGCGTTGGCGTTGCGCCCCGGCACCCCGGTACGTCATCCACCTTCCCGCGACCAGCGCCGACCTGGCCGGGGCGGTCGACCTGGCGTACGCGCTCGCCCGGTCGCTCGGCTTCCTGCCGCAGATCGAGGCGGGGGAGGGGGAGGCCACGGTCCGTGCGGAGGACGCGCCGCACGTACGCCATCGGGTCTGCTGCGACCTGCCCGGTGGCCGGCGCTGCGCGCTGCGGGCCGGCCACGACGGACGCTGTGCCGAAGAGTCGCCGGACTGATGGCGAAAATTAACTTCGTAACCACTTGTGATCATAGACAGATATCTCCAAACATGGGCGTCGATACCCTCCACACCCCCATCGGGAGGATCGATGAGCACCTCCGGAAGCCGGGCCACCCGCCCGAGACACCTGCTCAGCTCCGTGCTCACCGTGGCCGCGCTGGTCGCCGCCACGCTCGCGGTCACCGCCACCCCCGCACAGGCGGCGACGACCCCCGGCATCGACGTGTCGCACTACCAGGGTGCGATCAACTGGACCAGCGTGCGCAACGCCGGCATCCAGTGGGCCTACATCAAGGCCACCGAGGGCACGACCTTCAAGGACTCGCGGTTCAACACCAACTATCCGGCCGCGCACGGTGCTGGAGTGATCCGGGGCGCCTACCACTTCGCTCGCCCGGCCGCGTCCAGCGGCGCTGCCCAGGCGAACTACTTCGCCAGCAACGGCGGCGCCTGGTCGCGGGACAACCTCACCCTGCCCGGGGCACTCGACCTGGAGGCGGGCTGCCACGGCCTGTCCCAGAGCGGCATGGTCGCCTGGATCCGGGACTTCCTGAACACCTACCGGGCGCGTACCGGCCGGCACGCCGTCATCTACACCACGACGAGCTGGTGGAGCAGTTGCACCGGCAACTACTCCGGCTTCGCCAGCACCAGTCCGTTGTGGATCGCCCGCTGGGCGAGCGCGCCGGGCGCCCTGCCCGCCGGCTGGGGTTTCTACACCATGTGGCAGTACACCTCGACCGGCAGCGTGCCGGGCATCTCCGGCGCGGTGGACCGGGACTGGTTCAACGGCGCCCGGGACCGGCTGCTGGCCCTGGCCAACAACACCTGAGAGACACCTGGCGCGGTGTCACCGGCGCGGCAAACCCCCGGCCGCTACGGTGACACCGGTCAGCTTGCCGGCAACGGTGGCAGCGGGCCGACGATCCGCTCGTAGGTCCGGGCCAGCCCGTCGATCAGCGCGTCCAGACCGAGCGCGAAGGCGCCCTCGTCCACGCTCTGCTGGTGCTCCGCGAGCCGGTGCGCCTGGCCGAGATGCGGATAGTGCGCGGCGTAGAGCTGCGGGTCCTCGACGAAGCCCCGGGCGAACGACCCGAGCGCCGAACCGGCGACGAAGTAGCGCATCAGCGCGCCGATGTGGGTGGCCCGGGCCGGCGGCCAGCCCGCCCTGACCAGCCCGCCGTAGACGGCGTCCGCCATGGCCAGCGCCGCCGGCCGCCGCCCCGGCCCCTGGGCCAGGTACGGGACGATGTTGCTGTGCGCGGCCAGCGCCTGCCGGTAGGAGTGCCCCCACAGCCGCAGTGCGTCCCGCCAGTCGTGAGTGGCGAAGTAGGAGACGTCCACCTTCGCCGTGATGGCGTCGGCCACCGCGTCGAGGATCTCGTCCTTGGTGGCGAAGTGGTTGTAGAGGGACGGGCCGCGTACGCCGAGTTCGGTGGCCAGGCGGCGGGTGGAGAGCGCCTCCAGCCCTTCGGCGTCGATGAGTGCGGCGGCGGCGTCGACGATCCGCTGCCGGCTCAACAGGGCCTGGCGGGGTCGCGGCATCCTCGGTTCGCCCTCCTTCTCGATGGCCCGGATCCGCTCGCGGGCCGGACGCGTCCGGTTGTCTCTGGTCTGCCGGCGGTCCGGACCCGTCCGGCGTCCGGGCCGGTTAGGGACTGGCGCGGACGGTCGGGGACTGGCGCGGACGGTCGGGGACTGGCGCGGAAAAACTTCCAGCGCTAGTTTAACGGGCAACGGCCGGGACACCGCCGGCCCGGGTGCCGGAAGGCGGCGCTTCGCGCGGAGACGCCCCTCCAGGTCACCCGAATCCACCAGCGAGGAGTGCAACGTGGGTAGATTCGCCGATCGGATCGCCGTCGTTACCGGTGCGGCCCAGGGGATCGGGGCGGCCACCGCGCGGCGGTTGGCCGCCGAGGGGGCCACCGTGGCCGTCGTCGACCTGGCCGCCGAGCGGGCGCGGCAGACCGCCGACGAGATCGTCCAGGCCGGCGGAAAGGCCACCGGGTACGGCTGCGACGTCACCGACGGCGCGGCGGTGTCGGCCACCTTCGACGAGATCGTCGCGGCGTACGGCCGGCTCGACGTGCTGGTGAACAACGCCGGGATCACCCGGGACAACCTGCTGTTCAAGATGCCGGCCGCCGAGTGGGATGCGGTGATCACCACCAACCTGACCAGCATGTTCCACTGCTGTCAGGCGGCGCAGCGGCACATGGTGCCGGCCAAGTACGGCAGGATCGTCAACCTGAGCAGCCGCTCCGCCCTCGGCAACCGGGGCCAGGTCAACTACGCGGCGGCCAAGGCCGGGGTGCAGGGGCTGACCGCCACCCTCGCGATCGAACTTGGTCCCTTCGACATCACCGTCAACGCCGTCGCGCCCGGCTACATCGCCACCGCGATGACCGCAGCCACCGCCGAGCGGGTCGGTGCCACCCCCGCCGAGCACCAGAAGTACGCGGCCGAGCAGACCCCGCTGCGCCGGGTCGGCCAGCCGGCGGAGGTCGCGGCGGTGATCGCGTTCCTGGCCAGCGACGACGCCTCCTACGTCAGCGGCCAGACGCTCTATGTCAACGGTGGTGCGCGCTAACCCGAGGGGAGGACGACACCATGGACTTCTCGCTCGGTGACGAGGAGCGGGCGATCCGGGACACCGCCCGGGCCTTCATCCGCAACGAGGTGATGCCGCTGGAGCCGGAGGTGCTGCGCCGGGAGCGGGCTCACCAGCCCGGACTGCGCCGCGACGAGCTGCGGGAACTCCAGCGCAAGGCGAAGGCGTTCGGTTTCTGGGGGCTGGACACCCCGGAGGACTACGGCGGGATGGCCCTGCCCGCCGTCACCCAGTCGCTGATCTGGACCGAGATAGGGCGCAGCTTCGTACCGTTCCGGTTCGGCGGCGAGGCGGACAACATCCTCTTCGAGGCCGACGCGGCGCAGCGCGAGGAGTTCCTGATCCCGACCATCGAGGGTGAGCGGATCTCCTGCTTCGCCATCACCGAACCGGGCGCCGGCTCGGACGTGGCCAACATCCGGCTACGGGCCCGGCGCGACGGCGACGACTGGGTGCTGAACGGGGAGAAGACCTTCATCACCAACGGCAACGACGCCGACTTCGCCATCGTCGTCGCGGTGACCGACCCGGACCGCAGGGTGCACGACGGCGGCGCGACCGCGTTCCTGGTGGACCGGGCGATGGGCTGGAAGTCCGAACCCATCCAGACGATGGGGGAGGGCGGGCCGGCGTCGCTGGTCTTCGACGACGTACGCGTGCCGCACCGCAACATCCTCGGCGAGCTGGGCCAGGGCTTCGCCCTCGGCATGCGCTGGATCGGCAAGGGGCGCTACATCATCCCGTCGCACGCGCTGGGCATCGCCGAACGCGCCCTGGGGATGGCGATCGAGTACGCCAACACCCGGCAGACCTTCGGCAAGCCGATCGGCGCCAACCAGGCGATCCAGTGGATGATCGCGGACTCGGAGACCGAGCTGGAGGCGGCCCGCTGGCTGGTGCTCCGGGCTGCCTGGACGGTCGACACCGGCCGCGATCCCCGGCACGCCAGCTCGATGGCGAAGCTCTACGGCGCGGGCATGGTCAACCGGGTGGTCGACCGGGTGATGCAGATCCACGGCGGCATGGGCTACACCCGGGAGCTGCCGATCGAGCGCTGGTATCGGCAGGTCCGGCTGCTGCGCATCTTCGAGGGCACGGACGAGATGCAACGACTGATCATCTCGCGGGACCTGCTCCGCGGTTACACCAAGCTCGGAGGGCACCTGGAATGAGGACTTTCGCCTCGCTGACGGAACTCGCCGGAGCGGTCGGCGAGCAGCTCGGCCCCGGCCCGTGGCACCGGATCGAGCAGGACCGGGTGAACGCGTTCGCCGACGCGACCGGCGACCACCAGTGGATCCACGTCGACCCGGAGCGCGCGGCCGCCGGCCCGTACGGGACGACGGTTGCGCACGGCTTCCTCACCCTCTCCCTGCTGCCGGTGCTGGTAGGCGACCTCTACCGGGTCGAGGGGATCCGGATGGGGATCAACTACGGGCTGAACCGGGTGCGGTTCCCCGCACCGCTGCGTACCGGTGAGGCGGTCCGGGTCAGCGCCGAGCTGCTCCAGGTCGATCCGGTGCCCGGCGGCGGGGTGCAGGTGGTCACCCGGGTCACCGTCGAGCCGGAGCGGGGCGGCAAGCCGTGCTGCGTCGCCGAGACTGTCACCCGGCTCTACGCCGAGGAGGAGCCGGGCTGATCTCGCATCGTCGGGACCGGTCTTGTACAGTCGTACTAGTACTTCTGTACAAGACCGGTCGGAGGGTGTCGTGGTGGCGTACCTGTTCCTGTTCGCGGCGATCGGTGCCGAGGTCTTCGCCACCAGTACCCTCAAGGCGACCCACGGGTTTACCCGGCTCTGGCCGACGGTGGCCTGCCTCGCCGGCTATCTGGTCTCCTTCGCGGCGCTCTCCCAGGCGGTCCGGCAGGTGCCGGTCGGCGTCGCCTACGCCATCTGGTCCGGCCTCGGTACGGCGGCGATCGTCGCGATCGGCGCCACCTTCCTCGGCGAGCCGGTCACCCTGACCAAGATCGCCGGGATCGGCCTCATCGTCGCCGGGGTCGTGGTGCTCAACGTGGGTGGGGGAGTGGCACATTGACCGGCCGGCGGTCGAGGTCGCCGGACCCGAAGGCCACTTCCGGGTCCGGCATGGGTGGGAGTGGCACATCGACCGGACGGCGCCCTCAGCGCGGCCGCGACCCGGAGGCGCGCCGGGCGGCGCTGGCCGCCGCCGCGATCGAGGTGATCGCCGAGCTGGGCATCGCCCGGACCACCCATCGGGCCGTCGCGGCCCGGGCGGGCCTGCCGCTGGGCGCCACCACCTACTATTTCCCGACCCTGGACGACCTGGTCGCGGCCGGTCTGGCCCTGGCCACCGAGGCGCTCCGCGCGGACCTGCGCTCCTGGGCCGGCCGGCTCGACGCCGCCGAGGACCTTCCGGACGCCCTGCTCGGGCTGGTCGAGGAGTACCTGACCGACCGGCAGCGGGTCCGGCTGGAGTACGACCTCTACCTTGCGGCGGCCCGTGATCCCGCGCTGCGCCCGCTCGCCGAGGCCTGGCTGCACGGCTTCCGCGACCTGTTGGAACCGAGGCTCGGCCGGGATGTGACCCGGGCCGTGGTCGCGCTGCTGGACGGAGCGATGCTCCAGGCTCTGGTCACCGACACCGACCTCGACAGTCCGGCACTGACCGCCGCGATCCGCTGCCTCGCCACCCCTCGATCCTGACCTGTTGTCCAGAGCCGGTCGGCCGGCCGTCGGCCGGACCGCCTTCGCCCGGCGGTCCTCGGCTGCCTCTCCGATCGGTTCACACCCGCCCGGCTGTGCGGACGCCGTCCCCCGCCCCGCCCCCGTGCCCCGGCGTGTCAAGATTCTCGGCGAACTGTGGTTCGCTGCGCACCTCAACTTGCCGAGGATCTTGGGTGGCCCGCGCACGCAGTCCGGGACGGGTCCGGCAGTCCGCTATTGGCCCGGGGTACTGGATCCGGGGGCGCGCAGGCCGTCGAGGGCGATCCCGAGTACCCGGTCCAACTGCCCCGGGTCGGCGTACTGGACCTTGGTGATGCCGCTGAGTAGCCGCACCGTGTCGTCGAAGCTCACGTCCGCCCGGGCGACCCCGGCGGCCTGGGCCCGGGCCAGCAGCGGCTCGCCGGCCGTGTAGATCTCGACCCGGCAGCTCTGGAAGAACTCCGAATCGTGGGACAGTTCCTCGGCGAGCGCCCGTTTTGTCACCGTGTATCCGACGAACCGGCGCAGCCAGCCGGCGAGCGCCTCCCAGGGCGGCTGGTCGGCCAGTTCGGCGGCGGTGCGGCCGAGTGCTTCGACCTCGTCCAGGTAGAGGCTCTCGAAGAGGTCGCGCCGGGTGGGGAAGTGCCGGTAGAGGGTGCCGATGCCGACTCCCGCCCGCCGGGCCACCTCCTCCAGCGAGCCGGCCGCGCCGTGCTCGGCGAACACCTCCTGGGCGGCCGAGACCAGAGCCTCGTAGTTCCGCCGCGCATCCGCCCGCTTGGGACGGCGGGCGAGGTTGGCGGACGCCGAACCGGAGCTGGTCATGGCAGGCGTCACCCCGTTCCGGTTGCAAGCGGAGGCATCCCTCCGCTACGTTTATGCGGAGGCACCCCTCCGGAACTCTGAATACCGGAGCCGTGCCTCCGCATACCGTACCTCGGCTGGGCCCGGCAGCGCGATCGACCGGAACGACGCGCGTAGCCGGGGCGAACCGGACCGTCCGCCCGACGCGGACGGCCGGGACCGGACCGCCCAGGCGACCGGAATCGTCGAGTACCGGCCGGAGTGCGCCCGATCGGCCAAGTCCGGCCAGCGAGGCCCGACCGGACCCCGCAGCACCAACACTTTGGAGATCCATCCGTGACCCGGTTCATCCGTCCCGCCTCCCGGCGGGCGACCTTCGCCGTCCTCGCCGCCGGTGCCGGCTTCTTCGCGATGTTGCAGTCGCTGATCAGTCCGGTACTGCCGACGATCCAGCACGACCTGCACACCTCGCCCAACACCGTCACCTGGGTGCTGACCGCGTACCTGCTGTCGGCGTCGATCTTCACGCCGATCCTGGGCCGGATCGGCGACATGGTCGGCAAGGAACGCATGCTGGTCGCCTCGCTGGTCGCCATCGCCGCCGGCTCGCTGGTGGCCGCGCTCGCCCCGAACATCGGCGTACTGCTGCTGGCCCGGGTGGTGCAGGGTGTCGGCGGCGCCGTCTTCCCGCTCTCGTTCGGGATCATCCGGGACGAGTTCCCGGCCAGCCGGATGTCCTCGGCGATCGGCGCGATGTCGGCGATCATCGCCGTCGGCGGCGGACTCGGCGTGGTGGCGGCCGGACCGATCGTCAGCGCGCTCGACTACCGCTGGCTGTTCTGGATTCCGCTGATCGTCGTCTCGGCGACCGCGCTGGCGGCGTACCTGTTCGTGCCCCGGTCGCCGGTCCGGACCGCCGGCCGGATCAACTGGCCCGGCACCGTACTCCTGGCGGGCTGGCTGGTCGCGCTCCTGCTCGGGGTCAGCAAGGCGCCCGCCTGGGGCTGGGGCTCCGGCCGGGTACTCGGCCTGCTGGCCCTGGGCGTCGCCGGCCTGGTCGGCTGGATCGTGGTGGAGAGCCGCTCGGCCAACCCGCTGATCGACATGCGGATGATGCGCCACCCCGGCGTCTGGACGACCAACCTGGTGGCGCTGCTCTACGGCGCGGCCATGTTCGCCATCTACGCCTTCCTGCCGCAGTTCGTGCAGGCGCCGACGAGCGCCGGCTACGGCTTCGGCGCCAGCATCACCACCGCCGGCCTGCTGATGCTGCCGATGCTGGTCACCATGTTCGTGGCCGGGCTGGTCAGCGGGCGGCTGGAGCCGAGGTTCAGCGCCAGGGCCCAGCTCGCCACCGGTACCGCGCTCAGTACGCTCTCCGGCGCCTGCCTGGTGTTCGCCCACGACGCGCGCTGGCAGATCGGGTTCGCCGCCGGGCTCTTCGGCCTCGGCATCGGCCTGGCCTTCTCCTCGATGACCAACCTGGTGGTCCGGAACGTCCCGGCCAGCCAGACCGGGGCCGCGACCGGGATGAACGCCAACATCCGCACCATCGGCGGCGCGATCGGTGCGGCGGTGATGAGCAGCGTCGTCACCGCCAACCCGCAGCCGAGCGGGCTGCCCCGGGAGGCCGGCTTCACGCACGGCTTCGCGATGCTGACCGTGCTCTCCCTGGCCGCGATGGTGGCGGCGCTGCTGGTGCCCTCCGGTCGCCGGGCCGTGCGCGAACTCCGCCGGTCCGAACCCGACCAGCCGGTCCGGGCCGACAGCCCGGTCCCCGCTGGGGTAGTCGGGCCGGCGCTGCCGGCGCCCGCGAACGGCTGACCCGGTGCCCGCCGGGCCGGCACTGCCCGCGCCAACCAACGGCTGACCCGGATCGGCCCGCCCGACGGCCTCCCGCTGCGGCGGTCGGGCCGTCGGGCGGTCGTCAGGTCGTGGGACGGTCGTCAGGTCGTGAGGTCGTCGGGCGGTCGTCAGGTCGTGAGGTCGTCGGGCGGTCGTCAGGTCGTGAGGTCGTCGGGCGGTCGTCAGGTCGTCGGGCGGTCGCGTTTCGGCAGCTTGGCGACGACCGCGGAATAGGAGGCGTCGACCGCCTCCCGCAACTCGTCGTCGGGGATTCCGGCGCCGAGCCGCAGGGTGTTCCAGCCGGACCGGCCGATGTAGGCCATCACCGAGGCGTCCTCCGGAAACCGGTGCAGCCACTCGTCGGCCACGTCCCGGTTCGGTCCGCACTTCACGCCGACGCTGGACCGCGACTCCTGGCCGAGGAAGGCGAAGATCTTCGGCCCCACCTTGATCACCACGTCGCCCTCCCACGGTTCGTCCTGCCAGGCGCCCGGCTTGGCCAGGCAGTAGGCGAGCATCTCGGCCCAGGTCACCAGCGTCCTCCCTGCGGATCGGTCGTCCTATCTTGACAGACGACCTAGCCTCGGCGGGGTGTTCGGAAGATCGACGACGGCGCGCCGGGTGCTGCGCTGGTCGTACCTGTTGCTCGCCGTCGTGGTCACGGCCGGCGCGGTGAGCGGGGCGGTCCGGCTGGTCGTGCCGGCCACCGCCGGTCCCGCCGCCGACCCGCCCGGAGTACGCCGCCAGCTCGCCTTCCTCCGCGCCGAGCTGACCGGCGGCGCGGGGGAGGCGGCACAGCAGCTCTTCCCCGAGGGCTACTTCTTCCTGCACACCCTCTACGGGCTGAGCTGGGTCGAACTCGGCCTGCGCCAGCCCGAGGCGGAGCGGGGCACCGCCCTGCGGGAGGCCCGCTGGGCACTGGACCGCCTCGACTCACCGGCCGGCCGCGCGCCGTTCAGCCCCGACCTCACCCCGTCGTACGGCGTCTTCTACCGGGGCTGGACCAACTGGCTGCGCGGCGGCGTGCTGAGCCTGCAACCGGGGGCGGCACGGGATCCGGCCGAGCTGGCCAGGTTCACCGACGACTCCGTCGCGCTCGGGGCGGCCTTCGACGCGTCGGCGTCGCCCTACCTGCCGGCGTACCCGGACCAGGCCTGGCCGGTCGACTCCACCGTGGCGGTCGCCTCGCTGCGGCTGCACGACACCCTGCTGCCCGCCCGGTTCGGCGGCACCGTCGACCGGTGGCTGGCCGGGGTACGCCAACGGCTCGACCCGGCCACCGGGCTGCTGCCGCACCGGGTCGACCCGGCGACCGGGGCACCCGCCGAGGGTGCCCGGGCCACCTCGCAGAGCATGATCCTGCGGTTCCTGGTCGACGTGGACCCGGGCTTCGCCCGCGAGCAGTACCTCGGCTTCCGGGACCGGTTCGTGGCCACGCCGCTCGGGCTCGGCCCGGCCGTCCGGGAGTATCCGGCCGGCACCTCCGGCCCGGGTGACGTCGACTCCGGCCCGCTGCTGCTCGGGGTCAGCCTCTCGGCGACCGTGGTGACGCTGGGCGCGGCACAGGTCCAGGGCGACGCCGCGCTGGCCGGCGCGCTGGCGAACTACGGCGAGCTGGCCGGGGTACCCCTGGAGACCCCGTGGTCCAAGCGGTACGCCTTCGGCGCGGTGCCGATCGGCGACGCCTTTCTGGCCTGGTCGAAGACGGCCCGGCCGTGGGTGGCGGAGTCGCCCGCCGGGCTGCCGGCGCAGACCTCCGGTTGGTGGCGGCTGCCGCTGCTCACCCTGCTGGTGCTGCTCGGCACCGCCCCCTGGCTGCCGGTGCTGCTCGTCCGGCGGCGCCGACCGGCACCGTCCCCGGTCGGCGGGCACGCGCGGCCGCCCTCGGTCGAGGCGCCGTCCTCAGTCGAGCAGCTTGTCCAGGGTGATCGGTAGCTCGCGGATCCGCCGCCCGGTGGCGTTGTGGACGGCGTTGCCGATCGCGGCGGCGACCCCGACCGTGCCGAGTTCGCCGATGCCGCGCGCGCCCAGCGGGTTGAACAGCAGATCCGGGTGGTCGAGAAAGTGCACGTCGATCGGGGGGATGTCGGCGTTCACCGGCAGCAGGTAGTCGGCGAAGTTGCCGTTGGCGATCCGGCCGGTCTCCGGCTCGACGGCGGCGCCCTCCAGCAGCGCCTGGCCGATGCCGAAGATGACGCCACCGATGATCTGGCTGCGGGCGGTCTTGGCGTTGATGATCGCCCCGCCGTCGATCACCGTGGTCATCCGGCTCAGCCGGGGCTCGCCGGTCCACCGGTTGACCCGGACCTCACAGAAGTGCGCGCCGAACGAGGTGAAGGCGTGCTGCCGGTGCTCCGGGCCGGGTGCCGCGGTGCCGGTCGCCTCGACGCCGGCCGAGGAGACCGCGCGCAGCAGCTCCGGAAAGCCGATCCGCCGGTCCGGGGTCACGAGTTCGCCCCGGTCGTACCGGACGTCGGCGGCCGGCACCCCGGCAAGCGGCGACCGCTCGTCGGTCACCGCGAGTGTGATCAGCGCGGTCTTCGCGGCCTCGGCGGCGGCGGCCACCGCCGGGCCGGTACTCGCGGTGGCGCCCGAGCCGAACGCGCCGATGTTGGCGGCCAGCGTGGAGTCGCCGAGGTCGCTGCGGATCCGGGCGACCGGCAGGCCGAGCGCCTCCGCGCCGAGCACGGCGAGCACGGTCCACATCCCGGTGCCGAGGTCGGCGGTGGCGCTGGAGACCGAGACGTCGCCGTCGGGCAGGAACCGTACCTTCACCGAGGCCGGAAACCGCTCGCCGGGATAGTTGGCGGTGGCCATCCCCATCCCGACCAGCCACTCGCCCTGCACGACGGCACCGGGGGTCGGGTTGCGGCGGGCCCAGCCGAACCGCTGGGCGCCGACCCGGTAGCACTCGTCCAGGTGCTTGCTGGACCACGGCACGTTCCGCCCCGGATAGACCGTGGCGTAGTTGCGCAGCCGCAGCTCGACCGGGTCCAACCGCAGTTCGGCGGCGAGTTCGTCGAGCGCGCTCTCCAGGGCGAACGAGCCGGACTCCTGGCCGGGCGCCCGCATCCAGGTCGGCGGCGGCACGTCCAGCGTGACGATCTTCTGCTCCAGGTGCAGGTTCTCGGTCTGGTAGAGATAGCGCGAGGTGGTGTGCGCCGAACTCTCGAAGATGCCGCCCGAGGCGGACTGGCTGGCCCAGACCTGGTGCTTGACCGCGACCAGGGTGCCGTCCCGGCGGGCGCCCAGGCGCACCGTCTGGCGTACGGCGGAACGGTTTCCGCTGATCGTGAAGGTCTGCTCCCGGGTCAGCACCACCTTGACCGGCCGGCCCAGCGTACGCGCGGCAGCGGCGGCGAGTAGCGGATGCGCCCAGGTGGCGATCTTGTTGCCGAAGCCGCCCCCGACGTGCGGGCTGACCACCCGCACCTTCGCCGCCTCGACGCCGAGCGCCGCCGCCATCGCGCCGACGGTCAGCGACGCGCTCTGCGTGCCGGTGTAGAGGGTGAGCGTCCCGTCCTGCCAGGCGGCGACGCAGGCGTGCGGTTCCATCGCGCTGTGGTGCTTGCCCGGCTGCTGGTAGGTGCCGGAGACGGTCACCTCGCTGGCCGCCAGCGCGTCGTCGATCGAGCCGACCCCGTCGGCCAGGAACTCCAACCGGGCGGGCTCGCCCATCATCGGGCCGGGATCGGTGGCCCCCGGGATGCCGTCGGTGAAGGAGACCGCCGCCGGCCGGAGCTCGTAGTCGGCCCGGACCAGCGCGGCGGCGTCCCGGGCCTGCTCGAACGTCTCCGCCACCACCAGCCCGATCGCCTGGCCGTGATAGCGCACCTCGGTGTCCTGCAACGGCAGCCAACTGTGTCCGACGCTGAACGGCGTGCCGCTGCCGAGCAGCGCCAGCGAGCGGAACGGCGTGTAGACCGCCAGTACGCCGGGGGAGGCTTCGGCGGCAGCGACGTCCATCGCCCGGATGGTGCCCCGGGCGACCGTACTGAGCAGCAGGTAGCCGTGCGCGACCCGCTCGACGGGCTGGTCGGCGGCGTACCGGGCCGCACCGGTGACCTTGAGTCGGCCGTCGACCCGGTTGACCGAGACCGTCCGTGCAGCGCCGCTCATCGTCATCCCACCAGATTCGTCAGGGCGCGCACGATGGTGCGCCGGACCAGCGTCGTCTTGAACCGGTTGTGCGCCAGTGGGCGGGCCGCCTCGACCGCCAGCGCGGCGGCCGCGTCGAACACCTCCGGCCGGGGAGCCTTGCCACGCAGCGCGTCCTCCACCGCCGGCAGCCGCCAGGGCCGGGTGCCGACCCCGCCGACCGCCACCCGTACGTCCCGGACCAGGCCACCGCGCAGCTCCAGCGCCACCGCCGCCGAGGCGAGGGCGAACTCGTACGACTGCCGGTCCCGGATCTTCAGGTACGCCGACCGGGTGGCCCAGGGCAGCGGCGGCACGGTGACCCGGGTGACCAGTTCGCCCGGGCGCAGGTCGTGCTCCCGGTCCGGGGTGTCCCCGGGCAGCAGGTAGAAGTCGGCGAGCCGGACGTCCCGGGTACCGCCTTGGCCGACCAGCCGGACCCGCGCGTCCAGCGCGACCAGGGCGACGGCCAGGTCGCTGGGGTGGGTGGCGACGCAGGAGTCGCTGGTGCCGAGGATGGCGTGGCCGCGGTTCTCGCCGTCGACCGCCGGGCAGCCGGAGCCGGGCCGGCGCTTGTTGCAGCCGGTGCTGGTGTCCCGGAAGTAGCCGCAGCGGACCCGTTGCAGCAGGTTGCCGCCGATGCTCGCCATGTTGCGCAACTGCGGCGAGGCGCTGCGCAGCAGGGCCTGGGCGATCACCGGATATCCGCCGGCCACCAGCGGGTGCCCGGCGACGTCGCTCATCCGTTCCAGCGCACCGACGTGCAGCCCGTCCCGGTCGGCCGAGACGCCGCGCAGCGGCAGCCGGTTGATGTCCACCACCTGGCGCGGGGTCATCACCTCCAGCTTCATCAGGTCCACCAGCGTGGTCCCGCCGGCCAGGTAGGCCGTGCCGGCCCCGCCGCCCGCGACGGCCTGCGACACGCTCTGCGCGGTGCGGTAGTCGAAGGGCCTCATCGGTCCGCCCCGCTCCGCCGGGCCGTCCGGACGGCGGCCACGATGTTCTCGTACGCCCCGCAGCGGCAGATGTTGCCGGACATGTGCTCGCGGATCTCGTCGTCCGAGCCGGTGTGCCCCTCGTCGAGCAGGGCCACCGCCGACATGATCTGCCCGGAGGTGCAGAACCCGCACTGGAAGGCGTCGCAGTCGATGAACGCCTGCTGCACCGGGTGCAGCCGGTCGCCGTCGGCCAGTCCTTCCACGGTGGTGATCCGGTGCCCGGCGGTGGCCGCCGCCAGGGTCAGGCAGGAGAGCACCCGCCGGCCGTCGACGTGCACCGTGCAGGCGCCGCACTGGCCCCGGTCGCAGCCCTTCTTCGAACCGGTCAGCCCGAGCCGCTCGCGCAGCGCGTCCAGCAGGGTGACCCGGGAGTCGATCCGCAGCCGCTCGGTACGGCCGTTGACCGCCAGCGTGACCTCGACGGTCGCCGCGCCGGCCGCCTCCGGTGCCGGTGCCGCCCCGGCCGGCTCCGCCAGCCCGCTGTCGACCGCCGGCCCGGCCGCCGCGCCGACGGCCAGCCCGGCCGACGTGACCGCCGTCCGGTGCAGCACATCGCGCCGGGACACCCCTGAGGGTAGGACGTCGACGGGGGGCGAGTCCGATCCGGACCCACTGTTCATCACACACCTCCGGACGTGCCACCGGCCGGTGCGGGGGCGCGTACGCGTACGCGGGGTGCGGTGGGGCACCGGACCACGGCCGGGGCCCTCCAGTAAACCAAAGATGATCGTCAATGTCGATGGACCCGGTGGGGTGTCGGGTGCCCCCGGGTGGCGCCACCCATCGATATCTGTCATGCTCTTGCGCCATGGTCGGGCTGACGAAACGGTTCCCTCTCATCCTCCTCACCGCCGCTGCGGTACTCGCCAGCGGCGGCGCCGCGCAGGCCGGCGCCGGCCAGGCCGGGCCCGGTGGCCGGCCCGGCGGCTGCGGTCCCCGCACGCTGCTGTTCTGCGAGGACTTCGAACGGCTGCCCACCGGCGGTGCCGCCTCGCTGGCCTGGGGCATCGACACCAAGGACGGGATCCTGACGGTCGAGCGGCAGCGGCACGACAAGGTGCTGCGGGTGCACACCGAGGGCAACGGCCGGGCCTTCCTCAAGGTGGACGACTTCGCCGCGCCGGGCAACAGCTTCTACGGCCGGATCCGGTTGAAGGTGGACGCCTTCCCGACCGCGCCCGACTGGGCCCACTTCACCCTGGTCGAGGCGACCGGCCCGGGCAGCGCCGAGGTGGTCCGGCCGATCGGCGGCCAGTGGGCGCCACCGCTGGGCGGGTCGTTCTGGGGCGTCGGCGCCGACGGCGGCCCGACCGGCGACTGGACCAACTGGCGGGAGTCCGCGCCCACCGTCGAGGACCGGTGGCAGTGCTTCGAGTGGCAGTGGGATGCCACCGACAACCGGGTCGCGGTCTGGATCGACGGCGTCGCCCAGCCCGAGATGACGGTCAGCACCACCGAACACGGCGGCAACCCCGTCGACTTCGTCCTGCCCCGCGCCGACACGGTGAAGATCGGCTGGCAGCTCTACCAGGGCGGCCCCACCCCGGACCACTTCGACCTCTGGATCGACGACATCGCCCTCGCCCCGCACCGGGTGGGCTGTGGCCGCTGAGCGACCCGCGTTCGGGTCAACGCTCGCAAAGGGAGGGTCGACGGACCCGCTACGCTGGTAATCCGTCCCCCTCGATCCGTACGGAGCTGATCTCGTGACCGCGCCAAACGACGGAGGCTACCCCGCCTTTCCGATCGACGTCCCGACCTCGGCCCGGATGTACGACTATTCCCTCGGCGGCAAGGACAACTTCCCGGTGGACCGGGCGGCCGTGCAGTTCGTCAACTCGCAGTACCCGGCCAGCCTGGACGTGACCCGGGAGAACCGGCTCTTCCTCTACCGGGCGGTCCGGTTCCTCGCCCGCGACCTGGGTATCAGGCAGTTCCTCGACCTGGGCAGCGGGTTGCCGACCCAGGCGAACGTGCACCAGGTGGCGCAGCAGTTCCAGCCCGGGGCCCGGGTGGTCTACGTCGACGTCGACCCGATCGTGCTGGCGCACGGGCGCGCGCTGCTGGCCGACGACGAGACGACCCGGGTGATCGCCGCCGACGTCACCGAGCCGGAGCGGATTCTCGCCGACTCCGACGTCCGCAAGATGATCGACTTCTCCCGGCCGGTCGCGGTGCTGCTGCTCTCGGTCACCCACTCCATCGTCGACGACGACAAGGTCCGCCACCTGCTCGCGGTGATGCGCGAGGCGATGGCACCGGAGAGCTACCTGGGCTACTCGCAGCTCGCCGGCACCGACCGGGCCGGAGTGGACGCCGGCAACGCGATGGTGAAGAAGATGGGCATCCCCTGGAAGAACCGCATGGTCGACGAGGTGGCGGAGTTCGTCCGCGACTTCGAGCCGGTCGAGCCGGGGCTGGTCGACGTCAAGACCTGGCGCCCCGACCCGACCCAGCCGCCGCTCGCACCGGTCGACGAGGCGCTCCGGCCGTACCTGGGCAGGGGAGCGGAGGAGACCCGGTTCTACGAGTACGGTGGCGTGCTGCGCCGGCCCTGAGCCTGCCGGGTCTCGTAGACTCCGGTGCCGTGACGGGCCTCAGCTTCGCGCTTTCTGTCGACTACGGGACCTCACACACGGTCGGGATGCTGCGGTGGCCGGACGGCCGGGTCCGGCCGTTGGTGTTCGACGGCTCCCCGCTGCTCTCCTCCGCCGTCTTCGCCACATCCGACGGCCGGATACTCGTCGGGCGGGACGCCGAGCGCAGTGCGCGGGTCGACCCGGCCCGCTACGAACCGAATCCGAAGCGGATGGTCGACGCGGGTGAACTGCTGCTCGGCGAGCGGGCGTACCCGATCGCCGAGCTGGTCGCGGCCGGGTTGCGGCGGGTCTACGCCGAGGCGGTCCGCGCGGCCGGGCAGGCGCCGGCAACGGTGACGATCACCCACCCCGCGACCTGGGGACCGGCCCGACGACAGGTGCTGCACTCGGCCGCCGCCCTCGCCGGGCTGCCCCGGGTCGGGCTGGTGGACGAGCCGTCCGCCGCCGCCGCGTACTTCGTCCGGGTGCTCGGGCGGCAACTCGCGCCGGGCCAGGCCATCATGGTCTTCGACCTGGGCGCCGGCACCTTCGACGTGAGCGTCGTACGCCGGACGCCCGGCTCCTTCGAGACGGTGGCGACCGACGGCATGGACGCGTTCGGCGGAGTGGACCTCGACGCGATCGTGGTGGAGCGGATCGGCGCGGCCGTGGCGGCGAGCGATCCGGAACGATGGCGCCGGCTGACCGTTCCGGCCGGACCGGAGGACCTCCGCGACTTCCGGCTCTTCTGGGACGACGCCAAGGCGGCCAAGGAGATGCTCTCCCGCCAGCCGACGGCCTCGGTGCACCTCCCCATCCTCAACCGGGACGTGCACGTTACCCGGGAGGAGTTCGAGCAGGCGGCCCGACCGGTGCTGACCCGGGCGGTCCGGTTGGCCGTGCAGACCCTGGACAACTACCACCGGGATCACCGGGAGCGGGTCTGCGCCGTCTTCCTGGTCGGTGGATCGACCCGGATCCCACTGGTGGCGACGCTGCTGCACCAGCACTCGGAGATGGCGCCGGTCGCGATCGAGCAGCCCGAGTTCGTGGTGGCCGAGGGCGGGCTGCACCTGCCGGCGATGGCGATCAGGGAGCCGGTCGGCGTCGCCGGCCACGCCGAGGCGCCGAATCCGCACGCCGGCTCCGCGGCTCCGCCCGGCGCGCCCGCCCCGCTTTCCGGCGTGCCCCCGACTCCGCCCTGGGCGTCCGCGCCAGTGCCGGGCCCGCTCTCCGGCGCGTCCGCGCCGCCGTGGGGTGCCGCCGGCCGTACCGGACCCCGGCGGCGCCGTCGTGCCGTGGTGGCCGGGGCGGTGGCCGTGCTGGCGCTGGCCGCCGTCGGCGGTGTGATCTGGTGGCGGACCGATTCCCCCGCCCGGGCCTTCGGCGACGACAGCGACCTGCGCGAGTTCGCGGGGAGATTCATCGCCGCGGCCGACAGGTGCGAGCGGTCGGGCGACGCGACGCGGCACCGGGACGAGACCGGGCTGGAGATGCCGGACGACAACTTCAGAGCCGTCGTACGGTGTCAGGGCAACGACTGGATCGGATACTTCTACAACTCCGGCGCCCCCCGTGAGCTGCCGAACCACTCGCCGGACGACCACCGGACCCAGATCTCCGACGGCGTCATCGACCGGTACAGCGGAGTGATCGAACTCTCCGGCGAGGTGAGCCACCAGGCCAGAAGCGGGCCGCTGCAGGCGTACGTGGAGTTCAGGGCCGCCGGCGACCGGCCCGGCATCTACTGGGAGCCCACCGACCGCTACACCTACCGGCTCGGCGCCGCGGTGCTCAACCTGGACCCGGCGGCCGGGATCGAGCCGCTGCGGGAAATCTGGCGCGACCACGCCTGACGGCGTCTCCCCGCCGGACGGCCGGACGGCGTGCCCGCCGGACGGCCGGGCCGATGGTGGTACCCCGAGGCACCCACCACCGGCCCGGGGCCGATCAGCCGGTCACCGTCACCACCCGGTGCACTCGCCCGAGGCGTGGCCACGGACCTCGTTGCGTACCCCGAAGTCGGCCACCCGCCCGTTGCCGGTGCAGGAGAGCAGGCCGCTGATCCGGTTGCCGGCCATGGCCAGCCCGTGCTCACCACCGGCGTTGCCGGCGAGCCGGACCGCGCCGCTGAACGTGCTGCCCACGCTCGCCACGGTGCCGGTGCTGCCGCTGATCTGGACCGCGCCGCTGACCGTCGCGCCGAAGATCTGCACCGCGACCGCCCGGTCGGTGCTGATCCCGCCGGAGATCTCACCGCCCGAGACGATCAGCGAGGCACCGGGGCGTACGGTGATCCGGCCGGCCACCCGAGCGTCCTTGAGGCAGGTCACCCCGGAGGCGACGGTCAGGTCGCCGGCCCGGGCACCGGAGATCGTCCGGGTGCAGGCCGGCGAGGAACCCGGCAGCACGGTGGTCCGGAACTCGTCCGCCGAGCCGATGTTGCCGGCCGCGTCGATCGCCCGGTGCTCGACGGTGTGCGTGCCGTAGCCCGGTTCGGTCTCCTCGAAGACCGCCTTGGAGAGCCCGCCCGAGCCGAGGTTGCCGTAGACCAGCGACTTCACCACCGTGCCGGTGGGGGTGAACAGGAACGGCGTACCGGCCGGGGCGTCCGGCCAGCCGAAGTAGTTGAACCAGCCGTCCCGGTCGAGCCGGAACTCCCCGACGGTGAACCCCGGCCGGTCGTCGGTCGGCTCCAGCCCCATGGTGAACCGCTCGAAGTAGACGTGGTGTGGGGTGCCGCCGCCCGGCAGCGTGGTGACCGGCGTCGAGAGGGTCGCCGTGGTACCCGCCTCGAGGTTGTCGACCGTCCAGGTGCGGGTCTCCGAGTCCCCGTCGGGAGCGGCCGGATCGGTCACCGTCGCGGTGAGCCGGTAGCTGCCCGGAGCCAGTCGCAGCGCACCCAGGTCGAGGTTGCGGCTGTTGTGCGGGTTCGGCAACACCGTGCCGTCCAGTCGCCAGGTCACGTCCAGTACCCGGTCGACCGGGTGGGTCGTCTCGACGTACACCACGTCCTGGCCGCCGACCGCGCGCTCGTCGGTCTGGGTCGAGGCGGTGAACGCCACCTCCACCTCCGACGGCGGGCTCGGCTCGGCGCCGACCGTCCACTGCCGGCTCTGGGTCAGCGCCGGCCCGTTGCGGATCGCCGGGTCCCGGACGAACTCGGTGGGATCCGACACCGTCACCCGTACGACGTCGCCGGGCCGGACGTCCAGGTCGGCGAGGTCCAGGTTGCGGCTGTTGTGGGTGTCCGGCACCGCGACCCCGTTGACCGCCCAGCGCACGTCCAGTTCGTGGTAGACCGGATGCTGGGTCTCCACCCAGAGCACGTCGGTGCGCCCGACCGGTTGGTCGGTGGGGGTGGCGGAGAGCGCCATCGCGTTGGTGTTGCGGCGGCCGGAGATCCGCTGCGTCATGATCTCGCGGCTGACCTGGTCGTAGTAGAAGCCGATCCAGCGCATGATGGAGTGCTCGCTGGGCCGCCAGACGCCCGAGGTGGCGTACATGCCGCTCTCGTAGCGGCCGATCGTGCCGCCGGACTCGCTCTCCTCGCCGAGCCAGCGCCACCACTTCGCCTGCTGCTCGATCATCTGCTGCTCGGTCAGCCGGGTGTGGTGCCGCGAGTTCGGCTCGGCGCAGTCGTCGGTGCAGTACGGCCCGCCCGGGTCGGGGCGGTTGGAGTACGGGTACTCGTCCTGGAGCTGTCCCAGCGAGTGGCCCAGCTCGTGCGGGCTGATCAGTGGCCCCTGCGGGGCGCCGCCGGAGGTGGTCGCGTTGGTGCCGCCGATCCCGCCGTACGTGTCGGTGTTGGCGATCGCCAGGATCTGCCGGTTGCTGGCGGTCACCCCGAGCGGCGCGACGAGCTGCTGGAGATAGCGGTTGAGCGCCTGGGTGCCGTACGGCTGGAAGGTGATGCCCCGGGCGAGCGGGTTGGTGCAGCCGTCCGCGTAGTGCAGGCCGAGCGGGGTGATCCGGTCCGGGTCCGGCGGATCGTCGTCCGGGTCGCAGCGGATGCCGGACTCACCGGAGACGATCTCGATCACGTAGACGTTGAAGTAGTTCCGGTAGCTGCGGTACGGCTCGATGCTCCACTGCACGTTCATGTGCCGGTCCACGTCGGCGTGGAACTTCGGCAGCTCGGCCGCGGTGTAGCCGTCGCCGAGCAGGATCAGGTTGAGCCGCTCGCTGGCCGGGCCGGTGACCTGGAGCGGGACGAGCCGGGCGCTGCCCACCTCGGGCTCGGCGGCGGCCCGGCTGGGCTGGGCCAGCCCCACCAGCCCGGCCACCAGGCAGAGCGAGGCGAGGGTGGCGAGTTTCCGTCTTCTCGACGCGGTCAATCTCATCGACGTCACCTGCCGGACTCGGGGGTGGTCGGCTCCGGGTACGGGCCCGGAACAGAACAGTCGGCATAGATCATCGGGGAAGGCTAACCCGCTGCGCCGGGGCCGGTCATCCATCAACTGCCGCAAGTATCCGCCGCCGTACCGACACCCCGGCTGACCTCGACGGAGGCGGCTGCGGAGCGCCGACTAGCATCTACCGGTCGCAAGCGCGCGAATTGCCGGAAGGACAGATGAGCCAGTACGCGTTGTTGATTTCTCCGTCGTCGAACCGCGTCTACGCGGACGCCTCGGTGACGCTGACCCGGGCCGAGCTGGCGGTGTTCGACCGGGCCGTGCTCGGCGGCCGGCTGCACGACATCGCCGAGACCGTGCTCGGTGGCGTCCGCTACGTCACCTTCACCGCCGACCAGCTCGACGGACGCGACGTCGCGTACCTGGCCAACCTGTCGTCGATCTACGTGTTGTTCGAGGTCACCGGCGGACTGCTCCGGCCGGTCGAGCTGCGCCCGCTGGACCGGTTCGACGACGACCTGCTGACGATCCCGAAGTATCCGGGCAAGACCAACGAGCAGTTCACCAAGCTGCTGCTCAACGTGACGCTGCTCGCCTCGGACTTCGCCCCGCAGATGCTGGACCGGAAGTTCCGGGTGCTCGACCCGCTCTGCGGCCGGGGCACCACCCTCAACCAGGCGCTGATGTACGGGTACGACGCCGCCGGGGTGGATCGCGACCAGAAGGACTTCGAGGCGTACTCGACGTACATCCAGACCTGGCTGAAGCGCAAGCGGGTGAAGCATCGGGCCGAGTCCGGGCCGGTGCGCCGGAACCGGCAGGTGGTGGCCCGACGGTTGCAGGTCGACCTTGCCGCCGACAAGGAGTCCTACCGGGCGGGCCAGACCCAGCGGCTGGACGTGGTGCAGGTGGACACCGTCCGGAGTGCGGAGTTCTTCCGGCCCGGCACCCAGGACCTACTGGTGGCGGACGCCCCGTACGGCGTACAGCACGGCAGCCGCAGCGCCGGGCACGGGCTGGCGCGCAGCCCGCTCGCCCTGCTCGCCGAGGCGGTGCCGGTCTGGGTCGACCTGCTCCGGCCCGGTGGGGCGCTCGGCATCGCCTGGAACACCCAGGTGGCCCGCCGGGACGAGGCGGCCCGGGTCCTCGCCGACGCCGGCCTGGAGGTGCTGGCGGACGGCCCGTACCTGGAGTTCGCCCACCGGGTCGACCAGGCGATCGTCCGCGACATCCTGGTCGCCCGCAAGCGCTGAGGGTGTGCTGGTCAGGAAGGGCCCCCGCCACGAAGACGACGAGCGGGGGCCCTTCCGGACAGCTCAGTAGCTGCAACCGCTGGTGGGCAGGCTGCTGGCGGCGGGCGGGGTGACGCCGTCGTAGAGGGCGAGCAGGAAGTTCTGCGGGCAGCGGCGGGTGCTGCCGGTCCGGATGCCGAAGTGCAGGTGCGGGCCGGTCGAGTTGCCGGTGTTGCCGGTCGAGCCGATCCGCTGCCCGGCCGTGACGGTGGCACCGGACGCCACCGACCAGGCGGAGAAGTGGCAGTACGTGTAGATCGCCCCGTCGGTGCCGGTCAGGTTGATGCCCTGGCCGCAACTGCTGTCGTTGATCCGGACCACGGTGCCGGCCCGGACGGCGTACGCGGCCGTGCCGGTCGGCACCGGCAGGTCGATCGCCGGATAGTCGTGGTGCGGGTCGTCGTACTCGCTGCGGGGCAGCGCGGTGCGGGGCAGCGGCAGGGAGAAGCTGGTGCCGCCACCGGTGGCGGTGGTGATCCGGACCGCGTCGGCGACCACGTAACCGGTGCCGCTGGTCCACCGGCTGACCCCGACCGCGTTGTAGTCGCCGGCGGCGAGCGAGAAGGTGCCGAGGCTGACCCACTGGCCACCGTTGGTCCGCTGGTTGACCGGGACGCTCTGGTTGCCGCTGGTGGTGGCGACGACGAACGGGGTGGCGTTGTTGTAGCCGGGGTCGGCCGGGTAGAAGACCTCCACCAGGTAACTGCCGGCGCTGGGTACGTTGACCTTGAACCAGGCCACGTCGCTGGCGGTGGTGTCCGGGGTGGCGTACCGGTAGTCGGGGCCCTGCCGGTCGGCGGACCAGGTGGACGTACCCCAGTTGGCGCTGGCGGTGAAGCGGTCGGCGGTGGCGTTGTCGACCGTCACCGTCGCGGCGCTGGCGGGAGTGGCCGTCAGCAGGATCGGGGCGGCGAGTGCGGCCGCGGTGAGGATGGCCAGGCTACGTGCGTATCCGGTCTTCATCGAAGGGCCCTTCGGCGCAGGCGAGGCGGAAAGTTGAAGGTATTTAACCAATCGCGAGCGCTGTTGGAAAGAGTTCTACATCGATGTGCGACTGTGCCTTCACGTGCGGGTCAGGGTGAGGCTGGATATCAGCGGCAAATCCGGCTATTCAGGTATTCTGCGCCGTTGCTCGGCTTACAGTGACGTGGTGGCCGAGCCGGTCGCGGACTCGGCCGCTCTTATGTGGGCGGGCCACGGGGGGCCGGATGAGCGACGAACTGACCAGCGAAGAGCCGCTCGGCCGGCTGGAGACCGTGCACACCTTCTCCGGCGCCATGCCCACCGGGGTCACCGTCTCCCGGCAGGGAAGGATCTTCGTCAACTTCCCGCGCTGGGGAGACCAGGTCGACGCCACCGTCGCCGAGCTGCGGGACGGGGCCTGCGTGCCCTATCCGGACCAGGACTGGAACAACCCGCACGGCGACGACGACGCCGGCGCCTTCGTCTCGGTGCAGAGCGTCGTCGTCGATCCGACCGACCGGCTCTGGGTGCTCGACACCGGCAGCCCCCAGTTCCAGCCGACCCGCACCGGCGGTCCCAAACTGGTCTGCGTCGACCTCGACACCGATCTGGTCACCCAGACCATCGTGTTCCCCGCCGACGTGGCGCTGCCCACCTCGTACCTCAACGACGTCCGGTTCGACCTGCGCCGCCGCTCGGCCGGGGTCGCCTTCCTCACCGACTCGTCCAACTCCGGTCCGAACGGGATCGTCGTGGTGGACCTGGCCAGCGGGACGGCCTGGCGGCGGCTGAACGACCATCCCTCCACCAAGGCCGAACCGCTGGCCACGTTCCGGCCGCTGGTCGAGGGGCGGCCGTTCCTGGTCTGCCCGCCCGACGGACCGCCGAGCCCGGTCTCGATGGGCTCCGACGGGATCGCGATCTCGGCCGACGGCAGCCGCCTCTACTACTGCCCGCTCGCCTCCCGCCGGCTCTACAGCGTCTCGACCGACGCGCTGGTCGACCGGTCCCTGGACGACGCCGAGGTGGCGGCGACGGTCCGGGACGAGGGCGACAAGGGGTCCGGCTCCGACGGGCTGGAGAGCGACGACGCGGGCCGGGTCTACCTCACCGCGTACGAGCAGAACGCCGTCCTGCGCCGGCACCCGGACGGCCGGTTCGAGACCTTGCTACGCGATCCGCGCCTGCTCTGGCCGGACACCATGTCCGTCGGCGCCGACGGATATCTCTACGTCACCGCCAACCAACTCCACCGGCAGGCCGACTACTCCGGCGGGGTGGACCGCCGACGCCGCCCGTACGCCCTGTTCCGGGTCGGTATCGACGCCGGCCCGGTGGCGCTGCTGCCCTGATCGGCAGGGTATTCGATCACCTACCAGTGATCAACGACAATGTCGGCACCGGAACCGACCATCGTCCGACAAGGAAAGATCGTCCGGTGGGGATACGGGGTCTTTCGTTCCGGAGCAACCTGATCGGGCTATGGTAACGAGCTATTCGGTCGGCGCGAACAAGCTCTTTGGTCGCATCTCAAGCGATTCCCGCGTCGTTTCCTTCCTGGAAAACTTCACTGTGAGCCCACCCGCAAGTTCCACGAAACGTGGCGAGCGGTGATCGGGAAGGGAGCCGGACTTGGCACAGCGAGACAGCGTGTCGGCCGCCGTCCTGCGGGACCTGGCGGCGGAGATCTTCGAGGTCAGCCCGGACGAGGTCACCGAGGGAGCGGCCTTCTACGAAGACCTCGGGATCGACTCCGTGCAGAAGGTCGAATTCGTCGTCCGGATCGAGCGGCAGCTCGGCGTACGGCTGACCGACGAGGAGGCGGCCGGACTCCAGGACTTCGGCGACACCCTCGCCGTACTCCGGGATCGGGGCATCTCCGTTGGGCCGTGACCGGACCCGGGACGGCCGCCCGGCCGTGGTGGTCTCCGGAGTCGGCGCGGTCTCGGCCGCCGGCCTCGGCGCGGACGCGCTCTGGACGGCGGTGACCGGACGGCGGGTGCTGACCGGCCCGGTGACCCGGTTCGACATGTCCCGCTATCCGGCCCGCTGCGGTGCGGAGGTGCCGGCCGGCGCAGTCGCGGACCTCGACGCGATGGTGCCCGGCCACGAGTCCCTGGCCGCCCGGTTCCTCGCCGTCGCCGCGCTGGAGGCGCTCCGGCACGGCGGAGTGCCGGAACGGAGCCGGGCGCACCGGTTGGGCGTCTTCGCCGGTACCGTGATGGCCACCCGGCCGATCCTGGACCGGGGGATCGGGACGGGCCGGCTGGACGTGCCGGGTCGGGCCTGGGCCCGGCCGGACGCGTTGCTGGACACGCTTCGCCAGGTGGTCACCGTCAACGGCCCGACGGTGCTGTTCGCGCCCGGCTGCGCGGCCGGGAACAGTGCGATCGCCGCCGGCGCCCGGGCGGTCGCGACCGGCGAGGTCGACGTCGCGGTCTGCGGCGGCGTCTCCGAACTGTCGCTCGAGATCCTCGCCATGTTCACCTCGCTGCGCGCTCTCGCGGTCGACACCGTGCGGCCGTTCGACGTCAACCGGCGGGGCACCATCCCGGGCGAGGGTGCCGGGGTGCTGATCCTGGAACGCGCCGACCGGGTCGCGGCCCGGGGCGGGCGGCCGCTGGCCCGGCTACTCGGCTGCGCCGCCGCGGCCGACGCGCACAACCCGACCCAACCGCACCCGGACGGCAACGGCCTGGTGTCGACCATCCACGGCTGCCTCGACCGCGCCCGGCTGACCAGCGACGACGTCGACTGGGTCTGCGCGCACGGCACGGGCACCCAGGCCAGTGACGGCATCGAGGCGCGGGCGGTGGCCAAGGCGCTGGCCGGGCGCCGCCGGCCGGTGGTCTCCTCGGTGAAGGGGCAGTTCGGGCACGCCGAGGGTGCCGCCGCCGCCCTGGAGGCGATCATCGCGGTGCAGGCGCTCGCCGCCGACCTGGTGCCGGGCAACGTCACGCTGGTCGAACCCGACCCGGCCTGCGGCGGCATCGACCTGGTCGAGCCGGCCGGCCGGCGTGCCCCGGTCGGGACGGTGCTGAGCCAGGCGTTCGGTTTCGGCGGCGGGGTCTCGACCGTACTGCTCGGAAAGGACGATCGTGCCGCCGGTTGAGGAACGTCTGGCCGTACGCGGCCTGGGGCTGCGGCTGCCCGGCGTGGCCGACGTGGCGGAGCTGGCCCGACTGGTCGACGGGGCACCCGTGCCGCCCGCGCCGGTACGCCGCTTCGCGGCCCCGGACACCGACCTCGGCCCGCTCGACCGGCGTACGCACGCCCCGGTCGCGCCCCGGATCCCGGCCGCCGTCGCCGGCCGGGGACTGCGGGCCCTGCCCCCCGAGTCCTTGCTCGCGTTGGCCGCGGCGGCCGACGCCGGTACGGCCCCGCCCGACGAGCCGCCCGACCCGTGGCTCGCGACGTCACTGGTCGACCCCGTCCAGGCCGGTCCGGCCGCGGTGCTCTGGGCCAGTTCGAGTGCGGGGCTGGCCGAGTACGCCACCATCTGCGTCGAGGCCGCCACCCTGGACCCGGGGCTGACCAGCCCGATCATCGGTCCCGCCTCGGCGTTCAACGGCCCGGCCGCGACCGTCTCCATCCGGCTCGGGCTCGACGGCCCGAACGAGACGATCACCGGCGGTACGGCGGCCGGGCTGAGCGCGCTGGTCGAGGCGGCCCGGCTGCTCGCCGCCGGCGAGGCGGCCCGTGCCCTGGTCGGCGGCTCGGCGACGGTGAGCCGGTGGAGCCTGGGTGGACTCGCCGACGGGTTCGACGCGGCCGAGGGCGCGGCCTGCCTCGCGGTGTCGCCGGGCCGGGACGGTGAGCCGGGCATCCGGCTCGGACGGTTCCGCCGGACCAGCCTCGACCGGTCCGACCTGGCGGCCCAGTGCCGCGCCCTGGTCCGCGCCGCCCGCCCCGCGGGATCGGGCAGTGCGGCCGGAGCGCCCGCCGGTGCACTGCCCGGCCGCCGCGGGCCCGAGCGTGACGCGCCGGGCGGCGGTCCACCGGCCGGGCCGGTCGGCACGATCGTTTCCACCGTCGACACCGAGCTGGTCGAGGCACTCGCCGACGGTGCCGCCCGGCCGGTCTGGCACCTGGAAGCGTCGCTCGGCGACTTCGGGGCGGCCGGTGGCCTGCTGGCGGCGGCCTGTGCCGTCGCGTACTGCGCCAGCGCCCCGGCGCCGACGAGCCTGCTCGCGCTGGCGATCGAACCGTCCGGCAACGCAGCCATCCTGGAGGTCTCATCATGGGGAGCGCCAACCTCGTCGAGCGGCTGGTGGGGCGAGCGCTCGCGTCCGGTCGGGGCGAGCGGCTCGCGTACCTGACCGGCGCGGGCGAGCGGCTCGGCTACGCGGAGCTGTACCGCGCGGTGCGCGGCTACGCGGCGCGGCTGGCCGAGGCCGGGATCGGCCCCGGCACCCGGGGCCTGGTGGTGGCCGACGACGACCTGCCGACCGCGGTGGCGATCCTGGCACTGTGGTGGCGGGGTGCCGTCGCGGTGCCGGTGAGCCCGATGCTGACCGGGGCGGAACTCGGCTTCATCGCCGGGGACTGCCGGGCCGGGTTCCTGCACGCCGACGAGGCAGGCGGCGCGCGGGCGGACCAGGCCGGCCTCGGGCTGCCCCGGGGCGGCCCGGAGTGGCTGGACCCCGGCGCACCACCGTCACCGCCGCCGGTCAGCCAGTCGCCGTCCGAGCTGCTGCTGATCCAGTACACCTCGGGCAGCACCGGCAAGCCGAAAGGGGTACTGCACAACGGGGTCGGGGTGACCGGGGTGCTGGACGGCTTCGGCCGCATCCTCGACCTGCGCCCCGACGACCTGGTGCTCTCCACCGCCAAGCTCTCCTTCGGGTACGGCTTCGGCAATTCGCTGCTCTTTCCGCTCGCCGCCGGTGCCGGGGTACTGCTCAACCAGGGACCGCCGGACGTCTACCGGCTGGCCGCGACGATCGCCCGGTACCGCCCGACCGTGCTCTGCGCGGTGCCCCGGGTCTACGCCGCGCTGCTCGACCGGGCCGGGCAGGGCGACCCGACGGACCCGACCGGCGTACCCGACCTCGGCTGCCTGCGCCTCGCCGTGTCGGCGGGGGAGCACCTGCCGGCATCGCTCTGCGCCGACTTCACCGGCACCTTCGGGGTGCCGTTGGTCAACGGGCTGGGCGCGACCGAGGTACTGCACATCGTGCTGGCCACCCGGGGCAGCCAGCCCGGCTCGACCGGCACGCCGGTGCCGGGCACGACGGTGACCGTCCGGGACGACGCCGGCCGGGTCGTGCCGGACGGGACGGAGGGGCGGCTGCACGTGGCGGGCCCCTCGGTGGCCGCCGGATATCTGGACCGTCCCGAGTCGGCGGCGCGCACCTTCGCCGACGGCGGGGCCTACACCGGCGACATCGTCCGGCAGGACCCGGACGGGGAACTGCGCTACCTGTGCCGGCACGACGACCTGATCAACATCGGCGGCTACAAGGTCTCGCCGCTCGACGTCGAGGCGGCGGTCCGGGACCTCGACGGGCTCGCCCAGTGCGCGGTGGTCGGCGCGCGGGACCAGGCCGGGCTGGAGCAGGCGGTGGCCTACCTGGTGCCGGCTCCCGGCATCGACCCGGGCGCGCTGCGCCGGGCTGCCCGGGCAGCGTTCCGGGCCGGGCTGCCGCCGCACAAGCGGCCCGCGGTGGTCGAGGTGGTGGAGGCGTTGCCGACCACCTCGACCGGCAAGCTCGCCCGGTTCCAGCTCCGTAGCCGGGCCGGCGAGCCCGCGACGGTCCGGATGCGGGTACTCCGCGACGGCCCCGGCCGGACCCTGGTCTGCATCCCGTACGCGGGCGGCTCCTCCGGGGCGTTCACCCGGCTGGCCCGGCACCTGCCCGGCTCGTGGCGGGTGGTGGCCGGCGAGGCGACCTACCGGGACGGGGCCACCATCGGCGACGCGGCCGACGCCTGGTGGCGGGCGGGCACGCCGTACCTGACGGACGGGGCGGTGCTGTTCGGGCACAGCCTCGGTGCGGTGCTGGCCGCCGCGGTGGCCGACGCCGCCGGGGACGGGCTGGGCGGGGCCCAGGTGGTCCTCTCCGCCCCGCCGCTGCTGCCCGGCACGCAGCGCCCGGCGCTGGTCTCCGACGACGACGAGACCCTGCTGGCCGGGCTGCGCAGCACCGGGCTGCTGCCGACCAGCGCGCTCACCTCGGAGGAGATCACCCGACTGCTGCTGCCCCGGTTCCGCCGGGACATCGCGCTCGCCCCGGACGGCTTCCAGGGGGTACGGTCCCGGGCCGTGCACCTGCTGCTCGGCACCGACGACGGGCTCTGCACCCGGGACGCGGTCACCGCCCGGATTCCCGTCGACCGGATCGCCAGCCTGCACATGGTCCCCGGCGACCACTACTTCGTCGCCACCAACCCGGCCCGGACCGCCGAGGTGCTTGCCGGGATGTTCCGGGACTGACGGCGCTTCGGCGTCGGCGGCCGGGCGGCCGGGGGATGTCCGGTCGGCGCACTGTAGAGCTGGGTGCACAGACGGGGCGGGCGGCGACTGACACCCCACGGCCGACTCCGAGCGGGTGGATCGCGTTCAGCGTGCCGCGACGACGTACGGGAAACGGTCGCTGCGGGCGCTGGCGTTCTGCTGGGCGGTCAGCCCGGCGGTGGTGGCCCGGTTCAGGATCAGCGAGAACATCGTCTCCGGTGCGTTGCAGGCGAGGGTACGGCCGTTGAAACCGTTGAAGCCGTAGCTCGCCGGAGTCCCGGTCCGGTACGGCAGCAGGTCGGGCAATAGCCGTCGGGCGACCTGCTCGCCGTACCCGGACGGGTCGAGCGAGGTGCCGTTCGCGGCCACCACCCCGGCGACGAGTTGGGCGATGCGGTCTCCGTCGGCCCGGGCGTCGGTATCCGGGTGGCCCAGGTTGGCGCTACCGGCCCACTCGGTGTCGACCGGCTGCCGCAGGATCGGCCAGACCATCGGGTGGCCGAAGCGGTTGACCTGGCGCCAGCCGCCCGCGTCGGTGGCGAGCTTGCTGGTGATCCAGGTGCAGATGTCGCGCCCGGTGCCGATCCGGGGATCGTCGTCGGCGATCTCCAGCACGATCGAGTGGATCGTGGTGTCGGCGAAGCTGTTCGTGGCGGCGTCCGACCGCCAGCCGGTCAGGTCCAGCCGGGCGCCGTCCTTGACCGCCGCACCGACGGCGGCGAGCAGGGTCAGGTCGATGTAGAACGGGTCCGCCGCCCGGCCCGCCCAGAGCCGCAGCCCGTTCGGCCCGGAGATCATGGTGTGGGTACGTCCCTCGGCGACCAGTTCCCCGGTCGCCGCGTCGTCCGGCGCCTCCGCACCGGTGAGCACGTGCAGCCGGACCGCCTGCTCGGCACGCCGGTCGGGCTCGTCGAAGGTGATCCGGTAGCTGAGGTTCTCCACCGTCGCGCCGTCGAGGTGGACCTTGAACTCGTACCGGGCCTCGGGGTGGAAGCCCGGCTTGGCGTCCTTGCCGGCCGCCGAGCTGTTCAGGTTCATCACCAGGACGGTCCCGCTCTCGCCCGGGAAGACGTACTGGTCGGTCAGGTCGAGCCGGGTGTCCTGAAGGGCGAGCGGGGAGTCGAGGTGATGCGACACGGATACTCCTGGCAGGCGAAGCGGCTAGGACTCCTGTCTACTTGGTGATTCGCCCCGCTTTACGGGTTATCGCGAAATTGGCCGGCGGTACCGCGACCCGGGTCCGAGGTCCCGGCCCGGGCCGCGACGACACCTCAGTCGACGTCCTCCCGGACCCGGGCGACCAGTTGGGTCGGATTGACGAACCGCAGTGCGATCACCAGCAGCACCAGCATCATCGTGGTGTACATGACCGCCATCGCGTCGATGGACTGCTGCGCCCGGATGCCGGCCGCCGACATCGTGTAATACAGCGCCACCACCAGGGTCTGGGAGTCCGGCCCGGCGGTGAGGAAGGTCAACTCGAACATGCCGACCGTCCGTACCAGTACCAGGATCGAGGCGGCCAGGATGCCCGGGGTGAGCAGCGGGGCGAGGATCCGGACGAAGATCTGCCGGGTGCCCGCCCCGCACATCCGGGCGGCCCGCTCCACCGCCGGGTCGATCTGCTCGATGAACGGCGTCATGGTCAGGATCACGAACGGCACCGAGGGCACCAGGTTGGCCAGTACCACCCCGGAGAGGTGCCCGGCGAAGCCGTACTTGTAGAGCACCGTGGCCAGCGGGATGCCGTAGGTGATCGGCGGCATCAGGATCGGCAGCAGGAACAGCAGGTAGAGCAGCCGCCGGCCGGGGAAGGACCGCCGGGCCAGCACGTACGCGGCGGGCACCCCGACCAGCACCGAGATGCCGACCACCAGCAGCGACACCTCCAGGGTCACCAGCAGCACCTGGAACAGGCCGAACTCCTGCCAGGCCTGGCCGTACCAGCGGGTGGTGTAGCCCTGCGGCAGCCAGGTGTCGTACCAGCGGTCGCCGAAGGAGCTGACCAGCACCGAGCCGATCACGCCGGCCAGGTTGACGAAGAAGAACGCCACCACGCCCCAGATCAGCCAGGCCGCCGGCCGGGCGACCAGGCGACGTCGGCGGGGCGCCGGGGCGGTCACCGAACTCATCAGCCCTTCCCTCCCGCCGTCGACCCGGTGTAGAGCAGGGCCCGCCAGCCGAGCACGGCCGCGATCACCAGCAGTTCGACCAGCCCCATCAGCACCGCGATGGTGGCGGCCATCGAATAGTCGTACTGGACGTAGGCCGCCTCGTAGGCGGCGATCGAGATCACCCTGGTGGTGCCGGCCGGGTCGCCGACCAGCACCGCCGACGGGAAGACGCTGAACGCCAGCACGAAGGTGAGGCAGAACGTGGTGGCCAGCCCGGGCGCCAGCAGCGGCAGGGTGATCCGGCGGAACCGCTGCCACCAGCCGGCGCCGAGGGTGGCGGCGGCCCGCTCCAGCGATGGGTCGATGCCCGACAGGTACGACAGCACCAGCAGGAAGGCGAACGGGAAGCCGGTGATGACGATGGAGAAGAACACCCCCCAGTAGTTGTTGGTCAGCCGGACCGGTTCGTCGGCCAGCCCGATGCCGAGCAGGATCCGGTTGAACCATCCGGTCGGGCCGAGGAAGTTCAGCAGCCCCTGCGCGGTGAGCACCGTGCCGAGGGTGATCGGCACCACCAGTACGGTGGTGAGCAGCCGCTTCCCCCGGAACCGCCCCCGCATCCGGTAGGCGATCGGCACCGACGCGGCGACGTTGAGCAGCGCCGCCGGCACCGACAGTCGCAGCGTCGTCCAGATGGTGTCCCGCTGGTACGGGTCCGAGAAGAACTCCTGGTACGCGGCGAACGGCCCGCCCTCGGTCGGCTGGAACGACAACCCGACGCCGTACCCGAAGGGGTAGATGAAGAGCACCAGGACGAACAGCGCGGCCGGGGCGAGCAGCAGGAGTTGCCGGTCGATGCCGCGCTCGGCCAGCCGGTGCCGCAACGCCACCCGGGTCCGGCCCGCCGGCTGCCGCTCTGCCGGTCGCCCGCCGGTCGGCTCACCGGCCCGGGGCGGGCTCTCGGTGGCGCTCACCGGGGGCCTCCGGCGGCCGGTTCGTCCACCGGCGGGGCGCCGGAGTCCGCGACCGGTGCGCCGGCCGGCTCGTCCGTCGGCGCCCCGGCGTCCCCGGCCGGTGCGGGTCCGTCGCCGGCCGGCTCGGCCAGCGGGAAGACCAGCAGCCGGGCCGGATCCACCCCGATCCCGATCCGCTCGCCCAGCGCCGGACGCTGGTCGGTACGGAGGTTGAACTGCACCCCCTCGGCGGTACGCGCCTCGACCGCCACCTCCCGGCCCTGGTATTCGACCACCTCCACAATGGCCGGTATGCCCTCGTCCGGGCCGGTGATCCGCAGGTCCTCGGGACGCACCCCGGCGATCACCTCGGCACCGGCGGCCACCGGCCCGACCGGGGTGCCGACCAGCCGCATGCCCTGGCCGGTCACCACCACCTCGGACCCGCCGCCCTGCTCGGCCCGCAACCGCAGCAGGTTGCGGTAGCCCATGAAGTCGGCGACGTGCCAGTTCGCCGGCCGGGTGTGCAGCTCCTCCGGGGTGCCGACCTGCTGCACCCGCCCCTCCCGGAGCACCACCAGCCGGTCGGCCAGGGAGAGCGCCTCCTCCTGGTCGTGCGTGACGTAGACCGTGGTCAGCCCGAGCGACTGGTGCAGCCGGCGGATCTCGGTACGCATCTCCAGCCGCAGCTTTGCGTCCAGATTGGACAGCGGCTCGTCCATCAGCACCAGCGCCGGCTCCAGCACCACCGCCCGGGCGATGGCGACCCGCTGCTGCTGGCCGCCGGAGAGCTGCCCGGGCAGCTTGCTGGCGTGTTCCTCCAGCCGGACCAGCCGGATGGCCTCCTCGGTGCGCCGCCGGATCTCGGCCCGGGGCAGCCGGCGCATCTGGAGGCCGAACGCGATGTTGCGGCGTACCGACATGTGCGGGAAGAGGGCGTAGTTCTGGAACACCATGCCGAAGCCGCGCTTCTCGGCCGGTACGGTGTCGAGCCGGGTGTCGTCGGACCAGATGCTGCCCCTGGTCAGCGGGAGCAGGCCGGCGAGGCAGTTCAGCGCGGTGGACTTGCCGCAGCCGGACGGTCCGAGCAGGGCGATGAACTCCCCGCGCCGGACCGTCAGGTCCAGGCCGGTCAACGCGTCGTGGCCGGCGAAACTCCGCGTCACGCCCTCCAACCGCAGCTCGGCGAAACTCACCTGTCTCCGCCTTCTGCTCGTGACTGCGGGGCTCGCAAACCCGGCTCACTCCTCGCACTCACTTGTCCGTCTTTTGTTCGTGACTGCGGGGCTCGCAAACCCGGCTCACTCCTCGCACTCACTTGTCCGTCTTTTGTTCGTGACTGCGGGGCTCGCAAACCCGGCTCACTCCTCGCACTCACTTGCTCACCTTTGCGCCGCCGATCTCGCGGTCCCACCGGCTGAACGCCTCGACCAGCGCCTTGGCGTCCAGCGGTACCTCCAGCGGGTTGCTCGCGATCAGTTGCTCGTACTCGGGGCGGCCGTACTTCTCGATCGCCTCGCGGCTGGCCTGCGGCGCCATCGACAGCGGCACGTCCTTGATCGCCGGACCGGGATAGAAGTAACCCTGGTCGTACGCCTTGGCCTGCTGCTCCGGGGTCAGCATGTGGTTCAGCAGGGCCAGGATGGCGGCCTGCTTGTCCGTCGAGACGCCCTTCGGCACTACCGCGTAGTGCGCGTCGGTGACCCAGTGGAAGCCCTCCAGCGTGCCGATCTTCGCCTCCGCGGGCACGGTGCCGAGCACCCGCGGGTTGATGTCCCAGCCGGTGGTCGAGAGGATGATCTTCGCCGAACCGTTGGCCAGGTTCTTCATCGTCTCCCCGGTGCCGGACGGATAGAGCCGGACGTACTTGTTCAGCTCGGCCAGGTACGCCCAGGTCTTCGCCCAGCCGTTGACCGGGTCCTTCGGGTTCGAGTCGCCGAGCAGGTACGGCAGGCCCATCAGGAAGGTACGGCCGGGGCCGGAGTTCGACGGGCGGGCGTACTGCACCGCGTTGGGGTTGGCCTTGGCGTACTCGAGTAGCCCCTGCGCGGTCGTCGGCGGGTTGGGCACCTTCGACGGCAGGTATTCGATCAGCGGCCCGGACGGGTAGTAGGTGATGGTCACCCCGTGGTCGCCGGCCAGCTTCTGCATCGCGGCCGCGCCCGGCAGGTAGTTCGCCATCCCCGGCAGCCGGCCGGCGTGGGTGGGCAGCAGCGGGGTCCAGAGGTTCTGGTCGATGCCGGCGGCGAGCCCGTCGACCCCGGTCAGCACCAGGTCGATCTCGACGCGGTTCGCGTCCTGTTGAGCTTTGACCTTGCCGACCAGCTCCGGCGAGGGCGACTTCGAGTACGTCACCTTCGACACCGTGTCGGAGTTCTTCGCGACGAAGTCGTCGATCATCGACTGGGTGAGTTGCAGGTTGCCGGCGACGTCGAGGATGTTCAGGACGACCGGCGAGCCGGGCTTGTCCGGCACCGCGCCCCCGGTCGGACCGGGCGCGGCGGCCTCCGGCGCACCGCAGGCGGCGGCGACCAGGCTCAACGCGGTCAGGGCCGTGGCGGCGAACAGCCGGCGTTGGCTTCGACGCATGGGCATTCCTCTCTCTCGGTTCGGCGATCCTATCGATGTCGCGCGTTCTGCCTGTGCTGCCTGATGAACCTTTTCAACCTCCCGCCGCGTCCGTCGTGGCCGCAGCGGGAGGTCGGGGTGTGTGCGTCGTAGTGGCTGCGTTGAAAAGTTTCAATGTGTGTGGGCGGTCCGCCCCGACCCGTCCGGGCCGGGGCGGACCGCCGATGGCGCAGGTGCGACGAGGGTGGATCCTCAGTGGCCGATCCGCCGGCTCTCCGGCGGGCCGAGATAGCTGTACGGCAGCTCGGCGGTCTGCACCACGAGATGCTGCACCACCACGGTCGGGTCGACCATCCAGAACTTCAGGGTGTGTACGCCCGGCGCGTCCACGGTGTGCGTGGTGGTGGTGACGTTGACGTTCTGCGAGGTGTTCCGCTCCCACTGCCGGTTCATCGAGGTGTCGTTCGCTCCGGTACTGGTGGTGACGTTGACGACCTGCGGAGCGGCACCGTCGATCGAGACGGCGTAGCGCAGCCCCTCGGTCGGCAGCACGTTGTTGCGCGGCGACAGGTACGCCGACACCTTCACCGGGCCGGCCGAGGTCAACGTCAGCTCGTACTCCAGGCGCGGGCTGTCCCCGCCCGGCGTCCTGCTGGCCGCGCTGACCGGGAACGGGGTCAGCCCGTCACCGGTCCGGCCGAGGTCCGGGATCCGCTTCCAGTACACCCCGCCGGTGTTCACCGCCCGGGTGTGCTGCCCGGCCGGGATCGAGACGTAGCCGTTCGCCTCGACGTGGCCGCGCGGGCGCAGCCCCTGCGGGTTGTCCACCCTGGCCTGCACCACCACGCTGGCGCCGTCCGGCCCGGTGACCGTGATCGGGACCGTGGTGTCGCCGCGCGGCGCGTGCCGCCAGTCGACCCGGACCTCGATCCGGACCTGGTCGGTGACCCGGCCGCCCGACCGGCTGAGCTTCAGCCAGGGTGCGCCGGCCCGGATCGTGTAGTCGAACGGCACCGAACCCCGGTTGAAGACCTCGATGTACTGTCCCGGCTGGCTCTGGTACGGGCTGAACGTCGGCAGTACCGCCGGCCCGGGCTCGGCCGGCCAGTACTTCTCGGAGCCGTCGATCGCCACACCCAGCTCGGCGGTCGCCGGGACCTCGATCCGGCGCAGGTGCGGATAGAACGCGTCCGGCAGGGCCTGGTTGTTCAGTTCCGGCTGCTGCCACGGTGCGTTCGGGCCGTAGCGCGCGACGTCGCCGTACCCGATCTTGGGTTGGGACTGGAAGCCCCGCCACTTCCCGCCGGCCAGGGTGTTGTGGTAGTAGTCGGACATCGCCTGGTCGGTGTCGAAGTGTCGCTGCGCGAGGTCGGCCATCGCGTTGGTGGCGGCCCGGCCCTGCGCGGCGTAGAGCAGGTTGGTGAACTGCGCCTCGCGCAGCGCGTAGAGGTTCGCCGACGCCGCCACCTGGTAGTAGACGAGCTGGTAGTAGGCGTCGTCGTAGCCGTCCGGCAGCCTCGCCCGGATCCGTTCGGCCCGCTCGGCCAGCTCCGTCCACTCCCGCACCACCCGGCGCATCTCCTGGTAGGCGGTCAGGCTGTACGGGTTGGTGTCGGTGTAGACCACCGCCGAGGAGTCGGTGGCCGGGTCCTTCGCCGGGTCCAGGGTGATCCGGCGGTTCAGCAGTTCCGGCTTGCGCCGCGCCTGGAGCTGGCCGTACTCGTGCAGGATCTCGCCGATCTCCCCGGCGTACCGGTCGGGGAAGTTCTGCGCCGCGTACTCCCGCTGCCAGTCGTCGAGCTTCTCGATCGGGAGGCTGTCCGGGTCCCAGGCGTAGTCGAGGAAGAGTTGCAGCGGCAGCTCCTCGTTCTTCATGTCGCCGACGTTGACCACCCAGAGCCGGTCCACCCCGTAGCGGTAGCTCAGGTGGAGCTGCTCCCAGGTGCTGGCCAGATTGATGGTGTCGACCCACTTGTAGTTGCGGCCGCCGCCGACGTAGTCGAAGTGGTAGTACATGCCGTAGCCGCCGGGGCGGGCCGGCAGGCTCTGGTCCGGCAGCTTCCGCATGTTGCCCCAGTTGTCGTCGCAGAAGACCACGGTGACGTCGTCCGGCGGGCGCATGCCCCGGTCCCAGTAGCGCTGGACCTCCTTGTAGAGCGTGAAGACCTGCGGGATGTCGGGCAGTTCGCGGTCGCTTTCCTCGGCGAGGATCTGCCGCTGGGCCGCGATGATGCTCTCCATCAGCTCGATGCCGTCGCCGTCGGGCAGGCTGACGTCGCCGTTGCCGCGCATGCCGAGGGTGACCACACCCTCGAAGTCCTGCTCCGCCATCCGCTCGATGCCGTCCCGCCAGTACTCCTTCAGCGCGGCGGAGTTGCGCCGGAAACTCCACTCGCCGTTCCCGCCGTACGGGTCGGTGCCGCCGTCGTCGTGCCGGTTCCACTCCTCGATGCCGCGCATCATCGGCGCCTCGTGCGAAGTACCCATCACCACGCCGTACTCCTTGGCGGTGGCGTGGTTGGCCGGGTCGTCCTCGGCGAAGGCGCGGCCCCAGACCGCCGGCCAGAGGTAGTTCGCCTTGAGCCGGAGCATGGTCTCGAAGACCTTGGCGTAGAAGTGCCGGTTGAAGCCGCCGGGGTAGCCGGGGGCCAGGCCGGGGCCGAAGAAGTTCGGCGCCCAGGTGCCCAGCGCCGGGTTCTCGTCGTTGATGAAGAAGCCCCGGTACTGCACCGCCGGGGTGCCCTGGCTGTGCCGGCCGGGCAGCACGTGCAAATCGTCGCTGCGCCGAGCCGGCACGTCGTCCCACCAGTACCAGGGCGAGACGCCGATCTGCTTCGACACCTCGTATGTCCCGAAGATGGTGCCGCGCTGGTCGCTGCCGGCGATCACGAAGGCCCGGCGGACCCCGGGCAGCGGGTTGGCCACGACCTGCTGGAGCGAGGTCTCCCACCTGCCGGCGATGCCGCGCACGTCGAGCTTGCGGGCGGCGATCAGCCGGTCGATCAGCGGGCTCTTCCCGATGGTGCCGACGAGCACGACCTCGCCCTGCCTCGGCACCTGGTCGGTGACGACCGCCGGGCGTACCCCGGTGACCCGCTCGACGTCGTTCCGCAGGTCACCGACCGCCCGGACCACGCCGGGATGGTCGCCGGCGCTGACCACCAGCGTCGCGGCCCGGCCACGCTCGACCAGGGGCAGGCTGCCCGGCTTGGAGCGGGTGGAGATGAAGCCGGCGGCATCGTGCCGCACATCGGCGCCGTGCCCGCCGGAGGCGGTGGCGGAGGAGGCGAGGGCGGGGGTGGCCGTGACGGCGAGGGTCAGCGACAAGAGCATTCGCCAGGCCGTCGGGCCGGTGTGTCGACGGGGGACGGGTGCCGGCGGACCGGCGGGGGTGGTGGACCTGCTCATTCCGGGCTCCGGACCGTAACGGGGTGGGCGTGACCGGACAAGTACCTGCGAAACTTTTCGGAAGTGTTCCGGAAAGGAAATCTAAACACGTATCGATGTACGGTCAAGAGCGCCCGACGCGGGGGGAATGCGCGTACCGAGCGAGGTCGCCGATAGGCGGTGGGTTACCCCGAGAGGGCGTACCGAAAGATTTCGGTGATATGTTTCAGTGCTGTCCGGTCGGCCGGGGCTGCGATTCGTCCGGGCAATTTCTGGCCATCGGGTCAGCGGGCCAGCCGGGACATCCAGCTCTCGACGTCGTCGGCGGTACGCGGCAGCGCGGCCGACAGGTTCTGGCTGCCGTCCTCGGTGACCAGCAGATCCTCCTCGATCCGCATGCCCAGCCCGCGCAACTCGGCCGGCACCAGCTCGTCGTTCGGCTGGAAGTACAGTCCCGGCTCGACGGTCAGCACCATGCCGGCCTGCAACTCGCCCTCGACGTACCGGGCGGTGGTGGCCCGGGAGCAATCGTGCACGTCCAGCCCGAGCATGTGCCCGGATCCGCAGAGCGTCCAGCGGCGGTAGAGCTGCCGCTGCGGATCCAGTGCCTCGTCCACGGAGCAGCGCAGCAGACCCAGATCGACCAGACCGGCGGCGAAGACCGCCATCGCCGCCCAGTGGTAGTCCCGGAACATCGCCCCGGGCCGGAGCTGCCCGATCGCCGCGTCGTTCGCCCGGCGGACCAGCTCGTAGACGTCCCGCTGTAGCGGGCTGAACCGGCCGTCGACCGGAAGCACCCGGGTGATGTCCGCGGTGTACCGGGTGCCGACCTCGACCCCGGCGTCCATCAGCAGCAACTGGCCGGGGCGTACCGGGCCGGTGTTGCGGTTCCAGTGCAGCACCGCCGCGTGCGAGCCGGCCGCCACGATCGGCTGGTAGCCGACCTCCTCGCCGTCGGACCGGGCTCGGCGGGCGAAGGTGCCCTCCAACCACCGTTCACCACCGCCGGCCAGCGCCTCCGGCATCGCCCGGACCACGTCTTCGAAGCCGCGCACGGTGACGTCGACGGCGTGCTGGAGCTGCCCGACCTCCCACTCGTCCTTGACCAGCCGCAGGTCGGCCAGGGCCACCACGAGATCGGCGTCGCCGACCGGATCCGTCACCGGCACCAGGGCGTCCACGGCCGGATCGACCGTACGCAGCAGCCGGGTCCGGCCAGCCGAGCCGAGCGCCGTGGCCAGCTCGCCGATCGGGCGGCAGCGGATCTGCAGCGCCTCGGCCAGGGTGGTCATATCGGCCCGGGGACCGTTCCAGACGATGCCGGCGTTGCGGTCGGTCCAGTACGCGGCCGTGCCGGGCCGGGGCGGCTCGTCGGTGTAGAGCGTCGCCTCGCCCGCCGGATCCAGCACCAGCACGCCGCCCCGGTCCCCGTCCCCGGTCAGCCAGATGTAGTCGGAGCCGGGCCGGAACCGGAAGTACTGGTCGTTGCTGCGTACCGGCGGTCCGCCCGCCGGGATCACCAGGTGCTCGCCGGGGAACATCCCGGTCAGCCGGGCCCGCCGTTTCGCCGCCCAGCCAGCCACCCCGGGAGCCGCCCGGACCGGCGCCTCCGTCGGCGCCCAGCCGCCGAGCATGAACTCCGCGAGCGCCGGGGGCACCGGCAGGTCGTGACTACTGGTGGCGGGAACGCGCTCGGACATTCCTGGCCCTTTCGCCGATGCGGCCGTACGGCCGGCGGTTCGCCTACTGGACCTCACTTTTGCCGCCGGGCGGTGGTGTCGCAAGGGCGTCCCCGGAACTCCCTACGGACGTACCGGGGCGGAGGCGGAGGGTTCCGGCAGATGTCCGAAGACAGCTCGGCTCGGCGGCCCGAGATCGGCCCGATCCGGGCGGCCGGGGACGCCTCGGTCGGGACGTCTCTGAGGCCCGGCGGTCACGCCGCCGGTCGGGTGCTGGGGAAGGCGTAGTCGACGCCGGTCAGCCGCTCGGAAAGCTCCCACAGGGTCGGAGTAGCTGGTTGACGGCGGCCAGGACTCGCGGCACCTCCCGGGTGATGTTGGTCTGGCTTCCCCCGGGGATGCGCGGCGACCGCCACCAGACCGGTGCCGGCCGCTCAGCGGGCCTTCTCGGCACCACCAGGCCGGATTCGCTGGGACTGGCCCGGGAGCGGGCGCTGGGCGCGTACCAGGGGTTGGCCGAGGCGGCGACGGCGACGGTGCAGATCTTCGGACCCGCCCTGTTCACCGTCGCCGTCGGCAGGTACGGCACGGTCGGCTGGCTGTTCGTCGCCGCGATCTTCCTGCTCGCCGCGTCGCTGCTTCCGGTACTCGTCCGGCGGGCCCTGCCCGACCGCCCGGCCAACCCCTGACCCCGCGCCGACGCGGCTCCTAGTCGCTGCTGTTCGCGATCGCCTCCTCGAACTCGCCCCGCACCTTGTCGCCGCCGGTGCTACGCCACTGCTTGAGGATGTCGCCCCAGGCCGAGACCGGCTTGCGCCCGCTGAGGATGTCCATCTGGGCGTCGTTGACGATCGTGCCGAGCTGCCCGGACCGCCGCGACCAGGTGTCGGAGAAGAGCCCGAGCGTCGGATCCTTGATCGCGGTCGGGATGATCGACTTCTGGTACTCGTACGACTTGCGAGTCGCCTCGGCCTCGCCGGGCACGAAGATCACGTCGGGGGCGTCCACGATGTAGCGGATCCCGAGTACCGTCTGGCTCACCCCGGCCTGGGTCAGCTCCGGCCCGCCGCCCTCCATCCGGTAGTGCACCCCGGCGACGCCGTACCGGCGCAGCAGCCACTCCTCGGTGCCGAACGGCGCGGCCAGCCAGTTGCAGACCTTCAACAGTGCCCGGATCCGACCCTCGTCGGCCTTCTTGAACGCGGTGAAGTTGTTGGTCGCCTGGGCCTGCCAGGTGGCCGCGAACCCGCCGCCGCCGTGCAGGGGCGGGCGCATGCCGCCGATGTCGAAGTCGGGCCCGGCGATGTTCTCCGCGAAGAACTGCGGCCAGGCGGTGTACCGGTCTGCGATCATCAACGCGCTGCCCGCGTTGAACCACTTCTTCGTCGGCGCGTTGTTGGTGAAGCTGTCCGGATGCACCACACCGTCCTTGACCAGCCGGGCGGTGTCGGCGAGCGCCTGGGTGAACTCCTCGCTCTCGTACGCGCTGACCAGCTTGCCGCCCTCCAGCTTCCAGCGCCAGGGGTTGCCGAGCATCTGCCGGACGAAGTCGAGCGGAGCCTGGGCCACCGCCCAGCGGTTCGCCCGGGCATCGGTGATCTTGCGGCAGACGTCCCGGAACTCGGCGAAGCTGCCCGGCTGGAGGTCGGCGCCGAGCTGCTTGAACAGGTCGTCCCGGCGCATCATCAGGGTGCCGCCGATGCCCCGGGGCACCGGCAGGCCGTAGATGCCGCCGTTGTAGCGGCAGTCCCGCCAGGCGTCGGTGGGCAGGTTCGCCAGGAACGGGTACTCCCGCACCGCGTCGCCGCTCAGATACGGGGTCAGGTCCTGGCACTTGGCGGCGAGCCAGGCCGGCAGGTTCGCCGTACCGGCGGGCAGGCCGTTCGGGGTGTACAGCGCCGGCACGATGACGTCCGGCAGGTCGTCCCCGGCGACCAGGGTGGCGAACTTGGTCGGCATGTCGGCGTTGGGCACGATGGTCAACCGCAGGTCGACGCCGAGCCGCCGGTTCATCTCCTGCCAGAACGGGTTCTGCCCGACCGCGGGCGGCACCGGCGAGTTGGTCAGGACGAAGGCGGAGAGTTCGCCGCCGTCGCCGGGCGGGCCGTCGGTGGCCTGCACCGGCGGCTCCGGATATTTCAGGAAGGCGTCCAGCAGGCCCTGCCGGTTGCCCTTCAGGTCCGGGGTGACCCCGGTGTACGGCGTGTAGTTCGGCAGCCTGGCCGAGCCGCTGGCCCGGTTGTGATCGCCGCCGGTGGTGGTGCCGCCGTCGCCGCAGCCGGCGAGCAGTCCCGGGCTGGCGATCATGGCGGCGGTGCCGAGCGCACCGGTCAGGAATTGTCGGCGGCCGATCGCCGGTTCACTTGTCATCGTTTGCTCCTTGGCGTAACGCCTGCGGGAATCGGGGGAGGAGGAGCGGTATTTCAGCCCTTGACCGCGCCGATCAGCACACCCTTGGTGAAGTGCCGCTGCACGAAGGGATAGACGACGAGGACAGGGACGATGGAGAGCACCAGGATGGCCATCTGGATCGCCTCCTGGGGCGGCAGTGCCGCGCCGGCCGAGCCGAGCTGGTCGACGCCGAGCTGGGTCTGGTTGACCACGTATGTCCGCAGCACGAGCTGCAACGGCCACTTCGCGGTGTCGTTCAGATAAAGCAGGGCGCTGAAGAACGCGTTCCAGTACGCCACCGCGTAGAACAACCCGATGACCGCGAGTACGGCCTTGCTCAGCGGCAGGACGATCCGGAACAGGATGGCGGGGTCACCGGCACCGTCGATCCGGGCACTGTCGATCACCTCCCGGGGCAGGTCCATGAAGAACGCCCGCAGGATGATCACGTTGAACGCGTTGACCGCGACCGGCAGGATCAACGCCCAGTAGCTGTCCAGCAGCCCGAGGCTCTTCACCACCAGGTAACTCGGGATGATGCCGGGGGCGAAGAGCAGGGCGAAGAGCACGACCATCAGCAGCGGCCGGTGCGCCACCGACCGCGGGCGGCTCAGCCCGTACGCCAGCAGGATGGTGGTGGCCATGCTCAACGCCGTACCGGCGACGGTGACGAAGAGGCTGACCAGGGTCGCCCGGGTCACCACGCCGCCGGAGAGGATCGCGGCGTACGCGGCGAAGCTGACCTCGTCGGGGACGAGTACGAAGCCGCCGTCCCGGGTGATCTGCTCATGCGTGGCGAGGCTGGTGGAGACGATCCCGAGGAAGGGTACGACCACCGCCGCGCAGCAGACTGCCAGGACCACGCCCTTCAGCGCGCGTACCGGCCTCGACGCGGCCGTGACACCCGCGATGGTCGGCCGGTTGCTCATCGCTGGTAGACCCCCTGCTCTCCGAAGCGGTGCGCGAGCCGGTTGGCGCCGAGCACCAGGAGCAGCCCGACCAGGCCCTTGACCAGCCCGACGGCGGCGCTGACCCCCCAGTCACCGGCGAGGATGCCGTTGTTGTAGACGTACGTGTCGAGCACTTCGCTGGCGTCCGCCCCGACCGCCGGCTGCTGGAGCACGATCTGCTCGAAGCCGACGGTCAGCGCGTCACCGAGCCGCAGGATCAGCAGCAGCACGATCAGACCGCGCAGCCCGGGCAGCGTGATGTGCCACAGTTGCCGCCAGCGGCTGGCACCGTCCACTGCGGACGCCTCGTAGAGCGTGCCGTCGATCCGGGAGAGCGCGGCCAGGAAGAGGATCGTTGCCCAGCCGGCGTCCTTCCAGAGCACCTGGCCGGTGACCAGGGCAAAGAATGCGTCAGGATTGTTGACGATGCTGACCGTGCCGAGGTCGTGGTCTCGGAGGAAGTTGTTGAGCAGCCCGCCGTCGCCGAGCAACTGCATGAAGATGGCGACCACGATGACCCAGGAGAGGAAGTGCGGCAGATAGAGGATGCTCTGCACGGTCCGCTTGAGCCGCTGCGACATCAGGCTGTCCAGCAGCAGCGCGAGGGCGATCGGGGCCGGAAAGACGACCAGCACCTGGAGCAGGGTGATGATCAGGGTGTTGGTCAGCGCGTTCAGGAAAGCCGGGTCGCCGCTGACGATGATCCGGAAGTTCGCCAGCCCGCTCCACGGGCTGTCGAGAATTCCGACGTACGGCTGATAGTCCTTGAACGCGATGACGTTGCCGAGCCACGGTAGATAGTGGAACGTCAGCAGGAGTGCGACGCCGGGAAGTGCCGCGAGCAGCAGGATGCGGTCCCGCCGTACCCGGTCCCACCACGACAAGCCGGCCCACCCCATTCAATCCCGCCGGATGCGACGCGTGAACACGATGGATCGCGACAGTTCCGGAAGTCGGCTGTTACATCCGGGTAAACCTAGAGTCGACCCTGATGAGCGTCAAGACGTGGATCTATGCCGCCGGAATTCCCCGCCGAGCAGCGCGGCCAGCAGCTCAGTGCTGGAGTGCCCTGGCCAGCACGGTGACGTCCTCGTCGCCGAGCCCGTGGTCGACGGCCCGCTGCCACTGCGCGGCCAGACTGTTGGCCACCGGGAACCGGTCGATGTCGACCTCGTACAGCGCCAGGTTGACGTCCTTGAGCCCGAGGGAGAGCGGATACTGCGCCGAGTACTCGTCCCGGCCGATCCGCTCCAGCTTCTCGGCCGCCCACTGGGAGACCAGCGGGCTGCCCTGCAACGCGCCGAGCACCGCCGCCCGGTCCAGGCCGAGGGAGTGCCCGAGCGCCATCGCTTCGGCGATCCCCTCGGCCAGGAAGGCGAGCAGCATGTTGTTGACCAGCTTGAGCCGGGAACCGGCACCGACCGGACCGGCCCAGACGGTCCGCTGCCCGAGCGCGTCGAAGACCGGGGCGATCCGCCCCCGGGCCTGCTCCGGGCCGGAGGCGAGCACCACCAGTTGACGCCGTTCCGCCGGGCCACGGCTGCCCGCCACCGGCGCGTCCAGCAGGACCACGTCCGGACGCTGCTCGCGGACCAGCCCGGCGATCCGCTCGGTGTCGGAGACCCCGATGGTGCTCATCTGCGCCCAGATCGCGCCCTCGGCCATCTCGGCCAGCATGCCCTGGTCGATCGCGATGGCCCGGACCGCGTCCCCGTTCGTCACCATCGTGATCACCACGTCGGCCCGGCGTACCGCCTCGGCCGGGCTGTCGGCGACCTCGGCCCCCTGCTCACCGAGTTGCCGGGCCGGCCCCGGCCGGCGGTTCCAGACGACGGTCGGCAGGCCGGCCCGGACGAGGTTGGCCGCCATCGGCTGACCCATGCCACCCAGCCCGAGTACGGCCACCCGCTGCGTCTGCGCCATCGAAACGTCCCCCCGTAGGCCCTGCCTCCACCCGGCAGCGTAGGTGAGCGGGCGGTGCCGCCGGCCCGAAATCGGGCTGGGTCGCCTGGCCGGTGACAGGCTTCCTGGTGAAGGTGACATGGTTCCCGGTGACCTAGTGCGGAAAGGCGCAGGGCTTCCGGCTCGACACGTCGTACCGGAACTCCTCGATGCGCGACGCCACCTGGCGGGCTCCGACGGTGTGCTCCAGACGGTCGAGATAGAGCGACCGTCGGGCCAGGGCGGCCAGCTCGACGGTGAAGTAGATCGCCATCAACGGGTTGACGAAGAGGGTGCTGCCGCTGGTCCTCCGGGTGAACTGGACGTCGCCGACCTCGCCCCGGGTGGCCGCCGCGATCTGCCCGTTGACGATGCTGGGCCGCAGCGGGGTGGCGGTCTGGGCCCGGGCGACCGCCTCCCGGTACAGCGTCGCCTCCCGGCTCCGCCCGGGGATCGACAGCGCGCCCAGGTAGGCGCCCTCGCGGTCCAGCGCGGCGAGGTTCTCCAGCACCTGGACGTGGTTGACCCCGTGGTACGCGTCGATGCCGAACCCGAGGCAGCAGACCAGCCGTACCGGCACCGGCAGCCCGGCGACCGCCCCGAGGCTGGTCATGTCCTCGACCGGGGTGCCGAGCCCGGCCTCGTCGCCGCGCAGCAGGATGTCGGTGCCCCCGTCGACCAGCACGATCGCGTCCACCTCGAACCGCTTCACCAGGTGCCGGTACGCCTTGCGCAGTGGCTTCACACCGGTGCGGGGGAAGGCGTACACCGTCGACGGGAAGCCGTGCCCGGCCAGCCACTCCGCGAGTACCCGCTCTGGGAAGTAGTCGGCGGGCCCCTTGGTCTCCGGGGTGACCGCCGCGACGTTCTCGGCCAGCCAGCAGTCTAGGTCGAGCAGTTCCAGTTGGGCGAAGGAGTAGTTGGCCAGGTGCACCCGGACACCGGCGTCCCAGAGCGCGATCGCCAGCGGAAGTCCGGCGTACACGTCGAACCCGCCTCCGGCCCCCGCGACCAGGACGCTGCGCGCGCCGGCCAGTGCGGCGAACAGCGGCGGGGTTGCCAGTCCGGCCACCGGGCCTCCCCACCCTCGTCGTCCCGGCCCGCCCGACCCGGCGGCGGCCCTGACCGGACCAGGCCCGAATACTACTCAGCTCAGCCGGTCAGCACCGAGATCGCGGCGACCAGGTAGAGGCAGCCGCCGAGACTCACCGCGATTCCGGCGACCGCCGGCAGCCAAGCCGCCGCGGTCGCCGCCACCGGCCAGCGCCGGGCCGTCCCGGTCAGCAGCGCGAAGCCACGGATCGTGATCACGCCGACCCCGGTCAGCGTGCCGGCCATCCCGATCCCGAAGGCGAGCACCAGGACCAGCGCGTCCAGGGCTCGACCGGTCAGCAGGCCGCTGACCAGCACCAGGAACGCGGACGGCGAGGGGAGCAGGCCGCCGGAGAGGGCCAGCACGGTCAGCCCGCGCCGCGACCACGGATCGGTCGGTGCCGGTACGTCGTGCCGGTGCCCGTGCGTGCCGCCGTGCCCGTGCGCGTCCCCGTGGTCGTGGTCGCTGAGGTGCGCGTCCCCGTGGCCGTGGTGGTGCGGGTGCGTGTCTCCGTGCTCATGCCGGGACCCGTGTTCGTGCCCGTGGGCATGGTCGGCAACCGGAGCGGCCCCGTGTCCGCGCCCGACGAGGACGTGGCTGTGGCCGTGCTCGTGGTTGTGGCTGTGCCCGTGGCTGTGCCCGTGGCCGTGGCTGTGCCCGTGGCCGTGCTGGTGGGACGCCCGGCCCCGCAGGTGCCGCCAGCTCAGGTGTGCGCCGACACCGATCACCAGCAGCCCGGCCGCCACCTGCATCCAGGCTGTCAGCGTCTTGGTGCCGAGGCTCGCGGCGCCGCTGAGTCCGACCCAGGCGAGCGCCAGCACCAGGACGGAGAAGGTGTGCATCGCCGCCACGATCACGCCGAGCCGGACCGCGTCCCGGTAGCGGCCCCGGGTGCCGACCAGGTACGCCGCCGTCACGCTCTTGCCGTGGCCCGGGGCGACCGCGTGCGCGGCGCCGACCCCGAGCGCCACCACCAGGGCGAGCCAGAAGACGCCCCGGCCGTCGAAGAGGGCGACCAACCGGCCCTCGACACCGGTCACGATTGGCTCCGGGCGCGCCGGCGCAGCCGTACCGTGACCAGTGCGACGACCCCGACGAGCAGGGCGGCGCCGACGCCGGCCAGGGTGCGTACGCTGCTGGCCGGCAGGCCGCCCGCGCCGGGCGTGAAACGTACCCGGTGGGTCTGCTCGGCGGCGGTGAAGAGCGCCCGGTCCGGCGCGGCCGGGGTCTGGCTGGTCAGCATCGTCCGGTACGCCTCGTTGAGGTCGGTCAGCGCGCCGACGGTGACGTCGAGGTCGACCACCTCGGCCGGGCAGTCGAAGGTGAGCCGGGCGCCCTCGTCGAGCAGCCGGTCCAGAGTGTCGAGCCGGCCCGGGCACGGGCTCCCGTCCTGCCGCACCGAGATCCGCTCCAGCAGGTAGTCGTGCACCCGGGGCGAGCGCTGGAGTTTCTGCTCCCCGGTCAGATTCGTCGCGACCGCGCCGAGGCGCGGGTCCTCGAAGGCGCCGAGCGACTGGCCGAGCGCCACCCAGTCGTCCTCGGCGGCGAGCCAGGCGAGGTCGACCCGGGAGCCGTGCACGCTGATCCGCGCGGTGGAGGGCGGGCCGAACGGGTGCGCGGCGGCCGGGGTCGCCGGGAGGGCGAGCGCGGACAGCACGGCCAGGCCGGCCAAGCCGAGCGCGACGGCCGGCGATGGGATGCGGGCGATCAAGAGGTCTCCTGACGTACGAACCAGCCCCGGACCACCGCACGGTGGCGGTGGTCCGGGGCGGCGGGAACTACTTCGTCACGGTGATGACCGGACTGGTGATCTGCTGGTTCTCGCTGTCCAGGTAGACCACGTGGGTGGTGTTCTTCTTCGCCGACGGCGGCAGCGCGAAGCTGTACACGAGCCGGCCCAGTTCGTCGGCCTTCTTGTAGGCGATGAAGACGCCCTTGCGGCCCGCGCCGTCCTTCGTGCTGCGCAGGTAGACGGTGACCTCCTCGCCCGGGTCGTAGCCGTAGGCGTTGACCCGGACCTTGCCCCTGGCCTCGACGATGGTCTTGTTGACCTTGACCTGCTCGCCGACGGTGTTCTCCGGGGTACGCAGCTCGTTGACGGTGCGCTCACCGGCCGCGTTCTTCCGGATCACGACACCGTCGTGGTGCTGGCCGTTGGCGTACCGGGCCTCGTAGCGGATGCTGTCGCCGGTGACGTCGATGAGCTGGTAGAGCTGCTTGTCCTCGGCCTGGCTCATGATGTCGGCGTTGTTGTCGGTCCAGACCGAGCCGTCGACGTCGTACATCTTGCCGCCGGAGACCGACACCGCGTAGACGGTGCTGTCGTGCACGGTCACCGACTGGCGGGACGAGGCCACGCTGCCCCGGCCGTACGTGTGGTCGTGGCCCTGGAGCACCAGGTCGACCCCGTACTTCTCGAACAGCGGGCCCCACTGTGCCCGGACCACCGGGTTGTTCCGGCCCTCGGCCGTCGAGTAGACCGGGTGGTGGAAGGTCACCACGGTCCACTTGTTCGGGTTGTTCTTGAGCAGCCCCTCCAGCCACGCGGTCTGCGCGGCCATCACGTCCGGGATGCCCTGCACGTTGCTGTTCAGGCCGATGAACCGGACACCCTGGTAGTCGACGGTGTACGCGGTCTTGGCCAGCTCCGCCGGCCAGCCCGCCGGCCCGTTGTCCGGGTACGGGAACTGCGGCGTCCAGAACTGCGACAGTGTGCTGCCGCTGTACTCGTGGTTACCGGGGATCGAGATGTTGTTGATCTGGCCGTCGATGAAGCCGCCGGCCTGGTACCACTGCCCCCACTGCTCCTCGCTGTTCGCGGAGTCGATGAGGTCACCGGCGTTGACGATCAGCTTGGCCTGCGGACGGTCCGCGAACGCCTGCCGGAACACCCGGGGCAGCGCCGAGTCGAGGTAGTTCTGCGCGTCGCCGTAGTAGATGAACGAGAACGGCGTGGCGTCAGGGGTGGCGGTGGTGAAGTCGGTCCAGGCGCTCCAGTTGGTGCCGTCGCCGACCCGGTAGGTGTACCGGGTGCCCGGCTTCAGGCCGACGAACTCCACGGTGTGGTAGGTCGAGGCGTACCCGAGGGAGGTGTTGACCGACTTGGTCGACAGTGCCTTGACGACCGAGACGGTGCCGGCGGCGGGCACCACCTGGCCGAGCGCGGCGGGCGCCTCCAGGATCTCGGCCTGGGCCCACTCGGGGGTGGCCTCGGCCCGCCAGGTCACCCGCTGCGAGGTCGCCGGAGTGGTGGTGGGGGTGAGGATGATGCGGTCGGGCATCGGGGACGGCCGGTGGATCTCGGCCGCCGGGTACTTGCCCGGTGCGGCGTCACCGAACGCCACCGGGCTGATGGCGAAACCGCCGACGAGCATGGCGGCGGCACCGATAGCGGCAAGTCTGGCCCGCCGGGAGCCGGCAATCCAGGGTCTCTTGACGTCACTCACTACAGGGATCACCTTTCGGGTGAAAGTGGGTACGGCCGCCGGCCCGCAGCCGGTGGCCAAGCGCATTCATCCAGAGGTGGACGACCGGCGGTCGGCCGTTGACTGGCCGCCGGGTGAACGGGCCTGGCCAGCGGGTTAATTCATGATCAACACGTCGTGCCCGGTGCCGGGCTTCACCGTGCGGAGACCGCCCGTCCATCGTCCGGGAACCGACCGTTCACCCCGGCCCACCTACCATGCCGGCGGCACCAGCCCGAGTCCCTCGACCGCGCGGCGGCCGGCATCCCCGCCGACCATCCCGACCCGCCGACCATCCCGACCGCCGACCCTACGGAGCACGATGAAACTGCCGTCCCGCCGCTGGGCGGTGGTCGCCACCGTCGGCACCCTGGCGGCGCTCGCCGCGGTCGAGCCGACGCCCTCGCCGCCGATCGTCAAGGGGGACACCTTCGTCACCGCGCAGACCGGTGGCGTGCTGAACATCGAGGGCGGGGAGTGCTTCTCCGACCCGGCGTACTCGCGGGAGGCCGCCGAGGTGGTCGTCCGGTACGAGCCCTGCGAGTCCGGCGCCGACAACCAGTCGTACGGCTTCCTGCGTGCCGATGACGGGCCGTGGGACCGTGCCCGGCTGGCGGACTTCGCCTGGCAGGGCTGCCGGGGCTACTTCGACCGGCGCTGGCCGGACCGCAACGGCGGCACCCTCGACTTCTATCCGATCCTGCCGACCGAGCAGACCTGGGCGGACGGCGATCGCACCGTGATGTGCGTGGTCTACCGCCCGCGCGGCCGGCTCACCGACTCGGTGCTGCCGCTGCGCTGAGCTGTGGTGCTGCCGCTGGGCTGAGCTGTTCCGGGCGGCCGCCCGGGCCAGGCGTCGCAACCGGTGCGGGCTCAGGCCCGGAGGCCGCCGTCGACCGGCAGGCAGACGCCGGTGACGAAGGAGGCGCGGTCGCTGAGCAGCCAGGCGGCCGCCGCGGCGATCTCGTCCGGCTCGGCGGCCCGGCGCAACGGGGTGAGCGCGTTGAGCCGCTCGACGGCGGCCGGCTCGTCATCGGCCCACTGCCGGATCACCCCGGTCATGGTGGTGCCCGGGGCGATGGCGTTCACCCGGATACCCTCCGGGCCGTACTCGGCGGCGGCGGTCTCGGTGAGGCTGTTCACGGCCCGCTTCGTCGCCGCGTACGGGCCCAGGCCCGGTGCGCCGCGCAGGCTGCCGACGCTGCTGACGTTCACGATCGCCCCCGACCCGGCGGTGGCCCGGATCGCCCGGATCTCCGCGGTCATCGAGAGGAACAGTCCCCGATAGTTGACCGAGGTGACCAGGTCGAAGTTCTGCTCCGTCGCGTTCACCATCGGGGTCTGCGGGATCGAGATGCCGCCGTTGTTGAAGGCGATGTCCAGCCGGGCGTGCAGCCGGATCACGCTGTCCACCGCCGCCTGGATGCTGGCCCCGTCGGTCAGGTCGGCGAGCACGTAGTCGGCGGTCCCGCCGGCGTCGCGGATCTCCCCGACCACGTCGGCGAGTTCGGACTCGGTCCGGGCGGTCAGCACCACGGCGGCACCCTCGCGGGCGAACAGCCGGGCGGCGGCCGCGCCGATACCGCGACTCGCGCCCATCAGGAGCGCGACCTTGTCGCCGAGCAGGCCGGCTCCGCTGCCCGAGGCGTTCGTTCCGGTCATGAGGTCACTCTCTCATCACCGAACGGTGATCCGCAGGTACGCTCTGTATCTGCCCTTTTTGGCGGCGCCACTCTCACCGGGTCAGCTGTATGTGACCCTGGTCGCCGGTCGCCTCCAGGTCCCAACGCTTGCCGAAGGCCTGGATCCGGCTCAGCCTGATCCGGCCGAAGTCCGCCGGCAGGTGCGGGTCGACCAGCAACTGGCCGTTCCGGGCCTCCAGCCCGAGCAGGGTACGGATGAACAACAGCGGCGCCGCGCTGGCCCAGGCCTGCGGGGTACAGGCGGTCGGGTACGGCACCGGCTTGCGCCCGTACGAGCGGTCGTAGCCGGCGAACGCCTCCGGCAGCCGGTGCGCGGAGAAGTCGGCCGCCTCCAGCATCGCCACGATGACCCGGGTCGCCTCGTCGCGGAACCCGTACCGGGCCAGGCCGTGCGCGATCAGCGAGTTGTCGTGCGGCCAGACCGTGCCGCTGTGGTAGCCGATCGGGTTGTAGCACCGGTTCTCGGTGGAGGTGGTCCGGATGCCCCAGCCGGAGAACATGTGCCCGGAGAGGAGTTGGCCGGCGAGCACCTTCGCCCGCTCCGGCGGCACGATGCCGCTCCAGAGCAGTTGCCCCATGTTGGAGGTCATCGAGTCGATCGGACGTTTGTCCCCGTCCAGGCCGATCGCGTAGTAACCGCCCCGCTCGTCGATCCAGAAGTCCCGGTTGAACTGTTCCCGGAGCTGGTGCGCGTCGGCGCGCAGCCGCTCGGCCAGCTCGGGATCCCCCAGCGGGCCGTCGGCGAGTTCGGCGACCCGGAGTTTCGCGTCGTAGGTGTAGCCCTGGATCTCACATGTCGCGATCGGCAGTACCGGGATGGTGCCGTCGGCGTAGGCGATGCCGTCGGGGGAGTCCCGCCAGCAGTGGTTGCCCAGCCCCTGCGGCGAGCGGGTGGCGTACTCGACGTACCCGTCCTGGTCGAGGTCGCCGTAGCGGTCGATCCAGCGCAGCGCGGCGTGCACGTTGTCCCGGAACCGCCGCACGAAGTCGTCGTCCAGCGTCCAGCGCCAGTACTCGGAGAGCAGGATCAGCCAGAGCTGGGTGGCGTCGGAGGTCCCGTAGTAGGGGTTGTGCGGCTTCTCGCCGGTCCGGGTCAGCTCGCCGCTGCGTACCTCGTGCAGGATCTTCCCCGGCTCCTCGTCCCGGAAGTCGTCCAGCCTGGTGCCCTGGTAGTTGGCCAGCGACCGAATGGCGCCCCGGGCCAGCCGCGGCCCGAACGACAGCGACTGGTACGCCGTAACCAGCGAGTCGCGGCCGAAGACGGTGAGGAACCAGGGCAGGCCGGCGGCCGGCAGCACGATGGTCTCGTCACCGATGTTCTGCTCGATCCGCAGCGCCACCAGGTCCATCTTGGACTTGTGCAGCACCCGGTTCAGCAGGTCGGAGTCCAGATCCTGGCTGGGGCAGTCCTCCCGCCAGTCGTGCGTGGGGTCCTCGCCGACCAGGTCGAAACCCTCGCCGAACTGGCGGTGCAGCGTGGGCAGCTCGGTCGGCCGCCGGGGCAGCGCCACCGCCAGCTCGGCCTCCCACTTGCGCCCCGGTTCCAGATGCAGGTCCCAGATCAGGTCGTTCTCCTCCACCCGGTCCGCCGGCGGCGACACCTGGATGTCGGTGACCGCGGTGAAGTCCGCGTTGCGGTAGGTGAAGCAGAGCCGGGAGCCGTCGGTCGAGTGGTCCCGGGTGATGCTGGCGGAGCGGTCCCGGACCCGCTGCTTGATCTCGAACAGGTCGGCGAAGTCGGTGCCGACCCGCAGCCGGAGCTGCACCGACTGCACCTCGTTGGCGAAGCACTCCAGCTCGATCCGCTCCTGCATCGCGTCGCTGATGAACCGCTGGCGGCGTACCCCGACGCTGTTGGTCGGCACGTGCGGCAGGTCCGAGTTGGTCAGGAAGAAGGCCGCCGAGTCGTCATCGACCAGCCCCGAGCTGAGGATCAGCAGCGGCGCCCCACCCAGCGTCAACTCCCACTGACTGAGCAGCCGGGTGTCGTCGTGCACCAGACCGCCGATGGTGCCGACCGGTACGTCCCCGGTGGCGTTGCTCACCATGAACGACCGGCCCTCCACCACCGCGACCGCGTCCGGGCCCAACTCCGGCGGCTGGGTACGCGCCACCGAACTCGGGGCGTTGGGGCTCGTCACCACCCCCGGGGTCGGATCGGCCGGGGTGGGACGCCGGACAACATTCGTCACGGCAGCCCCCTTCACCCGCACGAGAAGCGTGGCCATCCTGTCGACGCCAGCCTAGGCAGCGCCGGGGCGGGACCGGTGCCGAACGCGGGAACCAGCCCCTCGGCCTGTCTGGTCCCGTACCGGACGGGGGAATTCGGCGCGGCTGTCCCCCCGCCGCACCGGTGATCGCGGGCGCCGGTCCACGGCGGCAGCCCGGAGAACCAGGTCACCGCCAGCTCGTTCGCGGCGGCACCGTCCATGCCCGGCCGAGGTGGCGGGAGGTCTGGTCGAGGTGGCGGGAGGTCTGGTCGAGGTGGCGGGAGGTCCGGTCGAGGTGACCGGCAGGTATGTCGGCCCCTTCCGGCGGGCACGAAGGGGGAGCGGAGACAAGGAGGCGGAGAATGCGCGACGTCGAACTGGCCGGGGACGGCCGTCGGGTGGTGGTGATCGCGGTCGAGCCCGGCGAGGAGGCGGTGGCCACCGTCAACGAGGTGGCCCGGCGCCGGGGCATCCGCGCGGCGCAGGTGACCGCGGTGGGCGGGTTCGCCAGCGCCGAGGTCGGCTACTTCGACCGGCCGGCCCGGGACTACCTGCGGATACCGGTACCGGAGCAGGTCGAGGTGCTCTCCCTGGTCGGCGACATCGCCGAACTGCACGGCGAGCCGGCGTTGCACGTGCACGCGGTGCTCGGCCGCCGGGACGGCGGTACGGTCGGCGGCCACCTGCTGCGCGGCGAGGTGTGGCCCACCCTGGAGGTGGTGGTCACCGAGGTCGCGGCGGGGCTGGCCAAGCGGGTCGACCCGGAGATTGGGGTGGCGATGTTGACCGGCACGGCGCACGGCTGACCGGCGTACCGCTCCGGCCGCCGCCGCGACCGGAGGAATCGCTTGTGGACGATCAATAGCATCGGTGCCATCCGACGGGTACCGGCGGCGAAACGCCGGTCCCGTCACGACGGAGAGGACACCGATGCGAGATTCCGAGTTCGTCGACACGAGGATTCCAAGGCCCGGCGGTGCGGCGCTGTCCCGCCGGAACATGCTTCGCGCCGGAGCGGTCGCGGCCGGTGGCGCGGTGCTGGCCGGTACCGCTGCCCAGCCGGCCCAGGCGGCACCACGCGGAAGCCGGACGCCGGTCCGGGCCCGGGCGCTGGTCGCCGGTGACCGGGTCCGGGTGGTGTCGCCGGGCAGCACCCCGGACCCCACCCTGATGGCCCGGGGGATCGAGATCCTGCGCGGCTGGGGCCTGGAGGTGGAGCTCGGCCAGCACGTCTACACCCGGTACGGCTATCTCGCCGGCACCGACGCGCAGCGGCTCGCCGACCTGAACGACGCGCTGACCGACCCCGGGGTGCGGGCCGTCTTCGCCGCCCGGGGCGGCTACGGTACTCAGCGGATCGTGGACCGGATGGACCTCTCCGGCCTGCGTAGCGACCCGAAGGTGGTGGTCGGGTTCAGCGACATCACCAGCATCCACGGCCGGCTGTGGCGGGAGGCCGGTCTGGTCAGCTTCTACGGTCCGATGGTCAACTGGTCGGACGGTCGCACCGGCCCGGAGTCCGCCGAGGCGTTGCGCCGGGCGGTGATGAGCACCGACCCGGTCACCATTACCCGCGATCCGGCCGAGACCGCTGCCTCGGTCGTGGTGCCGGGCCGGGCCACGGGCCGGCTGCTCGGCGGTTGCCTGACCCTGCTCTCCACCTCGCTGGGCGCGAAGGACTCCCCGGACCTCGACGGGGCGATCCTGTTCTTCGAGGACGTGGACGAGGCGCCGTACAGCTACGACATGATGTTGACCGAGCTGCGCCGGGTGGGCGTGCTGGGTCGGGTCGCCGGGGTGGTGATCGGGCAGATCACCAACAGCGTCGGCGAACCGGGGGAGTGGGACGCGGCGGCGGTGCTCAAGGACCGCCTCTACGACCTCGGCGTACCGGTGCTGGGCGGGCTCCGCCTCGGGCACGGCAACGGGCAGCTCACCATCCCGCTCGGGGCCCGGGCCACCCTCGACGCCGAGGCCGGGACGCTGACCGTGGAGGCGGGCGTCCGGTAGCCGGCCCGCGCCGGCCGGGTGGGGGTCGTCCTCGGGGAGTGCGGGAGCGTCCGAGGGCGACCGCCACCGACGGCGGGTCCGGGAGTCCGGCCGCCAGGGCCTGGATCAAATTCCTGGCCGGGCTGCTGACCTACTGGCTGGGGGTGGTGAAGGTCACCGTTTCGGAGGGGGTGGAGTAGCTGCCCGCCTGGTCGACCGCGCGTACGTAGACCTCGTACGTGTTGCCGGGGGAGACGGCGAACGTGACGGTCCGTACGTCCGCGGCGGGGTTCGAGACGCCGAGGGCGCTGCCGTTGACGTACGTGAAGTACCGGGAGATCGGGAAGTCGCCCGGTGTCGAGGCCGTCCACGACAACGTCGCGGAGGTCGGGGTGCGCGTGGTGACGGTCAGGTCGGACGGCGGGGACGGCGGCACCGACGGGACGGTGGTGACGGTGCCGCGTGCGGACGGGGCCGAGCGCGGCGTGCCGTCGGTGTAGCGGACGACGACAATGAACGTGTAGCTCGCGCCTGGCCTGAGCCCGGTGAGCTGGACGCTGGTCGTCGACGGGCCCGTGCTCGCCCGGATCTGGATCGGCTGGGTCGGGGTTGCGGGCGGGACGATCAGGTCGTAGCCGGCGATCCGTTCAATGGCGACCGCCGGCGGTCGCCAGGAGACCGTCGCGGTGGTGGCGGTGACGTCGGTCGCCACCGGCGGGCCGGGCACAATCTCGCTTGGCAGGGTCGTGATGGTCACGGGGGCCGAGGCCGGCCCGCGGAGGCCGCTGGTGTCCCGTGCCCGCACGTACAGCTCGTAGGTCGTGGCCGGGCGCAACCCGCCGATCGACACGAAGACCCACGCGCTGGTCGTGGTGGCGACCAGCTGGTCCGGGTAGATCCAGCCCAGTCGGCGGGCGTAGAGCTCGTACACCGCGATCGGGTTGGTGCCCGCGGCGGCCGGCATCCAGGCCAGGTCGACGGTGGTGGCGGAGAGGAACTGCGTGCCGGCGGCCTGCGGGGCGCCGGGCGGGGTCACCGGTACGCTCGCCTGTGCCGGCGCCGGTCCGGAGGTCACCAGCACGAAGGCGAGCGCGACGCTGAGTAGATGCCTGTGGCGCATTCCAACATGCTCCGCCGTCCAATGAAGACTGTCAATGTATGCGCTCAAGCCTTGGCGTCGACTCCGACGCACGCCCTAGAGTCGGCCGTCCGGGTAGCGGGTCAGGTAGCCGCCCATGGTCCGGAAGTAGTCGGTGGCGGCGTGCTCCTGGCCGTCGTCGGTGCGTACCCGGGTGATGGCCAGGCCCGGCCGGTGCCCGCGACGCGCGTCGGCGCCGGCCACGATCACCACGCCGTCGCCCTCGCGGTAGAAGATTCGGCCGGGCGTGCCGCCGTAGCGGCCCTCGGAGACCCGGGCCGCCAGGATCCGCAGTCGCGCGCCGTCGTGGTGGGTGAAGGCGTTCGGGTACGGGTCGGACTGCGCCCGTACCAGCCGCTCGATCTCCTCGGCCGGCCAGGTCCAGTCGATCCGGCTCTCCTCGATCGAGCGCTTGTGGAAGAAGCTCGCCTTCGAGCGGTCCTGCGGGGTCCAGTCGGTGCGGCCGGAGGTGATCAGCGCCAGTCCGTCCACGGTGATCGGGCCGAACAGCTCCAGCGTGCGGTGGAACAGGTCGGTGGTGGTGTCGGTCGGGCCGACCGGTATCGCGCGTTGCAGCACGATGTCGCCGGCGTCGAGGGTCTCGTCCATCAGGTGCGCGGTGACCCCGACCTCGCGCTCGCCGTTGAGCAGTGCCCAGATCAGCGGGCTGAACCCGGCGTACGCCGGCAGCAGCGAGTCGTGCACGTTCAGCGTCCCGTACGGCGGCAGGTTGAAGATCTCCGGCGGGATCCAGGTACGCCAGTTGGTCGCCACGATCACGTCGGGTGCCGCCTGCCGGAGCCGCTCCATCAGCTCGGGATCACCGGGTCGCTTGCGCAGCAGCACCGGTACCTCGTGCTTCTCGGCCAGTTCGGCCACCGAGTCGTCCCAGATCTTCTCGTACGCGTGCTCGCTGCGCGGATGCGTGACGACCAGGGTCACCTCGTGCTCGGAGTCCAGTAGCGCCTGTAGGGTGCGATGCCCCCAGGTCTGGTAGCCGAACATCACAACCCGCATCGACGGTCTCCTCTTCGGTCGGTTCGGCTCGCCCCGGTAGCACGCCCGGCTGGCTCGCGTCGGGCGTTTTGTTTCCGCAGGTTCGCACTGGTCAGGTGGTCCATATTGTTCTTGACCATGGTGTAGGTTAGCCTAACCTAAATGCCACGGATGGTCGACCGTCCGCGCCAGCCGCACCGGGTCCGTACGGGATCCAGTCCTCCACCACGCCGCCGACCGGCCGGCAGACTGATGGGACAGGTATGTCACGAACCAATCGCAGCGACGATCCCCAGGTCCACGACCTCCTCGGCATCGGCTTCGGTCCGTCGAACCTCGCCCTGGCCATCGCCATCCGCGAGGCCGCCGCCGGCCCTGGCCGGATCGACAGCGCGGTCTTCCTGGAGCGCCAGCCCAGCTTCGGCTGGCACCGCGGGATGCTGCTCGACGACGCCACCATGCAGGTGTCGTTCCTCAAGGACCTGGTGACGCTGCGCAACCCGGCCAGCGGGTTCAGCTTTCTCTGCTACCTACAGAGCCGGGGTCGGCTGATCGACTTCATCAACCACAAGAACCTCTTCCCGTCCCGGGTCGAGTTCCACGACTACCTGGAGTGGGCGGCGGCCCAGGTCGATGACATGGTCCGGTACGGGCACGACGTGGTCGACGTGCGCCCGGTCTGGCGGGACGGCGAACTCGACCACTACGAGGTACTGGCCCAGGCCGGCCCCTGCTCCGCCGCCCCGGTCAGCTACCGGGCCCGCAACCTGGTGCTGGGGGTGGGACTGCGGCCGTACCTGCCGGACGGGATCACCCTGGACACCCGGGTCTGGCACAGCCGCGACCTGCTGCCCAACCTGCGCGGCCTGGTCCCGTCGGAGCCGTCCCGGTTCGTCGTGGTCGGCGCGGGGCAGAGCGCGGCCGAGGCCGTCGACCACCTGCACCGGGAGTTCCCCGCCGCCGAGGTCTGCGCGGTCTTCTCCCGGTACGGCTACAGCCCGGCCGACGACAGTTCCTTCGCCAACCGGATCTTCGACCCGGCGGCCGTGCAGGAATACTTCACCGCCCCGACGGAGGTGAAGGAGATGATGCTCGCCTACCACGGCAACACCAACTACTCCGTGGTCGACCAGGAACTCATCGACGAGCTGTACCGGCGCGTCTACCAGGAGAAGGTACGCGGCGTCGAGCGGCTCCGGATCCTCAACCTGTCCCGGCTGGTCGAGACGGTCCGTACCCCCGACGGGGTGCGGATGGTGGTGGAGTCCCTGGTCACCAACGAGAAGACGGTGCTCGACACCGACGTGGCGGTCTTCGCCACCGGATACCGGCCGGTCGACCCGTTCGACCTGCTCGGTGAGGCGGCGCAGGTGTGCCTGCGGGACGACGCCGGGCGGGCACTGGTCGACCGCGACTACCGGCTGCGGACCCGCCCGGAGGTCCGGGCCGGCATCTACCTCCAGGGCGGCACCGAGCACAGCCACGGCATCTCCTCCTCGCTGCTCTCCAACACCGCCATCCGGGCCGCCGAGATCCTCGGCTCGATCTGCGCCCGCTCCGCCGACCCGGCACTCGACCGCGAGCCCGAGTACGCCGGCGCGCCCGGCTCCGCCTGACTCCGCTGACTCGCCGGCCGTTCCCGTCGCCGGTGCGCGCCGGACGGTCGGCGGGTGTTCGGGACTGTCCGCGGTCGGCGGACGGTCGGCGGATGTTCGCCGGCAGGTAGCCGGGAGCGGGCCGGAGGTTCACCTGCCCCGGTAACCCTGCGCGGATGCGGGAGAGCCTCTCACCGGCCCGACTGCGCTGGCTGGGGCTGCTCGGCAGCGCGCTGATGGCCGCCAGCGCCCACCTGGCCGGCTCGGCCACCGACCGGGGGCCGGGCTGGGCGGCCGGCGTCGGGCTGTGGCTGGTCGGCGCCGGTGGACTGGCCGCCGTCTGGTGGCGACTGCGCACCGTCGCCGCGCCGGGCTGGCTGCTGGGTACCGGTGCGCTCTGGGCGGTGCCACTGCTGCTGGCACCGCCACTGGGCAGCTCCGATGTCTACGCGTACGCCTGCCAGGGCGAGATCGTCCGGGCCGGGCTCGACCCGTACGCCGTGGGGCCGGACGCGCTGCCGTGCCAGTGGCTGAACTGGGTCGCGCCGAGCTGGCGGGACACGCCCGCGCCGTACGGCTCCCTCTGGCTGCTCGTCGAGAGGTTCGCCGCGAGCGTGTCGGCCGGCAGCCTGCCGCTGGCCGTCACGGTGTTGCGGCTGGTGGCGATCGTCGGCCTCCTGCTGGCCACCGCCGCCGGTGCCCGGCTGGCCCGGCACTGCGGCGGGCACCCGGCCCGGGTGGTCTGGCTCGGCGCGATCGGCCCGCTGCCGCTGGTACACGTCGTCTCCGGGGCGCACAACGACGCCCTGCTCGCCGGCCTGGTCGTACTCGGACTGCTGGCCGCGGTCGAGCTGCGTACCGCGGTCGGCCGGCTGGCCCTTGCCGGCGCCGCGTTCGGGGCCGCCGCCTCGGTCAAGGCCACCGCGCTGGTGGCGGTACCGTTCGCGCTCGCGGTCGTACCCTGGGCGCGCACCGGCCGGCGTCGCCTCGCGGCCGGTGCCGTCCTGACCGGCGCGACCCTCGGCACCGTCCTGCTGCTGGCCGGCGTGACCGGGCACGGCCTCGGCTTCGTCCGGAGCTGGCCGGCGACCGCCGGCAGCGTGCAGTGGTCGTCGATCCCGACCGGGGTCGGGATGGCGGTCGGCTACGGGCTACGCGCGGCGGGCCGGCCCGAGGCGTTCGGCGGCGCCGTCGAGGTCGCCCGGTTGCTGGGGCTGGCGGCGCTCGGCGCCGTCCTGCTGCTCGCCTGGCGCCGGGCGCTGCGCGGCGGCGTCGCGGTCGCCGTACCGGCGGCGGGGGTGGCACTGCTCGCCACCGCGCTGCTCGGCCCGGTCTTCTACGCCTGGTACGCCCTCGCCGGGGTCGCCGTGCTGGCCGCCGCACCCCGGGGGCGGCTGAGTGCGCTGCTCGACGCGGGCTCCGCCGGATTGGTCTTCCTCACCCTGCCGGACAGCCTCGGACTGGTCACCAAGACCAAGGTCCCCGGCGCGCTGCTCGACCTGGCCCTGGTCGGCTGGCTGCTGAGCCGATGGGCGTGGCGGAGGCCGACCGATCCGGCCGGGCGTTCCCGGATGCCGGTCGGGCGGTCGGGGGAGTTGGCGGGGCGTTCACGTCTGGCGCCCGGACGTCCACGGATGCTGGCAAGGCGCTCACGGATGGTGCTCGGGCGCTTCCGGGGGCTGGCAAGGCGTTCGCGGGTGTCGCTCGGCCGGGTCGACGAGTGGCGGCGGCGCCGGGCCCGTGCCGTCATCGGACAGTGGCGGTCGCCGGTGTAGCCGGTTGCCCGCCGTTCACCTCGGCAGGGCACCCTTCCGGGGTGACCGCCGACGTGATTCCGGCCGCCGGCCCGCCCGCCGTGCCGCCCACGGCCGCGCGCCGCGGCTATCTGGCCGTCGAGTACGCGCTGCTCTTCTTCGGCGCGGTGCTCGGCTATGTGCTGGCCGGGACCCCGGGCAGCCCGATCCCGCCGTTGTTGCTGCTGGCCGGGCTCGCCGCCGGCTATCTGTGGCGACGCCCGGACTTCGACCGGCGGAGTTGGTGGGGCCGGGCCGCGCTGCGTGCCGAGTGGATCCCGATGCTCCGGCTCTGGACGGTCGCCGCCGTACTGGCGGTCGCGGCACTGACCGTGCTCGCCCCGGAACGACTCTTCGAGTTGCCCCGGCAGTCGCCGCTGCTCTGGGGCGCGATCGTGCTCTTCTACCCGCTCTTCTCCGTCTATCCGCAGGAGCTGATCTTCCGGGCATTCCTGATGCACCGGTACGCCCCGGTCTTCGGCTCCGGGCGCTGGCTGGTGGCGGCCAGTGCCGTGGCGTTCGGGTTCGTTCACCTGATCTTCGGCAACGTCCTGTCGGTGCTGCTCACCCTGGCCGGCGGCTGGCTCTTCGCCCGTCGTTACCAGCGCACCGGCTCGCTGCTGGTCGCCTCGGTCGAACACGTCCTGTACGGGCTGCTGGTCTTCACGGTCGGGCTGGGTGACTTCTTCTATCACGGGGCGACGTAGTCGCCGGCCGCGCCGGTCAGCCGGCGGTGGTCGATGAATCCGGATCCGACGCGTGGTCCGGTTCCGTTGCCCGTTCCTTGGTGCCGCCCTGCTGGGGATCCGCTTCGGCGGGAGTCGGTTCGGCGCGGCGGTTCCACTCGAAGGTGACCTTCATGTGTGCCTCGCCGGTGGTCTCGGCCACCACGAAACCACCCTTCGCGGCGACCTTGAGACCGAATTCGATCGCCACCCGGTCGGCTCCGCCAGCGTCGCGGGCCCGTGCGGCCGCGCTCTGGGCGAGCCGGTGGAACCGGTCGAACGCCTCGCCGAACGTCTCCGACAGCCGGGCGACCACCTCGCGGGGACGACCGGCCGGAGCGACTCCGGTGACCTGGTGGGTCACCTCGACCAGCACCGTGCTGTCGTCGTCGACCGGAATCTCCACGTAGTAGGTCATTGCCCTCCTCACCGGTCGACGAACTGCGGCCGGCCCAGTCTAGTGGCGCATCACCACCATCTCGGACCGTCGGGGAAGCCGTTGAGCGGGCGCCGCCGACCTGGCCGCCTTGTCCGACGTCGATACCCTCGGAGGTCCAGTTCGGAACGGTCCAGTTCAGCAGTGGTCCAGTTCGCCAGCGGGAGGCCGGTCGATGCCCCACCTCACTCCGTCGGACATACGCAGCGTCGCCTTCCGGAAGCCGGCGTTCGGTCGACGCGGATACGACGAGCAGGACGTCGACGAGTTCCTCGACCAGGTCGAGAGCACCATTTCCGCACTGACGGAGGAGTTGACGGCCCTGCGTGGGCAATCGACATCCGCCGTCGCGCCGGCCGCGGCCCCGGCCGGCGTGGGCGTCGAGCCGCAGGTCGCGATCCTCGCCCAACTCGAAGAGATCAGGGCCCGGCTCACCCGGATCGAGGCTGCTGTCGCGGGTGGCGGCCCGAGATCGCCGTTCGGCGATCCGATGTTCCGAAGTTGACCCGGCCAGTGGTGTGTCGGCGGTCGTCCAGCCGTCGCCAGGAGATCTGATGCCGCGAGTGCACTCGTACACCCGCCGGGACGGCACCCGGGTCAGGGGACACTACCGCTCCCGTACGCGGCGCTCGCGCCCCCGCCGCTCGTACTCTCGGCGACGTCGGGGCGGCAGGTCGGCGCCGGACCGGTCGGGCTGGTGGCTCGCCGGGGTGCTCGGCACGCTGGTGCTGGCCTGGCTGGTCGTCGACTTCGTGCAGCGGCACCCGGTCTGGGCGGTCGTCATCGCGGTGGGCCTGGTCGCGGCCGGTGCCGGAGTGCTGACCCTGCTGGTCCGGGCGCGACTGCGCGAGGAGACCGAGGCGGCCGTACGCGCCCGGCGCGTCGAGGCGACCGACACGATGACCGGCGCGGAGTTCGAACGGTGGGTGGCGGCCCTGATGAGCCGCTCGGGCTTCGCCCGGGTGACGGTCTGCGGCGGTGCGGCCGACCGGGGTGCGGACATTACCGCCATCGCCCCGGACGGCCGGCGGGTGGTCGTGCAGTGCAAGCGGCACAGCCCGACGAACCGGGTCGGCAGCGCGGCGATCCAGCGCTTCGCCGGCACCTGCCGGAGCATCCACCGGGGCGAGATCTGCGTGATCGTCACCAACGGGTTCTTCGCCGCCGGCGACGGGCTGCGGCTGGCCCGCGAGCTGGGGATCGGGCTGGTGGACCGGTCGGCGCTGGGGGAGTGGGCGTACACCGGCCTGCCACCCGCCTCGCTGGCGCAGTGATCGCTTGATCCGCTGGCTCTGGCGGAGTCGCCGGCGCCGTCCGGTCCGGTGGACGCCTCCTCACGATCACCTACCTGGTGCCCCGGCAGGAGTGGCTCGGGCGCGACGACGTCGCCCTGCACTTCGTGCTCGACATGGAGGGCACCTTCGGCGGAATGCGCGAGGTCGGCGAACTGGCGGTCCGGGGCGAGCTACGGCGACGATCGGCCGCCGCTACACCCTCGACGAGGGTGTCCGGGCGTGCGTCGACTTCGTCCGCCGGCACAACACCGGCAAGCTGGTCGTCACGACCTGACCGTCAGGCCGGCCGGGCCAGGTGGGTACGCAGCACCTCGGCCAGCGGCTCCCGGCGTACGCAGGCGTCGAAGGCGAACGAGGCGGCCAGCCGTTCGGCCTCGTCCGGGTCGACTCCCTCGAAGCAGCGGCCGAACTCGCCGACCAGCGGCTCGGCGAGCAGGATGTTCCGGACCAGCAGGTTGATCCAGGCCCGGCGCCCCCACGGGTACGGGTCGAAGTCCGGAAACTCCCGCTCGAAGAGTTCCTCGATCGGGTCGAGGATGTGCCGGATCTCCCGGTCGACTCCGCCCCACGAGTCGGAGCCGAGCCGGGCCTTCTTCGCCGCCACGGGTGCGATCCGCTGCCGGTAGGGGCTCTGCTCGGCCGCGTACACCAGGCCCTGCAACCCGATGTCCTTGTACGTCCAGAGCGCCCAACTCGCGCCGTGTTCGGCGTAGATCTCGAGCTGGTCGGTGAGCAGCCGCAGCCGGGAGGCGTCGCGTTCCGGTTCACCGGTGTAGACCGGGCCGAACTCGCCGATCCAGATCGGTGTCCCGGTGCGGCGCATGAACTCGGTGCGGCGCAGGAAGGTGCGCTGCACGGCCGCCCGGTCGAAGTACTCGCCCCGGGTGGTGCCGGGATATTCACTGCCGGCGGCGAGCCCGGGCAGCGCGTAGTCGTGCGCCGTGTAGACCGTGTTCGGGTACGGGTCGGTGAAGGCCGAGAAGTCGGTGGAGTAGCGGTTGCCGTCCAGGAAGAGTACGTGCCGGTCGTCGACCTCGCGGAGGGCCCGGACCAGCCGGTCGTAGAAGGGCCCGATCACCTCACCTGAGGCGTCGGCCGGCTCGTTGACCGGGTTGTATCCGGCGACCACGGGATTGTCCCGGTAGCGGTCGGCGATCGCCTGCCACAGGTGCACCACCCGGTCCTGGAAGTGCCGGTGGGTCCAGAAGTGTGCCCAGTGCGTCGGGTTGTCGCTGTGCCAGTTCTGGTTCTGGTAGCCGGGCACGGCGTGCAGGTCGAGGATGACGTGCAGGCCGGCGTCCGCGCAGAGCCCGACGATCCGGTCCAGCCATCCGAATCCGTCCGGCTTGAGCAGGAACGGCTGGTCGTCGTCCTCGAAGTGGCGGTAGCTGAACGGTACGCGTACCGAGTTGAGGCCGAGCGAGGCCAGATAACCGGCGTCCTCGGCGGCGAAGAAGTCGGTCAGGAACCGGTCGAAGTACCGCTGGTAACCCTCCGGGCCGAGGGCGCGGCGCAGGGCCTTGCGCTGCTGCGACTCGGTGCCGGGATAGCCGGTGATGAAGTTCTCCATGTTGAGCCAGCCGCCGAGGCCGACCCCGGTGAGCCGGACGGTCCGCCCGGTCGCGTCGGCCAGCCGGTCGCCGTCGACCCTGATCCAGCCCGGTTCGGTCACCGTTCCCACCGCCTACGCGCGTCCGGCCGGTACCGGTCCGGTGCTGTCCCGGACCAGCAGTCGGGGTTGGAAGTGCACGTCGTGCCCGGCCGGCCCGCCGCCCAGCAGCGCCCAGAGCCGGTCCCAGGCCTGCCGGCCGAGTTCGTTGCGGGGGATCGAGGCGGTGGTCAGCGGCGGGGTGGTGTAGCGGGCGAACGGGATGTCGTCGAAGCCGGTCACCGAGAGGTCCCTCGGCACCCCGATGCCCAGCTCGTGCAGGCCGCTGAGCGCGCCGAACGCCACCATGTCGTTGAACGCGACCACGGCGGTCGCGCCGCTGCGCAGCACGGCCCGGGCCGCCGCGTGCCCGTCGTCGAAGGTGGCGCCGCAGGGCAGTTCGGTGAGCGCGCAGACCGGTTCGGCGGCGCAGGTGGCCCGGAGTGCGGCCTGCCGTTCCCGGTTGGAGGTGCTGGCGGCCGGGCCGGCCAGGTAGACGATCCGGCGGTGGCCGAGGGACCGCAGGTGGGCCACGATCGCGGCGATCCCCGCCGCGTAGTCGACCGAGAGCGACGGCACGTTGCTGCCCGGCAGGTCCCGGTTGACCAGGACGAGCGGGGCGAGCCGGTCGCTGAGGGCCCGCAGCTCGGCCTCCGGTACCCGGGGCGAGGCCAGCACCAGCCCGTCGGAGCGGCGCCGCGCCTCCACCGCCAGGATCGCCTCCTCGGCGACGTTCTCGTTGGACTCGGCGACCAGCAGCCGGTGACCCCGGGTGGCGGCGGCGTGGCTGAGCCCGCGCAGTACGTCCTGGAACATCGGGTTGGACAGGTCCGGCACGATCAGCGACACCGTGCTGGTACGCCCCAGCGCCAGGCTGCGGGCGACCAGGCTGGGCTCGTAGTTCAGCGCCTCGGCGGCGGCGCGGACCCGGGCGGCGAGGTCGGCCGCCACGGTCGGGCTGCCGTTCATCACCCGGGAGACGGTCGCCCGGGAGACTCCGGCGGCCTCGGCGACCCGGCCGATCGTGGCCGAGGGGCGGTCCGACCGGGCGGATCTGCGGCGCCCCGGTCGCGATCCGCCGGTCGGTTGGTCGGCCGACTGCCCGGTGCGGCGGTCTCCGGTCAGGCTCATCTCGAATCTCCCAAGGGTGGCCGCCGTGCCGACCGTCCGGTAAGGACGCCGCGCGGCGGGCTGTCGTCGATGCCCTCGTGACCACCTCGTGGGGACCGAAGATACCGGCTACCCGATCTTGGAAGCAACCGGTTTCTCCGATCCGAGCGGGAGTTGTGTCAGGTCGTTCGCACGGCTGGTCAGCTGATGTTCGATGCGTTGACAGTTGATGTTGGCTTTGTTAGAAACTGGTTACTCAGCCCGGATGCGGGCCCTGCGGGCAAGGCGGGCATGACGGGGCGTGACAGGCACGCGCCGCGGCTCCACTCGCGACACATCTCCCCGAAGGGTGCTCTGATGAGCGATCGCACGGGCAGACCTACCGCACGGTCCGGGTCGCGCCGCCGGGAGACCCGGGTGGCGTACGGCTTCCTGACGCCGTGGATCGTCGGGATGGTCGTGTTCACCATCGGGCCGATCCTGGCCTCGCTCTATCTCTCCTTCACCGACTACACCCTGCTCAGTCCGCCGGAGTGGCTGGGGATGGAGAACTACCGGCGGATGCTGGAGGATTCCCGGCTGCACAAGTCGCTGCTGGTCACCTTCCAGTACGTCTTCGTCTCCGTACCGTTGCAGCTTGCCCTGGCCCTCGGCCTGGCCATGCTGCTCAACCGGGGCGTACGCGGGCTGCCCATCTACCGTTCGGTCTACTACCTGCCGTCGCTGTTGGCCGGAAGCGTCTCCATCGCGATCCTCTGGCGGCAGATCTTCGGCAGCGAGGGGCTGATCAACCAGTTGCTCGCCAAGGTTGGTGTCGAGGGTGTGAGCTGGGTGTCCCATCCGGACTACGCGCTCGGCACCCTGGTCGTGCTGAACGCCTGGACGTTCGGCGCGCCGATGGTGATCTTCCTGGCCGGGCTCCGCCAGATCCCGAGCATGTACTACGAGGCGGCCTCGGTCGACGGCGCCGGCGCGGTCTCGCAGTTCTTCCGGATCACCATCCCGCTGCTCACCCCGATCATTTTCTTCAACCTGATCCTCCAGATGATCGGCGCCTTCCAGAGCTTCACCCAGGCGTTCGTGGTCAGCGGCGGCAGCGGCGGCCCGGCCGACTCCACCCTGCTCTACACGCTCTACCTCTACGAGCGCGGCTTCGGCTCGTTCGAGATGGGCTACGCGTCCGCGCTGGCCTGGACGCTGCTGGTCATCATCGCCGTGCTGACCGGCGTCAACTTCCTCTTCGCCAAGCGATGGGTGTTCTACGGTGACTGACCTGACCACCACCGCCGGGGCCAGCGTGCGGCCGGCGGCCCGCGCCGACCCGCCCGCGCGGCGGATCTCCAAACACGCCCTGCTGATCGTCTTCGGCGTGGTGATGATCTATCCGCTGCTCTGGATGGTCTCCAGTTCGGTGAAGCCGACCGAGCTCATCTTCCGGGACCCGTCGATCTGGCCCCGCGAGTTCGACCTCGGCAACTACACCGACGGCTGGACGGCGCTGGAGCACCCGTTCCAGCACTACCTGTGGAACTCGGCGGTGATCGCGATCGCCTCGATCGTCGGCAACCTGCTCTCCTGCTCGCTCGCGGCGTACGCGTTCGCCCGGCTGGAGTTCCGGGGCCGGCGGGTCCTCTTCGCCGCGATGCTCGCCACGATGATGCTGCCGATCCACGTGCTGATCGTGCCGCAGTACGTCCTCTTCTCGCAGCTCGACTGGATCAACACCAGCCTGCCGCTGATCGTGCCGAAGTTCCTCGCCACGGACGCCTTCTTCATCTTCCTGATGGTGCAGTTCATCCGCTCCCTACCCAGGGAGCTGGACGAGGCGGCCCGGATGGACGGTTGCGGGCACGTGCGGATCTACTGGCGGATCATCATGCCGCTCTCCGTACCGGCGCTGGCCACCTCGGCGCTGTTCACCTTCATCTGGACCTGGAACGACTTCTTCAGCCAACTCATCTTCCTGACCAACCCCGACCTCTACACCGTCCCGGTCGCGCTCCGGTCCTTCATGGACGGTCAGGGCGAGACCGCCTGGGGCCAGCTCTTTGCCATGTCCATCGTCGGACTGGCGCCGATCTTCGGTTTTTTCCTCGCCGGCCAGCGTTATCTGACGCAGGGGCTGGCTACGACCGGCCTCAAGTGAACCGTTCCAACCCACCGCTTCGCACACCCACCGTCAGCGAAGGAGTTCCGATGAGAGCCACATCCGTCCGGACCCGCCTGGGCACCGTCGCAGTCTCCGCCACCCTGCTGCTCTCGGTCGCCGCCTGTGGCGACTCCGGGGGCGACGGCGGGCCCGTGGAGTTGCGGTTCTCCTGGTGGGGGAACAACGACCGGGCGCAGGCCACCCAGAAGGTGATCGACGCCTTCCAGGCGCAGAACCCGGACATCAAGGTCACGGGCTCGTCGTCCGACTTCAACGCGTACTTCGACAAGCTCGCCACCGAGGTCGCGGCGGGCGATGCGCCGGACGTCATCACGCTGGGCGGCGCCTACCCCCGGGAGTACGGCGACCGGGGCGCGCTGCTCGACCTGGCCCGGGTGCAGAACGAGCTGAAGACCGACAAGATCGACGCCGCCGCGCTCGGCAACGGGCGCTTCGAGGAGAAGCAGTACGGCGTGCCGACCGGGGTCAACACCTTCGCGCTGGTGGTCAACCCGGCCGTCTTCGCCAAGGCCGGCGTACCGCTGCCGGACGACAGCACGTGGACCTGGGAGGACTTCGCCCGGATCGCCCGGGAGATCTCGGCGAAGTCGCCGAAGGGCACCTACGGGGCGGCCGACCCGAGCAGCGCCGACATGTTCGACCTCTACTCCCGGCAGCGCGGCGAGGGGCTGTACACCCCGGACGGCAAGGTCGCGATCAGCCGGGACACCATCACCGAGTGGTGGACGATGACCGTCGGGCTGCGCGACTCCGGCGCCACCCCGCCGGCCTCGGTCACCACCGAGCTGGAGGGCCAGCCGGCCCCGGAGCAGACGCTGATGGGTCGAGGGCTGGCCGGGATGCAGTTCGACTGGAGCAACCAGCTCGGCTCGCTGCGCAAGGCGTCCGGACAGCCGCTGGAGTTGCTGCGGGCACCGGGGGAGGGCGCCCAGAAGCCGGGGATGTGGTTGCAGGCCTCGCAGATCTACACCATCAACGCCCGTACCGAACACCCGAAGGAGGCGGCGAAGTTCGTCGACTTCCTGGTCAACAGCCCGGAGGCCGGAAAGATCATCCTGACCGACCGGGGCATCCCGGCCAACTCCGAGGTGCTCGCGGCGGTGGTGCCGGCGCTCAACCCGGACCAGTCCGCCCAGGCGAAGTTCATCGAGCGGGTCACCCCGCAGGTGGGTCCGCCGCTGGTGATCGGGCCGACCGGCTCCACCGACACCCGGCTCATCCTGCAACGGCTCAACGCCGAGGTGCTCTTCGACCGGAAGTCCCCGGCCGACGCGGCGGAGGAGTTCGTCAAGCAGGTGGAGGCGGCGATCGGCAAGTGACCCCGGACCGGAACGGGGACGACGGCCGGCTGGCGGAGCGGGGCGCGCGCCGGATCGACCGCCGGGCCCTCGTCGACCGGCACGCGGTCGAGCTGACCGGCATCCTGCCGGAGTCCCCGCTCTCGGTCGGCAACGGGGAGTTCTGCTACACCGTCGACGTCACCGGGTTGCAGACCTTTCCGGAGCACTACCCGGTGCACAACCCCGGCGGCACCGGCACGCCCGGTACGCTGCTCGGCACCCAGGCACAGTGGGGCTGGCACAGCGTGCCGGCCGGGCGGGCGTACGACCTGGCGGAGACCTGCCGGGCCTATCCGACGCCGCGCGGCCCGGTCGAGTACGTCGACATGCGCGGCACGCTCTCCGGCACCGCCGAGAACCCGGAGTCGCCGGCCGAGTCCTGGCTGCGCGGCAATCCGCACCGGCTCGACCTGGGCCGGATCGGGCTGGTCTGGACGGCCCGCTCCGCCGGCTCCGGGATCAGTACCCGGGCGGCCGAGCCGGCCGAGCTGACCGACCCGCACCAGCGGCTCGACCTGTGGACCGGCACCATCTCCAGCCGGTTCCACCTGGCCGGCAGCCCGGTCCAGGTGCACACGGTCTGCCATCCGGACCGCGACGTCCTCGCCGTACGCGTCTGCTCGGCGCTGCTCGCCGAGGGCCTCGCGGTGCGGATCGCCTTCCCGTACGGCTCACCGGAGTGGAGCAACGCCGCCGACTGGTCCCGCCCGCAGGCGCACTCCTCGACGCTGCGCCCGACCCCGGACGGGGCGGTGCTGCGCCGGCTCCTCGACGACACCGCGTACTCGGTCGGGATCGCGCTGCCGGACGGCGCCCGGATCCTGCACGTCGGCCGGCACGAGTTCCTGGTCAGCACCGGGCTGGCCGCCGTCGAGCTGGTCGTCGCGTTCGCGCCCGGCGTCGGTTCGGTCGCCGGCACCGCGCTGCCGTCGTTTTCCGAGGTGGCGGCCGCGTCCGCCCGGCACTGGCCGGAGTTCTGGCGCGGCGGTGGCGCGGTCGAACTGGCCGACAGCCGGGACGAACGGGCGGGCGAGCTGGAACGGCGGGTGGTGCTCTCCCAGTACCTGACCGCGGTGCACTGCGCCGGCACGCTGCCCCCGCAGGAGACCGGCCTGATGGTGAACTCCTGGCGCGGCCGGTTCCACCTGGAGATGCACTGGTGGCACGGGGCGCACTTCCCGCTCTGGGGCCGTCCCGGCCTGCTGGAACGCAGCCTCGGCTGGTACGCCGGCATCCTGCCCCGGGCCCGGGAGACCGCCCGCCGGCAGGGCTGTGCCGGTGCCCGCTGGCCCAAGCAGGTCGGCCCGGACGGCCGGGAGAGTCCCAGCCCGATCGGGCCGTTCCTGCTCTGGCAGCAGCCGCACCCGATCTTCCTCGCCGAGCTGGTCCGGCGTACCAGCACCGACCCGGAGGCCGCGTTGCGCCGGTACGCCGACGTCGTCCTCGACACGGCGGCCTTCATGGCCGACCACCCGGTCCGGGGCGAGCGCGGCTACCAGCTCGGCCCGCCGCTGGTCCCGGCCCAGGAGTCGTACGCCGAGATCCGGGAGACCCTCACCAACCCCACCTTCGAGCTGGCGTACTGGTGCTGGGGGCTGCGGATCGCGCAGTCCTGGCGGGTACTGCTCGGCCTGCCGCCGGAGCCGTCCTGGGAGAAGGTCGCCGCCAACCTGGTCCGGCCGCACGTCCGGGACGGGGTCTACGCCGCCGTCGACGTGCCGCCGTACACGGTGCGGGACGACCACCCGTCGATGCTGTACGCGCTCGGCCTCGTGCCACCCACCGAGCTGGTCGACCCGGAGGTCATGCGGGCCACCCTGCACGGGGTACTGGCCGACTGGGACTGGCCGTCGACCTGGGGCTGGGACTATCCGGCCATCGCGATGACCGCGACCCGGCTGGGCGAGCCGCACACCGCCGTCGACGCGCTGCTGCGACCCGAACCGAAGAACGGCTACCTGCCCAACGGGCACAACCGGCAGACCGCCGCGCTGCCGGTCTATCTGCCCGGCAACGGTGGACTGCTGGCCGCCGTCGCGCTGATGGCCCGGGGCTCGGACGCGGACGCCGGCCGGCCGACCCCCGGCTTTCCCGACGACGGAAGCTGGACGGTCCGGCACGAGGGGCTGCACCCGATGCCCTGACCGACCAGCCTCAGCCGGCGGCCGGCCCGATGGTGACCTCGCTGGACGCCCTGACCGGCTCAGCCGGCGCCCGGCCCGATGGTGAACTCACTCACCCGCAGGCCGGCGCCGAGCCGCAGGTACACGTCCCGAACCCCGGCCGTGCCGGCCAGCGCCGCCTGCACGGTGGTGTACGCGTACCGGTCGCCGGTGTTGGGCACGGTGGCTCGGCCCAGCAGCGGACCGGTCGGGGAGTCGAGGCGTACCTCGATGGTCCCGTCGCCCGGCGCGGACCTTGCGGCCCGGACGGTGAGGGTGCGCGAGCGGGCGTCGAGGGCCGTACCGGTGAACGCGATCCAGCCGCCGGAGCCGGCACCCTCGACGGCGGTGCCGCGTACCTTCGTCTCGTCCACCAGCAGGATTCCGGCGTAGTCGTCGAAGTTCTCCGCCCGGGTCGGCCGGGACAGGTCTCGGGGCGGAATCGTCTCGCCGCGCACCCGCAGCGTGCCGCGCTGCCGGACGTCGGTGGCGGAGGCGCCGACCAGCAGGTCGTGCTCGGCGGACTCGACCACCCAGCGGTCCCGGGTCACGTCCCAGTGTCCCAGTTCGGTCGCCCGGACGGCGAACGTCACCCGCCGGGTCTGGCCGGGGGCCAGCGTCACCCGCCCGAAGGCGCGGAGCTGCCGCAGCGGCATCCGGTCCCGGGATGTGCGTTGCCGGGTGTAGAGCTGCACCACCTCGTCACCGGTCCGCCGGCCGGTGTTGGTCACCTCGACCGTCACCGTCACCGAGTCGTCCGGCCCGGCCGACGGCGCGCTCACCCGCAGGTTCGCATACCGGAAGCGGGTGTAGGACAGGCCGTGCCCGAACGGGAAGAGCGGCTCGCCCCGGTGGTAGAGGTAGGTCTGCCCGGACCGGATGATGTCGTAGTCGCGCAGGTCCGGCGGGAGGTCGGCGTCGGCGCGCGGCCAGGTCTGGCTGAGCCGCCCGCCCGGGTTGCGGTCGCCGAAGAGCGTGCCCGCCAGTGCCCGGCCGGTCTCCGGCCCGGCGTGGGTGGTCCAGAGCAGCGTCGCCGGCTCGGCCGCCAGGGTCACCGGATAGCTGGTCTCCAGCACCACCGCGGTGCCCGGGTTGGCCGCGGTGACCGCCTCGACCAGCGCGGACTGGCTGGCACCGAGGGCCAGGCTGCGCCGGTCGGCGTTCTCCCGCCCGTAGACCAGCGGATGGCTGCCGACCACGACCACCACCGCGTCGGCCCGGGCGGCCGCCGCGGCGGCGGTGGCGGCGCCGCTTTCCACCACCTCCCGGGCGAACCGGGCGGCGGCCGCGCGGTCGCCGGTGCCGACCGCGCCGTCCGGGGACACCGTCAGATACCGACCGGGGTACGGCCACCAGCTCTCGTTGGTCTCGTAGCCCGCGTACCGGATCAGGTACGTCCCGTCCGGCTCCCGTTCCAGCGCGAACTGCTGCGGTACGAACCATCCGCCGATCTCCGTCTCGGCGGTGTGGTACGGCCCCCAGTTGCCGGCCAGGTAGCGCCCGTTGCCGGCGTTGCGCAGCGTGCTGACGTCGCCCGCCCAGTCGTTCTGGTCCCACTGTGCGGTCGTTGCAGGCGGACCGGCCGCCGCGACGACGTTCTGCCCGGGGGCGGTGCCGGTGGCGGTCAAATACCGCCCGGTCGCCAGGTCGCGCAGGGCCACCCGGTCGAGCGCCTCGACGCCGGTGACCACCACCCGGTCGCCGAGCCGCTCCCGGATCCCGGCCAGCGGTGTCACCCGGTACGGCAGGGCGCCGCCGTACCAGTCGCCGTGCAGTGCGTCGTGCAGCGGGCCGATCACGGCGACGTTCCGGACCCGGGTCGGGTCCACCGGCAGGGTGCCGGCCGAGTTGCGCAGCAGCACCATGGCCCGCTCCGCCGCCTCCCGGTTCAGGCGCCGGTGCGCGGGGCTGCCGATCACCTCCGGGCCGATGTGCGCGTACGGGCCGCCGTCCGGGTCGAAGTGCCCGAGCCGGAGCCGGATCGACAGCATCCGCCGCACCGAGGCGTCCACGTCGGCGACGGTGAGCAGCCCTCGGTCGAGCGCGGCGCGCAGGGTCGCCACCATCGGCCCGGGCTGGCCGTCGTCGACGGTGAAGCTGTCCAGCCCGGCCTTGAGCATTGCCGCGTACGCCTCGGTCTCGTCGGCGTAGTAGCCCTGGAGCTGGGTCAGCGCGTGCGGGGCCCAGGCGTCGCTGACGTGGTAGAGGTCGCGGTCGGTCCACGACCGGATCACCTCGGCGAAGTCCGGGTTGACGTGGCTCGGTCGGCCGTTGACCAGGTTGTAGCCGGCCATCACCCCGGTGGCGGCGTCGGCCGCGATCGCCGGACGGAAGGCCGGGTCCTCGTATTCGTGCCGCAGCCGTGGTCGCAGGTTGGCCGACGTCAGGCTCCGGTCCGTCTCCCGGTTGTACGCCGCGTAGTGCTTCAGCACCGGCGCGGTCTTGAGCCGCTCGGGATCGTCCCCGCTCAGACCCCGTCCGTACGCGGTGGCGATCGCGCCGGTCAGCAGCGGGTCCTCGGAGTAGCCCTCCTCGTTCTTGCCCCACCGGGGGTCCCGCAGCAGGTTCACCACCGGGGCCCAGACCTGGAGGCCCCAGACGTCCGGGTCGGCGGCGTGGTGGCCGCGTACCTCGTCGCCGACGGCCGAGCCGATCCGCCGGACCAGGTCCGGATCCCAGGTGCTGGCCAGGCCGAGCGCCTGCGGGAAGACCGTGGCCTCGGTGGCGGTCACCACGTTCCAGCCGTTGTCGACGTCGTTGGACCAGGCCACCCCGTGCAGGGCCTCGGTGCCGGTCTTGAAATAGCCGACGCCCAGCCGGGGGATGGCCGGTTGCGACTGGTGCAGCAGGGCGAGCTTCTCGTCCAGGGTCAGCCGGCCGAGAAGGTCGTCGATCCGTTGCCCGTCGGGCAGCCGAGGGTCCTGGAAGGGAAACCGGCCGGCCGGGTCCGCGGTGCCGGTCCCGGCCGTGACCACCATGCTGAGCAGCACCGCCAGCAGTGCCGCCGCGCCGCTGCGGACGAGCCGACGCCCGCCGGTGCCGCGTCCCATGCCTTTCCCGTCTCGTCCCATGCCTTCCCCGTCCATTGTGCTCGTCCGGGACGACTTTGTTTAATATCCCAACGATCTCATCATCGATGGGACTGGGGAAGGGGAGGAACCGATGAAGAAGTTCGCCACCCGGATCGCGGTACTCGCGGTCGTCGGGGCCGGCGCGGCGGTCGGAGTCACCGCCGTACCGGCGCAGGCCGCACAGGCCCGGCCGTGCAGCGCCGACGGTCTCAGCCTGTACGGCCGCTACCCGGTCGACCACGACCAGCGGGTCTACCAGTGCGTGCCGGACCCGTTCACCCCGCGCTGGGTGCTCTCCGAGACCTGCCCGGCGGGGACCCAACCGGCGACCACGCTCACGCCGTACTACCCCGGCAGCAGCACCGGGCCGTACCTCGCGACGACGACCTGCGCCAGCGACTGACCCCTTTTCCACCTGAGCCGCGCGGCGCCCCCGCACCGCGTCCGACCTTGCGGCCCAAGGCAAGGGAGGTGGAAGGGCTCGCTGAACCGTCGCCGCTGACGCGGGCGGTGGTCGCCGGAGCCTCGTGGACGGTCGAGCCAGGACCGGTCAGGCGCCGGCGGCCACCGGCATCAGCGGCCGGGGGTGGTGCCGGCTGGTCGGGATCACCAGCGGTGTGCCGGTCAGCGGGTCGACGCTCACCTCGCACCGCACGTCGAATACCTCGTCGACCAGTTCGGCGGTGACCACACTCGACGGTTCACCCTGCGCGACGATCCGGCCACCCTTCATCGCGATCACGTGGTCGGCGTACCGGCACGCCTGGTTGAGGTCGTGCAGCACCATCACCACGGTCCGGCCGTCCCGCCGGTTCAGGTCCACCACCAGGTCGAGTACGTCGATCTGGTGCGACAGGTCCAGGAAGGTGGTCGGCTCGTCCAGCAGCAGCACCGGGGTCTGCTGGGCCACCGCCATGGCGATCCAGGCCCGTTGCCGCTGCCCGCCGGAGAGTTCGTCCACCGGCCGGTCGGCCAGCTCGGTGACCCCGGTCGCGGCGAGCGCCTCGGTCACCGCCCGCTCGTCCTCCGGCGACCACTGCCGCCACCAGGTCTGGTGCGGCGAGCGGCCCCGGCCGACCAGGTCGAGCACGGTCAGGCCGTCCGGCGCGACCGGTGCCTGCGGCAGGATCCCCACCTGCCGGGCCACCTGCCGGGTGGGCAGGGAGTGGATCGCCCGGCCGTCGAGCTGGACGCTGCCGGCCGCCGGGTTGAGCAGCCGGGCCAGCGCCCGGAGCAGGGTGGACTTGCCGCAGGCGTTGGCGCCGACGATCACACTGATCCGGCCCGCCGGTATCACCAGGTCGAGGTCGTCGACGACCACCCGCTCGCCGTACGCCAGGCGCAGCCGTTCGGCCCGCAGCTCGGGGTGCCCGGCCGCGCTCGGCGGCGGGGCATCGAGCGCGGCGTCGGTGATGGTCAGGTCCACGGTCATCGTCAGCCTCCAGAACCGGCGCGGTTGGCCCGGACGAGCAGCCAGAGCAGGAACGCCGCGCCGAGCGCCCCGGTGACCACGCCGACCGGCAGGTCGACGTCCGGGATGATCCAGCGGGCCACCAGGTCGCTGGCCGAGACCATCAACGCCCCGGTCAGCGCGGACGCCAGCAGTGGCGGCGCGGAGAGCCCCACCAGCCGCTGGGCGATCTGAGGTGCGGCCAGTGCCACGAACAGCACCGGCCCGGTGGCGGCGGTGGCGAACGCGACCATCGCGACGCCGACGACCACCAGGCAGAGCCGGGCCAGTTGCACGGGCGTGCCCAGCCCCCGGGCCACCTCGTCGCCGAGGTGCAGGGTCCGGGTCCATCGCCCGAGCAGCATCCCGGCGGGCAGCAGCACCAGCACCGCCACGGAGAGCGGACCCACGGTCTCCCAGCCGCGACCGCTGAGGTTGCCGACCAGCCAGCCGAGCGCCGCCTGTGCCTCGGCGAGTTGGGCCCGGGTCAGCAGGTAGTCGGTGGCGCTGGCGCACATCCAGGAGACGGCGATGCCGACCAGCACGATCCGGTAGCCGGTGGCGCCACGCCGCCAGGCCAGCAGGTAGATCAGCGCGGCGGTGACCAGCCCGCCGGCCAGGCCCAGCGCCGGCAGGCTTAGCCCGGCGCCGCCGAGCACGATGGCGGCCACCACGGCGGTGGTGGCACCGGCGTTGATCCCGATCATGTCGGGACTGGCCAGCGGGTTACGGGTGATGGTCTGGAAGATCGCCCCGGAGACGGCGAACGCGGCGCCGGCGAGTACGGCGGTCAGCGCCCGGGGCAGCCGCAGCTCCCGCACGATGAAGACCTGGCCCGGATCGCCGGAACCCCACAGCGCGGGCACCACCCGCAACGGGCTGACCGGGTAGTCGCCGGTGGCGATGCCGACGCAGAAGACCACGAACGCCAGTGCGAGGAGCCCGAGGCAGCAGATCAGCAGCCGTGCCCGGAGTACGCCGGAGACCGGTGGCCGGCCGAGCCGGAACGCGGTACGCCCGCCGGTGCGGCGCAGGTCGAGGAGGGTCACGCCGATCAGAGCTCCGCGAGCCGGCGGCGCCGGACCAGCATGATGAAGAACGGGCCGCCGATGAACGCGGCGATGATGCCGACGCCGACCTCGCTGGGCCGGGCGACGACCCGACCGACGATGTCGGCCAGCAGCAGCAGGCTCGGTGCGAGCACCATGGTGAACGGCAGCAGCCAGCGATGGTTCGGGCCGGTGATCAGCCGGGCGACGTGCGGCACCACCAGACCGACGAAGACGATCGACCCGGCGACCGCGACCGCGGCCCCGGCGAGCAGGGTCACCGCCAGGGTGCCCTGCAGGCGTACCAGTCCGACCCGGCGGCCCAGCGCGGCCGCGACGTCGTCGCCGAGGGCGAGGCTGTTCAGTGCCGGGGCGGCGGCCAGCGCGAGTACGGTGCCGGCGGCCAGGAACGGCAGCAGTTGGCCGATGGTGCCGAAGTCCGGCCCGGAGAGCGAGCCGGCCGCCCAGAACCGGTAGCGGTTGAGCGCCTCCGGGTCGCGCAGCACGACCGCGCTGGTCACCGAGTTGAGCAGGAAGGTGATCGCGATGCCGGCCAGCGCCACCTTGACCGGGGTGGAGCCGCCCCGGCCGAGCCCGCCGAGCAGGTAGACCACCACGCTGGCCAGCAGGGCACCGGCGAAGGCGAACCAGATGTAGCCGTAGAGGGTGGCGATGCCGAACCAGGCGATCGCGACGACGATGCCGAGCGCGGCACCGGCGCTGACGCCGAGCAGGCCGGGATCGGCGAGCGGGTTGCGGGTCAGCCCCTGCATCAGGGCGCCGGAGAGGCCCAGTGCCATCCCGACCAGCAGGCCGAGCACGGTGCGCGGCAGGCGTACGCCCCAGACGATCGCCTCGATCTGCGGGTCGGCGCCGCGCGCCCCGGCCCGGTCGAGGAGGGTCTGCACCACCTGGTCCAGCGGGATCTGCCGGCTGCCCACCGCGACGGAGAGCAGGGACAGGACGATCAGGACGGTCGTGGCGACCAGGAAGAGCCCGACCGGACGCCTGGATCGGTGACCCGTTGCCCGGACGGGCGCGGGTCGGCTCACCGGTGGTGCCTGGTCGGTCGTCACGCGGTCCTCGGGTCTCGTCCGCCGGCGACTCGGGTCTCGTCCGCCGGCAATGTGCAGGGCTTTCGCTTCTTAGGGTAGGTATACCTTAGTTCACGGCTCCGATGGTTGGGGAGGCCCGTTCCGTCGAAGCTGTTGAGGTTAGGTAAGGATTACCTTACTATCACGGTCATCGGAACCGGACGCCGGTGCCGTGCCCGACGTCCAGGCACCGTCGCCGGATGTCCCGCGACCGCACGCCGAACCGGCGCCCGTGCCGGGCCCGCCGAGACGGATGTCCGCCCGACCGCCAGACCGGCGGGGGAACCCGAGAGACCGAAGAGGAGCCGATGTCCACGACACCTGCCCGCGCGATGCGTCCCAGGCCCGTCCGACTCGCGGCGGTGCTGGCCGCCCTCGTACTCGGCCTGGCCGGCTGCGGCGGTGGCGACGACGGCGCCGACCCGGCGCCCTCGGCGAGCGCCGGCGGCACCTTCCCGGTGACGGTCGAGCACAAGTACGGCAGCACCGAGATCACCAAGGCGCCCACCCGGGTGGTCACGCTCGGGCTCAGCGACCAGGACCCGGTGCTCGCCCTCGGCGTCGTGCCGGTCGGTGCGATCGACTGGTTCCTGGAGCGGCCGTACGGCAAGTGGCCGTGGGCGCAGCCGTTGTGGGGCAGCACCCCGCCGGAGATCGTCGGTGAGCGGGACGACTACAACCTCGAAAAGATCGCCGCGCTGCGTCCGGATCTGATCATCGGGCTCTACTCCGGGATGACCCAGGAGCAGTACCAGAAGCTCTCCCAGCTCGCCCCGACCGTGGCGCAGCCGAAGGGCTTCGCCGACTACGCCGCGCCGTGGCAGGAGATGACCCGGCAGGCCGGCCGCGCGCTCGGCAAGCCGGAGCAGGCCGACAAGCTGATCGCCGACGTGGACGCCCGGTTCGCCAAGGCCCGGCAGGAACACCCCGGCTTCGCCGGCAAGACCGTCGCGGTGGTCGACCCGTACGAGGCCGGCAAGTACGCGGTATTCGCGCCGAGCGACCCGAAGGTGGTCTTCATGACCCAACTCGGCTTCACCGTGCCGGACAGCATCGTGCAGGCGGCCGGCAAGGAGTACGCCGCCGAGATCGGCTCCGAGCGGCTCGACCTGGTCGACGTGGACAAGCTGCTCTTCCTCACCTCGGACGCCAGCGCCGAGCCGCGGGTGAAGGCGGACAAGGTCTACGCCACCCTGGACGTGGCGAAGCAGAACCGGGCGGTCTTCCTGCCGTACGAGAACCCGCCGCTCGGCGGTGCGCTCTCGTTCAGCACCGTGCTCAGCGTCCCGTACGCGCTGGACCAGATCCTGCCGCTGCTCGGCGACGGCTGACCGCCGGCCGATCCCCGGCACCCCCCACATCGGACCGTTCCCACCCGCTCGCGAGAGGCGGTACTTCGTCGTGCCCACAAGTGACCTGAACCGCGCCGAGGCCGGGCCGACGACAGAGGGCGGGCCGACGACCCAGGGCGGGCCGACGACGGTGGAGCGGCACCGGATCCTGGTCGAGTGGAACGAGACGGTCCGGCCGGCACCCCCGGCGACCTGGCCGGAACTCTTCGCCGAGCAGGTACGCCGGGCGCCCGGCGCGGTCGCGGTGGTCTGCGAGGACGTCGAGCTGACGTACGCGGAACTGGACGCCCGGGCGGACCGGCTGGCGTACGCGCTGCGCGCCCGGGGGGTCGGGCCGGAACGGGTGGTCGCGCTCTGCCTGCCCCGCTCGGTGGACATGATCGTGGCCGAGGTGGCGGTGCTCAAGGCCGGCGGCGCGTACCTGCCGGTGGACCAGGACTATCCGGCCGAGCGGATCGGCTTCATGCTGGCCGACGCGCGGCCGGTCTGCCTGGTCAGCACCGCCGCGCTGGCCGGCGAGCTGCCGGAGACCCCGGGCCTGCCGAGGCTGCTGCTCGACGAGCTGACCGACACCGATCAGGTCGAGCCGGCCCCGGGAGGCGTGCCGTCGCTCTCCCCGGAGAACGCCGCCTACGTCATCTACACCTCGGGGTCGACCGGCCGGCCCAAGGGGGTCGTCGTCTCGCACGCCGGGGTGGCCAAACTGGTCGCCACCCAGCGCGCCCGGCTCGGCGTCGGGCCGCACAGCCGGGTACTCCAGTTCGCCTCGCCCAGCTTCGACGTGGCGTTCTGGGACCTCTGCCTCGGGCTGCTCTCCGGCGGCCGGTTGGTGGTGGTGCCGGCCGAGCGCCGGGTGCCCGGCCCGGCGCTGACCGAGTACGCCCACCGGCACGGCGTGACCTTCATGATCCTGCCGCCGGCCCTGCTCGCCGCGATGCCCCGGGAGTTGACCCTGCCGGCCGGGGCGACCCTGCTGGCCGGTACCGAGCGGGTCTCCCCGGAACTGGTCGCCCGGTGGGCCCAGGGCCGGCCGATGTTCAACGCGTACGGGCCGACCGAGGCGACGGTCAACTCGACGCTGGGGGAGTGCGACCCGCAGACCCCGCCCGGTGGCGTGGTGCCGATCGGCCGCCCCGACCCCGGCACCCGGTGCTACGTGCTGGACGCCGCCCTCCAGCCGGTGCCGGTCGGCGCCACCGGCGAGCTGTACCTCGGCGGCACCGGGCTGGCCCGGGGCTATCTCGGCCAGCCGGGGCTGACCGCGCAGCGGTTCGTCGCCGACCCGTACGGGCCGGCCGGCGGGCGGCTCTACCGCACCGGGGACCTGGTGCGCTGGCTGCCGGACGGGCGGCTGGAGTTCCTCGGCCGTGCCGACGACCAGGTGAAGATCCGGGGGTACCGGATCGAGCCGGGCGAGATCGAGTCGGTCCTGGCCCAGCATCCGGCGGTCGGCCAGGTCGCCGTACTGGCCCGGCCGGGTCGCGACGGTCAGCAGCGACTCGCCGCGTACGTCGTACCGGCGCTGGACCGGCCGGCGGATCGGGACGCCGAGGTCGAGTCGGCCCGGGTGGGCGACTGGCAGCGGCTGCACGAACTGCTCTACACCGCCGGGCGCACCGAGCGGTTCGGGGAGAACTTCACCGGTTGGAACAGCAGCTACGACGGGCTACCGATCCCGCTGACCGAGATGCGCCAGTGGCGGGACCGGACGGTGGAACGGATTCTCGCGCTGCGCCCGCGCCGGGTGCTGGAGATCGGCGTCGGCAGCGGCCTGCTGCTGGCCAAGGTGGCGTCGGAGGTCGAGTCGTACTGGGGTACCGATCTCTCCCCGGCGGCGATCGAGGCGCTGCGCGACCAGGTGGCGGCGGTCCCGGCGCTGGCCGACCGGGTCGAGCTGCGGGCCCAGCCGGCCGACGTCACCGAAGGGCTGCCGGCCGGCTACTTCGACACCGTCGTGCTGAACTCCGTGGTCCAGTACTTCCCGAGCGTCGACTACCTGGCCGACGTGCTGCGCCGGGCGATCGGCCTGCTGGCACCGGGCGGCACGGTCTTCGTCGGCGACGTGCGCAACCTGCGGCTGCACCGCACGCTGCGCGGGGCGATCGAGGCGGGCCGCCGCCGGCCGGACCCCGACGGCCGGCAGGCCGCGCTGGCCGCCGTCGAGCAGGGCCTGCGCTGGGAAGGCGAACTGCTGCTCGACCCCGACCTCTTCCCGGCACTGACCCGGGAGGTGCCGGCGATCACCGCGGTCGACCTCTGGGTCAAGCGCGGCCACGCGCACAACGAACTCACCCGCTACCGGTACGACGTGGTGCTGCGCACCGCCACCAGCCCCACTCCGTCCACTTCAGACGAGACGATCGAGCTCTCCTGGGCCACCGAGCCGGCCGGGCTCGCCGGGCTGGCCGACCGGCTCGACTCGGCGCGGCCGGCCGTACTGCGGGTGACCGGGGTGCCGAACGCCCGGCTGGCCGCCGACCTGGCCGCCTACCGGGACCTCTCCGGCGACACCGGCCCGACCGGCGACACCGGCCCGGCCGTCGATCCCGAGGCGGTGTACGAGCTGGCCGAACGGCACGGCTACCGGGTCGAGGTCACCTGGTCCGGTACCGCCGGCGACGGCCGCCTCGACCTGCTCTTCTCCCGCCCGGACGCGGTACCCGCCGAACCGGCGTACCGGCCCGCCCTGCTGGAGCCGGCCCCGCCGCACCGGTACGCCAACCGGCCCGCGCCGTTCCGGGACGTCACCGCGCTCCTGGCCGAGCTGCGCGGGTACGCCCGGAGCTGGCTGCCCGACCACATGGTGCCGGCCGCCTTCGTACCGCTGCACAGGTTGCCGGTGCTGCCCAGCGGCAAGCTGGACCGGGCCGCCCTGCCGGCGCCGGACTTCGCGGCGCGCAGCACCGGAGCCCGGCCTCGGGACGCCCGCGAGGAGGTGCTCTGCGCCCTCTACGCCGAGGTGCTGGGGCTGCCCGAGGTCGGCGTGGAGGACGACTTCTTCGCCCTCGGCGGGGACAGCATCGTCTCGATCCAGCTGGTGATCCGGGCCCGGCAGGCCGGGTTGGTGGTCACGCCGCGCCAGGTCTTCCAGCGCCGTACCGTCGCCGAGCTGGCGCCGGTGGCCGAGTCGCTGTCGCGGGCTGTCTCCGACGATCCCCTGGCCGGAGTCGGCGAGTTCCCGCTCACTCCGATCATGCGCTGGCTGGACGAGTGCGGCGGGCCGATCGACGCGTTCGCGCAGTGGCTGGCGGTTCGGGTACCGGCCGAGGCGACCGTCGAGCGGCTGGCCGCCGCGCTCCAGGCGGCGCTGGACCGGCACGACGTACTCCGGTCCCGGCTGGTCCGGGCCACCCCGGGACAGCCGGGCCGGCTGGTGGTGCCGGCGCCCGGCACGGTGCCGGCGGCAGACCGGCTGTACCGGGTCGACGTCGCCGGGCTGACCGACGAGGCGCTGCGGGACCGGATCGTCCGTGCCGCCGACTCCGCGGGCGCCCGGCTGGCCCCGGAGGCCGGTGTGATGCTCCAGGCGGTCTGGCTGGACGCCGGCCCGGACCGGGCCGGCCGGCTGGTCGTGGTGGTGCACCACGCGGTGGTGGACGGGGTCTCCTGGCGGATCCTGCTGCCCGACCTGGCCGCCGCCTGGACCGACGTGCTGGCCGGACGGCCGCCCCGGCTGGAGCCGGTCGGCACCCCGCTGCGCCGCTGGGCCGAGCTGGCGCACGCCGACGCCGAGTCGGCGGAACGGACCGCCGAGCTGCCACTCTGGACGGAGCTGCTGCGCGGCGACGACCCGGCGCTGGCGGACCGCCCGCTGGACCCGGTCGGCGACCTCGACACCGTCCGCCGGCTCACCCTGCGGCTGCCGGCGGAGCAGACCGCACCGCTGCTCACCAGCATCCCGGCGGCGTTCTCCGCCGGGGTCAACGACGTGCTGCTCACCGCGCTCGCGCTGGCCCTCGCCGACTGGCGCCGGCGCCGGGGGACCGGCGTGCCCGGACCGGCGCTGGTGGCGCTGGAGGGGCACGGCCGGGAGGAGCAGCTCGCCGACGGCGTCGACCTGTCCCGCACCCTCGGCTGGTTCACCAGCATCTTCCCGGTCCGGCTCGACCCCGGACCGATCGACCTCGACGAGGCGCTGGCCGGCGGCGAGGACGCCGGCCGGGCGCTGAAGCGGATCAAGGAAGGGCTGCGGGCCATCCCCGACCACGGGCTCGGGTACGGGCTGCTCCGGCACCTCAACCCGGAGACCGCCGCCGTACTGGCCGGGCTGCCGCAGCCGCAGATCAGCTTCAACTACCTCGGCCGGTTCGGGGTGGAGTCGTCCGCCGACGGCTGCTGGACCGCGCTGCCCGGGCTCGGCCTGCTCGCCGGTGGCTTCGACGCCGGCATGCCGGTGGCGCCGTACACGCTGGAGGTGAACGCGTTCACCGAGGACCGGCCGGACGGGCCCGGGCTCGGCGTGACCTGGGCCTGGCCGGCGACGCTGCTCGGCGAGGCGGACGTGGCGGAGTTGGCGCAGGGCTGGTTCGCCGCGCTGGACGCGCTGGTCCGGCACGCCGCCCGGCCGGGGGCCGGCGGGCCGAGCCCGTCCGACTTCCCGCTGCTGCCGCTGCGCCAGGAGGACGTGGACGCGCTGGCCGGCACCGTACCGGCGGTCGCCGACGTGCTGCCGCTGACCCCGTTGCAGGAGGGGTTCTACTTCCACGCGGTCGCCGCCGGAGCCGACCGGGACCCGTACCGGGTGCAGCAGGTGATCGAGCTGCGCGGGCCGCTGGACGCCGCCGCGCTGCGCCGGGCCGGGCAGGACGTGCTCGACCGGCACGCCCCGCTGCGAGCCGCGTTCCCGCAGCTCGCCGATTGGCGGCCGGTGCAGCTCGTCGCGGACGGGATCGCGCTGCCGTGGCGCGAGGTCGACCTGACCGGGTACCCCGAACCGGAGCGGGCGGCCGAGTTCGAGGCGCTGGCCGAGGCGGAACGGGCAGCCCCGTTCGACCTGACCCGGCCGCCGCTGCTGCGCTGCGTACTGGTCCGGTGGGCGGAACAGCGACACAGCCTGCTGCTCACCCACCACCACATCGTCACCGACGGCTGGTCGGCCGGGGTGACCCTGCGGGACCTGCTCGCCCGGTACGCCCCGGACGGCGAGCCGGACCGGTTGCCGCCGGTCACCCCGTACCGGCGGTACCTGGAGTGGCTGGCCGGCCGGGACCGGGCGGCGGCCGGCGACGCCTGGCGGGCCGCGCTGGCCGGACTCGACGGTCCGACCCGGCTCGCCGCCGAGGCCGAGGAGGGCTTCGACGGGATGTTCCACGCCGAGCGGGCCCGGGTGGTGCTGCCGGCCGAGGTGGCCGCCGGACTGGCCGGACGGGTCCGGGCGGCCGGGCTGACCGTGGGCAGCGTGCTGCACGCTGCCTGGGCGGTGGTGCTGGGCCGGCGCCTCGGCCGGCGTGACGTCGTCTTCGGCAGTACGGTCTCCGGCCGGCCGGCCGAACTGGACGGTGTCGAGGCGATGGTCGGGCTGTTCATCAACACCCTGCCGGTCCGGCTGCGCTGGACTCCGGCCGAACCGCTGGTCGAGCTGGCCGGCCGGCTCCAGCGGGAGCAGGCCGAACTCCTCGACGCGCAGCACCTCGGGCTGCCGGCGATCCAGCGGTTGGCCGGTGTCGGCGAGCTGTTCGACAGCCTGGTGGTGCTGGAGAACTACCCCGTCGACCCGATCCCGGCCGGGCCGGCCGGCGGTCTCGCCCTGGCCGGGGTCGAGTTCCGGGAGGCGACCCACTATCCGGTCACCCTGCTGGTGTCGCCCGCCGGCGAGTCGCTGGACCTCACCGTGGAGTACGACCCGGACCGGATCGACGCCGCGACCGTACGCCAGCTCCGTAGCGGCCTGGCCGAGGTGCTCGGCGCCTTCGTCGCCGAGCCGGACCGGCCGGTCGGGCGGATCGACCTGCTGCCGGCGGCCGAGCGCGGCAGCGTACTGGCCCGGTTCACCGGCCCGGTCGCCCCGGTGCCGCCGGAGACCCTGCCCGGCCTGGTCGCCGCGCAGGCGGCCCGGACGCCGGACGCGGTCGCGCTGATCGACGGCGAGCGGCAGCTCGGGTACGCCGAGCTGGACCGCCGGGCCGCCGGGCTGGCCCGGCGGCTGGCCGCCCGTGGGGTCCGGCCGGGTGACGTCGTCGCGGTGGCGGTGCCCCGGTCGGCCGAACTGGTGGTGGCGCTGCTCGGCGTCCTGAAGGCGGGTGCCGCATACCTGCCGCTGGACGTCACGCATCCCCGGGAACGGCTCTCCGTCGTGCTCGCCGACTCCGGCGCCCGCGCTGTCGTATCCACCGTGGACGTGCTGGCCCGGCTGCCCCGGCCGGCCGGCGTGGCGCACCTGCTGGTCTCGGCGACAGCCGAACCGGAGGAACTGGCGGGCGCGGCTGGCGAGGGCACCGGAACCCCGGCCGGCGACCCGGACTCACCGGCGTACCTGATCTACACCTCGGGGTCGACGGGCCGTCCCAAGGGGGTACTCGTCGGCCACCGGGCGATCGTCAGCCAGCTCGCCTGGTCGCAGCGGCGGTTCGGGCTCGGCGCCGACGACCGGATGCTGCAACTCGCCCCGGCCAGCTTCGACACCTCGGTCTGGGAGATCTTCTGGCCGCTGTCGGCCGGTGCCGCCGTGGTGCTGCCCGGCGAGGACGAGGCCGGTGACCCGAGCCGACTCGCCGGGCTGGTCCGCCGGCACCGGGTCACCGCGGTCACCTTCGTACCGTCGCTGGTCGAGGCGTTCCTGCTCGCCGACGAGCTGACCGCCGATCCCGGCTGGGCGGCCAGCCTGCGCTGGGTCTCCTGCGGCGGCGAGGCACTCTCGCCGGAGCTGGCCCGGCGCTGGCACGCGCAGACCGGCACGGCGCTGGACAACTTCTACGGGCCGACCGAGACGGCGGTGCAGGTCACCTGGTGGGCGAACGACGGCGGCGCGGAACGCAGCGTGCCGATCGGCCGCCCGGTGGCCAACACCCGGCTGTACGTGCTGGACGACTGCCTCCGCCCGGTCCCGCCCGGCGTACCCGGTGAGCTGTACGTCGCCGGAACCCAGCTCGGGTACGGCTACCACGCCCGGTTCGGGCTGACCGCGCAGCGTTTCGTCGCCGACCCGTACGGGCCGGCGGGGCAGCGCATGTACCGCACCGGTGACCTGGTGCGGTGGCGTACTGACGGCGTACTCGAATACGTCGGCCGCGGCGACGACCAGGTCAAGATCCGGGGGCACCGGATCGACCTCGGCGAGGTGGAGGCGGTGCTCCGGACCGGGCCGGGTGTGGCCCAGGCGGTCGCCGCCGCTCGGGTCGACGGCCGGGGCCGGACCGGCCTGGTCGGCTACCTGGTGCCGGTGGCGGGGCTCCGGCTCGATGTCGAGGCGGTCCGCGCGGCGGCCCGGGCCCGGCTGCCCGAGTCGATGGTGCCGGGCCGGTTCGTGGTGCTCGACGCGCTGCCCCTGACCGCCAGCGGCAAACTCGACCGGGCCGCCCTGCCCGCCCCACCGGGCACCGGCACGACGCCCGCCGTGGCGGAACCGGCCGCCGGAGCCGAGCCGGGCGCGGGAGCGAGGTCGGGTGTCGGGACCGAGCCGACCGCCGGAGCGGAATCGGCCGGCCGGGACACCGGTCCGCACGGCCCGTCCGCACCGGCCGGCACGTCCACCCCGGCGACCCCGTCCGATGTGGACACCCCGGTGCACTCCGGTGGCGGCTCGGCCGAGCGGCTGCTCCGGGAGGTCTTCGCCGAGGTCCTCGGGCTGCCCGAGGTCGGTGCCGACGCGGACTTCTTCGCCCTGGGCGGCGACAGCATCCTCTCCATCGCGGTCTCCAGCCGGGCCCGCCGGCACGGACTGGCGCTCGCCCCGCGCGACGTCTTCCGGCACCGGACCCCACGAGCGCTGGCCCGGGCCGGCGGCGGCGACGCCGCCCTGTCCCCGAGCGACCCGCCGATCGCGGCCGGCGCCGCCTCGACGGCAGCCGCCTCGACCACCGCCGCACCGGCGGCCGGTTCTCCGTCGGCCAGCACCGCGAGCCCGGTCGGAGGCCGCGCCGACGGGGTAGCGGGCGCGGATCCGGACGAGCTGGGTGAGGTGTCGCTGCTGCCGATCGTGCACTGGCTCCGGGAGACCGGACTGCCGATCGACCGGTTCACCCTGAGCACCCTGCTGGTGGTACCGGCCGAACTGGACCTCGGGTCGCTGGTCGCCGTCCTCCAGGCGGTGCTGGACCGGCACGCCGGCCTGCGGCTCCGGCTGCGCCGGATCGCCTCCGTGCTCTGGTCGCTCCAGACGACCCCGGCCGGCACCGTACCGGCGGCCGACCTGGTACGCCGGGTCGACGTGACCGGGCTCGACGACGCCGGGCTGCGCGACGTGCTGACCGCCGAGTCCGCCGCCGCCACCGACCGGCTGGATCCGGACGAGGGGCGCATGCTCCAGGCGGTCTGGTTCGACTCCGGCGACCGGCCCGGCCGGCTGCTGCTCGCCGCCCACCACCTGGTGGTCGACGGCGTCTCCTGGCGGATCCTCCTGGCGGACCTGGCCGCTGCCTGGGCCTCGGTACGGGTCGGGCAGCCCCCGATTCTCGCCCCGGTCGGCACCTCGCTGCGGCGGTACGCCCGGGTGCTCGGCGAGCACGCGCACCGCCCTGAGCGGCTGGCGGAACTGGCGCACTGGGTGGAGACGCTCGCCCCGGGAGCGGAGCTGCTGCCCGCGCAGACCCGGCCGGTGGCGGGACCGGCCCGCCAGCACGTGGTACGCCTCGACCCGGCCGAGACGCTGCCGCTGCTCACCGCCGTACCGGCGGCGGTCGGTGCCGAGGTCACCGGGGTACTGCTCGCGGCGCTCCGGCTCGCGGTGACCCGGTGGCAGCACCGGCACGGCCACGACGGCGGCGCCGATCTGCTGGTCGACCTTGAACGGCACGGCCGGGAGGAGGTCGAACCCGATCTCGACCTCTCCCGCACGGTTGGCTGGTTCACCAGCGTCCAGCCGGTACGCCTGCCGGCCGGCACCGACCCGATCGAACTGCTCGGTACGGTCGGCGAGCGGATCCGGGCGGTTCCGGACGGCGGCCTCGGCTACGGGCTGCTGCGGCACCTGAACGCACAGGCGGCGCCGATCCTGGCCGGACTCTCCTCGGCCCAGGTGCTGTTCCACTACTACGGCCGGTTCCCCGGCGGCACCGAGCTGGACTGGACGCCAGCGGCCGAGTCCGACGCGATCACCACCGTCAACGGCGGGCTGGGCCTGACCCACCTGGTCCAGGTCGACGCGGTCGCCACCGAGACCCCGGCCGGGCCGGTGCTGACCGCGACCTGGACGTGGCCGGACGGCGTGCTCGACGAGCCGGACGTGACCGGGTTGGCCGCCGAGTGGCTCGACGCGCTACGCCAGCTCAGCACCGCGGCCATCCAGCCGGCGGGCACCGCTGATCCGGACGGTGCCGAGGCCCGGCCCACTCCGGCGATCGCGGCCGGGCTGTCGCTGAGCCGGGACGACATCGACCGGATCGAGCGGATCAGCCCGGTACCCGTGGCGGAGATCTGGCCGCTCTCGCCGTTGCAGGAGGGGCTGTACTTCCACGCCAGCTACGACACCTCGGCGCTGGACGTTTACACCGCGCAGGACGCCTTCGACCTCGGGTACCGGCTGGACCTGGACCGGCTGCGCCGGGCCGGAGCTGCCCTGCTGGCCCGCAACCCCAGCATGCGGGCCGGGTTCGCCAGCGAGGGGCTGCCCCAACCGGTGCAGTTCGTCGGGGTGGCCCCCGAGCTGCCGGTGACCGAGGTGGACCTGACCGGCCTCGACCCGGAGGCCCAGCGGGCCCGGATGGCCGAGCTGATGGCCGAGGACCGGCGTACCCGGTTCGACCTGACCCGGCCGCCGCTGTGCCGGCTGCTGCTGCTCCGGCTCGGCGACGACCGGGACCGGCTGGTCGTCAGCCACCACCTGGTGCTCTGGGACGGCTGGTCCGAGGAACTCTTCGTCGAGCAGCTCTTCACGCTCTACGAGCGGGACGGCGACGACCGGGACCTGCCGCCGGCCGGCTCCTATCGGGATCACCTGGAATGGCTGGCCACCCAGGACACCGAGCTGGCCGGTCGGGCCTGGCGGGACACCCTCGCGGGCCTCGCCGAGCCGACCCTGGTCGCCCCGGAGGCGAGCCTGGCACCGGTCGTCCCGCACCGGGTCCGGGCCGAACTGCCGGCCGCGCTGGGCGACCGGCTGCGCGGGCTGGCCCGCCGGCACGGGCTGACCCTCAACACCGTGCTCACCGCGGCCTGGGGGCTGGTCCTCGGCGGTCACCTCGGTCGCACCGACGTGGTCTTCGGGATGACCGTCGCCGGCCGGCACGCGGACGTGCCGGATGTGGAGAACATCATCGGGCTCTTCCTCAACACCGTGCCGGTACGCGTCACCGCCGGGCCCGGCGAACCGGTGCTCGGCCTGCTGCGCCGGCTGGGCGAGCAGCGGATCGAACTGATGCCGCACGACCACCTCGGGCTCGGCGCGGTGCAGCGGGCCAGCGGGCACGCCCGGCTCTTCGACACCCTCTACGTGTTGCAGAACTTCGTCGACGAGGGGGAGTCGGCCCGGCTGCGGGACCGGCACGGGATCGCCGCCCTGGACGGGGTGGACGCTACCCACTATCCGCTGACCCTGGTGGTCACCCCGGCACAGCGGCTCCGGGTCGCCCTGGACCACCGCCCGGACGTCGTACCCGGTCAGGTGGCCCGGACCCTGCTGGACCGGTTCGTCGCGCTGCTCGCCCGGCTGGTCGCCGAGCCGGAGATCCCGGTCGGCCGGCTCGACCTGCTCACCGGGGCGGAACGGGCCGAGCTGGCCGCCGAGTGGACCGCCACCCGGCACCCGATCGGCACCGAATCCGTCGCCGACCTGCTCGCCGAGCAGGCCGCCCGGACCCCGGACGAGGTCGCACTGGTCTTTGCCGGCCGCACCCTGACGTACGCCGAGTTCGACGCCCGGATCAATCGGCTGGCCCGGCTGCTGGTCGCCCGGGGCGCCGGACCCGAGCAGGCGGTCGCGTTGGCGCTGCCCCGGTCGATCGAGATGGTGGTCGCGCTCTTCGCGGTGCTGCGCACCGGAGCCGCGTACCTGCCGCTGGAGCTGGATCATCCGGCCGAACGGCTGGCCTTCGTCCTCGCCGACACCGCCCCGATGTGCCTGCTGACGGTGACTCCGGTCCGGGCGGGGCTGCCCGCGACCGACACCCCGACCGTGCCGCTCGACGATCCGGCGGTACTGGCCGAGCTGGCCGGGCTCTCCGGTGCGGCGCTCACCGACGCCGAACTGCCGGCCGGGTTCGCCCGGACCGATCCGCACCGGCTGGAGCACCCGGCGTACCTGATCTACACCTCCGGCTCCACCGGGCGGCCGAAGGGGGTGGTGACGCCGTACCGGGGGTTGACGAACATGCAGCTCAACCACCGGGAGGCGATCTTCGACCCGACCGTGGCGGCGGCCGGCGGCCGGCGGCTGCGGATCGCGCACACCGTCTCGTTCGCCTTCGACATGTCCTGGGAGGAACTGCTCTGGCTGGTCGAGGGGCACGAGGTGCACGTCTGCGACGAGGAGTTGCGCCGGGACGCCCAGGCGCTGGTCGCCTACTGTGACCGGCACCGGATCGACGTCGTCAACGTCACCCCGAGCTACGCGCACCACCTGATCGAGGAGGGCCTGCTCGACCGGTCCGAGCCGACCGAGGTCGGGAGCGGTCGGCACCGGCCGGTGCTGGTGCTGCTCGGCGGCGAGGCGGTCTCCGAGGCGGTCTGGAACCGGCTGCGGGACACCGAGGGTACGGCCGGCTACAACCTGTACGGGCCGACCGAGTACACCATCAACACCCTCGGTGGCGGCACCGGAGACAGCGCCACCCCGACCGTCGGCCGGGCGATCTGGAACACCCGGGCCTACGTGCTCGACGCGTACCTGCGGCTCGTCCCACCCGGCGCCCCCGGTGAGCTGTACATCGGCGGGATCGGGCTGGCCCGGGGCTACCACCGGCGGCTCGGGCTGACCGCCGAGCGCTTCGTCGCCGACCCGTACGGTGCGCCCGGGGAGCGGATGTACCGCACCGGTGACCTGGTCCGGCGCCGGCCGGACGGGAACCTGGACTTCCTCGGTCGCACCGACGACCAGGTGAAGATCCGGGGGTACCGGATCGAGCTGGGCGAGGTCGAGAGCGCGCTGGCCGAACATCCGCTGGTGGCGCACGCCGCCGTGGTCGTCGACACCACCACGGACCCGGCGGTACGCCGGCTGGCCGGCTATCTCGTCCGCGCCGCGCAGTGGACGGAGCCGGACGACGACGCCGTGCTGGCCGCCCTCCGGGCGGACCTGAAGCGGCGGCTGCCGGACTACATGGTGCCGGCCGCGCTGGTGCCGCTGGACCGGCTGCCGCTGACCGTGAACGGCAAGCTCGACGTGGCGGCGCTGCCGGCCCCGACGGTCCGGGCCGGTACGGCCTCCCGCCCGCCGGCCACGGCTGCCGAGGAGGCGCTCTGTGCCCTCTTCGCCGAGCTGCTCGGCGTGCCGGAGATCGGCGTCGAGGACAACTTCTTCGACCTCGGCGGCCACTCCCTGCTGGCGATCCGGCTGGTCAGCCGGGCCCGGGTGGTGCTCGGCGCCGAGCTGGCGATCCGCGACCTGTTCGAGGCGCCGACCGTCGCCGAGCTGGCTGCCCGGATCGGGGCCACCGGGCCGGAGGGCGCGGCCGGTGACGGCGCTGCCCCGATCGCACTGGTCCGGGCCGAGCGCCCCGCCGTTCTGCCGCTCTCCTTCGCGCAGCAGCGGCTCTGGATGATCCAACAGCTCACGCCGGAGACGGCGGCGTACCACTTCCCGATCGCGGTACGGCTGCGCGGGCGGCTGGACGTGGTGGCGCTGGGTACCGCGCTGGCCGACCTGGCCGGCCGGCACGAGACGCTGCGGACCCTGTTCGGCGAGCGGGACGGTCGGCCGTACCAGCGGGTGCTGCCGGCGGCCGACGCCCGGCCGGTGCTGGAGAGCGTCGCCGCCGCTCCGGACGAGGTCGCCGGGATCGTCCGGGACGCGGTGCGCCGCCCGTTCGACCTGACCACCGAACTGCCGCTGCGGGCCACTCTCGTCGCGGTCGACCCGGCACCGGAGGGCACCGAGGAGCACGTGCTGGTGCTGGTGCTGCACCACGTCGCCACCGACGAGTGGTCGGACCGGCCGTTCCTGCGCGACCTCGGCACGGCGTACGCGGCCCGTCGGGCGGGACGGGCGCCGGACTGGGCACCGCTGCCGGTCCAGTACGCCGACTACACCCTGTGGCAGCGCCGGCTGCTCGGCGACCCGGCGGATCCGGCCAGCCTGGCCGCCCGGCAGCTCGACTACTGGCGTACCACGTTGAGCGGGGCGCCGGAGGAACTGGTGCTGCCCACCGACCGGGCCCGCTCGGGCCGGCCGGACCCGGCCGGGGCGGAACTTTCCGTGGTGCTGCCCGCCGAGGTCGGCGCGGGGCTGCGCCGGCTCGCCTCCCGGACCGGTACCAGCCTGTTCATGGTGGCGCACGCGCTGGTCGCAGCCCTGCTGCACCGGCTCGGCGCCGGCACCGACATCCCGCTCGGCGCGCCGATCGCGGGGCGGGGTGACGCGGCCCTCGACGACCTGGTCGGGTTCTTCGTCAACACCCTGGTACTCCGGACCGACCTGTCCGGCGACCCGACCTTCACCGAGCTGCTGTCCCGGATCCGCCAGACCGACCTGGCCGCCTTCTCCGCCCAGGAGGTGCCGTTCGAGGCCGTGGTCGAGGCGCTCAACCCGGCCCGTTCGGTCTCCCGGAACCCGCTCTTCCAGGTGATGGTGGTGCACCGCAACCGGACCGCCGCGTGGAGCGGCCTTGCCGGGCTGACCGTCGCCGACGAGCCGGTCGACACCCCGACCGCAAAGTTCGACCTGGTCTTCGACTTCGCCGAGTCCGTCGAGCAGCCGGCGGGCGACGGATCCGTGGACCAGTCGGGCGGAAGCGGCGACGACGCGTTGAGCTGCCTGCTGACGTACCGGACCGACCTGTTCGACCGGGAGACCGTCGCGCTGCTCGGCGAGCGGCTGCTCCGGCTGGCCCGGGCGGTCGTCGCCGACCCCGCGACGCCGCTGGGCCGGATCGACGTCTTCGTCGGCGACGAGCGGGACCGGGTGCTGCGCGAGTTCAACGCCACCGGCCGGACGGTGCCGGAGGAGACCCTGCCGGCCATGTTCGCCCGGCGGGTGGCACAGACCCCGGAGGCGGTCGCCGTGGTCGACCGGGAGCGGACGGTGTCGTACGCCCAACTGGACGCCGAGGCGGCCCGGATGGCGCGGCTGCTCGCCGGGTACGGCGTCGGCCCGGAGACGGTGGTCGGGGTGGCGGTGCCCCGCTCGCTGGAGACCGTGGCGGTGGTACTCGGGGCGCTGCGGCTCGGTGCCGCGTTCCTGCCGCTGGACCTCGGCCATCCGGCCGACCGGCTGGTGTACATGGTCGAGGACTCCGGCGCCCGGACCGTGGTGACGACACCGGAGGCCGCCGAGCGGCTGCCGGAGCTGCCCGGAGTGGACCGGCTGCTCGTCGCGCCGGTCCACCCGGAGCCGGTGCCGGCGACGCCGGCCGACCCGGCCGGGACCGGGCCGGCGGTCCCGGCCGGGCTGGACCACGCGGCGTACGTCATCTACACCTCGGGCAGCACCGGTCGGCCCAAGGGCGTGGTGGTGCCGCACGAGGGGATCGGCAGCCTGGTCGCGACCGCCGCCGACCGGATGGGAGTGGACGGCTCCTCCCGGGTACTCCAGTTCGCCTCGACCGGCTTCGACGTCTTCGTCTTCGAGCTGGCCATGGCGCTGTGTGCCGGTGGCCGGCTGGTGATCGCCCCGGACGAGGCCCGCGCGCCCGGCCGGCCCCTGGTGGACCTGCTGGAGCGGGAACGGGTCAGCCATGCCATCCTGCCGCCGTCCCTGGTGTCGGCGTTGCCGCCGGACTGCCAACTGCCGGCCGGGCTGGTGGTGCTGGTCGGTACCGAGACGGTGCCGCCGGACCTGATCGGCCGGTGGGCACGGCGGCTGCGGCTGTTCGCCGCGTACGGGCTGACCGAGGCGACGGTGAACTCCACGCTCTGGCGGGCCGAACCGGACTGGTCGGGCGCGGTGCCGATCGGACTGCCCGACCCGAACACCCGGGCGTACGTGCTGGACGAGCGGCTCCGCCCGGTACCGCCCGGGGTGGCCGGCGAACTGTACGTCGGCGGGCGCGGTCTGGCCCGGGGCTATCTCGGCCGTCCCGGGCTGACCGCCGAGCGCTTCGTCGCCGACCCGTACGGCCCGGCCGGCGCCCGGATGTACCGGACCGGTGACCGGGCGCGGTGGCGGGCCGACGGCATCCTGGACTTCCTCGGCCGGGTCGACGACCAGGTGAAGATCAGGGGCTTCCGGATCGAGCTGGGCGAGGTCGAGGCGGTGCTGGCCCGGCACCCGGGGGTACGCCAGGCGGCGGTGGTGGTGCACCGTAACGCCGACCTGACCCGACTGGCCGGGTACGTCGTACCGGCCGGCGGACCGCTGGACCCCGCCGAGGTACGCGCGCACGCGGCCGACCTGCTCCCCGACTACATGGTCCCGTCCGCCGTGCTGGTACTCGACGGACCGCTGCCGCTGACCGCCAACGGCAAACTGGACCGGCGTGCCCTGCCGGTGCCGGACTGGGCGGCGCTGACCGGCGACGAGGCACCGGTCACCCCGGCACAGCAGGCCCTCGCCGGACTGGTCGCGGAGGTGCTCCGGCTGCCGAAGGTGGGGATCTCGGACAACTTCTTCGCCCTCGGCGGGCATTCGATGGCGGCGATGCGACTGCTCGGCCGGATCCGGGCGGCGCTCGGCGTCGACCTGGCGGTGCGGGACATCTTCGAGGCGCCGACGGTGGCCGGGCTGGCGGACCGGCTCGCCGGGGCGGTGGCGGGGCGTCCGGCACTGCGCCCGGCACAGGACGCCGCCGAGCCGGTCGCGGCTCCGGTGCAACAGATCTGGTGGGACCTGCACCGTGCCACGGCCGAGCGGAACCCGTCCGGCCGGACCGGTTGGGACCTCGCCCTGGTGGTCCGCGCGGGCGGACCGGGCGTCGCCCCGGACGGTGGACCGGGCGACGGGACCGGGCTGGATGACGGGACCGGCGGCGGACCCGGTGACGGGCCGGGCGGGGCGCCGACGCTGGACGTGCCGGTGCTGGCGGCGGCGCTGGCCGACCTGGTGGAGCGGCACGAGCCGCTGCGTACCGCGCTGGCGGCCGATGCGGCCGGCGAGCCCGTACCGGTGCCGGTGGGGGACCGGGCACTGCTGGAGGTGCTGCCGGAGAGCGGGGTGCCGCTGGACGAGCGGATCACCGAGCTGGTCGAGGCTGGCGTGGACCCGACCCGGGAGCCGCCGCTGCGGGCCCGGCTGCTGACCGGGCCGGGCGGTGCTCGGGTACTGCTGCTGACCATGCACTACCTCGGCGTGGACGAGTGGTCGGTAGTGCCACTGGCCCGGGATCTCGGCACCGCGTACGCGGCCCGGGTCGCCGGGCGGGTACCGGAGTGGTCGCCGCTGCCGGTCGGTTATCCGGACTATGCCCGCTGGGCTCGTACCCTGCTCGGTGATCCGGCCGACCCCGGCAGCCGGCACACGCGGCAGCTCACCTGGTGGCGGGAGGCGCTGTCCGGCGTACCCGATCGGCTGGCCCTGCCGACCGACCGGCCGCGACCGGCGGCGCTGTCCGGGCGCGGTGGCCGGGTCGAGTTCGTGCTGGACCCGGCGTCGCACCGGGCCGTCGACGAGCTGGCCCGGCAGACCGGGACCAGCATGTTCATGGTGTTCCAGGCCGCCCTCGCGGCGCTGCTGCACCGGATCGGCGCCGGCCCGGACGTCCCGATCGGCACCCTGGTGGCCGGCCGGACCGAGGCGGCTCTCGCCGACCTGGTCGGCTGCTTCGTCAACCCGCTGGTGCTGCGCACCGACACCGGTGGCGACCCCACCTTCACCGAGCTGCTCGGCCGGATCCGGGAGGCGGATCTGAGCGCCTTCGACCGCCAGGACGTCCCGTTCGACGCGGTACGCCGCCTCCTGCCGGCCGGCGCGACGCTACCGCCGGTGATGCTGGTGCACCACGAGGAGGCCGGGCTGGACGGCCCGGACGGCGCGGCGGCGCTGCGGTTCGTGCCGGTGCCGACCGGGACGACCCGGACGGAGCTGACGGTCAGCTTCTACGAGCCGGTCGGCGACGGCCCGGTGCACGGCGAACTAGAGTACGCGGTCGAGCTGTTCGACCCGCCGACCGCGCGCCGGCTCACCGACGAGCTGCTCGGGCTGCTCGCCTCGGCGCTCGCCCGGCCGGGTCTGCGGCTCTCGGCGCTTGCGCCCGACACCGCCGGCCAGGCGCCACCCCTGCCCACCCAGTCGGACGGCGCTTCCGCCGACCACCCGGAAAGGACCGACGCATGACCACCAATCCGTTCGAGGACCCGGACGGGCAGTACCTCGTGCTCGTCAACGACGAGGGGCAGCACTCGCTCTGGCCGTCCTTCGTGGACGTACCGGCCGGCTGGGCGGTGGCGTTCGGCGCGGACGGTCCGCAGTCCCGGGACGCCTGCCTGGCGTACGTGGAGGAGAACTGGACCGACCTGCGTCCCCGCAGCCTGCGGGAGCGGATGGCCGGCGCCACCGCCGAACCGGTTCGCTGACCAGCAGGCGTCCCGGCGGCTCGGTTTCGAGGCGTACCTCCGACCCCCGGCCGATCATGCACCGGGGGTCGGAGGTAGGGGGCGGGACAGGGCACGTCGTGCGGCAGGTCGTAGCAGGACCAGCCCGGCCACCTGAACGTAGATCTCTCGCTTGTCGGTAGCGACACCTTTCTGGTCGACCACGTAGCCGGCGATCCAGGCGAACCCGTAGTAGGTGGGTCGGGAGTCCACGGCCACCACCCGTAGCATCAGCTTCCGCTCGCCCCTGAACTGCACGCTGGCGCAGATCAAGCGGATCCGTGAGGAAGCCGGCGTGACTGCCGAGCAGGCGGCCGACATCATCGAGGTCTCGGCGAGCACGATGCGCCGGATCGAGCAAGGCCGAGTCGGGATCAAGGGACCAGCGCTGAATGCCTTGCTCGATCGGTACGGCGTGAGCGATCCCGAGCTGCGTGAGACGTTGCTGACGATGGCCCGGTCGGGCAAGCAACGTGGCTGGTGGGCCAAGTACGGCGACCTTCCACCGTCGTACCGGCAGTACATCGGGCTGGAGTCAGCCGCAGACGAGATCCACAACTTCGAGACGCTGGTCGTGCCGGGCTTGCTTCAGACCGAGGAGTACGCCCGCGCCATCATCACCGAGGACGCGTCCCGGCCCACACCGGCCGGCGTGGAAGAACGAGTAGCAGCACGAGCCCAGCGACAGAAGCTCATCACGGACGGCACCCTCCGCCTGGTCGCCGTGATCGACGAAGCAGTACTGCACCGTCAGATCGGCGGAGCCGAGGTCATGCGTGCCCAGCTCACGGCTATGCTCGACGCTGCGAAGCTGTGGAATGTCACGCTCCAGGTGATCCCGTTCCGTGAGGGCGCGTACGCGTCGATGTTGTCGAGCTTCCACATCCTCACCTTCAGCGAGGGTCCCGGGGTGGTCTACATCGAAGGCTTGACCGGCGACCTCTACGCTGAGGGCGAGGACGTTCGGCGGTGCGCGGACGTCTTCGCCAGCCTTCGGGCAGCAGCGTTGTCGGCAACCGCCTCGGCTGCCATGATCAAGAAGATTCGTGACACCGAGCACCAGACCTGAGGGAGGCGCCATGCTGACTGGCGAGTGGCGTAAGAGCACCCGCAGCGGCGGCAACGGCGCATGTGTGGAAGCTCGATACACCGGCCACACCACCGAAGTCCGTGACAGCAAGGACATCACCGGCCCGGTGCTGGCGTTCACCCCGGCGGCGTGGCGGACGTTCGTCCGGCACATTCGCTGACCGGCGACGCCACCGGAACAGCTTGGCAAGCCGCCTTCATGATGGTGGGCCGGCCGTTGGGGCGCCGCGTCGACATCTTCCATGCCGTGCTCGGCGAACGTGCGCAGGATGGGGCACCAACCGCCGAGTCAAGGACCCGAGCAGCATGAAGAAGATCGTCGTTCTCGGCCGTGGTGGCGCGGGCAAATCCACCTTCGCGGCTCGTCTGGGCGCCGCCCTGACCTTGCCAGTCATCGAGCTGGATGAACACTTCTGGGCGCCCGACCTCACCCCAACCCCAAAGGACCGATGGGCGCAGATCCAACGACAGCTAACCGAGCCTGAGCAGTGGGTCATCGACGGCGACCTGGGTCCGTACGACGTTCTTGACGTACGGCTACGGGCCGCCGATACCGTGATAGTGCTGGACTTTCCACTCTGGCGCTGCGCTTGGCGCGCGGCGCGGCGCTCCCGCGAGAACCTGGCCTTCTGGCGCTGGCTCTTCGCCTACCGGCGCCGCAGCCTGCCCCTGGTCATGAACGAGATCAGGAGCAATGCCAACCGGGCTGAGTTGCGCGTCCTCCGCACCCCCCGCGCTGTCGAACAATTCCTCAACCAAGCCAGCACCACATCCCTGCCTTACCAAGGCCCTTGACAGACCAAAGACACGTTCCCACAGCCCGTGCGGCGCCTTTACCGACCCCTGCCGAACGATCGGCTTGCAGGCAGTGTGTGGCGTCGGCGCTCCGGGGCCGGACCGCCGACGCCACGGGTTCAGCCGGCTGGGGTCAGCCGGATCATGTTCCAGGACAGCGGCGGCAGGACAGCGCCGACCCGCCCGTCCTCGACCTTGAGGTCGCCGAGCCGGCTCGGGGTCACCCGCTCGGGCGCCGCCGCGCTGTTCGTCGCCTCCGGGTCCGCGTCGGCCAGCACGACATGCTCCCCGGCGACGAGACCGGAACAGGCCCGCAGGTCGACGTCGAGGGCGAGCGGTTCGCGCTGGTCGCGGTTGACCGCGAAGAGGGTGACCGCGCCGGACTCGTCGTCCCGGACGGCGGTGGCGGTGACCGTCGGCACCTCGCCGTGCCGGGCGGTGTCGTGCGACGGCCCGGTCGGCTCGACCCGCAGCACGGTGCCGCGACCGTGCCGGGAGGTCAGCGCGAACGGGTGGTACGTCGGCTGCACCCACACCGGCCCGCCCGGCTCGCTGCGGATCGGCGCGATGACGTTGACGAGCTGCGCCAGACAGGCGATCTTGACCCGGTCGGCGTGCCGGAGCAGTGAGATCAGCAGGTCGCCGACGACCACCGCGTCGACCACCGAATAGGTGTCCTCGATCAGCCGGGGCGCCTCCGCCCAGTCGAGCTTCTCCTCACCGACGAACCGGCTCTGGTACCAGACGTTCCACTCGTCGACCGAGAGGTTGATCCGCTTCCGGTGCTTGCCGACCGCCCGGACGTGGTCGCAGGTGGCCACCACCGCCTCCATGAACCGGTCCAGGTCGACCGCGCTGGCCAGGAAGCTGTCCCGGTCGCCGTCGTGCTCCTGGTAGTAGCTGTGCACCGAGACGTAGTCGACCAGGTCGTAGGTCTCCTCCAGTACGGTCGCCTCCCAGCTGCCGAAGGTCGGCATTCCGCTGCCGGAACTGCCGCAGGCGACGAGTTCGATGGAGGGGTCGACCCGGCGCATCGCCTGCGCGGTCTGCGCCGCCAGTCGCCCGTACTCCCGAGCCGTCGTGAACCCGGTCTGCCAGGGGCCGTCCATCTCGTTGCCGAGGCACCACAGCTTGATGTCGTACGGGTCGGCGCTGCCGTGCTGCCGCCGCAGGTCGGACCAGTACGTCCCGGACGGGTGGTTGGTGTACTCCAGCAGGCTCCGGGCGGCGTCCACGCCCCGGGTACCGAGGTTGACCGCCATCATCGGCTCGCTGCCGACCCGGCGGGTCCAGCCGACGAACTCGTCGACGCCGACCTCGTTGGTCTCGATGGAACGCCAGGCCAGGTCGAGCCGGCGGGGCCGGGACTCGCGCGGGCCGATGCCGTCCTCCCAGTTGTAGCCCGAGACGAAGTTGCCGCCCGGGTAGCGCAGCACGGGTACGCCGAGCGCCCGGACCAGCTCCGCCACGTCCCGGCGGAACCCGTGTTCGTCGGCGGTCGGATGTCCCGGCTCGTAGATCCCGGTGTAGACGCAGCGCCCGAGGTGCTCCACGAACGAGCCGTAGATCCTCGGGTCGACCTCGGCGATCCGGAACGCGGGATCGATGGTCAACGCGGCCTGGTGCACAAAACCTCCAACGGTCGATCTTCGGTGCGGTGGTCAGCCTTTCAGCCCGGTGCCGGCGATGCCCTCGACGATCCGGCGCTGGAAGAGCAGGAAGACCAGGACCAGCGGCAGCGCGCCGAGGACCGCCGACGCCATGGTGTCGGCGTAGCGGATGCCGTAGGTGCCCTGGATGGCGGCGAGGCCGACCGGGATGGTCATCAGCTCCGGGTCGGTGACGGCGAGCAGCGGCCAGAGCAGGTTGTTCCAGCTCCAGACGAAGGTGAAGATCGTCACGGCGGAGACCGCGGGCCGGGACAGCGGCATGACGACCCGACGGTACGTCCGGAAGAAGCCGGCGCCGTCCATCCGGGCGGCCTCGTCAAGGTCCCGGGGGATCCCGTCGAAGAACTGCTTGAAGATGAAGACCGCGATGGCGGTGGGGACCTGCGGCAGGAACACCGCCCACCAACTGTTCAGCAGGTGCACGCTGCCGAGTTCCCGGAACTGCGGCACGACCAGCACCTGGTTGGGGATCATGAGGCCGCAGAGCACGAACCAGTAGACCAGCCGGCGGTACCGGAACCGCAGCCGGGACAGCGCGTACGCGGCCATGCTGGCGGTGAGCACCGTACCGGCCGCGCAGAGGGTCGAGGTGACGAAGCTGGAGAGGTACCAGTTGAGGATGTCGCTCTCCGTCAGCACGGTGCGGTAGGCGAGCAGCGTCGGGTTCTCGATCAGCCAGGTCGGGTCGGTGGTCTCCGCGTTCGGCTTCAACGAGGTGTCCAGCGCCCAGGCCAGCGGCACCAGCCAGAGCAGCGCGAACGCGACCAGGACCCCGATGCAGCAGCGGTTGAACAGGCGCAGCCGCCGGTCCACCGAGTTCGCCAGCGCCGCGCCACCGGCCTCGGTACGGCGGTCCCGGTCGGTGTCGCGGGTCGATTCGAGCAGTGCCATCCTCACACCTCCGATTCCTGGCGGCGGGTCATGACTAGCCAGACCGTGGAGACCGCCAGCACCAGCAGGAAGAACAGCGTGGACGCGGCGGCGGCGTAGCCGGTGCGGTAGTCGGTGAAGCCGACCTCGTAGACGTACTGGAGCGCCGAGCGGGTGCTGAAGTTCGGGCCGCCGCTGGTCATCAGGTACATCTGGTCGAAGACCTTCAGCGAGGCGATCACCTGGAGCACCACCACCAGCGTGGTGGTGCGGCCCAGCAGCGGCAGGGTGATCCGGCGGATCTGCTGCCACGGCCCGGCGCCGTCGATCGCGGACGCCTCGTAGAGGTCCCGGGGGACGTCCTGGAGGCCGGCGAGGTAGAGCACGAAGTTGAAACCGAGCGTCCACCAGACGGTGGTGATCGCCAGCGAGACCATCGCCCAGTCCGGGTCGCCGAGCCAGTTCGGCGCGGTGAGCCCGATCGCGTCGACGGTCCGGCTGAGCAGGCCGAGTTCCGGCGTGTAGATCCACAGCCAGATCAGCGCCACCACGGCGGAGGGCAGCACGTACGGCAAGAAGAAGGCCAGCCGGAAGAACCAGCGCCCCCGGCGGGCGCGCTCGGCCAGCAGCGCGAAGACCAGCGCCAGCACCACCAGCGGCGGGGTGGTCAGGATGGTGAACCAGACGGTGTGCCAGAGCGCCCACCAGAAGTCGGAACTGCCCAGCGCCTCGGCGTAGTTGTCCAGCCCGGCGAACTCGCCGAGCCCGGGCCGGACCAGGCTGGTGTGGAAGAAGCTCATCACCAGCCCGTACAGCGCGGGTCCGATGATGAAGAGCAGGTAGAACGCGAGGAACGGAGCCAGGAGGAGCAGCGCGGGCCGGCCGTTGCGGGGCCGCCGCTCGGCGGCGGGCGGCGATGAGGCGGATCCGGTACCGGTCCGGCCCGGGGAGTGTGTGGTGGTGGCCACGGCAAACCTCCGCAAGGTCAGGTCACACCGGCGACGGGGTCTGGGCGAGGATGGAGAGCTGCGACCGGATCTGCGCGATCGCGGCCTGGGAGGTGAGCTGCCCGCCCTCCACCCCGCCGACTGCCGAGCCGATCACGTTCTCGAAGTTCGAGCCGGAGCCGGAGTACCAGCCGGGCGGGTCGTAGACGGCGGTGTCCGCCGCGGCGGCGTAGCTCGACTGTGGACTGAGCCGGCGGTACGCCTCGCTCTCGGCGAACGGCAGCCAGGTCGGGACGTGCCCGCCCTCCGCCCAGGTGAGGCTCTGGTCGAGAACGAACCGCACGAAGTGCAGGGCCCGGTCCAGCCGGGCCTGGTCCAGGTCGGGGCGGACCGGCAGGACGAGGGTGTGCGAGTCGGCCTGCACGGCGTGCGGCCCGCCGAAGATGTTGGGCACCAGCGTCATCCCGAACGGCATCTTGGCGGTCTGGAAGGTGCTGATCTCCCATTCGCCGTTCAGGTGGAACCCGGCCTGCCCGGTGGCGAACATCGCGATCGCGCCCGGGTAGTCGGCGCCGCTCGGGATCAACCCCTGCTCGACGGTGAGGGCGCGCAGGTAGTCGAGCACCCGGGCGGCCTTGGCGTCGTCCAGCACCACCCGGGTGCCGTTGTCGGCCAGGATCTCGCCTTCGAGCTGGGAGTAGAGGGTCTGGAAGAACCGCCACGGCGAGGCCGGGTCGGAGTTGATGCCGTGCGTGGCGCCGTACTGCCCGGTCACCTGCTTGACCCGGGTGAGCGCGTCGACGAACGCCGCCTCACCGACGATCGGCTTGAGCTGACCGGCGGAGTCGAGCAGTCCGGCCTGCTGGCAGATGTCGGTGTTGTAGAAGAGGACGAACGGGTGGGTGTCCAGCGGGATCGCGTACGCCCGGCCGTCGACCAGCCCGGCCTGCCAGGCCCGCTGGTTGAAGTTCTCCGCGGCCATGCCGTGCCGGGCCAGGTCCTCGGGGCGCAGTTCCTGGAGCAGTCCCGCGTCGACCAGGGTCTTCATCCGGGTGAGGTGCGAGATCGCCACGTCCGGCGGTTCCTCGCCGACGCTGGCCAGGGAGAGCTTGGTGTAGTACGGGTCGCCCCAGGCCAGCGTGATGGCCTTGAGCGGGGTGTCGGGGTTCGCCCGGCGGAAGGAGTCCTGGATCTGCTGCATCCGGACGCCGTCCCCGCCACCGAAGAGGTTCCAGTACTCGACGGCGCCCGGCGCCGCCTCCGTCTTCAGCAGTCCGGCGCCGACCGGGGTGGCGCAGCCGGTGAGGGTCGCGGCGCCGGCACCGGCGAGCGCGCCGAGCAGTACGCCGCGGCGGCTCAGTGCGGGCCCGGGAGGCCGGGGGGCGGGTGGCGGACCGTGCATGGTTCCCCTCCTGACCGGAGTAGTCGATGAACCGTTTCAGGCACCAATCCCGGGGGCTCCGGCGGCGGGGCGACGCGGTACTGCCCCGATGGTCGCTACCGGAGCAGTCCGATGTGAGCGATCACACTGGTCCAGATTGTTGCCGCTTGAGGGAAGGTCGTCAATCGGTAGCCACCGTTTACCCAGAATGCGGCGTGGGGGTTCGGGACGCGGTCGGCCGCGCGACAGCCCAGGACCGAGCGGGCAGCTCCGACCGGATTCTTATCGTTTCAACGGGGCTCGGTGCTCGGGGCTCGGTGCTCGGTGCTGGGTGCTCGGGGGCCAGGGCCTCAGCGCTCGGTGCCGGTCGTCGGCTCCGGCCGCAGCTGCCCCGGCGCCGGGTCCTGCGCAGGCGTGTCCCGGGTGCCGGCCCAGGCCGCCCAGAGCGCCGCGTACCGGCCGCCGGCGGCGACGAGTTCGTCGTGCGTGCCGGTCTCCGCCACCCGGCCGGCGTCCAGCAGGATGACCCGGTCCGCGGCGGCCGCCTGGGTCAGCCGGTGCGCCACCACCAGTCCGGTACGCCCGTCCAGCGCCCGCGCCGCCGCCGTCTCCAACTGCCGGGCGCCGGCACTGCCGGCCTCGGCGGTCGCCTCGTCCAGGATCGCTACCGGCGGCGCCGTCAGTACCAGCCGGGCCAGGGCCAACTGCTGGGCCTGTGCCGCCGTCAGCCGGTGCCCGCCGTCGCCGACCACCGTGGCCAGTCCGTCCGGCAGCGCGCGTACCCAGCCCAGCGCACCGACCCGGTCCAGCGCGGCGAGCAGTTCGTCGTCGGTGGCGTCCGGCCCGGCCAGCCGCAGGTCCTCGGCGAGCGGTCCGGCGAAGACGTGCACCTCCTGGCTGACCAGGGCCACGGTTCGGCCGGCCACGGCGGCGCCGAGGTCCTCGATCGGTACGCCGCCGAGCCGGATGCTGCCGCCGCTGGGCCGGTGGATCCCGGCGATCAGCTTGGCCAGGGTGGTCTTACCCGCGCCGCTCGCCCCGACCAGGGCGACCCGCTCGTTCGGCGCCACGCTGAACGTGACGTCGTGCAGCACGTCGTGCCCCGGCACGTACGCGTGCCGCAGTTCCTTCGCCTCGACGCCGCCGTCCACCGGCACGGGCCGGTGGTCCGGCCGCCGGTGCGCCGGCAGCCGGGTGACGCCGACCAGCCGGACCAGGCTGGCGCTGGCCGACTGCGCGTCGTCGACCAGGCTCAGCGCGGCGTTGAGCGGGCCGAAGAGGTTGTGGAAGTAGAGGGCGGCGGCGGATGCCGTACCGACCGTGACCGCGTCCGCGCGCACCAGCAGGAAGCCGGTCACCAGTACGGCGGTCAACCCGACGAACTCGGCGAGGTTGAGCCGGCCGAAGAACCGGGTCATCAGCCGGATTCCGCGCAGCGTCAGCTCGACGGCCGCGGCGGAACTACCGGACACCCGGTGCAGGTGCGGTTCGGTGAGCCGGAACGCGCGGACGGTCCGGGCACCGCCGACGGTGTCGAGCAGTTGCTGCTGCTGGGCGCCGTGCGCCACCCGCTGGCTGGCGTAGAGCGGCTGGGCCCGGCGGGCGTACCACCGGGCGGTGTGCAGTTGGATCGGCACCGCGAGCAGCGCGGCGAGCAGGAACCGCCAGTCGAGTACGGCGAGCCCGACCAGTGTCAGGCCGATGGTCAGGCCGGAGCGGGCGAGCTGCGGCAGCGCCATCCGCACCGCCTCGGCGATCACCGTCACGTCCCCGGTGACCCGCGCGGTCAGGTCGCCGGACCCGGCCCGCTCGACCTGCTCCAGCGGCAGGTCCAGTACCCGGTCGATGAACCGTTCCCGCAGGTCCGCGAGCATGCCCTCGCCCAGCCGGGCGACCTGGGACAGCCCCAGCGCCAGCGAGATCCCCTGGACGACCGCGACCAGCCCGAGCAGCACCGTCGGGGCGGTGATCGCACCCGGTGGCCGTCCGTCGACGACCAGGTCCACGATGTGCCCGAGCAGCGGGGCGGTGAGCAGCCCGACCGCGGTGGAGCCGACGAGCAGGCCGAGGGCGCGGACGGCCAGGAACCGGCGCGACCGCAGCAACTCGGCCAGCGTGTCCCGGACCTGCCGCCCGGTCGCGGTCGGCAGCAGCTCACGGGCCGGCTGGTCGGCTCCGGCGGGCTCGCTCATCGGGGCACTCCTCCCGTCCTGGTTCCTCGGCCGGCGTTCACCTCAGCATCGACGCCCGGGAAAGCGTCCCGGGCGCCTCGGCCGGCGTTCACCGCAGCACCGACGACTGATAGCTGGCGTCCCGCCGGATCAGGTCTGGATGACTGCCCTCGGCCCGCACGACACCGTCGTCGAGCAGCACCACCCGGTCGGTGACCGCGAGCAGCGCCGGGCTGGTGGTCACCAGCAGGGTGGTCCGGCCCTGCCGGAGTTCCCGGAGCCCGGCCGCGATTCGGGCCTCGGTGGCCGCGTCGACCGCGGTGGTCGGATCGTGCAGGACCAGTACCGGCGGCTCGGCGGCCAGCGCCCGGGCCAGGGCCACCCGCTGGCGCTGCCCGCCGGAGAGCGACCGGCCGCGTTCGGTGAGCAGCGTCTCGATCCCCTGCGGCAGGGTGCGGGCCACCTCGTCCACGTCGGCGGCGGCCAGCGCACGGCGTACGTCGGCCTCGCTGGTCGCCGGTGCGCTCACGTTGTCCCGCAGGGTGCCCTCGAACAGGTCGGCGTCGTGCGGTGCGACCAGGACGGTGGCCCGCAGCCGCTCGGGGTCCAGGGTGTGCAGCCCGACGCCGTCGAGTTCGACGGTGCCGCCGTCCGGGTCGACGTCGCGACCGAGGCAGCGCAGCAGGTCGTCGGCGACGGCCGGGTCGGTCGCCACGATGCCGACCAGTTCGCCGGCGGCGGCGTGCAGGCTGACGCCGCGCAGCGTGCCGTGCCGGACGTCCCGCAGGTCCAGCCGGCCGAGTACCGGAGTACCGGGGGAGCCGCTTCCGGAGGGCGTCGCCGGAGGCGCGCCGAGTACCGAGGCGATCCGGTCGGCGGAGGCGCGGCCCTGGGCGAACTCGGCGTTCACCCAGCCGAAGATGGAGAGCGGTCCGAGCAGGAAGAGCGCCAGGCCGACCGCCGCGACGAGTTGCCCGACGGTGAGGTCGCCCTGCGCCGCCAGCCGGCCGCCGAGCAGGCCGACGGCGGCGACGAAGAGTCCGGTGATGATGAGCAGGGTGCCGTCGTACCAGCCCTGGGCCTGGGCCGCCCGGACCGTGGCGGCCAGCGACTCCCGGCTGGTCCGCCGGTAGCGCTGGGCCGCGGCCGGCGCCGCGCCGAGACCCTTGAGTACGCGCAGTCCGGCGACCAGGTCGGCGGCCACCCCGGAGGCGTACGCCGCCCGCTCCTGCTCGGCGTGGCTGCGCCGCTCCAGCGGGCGGCCGAGCCGGTGGGCCAGCCAGAGCAGCAGTGGTGCGCCGACCAGCACCAGCAGGCCGAGCGGGACCGAGACCACCAGCAGGGCGACACCGCCGACCAGCAGGCCGGTGGACGCCCCGATCGCGGTGGCGAACGCCCGGTTCACCGCGCCGACCCGATCGGCGTCCCCGGTGGCGGTGGCGACCAGCGCACCGGGCAGCCGACCGGTCTCCGCCCCGCCCCGGTGATCCAGGATCCGCCGGGTGAGCGAGATCCGGAGCTGGTGCGCGGCCTGCTCGACCGCGCGTTCGCCGGTACGGGCGCTGAACCGGAAGCTCGTCGACAGCACCGCGAACACCACGGCCAGTACGCCGATCCAGCCGATCAGGTCCACGACCCCGCCCCGGCCGACGGCCCGGTCGATGACCACTCCGATCAGCACCGGTACCAGTGCCTCGCCGGCCTGGTGACTCGCGCTGAGTCCCGCGCTGGCCAGCACGTGCCGGAGCTGGCCGGTAATGGCGCCGGTCAGCACGGTACGTGCGGTGGGACTGCCGGTCCGCACGCTCGGAACTCCTCCGCTTGACGAGTTGAAGGTTAGGCTAACCTAAACCATCGCCGGGCCGCGACCCCCGGCAGGTTCGCCGTGCCGGCCCGTTGCTGGTGCCCTCTCCGCGACGCCCCGCCGCGCGATGTGCCGTCCCCGGGACGACCGACCCCGCGATGAGCGCGTCCCCGGGACGGCCCGCTCCGCCACGCACGGGCGGATGACCGCTACGCCAGGAAGAGGATCGTAATCCCGATCACCGCATCGACGACGGCGCACCATTCGGAGAAGCCGCGCGGGACCACCCGGTTGGCCCGGTGATGGGCGTAGTCCCAGACCGAGTGGGCGAGCCAGCCGAAGCCGACCAGATAGCGGCCCAGGTCGTCCGGCACCACCAGCGCGGCACCCACCAGGAGCAGGTAGCCGGCCAGCCCGCCGAGTTGCACCGCGAGGATCCGCCGGTCGCCGAACTGCCGGCGTACGGTGCCGATCACCAGGTAGCCGACCGGGAGGATCAGCATCACCCAGGCGTCCAGCACCAGCGGGTCGGTCCAGTTGTCGATGGTGACCATCAGGGCCAGCCAGGTCGGCCAGCGACGCTTCAGCAACCCGACCACCCGCCGGGGCGTACCGCCGCCCGGGACGGCGGCGTGGGCGGCGGCCGGGGCAGCGCCCCGGTGCCCACCGCTGTACTCGTCCAGCCGGCGGAACATCGCGAGCAGCATGGCGGGCAGCATCAGCACGTGACCGGCCGTCATCAGGAACTCCCCGCTCACCGCCCCCAGCCAGTACGGCGGAAGGAAGAGCAGGAACGGCAGGTACATCGCCGCGCCCATCTCGGCGACCGGTGCCCACCGGTGTGCGCGGTGGCGCATCCAGACGGCCATGCCCAGCGTCATGTTGCCGGCCATCACCAGCGCACCCACGTCGGGGCGGTCGAGCACCTCGGGCAGGGCCAGCCCGGTCGCGGCCCCGAGGGTGGTGGCCAGCACCTCCCACACCGGGCCGAGCAGCAGCATCCCGACGACCATCGCGATCGTCATCTCGGCGAAGTGCCGGAGGAAGTGCCGGGCGGCGTGCCGCCGGGGCGTCCCGGCGGCGGGGGGCAGGGTGCGCGGGGTACCGGCGGATTCGGTGTTCCGGACCGTGGCGTCCGGTGTCGTCGATGTCATGGCTCCAGGCTGTCGGGGCCGCCGGTCAACCGGCAGGCGCGCGCCGCACGATGCGACCATGCGGATCGCATGGCTGGACCGTGCGGCGCGGCCGACAGCCGGGTACGCCGGCCCGGTCGTCACCCGGGCCGGCGTCGCGGTCAGGGGCGCCGGGCCGTGGCGTAGGCGGCGGTGCCGATCAGCTCCAGCGACACCTGGAGCCGGGGCAGGCTGATGTTCTTCTCGATGGTGTCCTCCGGGCTGTGGTACGGCGGCTCCAGCAGCGCCGGAGACTCCTCGCCCCGCCAGGAGAAGTTGGCGCTGGCGATGCCGACCTCCTGGAACGACTGGTGGTCGCTGGAACCGCGCTGCGTCACCGGCGAGATCCGGGGCTGGTAGCCGAGCCGGGTCGCGGCGGCGGCCACCTCGTCGGTGGCCCGGTTCGCGAGCCCGGTGAAGGAGAGCAGCCAGTAGCGGGTCGCCGGATCCCAGCTCGTCGCCACCATGTCGTTCTGGTAGACGGCGACGATCCGGTCCCGCTCGGCCTGCGGCAGTTGAGCGACGTAGTAGCGGGAGCCGATCAGCCCCTGCTCCTCCGAGCCCCACAGTCCGAATCGGACCGTCGCGTCGACCGGCAGGCTGCGTAGTACCCGGGCCAGTTCGAGGCAGAGCACCGTACCCGAGCCGTCGTCGTTGGCGCCCGGTGCGCCGATCACGGTGTCGTAGTGCGCGCTCACCATGACCACCGGGCTGTTCCGCCCGCCCCACCGTGGTGCCCGCTCGGCCAGTACGTTGTGCGAGGTGAGGCCCCGGTGCGCCGAGGTGGTGACGGTCAGGGTCAGCGGGCGGGCGGCGAGCCGCTCCCGCACCCGGTGCTTCTGCGCCTGGGCGACGCCGACGACCGGGATCGGCACCGGGGAGGTGGCCGAGCCGGGCAGGGTGGGGGCGAAGGCTTGTGCCCGGCGCGGCGCCACCAGGTCGGCCGGCAGGAAGACCACCGCCGCCACCTGCTTGGCCACGGCGGTGGCGACCAGCGTCTCGCGCTGCGCCGCGACGTAGTCGACGAGTACGACCTTGCCGGCGACGTCCGCCGGGTAGTCCTCCGGTGCTCCGGCGCCGACGTCCACCACCCGGCCGGTGACCCTGGTGTCGAGGGCGGCGTGTGGCGACGCACCGACCTGCCAGTTCAGGTCGTCGGGCAGGCCGGGACGGGAGCTGAGCTGGCCGAGGAACTTGTCGGCGACGGTGAACGGCTGAAGGGTCGTCCGGTAGCCGAGGTCGTCGAGTTCGTCGGCGAGGTATTTCGCGGCCGCCCGCTCCGAGGAGGTGCCGCCGATGCGCGGGCCGATCTTCTCGGAGAGATGCCGCAGGTGGTGCAGCGCCCGCCGGGCGGAGACCCGGCCCGCGACCAGCCGGTCGTGCGCACCGAGGCTCGGCGGACGGACGGCACCGGGCCGCTGGTCGGTCACCGCCCAGGCGGGGCCGGCGGTGGCGAGGGCGGCCGCACCGCCCAGGCCGAGCGCGATCGCCCGGCGTCGGCTCACCGCGGACTTCTCGGGGCCCTTGGTGTCGGCAGTGGGGAAGTCGGGGCGACTCTCCAATGTGGTCCCTCCTGGTTGCGCCGGTCCGGCCGACATCACCGGCGCGGACCGCGGGGTGGTCACCGTCGAAAGAACGTGGTCACGGTGCAGGAATTCGGGGTTACGGTGCAGTGAATGTAGCCCCGGCCGGTGACCGAATTCAAGATCGATTTACCGGCTGCGGGCTCTCGGCGGCGGTGGGCCGGCGCCGCCCGCCGGCCCACCGCCGCCCTCCCCGTCACTGTCGGTCGATGCCGTCCCTGTCATCGTCGGTCGATCCCCTCCCCGTCACAGCCAGTCGATCCCGTCCCTCTCCGGGTCGGGGGAGACGGCACCGTCCAGATGGGAGTCGACTAGCTCCGTCGGGGCGCCGGCCTCGAGCAGCAGGTCGACGGCGTTGATCGCATACCAGTTGTCGGCGACGGCGTGCATGGCGGCGGCCTGGGCGAGCAGGTCGGGGTCGGCGGCGAGATCGGCGAGCTCGGCAAGGGCGGTGGCCCGGGTCAGACCCTCGCGATAGCCACCGGCGTAGTCCGTGGCGATCCGGTGCACCCGGGCGAGGACGAGTCGGCGGTCGGTGGGCTGGTGGGCGGCGAGGCGGGCGTGGCCGCCGGCCTGGTCTCGGCTGTCGTACACCTCGATATTCTATCGTACATGTGTTCTAATCAGGTGCCCGGGAGGGGGCGACACGGGCCATCGTCCATGGTGTTCCGGCAGCGCCGATCCGCAGGTCAACCCCGCTGGCGCAGCCGGTCGACCAGTCCGGCGAAGCGTTCGAGCGCGGCGACGCCGTCCGTCGCGGCCACCTGGAGGGCCAGGACGTCCGGGCGGAGCCGGTCGAGCAGCCGTTCGCAGAAGCCGAGGAGGTGCCGGGGCTCGCCGACCCGCCGATACCGGGCGAGGATCGCATCCCGGCCGAGCCGGTCGGCCCGCTGGCGCAGCCGGGTCGGACTCGACGCCACCAGCCGGCCCGGCGTACGCAGCCCGCGCCAGGGCCGCAGCGCGCGGATCGCGTCGTCGTCGCTGTCGGCGAGCACGACGAAGCTGCTCAGCACCACCCGCGGTGGCGTACGCCCGGCCGCCGCAGCGGCCGCCCGAGCCACGTCCACCACCTCCCGGCCGGTCCGTTCGGGATCCTTGACCGAGCTGATCACCCCGTCGGCGAGCCGGCCGGCGGTGGCCGCCGAGCGGGGACCGGCCGCCGCCAGGTGCACCGGCACGCCGGTCAGTGGTGGACTGTGCAGCCGGATCGACGAGACCGGATAGTACGCCCCGTCCGGCTGCTGGACGGTCTCGCCGGCCAGCAGCGGCCGGAGCAGCCCGAGCGCCTCGGTCATCCGGGCCAGCCGCTCCGGGTACGGCGGAAACCGGCCCAGCGGTGCCTCGTTGATGCCTTCCCCGGTGCCGACCCCGAGGTGGAACCGACCGCCGGAGAGCCGGTCGAGCGTGCCGGCCGCCTGCGCGACCAGCACCGGGTGCTGGCGGAACAGCGGGCAGGCCACCGCGGAGACCAGCGTGGCGCTCCGGGTCGCCGTGGCGATCGCGCCCAGCGTGGCCCAGCCGTGGCCGGCCGAGCCGGCGTCGTCCACCCAGGGTTGCAGGTGGTCGGAGACGAGTACCGCGTCAAAACCGGCCTGCTCGGCCCGGCGGGCCTGGGCCACCAGTTGCTCGGGCTGCCACTCCTCGTGACCGAGGAACCAACCGAACCGGGTCACCGGGCTCCTTAGGTCTCCGTGGTGCCGTCCGGCGGTCGGACGGTGCCGGACCCGATCAGTCCGAAGGTGCCGGATCTGACGAGTCCGACGCAACGGGCGGGATCCGACGGGTCGGGCGGCGTCGGACCGGGGCGCCCGTCGAGGCCGGAGCGGCGACGGCCGGCCCTGCCCGCCGATCGTCGAACCGGTGGTGGGACCGACCGGATGGCCGGGGCCGAAAGCCGGGCGGTAACCATATCATCATCGATGTAACAACCTCGGTGAGCGGCGCGTCGGCACGGTGCACCGGCCGGGCACGGGGTCGTTCGGCAGCCGCCTACCCTGGAGCCACCATTGATCAACGCAAGTCCCGGGAGCAGATCATGAGATCCCAGCGCCGCGACCCCGGAAGGCCCACGCTGAGCGAGGTCGCGGCCCGAGCGGGCGTCGGACGCGGCACCGCCTCGCGGGTGGTCAACAACTCCTCCCAGGTCAGCCCGACGGTCCGGGCCGCGGTGTGGGCGGCGGTCCGGGAACTCGGGTACGTGCCGAACCGTGCCGCCCGGGCCCTGGTCACCCAGCGGACCGACTCGGTCGCGCTGGTCATCTCCGAGTCCGGCGAGCGGGCGTTCGGCGAGCCGTTCTTCGCCGGCATCGCCCGAGGGGTCAGCGCCGGCCTGGCCGACACCCCGCTGCAACTCTGGCTCTCCTGGATCCAGTCGCCCGGCGGGCGGGAGAAGATGGAGCACCAGCTCACCGACCAGCACGTCGACGGAGTGATGCTGATCTCGCTGCACGACGCGGATCCCCTGCCCGGCCTGCTGATGGAGCGCGGGCTGCCGACCGTCCTCGGTGGACGGCCAGCCCGGATGCTCGGCCCCGACGCGCAACCGGCGTACTTCGTGGACGTGGACAACGCGGGCGGCGCCCGGCAGGCGGTCGAGTACCTCATCGGGATCGGCCGGCGGGCGGTCGCCACGGTCGCCGGGCCGCAGGACATGGGCGCCGGGGTGACCCGGCTGACCGGCTACCGGGAGGCGCTCGCCGCACACGGTCGACCGGTCTCCGAGGACCTGATCGAGTACGGCGACTTCAGCGCCAACAGCGGCCTTGAGGCGATGCGCCGGCTGCTGGACCGGCGCGGCGACCTGGACGGGGTCTTCGCCGCCTCGGACCTGATGGCGTTGGGGGCCATGCATGCGCTGCACGAGGCCGGCCGGCGCATCCCGGCGGACGTGGCGGTGGTCGGCTACGAGGACTCGTCGCTGGCGCTGCACGCCAACCCGCCGCTGACCTCGGTGCACCAACCGGTGATCACGATGGGCACGGAGATGGCCCGGCTGCTGGTCGCGCAGATCCGAGGTGAGGAGATCCCCTCGCCGGCCATCTTCCTGGACACCCACCTGGTCCGCCGGCAGTCGGCCTGACCCGGGGCGCCCGCTGCGGGACGCCCACCCGAGCCTCGCCGACAGGATGCGCCCGACACCCTCCGCCGAGTCGGCCCAGCGCCCGGGGCGGAGCCGGGCACCGGACCGGGTTGGTTACCGTCGACTGGTGACACCGGAGCTCGATGCCTGGGACCCCTGGCCGCCGTCGGTGGTCGCCGACCGGCTGGCCGGCCTCGACCTGCCCTGGTACGTGGCGGCCGGCTGGGCGATCGACCTGTGCCGGGGCGTACCCTCCCGGCCGCACGACGACCTGGAGATAGCGGTACCGGCGGACCGGTTCGCCGAGGTACGGCAGCGCTTCGGCGACTGTGGCTTCGCCGTACCGCACGACGGCCGGCTGTTGCCGGTGACTCCGGAGTCGATGCGGACCAGCCACCAGACCTGGGCGTACGAGCGGGCCACCGGACGGTGGCGGTTGGACGTGTTCCGGGAGCCGCACGATGGGGACGTCTGGATCTGCCGGCGCGACGACCGGATCCGCCGCCCGTACGCCGACATCGTCCGCTACGACCCGGACGGGGTTCCGTACCTGGTGCCGGAGGTGGTGTTGCTGTTCAAGGCGAAGGCCGTCCGGGCGAAGGACGAGGCGGACTTCGCCACCGCCCTGCCGCTGCTGGACGACCCGGCACGACGCTGGCTCGACGACGCGCTGGCCCTGGTGCACCCGACCCACCCGTGGCGGGCGCGGCTGACCGGCTGACCGGCCGGCCCCGCCCGGCGACCCGGTATGGACCGATGCCGCCGGCCGTACGGTGGGCGTACGGCCGGCGGGGACGGTCGGTTACCCGGCGGTGCAGGATCTGATCTGCGGTCGGGCGCCGGAGTTGCCGTTCATCATCGTGGTGAAGCCGAACGTGTTGCCGCTGCCGTTGGAGCGCATCGTCAGCACGGTGTTGTTACTGCTCAGGCTGGCGCTGCCGCTCCAGGTGGTGCTGATCGACTGCGGTGCGGTGACGGCCACCACCACGGTCCAACTGCTGGCGCCGTTGACCGTCACCGATGTGTTGTACCGGTCGCCCCAGACCGTTCCGGCCGTCGTCGTCGTGGTGCAGCCGCCGCTGCCCGGGGGCGGGGTGGTCGGGGTGCCGCCGGGCGGCGTCGTCGGGTTGCCGCCGGGGTTGCCGTTGTTCAGCGCGGCGAGCACGGCGTCGTACGCCGGCTTCTTCTGGCCGCTGCCGTTGAACAGCAGCGGGCTCTCGCCGGACCGCCACGAGTCCGAGTCGCGGATGCCCCACACCGTGATGCCCTTGCAGCGGGCCACCGCGAGGCAGTCGTTGGTCACGTTGCGGTACGCGTCGGCCGGCGCGTTGCGGATGTCCAGCTCGGTGATGTGCACGTCGACGCCGAGGGCGGCGAAGCTGGACAGCGTGGTGCGGTAGTTGCTCGGGTAGTTGGAGCCGCCGGTGAAGTGTGACTGGAGGCCGACGCAGTCGATCGGTACACCGCGGGACTTGAAGTCCTGGACCATCCGGTAGACGGCCTGGGTCTTGGCGTCGTTCCAGTTGTCGATGTTGTAGTCGTTGTAGCAGAGCTGCGCGTTCGGGTCGGCGGCGTCCGCGGCGCGGAACGCGGCCTCGATCCAGTCGTTGCCGGTGCGCTGGAGGTTGGAGTCGCGGCGGGCGCCGCTGCTGCCGTCCGCGTACGCCTCGTTCACCACGTCCCACCAGGTGACCTGGCCCCGGAAGTGGGTGGCGACCTGGGTGACGTGGTTGAGCATCGCCTGCCGCAGTGCGCTGCCGGACATGTTTTGCATCCAGCCGGGCTGCTGCTGGTGCCAGGCCAGGGTGTGGCCGCGTACCTGCATGCCCCGGCTGCGGGCGTGCTGCACGATCCGGTCCGCGTTGCCGTACGAGAACTGGCCCTGCTGCGGCTCGGTCGCGTCGATCTTCATTTCGTTCTCGGGCGTGACCTGGTTGAACTCGCGGTTCAGGATGGTCGTGTACGCGCTGTCGCTGAGCTTGTTCGCCGCCACGGCAGTGCCGAAGTAGCGGCCGCCCCGCTCGGCGGCGGAGGCACCCAGCGTGCTCGCGGCACTGGCGGTGTTGGGCAGCGCGATGGCACCGGCGGTGGCGAGCATGCCCACCGCGCCGATGACGAGCGCGAGTCGGGTCCGGTAGCGCGGTCTCGGGCCGCGGGCGCCGTCGGTGGAACTCCTGATCATCTCTGCCCCTTCTGGCGGATGGCCGGACGGGCGCATGGTGGTGGGCCGTCCGGGCGTCACGGTGCGGGAGGGTCGAGGGCACCTGATCCGCCGCTTTCGATCCCTGGTGGACGGTGTGGTGTCAATCGACCCTAATGGATGCATAGTGTGGCATCGGCGATCCCGGGGGTCAACAGTTTCCGGAACACTTCCGATGTGCCGTCGTCGCCCTGCTGTCGACAGGAGTCTGATGCTGACCAGCCAATTTGCCGAAGATCCACGTTGTGGACAACGGCAGGTGGAGATGACCGCAGGTCAGTGCGACGTGTGGAGCCCCGAAAAGTTGCGGAGCTGCTCGTCGGCTGGCGTGGGGGAGTGGCTCAACCGGGGTGCCTCGCGGTACGGGTCACGAGCAGTGTGCTGCGGGCCGCGGCCGTCGCCACCACCACCGTCGACAGGGCGGAGAGTGCCAGTGGGTTCAGCACCAGCCCGAGCGGGCCGAGCGCGACCAGCACGGTCACGGCGGTGAGATGGGTCCGGGAGCGTACGCCGAGGACCGCACTCTTGAACAGCAGGAATCCGGCCAGGAAGAGCGCCGGTCCACCAAATATGCTGCCGATCACCGCCGGGTCGCTCTCCCCGGTCGGGTGGTGCAGCGCGAGGTCGTCCCCGACCGCGGTGACGATGACGCCGGCCACCATCGGGATGTGCAGATAGGTGTATCCCGACCGGCCGAGCCGACCTGGCTCCTCGGCCTCGACGATTGCCTGCCGGGCCGCCTCGGCGCTGTGGTCGAAGTAGATCCACCACAGTGCCACGCTGCCGAGGAAGGCGCTGGCCAGTGCGGCGAGGGTGGCCCAGTCATGTGGCAGGGCACCGAAGACGGTGCCGGTGACCAGGATGGACTCGCCGAGCGCGATGATCACGAAGAGTCGGGCCCGCTCGGCCAGGTGTGCCCCGTTGATCGACCACTCCGCCGGCCTCGACGGGCCCCATCCCGGCACGTAGAAGCCGCAGACCGCCGCGGCGCTGTCGATGGCCACAGCCGCCACCCAGAGGCCGAGCCGGAGCGGGCCGGAGGCGAACCCACCGGCCAGCCAGAGCGGCGCGGAGACCGTCCGCCAGACCAGTAGGCGCTGGAAGTTGCGGTGCAGGTGGGAGCGGCGGGCCAGGGCCGAGGCGACGAAGAGCGAACGACCCACCGACAGCGCCACGTACGCCACGGCGAACCAGAGCCCCCGGTCCCCGTACGCCTCGGGCAGCGCCGAGGACATCACCAGACTGATCCCCATCAGCCCGATCAGCAGCACCCGTACCCTGGGCTGGTCCGGGTCGAACCAGTTGGTGATCCAGGCGGTGTCCACCCAGGCCCACCAGACGGCGAGCAGCAGCACCGCGGCACCGGCGACGCCGGCCGGGTGCAACCGGTGCAGCAGCAACTCGGTTAGCTGGGTCACGGCCAGCACGTAGACCACGTCGAAGAAGAGCTCGATGGTGGTGACCCGGGCGTCCTCCGGCCCGCGCAGGACGTCCGGTCGGCCGCCAGGGCTGGTCAACCTGCCTCCACCCGGGGATCCTCCGGCCGATCGTTAGAGGGCATCAAGCGGATAATGAGGGATAATCCGCATCTTATCCGCCTTCCTGCTGCAATACTGCGGTATCCGGCGAGCGGCGTGATCGGGATGGGTGGCGCGGGCTCAGGTCGAGCCGACCGGCGGCACCGGGTCGGACCGGCGGGGTCGTTTGCGGGCCGGTCCGGACGGGGATGCGAAGCACTCGATCGCCGGAGTGCGCCAGCTCGTGACACCGAGACTTTCCGAGGTCGTACGAGACGGGGGGATGCCCCAGCGGAGGAGACATGCCCGTACTTGCCAAGAAGGTTCTCACCTGGCTATTCGTGGGTTTCCTGATTTTCTTCGTCGCGTTCCGGCCGGACGGTGCCGCCGACCTGGTCGAGACGATCGGGGCGGTGCTGATGGCCATCGCCCAGGGGATCGGTGACTTCCTGACCCGACTGATGGCCTGACCGGCCCGTCGTATGGCCTGGCAGCCCGTCCTGACCAGCCCGTCCTGTGCCGCCCGTCGTGCGTCGCCCGTCGTGCGTCGCCCGTCGTGCGTCGCCCGTCGTGCGTCGCCCGTCGTGCGCCGGAGGATGATAAGTACATCAGTTTGACTTAAGTTACGTCCTCCGGCGTATGCCGATGCCCCCGAGGCATCGGCGCGGGCGGCAGCAAGCGGACCCTGGAGGACTTCCCGTGGCGGAGCCGAGCACGGCGGCCGGGCTGTCCGCGCCCCGCGCCGGGTCCCCTACCGCGCTCCGCCCGGTCCGGCAGGTCGGGTGAACCGCGCCTCCGCCCGCCCAGGCGTGTCGCCGGGAACGGTTGCCGTCCGGTTACCCTCAAGGCACCCCAGATCCGAGCCGGGAGAACGGGCGTGACCATCGACCAACCGACTGTTCGGCGGGGGACCAACCTTCCCCGGCGCGACGGTACCGGGACCGGCTGAAGAGGTTCAGCGCAGTGCCGCGAGGGTCTCGGCGGCGACCTGGAGGTCCTCCCGGGGTTCGACGACCAGCACCGGGACCCGGGCGTCGGGGGCCGAGACGATCGTGTCGGTCTCCCGGTTGCCGCCCGGCGGCGGCGTGACGCCGAGCAGGCCGAGCCCGGCGCAGACGTCGTGCCGTACCTCGGGTTGGTCCCAGCCGATCTCGCCGGTGAAGACCAGCGCGTCCAGCCGGTCCAGGCTGGTGGCGGCGGCGGCCAGTTCCCGGCGTACCCGGTGGGCGTAGACCTCCAGCGCGAGCGCCGCGACCGGGTCGTCTCCGGCGGCGGCGACCAGGTCACGGGTGTCGGAGGAGCGTCCGCCGGAGAGGCCGAGCAGCCCGGACCGTGAGTTGAGCCCCTCGGACAGCTCGGCCAGGCTGAGCCGGTCGTCGTCGAGCAGCCAGAGCAGCATGCCCGGGTCGACCGCACCGGAGCGTTTCGACATCGGGATGCCGTCCAGCGGGGTGAAACCCATCGAGGTGTCGACGCTGCGGCCGTCCCGGACCGCGCAGACCGAGGCGCCGCCGCCGAGGTGGGCCAGCAGGAGCTGGAGGCCGTCGGCCGGCCGGCCGAGCAGTTCGGCGGTGCGGCGCAGGGCGTAGGCGTACGACAGGCCGTGGAAGCCGTACCGGCGCAGGCCCCACCGCCGGCGCCACTGCGCGGGCAGCGGGTAGGTGGCGGCGGCCGCCGGCAGGTGGGCGTGGAAGGCGGTGTCCGGGCAGAGCACCTGCGGCACGTCGGGCAACTGCTCCCGGATCCGGTCCAGCAGGCGCAGCGCGGGTGGCAGGTGCAGCGGGGCCAGCGTGCCCAGCCGGTCGAGTCCGGACCGGAGGGCGTCGTCCACCCGGGTCGGGGTGCGGACCAGGTCGCCGCCGTGCACCAGCCGGTGACCGACCGCGTCGGGCAGGTCGTGGCCGGCGAGGAAGTCGCGTACCGCCCGGTCCGCCTCGGCCGACCCGGGCGGCTCGGTCCGGGCCAGGCCGTCGGTGACCTCGCCGGCCCGGACGTAGTCGAGCCGGAGACTGGCCGAGCCCGCGTTGACGGTCAGTACGACCGGCGGGCCGGGTGGCGGCCCGCTCGTCCCGGTCGGCATCGGTGCCTCCTCCGCCCCGTCCCGTCGCCGCTGGCGATCACCCGTCCCGTCGCCGCTGGCAATCGCGTTACCCAGCCCGCCGCGGTCCACGCCCGGCAACCTGGCGGTACGGCCTTTCCGAAAGCATTTCGAGAACCTTTTCGGAACATCTCAAAAGATCAACTGCTGTTCGCCCCGATGCTTCCGCTGTGCTGTTACGTCCTCGTAATATGCGCAACATCTTGCCGAAAACCTTTTCGTACGCCATCGTGTGCTGAACGCCGAAACCCCCACCACCCCGCCGACCCCCCGGCGGACCCGGCGCCGAGAAATTGATCATCATCAATTAATCACGTGAGCGAAGGAGGAGTCCGATGAGGCGATGGTGGCCGGCCCTCGCGCCGTTGCTGGCGCTGGGCCTGGTGTTCACCGGGATGGGAGTGGCCAAGGCCGCGCCCGGGGACAACCTGGCCTGGACCGCGACCGCGAGCGCGTCCTACACCTCACCCTGGGAGAGCGTCGAGGCGATCCGCGACGGCATCGACCCGACGACCTCGAACGACACCCAGAACCCGCGGTGGGGCACCTGGCCGAACACGGGCGAGCAGTGGGTGCTGCTCACCTGGCCCCAGCCGCAGACCATCCGGGCCGCCGAGGTCTACTTCTTCGACGACAACGGCGGAGTACGCCTGCCGGCCTCCTGGCGGGTGCAGAGCTGGAACGGCAGCGGCTACGTCGACGTCGCCGGAGCCAGCGGCTACCCGATCGCGGCCAACCGCTACAACCTGGTCACCTTCAACGCGGTCAGCACCACCCAGTTGCGGGTGCTGATGGCCAGCGGCGCCGGCTCGGTCGGCCTGCTGGAGGTCAAGGCGCACGCCCAGCCGCCCGGCACCGGCCCGACCACCCCGCCGCCGTCGTCCGGCTGGAACCCGCCGTCCAACCTGGTCACCCCGCTGGACGAGGTCTGGCGGCACCAGGAGCAGACCTACAACAACGGCAACCTGTACGGCTTCCGCAACTACGGCTGGGACCAGCTCTTCGCCAACCGGGGCTACATCAACTACTGCGTCCGCTGGGACTCCTCGGCCACCGTCACCGCAGCCCAGCGCGACCAGATCCACGCCACCCTGGCCCGGCAGTACAAGAAGTGGATGGACGTGATGGTCGGGCACAACGCGTTCCCGTACACCGACGTCCCGGTCCGGGTGGTCGGCTGGGCGGTCCGTGACCGGTCACAGCTCCAGTGGTCGGACACCTCGGTCGACATCTACGTGAACGACATCCGGGAGAACGCCCCGCAGTGCGCGGCACCGTGCGGCCGGTTCTTCAACCAGAACGGCCAGTACCCGAACTGTCCCGGCGGCGCGGCCCGGCACTACGACCACTCGCTCTGGCTCACCGACGGCTTCGGCGGTGGTGCCGGTGGCGACTGGGGCCAGCGGATGGGCCGCGAGTACTACATGAACAACCTGAACACCGAGAACATGACGATCCTGCTGCACGAGATCGGCCATACCTACGGGTTGGACGACTTCTACGACTGGACCCCCACCGGTCAGTGCTGCTTCATCATGAAGGCCGGCAGCGCGAGCTCGATCACCGAGTTCGACCGCTGGATGCTCCGGGACTGGTGGCGGCACCTGAAGAACCGCTACGGCTACTGATCTGGTCGCTCGAACCCCCATCCGGGGTCGCCCGGCCGGTCCGGCCGGGCGACCCCCCGCCCCCGGAGGTGACCAACCATGCCCAAACCCACCCTGTCCCGTCGGTCCCTGTTGCAGACCGGGGCCGCCGTCGCGGTCGGCACCGCGGTCGCCGGCACCCTGCCGGCCGCACCGGCCGCCGCCGCCCGGACCGACATCGGCGTCTCCGCGTACGCCTTCCCGCTCTCCGCCGTCACCCTGCTGGCCGGCCCGTTCCAGGCGAACGCCGGCCGAACCCAGGCGTACCTGAACTTCCTCGACCCGGACCGGCTGCTGCACACGTTCCGGCTCAACTACGGGCTCTCCTCCTCGGCGACCGCCTGCGGCGGCTGGGAGTCGCCCAGCACCGAACTGCGCGGTCACTCCACCGGGCACGTGCTGACCGCACTGGCCCAGGCGTACGCGAACACCGGACAGGCGGCCTTCAAGACCAAGGGCGACTACCTGGTGGCCCAGCTCGCGATCTGCCAGAACCGGGCCACCACCGCCGGCTACAACACCGGATACCTGTCGGCGTACCCGGAGAGCTTCATCGACCGGGTGGAGGCCCGGCAGCAGGTCTGGGCGCCGTACTACACGCTGCACAAGATCATGGCCGGGCTGCTCGATATGCACCTGCTGGCCGGCAACGCCCAGGCGCTCGACGTACTCACCCGGATGGCGGCCTGGGTCAAGTTCCGCAACGACCGGCTGACCCAGACCCAGCGGCAGAACATGCTGGACACCGAGTTCGGCGGGATGAACGAGGTGCTGACCAACCTCTACCAGCTCACCGAGAACCCGGACCACCTGACCACGGCCCGCTACTTCGACCACGCGGAGATCTTCGACCCGCTGGCCGCGAACACCGACGCGCTGAACAATTACCACGCCAACACCCAGATCCCGAAGATCCTCGGGGCGATCCGCGAATACCACGCCACCGGCACCACCCGGTACCGCGACATCGCAGTCAACTTCTGGGACATCGTGGTCGGCCGGCACAGTTACGTGATCGGCGGCAACTCCAACGGGGAGTACTTCAAGGCGCCGAACCGGATCGCCAGCGAGCTGTCCGACAGCACCTGCGAGTGCTGCAACACGTACAACATGTTGAAGCTGACCCGGCAGCTCTTCTTCACCAACCCGAGCCGGCTGGACTACCTCGACTACTACGAGAAGGCGCTCTGGAACCACCTGATCGGCGCGCAGAACCCCGGCTCCTCGCACGGCTTCCACTGCTACTACGTGCCGCTGCGGGCCGGCGGGATCAAGACGTACAGCAACGACTACAGCAACTTCACCTGCTGCCACGGCACCGGGATGGAGACACACACCAAGCTCGCCGACAGCATCTACTTCCACAACGGCGAGATCCTCTACGTCAACCTCTTCGCCGCGTCCCGGCTGGTCTGGCCGGGCCGGGGGATCACGGTGCAGCAGGACACCACCTTCCCGGAGTCGTCGACGAGCCGGCTCACCGTCACCGGCTCCGGCGCGATCGACCTGCGGATCCGGATCCCCGGCTGGGCCACCGGCGCCGAGGTACGACTCAACGGCGCGGTGCAGTCCGGGGTCACCGCCGGCAGCTTCGCCCGGATCAACCGGACCTGGTCCTCCGGTGACGTGGTCGAGATCAGCCTGCCGATGGCGCTGACCCGGGAGTCCACCCCGGACAACTCCACGGTGCAGGCGGTCAAGCACGGACCGATCGTGCTCGCCGGCGCGTACGGCAACACCAACCTCTCCGCGCTGCCGACGCTGAACCCGGCCACCATCACGCCGACCTCGACCCCGCTGCAGTACACCGCGACCGCCAGCACCGGCACGGTCACGCTGTTGCCGTTCTACAAGATGCACGGCCAGCGCTACACGGTCTACTGGACGGTGACCGGCGCCCCGCCGGCACCGTTCGTCGCGCACTACCGGTTCGACGAGACCGCCGGCACCTCTGCGGCCGACGCCACCGGCAACGGCAAGACCGGCACCCTGACCGGTGGCGCCGGCTGGACCACCGGGCGGACCGGCAACGCGGTCACCCTGAACGGTACGAGCGCGCACGTCGCGCTGCCGGCCGGGCTGCTCGCCGGAGCCACCGCGTTCACCGTGGCGACCTGGGTACGCCGGACCGCCGCCGCGGCCTGGGCCCGGGTCTTCGACTTCGGCACCGGGACCGGGGCGTACCTCTTCCTCACCCCGCAGAGCGGTGCCGGCACCGTCCGGTTCGCCATCACCAGCGGGGGCGCCGGAGCGGAACAGCAGATCAACGGGCCGGCCGCGCTGCCGGTCAACACCTGGACGCACGTCGCGGTCACCCAGACCGGCAACACCGGGGTGCTCTACGTCAACGGCGTCGAGGTGGCCCGGAACACCGCCCTGACCACCCGCCCCGCCGCGCTCGGCTCGACCACCAACAACTGGCTCGGCCGGTCGCAGTACTCCGGCGACCCCTACCTGACCGGGGCCGTGGACGGCTTCCGGGTCTACGCCCGGGCGCTGAGTGCGGCCGAGATCGCCGAGCTGAACTCGACCGGCCTGTGATGCCACTTCGTTCCGCCTGACCACCACCCCCACAGCGAACAGGAGAACAGACAGTGCGCAGCAGACGATGGTTCCGGGTCGCGGCCGGCGGGGTCGCCGGACTGCTGGCCGGGGTCGGGCTGGCGATACCGGCCGGTCCCGCCTCGGCGGCGAACCCGATCATCACCAGCATCTACACCGCCGACCCGGCGCCACTGGTGGTCGGCAACACCATGTACATCTACGCCGGCCGGGACGAGGCGCCGGTCGGGGACAACAACTTCCGGATGCGGGAGTGGCACGTCCTCTCCTCGACCGACGCCAACACCTGGACCCACCACGGCGCCCGGGCCTCGATCGCCACCTTCGGATGGGCCGGTGCGGACGCCTGGGCCAGCGAGGTCGAGCCGCGCAACGGCAAGTACTACTGGTACACCTCGGTCAACGGCCGGGGCGCCGGCTGGATGGACATCGGGGTCGCGGTCGCGGACAGCCCGCTCGGCCCGTTCACCGACGCCAAGGGCGGACCGCTGATCAGCGACAGCACCCCGAACTCCTCCGGGCTGAACATCGACCCGACCGTCTTCGTCGACGACGACGGGCAGGCGTACATCTACTGGGGCGGCTACTGGGGCGCCCGGGCGGCCCGGCTGAAGTCGAACATGATCGAACTGGATGGGCCGGTGGTCACCCCGCAGGGACTGACCAACTTCTGGGAGGCCCCGTGGATGTTCAAGCGCAACGGCCTCTACTACATGATGTACGCCGCCAACGACACGAACGGCTGCGTCACCTCGTCCAGCTACGCCTGCCAGCGGTACGCCACCGCCACCAACCCGATGGGGCCGTGGACGCACCGGGGCATCGTGCTCGGCCAGGTCTCCTCGACCACCAACCACGCCGGGGTGGTGGAGTTCAACGGCAACTGGTACATGGTCTACCACACCGCCAACGCCCCCGGTGGCGGTAACTTCCGCCGCTCGGTCGCGGTCGACCGGCTCTACTTCAACGCCGACGGCACCATGCAGCGGGTGGTGCAGACCAGCACCGGCCCCGGTCCTGGTCCCGGCCCCGGTCCGGGCGGCCCGCCGGCCGGCACCAACCTGGCCACCTCGGCGACCGCCACCACCTCGTACGTCTCGTCCTGGGAGAGCCTGGCGGCGCTGAACAACGGCGGCGTACCGGCCAACTCGGCCGACAAGAGCAACCTGGCGTACGGCAACTGGCCCGAGCAGGGCACCCAGTGGGTCGAGTACACCTGGCCGTCGGCCCGCACCGTGAACCGGATCGCCACCTACTGGTTCGACGACGACCAGGGCATCGACCTGCCCGCCTCCTGCCAGGTGCAGTACTGGACCGGCAGCGCGTACGCGAACGTACCGGGCCAGTCGAGCTGCGGGGTGGCCGGCAACGCCTACAACGTCACCACCTTCAACTCCGTCAGCACCACCCGGCTGCGGCTGAACATCACGTCGCGGTCCGGCTTCTCCACCGGCCTGCTGGAGTGGCTCGCCTACCAGCCGTAGCCGTGCGGGGCCCGGCCGGTTACCCCCGTCCGGCCGGGCCCCGGACCCCCGTCCCGCCGCCAACGGCGGCCGTCCACCTCGCCGAGGAGGAAGTCCTCATGGCATTCCCCGCCCATCACCCCCGTGGCCGGAGCCGGCTGCTGGCCGGCGCCTCCGGCCTGCTCCTCGTCCTGTTCGCCCTGGTCGGCCCGGCCGGCGCCGACCCCCGGTCCGCTCCGGCGGCCGGCCCGCCGCCCGCCGACCACCAGCACCCGCCCGGCACCGCCGACCACCACCATCCGCCCGGCACCGCCGCGCACGGGCACGGACCGGTCGGTCCCGCCGCGCGTCCGCTCTCCGGAGTCCCGGCCGACGATCTGGCCCGGGGTCTGGTGTACGGCGGGCTCGTCGCCGCCCAGACCGGCCCCTGCGTCGGCGCCTACCAGGTGGCCGGGGTCGTCCCGACAATGTGCACGCACGGCCCGGACAGCCCGCCCGCCGGCCTGTCGGTGAGCCGGGAGATCCAGCCGATCTCGCCGCGTGCGGCCCGACTCGCCCCCCGGGCGCTGCCGGTCTGCGAGGGTGACGGCGTCTCCGGCCGGCGGGTCGAGGTGCTCTACGTGCACGGCAGCGTGAATCGGTACGCCCAGTACCTGGAGACCTTCCGCACCCTGGCCGAGAGCGTCGACGCGATCTTCTACGAGAGCGCCCGGGAGACCGGCGGGTCGCGGCGGGTCCGGTACGTCACCGAGACGGTGAACGGCGCCTGCCGTCCGGTCGTCCGGGACGTGCAGATCCCCGACGCGGCGCTGAACGCCAACGACTGGGCACCGCTACTGAACGCGGTGCGGGCGGCCGGTTACACCCGTACCGACCGCAAGTACCTCCAGTTCGTGGACGCCCGGGTCTACTGCGGCATCGGTGGCTTCGCCGGCGACACCCGCAAGACCGACCAGAACCGCTCCAACTCCGGCCCGGAGTACGCCCGCGCGGACAGCGGGTGCTGGAACGCCGGGGTCGCGGCGCACGAACTCGGGCACACCCTCGGCGCGGTCAACAACAACGCCCCGAACGCCTCCGGCTACGCGCACTGCGTCGATGAGTGGGACGTCATGTGCTACAAGGACAACGCCAGCACGGTGATCCAGACCAGGTGCACCGACCGGGCGCACGACCAGCGGCTGGACTGCAACCACGACGACTACTACCACACCGCCCCGGCCGCCGGCAGCTACCTGGCCACCTACTACAACGTCGCCGACAACCTGTTCCTGATCCGCAACACCGCGGCCCCGGCTCCCGCGCCGACGACGTTCCGGATGGTCAACGGCGCCTCGGGGGGCTGCCTCGACGTACCCGACGGCGCCGTCCAACCCGTCCTCGGGACCTGTGCCGGCGGTGCGGACCAGTCGGTGCGGCAGGTGGGGGAGACCCTGCGGGTGCGCGGCAGGTGCCTCGACGCATCGGGTCCGGGCACCGCGGTGGGGACCGCCGTGCTGCTCTCCGGCTGCGACGGCGGCGCGGGCCAGCGGTGGAGCCTGCGGCCCGACGGCTCGGTGGCCGGAGTGTCCGGCGGCCGCTGCCTCGCCACCACGCCCCAGCCCGGCGGCATGACCCTCGTCCTCGCCGACTGCACCGGACAGCCCGCCCAGCAGTGGAGGCGGGGATGAGCCTGGTCCGTCGTAGCGGTCCCGTTCCCCACCGTCGACCCCCTGGAGGTGCCCCGATGCGGTTCGCCACGGGCCTGAAGCGGAGCTCACGGGCGGCCGTACTCGCGGTCGTGCTGGCCGCCGGCGCCCTCGTCGTACCCCAGACGGCGGCCACGGCCGCGCAGACCATCGGCTATCCCACGTTCTCCGGGCCGGCCGTCCCGGCCCCGCCGGTCGGCTACAGCACCGGCAACACCATGCAGGCGATCTACGACGCCGAGAGCGGCGGTACCGACTTCTGGCTGGACCGGCTGCTGGCCCGGCCCGGCAACGACCCGGCCGGCACCTGGCTGATGACCCGGGGTCGGGGCATGTTCATGTACACCCACAACCCGTCGGTGATCGGCTTCGGCGGCAACGCCGCGTACTGGGACAACATCAGCAGCCAGGCCGCGTACACCGTCGCGGTCACCCCGGGCACCTTCACCGAGCAGGTCTCCAGCCGGTGGCAGTCACCGAGCCACTGGCGGGGCGTCTACACCAGCGGCTCGGTCCGGGTCGAGGTGTCGAAGTTCATCACCCAGCAGAACGTCGCGGTGACCAACCTGAACGTGGTGAACAACGGCTCCGGCTCGGTGACCCTGCAACTGCGGGCCACCTCGCCGTACGCCACCTCGGGCAGCGGCAGCGAGCTGACCGGCACCCGGGCGGTGAAGAACAACCTGACCACGCTCTATCCCCGGCTCTCCGGGGACGGGTTCACGGTCAGCTCGGGCGGGCTGAACCGGTCGGTGACGCTTGCCGCCGGGCAGTCGGTCAGCACGAAGGTGCAGCTCGGGTTGGTGGCGAACGAGATACCGGAGTCGCTGACCGAGTACAACGCCTACCGGGGCTACACCCCGGCGACGGCGTTCGCCACGCACGTGCGGGCGTACAACCGGTGGTGGGCGGAGAACATCCCGTACATCGACGTGCCGGACGCGGCGATCAAGAAGAACATCTACTACCGCTGGTGGCTGATGCGCTTCAACTACCTCGACGTGGACATCCCCGGCCAGGACTTCCAGTTCCCCACCTCGGTGGAGGGAGCGCTCGGCTACAACAACGCGATCGTGCTGACCCAGCCGATGCACATCGACGACCTGAAGTACCTGCGCAACCCGATCTACTCGTACGGGCCGTGGACGTCGGTCGGGCAGGTCTCCCGCAACGGCCGGTTCTCCGACAACCCCGGCGACCCGGAGAACTGGTCGAACTCCTACACCCAGTACGTCTCGGAGGCGGCCTGGCGCAGCTACCAGATCCACGGCGGCCAGCCGGCGATCGTGGCGAACCTGGCCCGCTACGCCGAACAGGACGTCAAGGGGCAGCTCGCCAGCTACGACACCAACAACAACGGCGTGATCGAGTACGACTGGGGCGCGATGACCGGCAACGACGCCGACGCGGTGTCGTTCCACTGGCGGGCCGGCAACCTGGACCGGGCCGAGGGGGCGTACGTCTGGAGCAACGCGATGGCGGCGGTGCAGGCGTACACGCTGCTGGGCAACACCGCCAAGGCGAACGAGATGCAGACGATCGCCGACCGGATCCGCAACGGCATCGTCAACGTGCTGTGGAACCCGTCCCGGCAACTGCTGGAGCACAAGCACGTCTCCACCAACACGCACGTGCCGTGGAAGGAGATCAACAACTACTACCCGTACTCGGTCGGGCTGATGCCGAACACCGACCAGTACCGGCAGGCGCTGCGCCTCTACGACGACCCGGCGGAGTACCCGATCTTCCCGTTCTTCACCGCCAACCAGCGCGACAAGGCGGCGGCGGCCGCCGCCGGCCAGCCGGGCAGCAACAACTTCTCCACCATCAACTCGACCGTGCAGTTCCGGCTCTACTCCTCGGTGCTGCGCAACTACCCCAACCAGTGGATGACCGCGGAGAACTACAAGCAGCTCCTCTACTGGAACGCCTGGGCGCAGTACATCGGCGGCAACACCCAGTGGCCGGACGCCAACGAGTTCTGGGCGGACTGGAACCCCTCGTCCCGGACCATCGCCTACCGGTCCTGGATCCACCACAACATCCTGGGCAGCAGCAACTGGACGGTGGTCGAGGACGTCGCCGGGCTGCGGCCGCGTTCCGACAACACCGTCGAGCTGTCCCCGATCAACATCAACTGGTCGCACTTCGCCGTGAACAACCTGCGGTACCGCAACATGGACCTCAGCGTGGTCTGGGACGACCCGGCCGACGGCGTCACCCGGTATTCCGGGGTGCCGCAGGGCTACTCGGTCTATCTCAACGGCACCCGGGCGTTCACGGTGGACCGGCTGACCCGGGTGCTCTACAACCCGGCGACCGGCGCGGTCACCCTGCCGGCCGGCGGGACGACCAGCTTCAGCACCGCCGTGTCCGGGCTGCAACTGCCGCAGCAGGTGGTGCAGAACAGCGCCCGGATGGTGGACATCTTCGCCAAGGCCGGCGCCGACCTCACCTCCACCACGCCGAACCTGGCCCAGGGTTCGACGGCGACGGCGTCGTACACCGCCTCCGGCACCTCCACCGGGGCGGCGATCGACGGCTTCCCGATCAACGAACCGATCTGGGGTAGCTACGGGACGCCGAACGCCACCGACTCGTACGAGCTGAACTTCGGCCAGGCCCGGGCGGTCGACGAGGTACGGCTCTGGTTCCGCAACGACCGGGCGACGAACCGGTACCGGCCACCGGCCTCGTACAACGTGCAGTACTGGAACGGCAGCGCCTGGGTGAACGCGGCGGCCCAGGCCAAGACCCCGGGTACCCCGCAGTCCAACTACAACCGGGTCAACTTCACCGCCGTCAGCACCCAGCGGTTGCGGGTGCAGTTCACCCACGCCTCCGGCTCGGCCAAGACGGGGCTGACCGAGATCAAGGTCTACAACCGGGGCGGCACCAACCCGGATCCTGATCCTGATCCGGAGCCCGAGCCGGGGGCCAACGTGGCGGGGGCGGCGTCCGCGTCCGCGTCGTACACCTCGGGCTGGGAGTCGGTGGCGGCGATCAACGACGGGATCGACCCGCCGAGTTCCAACGACACCGTCAACCCGCGCTGGGGCACCTGGCCGAACACCGGTGCGCAGTGGGCCGAACTGACCTGGCCGACCAGCCGCACCCTGAATGCCGCCGAGGTCTACTTCTTCGACGACAACGGCGGGGTGCGGGTACCGGCGTCCTGGAAGCTCCAGTACTGGACCGGCAGCGCGTACGCCGACGTGCCCGGAGCCAGCGGCTATCCGGTCGCGGTCAACCAGTACAACCGGGTGACCTTCCCCAATGTCGGCACCACCCGGTTGCGGGTGGCGCTGACCAGCGGCCAGGGCTCGGTGGGGCTGTTGGAGGTGAAGGCGTACAGCCCCTGAGCCCGGCCGCCTCCGGACCGACCCCGCACAGGGCCGTCCGGACACCCCACGAGGGCGTCCGGACGGCCCGGGGCAGTACACCACCGCCACACACCGTCCCGACGATTCCTCCCGCGGAGACTCCGATGACCACATCGACACGGTGGCGGCGCGGCGCGGTCGGCGGCGCGGCGTCGCTGGCGCTCGCGGCCTCGGCCGTCGCCCCGGCGGTCGCTCCCGCCAAGACCGTCTACATCCCGGCCCGCTGGGCGAACGGCGAGGTGCCGTGGACCCAGAGCCGCACCCGCGAGTAGGCGAACGTCATCGACCGGTCCGGGGCCAACCTGAGCGGCAACGTGGTGATCGGCGGGGACGCGGAACCGTCGGTGCCGTGCGGCGCCGGCACGTACCTGATGTTCGCCCCGGAGCGCGGCTGCGACGGCCGGGGCGGCGAGGCGGACGTCAACCCGGCACATCCGATCTTCAGCGACGCCGACCTGGCGATCACCGGCTGACCGCCGCAGTCCGATACCGCCCCGACCCTGGTGCCGGCCGCCGACCCGCACGGCCGGCACCAGGGCGGGTAAGCCGGGGTGCGGATTGTCGGCCGATCCGGCCCATGTGACCATTGCCGCCGGACCAAGGAGGGCGCACCATGACCGAGCCGAACGCGGAGCCGGCCGTCGACGGGGGCGGGTCGACCTGTCCCGGCGACCACGCCCGGGCCTGCACGGTTCGCGAGGTTCTGGACCGGGTGGGCGGTAAGTGGAGCATCGGCATCATCATCGAGGCGAGCCGGGGACCGATCCGCTTCACCGAGCTGGAACGCTCGGTCGAGGGGATCAGCCGGCGGATGCTCACCCTCACCCTGCGCAACCTCGAACGTGACGGACTGCTGGTCCGGACCACCTATCCCACCGTCCCGCCCCGGGTCGAGTACGTCGCCACCGAGATGGCCCGGGAACTCTACGATTCCCTGCTCGTGCTGACCGGCTGGGCGGAACGGCACCGGCAGGCGATCGCCGCCGCCCGGGAGGCGTACGACCGCCGCAACGCCGGCACGGACTGACTCCCGGCCGACGCTCCTACTGCTGCTGATCCGGGGCCGACGGGCGGGTCAGCGCTCGTTCGGGTCGATCCGGGCGCGAATCTCGGCGTGCTCGGCCAGCAGGTGCAGCAGGTTGGAGCCGTCGATCAGTTCCAGCGGCTTGCCGGAGGCGAACTCGAACGATTCCGGGCCGTAGCCGCTGGTCGTGACCAGGATGCCCTTGGTCGCCCCCTCGCCCAGCACCGTGCCGAAGAGGTCCCGCACCGCGGACACGTCCATGGTGCCGCGGTCCCGGCGGGCCTGGATCACCACCTTGCCGCCGAAGATCGGGCGCGGGTCGAACGCCACGCAGTCGAGGCCGCCGTCCGGCGCCGTCCGGGTCGTCCGGATCTCCAGGCCGAGCTTGCCGAAGAGGCTCCGGATCACGTCCTCGAACTCGGTCCGGCTCAACTTGTGGAGGTTGGCACGATGGTCCAGGTCGGCCAGTACGTCCACCTCGTCGACGAAGCGCTTGTCGACCACGTCGAACTCCAGCACCGGGCGTACCTCGACCAGATCCTCCGGCCGGGGCGACAGGGTGGCCCGCAGGTGCCGCAGGCAGGCCGCCGGATCGACCTTGGCCAGGTTGATGGCGGTGAAGGCGTCCCGGCTGGTCCGCAGGGTCACCAGGCAGGGCCGGACCGCCTGCCCCGTGCCGGGGTGGGTGGTCTCGACGATGCCGTTGAAGACGATCGTCTCGACCAGTCCGGTACGGTCGGCCTCGAAGAGCTCGTGCACGGTACGCAGCGCCACCTGGGTGATCACGTCGGCGTACCGCTGCCGGATCTCGTCCGCCGAGCGGGCCACCGTCTGCACCTCGTCGCCGGCCTTGACGTACCGGTATTCCCGGACCCTCGGCACCACCGCGACGGTCGGCAGCAGGTATTCCACCACGATCAGCCGGGAGTCCGGGACGTAGGCGAGCCGGTAGCGCTGCGGGAAGTCCTCCGGATAGACCGAGTTGCCGAGCACCAGCCCGAAGTACTTCACCACTGCGTTCGGCTCGGCGGCGGCCAGCGCGGCACCGAACTTGTCGATCTCGGCGTTGTGGCTGGCGACCTGGGCGTCGAGCTGCTGGCAGTGCTTGTCGTACTTGCGCCGGGCCTGGGCGAGCCGCTGCTGCCGGGCCGCCTCGCCCGCCGCGTGCTTGGCCTTGGCCTTCTCGAACGCCTGCTCCGCCTCGGTCAGCAACTGCTGGTAGCGGGCCTCGCCGCCGAACATCTTGCCGAGCGCGTTCGGCTCGGGCGGCGCGAAACGTCGCCAGTCCGGCGCCCGCAGCGGCATGCCCAGCTCGCCCGGCGTGAATTCCGGATAGCTGGCCTGCTTCTTCAGCCGTTCGAGGTCGATGTGGTCGTCGATGGCGAGGGTGGTCCGCAGCAGGGTGTCCAGCTCGTCCAACTGGGACTGGAGGTTGGCGTTGGCGGCCTTGACCCGGGCCGTCCTGGCCTCCACGTAGAGTCGTCGGCGCTCCCGCTCGTCCGCCTCCGCCGCCCGCTCGGCAGCCTGCCGGGCGCGCTCGGCCTCCCAGAGCATCTGTTGGTGCTGCTGGTACGGGGTGGTCGACGCTCGTTGCTGCGCGTGCACCTGCTGTGCGTGCGCCCGCTGCATCTGCCCCATGATGCCCATGTACGTCCCCGATCAGCTTCCAGCACCGTTCACCATCGGTGACCGGTGGCGTCCCGTCCCCCCGAGCTGACGTCCCTTCTCCCGACATGCCGTCGACCGCCATCGCTCGATGCACATTTTGGTCCTAGGGCGCCGGGTGCGTCCAGCGGGGACCCCAGGGTAGCGTGCGGGGCGAACCGCCGATCCGGGTCGGAAACGCCCCTGGTGACGGCAGGGGTGGCCGGGCTACCCGCCAGGTCGGGCGGTGCTAGGGTGCCCCGGGTGACCGACGCAGATGTGCACCTCGTCGCCCAGCCGCGCCTCGACACCGTCGTGACGGAGTTCGCCACCGACGCGCGGCGGCTGCGCAGCGACTATGCCGGGATGGCCTGGATCGGCGACCGGCCGGATCCGGAGAGCGGCCAGTTGGGGCCCGACTACCGGCAGCGGGGCGTGGACTCGCAGCTCTTCCTGCCCGACACCCACTGGTACGACGTGGACCGGCTCGACGATGTCGAGGTGCAGGTCGGCGCGGGTCTGCTCCAGGTGGCCAGCACCGCGCTGCGGACCCAGGGCCTGGTGGGGGCAATCGCCGAGCCGGTGGTCGAGTTCTTCGAGCACCCCGAAGGGCTCCCCGGGGTGGGGCTCTGCCTCGGCCTGCGCGGCCAGATCTTCTCCAACCTCGGCGTCTCCTACCGGGTGACCGTGCTCTGCGCCCCCGAAGCCGTACTCCGGCGCGGCGAGACCGCGCAGCCCGACGAGCAGACCGAGGAGAGCGACAGCGGCGACTGAGCCCTTCTCAACCTGAACACCGTTCAACCTGAACGCTCGTCGGGGGTTTCACTCGCGCAGCCGCCAGGCCCGTCCACCGCTCGCCGCCCGCTCGCCGGGCGGTGCGTCCGAGGCCGCCGCCGGGTCGGCAGGACTGCCGGACGCCGGCTCCGCCGGGGAGGCGTCGCCGTCCGACCCGGCGGGCGGCGCCTCGGCCCGGTCGGTGCCGCCGGACCGGGGGCGGCGCAGATACAGCCAGGCGGCGACGGCCAGTCCGAGGACCAGCCCGGCGACCAGGCCGGTGGTCAGCGAGCCGAAGCCCTGGTCCGGGTCATCGGCCGCGGCGCCGCTCTCCGGCGCCTCCGCCCCGGCTGCCCCGGGCGCCGCCGCGGTCGGGTCGGCCGCGGCGGCCGGCGGGGCCAGGGTCAGCACCGGCGCCGGGAACTCCGGCTGCGGGACCTCGGACGAGGGTGGCTGGTTCCAGTTCGTGACATGACCGTCCGAGTACGTCTGCACCAGCTGGAACGTCATCCGGTCGGTCTGCGGCAGCGGGCCGAGCGAGACGACCAGCTCGGCCGGGCCGGCCCCCGGCGCGGGAGCGCCGGCTCGGGTCCAGACGATGCTGGCGACCACCTCGGTGACCTGTCCGTGGTGGATCCCGCCGAGCGTCTGGTCGACCTTCCGCATCGTCATCCGGGGCGCCCACTGCGGGTCCGACATCGGGTACGTCTCCGCGACCGGAGCCGACTCCGGCATCAACAACTCGATCTTGGTGGTGTACGCCGGTGCCCGGTCCTCGGTGACCCGGAAGGTCAGCTTCGCCGCCGCACCCTGTACGGCCTGTCCCGGCGTCAGGGTCACGTCGGCGGCCGCGACCCCGGCACCGAGGGTCGTACCCGCGACCGTGGCGGTGAGCAGGGCGACGACCCAGCACATTGCCCTGTGACGCACAGCGAAGTCCCTTCGTCCGGCCGATACTCCTGTAGTTCGGCTGTCGAGCGAAAATGGTTCAATCAACGGGCCGGTATGTTACGCCGTCCACTCGGGGTGACTTCGCGACCGCTTAAGAGTTATCCTCGGAAAGTTCCGATTTTCATCTGATAGTTGCGGATCAGCCCGGATCCTGTGCGGAGGCCCGGCGTTATGAAGAACGTGCACCGACGCGTACGCCCTCTCGTCATCGTGGCCGCCTCGTTGGCCGCCACCCTCCTCACCACCTCCTGCGGGGCCGACCCGGACGCCGGCTCGGAGCCGGCGGCGGCGACCGCCTCCGCCAGCGGCCACGGCGGACCGCACGGCACAGTGGATATTCCACCGGCCGCACCGCTGCGTTCCGGCGAGCGGTTCGTCAACCTGAACATGGCGCAGCCGTACCGCCCGTCGGCGCCGAACGGCGGCACCGACGAATACCGGTGCTTCCTGGTCGACCCCGGCCTGACCGAGCCCGCGTTCCTGACCGGCAGCCAGTTCCTGCCGCAGAACGGCGACATGGTGCACCATGCCATCTTCTTCCGGCTCGATCCGGCGGAGGTGGCGCCGGCCCGCAAGCTCGACGCGGAGACCCCCGGTGACGGCTGGACCTGCTTCGGCAACGCCGGGGTCGGCGACGCGGCCTGGGTGGCGCACTGGGCGCCGGGCGCGAACGAGACACTGCTGGCACCCGGCCTCGGCTACCCGATGCCGCCCGGCAGCCAACTCGTGATGCAGGTGCACTACAACCTGATGGACGTCCGGGCCGGCGGCAACGACACCGACCGGTCCGGCATCCGGCTGCGCCTCGTCGACGGCTCCGAAGAGGTGAACCCGCTCTCCACGGAGCTGCTGCCGGCCCCGGTCGAGCTGCCCTGCGCACCCGACGAGCGTGGCGAACTCTGCCAGCGCGACGCCGCGGTACGGGACGTGCGGCACCGGTTCGGCGCCGAGGCCGGTGGGCAGGTGGAACAACTCAACCAGCACTGCAACCAGGGGCGTGCCCCGGCCGCCGGCAACACGCAGCGCTGCGACCACCAGGTCAGGCAGGCCGGCGTGGTGCAGGCGGTCGCCGGTCACATGCACCTGCTGGGCAGCGCGATCAAGGTCGAGCTCAACCCCGGTACCCCGAAGGCGCGGACCCTGCTCGACATTCCGACGTACAACTTCGACGAGCAGGCCAACCGCCCGCTGCCGCAACCCGTCGCGGTCAAGCCCGGCGACGTCTACCGGGTCACCTGCACCCACGACGTGACGCTGCGGCAGCGCCTGCCCCAACTGCGCAACCAGCCGCCCCGGTACGTCGTCTGGGGCGAGGGCACCAGCGACGAGATGTGCCTCGGCATCGTCATCCTGTCCCGGCCCGCCTGACACATCCCGGATCCCGCCGCACGGCGGCCGCGGCGCCCTCCCCGAACCACGGGCGGAGCGCTGGGAAACCTAGGAAGGCGCCGGCGCGGCAGCGACGGCACTCCTTCGGCAGAGGGAGTGTGACGACGGTGTGGAGATGCCGGGCAGATTGTGTGCACACCGCCGTACCGGCCGGGTAGCGCCCCTATCGTCGCAGGGTGTGCAGACAGTGGATGTACTGGTCGTGGGTGCGGGCCTGGCCGGTCTGCACACAGCCCGGCTGCTCGCGCAACGGGGACTGGACGTGATGGTGGTCGACCGCCGCCGGTCGCTTTCGACGGGCATCCGGACGACAGGGATCTTCGTGCGTCGTACCCTCGACGACTTCGATCTGCCGGATCATCTACTCGGGCCCGGCATCCGGGATGTGCTGTTGTATCCGCCGTCGCGGCGCGCACCGATCCGGCTCACCAGTGACCGGGACGAATACCGGGTGGCGGACATGGCGGCCGTGTATGAGCACGCAGACCGTGTGGCGGCGTCGGCCGGGGTGCGGGTCCTGCTCGGCGTGCGGTATGTCGACGCCTCGATGGGACTCGTACGGTTCGCGGGCGCAGACCCGGTGCGGACCCGGTTCATCGTCGGCGCGGACGGCGCCCGCTCCCGGGTGGCCCGTGATCTCGGCCTCGACGTCAACCGACGCTTTATCGTCGGCGCCGAGATCGTCCACCCGATCGCGCCGGGAAACGCCACCCCGGCGTTCCACTGCGTGCTGGACCCCCGAGTCGCCCCCGGGTACCTGGGCTGGGTCATCGACGACGGCCGGCATGCCCACGTCGGCGTCGCGGGATATCCGGCCGCGATGCGTACCGGCATCCGCCACCTGCTGAACACCTTCGCCGCGGAGGCTCCCGGCCGCACCGCGCCGACCGGTCCGGTCGAGCGTCGAGGTGGTCCGATCCCGGTCGGCGGTGTGCTACGGCGGTTGGCATGTCCCGCCGGGCTGCTCGTCGGAGATGCGGCGGGTGCGGTATCGCCGCTGACCGCCGGCGGGCTGGACCCCTGCCTACGCATGTCCGAACTGGCCGCGGCGGTCGCCGCCGGATATCTGCGTACCGGCGATCCGCGTACCCTGCGTCGCTACGACGGGAACGCGCTGCGGACCCGGTTCCGCGGCCGGCTGTTGCTCCGCCGCGCGTTCGCCGGCATCCGGTACCCCGCAGCCGCAGAGGCGGCGGTCGCCGTGCTACGCCGCCGTCCCGGTCGCGTCCTGGCAGCGCGCATCCTGTTCGGCGACGGCTCGTTTCCCGATCTGGAACCACGGCTCGCGGACCCGGCGTTCGACCACCCGTAGCGGCACCGGCCAGCCAGCTCGGCCGGACAGACCAGACGCGGTCCGCGTTCTCCACGTCGTCGTCTTTCCGACAGTCCCAGTCTCCCGGGCCACCGGATCCGTGTCGGCGGTTGTACGCCGTCGCGTACGGTGCCACCGCCGGGTCCGGCGAACCGTCCCCGGTCCGTCGGGTACCGGTTTACCCGGAGGAGGGATCGCCCGAGTGACCACCACCCCCGCCGTCCAGCACATCGCCATTCCCCGGGTACGCCCCGGGATGGTCGGCCGCCTCACACTGTGGTTCGTCGTCGCCGCCAACGTGGCCGTGGTGAACACGCTGTTGGTGCTGTCCCCGTACCCGGGGTCGAACGTCTGGCCCGATCTTCGGGCCGGACCACCTGCGAGAGCTGGTACCCGACATCCACGAGCGCGACGTCTTCGTCTGCGGCCCGGCCGGAATGACCGCCGCCGTGCTGCGCAGCCTCCGGCAACTGCGCGTGCCGCAGCGCCAGGTGCACACAGAGCGGTTCGGGCTGGCCGGCTGATCCGGGGGTACCGGGACGTTACGGGTACGGCAACGGATCCAGTTCGCGGAGCAACTGCTCCGTGGGGGTGGCACGCTGATCCATTCTGCCGACCCGTCCGGTCCGCCGCGCCCGCATTTCCGGACGCCACCTTCGTCGGCCCGGGTGACCCGGACCGGCGACGCGGGGCCGGCGGCGACTTCCTAGCATGGTGGGGATCTGCCGCCGGACGGGCGGTGTCGGAGGCGGCGAGCGGATGTTACGGACCAAGGAACAGATGGCAGCGACCGGTGGCGGCGGACGCCCGTCGGCACGATCCACCCGGCTTCCGGCCGGGCCGGGGGCGTCCGGCGGGATCATCGAGCGGGCCGGTCGGATCGCCCGGCCCGACCAGCGGCTCGGCCAGCTCGTGCCGCGCCGTCCCGAGGGGATCACCGGGAACCAGTGGAACGCGGCCAGCCGGGGCCGCTTCGACTTCGTGGTCTCCGACCCGGGCGGCCAGGCGGCGCCGTTCGCGGTCGAGCTGGTCGACACCAGCGTGCAGACCGCGCAGACGCAGCGGGACGACCGGATGAAGCACGCCGTCTGCGACGCGGTCGGCCTGGAACTGCTCCGGATCGAGTCGGCGACGTTGCAGCCGGCCACGCACGGCCGGCGGATCGTCGAGTACGTCATCGACGCCCGCGCCTTCCTGTCGGCGACCGGCGACCCGGCCGAGTACGCCGAACTGGCCCCGGACGCCCCGGGTAGCTACCGCGACATCGTCGGTCGGCTGCCGGACGGCAACAGCGGGCACGTCAACGATCTCGGGGCGGTCGCCCGGGCGGCCGCGGTGGACGCGTACGTCAACCGGGAACTGGTCGACCCGATCCTGCGCAGCCTGCACCTGGACTGGAAGGACGGCCCGGCCGAGGGCTGGGCCTGGCTCCAGGTGCGGCCCGGGGCGTACCTCTTCGAACGGGTCCGGATCCGGCAGTACCGCTTCTCCTGCGGCATCGAGCCGGGCCGGCTCGCCGAGGACCTGGCCACGATGGCGGTGGGGGAGCGGCTCCGGTTGCGCGAGACCGTCGAGTTGCCGTTGACCGGCCGGGAGCGGCTGGCCGGCGAACTCGACGGGTTGCGCCGGCGCCGGGAGGAACTGCTCAACCCGTACGCCTTCGAGCACGTCTCGTTCGACTAGGCGTCCAATCCCACCCTGTTCCGACAGCGGGTGCGCCGGTCGACGGGGATCTTGCCGCGATTGACTACCGTGGAGTCGGGACGATCAAGAGAGGGGGCGGTCGTGGCGGAGCGGACAGGCGCCGACCAACCCACCGAGCCGGCGGAGCCGGAACCGGGGCGCGGCGGCGGTGGACGTCGTACCCGATCGGTCGCCGCCGCGCTCGGCGCCGCGTTCATCGCGCTCGCCTCGGTCGCCACCGCGTACATCGACCACCGGGCCGAGTCGTTGGACGCCGAGCAGGAGGCGCGGGACCGGGCCATGTTCGCCGAGGTCTGCAACGACCCCGTCCGGGCCGCCGCGCTCGTCATGCACACCCCGTCGCTCGCCAGCACCTGTCCGACGGGCCTGCGTCACCTGCTGTCGATACCGGCGGACGAGGTCGAGCCGGGACCGGAACTCCTGGACGCCTATCTGGACCGGCTCTTCACGTTGCTGGACGCGCGGATCCCGAGTGACGTCACGCCGTACCTCCACGCGCTGCACCGTGACGGCGCCTACAGCGCCGCCCTCAACGAACTGCACCGCAACGCCCGGCGGTGCGAGGTGCTCCTGCCGACCGGCACTCCGCCGCCGGCGGCGCCCCGCCCGACCGGGAACTTCTGGGACGACTGGCAGCGGATCGAGGTCGCCCCGCAACCCCGGTCGGTACGGACGACCGAGGAGCCGGACGGGCACGTCGTCGTCACGGCCCGGGTGGTCGACACGACACCGGCCTGCCTGACCCAGCCCACCCTCGAGTCGGCCCCACCGCCCCGGTACGTCGGCACCACGGCGCTGACCCTGTCGTTCGGTACCGGCACCGGCCCGAGCGGCGAACGGGTGTGGCTGCTCGAACGCCTCGATGCCTGCCCGGTCCGACCGGACCCGCTGGCCGCGGAACCGGTGGTCAGCACGTACTCGCTGACCCGGCGCCGGTCGATCCGGAACGACGTCACCGACTCCCTCTTCCGTTACGCCGGCAGCACCTGTCCGGCGGCAACCCCCTGAGCCGGCGGCACGCAGGGCTGACGGACCAGGCGGTCACCATCGGTCCGGTCCGGGCCGCGGCTCCGCCGGACCCGGCCGGTACGGCTCGGTCCGCTCGGGACCGTCGTCCCGGCGGGCCCGCTCCCGCTCCTCCTCCTGCTCGCGGCGGCCGATCTCATCGATCTCCGCGACGACCTCGTCCAGGTCGGGGCCGTTCTCGCCGAGCCGCTGGCACCCGTTGCGCAGCGCCTCCGCGTAGCCGGGGACCGACAGCAGGTCCCGGGGGCGGGCCAGCCCGTCCCGGAGCTGCTCGCCCATCTCACGCAGCATCGGGTCCCGGCTGTCGGCCATCATCCTGAACAGCTCGTGCCGGCGTCGCTGCTCGTCGTGCAGCAACTCGCCGTAGGACGTCCTGGCAGCCGCGTCCAGGAGTTGGTCGAGGGTGGTCGAGGGGTTCCGCTCCTGCGTCATGGCACTCCTGTGCGGGTCAGGCCGGCAGCGCCGGCACGGCCGGCAGCGTGGGCAGCGGGAAGTTGCCGTCGAGGCGGCCGAACTGGTCACCGGAGGACTTGAGGCTGGAGGTGAGCGCGTCGAGCTTGCCGACGATCTGGATGATCTCCCGGCAGGCGCGTACCACCGTGTGCACCTCGCTGGCGAACCAGATGCCGAGGATCACCGCCACCGGAGCGCCGACGCCGGTGGACGCGGAGCCGGTGGCCAGGCCGGCCGCCATCGCGCCGGTTATCGCGGCGTCCGCCGCCTCGGAGATCAGGCTGCCGATGGTGTCGCTGAAGTCGAACGCTCCCTCGGCCGCGCTCGAATACTCCTTGCCCATCTGGAGCATCGCCAGGTGTGCGTCCTTCAGCGCCTTGTTGATGGTGTACATGGTGGTGACCGCCGCGTCGGCGGCGTTGCCGCTCCACGCGTTCGGCGTGCACTGCCCCGCCCAGGTGAGGTTCGACGACAGGTCCAGCAGGCAGTGGGCGGTCCGTTCGAGGGCGTAGCCGACCTTCGCCATGCCGGCCCAGTCACCGCAGACCGGCTTGAGGACGCCTTCGTACAGGTCGTAGGCGCGGTCGGAGAGACCGATCTGCCAGGCCGCCCAGGTCACCGCCCAGTAGGCGTTCCGGATCATCCCGGCCGGCGACGCCATGTCGTGCCACTTCGGTTCGAACGCCATCCGCTGGTTGAAGTCCGGCGGCTCGGTGAGGTGCACGAACGGTTCGGTCACGTCGGCGAAGCTCTCCCGTACCCTGGTCGCGGTCGAGCCGGTCGGGATCGGGTCCACGGCACGCCGTGCCGGACCGGGGTCGACGGCCGGCATGGTGCCGTCCATCCGGTCCGCGGCCGCCTGGTCGCTGTTGGCGTAGTACCGCCGGGCGGCGGCGACGCCGGCCGAGAAGCCCGGCAGCGTCTCGTTGCCCAACCTGCCGAGGAAGGCGCGGACGTCACCGTTGATCTTCTCGTGGGTGTTGTTGAACGCGTTGATGATGCCCTGCCCGCCCCAGACCATGTCGCCGTGCTTCTCGAAGTACCCCCGGGCGAGCTGGGCATCCTCGACGTGCCGGCCGGTAGCCTTCTCCAGTTCGTGCAGTCCGGCCGGATCGACATATAGCGCCACCACACACTCCAGTGCAGAAGAGTCGACGTACGCGCCGCACTGTAGGTGGGGCTCCGTTCACCGCGCTTTCAGTCGACAAACACGACCGCGCCAGGGGCGATGATGGCCGCCGGTTCCACCGGACGGATCGGGCCGGGTCCGCGCCGATACGGACCCGGCCCGATGTCTGGCCGCTGCCGGAGGGGGTCAGGCGGCGGCGCAGCTCAGGGTCGGTACGGCGTTGCTGCCGGTCTGCGACCCGAGGAACCCGAAGGTGGTGCTGGCCCCGGCGGCGAGACTGCCGTTGTAGCCGGTGTTCCGGGCGGTGACGCTGGATCCGCTGGTGGTGATCGTCGCGCCCCAGGAGTTGTCGACCTGTTGCCCGTTGGCGAACGTCCAGGTCACCGTCCAGCCGCTGATGGCGGCGCTGCCGGCGGTGACCCGTACGTCCGCCTGGAAGCCACCCGACCAGGTGCCGGTGACGGTGTACGCCGCCGAGCAGCCACCCGAGCCGCCGGCCGGCGGGGTACTCGTCGGCGGCGGGGTGGTGCGGGTCGGCGTCGGGGTGGCGGTCGGCTGGGGGTTGCCGCTGCCGCCGAAGTTGACGTCGCTGCACCAGTAGTAGTTCTGGTCGGCGTGGCTGGCCTTCCAGATCACGTAGACGATGTGCCGGCCGGACCGTCCCGGCGCGCTGACCGGGATCGTGATGGAGACGCCGTTCAGCACCGGGTCGCCGGTCTCCCGGGTGCCCTCGCCCGGCGCGTACCGGCCGGTTTCCCGGACCAGTTCGAGGTTGTTCCAGCCCAACCGCTGGGTGAGCGGGTTGAACCCCTGCCGGGTGACGTAGATCAGGAAGTAGTCCGCCCCGTGCAGCGCCTGGTCGTGGACGGTGACGTTGAAGTTGGTGCCCACGTTGGCCGCCTGCCAGTTGCCCGGGTTGTCCAGCGCGGCGTACCGGACGCCGCCGGTCTCGCCGGCACTGCAGAGTTGGCCGCTGGGCACGGCGGCCTGGTGGTTGCCGTTCACGCCCTCCCGGTAGAGGCCGTTCCAGTTCCACATGGCGTTCGGGTCGGCCTGCCAGGCTTGCCAGCACATCGGGTCCTGGGTGGCCATCGCCGGGTTCTGGAAGTCGTTGCCCCAGCGCTTCCAGCAGCCGTAGTTGCGCGAGGCCGGGTTGATCGTCGAGCCGTGCGCGTTCGCGGTGTCCCGCGAGACGGCGAGGGCGGTGGCGAGGAGGACGACCGTGGTCGCCGCGAGAGCGAGGATCCGCAGGACCATCGGGGCGCGGCGCCGGGCCGGATTCACAGGTTGGGCGAGTGAAGACATGGGATCCCCAGACGTCGGTTGCACGAGCGAGTACGCGGGAGGCTGCCCGGCGCTCCCGCACCAACCACCCGGCTCCGGCGGCGGTGTCCCTGCACAGAGATTCACATCGCCGAATGGTGCTTGTCAATAGTTTGGGATGCCAACAAAAGAGGGGTGTCGAGACCGGCAGCGCCTATTTCCTCGACACCGACGAGTACGTCTACCACGTCAAGGGGCTGGCGGGGGAGATCGAGGTAGAGGAGGGGGAACACACCGATAGCTGGCGGTGGCCGGGCTGGCCTCCTGACCCGTCATCCCGCCCGTGCTCAGGTGCGGGGCTGGCCGCGTCGCTGCGCGGTGCGCTGGCGTACCTCGTCGAGGTGTTCGTTGATCGCGTCGACCTGGGCCGCGAGGCCCGGATGGTCGGCCCGGAGGTGTCGCTGCGCGTCGGAGAGCGGCCGGACCAGCGCGTTCGGGTCGGTGCCGCCGAGGGCGTCGTGCAGCCGGTCCAGGCTGGGGCGGGCCGCCGAACCGAGATCGGTCAGTGCGGTGATCTGCCCGGCGAGCTGGCGCAGGTCGGCACCGTTGTCCCGGGCCCAGCGGGCCGCCGCGCGGTCGCCGGCCCGGCGGTCCCGCTCGGCGCGTACCCGGTCGTCCCGGGTCTGCGGCGCCGCGTCGTCCTCGGCCGGACGCAGTCGCAGGTAGCGGCGCTCGGCAGCCTGCCGGCTCGCCACCCCGAGCGCCGGCGCCAGCTCCGCCCAACTCGCCCCGCGTTGGCGTGCGGCGGCGATGAGCCGCGGCTCCCAGGACTCGAGTTCCGCACGCAGGTGCCGGAGCAGCACGAGAGCCGTGAGCACCTGGTCGACCGTTACCTCGGCGCCGTCTGCCGCCGTGTTCGCGGCTGGAGCTGGTGGCCGGTCGGCACCCCGCCTGGGGAAGGGGGCGGCGGGGTCGCCGACCTGGGTGGTGACCGCCTGCACGCGGTCGAACGCCGCGCCGGTCGGTGTCACCGCCGCGCTGGCCCCGGTCGGCCGCCCTGGGTCGGCCTGCCCCTGCTGGTCCATCCGTCTTCCGTTCTCGGCATCCCGTCATCGGTTAGATGACGAATCTTCTTGTCATCGTTTCGATGACATGCTACAACGGATGTGTCGCGCATTGACAACACTGTTGCCAGCACGAGGAGGTGGATCTGATGTTGATGCGCACCGACACCTTCCGCGAGCTCGACCGGTTCGCGCAGCAGGCCCTCGGCACACTGAGTTCGGGCACCTGGTCCCGGCCGACGGCCATTCCGATGGACTCCTACCGCAACGACGACGAGTTCGTCGTCGCGTTCGACCTACCCGGGGTCGCCCCGGACGCGATCGAGATCAACGTCGAGCGCAACCTGCTGACCGTCCGCGCCGAGCGCCGGCCGCCGAGCCTCGGCGAAGGCGCCCGCGTCCAGGTCTCCGAGCGTCCGCTCGGGGTCTTCTCCCGGCAGCTCTTCCTGGGCGACGGTCTGGACACCGACCGGATCGAGGCGAGCCACGAGAACGGTGTGCTGGCCGTGCGGATCCCGGTGAAGGAGCAGGCGAAGCCCCGCCGGGTGGCGATCACCTCCGGCGGATCACGACAGAAGGTCATCAGCGCCTGACAGGCACACAGAAGGTCATCAGGCCCTGACAGGCACACAGAAGGTCATCAGGCCCTGACAGGCACAGCCGAACCGGTCCGGCGGTTCGCCGGCTTCCGGTGCCGTCGGCGGTGGGGGTGACGGAGATGCGCAGCGGCGTACGGCACGAGGTCTCGACGCCCCGGTCGGTCCACGAGGCATTCGTCGAGCTGGTTCAGCGGGACGACGAACTGATGCGGGCAGAGTTCGAGGCGCTCATCGACGCTTGCTGGAACCCGCCGACACCCCCTCCGCCGGCTCGACCACAACCAGGGCCACGCCCTCCACTGTGGCCCGTCGGACCGCCCGACGGCGTACGGTTCGTCGCGGTCGAGGCCGGTCCCGCAGCAAACCGATGGCGTCGGCAACGCGGTCCTCCGGGCAACCGTACGGGCCGACCAGCACGCAGAGGCAGGTGATGACCCGGCCGCATCTCTCGTCGATTTCCTCTCCCGCGGGTCCCGGCGGACGGCAGCTCCGGTGGCGCGGCGATGTCCCAGACACCGCGCCAGGCGCGTAGGCGTGACGGCCGCGCCGGCACCCGACAACCATCGGCCCGGCCCACCTCGCGTGGGCCGGGCCGCCGCGCTTCTTCCCCGCCCGCACGCGACCGCCGGATAGGGTGGAGCCGTGCGCCTGGTGCTGATGGCGGACACCCACGTGCCCAAGCGCGCCCGGGACCTGCCGCCGCAGTTGTGGGCGGCGGTCGACGAGGCGGACGTGGTCATCCACGCCGGGGACTGGGTGCACGAGCCGCTGCTCGACACGTTGGAGTCCCGCGCCGCCCGACTGGTCGGGGTGTACGGCAACAACGACGGCCCGGAACTGCGGGCCCGGCTGCCGGAGGTCGCCCGCGTCGAGTTGGCCGGCCTGCGGGTCGCGGTGGTGCACGAGACCGGCCCGGCCGCTGGGCGGGAGCGCCGCTGCGCCGGCCGGTTCGACGGCTGCGACCTGCTGGTCTTCGGCCACTCCCACATCCCCTGGGACAGCGAGGCGCCGGGCGGGCTGCGGCTGCTCAACCCCGGCTCGCCGACCGACCGGCGCCGTCAGCCGTACGCCACCTATCTGACCGCCGAGATCTCGGACGGCCGGCTCGACGGCGTCGTACTGCACCGCCTGCCGCGCCGGACCTGACCCGGAGAGGAGCCGACCATGCGTGCCGAGCTGGCCGGGTACGCGCGGCAGGTGCTCGGCTCGGGGCAGGTGGTCGCGGACCGGTCCTGGGGGCACGGTGTCGCGGGCGTGCTGGAGGTGCGGGACGGCGACGGGGCCGTCTGGTTCGTGAAGGGGCACGGCGACCCGGAGCGCTACCGGCGGGAGTTGGCGGCGTACCGGCGCTGGGTGCCCGGGCTCGGCGGGCGGGCACCGAGGCTGCGGGCGTACGACGACGAGCGGCTCGCGCTGGTGCTGTCGGCGGTGCCGGGCGAGGCCGGCCTGTCGTACGCGACGGATCCGGAGGTGCAGCGCGAGGCGGGGGTACTGCTGCGCCGGTTGCACGGCACCGAGACGCTGCCGCCCTGGACCGACCTGGTCGCCGAGAAGCTCGACGAACTGGACCGGCTCTCGGTCCGGGCGAGCCGGCTGCTCGAAGCCCGGGAGCTCGACTTTGTCCGGGCCGAGCTGCGCAACCTCTCCGGCGTTGCGGCACCGGCCCGGGTGCCGTGCCATCTCGACTACAGCCCGCGCAACTGGCTGGTCGCCGGCGCCGACCGGCAGCGCGCCGAGGGGCGGGTGCACGTCATCGACTTCGAGTGGGCCGGGCCGGAGGTCTGGGTCAACGACCTGAACCGGCTCTACTTCGGCCCCTGGCGGGACCGGCCGGACCTCGCCGACGCGTTCCTGGCCGGCTACGGGCGTACCCTCGACGATGCCGACCGGGCGGTGTTGCACGCCTGCGGGGCGCTGACCGCGGTCTTCATCGTGGTCTGGGCACACGGGCGCGGCGAACCCGGTTTCGCGCAGGCGTGGCGGCAGAACCTGCGCCGGTTGATGGACGACTGGCGGTGAACCGGTCACCGCGCCGGGTAACCGGCCGATCGGCCCGGCGCGTTCCGATCATCCGCCTGCCAGACTGTAGGGGTGCATGACTTCGACGTGCTCGTGGTGGGTTCGGGGCCGGGCGGTCAGAAGGCCGCGATCGCGGCGGCCAAGCTCGGCAACCGGGTGGCGGTGGTGGAGCGGCAGCACATGGTCGGCGGGGTGTGCATCAACACCGGCACGGTCCCATCGAAGACGCTGCGCGAGGCGGTGCTCTATCTGACCGGGCTGAGTCAGCGGGAGGTGTACGGCCAGAGCTACCGGCTCAAGGACGACATCACCGTCGCCGACCTGACGGCGCGGACCCAGCACGTCATCGGCCGGGAGGTCGACGTGGTGCGCAGCCAGTTGGCGCGCAACCGGGTACGGCTGATCACCGGCACCGCCCGGTTCGCCGACCCGCACACGGTGACCGTGACCGACCCGGTCGGGCGCGAGTCGAAGGTGACCGCCGAGAAGATCATCCTTGCCGTGGGTACCCGGCCGGCGCGACCGGCCAGTGTGGACTTCGATGAGCGTACGATCATCGACTCGGACGGCATCATCAACCTGGAACAGGTGCCGAACTCGATGGTCGTGGTCGGTGCCGGGGTGATCGGCATCGAGTACGCCTCGATGTTCGCCGCGCTCGGCTCCAAGGTCACCGTGGTCGAGCGGCGGGACCGGATGCTGGAGTTCTGCGACCTGGAGATCGTGGAGGCGCTGAAGTACCACCTCCGGGACCTGGCGGTGACGTTCCGGTTCAGCGAGGCGGTGGCGGCGGTGGAGCGGCATGCCCGGGGTGCCATCGCGGTGCTGGAGAGCGGCAAGCGGATCGCCGCCGACACCGTGATGTACTCCGCCGGCCGGCAGGGGTTGGGCAGCGAACTCGACCTGGAGAACGCCGGACTGGCCGCCGACGCGCGGGGTCGGATCGAGGTCGACGCGGAGTTCCGGACGACGGTGCCGCACATCTACGCGGTCGGTGACGTGATCGGCTTTCCCGCCCTCGCCTCCACCTCGATGGAGCAGGGCCGGCTGGCGGCGCACCACGCCTGCGGCGAACCGGTCCGGGCACTGTCGGAGGTGCAGCCGATCGGCATCTACACGATCCCGGAGATCAGCTTCATCGGCCGGACCGAGGACGAACTCACCCGGGACAAGGTGCCGTTCGAGGTCGGCATCTCCCGCTACCGGGAGCTGGCCCGGGGCGCGATCAGCGGCGACTCGTACGGGATGCTGAAGCTGCTGGTCGCCCCGGACACCGGTCACCTGCTCGGGGTGCACATCTTCGGCACCGGGGCCACCGAACTCGTGCACATCGGACAGGCCGTGATGGGCTGCCAGGGCACCGTCGACTATCTGGTCGACGCGGTCTTCAACTATCCGACGCTGGCCGAGGCGTACAAGGTCGCCGCGTTGGACGCGATGAACAAGATGCGGCACCTCGCCCGGCTGCGGGACTGACCGCCGTCGGCAATTACTCTCTGTCCACGATCCGTCACCTGAGCGTCGTGTCCCGGCTGGTGTCCACCCGGTTGAACCGGGTGACGGGCATTGGCCGGAGCGGACCGGGGAGGCGCGACGATGATGATCCGACGATGGTATGGCGCGGTGGCCTCCGTGGTCGCCCTCCTGGCCGCCGGGGCGGGAACGGTCCGGATCGCGTACGGGAACGCCGACCGCAACGACGACGACCGGGAGCGCTGGGGCGTCGTACGGGAACGGCTGACCGGCTACCAGGAGGACCCGTTGGCGATCTCTACCAGCGGCAACGGCGGGTTCAGCCTCGCCATCGACGAACAGGAGCAGGAGCTGACCTACCGGCTCAGCTACGAGGCGTTGGAGGGGAACGTCACCCAGGCGCACATCCACGTCGGCGGCCGGGCCCAGAGCGGCGGGATCAGCGTCTTCCTCTGCACCAACCTCGGCAACGGACCGGCGGGCACCCAGTCCTGTCCGACCGCACCGGCCACGGTCACCGGGACGATCCGACCGGTCGACGTGATTGGCCCGACCGCCCAGGGGATCGCGGCGGGACAGTTCGACGAGCTGGTCGCGGCGGTCCGAGCCGGTGCCGCGTACGTGAACGTGCACAGCTCGCTCTATCCCGGCGGCGAGATCCGGGCCCAGCTCGGCCGTCACCGGCACTGACCGGCGGGACGGGCCCACGGCACCTCGTCAGGCACGAGGCGTGCGCCGGCCCGGCAGCCACCAGTTCCGGTCGCCGAGGAGCTGCATGGCCGCTGGCACCAGTACCAGCCGGACGATCGTGGCGTCGACCAGTACCGCGGTGGCCAGCCCGATCCCCATCATCTTCAGCGACCGGTCGTCGAAGGCGGCGAACGCGACGAAGACGCAGACCATGATCGCGGCGGCTGCGGTGATCACCCGGGCCGTCGCGGCGAGCCCGTCGGCGACCGAGCCGGCGTTGTCCCGGGTGCGCAGGTACTCCTCCCGAATCCGGGAGAGCAGGAACACCTCGTAGTCCATGGAGAGCCCGAAGACCACCACGAAGAGCATCGTCGGCACCCAGGCGTCGACCGGGCCACCGTCCCCGGTACCGAGCGGCCCGGCCAACCAGCCCCACTGGAAGATCGCCACGATCACCCCGTACGCCGCGCCGACCGAGAGCAGGTTCACCAGCACCGCCTTGAGCGGTACCAGCAGGCTGCGGAACACGACGGTGAGCAGCAGGAACGAGGCGACGAGGACCGCACCGGCCAGCCACGGCAGCCGCCGGACGCTCAGCTCGGCGAAGTCGATCCCGGCCGCGTTGGCGCCGCTGACCAGGATCGGGAATCCGGGCTCGGCGAACGGCGGCAGCACCTCGTCGCGGAGCCGGTGCACCAGCTGACCGGTCTCCGCCGCCTGCGGACCCGTGCGCGGCGTCACCACCGCCACGCTGATCCCGCCGCCCAGCGGGACCACCTCGGAGATCGCGACGACCCCGGGTGTGTCGGCCACCGCCCTGGCGGCGCCCCGCAGTCCGGTCGTATCGGCCGCCTTGGCCGGGTCGGCGCCGCCGGCCGGGTCGGCGGCCACCAGCAGCAGCGGACCGTTCGCGCCCGGTCCGAAGCCGGCGGTGACCAGGTCGTATGCCCGGCGAGTGGTGTCGCTGGTCGGCCGGTCGCTCGCGTCCGACCAACCGAGCCGCAGCTCCAGCGCCGGCAGGGTGAGCAGCACCAGCAGGCCGAGCGCGACCGAGGTGAGCAGCCACGGCCGTCGCTGCACGACCCGGCTCCACCGGTACGCCGGTGCCGAGCGTACGGCGGCCACACCCGGGTGCGGTTCGACGGTCGGGTGGCCGGTCGACCGGCGGTGCGGCAGGCCGAACCGGTCGATCCGGCGGCCGACCAGGCCGAGCAGCGCGGGCAGCAGGGTGAGGGCGGCCAGCATCACCAGCAGCACGCCGCAGCCGGCGGCCAGCGCCAGCCCGCCGCCGAGTTCCGGACCGAGGAAGAGCATTCCGGAGACCGCGATGATTACGGTCGTTCCGGCGAAGAGTACCGAGCGGCCGGCGGTCTCCATCGCCTCCACCACGGCCTCCGGTACGTCGACTCCCCGGGCGAGCGCGCTCCGGTAGCGGGTCACCACCAGCAGCGCGTAGTCGATGCCGACGCCTAGCCCGATCATGACGGTCAGGTAGATCGCGAAGTCGGGCATCGTGACGACGTGCCGGAGCAGCACCAGCAGGGCGCTGCCGCAGCCGACCCCGACCACCGCGACCAGCAGCGGCAGCCCGGCCGCGATCAGCGAGCCGAATGCCACCAGCAGGATCACCGCCGCCGCCAGCAGCCCGACGCCCTCGGCGAGGCCGCCCGCCGACGTCTCCGCGAAGGCGTCCCCGGCAAGCTCCACGGTGATACCGGGCGCGTCGAAGGCGTCCCGGATCGCGCTGACCTGGGCGGCGCGTTCGGCCTGCTCCGGCGCACTCGCCCCGGGACCGAGACCGATCTCGGCGGTGCCGATCCGCCCGTCGGCCGAGACCTGCCCGCCCGGCGGCTGGTACGGGCTGCCGACCGAGACCCCGGGTACCTCGTCGAGCCGGTGCAACAGCCCGTCAAGCGCGGCCCGGACGGCCGGGTCGCGTACGCCGGCCGGGGCGGCGACCACGAGGGTGCCGTCCGGCGCGCCGAGATCACCGAACCCGGCCTCGGCCAGCAGGTCGGCGGCTCGCTGGCTCTCCGACCCGGGCATCCGGAAGTCCACCCTCGCCGTACTGGGCAGTGCGCCGGCCAGTCCGAGCAGGGCGGCGGTGAGTACCGCCCAGCCCAGCAGCACCAGCCAACGGTGCCGTACGCAGGCGCGGGCTGTCGGGGCGAGTCCGAACATGGGGTGCTCCTCGGTCGTACCGGTCGGAATGGCGGTCCCGACGCTAGGTAGCCCGACCGCGGGCGGTCATCCAACCGGGGCGGACGTTCGGCTACCGCCGTAGGCGTAGCGGTGACCGGCCGGGGGCGTCGGCCGGTCAGAGCCAGCCGGGGCGGACCAGCCCGGTCTCGTAGCCGATCACCACGAGCTGTGCCCGGTCGTGCACCGAGAGCTTGGCCATGATCCGGTTGACGTGCGTCTTCACCGTGGCCGGGCTCATCCGCAGCCGTTCCGCGATCTCGGCGTTGCCGAGCCCCTCGGCGACCTGGCCGAGCACCTCACGCTCCCGGTCGGTCAACCCGTCCAGCCGGGCGGCGCAGGGCTGCCCGTCCGGCCGGGCGGCGAACTCGGCGATCAGCCGGCGGGTGATCCCCGGGGCCAGCAGCGCGTCGCCCCGGGCCACCACCCGGACGGCGTGCCGCAACTCGTCCGGCTCGGCGTCCTTGCCGAGGAAACCGCTGGCGCCGGCGCGAAGCGCCGCGTAGACGTACTCGTCGAGGTCGAAGGTGGTCAGCACGATCACCCGTACCCCGGAAAGCCGGTCGTCCGCGACGATCCGGCGGGTCGCGGCGAGCCCGTCCAGCTCCGGCATCCGGATGTCCATCAGCACGACGTCCGGCCGGACCTCCCGGGCCAGCCGGACCGCGACGACACCGGTGGCCGCCTCACCGACCACCGCGATGTCGGCGGCGTTCTCCAGCAGGGCCCGGACCCCGGCCCGGGCCAGCGGCTGGTCGTCGGCGAGCAGGACGCGGATCATGCCACCGGCTCCGCGTCGAGCGGCAGCCAGGCGACGACCTGGAACCCGTGCGCGGGGCCGGGGCCGACCCGGAGCCGACCGCCGACCGCCGCCACCCGTTCGGCCATCCCGGCCAGCCCGTGCCCGGCCGGCTCCGCACACCCGGCCGGATCGGCACCCCCGCCGTCGTCGTCCACCTGCACCACCACCCCGCCGGTCTCGAACCGCAGAGTCACCACCGCCCGGCGCGCTCGGGCATGCCGCAGCACGTTGGTCAGCGCCTCCTGCACCACCCGGTACACCGTCAGGTCGAGGGCCGGCGGCAGCGGCCGGGGGAGGCCGGTCTCGACGAACTCGACGCGTACCCCGGTGCCGTCGAGCGTGCCGGCGAGGTCCCGCAGTTGGGCGACGCCGGGCATCGGCCGCCGCAGCCCGGCGCCCCGGTCCGGTCGCAGTACGCCCAGCGCCGCCTTCATCTCGGCCATCGCCTGCCGGCTGGCCGTCCGGATCGCCCCGAGCGCCGTCCTGACCTGTTCCCGGCCGTCGGCCCGGTCGACCGCCTCGGTGGCGGCGGCCGCCTGGAGGGTGATCACCGAGATGGTGTGCGAGGTGACGTCGTGCAGTTCCCGGGCGATCCGGAGCCGTTCCTCGTGCGCCCGGCGCAACGCCTCCTCCTCCCGACCGTGCTCGGCCGCGGCCAGCCGCCGTTCCACCTCCCGGACGTACTCGCGCCGGACCCAGGACACCTCGGCCAGTTGACCGATGACCACGACGACAAGCGACCACATCAGGGACGCCACCACGTCGTCCGGATTCCGGGCCAGCAGCAGGGCCGCGCCGACCGGCACCACGACGAGGAAGCCGGCGCCCGCCCAGCCCGTGGCGCGCCGGCCCCGCCCGATCACCAGGTGGACCGCGATCAACGCGGCAAGCGGGGACAGCGCGTACGGATACTGGAGGGCGAAGTATCCGACGCTGCCCGCGACGGTGACCGCGAGGGTCCAGTCCGGGTGCCGCCGCCGCACGGCCAGCGCCAGCGCGGTACCGGCCAGGATCAGGTACGCCCACACGTCGAGCGGGCGCGCGGCGGGCTGGTTCCGGGCCGCCGCCCACGACGTGTAGACCTGCAAAATGCCCACCCCGAGCACCAGCCCGGTGTCCACGGCCCAGGCCGGTGCGGTCAGCCCCCACCACCGCTGCTCCCGGTCCACCTCCGAACCGTAGCCAGCACCGGGGCCGCCGGCATCAACCGCCCGGCGTACGGCCGCTACCGCCGCCGCGGTACGCCCCGATCCGTTGTCGTTCCCTCCGTCGGCGACAGCGTCGCCACCACCTCGTCGCACGCTCTCCGCTTGGCGCCGGCCGCCTGAACTCGATGCACCACCATCCCGGGTCTCCTCTCGTCAGTCCATTCCGGTGATCCAGGCGCCTGGCGGCTTCGACGGTTGGCGGCTCCTCGACGTCTCAAGGTCGTGCAGCTGGCTCTTGCCTAGTAGGTGCGACGGGCCAGGTCCCGCAGCGACAGGCCGCGGGCGGTTCGTAGCTCGCGCAGGCGTGCCGGAAATCGTGGGTCGACGATCGGCGGGTGCGGCATGGTGTGCTCCCAGGTTACGGCTGGGGTGGTGGCGGTCCGGGCCGTAACCCCGAACCGCCACTTCGGACGGTACACCCGCCGTCACCCGGATCACCGTTCCAGGCGGTGTCGCGTGGCGCCGGCACCGCTCGGCGGACGGCCCGGCCGGTCAGGATGGGCGACCCGGCGGCCGACCGGGGAGTAGTCGGTGCGCAGGCTGTCGAGCTGGGTGCACAGACGGGGCACGGAGAGCCGGGTTGTCGAGACGGCGCGTGGGGATGCGGTTCGGTCGACTGGCCGGCGGGGGTCGGGGCTCGGACAGCCCGGGACAGTGGGCGCACAAGCGGGGCAGCTCGACAGCGCCTCCGGCAGATACCCCCACCCCCACACCAGCTCGCACCCGACCCGACGTCAGGAGGTCGCCAGCTCGAAAGGACCGGGAGCCACGACCACGAGCCCGTCGACCGAGAGCGGTAGCAGGTGCGGGCGACGACCGGCCGGTGAGTCCACAAGGGATGTCGGCCGGGGTACGCCTCGCCTCCACCGATCCGGTGGAATACAGCGCTCGGCGCACTGATGCTCTTGACGGAACGTTGCGCTGTGGTTAATGTCCGGTAACTTTGTGAGCCGCGCCACAACAGAGAACCGGGGGTTCCCGGATGCTGCAGGTGCGCAATCTGGAGGTCGTCTACGACGACGTGATGCTGGTGCTGCGCGGGGTGAGCCTCGCGGTACCGCCCGGCGGGATCGTCGCGCTGCTCGGCGCGAACGGCGCCGGCAAGACCACCCTGCTGCGGGCGATCAGCGGCCTGCTCGACGTACACGACGGCGCGGTCACCAAGGGCACGGTCACGCTCGACGGGGAACCGATCCACCGGCTCCGCCCGGCCGCCGTGGTCCGCCGGGGCGTCTGCCAGGTGATGGAGGGACGCCGGATCTTCGCCGAGCTGACCGTGGAGGAGAACCTGCGGCTCGGTGGCCACACGGCGCACCGGCGGATCCCGGCCCGGCTGGAGCACGTCTTCGGACTCTTCCCGGTGCTGGCCCGGCGCCGCCGGGACACCGCCGGATATCTCTCCGGCGGCGAGCAGCAGATGCTCGCGATGGGCCGGGCGCTGATGGCGCAGCCGCGCTACCTGCTGCTCGACGAACCCAGCCTCGGACTCGCCCCCCGGCTGGTCGACCAGGTCCGGGAGCTGATCGTGGCGATCAACTCGACCGGTGCCGGGGTCCTGCTGGTCGAGCAGAACGCCACCATGGCGCTCTCGCTGGCCACCCACGGCTACGTTCTGGAGACCGGCCAGGTGGTGCTGGACAAGCCGGCCGAACAGTTGCTCGCCGACGACGACATCCGGGAGTTCTATCTCGGTCTCGGTGCTGCGGCCGGTGCCGGCCGGCGGTCGTTCCGGGAGGTCAAGCACTACCGGCGGCGCAAGCGGTGGTTGTCGTGACCGCCGTGGCGGCGGCCGAGCGCGCGGCGGGGCGGGGCGGGGGCGACCCGATCCTGCGGTTCGAGGACGTCCGGCTGCACTTCGCGGGGGTACGGGCCATCGACGGGGTGACCTTCACGGTCGGCCGGCACGAACTCTTCGCCATCATCGGGCCGAACGGCTCGGGCAAAACCTCCATCTTCAACGTCCTCTCCGGGGTCTACCGGCCACAGACCGGTCGGGTCGTCTTCGACGGCGTGGACCTGGTCGGCCGCCGGCCGCACACCATCGCGGCGCTGGGCATGGCCCGGACCTTCCAGAACGTCGAACTCTTCGGCAACCTCACCGTGCTGGACAACCTGCTGCTCGGCCGGCATCACCACATCGGCTACGGACCGCTCGCCGCGATCGGCTGGCTGGGCCGGGCCCGGCGGGCCGAGATCGCCAACCGGGCCGCGGTCGAGGAGATCGTGGACTTCCTCGAACTGGAACGGTGGCGGCGGATGCCGGTCGGGCTGCTGCCGTACGGGGTGCAGAAGCGGGTCGAGCTGGGCCGGGCCCTGGCGATGGAGCCGAAACTGCTGCTGCTGGACGAGCCGGTCGCCGGGATGAACCTGGAGGAGACCGAGGACATGGCGCGGTTCGTCCTCGATATCCGCGACGAGCTGGACATCCCGATCGTACTGGTCGAACACGACATGGGTCTGGTGATGGACCTGGCCGACCGGGTGCTGGTGGTCGACTTCGGCCAGGTCGTCGCGACCGGCAGCCCAGCGGAGATCCCGCACCACCCGGACGTCGTGCGGGCCTACCTCGGCGGCAGCGCGTCCGGCACCGCCGACGGCCGGCGCGACCCCGGGCAGAGCGGCGACGATCCGCGACGGGAGGAGCGGCCATGACCGAACCCCTCGCCGACGACACCGTGCCGGCCGACATCGCGGTGACCGCGACCACCACTGCCGGCACCGCCGACCCACTGGCCGGCGCCGTCCCGGCCACCACCATCGCGGTACGGGTGCGCGACCGCGCCCTCGCCACCCCGGACACGGTGGCGATGCGGGAGAAGGACCGGGGCATCTGGCAGGAGGTGACCTGGGCCGGCTACTGGGACACGGTGCAGACCGTGGCGCACGGGCTGCTGGCGCTCGGCGTGCAGCCCGGCGACCGGGTGGCAATCCACGCGGAGAACCGTCGGGAGTGGCTCTTCACCGACGTGGCGACCGTGGCGCTGCGGGCGATGACGGTCGGGCTCTATCCGACCAATCCGCCGCCGGAGGTCGGCTACCTGCTGTCCCACTCCGGCGCCCGGGTGCTGATCGCCGAGGACCAGGAGCAGGTCGACAAGGCGCTGGCGGTGATCGACGCCTGCCCGGGCCTGGAGCGGATCGTCTATCTCGAACCGCGCGGCATCCGGCACCGTTACCAGCATCCCGCGCTGCTCGGCTGGGACGAGCTGCTGGCGATCGGCGCCGAGCACCGGGCCGCCGAGCCCGGGGCGGTCGCCGCCCGAATGGCGGCGGCGACCGCCGAGGACGTGGCCACCCTGATCTACACCTCCGGCACCACCGGCCCGGCCAAGGGCGCGATGCTGACCGTCGCCAACGTGGACTTCGCGATCCGGGTACTGGTCGACGGTGGCGGCTTCACCGACCCGCCGCCGGGGCCGCACGACCTGCTGCTGTCGTACCTGCCGCTCTGCCACGTCGCGGAGCGGATCTTCACCACCTGGTTCAACGCCGGTGCCGGGGTGCAGGTGGCGTTCGCCGAGTCGATCGACACCGTTCAGGCGAACCTGCGGGAGGTCCAGCCGACCATCCTGTTCGGAGTGCCCCGGATCTGGGAGAAGATCCTCGCCGGAGTGACCATCCGGCTGGCCAACGCCTCGCCGGTGAAGCGGTGGAACGCCCGGCTCTGGCTCGGGGTCGCCGACCGGATCGCCGGCACGCTGGTCCGGACCGGTGGCCGGCACACCGCCGGCACCCGGCTGGCGTACGGGATCGGCTGGCTGTTCTGCTACCGGGCGCTGCGGGTGCGGATCGGGATGCGCCGGGTCCGGTACGCCGCCTCCGGTGCCGCCCCGATCGCCCCGGACGTGCTGCGGTTCTTCATGGGCATCGGCATCCGGATGCACGAGGTGTACGGGATGACCGAGAACACCGCGGTGGCCACCGGCAACCGGCCGGGCCGGGTCCGGCTCGGCACGGTCGGCGAGCCGCACCCCGGCGTGGAGGTGCGAGTCGACGAGGAGACCGGGGAGATCCTGACCCGGCACGGGGGTGTCTTCGCCGGCTACTTCCGGGATCCGGCGGCGACGGCGGCGGTGCTGGACGCCGACGGCTGGCTGCGCACCGGCGACGTCGGCGAGTGGGTCGACGGCACCCACCTCCGGATCACCGACCGGGCCAAGGACATCATGATCACGGCGGGTGGCAAGAACGTCGGCCCCTCCGAGATCGAGAACGCGCTGAAGGCGTCGCCGTACGTCAAGGAAGCGATCCTGGTCGGCGACCGCCGGCCGTACCTGACCGCGCTGATCGGGATCGAGCTGGAGACCGTGGGCGAGTGGGCGCAGCGCCGGGGGCTGGCGTACACCACCTATCGGGACCTGGCCGGCAAACCCGAGGTCCGGGCCCTGGTCGAGGGGCTGGTCGCCGCCGTGAACGCCGGGCGGGCGCCGGTCGAGCAGGTCCGGCGGTTCGCGCTGCTGCCCAAGGAACTCGACCACGACGACGGCGAGCTGACCGCAACCCAGAAGGTACGCCGGGCCGCCGTCGCCGAACGCTTCGCGGATGTGATCGACGAGCTGTACGCGGGCAGGCCGGCGACGACCGGGCCGGGGGAGGCGGGATGACCGAGCTGGCCGAGAGCCTGCTGCGCGGCCTGGGCACCGGCAGCGTCTACGCCCTGCTGGCCCTCGGCTTCGTCATCATCTACAAGGCGACCCGGGTGATCAGCTTCGCCCAGCCCGCCTTCATGCTGGCCGGCGCGGTGCTGGTCACCTACCTGGCCGGACCGATCGGCTTCTGGGTGGCGGTACCGGTCGCCGCCGTATTTACCGCCGGGCTGGCGCTCGGGGTGGAACGGGTGGCGGTGCGCCCGATGGTCGGCCGGCCGGCGTTCGTGGTCGCCATCATCACCCTCGGGGTGGACGTCGCCGTCCGGGTGGTGGTCAACGGGTTCATCGGGCTGGACGTCCGGCACGTCGGCGACCCGTGGGGGCTGCGTACGGTGGCGGTTCCCGGCACCGGGATCGACCTGCAACAGCGGCACCTCGCCGCGCTGCTCGCCACCACGGTGCTGATCGTCGCGCTCTTCGCCTTCTTCCGCTACACCCGGATGGGGCTGGCGATGCGGGCCGCCGCGTACGACCAGGAGGCGGCGCTGGCCCAGGGCGTCTCGGTGGGTACGGTCTTCGCCCTCTCCTGGGGGCTGGCCGGTGGGCTGGCGGCGGTAGCCGGCACCTTCGCCGCCGCCGGGGCCAGCGTCGACGCGGCGCTCTGGCTGATCGCGCTGACCGCCCTGCCGGTGATCATCCTCGGTGGACTCGACTCGCTGCCCGGCGCGGTGGTCGGCGGGTTGGCCGTGGGGACGATCCAGGAACTCACCGCCACCTACCAGCAGCACGCGCCCTGGCTCGGCGGCAACGTCTCGGTGATCAGCCCGTACGTGCTGATGCTGCTGGTCCTGCTGGTCCGCCCGTACGGGCTCTTCGGCACCCGGGAGGTCGAGCGGGTATGACGATCCTGGGACGGCGTACCCGGCTGCGCGGGCGGCCGGAACTTTCCACCTCGTACGCCAGCGAACTGGCCCTGTTCGACACGGGCGCGAAACGGGCGGCGGTGGCCGGGTTGCTGGCCGTCGCCCTCGCGTGTCCGTTCCTGCTCACCGACGAGGTACTGCAACTGCTCGCCGTCTGCTGCGTCGCGGCGATCGGGGCGATCGGGCTGGGCCTGGTCACCGGGTACGCCGGCCAGGTCTCGCTGGGGCATGCGTTCTTCCTCGCGGTCGGCGCCTACACGGCGGCGGCGATCAGCGGCGACCCGGACGGCCGGGTGATCGGGTTCGGGATCACCAACATCGCGGTCTGGCTGCCCGCCGCCGGCCTGGCCGCCGGGCTGGCCGGAGTGGTCGTCGCCCCGCTGGCCACCCGGCTGCGCGGGCTCTATCTGGCGATCGTCACCCTCGGCCTGGTCTTCATCGGGCAGCACGTCTTCAGCGAGTGGTCGGCGCTGACCGGCGGTGCCGGGGTCGGCCGGCCGGCGGCCACCCTGGAGTTCTTCGGGCAGCCGATCGCCGCCACCGGCCCGCTCGGCACCCGGGACCAGAAGCTCTACTGGCTGATGCTGCTGCTCCTGCTCGGCTTCGCGCTGGCCGCCGCCAACCTGGCCCGCTCGAAGGTGGGGCGGGCGTTCACCGCGATCCGGGACCGGGACATCGCGGCCGGGGTGATCGGGGTGAACCTGGCCCGGTACAAGACGATCGCCTTCGCCGTCTCGTCGGCGTACGCCGGCTGCGCGGGGGCACTGCTCTACACCATCACCGGGTTCTTCGACCCGGGCTCGTTCAGCCTGCTGCTGTCGGTGCAGTACATCGCGATGGTGCTGATCGGCGGTGCGGGCACCATCTCCGGCGCGATCGCCGGAGCGTTCTTCATCACCCTGCTGCCCCGGTTCACCCGGGAACTGCAGGCGTGGGTGCCGTTCCTCAGCGCCCAGCCGAACGAGGTGCCGAACGTCTTCCAGGTGGAGACGATCCTCTACGGCGTACTTCTCGTCGTCTTCCTCATCTTCGAGCCCCGGGGCCTGTTCGGGATCTGGGTACGGGTCCGCAACTACTGGAAAACCTGGCCGTTCTCCTACTGAGCCGACCTGTGAGGTAGCCATATGGGAAGGAACAGACCGTCCGGTTCCGCACCGCGCCGCGTCGCCGCCGCGACCGTCGCCCTGCTGCTCTGCACCGCACTCGCCGCATGTCGCGGCGGGGACACCGAGACCGACGCGTCCGGGGTGAAGACCGACGTCGGGGTCACCGCCGAGCCGTGTCCGGAGGCGGTGGACCGGAACAAGGGCTGCATCTATCTCGGCATCATCTCCGACCTGACCGAAGGGCCGTTCCGGGCGCTGGCGGTGCCGATCACCGACGCGCAGAAGGCGTTCTGGAAGCGGGTCAACACCGCCGGCGGGATCGGCGACTACGAGGTCGACGTGACCCGCTGGATCCGGGACAACAAATACAACCCACAGACGCACAACCAGGTGTACCAGGAGATGAAGCCGAACGTGCTGGCCCTGGCCCAGACCCTCGGCTCGCCGACCACCGCCGCCATCCTGGCCGACATGTTGGCCAGCAGCGTGGTCGCGGCGCCGGCCGCCTGGACCTCGGCGTACGCCTTCGAGGACGTGATCGTCGAGTCCGGCGCCAACTACTGCCTGGAGTCGATGAACGCGCTCGACTACGCCCGCGAGGCGCACGGGGTGAAGTCGGTGCTGGCCGTACACCTGGCCGGGGACTACGGCGACGACGCGGCGGCCGGCGCCAAGCTCGCCGCGCAGAGCCTCGGGCTGGGCTTCACCGCAGTGAAGACCGACTCCGGCGCGGACAAGCAGGCCGGCGCGATCCAGGCGATCCTCTCCGGCCGGCCCGACCTGGTGATCCTGACCATGGGACCGGCCGACGCGGCGGCGATCGTGGGCCAGGCGGCGGCCCGGGGCTTCACCGGCCGGTTCATCGGTACCAGCCCGACCTGGAATCCGGCGCTGTTGCAGAGTGCCGCCGCCCCCGCCCTGCTGGCCCGGTACGAGCAGACCGCGCCGTGGGACGCGTGGGGCACCGACACTCCGGGGCACCAGGCGCTGCGCCAGGCGCTGGGCCAGGTCACCCCGAACGACGGGTACACCGCCGGCTGGGTGTGGTCGTATCCGATGAAGGCCGCGCTGACCAAGGCGGTGGCCGACGGCGACCTGACCCGGGCCGGGCTGCTGGCCGCGGTCAAGTCGCTGACCTCGGTCGACTACGAGGGCATGTTGCCGGCCGGCGCCGGCAACTACGCCGCCGGGCCGAACGACGGGGCGGTCCGGGTCTCCGCGGTGTACCGGCCGGACCGGGCCGCCCCGACCGGGGTGACGCAGGTCCGGCCGCTGACCGCGGGCCCGACCGCGCAGGCGTACACCCTGGACCGGCCCTGCTACGAGAAGCTCTGACCAGCGCGGGACCGGCCACCCGGGGGATCCGGGTGGGTCGGGGTTGAGCGGGCCGCGGTCGACCGGTCAACGGGCCAGCCGGTCGACCGCGGCCACCACCGCGCCGGCACCGTCCTCGGCCGCCAGCCGGTCGCCGAGGGCCCGGGCCCGGCGCCGCAGCCCCGGCTCGGTCACCGCCGCCCGGATCGCGGCGGCCAGTCCGGTCTCGTCGAGCCGGCCGTACGGCAGCACCGCCGGGCCGACCCCGAGGGCGGCCAGCCGGGCGGCCCAGAACGGCTGGTCGGCGAGGATCGGTACCGGCACCGCCGGCACCCCGGCGCGGAGTCCGGCACCGGTGGTACCGGAACCGGCGTGGTGGACCAGCGCGGCCATCCGGGGAAAGAGCCACTCGTGCGGTACGTCCCCGACGGCGAGCAGGTCCCCGTCGGGTCCCGGCGCGGCGCCGCCCAGCCCCTGGAGAACGCCGCGTACCCCGGCCCGGCGCAGCGCACCGGCGACCAGGGCGTGCAGTCCGTCCCGGCTGTCGGCCAGACTGCCGAAGCCGACGTAGACCGGGGGCGGGCCGGCGGCGAGGAAGTCGACCAGTTCGGCCGGTGGGCACCAGCCGGGGTGGGCCAGCGGCCACCAGTAGCCGACCACGTCCAGCCCGGCCGGCCAGTCCGGTGGCCGGGGCAGCACGGCCGGGCTGAACCCGTGCAGCACCGCCCAGCCGTCTGCGGCGGCGTGGTGCTCCAGCCGGGCGAGTCCGACCGGTGGCAGGCCGAGATGCGCGCGCAGCCGGCGGGAGGCGTCGGCGTACACCCGGTGGGCGAGTCGCCGGCCGAGCCGGCCGGCGAGCCGGTTGCCCCAGCCGCCCAGGGACCGCAGGCCCAGCACGATCGGCGGAAACGCGCTGGTGGGAGCGGTCGGCTGGAGGAAGACGCCGAGGCTCGGGATGCCGTGGTACTGCGCCACCGAGTAGCCCAGCGGCGCGGTCGTGCTGGACAGCAGCAGTACGTCGGTGTCCGCCCCGGCCGCGCTCGCGATGCCGGTGCCGAGGTCGCCGACGAACCGGCCGCCGAGCCGGACGAAGTCGACCAGCCCGGGGGCGCCCGGCACGGTCCAGGACCGGTGTTCGCCAGCGGTGGCGGCCCGGATCGCGGAGAGGTCGCCGGCGATCGGCCGGAAGTCGAGGCCGGCCCCGGTGACCAGGTCGGCGTACGGGGCCGGGGCGGCGACCGCCACCCGGTGGCCGGCGGCCCGTAACCGGGCACCGAGGCCGGTGTATGGCGCGACATCGCCGAGGGAGCCGGCGGTGACGATCAGCACCCGCATGGCGACCTCCCGGTGGGCCGGGGCTCCGGCCAGCGGCGCGTTCTCGCGCATGGGCCGGCTGTCGCGGGGTATCTGGAGTGTACGTCCGTCTGGCATCCGGGTCGGGGCCTTCGCGGAGAAGCGCCGCCGGAAAGGGGCCCGCTGCTGCCCTGCGGAAGCCGGTGTGGCCTTCCGAGGATTCTTCGCACCTCCTGCGGGTAGATGGCCGGATGACGTTCAGATCCGGGCGGTACGAGACGAACCGCAAGGAGGCGTCCGAGCCGCTTGCCGGCGGCATCGGTGAGCGGCGTCCCCGCGTAATGATCATCTACGCCAGCGCGGGCGCCGGGCACGACGGCGCGAGCCGCGAACTGGCCAGCCGGCTGCGCGAACGCGGCCTGCTGGCGGACTGCGTGGACCTGGCCGACATCTTCCCGTGGGGACTGGGCCGGCTGCTTCGCGGCACCTACCACGGAATGCTGAGCCGGCTGCCGTGGATCTACGGGCTGCTCTTCGCGATCGGCGGCAATTTCAGCCGGGCCGCGCCGATCACCCGGGCACTGCTCCGACCGGTGTGGCCACGGGTGCTCCGGATGCTGCCTCCGGACACCCGGGCGGTGGTGTCGACGTACCCGGTGGTCAGCCAGATCGTCGGGCCGCTGCGCCGGGAGGGGCGGCTCGCCGTACCGGTGATCACCTATCTGACCGACTTCGCGGTGAACCCGATCTGGGTGTCGCCCGGCATCGACGTGCACTGCGCCGCGCACCGCACCACCCGGGCCGAGGCCCGGGCGCTCGGCGCCGGCGAGGTCCGGGTGGCCGGCCGGCTGGTCTCGGCCGGCTTCCGCCCGGGGTCGGCGGCGGAGAAGCGCCGCGCCCGCGAGCGCCTCGGCCTGCCCGCCGACGCCCGGCTGGCGCTGCTGGTCGCCGGCTCCTGGGGGGTCGGCGCGGTGGCCCGGACGGCGGCCGAGATCGCGCGTACCGGGGCGGCGGTCCCGGTGGTGGTCTGCGGCCGCAACGAGGCGCTGTTCCGCCGGCTGGAGCGGCGCCGCACCGGATATGTCTTCGGCTGGGTCGACGACATGCCGGAGTTGCTGCGCGCCGCCGACGTCCTGGTCGAGAACGCCGGCGGTCTCACCGCGCTGGAGGCGATGGCCTGCGGCCTGCCGGTCGCGACCTACCGGCCGATCCCCGGGCACGGCCGGGCGAACGCGGCCACCATGGCCCGGGCCGGGGTGGCGACCTGGGTACGCCGCGCCGCCGACCTGGGCCCCACCCTGGTCCGGCTCTCCGACGGTGCGGCCGGCGAGCGGCAGCGGGCCGCCGGGCTGGCCCTCTTCGAGACCGATCCCGCGACGGTGGTCGCCGACGTCGCCCGGGGCGGTGCCATGGCCGGACCGACGGAGGGGCCCGGACGGGAGGTGGTGTCCCCGTTCGACGCCGCCGGCCCGGGCACCGCGCCGTCGCTGGTCGACCAGCCGGTCGGCGCTCCCAGGTTGCTGGACGGTGCGGCGCCGCTCGACGCCCCCGCCCTGGTTGACGACGCCCCGGCCCTGGTTGACGGTGTGACGCCGGCCGACCCGGAGCTGCCGGCCGAGGTCCCGGCCGGCGTGGCTGCGGTGCCGTCCCGCCGGACGCTGACCCGCTGGGTGGGGCTGCGGGCCGGCGTGGCGAGATTGCGGATCGGCGTGGACCAGCCCCGGACCGACGGTGGGCACCCGGACCGGCAAGGCTGAGGTGGGGGCCACAGACCGTGCGGCCCGGCCTGTCCCGGGGGCGCCGGCCGGCCGGTCCGGTGCCGGGGCGGTCCGGTCGGCCCGATCCGGAGGTGCGACCCCGTGAACGGCATCGCCATCCTGCTCGGACTCGCCTCGGCCGCCTGCTTCGCGGTGAGCTCGGTACTGGAGCAGCGCGCCGCCAAACGGGAACGGCCGACCCGGACCATCGATCCGCGGCTGCTGTTCCGGCTGCTGCACCGGCGGTTGTGGCTGCTCGGCTGGCTGCCGGACGCCCTCGGCACCTTCCTACAGGCGCTGGCGCTGCGCTTCGGCGCGCTCGCCCTGGTCGAACCGCTGCTGGTCAGCGGGCTCTTCATGGCGATTCCGCTGGAGGCGGCCCTCGAGCGGCGCCGGCCGCACCGCCGGGACATGCTGGTGGTGGTGATCGGGGTGATCGGGCTGACCGGGTTCCTGCTCGCCGCGAACCCGCGCGGTGGGGTGGAGGAGCCGAAGGCGTGGGCCTGGATCGGAGTGGGTGCCGCGATCGGCGCGCTGGTCACCATCTGTCTGCTGGTGGCCTGGCGGACCCAGGACGCGACCCGGGGCCTGATGCTGGGCATCGCCACCGGACTGCTGTACGCGATGGCCGCCGCCCTGGTGAAGAGCGTGATCGAGAAGCTGCCGGACCATCCGGGCGAGGTCCTCACGGACTGGCACCTCTACGTCCTCATCCTGGTCGGCGGTACCGCGCTGACGCTGAACCAGAACGCCTTCCAGGGCGGCCCGATCGCCGCCCCGCTGACCGCGATCGCCCTGCTCGACCCCTTCACCAGCGTGCTGATCGGGGTCTTCGCCTTCGAGGAGAAACTGTCGCTGGAGGGGCCCCGGCTCTTCTTCGGCCTGGTCGCGGTCGGGGCGATGAGCATCGGCATCTGGCTGGCCCGGCGTACCCAGTCAAGCTGACACGCCGACCCGCGACCGTCGATCCACCAGCCGACCCGCCCGGCTGGGGGTACGCCGCGGCGGGCGGGCGAACACGCCGAGAGGAATTCGCCAGGCCGCACCGCCGAGCGTGGGAATTTGGGTACTCTCGGTGAAGATTACTTAGCGCGAGTGGTGGGTTACGACCAATCCGGCGCGGCGGTCTGGCGCGGCCCCGCTGAGCCGGCTGGACCTCGCGAGAGGCGGCAGCGTGCTTCATCTGACCGACGACGCTCCCGATCATCCGTCCGCGGATCGGCCGGGTGGGCGCCGGCAGCCGGACACCGTACTGGCCGGGGAGAACTTCCCGGTCGCGCTGCGCGTCCTGCCGGCACGGATCCGCCGGCACCTGCTCGCCCTCTACTGGTACGCCCGCTACGTCGACGACCTCGGCGACGAGCCGGACGAGGCAGGCCGGGACGAGACGCCGGCCACCCGGCTCGCCAGGCTGGACCGGTTCGACCGCGAGGTACGCGCCCTCTACCACGGCCGCCTGCCCCGGCACCCGGTACTGGTCCGGCTGGCGCCCACCGTGGTCGACTGCCGGCTGCCGGTCGACCCGCTGCTCCGGTTGATCGAGGCGAACCGGCGCGACCAGGTGGTGAGCCGCTACCCGACCTTCGGCGCCCTGGTCGACTACTGCCACCTCTCCGCCGACCCGGTCGGCGAGCTGGTGCTGCACGTCTTCGACGCCGCCTCGCCGACCCGGATCCGGCTCTCCGACCGGATCTGCACCGCGTTGCAGGTGGTCGAGCACCTCCAGGACGTCGCCGAGGACCGGCGCCGGGGCCGGATCTACCTGCCGACCGAGGAGTTGGCCGCGGCCGGGGTGTCCGAGGAGGACCTCGACGCGCCCCGGGCCGGCGACCGGCTCCGTAGCGTCGTCCGGCGCCAGGCGCAGCGCGCTGCCGACCTACTCGACGCCGGTGCGCCGCTCGTCGGCGATCTGCACGGCTGGGCCCGGCTGGCCGTCGGCGGGTACGTCGCCGGTGGGCGGGCCGCGCTCGCCGCCCTGGCCCGGGCCGACCACGACCCGCTGCCCGGGCCGCCCAAAGCGTCCCGGGCCCGGATCGCCGCCGCCTGGATCAGGTCGTACTGGCCGCCTCGGGCCGCCCTGCGCCCGAGCGGGGTGCGCGGATGACCGCCGACGCCGGGCTGGAGCGCGCCTACCGCGAGTGCGCCCGGGTGACCCGCAGCCAGGCGCGCAACTTCTCGTACGGGATCCGGCTGCTCCGCCCCGACCGGCGCGCCGCGCTCTGCGCCGTGTACGCCGTCGCCCGGCGCATCGACGACATCGGCGACGGCGACCTGCCCGCCGCCACCAAGCTGGCCCGGCTCGACCAGGTCCGGGCGGCGCTGCACCGGCTGCCGGAGGCCGGCGGGGACCCGGTACTGATCGCCCTGGCCGACGCCGCGGCCCGGCTGCCGATTCCGGTGGCCGCCTTCGACGAACTCATCGACGGCTGCGTGGCGGACGTCCGGGGCGCCCGCTACTCCACGTTCGAGGAACTGGTCGGCTACTGCCGCTGCGTCGCCGGGTCGATCGGCCGGCTCTCGCTCGGTGTCTTCGCCCTCCGGCCCTCGGCGGACCGGGCGGCCGCCGCCGAACTCGCCGACACCCTGGGCATCGCGCTGCAACTGACCAACATCCTCCGGGACATCGTGGAGGACCGGGCCGCCGGCCGGGTCTACCTGCCCCGCCGCGACCTGGAGCGGTTCGGCTGCACCCTGGAACTCGGCCCGGACGGCGCGTTGACCGACCCGCCGGAGCGGCTCGCCGCACTGCTCCGCTGGCAGGCGCACCGGGCCGAGCGCTATTACCAGACCGGGCTGCGGCTGCTGCCGCTGCTGGACCGGCGCAGTGCCGCCTGCGTGGCGGCGATGGCCGGGATCTACCACCGGCTGCTGGCCCGGATGGTCGCCGACCCGTTGGCGGTGACCCGGCAGCGGGTCTCGCTGCCCGGCTGGGAGAAGGCGTACGTCGCGGCGCGGGCGATGACCCGGAGCGCACCGTGACCGACGGAGGAGTCTGCGTGGTGGGCGGTGGACTGGCCGGCATCGCCTCGGCGGTGCGGCTGCTCGACGCCGGGCACCGGGTGACCCTGGTGGAGGCCCGTCCCGCGCTCGGCGGCGCGACCTACTCGTTCCGGCGCGGCGAACTGACCGTGGACACCGGACAACACGTCTTCCTCCGCTGCTACCAGCAGTACCGTGACCTGCTCGTCCGGCTCGGCAGCGCCGACCGGGCCGCCGTGCAGGACGGGTTCGCGGTGCCGATCCTGCGGGTCGGCGGGCGGCCGCACGTACTGGCCAGCAACCGCCGGCTGCCGGCCCCGGCCCACCTGCTGCCGGCCCTACTCGGCTACCGCCCGCTGCGGGTCGGGCAGCGGCTGGCGGCGGTCCGGGCCGCAGCCGCGCTGCGCCGGGTCGAGCCGGACGACCCGGCCGCCGACCGGGTCAGCTTCGGCGCCTGGTTGGCCGCGCACGGGCAGGATGCGCCGACCGTGGCCCGGCTCTGGGAGCTGATCTGCACCGCGGCCCTGAACGCCCCGCCGGACCGGGCCTCGCTGGCGCTGGCCGCCCGGGTCTTCCGGACCGGGCTGCTCGACCGGGCCGACGCCGCCGACATCGGCCGGCCGACCGCGCCACTGTCCGAGCTGCACGGCGGCCCGGCCACCGCACTGCTCCGGCAGCGCGGCGCGACGGTCCGCACCGGCGTACGGGTCCAGCGGATCCGTACCGACCAGGGGCGGTTCCAGGTCTCCGGCGACGGCATCGAGCTGACCGCCGACGCGGTGGTGTTGGCGGTGCCGCATCCGCAGGCCGCCCGGCTGGTGCCGGACGAGGCCGCTCCGGACCGGGCGCGCTGGGCCCGACTGGGTGCCGCGCCCATCGTCAACGTGCACGTGCACTACCAGCAGCGGGTCACCGACCTGGAGTTCGCCGCCGGGCTGGACACCCCGGTGCAGTGGGTCTTCGACCGGACCCCGCCCGGTGGGTCCGGCCAGTATCTGGTGGTCTCCATCTCCGCCGCCGAGCAGGTGCTGACCGTCCGGGCGAGCGAGCTGGTCCGGACCTATCTGAATGCGCTCGCGGAACTCTTCCCGGCGGCCCGGCAGGCCCGGGTCCGGGACGCGTTCGTGACCCGGGAACCCCGGGCGACGTTCCGGCAGGAGCCGGGTTCCCGCAGCGCCCGGCCACCGGCCCAGACCCGGGCGCCCGGGCTGGCCCTGGCCGGCGCCTGGACCGACACCGGGTGGCCGGACACGATGGAGGGCGCGGTACGCAGCGGCCACCGCGCCGCCGACGTGGTCCTCGCCCACCTCGGGTCGACACCGACCGAGACGCCAGGCGCCGGCATGACCGGGCGCGGCGAGGTCATCGAGAGGCTCGGTTGTCGAGGTCATGGCGATGACGGGCGTAGCGAGGAGACGGTATGACCGGGCGCGGCGAGGTCATCCAGAGGCTCGGTTGTCGAGGTCATGGCGATGACGGGCGTAGCGAGGAGACGGTATGACCGAGCGGAGCTCGGGCATCAGGCAGCTCGGTTGTCGAGGTCATGGCGACGACGAGCGCAGCGAGGAGACGACATGACCGTGATGCTGCCCAGCGTCCTCGCCCAGGTGGACGAACTCGTCCAGCCCGAGATCCGGGCGACGCTGGAACGGATCGACGAGCGCACCCGGCTGGTCGCCGGCTACCAGCTCGGCTACTGGGACACCTCCGGCGAGCCCGCCGGCCGGGGCGGCAAGGGGCTGCGCCCGGCCCTGGCGCTGCTCTCGGCCCAGGCTGCCGGCCAGCCGGTACGCCGGGGCCTGCCGGCGGCGGTCGCGGTGGAGCTGGTGCACAACTTCTCGCTGCTGCACGACGACGTCATCGATGGTGACCTGGAGCGGCGGCACCGGCCGACGGCCTGGGCGGCGTTCGGTGTCGGGCCGGCGATCCTGGCCGGGGACGCCCTGCTCGGCCTCGCCGACGAGGTGCTGGCGGACGACTCCGCCCTGGACGTACGCGCGGGACTGGCCACCATGCACACGGCGATCCGCCGGCTGATCGCCGGGCAGGCGGCGGACGTGGCGTTCGAGTCCCGGGCCGACGTCACCCTCGAGGAGTGCCTCGCGATGGCCCGGGACAAGACGGCGGCGCTGCTCTCCTGCTCCGCGACGCTCGGCGCGGTGCTCTGCGGCGCCCCGCCGGCGCTGGTGGACGGCCTGTCCCGGTACGGGGAACGCCTCGGCCTGGCCTTCCAACTCGTGGACGACCTGCTCGGCATCTGGGGCGAACCGGCGGTCACCGGTAAGCCGGTGCTGTCGGACCTGCGGGCCCGGAAGAAGTCGGTCCCGGTGGTCCGGGCCCTCACCTCGGGCGGTCCGGCCGGCGACCAACTCGCCGAGCTGTACGCCCGGCCGGGCGACCTCTCCGACCCGGACCTGGGTCTGGCCGCCGCCCTGATCGAGGAGACCGGCGCCCGGGACTGGACCGAGAAGCAGGCCGACCGGCTGCTCACCGAGGCGCTGGCCGAGCTGGACCAGTTGGGCGAGCCCGGCTCGGCCGCGGAACGCTCCGGCGTGCACGCCGACCTGGTGGCGATCGCGCACTTCATGACGGGACGGGACCACTGATGGGCTCGACGCTCTCCACCAGCGACGGCAGCCCGACCGGGGTCGGGCCCACGCTCACCGAGGGACGGGGCACCGCCGAGACCGGCGGCGACGGGTCGCGGCACAGCGCCGAGGCGGCCCTGGACCGGGCCCGGGATCTGCTGCTGTCCCGGCAGCAGCCGGGCGGCTGGTGGCAGGGCGAGCTGGAGACCAACGTGACGATGGAGGCCGAGGACCTGCTGCTGCGGGAGTTCCTGGGCATCCGTACCGAGGTGGAGACCGCGCCGACGGCCCGGTGGATCCGGTCGAAGCAGGGCGCGGACGGCGCCTGGGCGACCTTCCACGGCGGGCCGGGCGACCTCTCCACCACCATCGAGGCGTACGCGGCGCTGCGGCTGGCCGGCGACCCGCCGGAGGCGGAGCACATGTGCCGGGCGAGGGAGTTCGTCCTCGCGCGCGGTGGCATCGAGCGCAGCCGGGTCTTCACCCGGCTCTGGCTGGCGCTGTTCGGCGAGTGGCCGTGGCACCGGCTGCCGGCGATCCCGCCCGAGGTGGTGCTGCTGCCGTCGTGGTTTCCGCTCAACGTCTACGACTTCGCCTGCTGGGCCCGGCAGACCATCGTGCCGCTGTCGATCGTCCGCTCGCTGCGCCCGGTACGCCCGCTCGGGTTCTCGCTCGGCGAGCTGCGTACCGGTCTGCCGGCGGAGTCGGCGGCGCCGGGGGGCAAGGGTCGCTGGATGCGCCGGCTCGATGCGGCGCTGCGCGGCTACGAGCGCCACCCGGTCGGCCCGGTACGCCGCAACGCGCTGCGCCGGGCGGCGGAGTGGATCGTCGCCCGGCAGGAGGCCGACGGCTCGTGGGGCGGCATCCAGCCACCGTGGGTCTACTCGCTGATCGCGCTGCACCTGCTCGGCTACCCGCTCTCCCATCCGGTGCTGCGCAGCGGGCTGGCCGGGCTGGAGCGGTTTACCGTCCGGGAGGAGACCCCGGACGGCCCGGTACGCCGGCTGGAGGCGTGCCAGTCCCCGGTCTGGGACACCGCGCTGGCGATGGTCGCGCTCGCCGACGCCGGGGTGCCGGCCGACCATCCGGCGCTGACCACCGCCGCCGACTGGCTGCTGGCCGAGGAGATCCGGGTCCCCGGCGACTGGTCGGTACGCCGCCCCCGGGTCGCCCCCGGCGGCTGGGCGTTCGAGTTCGACAACGACGGCTATCCGGACACCGACGACACCGCCGAGGTGCTGCTCGCGCTGCGGCATACCGGTCCGCCTCGGGAGCTGCGGCCGGCGATGGAGCGTGGGGTCCGGTGGCTGTGCGGAATGCAGTCCGCCGACGGCGGCTGGGCCGCGTTCGATGCGGACAACACCCGAGTGATCGCCCGTGACCTGCCGTTCTGCGATTTCGGTGAGGTGATCGACCCGCCGAGCGCGGACGTCACCGCGCACGTGGTGGAGGCGCTCTGCGCGGAGGGGCTGGCCGGCTCGATCCCGGTCCGCCGGGGCGTGTCCTGGCTGCTGCGCCAGCAGGAGGCGGACGGATCCTGGTTCGGCCGGTGGGGTGCCAACCACGTCTACGGGACCGGGGCGGTGGTGCCGGCCCTGATTGCCGCCGGGGTACGCCGGGACGATCCGGCCATCACCCGGGCGGTCTGCTGGCTGCACCGGCGGCAGAACGCCGACGGCGGCTGGGGCGAGGACATGCGCTCGTACCGCGATCCGGCCTGGCGCGGGCAGGGCGACTCCACCGCCTCCCAGACCGCATGGGCGCTGCTGGCCCTGCACGCCGCCCGCTCCGACGACTCGGCGTCGATCCGGCGCGGGGTGGACTGGCTGGTGCGTACCCAGCGGCCGGACGGCGGCTGGGACGAGCCGCAGTTCACCGGCACCGGCTTTCCCGGGGACTTCTACATCAACTACCACCTGTACCGGCTGGTGTTCCCGGTCAGCGCCCTCGGCCGGTTGCTGCGCGACCCGGACGACTTCGCGCGGCTGCGCACCGATCCGGGAGAGCCCAGTTGAACAACGGGAACTGGGTGCTGTTCGCACCGATGCGGGCGGAGGCCCTCGCGCTGCGGCGCGGCCTGCCGCCGGGCGCACCGCTGCGGCGTACCGGTCGGGGACCGGCCCGGGCCACCCGGGTCGCCGCCGGCTACCGCGACGCCGCCGCGTTGGCGGTGGCCGGGATCGCCGGCGGCTTGGTGCCGACGCTGCGCACCGGGGACGTGGTGGTGGCCACCGAGGTACGCCGGGCCGGCGTCGTCGGCGGCGCCCCGGTACCCTGCCCGGCCGCCGCGATGATCGCGGCGGCGCTGCGCCGGCGCGGCCTGACCGTCCACCTCGGACCGGTGGTGACCAGCCGGCGGATCGTTGACGGCGCCGACCGGACCCGGCTCGCCGGCACCGGCGCGATCGCCGTGGACACCGAGTCGGCGGCGCTGCTGGCCGGCGCCGCCGGCCGCCCGATCGCCTGCGTCCGGGTGGTCGCCGACGTGCCACCACATCCGCTGTACCGGCCGGCGACGCTCGGCCGGGTGCTCGCGGCGCTGCGGGTGCTGCCGCAGCTCGGCCCGGCCCTGTCGGAGTGGGCGGCGGCGACCACGGCCCGGCAGGTGGTGCTGGCCGCGCCCCGGTCGTTCTGTGCCGGGGTGGAACGGGCGATCAGCGTGGTGGAGCAGGCGCTGGACCGGCACGGCCCGCCGGTCTACGTCCGCAAGCAGATCGTGCACAACCTGCACGTCATCGCCGACCTGCAACGCCGGGGCGCGGTCTTCGTCGACGAGCTGACCGAGATCCCGGACGGCGCGACCACGGTCTTCTCCGCGCACGGCGTGGCGCCGGCCGTCCGGCAGACCGCCGCCGAACGGGGGCTGCCGGTGATCGACGCGACCTGCCCACTGGTGACCAAGGTGCACAGCGAGGCCCGCCGGTTCGTCGGGCGGGGCAACACGGTGCTGCTGATCGGGCACGCCGGGCACGAGGAGACCGAGGGCACCCTCGGCGAGGCGCCCGGCCGGATCGCGCTGGTGGAGTCGGTCGGCGACGCGGAACGGATCGAGGTCGCCGACCCGGACCGGGTGTCGTACCTGGTGCAGACCACCCTGGCCGTGGACGAGGTGGCCGGGGTCCTCGACGTACTCCGGCGGCGGTTCCCCGCGCTGACCGGCCCGGCCTCCGACGACATCTGCTACGCCACCACGAACCGGCAGGCGGCGCTGCGCGAGGTGGCCGCCGTCGCCGACGTGGTACTGGTGCTCGGCTCGGCCAATTCCTCGAACTCCCGGCGCCTGGTCGAGGTGACCGAGCGCGGGGGCACCCCGGCGTACCTGATCGACGACGTCGACCAGGTCGACCTGCGCTGGCTCGCCGGGGTACGGACGGTCGGCGTGACCGCCGGTGCGTCGGCGCCGCCCTGGCTGGTCGACCAGACCGTGGCGGCACTGGCCGGGCTCGGTGCCGGCGCGGTACGGGAGCACACCACCCGTACCGAGGACGTGCATTTCACCCTTCCCAAGGAGATCCGAACACCTTGACATCCTCCACCGTCCTAAAGGGCGGGGATTCCCTTGGTCGCCCTTGGGTTTTCCTGCTTCGACACCGGCTGCCTCGTCCGGGCGTCCGCCCGTTGAGGTCTTACACCGGCTCCACAGGCCGTAACGGAGAGCCCCTCCGCCAGAATGTTGCGGGCCGCGTTGACGTCACGGTCGTGGATAGTGCCACATCGGCAGGTCCACGTCCGCACGTCCAGCAGCATCCGCTCAGCGAGAACACCACACGTCGAGCAGAGCTTGGACGACGGGAACCAACGGTCGACAACGACCAGGTCCCGGCCGTACCAGTCGGCTTTGTATTCGAGCATGGTGCGGAACTGCCGCCAGCCGGCGTCGCTGATGGCGCGGGCCAGAGGGCGGTTTTTGACCATGTTACGCACGGTCAGGTCCTCGATCACGATCGTTTGGTTCTCACGAACGAGTCGAGTGGTCAGTTTGTGCAGGTGGTCCCGACGCCGGTCGGTGATCCGAGCATAAATCCGGGCCACCTTCAACCGGGCCTTGGCCCGATTCACCGACCCCTTCTCCTTGCGGGCGAGTTGGCGCTGGGCGCGGGCCAGGGCGGACCGGTCCCTGCGTTCGTGACGCGGGTTGGTGACCTTCTCACCGGTACTCAACGTGAGCAGGCTGTCGAGTCCGGCATCCACGCCGACGGCCGTGTTGGCGGCCGGGGCCGATGCGATCACATCGTCACAGAGCAGGGACACGAACCAGCGTCCCGCCGCGTCCTGCGACACCGTCACCGTGGACGGCGACGCACCCTCGGGCAACAGCCGCGACCACACGATGTCCAACGGCTCGGCCATCTTCGCCAGTCTCAGCTGGCCGTTACGGTAGCGGAACGCGCTGCTGGTGTACTCCGCCGACTTGCGCGACTTCTTTTTGGACTTGAAGCTCGGGTACCGGGCGTGCTTGGCGAAGAAGTTGACGAACGCGCCTTGCAGATGCCGAAGGGCCTGCTGCAATGGCACCGACGACACCTCGTTGAGGAACGCCAGTTCCTCGGTCTTCTTCCACGCCGTGAGCATCGCGCTGGTCGCGTTGTAGGTGATCCGTTCCCGCCGCAGGGCCCACGCCTCGGTGCGAGCCTGCAGGGCCAGGTTGTAGACCTTCCGGACGCATCCGAACGTGCGCGACAGCTCCATGGCCTGCGCCTCGGTGGGGTAGAAGCGGTACTTGAACGCCCGCTTTACCGCCCTGGACACGCCTCACACGCTAGCGCCCCAACTGGTAAGCCCTGCGGTGACGCGCGGGTGGACGCCTATCCGCCCTGGCGGCGGATCGGCTATCCCTGCCCTGCACCGCAGGAGTTCCGTTTCCTCTCCGGCCTGAAAGCCGGAGTATCCACGGAAGGAATCCGATGACGGGGACCAGTTCGCGAAGCGCCGCGCGGTACCGCCGCGCGCCGATCGACCGGCCGACCGGAACGGGGTGGTGACCATGGGCATGCCACTGCGCCAGAGCCTGCGAGTCGGCCGCTATCTGATGGAGCAGAAGCTGCGCCGGAGGACGCACTTCCCGCTGCTTGTCGAGTTGGAGCCGCTCTTCGCCTGCAACCTCGCCTGCGCCGGCTGCGGCAAGATCCAGCATCCGGCGGACGTGCTGAAGCGCCGGATGCCGGTGGAGCAGGCACTCGCCGCGATGGAGGAGTGCGGGGCGCCGATGGTCTCCATCGCCGGCGGCGAGCCGCTGATGCACCCGGAGATCGACCGGTTGGTCAACGAGCTCGTCAAGCGCCGCAAGTACGTCTTCCTCTGCACCAACGCGGCGCTGCTGCGCAAGAAGCTGGACAAGTTCACCCCGTCCCGCTACTTCTCGTTCGCCGTGCACATCGACGGGTTGCGGGAGCGGCACGACGCCTCGGTCTGCAAGGAGGGCGTCTTCGACGAGGCGGTCGAGGCGGTGAAGGAGGCGAAGCGGCGCGGCTTCCGGGTCACCAGCAACACGACGTTCTTCTCCACCGACACCCCGCAGACCGTGATCGAGGTGCTCGACTACCTCAACGACGACCTGGGCGTCGACCAGATGATGCTCTCCCCGGCGTACGCCTACGACAAGGCGCCGGACCAGGAGCACTTCCTCGGCGTCGCGGAGACCCGGGCGATGTTCAAGAAGGCGTTCGGCGAGGGGCGCCGGAAGAAGTGGCGGCTGAACCACTCGCCGCTCTTCCTGGACTTCCTGGAAGGCAAGGTCGACTTCTCCTGCACCGCCTGGGCCATCCCGTCGTACTCGCTCTTCGGCTGGCAGCGCCCCTGCTATCTGCTCGGTGACGGCTACGCGCAGACGTACCAGGAGTTGATCGAGACCACCGACTGGTCGGCGTACGGCCGGGGGCGGGACAGCCGCTGCGCCAACTGCATGGCGCACTGCGGGTACGAGCCGACGGCGGTGCTCGCCACCATGTCCTCGCTGCGCCAGTCGATCCGGGCGATCCGCGCCAACTGAGGCGGTGGGGCCGGGCCGTGGGTGTGGGCCGGGGCGGTCAGCCGAACCGGTCGGCGAGCCGGCGGTAGGTGGCCGGCAGGGTGGCCCGGACCGCGATCGGCAGCACCATCCAGCGCGGCAGGCACACCTCGTGCCGGCCGGCGAGCATCCCGGTGAGCAGGGCGTCGGCGGCCCGCTCCGCCGGCACCGGCCGGGGACGGCGGCGCGGGTACGGCCGGCCCCGGCGGGCGAAGAACGGGGTGTCCACCACGGCGGGGACGAGTTCGGTGACCACGATGCCCCGACCGGTCGTCTCCTTGCGCAGGCTGTCGGCGAAGACGCTCAGCCCGGCCTTGGTGCCCGCGTAGACCGCCTCCTCGCGTACCCCGAGCCGGCCGGCGATGGAGCCGACGAAGCCGAGCCGGCCGCTGCCCCGGGCCAGCATCCCGGGCAGTACCGCCCGGGCGAGCAACATCGGTGCGGTCAGGTTCGCCGCCACCAGCGCCTGGATCTGGGCGTCGGTCATTTCGGTGAGCGGCCCGGCGTAGCCCTGGCCGGCGTTGTTGACCAGGATGTCGACCCGACCGGCGTCCTCGAGCACCCGGCCGGCGAGTGCCGCCGTCCGGTCGGGGTCGGTGAGGTCGCACGGGATCGCCGTACCGCCGGACTGCCCGGCGACCGCCGCGAGCCGCTCGGGGTCGCGGCCGCTGAGGAAGACCCGCGCGCCAGCACCGGCCAGCCGCCGGGCCGCCGCGGCGCCGATCCCGGACGACGCGCCGGTGACCAGGGCGACGGCACCAGCGAGGCGGCGGGAAGTCATACCGGTAGTGTGGCCCATCCCGGGCCGGTGGACCGGACGGAGCGCCGAACCGGGGCCCGCTCGGCGGGCGGCGGTCGGGTCAGGAGTCGAGGGCGGCCAGGGCGGTGCGGAGGAACGCCGGGGTCTCGGTCGGCGAGACGGCCTCGACGCAGAGCCGCTCCATCGCCGCGGCGTAGTAGTCGACGTCGTCACGCTTGTCGAGGTAGAGCGCGCTGGTGAGCTGTTCCATGTAGACGACGTCCGGCAGCTCCTGGTCGGGGAAGCGGAGCAGGCTGAACGCGCCCCCGGCCGCGGCGTGCCCGCCGGCCCGGAACGGGATCACCTGGACCGTGACGTTGGGCAGCCGGCCGGCCTCGATCAGGTGCTCGATCTGGCCGCGCATCACGTCGATCCCGCCGATCGGCCGGCGCAGCGCCGCCTCGTCCACCACGGCCCACAGTTGCGGCGCGCCGGGCCGGGTCAGCACCTTCTGCCGGTCCATCCGGAGCTCGACCCGGCGTTCGATCTCGTCGGGCGGTGCCCCGTCGTGGGCGAGCAGTACCACCGCCCGGGCGTAGTCCCGGGTCTGCAACAGCCCGGGAATGTACTGCACCTCGTACGCCCGGATCAGCGCCGCCGCCGCCTCCAGCCCGAGGTAGGACTGGAACCAGTTCGGCAGGACGTCGCCGTACCGGTGCCACCAGCCGGGGTTGTTGGCCTGGCGGGCCAGGGCGAGCAGTGCGGACCGTTCGGTCTCGTCGGTCACCTGGTAGAGGGTCAGCAGATCGGCGACGTCGCGTTCCTTGAATCCCACCCGGCCCAGCTCCATCCGGCTGATCTTGGACCCGGACGACCTGATCTCCCAGCCCGCGTCGTCGCGGCTGACGCCTCTGGCCTCCCGCAGCTTGCGCAACTGGCTTCCGAGCAGGATCCGCAGCACGGTGGGGCCGCCCGCCATCCCGGGGTCGGCCGCTCCAGCCGCGAAGACTGGTCCACCGTCGACGATCGGTCCACGGTCGGCGACCTCGCCGTCCGGGACCGAACCATGGCCGGATGGAGCCATCGCCACGTGTCGCCTCCACACATGCTCGACGCAGCCCACCGAGGGCTGGGCCAAATCCGTCGGTAAGCATGCCATGGCTTGACGGTGAGGAGGGTAGACCCAACGCGCTAATTTTCTCGACCCTCGTCCAGTCCGGGTCGCGGGAGCGGGTCGGGATGGTGGCGAACGGTGGCGCCGGCGTACCGGACGCCGTAGGTACCGCCGGTCAGCGGATGAGGTTGTCGAAGTCCCCGTCCCGGGCACCGAGGATGAAGGCGGTGATCTCGTCGATGGTGTAGATCAGCGCCGGCCCGTCGGGGTCCCGGGAGTTGCGGACGGCGATACCGGCGCCGCCGGGCAACTCGGCCATCTCGACGCAGTTCCCGCTCGGGTTACTGCGGCGGCTCTTCTGCCACGCGAGGGTCGGCAGTTGGCCGGTGGACATGCCGTTGTACGTCTGAATCATCGCCAGTCTTTCTGGAGGTTCCGGAGGGCTGGGGGCGGTGGGCGTCGCGTAGGCCCGACTGCGTACTGATTCCTCCCCGTGGACGCGTCCTCAGCCGTGACGGTGCGTGCAGTACCGCGGATGGTCACCTCTGCATGACCATCTGCACGTGCATTCGCTCTTGCGTCTGCACCTGACAGCGAGCATGATAGCGCGGTAAGGGTGTGTCCGTTTGTTCACTTTTCGTGATGGAGGCGGGGTGTCGTTGCCAGCGCAGCCGACGCGTCGGGGACCAGGCAAGATCGCTGGCATGCCCGCCTGCCTGGGCAGATGGACGCCAACGCATCGCGACGGTGCGGTTCCGGCCCGTGCTGGCGGACGCGAAGTTGGATCACGGACAGTCACCGACTACTCCCGGCTACCGGCCTTCGGACAGGGTCTCGGTCCGGGCCACGACCCGTCCCCGAGCCGGGTCTCCTGAAGGGACGCGGCACCGTGGATCCCTTCACCCTCGCGGCCGGCGCCGCCGCGGTTGCCGGCCTCGGCGCGGCCTGGCGGATGCGCGGCCGGGTGCGGATGGCCCAGGCGGAGGTGGTCCGGCTCCGCGAGGAGTTGCAGTCGGAACGGCACGCGGCCACCCACGACCCGCTGACCGGGCTGCTCAACCGGCGGGCCTTCTACCAGATCGGCGCCGCGCTGGTCGCCGATCCCGGCCGGCCGCCGCTGGTCGCGGTGGTGCTGGACCTCGACGACTTCAAGCAGATCAACGACCGGTTCGGCCACGCCGCCGGAGACCAGGTGCTGGTCGCGGTGGCCTGGCGATTCGCGGCGTACGCGGGCAACAACCTGGTGGCCCGGCTCGGTGGCGACGAGTTCGCCGGCCTGCTCGCCGGCACCCGGGCCGACGGACGCTGGCTGCACCAGTCCGCGCGACGGCTCGCGGAGCTGCTCTCCGCGCCGATCCAGGTGGCCGAGCGCGACCTGCGGGTCACCGCGTCGATCGGACTCGCCCCGGTGCACGGCTGCGTGCAGTTGGCCGAGGTGCTCAACCTCGCCGACGCCGCGATGTACCGAGTGAAGACCCGGCGGGCCGGACTCGCCCCGGCCGATGTCGACGCCGCCGGTTGCGTCGGCCCGTCCGTGGGGTACGTCCAGGGCCAGGCGCAGTACGGCCTGTCGAGCGGTACGACCGGCGAGGCCACCGGCACGCCGGCCATGCCACGCGAACTGATCGAGACGACACCCGGTGCCGAGTCAGGAGGGCAGTGACAACATGCCAGTACCCAACGTGGATCCGCACCGACGGGACCCGGCGGAGATCGATTCCACCGCCAGTTACCGGCCGACCGATCCGGTCTGGGTCTACCGGTCAGGCACCTGGCGGGCGGGAGTGGTCGAGGCGGCCTCGGCGCTGGCCGCGACGGTCACGTACCGGCCGAACAGCGCCCGGGGCACCGGCGTGGACACTCTCACCGCCCAGTACATGATCCGGCGGCAGGAGCCGGACCCGCTGCTCGACGGCGAACCCGCCGGCCGGCGCTAGGCCACCGCACACCGCATTTCCTGTCGGCCCGTATCCCCGGGCCACCGCAGCCGCAGGGGCGGAGCAGGTCGTCGCCCGCCCCGCACGGAGACCCCGGCGGTGCCAGGCTCACCGCCGGGCCCGCCGGTGCTCAGTGGGCGCGCGAACGCCGCCCCGCGTAGGCGCCGAGCGCCGCGACCAGACCGGTGCCGAGTGCCGAGCCGAGCGCCACGAGCACCGCACCGACCACCCAGAGCCCGTCGCCGTCCGGGTCGGTCGCGGCGTCGACCGAGAAGGCCACGGTGAGCACCGCCGACACCGCGATGCCGGCCAGCCACGGCCGGCCCCGGCGCCCGGCCTCGAAGACCAGCAGGGCCAGTACCACCCCGAGGCCGAGCACCTGCCAGGCCGAGTACGGACCGGTCTGCGCCCCGGTCACCGGATCGGTCTCCTTCTGCTGGTCCCAGCCGAGGAACGCCCAGTACGCGAGCGCGGTGAGGCCGGCGAGTCCGACGATCCAGAGCGGAGCGTGCCGGGCGTGGCCCGGCTGCCGTTCGGTCATACCCCCGACTCTCCACCATCGGCCGCACCGGAACCCGAGTACCGCTACTCAGCTCCGGCGTGCGGTCGTTCAGCCCTTCAGCCCGGAGGTGGCGACGCCCTGCACCAGGAACCGCTGGAAGAACAGGAAAAAGAGGATGACCGGCACCAGGGCCAGCATCGACATCGCCATCAGCGCCCCGTAGTCCGAGACGGTGGTCTGGTCGATGTAGAGCTGCAACGCCAGCGGCAGCGGGTACTTCTCCGGAGTGCTGAGGTAGATGAGCGGGCCGAAGAAGTCGTTCCAGGTCCAGATGAAGGTGAAGATGGCCGTGGTCACCAGGGCGGGCCGGGACAGCGGCAGCACGATGTGCCAGAACGTGGCCCAGTGCCCGGCGCCGTCGATCCGGGCCGACTCGTCCAGCTCGGCTGGGATGGTCCGCATGAACTGCACCATCAGGAAGACGAAGAACGCCTCGCCGGCCAGGAACTTGCCGACCAGCAGCGGCAGGTAGGTGTCGACCAGGTCGAGCCGCTGGAAGACCGCGTACTGCGGGATGATCAGGACGTGGAACGGTAGCAGCAGCGTCGAGATCATCAGTACGAACATCGTCCCCCGGCCCCGGAAGCGCAGCCGGGCGAAGGCGTAACCGGCGAGCGCCGACGAGGCCACCGTGCCGGCCACCGAGAGCCCGGCGAGCAGCGCCGAGTTGCCGAAGAACCGCAGCACGCCGATCCCGGCCAGCCCGTCGGCGGCCCGCTGGTAGTTGGCGACGGTCGGTTCGGTCGGCAGCAGGTGCAGGCTGCCGAGGATGGACGGGGACGGCTTGAACGAGGCGGCCACCAGCCAGCCGACCGGATAGAGCAGTACGGCCAGGATCGCCAGCGCCCCGAAATGCCAGGCCAGGCTGCCCCACCGGCGGCCGGGCGCGGCGGACCGCCCGGCGCCCGCCGTCCGGGGTGGCGTTCCGGTCCCGGGTACCTCGGTGGTGGTCATCGCTGGTCTCCGGCGTAGTGCACCCAGCCCCGGGCGGTCCGGAACAGGAACGCGGTCACCAGGCCGACGCCGAGCAGCAGCATCCAGGCCAGCGCGGACGCGTAGCCCATCTGGAAGTCGGCGAAGCCGCGGTCGTAGAGGTAGACGGTGTAGAAGAGGGTCGAGCCGGCCGGGCTGCCGTTCCGGCCGCCGATCACGTACGCCGAGGTGAAGATCTGGAACGAGTTGATGGTCTCCAGCAGCAGGTTGAAGAAGAGCACCGGCGAGATCATCGGCAGCGTGACCGACCGGAACCGGCGCCAGCGGCCGGCACCGTCGACCTGGGCGGCCTCGTAGAGTTCGGCCGGTACCTGCTTCAGCCCGGCCAGGAAGATCACCATCGGCGCGCCGAACTGCCAGACGGCCAGCAGCACCAGCATCAGCAGCGAGAGGTCCGGGTTGCCGACCCAGCCGCCGGCGTCGACCCCGACGGCGCGGAGCAGCCGGTCGACCACCGCGTCGTCGCTGAACAGCGCCCGCCAGACGATCGCCACGCTGACGCTGGCCCCGATCAGCGACGGCCCGTAGAACGCCGCCCGGTAGAAGCCCTCGCCGCGGCGGCGCTGGTGCAGCAGCAGCGCCACCGCGAGCGCGGCGGCCAGCTTGACCGGTACGGCGACCAGCACGTACCCGCCGGTGACCCGGACCGACTGGAGCCAGCGCGGGTCGTCGAACATCCGCCGGTAGTTCTCCAGCCCGACCCACTCGGGGGCGGTGAAGAGGTTGTAGTCGGTGAACGAGAGGTAGAGCGAGGCGGCCATCGGCCCGACGGTGAGCAGCAGCATGCCGAGGATCCACGGCGACAGGAACAGGTAGCCGGCGGGTCCGTCACCCGGTCGCCGGGGCCGCCGCCCCGGTGCGGCACCGGGGCGGCCGGCACGCGGCGCCGGACCGGCCGGCTGGTCCCGGCGTACGGTGCTCTGGCTGGTCGTCGTCATGCTCCGCTGGCGCCCCTTCTCCGCCGGCTGCCGCTCGGCCGCCGGTCGTCGGGTCGGTCGGGAACCGACCGTCTCCCCGGTCAAGAACCGAGCTTCTGCTCCGCCTCGGTGAAGAACTGCTCCACCGCCTGGGCGACCGAGATCCGGCCGTAGTGGAGTTCCTCGCTGATCCGGATGAAGGTCGCCTCCACGCTGCCGGCACCCTTCGGCGGTGCCGGGGGAGCCTTGGTCAACTGGTCGGCGATGCTCTTCTCGTAGGCGGCGACCTCGGCCAGCGGACCCTGGAGCTGGGCGGCGGCGCGCTGGGCGTTGGTGGCCGGCAGGCCGCGGTTGCCGCCGAAGATCCGGCCGACCTCCGGGTCGTTGATCAGGAACGAGATCAGCTTGGCCGCCTCCTCCGGGTGGTCGGTCCGGCTGGAGGTGCTGAGCAGCATGGCCGGCTTCAGGTACTGGCCGAGCTGCCCTGGGTTGTCGGTCGGCACCGGGGCCAGCTTCAACGGGGTCTTGACCTCGGCCGCGTACCGGACGAGGAAGTTGTCCCAGCCGAGTTCGGTGGCGATCAGGTCGTCGACGAAGCCGGAGCGGGGCTTGATCTGCACCGCCTTCTCGACCGGCAGCACCACCTCGGCCTTGATCAGCTCCTGGCCCTCGGTCCAGAACGCGCTGAGCTGCTCCCTGGTGAAGCCGAGCTTGCCGTCGGGGGTGAAGAGCTGCCCGCCCTGCTGGCGCAGCCGCGCCTCGAGGTTGTAGATGATGCCGGTGTAGTTGCCGCCGCCGTAGCTGTCGGTCGCCTCGGCGATCTTCGCCATGCCGGTCCGGTACTCCTGCCAGGTCCAGCCGGCGGTCGGTTCCGGTACGCCGGCCTTGGCGAAAATCGCCGGGTTGTAGTACAGGCTCCAGGTGTTGCCGCCCACCGGTACGCCGTACAGCGCGCCGTCGACCTCGCCGGCGCCCTGGAAGCCGGGCAGTAGGTCGGTCAGGACGAGGTTGCCACCGGTCTGCTTCTTCAGGTCGTAGAGCACGCCCCGGTCGGCGTACTCGCGCAGGTAGGAGAAGTCCATCTGGAGTACGTCCGGGGCGTTGCCGCCGGCCGTCTCGGTGGCCATCTTCTGCCAGTACGCCTCGTACTCCTGGAAGCTCGGCGTGATTGTGATGTCCGGGTTCTTCGACTCGAAGAGCGCGATCGCCTGTTTCATCAGGTCGGCCCGTTCGGCGTTGCCCCACCACGAGTACCGGAGGGTGGCCGGGCCGGACTCGGAGTCGTCGCCGCAGCCGGCCACCAGTACGCCGAGGCAGGCCAGCGCGGTGCCGCCGGCCACGAGCATCCTGAAACGTTTCATCATCGGTCGTGAAACCTCCCGGGCCAGCGTGCCGATCGCGGCATTGGTTGGGGCAAGGGGCGAGTGCGGCGAACCCTGTCAGGTACGGTAAGAGATTGATCTACATTCGTCAATGGAAGGCTAAAACGTTCCAAGGATGATCCGGCGGCGCCTTCCGGTCGGCTGCGGGCGGGGTGGTGCCCGCGGTGCCGGCAGGGGCAACCGAAGCAACGCGCGTTTTTCTGGTTTATCGGGTGTTACGGTCAAAACCGGCAGTACTTTTCGGGGTCACGCCGAAACCTGGGAGAGGCCGGAGATGCCCAGCCAAGAGGTCGCCGGGGAGGTCGGATCACGGATCCGGCCGAGCGGGCAGCAGCAGGGGCGCGTGACCGCCGGCCGGCCGCCGCGTCCCGGTCCCGTCACCGGAGCGTCCCTCTCCGAACTGGTCGGATACCGGGCGGCCGTGGTGGACCTGCTCGCCGAGGTGACCGGCTACGCCGGCCGCGACGACCTGCCGAGGCTGGAGCGGACCCTGGCGGACCGGATCACCGGCCCGGACTTCGCCGCCGTGCTCGGCGTGCTGCCCGGCGGCGCCGCCGACGCCATCGACCGGCTCGTCCGGGAGATCCGCGACTTCCGGCCGAACAACCGCAGCGCCGCCCGGAACCTCGCCGGGCTGATCCGGATCTACCTGCTCTCCCGGATCGACGTCATGTGGTGGGGACACCTGCCCGGCTTCCCGACCGACGACGACCTGCACAGCTCCGCCGAACTGGTCGACCTTGAGGCACTCCGCCGCACCGACCTGCTCCGGTTCCGCTACCGCCGGCCGGCCGGGCACCTGCTGACCCGGGCGGCCCGCGCGGTCCGGTGCCGGGTCCGGCCACCCTCGACCCCGCAGGCGGGCCGGGGCGGCGTACCGGCGGCCGGTACCGGGCCGCGGACCACCCGGACCCGGCCCGAGGTGGTGGCACTGCTCAACCAGCTCGCCGTGGACCTCGCCCGGCGGCGCCCCGGGCTGCCGACCCCGCCGCTGCGGGTGACCAGCCTCGCCCGCAGCCTCGAACACCAGCACCGGCTCCGGGCCCTCGGCTACGCGGCCATGCTGCCCAGCGGGCACTGCCTGGGGTACGCGATGGACCTGGAGATGTCCTGGCTGCGCCGGTTCGACGCGCCCGGCGTGGTCGCTGCCCTGCTCCGGGAGCGGCAGGGCTGGGGCGACGTGAACGTGATCGACGAGGGTCAGACCTGGCACCTCTGTGTCAGCCCGCGCGCGGCCAGCCGGCTGCGGCGCGACTTCCTGACCGCACTGGGAGGTTGAGCGGCATGTCCGGCATTGTTTTACTGCTCGGTCCCGGCGCCGACCGCCGCACCTTCCACCGGATGATGGCGGAACTCACCCCGCGCGGCGACCTGGCGGAGACCCAGCTCGGTCCCGACCTGCTGGCCGGCGTCCAGCGGCTGCGGATCGTCGACCGGGAACGCGCGGTGCAGCCCTGGTGCTCGGCCGACGGCCGGTGGCTGCTCTGCTACAACGGCGAGGTCTACAACCACCGGGAACTCGCCGCCGAACTGCTCCGGCTCGGCCGGCCGCTGCGCACCGAGAGCGACACCGAGGTGGTGCTGGAGGCGTTCCTGGCCTGGGGACCGGAGGCGGTCACCCGGCTGCGCGGCGAGTTCGCGTTCGCCCTCGCGGACACCGCCACCGGACGGCTCTACCTGGCCCGCGACCCGCTCGGAGTACGCCCGCTCTACTGGTCCCGGCACCTGCGCCGGCTGCACGTCGCCTCGGAGGTCAAGGCGCTGGTGCCGGTCGGCGCGCCGATCTCGGAGCTGCCGCCCGGGCACCACGGCTGGGCCGACGCCGTCAGCGGGCCGGAGCTGGTGCCCTACCTGGACCTGGCCCGGCTCGGCGGCGGGCAGCCGCCGGTCCGCGACACCGAGGAGGCGGCGGAACTGCTCCGCGAAGCGGTCCGGGACAGCATCCGGGCCCGGGTCGACACCGACCTCACCGTCGGGGTGCTGCTCTCCGGCGGCCTGGCCAGCACCCTCGCCCTGCTGCACGTCCGGCAGCTCCACCACGACTGCGTGGCGTTCACCGTCGGCACCCCGGACAGCGCGGACGTGAAGTGCGCCCGCCGGCTCGCCGCCGAGCTCGGCGTGCACCACGAGGTGATCGAGGCCCAGCCCCGGGACGTCCGGCTCGACGACATCCGGGCGGCCATCCGGATCTCCGAACTCACCGAGTACGCCGACCTGATCGACGCGGTCATCTCGGTGCCGCTGTTCCGGCGGGTCCGCGATCTCGGCGTCCGGGTGGTGCTCACCGGCGACGGCGTCGACGACCTCTTCGGCGGGCATCCGGGCTCGGGCCGGGTCGGGCCGGAGGCGGCCGGCCGGCTCTTCCGGCACCGGATCCGCAACCTCTGCCGTACCGGATTGCAGCGGGTGGACCGGACCAGCCTCGGGCACGGGGTGGAGGCCCGGCCGCCCTTCCTCGACCTGTCGCTGGTCGAGTTGGCGATGCGGCTGCCGGCCGAGCTGAAACTGCGGGACGGGCGGCGGCAGTGGCTGCTCCGGCACGCGTACGCCGACCTGCTGCCGGAGTACGTCCGGGACCGGCCGAGGGAGCCGCTGGCGTACGGGTCGGGGCTGCACGAGGGGGTGCGGCCGTACCGTGCGCTCTTCGCTCGCCAGTACCGGGCGTTCGGCTACGAGCTGCTGGAACCGGTACGCCGGGACTTCGACACCGTACTGGTGCGCTGCGGCCACGACCTCGACCGCGCCGTCGCCAAGGGCACAGCCCGGCCGGACGTCCTCGAACACGCCCGCGACCTGGCCGGGATGGCGAGATGGAAGGTCGGCCCCGCGTGGCGCCGGCTGACCGGCTCCGGCCGGCAGAACTGAGCCGCCGCAGCCGCGCAACGCCTCCGGTTCAGCCTGGCAGCGGGGTGGACCGGCTCGACAGTCCGGCCTCCCGGTACGCCCCGGCCAGCCGGCGCACCCCCTCGGCCAGCGTCTCCGGGTCATACATCGAGTACGACAGTCGCAGGTGGCGGTGCCCGGTGTCGGCCACGAAGAACTGCCGGCCGGGCAGGTACGAGACCCCGGCGGCCTCGGCGTACGGCAGCAGGTCGGTGCCGCCGTACGGGTGCGGCAGCCGCAACCACAGGAACCAGCCACCGCCGGGTACCACGAACCGGGCCTGCGGCAGCTCGTCGCGTACGGCGGCCACCAGCGCGTCGCGTTGCCGGCCGTACCGGATCCGGATCGCCGCGACGTGCCGCCGGTACCCGCCGGACGCCGCGAACTCGGCCATGGCCAGCGCCACGGCGTGGTTGACCCCGCCACCACTGTCCACATAGCCCCGTGCGGTCACCGCCGCGACCAGCGGTCGGGCACCGGTGAGCCAGCCGAGCCGCAGCCCGGGCGCGACACTCTTGGCGAACGAGCCGATCCGGACCACCGTCCCCGGTTCGGCGCCGCTGAACAGGGAGGGCGGCGCCGGAGCCGGATAGGCGAGTTCCCGGTAGGTGTCGTCCTCCACCACCGGTACGCCGGTGCGGGCGGCCACCGCCAGCAGGTCGGCCCGGCGCTGCGCCGGCAGTGACCGCCCGGTCGGATTGTTGAACGTCGGCACCAGGTAGAGCATTGCCACCCGCCGGCCCTGCCGGGTGATGGCCCGGATCAATCCGGCGGTGGCGGTGGGATCGATGCCGTCCTCGTCGGCGGGGGCGGGCACCGTGTCGACCCGGTGGTCGGCGACGACCCGCAGCGCCAGATGGTAGGTGGGGGAGTCGACCAGTACGACGTCGCCGGGTCGGCAGAGGACGGCGGCGACGAGGTCGAGCGCGTGCGACGCGCCGGCGGTGACGAAGACCTGGCCGGGCTCCGGCGCCCCGGCGTCCACCTCGGCCAACCGTTCGCAGAGCCACTCGATCAGCGGACCCGGGCCGGCCGCGTGCCCGTAGGTGAGCGCGGCGGCACCGTAGCGGCGCAGCGCGGAGTGGGTCGCCTCGGCCCAGGCGTCTGTCGGCAGCGCCGCCGGATGCGGGTGTCCCCAACCGAGGTCGATGGTCCCGGCCTGGCTCCGGAACTGCACGACGGGCAGTGCGGGCGGGCGGGGTGCGGTCACCCGCCCACCATAGGTCGGCGGGTGCCTTGAGGGCGTGAGTGAACGGGTACTCCCGGCCGCGCCCGCGAGCCGGCGTGGTGTATCGGGTGCGGCGTGATAGACACTGCGTTACGCTTTCGTCTCTGTCCGCCTACTTGAGGAGCGCCTTCGCGACATGGCCGTGGTCTCAGCAGTCCGGCACGTGCCGGGTCCGGGACGGCCGGGCCCCGGGCGGCGAGCTGTCCGACTGCTGACCCGAATTGCCCTGCTCGGCGGCGGTGCACTGACCGGATATCTCCTTCTCGCCGCGTTCGACGGACCGGCACTCGCCGGTGACCGCGGCGCCCCGGCGAGCGGGCCGGAACCGCTCGGTTCGCTTGTCCGGACGGTCGCGCCGGCTCTGCCGGCACTCCTCGACGATCACGTTCAGTTGACTCGAAAAGCGACACCCGAGACCGTTCGCCCCGCCGCCCGTCCGCAGTTCGCTCGTCCGCAGTTCGCTCGTCCGGAGCGTGTCCGTCCGGAGCGTGTCCGTCCGGAATCCGCTGCGGCGGCACCCGTCCGTCACCCCTCCGGGGTGGGACGCGGTGGCCCCGCGTCTCGGTGGCAGCCGGAGCAGCCGGCCGCCGGCTCGGCGCGCGGTGGTTCCGCGTCCCGTCCGGAGCGTGGCGGGTCGGGCCCCGGCGCCCGGCGCTCGGCCCCGGCGTCCCGACCCGACGGTGCGAGCACCGCGATCCAGCCAGGCCGGGGCATGTCGCAGACCCCTCGCCCGGCCGAGGACAGTAATGCTCCACTTGGGACGGCGGTTGTGCCTCAGATCCCGGCCAGGGTGCCCGTGCTGACCGGTGCGCTCCCGGACCTGACGGCCGGGGTGCCCGTGCTGGCCGGCGCGTTTCCGGAGCTGGCGGCCGGGGTACCCGTGCTGACCGGTGCGCGCCCCGACCTGCTGGCCGGGGTGCCGCTCGTGCGAGGGGCGCTGCCGGACGTGCTGGGAGTCGTCCCGGAAGTGGTCGTACGGTTGCCGGAGCTGGCGGGGACGGTACCGGAAATCGTCGGTAGCGTGCCGGAGGTCGTCGGTGAGGTTCCGCGCGGAGGCTACTCCGGCGGACCGTCGCCCCTGTTGCTGGTGCACCAACCGGTCGAGCCGTCCACCGGGTCCGCCGTGGCGCCACCGGCGCTCCCGCCGGCCCTGGTCGCGGCGGTCGCGGTTCCCGCCGAACCGCCCAGGTTGTCCGCGCCACCGCGGCATTCGCTCGATCCGGGTGCCGGCGGCGCGGCGGGCGCGAGCCGTCCCTCGGCCTCGCGTGCCGTCGCCCGGAGCACCAACTCCGGGCTTCCGTCCACTCCACGCTCACCCGTCGGCACCGATACCGGTACCCAGCAGGCCGGGCCTACGCCGTCCAGCGGTGGACAGACCGCCGCACTGCCGGCCGCGGCCGGCTCGCCGTCGCCCACGCGAACTCCGTCGCTGTTCCCGTACGGCGACGCCAGCCCCACCGGCCGGTCGCCGGGCGTACCGGCCTTGCCTGGCTGATCCGCTCCGGCGGCCGTACTCCCGGTCGCTCTCCATCTCCGCCGTGGCCGTTCCCGTTCCGGGAGCTGCCGGTGGAGCCTCCGTCGGTGCACCGGGCATCGCGGTACCCGTCGAGGTGGCGGGCCCGACCGACGGCGCCGTACTCAATCGTGCTCGTGATCGGCTCCGGTCGGGTGGGACCCGCTCGGACGTCGAGTTGTCGCTGAGTTTCGTGTACCGAGATCGGAGTGACCTCGTGATCCGGATTGTGATCGTGGAGGAGATGGGTTTGCTGCGGGGGGCGTTGCGGGCGGTGTTGTCGAGTGAGGAGGACCTGGACGTGGTGGCGGATCTTCACGAGCCCGCTGAGCTGGTGCCGGTCGCCTGTCGGCGGCGACCGGACGTGGTCGTGGTCGACATGGAACTGCCGGGTGCCGACATGCTCGACGTGGTGGCGCAGCTCGGTGTGCAGGCGCCGGGCAGCGCGGTGCTGGCGTTGAGTACCCAGTTGACCCCGGAGGCGCTGCAACGGGCGATCCGGGCCGGTGCCCGGGGTTTTGTCGACAAGAACCTGCCACCTGCGGAGCTGGCCCGACTGGTCCGGGCGGTGGCGTTCGGCGAGCGGGTGTTCGACCCGGTCGCCGCCGTCGCCGCGCTGAACCCGCCGGAGAGCCCGCTGACGAACCGGGAACTGGAGGTGCTGCGGGTGGTCGCCGAGGGTCTGCCGCTGAAGGAGATCGCCCGCCGGCTCTTTCTCGCACACGGCACGGTGCGCAACCACCTCTCGGTGATCCTGCGCAAGACCGGGACCCGCAACCGGCTGGAGGCGGTCCGGCAGGCCCAGCGGGCGGGTTGGATCTGACCTCGTCGGTTCCGGTCGCTCCAACGGGCGTACTCGGCGTGCTCGTGTTTGAATGTTCACGCGGGGTGATCTAGCGGTGACAAGTAGCAGGGGGGAACGTGATCCGAACGCTGCTCGCGCTGAACGGCGCTCTCATCCGTGGCGCCCTGGCCTTCGTGCTGACCACTCAGGACGACATCGAGGTCGTCGCGGAGGTCGACCGAGCCGAGGACGTCGGCACGGCGCTGCGGATGCAGCGTCCCGACGTGGCCATCGCGGACGTCAAGCTCTTCGAGGCGGGGGCGCTCTCCAACCGGGTCGCGCCGTCCGAACCGCCTCCGGTACTGGTACTGGTGGACCCGCGCCGGCCGAGGGTGCTCGGGGACGCGTTGCGTGCCCAGTGCCAGCGTCTCGGGTTCCTCGGCAGTGACGTCACGCCGGAGCGGGTGGTCGAGGCGGTCCGCCGGCTCGCCCGCGGGGGTTCCGTCGTGGACGCGGATCTGGTGGTCGCGGCGCTCAGCCGGGACAACCCGCTCACCGAACGGGAGGTGGAGGTGCTGGAGATCGCCGCCGAAGGGTGGCCGGTGGTGGAGATCGCCAGCAAGCTGTCGCTGTCCGCCGGCACCGTGCGGAACCATCTGTCACGGATCGCCGGCAAGACCGGCGCGCGTACCCGGATCGAGGCGATCCGGATCGCCCGGGAGAAGGGCTGGATCTGAACCGGTCGACCGGGTCGACGGCCGGAGACCGGTGGCGGGCGGGACGATCGACGCCCCGCCCGCCGTCGCGTTCCACGGCTCACAGCACGGGCACGCCCGTCCGGCTGCTGAACCGCCGGGCGTCCGTCAGGTCGTTGACCAGCGGCTCACCCTTCAGGTTCAGGCTGGTGTTGAGCAGGATCGGGCAGCCGGTCCGCCGTTCGTACTCGCCGAGCAGGTCGTACAGGCCCGGGTGCTGGTCCCGGGTCACGGTCTGCACCCGGGACGTCCCGTCCACGTGCACGATCCCGGGAAACGCCCGGGGATCCCGACACCGGGCGGTGAACTGCATGTACGGCGACGCGCTGACCGGCATGTCGAAGTACCGCTCGGCGACCTCCTGCCGGACCACCGGGGCGAACGGGCGAAACGGCTCCCGCCCCTTCACCCGGTTGACCCGGTCCCGGCTGTCCGGACCGCGCGGATCGGCCAGCAGCGAGCGGTTGCCCAGCGCCCGGGGACCGAACTCGGCCCGACCCCGGGCCACCCCCACCACCGTCCCGGCGGCCAGCGCCTCGGCCAGGGCCGCGACCGGGTAGTCACCCCCGATCAGGGTGCCCAGGTACGGCCCGGTCCAGTTGAGCTGGTGGCCGAGGACCGCCGCCGCCGCGCCGAGGCTCGACCCGGCGTCCCCGGGGTTCGGCAGCAGGGTCACCCGGTCGAAGCCGCTGCGCCGGGCGAGCAGTTCGTTGGCGACGCAGTTGAGCCCCAGCCCACCCATCACGGTCAGCGTCGCCGCGTCGACCCGGGTACGCAGCCAGCGCGCCGCCCCGAGCAGGACCTCCTCGGTCACCGCCTGGATGCTCGCCGCCAGATCCGCCGGATCGGCCCCGGGCTGCCAGTCGCCGATGCCCCGGTGCACGTTGCGGCGCAGCCGGAAGGTGGGCGGGGTGAGTTCGATCAGGTCTGCCTTGAGCTGTGCCACGTACCGGGGTCGACCGAGCGCGGCCAGCCCCATCACGATGAACTCCTCCTCGTTCGGCTTGAATCCGCAGCGCCGGGTGAAGGCGCTGTAGAGCAGCCCGAGGCTGTGTGGATATCGGCAACGGGCGAGGACCCGGTAGACGCCGTCGGAGAACTCGCCGAGGGTCAGCGTCTCGAACTCGCCGATCGCGTCGGCGGTGAGTACGGCCGTATGCCGCTCGCCGCTGGTGAAGTGCCCGGCGGCGGCGTGCGAGTGGTGGTGCCCCACGTACCGGACCGGCACGCCGCGCAGCTCCGGCAGGTCGAGTCGGGCCAGGTAGCGGCGGGGCAGGTCGTCGACGGCCACGGCGTGCCGGAACTGCCCGGCCCGTACGTGCCGCAGCTTCTTCCACAGCGGATGCTCGTACCAGGCGACCAGGTCCGGACGGCCCCAGGAGAGTGCCTCGGCGAGCAGCCCGGGGGTGAGGTCAGGATCGTTCTTCCGGCGTGAGTAGCGTTCGGCGTGGCCAGCGAAAAGGATCTCGTCACCCCGTACGACACATGCCGACGCGTCGTGCGACAGCGCGCTGAGGCCGAGGACGTGCATGGCTGCCATCGAGATAACTCTATCGACTGGGTGCCTCGGCTAGCTATTGGCCGCCTCGGCCACAACGGGATCGCCCTGCCAGTGCCCGACCAGTTCCCGGTAGGTCGCCGAGCGGGCCAGCAGTTCGTCGTGCCGGCCGCACAGCGGACGACCGCCGTCGAGGATCAGCACCTGCCGGGCCCGCAGCGCCGAGCTGATCCGGTGGGCGACCACCACCAGCGCACCGGGGCGGGTGCCGAAGGCGTCTTCGACCGTCGCCTCGGCGACCGGGTCCAGGTGGCAGGTTGCCTCGTCCAGGATCGCCAGCGGCGCGGGGGAGAGGTATGCGCGTACCGCCGCCACGAGTTGCCGTTCGCCGGCGGAGAGCGCCGTGGGGTCCACCGTCGCGGTCAGCCCGCCGAGGCGGCGTACCAGCGGCAGCAGGCCCAGCCGGTGCACCGCCGCGTCGACCTGGCTGTGCCGCGCGTCGGGCCGGAGGTAGCGCAGGTTGTCCAGCAGGGTGCCGGTGAAGACGTACGCCTCCTGCGGGATCAGTACCCGGTGTCGGGCCAGCGTCGCCGGCCCGACAGCACCGACCGGTGTTCCGCCGAGCAGCACCGTCCCGGCCTGCGGCCGGAGCAGCCCGGCGAGCAGCCCGGCCAAAGTGGACTTGCCGGCCCCGCTCGGCCCCACCACCGCCAGGTAGGTCCCCTCGGCGAGGGTGAGGTCGAAGCCGTCGACGACCGGACGGGCCCGTGGGCCGTAGCGGAAGGTCACACCGCGCAGCTCCGCCCAGGCCGGCCCGGTCCCGGCGTCCGGCGGCCCGGTCCCGGCGTCCGGCGGGAAGGGTGCTCGGCCCACTGTGGGGCGGGCTGCGGCCCCCGTGCGAGCCGGCTCGGCCTCGACGCCTCCGGCGGCGGTGGCGCTGGTCGGGGGTGCGGTGGCCCTGGTCGGGGGCGTTGTGGCGTCGAGGATCCGGTCCAGCGTCACCGCGAACCGGAGTCCGCCGCCGGCCACGCCCTGCACCAGCGCGTGCAGCGCCGGCTGGAGACCGGTCGCGACGTACACCAGGGCGCCGAGCACCGCACCGGCGGTGAGCCCGCGCCGGACCAGCCACGGAGCGGCCAGCAGCAGTACCGCCAGCGGCAGCCAGCCGCCGACCGCGAGGCTGAGGCTGCGCAGCGCGGCCATCCGGGCCAGCGCGTGCTCGGCCCCGGCCTGCCGGTCCACCTGCCGGCCCACCCGGTCGGCGACGATCTCCTGCGCGCCGCAGGCCACCACGTCCCGGTGCCCGGCGAAGGCGGCGCCGGCCGCCGCACCGAGCCGCTCGTCGGCACGGACGTAGTCGCGCTGCCGGGTGACCATCGCCGGCAGCGCGGCGGCGAACAGCACCAGCCCGGCGACCAGCGGTACCGCGACCACCCCGGCCACCACCGGGGTCAGCGAGAAGAGCCCGAGCAGGGCCGCCCCGGCGGTGAACAGGAAGCCCCGGACCACCATCACCAGCCCGGCGAAGGTGTCCCGGACGATCTCCACCTGGTGGGTCAGCCGGGCCACCGCCGCGGTCTCCGGTCGGGCTCCGGCCACGGTCGACCGGTGCAGCGCGCCGGTGACGACCCGTTCCGCCAGCTCGTCGCGGAACGGCTCGACGACGTCGCCGAGGCAGGCGTACGCCCGGTTGGTGCCGACCGCGCCGATCGCGACCGCGACGGCCAGTACGCCGAGCCAGCCCAGTCCGGTGCCCGGCCGACCGGCCAGGAACCCGTCGTCCACCGCCCGCGCGGTCAGGTAGCCGGCGAGCAGGGCCGGCAGCGCCTCGGCGGCCGACCAGCCGGCGAGCCGGCCGAGCGGGCCGGCCCGGCGGCGCAGCGCGGCGGCGGTGAACCGGACGACGCTGCTCATCGAACCGCCTCGACCGGTGACTCCGCCGGCTCGGCGGGCTCCGTCCCGGACAGCGCGGACGCGGTGAACACAGCCCGGTAGGCCGGATCCCGCCACAGCTCCCGGTGCGGGCCGACGCCGCGCAGCCGACCGCCGTCCAGCCAGGCGACCAGGTCGGCAGCGGCGGCGGTGGCCACCCGGTGGGTCACGACCAATCGGGTACGCCGGTCCGGGTGCGCGGCGACCGCCGCCGCGATCCGGTACTCGGTCGCGGTGTCCAGGCTGGACGTCGCGTCGTCGAGGATCAGCAGCCGCTGGGCGTGTAGGGACCGGGCCAGGCCGAGCCGCTGTGCCTCGCCGCCGGACATCGGGGTCGCGTCGAGCCGGCTGTGGTAGCCGTCCGGCAGCCGCTCGACGAACTCGTCGATCGCGGCGGCCCGGGCCACCGCGACGAGCTGCCCGGCGGCGGGTCGCCCGTCGACGGTCGGCTGTCCGGTCCCGGGCCGCCCGCCGGAGCCGACGGCGGAGCCGAGCGTGACCGCCTCCGCGATCGTGGCGCCGATCAGCACCGGCCGTTCAAAGCCGTAGCCGACCGCGTGTCGCAGGGCGGATCGGGTCAGCCGACGCAGCGGTACCCCGTCCAGCAGCACCTCGCCGGCGTCGGGGTCCCGGAGCCGGCCGGCGACGGCGGCCAGGGTCGACTTGCCGGCTCCGGACGGGCCGACGACGGCGATCGTGGCGCCGGGCGGTACCCGTAGGTCGATTCTGTCCAGCACCGGCCGGCCGTCGTCGCCGTACACGGTCACGCCGGAGAGGACCAGCCGGCCGCCGCCGGCGGGCAGCGCCGCCGTCCCGTACGACCGGGGCGGTTCGGCCAGTACGACGGCGACCCGCTGCGCACCGGCCCGGGTCCGAACCAGCCGGTTGAGCGTGGCGACGATGCTGCCCAGGCCGGCGCCGAGCGCGGCGTACTGCACCGCGGCGAAGAGCTGGCCGGGGGTGAGTCGCCCGTCAGCCACCGACCAGCCGCCGACCGCGACGATCGCCAGTTGCAGCAGCGGGGCCACCGCAGCGGTCCGGCCGGAGGCCCGGGCCAGCGTGGTCCAGGTGCGGGTACCGTGCGCGCGCAGTTGCGGCAGCGGGGCGAGTACCCGGTCGATCTCGGCCCGGACGGTGCCGGCGGCGGCGATGGTACGGGCGCCGTGCAGCGCCTCGGTGAGCCGCCCGGCGATCCGACCCTGTACCCCGAGATAGCCCGCGGCGGCGGCCGAGGCGTCGGTGACGAAGGCCCGCAGGCCGAAGGCGAGCAGCAGCAGCCCGGCACCGAACGTGACGGCGAGGCGCCAGTCGAGCAGCAGCAGTGCGACGACGCTGCCCAGCGGGGGCAGCGCGGCGGTCACGCCGAGTACGACGGTGCTGCCCGCCTGCCCGGAGTCGGCTGCCTGGCCGACCAGCCGGCCGACCAGGTCGCCCACCGGATAGCGGGCGGCACGGCGCGAATCAAGGGCGAGCAGGTGCCCCAGCAGCCGGTGCCGGAGCCGTGCGGTGGTGCGGGCGGTGCCGGCTCCGCCGGCCAGGTTGCTCAGCGTGTCGGTGGCGACGATCAGCACGACCAGGCCGCAGGCGGCCAGCGGCCACCGCCGGTCCGCCTCGCCGAGCGCGGCGTCCACGGCCAGTCCGAGGGCGGCCGGCAACAGCAGTTCGGCCGCCGCGCCGAGCAGCGCGGCGGCCCCGAGGGTGACGGTCCAGCCGCCGCCGTACGCGATCGCCTGCCGGAGAAGCCGGTTCCCGTCGGCCCGGAACAGCCGGTTCCCGTCGGCGGCCACGCGTACCACCCTCCCGTCGACACGGGGTTGCCCTGGGTGGGGACGTCTGCCCACCCAGGGCCCCGATGCTGACCTGATCAGTTGCAGGTCGTCACGGACAGCGAGCTGTCGCCGCACAGCAGCAGGCTCGCGCGGCTACCGCCGCCACCGCCGCCCCCACCGGTGCGGTCGGCCAGCTCCATCCCCTGAAGGTCCAGAAGCGCCATGTGTGTTCACCTCCTCCTAGATGTCGGTCCGATATGCCCCTCGCGGCAGCGAGGGGAGTCTGGTCGCGCCGGTCAGCGGCGCGAGGAAGGGCAGCGTCACCGGCTCGTCGTGCCGGGCCATCCCGGTGGCGAGCAGTACGCCCGCGCTCCCGGTGGCCAGGTCCATCGACAGCCGCAGCAGTTGCTCGCCGGGAAAGGCGAGGAAGTCCCGGTACGGCAGCGCGTGCCAGGCCAGCCGGCCCACCTGGCGGTCCAGTTCGGCCCGGTCGTCGGCCCGGTCCGGCCCCGAACCGCTCGGGTGCTCCCCGGCCGGGCGGCTCCGGTCGGCCGCCCGCGCGGCCAGGTAGGCGATGATGCCGGCCCGGCCGGCGAAGAGTCCGGACTGCGCATAGAACGGGGCTCGGGCGGCCCGCCGGACGGCGTCGGCGGACTCGGCGAGTTCCGGGTCCGGCCGGTGCCGGAGGTACTGGTCGAGCACCAGTCCGATGCCGACGCTGCCGTGCGCCAGGTACGGCATGGTCCGCCAGCCCTCGTTGACCTCCAGCGCCCCGTCCGGGCGTACCACGCACCGGCGCAGGTCGTGCCGGAGCGCGTCGCCGGCCCGGTCCAGCAGTTCGGTGTCGCCGCTGCACTCGTAGAGCCGGAGGAACATCAGGGCCGGGCCGGTACGTCCCCGGGTCAGCCCCGCGTACGGGTGCTGCCCGCCGCTGATCTGCGCCCCGGCGCCGGTGCTGCCGGCGGTGTCGCCTCCGGCCGGCGCACCGGCGCCGTCGGTCGACCGGTCGGCGACCAGTTCGGCGGCGCGCCAGGCAGCCTGCCGTAACGTCGGTTCGCCGGTCCGGCCGGCCATCTCGGCGAGGTTGAGCGCTATGCCGGAGAGCCCACTCACCAGGTCCTCGCCGAGTTCTTCCCAGGGCTCTCCGAGGCAGATGTCGAGTACGTCGAGCGCGTCCTGCCGCCGGCCGAGGTGCTCCAGGGCGTACGCCACCCCGTGCAGCCCGTCGTAGAAGCCGCAGCGGGTGCCGGAGGCCGGGTGCAGTGCCCGCTTCACCAGCCAGTCCTCGTACTCCGGGTATCGGCCGGCGCCGGTGGCGTGCAGCGCGTGCAGGACGCCGGCCGCGCCGTAGGAAAGGCTGAGTCCGCCGGTGCGGAACTGGTCGATGTCGCCGGGGAAGAGCCGGTCGTCGCGGTCCGGCGTCGCGCTGGCGAGGATGGCGCCGGCGATTCGGTCACGCAGCCTCGGCCAGGCCGACGGGCCGGCGGCGAAGTCGTCGGTCCCGGGCACCGGGTGGCCCGTGTCGGCCCGCGCCGAGCCCTCGGCCCGACCGGCCGGCACCTCGTCGGCCCGCGTAGTTGCCTCGTCGGCCCGCGTAGCTGCCTCGTCGGCCCGGGCGGCGGCCTCGTCGGAACGGCCGCCGGGTTCGCCGGGGCGGGCGGCGCCGCCGGTGATCTCGGCGACGGCCGCGTCCAGGAAGTCGCGGGGCACCGGGAAGTGCGCGGCGACCACGTCGGCGAGGTGCGCGGCCTTGGTCGGGGCCAGCCGGACCATCTGGGTCAGCGGCAGGAACAGGGCGAGCCGGAGGCAGGCCAGGGCGTAGCGGTCCACGGCAAGGCCGGTCCGGTCGCGCGGGGCGGCGAACGCCTGGTTGCGCAGCGCGGGTCGGCTCGCCCCGGTGACCGGGGCGGCGACCTCGAAGTCGATCAGGGTGACCTGGTCGTCCGGCCCGACCATGATGTTGAACAGGTGCAGGTCGCCATAGACGATGCCGTGCGCCGCGATCGCCTCCACGGTCCGCTGCACCTGCGCGTGGATCCGCAGCGCCCAGTCCGTGTAGTCGGCCAGCTCGGCCGGAGTGGCGTCGGCGTCGACCAGCGGGTACCGCTCGACGACCAGCTTGTTCAGCGCCCGGCCCTCGACGAACTCCAGGGCGAGGAAGTGGTGGTCGCCGAGGACGAACTCGTCGTGCACCCGGGCGATTCCCGGCACGTCGGCGAGCCGGCGGAGCATCTCGGCCTCGCGGTGCAGCCTCGTGATCGCGTCCGTGCCGGTGGCGTCCAGCCCGGCGTGCGGGCGGGCCTCCTTCAGCACCACCTGGGTGTCGGTGCGGGTGTCCCGGCCGACGTACAGGCCGCCGCCGTTGGAGAAGTGGATCACGCGTTCGATCCGGTACGGCAGCTCGGTGGTGGTGGTCGCGTTGCGGGCGGCGAGGTGCGGGCCGAGGAACTCGGGCAGGGTCACCCAGTCCGGTACGTGGAAGACCGGGTCGCGCCGGTCCGGTACCAGGGTGCCGGTGCCGTCCTCGACGGCGGGTACCACCTGGCCGTCGGCGCCGACGCAGTACCGGGCGGCGAAGCCGCCGTACCGGACGTAAACCGGGCCGGCGCCGTAGCGCAGGTCACTGAGGATGTACGGCCCGGCCTCGCCGTCCAGCCGCTCGGCGAGTTCCTTGCAGGCCAGTTCGAGTTCGGCCTCGTCCCGAGGGTAGATGGTGACGAACTTGCCGCTGGAGCCGCGCCGGGCGTACTTCGAGTTGCGCATCAGCAGCATCCGCGGACCGCGGAGGAACTTGAACGACATCCCCCGGGGGACGCAGTAGTCGAAGACGCTGTCCAGGATCCGATCGGCGTTGTCCAGACAGGCCGACACATGGATCTTCCAGCCCTGTTGGGGCAGCTTGCCGTCCTCGGGACCGTAGACCAGCCAGTCCTCGCTCGGCTCGCGCTGCCAGCCGGCCGGGACCGGGCGGTCGGCGGCCGTGAACCCGGCGGCGGTGGTTGCGGAGGTGGTGCTGAGGGAGTCGTAGAACAGCGGATCGACCGCGCAGTAGGCGTCGTATCTTTCGTCCATCGTCGCGGCTCCTCGGGTGGTCCCTGGGCGACCGTGCTTCATCGACGCATCCGAGTCTCCTGGTCGGATCCGAGGTGTTACTAGTGTGTTAAGTCATCCCCAGAGGTGCGTCGTGCACGGGTACCTATGACAAATGTCAGGGCTTGCACGTGAATGAGAATCATCTATATAGCTAAATCCGGATATACGAATCTCCGCTGGTTGGAGCCGTCTATTCCGATACGTCCGCCCGGACGTCCCCCCGTCGGCCGGCCGGCAACCGGCCCGACGGCACCGCGCCGGGCCGACCCAGTAGGTCGGCCCGGCGCGATGCTGTCGGTGGGGTGGACGGGTTGTCTTCGGCTGCCGCTGCGGGCCGGGGAGATCGGCACCGTGCAGCGGGAACTCGCCGCCGGGACGGGCCCGGACGAGGGATCCGGCTGGCCGTCCCGACCGGCCGAGGTCACTGCGAGGGCTCGGGCACGTCACACTCGATCTCGGGGTTCAAGCCGACATAGTTGAGCGGTCCGGCGACCACCGTCACGGCGGTGGTGCCCACCTCGGCGCAGTTGTCGTTGCTCCGGTCGAAGTATCCGCGCTGTCCGGCCGCGATCGCGCCGATGATCAGCCATAGCAGTACGATGACGCCGCCTATCGATCCGTAACGCATGAGAGCCTCCTCGGGGGTGGAATGCGGATCGACCCGGCGCGGTGACCGAGGGCCGAACTCCTGCCGGCCCCGGCCCGCCGGGAGTGTTGCCGACCTGATACCCATCGCCCGATCAGGCGCAAACGCCGCCACTCACGCAGTGGCGGCCAGGCCCGGCGAAGCGTCGCGGTGCCGCCGGTTCGCGTCGTGCCGCCGGAGGTACGCCTCGGGCGGAGCGCGGTCGGTCCGGCGGGCGGCGGCAGCGACAACCAGTCACCGCAACCGGCGCGGCCCCGAGCGGTGGGACGGCGGACGATCGGGGGCGACGGATGACCGGGACGCACGACGAACGGCACGAGGCACCGGAGGAGGTCCGGGACAGCCCCACCGGTTGGGTGTCGGCGCACATCCGGCGCTATCTGGCGACCGACGGGGCGGAGGGACACGACTACCACGGCTTTCCGACGCTGCTGATCACCACCCGGGGCCGGCGGACCGGCGCCCTGCGCAGGACCGCGCTGATCTACGGACGGGACGGCGACCGGTACGTCGTGGTGGCCTCGAACGGCGCCGCCGCGCGCGATCCGAGTTGGTTTCTCAACCTGCTGGCAGACCCGGTGGTGCGGGTACAGGTGCGGGCCGACCGGTTCGTAGCCCGGGCCCGGGTCGCCGACCCCGTCGAGCGACCCCGGCTCTGGGAGTTGATGGCGGGGATCTTCCCGATGTACCGGACATACGCCGGACAGGCACCCCGGCAGATCCCCGTGGTGCTGCTGGAACGCCGCTGAGCCGCCGGCCCGGTCCGGGCTGGACCGCTGGCCGGGACGTACACCGGTCCTGGACTATCCGGCCGCCGCCCGGACGAGTCGTCCCCGCAGCACCACCGCGCTGAGGCGGTCCAGTCGGTCGAGGTCGCGGCGGGGGTTTGACCGGCGGCCGGTGTGCGGGTCGGCCGTCGGTGCCGACGGTTACGGTAGCGCCCATGACCGACAGCGACTGTCCCTGGGAACCGCCCCTGGTCGGCACCGAGGTCGCGCACCTCCTCGGTGCGCTCGACCGGTTGCGCACCACCTTCCGGTGGAAGGCCGACAACCTGGACGCGGCCGGGCTGGGCACCCGGCTCGGCGTCTCCGCGTTGACCCTCGGCGGCCTGCTCAAGCATCTTGCCCTGGTCGAGGACCATCTCTTCACCACCAGGCTGACCGGGGAGCCGATCGGCGCACCGTGGGACACCATCGAGGCCGCGGGCGGGGGCGACTGGGTCTTCACCTCCGCCGCCGACGACACGCCCGAACAGCTCTACGGATACTGGGACGGCGCCGTCGAGCGGTCCCGGGCGCGGCTCGGGGCGGCCCTGGCCACCGACGGGCTCGACCAGCTTGTGCACCTGTCCTGGCCGGACGGTCGGCGTGCCAGCCTGCGTCGGCTCGTCTTCGATCTGGTCGAGGAGTACGGCCGGCACACCGGGCACGCCGACCTGCTCCGGGAGGCGGTGGACGGACTCGTCGGCGAGGACCCTCCGGCGGGCTGGCGGCCGAAATCCGGCACGTTCCGGGCGGGTGACTGATCCGCGTCCTCCCGTTCGGTCGCCGGCCCTCGTCCGGGCGCCGCCGGTAGGGGCGACCAGCAAGGCCGTCGGCCGCCGGCCATTGTCGACCCTCCTAATTTGCCCGATCATCGGTCTGCCCCTGCAAATCAGCGTATAACGGGACCAAAGGTTGATTTCGGCGCGACCGATCACCGGATCGGCCGTGCCGCGAGGCGTGAAAGGTCTGGTCATGCGACCGCTTCGGGTGCTGCGGATCATCTCCCGAATGGCTGTGGGCGAGGCCGCGCCGCAGGTCGGCGCCTTGATGCGCGGGCTCGATCCGGACCGCTTCGAGCAACGGCTCTACGCGGGCCCGGTCGAGCTGGGTACCGGCGACTACCGCCGGTTGCGGGCCTCCGACGTACCCGTCCGGGTGCTGCCCGCGCTCCGCAGTCCGGCCCGGCCGGTCGACAACCTCCGGGCGCTGGCCGCGTTGATCAGGGAGATCCGCCACTTCCAGCCCGACCTGGTGCACACCCACGACGTGCGGGCCGGCGTGCTGGGCCGGGTCGCGGCGGTCACCTGCCGGGTGCCGATCCGGGTGCACACCTTCCACACCCATCCAGTGCCCGGTTCGTCGCGCATCGCCGGCCAGGTGGCCGCGGGTGCCGAGTGGATGCTGGCCCGGACCAGCCACGCCCTGGTCGCGGTCGGCGCCCGGCTCCGCGACGAACTCCTGGCCGCCTCGATCGGCCGTCCTGACCAGTACACCGTGATGCCACCGGGGGCGAGCCTGTCGCCGCTGCCCGGGCAGGACCACGCGCGGCGTACCCTCGGACTGCCCGAGACCGGGCCGGTGGTGGCGTACATCGGTCCGCTCAGTACGGCCAAACGGCCGGACCGGTTCCTCACGGTGGCCCGGGCGGTCCGGCGTACCCGGGCCGATGTCCGGTTCGTGGTCTGCGGCGAGGGTGCCGAGTTGGCCGAGACGGTCAGGGCGGCCGCCGCCGACCGGATCGAGGTGACCTTCCTGCCCTGGCGGTCCGATCTGGAGACGGTCTACGCGGCCGCCGACCTGGTGGTGCAGACCTCGGATCACGAGGGGACGCCGCTGACGCTGATCGAGGCCGGCCACGCCGGTCGGGCGGTGGTGGCCACCGACGTCGGCGGCACCGCCGAGGTGATCCGGCACGGCCGGACCGGGCTGCTCTGCGACCGCCGGGACATCGACGGGCTGAGCCGTGCGGTGCTGCGGCTGCTGGCCGACGACGAGTTGCGGCACCGGATGGGCCGCACCGCGCTGGCCGAGACCAGGGAGGCGTTCGGCACGCCCCGGCTGGTGGCGGCCACCCGGGACCTCTACCACAGGCTCGCGATGGCCCGGGGTTGCTGGCCGACCGAGCCTGCCGAGTCCCCCGGCGCGCTGGCCCGCGCCCGCTGACCCACCGCCATCCGGCGGCCGGGTCGCCGACCTGCCGGTGTACGAGGGACCGGACCACCGGCCTGGCCGCTCCGACGGGCCGGGTCGCCGACCTACCGCTACCCGACGGGCCGCGCCGACCTACCGGTGCGTGGACCACCCGGGCTACAGGCGTTCGACCACCGGGCCGCGGCAGCGGTCGCGGCTGTCGAAGACGTACCGGGCGGTTCTGATGATCATGTCGTAGTCGAGTACGTCGTGGTCGGTGACCACCACCACCGCGTCGGCGTCCCGGACCTCGTCCTCGGTCAACTCGACCATCGCCAGTTCGGTCGGCACCTGCCGGGGATCGGCGTACGGCTCCACCGCCCTGATCCGGGCTCCGAGCGCGTGCAGCCGGCCGGCCAGGTCGATCGCCGGAGAGTCCCGGAGGTCGCCGGTGTTCTTCTTGTACGCCAGGCCGATCATCAGCAGCCGGGCGCCCCGCAGCGGCCGACCCCGGCTACTCAGCCCGGCCATCACCCGCTGCGCCACGTACTCCGGCATGGCGTGGTTGATGTCGCTGGCCAGCTCGACGAACCGGAACTGCCGGCCGAGCCGCCGCTTCACCTGCCAGGACAGGTAGCAGGGGTCGATCGGCAGGCAGTGGCCGCCGATTCCGGGGCCGGGCCGGAAGGACATGAACCCGAACGGCTTGGTCGCCGCCGCGTCGATGGCCTGCCAGATGTCGATGCCGAGTTGGTGGCTGAAGGTGGCCAGCTCGTTGACGAGCGCTATGTTCACCTGGCGGAAGGTGTTCTCGATCAGCTTGGTGAGTTCGGCGACCCGGGTCGAGTCGACCGGTACGGTCTGCTGGACGATCCGGCGGTAGAACGAGTCGACCCGGTCCAGCGCCTCCGGTCCCATTCCGGAGACCACCTTCGGGGTGTTCTCCAGTCTCCAGACCGGGTTGCCCGGGTCGATCCGCTCCGGGCTGTAGCCGAGATGGAAGTCGTCCGGGCTGCGCAGCCCGCTGCCGGATTCGAGCAGCGGCCGGAGCAGTTCCTCGGTGGTCCCGGGATAGGTCGTCGACTCCAGGATGACGATGCAGCCGGGCCGGACGTACGGGGCGAGTGCCATGCCGGCCTGCTCCACATAGCTGAGGTCGGGTACGCCGTCCCGCAGCGGGGTCGGCACGCTGATCACGCAGACATCGAAGTCCCGGGCGTCGGCGTAGTCGCTGGTAGGCAGGTAGCGGCCGGTGGCCAGCGCCGTACCGAGCCGCTGGTCGGAGATGTCCTCGACAAAGGACTCCCCACTGCCGAGCCGTTTGATCCGGTCGGTGTCGAGGTCGAGTCCGACGACGTCCAGTCCGGACTCCACAGCGGCCACCGCGAGGGGCAGACCGACGTATCCCTGACCGACGACAACCAGCTTTTCGCTGCTCATAAGGGGCTCCCACCGTACTCGGACGACGTGGTGCACACCTTAGGGTGATTTATCGTTGATCACCCTCGAAACAGGGATAAAGGGAAGTATTTCCCATCGTCGTGCTGGCAGCGCGACGCTACACACACTGTTGGTAGCGGAGAGGCTACCAACAGTGTGGCACGGTTCGGCTCAGCCGTCCCCCGGCTCGACCGGCCCGCCGCTGCCCGGCGGGTCCTCAGGGCCGGTCGGCGGGTTGCTCGCCGGCGGATTGGTCGGCGGCGGCTCGGTCGGGTCGTCGCTCGGCTCGCTGTCCGGGGTCGGGCTCGGCGTCGGCGAGGCGGTGGGACGCGGCCGGGGACTGTCCCGAGGCCGGGGGGAGTTCGCATCCTGCCCGCTCGGCAGCGTCGGCGACGGCTGTTCCGGAGTGTGGGCCTCGACCGTCGCGGTGCTGCTGGGCGTCGGGGACGGCGGTGCGTTCGTCGCCGGGGCGTCGTCGGACAACCGGAAGGCGATCACGGCGGTGACCACCGCCGCGCCCAGCCCGATCACGGCGGCGATCCCGGCCAGGGTGAGGACGCGGACTCCGGGTTCCCGGTCCCGGCCGTCCGGGCCGACCACCGGATTGTCGGTCAGCGTGCTCGGCCCGCTCGCCGTGCCCGCCTTGCCGCTGCCACCCGCCGCGCCCGCGCGAACGCCGAGACCGGTCACCGCGGTCGGCTCCGCCGGGGCGATGCCGCCACCGTCGACCCCGCCCACCGCGTCCGCCGCCAGCACCTCCGGGTGGTTCGCGGCGGCCCGGGCCGCCGTCGCCAGCGCCGCCGCGTCCGGGTACCGGTCGGCCGGGTCCTTGGCCAGGGCCCGCCCGATCAGTTCGGCCACCGGCCCGGGCACGTCGGCGGGGAGCGGATCCGGATCCTCGTGCAGATGCTTCACCGCGACCTGCAACGGGTTCTCCCCGGTGAACGGTGGCTGCCCGGCCACGCACTGGTACGCCACCGCGCCGAGCGCGTAGATGTCGGTGGCGGCCGAGACGGGCTTGCCGGCGGCCTGCTCCGGCGCCATGTAGAGCGCCGTCCCGGGCACCGCGTTCGAGCTGGTGATGCTGGTGATGTTCACCGAGCGGGCGACCCCGAAGTCGAGCAGCCGGACGGCGCCGTCGGCCTGCACCAGCAGGTTGCTCGGCTTCACGTCGCGGTGCACGATCCCGCCCTGGTGGGCGGCGTGCAGTGCCTGGGCGACCTGGGCCACCACGCGCATCGCGTCGACCACGCTCAGCCGTCCGGTGTCCCGGATCCGGGCCGACAGTGGCTCGCCGTCGACGTACTCCATGACCAGGTAGTCGGTCCGGCCGGAGGGCAGCTCGTCCTCGCCGTAGTCGAAGACCTGCACGATGCCCGGGTGGTGCAGGGTGGCCAGCATCCGGGCCTCGGCGCGGAACCGGGCGATGAAGTCGGGGTCGGACAGCAGCGAGGGGAGAAGCACCTTGACCGCGACCCGGCGCCCGAGCACCACGTCGGTACCGCGCCACACGTCGCCCATCCCGCCGGTGGCGACACGCTCGTCAAGGCGGTAACGACCGCCCAGCAGGACTCCCGATTCCAGCACGTGCACACCGTACCCAGCCGTGTGGCCGGGTACGCAATCGCGGCGGCGACTGTGCCGCGTCGGCTGGTGGTGCCGTCGATCACCGTACCCGGAGGCCACCGCGACCGGTCCGGCACCCCGCCGGACCGGTCGCCGGATCAGCCGGAGACGGCGATCGCGGTCGAGTCGGCGGGGTGGTAGCAGCGCACCCGGTCCGGGTCGACGGCGAGCCAGACCGGGCTGCCGGGGCCGATCCGGAACGTCGGCGGCGCCTGCACCTTGAGCTGCCGGCCGGCCAGGTCCACGGTGAGCAGGATGGCCGCCCCGGTCGGCTCGACCACCTCCACCCGGGCCGCCAGCCGGCCCGGCCCGTCGGCGTCGAAGACCTCGATGTTCTCGGCCCGGACGCCCACCGTCACCTCGTCGCCCGGATAGTCGCCCAGCACCGTGGGGGCGGCCGTGGACTGGTCGCCGATCCGCAGCCGGGGCCGGCCGTCGGCCCGGTCGACCCGGGCCGGGAGGAAGTTCATCGGCGGGGCGCCGAGGAAACCGCCGACGAACTCGTCGGCCGGGCTGTCGTAGACCGCAAGCGGCGGGCCGACCTGCGCGACCCGCCCCTCGCGCAGCACCGCGATCCGGTCACCCAGGGAGAGCGCCTCGGCCTGGTCGTGCGTGACGTAGACCGTGGTGGTGCCGAGCTTGCCGACGATCCGCTTCAGCTCGGTGCGGAACTCCATCCGGAGCAGTGCGTCCAGGTTGGACAGTGGCTCGTCCATCAGCAGCACGTCGGCGTCGGTCACGATCGCCCGAGCCACCGCGACCCGCTGCCGCTGCCCGCCGGAGAGCTGCGCCGGATAGCGGTCCAGGTATTCGGTCAGGTGCAGCAGTTCGGCAGCCTCGCCCACCCGGCGGTCGATCTCCGCCCTCGGCGTCTTCCGCATGGCCAGCCCGAACGCGATGTTCTGGCGTACCCGCATGTGCGGCCAGATGGCGTACGACTGGAAGACCATCGACAGGCCGCGCTGCCGGGCCGGCAGGTCGGTCACGTCCCGGCCGCCGATGTGTACGCTGCCGGCGTCCGGGGTCTCCAGCCCGGCGATCATCCGCAGCAGGGTGGTCTTGCCACAGCCGCTCGGCCCGACGAGCACCAGGAACTCGCCGTCGCGTACCTCCAGACTGATGTCGTCGGTGGCGGGGGAGCGGGTCCCCGGATAGGTCTTCACCAGGTTCCGCAACACGATCTCGGCCAACGCTCGTCCCTTTCAGCGGATCGTGGTTCCCCACATGTTCAACAGGTAGCGGCGCATGAACGCGATGAAGACCAGGGCGGGTACGACCAGCGCGAAGCCCCCGGCGAACCGGAACGCCAGCGGCGAGTCGGCCAGCGTGGAGAGCACCTGGGCCGGCAGGGTACGCCGGTTGAGGGTGAGCACGGCCGCGCCGAGCACCTCGTTCCAGGAGGTGACGAAGGTGAAGATGGCGGCGGCGGCGATCCCGGGCAGCGCCTGCGGCAGTACCACCCGGGCGAACGCCCGCGGCGCGCTGGCCCCGAAGACCATCGCCGCCTCCTCGTGCTCGACCGGTACCGCCACGAAGATCGCCGACGTGATCAGGACGGTGGTCGGCAGCGCCAGCGCGGTGTGCAGCAGCGCGACCGCGTACGTGGTGTCGTAGAGCCCGGTGGCCAGGAAGACCCGGGCCAGCGGCACCGAGAGCACCACGATCGGCAGCGCCCGGGTGAGCAGCAGGAAGAGCTGGTACGGCTCCCGCCCCCGGAAGGCGTACCGGGCCACGGCGTAGCCGGCCGGCACCCCGAGGGCCAGCGAGAGGGCGAGACTGAGCAGGCCCACCTCGACGGAGTTCTGGAACCCGCCGACCACCCCGGTGCTGTCCAGGAAGACCCGCATCGTCTCGGTCGAGACGTCGGTGGGGAGCAGGGAGAGCGGGAACCGGTTCAGCGACTCCCGGCTGGAGAGCGCGGCCAGCGCGATCAGGTAGATCGGCAGCCCCATGAAGAGGGTGACCGCCACGCAGGCGACGTGGATCACGATCGTGCGGCGCCGGGCCGCCTTCAGCCGGCTCACCGACCACCGCCGGTGGCTGCCGGGTCGCGCAGCACCCGCAGGTAGACCACCGCGGTGCCGAGGGACATCAGCAGGATCACCAGGGCGATCGCCGCCGAGACCCGCTCGTTCTGCAACGTCACGTACCACTGGTAGGTCTCGCCGACCAGCAGCGGGAAGCTCCGGCCGGTGAGTGCCTGGGCGACCGCGAAGGTCTGCAACCCGAGGATGGTCCGCAGGATCAGCGCCACCTGGAGGCTCGGGCGCAACTGCGGCAGGATGACGTGGCGCAGCCGCTGCCAGTAGGTCGCGCCGAAGACAGCCGCCGCCTCGTCGTAGTCGCGCGGGATGTTCTGCAGTCCGGCCACCACGATCACCAGCACCAGTGAGGTGGCCCGCCACAGCTCGGCCAGCAGCACCGCGACGAACATGGTGGTCTGGTTGTCGTAGGAGAGCCAGGCGTAGCCGTCGCCGAGCCCGAGGTGGGCCAGGACCGAGTTGAGGTAGCCCCGGTCGGCGAAGATCGACAGCCAGACCAGCCCGGCGGCCAGGTCGCTGATCGCCAGCGGTACGCACCAGACGTAGAAGTAGAACGACGACAGCCTCGGCCGCTCCCGCAGCAGCAGCGCCATGGTCAGCGCGAACGCGAACTGCAACGGGATCAGTACGACGATCAGCAGTGCGGTGTTCCGGGTCGCCGTCCAGAAGTAGGGGTCGTCCAGCATCCGGCGCAGGTGGGCCAGGGTGGGCCCGTCGGTCCCGGTGAACGCCTGCCCGACGCCGACCACGATCGGCCAGAGGAAGAGCGCGGCCAGGAAGAGCACCGAGGGGGCGACCAGCAGCGCCGCCGTCGGCACCCGGGGCCGGGGTCGCCGACGGCCCGGCCGGGCCGGTGCCGCCGGGGACCGTTCGGTGGGCGCCGGATCCGGCGCGGTGGTCACTGCACCCGGCACGTCTGCCCCGCCGCGACCGGGTCCGGGCGCCAGCAGGGCACCTTCACCTCGTCCAGGATGCTGTTGAGCTGCTGGGCCTGCCGGTCGAGGACCTGCTGCACCGGCCGGCGGTCCAGGCAGATCTCCTTGAAGCAGTTCTTGAAGATCTGGGACACCTCGCCGTCCTTGCCGCCCAACCCCACCGGGGGCAGGGCCAGCACGGCGCCCTCGGCGTCCTGCTGCCGGCGCACCGCCTCGGCCTCCAGCGCCACGGCAGGCGGCAGGTCGGTCGGGAGCGCGGCCTCGATCACCGGGAAGAAGGCGTTGCGGCGCAGCACCTCCAACTGCACGTCCGGAGTGGTCAACGCCTCGATCACCTGGCGTGCCCGGTCCGGCTCCGGGGCGCCCTTCGGAATCGCCAGGCCGGCGACGACCAGCATGTAGCCGAGCCCCTTCGGACCGCGCGGCGCGGGCGCCATGATCCAGTCGTCCGGCTTGTCGGCCGGGGCGTTGACCAGCCGGGCGACGTGGTCCCAGGCGATCAGCACCTCGCCGCGCTGCAACGGCTCCTGCATGTTGTCGTAGTTGGTCGACGCCGGCGCGGTCTGTGCCCACAGCTCCACCATGTACTGCCAGGCCCGCACCGCCTCCGGGCCCCGGAACGTGGTCATCTGGCCGCCGGTGAAGCTCGGCAGCAGGTAGCCCTGGAAGAACCGGTGGTAGAGACCCTTCGGGCCGCAGGGCAGGCCGAAGACCGGCTTGTTGCCGTTGGCCCGCCGGGCGTTGCCGACCCAGGTCAGCAACTGGTCGTACGTCAGGTTCTGCACGTCGGCACCGCTGGGCAGCCACTGCAACGCCCGCTTGTTGACGGCGAGCACGTACGACGCCTGCATCCAGGGCAGGTAGGTGGTGGCGCCGCCGGCCAGCTTGCCGAGCTGGGCGAGGTCGGTCGGGAACTTCCGGTCGGCCAGCTTGCCGGCCAGGTCGTCGAGGTTCTCGAACTTGTCGGCGTGCGGGGCGAAGTCGCCGTGCAGCCCGCCGGCGAGGCTGACCTCGACCCGCCCGGCACCGACCTGCGAGGTGATGGTCGAGGAGAAGACGTTCGGCTCGACGGTGTTGTACGCGACCGCGCCGCCTTTGACCCGGTCCCGGAGGATCTGCTCGAACCGCTGCCGCTCCTCGACCGGGGTGAACTGGGTGGAGAGGAAGGTGATCGACCCCTCCTCGTCCGAGCCCGTGGTCGACGCGCCGCCGCAGGCGCTCAGTAGTGGAGCGGCCCCGGCGGCGAGGCCGAGCCCGAGTAGCCGGCGCCGGTCGAGCCGGAGGTCTGTGCGGGGCGTGCCTGCGCGTCGTGCCATCGTGCCTCCCCGTGACGGTGGTGGCCGGTCCGGTTCCGACTGCTGAGCGGGCACCGGTGCCGGCTGGAGCGGAGTGTCACAAGTGCACATATTCGCAAGCTTGGTGTCAAGCCGGGAACGCCGTTACGTTCCGTCCCGTTATCCAACCGGCGCCGCGCCGAGTCCGGCTCACCGGCTGACCCGGTCGGGTCAGCCGGCGAGCTGGTCCGCCTCCTCGGCGAGCTGGCGGGCGAGCGGCTCGATCCGGCAGCGCCAGGCGGCCAGCGCGGTCGCTTTGCCGCCCGGCGCGTCGGCCGGCCCGGTCTGTTCGAGTACCAGCCGGGCGCCGTGCCCGGTGCCCTGGGCCAGTTCCCAGCGGATCCGGCCGGCCGGTGCTCCGGCCGCTTCCCAGGCGTACTCCAGCAGGGTCGGGGGGTGCAGTGCGGTGACCGGGCCGGCCGGGAACTCGTCGGTGGTGAAGCCCGGCGGCGGTGGCGCGCCGAGCGTGGCCGGCCGGTCGGGCGCGGACCGGGTCAGTGCCGCCCAGACCGCCTCGGCGGGCCGGGTCAGTTGCCGCTCGAAGCGCACCCGCCAGCCGTCCCCGGTGGTGTCGGCGACCCCCTCGGCCAGCCCGAACCGCTCGACGTACGACTCGTGCAGCCGCCCCGACGGGCGTGCCGACTGGTCGACGGACCGGCCGTCCAGCACACATTCGAGCGCGTCGAGGCAGATCTGCCAGCCGGAGGCGAAGCTCGCGGCGCCGGCCCGGTCGTCGAAGACGTGGCTGAACACCAGCAGGCAGCCCGGACCGTCCGGGTGCAGTTCGATCCGGAAGAGCTCGTCCTCCCAGGTGAAGGCGAAGAGCCGGGGCGGTTCGTACGCGTCGACTCGGCCGATCGATTCCGGCGGCGCGTCGGGACCGGACCCGAAGCTGAAGGTGATCCGCCCGCCGGGGCGCGGGTCCAGTCGTATCTCGGCGGGGAACCACTCGCGGAGGTGCTCGGGCTCGGTGACGGCGGGCCAGACCTTCTCCGCCGGATGGGCCAGCCGGCGCTCGATGCGCAGCACCTGCCGTCCGTGCGCGGTGTCCAGGCTCTCGTTCACGACAACTCCTCGGATTTCGGATCGGTCCGCCGCTTCTTGGCGGGGCCGGAACGCGCCGGTGGCGGCGGCTCGACGACCGGCGGGTGCTCGGGCCCGGCGGAATTGTCGGACCCGGGTGGCATGGTGTTCAGATGCCGTTCAAGAGCATCGATCCGGCTGGACCACATCCATCGGTAGGGTGCGAGCCAGGCGTCGAGTTCGGCGAGCGGTTCGGGGCAGAGTTCATACCAGCGGCGTTGCGCCTCCGGGCGGACCCGGACCAGCCCGGCGTCGCGCAGCACCCGCAGGTGTTTCGAGGTGCCCGGCTGGGTCAGCCCCAACTGCTCGGTGAGTTCGCCCACCGAGCGCGGGCGCTCCCGGAGCAGGTCCAGGATGTGTCGCCGGACCGGCTCGGCGAGGACTTCGAACGGCGTGGCCATGACCCCGAACATACCAACTCAGTAATATGCCGAGCAAGTTATGCATGCGCGGCGCTCGGCAGTAGTCCGGAGCGTGTGCATCGGAAAAGCGGGTAAGGGGAGTCGGTTCCCAGGAGGGAGGACCTGCACTGATGCCATCCGACCTGGACAGCGGCACGATCCTGCGGGCGATGGAGGACGCCGAGGGATATGTCGCCAAGATCTGCTTCAAGACCGGGCCACCCACGCTCAGCGGCGTGGAACTGGAATGGACCGTGCACGACGCGGCCGTTCCGAGCCGACCGGTGGACCCGGCCCGGCTCCGCACCGCACTCGGCCCGTACGCCCCGACCACCCTCGATCCCGACAGTCCCGGCCAGCCGTTGCCCCGCTCGGGCACGGTCAGCGTGGAGCCCGGCGGCCAGGTGGAACTCTCCACCGCCCCGCGTCACCTCCTCGGCGAGCTGCACGAGAGCACCACCTCGGACCTCGCCCACCTCACCGATCTGCTCGGCGCCGCAGGACTCGTCCGCGGCGACACCGGCATCGATCCGCACCGGCCACCGACGCCGGTGGTCGACACCCCCCGCTACCGCGCGATGCGCTGCGCCTTCGACCGGCTCGGCGCGGCCGGCCGGACCATGATGTACAGCACCGCCGGGCTCCAGGTCTGCCTGGACGCCGGCACCGTCGACCGGTTCGCCGACCGGTGGGCCGCCGCACACGCCTTCGGACCGCCCCTGCTCGCGCTCTTCGCCACCGCCCGTCGGCACGCCGGCCGGGACACCGGCTGGGCCTCTGCCCGGATGGCCGCCTGGCAGTTCATCGACCCGGCCCGGACCCGTCCGGCCTGGTCGCCGACGCCGGGCTCGGCCGACCCGGTCGACGCCTGGGTCCGGTACGCGCTCGCCGCGCCGCTGCTCTGCGTACGCCGGGACGGCGGGGACTGGACGGTCCCGCCCGGGATCACCTTCCGGGACTGGCTGGCCGGTGCGCTGCCCCGGCCGCCGACCACCGACGACCTGGACTACCACCTCAGCACCCTGTTTCCGCCGGTACGCCCCCGGGGGTACCTGGAGATCCGCTACCTCGACGCGCAACCCGACGGTGAGTGGATCGCGCCGGTCGGCGTGCTCGCGGCGCTGCTCGACGACGACCGCACCCGGGACGCCGCCCGGGCGGCCTGCGAACCGGTCGCCGGCCGGTGGGCCGAGGCGGCCCGGCGCGGGCTGCGGGACCCGCTGCTGGCCGAAGCGGCCGCTACCCTGCTCGACCTCGCGCTGCGGTCGCTGCACCGCACCGGACTGTCGCCGGCGACCTGCGAGGAGATCACCCGGATCGTGGCGCGGCGGTTCGCCGCCGCGCGGGAGGGATCGACATGACCGACGTCCGACCCGACAACCGGCCGACCGGGCCGCTGCGCGACCGGATCGCCACCGAACTCACCCGGGCCCGGGACCGCAGCGTCCGGCTCACCGAGGCGGTCGACGACGACGACCTGGTCCGGCAGCACTCACCGATCATGTCCCCGCTGGTCTGGGACCTCGCCCACGTCGGCAACCAGGAGGAACTGTGGCTGGTCCGCGATGTCGGCGGCCGCGATCCGGTGCGGCAGGACATCGACGACCTCTACGACGCCTTCAAGCACCCCCGCAAGGACCGGCCGGCCCTGCCGCTGCTCGGCCCGGCCGAGGCCCGACGCTACGTCGCGACCGTCCGGGACAAGGTCTTCGACCTGCTCGACGGCGTACGGTTCGACGGCAGCCGGCTGGTCGCCGACGGGTTCGCGTTCGGCATGATCGCCCAGCACGAGCAGCAGCACGACGAGACCATGCTCGCCACCCACCAGCTCCGGACCGGCCCGCCGGTGCTCTCCGCACCCGAGCCGCCGCCCTCGGCCGGACCGGTCGCCGGTGAGGTGCTGGTTCCGGCCGGGCGGTTCACGATGGGCACCTCCACCGACCCGTGGGCGCTGGACAACGAGCGCCCCGGCCACCCGGTGGAACTGCCGGCGTACGTCATCGACGCGGCGCCGGTGACCAACGCGGAATACCTCGCCTTCGTCGCCGACGGCGGTTACGCCGACCAGCGGTGGTGGAGCGAGGCGGGCTGGCGGCACCGGTCGTCGGCCGGACTGACCGCTCCGATGCACTGGCGGCGGGACGGCACCGACTGGGGCTACACCCGGTTCGGCCGGTTCGCCCCGCTGGTCCCGGACGAGCCGGTGGTACACGTCGGCTTCCACGAGGCCGAGGCGTACGCCGCCTGGGCCGGCAAGCGGCTGCCGACCGAGGCCGAGTGGGAGAAGGCGGCCCGCTGGGACCCGGACAGCGGCCGGTCCCGCCGCTATCCGTGGGGGGACGACGACCCGACGCCCGAGCACGCCAACCTGGGGCAGCGGCACCTGGCGCCGGCACCGGTCGGGGCGTACCCGGCGGGTGCCTCGCCGCTCGGCGTCCACCAGCTGATCGGGGACGTCTGGGAGTGGACCTCCAGTCCGTTCCTCGGCTATCCCGGGTTCGCCGCCTTCCCCTATCGGGAATACTCCGAGGTCTTCTTCGGCTCCGCCTACCGGGTGCTCCGGGGCGGCTCCTTCGGCACCGACCCGGTGGCCTGTCGGGGTACGTTCCGCAACTGGGACCTGCCGATCCGCCGGCAGATCTTCAGCGGCTTCCGGTGCGCCCGGGACGCCCGGCCGGACGAGACGGCGTGACCGGTCCCGACCGGTTGCCCGGCCGGCGGAGCGGGGCCCGCTGATGTGCCGTCACCTGGCCTATCTCGGCCCCGCGCTACCGCTGGCCGCGCTGCTGTTCGACCCGCCGCACTCGTTGGCGCGGCAGTCCTGGGCACCCCTGGACATGCGCGGCGGCGGCACGGTCAACGCCGACGGCTTCGGCGTCGGCTGGTACCCCCTGGACGGCCCGCCGGTGCGCTACCGGCGGGCCACCCCGATCTGGGCCGACGACACCCTCCCGGTGCTGGCCGCGGCGACCTCGGCCGGCGCGGTACTGGCGGCGGTGCGCTCGGCCACCGTCGGCATGCCGGTGGTCGAGACCGCCGCCGCCCCGTTCGCCGAGGGACCGTGGCTGTTCAGCCTGAACGGTGCGGTCCACGGCTGGCCGGACTCGATCGCGGCGCTGGCCGGCCGGCTGCCGACCCGGGACCTGATGACCCTGGACGCCCCGACCGACGCGGCCCTGCTCTGGGCCCTGGTACGCCACCGGCTGCGCGCCGGGGCCGGGCCGGCCGAGGCGGTGGCGGAGACCGTCCGGGAGGTGGCCGCCGCGGCTCCCGGCTCCCGGCTGAACCTGATGCTCACCGACGGGCGGCTGGTGGTGGCGAACGCCGGTGGGCACGCGTTGTCGGTCCGGGCCACCGGGGAGTCGGTGCTGGTCAGTTCCGAGCCGCTGGCCGAGGAACCGGGCTGGCGGCCGGTCCCCGACGGCCATCTCGTCGTGGCCGCCGCCGGCCACCTCGACATCGCGCCGATCTGGCCGACGGACCACCGGCGCGGAGCCGGCGACCAGCGCGTCCCGGATCCGTCGGCCGCGATTCGACCGAGCGACGCAGCGCCGAGCGACGCAGCGCCGAGCGCGCCACCGGGGCGTGCGCGACCGGAGTGCCGGCGCGAGCAACAGCAGAGTCCGGGCTGAGCGGCCGGTGCGGCCGGTGCGAGGAACCGGACCCGCCGCACGGTGCGGCGGTGTCGACCGAGGGGAGTGTGCGGGTGACCGCTGATCCGTTGGAGATATATCTGGAGGAACGGGACCTGGAGCGGGCGCTGCGGGAGGACGTCCGGACCGGGCTCACCGGCACGCCCCGGTGGCTGCCGCCGAAGTGGTTCTACGACGCCCGGGGCAGCGAGCTGTTCGAGGAGATCACCCGGCTGCCCGAGTACTACCCGACCCGGGCCGAGCGGGCCGTCCTGGCGGCCCGGGCCGGGGAGATCGCCCGGCTCACCGACGCGAAGACAATGATCGAGCTGGGGTCGGGTTCGTCGGAGAAGACCCGCCTGCTGCTCGACGCGCTGACCGCGCGGGGCAGCCTCGGTACCTTCGTGCCACTGGACGTCTCGGTCAGCGCGTTGGAGCAGTCGACCGCCGAGATCGCCGCCGCCTATCCAGGGCTGCGGGTACGCGGCATCGTCGGCGACTTCACCCGGCACCTGGACCGGCTGCCCACCGGCGGCCGGCGGCTGGTGGCCTTCCTCGGCGGGACCATCGGCAACCTGCTGCCGGCGGAGCGGGCCGGATTCCTGGCCGCGCTGCGCTCGGCACTGGAGCGGGGTGACTGGCTGCTGCTCGGCACCGACCTGGTCAAGGACCCCGGCGTGCTGGTGCCGGCGTACGACGACGCGGCCGGGGTCACCGCCGAGTTCAACCGCAACGTGTTGCGGGTGCTCAACCGCGAGCTGGGCGCGGATTTCGAGGTGGACGGGTTCGCGCACGTCGCGCTCTGGGACCCGGACGAGCGCTGGATCGAGATGCGGCTGCGCGCCCGGCGGCCGATGCGGGTCCGGGTGCTCGACCTCGACCTGGCCTTCGCCGAGGGGGAGGAACTGCGGACCGAGATCTCGGCGAAGTTCCGTCCGCAGGACGTCGACGCGGAACTGGCCGCCGGCGGCTTCACCGTGCAGGCCCGGTGGACCGACGACGACGGCCTCTTCGCGGTGACCCTCGCCCAGGCCACCTGAGGTCCCGGTCAGCCGAAGGGCGCCTCGCCGCCGTCGGGCGTGCTCGGGTAGGGTCGTCGGCAGCGAAGGGGAGTAGCTCCCAATGTCGTGGTCGACATACTGGTGCGCGCGTGTCGCACACCCGGCCACGCGGCCTCACCCCGGTGGGGCGGGCGAGACCTTCGACTCAGGCAGCAATGCCGGGTCGAGGTCGCCCATGCCCCCGCCCGGCATCGACCGGGAAGGGTGACATGCAGGACTTCAACACCGCCTTGGCGATCAGCTTCGGCGTCATCTTCGTGGCCGAGCTGGGCGACAAGTCGCAGTTGATGGCGTTGACCTTCGCCACCCGGTTCAAGGCACTACCGGTGATCATCGGCATCACCGTGGCGACCTCGGTCGTGCACCTGGCCTCGGTCGCCCTCGGTGTCGGCCTCGGTGCCGCGCTACCCACCGGCTGGATCGCGCTGGTCGCCGGGCTCGCCTTCCTCGGCTTCGGCATCTGGACGCTGCGCGGCGACTCGCTCACCGAGGAGGAGCGGCGCAAGGCGGAACGGACCCGCCGCTCCGCGATCATCGCGGTCTCGGTCGCCTTCTTCCTGGCCGAACTCGGCGACAAGACCATGCTGGCGACGATCACCCTGGCCACCCAGTACGGCTGGTTCGGCACCTGGCTCGGCTCCACCGTCGGCATGGTGGCGGCCGACGCCCTGGCCATCGGCGTCGGCCGGATCCTCGGCCGCCGCCTGCCGGAGAAGACGATCCGGTACGGCGCCAGCGCGCTGTTCGGGATCTGCGGGGTCTGGTTGCTGGTGGACGCCGTGCACCAACTGACCTGACGACCACTGCCGGGTGTGGGACGGCCGGGATGCGGGTAGCCGTTTTGATGGCCGGCGGTCGGTACGGCCGACCTGTGGCCCGAACGGAGGATCACTGCATGACCAGGCACGATGAGCCGAACGAGTACGGGTTCGCCGGTGACGTGGCGCTGCCCGAGCCGGAACGGCCGCACAAGCGGGACGTGGTCGCGGAGGAGGCCGAGGAGGCCGCCGTTCCCGGCTCGGACCTGTCGCGTGAGTTCCGGGAGGCGCTCGCCGACTCGGACCAGGTGGAGGAGGCGGACGAGGGTGCGGAGCCGCCCCCGTCGCGTTGAGTCCCGGGCATCATCGACGGCGCCGGCCGAATGGCCGGCGCCGTTTCGTCTGCCCGCTCCGCCGCCGCTCCCGTCCGCCCTGCTCCGGGTGCGCTGCCTGAACACCTCGCTGGCTGAAGACGTCGCTGGTACTTATCGGCCTTATTGGGCCGAGTGTGACTACTGACGGCGCCCAATCATCTACATTCGGTAGGAACTGCCGAGCGACAAGTGGGAACTTTTCATACTGTCGCCTTTTTTATGATCACTAGAGGTCTTGGCGCCGATTGGTGCCGGGACGGAAGGCCGGGGCTGATGGATCTGCACACTTACCTGCGCGCGCTGCGCCAACGCTGGTGGGTGGTACTCGCGACCGTGATGGTCGCGCTGGGCCTCGCCGGGTTCGTCACGGTACGGGCGACCCCGCAGTACGCCTCCTCGGTGACCTTCTTCGTCACCTCCTCCGGGCACGGCATGACCGACGCGTACCAGGGCAGCCTCTTCCTCCAACAGCGAGTCAAGTCGTACGTCGACCTGCTCAGCAGCGACCGGTTGGCGCAGACCGTCGCGGCGGAGGAACGCGTGGGACTCACCGCGGACGAGGTGCGCTCCCGGGTCAGCGCGCAGGTCGAGGCGGACACCGTCCTGCTCTCCGCGACCGTCACCGACACCGACCAGGCCCGGGCGCTCCGGCTCACCGAGGCGCTGGCGGCGCAGTTCGTGAAACTCGTGCACAGCATCGAGACCCCGCCCGGCGCGAAGGAACCGCCCATCAAGATCGAGGTGGTCGGCGGCCCCCGGGTGAACGCCGAGCCGGTGTCGCCCCGCCCGGTCCGCAACCTCGTCCTGGCCGGAGTGTTCGGGCTGGTACTCGGCGCCGCGCTCTCCGTGTTGCGCGGACTGACCGACACCACCTTCCGGGACGGCGAGACGCTCCAGGAGGCGACCTCGGCACCGCTGCTCGGCAGTATCCCGTACGACGGGCAGGCCCGGTCGAGCCCGCTGATCGTCGGTGGCGCCGCCCAGACGGCCCGGGCCGAGGCGATGCGGAAACTCCGGACCAACCTGCGGTTCGTGGACGCCCAGGAGCCGGCCCGGGTCATCGCGGTGACCAGTGCGGTGCAGGCCGAGGGGAAGTCCACGCTCGCCTGCAACCTGGCGATCACGCTCGCCGAGGCGGGCTGGCAGGTGCTGCTGGTCGACGCGGACCTGCGCCGGCCCCGGGTCGCGGGCTATCTCGGGCTCGGCTCGGGCGCCGGCCTGACCGACGTGCTGATCGGCGAGGTCGCGGTCGAGGACGTGCTGCAACCGTGGGGCGACAAGTCCATGCTGGTGCTGCCGGGCGGTTCGGTACCGCCGAACCCGAGCGAGTTGCTCGGCTCGAAGGCCATGGCCGACCTGCTGCTGTCGCTGCGCGAGCTGACCGACATCGTCATCATCGACACCCCGCCGCTGCTGGCCTTCACCGACGGCGTGGTGGTGGCGGTGCAGGCCGACGGCGCGCTGCTGGTGGCCCGGCAGGGCAAGACCCCGAGCGCGCAGACCGCCGCCGCCGCGCAGGCGCTGCACGCGGTCTCCGCCCGGGTACTCGGCTGCGTGCTGAACATGTCGAAGGAGAACAAGATCGACGTCGAGCAGTACCGGGCGTACCGGAAGGGTGGGCCGGTGGAGACGGTCCTCGCCACGCGCGGCGAGGAGCCACCCGTCGCCGACCCGGTACGCGTCCCCCTGAACGGTGTCGTGGCCGCCGCGCCCGCGGACAACACGGAGGAGCTCGACCGGGTACCGCGATAACGCGGGCTCGCCCGGTCGCGGGGTGATCGGGGGATGAAAAATGAAGATCGGCGTTATCTCGTACTGGTTTCCGCCCGAGCCCGCCTTCATACCGGGCTGCCTGGCCGAAGAGCTGGCCGCACGCGGTCACGAGGTGCGGGTGCTCACCGGGTTTCCGAACCATCCGACCGGCCAGGTCTATCCCGGGTACCGGCAGCGGTGGCGGCACCAGACCGACGACGGCGGGGTCACCATCCGCCGGGTGCCGGCGTACGCCAGCCACGACGGTACGGCGGCCCGGCGGGCGGCGCGGCAGCTCACGTACGCGATGAGCAGCGCGCTGGCCGCGCCGGGCTTCCTGGCCGGGGTGGACGCGCTCTACGTCCACTTCCCGCCGGCCGGCGCGTACGCGGCGGCGGCCCTGCTCCGGATGCTGCGCCGGGTGCCGGCGGTGGTGCACATCCAGGACATCTGGCCGGAGGGGGTGACCGCGCCGCCTGGCGAGTCGGGGCGGGACGCTTCCGGCGGGTTCACCCACGGGCTGCTCGGCCGGACGATGCGCGCGATCTACCGGTCGGCGGCCGGGATCGCGGTGATCTCGCCGTCGATGCGGGACGTGGTGATCGAGCGGGGCGCCGATCCGGACCGGGTGCGGGTGGTGCTCAACTGGACTGACGAGCGGCTGTTCCGGCCCATGGGCACCACTCCGGCGGCCCGGCGGGCGATCGGGCACCGCGGGCACACCACCGTGATGCACGCCGGCACGATGGGGCCGTTCCAGCGCGTCGACACGGCGGTCCGGGCCGCCGCCGCGATCAACGGCAAGGTCGACCTCGATCTCGTCCTGGTCGGCTCCGGGCCGGAGGAGCGGCAGTCCCGGCAGCTCGCCGAGGAACTCGGCGCGACCAACGTCCGGTTCCTCGGCTGGCGTCCACCGGCCGAGGTGGCCGACCTGTACGCGGCCGCCGAATACCAACTCGTGCTGTTGCGCGATCTTCCGGCGCTGCGCGGGGCGGTGCCGGCGAAGTTGCAGGCGGCGCTCTCCGCCGGGGCGCCGGTGGTCGCCTCCGCCGGCGGGGACACCGCCGACCTGGTGGAGCGGGCCCGGGCGGGACTCTCCTGTCCGCCCGAGGACTGGCAGGCGCTGGCGGACCGGTTCGCCCTGGCTGCGGTGATTCCGAGTACCGCTCGCGCGGAGATGGCGCAGCGGGCCCGGGACAGTTATCTGTCCCGGATGTCGCTGCGCACCGGCGTCGATCAGATGGAGCAGCTGCTGGCCGAAGCGGTGGCCAGCCGCCGGCGGCGCTGACCTGGCTCTTCGCCCGTCACCGCAGCATCGCCCTGGCCGGTTTGTGAACTTTCCTCACTATAGCCCCACAAAAGCATTGTAAGGGCGGTTGAAATACCAACAGTGAACTGTGAGCCGTGCTATAGAGATATAGGCACTAAAGGCGTTGTGTCCAGTTCATCCGACTTAGTCGAAAGCGGTGGTGGCGGTGGGGGACGTGTCCCCGGGACGGCGGACGGCGGGCCGTCGAGTGGTCCGGCGGAAGCTCCGCCGGATCCTGCTCACCGCACTCGTCATCGGCTGCCTGCTGGCCGTCGGCGGCGGCTGGCTCGGACTGCGCGGCTGGCAGGCCGGTGGACACCTGGAGAACGCCGCCAGCCTGGCCCGGGAGTTGAGCCAGCAGGTGCTGGACGGCCAGACCGGGCAGGCGCGCCGGACCCTGGAGGCGCTGCAACAGCAGACCGCCGCCGCCCGCTCGCGTACCGGTGACATCGGCTGGCGTGCCGCCGGCTCCGCCCCGTACGCCGGCCGCAGCATGTCGGCGGTCCGGGAGCTGGCGGTCGGCGTCGACGAACTCGCCCGGCGGGCCTTCCCGGCCCTGGTCGAACTGAACCCTCAGACGTTGCTGCCCAGTTCCGGACGGCTCGACCTGGCCGCCATGCGCGGCGCGGTACCCGCGGTCGCCGAGGCGGACAGCGCGGTACGCGAGGTCCGGGACCGGATCCTCGCGGTGCCGACCTCCGGGCTCGTGCCCACGGTCCGGGACGCGGTGTCACAGTTGCGTGCCGAGCTGGACCGACTGGTCGAGGCGATCTCCGCCGTCCGGCGCAGCGGTGCCCTGCTCCCCGCCCTGCTCGGCGGCAACGGAACCCGGACCTACCTGGCGGTCTTCCAGAACCTCGCCGAGCCCCGGGCGACCGGCGGGATCTTCGGCGCCTACGCCGTCATCCGGGCCAGCAAGGGCGAGGTGAAACTGGTCAAGCAGGGCCCGGTCACCGACCTGAGCAATCACGGCCAGCCGCCGCTGTCACTGAGCCGGGAGCTGCGCGCGCTCTATACCGACCTGCCCGGGATCTATCCGGCGGACGTGAACCTCACCCCGCACTTCCCGACCGCGGCCACCCTGATCCGCCGGATGTACCAGCGGGCCGGTGGCGGCGCCATCGACGGCGTACTCGCCACCGACCCGGTCGCGCTCTCCTACCTGCTCAAGGCGATCGGACCGGTGCCGGTGCCGGGGCATCCGACCCTCACCGCGTCCACCGCGGTGCGTACCCTGCTGTCGGACGCGTACCGCCGGATCGACGAGCCGGCCAAGCAGGACAAGTACTTCGCCGTCTCGGCCCGGGCGGTCTTCGACGCCCTGCTGAAGCGGTCGGTGAACCCCCGCGCGGTGGTGCAGGCGGTCAACGCGGCCGTCGCCGAGCGCCGGATCCTGTTCTGGAGCGCGCACGCGAGCGAGCAGCGGGAACTCGTCGACACCCGGCTCGCCGGAGTGCTGCCGGAGCGGGAGTCGGTGCACGACGTCGGTGTCTTCCTCAACGACGGCAGCGGCGCGAAGCTCGGCTACTACCTGCACCGCTCGGCCGAGCTGACCGTCGGCGACTGCCGCGCGGACGGTAGCCGGGAACTCCACCTCCGGCTCACCCTGCGCTCGTCCGCACCCTCCTCCGGGCTCAGCGAGTCGGTGCGCGGCCTCGCGATGTCCGGCGACCCGTACACCGCCCGCGTTCTGGTCTCGGTCTTCAGCCCGGTACGCGGCTCGCCGCTGAGCGCCCGGCTGGACGGCAAGTCGAAGCCGATGGGCGGCGGCATCGAGCGGGGCCGGAAGGTCGGGGTACTGGCCGTCGACATCGGACCCGGACGTACCCGCGTACTGGAAGTGGGCCTGCTGACCCCGCCGAAATCCAGTGGCGCGGTCGAGTTGTGGCTCACCCCGGGCCCGACCCCATGGACCACCCGTGTCAGTTCCGCACCCGCGTGTGGCCAGTAGGCCGGCACGTCAGAACAAGTCATGCGATCCGTTGTGAACGTCATGCGATCAGTAGAGAGAGGATCCATCATGCGGCTATCCCGCATCATCGGCTCGGCGGTGGCGACGCTCGCCACGGTGGGCGCGTTCGCCATCGCGGGGTCGCCCGCACAGGCCCAGCCACTACCACAACCACCGTACCCACCACAGGCGCCGGCGCTGACCGTCAGTGACCCGACGGTGGAGGTGAACCAGACCTTCACGGTTTTCGGCTCCGGGTACGGCGGTAACGAACTCGTCCGGCTCGTCTTCACGCGTACGCCGCTGGGGCTCGGTGCCGGGACGGCGGTGCAGGACACCGGCGGGGTCGGCGCGATGCTGCCGGTTGCGCAGCAGGCGCAAACGGTGCACCGGAACCCGACCACGCTGACCGTCCGGGCGAACGTGACCGGGGAATTCTCGGTCCGGGTCCGGTTCAGCCGGACCGGCACCGTCGCCATCACCGGCACCGGGCTCACCACCGGCCGGGTGGCGAGCACCACGGTCACCGTCGTGCAGGCGCAGCCACCGCTGCCGGTCACCGGTAGCGAGACCGGGCCGCAGATCGCGCTCGGCACCATGCTGCTGATCGCCGGTGTGCTGCTGGTGCTGGTGGCGGTCGCGTGGCGGACCGCGAGCCGCCGCCGGGGCCGTTCGCGAGAGCTGACCTCGGTCGGCTGACCGTCGGGCGGGCGGCGAGAGCCGACCCGTACCTCGCAGGAGTGCCTGCCGGACGAGACACCTCGTCCGGCAGGCGCCTTCGTTTCTCGGCCGGACCTCCCGGAGCGGCGGCAGTGCTCGCCGCCGCCCCGGTGGCCGCGCGGTCAGGAGTCGAGCCGGCAGCAGTGGGCGGACAGGTCCCGCCAGAGGCACAAAGCCAGTCGGACGAAGGGTCACACCCACTACTGCCGACAATCAGCTCACCACTGATGAACCGATCCCGCCATGCTCACAGTCAGCCGACCTCCAGCAGCGTCTTGCCCAGCGTGCGGCGGGACTGGATGGCCTCGTGCGCGTCGGCCGCCAGGTCCAGTGGAAACCGCTGCCCGATCACCGGGCGCAGCCGGCCCGCCGCCGCCTCGGCCAGCGCGCGGCGGGTCAGCTCCCGCAACTGCTCCGGTGATCGGGTCAGCGACCGGACGACGGTCGCCCCCCGTTCCTTCGCGACCTCGTCCGGGACCTGTGTCCAGCTACCGCTGGCCAACCCGAAACTGACCAGCCGACCGCCCCGGTCGAGCAGGTCGAACGCCGACCGGCCCACCGCGCCACCCACCCCGTCGAAGACGACGTCGAGCCCGCCGGCCCCGGCCCGGACCCGGTCCGGCCAGCCGGGCACCGAGTAGTCGACCGCGAGGTGGGCGCCGAGGTCCCGGGCCAGCGCCACCTTCCGGTCACCGCCGGCCACGGCGACCACGGTGGCACCCGCCGCGCGGGCCAGTTGCACCAGCAGGCTGCCGACGCCGCCGGCCGCGGCCTCGACCAGGACCCGCTCCTCGGGGCGTACCTGCGCGGTCTCCAGCAACAGCAGTGCGGTACGCCCGTCCGCCAGCAGCGCCACCGCGCTGTCCAGCGGCAGCCCGTCGGGTACCTCGACCAGCCCGTCGGCGTCCACCGCCACGCGTTCGGCGTATGCGCCCGACCCGCCGGTACTGGTCACCACCCGCTGGCCGCGCAGCGCCGGTGCGACCCCCTGACCCAGCTCGGCGACCACACCGCCGACGCCGTTGCCCGGAACCGTCGGCAACCGCACCGGGAACGGGCCGGTGCCGGCCCGGAGCTGTGTCTCCACGAAGGTGATGTTGACGAACTCGACGTCGACCACCACCTGCCCCGGCCCGGCGACCGGGTCGGGCGTCTCCGCCACCGTCAGCCGCTCGGGACCGCCGAACTCCCGCAACCACACCGCCCGCATCCCAGCCCCTCCCGGCCTGCCGGCACCTCCACCGGGCCAGTCAACAACCTCGACCACGGTCGAGGTCAACCGGCGTACCGCACCGCTGGCCGGGATCCGGCCGATCCGGGTCCAGCCAGTCTGGTATCAGAGCAGCGCCGGTCGGCTGGTATCCGGGCAGTGTCGGCCGGCCGGGTAGTCGGGTCTGGCGCCCTGGTCGCCGCGTAGGCTCGACGGGTGAGCATCACCGAGCCGATGCCGGGGGAGACCCTGCCGCCGGGCACCGGGACGGGCGCGGACACCGGGCCGACCAATGTGCTGCTGCCCGGTCACGACGTGCCGCTGGGCCGGTACACCACCGTGCGCCGGCTGTTGCCGCAGCGCCAGCTCCGCACCATCGGTGCCTGGTGCTTCGTCGACCACTTCGGTCCGGACGACGTGGCCAACCGGCCGGGCATGGGGATCGGGCCGCATCCGCACACCGGGCTGCAGACGGTGACCTGGCTGGTGCACGGCGAGATACGGCATCTGGACAGCCTCGGCAACGACCAGCTCATCCGGCCCGGTCAGCTCAACGTGATGACCTCGGGCCACGGCATCGCGCACTCGGAGTACTCGCCACCGGAGCACCCGCCGACCCTGCACGGCCTGCAACTCTGGGTGGCGCTGCCCGACGGGGCCCGGTCCGGCCCGCCCGGCTTCGCCCACCACGCCGAGCTTCCGGTGCTGACCGAGCCGGACTACTCGGTGACCGTACTCGTCGGGGAGCTGGCCGGGGTCCGGTCGCCGGCGGTGGTGCACTCGCCGCTGCTCGGGGCGCAGCTCTGGCTGCCCGACGGTGGCCCGGCCCGGTTGCCGCTGACCGCCGGCTTCGAGCACGGCCTGCTGGTGATGTCCGGGGCCGCCGAGATCGGCGGGGTCACGCTCACCCCCGGTTCGCTGCTCTACCTCGGAGCCGGCCGTCCCGAGCTGGTGGTACGGGCGACCGGCCCGACCCGGCTGATGCTGCTCGGCGGCGAGCCGTTCGACTCCGCGCTGGTGATGTGGTGGAACTTCGTCGGGCGCTCGCACGAGGAGATCGCCGAGGCCCGCGCGGACTGGGCGGCCGGCAGCCTCCGGTTCGGCCGGGTGCAGGGCGACGACTCGGATCCGCTGCCGGCTCCGCCGATGCCGACAACCCGGCTGAAGAGCCGCGACCGCCACGGCCGGACCGTCGGCTGACTGGCACGGCCGGACCGTCGGCTGACTGGCACGGCGGGACCGTCGGCTGACTGGTACGGCCGGACCGTCGGCTGACGAGGATGCCGGGCCGCCGCAGCGGTGGCGGGAAAACGGCGCCCCGGCCAGCTTTGGCCCGACCCGTCGTGGGTAGTCGCCGGCATGGCGACGACTGCGACGACGAGCGTCGAGGACCGTAAGCGGCTCGTCCGCCGGCTGGTGGCACGCAGCCGGGGCTTCGCCGAGGAGTACGGCTTCCAGGTCACCAACAACCCGGCGAGCCTGTTCCAGGTGCTCTGCCTGGCGATCCTGCTGCGCCGCACCGGCGAGGTCCGGCGCGCGGTCGATCCGGCCCGGGCACTGCGGGACGCGGGCTGGGAGAGCCCGGCCCGGATGGCGCGGTCCCGCACCGAGGCGCGGGCGGCGGTGCTGCGCGAGCACGGTCGGGGTGCCGACGCCGACCGGTTGGCCGGCACCCTGGGCGAGCTGGCCGAGGCGCTGGTCGCGCGATACCACGGCGACCTGCGCCGGCTGCGAGCCGCGGCGAAGCACGCGCCGGCCCGGGAGCGGGCGTTGCTCGCCGAGTTGCCGGGTGTGGACGCCGAGGTGGTGGAGCTGTTCCTGCGCGAGGTCCAGGCGCTGTGGGCGGAAACGGCGCCGGTCGCCGACCGCCGGGCCCTCGCCGCCGCGCGCCGGCTCGGACTCGGGCGTTCGGCGGCCGACCTGGCCACGCTGGCCGGCGGCGGGGAATCGGAGAAACTGGCCTGGTTGGTGGGTACTCTGGCCAGGATTGATCTCGAGGACAGATACCACGAAATCGCCCGTTGAGCAGCGAAACAGCGTGCTTTCACACACAGTTTCCCGGATTCTGGCCGAACGGTCCATCCCGGATCGTAAGATGGGTGCGCGGCGTCAGCCAGCCCGGTTCGGGCCGGCCGCCGCGATCCGGTGAGCGGGTCCGGTTCGGACGTGTGACCTCACCGGGGCACTGGCGGACGTGGCGCCCGGGACACGCGTGTGAGCGCGGATGTGACGGGCGCCCCGTCCGGTGCCTTCCCTCCCTTCGGGACGGACCGTCATTTGGCGAGCCCGGCGAGCAGGTTGATGGTCGCGGCGATGATGACCGCGCCGAACAGGTACGACAGCAGGGCGTGCCCGAGCACCGTGACCCGCATGGTCTTCGTGGTCAGGTCGGTGTCGGCGACCTGGAAGGTCATCCCGATGGTGAACGAGAGGTACGCGAAGTCCGTGTACTTTGGCGGGTCCTCCTCGTGGAAGTCCACCCCGCCGTCGTCGCCGGTGTAGTAGAGCCGGGCGTAGCGGGCGGTGAAGACGAAGTGCACGACCGTCCAGGAGAGCAGCACGCTGACGATGCCGAGTCCGATGTGCAGTTCCCGGTCGATGCCGCGGACCTCGTGGTCGGTGGCGAGCAGGATGCCGATCGCCAACAGGCTGGCCAGCCCCGCCCCGACCAGCACCGCGTCGCGTACCGGGCGGCTCGGGTCCTCCCGGACGGCCAGCTCGGCGGTCTGCTGCGAGTCCCGGAACCACAGCACCCGCCACGCCCACACCACATAGGCTGCCGCCGCCGCGTCCCAGCCGATCAGCGGCCCGAGCAGCGGCGACAGCAGGAGAGTGGCCGGTATGCCGACGCAGACCCCGACCAGCGTGATGACGGCCATCTGGATCGAGGCCTTCGGCGGGTCGGACCAGGGTCTGCGCCGCATCCGCGGAACGGGGGAGTCAGATCTGGCGCTGGTGCCGGGCGACCCGCTGGTGGGTACGGTCGCGGGTCTTGGCGGCCATCTCCGCCGGGCTGGCGTCCGGGGCCAAATCGGTCTTGGCGGACCGGGCCACCTCCTCGGTGTTCTGGTAGTCCACCGGGGGCATCCCGCGCAGCGCCTGAAGTACCTCGCGGGGCGCCCCCGCGCGCTCGGCCTCCCGGACGATGTCCTCCTTGGGCGCCGGAAAGTCCATCGACTCCAGGTACCGCAGTACGTCCGCGTTGGTCACCATGGGATCCCGCTCCTCGCCCGTTGTCTGGTTCACCGGCCGGCCGGATACCCGTTGTACGCACCCTCACGCCTGCCCGGGCGGATGGATCACCGGCCGGTATTCTCGGCCGAATGCCCGAAGCTTTCGTCCGGTACCGGTCCGGCGACGAGGACAGCGCCCGGTGGACCGGCTTCCCGTTCCGACCGGGTGACATCGTGATCAGCACCCGTTCCAAGAGCGGCACCACCTGGATGCAGATGATCTGCGCGCTGCTGGTCTTCCAGCGGGCGGAGCTGCCGGCCCCGCTGGCCGAGCTGTCACCCTGGCTCGACTGGCTCGGCGAGCCCCGGGACGACGTCGTCGCCGCGCTCCAGGCCCAGCCGCACCGCCGGTTCGTCAAGACACACACCCCGCTGGACGGGATTCCCCTCGACGAGCGCGCCACCTACGTCGTGGTCGCCCGGGATCCGCTGGACATGGCGGTGTCGCTCTACCACCAGAGCGGCAACCTGGACCGGGAGCGGGTCGCACAGCTCACCGGCCAGCCCGCGCCGACCGGCCCACCCCGGGTACGCCCACCGGTGCGGGAGTGGCTGCTGTCCTGGATCGACCGGGACGTCGCACCGGCCGACGAACTCGACTCCCTGCCGGGAGTACTGTGGCACCTCGGTGACGCCTGGGCCCGGCGGCACCTGCCCAACGTGCTGCTGGTGCACTACGCCGACCTCTCCGCGGACCTCGGCGGGCAGATGCGCCGGATCGCGCGGCGGCTCGGCATCGAGGTGCCGGAGCGGCGCTGGCCGGCGCTGGTCGAGGCGGCCACCTTCACCCGGATGCGGGACCGGGCGCCGGAGCTGGTACCGGACCGGTCCGGGGTGCTGAAGAGCCAGGCGGCGTTCTTCCGGCGGGGCGGCAATGGGGCGGGACGGGAAATGCTGCGTCCCGACGAGTTGGCGCACTACCGCCGCCGGCTGGCCACGCTGGGCCCGGCGGACCTGCTCGACTGGCTGCACCGGGAGGACGGCGACCGTCGGTAGCTCCTCCCGGACCGCCGGCCGGGGGCTCAGGCGACGGTGCCGTCGGCCCGGAGTCGGCTGATCCGGTCGGCGTCGAGGCCGAGCTCGGCCAGCAGTTCGTCGGTGTGCTCGCCGGGCTGCGGCGGCGGCCGGCGGATCGCCCCCGGCGTACGGCTGAACCGGGGCGCCGGAGCCGGCTGCTCGGCTCCGGCGTGTACGACGAAGACGTCCCGGGCGGCCAGGTGCGGGTGCCGGGGCGCCTCCCGCCAGTCGAGCACCGGTACCACGCAAGCGTCGGTGTGCTCCAGCAGGGCGGCCCACTCGTCCCGGGTACGGGTGCGGAACAGTCGGGCCCAGGCGTCGTGCAGCGCCGGCCAGTTCGCCGGATCGGTGCGGTCCAGCGCCTCGTCCGGCGGCAGCGGGAAGCCGGTCAGCCGGACCAGTTCGGCGTAGAACTGCGGCTCCACGGCGCCCACCGCCAGGTGCCTGCCGTCGGCACACTCGTAGGTGTCGTAGAACGGGGCGCCACCGTCGAAGATGTTCACTCCACGGTCGTCGCCCCACTGGCCCATCCCGCGCATTGAGTGGATCATCGTGGCCAGCAGCGACACTCCGTCCACCATGGCCGCATCCACCACCTGCCCGGTGCCGCCGCCCCGGATGTCGAAGAGCGCGCAGACCACGCCGAGGGCCAGCAGCATTCCGCCGCCGCCGAAGTCGCCGACCAGGTTCATCGGCGGCACCGGCCGCTCGCCGGCCCGGCCGATCCCGTGCAGTACGCCGGTCAGCGCAAGGTAATCAATGTCGTGCCCGGCGTACCGGGCGTTCGGGCCGTCCTGGCCCCAACCGGTCATCCGGCCGTAGACCAGTCGGGGATTTACCGCCAGGCAGTCGTCCGGGCCCAGCCCGAGCCGCTCGGTGACGCCCGGCCGGAAGCCCTCGATCAGCACGTCGGCGGCGCTGACCAGGTCGAGTACCACCTGCCGGCCGGCCGGCGCCTTGAGGTCGACGGCGAGCGACCGGCGGCCCCGGTTGAGCAGGTCGGGGTGGGGGGTGCCGAACCGCTCCGGCCGGACCTCGCCGACCCGGTCCACCCGGACCACGTCGGCGCCCAGGTCGGCGAGGACCATCGCGGCGAAGGGACCGGGGCCGATGCCGGCCAGCTCGACGATCCGGACGCCGGTGAGCGGGCCGGCCCCAGCCGGTCGGGGTGCGGTCATCCGTGCACGATAGGACACCCCGCCCTGTCCCGGTCCAGGCGGTGCCGCCGCCGGCCGCCATACCCCGGCCCGGTCGCTGTGCCCCCCGGCTCGGTCGTCGTGCTCCGGTGGTGGTCATCGGCCGCCCTGGTCGCCGTGCTGCGGCCTGGCCGAGGTGAAATCCCTCTCTAACGGGTCACCGCCCGGCCCCGTCGGCACGGCATGGTCGCCGTGTCGACCCGGGCGGTTGCCGTCGAATGGGCACGACAGGACGTATCGTCACCGCGTGGAGTGGCCCGATTACTGGCGGTTGGTGGGTGTGCCCCGGCCCGGTCGGGCGGAACGGCTCGGTCGGCTGGTCGGCCTGCGTGTGCTGCGGATCCCGGGCCTACCCCGGGTGTGGGTCGTCGCCGGTTCGACCGACCGGCTCCGGGACCTGCTGGCCCAGCCCGTCTCGCTGCACCTGACCCGCCGGGCGGTCGTCGTGGTGGCGTACTGGCGGGCGCCCCGGCGCGGCTGGTCGAGCGGCATCGGGCCGCTGGACCACCTGCGCCGGCACCGGGTGGCGCTGCCCGGCCGGGGACGGGGGACCGCCGTCGTCAGTGTCCGGCTGTCCCGGCCGGCGCAACTGCGCGAGGTGCTGCGGGCGGCGTTGGACGCGCTGGCACCGGGGCGGCCGTTGCCGGCACCGGCCGAGCCGAGCCTGACCAGCCACGGGACGCTGCCGGCGTACCTGCCGGCGGGCGGGACGGTGCTGCTCGGCGAGCTGGTCGGCAGCCCCGACATCCGGGCGTACGACGTACTGCTGCGGGCGCCGGGCGGCACCGGGGTGGGGTCGGGCACACCGCCGTACGCGGTCGGCTGGCAGACCACCCGGCACGGGATCGAGGCGCCGGACACCCCGCCGGCCGTACTGGTCGACGCGCTCCGGATCAACCCGCGCGGCCGCCGGCCCGACTGCTACCAGCCGGACGCTCCCCGGGTACGCCTCGACTTCACCCCGGCCGCCCGCCGGCCCGGCCCGGGGGCGTACCCGCTGGACGGACCCGGGGTGACCGCGCCGGTGCTCGCCGCGCTGCGCCAGACCGGCGTGGTCGACTGCCCGGAGGTCCCCGACGCCGAACCGGTGGCGGTGGCGGCGCTGCTGGTCCAGATCGCGATGACCGGCGCGGTGCTCTCCGTGCCGGCGTTGCCGGAGCGGGTCGCCGGGCTGATCGCGCCGGAGTTGCGGGTCCTGCTGACCACCCCGGTGCCGCAGACCGGGGCGCTGGCGCTGGAGGTGCGCAGCGTGGTGCAGCGGCGGGCGGCGCTGCGCGGGCACGCCGCCGCGTTCGCCGTGCCCCGGCTCGCCTCGGCGGTGTTCCCGCAGCTCGGGCCGGTGCCGTCGGTGAGCGCGATCCTGGCGACCCGGCGCCCCGAACGGCTGCCGGAGGCGGTCCGGATGCTGGTCGCGCAGACGTACCCGGAGCTGGAGATCGTGCTCTGCCTGCACGGCGTCGAGCTGCCGGAACCGGTCCGGGCCGCGCTGGCCGGCTGCGGCCGGCCATACGAGATCGTCCGGGTGCCGGCCGCCGCCAGTTTCGGCGCCGCGCTCGGTGCCGCGACCCGGCGGGCCCGGGGCAGCCTGGTCAGCAAGTTCGACGACGACGACAGCTACGCCGCCGAGCACGTCTGGGACCTGGTGCTGGCCCGGCACTACTCCGGGGCGACGCTGGTGGGCAAGGGCTCCGAGTTCGTGCACCTGGAGACCCGGGGTGTGACGCTGCGCCGGCCGTCCGGCACCGCCGAGTCCGACTGCCAGGTGGTGGCCGGCGGTACGATCCTGATTGCCCGGGGCGACCTGGAGGCGGTCGGCGGCTGGCGGCCGGTACCCCGGTCCGTCGACTTAGGACTGCTGGACCGGGTACGCCGGGACGGCGGCGGGATCTACCGGACCCACCCGCTCGGCTACGTCTACCACCGGCGGGCCACCGGGCACACCTGGGACCCGGGCGAGGGCTACTTCCTCGACAGCGCGTCGGCGTACTGGCCCGGGCTGCCCGCCGAGGTGCTGGGCGAGGTCGACGAGCCGCCGGGGCGGCCGGCACCGGACCAGCGGACCGGCTCGGCGGCCGCCCGGCCGGACCGGTCCTGACGGCTGCCCCGCCGTGCCGGTGCCCGGCCGGAAACCCCGGTTGTGACCTGCGGTGCACCGGGAGGTGGTAGGACTAGCGGGTGGGCATCGTGTCACCAGGCTTCCAGGGCCGGCGTCGGCAGTCCGGGCCGAACCTGCCACCGGGGCAGTACCTGACGGAGGACTTCCCCGTGCTCTCCGCCGGCCCCACCCCCCGGGTGCCGTTGACGGACTGGGAGTTCGTGATCACCACCGAGACCGGCACCGAGTTCCGGTGGAGCTGGGACGAGATGTGGGCACTGCCCAACGAGACGCCGACGGTGGACATCCACTGCGTGACGCACTGGTCGAAGCTCGGCACCAACTGGCAGGGCGTCTCCCTGGACACCCTGCTCGACGGCGTCGACACCGCCGCCGACTACGCGTTGGTGCACTCGTACGGCGGCTACACCACCAACCTGCCGCTGGACGACCTGCGTGACGGGCAGGCCTGGGTGGTGCACCGGTACGACGGTGCCGACCTGCCCGCCGAGCACGGTGGCCCGGCCCGGCTGCTGGTGCCGCACCTGTATTTCTGGAAGTCCGCGAAGTGGGTGCGCGGCATCCGCCTCGGCCTGACCGACGAGCCCGGTTTCTGGGAGACCGCCGGCTATCACGATTACGGTGACCCATGGCGCGAACAGCGGTACCAGGGAGACTGATGAAGCGGACCGGTTGGTGGGTCGCCCGGCTGGTCGACCGCCGGACCGAGACCGCCACCTCCGGCACGCTGGTGCTGGAGGTACCGGACTGGCCGGGGCACCTGCCCGGGCAGCATGTCGACCTGCGGCTGACCGCCGAGGACGGCTACCAGGCGGCCCGCAGCTACTCGGTCTCCGCGCCGGCCGACGGCAACCGGATCGAGGTCACCGTCCAGCGGGTGCCGGACGGCGAGGTCTCGCCGTACCTGCTCGACGGCCTCTCGGTCGGCGACCAGATCGAGGTCCGCGGCCCGGTCGGCGGCTACTTCGTCTGGCGGGTGACCGACCCCTCGCCGGTACTGCTGGTCGGCGGTGGCTCGGGCATCGCACCGCTGATGGCGATGATCCGGGCCCGCCGGGAGGCCGAAAGCCGGACACCATTCCGGCTGATCTACTCGGTCCGCTCCGAGCGGGACGTCTACTTCGCCGACGAGTTGCGTCGGCGCGCCCGGGACGACCGGGGCCTCGACGTCGCCTACGTCTACACCCGGGAGGTGCCGGAAGGGCTCTCCGCCCAGGCACACCGGGTCGCCGTCGCCGACGTCAACACCCACGGCTGGCCGGCACAGCTCGAACCGGTCAACTTCGTCTGCGGGCCGACCGGCTTCGTCGAGGCGGTCTCCGACATCCTGGTCGCGCTCGGGCACGAGCCCCGGCGGATCAAGACCGAACGGTTCGGTCCGACCGGCTGACCCCGAGGACCCTGGAGGCGAGATGACCGAGCAGCTCCGACCAGATCCGGGGCGGATGGATTACCTGGACGGCAACGTGCTGGCCGGGCCGATGCGGGACGTGTTCGCGGTGGACCTGACCACGGCGACCGGCCGGTGCGCCTCCTGTGGCCAGACCGGCCCGATGGCCGCGCTGCGGGTCTACTCGAACGCGCCCGGGGTGGTCGCCCGCTGTCCGGCCTGCGCGGAAGTGATGCTCCGGCTGGTGCGTACCCCGACCAGTGCCTGGCTGGACCTGCGCGGTACGACGTACCTGCAGATCCCGATGCCGGCCGAGCCGGCCACGATGCCCGGCCCGACCGCGATGTAGCCGTCGCGGGCCGCCGACCGCGAGGTGGCCGACGTTGGGTTCGACCGCGATGTGGCCGACGTCCGAGCCGGGCGGCGGGCGAGCGTGGCATCACCCAGGTCGGTTTCGTACGCCAGACGGCGGACACCTGGCGGCAACCGGCCGACCGGGTGATCTGCCTCGGCTCGGCACACGCCTTCGGCGGGGCGGCGACCGCGCTGGCGGCCCTCGCCGATCTGGTCCGCCCGGGTGGCCGGCTGTTCTTCGGTGACGGCTTCTGGGAGCGGACGCCCCCGGCGTACGCGACGAACTCGACGCCCGGCTGCGGGAGTACGCCACCGTCTATGGTGGACTGTTGGGGCTCGGGTACTTCGTGCTCGACCGGTGACCGGTGGCGGGTCTGTCTGGCCGCTACACTGGTCCCAACGGTTTCCCGACGATGGCCCGTGTGCGCCGAGAAGCACACCTCTCATGATCGACATTTCCTGCGGCGGAGTCGCCGTCCTCCGATGAGCCCGGCGATCCGGGTCCGTCCCCGCCGTGAACTGGCCGCCGCCCGCCGTCGCCGGGCGCACCGCTGCTGGGGCCACCTCGTCGCGGCACCGCTGTGGCCGATGCACAACGCCAACCTCGGCACGCTGCTGCGTACCTGTGACGCGGTCGGCGCCTGTCTGGCCGTACCGCCGTGGCGGTGGGTCGACGAGGCGCTGGCGCGCGGAAACACGCTGCGCCGGCCGAGCTGCGTACACCGGGTCGGCAATCCGGTGCGCTGGCTGGCGGCGGAGCGTGCGGCAGGCGCCCGGGTGCTCGGCGTCGAGCTGACCGACGAGGCGGTCCGGCTCGCCGACCTGCCGACCGCCCGACGCCGCACCATCGTCGTCCTCGGACACGAGTCGACCGGCATCCCACCGGAGGCGCTGGACAGCCTCGACGCGGCGGTGGAGATCCCCATGCTCGGCACCGGCCTCAGCCTGAACGTAGCGGTCGCCGGCTCCCTGGTCCTCTACAAGCTCGCCGGCCTGATCTGACCCCCGATCGGAGATCTTGACCACTTGTTGTCGCCTGAACAGTCGCCGGAAGGACAGGAAGTCGTCAAGATCTATCCGATCCCTTCGGGCGGCGGCCGGTGGGGGAGCGGTGTCGGATGTCCGGCCTAGACTGCGGCGCCATGATGGTGCGGGACATTGTCGACGAGACGAGCATGCGGTGCCGGCAGGCGGCCGGCACCCCCACCACGGGGGGCCTCGGTGGGGAGCGGGTCCTCCATCCGGGTGCGGAGTTCACCTTCCGGCGCCCCGCGCCGCTGGCCGGTGCCTGATGTCCAGCGTGGAGCAGACGATGGTGATGTCGGTGCCGCTGTCGCCGTACGCGGCCGCGCTGCTGCGCCGGATGACCGGCCCGGCCCCGGAGGCCGAGCCGGCCGCCGCCCGGGAGCCGGTGGACCTGTCCCGGGTCGGTGACCGGGAATTCGGGGTACTGCTGGTGGCCGCCCGCGGCCTGTCGCGTCCCGAGAACGCCGCCCAGCATCCCGGCTGGGCGGTGCGGTGGGCGGTGGAGCAGGCGCTCCGGGAGCGGCAGCCGAGGTTCACCCCGGAGTCGTGCGCGGCACTGCTGGCGGTGCACGCCGAGCGGGCCGGGACCGAGCCGTACACCGCCAATCCGACGCTGGCCACCGGCGCCCTGCTCCGCTGCGACGGCCCGTGGCCGGAGTCGGCGAGGCGCTCGGCCGGCGTCATCGCCCGGGGCGTGCTCAGATACGGCCGGGTCACCGAGCCGTACGCGGTCGCCGCGCTCGCCGGGCTGGCCGGCGGGCTCACCCGGCCGGTGCTGACCAAACTCTTCGCCTGGTCGCTGCACTCGTTCGCCCGCGACGAGTTCGACCTGCTGGTGAAGCTCGGGGTGACCGCCCAACTCCTGGTCGCCGAGGTCTGCCCCAACCGGTCCTACGTCACCCCGCCGCAGCTTCCCGACGCCTGGCAGCGGCTCGCCGCGATCCCGGACTACGCCGCCTTCGGGCGCCGGGCGCTCGAGGCCGCGCACGCCCGGGTCGCCGCGATCCAGGCCGGCGAGCTGCCGTACGCGGCGGACAAGGCGTTCGGCAGGGACGAGGTGGAGGTGCTGGGCCGGGCCACCCGGATCGCGCTGCTCCGTGACGAGCCGTGGCTGCCGGAGCTGCTCCGCCCGCTGCTGCTCGGCGTTGCGGTCGCGCCGACCAGCGCCAACACCCTTCCGTCGCAGGCGCTGCTCTTCGAGCTGGCCCGGGCCGCCGGTGACTTCCCCACCCCGGAGGCGCTGGCCGCGCTGGTCGCCGCCCGGGGAGTGGTCCGGCACAAGGGCGTGTCGAAGCAGCTCGACCGGATGCTGAAGCGGATCGAGCGCGGCCTCGCGGAGCGGCCCGACGCGGTGCTCCGGCTGCCCGACCTCGGTTTCGACGCCGACGGCGGGTGTGTCGTCCCGGTCGGCGACCACCACGCCGTGCTGACCGCCTCGGAGGACGTGCTGCTGCGCTGGCGACGCGCCGACGGCACGCTCTCGGCGACCGTGCCGGCGCCGGTCCGGCGGGACCATCCGGACCGGCTCAAGGAGCTGCGCGCCCGGGTCAAGCAGGCCAAGGACCAGCTCGCGGCGCTGGCCCGGACCCTGGAGGCGGGCTTTCCGGCGGCCTCGGCGCAGCCGTACCGGCAGTGGCGGGAGGGGCTGGCGGGCAACGGGCTCGGCTGGCAGGTGGCCCGCCGACTGATCTGGGAGTTTCCGGACGCGTCCGGGCGGTGGCGGGCCGGGCTGCCGGACGACGGCTGGCGGGCGGGGGAGCCGGACGAGGGCGCCGAGCTGTTCCGGGACGTCGCGGGCGGGCCGCTGCCCTCGCCCGACCCCGAGGCGCCGATCCGGTTGTGGCATCCGGTCCGGGCCGGTGTCGACGAGGTCCGGGCCTGGCGGGACCTGCTCACCGAGCGACGGTTGCGGCAGCCGCTCCGGCAGGCGTTCCGCGAGGTGTACCTGCTGACCCCGGCCGAAGAGCAGACCGGTGACCACTCGCTGCGGTTCGCCGCGCACGTCGTGCACTACCGGCAGCTCTACGCGCTGCTCAAGGGGCGGGGCTGGACGACCAGCATGCTCGGGCCGTGGGACGGCGGGGACAGCGCGGAGGCGTGGCGAGTGCTGGCTGGCGGGGCGTGGCGGGTCGGGCTGCACCACGACTACCTCGGCGAGGAGGGGGTGGAGTGCGCCAGCACCGGCCGGGTGTGGTTCGAGCGGATGCGCGAGGGCGCCTGGCGGCCGAGCGCGCTGACCGAGGTGCCGGTGGAGCTGTTCAGCGAGGCGATGCGCGACGTGGACCTCTTCGTCGCGGTCACCTCGATCGCCGCCGACCCGCACTGGACGGACGGCCGGACGCAGTACGTCGACTACTGGCGGGCCGAGAACAGCCGGGAACTGACCAGCACCGCCCGGGTCCGCCGCGAGGCGCTGGCCCGGATCCTGCCCCGGACGAGGATCGCCGACCGGTGTGAGCTGACCGACCGCTATCTCGTCGTCCGGGGCGACCTGCGGACATACAAGATCCATCTGGGCAGCGCGAACATCCTGATGGAGCCGGACGACTCCTACCTCTGCATCGTGCCGGCCCGGCGGAAGGCGACCGGCGACCTTTTCCTGCCGTTCGAGGAGGACCGGCTCGGGCTGATCCTGAGCAAGGCGTTCCTGCTCGCCGACGACGCCCGGATCACCGACCGGTCGATCGTGGCGCAGTTGCGCCCACGGCGGTGATCCGGGCATCGTGCGAAACGGCCTACACCCGAGAGGTGAAGGTGGAGAGGAACTCGTGCGGCACCGGGCTGCCGGTGTTGTCGAAGCAGAGCGTGTCGACCTCGGCGGCCGGGGCGGCGCTCAGCTTCCAGGGTTGGGTCAGGTGGCAGTAGTCGGAGCCGGAGCCGTATGCGGTGACCTGGGCATGCGTCTCCTTCTCGGTCAGGAACGGATACGTGACCAGATAGCGCCCGGCCGGGGCGAGCGGGGCGGACGAGTTGAACCCGAACCCGCCGGCCGGATAGTTCCAGTTGGTCTGGCCGGCGCCCGCCGAGAAGAAGTAGCCGGTGTACTTCGGCGGCCCGAACGAGCCGTACACGGCCCGCTCACGGTGGTACGACAGGGTGAACTCGCTGTTCACCGGCGCGCCGCCCTGGTCGAAGCAGGTGACGTACGCGACGATGTCGAGCCCGCTGGCGGCGAAGCGCGCGACCTTGCAGCGGCGCGGTCCGGCGTTCGGCTGCACCGCCGTCACCTGGAGGTTGCCAGCGAGCGTGCCCGCCACCCCGACCCCGCCGAGCCGGACCTGGTAGACCCCGACTCCGCCCGGCGCGACGCTCACCCCGCCACCTGCCGAGTTGTACGCCTGCACGATGGCCGCCGGTCCCCACTGGAGCCAGGCGTGACTGCCCTCGACCGTCGGCACCAGCCCGGAGCTGTACGTCCAGAGCACCGTGAACCGGGTATCGTCCCGGTCCCCGCCCGGCTTGTGGCACTGCACGTCGACAATCTCGTCCGCCCCCGATTGTCCCCAGCGGACGATCTCGCAGTAGTGCCCGGTCCGGTTCACGGGCGTGACGTGCACGTTTCCGCGTGAGCCGGTGCCGACCTGCGGAAACTTGATGAGGTAGCGGCCGGGTGCCTGCCGCATCCCCTCGGCGAACAGGCCGGGGAAGGCCGTCTTCCAGCTACCCCACTGCCGGGTCGGGTCGAGCACCGTCCAGGCGGCCGGCAGGCTCGGATTGTCGACGTACGCGAAGCCGAACCGGTCGGCGGCAGCGGCCTGGCTCGGCCCGGGCGGGCCGAGGACGGTGGCCGCCAACGCGGCGACCAGGGCAGTGGCGAGGATGCGGGGACGGAGTCGCATCGGGCCTCCAATCGGGGTGGTTCGATGTGTGCCCCGGAGTCTGCGGTTCCGGCCGTCCGGCCGCTGTCGGTTCCCCGGCAGTCGGGGCGCAGCAGCGCCAAAACCCATCTGCGGGCGTAGCCGGAATATGCAGCGGTATCCGGAACGTGGTTGCAGGGCGGCGATGCGTACCGGTTGCCGCCGGCATTTCCGCATCGGCGCCCTCCCGGCCCGGGGCGGTGTCAGGTCAATGGGGAGAGGCGGATCCAGCCGATTGGTTCGGGACAGCAAGGACCGGGACGGCGGCACGTTGGCCTTCGAGTCGGCCGGCTGGCAGGCGTTCGTCGACCTCGCCAAGCGGATCGGCGCGGTCGGCTAGCGCCCCGTCTCTGGAAGGTTGATCGGTAGTGTGGGGTCGGGGTATCTGCCGGCGGGACTGTCGAGCTGCCCCGCTTGTGCGCCCACTGTCCCGGGCTGTCCAGGCCCCGACCTTCGGTCGGCCGGTCGACCCAAAACCCCATCGCCATGCGCCGTCTCGGCAACCCGGCTTTGGCGTGCCCCGTCTGTGCACCCAGCTCGACAGTCCGCGCACCACCTACTCCCCGGTCGGCCGTCGGGTCGCTCATCTCGGCCACGCCGAGCCGCCGCCAGGCGATCTCCCGGTGGATGCGCCAGTGGGTGTAGGCGGACCTCCGACCCACGACGGACGCCGGTCGGGGCCGCCCGGACGCCAGTCGCGAGCGGCCGGCTACGACCGGCTGGCGGTGAACAGCACCGGGGTACCGACCCCTTGCCCGGCGGCCAGGTCGGCGAGGAAGCCGCCCAGCCAGCCGAGCGCATCGAGCGACCACTCGGCGAGCGTCCCGTGGAAGGTCACCCGGTGCCGGGTCGGGCCGTTCCGGAAACCGTCGTCGAACGGCGGCGACATCGGCGGCGGGTCAGCGTCGTCCAGGGAGTACGACTCGCACTCGAACACGTCCTGGTCCAGCCGACCCATCCGTTCCCGGATCAGCGGTGCCGCCGAGGTGATGGTCGGCGCCTGGCCGCTGTCCAGGGTGACCCGCACCGGCGTACGTGACCTCGGATCACCGCCGCCGAACCAGCCGGCGGTACGCAGGGACGGCATCCCGGCGTACTCCGGGGGCGACGATCCGGGATCGAGGCCCTGCACGGGCAGCAGCACCTGCACCGCCCGCAGGTCCAGGGTGCCGATCCGGGCCGTCACGTCGCCGGTACAGCGCAGGAACGGCTGCACCGGCAGCGGCCGGTCGGCGGGCAGCGGCTCGACCCCCACCTGGAACCAGGCGACCAGCGACGCGCCGGGGGCGGCGAGCGGGTGCTCCTGCCCGGCGTCGTTCATGCCCCACAGGCCCGCCGCCCCGGTCTTCCGCTCCTCGACGCCCCGGTCCGTGAACCGGACGACGCCGCCGAGGTCGTCCAGCCACCCCATTGCGAGCGACCGCTCGTAGAACAGCGCGTACGCGTCACGGCCGCTGGCCGGGTCCCGCCACGGGTGCGGCGTCAGCTCGCCGTAGAGCGCCGCGAACATGGTGCCGACGGGCGAGCGGGCGCCGGGCGCCAGGCCCGGGGCGGGCCTCCCCGCTGTCGCCGGTCACGCCTGCTCCGCCGGCTGGTCGGCCGTCGTCGTCGGGCGCCAGCCGAGGGCCGGGCCGAGCCGGGTCGCCATGTCGGTGAGGATCTGCACGTAGTCGCCGTGCGCGATTCCGTACTGGAGGCGGCGGTGCCGGACCCGGGCGCTGTCGAAGCCCGGCCGCTCGCCGAGCGCGATGATCTCCAGGATCGTCTCGTGGCCCCGGCGCGGGTCGGCGGCGTCGAACAGCCCGATGGTGAGGGACCCCCACTTGCGCAGGGGCGTCGAGGTCGGTGCCAAGAGTCCTCCTGTCCCGCGCGGGCGATCGGGAGCGTCGGCGTGACGGCGGTAACGCCTAACCCGGTTGCCCCGTCCCCCGTCCATCGGCGATGCTGCCGCAAGTCTGCCCCTTGATCAGGAGAGCTGTCTTGCCCGTCCCGAAGATGCACGAGGATGAGATCGACATCTCGGCGGAGCTGGTCGCCCGGCTGGTCGCCGGGCAGTTCCCCGAGTGGGCGGACCAACCGGTGCGTCCGGTGGCCGCCTCCGGCACCGTCAACGCGCTGTTCCGGCTGGGCCCGGAACTGGTGGTGCGGCTGTGCCGGGTGCCGTGGGCGGCGGGCGAGGAGGCCGAGGAGCACCGCTGGCTACGGCGGCTGGCGCCGTACCTGCCGGTCGCGGTGCCGGCTCCGGTGGCGGTGGGGAAACCCGCCGAGGGGTACCCGTGGAACTGGTCGGTGCTGCGCTGGCTTCCCGGCACCAACCCGGTCCCCGGCCGGCTCACCGCGGCGGGCGACCTCGCCGCCGACCTGGCCGGATTCGTCGGCGCCCTGCGGTCCGTCGCGCTACCGGACGGTCCGGCGGCCTACCGGGGCGGGCCGTTGGCGGACCTGGACGTGCACACCCGGAACGCCATCGCCCAGTTGCGCGGGACCGTCGACACCGACGCGGCCACCGCCGCCTGGGACGACGCCCTGCACGCGCCGCCGTGGGTGGGCCCGCCCACCTGGGTGCACGCCGACCTGATGCCCGGCAACCTGCTTACCGTGGATGGGCGGCTCAGCGCGGTCATCGACTTCGCCACCGTGGGTGTCGGCGACCCGGCCTGCGACCTGATCGTCGCCTGGAACCTGCTGCCGGCCGGCGCCCGGGGCACGTTCCGGGCGGCGGCCGACGCCGACGATGCCACCTGGCGGCGGGCCCGGGGCCGGGCACTGTCGATCGCGCTCATCGCGCTGCCCTACTACCAGGACCGGGCACCCGGGTACGCGGCCGAGGCTCGACACACGATCGACGAGGTCATCGCCGATTTCGACACCTTGGGCTAGCTGCCCGGTCGCGGCATAGTGAACCGATGGCCGCCTATCTCACGACCCCGCGTCTGGTGCTCCGGGAGTTCACCGGGGCAGACGTCGACAATCTCGTCGCGCTCGACGCCGACCCCGAGGTCATGTACTTCATCAACGGTGGTCGGCCGACGCCCCGGGAGTACGTCGAGCAGGTGGTGCTGCCGCGATGGCTGCGCTACTACCGTGAGTCGCCGGGGCTGGGGTTCTGGGCCGTCGAGGAGCGGGCGTCCGGGGAGTTCCTCGGGTGGTTCCACCTTCGGCCGGGTGAGGGACATCCGGCGGACGAGCCGGAGTTGGGCTACCGGCTCCGCCGTTCCGCCTGGGGCAGGGGGTACGCCACGGAGGGCAGCCGGGCGCTGATCGACAAGGCCTTCACCGAGCAGGGCGTACGGCGGGTGCTGGCCGAGACCATGGTCGTGAACACCGCGTCGCGGCGGGTGATGGAGAAGTCCGGCCTGCGGCTGGTCCGGGTGTTCCACGCGGACTGGCCGGACCGGATCCCCGGTGACGAGCACGGCGACGTCGAGTACGCGCTGGACCGGGCGGACTGGCAGCGGCAGCGGGCGGCAGGCCCGGAAGGTACCCGGTAGCGCCCGCTCCCGTTCGACGCATACGGGCGGGTACCGGGGCCCGCGTCGGGGCGTGGTCGAGTCGGGCGAAGTATCAGGATTCCCCCTGGGTCATGCGTCCGTTGTGAGAGGGTTTGCGCGGTGGGGCTCGCTGGTTGGTCGCGACCGCCCCGCGTCAGCATTCGACGTCGACGGGGGCCGACAGATGAGGTGGCTGGTCGGAGGGGCGGCAATGGTCGCCGGTGGGTTGGTCGCCCGGCGGCTGCTCGGCGGATCGGCGCGCGGCGACGGGCAGTGGCCGCAGCGCCTCGTCGGCCGCCGCAAACCGCGCTGGCACGTCGCCACCGTGAACCGCCCGGCAGACAAGATCGCCGTGGACGGCCAACTGCCGGAGCCGTTGACCGGCCTCGGCGACGCGGTCGAGATCCAGGTCCGGCCGGCAGCCGGCAACCGGGGCACCGAGATCGCGGTACGGCTCAGGGACGGCGCCCGGCTCCCCGCCGCCCAGGCGGTCCGGCGAGCGATGGGCCGGGATCCCGAGCAGGCGATCCGGGCCGCGCTGCGGGAGGCGAAGCAGCTCATCGAGACCAGCGAGGTGCTGCACCCCGACCATCCGCCGACCACCGAGTCGACCATGCTGAACAAGCCGCTCCAACTGGCCACCCGGCACGGGCGCAGGGAGGGCCGGCTGTGAAGGCGCTGGTGTGGGAAGGGGCCAACGAACTCGCCGTACGCCAGGTGCCGGATCCGCAGATCCGCAACGACCAGGACGCCATCGTACGGGTGCGCCAGACCGTGACCTGCGGGTCGGACCTGCACCTGCTCGGCGGGTACGTGCCGTTCATGGAGCGCGGCGACGTGATCGGGCACGAGTTCCTCGGCGAGGTCGTCGAGGTCGGTCCGCAGGTGCGCAAGCACCGGGTCGGGGACCGGGTGGTGGTCTGCTCGTTCGTCTCCTGCGGCAAGTGCTGGTACTGCCAGCAGAAGCAGTACTCGCTCTGCGACAACGGGAACACCAACCCGGTGATCACCGAGAGCGTCTGGGGGTTCGCGCCCGGCGGCTGCTACGGGTACTCGCACGCGCTGGGCGGCTTCGCCGGCAGCCACGCCGAGTACATCCGGGTGCCCTACGCCGACCAGGGCGCCTTCGCCGTACCGGAGGGGGTGAGCGACGAGCGGGCCGTCTTCGCCTCCGACTCCGCGCCGACCGGCTGGATGGGGGCCGACCTCGGTGGCGTGCGGCCGGGCGACGTGGTGGCGATCTGGGGCGCCGGGGCGGTCGGGCAGATGGCGGCCCGCGCCTCCGTCCTGCTCGGTGCCGACCGGGTGATCATGATCGACCGGCTCGACGACCGGCTGGAGATGGCGCAGCGGCACCTCGGGGTGGAGACGCTGAACTACGAGCGGCAGGACGTCGGCGGTGAACTGCTGGAACGCAGCGGCGGCCGGGGTCCCGACGTCTGCATCGAGGCGGTCGGGATGGAGTCGCACAGCGGCGGCCCGCAGCTCTGGTACGACCAGGTGAAGCAACAGTTGCGGATCGAGACCGACCGTCCGGTGGCGGCCCGGGAGGCGATCTACAACTGCCGCAAGGGTGGCAGCGTGTTCGTGCTCGGTGTCTTCGCCGGCATGGTGGACAAGTTCCCGCTCGGCGCGCTGATGAACAAGGGGCTGACCCTGCGCGGCGCCCAGCAGCACGGGCAGCGGTACATCCCCATGCTGCTGGAGCGGATGGCCCGGGGCGAGCTGGTCACCGAACACCTCGCGACGCACACCATGCCGTTGGACGAGGCGCCGCGCGGCTACGACATGTTCAAGCAGAAGCTCGACGGTTGTGTGCGGGCCGTCTTCGTACCCGCCGGCTGAGCTGCCGGGGCGCCCCGCCGGCAGCTCCGCCTGCCGGGCCTCGGCGCGCCGGTGCCACGCCCTCGCCCTGCCAGTCCGTTCGTCGATGGGATGAGCCGCGATGCGGAAACGGGTAACCACCGAACCCGGACACGACCCTGGGCGGCTGATCCTGGCCCCGGCCCGCTCGGGCGGATATCCCGGGCCGGTCCGGGAGGCGGTCAAGGGCAGCCAACTCCTCCGCCTGCTGGCCACCACCGACGCCAAACAGATCGGGCTGCTCTATCTGACGACGTCGTTCGGCTTCTTCCTGGCAGCGGGGATCGAGGCGTTGCTGATGCGGGCCGAGCTGGCACGCCCGGGAATGCAGTTCCTCTCGCCGGAGCAGTACAACCAGCTCTTCACCTCGCACGGCACCATCATGATGCTGCTGTTCGCCACCCCGCTGGCGTTCGCGTTCGGCAACTTCCTGGTGCCGTTGCAGATCGGTGCCCCGGACGTGTCGTTCCCCCGGCTCAACGCGCTGGCGTACTGGCTGTACCTGTTCGGTGGCCTGATGGTGCTCGGCGCCTTCCTCATTCCCAACGGGGGGCCCGACTTCGGCTGGACGGCGTACCCGACGCTGAGCCGCTACGACCACAGCCCGGGGATCGGCGGCAACCTCTGGGTGGTCGGTCTGGTGATCTCCGGACTGGGCACCATCCTCGGCTCGGTCAACCTGATCACCACCACCCTGACCCTGCGGGCACCGGGCATGACGATGTTCCGGATGCCGCTGTTCACCTGGTCGATGCTGATCACCGCGCTGATGGCGGTCGTGGTCTTCCCGCTGCTGGCGGCGACGCTGCTGGCCCTGTTGGCCGACCGGGTGGTCGGCGCGCACGTCTACGCCGCCGACCACGGCGGGCCGATCCTCTACCAGCACCTGTTCTGGTATTTCGGCCATCCCGAGGTCTACATCGTGGCGCTGCCGTTCTTCGGCATCATCAGCGAGATCATCCCGGTCTTCAGCCGCAAGCCACTGTTCGGCTACAAGACAATGGTCCTCGCCATCATCGTGATCTTCCTCTACTCGATGACCGTCTGGGCGCACCACATGTTCGCCACCGGCCAGGTGCTGCTGCCGTTCTTCTCCGCGTTCACGTTCATCATCGCCGTACCGACCGGAATCAAGTTCTTCAACTGGATCGGGACGATGTGGAAGGGGCAGTTGACCTTCGAGACGCCGATGCTCTTCTCGGTCGGGTTCCTGGTCACCTTCCTCTTCGGCGGGCTCACCGGGGTGCTGCTGGCCAGCCCGCCGGCCGACTTCCACACCACGGACACCTACTTCGTCGTCGGCCACTTCCACTACGTACTCTTCGGCACCATCGTCTTCGCCGCCTTCGCCGGGGTCTACTTCTGGTTCCCCAAGATGACCGGCCGGCTCCTCGACGAACGCCTCGGCCGGGTGCACTTCTGGACGATGTTCCTCGGCTTCCACGGCACCTTCCTGGTGCACCACTGGCTCGGCAACGAGGGCATGCCCCGCCGGTACGCCGACTACCTGCCCACCGACGGCTTCACCACGCTGCACACCGTCTCCACCATCGGCTCGTTCGTGCTCGGCACCTCCACGCTGTTCTTCATCTACAACGTCTGGAAATCGTGGCGGTTCGGCCGGATGGTCGACGTCGACGACCCCTGGGGCTTCGGCAACTCGCTGGAATGGGCCACCACCTGCCCGCCGCCGCTGCGCAACTTCGACCGGATGCCACAGATCCGGTCCGAGCGGCCCGCCTTCGACGCGAAGTACGGCCCGTTCGTCGCCGATCTCGGCCGGGACCTGCCGCAACGAGCCGCCGAACCACCGCAACGGATCCGCGACGAGCTGCACCGCGGCCGTACGACGCCGGAGCCACCGATGGCGGAGGGCGCCCAGCAGGCCCGGGAGACGGTCGCGCACTATCCACCGGAGCAGTCCGGCGCCCGGCCGGTGCAGGTACCCGAGCCGGAGGAGGTCCGCCGACCGAGCTTCGAACAGACCGACGAGGCGACCGACAACCCGTTCGACGCCGAACGCACCGGACCGAGTTCGAAACGGTGGCGGGATCCCCCGGGCGGCAAAGAGGAAGAGGAAGAGGACTAGAGCGGGACTAGGCCGGCAGGCCAGGCGCGGTCGGGCGCACGGCGGAGGGAGACGGTGCCGCGCGGTGCCGCCGTGCGGAAATTCCATCGAGGGGTGACACTGTTGCCCATGACGGTGATCCAGCCCGCGACGCGCGTCCGGCACTGACGGGGGAGCGGTCATGGCCACCGACCTCACCCGCCGGGAGTTCCTCGGCCTCAGCGCAGGGGCCGCCGCCGCTGCCACCGGGCTGGCCGCCGTCCGTACCGTCGAGGAACGGCACCGGGTGGTCGTGGTAGGCAGCGGGTACGGCGGCGCGATCGCCGCGTACCGGCTGGCCGAGGCCGGCGTACGCAGTGTGGTGCTGGAACGCGGCCGGCGCTGGCCGGTCACCCCGGCCGGGGACACCTTCCCGCCGTTCCTGCGTCCGGACCGCCGGTCGTCGTGGTTCACCCCTACCCCGGTCTATCCCGGCATGCCGCCGGCGGTCTACCGGCCGTACGCCGGACTCTTCGAGAAGATCGTCGGGCAGGGCATGAACGTGGTCACCGGTGCCGCCGTGGGTGGACTCTCGCTGGTCGACGGGGTGCTGCTGCAACCGGCCGAGGCGGTCTTCGACCGGGTGATGCCGGCCGAACTCGACTACCAGGAGATGACCGACCGCTACTATCCCCGGGTCCGGGCCCGGATCGGGGTCGGCACCATCCCCGACGACATCCTGGCGCACCAGCGGTACGCCGGCACCCGGCTCTTCCTCGACCAGGCCCGCCGGGCCGGCCTGCCGGCGGGGCGGATCGACGAGGCGTGCGACTGGTCCGTGGTCCGGGCCGAGCTGACCGGGGACGCGGTGCCGTCGGCGTCGATCGGCGAGTACCTGACCGGGATCAACAGCGGGGCGCGTACCTCGGTGGACCGCAACTACCTGGCCCGGGCCGAGGCGACCGGGCTGGCCGAGGTCCGGCCGCTGCACGTGGTGACCGACATCGCGACCGACGCGCAGGGCCGGTACGTCGTCCGGGCCCGGCACATCGACGCCGACGGCACTCTGCTGGAACGGGTGACGTTGACCGGTGACGCCCTGGTGCTGGCCGCCGGGTCGATGGGCACCTCCCGGATGCTGGTCCGGGCCCGGGACACCGGGGCGCTGCCGCGACTGACCGAGGAGGTCGGCCGGCACTGGGGCAACAACGGGTCCCGGATCCACCTGCGGGCGTTGGTGCCCGAGCCGACCGGGGCGTACCAGGGCGGCCCGACAAGTGTGGCGATCACGCGCTGGGACGACCCGGAGAACGCGGTCACCATCGAGTTCGGTCCGGCGCCGTTTCCGGTGGAGACCCACGCGATGCCGGTGCCGGGCTTCGGGATCTGCGAACCGGTCGGCCGCTTCGAGTACCTGCCGCTGGCCGACGACGTCCGGCTGGTCTGGCCGCCGGACGGGGACCGGGCGGCCCAGCAGGCGATCCGGGCCACCCTGCGGCAGTTGGTCACCGGGTCGGGCGAGCCGTCCGGCCCGGTACCACCGCCGACCGGGATCGGCGTACTGGACGGGCTGCTGTCGCTGGCCGCCGCCGCGCCGTACGGGCTGCTGGACATGAACGGGCTGGAGGCGTACACGTTCCATCCGCTCGGCGGCGCGGTGCTCGGCCGGGCCTGCGACGGCTTCGGCCGGGTCGCCGGCTATCCCGGGCTGTACGTCGTCGACGCCTCGCTGATCCCCGGTTCCACCGCAGCCTGCAACCCCGCGCTGACCGTCGCCGCGCTGGCGGAGCGCTGCCTCGACGACATCGTGGCCCGGGACGTGGGTGTCGTCTTCTGACCGCTCTCTCGGGCGATGCTGTCCTACCCGAGCCGGGCCAGCAGGGGTCAGCCGTCCGGGGTGAACAGGCCCTGGAGGCCGACGACGATCGCGATGAGGCCGAACCCCGCGACAGCGGCCCGTTACGCCCAGCGGGGCAGCCCGGCTCGGATCCTCGGGTCGGCGGGCTCGGAGAACCGCAGATGGTTGCCGAACGGGTCGGCGACGGTGAGCACCCTGCCGTCCCACTGGGCCTGCTCCACCCGGGGCGTCCAGACCGCCGGCCCCCACACCGGCACCTCGGTACGCCGCTGGTTCAACCGTTCGCGCAGCTCGTCGATGCCGTCGATCCAGAGGAACACCGTCGCACCCTGCCCGGCGTCGTACGCCGTCTCGGCCAGGTGCAGGGTGGTGCCGTGCCGGGACACCTGACCGTAGTAGGCGGTCCCAGGGCCGGCGTTGGGTCCGCCGAAGTCGACGGTGAAGCCGAGGAAGTCCACATAGAACTGGAGAGCCGGGTCGACGGCGAAGATCCGTAGTACCGGGATGGTGCCGCTGCGGGCGCCCCACGGGAACGCGGCTTCCGGCTCGTCGCCGGCCGGTGCGGTGGCGGCCGGGTGCCGGGCGGCCAGGATGTTCCAGTTGTCGACGCCGTGCTGCCGGGCGATGATCTCCAGGCACTCGCTGTGCGTCACCGCCAGGTCGAACCGGCCGCGCAACTCGCCCCGCAGCGCCCTGGCCATCGCCTTCGGGCCGGGAGTCGCGGGCGTCGGGCCGGGCGTCCCAGGCGTCGGGCCGGGAGTCGCGGGCGTCGGACCGGGTTCGGCTGCCGTGTTCGTCGGGTCGGGGATCGACGTGGTCATCGAAGCTCCATACCGGCGGCCGTCGTCTCAGCGCTTGCGTTACTGACCGGGCCGCCTTCGGGAGTCTCCGCTGCGACAGTCAGGGATCGAGCGATGCGTTCACCAAACCCGGGGGCGCAAGCGGCCGGCCGCATCGGAGCCGGGCACAGCATAGCGGCCCGAGGGTCCCGGCACCGCCCCGCGCGACGGCCTCCCGGGCGGCGGCCCTCCCGTCCGGGAAGGCCGGATCTCCGCACGCCCGTCCCGCCCGGGCACCAACTGCGCCGGGCGGGACGGGCGACGGCGGCCGGTCGCCGGGTAGGCCGACCCGGCGCTCAGCTACCGGGGCGGGGGAACGCCACCGGGCTGCGGTGCCCGGCGGTGTCGACGGCGCGTACGCCGAAGAAGACGTTGTCCTTCGACAAGTCGATGGTGGTCGTGGTGACGTCGCCGACCGGGATCACGTGGGTCCACTCCGGCGCGGTGGTCTCCCGCCAGACGACCTCGTAACCGGCCAGGTCCGGTTCGGTGCCCCGGGTCCAGCGCAGCTCGGTGTCGTTGGTCAGGTTCGAGGTGACGATGGTGGCGCCCTTCGGCGTGCCGGGGGCCTGGGCCAGGGACCAGAGCGCCGCCGCGTTCACCTTGGCCACCCGGGTGATGTACTCGAAGTCGCAGAACTCCGGCAGGTCGCCGTACTGCTTGCCGTCGACCAGCCGGACGTCCTGGTGCTGGTGCGCGAAGTCCTCGTTCGGCTCGGTGAACCGGCCGGCCGGGTAGCCCTGCTCCAGGAACGAGATGTGGTCGCTGCCGCGCAGGTAGCGGTCCCGGCGGTAGATCACCCGGATCCGCATCCCGGTGCTGTCGTTGTCCGCCACGTCGCTGACGTACCGGGCGAGTTGCCGGCTCGGCGAGTCGTTCTCGCCGCCGACCGAGCGCCGGGTGTTGCCCTCGGCCGGCGTCTCGGCCGTCGGCACGCCCTCGGCGAAGAGCCGGAGCGTGCGCCGGTCCCGGGTGCCGTCGTCCGCCGTCGAACTCCCGACGATGTCGTCGCTGAACATGCCCTGCACGTCGGCGCCGGCCGCCTTGTACTGCCGCGCCATGTATCCCGAACCGTAGAGGCCCTGCTCCTCGCCGGCCACCGCGGCGAAGACGATGGTGGCCTCGCTGCGCCGGGTCGCCATGATCCGGGCGAGTTCCATCGCCACCGCCACCCCGGAGGCGTCGTCGTCGGCGCCCGGCGCGTCGCTGGTGGCGTCCATGACGTCCGTGCACCGGGAGTCGTAGTGCCCGGTCACCACGTAGATCCGCTCCGGCGAGGTCTCGCCGCGCAGCGTGGCGACCACGTTGGTGATCCGGGTCGGCACCGGGATCCGGGAGGCCGGCTCCTGGATGTACGACTGAAGTTCCACCGTCATCCGCCCGCCGGAGCGGGCCGCGTAACCCCGCATCTGCTCGTAGATCCAGTCCCGGGCGGCGCCGATCCCCCGGGCCGGGTCGTCCTGGCTGGAGAGGGTGTGCCGGGTGCCGAACTCGGCGAGCCGGCGGACGATCGCCTCGATCCGGCGCTGGTCGATCTCGCGGAGCAGTTCCCGCAGTTCCCGGTCCGGCGACTGGGGCCGGATCGGCCGACCGGGTCCGGACGGGCCGCCGCCGGTGCTGGCGGAGGCGGCCGGGGCGGTGGCGAGCGGAGCGGCGACCGTGGCGGCGGCGGCCGCGGTGACGGTGGCGGCGGACAGGAACGTACGGCGACTCGGCTTTGTGGGCCCGTCGCCTCGGGAGTCCTGGGATGTCATGCCAGGCATCGTCATCAATGCGAGCTGTGGCTGTCAACGGGCATGATCGTCTTTCTCGCCCGGTTCGCCGCCGTCGGCGACCCCTCTGGTCCGCCCGGCCCGCCCCGCCAGGTACCTCCACGGGTGGGTTTGCCCGCCGGATGGCCGGGAAGGGGCCTCTCATGACCAAACCGCGCGTTGTGATCGTCGGGGCCGGGTTCGCCGGCTACCACGCGGCCAAGAGCCTGTCCCGGATCGCCAACGGCCGGGCCGAGATCGTGCTGCTGAACCCGACCGACTTCTTCCTGTACCTCCCGTTGCTGCCCGAGGTGGCGGCCGGGATCCTGGAGCCGAGTCGGGTCTCGATCTCCCTCGCCGGCACCCTGGACGGGGTCCGGGTGGTGATCGGCGAGGCGAGGCACATCGACCTGGCCGCGAAGCGGGTCGACTACGCCGGCGTCGAGGGCGACCCCGGGCAGCTCGACTACGACCGGCTGATCATCTCGGTCGGCAGTGTCAACAAGCTGCTGCCGATCCCCGGGGTCACCGAGCACGCGCACGGCTTCCGGGGGCTGCCCGAGGCGCTCTACCTGCACGACCACGTGGTCAGCCAGATCGAGCTGGCCGAGGCGACCGACGACGAGGCGGAGCGGGACGCGCGTACCACCTTCGTGGTGGTCGGCGCCGGCTACACCGGTACGGAGGTGGCCGCGCACGGGCAGCTCTTCACCGACGCGCTGGCCGCCCAGCACCCCCGGCTCGGCGTACGGCCGCGCTGGATGCTGCTCGACCTCGCCGAGCGGGTACTGCCGGAACTCCACCAGCGGATGTCGCAGACCGCCCGCCGGGTGCTCGACGCCCGGGGCGTGGACGTGCGGATGGGCACCACGGTCAAGGAGGCGACGGCCGACGGGGTGCGGCTCAGCGACGGCGAGTACGTACCGACCCGCTCGCTGATCTGGTGCGTCGGCGTCCGCCCCGACCCGCTCGTGGCCGATCTGGGACTGCCCACCGAGAAGGGACGGCTGGTCGTCGACGAGTTCCTCAACGTGCCCGGCTTCCCCGACGTCTACGCCTGCGGGGACGCCGCCGCCGTACCCGACCTGACCCGGCCGGGCGAGTCGACGGCGATGACCGCCCAGCACGCCCAGCGGCAGGGGAAACTGGCGGCGCACAACGTCGCCGCCTCGTACGGGCAGGGCAAGCGCCGGCCGTACCGGCACCACGACCTCGGCTTCGTGGTGGACCTCGGCGGCACCGACGCGGCCGCGAACCCGGTGCAGGTACCGCTGTCCGGACTGCCGGCCAAGGCGGTCACCCGCGGCTACCACCTGATCGCGATGCCGGCGAACCGGGCTCGGGTCAGTGCCGACTGGCTGCTGGACGCCGCGTTCACCCGACAGGCGATCCAGCTCGGGCTGGTGCCGGCGAACGCCGTACCCCTGGAGAGCGCCTCTCCCGAGCTGCCGGCCCGCCGGTGAGCGGCGGGCCGGCGGGCGCGGTGCGCGTCACGGGCCGAAGCGAGGGCCGCTGGCCCGTTCCGGCGGCGGTGCGGCCATCCCGGCGCCGACCTCGTCGATCGCGTCGTCGATCTGGTGCGCCAGCGCCACGTCCGGCGCGGTCACCGCGTCCAGTGAACGCGTCCGGACGGTGAGCACCGCCGTCCCCGGCGACTCGCGGCCGACCGTCGGCCCCCGCCCGGTCTCCGGCCGCAGCCGGGCCAGCCGGCCCAGCACCCGGTCCAGGTTCTCCGGCGGCAGCTCGATGGTCCGGGTCAGCCTGCGGCGGTCCCCCGACCAGTAGGGGAGGGTCGCCAACGCGTCCCGCAGCTCGTCGTCGGTCAGCGCGGCGGTGGCACCGGCCGGGTCGACCAACCCGCCACCGGCCGGTGGCGGGCCGAGCAGGTCCCGCAGCTCCGGCGGCAGGTTCAGCGAGTCGATCAGCCCGCCGTCCTGTGCGGCGAGCGCGCTCAGCGTCGCCTGCGCCTGGTACCGGGCCTGTTCCGGGCTGCGATGGGTCAGCCGGGCCACCTCGTCGAGGAAGCCGGCCAGGTCGCGGCGCCGGTTGCCGGCGGCCAGCGAGCCGTCGTCGTGCAACTGGTTCGGTACGGCGGCGAGCAGCCGCTGCCGGTCGGCGGTGTCCAGCGCCCGGGCCAGCGTGACGACCGTGGCCCCGGCGGCCGCCCGGGCCTGTTCGAAGTCGACGCCGGCCCGGCGCCCGATGTCGGAGACGAGATCCCGGTACCCGATCACCGGAACGTCGGTGGTGGTCGTGCCGACCAGCTCGTCGGGGACCGGTTTGGGCCGCTCGGCCGGTGCCGGCGGCGGGGTGACCGGGCCACCGCGCTCGGCGTTCAGCTTGCGGCTCCCGGCCGGGGCGGGACCGTCCCGGCGCCCCCGGTCGAGGCTGCTGAGCTGCTTGTCCGCGCCGAAGGTCGCGCCGACCTCGCTCGGCCGCCGGCCCCGCTGACGGGCCTGCCGGGCCAGGGTACGGCGCCGCTGGTTGTCGCCCTCCATCTGCTTGCCGCTCATGCCGTCTCCTCGCTGCGCTCGTCGTCGTGAGCCCGAAGAGTTCGACCGGCCGATCGCCGATCCGGGCCCACCTCGGCTCGCTCCGCGTTTCGGCACCACCGGGCCGGGTCGGCCATGCGCCGGCCGACCGTACGCCCGCGGCGCGATCAACCGCCTTCCCGACCCCGCAGCGGCGAAACGCGCCGGGACCCGGGCCCCGGGATGCCGGGAGCTCACCCGGCCGGGGTGAGGCCGCCTCACCCGCCCGGCGCCGACGATCGGGTCGGCCCGTGAGACCCGCGTGCCGCCGGAGGAAGGTCACCATGAAGAGGATCGTCGAGATCGTCCCCGCCCGGCCGGGTTGGTACGCCCGCTGGCGGATCGCCCCGGACACGACCCGTTGCTACCCGGTGTCGCTCTGGGCGCTGCTGGAGGAGACCGACGAGGGCGGCCGGGAGGTCATCGGGGTGGACGCCGTCGGCCAGTGGCCCGGCTCCGAGGAGAACGAGACGGGCGGCGAGTTCGTCCGCTACCTGTTCCAGCCGCCGGACAGCGGCGCACCCGAGGATGCCGCCCGCCCCGACGAGTTGGGCGTGGAGCCGATCCGCCAGCCGGCCCGGCTCAAGGCCGTCTGAGCGGTTCAGAGCAGTTCGAGCGGTCGGGGTCCGTCGGGCGCCGGGAAGGTCCGGTCGAGTTCGGCGAGGTCCTCCTCGGTGAGGGTCAACTCGACGGCCGCGCGGTTCTCCCGGACGTGCTCCGGGCTGCTCGCCTTGGTCACGGTGCAGACCCCGTCCTGACCGAGTAGCCAGGCCAGTCCCACCTGTCCGGGCGTGGCGCCGTGCCGCCCGGCGACCCGGGCCAGCGCCGGGTGCCCGAGCATCCGGCCCCGCTCCAGCGGCGAGTACGCCATCACCGGCAGGCCGGCGGCGCGGCAACGGGGGAGGAGATCCCACTCGGCGCCCCGGCGGGTGAGGTTGTAGGGGATCTGATCGGTCTCCACGGCGGTACCGCCCGGGATGGCGGCCAGTTCGACCACCTCCGGTACGTCGAAGTTGCTCACCCCCCAGTGCCGAATCAGTCCCTGGGTGATCAGGCTGGTGAACGCTTCGACCGTCTCCGGCAGCGGTGCGTCGCCGCGCTGGTGCAGCAGGTACAGGTCGATCCGGTCGGTGCCGAGCCGCTCCAGGCTGCGGGCGCAGGCGTCGGCGGTCCCGGTGACGCCTGCGTGCTCCGAGGAGACCTTGCTGACCAGGAAGATCTCCTCGCGCCGGTCGCCGAGCGCCTCCCGGACCAGTTCCTCCGCGCCGCCGTCGGCGTACACCTCGGCGGTGTCGATCAGGGTGAGTCCGGCGTCCACCCCGGCGCGGAGCGCGGCTATCTCGTCGTCCCGCCGACGTGGGTCCTCCGCCATCCCCCAGGTGCCCTGGCCGAGGGCGGGAATCTCCTCGCCGGAGGGAAGTGTGACCGTGGGGACGCCCCGCTCCACCATGCCTGTTCTCCTTCCTGACCAGGCCGTACCCGGCTGCCGCCGGTGCGCGCCTTCCCCCGGCCATCCCCGGCAAACCGACCTCGCCGGCCGGTGGGGGGGAACGCGGCGACCGGGCCGCCCGGTACCGTCGGCCGGCACCGGGCCCTGGATGTAGGGCTCTGGGCGATGCGTATACTTGCCTGACTGCAAGTATTGGCTGCTGAGCGTACGGAGGCGGGTGTGGTTTTCTCCGTCAGGCACCTGGTGCACCCCAGGCTGGTGCGCCTCCACCTGGCCGGCGAACTGGACGTCACCACCGCGCCGAGGCTCGGCGCGGAGATTGACCAGTTGGTCGACGACGGGCACCATCGCCTGCTCGCCGACCTCGCGGAGCTGACCTTCTGCGACTCCAGCGGCCTGGCGGCGTTCGTCCGGGGAGACGACCGGGCAGGCTCCCGGGGCGGCTGGCTGCGGTTGACCGGTGCGACGGGGCGGGTCGAGCGGGTGTTGCGGATCAGCGGCCTGGACGACTTGCTCCGTTATGACCGGGAACAGCATGACCCGGCCGCATTGGGCGACCGTTGATCGGTTAGGGTTCGCACGCCGCGTCGACGGTCGACAGCTTGCCGGAGACCACACCGTAGGCTGGTCGCGGGCCGCCGCCGTTCCATCCCCACGACCAGAGGCAGGTATGCCGTGCACGCAGCCGAGCCGAACCCCGTACGCATCCTGGTCGTCGACGACGACCCGGGCGACGTCCTGATGATCGAGGAGGCGTTGGCCACCTCGGAGGTACCGAAGGCGATCGACGTGGTCGGCGACGGCCAGGAGGCGATGGAGTTCCTGCACCAGGAGGGGCGGCACCGCGAGGCTTCCCGGCCGGACATGATCCTGCTGGACCTGAACATGCCCCGAATGGACGGTCGGCAGGTGCTCAACCAGGTCAAGAGCGACGACAACCTGCGGACGATCCCGGTTGTCGTGTTGACCACGTCCAACGCCGACACGGACATCCTCGGCAGCTACAACCTGCGGGCCAACGCGTACGTCACCAAGCCGATCGACCTCGACGACTTCAACGACGTGATCCGGCGGATCGACGAGTTCTTCGGGCAGATCGTGGTGCTGCCGAAACGCCCCTGACCAGGGCACCGGCCGGGCGGGCTCGACGCCGGCCCGGGCGAGCCCGCCCGACATCCCGCTGGCCGTCCGGCGATACTCGCCCGGCCTACCGGCTCCATTTCCGATCATGCCCTGTCGGCGGCGTGCGTCGCCTTGTTACCGTCGGCGCCCAGCGGGATCGAGAGGAGCACGGGCGTTGGACGGGGCGACGGCGTACCTGGTGGCGGCGGCGGGTCTGCTGGTCGCGGCGGCGGGCGTGCTGGTGGCGGTGGTCGCGCTGCGTACCGCCCGGAAGCGGGCCGCCGGGCCGGCCGGGACACGGGTGACCGATCCGTTCCGGAGCGCCGACGACGACGCCGACGCGCTCCGCGGCGACCCGCGCACCATCAAGCCGGGCGACCTGGTGGAGATCCGGCACACCTCGTACGGAGTACGCGGCACGCTGCGGTTCCGGGAGGGCGCCTGGGGCTGGGCGGAGCACCTGCTCGACGACGCGCACGGCAGCAAGCTCTGGCTCTCGGTCGAGGAGGACCCCGACCTGGAACTGGTGCTCTGGACCGCGCTGCCGGACGCCGACATCAGCCCCGGCCCGGCCGAGCTGGAGGTCGGCGGCCGGCGGTACCGGCGGGACGAGTCGGGACGGGCCACCTTCACCTCGGCCGGTAGCACCGGACTGGACCCGACCGGCACGGTCCGCTACCACGACTACGTCGCCGCCGACGGCTCCCCGCTCTCCTTCGAGGCGTACGGCGACAGCGAGCGCTGGGAGGTCGGCACCGGCGAGCGGCTGCACCGGGCCGAGGTGCTGATCTATCCACAGGCGACGGAGAGCGCCGACGGGCCGGCGGCGGGGCGGATCGGCTGAACGATGCTGGTCACCCTGGACACCGCGTACGAGGACACCACCGCCGCCGAGCTGAGCCTCGCGCTGGACACCCCGGAACAGCCCGCGCTCCACCTGCTCGACCTGGGCCGGCTGACACACCTGGGCCGGCCCGCGACCCGGCTCCAGCTCCGGCTGCTCGGGGCCTCCCACCAGGTGGTGCTGGAGAGTCCCGGCGGCGGGCTGATCGAGACGGTGGCCTGCCTGCCCGGCCGGCGCCCCGAACTGCCGGCGACGCTGGCCGATCCGGCCACCGGCTACCGGTTCACCGCCGGGGTGCGGCGGCTGGCGCCGGGGCAGATGTCGGCCGCGACCGCCCGGCTGCGGCGTGACCTCGCCGACGACCCGTACGCGCTGATCGGCGTCTTTCCCGGCGGCCCGGACGCGATCACGGCGCTGCGGGTGGCGCACCGGACCGATCCGGGTGGTGCCGGGACCGGTCGGATCGGTTGGCGCACCTGGCACGCGTACCCGCAGAGCGGCGAACTGGTGGAGACGGAAACGGTGGTGACGGCGGTATGACGTACCGCAGGTGGTTCGTGGTCGGCGGCGCGTTCGCGCTGGTGGGCGTCCTGGTCGCCGGCTTCGCCATCTTCTACGGCAACTTCTCCCCGCGCGGCTACGTGCGGGACCGGTACGTCCGGGCGGCGGCACAGGACATCGGCGGGGACGCGACCGCGTACCGCTCGGACAAGTCGCCGAGCGTGGTGGCCGACGAGATCACCGGGGCGTGGCAGCCGGCCGACCAGTACGTCGACGCCAGCGGCGTCTACCTGCGCTACGACGAGGACTCGGTGGTGATCCTGCCGCTGGCCGGCGGCTCGCTGATCCTGCTGGAGCGCCTGGTCACCGCCTATCCCCGCTACTCCAGCACGGTCGGCAACGCCTGGGGCTGGGGACGCGGCAGCTCGGTCCGGGGCGGCGGCCCCGGCTCCGGCAAGTAACGGCGCCGGCAAGTAACGGGCGACGGCAAGTAATTCGGGGCGGCATTCCCTCGTCCCACCCCTCACCAGCACCCCCCACCTCCTCATCCCTCCGGAGCCTGATGTGTTGACGACCCTCGCCACCGACCTGCTGGCCACCCTCGCCTACGGGGCGGTCGGGCTCGTGCTGATGGCCGTCGGCTACCTGCTGGTCGACATGGCCACCCCGGGCCGGCTGCACGACCTGATCTGGGCCGACCGCAACCGCAACGCCGCGCTGCTGCTCGCCTCCAACCTGGCCGGGGTGGGCATCATCGTCACCACCGCGATCGTGGTCAGCCACGACGACTTCGTCGAGGGGATCGTGAGCTGCGCCGCGTACGGGCTGCTCGGGTTGCTGATCATGGCTGGGGCGTTCCTCCTGCTCGACCTGGCCACTCCGGGGCAGCTCGGCGAGATCCTGGTCGACCCGGAGCCACATCCGGCGGTCTGGGTCTCGGCGGTGGTGCACCTGTCGACCGGGGCCGTGATCGCGGCCGCGATCAGCTGATGGCCGCCGGCGGAAAGGGAGGCGGCGGGCGGAGCGGGAACGCGCGCTGGGTCGCCGCCGGGCGGGCGAAGGCGGCCGAGAAGACCGCCAAGCGACTCAAGATCGTCCTGGCGGTCGTCGTGAGCCTGGCCGTCGTGGGGTTCATCGTGCTCGGGGCGCTGGGCCCCGACGACGACAGCACGGTGGTGTCGCCGCCCGAGCGCGCCGAGCGGACCGACACCGTCACGCTGCTCCGGCGGGCGCACACGACGCAGCAGATCTGCTACGGCTGGCGGCTGCGGAGCGGCCGAGCGTCGTACCAGGCCACACCGGTGAGCGTCGGCTCCAACCTCGGCGACAACGTCGCGGTGGACAGCGATCCGACCCGCTGCCCCCGCTGGGTGGAGATCGACGCGGCGGTCTGGTACACCTCGGCGAGCAGCGAGTCGAACGACAGCGCCTCGTACCGGGTGAGCAGCTCCTCGGACCTGGCACACATCGACTTCGACCGGGGTCTTCAGCGGCTCGGCGTCGACCCCGACCGGTTCGTCGACGATCCCGGCTGGGCGGTCTGCCAGGCAGCGGTCCTGTTGCCGCTGCTGGTCTCGGAGACCGGCTCCGGCTCGGCGGCCCGGGCCCCGGGCACGTCGGCTGCCGCGACGGCACCGTCGCCGCTGCCCGATCCCGGAAACGACCTCTGGCGCGACCGCTGGATTCTCCTGCTCGGTGCCGCCGGGCTCTTCCTGCTCACCGCCCTCTTCCTGGCGATCGGCGTGTTCGAGCGCCGGCACCAGGATCCGCCGCCGGTCGCGTCCGCCACCGACCCGAGCCCGGGCGCCGGCAGCGCGGCCGTACCCCGGAAGGGCCGCCGCAGCCGCGGTCGAAGCCGATGACCGAGACGCGTCTGAACCCCGCTGCGGGGCCGGAGACCGCGCCGAGCGTGCCGGCGGGCAAGCCACGGCGGCGGGCGGCCCGGGCGGCGGTGCTCGGCGCGGTCTTCGTCTGCGCCGCTTGCGGCCTGGTCTACGAACTGGCCCTGGTGGCGCTCGGCAGCTACCTGATCGGGGACACCGTCGGCCAGGCGTCGATCGTGCTCGGCGTGATGGTCTTCGCGATGGGCATCGGGGCGCTGGTCGCCAAGCCGTTCCAGCACCGGGCCGCCGCCGCGTTCGCGGTCGTCGAACTCGCCCTCGCGCTCTTCGGCGGACTCTCGGTGCTCGGGCTCTACGCCGCCTTCGCCTGGCTCGACCTCTACGCGCCGGCCCTGGTCGGCACCGCCCTGCTGCTCGGGCTGCTGATCGGGGCGGAGATTCCGCTGCTGATGGTGCTGTTGCAGCGGATCCGGGAACAGTCCGCCGGCAGCGCCGTCGCCGACCTGTTCGCCGCCGACTACGTCGGCGCGCTGCTCGGCGGCCTCGCCTTCCCGTTCCTGCTGATGCCCTTCTTCGGCCAGCTCCGCGGCGTGCTGGTGGTCGGGGTGGTGAACGCGCTGGCCGGGCTGGCGCTGGTCGGCACGGTCTTCCGGCGGGAGTTGACCGCCCGGGTCCGGGTCGCGCTGGCCGCCGGCACCGTCGCGGTCGGCCTCGTCCTCGGGTACGCCTACCTGAGCGCCGCCGACTTCGAGGTGACCGCCCGGCAGCAGCTCTACCGGGACCCGGTGGTGCACGCCGAGCGCAGCGCGTACCAGGAGATCGTGCTGACCCGGTCCGTGCCGCTGGTCTCGCAGGGCGTCACCGACCTGCGGCTCTATCTCAACGGGGACCTCCAGTTCAGCTCGGTCGACGAGTACCGCTACCACGAGGCGCTGGTGCATCCGGCACTCGCCGGCAGCCGGCGCTCGGTACTGGTCCTCGGCGGCGGCGACGGGCTGGCCGTACGGGAGCTGCTGCGCTATCCCGACGTCGGCTCGGTGACCGTGGTGGAGCTGGATCCGGCGGTGGTCCGGCTGGCCCGGACCGAGCCGCAACTGCGGGCGCTGAACCGGGACGCCTTCGCCGACCCCCGGGTCCGGATCGTCAACGCCGACGCCTTCGGCTGGCTGCGCGGCCAGCCGGCCCGGTTCGACGCGGTGGTGGTGGACCTGCCGGACCCGGACGAGACGGCGACCGCGAAGCTCTATTCGGTGGAGTTCTACTCGCTGGTCCGGGCGGTGGTCGCCGACCGGGGACGGGTGGTGGTGCAGGCCGGTTCGCCGTACTTCGCGCCCCGCTCGTACTGGTGCGTCGAGGCATCGCTGCGGTCGGCCGGGTTCGGCACGCTGCCGTACCACGTCGACGTGCCCTCGTTCGGCGACTGGGGGTTCCTGCTCGCCGCCCCGGGACCGGCCGCACCGGCGCTGCGGCTGCCGGCCGAGGTACCCGCACTGCGCTACCTGGACGCCGGGACGCTGCGGGCCGCCACGAACTTTCCGCCGGACCGGCACCGGCTGGAGCTGCCGCCGTCCACCCTGCTGCACCCCCGGGTGCTGGAGTACGCCCGCGCGGAGTGGCGCCGCTACTGAGCCGGTCCGGCGTGCCGTTCAGACCAGTGCGCCGACCACGGTCCCGGCCCGCCCCTCGTGCTGGGCGTACGCGTCGGGGAACGCGGAGACCTGCACCGCCTGTGCGGCGGCGGTCACGCTCATCTCCTGCCAGCCGGGGATCTGGAGCAGGGCCGCGTAGAACTGCTCGGCCGCGTACGCCGGGCGCATCAGGTCCGCGACGGTGCCCCAGCCGGAGCTGGGCCGCTGCTGGAACAGCCCGACCGAGTCATGGTCGTAGCCGACGCCCTGGTTGGGGTAGTCCAGCGATTCCGGCAGTACGCCGCTGGCCAGGTTGTAGAGGTTGCTCTCCTGCATGGCGGTGGCGATCGCCACCACCAGCCCGCGGCGCGGGATGTCCATCTTCACCCCGACCTGGACGATGGTGTGCGCGTTGTCCATCTGTGCCTGGGTGAGCCCGGCGACCGGGGTTGGCCGGCTGGGTTTCTTGCTGGCCCGGGCGACCTTGGTCCGGGCCACCGTCGGCCGGGCGGTCGGCGTGGTGGAGGGGGTGGCGGTCGGGGGCGGGGTCGGCGCGGGCGCTCGTTCGGTGGCCCGGGAGGCGGGCTGGCGTTCGGCGCTGGCGGCGCGCTCGGCGAGCAGGTTGCCCGGGGCCGGGTCGACCGGTGTGGTCGCGGCCCGCGACTCGACGAAGACCACCGCGCCGAGGCAGCAGGCCACCGCGGCGACCGAGCCGATCCGGACCGGGCCGGACGAGAGCAGTGCCCGGGTCCGGCGTAGCCGGCGCGGCGCCGCAGCCCGGTGCCGGCCGGTTACCTGGTCGGTGGAGTCGACATCGGCCGAACGGTCAGCCGGCGCCCCGGTGTCCTGTCCACGATCAGTGTGTTCCGTGTGATGCACCCGCCGAGGTTAGGTAACGCCGAGCTGAATGGGGCGGGTCGGTTCGGTGGTCTGCGCCACACTTTTGCCTGGTCAACCGGGCAGTCGTCGGCACCGGAGGCCGACTGCGGCGGGACCGGACAGATGTGGCATGTCCGTCTTGTCGCGGCGGCCGTGCCGGTCGGGCACGCTTCGCCTCCGCCGCCCGGGCCGGCGTCGAAGATCGCTTGGTTCGGTCGTTCGTCCAGTTCCGCTGGCCCGGTCGGGCCCGTCCGGAGTTGGCCCGAATGGTCGGGCGGTCGACTGCGGCTCCGATACGATGCTGTCGGTGGCGGAGAGCAAGATCAAGCCGGCGGATGGCGGGCCGGCCGGGCGGGGGCGGCGCCGCGGCATGCTGATCCTGGTCGCGGCAGCACTGCTGACCGCGCTGATGGCCGGCCACCGGTTGATTCCCAACGTGCGCGGCCTGGGCAGCCTGGTGGACAGCGGCGCACCCTTCCTCGGCCTCGGAGTTCCGCTGCTGGTGCTCGCCGCCGTGCTGCGCCGGTCCCGGATCGCGCTGGCCGGGGCGCTGGTGCCGGCCCTGCTCTGGGCGGTGCTCTTCGGCACGGCGTGGCTTCCCGGCGGCGGTGGCGGGTCGGTGCGGCTACGGGTGGCCAGCCAGAACCTGCGGGCCGGCAACCCCGACCCGGCCGGCACGGTGGCCAGCCTGGCCGATACCGAGGCCGACCTGATCGGGTTGCAGGAGGTCTCCGGCGACACCCGTACTCCGGTCGCCGGGACGCTGGCCGGGCGCTACCCGTACCGGGCGGCCGTCTCCACGGTCGCGCTCTGGAGCAGGTTCCCGATCCGCGAGGACGTCGGCGTCGACACCGGGTTGGCCTGGACCCGCGCGCTGCGGGCGGTGGTGGCCGCACCCGGCGGCGACGTGGTCGTCTACGTCGTACATCTCGGCTCGGCCCGGGCCGGGGACACCGGCACCCGGGACCGCACGGTGACCGCGCTCGCCACCCGGATCCGGCAGGACCCGGCCGAGCGGCTGATCGTGCTCGGCGACCTGAACACCGCCACCACCGACCGCATGATCGAGCCGCTGACCGAACTGCTCAACGACGCCCAGGCGGACGCCGGGCGGGGACCGGGCTTCACCTGGCCGGCCGCCCTGCCGCTGACCCGTCCCGACCACGTGCTCTACCGGGGGCTCACCGCGGCGTACGCCCGGGTCGTCCGCACTCCGGCCAGCGACCACCGGGCGGTGACCGCCGGCTTCCGGTAGCCGCCGCCCGCCAGCGGGGCGGATCAGCGGCGGCCGGGGTCGGCCGGGGTGACGGTGAGGGTGTGCCGGCCGCCGTCGCTGGAGAACGGCCAGAGCCGGTCGGCGTACCGGGCCAGGTCGGTGAGCTGGTCGCGGTTCAGCCCGACCGAGGCGATGCTGGCCCGTACGTCGGCCCGGTAGAGCCCGTCGGCGTCCCGGGCGAGCCGGGCCTGGGCGCGGACCTGGACGGTGTGCGCCTCGTCGGTGATGCCGGTGGCCGCCTCGACCGCCGCGTGGTGCAGGCAGGAGGCGAACGCCGCCGCGAGCAACTGCTCGGGGGCGAGCCCGGTGCAGTGCGGCGCCAACGGCGAAGCCAGGGTGGTGGAGAGTTCACCGTCGTCGGTACGCAGCCGACCCCCCTCGGCCGTCGCGGTGGCCTCGTGCACCCAGGCTTCCGATTCCGGCATCCCGCACCCCTCCCCGTGTGGCTCCCCGGCCGGGCTACCCGGCACGGCCGCCGGGAAACCCGCAGCTCAGCCGGGCAGCCGTCAAGATCACGTCAAGAACTGCCCCGGCGGCGTAGCCGACGTGTCAGAACCGGTCACCCCGCCCCGATCCGTGGGGTTACCTGAATCGGGCGGCCGAGACCGGTCGCCTGGACGCGCGTGCTGGAGAGGACGTTCGGTGATCGACGTCGTGTTCGTGGTGCTGACGCTGGGGCTCTTCGCGGCCCTGGCCCTGCTCGCCCGGGCGGTGGAGCGGCTGTGAGCGTGGTCAATCTCATCGGCCTGGTGCTCGCGGCCGGGCTGGCCGTCTTCCTGTTGTTCGCACTCCTTTTCCCGGAGCGTTTCTAGATGAGTACGACGACCGCGGGCATCATCCTCCTCGTCTCGCTCGCCGTGGTGCTGGTGGCGCTCTACAAGCCCTTCGGCGACTACCTGTACCGGGTAGTCTCCGGAACCCGGCACTCCCGGCTGGAGCGGGGCATCTACCGTCTGATCGGCGTGGACGCCAAGGCCGAGCAGTCCTGGGGGACGTACGCCCGCAGCGTATTGGCGTTCTCCCTGGTCTCCCTGCTCTTCCTCTACGCCTTCCTGCGGTTGCAGGACAAGCTGTGGCTCTCGCTCGGCTTCGACCCGGTCACCGACCACATCGCCTGGAACACCGCCGTCAGCTTCGTGACGAACACGAACTGGCAGGCGTACTCGGGTGAGTCGACCATGGGGCACCTGGTGCAGATGGCCGGGCTGGCCGTACAGAACTTCGTCTCCGCCGCCGTGGGCGTCGCGGTGGCGGTGGCCCTGGTCCGGGGCTTCGCCCGGAGCCGCACCGACCAACTCGGCAACTTCTGGGTCGACCTGGTCCGGATCACCCTGCGGGTGCTGCTGCCGATCGCGGTGCTCGGCGCCATCGTGCTGATGATCGGCGGGGTGGTGCAGAACCTCTCCGGCGGCACCGACGTGGCCACGGTGGCCGGCGGCACCCAGACCATCACCGGCGGCCCGGTCGCCTCGCAAGAGGTGATCAAGGAACTCGGCACCAACGGCGGCGGCTTCTACAACGTCAACAGCGCCCACCCGTTCGAGAACCCGACCACCTGGACCAACTGGTTCGAGCTGCTGCTGATCCTGGTGATCCCGTTCAGCCTGCCCCGGGTCTTCGGCCGGATGGTCGGGCAGAACCGGCAGGGCTATGCGATCGTCGCGGTGATGGCGATCCTGGCGATCGTCAGCGTCACCCTGACCAACGTCTTCGAGCTGACCGGCGGCGGTACGGTGCCGCAGGCGGTGGGGGCGGCGATGGAGGGCAAGGAGGCCCGGTTCGGGGTCTCCAACTCGGCGACCTTCGCCGCGGTCACCACGCTCACCTCGACCGGTGCGGTGAACTCGTTCCACGACTCGTTCACCCCGCTGGGCGGGATGATGCCGCTGGTCAACATGATGCTGGGCGAGGTCGCCCCGGGCGGTGTCGGCGCCGGCCTGTACGGCATGCTGGTCCTCGCCGTGATCACGGTCTTCGTGGCCGGCCTGATGGTGGGGCGCACCCCGGAGTACGTCGGCAAGAAGATCGGCGCCCGGGAGATCAAGTTCGCCTCGCTGTACTTCCTGATCACCCCGATGCTGGTGCTGATCGGCACGGCGGCGGCCTTTGCCACCGGCAACAACTCCACGGCCCTGAACGTCGGCCCGCATGGCCTCTCCGAGGTGCTGTACGCCTTCACCTCGGCGAGCAACAACAATGGCTCGGCGTTCGCCGGGATCACGGTGAACACCCCCTGGTGGGACACCGCCCTCGGGCTCTGCATGCTGCTCGGCCGGTTCCTACCGATCATCTTCGTGCTCGGCCTGGCCGGCTCGCTGGCCCGGCAGAAGCCGGTGCCCGCCTCGGAGGGAACGCTGCCGACGCACCGGCCGCTCTTCGTCGGGATGCTCGCCGGCGTGACGGTGATCCTGGTGGCGCTGACCTTCCTACCCGCGCTGGCGCTCGGCCCGCTGGCCGAAGGGTTGTGAGCGCGATGAGAGTTCTGAACGACATGGTGAGGAAAGGGAAGATGACTGTCAGCCCGGTGGTGCCCGCCCCCTCTGGTGGGCTGCCGTCCTCCGGCCGCGAAAGCGGTGGCCGGGTCGGCGGTGGGCTGTTGGATCCCCGGCAGCTCGTCCGCTCACTGCCGGACGCGTTCCGCAAGCTCAACCCGGTGACGCTGTGGCGCAACCCGGTAATGTTGATCGTGGAGGTCGGCGCGGTCTTCACCACCGCGCTGGCCGTCGCCGACCCGACCGGCTTCGCCTGGGCGATCACCGTCTGGCTCTGGCTGACCGTGCTCTTCGCCAACCTGGCCGAGGCGGTCGCCGAGGGCCGGGGCAAGGCGCAGGCGGCGACGCTGCGCCAGGCGAAGCGGGACACGGTCGCGACCCGGCTGACCGGCTGGTCGCCCGGGACGAAGCCGGGCGCGTACCGCGACGAGGCGGTCGCCGCCACCGAGCTGCGGCATGGCGACATCGTGCTGGTCGAGGCCGGACAGATCATCCCCGGTGACGGTGACGTGGTCGAGGGGATCGCCAGCGTGGACGAGTCGGCGATCACCGGCGAGTCCGCCCCGGTGATCCGGGAGTCCGGCGGCGACCGCAGCGCGGTCACCGGCGGCACCAGGGTGCTCTCCGACCGGATCGTCGTGCGGATCACCCAGCAGCCGGGACAGAGCTTCATCGACCGGATGATCGCCCTGGTGGAGGGGGCGAACCGGCAGAAGACCCCGAACGAGATCGCGCTGAACATCCTGCTCGCGGCGCTGACCGTCATCTTCCTGATGGCGGTGGTGACGCTCCAGCCGTTGGCGATCTTCTCCAAGGGCTTCCAGGGCGCGGCGCCGGACACCGCGGCGATCAACGCCGACGGGGTCACCGGGATCGTGCTGGTCTCGCTGCTGGTCTGCCTGATCCCGACCACCATCGGCGCGCTGCTCTCCGCGATCGGCATCGCCGGGATGGACCGGCTGGTCCAGCGCAACGTGCTGGCGATGAGCGGCCGGGCGGTCGAGGCCGCCGGTGACGTCAACACGCTGCTGCTGGACAAGACCGGCACCATCACCCTCGGCAACCGGCAGGCGGCGGAGTTCGTCCCGGTCGACGGGGTCACCGCCGAGCAGGTCGCGGACGCGGCCCAGCTTTCCAGCCTGGCCGACGAGACCCCGGAGGGGCGCTCGGTGGTGGTGCTGGCCAAGAACGCGTACGGGCTGCGGGAGCGGGAGCCGGGGCTGATCCCGCACGCCACCTTCGTACCGTTCACCGCGCAGACCCGGATGTCCGGCGTCGACCTGACCCCGGACGCGACCGTCGACGGGGGAGCCGGCGGGCCGGCCCGGCGGGTCCGCAAGGGCGCCGCCGCCGCGGTGATGAAGTGGGTCCGGGACAACGGCGGGCATCCGACCGACCAGGTCGGGGACATCGTCGACGGTATCAGCGGCGGCGGGGGTACCCCGCTGGTGGTGGCCGAGCACGTCGACGGCGAACCGGCCCGCACCCTCGGAGTGATCCACCTCAAGGACGTGGTCAAGTCCGGCATGCGGGAGCGGTTCGCCGAGATGCGCCGGATGGGCATCCGGACCGTGATGATCACCGGTGACAACCCGCGTACCGCGAAGGCGATCGCGGACGAGGCCGGGGTCGACGACTTCCTCGCCGAGGCCACCCCGGAGGACAAGCTCGCGCTGATCAAGCGGGAGCAGGAGGGCGGCCGGCTGGTCGCGATGACCGGTGACGGCACCAACGACGCCCCGGCGCTGGCCCAGGCCGACGTCGGGGTGGCGATGAACACCGGCACCACGGCGGCCAAAGAGGCCGGCAACATGGTCGACCTCGACTCCGACCCGACCAAGCTGATCGAGATCGTGGAGATCGGCAAGCAGTTGCTGATCACCCGGGGCGCGTTGACGACCTTCTCGATCGCCAACGACATCGCCAAGTACTTCGCGATCATCCCGGCGATGTTCGCCGGGATCTATCCCAGCCTGGACGCGCTGAACATCATGCGGCTGTCCAGCCCGGAATCGGCGATCCTCGCCGCGGTGGTGTTCAACGCGATCGTCATCGTGGTGCTGATCCCGCTCGCCCTGCGCGGTGTCCGCTACCGGCCCAGCAGCGCCAGCAAGCTGCTGACCCGCAACCTCTGGCTCTACGGCCTCGGCGGCATCGTCGCACCGTTCGTCGGCATCAAAATCCTCGACCTTCTCATCTCGCTCATCCCAGGGATCTCGTGATGCGCCTACCCACCTGGCTCTCCCAACACCTGGCCGCGTTCCGGGCCGTGCTGGTCTTCACCGCGCTGCTCGGGCTGGCCTACCCGCTGGTCATGGTCGGGGTCGGGCAGATTCCCGGCCTGCACGACCGGGCCGAGGGCTCGCTGGTCCGCAGCGCCGACGGCGCCGTCGTCGGCAGCGGCCTGATCGGCCAGTCCTTCACCGACGCGGACGGCAACCCCATCCCGCGGTACTTCCAGAGCCGCCCGTCGGCGGCCGGCGACGGCTACGACCCCACCGCCACCGCCGCCAGCAACCTGGGGCCGGAGAGCGTCGAGGACATCCTGCCGGTGCCCGGCGCGGTCGACGCCGAGGGCAACCCGGACGAGGGTACCCAGAGCCTGCTCACCCAGGTCTGCGCCCGTAGCAAGGCGGCCGGGGAACTCGACGGGGTGGACGGCCGGCGCCCGTTCTGCACCCCGGACGGGGTCGGTGCGGTGCTGCGGGTCTTCCACCGCGACGGCCTGACCGGCCCGGTGACCCGGGCGGTCAGCGTCAACCAGCCCTGCCCGGCCACCCCGTTCCTGGCCAGCTTCGGCGGCGTGCCCGTGGAGTGCGCCGTACCCGGGCAGGACTACTCCGGTGGGCTGATCACCCCGATCCGGGGCGACGCACCCGCCGAGCCGGCGGTACCGGCCGACGCGGTCACCGCCAGCGGCAGCGGCCTCGACCCGCACATCAGCCCGGCGTACGCGTCGATCCAGGTCGCCCGGGTCGCCCGGGAGCGGCACACCAGCCCGGACCAGGTACGCCGGCTGGTCGAGGAGCACACCGACGGGCGGGGGCTCGGCTTCCTCGGCGAGCCCCGGGTCAACGTGCTGGAACTCAACCTCGCCCTGGACCGCGAGCTCCCGGCCGGCGGCTGATCGGCACCGGGCGGCCCCGACAGATAAGGCAGGATCAGCAGCGTGGCACGCGGGCAACTGCGCATCTACCTCGGGGCCGCCCCGGGGGTCGGCAAGACGTACGCGATGTTGGAGGAGGCGCACCGCCGGGCGGCGCGCGGCACGGACGTGGTCGTGGGTCTGGTCGAGACCCACGGCCGCCGGCACACCGCCGCGATGCTCGGCGACCTGCCGGCGATTCCCCGGAAGACGATCCGCTACCGGGACAGCGATTTCACCGAGATGGACGTCGACGCCGTCCTGGCCCGCCGGCCCGAGGTCGCGGTCGTCGACGAGCTGGCCCACACCAACGTGCCCGGGTCGCGCAACGGCAAGCGCTGGCAGGACATCCAGGAACTGCTGGACGCCGGCATCGACGTACTCTCCACGGTCAACGTCCAGCACCTGGAGTCGCTCAACGACGTCGTCGCGCAGATCACCGGGGTGACCCAGCAGGAGACCGTGCCGGACGGCGTCGTACGCGGTGCCGAGCAGGTCGAACTGGTCGACATGACCCCGGAGGCGCTGCGCCGGCGGATGGCGCACGGCAACATCTACCACCCGGACAAGGTCGACGCGGCGCTGGCCAACTACTTCCGGATCGGCAACCTCACCGCGCTGCGCGAACTCGCCCTACTCTGGCTGGCCGACAAGGTCGAGGACCAGCTCGACCGGTACCGGGCCGACCAGGGCATCGCCGCCACCTGGGAGACCCGGGAACGGGTGGTGGTCGGGCTCACCGGCGGGCCGGAGGGCGACACGCTGATCCGCCGGGCGGCCCGGATCGCGGCCCGGGGCCGGGGCGCCGAGCTGATGGCGATCCACGTCGCCCGCAGCGACGGGCTGCGCGGCGCCGACCCGACCACGCTGGAGCGGCAGCGGATGCTGGTGGAGCGGCTGGGCGGCACCTACCACCAGGCGATCGGCACCGACATCCCGACCGCGCTGCTCGACTTCGCCCGAGGGGTCAACGCCACCCAGATCGTGCTCGGGGCCAGCCGCCGAGGCCGGTTCGCCCAGATCCTCTCCCGGGGCGTCGGGGCCACCACCACCGCGCTCTCCGGGCCGATCGACGTCCACCTGGTCACGCACGAGCAGGCCGGTCGGGGCCGGCTGGTGACGCCGCCGGCCGCGCTGTCCCGGCGGCGGCGCCTGATCGGCCTCGGCCTGACCGTCGTCGGCATCCCGCTGCTGACGTACCTGCTCTGGCTGCTCGCCGACGAGCTGTCGCTCAGCAGCGACCTGCTGCTCTTCCTCGCCGCCGTGATCGGGATCGCCCTGGTCGGCGGCTGGTGGCCGGCGCTGCTCGCCGCGCTGCTCAGCTCGCTGCTGATCAACTTCTTCTTCACCCCGCCGCTGCACCGGTTCACCATCGCCGAGACCGAGAACCTGCTGGCGCTGGTGGTCTTCCTGCTGGTCGCCGCCGCGGTCAGCGGGGTGGTGGACGTGGCCGCCCGGCGTACCCGGGAGGCGGCCCGGGCCAGCGCGGAGGCGCAACTGCTCGGCGCGGTCGCCGGCAGCGTGGTCCGGGGCGCCCGGCCGGTGACCGCGCTGCTGGAGCGGCTGCGCGAGACCTACGGGCTGGGCTCGGTCACCCTGCTGGAACGCTCCCCAGGCGCGCCGGAGAGCCCGGACCGGCAACGGGACCCGCGCGCCTGGCGGGTCGCCGCGAACGTCGGCGCCGAGCCCTGCGGTACCCCGGCTGCCGGCGACGTGGAGGTGGGCGTCGACGACGACCTCAGCCTGGTGTTGCGCGGCCGGGTGCTGCCGGCGGCCGATCGGCGCATCGTCGAGGCGTTCGCCGCGCAGGCCGCCGTGGCGCTCCGGCAGGAACGGCTGGCCGAGGAGGCGGCGGCGGCCAAGCCGATCGCCGAGGCGGACCGGCTGCGTACCGCACTGCTGGCGGCGGTCAGCCACGACCTGCGTACCCCGCTCGCCTCGGCGAAGGCGGCGGTGACCAGCCTGCGCAGCGCCGACGTCGAGTTCGACCCGGGTGACCGGGAGGAGTTGCTGGCCACCGCCGAGGAGTCGCTGGACCGGCTGACCCGGCTGGTGGCGAACCTGCTGGACATGAGCCGGCTCCAGGCCGGAGCGCTGGGGCTGCGCCCGGCGCTGCTCGGCCTGGAGGACGTGGTGCCGTCGGCCCTGGACGAGCTGGGCGAGCTGGCCCGCCGGGTCCGGGTCAGCCTGCCGGCGCACCTGCCGGCGGTCCGCTCCGATCCGGGCCTGCTGGAACGGGTACTGGTCAACCTGGTCGCCAACGCGCTGCGGTTCAGCCCGGCGGACCGGCCACCGGCGGTCACCGCCAGCGAGCACGGTGGCTTCGTCGAGTTGCGGGTGGTGGACCAGGGCCCGGGGCTGCCGCGCGAGCAGTGGGAGCGGGCCTTCCTGCCGTTCCAGCGGCAGGGCGATCGGGGCAACCACGCCGGGATCGGGCTGGGACTGGCGCTGTCCCGGGGGTTGGCCGAGGCGATGGGTGGCAGCCTGGAGCCGGAGGAGACCCCGGGTGGCGGATTGACCATGGTGCTGCGGCTACCCGTGGCGGACGACGAGGGGGCCAGGTGACCCGGGTACTGGTGGTGGACGACGAACCGCAGATCCTCCGCGCGCTGCGGATCAACCTGCGGGCCCGGCGGTACGACGTCGAGGTCGCCGGGGACGGCGCGGCCGCGCTGCGGCTGGCGGCCAGCCACCGTCCCGACATCGTGGTGCTCGACCTCGGCCTGCCGGACATGGACGGGGTGCAGGTGATCCGGGGGCTGCGCGGCTGGACCAACGTGCCGATCATCGTGCTTTCGGGCCGGGCCGGCAGCCAGGACAAGGTGGCGGCGCTGGACGCCGGTGCCGACGACTACGTCACCAAGCCGTTCGGGGTGGACGAACTGCTGGCCCGGGTCCGCGCGGTGACCCGACGGGCCGCCGGAGCCGGCGAGGAGGTGTCGGCGGTGGAGATCGGCCGGCACACCGTGGACCTCAGCGCGCACGCGGTACGCGCCGCCGACGGCGCCGAGGTGCGGCTCACCCCGACCGAGTGGCACCTGCTGGAGATCCTGGTACGCAACCCGGGCCGGCTGGTCAGCCAGCGTCAACTGCTGCACGACGTCTGGGGCCCGCAGTACCAGTCGGAGACGAACTACCTGCGGCAGTACATGGCGCAGTTGCGCCGGAAGCTGGAGGACGACCCGTCCCGGCCCCGGCACCTGCTCACCGAGCCGGGGATGGGCTACCGCTTCCAGCCGTGACGTCAACCGGGGCGGCGGACCCGGCCTGCCGTGCCGGATCAGCCCGGCTCGTCCTCATCGGCTCGGGTCGGATGCGCCCGACGGTGCTCTCTCGGCCAAGCCAAGACCTCGGACTTGCGCCCTATCGACCGCAGTCTCGCCGGAACGTCCATCCGGTACCGGGCCGGGCAATGGAAGATCAACGACAGCAGCTACCCAGCTGTGGCATGTCGGCGCAGTGTTGGTGGTCGATTCGTTGATAGCAGTGCGGCGGGAGCGGCCGGAGGCTGACGATGGAGTTGCGGGTGCTGGGGCAGGTGCAGATCCAAGTAGCTGATCGCGTGGTGGCGGTCGGGCCGCCGCAGCAGTGCGCGGTGCTGGCGGCGCTGGCCATCGACGCGGGCCGGCCGATGTCCGTCGACGTCCTGGTGGACCGGGTGTGGGGCCCGGTCGCACCGCCGGGAGCACGCCGGACGCTGCATACCTATGTCACCCGGATCCGGCGCCTGCTGGAGCGCTCCGACACCGCGGACAACCGGTCTGAGCGGCTGGTGCTCCGTACCGCCGCGGGATATGTCCTCGACATCGACCGTCTTCGGGTGGACCTGCACCGGTTTCGTGACCTGGTGGCTCGGGCGCGTGAGTCGCGCTGCGCCGGGGACCGGCGGGCCGCGATGTTGCGCGAGGCCCTGGATCTCTGGCGTGGAGAGCCCCTCACCGGCCTCACCGGGCGGTGGGTGGAGCGGACGCGCGAGAGGTGCCGGCAGCAGTATCTCGATGCGGTCCTGGCGTGGGCCCAGGCCGAGCTGCAGGTCGGCAACCCGACCGTCGTCGTCGGACCGTTGACCGACCTGCTCGACGAGTACCCGCTCGTGGAGCCGCTGACCGCCGCTCTGATGCGGGCCCTGCACGCCACCGGCCGCGACGCGGAGGCCCTGGACCGGTACGCCGCGACCCGCCAGCGGCTGGCCGACGACCTCGGCGTCGACCCCGGGGCGGCACTACGGGGACTGCACGTCGCGATCCTGCGCGGGGAACTCGATCGGGCCGCACCCGCGCCGCTTGCGGTGGCGGCGCCGGACCGGCGGGTGCCGGCGCAACTGCCTCCCGACGTGTACGGGTTCGCCGGCCGCAGCAATGAGCTGGATCAGCTCGACACCATCCTGGACGCGGCCGCCGAGCAGCCCACCGCGGTGGTCATCTCGGCGTTGTCCGGCACGGCCGGAGTGGGCAAGACCGCGCTGGCGGTGCACTGGGCGCATCGGGTGGCCGACCGGTTCGGCGATGGCCAGTTGTACGTGAACCTGCGCGGGTTCGACCCGGGCGGCTCGGTGATGAATCCGGCGGAGGCGGTGCGCGGGTTTCTGGACGCGTTCGCGGTACCGCCGCAGCAGATCCCGGCCGGCCTGGACGCCCAGATCGGCCTCTACCGCAGCCTGCTGGCCGGGCGGCGGGTGCTGGTCGTGCTGGACAATGTCCGGGACGCCGACCAGGTCCGCCCACTGCTACCCGGCGCACCGGGTTGCCTGGTGGTGGTGACCAGCCGGAACCAACTGTCCGGCCTGGTCGCCGCCGAAGGCGCCCGCCCCATCGCGCTGGATCTACTCTCGGTCGACGAGGCGCGGCAACTGCTGACCCGCCGCCTCGGAGCGGCCCGGGTGGCGGTCGAACTGCCGGCCGTCGACGAGATCATCGCCCGGTGCGCGCGGCTGCCGCTGGCGCTGGCGATCGTGGCGGCCCGCGCAGCCATCGATCCGAGACTGCCGCTCGCAACGTTGGCAGGTGAACTGCGCGACGCCCGGGGCAGCCTGGACGCGTTCGCCGGCGCCGACGCGGCGATCGACGCGCGGTCCGTGTTCTCCTGGTCGTACCGTGCGCTCAGCCCCGGCGCGGCGAGGCTGTTCCGGTTGCTCGGGGTGCACCCTGGCCCGGACATCGGCCTGCCCGCCGCCGCCAGCCTCGGCGGCAGCCCACCCGCACACGTGGGACCGCTGTTGGCCGAACTCACCCGCGCTCACCTCGTCGCCAAGCAGGCTCCAGGCCGGTTCGCCTTCCACGACCTGCTGCGCGCCTATGCGGCCGAACTCGCCCACGCCCTCGACGACGAGGACGACCGGAACGCGGCGGTGCACCGGGTGCTCGACCACTACCTGCACACCGCGCACCGCGCCGCCCGGCTGCTGGACCCGCACCGCGACCTGATCACGCTGGCCGACGTCCATCCCGGTACGACGGCCGAGGAACTCGTCGACGAAGCCGGGGCGACGGCGTGGTTCAACGCCGAGCACGCGGTGCTGCTCGAGGTTGTCCGGCTGGCCGCCCAGGCCGGATTCGGCACCCACACCTGGCAGCTGACCTGGACCCTCACCGATTTCTTCGACCGGGGCGGACACTGGCAGGACCAGATCACCGCCCATACAGCCGCGCTCGCGGCCGCGCGGCGCCTGGCCAACCGCACCGGTCAGGCGTACGCCCACCGGGGTCTCGCCCGCGCCTACGCCCGCCAGGGGCGGGAGGACGACGCGTACACCCACTACCGGGAGGCGCTGGCGCTGTTCCGTGAGTTGGGCGATCACACCGGCCAGGCGTACACGCACCGTGGCTTGGCCTGGGTGTACGAGCAGAAGGGGCGCTGCGGGGAGGCGCTGCGCCACGCCCAACGAGCACTCGACCTGTACCGGACCGCCGGCCACCGGGGCGGGCAGGCCAGGGCGCTGAACTCGGTCGGCTGGTTCCACACGCTGCTCGGCGACCACCAGCAGGCGCTGACTCACTGCCAGCAGGCCATCGTCCTGCATCAGGAGATCGGGGACCGTCCCGGTGAGGCCGACACCTGGGACAGCCTCGGCTACGCCCATCACCAACTCGGCGACCACCACCAGGCCGCAGCCTGCTACCAGCACGCCCTCGACCTGATCCGGAGCTTCGGCGACCGCTACTCCGAGGCTGCCGTCCTCAACCATCTCGGCGACACCCGCCGGGCAGCGGGTGACATCGACGAGTCCCGCCGGATCTGGCAGCGCACCCTGGACATCCTCGACCAGCTCGGACATCCCGAGGCCGAGCAGGTCCGCGCCAAGCTCACCGGCTGACGATCCCGGCCACGCCCGCGGCCGTCAACAATCCGTTGAGAACTCGACCCACAGCCCTGCCGGATGCTGAGGCGGCAACCGCAGAGGTCGCCGGCCACACCCCACCAACGGGGGTGGCATGTCAGTCGCAGCAGAGGAGAGACCGTGATGCCAGTGAAGAGACTGTCGAGTGTCCTGATCGGTGTGATCGCCGCAGTCGCCCTGCTCCTCGGGGTGGCCGTGGCGCCCGCCCAGGCATCGCCGAACGTCGGCAACATCGGGCTGGGTTCGTCCAACGCAGCCGGGGTGCGATGCGTACAGGCCGGCCTGAACTACGTCGGCGGCGCCGGCCTGGCTGTCGACACCATCTTCGGGCAGGCGACCAAGCGCGCGGTCGAGAACTTCCAGCGCTTCTTCGGCCTGAGCGTCGACGGCATCGTCGGCAAGGCGACCGGCACCACGCTCATCGATATGGTCAACTACAAGGCCGGCTATCCCATGTGGCCGCACGGCGGAGGTTGCTGGTCGGTCATCCCGACCTACACCTGATCGACGAGTAGGTCCGAAGCCGTTCGGGGCTGCGGGCGCGGGGTGAAGGGTGTTGAGGATCTGTTCGTGACGACAGACCTCGACACCCTTCACACACTCTGCGTGCAGATCGAACGGTCGGCAGGCGGACAGTGCCGCGACGGGCGCCCCGACCAGCTAGCTCGCCGACAGTGCGGGGGAGCTGCCCAGGTGTCGCGCCTTCGTCATTCGCGCAGGTTCTTGCCGGTGCCTGCGGTCCGGCGTTGAGGCGATGGCGTTGCCACCGGTCGGGTTGAGGGCTTGGCCTCCAACATGCCGGCGTCTCGTTGCGCCGGAGCCCGCACCACCAGGGCCAGCCCGACCAGTACGACCGCGCCGGCCGCCAGTTCCGTACCGGTGATCGGCTCGCCGAGCAGCAGCGCGGCGGCGGCCAGCCCGAAGATCGGCACCAGCAGGCTGAACGGGGCGACCCGGGCCACCGAGTAGGTGCCGATCAGCCGGTTCCAGATGCCCCAGCCGACCAGCGTGGAGAGGTACCCGACGTAGCCGACCGCCAGCACGGCGGTCCAGGACATTCCGGTGATCGCGTCGAGCACCACCCGTGGCCCGTCCACCACGCCGGCCAGGCCGAGCAGCGGCAGCGGCGGTACCAGGCTGGACCAGACCAGCAGCGACAGCGGCCGGGTCTCGCCGCTGGCCCGGACCACCACGTTCGCCAGGGCCCAACTGACCGCCGCGGCCAGGGTGAGCGCGAACCCGATCGCGGTGGCGTGCCCACCCGCGCCGACCGCCAGCAGGGCGATCCCGGCCGAGCCGGTCAGCACCCCGGCGAGCTGGGTGCCGCTGGGCCGCTCGCTGAGGAAGGCGGCGGCGAGCATCACCGAGACCAACGCCTGGGTCTGCAACACCAGCGAGGCGAGCCCGGGCGGCATCCCGGCGTCGATCGCGACGAAGAGGAGGCCGAACTTGAAGACGCCGAGGACCAGGCCGTAGCCGAGCACGTACCGGAACCGCGCGGTCGGCCGGGGGACCAGGAAGACCAGTGGCAGCGCGGCGGCGACGAACCGCAGCGCGGTCAGCACCAGCGGCGGCAGGTCGCGGAGGCCGACCTCGATGACGACGAAGTTGACTCCCCAGAGGGCGGCGACCAGGACCGCCTGCATGCGGTGCGGGAATTTCATGCCGACCACGCTGCCGGCCAGCTCGTTTAAGGTCCAGTTCAAGATTCTTAACGGGTGTTGTAGCGTGCCTACATGGATCTGGACGTCCGGCGCCTCCGGGTGCTGCACGAGGTGGCACTGCGCGGCGGGGTGACCGCTGCCGCCGCCGCCCTGCACGTCACCCCGTCGGCGGTCTCCCAGCAGCTCGCCCAGCTTGCCCGGGAGGCCGGCTATCCGCTGGTCGAACGCTCCGGCCGGGGCGTGGTGCTCACCTCCGCCGGGCAGGTGCTCGCCGGGCACGCGGAGCGGATCCTCGGCGCCGTCGAGCAGGCGGTCACCGGGCTGGCCGTCGCGCACCAGCGGGTCGCCGGCACCGTCCGGGTCGGCTCCTTCCCGTCCGCGGCCGGCGTCCTGGTCGCCCCGGCGGCCGCCCGGGCGATGGCCGCGCACTCCGATCTCGACGTCCGGGTGAGCGAGGCCGAGGACGAGCAGAGCCGGCTGGACCTGCGCTCGGCCGTGCTGGACATCGCGGTCCTGCAGGAGTACGACCACGTGCCCGGGATCGCCACCGCCGAGCTTGACCGGCACCCGATCGCGACCGACCCGATGCACCTGATCACCCCGCTCGGCTGGGGCCGGCGCACCGGGCGGCTCGCCGACCTTGCCGACGTGCCCTGGGTGGCCAGTGCCGCGCACACCCCGTGCGGCCGGTCCACCCTGCACGCCTGTCACCTGGCCGGATTCGAGCCCGACATCCGGCACCGGGCGATCGACTTCGCGCTCACCCTGGACCTGGTGGCGGCCGGGCTCGGTGCCGCGCTGGTGCCGGGGATGGCGCTGCGCAACGTACCGTCCGGGGTGCACGTCGAGCCGCTGCTCCGGCCGGTCACCGGCCGCCGGATCTTCGCGGTGACCCGTCCGAGCGGCGACGGTCCGCTCCATCCGGCCATCGCCGCCGTGCTGGACGCGCTGACCCAGGTACGCCCCCCGGCCGACCCGCCCACGCGACACGACGCCGGTCAGGGCGAGTCCGGGGCCGCTTCGACGCCGGAGCAGCGGCTCGGCGTACGCACGGGCTGATCCGTCCACCGGGCCCACGGAGCTGATCGGCGTGGAACATCCCGAGCCGACGGCGCAGGGGCGGCGGTGGCAGGCGTGGCGCGGCGGATCTCCGACGCGAGTGGCACGACACCGCGCAGCGGGTCTTCGTCGACAACGAGAACCTGGACGTGCGGCGCTGCCTCCTGCCGGGGCTCGACCTGAAGACGGAGCACTATCCCGAGGAGCTGCGGCCGATGGTCGAGCAGGCCATCCGGATCGCCCGTACCTCCTCCGACGACTACCTGCGGCACCGCGTCGAACACCAGGTCTGACCTGATCCGACGACCTCGGCCGGGCTACCCTTCGGCCCGGCGGCTCGGGGCGACGGGCCCCCGGTGCGCGGCATGTCCCGCTACCGCTGATACCACGGAGTCATCACGATGACTCCGTGGTATCACGCTCGTCCGGCATATGCCGGCCAGGGGGCCCGGCACTGTGCCGGTCACGGTCGGCGGGTGGCCTGGGCGGGGATCGACTCCGGGAGCATGGTGGCGAGTGCCGCCCAGGTGTCGGCGACCGTCGCCCAGTCCGGAACGCTCCCGTCCGGCGGACGCTCGTCCGTGCCGCCCAGGAACAGGTAGCGGTGCGCGACGGTCTCCAGATGGGCGAGTACGTCGAGCCGGTCGTCGACGAAGTGGGTGATGCCGAGGCGCTCGCAGACCGGCGCCTTGTCCCGGCGTTCCCGGACGAAGTGCAGGTTGCCGACGGAAATGCCGGTACGGTCGAAGAACCGGTGGTGGACCAGCCAGTCGCGGGTGTTCGCGGCCACCTTGGGGCCGGCCTTGGAGACCAGGTGCACCCGCCCGGCGAACGGCTCGGCGGTCAGCGCGGCGAGGGCCTCGAAGACTCCCGGCACCGCCGGGGTCAGCAACGGCTGGCCGCCGAAGAACGAGGTGTCCTCGTCGCGTCCGGCGAGCGTGACCAGCACACCTCCGACGTCGACGCCGAGCGTCGGCGGTTGGCTCCCACCCGGGCCCCGGTACGGCGCGGGTTTCTCGTGCGGTCGACGCTGTCCGACCCGTTGCCGCGCCACCTTGCCCTCCGATCCCGCCGGCTCTGAGTCCGGACGCCCGGTGCCGGCCCGCCGTCGTCCGCCCGGCCAGGCTACCGGTGCGGATCAAGCCGGTCGGGCCGCCGCCGGCAGGTCCAGGTCGAGGCGGGGCTACCGCCGGCCGAGGAACCGCTGGCCGGCGAGTTCGATCCGTTCGATCTCGGTACGGAAGAAGCCGGCGATCTCGGCGCACCGGTCGAGGTTGGTCGGGCCGCCCTCCCGGCGGGGCAGGTCCGGATAGGGGCTGCCGACCACGAAGATGTTCTCGTCGTTGTACTGGTTGGCCGGGGCCGTGTAGTTGAACGAGCCGGCGACCACCACCGCCTCGTCGATCACCATCAGCTTGTGGTGCAGCTTGCCGAAGGCCGGTGACCGGATCGGGGCGTACAGCGCGATGTTGGCCCGGTCGAGGTCGTGGGTGGCAGCCCACTTCTGCACGCCCTGCCCGGGGTCCACCGCCCCGGTCACGGTACGCCCGGCGGCGGCCAGCGCGATCATCGCGTCGTCGATCCCGGACGAGCCGGAGAAGGTGAAGATGGCGAAGTCGACCCGGGCGGTCGCCTTCAGCATCTGCTTCATGATCTCCAGTTCCGGGGTGTGGTCCGGCGCGAACAGCACCTTCACCGGCACCCCGCCGACGTTGTACGCGTTCGGCACCCGGCCGTGCTCGCCGCGCCCGAACCGCCCCTGCCGGAGCCGGGCGAACTCCTCGGCGTACTCCTGGCAGATCCGGGTGTCGTGGAAGACCACGACGTGGTTCAGGTTGCGGTGGCAGTCGGTGCCGGTGAAATTGGCCGAGCCGGAGAGCACCGCCGCCCGCCCGGCGGCCCGCTGCCGGTAGTCGCGGACCACGAACTTCTGATGGAAGATCGCCGGGTTGTAGTCGGCCTTGACGTCGACGTTGCAGCGCAGCAGCGCGGCGACGATCCGCCGGTTCGGCTCCAGGCTGCGGCTGCCGGCCTCCGGCTCCCACTGGGCCCGGCGCCGGGCGTCCGCCTCGGGCTCCCCGGCCCGGACGGTGACCCGGGGCAGTTTGGCCGTCCGCAGGTAGTCCTGCTCCAGCACCATCCGGACGCTGACGCCCCGGAACCGGGCGTCGAGGATCGCCTGGGCGATCGGCTCCGAGTCGAGTTCCTGGACGGCGATGTCGAGGCTCTCCCGGGCACCGGCGATGAAGTCGACCACCACCTGTTCGAGGTCGTCGGCCGCGCCGAGTTCCCGAGGGCCGACGTACGCCTCGATCTTCTTGCCGGCGAAGGTCGCCATGCGGCACAGGCTCGCACCCCGCGCTCGGCACCGGTGTCGCCTTGGCTACAAACCCGGCCCGGACCGGGCAGCCGTATCCGTTCGGCTGGCAGGCTGGGGGCTGTGTATCGGGAACGGATGTCCGGGCTGGCCGGTGCCGTCGTCTGGACGGTCACCCGGACCGTCGACGCCGGCCCGGGACTGGTCCTGCCGGACGGCTGTATGGACCTGATCTGGTCCAGCCGGAGCGGTCTGCTGGTGGCCGGCCCGGACACGGTCGCGCAGGTCGCCGCCGGCCCGGCCGGCGAGCGGTACGTGGGACTGCGCTTCCCGCCGGGCACCGGCCCGGCGGTCTTCGGGCTGCCGGCACACGCACTGCGGGACCAGCGGGTTCCGCTCGCCGCGCTCTGGCCGGGGCCGGAGGTGGCCGAGTTGACCGAGCGGGTGGCGTCGCACGACCGGCCCGGCCGAGTGCTGGAGTCGGTCGCGGCCGCCCGGCTCGCCGCCGACGGTGGCCCGGACCCGCTCGCCGCGCCGCTGGCCGCCGAGCTCGCCGCCGGTGGCGACGTGGCCGGCACGGCCGACGCGCTGGGGCTCGGCACCCGGCAACTGCACCGGCGCAGCCTGGCACTGTTCGGGTACGGCCCCAAGACGCTGGCCCGGATCCTGCGGATGCGCCACGCGCTGGCCCTGGCCCGGTCCGGTACGCCGACCGCCGAGGTCGCCGCCCGCACCGGGTACGCCGACCAGGCACACCTGTCCCGCGAGGTCAGGAGCCTGGCCGGCGTGCCACTGCGGCAGCTTGTCCGGTCCTAGCCGGCTGCGGGTGCGAGCGGGGCGTAGAGGTCGACGCCGTTGCCGTCCGGGTCGAGCAGCACCGCGTACCGCTGGCCCCAGGGCGCGTCCCACGGCTTGAGACGGCCCTCGTGGCCGGCGGCGGTCATCTCGGCGTACACGCTGTCCACCTCGGCCGGATCGGCGCACCGGAAGGCGAGGCTCATCTGCGACCCGGTCGGCGGCGAAAAGTCCGGCTCGATCGAGCGGACCATCTCGTGGGTATCCCACATCAGGCGCACTCCGCCGGGCAGGGTGAACTCCGCGTGCGGCTCGGCGTCGGCACCGGCCGGGATCTCCAGTCCCAGCTTCCGGTAGAAGGCGAGAGATCGGGCCATGTCGGCCACGACCAGCCCGAATGCGTCTAGTCTCGGTGTCATTCGGCCAGCGTAGGAACCGGTCGCGTCCGCGTCTTGAACGAATCGGACCTGCCGGCCCGGCGTTCCGGGTGCCGGTGCGGTCGGCGGATCATCGGCGTACGGTGTGCTTAACGGCATCCGACGTTCGGCTTACCGGCACCTAGCCGGTGGGTTGCGCGGCGTCGGCCACTTGTCGTGCGCGCGGGTCGGGCCGTCCGGGCAGGCGGCCGGACACGGCGCTCTTTTTTCGGGTACGGGGGTAGACAGAAAGGGAGGTAGCCGGGAGATGGAACATCTGGCCTACCTGGACGCGGGATCGGGCAGTCTCATCGTGCAGGCCGTGGTCGGCGGCGTCGCCGGGGTCGCGGTGGCGGCGAAACTCTACTGGCGCAGACTGACCAGCCGGTTCCGCAAGCAGCCCTCGAAGCAGGACTGAGGGCGGTCCACACCCGATGGTCGCACCACCTCCCGTCCCGGCAACGTCCAGCACCCCCGATTCCGTTCCCCGAGCCGATCCCGGCTCCTTCCGCGACCCGGCGAACCGGGTCTTCCACGCCGACGGCCGGGTCCTCCGGGGCCTCGGCCCGCAGGCAGCCGAGGACTGGCGGGCACTCGCCAGTGCGGAGTTCTTCGGCCGGCTGCTCGCCGACGGCAAGGTCTGCGGCACCGAGACCGTCGACCCGGAGACGCTGCCGGCGAGCGCTGCCGCGCAGTGGGCGGCCGTACTCCGGCACGAGCGCATCCCGTTCGTGTCGTACCCGTACGAGTGGTCCTTCGCGATGTTGCGGGACGCCGCGCTGCTGCACCTGGAGATCCTCCGTACGGCCGTACCGGCCGGCTTCACCACGAAGGACGGTTCGGCGTACAACCTCCAGTGGCGGGGCGCCGAGCCGGTCTTCATCGACATCGGTTCGTTCGAGCCGGCCCGCGACGGCGAGCCGTGGGCCGGCTACCGGCAGTTCTGCCAGACCCTGCTCTATCCGCTGCTGCTCCAGGCCCATCTGGGGCTGGACTTCCAGCCCTGGCTGCGATCCCGGATCGACGGCATCGAGGCGGGCGAGCTGCGCAAGCTCTTCGGCGGGACCCGACGGTTCCGGGCCGGCGTGCTCAAGCACGTGCACCTGCACGACGCCATCCAGTCCCGGTACGCCGCCGCCAGCACCGGCACCGTCCGGGCGGAGCTGAAGGACGCGGGCTTCTCCCGGGAGCTGGTCCTGGCCACCCTGCGCGCGCTGGCGAAGCTGGTCGGCCGGCTCGACTGGCAGCCGCCGGCCAGCCACTGGTCCGGCTACCGGGAGACCTGCACCTACTCGACCGCCGACCGGGAGGCCAAGGAGCGGTTCGTCGCCGAGGCCCTGGCCGAGCCGAACCGGTCCCGGCTGGTGCTGGACCTCGGCGCCAACGACGGCACGTACTCGCGGCTGGCCGCCGGGTACGCCGACTACGTGGTCGCGGTGGAGAGCGACCCGGCCGTGGTCGACCAGCTCTACCGCCGGCTGCGGGCCGACGGCGAGCGCCGGGTGCTGCCGCTGGTGATGGACCTGGCCGACCCGTCACCGGGCGGCGGCTGGCGCGGGGTGGAGCGGGGCTCCTTCGCCGCCCGGGCCGAGGCGGACGCGGTGCTCGCGCTGGCCGTGGTGCACCATCTCGCCATCGGGCGGAACATCCCGCTGCCGGAGGTGGTCGACTGGCTGGTCGGGCTGCTCGCGGCGGCGGAGGGCGGCGGCCGGCTGGTGGTCGAGTTCGTGCATCCGGAGGACCCGATGGCGGTCCGGCTGCTGGCGAACAAGCCGGCCGGACTCTTTCCGGACTACCGCCGGGAGGAGTTCGAACGGCTGCTCGGGCAGCGGTGCACGATCGTCCGCCGGCTCGAACTGCCGTCCGGCACCCGCACCCTCTACCTCGGGACGCCGCGTGGCTGAGCCCGGGACGTCGGGGGAGCGGCCAGCGGATCCGGCGGAGCATCCGGGAACTCTGGCGGAACAGCCGGAAACGGCGGAGCGGCCGGAAACGGTGGAACAGCCGGCGGGCCGGGTCGAACTGCGGGCCCTGGTGGAGATCGTGGCGCTCTGCGGACTGGTGATCACCCAGCCACTGCTCGACGTGACCGGAAAGAGCCCGGACTTCTTCCTGTTCCACGGCGCCGGCCGGCGGGACATCCTGTTGCTGGTGGCGGCGTACACCGTGCTGCCGCCGTTGCTGCTGTGGGGGACCGGTGCGCTGCTCGGGCTGCTGGGCCGTCGGGTCGCGGGGCCGGCCCGGGGCCGGGCGGTCCGGGCGGTACTGCACACGGTGACCCTCGGCCTGCTGCTCGCCGCGTTGGCGATCCAGGTGGGTAAGCAGCTCACCCCGGTACGCGGTGCGCCGCTGGTCGTGCTCGCGGTGGCGGTCGGTGCCGCCGGAGCGTACGCGTACCGGCGCTGGCAGGTCACCGGCCAGGTGCTCCGGGTCGCCGCGGTCGGTCCACTGGTCTTCGTGCTGCTCTTCGTCTTCGCCTCGCCCGCCTCGGCCGTGGTGCTGCCGGGGGAGCGGTCCGGGGCGGGCGCGGGGGCCAGCCGGGGCGGGGTCAGCCATCCGCCGGTGGTGATGCTGATCCTGGACGAGTTTCCGCTGACCTCCCTGCTCGACGCGTCCGGCGCGATCGACGCCCGCCGCTACCCGAACTTCGCCAGGTTGGCCGGCGAGTCGACCTGGTACCGCAACGCGACCGGGGTGAGCGGCTACACCCCGTACGCGCTGCCGGCGATGCTGACCGGCCGGTATCCGGGCGAGCAGCAGGCGCCGCACCACTCCCGCTATCCGGACAACCTGTTCACGGCGTTCGCCGGGCCGTACCAGATCCGGGCCCAGGAGAGCATCACCCAGCTCTGCCCGCCACGGGTCTGCCCGGACCGGGCCGCCGGATCCGCCCGGGGTGGCCTGCCGACGCTGCTGCGGGAGAGCGCCATCCTGCTGGAGCAGATCGTCTCGCCGTCCGAGACGGGGCAGCGCGATCCCGAGGACTCGTACCGGGAGATCACCCGGCGCGAGGCCGGGGACGCCGACGAGCCGCCGCCGCCGACGGACCCGCAGTTCCGCTGGGGCGCGCTGGACGAGAACCAGCCGGCCCGGTTCGCCGACTTCCTCGCCACCCTCCGGCCGACCGTCCGGCCGACACTGCACTTCCTGCACCTGCTGCTGCCGCACTCGCCGTGGAACTACCTGCCCTCCGGGATCCGCTACGGGTCACCGGACGGGATGCCCAACGACGGCGACGGTTGGGTCGAGCTGGCCCACCGGCGGCACCTGCTGCAACTGGAGTACACCGACCGGCTGCTCGGCGAGACGCTGCGCCGGCTGGACGAGACCGGCCTCTACGACGACGCGCTGGTGGTGCTCACCGCGGACCACGGGGTCAGCTTCACCCCGGGGGTGCAGGGGCGTGGGCTCGGCGCGGTGCAGCGGACGCCGGGCGAGGTGCTCTGGGTGCCGCTCTTCGTGAAGCGGCCGGGGCAGCGGGCCGGCGCGGTCGACGACCGGAACTGGGAGCACGTCGACCTGCTGCCGACCGTCGCCGATCTGGCCGGTGTCGAGGTGCCGTGGCGGACCGACGGCGCCTCGGCGCTGCGTACCACCCGGGCGCCCGCCGACAAGCACTACTACGACCAGCCGGGGCAGCCGCGTATGGTGCCGGCCGGCGTCTTCGCCGACGTGGTCGCCGGTCGGGCGGCCCCGGTGCTTCCGGCGCAGCCCCGACCGGACCTGATCGGTCGCTCCGTCGCCGAGCTTCCACTCGGCTCCGAGGCCGGCTCGGTGACCGTACGGAACCGGTCCGATTTCGATCAGATCGACCAGACGGGTGGCCGGCTGCCGGCACTGGTCTACGGCACCGTGCCCGACTCGGTGCCGAACGGGACGCTGCTGGCGGTGGCGGTCAACGGCCGGATCGGTGCGGTGGCTCCGGTGGTGGCGCCGGACCCGGGCGGGCAGCGGTTCGGCGCACTGGTGACGGACGAGTCGCTCTTCCTGCCGGGCCGGAACACCGTGGACGTGTTCCAGGTCACTGACACCGGCACCCTGCGCCCGCTGCGCGCCTGACCCACCCGGCCGGGGCAGGCCCGGTCTGACCTGGGGCTCGGCCCGGCCGGCGGCGGCCGTCGCCGGGTGCGCGGAGACCATTCGCGCCGTCCCGGCCGGACCCGGCCCCCATGATCGCGGCCATCGCGTGCCCGGACGCGACGTCGGCGCCGGCGCAGCGGCTAGCAGGTTTCTTCCCGACGGCAAACGTGTGACCAGCGTGATCCATCACTCACCGGTCGACCACCCGAGGTTCTCGGCTACCCTGCACGATTACCGTAAAAAGTGAAGGCAATTCAACGTAGATTCTGCCGGCGAAGCGAGGATCACATGACGGATGTCAAACTCGACCACCCGGGCGGCCAGCTGTCGATACCGGTCAAGCCCGCGGTCGACGGCCCAGCCGGCATCGCCACGGGCAACCTGTTGAAAGAGACGGGGTACGTCACCTACGACCCCGGATTCGTCAACACCGCGGCCTGCTCCTCGGGGATCACCTACATCGACGGCGACGCGGGCATCCTGCGTTACCGGGGTTACCCGATCGAGCAGTTGGCCGAGAAGTCCTCCTTCCTGGAGGTGTCGTACCTGCTGATCTACGGCGAGCTGCCCACCACGCAGCAGCTCGCCGAGTTCGACGAGTGGATCCGGCGGCACTCGCTGCTGCACGAGGAGATGCGGCGCTTCTTCGACGGTTTCCCCCGGGACGCGCACCCGATGGCCGTGCTCTCCTCCGCGGTGAGCGCCATCTCCACCTTCTACCAGGACAGCCTCGACCCGTTCGACCGGGAGCACGTGGAGATCTCCACCGTGCGGCTGATGGCCAAGGTGCCGACAATCGCGTCGTACGCGTACAAGAAGTCGATCGGGCAGGCGATGCTCTACCCGGACAACTCGCTCGGGTACGTCGAGAACTTCCTCCGGATGACCTTCGGCGTGCCGGCGGAGCCGTACGAGGTCGACCCGGTCGTGGCCCGGGTGCTCGACATGCTCCTGGTGCTGCACGCCGACCACGAGCAGAACTGCTCCACCTCCACGGTCCGGCTGGTCGGTTCGAGCCAGGCGAACCTCTTCGCCTCGGTCTCCGCCGGGGTGAACGCGCTGTTCGGCCCGCTGCACGGCGGCGCCAACCAGGCGGTGCTGGAGATGCTCGACGACATCAGGGCCAGCGGCGGTGACGTGCCAGGCTTCGTCCGGCGGGTGAAGGACAAGGAGCCGGGCGTCAAGCTGATGGGCTTCGGGCACCGGGTCTACAAGAACTACGACCCGCGGGCCGCCATCGTGAAGCAGGCCGCCCAGGACGTACTGGCCCGGATGAACAAGCCGGACCCGCTGCTGGACCTGGCGATGCAGTTGGAGGAGATCGCCCTCGCCGACGACTACTTCGTGTCCCGCCGGCTCTACCCGAACGTCGACTTCTACACCGGCCTGATCTACAAGGCGATGGGCTTCCCGACCAAGATGTTCACCGTGCTCTTCGCGCTCGGCCGGCTGCCCGGCTGGATCGCGCAGTGGCGCGAGATGATCTCGGACCCGGAGACCAAGATCGGCCGCCCCCGGCAGCTCTACACCGGCGCCGCCGAGCGGGACTACGTACCGGTCGAGAAGCGCTGATCCATCCCAGGCCGTAGGGCCCGGTCGTTCACCGGCCGTCGACGCGTACCGTGCGCGTCGGCGGCCGGTTTTGTTCCTGGGCCGCCCGGCGGCGGACGAAGTCGACCTTCCGTGTAATGGCTCTCGCATCGGGTAGTCGGCGGTGGCCACGTGCCCGACCGCGTCAAAGCGGTGCGAACCGCTGCGTAGAAGGAGCCTGTGATGACCCATATGTCACGTTCGGCGCAACCCAGTCATGATGGTGAGTTCGAATTCTGGCGTAACCACGCGCAGATCTCCCTGCAGCCGGTGGCCGCGCCATCGATCCTGGGACTCTTCGGTTACGCGGCCGCCACCTTCGTCGTCGCCACGAACCTCGCCGGCTGGTACGGCAACACCACCACCCAGACCTTCCTCTTCCCGTTCGCCGCGATGCTGGGCGGGCTCGCGCAGTTCCTCGCCGGGATGTGGGCGTACCGGGCGCGTGACGGGCTGGCCACCGCCATGCACGGCATCTGGGGCGCGTTCTGGCTCTCCTACGGGATCCTCTATCTGCTGATCGCGACCGGCGTACTGGTCCAGCCGACCCCGTTCGTGGCGCTCGGGTTCTGGTTCGCCGCGCTCGCCGCGATCACCTGGTCCGGGGCGTTCGCCGCGCTGGCCGAGAACATCGGGCTGACCCTGGTGCTGGCGAGCCTCGCCGCCGGAGCCACCTGTCTGGCCGTGGGCCAGATTGCCGACATCTCGCCCTGGCGTACCGCCGGTGCCTACATCCTGATCGCCTCCGCGGCGGTCGGCTGGTACACCGCGACGGCGATGATGCTGGAGGGCACCTTCCGGCGGGTCATCCTGCCGATCGGCAAGCTGCGCGGCCCGAACGTCCCGGGCCGGGAGCCGCGCCAGGTCATCCAGTTCATGGCGGGCGAGCCCGGCATCAAGGTCGGCCAGTAGCCGACCGGCCGGCGACGGAGCCGGCCGACGCGCTGCACGGACGGGTTCCGGACGACAGGCCGGAGCCCGTCCGCTCCCGGTGCCCACCCCGGCCGTCCGCGTGGTCCGGTGCGGCCGGTTTGGCGCCTTGCGACGGTTGTTCGGGTTCGGCCCGATAGCGTGATGGTGCGCGGCGTCCGCGACGACGGCTGGCGATGACGGCCAGGCGACGACGGCCAGGCGGCGGTGAACGGGCGGCGGTGAACGGGGGAACGATGCGGGGAGCACCGCTGGACATGCCCGACGGAACGCTGGACATGCCCGACGGCGACGGCCAACTCCTGCCACGCGCGCTCGGCCTGCTGAGCCTCGGCCTCGGTGTCGCGGCGCTCGCGGCGCCGCACCAGGTCGGCAGGCTGATCGGGATGGACGGCCCGATGCCGGCCCCGTCCGTCGTCCTGCGCGCGATGGGTGCCCGGGAACTGCTGCCGGTCCCCGGGCTGCTGTTCGCCCGCCGGCCGGCCGGCTGGGCCTGGGTCCGGGTCGCCGGGGATCTGCTGGACCTGCTGCTGCTCGCCCGGGCGCTGCCGCGCCGGCGCGGCGAACACCGCCAGCGGGTCGCCGCGACCCTGGGCGCCGTCGCCGGGATCACCGCCGTCGACATGCTGGCCGCGCTGCGGAGCGGGCGCTCCGCCGGGGCACGGCGCCGGACGTTGCGGGCCAGCGCCACCGTCACCGTCAACCGGCCGGCCGACGAGGTCTACCGGTTCTGGCGGGACTTCGAGAACCTGCCCCGGTTCATGTACCACGTGGAGTCGGTCCGCTCCGACGGGGACGGGCGGTCACACTGGACCGTCCGGGGCCCGGGCGGTCGCCGGATCGAGTGGGACGCCGAGCTGGTCGAGGACAACCTGAGCGAGATGATCACCTGGCGTTCGACGCGTGGCGCCCGGGTACCCAACGCGGGGCGGGTCCGGTTCACCCGCGCGGCCGGCGGCCGGGGCACCGAGGTCCGGGTCGACCTGGCGTACGCACCCCCGGGCGGGGCGGTGGGCCGGGCCGTCGCAGCGCTCTTCGGCGAGGAACCCGGGCAGCAGATCCGGGACGACCTGCGCCGGTTCAAGCAGGTCATCGAGACCGGGGAGGTCGTCCGGTCGGACGGCAGCCCGGCCGGGCTGGCCACCCCGCAGCAGGTACTCCAGCAGCCGGCGCGGCCCCGGGCCGGGCGCGCGTCCGGCTGAGGCGACCACGTGCAGACCGGAGGTGGTGCATGAAGGCGAACTGCTGGCAGGGCCGGGAGAGCGTCCGGGTGGCGGAGGTGCCCGAGCCGCGGATCCTGAACGCCCGGGACGCCGTCGTACGGGTCACCAGTACCGCCATCTGCGGCTCCGACCTGCACCTCTTCCACGGGTACATCCCGACGATGAAGCACGGCGACATCCTCGGCCACGAGTTCATGGGCGAGGTGGTCGAGGTCGGGCCGGAGGTCGGCAACCTGCGGATCGGCGACCGGGTGGTGGTGCCGTTCCCGATCGCCTGCGGCAACTGCCGGGCCTGTCAGACCGGGTTCTACTCGCTCTGCGAGAACTCCAACCCCAACGCCGGGCTCGCGGAGAAGCTGCTCGGGCACTCGCCGGGTGGCCTCTTCGGCTACTCGCACATGCTCGGCGGGTATGCCGGCGGCCAGGCCGAGTACGCTCGGGTGCCCTTCGCCGACGTCGGACCGCTGAAGGTCCCCGACGACCTGCCCGACGAGAAGGTGCTCTTCCTCTCCGACATCTTCCCGACCGGTTACATGGGTGCCGAGATGTGCGGGCTCACCGGTGGCGAGGTCGTCGCGGTCTGGGGCGCCGGTGCAGTGGGCCTGCTGGCGATGCGCAGCGCGTATCTGCTCGGCGCCGAGCGGGTGATCGCGATCGACCGGTATCCGTACCGGCTGCGGATGGCGCAGGAGCGGGCCGGCGCGGAGCCGTTGAACTACGACGAGGTCGACGTGGTCGAGGCGCTGCGCGAGATGACCGGCGGCCGGGGCCCGGACGCCTGCATCGACGCGGTCGGCATGGAGGGGCACCACTCGTCGGCGGTGCTGTCCGGGTACGACCGGGTCAAGCAGTCGGCCCGGCTGGAGACCGACCGGCCGCACGCGCTGCGCCAGGCGATCGTGAGCTGTCGCAACGGCGGTACGGTCTCGGTGATCGGGGCGTACGCGGGCTTCGTCGACAAGTTCCCGATCGGTTCGCTGATGAACAGGTCGCTGACGCTGCGCAGCGGGCAGTGCCACGTGCAGCGCTACACCCGGATGCTGCTGGACCGGATCCGCCGTGGCGAGGTCGATCCGAGCTTCGTCATCACCCACCGGCTGCGGCTGGAGGACGCGCCGATCGGCTTCGAGATGTTTCGGCAGAAGGCGGATGAGTGCGTCAAGGTCGTACTCAAGACCTGAGCCGCGGCGCCGTCCTGGCACGTTCGACCCCACCCGCAGCGGGTACGCCCCGGGTCCAGCCCCGGATTGGCCACCGGGGCGCGACGGACCGTGCGGAGGCGTGATGGACGGCGTCGGCAGGCAGTGGACGGCGGCGGTGCCGGTCACGCCGCGCCGCCAGTGGCTGCGGATCTTCCTGGTCGGCCTGGCGCTCTGGATCGCCACGGTGGTGGTCATCTTCCTCACCGGGAACCCGACCCTGCTGCCCACCCTGGTGCTGCTCGGCAGCTTCCTGGTGCCGGTGACCTTCGTGGCCTGGGCGTTCCAGCGCCGGGACACCGGCGAGGTCACCGTCAGCGGAGTCTTCGGCACCTTCCTCGCCGGTGGCGTACTCGGGATCCTCGCCTCGGCCGTGCTGGAGTCGTACCTGTTGCGCCCGTCGGTGCTGCTCTTCCTGGGGGTCGGGCTGATCGAGGAGGCCGCCAAGCTGGCCGCGCTGGCGCTGCTGACCCGGCGGTTGAGAGCCAAGACCATCCGGGACGGGATGATCCTCGGTGCCGCGGTCGGCTTCGGCTTCTCCGCGCTGGAGTCCGCCGGGTACGCCTTCATCGCGCTCTTCACCGTGCAGGGCCTGTCGGTGGTGCAGGTGGTGCAGACCGAGATCCTGCGCGGCCTGGTGGCGCCGGTCGGGCACGGGTTGTGGACCGCCATTCTCGGCGGTGTGCTCTTCGCGCCGAGCGGCCGGGACCACTTCGTGGTCGGTCTGCGGCTGCTCTTCGCCTATCTGGGTGTGGCGATCCTGCACGCGCTCTGGGACGCGATGCACACGATCGCGTTCTACCTGACCCTGTTCTTCACCGACGCGCGCGGCCAGCTCACCCTGGACGGTTCGCTGGGCCAGCCGACCCCGGTCCAGGCGGTGTTGATGCCGGCGCTGGAAGGGCTTGGGCTGGCGCTCGTCGCCGTGATCGGGGTCGTCTGGCTGGTGGTGCTGTGGCGGTCCGCCCGGCACGGACCGGGGCGACCGACGAGCGGCTGGCGGGTGCCGACCGGCTCGGGCAGGGCACCGGCACTGCGCCCCTGAGCCGCGCCGGACCCCGGCGCCCCGGCCGTGACCGCCGACGGCGCGGCGCGAGCTGGTCGGCCGAGGCGAGTCGCAGCACGCCCCAGGCGGCCAGGCCGGCACCGACCACCGCGGCCAGGCCGCCCCAGTAGCCGCCCGCGGTCCGTTCCCCGAGCAGCAGCACGGCGATGGCGGCCGAGGCGACCGGGTTGGCCAGCGTGACGGTGGCCAGCGGTGCGCCCAGCCCGGCGCCCCGGTAGGCGACCTGGGACAGCAGCAGCCCGGCCGCGGCCATCCCGGCCACCGCCACCGCCAGGCCGGCGGTGGAGAACACCGCGCCGCCGTCGGTGACGAGTCCGGAGACGAGTTGGGTGAGCGCGGAGGCCACCGCGAAGGCGATCCCTGCCGCGGTGGCGGTGAGCAGGCTGCGCGGCAGCGCCGACCGGCTCGCCCGGCCGGCCAGTACCAGCGCGGCCACCAGGGCGGTCGCCACCCCGGCCAGCGCCCAGCCCTGCCCGGGCAGGAGGTCGTGCTCGCCCGCCCCGGGCAGCGTCAGCGCGAGCAGCAGCACCAGGCCGGCCACCGTGGCGGCGGCCCCGGACCACTGCCGGGCCGACGCCCGGCGACCGATGGCGGCCGCCGCGATCGGCAGCGCGAGCACCAGGGTGAGTACGCCCAGCGGCTGCACCACCGAGAGCGGCCCGTACGCCAGCGCGGCGACATGCAGGGCGGCGCCCGCGCCGTTGCCCGCCACCGACAGCCACCAGCCGGACCGGCGCAGGACGGTGCCGAGATAGCCCCGCCCTGCGTCCCCCGTCGGTCCGGCCTGGGCGGCGAGCCGCTCCTGTAGCACCGCCGCGCCCGCGTACGCCGCTGCCGAAGCCACCGACAGGACGATCGCCAGCACCAGTGCGATCACGGCCGGCCCCCGGGACCATGAATCGTCATGACCTCATGATCCTCCGTGACCGCTCTCCTGGCGTCCCCCCGTGGTGGGCATCACCCGTACGCCGCTGGGCGTAGAAGGGCTCCGCCCGGTTCACCCGGGAGGGGGAGATCCTCCTCCACGCGAGCGGTGCCGCTCCGGTGAGGAGGACGGTCCGGACAGCCGGGGCGGCGGCGTCGCCTAAGCTGTCAGCCGGACCGGATCTCAAGCGGCCGGCTGGCGGGATCGCCGGGGCGGACCAGCGGGAGGGGAGCGGATGCACCGTACGGCGGTGAGGCTGTTCGTGCTGGCGGCGGTCGCCGAGGCGATCTCCTGGCTGGCCCTGTTGGTCGGGATGGCGGTCAAGTACGGCCCGCCCGGCAACGAGATCGGCGTGCAGATCTTCGGCCCGGTGCACGGTGGACTCTTCCTCGCGTACGTCGGGCTGGTCCTGCTGGTGGCCCGGCTCGGCCGGTGGCGCTGGCTGACCGTCGGCGTCGCGCTGGTCTGCGCGGTACCGCCGTTCGCCACCCTCGGCTTCGAGCGGTGGGCCCGCCGCCGTGGCCTGTTGACCGTCCCCTCCGCCGGCCCGGTCACCGGTGCGGGGGAGCCGGCCGGAGCCGACCGGCCGCTGGAGGACGCGGCCCGACCCTGACCGGTCCGGGGTGCTGCCCTAGCGTCCCAGCGCGAGCCAGGCGACGAACGCGCCGATCAGCAGCAGACCGATCGCGGCCTGGAGCAGCAGCGCCGGCCCGAGGTGTGACCAGATGGTCGGGGTACGCGGCGTGAGTAGTTGTCCGGTGGTGAGGTTGACGATCCGCTCCACCCGAGGTGCGAGCCCGGCATCCTGCTGTGAGCGTACGGTCACCTGGACGTGGTCCGCCGGCTCCAGCGCGCTCTGCGGCAGGTGTCCGTGGATCTCCATCTCGCAGAGCACACCGCTGCCGTCCCGCAGCCTCAGCGGGGTCACCAGGAACTCCGGCCCCTTGCGCAGTTCCTTCCACTTCCGTCTGGCGCCCGCACCGGCACCGGCCCGGAGCACCGAGGCGAGCAGCAGCAGCGCCACCCGGACCACCGCCGCCGTGCCGAGTACGGCGACCAGGACAGGCTGCCCGACCCGGATCTCCCGGGAGTAACCCTCCATCAGCCGTACGACGTGACCGGTGATGACCGGTCCGGGACGCCAGGCGACCCGTTCGGGAAACAGTTCACCGTCCATGCGTTCACCACCGAGAGTCCGCTCCCGAGTACAAATGGTATCGATCATGGCGAATGAACCCGCAATGAGTGAATCAGTTTCACGTAATGTGACGATCCGCTCACTCGTGGCTGCTGGGGGCGGTACCGGACGGCCGGTGGTTCCCGGCGGGGCGCTCAGGTGACAAGCCGACCGGCGTGGGTAACCCCGGCACGACCTTGGAGAGGGGACGACCCATGCAGCTGTCCTTCCTGCGTCCGATCTGTGCCCATCCCGGCCCGTGGACGTCGGTCTACCTGGACGCCTCCCGGGACACCCACGACGCCCATCCGGCGCTCGACCTACGCTGGCGGGCCCTCCAGGAACGGCTCGCGGAGCAGCGGACCGACCCGCGCGACGTGGCGGCCCTCGACGCCGTGATCCGGGGGCACGACCCGACGCCCGGCGACTACGGACTCGCCGCGTTCGCCACCGGCGGCGAGGTGGTGCTCACCGAGTACCTCACCGCACCGCCGCGCAAGGACATCGCCGCACACGGGCCGGTCGCGCACACCATGCCGCTGGTCGCCCAGCGCCGCGAGCAGGTGCCCTGGGTCCGGGTCCTGGCCAGCCGCACCGGCGCGGACGTGGCCGCGGTGAGCGCCGGCGGGGTACCCCGGCACGCGCACGTCAAGGGCGGCAACCAGTTTCCGCTCCGCCGGGTCCAGCGGGGCGGCTGGAACCATTCGCACTACCAGCGGGACGCGATCACGTCCTGGCGGCGCAACGCCGAGGACGCCGCCTCGGCCACCGCCGCGCTGGCCGAGCGGGTCGGCGCCGAGGTGATCGTGGTCGCCGGGGACACCCGGGCCCGGCAACTGCTCGCCGCACAGCTTCCGGAGTTCTGGCAGGACCGGGTGGTGCAGACCGACGCCGGCTTCCCGGCCGCCGGCGCCGACCAGACCGCCCTGGACGACGTCACCGTGCAGGCCATCGCCGAGGTCGCCGCCGCGCACACCAACGTGGCGATGGACAAGTTCGGCATGCAGCGCGACGTCGGCGCCGGCCTGGACGCCGTGGTGACCGCCCTGCAACGCAGCCAGGTGGACACGATGCTGATCGTGGACGACCCCTCCTCGACGGAGGAACTCTGGATCGGCCCGGAGCCGACCGAGATCGCCACCGGTCCGGACGAACTCCGGGCGATGTCCGTCGCGCAGCCGCTGCGGGTACGCGCCGACGCGGCCCTGGTCCGCGCGCTGGTCGGCACCGACGCCGGAGTCACGGTGCTCGGCCCCGAGCAGGCGCCCGACCTCACCGACGGGGTAGGCGCGGTCCTCCGCTACGTCGACGCCAGCACCCCGGCGGGTCGCAATGGCTGACCCGGGGCGGTCGACGGTGCGGACGAGTACGGCGACGGCGGACCGGACCATCGCCGACCTGCTGGTCGAACGGCTGCGGGCCTGGCGGGTGCCCCGGGTGTTCGGGCAACCCGGTGAGGGGGTGGCGCTGATCGTCGAGGCGCTGCGCCGGGCCGGCGGCGATCCGGGCTTCGTACCGTCCCGGCAGCCGGAGGCGGCCGGATTCATGGCGGCCGGGCACGCCAAGTACACCGGCACGGTCGGAGTGTGCCTGGCCACCCAGGGACCGGGCGCGCTGCACCTGCTCGGCGGCCTCTACGACGCCAAGCTGGACAGCAAGCCGCTGGTCGCGATCATCGGGCAGCAGACGTACAGCGCGCTGGGCAGCGCGTACCAGGAGATCGAGCTGCCCCGGCTGTTCAGCGACGTCTGCGCCCAGTTCCTGCGTACCGCCGCGGTGCCGGAACAGGTGCCCTACCTGGTCGACCAGGCGATCCGTACCGCCGTCTCGACCCGGAGCCCGACCTGCCTGGTGGTGCCGCACGACCTGCTCGGACAGGCCGTACCCGACGGGTTGCCGCACCCCGACGGCGGTGGCGTGCTCGCCTCGGCGCCCGGCCTGCCGCCGGCCCGGGTGGTGCCGCACGACGAGGACCTGAACGCCGCCGCCCAACTGCTCGGCGCGGGGCGGCGGGTCGCGATCCTGGTCGGCCAGGGCGGCTACGGTGCCGCCGACGAGATCGTCGAGCTGGCCGACCGGCTCGACGCCGGAGTGGCGACCTCGCTGCTGGGCAAGCCGGTGCTGGACGAGCGGCTGCCCTACCACACGGGCGTGCTGGGCCAGGTCGGCACGGCGGCCAGCGCGCAGCTGATGGCCGGCTGCGACACCCTGCTGATGATCGGCACCAACGACCCGTGGACCGGCTACTACCCGGTGCCGGGGCAGGCCACGGCGGTGCAGATCGACATCGACGGCAGCCGGCTGGCCAGCCGGTATCCGATCGACATCCCGCTGATCGGCGACGCCCGGGAGACGCTGCGGGCGCTGCTGTCCCGGGTGCCGCAGCGGCGCAACCGGGACTGGCGCGACATGATCGAGGGAGCCGTCGACCGGGCCCGGACCGAGTGCGACGCCCGGGCCGAGGAGCCGACCGCGCGGGTGAACCCCCGCCTGGTGCTCCGGGAACTCTCGCCGCGACTGCCGGCCGACGCCTCGGTCGCGGTCGACGTCGGGTCGGTGACCTACTGGTACGCCCGGCACCTGCAACTTCCGCTCGGAGTACGGGCACACCTCTGCGGCACGCTGGCCTCGGTCGGTTCGGCGGTGCCGTACGCCGTCGCGGCCAAGTTCGCCCGGCCGGACCGGCCGGTCTTCGTGCTGCTCGGCGACGGCGCGATGCAGTCCGGCGGACTGGCCGAGCTGATCACCGTGGCCCAGCACTGGCCGGAGTGGCCGGATCCCCGGCTGGTGGTGCTGGTGCTCAACAACGAGGACCGGGCCGGCCGGGGCGGCGAGCCGGAGCGGGGGCCGGACACCGGGGAGGTCCAGGCCCCTTGGCCGGACCTGGACCGGCCGGCGGCGCCCGGGATGCCGTCACCCGAGGCGGTACGCGCCGGGGACATCCCGTACGCCGGCTGGGCCCGGCTGCTCGGGTTGCACGGCATCGGGGTCTACCGGCCGGACCAGATCGGGCCGGCCTGGGAGGAGGCGATCGCCGCCGACCGGCCCACCCTGATCGAGGCGGTGGTCGACCCGTCGATCCCGCTGGACGCACCGGAACAGCCCTTCGCCGACCTCCGTGGCCTGACGGCCGGCGGGGTCGAGGAGGGGGCCGGCACGGCGGTCCGGAGCCGCGCCCAGACCCTCGCCGAACGCGCCGCCAACGGCGCCGACCTGGTCTGACACCCGCCCAACGGCCGGGCACCTTGGTCAGAAGCGCGGACAGATGCCTCTGCTGAGGGGCCGGCTGCGTGTGCGGCCGGCCCCTCAGGCTGGTCTCCGGGGGTCGTCAGGTGGTGCAGAGCACGATGTCGACGGTCAGGGTGCCGGTCGTCGGTACCTTGAACACGGCGGGCTCCGGCTGTCGGTTGCGGGCCGCAGCGGCGTTCTGCCCCGCTGACGTGGTCGGGTCGGTGGCGGAGCAAGGCACGTACGGGCCGTCGTAGGACCGCTGGTCGTCGGAGACGTTGTAGCTGAGGTGGATCGGCTGTCTGGGTAGTACCCGCAGGCCGTACTGGCCGTCGGTCATCCAGGTCATCCCGATGATGTCGCCGGTGACGTTGTTGTGCACCAGCACCCAGCCCGAGTCGAAGGGGCGGCCGTCCTGGTTGGTGAACGTTCCCCGCACCTCGGTCCCGGGCCGCATGGACATGTCGTAGTTGCTGGTGCTGCCGGCCGTGACCGTGGTGGCGGTGGCCTGGTAGCGGTTGGGTACCCCGCCCGACCACTGCCCGAATCCGTTGCGGTTGAAGAACAACGGCCAGGCGTAGGGGCCGAGGCCGGTGACCTGGTAGCGGCCGTCGGCATCGGTGACGGCCGGATCGGATGTCCCGGTGATAGTAGTGGGCGGAGTGCGGATCCGGGGCCACGGCCGGATCAGGCGCGCTCGACCTGTCGACCGGACCACTGCTCGACCAGCCGGATCGCCTCCTCGGCCGGTACGTCGGCCCGGTCCACCGAACCGAGCCAGACCGGGGTGCGCGCCCCGGTCGGCCAGGCCGCCAGCAGGCGCTGGTCGCCGGCCCCGCTGTGCAGGCTCAGCTTGCCGACCCGGGTCCAGGCGAGCACGCTCTGCCGCCCGGTGCGGATCCCGTCCGGGCCCGCCGACCGTCCGGCCCGGCTCCGCCGTTCCGCCAGCAGCAGGCCGACCGCCACCAGCAGACCGGCCAAGCTGGTCACCAGGGTCGCCAGCGCGAGCGGCCGAAGCCCCTCGCCCGACGCCGCCTGCCAGCCGGCCATCCCCGCCACGACCAGGGCGAACGGGACGACGGCGATCGCGAAGTAGCTGGCGTACCGGGGGCCGCCGGCTGGCCCGAAACTCAACTGCGTCACAGCCCTGGATCATCCGGCTCCGGCCCGCCCGGGGCAACTCGGCCCGCACCCGGGCGTGGCGGGCCGGAGGCGCTGCGGCCGGACATAACCGGCCGTCCCCCGAATTGCGCCCGAGAGGTTGCTGACCGCCCGTTTAGACGCGATCGGGACGGGAAGGCCCGGGCAGCGCGGACGAGGGAGGTGAGCCCGGTGCGGGAGATGCAGGAGTGGCTGGCCGCGGGCGGGTCCGGGCTCCCGGGGCCGGACCGCATCGTGTCGCCGGAGAGCACCGGACGGGTGCTGCTGGCCGTGGCGTCCCGCGGGGTCCGCGGCCGGGACTGCGCGGACCTCGGGTACCACCCCCTGCTGTCGCGCTTCCGGGGCGCGCCGGAGGCGGTACGCCGCTCCGCGCTGGCCCGGGCCGCCACCCGCACCGCGCTCACCGCCGAGCAGGCCGGGGCACTCGACGCCGGCTGGGTGGCCCGGTGGATGGTTGGGCACTATCCGCCGCGCTGGTATCCCGGTGTCGTGATCGGCTCGCCGCACGGCGGGGCGGTCCACCTGGCCACCGCGATGGGGGTGCCGTGGCTGCCGGCCGGTTTCGACGTGGCGGTGCAGTGGCCGGGCGGCCGGGTGGACAGACCGGTCGAGGCGTCGGCGTACGGTGCTCGGATCGCGGCCCGGCTGATCGGGGGCAATCCGGGGGTACGGGTGCGGCAGGTGCACGATCCGGCCGGTCGGGGCGTACTGGCCGGCTCGACGGTGTCCCTGGTGGTCCGCTGGCACACGCTGCCGGAGGCGTACCGGGAGTTCCTCGGCAGCCGGCTGGCGCCGGGCGCTCCGGTGCTGCTGCTGCGCGATGTGCGTACCTGGCCGGTGTTCGACTCCGGTGACGGGCACAGCTTCCAGCTCGGCGGCCCGGCCAGCGGGCTGGAGCCGGCCGACTTCCGGGCCGGCAGCGAACTGCTCGGGCAGGTGCTGCACGGGGCCGGCGGTGACGGGGCGAGCTGGGACGCGCCGGAGGGCGGCCGTCCCGGGTACGCCGAACAGGGCGTCGAGCCCGGTTTCGAGACCAGCCTGCTGGACTGGGTACGCGGGGCCGGCAGCCCGCTGCACCGGGTGCTCTTCCCCGGCCCGGACGCGTTGAGTGCCGCCGCCGCGGACGTGTACCGGAGCTGGCTGCGCGGGGCCGGTAAGAGCGGCGACCGGTGCGTGGTGGAGTGCGGGCGGCTGATCGACCCGTGGCAGGTGGTCCGGGCCGGGCTGGTGCCGTACTGGTGCGAGAACGCCACGGCGCGCAGCGTGACCGGTGCGGAGTGGTGGCTGGCCGGCAGCACACCGTTCAGCTCGCTGGACGTACTCCCGGAGCCGCCCGGGCTGCGCTCGCCGGCGCTGGCCGGGCTGCCGCAGTGGCTCGCGGTGGCCTCGTTCGGGCGCCTCCGCCGGGCGGTGGACCGGGTCGCCGCCCGGGGCTATCCGGTGACCTCGGTCGCCACCCGGCACGCCACCGAGGTACTCCGGAACCAGCCCTACGACCTGCCGGCACCCGCGCCGCTGCGGGTGGTGGAGGCGCTGGCCGGGCTGCGGGCCAGCGGTACCCCGCAGGGGCTGCTGGTCTGCTGATCCGCCTGATCGCAAAACCTCCTCGCGGAAGTCACGTCCCGTGATTGAGTACCTACAGGGCGGGAAGAACGCTGACGCTACTGGTCAATCGCGCTGCGCAGCGGAGTGTGCGGGCGTTCATCCGTTCAGTTTCGGTACTTGTTCGCTTCCGGCGCGGTGCCGTTCCGTACGGCACCGATGACCGGATTCGCATCCCGGGCGGGGGACCTTCCTGAGGGAGGCGCGGATGTTCGGACAGATCACCACCACACCACCGGCTGAGCGTGGGCTGGAGGACCTGGACGCGGCCGCCTTGGCGTACGCGGCGAGAATCGCCGGCCTGCCGCCGGAACGCCGGCAGGAGGCCCGGGACGACCTCGTCCGGTTCGCGCTGCCGTTCGCCGGCAGGTTGGCCCGGCGCTACCGGGGCCGGGGTGAACCGCTGGAGGACCTGGAACAGGTGGCCCGGTTGGGCCTGGTGAACGCGGTCGACCGGTACGACCCGGAACGCGGCTCGTTCACCGCGTACGCCGCGATCACCATCGTCGGCGAGATCAAACGGCACTTCCGGGACCGGACCTGGGGAGTGCACGTGCCCCGGCGGCTGCGCGACCTGATCCTGGAGGTCGGCCAGGCGACGGCGGCGTTGACCAGCGAGCTGTCCCGCTCGCCCAGCGTGGCCGAGCTGGCCGCCCGGCTGGAGACGCCGGAGGAGGAGATCCTCGCGGCGCTGGAGTCGGCGGCCGGCTACAGTCCCGCCTCGCTGAACGCGCCGGTCGGCGGGGAGAGTTCGGCGGAGTTCGGTGACCTCGTCGGTGAGTCCGACACCGACCTGGAGTCGGTGGACGACCGGGTGACGGTCAGTGGGCTGCTCGGCCGGCTGCCCTGGCGGGAGCGGCGGATCCTCGCCATGCGGTTCTACGGCAACCAGACCCAGGCCGAGATCGCCGCCCGGTTCGGCATCTCGCAGATGCACGTCTCCCGGCTGCTCTCCCGGGCGCTCACCTGGCTGCGGCAGGCGATGCTCGCCGACTCGCCGTCGCCGTGGCAGGCCGGCGGGGCCGAGGCCGGCGGCCAGCCGGCCCGGCTCTCGGTGCGCCAGGTGGGGGAGCGGGTGGTGGTCGAGGTGACCGGGGAGATCGACCGGGACACCGCCGAGCAGTTGCGCCAGGCGGTGGTCGAGGCGGTCGCCGACCGGCATCCGTCGGAGGTGGCGATCGACCTGACCGACGTGGCGAAGCTGGACGGACCGGCGCTGGCCGCCCTGGTCGCCGGGCGGGACGCCGCACACCGGGCCGGGGTCCGGTGGCGGCTGGCTCGGGCGCAACCCGTGGTCCAGCATTCGCTCAGCGCCGCCGGCCTGGTCGCGCTGCCCGCGGACTGACCGGCGCCCCGGGACCCGCCGGCACGCCGCTCGTCGTCATCGGCCGTCCTCCTCGTCCGGTTGGTCGTCGCCACGGGTCCGTCCGGTCCGCCACCGCGGGCTCTCCGGGCCGCCCCGGGCGGCGTCGTCGACACGTTCGTCGGGTTGGCTCGGCTCGAACGCCGGCCGGCGTACCTCGTCGGGCTCCGGCACCTCGATCGGGCGGGCACCGGACCGGGCCGGTGGGTGGTGCGCGACCGCGGCCTCGGCGCCGTGCGCCCCCTCCAGGGCGGGCACCTCGGCCTCCGGGTGGCGCTCCTCGTGCCGCAGTTCGTCGCGGACCTCCTGCGGCGGTCGGGTGGACCGCTGTGGCAGGTCGCGGCCGAGGTCGGCGACGAGCGGACCGTACTTGTCGTCGAAGGCGGGCCGCTCGGACCGGATCCGGGGCATCCGGTCGAAGTTGCGCAGCGGCGGCGGGCAACTGGTCGACCACTCCAGCGAGTTGCCGAACCCCCAGGGGTCGTCGACGTCGACCATCCGGCCGAACCGCCACGACTTCCAGACGTTGTACATGAAGAACAGCGTGGAGAAGCCGAGCACGAACGAGCTGATCGTGGAGACGGTGTTCAACACGGTGAAGCCGTCGGTGGGCAGGTAGTCGGCGTACCGGCGGGGCATGCCCTCGTTGCCGAGCCAGTGGTGCACCAGGAAGGTGCCGTGGAAGCCGAGGAACATCGTCCAGAAGTGCACCCGGCCGAGGCGTTCGTCGAGGAGCCGGCCGGTCATCTTGGGGAACCAGAAGTAGACCCCGGCGAAGGCGGCGAAGACGATGGTGCCGAAGAGTACGTAGTGGAAGTGGCCGACGACGAAGTAGGTGTCGGTGGTGTGGAAGTCCACCGGCGGGCTGGCCAGCAGCACCCCGGTGAGCCCGCCGAAGAGGAAGGTGACCAGGAACCCGACCGAGAAGAGCATCGGCGTCTCGAAGGTCAACTGCCCCTTCCACATCGTCCCGATCCAGTTGAAGAACTTCACCCCGGTCGGTACGGCGATCAGATAGCTCAGCCAACTGAAGAACGGCAGCAGCACCTGGCCGGTGCCGAACATGTGGTGCGCCCAGACGGTCATCGAGAGGATCGTGATCGCGATGGTCGCGGCGACCAGGCCCTTGTAGCCGAAGATCGGCTTGCGGCTGAAGACCGGGATGACCTCGGTGATGATGCCGAAGAACGGCAGCGCCACGATGTAGACCTCGGGATGGCCGAAGAACCAGAACAGGTGCTGCCAGAGCAGCGGCCCGGCGCTGACCGGGTCGTAGACGTGCGCACCCATCCGCCGGTCCGCGTAGAGCGCGAGCAGGGCGGCGGCGAGCAGCGGGAAGACCAGCACCACCAGCAGGGCGGTGAAGAGCATGTTCCAGGTGAAGATCGGCATCCGGAACATGGTCATCCCGGGCGCCCGCAGGGTCAGGATGGTGGTGATCAGGTTGACCGCGCCGAGGATGGTGCCGAGCCCGGAGAGGACCAGGCCGATCACCCACATGTCCGGGCCGATCCCCGGCGAGTGCTGGTCCCGGCTCAGCGGCGTGTAGGCGGTCCAGCCGAAGTCCGCCGAGCCGTTCGGGGTGAGGAAGCCGAGCAGCACGAGCGAACCACCGAGCAGGTAGAGCCAGTACGCCAGCGCGTTGAGCCGGGGGAAGGACACGTCCGGGGCGCCGATCTGCAACGGCACGACGTAGTTGCCGAACGCGAACGCCAGCGGGGTGGCGAAGAGCAGCAGCATGATCGTGCCGTGCGCGGTGAAGAGCTGATTGTACTGCTCGGTGGAGAGGAACTGCAACCCCGGGCGGCCCAGCTCGGCCCGCATCAGCATCGCCATGGCGCCGCCGACGAGGAAGAAGCCGAAGCCGGTGACCAGGTAGAGCAGGCCGATCTGCTTGGCGTCGGTGGTGCCGAGCAGCCGGATCAGCGCGCTGCCCCGGATGGCCCTGCGTACCGGGCCCGGATAGCCGCCGGATCGGGCGGGTGCCAGGACCAGCGGCCCGCGCTCCTGCCCCGGATCGGTGACCACCCGCTTCGGCATGCCCGGCTCACCTCGTACCTGATTCGCAGCTAGGACGAGGGGGCGGCTACCCGGTATTCCAACGGCAAAACCCGGCAGGCTAGTAATTTCCGCTCTCTTTGCCTCTAATGGGTGAAAACCGGCACTGCTGCCCGGTCAGCGGCGGGGCCGGCGCCGGCCACCCAGGGTGGCGAGCGCGATCATGGCGACGCCGAGGCCCAGGTGCAGCCAGTTGTCCGCGCCGTTGACCGGCAGGAAGTTCGCCGCGCTGTCCTGTTCGATCGCGCTGCCGTAGACCACCAGGACCAGGTAGACCGCGCCGGCGCCGATCAGGAAGCCACGGGCTCCGGTGGCCGTCCGGGCCAGCGCCAGCCCGACCACCCCGGTGAGCAGGTATACCAGGTTGAGCAGCAGGGAGACCTGGAACAGCCCGAAGAGCCGGGCGTCGGACCCGTGTCCGGCCAGCCGCAGCTCGTCGTAGTTGCTGGTGATTTCCGGGATGAAGCCGAGTACGCCGAGCGCCAGGAAGGCGACCGCGACCCCGACCGCGGCGGTGCTCACCGGTGACCGGCCGGTGTGCGGCCGGGTCACCGTCGAACTGGCTCTGTGCACTGCGCTGGACCCTTCCGTGTGTCGTCCGTCTCCCCGGTCGCGCTGTGCCGGGACACCATGCCGGCGCCGGACCGTCCTGCCCCGGCGCTGCCCGGACCGGACCCGCGTGGGTCAGCCCGGCGCGGCGGCGGCCGACCGGCGTACCTGCTCGTACAGTTCGACATACCGCTCGGCCATGGTCGCCGGGGTGAACCGGCGGCTGGCCTCCCGGCGGCAGTCCCGCTCGTCCAGCCCGGCGGCCTCCCGCACCAGGTCGGCCAGCCCGTCCTCGTCGTCGGCGAGCAGGCCCGTCCGGCCGTGCTCGATCAACTCCGGCAGGCAGCCCCGGCCGATCGCCAGCACCGGGGTGCCGAGCGCCAGTGACTCGATCACCGCCGTGCCGCCGGGTTCCTCCCAGCACAGCGGGAAGAGGCTGGCCCGGGCGCCCGCCACCAGCTCGTCCCGGGCGGTCCCGGCCACCATCCCGACCCAGCGCACCCGGTCGCCGTCCACCAGCGGGGCGACCTGCTCGCGCCAGTACCGTACGTCCGGGTTCTGTCCCGCCTCCGGCCCGGCGGAGGCCAGTTCCTCGGGCTGCCGGTACGGCCCGACCGGTCCGGCCAGCACCAGGTCGAACCCGGCCTGGTGGGCGAGCCGTGCCCCGACGTGCTGCCCCTTGCCCGGCGTGATCCGGCCGAGGATCACCAGGTGGTTGGACTTCTCGGCCGGCGGTCGGCGGTCGGCGTCCACCGCCAGCGGGGTGGCCAGGTGCACGTGCCCGACCGCGTGGTCGCGCAGCGCCTGCGGCGCCCGGGCGAGCTGCGCCGCCGAGACGCCGTTCACCCGGACCCGGTCACCGCCGTCCAGATAGCCGTAGAGGTCCGGGTGCTTGCCGAGGTCCCAGTGCAGGGTGTGCAGCGCCGGACTGCCCCCAGGACCCATCGCGGTCAGCACCGCCAACCCGACCGCCTCCACGTGGTCGTGCACCAGGTCGATGTCGTCCCGTTCGCGCAGCGCCCGGACCACCCCGGACAGGTGCGCGTGCGAGATCCCGCAGACCTGGTTGTACGGCCGTTGCAGCGCCCCGAACTGGCCGTCGGGAAAGACCGACAGCAGTTCGTCGACCGGCAGCGTGGCGTCGGCGGTGGAGGCCAGCACCACCCGTACGCCGAGCCGGCGCAGTTCCGGCACCAGCGTGGCGACGACGTTCTCGATGCCGCCGTACCCGGGCGGTGGCACCGGAAGCCACGGCCCGGCGTTCATCAGCACGGTCAGGCCCATCTGTCCTCCCCGGCCCGCCCGGCCGAAGGGGCATGCCCCGTCCTGCGGCGCGGCCCGGCCGGAGCGGCATGCCCGGTCATACCGCCGCCCCCCGGGACGACGACGGCCGGAGTTCCACCAGTGGCGGACGCTCCCGGACGGAGACGTCGCTGACCACGATCTCCCGGTCCAGGTTGGGTAGTGCGCTGCTGCCGTCCCGGCGGAACTGCACCAGCAGGTTCCCCGGCGGCGCGGTCTCCTCGACCAGGCCCCGCCGGCACAGCCGCTGCCACACGGTGTGCATGATCTGCCCGGACATCCGGCCGAGCGCCTCGGTGTCCTGGTGCCGGTGCAGGCGTTCGCCGAGGTCGACCTGGGCGAGGGCGTCCAGGCCGCACATCTCCAGCAGGTCGATCAGCATCGCGGTCTCGACGCCGTAACCGGAGACGAAGGGCACCCGTTCGAGGACGTCCCGCCGGCCGGCGTACTCCCCGGCCAGCGGCTGGACGAAGCCGGCCAGTTCCGGCCAGAAGAGGTTGAACAGCGGACGGGCCACCAGCTCGGTCACCCGGCCGCCGCCCTCCGCCTCCACTCCGCTGGTGCCGACCAGCGGGCGATGGTAGAAGCCCTTGACGAACGCGACGGACGGGTCGGTGAGCAGCGGGCCGAGCAGTCCGGTGACGAAGTGGGGCTGGAACTCCCGCAGGTCGGCGTCGACGAAGGTGACCAGGTCCCCGGTCGACGCGGCCAGCCCGGCCCAGAGCGCGTCCCCCTTGCCGTCCAGCCGGGGCAGCCCCCGGGTCATCTCGTCCTGGCCGACCACCCGGGCCCCGGCCGCCGCAGCCACCACGGCGGTCCGGTCGCTGGACCGGGAGTCGACCACCACCACCTCGTCGACCAGCTCGACCTGCTCGACCAGGCAGGCCCGGATCGCCGCCACGATCGCGCCGACGGTGGCCTCCTCGTCCCGGGCCGGGATCACCACACTGACCGTGCGGTCCCCTTTCAGGTACGCGAGCTGTCGCGGCGTCCACTGGTCGGCCACCCCGGTACGGTGGGTGGACCACGCCTCCAGCGCCGGTGACACGGGTGTACGCGAGCGCCGCATGGGACGACCTCCCCCACTGCCTCGACCGGTGCCCGGCCGGGCCCGGTGCAGCCCTACAGCCTTCCCCGCCGGTCCCGGATCAACCGTCCCGGTACCCGTCCGGGAGCACTCCGGGGAGGGCTCCGGAGCCCCGCTCGCATTCCGCCCATCCGGGCACATCTCGCCCATAATTCGGCCTCCGCGCCGCAAGGCGGCACTCCGGACCGACTGAAGGGCGTCGGGCGGTACGGACATCCGGCCACCGGCCCGGCCGAGAGCGGACCCGGCACGCGGCCGGGCGGGCCGCACTTTGCCGGAGAGTTCGCGTACCGTTGCCCGTCATGGGTGTGTCGCAACGGTTGAAGACCAGGGTCCGGCGTTTCCTCCAGCGTCCGGGTACCACAGTTGATCTGGCGCCGCTGGAGAAGCTGCTGCCCACGATCGAGGCGCGCGAGGAGGAACTCACCGAGCTGGACGACGCCGAGCTGACCGAGGCGGCCGGCAAGGCCGAGGACTTCGTCGAGATCTGCGCGGTGGGCCGCGAGGCCGCCCGGCGCGGGCTCGACCAGCGGCCGTACGACGTCCAGCTGCTCGGCGCCATGTCGCTGCTCGCCGGCAAGGTCGCCGAGATGGCCACCGGTGAGGGCAAGACGCTGACCGCGACGATCGCCGCGTACGGGCACGTCCGGCGGGGCAACGGGCCGGTGCACGTGCTCACCGTCAACGACTACCTGGCCCGCCGGGACGCCGAGTGGATGGAGCCGGTCTACCGGCTGCTCGGGCTGAGTGTCGGCTGGGTGACCGAGGCGTCCACCCGCGAGGAGCGCCAGGCGGCGTACGCCTGCGACGTCACCTACGTCTCGGTCAGCGAGGCCGGTTTCGACTTCCTCCGCGACCAGCTCGTCACCGACATCGACGACCGGGTGCAGCCGCCGCTGACCACCGCGATCGTGGACGAGGCCGACTCCATCCTGATCGACGAGGCCCGGGTGCCGATGGTGCTGGCCGGCGCGGTGCCGGGCGAGCAGGACCCGGTGCACCAGGCCGCGGCGGTGGTCCGTGGGCTGCGCGCCGGCCGGCACTACACGGTGGCCGACGACGGCCGCAGCGTCGCCTTCACCGACGCCGGGCTGGCCGAGGTCGAGTCCCGGCTCGGCGGTGTGGACCTCTACGACGACGAGCACGTCGAGCAGCTCTCCGCGGTCAACGTCGCCCTGCACGCGCACGCCCTGCTGCACCGGGACGTCGACTACATCGTCCGCAACGACGGGGTCGAGCTGATCGACGAGATGCGCGGCCGGGTCGCCCAGCGCCGCCGCTGGCCGGACGGGCTCCAGGCGGCCGTGGAGGCGAAGGAGGGGCTGGACGCCACCGCCGAGGGTGAGGTGCTGGGCACCATCACCGTGCAGGCGTACGTCGCGCTCTACCAGACCGTCTGCGGGATGACCGCCACGGCGGTGCTGGTCGGCGACCAGTTGCGGGAGTTCTTCTCGCTCGAGGTCGCGGTGATCCCGCCGAACACCCCCTGCGTCCGGATCGACGACCCGGACCGGATCTACGCCACCCGGGGTGAGAAGGAAGAGGCGCTGATCCAGGAGATCCAGGAGCAGCACGAGACCGGCCGTCCGGTGCTGATCGGCACCCTGGACGTCCAGGAGTCGGAGCGGCTCGCCGAGGCGCTGCGCGAGGCCGGGGTGCCGTGCACGGTGCTGAACGCCAAGAACGACGCCGAGGAGGCGGCGATCATCGCCGAGGCCGGCAAGTACGGCGCGGTGACCGTCTCCACCCAGATGGCCGGCCGGGGTGTCGACATCCGGCTCGGCGGCAGCGACCAGGCCGACCGGGACCGGGTCGCCGAGCTCGGCGGCCTCTTCGTGATCGGCAGCGGCCGGCACGACAGCCGGCGGGTCGACGACCAGCTCCGGGGCCGGGCCGGCCGGCAGGGCGACCCCGGTCGCTCGGTCTTCTTCGTCAGCCTCGAGGACAACCTGGTCATCCGGCACGCCCCGGACGCGATCCCGCCGTCGCCGCGGATGAACGCCGACGGTCTGGTCACCGACGAGCAGGTCGACTTCGCCGTCGAGCACGCCCAGCGGATCGCCGAGGGCGTCAACCACGAGATCCACCGCAACACCTGGCGGTACAGCGTGGTGATCGAGCAGCAGCGCAAGGCGCTGTCCGAGCGCCGGGAGCGGCTGCTCACCACCGAGGTGGCGGCGGAGATGCTGACCGAGCGCTTCCCGGACCGGGCCAAGGAGATGGACGAGGAACTCCTCTCCAAGGTCGGTCGGTCGATCGCGCTCTACCACCTCGACCGGCTCTGGGCCCAGCACCTGGCCGAGCTCTCCGAGGTGCGCGAGGGCGTACACCTGCGGGCGCTCGGCCGGCTCGACCCGCTCGACGAGTTCCACCGGTCGGCGGTGCCGGCGTTCAACGCGCTGGTGCCGGAGATCGAGACCCGTACGGTGGAGACCTTCGAGGAGAACGAGTTCGACGAGGACTGGGAGCCGGGCGAGGGAGAGTTGGCGCGACCGAGTGCCACCTGGACCTACCTGGTGCACGACAACCCGTTCGGCTCGGAACTCGACCGCCTGATCGCCGCCGTCGGCCGCCGGCTCAGCTCCGGCTCGCGCTGACCCGGACCACACCGCGATCCCGGGGTTGATCGTCGGAAGCCTGACGGCAACCCCGGGACGGGCGGGATCGTTCTCTTCCTGGAACGGGTGGTTTGTCCACCCGGCGCTCGGGTAGTAGCGCAGGTCCGTACCGGCATGGGATCGGGAACGGCGGGGGAGAGGCGACCATGAGACAGGCGACGGCACGAACCGGACGTACCGCGGCAGCCGCGGTGGTGGCGGGGGTTTCGGACCGGTGCTGAGGCTGAGGACGACGACGGAGCCGTCGACCGAAGCCCCGGGCGTGCTGGAGACCGCCGCCCTGCTCCGCGAGGTGACTGCCGGGCTGATCGCGAGCGACGACTTCGACGCCGCGCTGGACCGGCTGGTACGTACCGTCCGGGACGCCATTCCGGCAGTGACCTGGTGCGGGGTCACCGTGCTGCGGGCCGGGGCGCCCGCCTCGGTCGCGGCCTCGGAGCCTCGACTCGGCGACCTCGACGACGTCCGGCACGGCCAGGACGGGCCGGCGATGGTGGCGATCCGCTCCCGGGAACTGGTCTGGTCGGGGGACCTGCGCACCGAGACCCGGTGGCGGCCGTGGACCGGCCGCGCGCTGGCCCTCGGCGTACGCGGGGTGCTCGCCGTACCGGTGGACGTCGACGAGCACGTGGTCGGCTCGATCAACCTGTATGCCCGCGAGCCCGGAGTGCTGACCGCCAGTCAGCAGCTCACCGCGATGCTGCTGGCCGAACACGCGGGGCTGCTGCTCGGCGCGGTGCGGGACCGGTCCCGGCAGACCGGCTCGGCTGGCGAACCCGACGAGAGGCTTAGCGCAGGGCAGGTCATCGATCAGGCGGTCGGGGTTATCATGACTCAACGTGGCTGTCCGGCCACGGAGGCGCTACGGGTGTTGCGGTCCGCCTCGGCGGCGCTGGCCATCCCGCTCCGGGACGTCGCCGAGCGGCTGGTCAGCTCGGTGGCCCGGCGCCGCGACGGCTGACCGTCCGGCGTGGGCCACGCGATGCGGCCCGTTTCGGCGGGGTGGCCCGGGGGTAGCACGCTGGGGCTGGTCGAGAGCGAGCCGGGGAGGCGCCACCATGCAGAGCCGCCTGCGGGTGCACGGACATCCGATCCAGCCCATGCTGGTGACCTTTCCGTTCGGGCTGTTCGTCTGCGCCACGGTCTTCGACCTGGCCGACGTGCTCGGCGGCCCGGCGATCCTGGGGCTGGTCGGCTACTGGACCGCGGTCGCGGCGCTGGTCGCGGGCGGGCTCGCGACAGCGGCCGGCATGGTCGACCTGTGGGACGTGCCGGGCGATCCGACCCGGCGCACCGCGATCGTCTTCAACCTGGTGAACGCCGCCGTCGCGGTGCTCTTCGTCTTCGCCTGCCTGATCAGGTCGGCTGAGCCGGAGCACGGGGCGAGCGGTGGGCTGGTCGCGGTCGAGCTGCTCGGACTGCTGCTCGGCGCCGTCGGGGTACGACTCGGCGGCAGCCTGGTCCGGCAGTTCGACCAGGGGCGCGGTGAGCCGACCAGCTTCGACGGGTTCGGCCCGCCGGCGAGTTCGGTGGCCGGCGGTTTCGGCCGGCGCCGCGGCGGCTGACTCGACGGCCGACCCGTGGTCGGAGCGGACGACGGGGGGCCCGGCTCCGCGTCGCTGTCTCAGGGGTGGCCGGTGGCCCGGTGTTCGGCGAGCAGATCGGCACCGAAGTCGCCGCGCGGGCGGCGCAGCACAGTGTGCGCGTGGTTGCCGTCCTCGCTGGTGTTGTCGTACTCGATCAGCAGGTCCTCGCCCTGGACGCGGTAGTAGTGCCGCCCGCCCGGCCTGGTCGGGCCCTCCCAGGCGAAATAGAGGTCACCCCGGCGGACCCGGGCCGCCTCCTGGCCGGCCAGGTCGGGCGGGAGCCGGTCGAGATAGAGCGCGACGAGCTGGTCGAGCAGCGCCCGGCCGGTGGGTCCGAGCCCGCCCGCCCGGAGCCCGACCGGCTCGATCCGGCCGTCGAACCGCGCCCGGGTGCCGCTGCGGATGTCGGCGGGTGCCTCGTCGGCGACGACCGCCGCGCCGCGCCCGTCCGGGCCGACGGCGTCGAGTAGGGCCCGGGCGAGATCCTCCTCGGGCCCGAGCGGCCGGCTGACCGGGCGGCCGCCGTAGCTCACCGTCGCCGGGTTGGCGCCGAGGAAGAGCGGTGCGGGGGAGACCCGGTCGCCAGCGACGGTCATCGTCACCGACAGGTGGTGTCCCTCGAACCGCCAGGACCAGTGGTCGTCCCGGGCCGGGTCGCCGAAGACCACGATCCGGTAGTCGTCGCTGTGCCGGCCCCGCCGCCAGTCCTCCTGCCGGTCGAGTACCTCCTCCAGGGCCATGACGGTGGCCGCCTGGGCGTACGCGTGCGGGCTCAGCGCGGTGGCCAGCAGCCGGTGCGTCGCCTTGCGGCCGGTCCGGTCGAGGTCGGCGAGGCAGGCACCCGGCCGGGGCAGTGGCCGGTACTCGATCCAACGGCGGCCGGCCTCGTCGTCGAACGGGCGGGCGGCCAGCGCCCGGGCCGGCCCCGGTAGCGCGTCCAGCAGTGCGGTGGCCGCCGTCCGCATCTGTCCGGCCAGGGTCGTGTTGCGCATTGCCCCTGTATACCGGCTGTCCCGGCGACCCGTCGGCCAGGCGCGCGGTGCGGGCGAGGTCGACTATCCGGTGCGGCAACCTGTGGACTGCTCGTCGCCCTCTCCGGGATCCGTCCGGTTTGGAGCTGTCTCATCCTGGCTTGTCCCCGGCCAGTGGACCGGGTTGGTGCCTTGTGGACCGCACCTGGTCGGAGCATGATCAGAGGAAGTTCCTTGATCATTAACAATGTGATGGGGATCACATCGACGTACTCCGACTCCAGGTAAGGTCTGCACAATCGTCAACCCCTTTCGAAGGGTGCCGCCAGATGTTCAAACTCTCCCCACAAGGGCCGCGGCGACTACGGATCGTCGGGCTCGCCGCAATCTCCATCCTGGTGGTGACCGTTGCCGTTGCTCCGGCAAGCAACGCCCAACCAGTGGCCGCAACGGACCAGACCACAACGGACGTTGCCATCCCGGGCGTGGACGAGATCTCCAGCAGCCCGAACCTCCGCCAGATTGCCAACGTCCCGAAGCAGGGCACCTTCGCCACCGAGGGCGCCCTCGACTCGGACCTCGCCTTCCAGGGCCGGTACGTCTTCGCCGGCAACTACGAGGGCTTCGTCATCTACGACGTCAAGAACCCGGCCCGGCCGTCCATCGTCTCGCAGGTCCAGTGCTCGGGTTCCCAGAACGACATCTCCGTCTACGGTGACCTGCTGTTCCTTTCCACCGACGACCCGCGCAGCGACGACTCGTGCGCCAGCACGAGCGTGCCGCGCAGCGAGACGGTCTGGGAGGGCATCAAGATCTTCGACATCAAGGACAAGCGCAACCCGCGCTACATCAAGGCGGTGAAGACCGCCTGCGGCTCGCACACCCACACCCTGGTGCCGAGCAAGGACAAGAAGTCGGTCTACCTCTACGTGTCCTCGTACGGACCGTCGGACACCTACGCCGGCTGTGCGACGCCGCACGACTCGATCTCGATCGTCAAGGTGCCGGTGAAGAAGCCGACCCAGGCCGCCGTGGTGGCGGTGCCGAACCTGTTCCCGGACGGCGGCAACCCGGGTGGCAACGGCAGCTCGACCACGAGCGGCTGCCACGACATCACCGTCTACCCGAGCAAGGACCTGGCCGCCGGGGCCTGCATGGGTGACGGCATCCTGCTGAACATCGCCAACCGGGAGGCACCTCGGGTGATCAACCGGGTACGGGACACCGTGAACTTCTCGTTCTGGCACTCGGCGACCTTCAACAACTCCGGCACCAAGGTGGTCTTCACCGACGAACTCGGTGGCGGCTCCGGGGCGACCTGTATCGAGACCGTCGCGCCGACCCGGGGCGCCAACGCCATCTACGACATCGCCGGTCGGGGCGACGGCCGCAGCCTGGTCTTCAAGAGCTACTACAAGATCCCGCGGCTGAACACCACGCTGGAGAACTGCGTCGCGCACAACGGTTCGCTGATTCCGGTGCTGGGTCGGGACATCATGGTCCAGGCGTGGTACCAGGGCGGTGTCTCGGTGTTCGACTTCACCGACTCGGCCCGCCCGGTCGAGATCGCCTACTGGGAGCGGGGCCCGCTCACGACGGACCGCCGGCTCATCGGTGGCTCGTGGTCGGCGTACTGGTACAACGGCCACATCTACTCCAACGACATCCAGAAGGGTCTGGACGTACTGGAGCTGCGGGACTGGCGGATCTGGACGGCGCACCTGACCAGGTTCAAGGAGCTGAACGTGCAGAGCCAGCCCAGCTTCCTGGGCAGCAACTGGTAACCACAGCCGTACCCGGCACGGACGGCCCGGTCCCCGGCGGTGGGGACCGGGCCGTCCCCGTGATAACTTGCCCGACCTGTGGAGGGGAGGGCCGGGTGCGGGACGGCATCTACGTGGGCCAGGCGGGCGTCGACGGCGCGGACAACGGGGGCTGGCTGCTCGGCCACTTCATGCCCGGTGTGGACGTACGGCACAGCGCCGACGTGGAGGTCAAGTGGGGCGTTCACCCGGCCGGTGACACCCGGGCCGAGTGGGTGACCGGGGAGAAACGTACCGCCCTGCTGGTGCTGGTCTCCGGCCGGTTCCACGTCGAGTTGCGGGACCGCACCGTCGTGCTGACCAGGCCGGGCGACTACGTGGTCTGGGGACCGGGCGTCGACCATTCCTGGCTGGCCCCGGAACCGGCGGTGGTGCTCACCGTCCGCTGGCCGTCGGTCGCCGGCTACAAGGTCGCCGCAGGCTGAGCCGCACCGCGCGCCGGCCGTGCACCTGGCCGGGGAGGCGCCCCGGCGCGGCCGGGTACCCCGCTCCCCGTGCCCAGGGGACCGACCGCCACGACGGGAGCACGCAGGGCCGGTTCCTGGGTACGGAGACGTCCTCGGCACGGGGCTTCTGCCAGGGCGGCACCGGCCGGTCGGTCAGCCGAAGGTGCAGCTCACCGCCGGGGCCGGATTGCTGCCGGTCCAACTGGCTATGAAGCCGAACGTGGCGGTACCGGCGGGGGCGAGCGAGCCGTTCCAGCCAACGTTCCGGGCGGTCACGGTGTTGCCGCTCTGCGAAACGGTGGCGTTCCAGGCCTGGCTGACCTGCTGGCCGGAACCGAACGCCAGCTCGACCGTCCAGGACCGGCTCGGTGCGGTGCCGTCGTTGCGTACCGTCACCTCGCCCTGGAAGCCGCCCTGCCACTGCCCGATGCTCCGGTAGGACGCCGCGCAGCCGCCGACCGGCGGGGGAGTGCTGGTGGGCGGCGGCGCGGTGGTGCTCGGCGGCGGGGTCGGCGTCCGGGTCGGCGGCGGCGTGGGGGTGACGCCGTCCAGTGCGGCCGTCAGTGCCGGGTACCACCGGTCGGACATCTTCTGGTCACCTGCGGCGTTGGGGTGCACGCCGTCGTAGGTGTCGGCGCCCGTGCTGAAGCCGGTCCACTGGTCGACCACCACGATCGGCGATCCGGTGGTGGTCTTCGACGCCGCCCAGCCCGGAATGGCGTCGTTGAGCGCCACCACTCGCTGGCCACACTCGGTGCAGCTGCTCGGCGCCATCGGGATGATCTTCGCGACCAGGATCTTCATGCCCGGGTTGCTGGCCCGCATCTGGTCCACCAGCTTCCCGTACGCGGCGAGAATGGTCGAGGTGGCCCGGTTGCTCCAGACGTCGTTGGTGCCGAAGTGCATCAGTACGACGTCCGGGCGGGTGGCGGCGAGCCAGGGCGGCAACTGGTTCTGGTCGGCCACGGTGGTCACCAGGGCGCCGCCGTGCCCCTCGTTCTCCCCGTCGTACGGCTGTCCGCAGCCCTGCGGGCCGAGCGTGCCGACGAAGTCGATATTGGTGTAGCCGGTGTTCTGCAAGCGGTTCCAGAGGATGGCGCGCCAGCAGCCCGGGGAGCCGGTGATCGAGTCACCGAGCGGCATGATGCGCACGGGTGCCGGCGCCTCCGCCGGTAGCGCGGGTCTGGCGATGACGACCGTGCCGAGCGCGACGACGAGCGCGGCCAGTACGGTGCTGAGCAGGGGCCTGCGGAGCATGGTTGTCTCCTGTCACGGTGCGAGAGGTGAGACGTGCCCGGCCCGGTGCTCCCGAGACATTCAAGCAGGTAACTGGATCGGAACTCAACCGGTCAAGTGGGCGTATGGCTGGCCGTCGCCGTGGCACCGTTACGCCAATGGTGAACCGGTCTTTGCCGGGCTGCCGCCGGCCGCGACGATGGACCGGTGAACCAGCCCGACACCGCGGTACGCCGACTCGACCTCGGCTACTTCGTCCGGCCGGCGGCGGAGGCGGGCGAGCCGCATCCCCGGGTCGAGCCGGCGTACGGCTACCTGGTCCGGCGGGCGGAGGGGCTGCTGCTGTTCGACACCGGGATCGGCGAGGTCGATCCGGAGACCGAGGCGCACTACCGCCCGGTCCGCCGGCCGGTGCTCGACGCGCTGGCCGCCGCCGGGGTCGGGCCCGGCGAGATCTTGCTGGTGGTCAACTGCCACCTGCACTTCGACCACTGTGGTGGCAACCCGGCGCTGGCCGGCCGGCCGGTCGTGGTGCAGCGGGCCGAACTGGCCGTGGCCCGCCAGCCCGGTCACACCATCCCCGAACTTGTCGACTTCCCGGCCGCCCGCTACGAGGAGTTGGACGGCGAGGCCGAGATCTGGCCGGGAGTGTGGGTGGTGCCCACCCCCGGGCACACCGTCGGGCACCAGTCGCTGGTGGTACGCCAACCGGACGGCACGGTGATCCTGGCCGGGCAGGCCCACGACTTCGCCTTCCAGTTCGGTGCGGCCCAGCTCGCCCTGCGGGCGGCCCGGGACGGGGTGGCGGAACCGCTGCCGCCGGTGCCGGAGTGGCTGCCCCGGCTGATGCGGCTCGACCCGGCCCGGGTGCTCTTCGCGCACGATGGCGCGGTCTGGGAGCCCTCGTCCCGCTGAGGCGCCCGATACCGGCTGATCCCGCACTCCCGGCGCCGCCGTTCACCGCCCGGGTCCGGTACACCCGGACCTGGATCCACACCGACGGCCCCGGATGGCGGCTGCTGGCGGCACACGTCAGCTCCGTCTGACCCCGCCGACCTCCCGATGAGTACCCAGGGCCTGCGGCGTTGCGCACGTGTTCGGCGTGAAGTCGATGTGAAGGAGCGTGCTGGCAGACTCACCGCTCATCACGATCAACGTGGGGGGCCGTACCCCTGCCTGGAGAGGAGTGAGCATGATGCGTGTTGCCGCACAAGCCCGACGAGTGGCGGGCCTCGCGCTCGCGTTCGTTGCACTAGGGACTACCTTCCTGGCCACGCCGGCGCATGCGAACGACGCGAGTCTCTGGCGGTACTCGCCAGTGTGCACCGGCCCCAGGGGGATCTTTCTCGCCGCCGAAGGCTACGGGGTGATCCATTTCGAGTACCGGGTGGTAAACGCCGAGCCCACCATCCACCGGGCCACGCCTCCGAGTCAGCATCCCTGGATCCACCGGGTCAGCACCCAGCTGCTTGAGCGCCAGGTCTACTGGCGGGCGGTGGCGACCGACACCGACGTCTACCCCGGGGAGATCGAAGTGGTCGAGTCGTTCTGCGGAGGGTGACGGAGACGTCAGGGTCATTGCCTCCCGGCCGCCGTTTCCAGCGCCGGAACCGGGTCAGCGGCGACCGTTGAGCGAGTCGAGGAAGCGCTCCTCGAACGCTGCCCGGATCACCGACGCCGGATGCCGTACGCGTGCCGGGACCCGCCGGGCGGGACGGGCGGCGGTCCGTCCCGCCGGGCGGGGAAGGTGTGCCGGCGCTACCGTCGCTCGCCACCGCCGGGTGGTCGGCCGGCGGCGGTGGCCAGGTGCAGGGAGCGTTCCCGGATCAGCTCGTCCATCGACTGTCCACTCTGGGAACGCAGCAGCCCGAGGGCGAGGTCGGCCAGGAGATAGAAGCCGAGAGTTCTGGCCTGTGCGGTAGGGAAGGCCGCCAGCAGGGCCTCGGCGCCGTCGAGGTCACCGCGGTGTCGGGTGGCGACGACACCGGCGGCCCGTTGCACGGCTTTCGGCGGCGGTCGGGACCGGGGTGGGGTCCACCGGGATCAGATCTTGGGTCGGCTGGCTCGAGCCGGTGGTGCACCAGGAACGTGGCCCGCGCTCCTGGCAGGTCATCCGCCTCGCCCCCTGCACGCTCTTGGTGGCGGCGGAGAGTTGCTTGCCGAAGGCGTCGAACGATCCGAAGTGTTCGTCGATGGCGGCGGCGAGGTCGCCGTCGGGGCGGTCGCCGCCGTCGGGGGAGAGGTTGTTCCAGAAGATCGAGCGGAGTACGTGGCCGGAGAGGTTGAACACGAAGGTCTTCTCCAGCCAGACAAGGGTCTCGTAGTCGCCCTTCTCCCGCGCCTCGGCGAGTCGGTCGAGGGCGTCGTTGCTGCCCTTGCCGTACGCGGCGTGGTGCTTGCTGTGGTGCAGCTCCAGGATCTCGCCGGACATGGCGGGTTCGAGCGCGCCTCCGCCCAACGCAACCTGTTCAACCGACTCGTCGGCCTCCTGCACCACTGCCTCACCAACCGGACGCCCCACGACGAGAACCGCGCCTTCCCGCCGTCCACGGACTAACCCGCCCGCCATACTCCTCGGCGGCCTCGCTGAACAGCCCGTTCAGCTGGTCATAGGCGGCCGACACCTTCGTCGCACTGAATTCGACGGCGGCCGTAATCGGTAACACTGCGTAACGGAGGCTCCGAGTACGGCGCACCGCTCGGCTTCCGGATCTGTCGATGTCAGTGCATCCGATCTTGGCAATTCGGGCGGGACGGTGCGCTGGCCGGATGCGGGTGCAGCTGAACGTGGCCCGTGAGATGCACGACGTCGTGGGACACACGCTCGGGGGGATCGCCGCCGAGGCCAGCGTGACCCGGGCACTGCCGGATACTCCCGAGGCCGAGCTACGCGAAACCCTCGCCGACATCGAGACGCACGCCCGAGACGCCCTCAAGGAGATGCAGGGGCTCGTGCGTACCCTGCGAGACTCCGGGCCCGGGCTAAGCGAGCTGCCCGCGATCATCGCGACCACCCGTGCCGCCGGAGTCGCCGTGCACGCCCGGCTTGGACCGCACGGCCCGGTCGACGCCGAGGTCGGCGCGGCGATGGTGCGGATCGCGCAGGAGGCGCTGAACAATGTCGTACGGCACGCTCCGCAGGCGCGCTGCACGGTCGAGCTGTGCGAAACCGAGGGAACGATCGCCCTACGGGTACCCGACAGCGGCGCGCCCGGAACGTCGCCGGTCTCCCCGGCGCCGGACGTGAGGTCGACGATGAGGTCCTGGCGCACATCTGGCCGACCCACCACGAGAACGTGCACTTCTACGGCACCCACTCCGTCGACATCGACGGTGAACTCGCCCAGCTCGACGCGGACGGTTACCGGCCGCTGCGGGAACCGATGAACAGCTGACCGGCCAGGACGGCCTACGACGACTACTGACCGCCCGGAGAGGCTCTGGCTGGTCGGCGGATCAGCCCAGAGCCTCTCGGCGGTCAGGCGGTCAGCTGCCGGAGCATCTCGGCCGAATCGTGCAGGTTCGTCATCTGGACGAATCGGCCGTCACGGACCTTGTAGATGGCGTACTCGACGATCTTGAACGAGGCGCCGGAGGCTGGGACACCGAGCCACTCCTTCACCGGGGTGCCGGTGTTGATGGCGCGGACGGCGATGCCGTCCCGGTCGAACAGCAGTTCGTCGACCTCCCAGTGAATGTCCGGAACGGCGTCGACGATCCCCTTCAGGGCCGTGACGACGTCGTCGCGGGTGCCGGGCTGGCCGTCGAGCAGCACCTGGTCGTTGATGAACTCGTCCATGCGGTCGAACTCGTGGGCGTTGAGCGCCTCGGCGTACCGCATGTACCAGTCACGCAGATCACTCCCGATCATGGTGCTCCTCTTTTCTCCTGTGTCGTAAGGGCGGCTCTGAACTGTTCAAACTTCTACACCGATCGGTGCAGAATGCGACAGTATCAGTTCGGCACCGATCGGTGTAGAAGCGGTAGGATGTGGCGATGCGCACGTCACAGATCGGCCGTCCACGGGCGTTCGACGCCGAGGCGGCGCTCGAGAAGGCGATGATGGTCTTCTGGGCGCAGGGTTACGAAGGTGCCAGCCTCACCGACCTGACCCAGGCCATGGGTATCTCCCGCAAGAGCCTGTACGCGGCCTACGGCAACAAGGAGGACCTGTTCCGCAAGGCATTGCAGCGCTACGCGGAAGGGCCGGGTGCCTACGTCGCCGAGGCGCTGCAGGCACCCACCGCCCGCGAGGTCGCCATGGCCTTCCTCGCTGGTTCGGCCCGCGCCAACACACTGCCCGGACTCCCCGCCGGCTGCCTCGGGGTCCAGGGCGCACTGGCCGCCGGCGAGACCGGACGAGTCGCCCGCGACACCCTGGCCGAGTGGCGTGCCCACGGCCAGGCGCTGCTCCGCGACCGGTTCCGGCAGGCCGTCCAGGTGGGCGACCTGCCCGCCAGCGCTGACCCGGAAAAGATCGCCCGCTACGTCATGACGATCGCGAACGGCGTGGCCGTACAGGCAGCAGGCGGCGCGACATGCGAGGACCTGCAACAGGTGGCCGACGCAGCTTTGCAGAACTGGCCACCGGCCTGACGATGCAGGCCCTTGAAATGAGTCCTGCCCGCGCGGCCCGGCTCTCGCATAAATGTTCAGTTGAGAGAGTTCTGCGAAAGCCTGGAAACCGGCCGCATTTCCGCTGGCCGGGTAGGCGTCCGGCGTTGCGTCACGAATTTCCGGGTAGGTGGCGCGAAGGCACGGCGTTGGACAACCTCGGCTTGGCCCTGACCGAGGCGGGGAACCCAGCCACGCCCGTATCCACCGGTCACAGGCCCACGACACGTTCCCCGAAACCGGTACGACAGATGTCGCCTAACCAGCGACGTCGAACAGCACACGATCAGTGACGACCGCCGCAACCATCCGCCCGAATAGACGACAGTTGAATACGCGATCCCACCAGTCGGACGGGCGTCCTGCGGCTGCCAGTTGCCAACGCGTCCGCTGTATCACCGCGGAAAGTGCCGAGATCACGAGATCTCCTTTCGATGTCAAGCCTGGCCGAAGGCACTCCGGCCGCGCCCGACCGCTGCGGACCGATCCGATCATGTGCCTGGACCGTCGCGGCGCTAACGCACGCTCATGGCCGCGATCCGCGCTGTCCCACCGAGATCCGGGCTTGTCGGGCCGTCAGGCAGGTGCCGCGGCGCGCTATAGACGAAGCGCTCGGTGGCGAAGCGCCTGGGAGAGTGCCGGCGAGTCCTTCATATCGGACAGCATGTCGAGCAGGTCTCGGATCGGCCAGCCGGCGAGGTTCGGTGCGCCCACCACCGCGCTCCACAGGTCCGTATCCGCCATGGCACCCGCCAGCAACAGCAGCAACAGCGAGGTTGCACCGTGGGCCCCGGCGCAGCCCTGACGGCAGCAGATCGGCCGGTTTCTCCGGCACCGCCAACGCACCAGCCGCGGACCGATCTCCCGCGTCCGCGTCCCCCGCGCGCCGTACCGGCGCGGCGGCTGCGGCACGTCGCCCTCGGCCGGCCGACACCTCCGTGAGTACCCGCGCGACCTCATCCCGGTCCGGTGACCCGCTGAGCCATCGTCCTGTTCGCGCCGCCTCCCCCACGACTTCCTCCACGGCCCACTCCGCGTCGTGAGCGAACAGGGGAAATCGATTCGCACTCACGTTCGAACGCTGAGGCCAGCGAGGTACGGCGCCTCCCGCAACGCTGGTTGTGACAGCGATCGTTGATTGGCCGGCCCCGCGCTCTTGAGCGACAGCAGCGTCCTGATCTGCGAAGGTTCGTTGGCCATCGGCGCGAGGGTTGTTGGTCGTACGCGTCTGGGCGGGTGGCCTGGATGTGTGACGCTCACGATCGCGCGGTGGGCCTGCCATGTCTGATAGACCGGCACGGATCTCCGGTGCGGCTATGCCGGCAGCGAGGGTGGTGTCGTCGTCGTGCGGCGTCTCTCGTTTGTGTATGAATGGTCCGAATCTCGACGATGTGCAGAGCCAACTGCTGTTGGAGGCGGGCTGGTCCAGGCGGTGGACGACCGCACTCCTGGTTGTCCCGCCGATCAGTCCGATGTCGGTGACAGAGCGTGTCGCCGCCGCGACGATCCTGCTGGGACGGCGGCTGGCGACCACGGTCGCGCGATCCGACCAGGGCGGAGTTGCGGTGACCCCCGATCCGGGAGTTGCCGGTGGTCGAGGCCGACCGTCCGGTGCGACTCCGGCCAGCCGCAAGGCACACAAAACGCCCGCCGGATGGCACACGACCAGCGCGGATTGTGAAAAGGACCATCGAAAGCGTCCACCCTCTACCCGGGCCTCTATCCTTCCTGCTCCCGGGCCCTTACCCTCATTGACCTGGGAGAAGGAGCTGAGAGAGCATGAACGGAAGCAGAACCCGAACACGCCGGCGGCGGCTGCTGGCGTTCGTGGTCGCCGGCGCGGCCACGGTAGCCGGGCTGGCGGTCGCGTCGCCGACCTACGCCGCCGAGGCGCCCGACAACACCTGCCCGCAAGTGGAGATCATCGGCGCCCGGGGCAGCCTCCAACCTCCCGGCCTCGGCATCATCCTCACGCCGCTGGCCCAGCAGATCACGCAGCAGTTGCCGCAAACCGTCCGTGCCACCGCACTGAACTACCCGGCAACATTGTTCAACTACGCCGCCAGCGTCCGGCAGGGCGTCGCCGAGATCCAGCGGGTCATGGCGGCCACCGCCGCGCAGTGCGCCGACACCCGCTTCGTCCTGATGGGCTACTCGCAGGGCGCCAACGTGATGGGCGATGCGCTGGTCGGCGGCGGTTTCGGTGGCAGCTCGGCACTCACCGCCGACCTCGCCTCCCGGATCTCCTCCGTGCTGCTCTTCGGCGACCCGACGTTCACCGCTGGCGAGTCGTTCAACGTCACCGATGGCCAGGCCTCCGGCATCTTCCCCCGCAGAGCAGGCCAGCTGAACGCGTTCGCCGACCGGATCCAGTCCTACTGCAACGCCAACGACCGGTTCTGCCAGAACGGGACCAGCCTCGCCGCGCACCTGGACTATCGGAGCTTCCTGGGCCAGGCCACCGAGTTCGTCGCAGACCAGGCGGGCGCCGACTTCGGCGGTTGACCCTGCTGGTGGTCGCGGCCCGGATGATCCACCGGCGGTACGTCGAGGTGGCCCCACCACGGTGAACCCCTCGTCACGTGCCGAAGAGCGGGTACGTGATCTTGGAATGGCCGGGCGACCTAGCCTGGGCCGTGACCCGAGATTGCCAGGCGACCTGATTAGGGGCTTGTATCTCAAGCCGCTTGAGATCGCATAGTGGGCGTCGTGGACATGAACGAGCTGTACGCCATCGGGGATGTCGCCCGGCGGACCGGCCTGAGCGTCAGCGCCGTCCGGTACTACGCGGACGCCGGTGTCGTCACGCCGGCCGCCAGCACCCCGGCCGGCCACCGCCGGTACGACGTGTCGGCCATCGCCCGGCTGGAACTGGTCAGGACGCTACGGGAACTCGACGCCAGCCTGGACGAGATCAGGCGGATGCTGGCCGGCGAGGCGACGCTGCGCGAGTTGGCCACCACCCACCTGGCCCTGCTGGACCGGCAGGAGGCACGGCTGCGCAGCCGTCGCGCGGTGCTGTCGGCCATCCTGCGGCAGGACTCCACGGCCGAGCAGGTCACGCTGATGCACAAGCTGGCCGGCATGCCGGACGAGGAGCGCGACCGGCTGATCGACGAGTTCTGGACCGAGGTCTCCACCGGCTGGGAGCCGCCGGAGCGGATGGTCGAGTGGTGGCGGGCGGCCCGGCCGGCGCTGCCCGAGCATCCCACCGCGGCGCAGCTGGAGGCGTGGATCGAGCTGGCCGAGCTGGTCCGGGACAGCGAGGTCCGGCAGGCCCTGCGCCGTGAGCTGTACGAGGTGTGCACCACCGGGGCCGGGCCGCTGATGACCTCGTCGCCGATGCTGGACGCCCTGGAGGCGGCCACGCCGATCGGCCAGGCGGTGATGGACGCGGCGCGGGAGCGGGTGCCGCCGGACTCGCTGCGGGGGCGGGAGATCGCCGACCGGTGGATCGGGTGGCTGACCGGCATCTTCGCGACACCGGACAGCCCCGGGATTCCGGACACGCCCGAGTTCCGGATCCAGGCGGCCGACCACATGCTGGCGGGCGCGGAGTGGGATCGCACGCCGCCGGAGCCGGAGGGACCGTTCGACCGGTACATGGCGCTGGTCACCGCCGTGAGCAACCTGCCGCCGGAGCGGTTCCCGTTCGAGTGGCTGGCCGCGGCACTGCGCGCGTCCGCCGTACCGGCTCCCTGATTAGCGATACGCGGCTCGGCCGGTTGGCCTACCTAGTCAACGTGGCGCATCGGGCGGACTTCTGCGCATCGCAGAAGTGACCGGCGAGCATGAGGTCGCTTCGGATCCATCCCTGCTGAATCCGATACAGGGCTTGACTTGAACGACAGGCCGGGCGGCGATTGTGAATGCGAGACAGGATGTCGGTCAGTGGAACTCGGCTGCGTGATCGGCGGCCCATCGTGCGAAGGTGCCGGCTGGTCGCCCGGTGAGGCGTTCGACGTGATCGGTGATGAGGTTCGACTCGGGTCGGTGCAGCGAAGCGGAGATCAACGCTTCCACGAGTGCCGTGGGGCGGCCGTCCGCGAGCATGTGTGCTTGCGCGAGCTCGGTGGGAACCGCGTCGAAGCGTAGGCGGCGTCCGAGCGCGGACCCGAGTTGAGCGACCTGGTCGGCGCGGTTGAGGAGTTCTGGTCCGGTCAGCAGGTGCGGGCCGTGATCCAGTTGCGTCTGGGGCGCGAGAAGGACGGCGGCGGCCGCGGCCGCGACGTCCCGCTCGTCGACGACAGCCGTGCGCGGAAAGTCGGGGCCTGCGACAACGTCGCCTGCCCGCAGCTGCGCGGCCCAGCCCCGGGCGTTGTGGGGCTTTCCCTACCGGAAGTCGTAGCGGCCATGGCGCTAACGAAGACGGCGGCGCAGGCGGTCGTCCGGGCGAAGATCGCCGCGCTCGAGAGCGAGGTCGGCCGTACACAGCAGGCCATCGTGTTTCTCCAGCACACTGTCGAGTGCCGGCATCGCTACCTCGACGACTGCCCGGAATGCGCCACGTTCGTCCGCGAGCCCTGACCAGCGCAGGTCTTCTGCAAAGCCGGCGCCACTCGTTCCCTCTTCTCACGCCGGTCAGCACGGCTCGGCGCATGATCACGTGCGCGGATTTGCCGCGGAGCACGCGCGGCGGCCGGCTGCGCACGGGTCACAGAGCGTGGCGGCGTAGGGCTGGCGCGCGGCGTCCGATCATGCCGACGGGCGGACATGTTGCGCCGTCTCTGAGGAGGTTTAGGGGCGTGCGTCGAATTGGATCCGGGCTTCGAAGACGCGGTCCATGTGCGTCTCCGCCCAGTTCTTGATCGCGATCATGACCGGGAACAGTTCATGGCCGAGCGGGGTGAGCGCGTAGTCGACACGGACCGGCACCGAGGCAGTGACTGTGCGGGTGACCAGGCCGTCGCGTTCCAGCGTCCGCAGGGTCTGGGTGAGCATCTTCTGGCTGACGCCGGCGATGCGGTTGGCGAGCTCGCCGTGCCGCTGCGGGCCGCCGGCGAGCGCTGGGATCACCAGGGCGACCCATTTGTCGGTGAGCCTGCTCAGCAGCTCACGGGTCGGGCAACCTTCCAGGAACGCGTCGTAGTCCCGTTTGGCCTGTTCGCGGCGCTGTGCCGCGGTCGTCGTCGCCATCCTGCCCTCCGCCCGGTGCCCTAGGCACTTCACGGTACCTACTTTCTCACAGTGCCGGTGATTCGTACGGTCATGGTGATCACGAGGTCTCACGAAGGAGACGGCGATGCGCGCAGTCAGCTATGCACAGTTCGGAGGGCCGGAGGTCCTGCACGTGGCCGACGTGCCGGTGCCCGAGCCCGGGCAAGGGCAGGTGCGGGTGCGGGTCGCGGCGTCAGTTGTACATCCGGTCGATCTGATGGTCCGCTCCGGCCGATTCCCGGCCCCGTTACCGACCGGTCTGCCGTACACGCCTGGCTGGGACGTTGCCGGCAGCGTCGACGCGGTCGGCCCATCGGTCGAGGAGTTCACGATCGGCGACGAGGTCATCAGCTTCTCGCCGTGGCTACAAACCACGGTCGGTGCCCACGCGGAGTACGTAGTCCTCGACGCCGCCTGGCTGACCTCCGCGCCTGCCGGCGTCCCCGCTACCGAGGCGGCGACCCTGCCGACCAACGGCCTCGCCGCCGCCCAAGCCCTCGACCTGCTAGCGCTCCCGGCGGGTTCGACCGTGCTCGTCACCGGCGCCGCCGGGCAGGTCGGCGGGTTCGTTCTGGCGCTGGCCCGGGCGACCGGTCTGCACGCCACGGGACTCGCCGGGGCCGACGACCGCGAGTTCGTCGAGTCGCTAGGCGCGGCGTTCCTGTCACGCGCCGACGATCCGACGGGGACGTACGACGCGGTCATCGACCTGGCGGTGATCGGCCCCTCGCTGCTGGACCTCATCCGGGACAGCGGCGGCTACGTGGCCGCGTCACCCCCGCTTCGCCCGGAGCCGGTGCGGGGAATCCGGACCTTCGCGCTGGAGGTGCTACCGGACGGATCCCGGCTGGGTGAACTGGTCAAACTCGTCACCAGCGGCGACATCCCGCTCCGGGTCGCTGACGTGTACCCCTTCGCCGACGCCGCAGCCGCCCACGACCGGCTGGCCCAAGGCGGCGTCCGCGGCGGCGTGGTGATCGTCCCATGACCCCCAGCCAAACCTCTGTGCCGTCACGATCAACCGACGAGCCCCACGGTGAGTACGCCGCTCCCGCCACGCCTGCTGCACGGCGTGGCGTGGTATGGCGTGGTGTGGCGCGAGCACCTTCACCTGATCGACCGTGAAACACCTCTACTGAGCACATGAAAGCCGTCGCCGGGGTGGACGTTTGCCAGCGGCCTTTGCGCGGCCCGCGCGTCTGAACCCTGACCGGCATCGACGATCAGGCCGCTGTCGAACTCAGGGGAGCCCATCCGGATCTGCCGCTGTCCGAGCGTTATGGCCGCTCCGGCGGCGCGTTCGATTCGATCAGCTCACCGCAGGCCCGTCGAGATCGCCGACCTCCGTGGAGCCCGGCGTGACGTGGACGCGGTAGCCCCACGGCCGTAAGACCTGGGCAATCTTCGCGGCGCCGCCTGGGTTCGCGGAGTGGATTGATGACGTCGATGTCGAAGGGGCGCTTCTCGAAGGCGGCCGCGCTGATCATGCACCGGGACCCTCATGATCCGCCATCCGGATCTAATGAGTTCTGGGAGTGAGCCATCCGGCAAACTCCTGGTGGGTAGGTAGCCGCCAGCCGGTGAGCACTCGTGCTTCCTGGACGTGGAGTCCTGACCAATCGGCTCGTCTACTTCAACGTGCCGGACGCCAGGCCAGCGCCTCGCCACAACTACGGACCATCGGATGTCTTGCTGCTGCCGCGTTGTGGCGATGGTGCCGGAGGCGTCCGGGTCACCCGCCGGTGCCGGGCTAACCGGACCGGCAGTCGGCCGGCCGGTTACGCGGACAAGATCACAGGCTTAAAGCCAGTCCTAGGTTGTTGCCAAAACTTTGCAACTCTGCCACCGTGATCAGCCAAGGGTGTTGCTGACCTGGCACTGCCCGAGCCAGCCGGCTCTGTCAGGTCGTCGGCGCCCGGTCCCAGGCTGTCCGGCGCCGGTGTCGACCACCGTGGCCGGTCGGCCGGTGCGTCCACGTCCGACCTCCGTGGGAGACCTCCGTGATCCGGATCCGTCCGACCGTCCGACGACTGGCGGCGGTGGCCGCCGCCGGTGGCCTGCTCGCCCTCGCGTCCTGCTCGTCATCGACGACGCCCGGCGCGCCCGCGGCCGGTGACACCTTCGTGGTCGCCACCGCCGGTGAACCGGACACGTTGAACCCGGTGCTCAACTACGGTGTCGACGGGGCGTCGCTGATCTTCGACGGGCTGGTCGCCCGGGACGCGCAGAACCGGCTGGTGCCGGGCCTCGCGGCGGAACTGCCGACGGTCTCGGCGGACGGCCGGACGGTGACGGCCAAGCTGCGTGACGGGGTGGTGTTCCACGACGGTACGGCGCTCACCGCCGCCGACGTGGTCTTCACCTACCGGACCGTGCTGGACCCGAAGGTCGACTCGACGCTCCGGTCCGACCTGGAGATGCTGGAGTCGGTCGAGGCGCCGGACCCGGGCACGGTGGTGTTCCGGCTCCGGTACGCGTACGCGCCGTTCCTGCAACGACTCGCCCTCGGCATCGTGCCGGCCAGGGCACTGAGCGGGCAGGACGTCAACAGGGCCGAGTTCAACCGCAGGCCGGTCGGCACCGGCCCGTACCAGATGGAGTCCTGGACCCCCGGTGACCGGCTGGTGCTCACCGCCAACGACCGGTACTTCGGCGGCCGGCCGACGAACCGGCGGCTGGTGGTGGCGTTCGTCGCCGACGACAACATCCGGGCCCAGCGGATGCGGGCCGGCGAGTTCGACGTCGCCGAGCTGGCCCCGAAGCTCGCCGCCGGGTTCGACGGCCGCGCCGGCTACCGGGTCGAGCGGGTGCCGACGGCCGACTACCGGGGCGTGATGCTGCCGATGGGCAACCCGGTCACCGCCGACCCGGCGATCCGCCGGGCGCTCAACCTCGCCGTCGACCGGGCCGCGATGGTCGCCGGGGTACTCGGCGGCGCCGGTGAACCGGCCTACGGCCCCGTCCCACCCACGTCGGAATATGCCGAACCGGCCGTCACCGGCAAGCCGACCGCTGATCCGGTTGCCGCCACCGCGCTGCTCGACGCGGCCGGCTGGAGGGCCGGTGCGGGCGGCATCCGGGCCAGGGACGGCCGCCCGGCCCGGTTCACCCTGATGTACCCGGCCAGCGACAGCCTGCGCAAGGAACTGGCGCTGGCGGTGACCGCCGACGCCAAGAAGGTCGGCATCGAGATCACCCCGGAGGGGCTGACCTGGGACGCGATCGACCCGCGGCTCAACTCGGACGCTCTGATCATGGGCTACGGCACCCCGTACGACCCGGACTTCGTCTCCTACAAACTGTTCGGGTCCCGGTTCGCCGGGCAGGGTTACTTCAACCCGGGACACTACAAGTCCACAGTGGTGGACCAGGCGTTGCAGCAGGGCCGGGACCAGTCCGACCCGGCCCAGCGCAAGGCGGCGTACTCGACGTTCCAGAAGCAGCTCGCCGCGGACGTCCCGTGGGTGTACCTCAGCTATCTCCAGCACACCTACGTGCTGCGGGACTCGATCGACGGCGTGGTGCCCCGGGTGGAGCCGCACGAGCACGACGTGGCGAACAGCCTCTGGTGGAACATCAACACCTGGACCCGGCGGTGACCCGGCAACCGACCCGGCGCCGGCTTGCCGGGGCGGGTGCCGTGGTCCGGCGCCGGTTGCTGGTCGCGGTACCGGTGCTCGTCGCCACCAGCATCGGCATGTTCGCGCTCGGCGCGGCCTCCCCGGTCGACCCCGCCAAGCAGTACGCCGGGTCAGCGGCGTTCACCACCACCGAGGAGAACCTGGCGCAGCTCCGGGCCAACTGGGGCGTCGACGACCCGCTGCCGGTGCAGTACCTGCGCTGGGTCGGCAACCTGCTCCGGGGCGACCTGGGCTGGTCGACGAGCCGGCACGAGGCGGTCGGCTCGGTCATCGCGGCCCGGGCCGGCTGGACGCTGCTGCTGGTCGGTGCGGCGCTCGGCGTCGTACTCGTGGCGAGCCTGCTGCTCGGATCGCTGGCCGCGTACCGGCGCGGTGGGCTCTTCGACCGCGGCCTGCGGGCGGCCGCGTACGCCGTCGGGTCGATGCCGGTGTTCTGGCTCGGCCTGGCCGCGATCGCCCTCTTCGCCCTCGCCCTGGGCTGGTTGCCGGCCGGCGGCCTGACCGACGTGACCGCGACCGGCACCTCGTGGACCGACGTCGCCCACCACCTCGTGCTGCCGATCGGCGTCCTCGCGGTCTCCCAGCTCCCGTGGTTCGTGCTCTTCGTCCGGGACGCGGTCGCCGAGAGCCTCCGCGACGACCATGTGCTCGCCGCCCGGGCCCGGGGACTGCCCGGCCGGACGGTGCTGTTCGGGCACGCGCTACGGACCGCGTTGCTGCCGTTCCTCACCCTGGTCGGCACGCACCTGCCGGAACTCGTCGGCGGTGCGGTACTGGTCGAGACCGTCTTCTCGCTGCCCGGACTCGGCGCGGTCACCGTGCAGGCCGCGCTGGGCAGCGACTTCCCGCTGCTGGCCGCGATCACCCTGCTGACCACCGCCGTGGTGCTGGCCGCGAACCTCGCCGCCGACCTCGGCTACGCCGCCGCCGATCCCCGGGTGCGCCTCGATGGCTGAGCTGACCCGTACCCGTTTCGGGCTCGCCGGCCGGCGGTCCCGGCTACGGCTGCGTCCCGGCCAGACCGGTGCGGCCGTGGCCGGCACGGTGCTCGTGCTGGCGATCGCCGCCTGCCTGCTCGCACCCCTGCTCTGGCCGCTCGACCAGAGCGCCGTCGCCCTGGACCGTACCCGGCTGGCCCCGTCCTGGACCCATCCGGCCGGCACCGACGACCTCGGCCGCGACGTCGCGCACCGCGCTCTCTACGGGCTGCGGGTCTCGCTGCTGGTCGGCGCGGTCGCCGCGCTGGTCGCCACCGTGATCGGCGGGATCGTCGGTGGGATCGCCGGCACCGTCGGCGGCCGCGTCGACCGGGTACTGATGCGGATCGTGGACACCGTCGCGGCCCTGCCACACCTGCTGCTGGGCATCTTCATCGTCGCGATGCTCCGCCCCAGCCTCGGCGCGGTGATCGCCTCGATCGGGCTCACCCACTGGCTCTCCACCGCCCGGATCGTCCGGTCCGAACTGCTGAGCCTCCGTACCCGGCCGTTCGTGGACGCGGCGATCACCGGGGGTGCGAGCCGGGGCCGGGTGCTGACCCGACACCTGCTGCCGCACGTGCTGCCCCGGCTGGCCCTGGCAATCACGCTGATGATCCCGCACGCCGTCTGGCACGAGACCGCGCTCTCCTTTCTCGGGCTCGGCCTGCCACCGCACCTCGCCTCGCTCGGCAACATGATCAACGACGGCCAGGGATCGCTGCTGGCCGGCGCCTGGTGGGCCAGCCTCGCCCCCGGAGCGGTCATCGTCGTGGTCACCCTGGCCATCGCCGTACTCGCCGCTCGTTGGCGGGACCGGCTCGATCCCCGCGTCCGAGCGGAGTTGCAGCTGTGAAGATCGATCAGAGCATCACCGCCACGCAGACCAAGCCGCCCGCCGACGCCACACGCTTCGCCGGTGCCGGGCCGGTGCTCGATGTCGAGGGGCTCACCGTCCGGTTCCGGCTCCGGGACGCGACCGTGCACGCCGTCACCGACCTCACCCTCCGGGTCCACCCCGGCGAGCTGCTGGCCGTCGTCGGCGAGTCCGGCTGCGGCAAGTCCGTGCTCGCCCACGCCCTGCTCGGGCTGCTGCCCCGGAACGCCACCGTCACCGGCCAGGCCCGGCTGCGCCAGCCCGGCGGCGACCCGAGCGGCCCGATCGACCTGGTCGGCTGCGGCGAACGGGTACTCGCCGGACGGGTCCGGGGCCGGCTGGCCGGTCTGGTGCCGCAGAGCCCAGCCACCGCGCTCAACCCGGTGCGTACCGGCCGGCGGCTGATCGAGGAGACGCTCCGGGCCCACCGGCACAGTCGGGCCGAAGCCGCCGGAGCGGCCGAACGTGTCGCCGCCGAGGTCGGCCTCGACATCGCCGACCTGGACCGCTACCCGCACGAACTCTCCGGCGGCATGGCGCAACGCCTGGTTACCGCGCTCGCCCTCGTCCCGGACCCGACCCTGCTGATCGCCGACGAACCCACCAGCGGGCTGGACCGGCCCCTGGTTGACCACACCCTCGACCTGCTGCGCCGCAGGTGCGACAGCGGACAATCCGTCGTGCTGATCACCCACGACCTGGCCGCCGCCGAGCGGGTCGCCGACACCGTCGCGGTGATGTACGCCAGCCGGATCGTCGAACACCTGCCGGCCGGGCGGTTCTTCGCGGCACCCGCCCACCCGTACGGTGTCGCCCTGCTCGACGCGCTGCCGGATCGCGCCTTCCGGGCCGTACCCGGACATCCGCCGATGCTCACCGCCCTGCCGGACGGCTGCGCCTTCGCCGCTCGCTGCCCGTACGCCACCGACGCCTGCCAGCGGCAACCCGGGTTGACGGCGTACGACGCCGGGGCGGTCGCCTGCCACCACCCGCTCTCCGCCGGAGCGCCGTCGTGACCACCGCACCCGTACCCGCACCCGCACCCGTACCCGCGCAACTCGCCGCGCACGAGGTCACCGCGAGCTACCGGCGGCAGGTGGTGCTCGACCGGGTCAGCCTGTGGATCGACCGAGCTGAGACGGTCGGGCTGCGCGGGCCGTCCGGCGGTGGCAAGTCCACCCTGGTCCGGGTGCTCGCCCTGCTGCACCGGCCGGATCGTGGACGGGTGACGGTCGACGGTACCCCGGTCACCGGCACCCGGTACGCCGTGCCGGTCGCCGTGCGTACCCGGATCGCCGTGCTCTTCCAGAGTCCGCGCGCCGCCGCCGACCCACGGCTGAGCCTGACCGACCTGATCGCCGAACCGCTCCGAGCCACCCGGCATCCCGAGGACGGGATCCGCCGGCGGGTCGCCGAACTCGCCGACCTCGTCGGACTCACCCCCGACCTGCTCGGCCGGCGCCCGCACGCGGTCAGCGACGGGCAGCTCCAGCGCGCCTGCCTCGCCCGCGCCCTCACCCACCGCCCCGACTATCTGCTCTGCGACGAGGCCACCGCCATGCTGGACGCCTCCACCCAGGCACACGTCGCCGCCGTGATCACCGACTACCAGCGGACCCACCGGGCCGGGGTCCTGCTCGTCACGCACGACCCGGCGCTGATGAGCCGCTGGGCGGATCGGGTCGTCGAGCTTCCGACGGCGGCGGCCGGAGCCGGCGGGGCGGGGAGGTCCGCCGGCTAGCTGGGGCGGCAGCGGGCAGCATCAACCCGCCCGCAGCAGGTGGTGTGCCCGGTCGGCCATGATGGTGGCTGATGGCCCGGCTGACGCAGATCCATTCGATACCGGCGGAACCACAGGCCGTGGCGTGCGAGACGATCGTCCGGCTCCCGCACCCACGGCTGCGGCACCATGTGCTCGGCTATGCGGGATTCCGGGCCGGAGCCCGGGTTCGGATCCCGCACCGGCTGCTGCCGTTGAGCTACGCCATCCTGCTGGTCGACTTCGCGGACCCGTACGCCCTGGTCACCGGGGCCCGCCGCACGGCGACGGTGGCCGGGCAGACCGACTGGGCGTACGGAGTGAGCGTCGGGATGACGCCGGCCGGGGTGTCGGCGCTGCTCGGCGTACCGATGCCGGAGTTGGCCGAGGCCACGGTACCGCTGTCGGAGCTGGTCGGCCGGCGCGCCGCCGGGTTGGCCGAGCGGCTGGGCGCGGCACCGGACTGGCCGAGCCGGTTCGCACTCCTCGACCAGGTGCTCACCGGCTGGCTGGCCGGTGCACCGCCCGGGCCGGCGGGCGGGTTGGTCACCGCAGCCTGGTGGCGGCTCTCGCACAGCCCCGAGCGGCTCCGGATCGGCGCGCTGGCCGACCGGCTCGGAGTCAGCCGCCGTTATCTCGAACTCGGCTTCCGCCGCCAGATCGGCCTGTCACCGGCGGCCGTGGCCCGGACCGCTCGGTTCCAACACGCGATCGGGCTCCTCGTCGAGGGCGCGGACCTGGCGGGAACGGCGGCCGTCACCGGGTACGCCGACCAGCCGCACTTCACCCGCGAGGTACGCGCGCTCTCCGGCCTCACCCCGACCGCGCTGTGCGCATTTCTTCAAGACCACGCACCTGGCTCCGGATAGCGTCCCGACCCATGAGACTGGACGGCAGGACGGCACTGGTCACCGGCGGTTCCCGGGGCATCGGCCGGGCGATCGTGCAACGGCTCGCCGAGGCCGGTGCCCGGGTGGTCTTCACCTACCGGAGCGACCAGGCGGCGGCCGACGACCTCGTCTCCCGGTACGGCGACGTGGTTGCCGTCCGCGCGGACCAGGCGGACCCGGCCAGTCTCGGGTCGATGTTCGTTCCGGTCCGCGATGGCCTGGACATCCTGGTCAACAACGCTGCGATCGTCGCTTCGACACCGATCGCCGGGATCACGGCCGAGGAGTTCGACCGGGTGATGGCGGTCAACGCGAAGTTTCCGCTGCTGGCGATGCGCGAGGCGGCCACGGTGCTGCGGGACGGCGGCCGGATCGTCAACATCTCCACCCTGAACACCGTGCTGCCGGCACCGGGGCTCGCCCTCTACTGCGCCAGCAAGGCGGCGCTCGAACAGTTCACGGCGGTGGCCGCCCGGGAACTCGGCCCCCGGGGCATCACCGTCAACACCGTCTCGCCCGGCGCCACCGACACCGACATGCTCCGGGCGTCGAACCCGGCCGAGGCGCTGACCCGGACCGCGACCCTCACCGCGCTGGGCCGGCTCGGGCAACCGGAGGACATCGCCGCCGTCGTCGCGTACCTCGCCGGACCGGACGCGCAGTGGATCACCGGGCAGAACATCCGCGCGACCGGCGGCCTGCTGGTCTGAGACCGGCTCTGGCGCGGCCGCGCCAGCTCAGACCCGGTCGAGAGGGCGGTGCGGCTCGGGCGGCAGCTCGACGCTGATCTCGTCGCCGGGGCGGATCTCGCCGCCCTCGCGTACCACGCCCATGATGCCGGCGAGCCGGACCAGGTTGCCGGCCTCGTCACGGTGGACGACCCGCTTGAGCAGCCCGGGCTGGAAGTTGTCGATCTGCACGCACGGGTTGCGCAGCCCGGTCACCTCGACCACGGCCGCGTCACCGAGCCGGAGCAGCGTGCCGACCGGCAACCCGAGCAGGTCCACGCCCCGGGTGGTGACGTTCTCGCCCATCTCGCCGGTCGCCACCTCGTGGCCCGCTTCGCGCAACTCGTCGTGCAGCTCGGAGTGGATCAGGTGTACCTGCCGTCGCGAGCATTCGACGGGGCGCAGTGCTTTGCGCCTTTCACCCGTTTGAACGAGGTACGTGAACATCGGGGTTAGGATGACCGCGTACTGGCGGACTCCCTGATGCCGGCCTCCGGCACCCCTCGCCCGAGCCATGGCGGGATCCGAGGTTGTCGTCATCAGGACGGATCCCCATGCGGCGCTTCTTCCGATTCCGAACGGCGCCGACCAGCGCCGGAACCGATCGCGCGAGCCCGTTCGAACTCTTCTTCGACCTCGTCTTCGTCTTCGCGCTCACCCAGATCATCGCCTTCATGGGACATCCGCCCAGCTTCACCAGCATGGCGCGGGGAGCGGTGCTCCTGCTGTTGCTGTGGTTTTCGTGGGGGGCGTACATCTGGCTGAGCAACCAGGCCCGAGCCGACGTCGGGCTGATCCGGGCCGGCACGCTGCTGGCAATGGCCGCCCTGTTCGTGGCCGCGCTGGTGATCCCGGACGCGTGGCGCACCGAGGCCGGGTCGATGCGGGCACCGCTGATCCTGGTGATGGCCTACGTGACGCTCCGGGCGGTGCACCTCGGGCTCTACTACCGGGTCGCCGCACACGACCCGGCGGTACGTACCGGACTGCGGGTGCTCGCGATCCCGATCGTCCTCGCCTGGATCCCGCTCGTCCTCGGCGCGCTGTACGGCGGGACCGCACAGACCCTGCTCTGGGCGGTGTCGTTGCTGGTCGACATCGGTGGTCAACGGCTCTCGCTCGCCGCCTTCGGAGGCTGGCAGCTACGCAATCCCGTTCACTTCAGCGAGCGGCACAACCTGGCGTTGATCATCGCGCTCGGCGAGTCGCTGATCTCCGTCGGCACCGGGGCCGGGACGGCGGTCACGCACCCGCCGGTGCTGGCGGCCGCCCTGCTGGCTCTGCTCGCGACGGTCTGCCTGTGGCGGTTGTACTTCGAGAACGTCGGGCCGGCTGCGGCCCGTGCCCTGGCCGGGGCCCCGCCGCCCGAGCGCGACCGGATCGCCGCCGATGGGTACGGTCTGGCCTACCTGCTGATGATCACCGGAATCATCTACTCGGCGCTCGGGATCGAACAGGTCGTCGCGACGCTGGCGGAGGACCGCTCCGGCGGGTTCGCCGGTGAACCCCTGGACTGGCCGTCGGTCATCGCCCTCTACGGTGGGGCGGCCAGCTACCTCGCGGGCCGGCCTCCGTTCCTCTGGGTCGCCGTCCGGTCGGCGCCTCGGGCGCAACTCGGCGCGGTCGGCGTGGCGCTGCTGCTGTTGCCGGCGGGAAGGCACCTGCCCGCGCTGGCCGCGTTCGGCCTGATCGTGGCGTTACTGGTCGTGGTGACCGGTTACGAACGCGCGTTCTGGCGGCCGGCACCGGAGTCGTGACGTGGATCCCCAGCCCGACACGCTGCTGGCGATGCTTTGCTGCCGTTCGCCCGTTTGATTGAAGTACGTCATTTCGCGGGTTACCATGACCGGGTAAGTGGTGGCTTACCCGGACTCCGCTTCGTCGTAGCCGACGTGCGCTGGGAATGGGTGGGAAACGTGAACCTCACCGGGATCGACCATCGCCCGAACGGCCCGCCGGTCCTGCCCGGGCCAACCCGTCGCCGCCGCGGCGGCACCCTCGCCGGAGCCATGGCGGGAGCCGTCCTCGCGCTGCTGCTCGGCTACCTTCCCGGGGTCCGGCTGGGACTGCCGGGCCGACCGACCGGCCCCACCGGCCCGCAGCTCCGGTGGACCTTCACCGCCGCCGACGAGACCTACGCTGGGCCGGTCGTCGCGGCCGGCACGGTCTATCTCGGCAGCGCCGACGGCACCCTCTACGCGCTCGACGCCGCGACCGGCGCCGTCCGCTGGACGCATCCGGTCCCCGAACCGGACACCACCCTGACGATCGCGGACGGCGTCCTCTACCTCGCCGGTTCCGAGCTGCTGTACGCGCTCGACCTCGACACCCACCGGATCCGCTGGAGCTACCGGGTCGGCGGCAGTCTCCGCTCGACATTGAGCGCGGCCGACGGGCTCGTCTACGTCGCCGACCAGCACGGCAGCCTCGGCCCGAGCCTCTACGCGCTGGACCAGGCCACCGGCCAGCTCCGCTGGAGCCGCAACCTGGGCCGCTCGGACGGTACCGGTCCGACGGTGGTGCACGGCGTCGTCTACGTCGGCGGCGACCGTACGCTGTACGCGCTCGACGCGGGTACCGGTGCCGTCCGGTGGAGCTATCCAGGGCTGCCGGGCCCGGTGGGTGCCGCCCCGGTGGTCTCGGAGCGGGCCGTGCACATCACGGCCGCCGCCAGCTACCTGGGGGCCTTCGACCTGTCGGACGGCCGGAAACTGTGGAGCCACGAGTCCGATCTCGTGTCCACCCCGGTCGTCCGGGACGACACCGTCTACGTGCCGTTCGGCACCGGCTGCTGTTTCGATCGCTGGCGTACCAACGCCTATCGGGCGTCGACCGGCGAGTTGCTCTGGTCGACGGCGTTCCACGCGTCCGAGCTGGTCAGCGCCGGTGCGATCCTCTACTCCAGCGCGGCCGGCGACGGCACGGTGTACGCGTTCGATCCGGCGACCGGCCAGGTGGGCTGGCACTTCGCGGCCGGGGACCGGAACTCGGGAGCGCCCGCCGCGACCGGCGACACGGTCTACGTGGCCGACGGCGAGCAGACCCTCTTCGCGGTCCGGGCCCCACCGCCGCCACCGTGGCGGTGAGAGCCACCGCTCGCAGCACCGCCGTACCGCCCCGCCGGGCGCGGTTCAGCGGATGCTGCGGCGCAGCGTACGCAGGCGCCGGCCGCTGGCCCGGTTCGGTCCGCCGGCCGCGTCGGCGAGCAGGTCGGCCAGGTCGTCGAAGCCGTCCCGGACCAACCCGACGGTGAGCCGGACGTGGTCGGTGCCGAGCGGATCGATCTCGAACGGGGTGCCGGGGGCGACCGCGATCCCGTGCGCGGCGAGCGAGAGCATCGCCTGCTGCTGGTCGCGTACCGGAATCCACATGTTGATCCCGTCCGGGGCCGGAGCGTCGACACCACGGTCGGCCAGCGCGGCGGTGAGCAGGTCGCGGCGGCGGGCGTACTCGCGGCGGGCGCCGGCCAGCACCCGGACCGTCGCCGGATCGGTGAGCAGGTCGAGCAGTACGGCCTGGAGCACCCGGCTGGACCAGCCGGGGCCGAGCAGGCGCCGGTCGGCGACCGAGGCGACCAGCGCGGCCGGCCCGCCGACGGCGGCGAGCCGCAGGTCGGGGCCGTGGCTCTTGGAGAAGCTACGGATGTGCACCACCTGCTCGGGCAGCCACTCGCCGAGCGAGACCGGCGGGGCGGAGGCGATGTCGCCCGCGTGGTCGTCCTCGACCACCACGACCGTGCCGCCCAGCGGGTGCCCGGCGAGCACGCTGGCCAGCTCGGCGGCGCGCTCCGGCGTCATCGAGATGCCGGTCGGGTTGTGCGCCCGGGGCTGGAGCAGCAGCGCCACCGGGGCCCGGTCGAGCCCGGCGGCGAGCGAGGCCGGCGCGATGCCGGACCCGTCCAGCGAGACCGGCACCGGTACCGCACCGACGGTGTCGAGCAGGTCGAGCAGGGGTGGAAAGGCCGGGTTCTCCACGAGTACCCGGTCGCCGAGCCGGACGGCCACTGCGACCAGCCGGTCCAGCGCGTCCAGTGCGCCGTCGACCACGGTGAGCTGCTGCGGTGGAAAGGGCCAGCGGTCCCGGAGTACCACCTCCAGGCGGGGCAGCACCGGCTCTTCCAGGTACGAGGTGGTGAGCCGGGTGTCGCCGATCCGGCGCAGCGCGGGCGCCAGGTCCGGCAGCAGGTCGTGATCGGGTACGCCGGTGGAGAAGTCGTGCGGCAGCGTCGCCGGCCTGGCGGTGAGCCGGGCGTACCGGAGGCTCTGCCGGAGCCGGTTGGGTGGCAGCACGAAGGTGCCGGAGCGACCCCGGGTCTGGATCGCGCCGGCGCTGGCCAGCGAGCGCCACGCCTCGCTGACCGTGGTCGGGCTGATCCCCAGTTCCCGGGCGACGGAGCGGACCGTCGGCAACCGGGTGCCGGCCGGCAGCTCGCCGGTACGGACCAGCCGGCTCACCGCCGCGGCGACGCCCCGGGCCGTACGGTCGTCGATCGCACCGGCGATGAGCTGCAGCATGTTACTTCTCCGAAAAAATCAGTAACAAATTGGCCATTGTCCGCCCCGACTTGTGTCACTAAAGTCCTACGCCATCCGGTCGGAAAATCAAAGGTCACACAAGGTCATCGCAAGGTCAGCAGGCTCTCCACCGACGAGCACCATCAGCGGGCACGGTGCCGAGGAGGTTCGACCATGGCAGAGATCATTCGCGCGGCCCTGGTGCAGACGAACTGGACCGGCGACAAGGAATCGATGATCAAGGCGCACGAGGAGTACGCCCGGCAGGCCGCCGCACAGGGCGCCAAGGTCATCTGTTTCCAGGAGCTGTTCTACGGCCCGTACTTCTGCCAGGTGCAGGACCAGGGCTACTACGCGTACGCCGAGTCGATCCCCGGCCCGACCACGGAGCGGTTCGCCGCGCTCGCCGCCGAACTCGGCATGGTGATGGTGCTGCCGATGTACGAGCAGGAGCAGCCCGGCGTGCTCTACAACACCGCCGCGGTGGTCGACGCCGACGGCAGATATCTCGGCAAATACCGGAAGACGCACATCCCGCAGGTAAAGGGGTTCTGGGAGAAGTTCTACTTCCGCCCCGGAAATCTCGGATATCCGATCTTCGACACCGCCGTCGGCCGGATCGGCGTCTACATCTGCTACGACCGGCACTTCCCGGAGGGCTGGCGGGCGCTCGGCCTGGCCGGCGCCACCGTGGTGTTCAACCCGTCGGCGACCAGCCGGGGCCTGTCGGCGTACCTGTGGAAGCTGGAGCAGCCGGCCTCGGCGGTGGCGAACGAGTACTTCGTCGGCGCGATCAACCGGGTCGGGGTGGAGGACCTCGGCGACAACGACTTCTACGGCACGTCGTACTTCGTGGACCCGGAGGGGCAGTTCGTCGGGGAGGTCGGCGACGACCACGCCCCGGAACTGATCGTCCGGGACCTCGACCTGGGCCTGCTCGCCGAGGTACGCGACCGGTGGGCCTTCTACCGGGACCGCCGCCCGGACGCGTACGGCGGTCTCGTCCAGCCCTGAACAGGAGGCACGCCATGACACTGCTGGTCAGTGGGGGCACCGTCGTCGGGGCGACCGGCACGCATGCCGCCGACATCCTGGTCGACGGCGAGACCATCGTCGCGCTCTTCGTCCCCGGGCGGGCGCCGGACGGCGACCACCAGGTCGTCGACGCCACCGGGAAGTACGTCATCCCCGGCGGGATCGACGCGCACACCCACATGGAACTGCCGTTCGGCGGCACCAACGCCTCCGACACCTTCGACACCGGCACCCGGGCGGCCGCGTACGGCGGCACCACCACCATCGTCGACTTCGCGGTGCAGCGGACCGGCGAGGTGGTGCAGGACGGGCTGGCCGCCTGGCACGCCAAGGCCGACGGCAACTGCCACGTCGACTACGCGTTCCACATGATCCTCGGCGGGGTCGACGACGACGCGCTCAAGGCGATGGACATGCTCGTCGCCGACGAGGGGATCAGCAGCTTCAAGCTCTTCATGGCGTACCCGGGGGTGTTCTACTCGGACGACGGCCAGATCCTGAAGGCGATGCAGCGGGCCCGGGAGAACGGCGCCGTGATCATGATGCACGCCGAGAACGGCATCGCGATCGACGTACTCGTGCAGCAGGCGCTCGCCCGGGGCGAGACCGACCCGATCCACCACGGGCTGACCCGGCCGGAGGCGTTGGAGGCCGAGGCGACGCACCGGGCGATCCGGCTCGCCGAGGTGGCCCGGGACTGCCCGCTCTACATCGTGCACCTGAGCGCCAGCCAGGCCCTGGCCCAGGTCGCGGCGGCCCGGCACGCCGGCCGGAACGTCTTCGCCGAGACCTGCCCGCAGTACCTCTACCTGACCCTGGAGGACCAGCTCGGCGCACCGGGCTTCGAGGGCGCCAAGTGGGTCTGCTCGACGCCGCTGCGCAGCAAGCACGAGTCGCACCACCGCGACCTCTGGCAGGGGCTGCGCAGCAACGACCTGGCGGTGGTCTCCACCGACCACTGCCCGTTCTGCTTCAAGGACCAGAAGGAGCTGGGGCTCGGCGACTTCTCCAAGATCCCGAACGGGATCGGCGGGGTGGAACACCGGGTCGACCTGCTCTACCAGGGCGTGGTGGACGGCAAGCTGACCCTGGAGCGCTGGGTGGAGACGATCGGCACCACCCCGGCCCGGATGTTCGGGCTCTATCCCCGCAAGGGGGTGCTCGCCCCCGGCTCCGACGCCGACATCGTCGTCTACGACCCGGCCGGCCGGACCAGCATCGGGGTCGGCACGCACCACATGAACATGGACCACTCGGCGTACGAGGGCTACGAGATCGCCGGCCGGGTCGACACCGTGATCAGCCGGGGCAGCGTACTGGTCGCCGACGGGGCGTACCACGGGCGGCGCGGGCACGGGCGCTACCTGCGGCGCGGACTGTCGACCTACCTGAACTGAGGTGGCGTGATGCGGGAGATTCCACACTGGATCGACGGGGCCGAGGTCGCCGGCACCGGGGACCGGTGGCTGCCGGTCTACGACCCGGCGACCGGAGAACGGCAGGCCGTGGTGGTCGCCGCCACCGACGCCGAGGTACGCGCCGCGGTCCGCTCCGCCGCCGCCGCGCAACCGGCCTGGCGGGCGGCGTCGCTGTCCCGGCGCGCCGAGGTGATGTTCCGGTTCCGCGACCTGGTGGACGCCAACCGGAAGGAGATCGCCACCCTGCTCTCCGCCGAGCACGGCAAGACGGTGGCCGACGCGGCCGGCGAGCTGGCCCGGGGTCTGGAGAACGTCGAGTTCGCGGCCGGCGCCCCGCACCTGCTCAAGGGCGGCTACAGCGAGCAGGCCGCGACCGGGGTGGACGTCTATTCGATCCGGCAGCCGCTCGGGGTGGTCGCCGGGATCACCCCGTTCAACTTCCCGGCCATGGTGCCGATGTGGATGTTCTGCACCGCGCTGGTCGCCGGCAACACCTTCGTGCTCAAGCCGAGCGAGAAGGACCCGAGCGTCTCGCTGCTCCTGGCCGACCTGCTGCGCCGGGCCGGGCTGCCGGACGGGGCGTTCAACGTCGTCCAGGGTGACCGGTCGGCGGTGGAGGCGCTGATCGCCGACCCGGACGTGGCCGCGCTCTCCTTCGTCGGCTCCACCCCGGTCGCCCGGTCGATCTACACCGCCGGCACCGCCGCCGGCAAGCGGGTGCAGGCGCTCGGCGGGGCCAAGAACCACATGGTGGTGCTGCCGGACGCCGACGTCGGGGCCGCGGCCGACGCCGCCGTCTCGGCCGGGTTCGGGTCGGCCGGGGAGCGCTGCATGGCCGTCTCGGTGGTGGTCGCGGTCGGCGCGGTCGCCGACTCGCTGGTCGAGGCGATCTCGGAGCGGATGGCGCGGATCCGGGTCGGCCCGGCCAGCGACCCGGACGCCGAGATGGGACCGCTGATCACCGGCGAGCACCGGGACCGGGTGCGGGCCTACCTGGACCGGCCCGGCGGCCGGGTGGTGGTGGACGGCCGGGCGTTGCCGGCCGCCGACGGGCCCGGGTTCTTCCTCGGCCCGTCCCTGGTGGACCACGTCGCGACCGACTCCGGCTACTACCTCGACGAGATCTTCGGGCCGGTGCTGTCGGTGGTCCGGGTGGACAGCTACGCCGAGGCCCTTGCACTGGTGAATTCCAACGAGTACGGCAACGGCACCGCGATCTTCACCCGGGACGGCGGCGCGGCCCGGCGGTTCCAGTACGACGTGGTCTGCGGGATGGTCGGGATCAACGTGCCGATCCCGGTGCCGGTCGCCTACTACAGCTTCGGCGGCTGGAAGTCGTCGCTCTTCGGCGACCTGCACATGTACGGCCCCGAGGGGCTGGCCTTCTACACCAGGACCAAGGTGGTCACCTCGCGCTGGCCCGATCCGGCCTCAAGCGGAGTCGACCTCGGCTTCCCGAGGGTGCGGTGAGCGGCTGATGGACATCGGGGTGGTCTTCCAGTGCGACCCGCCGGCCCGCGAGGTGGTGGCGCTGGCGAAACAGGCCGAGGCGGCCGGCTTCAGCCACGTCTGGACGTTCGACTCGCACCTGCTCTGGCAGGAGCCGTTCGTGATCTACTCGCAGATCCTCGCCGAGACCGAACGGGTGACGGTCGGCCCGATGGTCACCAACCCGGGCACCCGGGACTGGACCGTCACCGCCTCCCTCTTCGCCACCCTCAACGAGATGTACGGCAACCGTACGGTCTGCGGGATCGGCCGGGGCGACTCGGCACTGCGTACCCTCGGCTATCCGCCGACCACCATCGGGGAGCTGCGGGACTGCGTGACGGTGATCCGGGAGCTGGCGCACGGCCGGACCGCCGACTACCGGGGGCGGCAGGTGCGGTTCCCGTGGGTCTCCGGCGGGGCGCTGGAGATGTGGATCGCCGCGTACGGGCCCCGGGCGCTGGCGCTGGCCGGCGAGGTCGGCGACGGCTACATCCTGCAACTCGCCGACCCGGACATCGCGGCCTGGATGATCGGCACGGTCCGGCGGGCCGCCGAACGGGCCGGCCGGGACCCGGCGGCGATCACGTTCTGCGTCGCCGCACCCGCCTATGTCGGTGCCGACCTGGCGCACCAGCGCGACCAGTGCCGGTGGTTCGGCGGGATGGTCGGCAACCACGTCGCCGACATCGTCGCCCGGTACGGCGCCGGCGGCTCGGGTGCGGTGCCGAGAGCGCTGACCGACTACATCGCCGGGCGGCGCGGCTACGACTACGCCGAGCACGGCCGGGCCGGCAACACCCACACTGACTTCGTACCGGACGAGATCGTCGACCGGTTCTGCCTGCTCGGGCCGGTCTCGGCACACCTGGAGAAGCTGGCCGCGCTGCGGGAACTCGGCGTCGACCAGTTCGCCGTCTATCTCCAGCACGACGACAAGGAACACACCCTGGCCGCGTACGGCGAGTCGGTGATCCCGGCGCTGGCCGGGGCGCCGCCGCGGGCACCGGCACCCCGGACCGGTCCCGACGTGCCGGCGACGGCGGGCTGAGCGCGGCATGCCGGCGAGTGGCGGTTGGCGGGGCCGGGGCCGGGTGGTCGCCGGCACGCTCGGTGCGACGCTGCTCGGCGTACTGCTCTGGGAGGGCTACAAGGCGGTCGGCGATCCGGACGGCACGACGCTGTTCGGGGTACGGCTGCTGCCCCGGGCCGACGACGGGGCCATGCCGCACGTCGCCGAGATCCTCGGCCGGTTCGCCGATCCCGAACTGGCCGGTGGTGAGCCGGTCGGCGTGGTGGTGCTGCGGGCCGCCGCGTTCACCCTGCGCGCCGTGGCGGTCGGCTTCGCCGTGGCGGTGCTGGTCGGCGCCGTACTGGCGGTGCTGATGCAGCGGTTCCGGGTCGCCGAGCGGGGCCTGCTGCCGTACGTGATCCTCTCCCAGACCGTGCCACTGATCGCGCTGGCCCCGGTGATCGCCGGCTGGGGCGGGCAGTTCAGCATCGGCTCCCGGCCGTGGCAGCCGTGGATGTCGGTGGCGACCATCGCGGCGTACCTGGCGTTCTTCCCGATCGCGGTGGGGCTGCTGCGCGGACTCCAGTCCCCGGCCCCGATCGCCGAGGAGCTGATGCGCAGCTACGCGGCTGGCTGGTGGCGCACGCTGGTGAAACTGCGGCTGCCGGCGGCCCGACCCTACCTTTTCCCGGCACTGCGGCTGGCCGGCGCGGCGGCGGTGGTCGGCGCGGTGGTCGGGGAGATCTCCACCGGTACCCGGGGCGGCATCGGCCGGCTGGTCGTCGAGTACGCCCGGGAGGCGACCACCGACCCGGCCAAGGTCTACACCGCACTGCTCGGTGCGGCGCTGCTCGGGCTGGTCGTGGCCGGCGCGGTCGGCCTCGCGGAACTGCTGCTGTCCCCCCGACGAAGGGCCTCGACGCGGTGACGGAGATGGAGACCGGTGCGGTGACCGATCGGGCGCCCGAGGCGGTGACCGACCGGGCCGAGACCGAGGCGGTGGTCGACCGGCGGGTCGAGGCGGTGACCGATCGGGTGGTGGCGTCGGCCGGCGGCCCGACCCCGGGCGGTCGCGCCGGGCGGCCGGTCGCACCCGGCCCGGCCGTCGAGCTGGCCGGGGTGACGAAGGTGTTCAACGCCGGCCGCCCGGACGAGGTCACCGCGCTCGGCGGCGTCGACCTGACGGTCGGCCGGGGCGAGTTCGTCAGCCTGATCGGGCCGTCCGGCTGCGGCAAGTCCACCCTGCTCCGGCTGGTGGCCGACCTGGTGCCGCCGACCGGCGGGACGGTACGGGTGGCGGACCGGTCGGCCCGGCAGGCCCGGCGGGACCTGGCGTACGGCATCGCGTTCCAGCAGGCCGGGCTGCTGGACTGGCGGACGGTGGCCCGCAACGTGGAACTGCCGCTGGAGCTGCGCGGCCTGTACCGGCGGGACCGGCAGGCCAAGGCGCGGGAGATGCTGGAACTGGTCGGGCTGGCCGACTTCGCCGGACACTATCCGGACCAGCTCTCCGGCGGCATGCAGCAGCGGGTGGCGATCGCCCGCGCGCTCGCGGTGGACCCACCGCTGCTGCTGATGGACGAGCCGTTCGGGGCGCTGGACGAGATGACCCGGGAACGGTTGCAGGACGAACTGCTGCGGATCTGCGCCCGCAAGGGCACCAGTACGGTCTTTGTCACCCACTCGATCCCGGAGGCGGTCTACCTGTCGGACCGGGTGGTGGTGATGTCCGCCCGGCCCGGCCGGATCGTCGAGATCGTCGGGGTGGAGCTGGGGGAGCGGACCGAGGCGACCCGGCAGTCGGCGGCGTTCTTCGCCGGCATCACCCGGGTCCGGCAGGCGCTGCGGGGCACGCCGGGGTCAGCCCCACCAGCGCCAGGGTCAGCCCCGCCGATGGGCGCGGACCCTGCTGCCGCCGGAGCACCGGCATGACCGGCGGCGCCGCCGGGCTGGTCCGGTCCGCCTGGCCGCCGCTGCTCGTCGGGGTACTCGGGCTGGTGCTCTGGGAGCTGACGGTCACCCTCGGCCGGGTGGCTCCGTTCCTGCTGCCGGCGCCGTCCCGGATCGGCGCCGAGTTCTGGGACAACCGGGTCACCATCTGGCAGGTCGGACTGGCCAGCGGCGGCAACGCCGGGACCGGGCTGCTCCTCGGCGCGCTGGCCGCGCTCGGCGCCGCGATGCTGGCCAGCCGGTTCGGCTTCCTGGCCGAGGTGTCGCTGCCGGTCGCGGCGGCGCTGAACGCGCTGCCGATCATCGCGCTGGCCCCGATCCTGAACAACATGTTCTCCTCGACCAGCAGCATCCCGCGCCGGCTGGTGGTGGCGATCGTGGTCTTCTTCCCGGTCTTCCTCAACACGCTGCGCGGGCTGGCCGAGGTCAATCCGGTGCACCGGGAGCTGATGGCCAGCTACGCGGCCGGCGGTTGGGCTTTCACCCGGCTGGTCCGGCTGCCCGGGGCGCTGCCGTTCGTCTTCACCGGACTGCGGCAGGCTGCCTCGCTCTCGGTGATCGCCGCCGTGGTGGCCGAGTACTTCGGCGGGCGGCAGGACGGGCTCGGTTCCCGGATCACCTCGGCCGCCTCGTACACCGCGTACCCGCGCGCCTGGGCCTTCGTGCTCGGGGCCTGCGTACTCGGTCTCGTCTTCTATCTCGCCGCCCTCGGCCTGGAACGCCTCGCGATGCCCTGGCGCGCGCGGCGGCCGGGCTGAGTCCCGACCCGCCTGGCCCTCGCCCGCCCGGCGCAGCCCGACCCCGGGGCCGACCGGCTCCGAACGGAGTTCACCGCTGGAGGAACGATGCGAACATCGGCACGTCTGCTTCCGGGTTTCGGCGGCCACCTCGGCCGCGGCCTCGTCGCCGGAATACTGAGCGTCGCCCTGTTGACCGGCTGCGGCACGGCGGACACCGCCGGCACCCCGCGCACCGGGGCGGGCGGGACCACCAAGGTCCGCCTGCAGTTGCAGTGGTTCGTCCAGGCCCAGTTCGCCGGCTTCATCGCCGCCGCCGACCAGGGCTTCTACGCCGAGCAGGGCCTGGACGTGCAGATCCTGGAGGGCGGCGTCGACATCGTGCCGCAGACCGTGCTGGCCCAGGGGCAGGCCGACTTCGCGGTGGCCTGGGTGCCGAAGGCGCTCGCCTCCCGGGAGCAGGGCGCCGGGATCACCCAGATCGCGCAGATCTTCCAGCGGTCCGGGACCTACCAGGTCAGCTTCGCCGACAAGAAGATCGCCTCGCCCGCCGACCTGCGGGGCAAGAAGGTCGGCAACTGGGGGTTCGGCAACGAGTTCGAACTCTTCGCCGCGATGACCAGGGCCGGGCTCGACCCGGGCCGGGACGTCACGCTGGTGCAGCAGCAGTTCGACATGCAGGCGCTGCTGCGCGGCGACATCGACGCCGCCCAGGCGATGAGCTACAACGAGTACGCCCAACTGCTGGAGGCGAAGGACCCGAGGACCGGTCAGCTCTACCGGCCGGAGGCGTTCACCGTGCTCGACTGGAACACGGTCGGCACGGCGATGCTCCAGGACGCGGTCTGGGCCAGCAGCGAGCGGCTGTCGAACGACAAGGCGTACCAGGAGACCGCGACGAAGTTCCTGGCCGGCACCCTGAAGGGGTGGATCTACTGCCGGGACAACGTGCCGCACTGCCGTGACCTGGTGGTGAAGCGGGGCTCCAAACTGGGTGCCAGTCACCAACTGTGGCAGGCGAACGAGGTCAACAAGCTGGTCTGGCCGTCGCCGGGCGGGATCGGGGTGGTCGACGAGGCGGCCTGGAACGCCACCGTCGACCTGGCGCTGACCACCCGCAACCAGGACGGCAAGACGGTGCTGTCCAAGCGGGCGGAGCCGACCGCGTACACCAACGACCACGTCCGGGCGGCGCTGGACCAGCTCCGGGCGGCCGGCCTCGACGTGACCGGCACCGGGTACGAGCCGATCACGGTCACCCTGAACGAGGGCGGCGCCTGAGCGGACACCTCGGCGCTCCGGGTGGCTTCTCCGGTCGGTGGTCCACCGGGAGGGGCACTCCGGGTGCCGATCGGGGCTTGTGGTAAAACCCACTAAGCAGATAGGTTTTATGGGCTACTCTCACCGGTAGTCGAACACGTGCCCAGAGGACCGAAAATGATCTCCATTTCTTCGAACCCGTTGACCGGGCCGGACCCGCTGGCCGTCGCCCGCCGGTACGCGGCGGACGCGGCCGGCCCGGCCGGCTGGCCGGTGCCGCTGCGCTTCGATCCGGTCGCGCGCTGGTACCACCGCCTGGCCAGCGCCACCGACCACGAGGTGTGGCTGCTCACCTGGCTGCCCGGCCAGCACACGGACCTGCACGACCATGGCGGATCCGCCGGCGCCTTCCTGGTCGCCGCCGGAACGCTGGTCGAGGAGACCGTGGCGCGCGGCCGGCTCCGCCCCCGCCAGCTCGGCACCGGCACCGGCCGCCGGTTTGGTGCCCGGCACGTGCACCGGGTGGCCAACAACGGCGACCGACCCGCGGTGAGCGTGCACGTCTACCGTCCCGCGCTGCGCAGCATGACCCGCTACCGGCTCGACGGCGGGCGGCTGCGGGTCGCGGACGTCGCCGAGGCGGGAGTCGCCTGGTGACCGGGTGCGGCATCCGGTGCGGGTTCGGGGCCCGACACGACGGAAGGACAGCACGGTGAACCTGACCAACCTCCGGGAGCCGGTCGACGGCTGTCGTCGAGCGCAGGCCCCGGCCGGTTCGCGGAGTATCGACGAGATCCTCGCCGCCGCCCGGGCGCGGCTGCGCCGCCTGGAACCGGAGGCGGGGCATCTCGCCGCCCGCGCCGGTGCGGTGCTGGTGGACATCCGCCCGGCCACCCAGCGGGCCGCCACCGGATCGGTCCCCGGCGCGCTGGTGGTGGAGCGGAACGTCCTCGAGTGGCGGTTCGACCCGCGCAGCTCCGCCCGGCTCCCGCTCGCCGACCGGTACGACCTGCCGGTCATCGTCTTCTGCCAGGAGGGCTACACGTCGTCACTGGCCGCCGCCGCGCTCCAGGATCTCGGCCTGCACCGGGCCACCGACATCGTCGGCGGATTCGTCGCCTGGCGCGGGCTCGGGCTGCCCGCCTTCGGGCCGACCGACGTCTACGCCCAACCCGATTTCGCCCCGCCGGTGATCCCCCGGCGGGCGCTCACCTGACCCGCGCGCCACCGCACGCGGGCGGACCGGACCAACGTCGCACGAAGGAGTTCCCATGTCGGTCGTCGCCATCCACCCGCGTACGCCGTCACCGGCCGGACCGGGCCGGGCCGCCTCGGCCCGGCGCCGGTCGCCGGCTGCCGAGACCGCGCCGGTCATCCGGGTCACCGTCGACCTCCCGCTGGTCGGCGGGCGGGTCACCCCGGAGCTGGCCCTGCTGCTGGGACTGGTCCGGGAACTGCGCGACCAGGGCGCCGACGTGGCGACCGAGACCCACCTGCCGGGCCGGGCCGGCACCGATCCCGGCCTGCCAGACCCGGTGCTGCCTGACCTGCCGGACTCGCTGCTGGCCGACGGTGCCACCTCGGTGCTGCCCGGCGTCGCCGGGTCAGCGTTGCCCGATCTCGCCGGGTCGGTGCTGCCCGGCGTCGCTGGATCGGGCCTGCCGGGCCTGCCGGAGCCGGTCCTGGCCGGTGTCGTCGATCCGGCCTCCGGTGTCGTCGATCCGGCCTCCGGGGTCGCCGAGTCGGCCCACGCGGCGGTCTCCGGTGCCGGGACGACCGGTCCGGGCGGCGCCGGTACCGGGGCGCTGCGGGTGCTCACCGGGCCCCGGGTGGTGCTCCAGGGCGGGCGACCCGTCCCGTTCACCCGGCTGGAGTTCGACCTCCTGGTCTTCCTCGCCCGCAACCCTCGCCGGGTATTCACCCGGTTGCAGTTGCTCAGCAACGTCTGGGGGTACGAGCACGCCGTCGCCCGCACCGTCGACGTGCACGTACGCCGGCTGCGGGCCAAGGTGGCCCGGTCGGTGCCGCTGGTGACCACCGTGCACGGGGTCGGCTACCGGCTCGCCGACGACGCCCCGGTACGGATCGACGACGGTGCCTGACCGACGGGGTGCGGGGCCGGGAGCGGTGGAGTCCGGAAGCGCCGGCTCCGGTCCGGCGGTCAGGGCGGCTGCGGTCCGGCGGTCAGGGCGGCTGCGGTCCGGCGGTCAGGGCGGCTGCGGTCCGGCGGTCAGGGCGGCTGCGGTCAGCCCAGCAGGGCGGCGATCGCGGCGAGTGAGACGGCGGCGGCGATGGTAGAGAGCACCACGACGTCCCGGGCGTGCGACTGGGCCTGCCGGTAGTGGGTGGCGAAGACGAAGACGTTCTGCGCGGTCGGCAGGGCCGAGGTGACCACGGCGGCCAGTAGGGCCGGCCCGGTCAGGCCCAGCGCGTACCGGGCGATCAGGTACGCCACCACGGGTTGCACGACGATCTTGAGGGTCACCGCGACGTACCGCTGCGCGGCGCCGGGGCCGACCGCCAGGGGGCGACTTCCGGGCAGCGACATGCCGAGCGCGATCAGGGCCAGCGGGACGGCGGCCGAACCGACCAGGTCGAACGGGCGCAGCAGTTCGGCCGGTGGCTGCCAGCCGGAGACCGAGACCAGCAACCCGCCGGCCGAACCCAGCATGATCGGGTTTCGGGCCGGCAGTAGCGCCAACCGGCGTACCGACAGGCCCCGGTCGGTGGTGGTGGCGTCCAGCACCCCGAGTGCCAGGGGGGCCGCCACCAGCACCTGGAAGATCAGCACCGGGGCGACGAAGGAGACGTCGCCCAGCACGTACGCGGCGACCGGCAGCCCGAGGTTGGCCGCGTTGACGTACGACGCGGACATTGCCCCGACGGTCGACTCGCCGACCGGGCGGCGCCAGCCGAAGCGCGCGACGAGGAGATAGGCCGCCGCTACGATCAGGGTGCTCAGCACGAACGCGGCCAGCGCCGGGGTGAACAGATCGGCCACTGTGGACCGGGCCAGGGTGCCGAAGAGCAGCGCGGGCGTGGCGATCAGGAAGACCAGCCGGGCGATCACCGCGGTGCCGTGCGGGCCGAGCAGGTCGTGCCGGCCGACGAGGTAGCCGACCAGGGTGACCGACCAGATCACCGCGAACCCCGTCACCACACCCCGCATGTTGACCATCCTGCCGGGTGTGCGGGGCGCGGCGTGATCTGGTACTAAGAGCGAGCAAGTGATTCCGGTGAGTTTGTCGATTGTCACATTCATGCATCGTCGTGTCCCCTTGACCCTCGCCCCGGTGGCCGGAAGCATCGAGGCAGCGGCGGTTCGGGCCGTGGGGGAACACCCGTTGCAGCCAAGGAGGACCATGTCGGTCAGCCCCGCCTCGTCGCGTACCGGGTGGCACAGCGCCCAGCCGGTCGGCCCCGGTCGACCGCCCGGAGCGTCCCGCCGGCCCGCCGGGTCGACCGCACCGACGCCGACGCTGACGGTGACGCTATCCATCCCGCTCGTCGGCAACGAGGAGGTCCTGACGGCACCGGCCCGTCGGCTGCTCGAAGCCGCCCGCGAGCTGGTGGAACAGGGCGAGGCGACGATCACCGGTGGGTTCGCTGGCCAGGCGGAGCGCCGCGCCGACGCCGCCGTGCCGCGCACTCCGGCCCGGCCGGTCACCGCCACCGCCACCGGCGCGTCGGAGCTGCACATCCTCGCGGCGTCCCGGTCCGTGCTGCTCGGCGGCGAGCCGCTGCCGCTCACCCGGCTGGAGTTCGACCTGCTGATGCATCTGGTCGCGCATCCCCGGCGGGTCTTCACCCGGCTCCAGTTGCTCACCGCGGTCTGGGGCTACGAGCACACCGGGGTACGCACCGTCGACGTGCACATCCGGCGACTGCGCGGCAAGGTCGGCGACGTACCGTTGATCACCACCGTCTACGGGGTCGGCTACCGGCTGGCCGACGACGCGGTGGTGACCATCGACCGGAGCGCCTGACCTGTCGACTGTCACCCCTGGCCTACCCCGGGCGAGTCGTCAACTCCACGGGGTAGGTCCGGCGTCGCGGGCCAGCAGGGCCGCCTGCACCCGGTTCGTGCAGTCCAGTTTCGCCAGGATCCGGCTCACGTAGGTCTTGATGGTCATCTCGCTCATCCGCAGCCGCCGACCCACCTCCGCGTTGGACAGGCCCTCGGCGACCAGGCAGAGGATCTCCGACTCGCGTGCGGTCAGCACCGCCAGCCGGTCCCGCGCCTGCCGCCGGCGCCCCGCCGGTTCCGGCGCGACCATGCCGAGCAGCAGCCGGGTCACCGCGGGGGAGAGGTAGGCGTCTCCATCGTGTGCGGCCCGTACCGCGCGGATCAGCTCCTCCGGCGTGCAGTTCTTCAGCACGAACCCGGCCACCCGGGCATGCACCGCCCGCAGCACGTTCGGCTCCGCCCCGAACGAGGTCAGCACCACCACCCGGAGTCCGGGCACCCGCCGGTTGAGTTCGTCGACCGCGTCGAGCCCGTCCAGTACCGGCATCCGGATGTCGAGCAGCGCCACGTCGGCCCGGTGCCGCAGCGCCGCGTCGACCGCCGCCCCGCCGTCCGCCGCCTCAGCGACCACCTCGATGTCGCCGGCCGATTCCAGCACCGTGCGGATGCCGGCCCTGATCAGTGGCTCGTCGTCGGCGAGCAGCACCCTGATCACGTCACCGCACTCCCAGCAGCATGCTCGCCGGCATCGCCACGAACATCACGGCCGCGGTGCTGATCCCCAGGGCCAGGGTACGGATCCCGGCCGGAGCGGGTGGCTCCGCGCTCTCCCCGCCCGGCTCCGCGGCGGGCAGCATCGCGAGGAGTCGCCAGCACCGCCCGCCGCCGTCCGGATGGGCGGGATCGCCGGGCTCGACGATCCGGTACGCCACGAATCCGCCCGCCTGGTCGGCACGTTCCCGCAACCCGGCCAGCCCGTGCCCGACCAGCCCCGGCCGGTGGCCGTCGACCTTACCGCCGCCGGTGCCGACGTCGACGGCGTCGCCGCTGTCGGCGGTGCGTCCTGGAGCGGTGCGTCCTGGGGCGGTGGGCGTCGCGGGGCGGTCGGGCAGCGGGTTGTCCAGGGTGAGCAGCAGCGCGTCCGGCTCCCACCGGAGCCGTACCGTGACCGGCTGGCCGGGGGCGTGCTTGAGCGCGTTCGTCAGCCCCTCCTCGACCACCCGGTACGCCGCCCGCCCGGCCGTGCTCCGCAGCGGGCGCGGAGTTCCCTCCTCGCGCAGGGTCACCGGCGTCCCGGCCGCGCGGAACTCCGCCACCAGCGGGCCGATCCGCTCCGGGCCCGGCGACCGCTGATCGGTGCCATGCCCGCCGCGCAGCGCACCGACCAGCTCGTAGAGCTCGTCCAGGGCGCCGCGCGCGGCCCCGGCGAGCTGCCGCACCGCCTGCCGCTGCACCGGCGGCAGCTCCGCCACCTCCAGCGCGGCGGCCTGCACCGAGACCAGGCTGAGCCGGTGACCGAGCGAGTCGTGCATGTCCCGGGCGATCCGCAGCCGCTCCCGGAGCTGCTCCTGCTCGGCGAGCAGCTCCCGTTCCCGGCGGAGCTGCCGGTTGTGCCGGTCGAGGGTGGAGACGAGCCGCTCGTGCTGGGCAAGGTATCGGCCGACCAGCACCGGCAGCGCCGCGAAGACCAGGTACGTGGAGATCAGGTTCGGGATCGTCCGGGGGTCCGCCGGTGCGCTCACCAGATGTACGGCGAGCGCGCCGGTCAGCGCCCCGCCCAGCATGACGGCCCGGGTACGGTCCAGCGACTCCCGCCCCGCCTGGTAGGCGGCCCAGAGCAGCAGCACGTACCCGCCGTCGGAGAGCGTGACGAGCAGCAGCGCGCCCATCAGCGCGGCGACCGGAGCCCGGTGGCGTACCGCGATGACCAGCGCCACCAGCCCGGCGTGCCCGGCGACGTCCCACGGTGACGCCCCGTTCCGGGCTCCGGCCAGCAGCAACGCGGTCTCCGCCAGCAGTACGACAACGGGCAGCAGGTGTCGGCGCATGCCAGCAGGTTACGTCCGTCGGTCACCCACCGGCACCGGCCGCCGACTCCGGCACCGCCGACTCCGGCACGCGACCGGCGTGGCCCGTCGACATTGGTGGCCGGGGTCGACGACTTTCGAGGACTGTTCCGGCGACCCGAACTGCCTAGCGTGGCGGGCGTGATCGACGTGTGCAATCTCAGCAAGCGCTACGGCAGAACCGTCGCGGTCGACGGGATCTCCTTCACCGTCCGGCCCGGACAGGTGACCGGCTTCCTCGGACCGAACGGCGCCGGCAAGTCGACGACGATGCGGATGATGCTCGGTCTCGACCGCCCGAGTGCCGGGCAGGTGCTGATCGACGGCCGGAGCTACCCGGAGCAGGCCGCACCGCTGCGCTCGGTCGGCGCGTTGCTGGAGGCCCGGTCCGCGCATCCGGGACGGCGGGCGTACCACCATCTGCTCTGGTTGGCGCAGAGCAACCGGATCCCGCGCTCCCGGGTCGCCGAGGTGCTGTCGCTGGTCGGTCTGCAGAGCGTGGCGAAACGGCGGGTCGGCGGCTTCTCGCTCGGCATGGTCCAGCGGCTCGGCATCGCCGCCGCGCTGCTCGGCGACCCGCCGGTGCTGCTCTTCGACGAACCGGTCAACGGGCTCGACCCCGAGGGCATCCGGTGGATCCGGGAGCTGATGCGCGGGCTCGCCGCCGAGGGGCGGGCGGTCTTCGTCTCCAGCCACCTGATGAGCGAGATGGCGCTGACCGCGGACCACCTGGTGGTGATCGGGCAGGGCCGCCTGCTCGCCGACACCGGGATGCGCGAGTTCGTCGAGGCGAACTCCGGCACGGCGGTACGGATCCGGACTCCGGAGCCGGAGCGGCTGCGGGGCGTACTGGTGGCCGCCGGCATCCGGGTCGAGGCGGAGCCGGACGGGACGCTGCTGGCGTACGACAGCGAGGCTGCCCGGATCGGGGAGCTGGTCGCGGCCAACCGGCTGACCGTGCACGAGGTCGGCGTGCAGCGGGCCTCCCTGGAGGAGGCGTTCATGCGGCTCACCGCGACGGCGGTGCCCTACCGGGCCGGCGGCGACCGGCCGGCGGACGCCGACCGGGGCGCGACCGGGGACCGGCGGGCGGAGGGCAGGCCGGACGTGGACGGTGGTAGGCGGATGCCCGGTGGCCGGCGGATGGACGGGGGAGAGCGGTGAGTGCGGTGCCGGAAACCAGCGTGCCGACCGGCGGGCCGGCGCGGGACCGGGCCGCCCAGCCCTGGCTCGGTGCGGTGCTGCGGGCCGAGCTGACGAAGATCCGGACCGTCCGGTCGACGGTCTGGACCCTGCTGCCGACCTTCGTCGTCGGCGTCGGCATGAGCCTGCTGGCCGGGCTCAGCTTCGGGTCGCGGCCACCGGATCGGACGGCCGGCTTCGACCCGCTCTTTCCCGCCTTCTACGGCCTGACGCTCGGCCAACTCGCCCTGGTGGTGTTCGGGGTGCTGGTGATGGCGAGCGAATACAGCTCGGGCACGATCCGGGCCACCCTGGTCGCGGTACCGCGCCGGGGCCGCTGCTACGCCGGCAAGGTGCTCGGCACCGCGCTGCTGGCCAGCGCGGTCGCGGTACCCACCGTGCTGGTCGGCTTCTTCGTTGCCCAGGCCGCGCTCGGCCGGTACGGCGTCGGGCTCGGCGCGGACGGCGCGGTGACCGCCGTGATCGGTGGCTGCCTGCACCTCGTCCTGCTCTGCCTCTTCGCGCTCGGGGTGGCGGCGATGCTGCGCAGCCCGGTACGCGCACTGGCGGTACTGCTGCCGGTCTTCTTCCTCGGCTCGCAGGGGCTCGGCAACATCCCCGGACTGCGTACCGTCACCCAGTACCTGCCGGACCAGACCAGTTGGGTGATCCTGCACCTCGCCGGGCCGCAGGACGAGGGCCGGTGGGTCCGGGACTACGGACCGTGGACCGGGATCGGCATCCTCGTGCTCTGGACCGCCGCCTCGCTGCTCGGCGGCTACCTCGTGCTGCGCCGTCGCGACGCCTGACCGGGGCGCCGGCCGGCGGGCGTGCTACTCCGGCGCGCACCCGGGCGGTCCCGCCGCCCGACCGCCGGCGGATCCGCCGCGACCACGGCCCCCGCGCGGTCGGCGCCGCTCCGGGCCGGGGCAGGATGGTCGGATGAGGGTCCGCCCGATCACCCCGGAACTGCTGGTGCAGGAGTTGGCCGACCGGCTGGCCGGCGAGCGTGCCGGCGGCTGGCTGCGGGTGGCGGTCGACGGGCCGCCGGCCGCCGAGCCGGGCCGGCTCGCCGCCGCGCTGGTCGACCCGCTGCGGGTCCGGGGCCGCCCGGCGGTACGCGTCGACGCGGCGGACTTCCTCCGGCCGGCGTCGCTCCGCTACGAGCAGGGCCGCACCAACCCGGACGCGTACTACCTAGGCTGGCTCGACGAGGCCGGGATGCGCCGGGAGGTGCTCGACCCCGCCGGCCCGGCCGGTTCGGGGCGGATCCTGCCGACGCTGTGGAACGCCGAGACCGACCGGGCCACCCGGGCGGACTACGTCACGCTGCCGCCCGGCGGCGTGGTACTGGTGAGCGGGCCGCTGCTGCTCGGCGGCGGCCTCCCGTTCGACCTGGCGGTCCACCTGGTGCTCTCGCCCGGTGCGCTGGCCCGGCGTACACCCCCGGCACAGCGCTGGACCCTGCCGGCATTCGCCCGGTACGCCGAGGAGGTCGGGCCGGCGTCCTTCGCCGACGTGGTGGTCCGGTTGGACGATCCCCGGCACCCGGCGCTGGTCGAGTCGGAGAGCGTCCGCTGACCGCTCGGCACGGCCGGCCAGGGCCGACGGCGGGGCGGGAAATCGGCGGTTTGCCGGCGACGGCGGTGGGGTAATCGCGCTGCTCATGACGGAGCGACCCGGACAATACCGTCCAGGACCGCAGATCCGTACCTTCGACGGAAAGGCAGGCAGCGCATGCTCGTCAACGAGGCAATCGGTACTCGCCGCTCGGCGGCCGACAGCGACCAGATCCGCCGTGCCCTGCAGGCCCGCTACGACGAGCTGACCGTCGAATACGACGAGGCGTTGGCGCAGAGCCAGGTGCTGCGACTGGTGGAGGTCGGCGACACGGCCGGCGACGACCAGGCGGACAGCGGCACGAAGACGGCCGAGCGGGACACCGCACAGTCGCTGCTGCGGACCATCCTTGACCGACGGGCCCAGTTCGAGCACGCGCTCAGCCGGCTGGCCGAGGGGACGTACGGCTGGTGCGAGGGTTGCGGCGACTCGATCCCGGTGGAGCGGCTGGAGATCTTCCCCTCCGCGACCACCTGCGTCACCTGCAAGCAGTCCCGGGAACGCCGGGCGGCCTGAGCGGACCCGACCGACGACGGAGGTGGACCGCGCCCGGCCCGTCCGCTCCGACCGCGCCCGGCTTGCCCGCCCAGGCCGGGGCGGGTGAACTGGAGTCATGGGTGAGATCAAGGTCGGCACGGCCTCCTGGACCGATCGGACGCTGCTGGAATCGGGCTGGTATCCGGCGGGCGCGGACACCCCGGAACGGCGGCTGGGCTACTACGCCGAGCGGTTTCCGCTGGTCGAGGTCGACGCCACCTACTACTCGCCGCCCGCCGAGCGGACCGCCGAACTGTGGGTGGGGCGCACCCCGGCCGGGTTCACCTTCAACGTGAAGGCGTTCAGCCTGCTCACCGGGCATCCGACCCGGGTTTCCGCGCTCTACAAGGACCTGCGGCCGGAGACGGAGAAGAAGAACGTCTACCCGGGTGATCTGCCGGCGCAGGCGTACGAGGAGGTGTGGACGCGCTTCCTCTCCGCGCTGGAACCGCTGGCCGAGGCGGGCAAACTCGGCGCGCTGCTGTTCCAGTTCCCGCCGTGGTTCACCATCCGCCGGGACAACAAGCAGTACCTGCTGGAGGTGCGGCGGCGCTGCGGCCCGCTGCGGCCGGTCTTCGAGTTCCGGCACGCCTCCTGGTTCGCCGACGGCAACCGGGAGGAGACGCTGGAGTTCCTCCGCAAGCACGAGCTGGCGTACGTCTCGGTCGACATGCCGCAGGGCCACCGTTCGTCGGTGCCGCCGGTGCTGGCCGCCACCGCCGACCTGGCGGTGGTCCGGTTCCACGGGCACAGCGACAAGTGGACCAGCAAGGACATCTACCAGAAGTTCGGCTACCACTACTCCGAGCGGGAGCTGGCGGACTGGGCGCCCAAGCTGCGCGAACTCTCCGGCGAAACCGCCGAGACGCACGTCTTGTTCAACAACTGCTACCGCGACTACGCCCAGACGAACGCCGAGAAGCTCCGCGACCTCCTGTCGGCGTAGCCAGCCGGAATCACCCGCCCCGGGTGAGCGGGGCTCACCCGCACCCCGGGGAGCATGGCAAGGGTGGCCAGTAGCCGAGACGGGACGGGGGATCAGTCGTGACGAACAATTCGTACTCGGCCTTCGAGACATCGATAGACAAGACCAACCTCATCCTCAAGGACATCGAGCAGGCGTACGGGTGGCCGAAGGAACGCCGGAACCAGTCGTACGCGGCGCTGCGGACCGTACTGCACCTGCTGCGGGACCGGTTGCCGGTGCAGGAGAGCGCGCACTTCGCGGCCCAGTTGCCGTTGCTGGTGCGCGGGCTCTACTTCGACGGCTGGGACCCGAGCGTCGTCCCGATCAAGCTGAATCGGGAGGAGTTCCTCTTCGAGGTACGCGCCGGCTTCCCGTTCGACGTCGAGGGCGGCCCGGCGACCGTGGTCAACACGGTGCTGAACGCGCTGCGGCGGCACGTCACCGACGGCGAGTGGGACGACGTCAAGTCGAGCATGCCGAAGGATCTCGTCAAGATCATGCCGTAGTCCGGCGTACCGCCTGCCCAGGTGGCGGTGCCGGGCGGGCGACCGCCGGTCGGTCGGGACGTGTCACGGCGTCCGGCTGACCGGTACGCCCCGGCGCCGGGCGAGTGCGGCCAGCGCACCGGCGTCGACGATCGCGGCCCCGCCCGGGTCGTTGTTGAAGAAGACGAAGACCGGTTCGTCGCCGGGGAAGGCCGCGGCGATCCGGTCCAGCCAGGAGCGCAGCGCGGACCGGCCGTACCGGGGGCGGGGTTCGGCACGGCCCTCGTGCAGTCGCAGGTAACCGAAGTCGGCGGTACGCCACAGCGGCGTCACCGGCCGGCCGCCCCGGTCCGCCCAGCAGAGCGCGGCGCCGTACCGCTCCAGCACCCGCCGGGTCCGCTCGGTCCACCAGGATGGATGCCGGGGCTCCACGGTGACCCGTACGCCGGACGGAAACCGGGACAGCACCTCGGCCAGCGCGGAGAGGTCGGCGGGAAGGTTTGGCGGCAGTTGCAGCAGCACCGGACCGAGCCGGTCACCGAGCGCGGTGGCCCGGTCGAGGAACCGGGTGACGGGTTCGGCCGGCTCCCGCAGCCGCTTGATGTGCGTCAGGTAGCGGCTCATCTTCACCGCGACGCAGAAGTCGTCCGGGGTACGGGCGCGCCAGCCGGCGAACACGTCCCGTTCGGGCAGCCGGTAAAAGGCGTTGTTCACCTCGACCGTGCCGAACCGTTCGGCGTAGTGCTCGAGCCAGCGTCGCTGCGGCAGGCCGGTCGGATAGAACCGGTCCCGCCAGTCGCGGTACTGCCACCCCGAGGTGCCGACGAGGATCACCCCGGTCAGTATGCCCGCTCGACCGGCCGGGCACCCGTCGGACGACCGACCGCCAGGCCGACCGGGCCCGGCGCCCCAACCGCCGACCATCGGGGCGCCGGGCGGCTGGTCACTGAACCTTCAACCTGGACAGCGCGGCGCGGGCGCCCCGACTTCCGCCTTCGGCCTACGCGGACCGCGAGGGGAGGTTGAAGAGGCTCAGTGCAGCGTCACCTCGGCGATGAGCTGTCGGCGGTGGTCCACCCGCCGCTCGGGGCCGGTCAGCCGGACCGGGACGGTGTGCCGGTGGTCGGCGCTGGAGGCGGAGAGCCGTAGCTCAAGGTCACCGGGTTCGACCACCCGGTGACCGAGTCGGCCGGTGAACGAGGAGAGGTCGGCGTGCACCCGGAAGTCCACCTGGCGGGTCTGGCCCGGGTCCAGCGGCACCCGGGCATAGCCGATCAGCCGGACCACCGGGCGGGTCACCTGGGCCACCGGATCGTGCAGGTAGAGCTGCACCACCTCGGTGCCGTGCCGGTCGCCGTCGTTGCGGACCGAGACCGAGACGGTGACGGCACCGTCGGTCGGCACCTGCACCGGCCGTTCCGCGACCGGCACCGCACCCTCCACCCGCACCTCCGGCCAGCTGAACCTGGTGTACGACAGGCCGTGGCCGAACGGGAAGAGTGGGGTCGGGTCGACGCTGCTGACCTCGGTCTTCTGGCCTAGCACCGGGTTGAGGTAGGTGCTCGGCTGGCCGCCCGGGTTGCGCGGCATTCCGACCGGCAGCCGGCCGGACGGGCAAACCGCCCCGCTGAGCACCCGCGCCACCGCCGGCCCGCCCTCCTCGCCAGGGAAGAACGCCTGCACCACGGCGGCGAGCCGGTCGACCGAGTCGCCGAGTGCGTACGGGCGGCCGGCGAGCAGCACCAGCACCACCGGGGTTCCGGTGTCCAGCAGCGCTGCCAGCAGCTCCGCCTGGGCGCCGGGCAGCCGCAGGTCGTCGGTGTCGCAGCCCTCGCCGGAGGTGCCTCTGCCGAAGAGTCCGGCCCGGTCGCCGAGTACCGCCACGCAGACGTCCGCCTCGGCGGCCATCGCCACGGCCGCACTGATCGCCTCGGCCTCGGCCGGGCCGTCGACGGTGCCGCCGGGCGCGTACTTGATGGGGGTCTCCGGCAGCTCGGCCCGGAGCGCGGCGAGCAGCGTCCGGATCTCGACTCCGTCCGGCAGCTCCGGATGCTGGCTGCCGACGTGGCCGGGGAAGGTGTAGCAGCCCAGCATCCCGGCGACGTCGTCGGCGAGTGGCCCGACCATGGCGATCCGGCTCTCCGGGCGTAGCGGCAACGCCCCGGAGTTCGCCAGCAGCACCACCGACTCCTCGGCGAGTTCCCGGGCCAGCGCCCGGCTGGCCGGCGGGTCGAGGTCGACGGAGCCCTCGACGATGCCCGGCGCGTCGCCGTTGCTCCGTTCGGCGATCGCGGCGAGTGCCGGCGGCACCGTCGACCACTCGGCGTCGAGCAGGCCGAGTTCGCACTTCTGCCGCAGGACCCGGGTCACCGCCCGGTCGACCAGGGCCTCCGGTACGGTGCCGGCGCGGACCGCGTCGATCAGCGGGCTGCCGTAGCAGTGCGCCGACGGCAACTCGACGTCCACCCCGGCGGCCAGCGCCAGTGCCGCCGCCTCGCCCAGATCGGCCGCGACGTTGTGCAGCCGTTGCAGGAAGCTGATTCCGAAGTAGTCGGAAACGACGGTGCCGGTGAAGTCCCAGTCGTCCCGGAGCAGCCGGGTGAGCAGTTCCGGGTCGGCGGCCGGCGGGACGCCGTCGATCTCGTTGTAGGCGTGCATCACCGATCTGGCGCCGCCGTCCCGCAGAGCCATCTCGAAGGGCGGGAGGAGCACGTCGGCCAGCTCCCGGGGGCCGGCGCCGACCGGCCCGTGGTTGCGGCCCGCCCGGGAGGCCGAGTATCCGACGAGGTGCTTCAGGGTGGCGACCACGCCGGCGGACTCCAGGCCCCGGACGTACGCGGTGGCGACGGTGGCGACCAGGTAGGGGTCCTCGCCGATCGACTCCTCGCAGCGCCCCCAGCGCAGGTCCCGGATCACGTCGAGCACCGGGGCCAACCCCTGGTGTACGCCGAGCATCCGCATCGCCGAGCCGATCTGCCCGGCCATCCGCTCGACCAGCTCCGGGTCGAAGGTCGCGCCCCAGGCCAGCGGGGTGGGGTAGACGGTCGCCTTCCAGGTCATGATGCCGGTCAGGCACTCCTCGTGCGCGATCGCCGGGATGCCGAACCGGTTGGCGGCGACGATCTCCTCCTGCATCCGGGCCAGTGCCCGGGCGCCGAGGGCGGGGTCGACGGGCGCGGTGCCGAACGCCCGGGTGATCTGGCCCAGGCCGGCGCTGATCAGTCCGCGCCAGTCGGGGGCCTCGCTGGCCATCTCGTGCTGGTGCGGCGCCAGGTCCTCACCGGTGGCGTCGCCACCCACCCAGACGCCGTAGAGCTGCGCTATCTTTTCCTCGAGCGAGAGTCGGGCGACCAGGTCGTCGACCCGCTGTGCGACGGGCAGCCGCGGGTCCTGCCAGCGGGGCGGGGCGTCGGGAGCGGGGCTGTCGCTGGGTGCTGCGTCCGCCGGGACGGTTGTGGTAGCGGTGAGCTGTCCGTCGTGCGGATGCCCATCGTGCACCCCCGTGACCTCAAGCCGCTCGACGTCGGTGGTTGTCCGACTGGTGTCGGCGGCGTTGCGGTTGCTGCTCACGGGCAGCCTCCTGTCGCTTGTTGCTGGCCTCTTCCAGAGCCGCCCGCATGTCGAAGTGAGGTTGGACGCGGGCGCGCACGTACTTCCGACATGTTTCCGGAAAGTCGGGCCCGCGTCGAGAGGCTACTTAGGCCGAAAGTAGCTCGCAAGTTTCCGGCCGGCGCAATCCTTGACCGTTCGTTCACAGCGTCGTAGCGTGCGCCGCATCACAGCGAATTATCGGACTGGCGCCGAAAGTTTGCGGATCGTTCGGCTCTGCCGGCGCGGTGGGACACCGGCCGTCACGGGCCGCGCGGGCCCGCGCCCGACGGATGGAAGGGACGGTGACTCATGCGACGGCCTCGGGACCAACAGAACGGTATCCCACCGGCGGGGCACGTCGAGCGTGATGATCATCTCTGGTCCGCCGGGCGGCGGGCGGCGGGTTTCGTGCTCGCGCAGGGGGCCGGGGAAGTGGGGGCCCGGTCCGACCGGACCGCCACCCGGTGGGGTGTGGTCGCACCCGGGTGAAGGGCGGGCGGGGGAACCCGCCGAGGACGCGGGCGGGCCGGCCGGGCGGGGACCGGCTCGTCCGCCCTCGGCGGAGCTGATCTAGACCGCGCCCGGGCACCGGTGATACATTGACGGACATCTCTGTATCGTCGGGCGGCCGTGCCCGGGGAAGAGGTTGGTCCGCCTGGAGGTGCGGCATGAGGAGTAGTCGGCTTCTCGTCATGGGTGCGGCGCTCGGCGTCGTGCTCGGCGGCGCCGGGTTCGCCGTCGCCGACACGACATCGGCACCGGGCGGCGGGGTGGGGGTGCTGGCCGCCGGCGAGTTCGACTTCAGCCGGCCGCAGACCGTCGCCACCAACCTCCAGGCGCCCTGGGGGATGGCCTTCCTGCCGGACGGCAGCGCGCTGGTCGCCGAGCGGGACACCGCCCGGGTCGTGCAGATCCGCCCGGGGCAGACTCCGCAGCAGGTCGCCACCATCTCCGGTGTTTCGCCCGGCGGCGAGGCCGGGCTGCTCGGCCTGGCCGTCTCGCCGAGCTACGCCAGCGACCGCTACGTGTACGCCTACTTCACCTCGGCCAGCGACAACCGCATCGTCCGGTTCCGGCTGGACGCGCCGCAGACCCAGACGCCGATCCTCACCGGACTGGCCCGGGCGAACTTCCACGACGGCGGCCGGATCGCCTTCGGCCCGGACGGCATGCTCTACGCCGGCGTCGGCGACGCGGGCCAGACCGCCAACTCGCAGAACCCGTCCAGCCGCAACGGCAAGATCCTGCGGATGCGGCCGGACGGCAGCGCCCCGCCGGACAACCCGACCGCCGGCTCCCTGGTCTACAGCCTCGGCCACCGCAACGTGCAGGGGCTCGCCTGGGACGCCCAGGGCCGGCTCTACGCCAGCGAGTTCGGGCAGAACACCTGGGACGAGGTCAACTACATCGTCCCCGGCGGCAACTACGGGTGGCCGACGGTGGAGGGTCAGGGCAACGACCCGCGGTTCCGCAACCCGATCGTCACCTGGTCGACCGCCGAGGCCTCGCCGAGCGGTGCCACGATCGACGGCAACATGCTCTTCGTCGCCGCACTGCGCGGCACCCGGCTCTGGCAGGTGCCGCTGAACGGCAGCGGCGGGGTGGCCGGCAGCCCGACCGCCCAGCTCACCGGCCAGTACGGCCGGCTGCGTACCGTCGAACGCGCCCCGGACGGCTCGCTCTGGGTGGCCACCAGCAACCGGGACGGCCGCGGCACGCCGGCCGCCACCGACGACCGGATCCTGCGCTTCCTGCCGGTCGGCGCGACCCCGGGGCCCACCGCCACCACCCGGCCGCCCACCTCCTCGCCGACGCCGAGCGTGCCGCCGACCAGCACCCCGCCGCCGAGCGGCACCGCCTGCACCGCGAGCTACCGGCAGATCAACCAGTGGCAGGGCGGCTTCCAGGGCGAGGTTACGGTGCGCAACAACGGCACCAGCACGCTGAACGGCTGGACGGTGCGGTGGACCTTCGCCAACGGGCAGACGATCGGCCAGCTCTGGAACGGCACGCTGACCGCGAGCGGATCGTCGGTGACGGTCCGGAACGTGAGCTGGAACGGCACGCTCGGCGCCAACGGGTCGGCCACGTTCGGCTTCCAGGGCTCGTGGACCGGGACCAACACCCCGCCCAGCGACCTGACCTGCACCAGTCCCTGACTGGGTGTGGTCGACGGTGGCCGGGTGTCCGGCCACCGTCCGACCGGTCAGCGTCCCGGTGCGGCTGCGCGGGTATTCGGCGCCCCGGGACAAAGCTTGCCGGACCTCGGGTGCGATCACCTGCGGACGAGTGACCAAGCCCCGAGATGTTCAGCCCGAGGCGGGATCGGCGGTCCGGGCCGCTACGAGTTCCGGACGCGGCACCCGGATCGGGGTCAGCGTGCCGGCGGCGGCGATGCCGAGGCAGGTCAGTCCGGCGGCGAGGCAGACCGGTGCGGTGCCGTACCGGGCCACCGCCCCGGTCAGCACGGCCGCGCCGAGCGGGCCGAGCGCGGAGTGCAGGGTCCAGAACGCCGAGGTCACCCGGCCGAGCAGATGATCCGGGGTGACCTGCTGGCGCAGCGACATCGAACAGATCCCGGCGAGGCTGGTCCCGAACGTGTACGCGGCGACCAGCAGGGCCAGCGCCGGTACGTCCCGGGTCAGTCCGGCACCGGCGACGGCCAGCCCGCCCAGCGCGTACGCCCCGATCCAGCAGGTGCCGAAGCCCAGCGACCGGCGTACCGGCGCGACCAGCAGCGCGGCCACGATGGTGCCCCCGGCCGCGGCGGCGAGGACGTGCCCGACGGTGCCGTCGGAGCCGCCGAGGTCGTGCTTGACGTGGTAGATGAAGACGTCGGTCAGCCCGATGGTGAGAAAGGTCAGGAACGACAGCAGGACCGTCAACGTGCGCAGCACCGGGTGCCGCCAGAGGAACCGGATCCCGACCAACAGGTCCGACCAGCCGGTCCGGCCGGCCCGGGCCCCGGGAGTCGGCCCGGAGTCGAGTACGTCCGCCGCGGCGTCCCCGGCCCGGTGCGTCGGCTGGCTGCGGAACCGGACGAAGCAGAGGCCGAGCGCGGAGAGGGCGAAGGTGCCGGCATCGACGGCGAGCGCGGCGGTCGGCCCGACGGCCGAGGAGAGCAGCCCGGCCAGTACCGGACCGATGATCCCGGCCGCCGCGTACGTCGCGTAGAGCTGGCCGTTCGCCCGGGTGATCCGGGCCGGACCGACCAGCGCCGGCACGGCGGCGACGTAGCCGACCTGGAACACCATTCCCGCGGCGGCGCAGGCCGGCGCGACCAGGTAGAGCAGCCAGAGCTGCGGTGCGAAGAGCCAGATCACCGGGATGCTGGCGTACCCGATGGCCCGGAACAGGTCGCAGCCGAGCAGCAGGAGCCGCCGGTCCACCCGGTCGACCAGGTGGCCGGCGAAGATCCCGGCTGCCACCGACGCCGCCCCGACCAGCCCGGTCAGCAGGCCCATCCGGGCCACCGAGCCGGTCGCGTGCAACACCAGCAGCGGTACGGCGAGCAGCGAGAACGAGTCGCCCAGCGCGGAGAGCGCCTGACCCGTCCAGAACAGCGGGAAGTCGCGGCTGCGCCAGAGCGTCCCGGCGCCCGATGTCCCGGTGCTCACCTGCCGGAACTGGCCGACCGGGACATGTCCCGCAGCGTGTCGACGATCCACTCCTCGGCCCGGTCCCGGGTCACGCCCAGTCCGGTCAGGATCCGGGCGCCCGGCTCGGTCGGGGCGGCCAGCAGTCCGAGCAGGATGTGTTCGGTGCCGACGTAGTTGTGCCCGAGCCGCAGCGCCTCGGCGAAGGTGCGGTCCCGCACCCGCTTGGCGTCAGCGGAGAACGGCAGGTGCTCCGCCGCCTCCGGCGGCCCGACCGGATCGTCGGATGCCGCGGCTCCGGGCTCGGCGGCGCGGACGCCGGCCCGGATCGCCTCGGCGGAGACGCCCAGTGCCGTGAGTGCCCGGCCGGCCAGGCCGTCGGGTTCGTGCAGGATGCCGAGGAGCAGGTGTGCGGTGCCGACCTCGGCGCTGCCGGCGTCCCGGGCCTCCGCCTGGGCCTGCGTCACCACGTTGCGGGCCCGGTCGGTGAACCGGGCGAAGGCGCTGGCCGGAATCTGCTCGTCCTGGTCGGACCGCCGGGTCACGAAGCGCTTCTGCACGGCCTGCTTGCTGACCCCCATGCTCTGGCCGATGTCTGTCCAGGAGGCACCGGAACGGCGGGCCTGGTCGACGAAGTGCCCGATCAGGTGGTCGGCGAGGTCGCCGAGGTACTCGCCGACCAGTACCGCGTCGGTGAGCCGTTCCAGGGCGTCCCCGGTGGGGTGCTGGCGGTGGACATACGCGATGAGGTCGTCGAGGCGGACCGGCAGTCGTTCCATGCGTCAACCGTAGGTTGACGATCCGTCATCCGTCAACCTACGGTTGACCGGCCCGGTGTTGCGCGGTCAGGCTGGTACGACCGACGGGCGCCCCCGCCCGCCGGTGGCCTCCCGCATGCCCCGGACGGCGAGTTGGTCGGCCCGCTCGTTCTCCGGATGCCCGGCATGCCCCTTGACCCAGTGCCACCGCACCTGGTGGCGGGCGGCGGCAGCCTCCAGCCGTTGCCACAGGTCGGCGTTCTTGACCGGCTGCTTCGCGGCGGTCTGCCAGCCGTTGCGCTTCCAGTTCGGCAGCCACTTGGTGATGCCGTCCCGGACGTAGGTGCTGTCGACGTAGATCTGCACCGTCACCGGCCGGGTCAGGCTCTCCAGGGCCTGGATCGCCGCCATCAGCTCCATCCGGTTGTTGGTGGTGGCCACCGCCTCGCCGCCGTGGAGTTCCTTCTCCACCGTCCCGTACCGCAGCACCGCGCCCCAGCCGCCCGGACCGGGATTGCCGCTGCACGCGCCGTCGGTGTAGATCTGCACGACCTGCTCTGTCACCCGGGCAACATACCCTGCCGGGTCAGCCGAACAGGGCGCTGACCGACTCCCCGTTGTGGATCCGGCGCATCGCCTCGGCCAGCGCCGGGGCGACGGAGAGCACGGTCAGCTTGTCGGTGCGGTCCCGCGCCGGGATCGGCACCGTGTTGGTGCAGACGATCTCGGCGATGTCCGGCTCCGCGGAGAGCCGGCGCAGCGCCGCCGAGGCGAACAGGCCGTGCGTGCAGGCCACCCGTACGCTGCGCACCTTCTGCTCGCGCAGCCGGTCGAGCAGCTCGAACACTGTGCTGCCCTTGGCGATCTCGTCGTCGAGCACGATGACGTCCCGGTCGACCACGTCACCGATCACCGTGCTGATCACCACTTTGTCGTCGGAGAACCGCTGCTTGGCCCCGGCCGCCACCGGCACCTTCAGCATCCGGGCGAACGCGGCCGCCTGCTTGGCGTTACCGAGGTCCGGCGAGACCACCACCGTGTCGGTGAGGTCGTACCCCCGGAAGTGCGTCGCCAGCTCGCGCAGCGCGTGCAGGTGGTCGACCGGGATGCTGAAGAAGCCGTGCACCTGCGGCGAGTGCAGGGTCACGGCCAGAATCCGGCTGGCGCCGGCGGTGGTGAGCAGGTCGGCGACCAGCCGCCCGCCGATCGAGATGCGCGGGGCGTCCTTCTTGTCGCTGCGGGCGTACGCGTAGTGCGGCATCACCACCGTGATCCGGCCCGCCGAGGCGCCCCGGGCCGCGTCCAGCATCAGCAGCAGCTCCACCAGGTGCTCCTGCACCGGCGGCACCAGCGGCTGGATCAGGAAGACGTCCCGCTCCCGGCAGTTCGCCTGCAACTGCACCTCGAGGCAGTCGTTGGCGAACCGGGAGATCCGGGTCGGGAGCAGGGGGACGCCGAGGTGGTGGCAGATCTCGGTGGCCAGCTCGGGGTGGGCACTGCCGGAGAAGACCGCGATGTCACGCACGGGGCCACTCTAGTGAAACGGCGACCCGGCGGCCGGTGCCGGGCGTGGCGTGCCGGGCCCGGTTCCCGCCGGCTCGCTGGCTGCCGGGTTGGCGGTGATCTGCCGCCGTTGACGGCGGTGTGCCGGCGTTGTCGCTTTGCTCAGCGACCCCCATTTGTCCGCCCGACCGAGTTCCGTCGAGCGGCCCCAGGGTAAGGCGCGATCATTTCGCGCCGGCAACGATCTTTTCGCGGCCGGCGTCGACCTTGTCCGAGCAGAGGGGAACGAGATGGCTCTCACCCGACGCGGCTTCCTCGAAGCGTCCGCCGTGACGGCACTGGGCACACTGTGGACGCCGGGGGACGGCCCGGCACCGCCGGACTTTCCGGCGGAGGTACCCGTCGAGCGCGCGGCGTACCGCAACTGGGCCGGCGAGATCCAGGCCGACGGCGTCTGGACCTGTACCCCCCGGACGGCGGCCGACGTGGTGACCGTGACCAACTGGGCGTACCGGAACGGCTACTCGGTGCGGGCCCGGGGCCACCGGCACACCTGGGCACCGCTGACCGTACCGGCCGACGGTGCCGCCGACCGAACCATCCTGGTGGACACCACCCGGCACCTGACCGCGATGGCGGTGCTCTCCACCGCGCCCGCGGCGGTACGCGTGCAGGCCGGCGCCTCGATGGAGGACTTCCTCGCGTTCCTGGAGGAGCACGGGCTCGGCGTGACCAACACCCCCGCCCCCGGCGACCTGAGCGTCGGCGGGGTGCTGGCGATCAACGGCCACGGCACCAGTGTGCCGGCCGACGGCGAGACGCTGGCACCCGGGCACACCTACGGGTCGCTGAGCAACCTCATCCTGTCGCTCACCGCCGTGGTCTGGGACGCGGCGGCCGGCGGGTACGCGCTGCGCACCTTCGACCGCTCGGATCCGGACTGTACGGCGCTGCTCACCCACGTCGGCCGGGCGTTCGTCACCGAGGTGACGATGCGGGTCGGGCCCAACCAGAACCTCCGGTGCGTCAGCCGGGTCGACATCCCCGCGTCGGAACTGTTCGCCGCCCCGGGCACCGGCGGCCGTACCCTGGCCAGTCACGTCGCGGCGGCCGGGCGGGTCGAGGCGATCTGGTTCGCCTTCACCGACAACCCGTGGCTCAAGGTCTGGAGCGTCAGCCCGACCCGGCCGCTGACCTCCCGCCCGGTGGTCACCCCGTACAACTACGTCTTCTCCGACAACGTCCCGGAGCCGGTCTCGGAGCTGGCCGAGCAACTGCTGACCGGGGCGTGGGCGCTGACCCCGACGTTCGGGCAGGTGCAGTACACCACCGCCGCCGCCGGGCTGACCGGCACGCTCGCCACCGACCTGTGGGGGCCGTCGAAGAACCTGCTGCTCTACGTCAAGCCGACCACGCTGCGGGAGACCGCCAACGGGTACGCGGTGCACACCAACCGGGGCTCGATCCAGCGGGTGGTGCACGAGTTCGCCCGGTTCTACCAGCGGCAGTTGGCCGGGTACCAGGCCCGGGGGGAGTTCCCGGTCACCGGCCAGGTGGAGATCCGGGTCGCCGGGCTGGACCGGGCCGCCGACGTCGGCGTACCCGGGGCGGAGCCGCCGGCGCTCTCCGCGGCCCGGCCCCGGGCCGACCACCCGGAGTGGGACACCGTGGTCTGGTTCGACGTGCTGACCTTCCCGACCGCGCCCCGGGCGCACGCCTTCTACCGGGAGATGGAGACCTTCTTCTTCACCAACTACACCGGCTCGTACGCGGGCAGCCGGGTCGAGTGGTCGAAGGGCTGGGGCTACACCGACTCCGCCGCCTGGGCCGACCCGACCATGCTGACCCGGACGGTGCCGGACTCCTACCGGCAGGCGCCCGACCCGACCTGGGACCGGGCGGTGGCGGAGCTGAACGGCTACGACCCGCACCGGGTGTTCAGCAACGCCTTCCTCGACGTGCTGCTGCCCGGCACGCCCTGATCCCGCTCACCCGCTGAACCGACGGCCGGCCGGGCACCCGGCCGACCGTCGCCATCCGGGGCCCGCTGCCCCGGTCGGCCTGCGCCCTGAGCGAACACGGCTGGCCCGGCACCAGTGTGTGATGCGGAAATGGAGCCGGAACCGTGCAGCCGACCGGGGGAGGAACCGATGCGTGGTGGCGCGGCGTACGACGAGATCGCCGACTGGTACGAGACGGAGTTCCTGTCCCAGCGCACCGTTGCCGACGACGATCTGGAGATCGGCCGGACCCTGCGCCTGTTGCTGGGCCCCGGCGAGGGACCCTGCCTGGAGCTCGGCTGCGGCACCGGGGCGTACGCCGACGCGGTCCGCGCCCTCGGCCGGACGCCGCTCGGGGTCGACCTCTCGGCCGGCATGCTCCGGTACGCCCGCGGCCGCCTGCCGATCGTGCGGGGCGACGCCACCCGGCTGCCGGTCCGGGACGGTGCGCTGCCGGCGGTCGTCGCGGTGATGGTGCACACCGACATGCCCGGATATCCGGCGGTGCTCCGGGAGGCGGCCCGGGTGCTGGCCCCCGGCGGGACCTTCGTGCACGTCGGCGTCCACCCGTGTTTCTGCGGCGGATTCGCCGACCGCGCCGACCGGGACGCGGTGCTGATCCGCCCCGGTTACCGGGACAGCAACTGGACGAAGGAGTCCTGGACCGACCAGGGGATCCGGGACAAGGTCGGCGCGACGCACCGTCCGCTGGCCGAACTGCTGCACATGTTCCTGGACGCCGGGCTGGCCTTCGAGCGGTTCGCCGAGGGCGGCGCACCCACCCCGATCGTCTTCGCCGTCCGGGCCCGTCGGTCAGGCTGAACCGGTCGCCGGCCCGGGCCGGCCGGCGCCGCCGAGCTGGCGCAGCGCGGCGTCGTGCAGTGCCGGGGTCCGGGCGAACAGCGACGGTCCGGCGGCCGGCCGGGACCGCCCGTCGAATCCGCTGTACCGGCCACCCGCCTCGGTCACGATCAGCGAGGTGGCGGCGAAGTCCCAGACCTGCCCCCGGGTCTGCACCGCGAGGTCCAGCTCGCCCCGGGCCACCAGCAGCGCGGCGTGGGTACGCCACGAGGTCGGCGTGGTGACCGCCCGGAGCGGGGCGATCATCTCGCGTTCGGCCGGGTAGACCTGCTCGTCCGGCGGTACCACCCCGAGCCGGCTGCCGGGCAGCGGGTCGGCCGCGCCGGATTCGCCGGAGCGGAGGAGCCGTTCTCCGGTCACCTCGGTCCCGGAGATCTCCGCCTGGTAGGCACCGGTGCCACGCCGGGCCCACCAGATCGTCCGCTGTGCCGGCA
>NZ_CM132446.1:0-267500 GCF_053764795.1 Plantactinospora sp. DSM 117369 | reverse complement strand
AAATCGGGGCCGGCCTCGGGGAGAATTGCTGGTCAAATCTGAAATATCGGACTCTCGATTCCGGCGACTCTGCCGTCGCGCCGGCCGGTCCCGGTCCGGCCGGGACCCGTCACGCGCCGACCCGGTGGCGCTGCCGGAACCCAGCCGACCCGGTGCCGCTATCGGCACCCCGGTGCCGGAGGTACGCCGCCGGGCGGGGCACCGATGAAGACGGCAATCCCGTCCAGCATCCGGCTCAGCCCGAACTCGAAGAGCTTGTCGATGTCGAACTCGAACTCTGCCTCGGCGATCCGGGCCAGCGTCGGAACGGCCCCGGAGGCGAAGATGGCGGCCAACGCCGACCCCTGGCTCGCCATCCACTCCTCGTCGGTCAACCCGGTCTCGTGCTCCGCCTCCGACTCCCAGACCAGGCTGGCCGCCATCCCGTGCACGTAACTGGCGACCGCGACCGAGAGATAGAACATCGTGGGCGGGTCGAGCCCGAGTCCGTCCACCGCGCTCATCGTCCAGTCGGTGTGCGCCATCCCCCTCGGTGAGAGCATCGGCCGGGTCAGCGACATGGTCTGCTGCACCCACGGGTGCTGTTCGGCGGCGCCGTCAGCACCGGCATGGAGTACGTGAGCTGGGTGGTGCCGGGGGTGATCCTGCTCTGCACCGGATTCGGCGCGGCCACCACGGCGGTCAGCGTCACCCAGGACATGGCGGGCGGGATCACCGACCGGTTCCGGGCGATGGACGTGAGCGGCGCCGCCGTACTCGGCGGGCAGGTGGCGGCGAGCGTCGCCCGGAACGTCCTGGCGACCGTCCTGGTCTTCGGGGTCGGGTTCGGCATCGGGTTCCGGCCGCAGGCCGGGCTGGTCGAGTGGCTGGCCGCCGCCGGCATCCTGCTGGCGTTCGTCGTCGCCATGTCCTGGTTCTCCGCCGCCGTCGGGCTGCTGGTGCGGTCGGTGGAGGCGGCGAACGGCTTCACCTTCTTCGTGATGTTCCTGCCCTATCCGAGCAGCGCGTTCGTGCCGATCAACTCCATGCCGAGTTGGACCCGGGGCATCGCCGAGCACCAGCCGCTCAACCCGGTGATCGAGTCGCTGCGCGGCCTGCTGCTGGGTACGCCGGTCGGGGCCAGCCCGTGGATCGCCCTGGCCTGGTGCGCCGGCCTGCTCGCCGGGTCGGTCGCGCTCTCGGTCGTGCTGTTCCGGCGCCGGACCGGCTGACCGGGTCCGCGCCGGAGGGGCCGGAGGGGGCGCCGGCCCGCAGCCGCGCGGCGACCCGGTGTGCCCGGCCCAGGTCCCGGGTGAAGAGCACGGCGGAGAGCCCGTACGGGGTGTCGTCGGCCAGCCGCAGCGCCTCGGTCTCGTCGTCGAACGGGATGACCACCGCGACCGGCCCGAACACCTCCGCGCGGAGTACCCGGGCCGGCGGAGATCCGGGACCTCAGCCCCGCAGTTGGCCGAGCTGGGTCAGGTAGGCGGCGCCGGTCCGGGCGATCGCCCCGGCCAGGCTGGTGGTGTCGGGGTCGGCGCCGGAGCGCTGCTCGGCGCCGGCGACCCGGACGGACTGCTCCAGGTGCGCCCGGAGGTACTGGCCGAAGAGGCGCCGGAACTCGGCTTCCGGGACCGCGCCGAGCGCGGTCAACTCGGCGGCGGTGACCATTCCGGGCATGTCGTGCCCCTCGTGCGGGTTGGTCTTCGGCGCACCGGAGCGGTCGAGTAGCCGCCGGGACCGTTCCAGGTCGGCACGGTGGGTCTCCCGGACCCGGGCGGCGAGCTGGCGCACGGCCGGGTCGGTGGTGCGCGCCGGCACCAGGTCCAGCAGGGGCAGCACCCGTTCGTGCATGGCGACGGCGAGTTGCAGCCAGGCGATGTCGGTGCCGTTGAACCGGCCGGACGGGCCGGGCGTACCCGCCGGGCCGGTCGGTCGACCGGTGGTGACCGGCGCCGCGCCGGTGGACGTACCCGAAACCGGCGGTGGTGCGGCGGCGGAGCCGGCGCAGCCGCCGGCCAGCAGCACCGCGACGAGCAGCGCGGCGGCCGGTACGACGGCGGTGGGCCTCATCTCCGGGTCTCCTTCTCCGGTCGCCTGTGGGCGGGTGGACCCGGCCGGAGCCGGATCCACCCACGGAGCCCCACGATCAGCTCGGGCGGCCGTCCGCACCGCACTTGATGACGGGACGGATGCAGTCCCGGACCCGGCGGAGCATCTCGGCCTCGGGCCAGGCGTTGAAGAAGTCACCGTGCATGGTGAAACCGCCGCCGGAGGCGAGCCGGAACCGGGCCGGGTCGCCGTTGACCGGATAGCGCAGCACCTGGCGCAGCTTCGGCACCGCCACCGGGTGGCTGGCCGGGCAGGCCTGGTTGACCGGGTACGCCATGTGGCTCTTGTGGTCCGGCGAGTCGAGGTCGCGGCCGTTCCAGCACTGCGGGAAGTCGAGGTACGACTCGATCATCGTCCCGGCAGGACAGTTGACGAAGTCCTTGGACGCGCCGACGTGCCCGGCGTGCAGGCAGGACCACCGGGAGATGGTGGTCGAGTCCGGAGCGGTGGCCCGGGCGTTGCCGGCCACGATCCGCAGGCCCAGCGGCAGGGGCTGGGTGTTGGCGACGATGTCGCTGCGGACGCCCTCGCCGAGGTAGTAGAACGTGACGATGGCCGGTTCCACCGGGACGTTGTCGGCGTAGAAGGTGGGCACCCAGTAGGACGAGACGTCGACCCGGGGGTTGCAGGTGGTGTCGGAGTTCAGCAGGTCGGCCAGGTTGGTGTGGGCGTTGGTGGTGGTCGCGCCGAAGAAGCTGTGCATGTGCGAGGCGCCGGGCAGGCCCGGGAAGATGATCGGGTCGTCCGGCAGCCGGTGGCTGTACGGACAGTCGGCCAGGAACTCGGCGACCCGGACGACCCGGGCCTCGGCCGGCTCCGCCCGCTCGATCACGGCGTAGCCGCCGAGCAGGGCGAGCAGGGCGCCGAACAGCGTCACGATTCTCAGCCGGCGGCGCAGCGCGTGCAGGGGTGCGGCCCTTTCCATGTGGGCACTCCTAGCTGGTGAGCGGCCAGCGAGGGTTCCGGCGCCGCCGCCGAAGGCGTCGGAGGTCGCTGGCCAGACTGGTGGTGGTCTGCCCTCGTTCGAGGTGCGAGAGAGCGCTCTCTCTCCTCCACCAGCTTGAGCCCGCCGTCGAAAGCTGTCAATACTTCCGCCCCGAACCACTCCATCCGGTCCATCCCGGACCGACTCCGCCCCGGACCGCTTCCGCCCGGAGGGCCGGGCCCGGACCGGCCGGTCACTTCGCGCGGCGGGTCGGGTCGAGGAAGACGTACCGGATCGCCGGGTTACGCGCGATCAGCCGCCGTTCCGCCTCGTCGGCGGCGACCTCGATCTCCGCCCGGCTGGCGTCGTCGGCGAAGTTGACCTTCACCGCCACCAGGATGTCCTCCGGGCCGAGTTGCAGCGTCATCAACCGGTCCACGCCACGCAGGTCCGGCACCGCCGCCAACTCCTGCGCGATCTCCGCGCGTACCGCCTCCTGGGCCGCCCGGCCGACCAGCAGCGCGATGTTGTTGTGCGCCAGGGTGATCGCCACCACCAGCAACAGCACGCCGATCGCGATCGAGGCGATGCCGTCCCACACCGGGCTGCCGGTCAACTCCGACAGCCCCACCCCGATCCCCGCCAGGAGCAGCCCGATCAGCGCCGCGCTGTCCTCCAGCAGCACCGCCTTGATCGTGGTGTTCGGGGTACGCCGGGCCACCCGCAGCCAGGGGAGGCGCCAGCGGGCCGCCCGGCGGCGCAACTGCCGGACCGACCGGGTCAGCGAGATGCCCTCGGCCACGAACGAGACCACCAGCACCGCGTACGCGACCGTGGGGTCCAGATCCTCGTGCCGCTCCTGGATCGCCTCCACTCCCTGGAAGATGGAGAACCCGGCACCGATGACGAAGGTGACCACGGCGGCGACGAACGCCCAGAGATAGCTCTCCCGGCCGTACCCGAACGGGTACTGCGTGGTCGGTGGCCGGGCGCCCCGGCGCAGCGCGATGAAGAGCAGCAGCTCTGTCGTGGTGTCGGCGACCGAGTGGGCCGCCTCGGCGAGCACCGCCGCCGAGCCGGAGACCACCCCGGCGATCGCCTTCGCCACCGCCACCGCCAGGTTGGCCAGACCCGCGATGATCACTGTGCCGACGCTCTGGCTGCGCTGCGAACGCGACGAGCTGAGCGGGCCCCCCTGCGACCAGGGCGTCTCGCCAGCGGCCCGGCCCTCCTTGTACTGCCTACTCCGGGCGCCGTCCGGCCCGGGTACGCCCGGCTCGTCCCCCCGACTGCGCGTCGGCTCGGCCATGAGGTCAGCCTAGGTGCCGGCGCCGGGCCCATCCGGCGGTTGTCTGGAGTCCGGCGGGACTGGGGCGGCGCTTCGTCGTACCCGGTCTCTAGGCTGAACGCCGAGCGTGCGGGCCTGACGGGAGGGGGACTTCGTGGCATACGAGGCAGTGGGGACGGCGACCGACGATCGGCCTGAGCAGCCGGGCGGGGCCGATCCGGTCGAGCCGGTCGTCGATCCGGTGGACCCGGTGGTGGACGCCGCGCTCGCCGAGCCGTTCCCGGACCGCCCGGCCTACGAGGCGGCGATCGCCGAGATCCGCTCGGCCGCGGCCGCCTACTACAACGGCGCGGACCTGGCGATGGACGACGCGACCTACGACGCGCTGATGGCCCGGGTCGTCGCGACCGAGGCCGCCCAGCCGGGCTGGAAGACCGACGACTCGCCCAGCGAACTGGTGGCGGCCGGCGCCGGGCTGGTCGGCGACGTCGTGCACAGCGTCCCGATGCTCAGCCTCGACAACGTCTTCGGCGAGGAGGAACTGGCCCGCTGGGCGGCCCGGCTCGACAAGCTGCTCGGCCGTCCCGCCGCCGGCTACACCGTGGAGCCCAAGATCGACGGCCTGGCCATCGCAGCCCGCTACGTGGACGGCCGGCTCACCCAGGTCGCCACCCGGGGCGACGGGCTGGCCGGCGAGGACGTGACGCCGCAGGCCCGGCGGGCGGCCGGCCTGCCGGAGCAGCTCGGCGAGCCGCTGACCGTGGAGATCCGCGGCGAGGTCTACATGACCGACGAGGACTTCGCCAAGGCCCAGGAGATGCGCACCGGGCACGGCGAGCCGGCCTTCGCGCATCCGCGCAGCGCCGCCGCGGGCACGCTGCGGGCCCAGGACCGGGCGTACGATGCGCCGCTCTCCTTCCTCGCCTACGCGGTGCACGGCCTCGACGAGGCCGACGGGGCGCCCGAACCCCGCCCGCACTCGGCCACCATGGCGTACGTCGAGAGCCTCGGCGTCGCCACCACCGCCGGTTCGCCGGCCGGGATGCCGCTCTGCACCACCATCGAGGAGGTGCTCGCCGTGGTGGAGTCGCTCTACGCCCGCCGGGGCGAGCTGGGCTTCGGCATCGACGGTGCGGTGATCAAGGCCGACCACCCGGCCGACCGCGAGCTGGCCGGGTCGGGCACCCGGGCACCCCGCTGGGGCATCGCCTACAAGTTCCCCGCCGACACCCGCACCACCACACTGCTCTCGATCGAGGTGCAGGTCGGCCGGACCGGCGTGATCACCCCGGTCGCCGTACTGGCACCGGTGCAGGTGGGTGGGGTGACGGTCACCTCGGCCACCCTGCACAACTTCGACGACCTGGTCCGGCGCAACGTCCGGGCCGGCGACACCGTCTTCGTCCGGCGGGCCGGTGACGTGATCCCCGAGATCACCGGCGCCAAGCTCGACGAGCGGCCGGCGGACTCCACGGCGTACGAGCCGCCGACCCGGTGCCCGCGCTGCGACGGCGAGATCGACCGCTCGCAGAAGCGCTGGCGCTGTACCCAGGGCCGGGCCTGTGGTGCCCGCGAGTCGCTCTCCTACTACGCCGCCCGGGACTCGATGGACATCGAGGGGCTGGGCAGCAAGATCATCGACTTGCTGGTCAGCGCCGGCATGGTCACCGACCCGGCCGACCTCTACGACCTCGACCCCGGCACGCTGGCCACCCTGGAGCGGCTGGGCGAGACCTCGGCCCGCAAGCTCGTGGCCAACATCGAGGCGTCGAAGCGCCAGCCGCTCTCCCGGGTGCTCACCGGCCTCGGCGTACGGATGACCGGCCGGTCGATGTCCCGCCGGCTCGCCCGGCACTTCGGCACCATGGAGGCGCTGCTCGCCGCCTCCGTCACCGACCTGCAGGAGGTCGAGGGGGTGGGACCGGAGCGGGCCGTCACCATCGCGGCGGAGCTGGTCGAGCTGGCCCCGGTCGTCGAGAAGCTCGCCGCCCGCGGGGTCAACATGACCGAGCCGGGCGTTCCCGGCCAGGCCGCGACCACCGACGGCGACGGCGACGTGGCTGTTCCGACCGCGACCGCGCTACCGCTGCGCCGGCCGGACGGCACCCCGATGACGGTCGTGGTCACCGGTTCCGTGCCGGGACTGACCCGCAACGAGGGCAACGAGGCGGTCGAACGGCTCGGCGGCAAGTCGTCCGGCTCGGTCTCCAAGCGGACCGATCTGGTGGTGGTCGGTGAGGGCGCGGGCAGCAAGGCGGAGAAGGCCACCAGCCTCGGCGTCCGGGTGATGCCGGCGGAACGCTTCGCCGAGTTGCTCGCCGCACACACCACCGGGGACGCGACGACGATCGCCGACATCCTGGCCGAGGCGGAGGCCGAGCCAGAGCCGAAGGCCGAGCCAGAGCCGAAGGCCGAGCCGAAGGCCGAGCCGGAGCCGGCAGCCTCGGTCGGCTGATCGGGGCGGTCAGCGGCGGCCGACCACCACGGTCGCCGGCAGCTCGTCGTCGGTGACCACCGCCGGGGCGAGGTCGGCCCGGTCGAACACGGCCATGGCGATCTCCGCCTGCTCCAGGCTGGTCTCCAGCAGCAGATGGCCGCCGGGGACGAGCCAGTCCCGGGCTCCGGCGGCCACCCGGCGCAGCACGTCGAGGCCGTCGAGGCCGCCGTCCAGCGCCACCAGCGGCTCGTGCAGCCGTGCCTCCGGCGGCAGCAGTTCGACCGCCTCGCTGGGCACGTACGGCACATTCGCCACCAGTACGTCGATCCGGCCGCGCAGCCGGGGCGGAAGCGGCTGGTACAGGTCCCCGGCGTACACCCGGCCGCCGAGCGGGGCGAGGTTGCGCCGGGCGCACCGGACGGCGGCCGGTTCGATGTCCACCGCGTACAGCACGACGTCGTCGACCAGCGCCGCGACCGCCAGCCCGATCGCGCCGGAGCCGCACGCCAGGTCCAGCACCGTCGCGCCCGGCCGGGCCAGCGCGGCGGCCCGGCGGACCAGCAGTTCGGTACGGCGGCGCGGCACGAAGACTCCCGGGTCGACGGCGACCCGCAAGCCGCAGAAGTCGACCCAGCCGACGATGTGTTCCAGCGGCAGGCCGGAGACCCGCCGCTCGACCATGGCCAGCAGTTCGGCCCGGCTCCGCGCGGCGGTACTCAGGAGTTCGGCCTCGTCCTCGGCGAAGACACAGCCGGCCGCCCGGAGCCGACGGACGACCTCCGCGCGGTCCGGTGTGGAGGCGGGAGTGGAGGTGGGTGTTAACACGTACAGCCTTTCGGAACGCCTGCCGGCGTTCTCCCGGCTATCGCGACCCGACGTGCCCCGACGAGGCCGCCGAGCCGCGGGATGGGAGCACCCGGCCGATCGACACGGAAATCGGTCCCACCTCCTCCGGTCGCGGCGACTGAGGCTCTCAACGTACCCCACGGGCAGCACGGCGCGGGCGGGCCGGGCGGCGGCGGGCGGCGATCTCCCGAATTCGTGCCGTTGCGGTCGCGGACCGTGGCCGGCGGTCACCGGCGGCCACACAGTTCTTGGCATGACCTCGCCTCGTAGCCACCTCGCCGGGCGCCTCGTCGCCCTCTCGGCCCTCGTCCTGTTCGGCGCCGGCTGTGGCGTCATCAACACGGTCCAGAACGCGGTCGACACGGCCAACACGCTGGGAAACTTCGCCGACCGGCTGGGGAAGTCCGCCCAGCTCACCTTCACCGCCGAATACAAGATCGTCGGGGAGGAGGCCGGCCAGCGGGAGACCGAGACCGTCACCCTCACCCAGCAGCCGCCCGACTCGGCGCTGAGCACCCCGGACGGCCGGCTCATCTTCACACCGGAGCACATGATCATCTGCTCCGGCGACGAGTGCCAGAAGAGCGCGAACACCACCGCCGCGACGACCCCGGAAGCCGGGATGGTCGCTGCGGTCGCCGGCCCCGGCTTCGTCACCCCGGAGCTGGCGCTCGGCCTGGTCGCCGCCGCCGCGATCGTGCCGAACACCGACGTGCGGACGACGGAGCGGAAGATCGCCGGGCAGGACACGCTCTGCGCCGACGTCACCGGGGTCAGCGACCCGCAGGGCGGCACCGAGGGGACCCTCGACAAGCTCACGGTCTGTGTCACCGAGTCCGGCGTACTGGCCTCGTTCGTCGGCCGGACGGACAGCGGTGAGCAGGCCGCGATCGAGCTGGTGAAGTACTCCGAGAAGGTCGACAGGACGGCGTTCGCACCGCCGGCCGGCGCCACCGTGGAGGACGTGTCCCAACTCCAGTGGTGACGGCCTCCTGAAACCGGTACGCCCGTCAGGGACCGGCCCCGAGCAGGGCCGGTCCCTGACCGTATCGGTCCGGAGATCACCTCCTCCGGCCGCCTCGCCGGTCGGGAGGGCTGCTCGCCGGCGGCGCCGGGCCGAGCCATCTCGGCGATTCCGCCCCTACCGTCCGCCCCGGTCCGGCAGGCTCGATGCCAGGCGGGGGTGGCGACGTGCGGGTGGGACTCGATGTCACGGTGTCCGCCCGGGGCGTGGCGACCCGGGTCGGCCTCGCCGTGCTGGCGGCCCTCCCGGCCGTGGTGATGCGGCTGGCCGGCGTCCACCTGCCGGCGATCGCCGGAATGGCGGTCTTCGGGGTGGCGGTGCTGTCGGCGGTCGCCCTGCTGATGTGGGCCTCCGAGGTGGCCCGGGTCGACCTGCCCGGGAGCCTGGCGCTCGCCCTGCTCGCCCTGGTGGCGGTACTTCCGGAGTACGCGATCGACATCTACTTCGCCTTCGCCGCCGGCTCCGATCCCGAATTCGCGGCGTTCGCCCTGGCGAACATGACCGGGGCCAACCGGCTGCTGATCGGGGTCGCCTGGCCGCTGCTGGTCTTCGCCGCCATCTGGGCGGTACGCCGACGCGGGCAATCCGGCGACCGCAACGGCGTGAGCCTCTCCGCGCACCGCCGGACCGAGACGATCTATCTGCTGATGGCCACCGTCTACGCCCTGGTGATCCCGTTGACCGGCCGGCTGGCCTGGTACGACAGCATCGTCCTGGGCGCCCTGTTCGCGCTCTACCTCTCCCGGATCGGGCGTACCGAGCACGCCGAGGAGGCGCTGGTCGGGGTGGCCGCCACCCTCGCCAGAGCACCGAAGAGGCGCCGCCGGCTGACCGTCGCCGCGCTCTTCGGTACGGCGGCGGTGGTGATCCTCAGCGCGGCCGAGCCGTTCGGCAAGTCCCTCGTCGAGGCCGGTACGGCGCTCGGCATCGACGAGTTCCTGCTCGTACAGTGGCTCGCCCCGGTCGCCTCCGAGGCACCCGAAGTGATCGTGGCGATCGCCTTCGCGCTGCGCGGTCGGGCCGACGACGGGCTCGGCGCGCTGCTGGCGGCGAAACTCAACCAGTGGACCCTGCTGATCGCCTGCCTGCCGATCGCCTTCTACCTCGGCGGCGGTGAGTTCGCCGGGCTCCCCCTCGACGCGCGGCAGACCGAAGAGCTCTACCTGACCACCGCGCAGACCCTGCTCGGTGTCGCCGTCCTGGCCGACCTGCGGATCTCCCGGATCGAGGCGGCGCTGCTGTTCCTGCTCTTCGCGGTGCAGTTCGCCGTGCCCACCCAGGCGGTCCGGTACGGCGTCGCGTTCGCGTACGCGGTGCTGGCCGGAATCCTGCTGGCCCGGCACCGCCGGGAACTGCCCGCCCTGGTCCGGGCCAGCTGGCCGACCGGCCGGGCCCGCCCCTGAGCCCGCACACATCCGGGTACGGCCCGCAGCGGAACCCGCTCGGGCCGTACCTCGGGTCTCGACTACAGGTAGCCCTTGGCCTCCCGCTTGGCGACCATCGGTTCGGCCCCCTTGCCCATCTTCTTCAACGCCTCCCGAAGCTGCTGCTCGCTCATCTTCGAGCTGCCCTGGATACCTGCCTCGTGAGCGCGTTGGCGCAGGTCATGAAGTTCGTCCCGATCAGCCATCTCAAACCTCCCAGTTCCGCCGACGAGGCGCCGCAGCCGGCGCCGTCCCGGACGGCTGGCTTCCCCCGACAGTGGCCGCCAAACGGGGCGCCCCAGGCGCCGCCGTCAGGGCGACCTCCGACCGCCGGCAACCCCGACGCCTATCCGGCCCGCGCCTTCCCGGCCGGCCGAACGTGGCGGTCACCCCCGGACGAGGACGAAGCCGCTGCGCGGCCGGGTCGGTACCCGGCGCAGCGAGATCCCGAGATCCTGCTCCGGAACCTGGTAGTCCAGGTCGGCCAGCCGCCCGCTGAGCGTGGCCAGCAGCGCCACGGTCGTCGTCTCGCCTGGACAGCGATGGCCGGTACGCGGATCACCGCCACCCTGCGGCACCAGCTCGAACGCGCCGATCTCCCGACCGAGGAACCGCTCCGGGTCGAAGACGTACGGGTCCGGCCACAGCTCCGGGAGGTGGTTCTGGCCGTACAGGTCGAGCAGGACCATCGAGCCGGCCGGAATGGGCAGGTCCCGCCAGGCGAGGTCCCGTACCGCGTGGCCGGCGAGGAACGGCGCGAACGGATAGAAGCGGCGCACCTCGTGCCCGAACGCCGTGACGTAGTCGGCGCTGCCGGAACGGAGCCGGGCCCGGAGTTCCGGCCAGCGGTGCAGAGCGTGTGCCGCGAAGCTGACGAACCAGCAGACCGCGACCGTCGGCCGGACCAGGTTGAGGATCTCCACCGCCGCGAGCCGGGGATCGAGCTGCTCGCCCTCGGCGTCCCGGTAGTGGGCGATCACGTCGAAAGCCGATCCGGCGTCGACGACCCGCCGTCCCTGCCGGACCTGCTCGACCAGCTCGGCCAGCCAGCGTTCCCGTCGGCCCCGTGCCTGCCGGGCACGCCAGTGCCGGGGCCCGAGGGTGCCGAAGCCGTCCACCAGCGCCACCATGTCGGCGGCCACCGTGGCGACGTCCGGCTCGGCCAGCGGCACTCCCACCCACTGGCAGACGGCTCGGGCGAGGACCCGGCTGACCTCGTCGAAGAGTACGACCGGCTGCCAGGGGGGCCAGCGGTCGACAGTCTCGTCCCAGGCCGTGCCGGCGTACCGCTGGAGGGTGGTGATCGCGTCGGGGGTGAGCAGCGACGTGAAGATCGCCTTGCGGTGCCGGTGGTCGGCACCGTCGAGGGTGTGCACCGCACGCCGGCCGAAGAGGGTGTCCTGGACCGGGCCGGGGATCGCTCCGTGCCGCCGGATGTGCGCCTCGTCGTAGAAGAACCGGGCCGCGTCCGGGCCGCACAGTCCCACCGCCCGCTGCCCGAGCAGCCTGGTCTGGACGGTCTCCGTCCGTTCCCGACGGCGGAGGTTGGGCAGCCAGCCGTAGCCCTCGACGGCCAGCCGCAGCGTGTTGTCGATGAGCAGACCGGGACGCGGAGGCATTTGTGTTTCATGCCCCGGCGAACCGCGACTAAACCGGGTCCGGCGGGGGCCAGGGGCTGGGCCACCGTCCGGCGGCCCGCCCCCTGGTACGGCCTATCCGGGCAGCTTCCGGGGCCGGTACAGTCACGAGGGTGATCTTCCACATCGCCGAGGAGTCGGACTGGGCGGCGGCGCAGGTCTCCGGCGACTACCGGGTCTCGACCCGGGGCCGCAGCCTCGCCGACGAGGGCTTCATCCACGCCTCCCGCCGGGGCCAGGTGCTCAGCGTGGCCGAGGCGGCCTACGCGGACGCCGGCCCGCTGCTGCTGCTGCGCATCGACCCGGACCGGCTCTCCTCCCCGGTACGCGACGACGAGGTCGCGCCGGGGATCTTCTTCCCGCACATCTACGGCCCGATCAACCTCGACGCGGTGGTGGACGTGACGCCCCTGGAACGAACCGCCGACGGCGGGTTCGTGATGCCGCCCGGTTGACGCGCGGTGCTCGGCCGGGACGGACGGCGGTGAAGGCGGCGAACGTCGGCGCCACTGCCCCGCCGCTCACTCCGCCGGGGAGGGTGGCCGGTCCGCCGGCCCAGCGGGCGGCTCGGGTACGGAGTCCGGCGCCGGCCGGGGTCGGTGCCGGACCGCGGCGCTCAGCAGGCGCAGCGGTTTCGGCTCCACCAGCGGTGGCGGATCCGCACTGGCGGCGGTACGCGAGAGCAGCCCGGCCAGCCCGGCCCGGGTGGCGACCACCAGCAGCCGGTCGGTCCGTACCAGCGGACGGCGGTCCGGTAGGGACCAGAGCGTCTGCCCGACCCGGCCGGTCCGGACGGCGATCAGCCGTACCTCGCCCGGCCGGCTGACGTCGGGGCAGAGCTGTCCCTCCAGTTCGGACCCGGCGCCGACCGGCAACTCCGCGACGAGCAGCACCCGGCGGCCGACGGAGATCGCACCCACCACCTCCCGGCCCATCATCGCCGCCGCGAAGGCGGGTGCGGCCAGGTAGGAGACGCTGCGCGAGTGGTCGATCCCGAAGGCCCGCTTGACCCGCCGCGCGAAACCCTCGTCGAAGAGCCGGAGCACCACCCGCAGCTTGGCCCCGCCGGCACCGCCGGTCCCGCGCTGCGCCTGCCCGTGCACCGCCCGGCCGATCAGGGCGGTCTCCAGGTTGGTCACGTCGTCGGTGGTGAGCACCAGGAGGGCGCGGCAGGTCTCCACCGACGCGGCCCGCAACGCCTCGGCATTGTTGGCGTCCCGGATCAGGACCGGGATGCGCAGCTCACGGGCGACCGACACCCCCCGGGCGTGTTCCATCCGGTCGATGGCCACCACGTCCAGGCCGAAGTCGTGCAGCTCCCGGACCACCCGGGCGCCGATGTTGCCGAGCCCGACCACGATCACATGGCCGGAGACCGGCTCGGTGAGACCTCCGGCGGCCAGCGCGAGCCGGGCGTTGACGACGACGTCCACGATCAACGCGGTGACGGTGGGGATCAGCGCCACGCCGGTGACCACGAGCAGCACCGCGACCGCCTTCTCGACCACCGAGGCGCCGGTGTCGGCGTCGGCGCCGCCGAGGGCGGTCAGCACGGCCAGGTACCCGGCCTGGAGCAGGCCGGTGTCCTCGCGGGTGAGCGCGAGCGTGACCGTACCGGTCGTCAGCACGCCGGCCAGCGCCAGCAGGGCCAGCCGGAGGTTGCGACCGAACAGCAGCCGGGTGGCGCGCATCGGATGTGGTCGTCGCCGCCGGACGGGCCGGGGCTGGCTGCTCGGCGCCCGGACGAGGACCAGGTCGGCGGCGTCCTCGTCGGCCGGCAACCGGACCGGCTCGGCGAGGCCCTCGGTGATCGCCAGCCCGCAGAGCACGTCGTCGGGACGGTCGGCGACATCGGCCCGCGGCGCGGCCATCAGCAGTTCGTCGGGGAGCCGTACGTAGGTGGGCGTGTCGTTGCCGAGTGCCGCGGCCACGAACGCGGGGGCGGCGAACTCGGAACCGGAGAGTACGCCGCAGTCGCCGAGCATGCTGGCGATGCCGTCCCCGAGTACCGGATTGAAGAGCCGGACCACGAGCCGGACGGTGGGGCTCACCTCGCGGGCGATCAGCGCGGCGTCCACGTTGGCGACGTCGTCGCGGTCGACCAGCGCCACCGCCGCGGCGGTCTCGATCCCGGCTTGCCGGAAGACCTCCTGGTTGAGCCGGGGCGCGACGATCATCGCGGGTCGCAGGGCCGGTTCGCCGTCCTCCGGCACCAGCTCGGCGATCTCCGGCGCCTGGTCTGCCGAGGCTGACGGCACGATCACCGTGACGTGCGCGCTGTAGGTGTTCATCAGCTCGCCGACCAGCCGCTGGGCGAGCGCGTTCGCGCCCCACACCACGAACCGGGGCACCGCGTCGCCGGACACGACACACATGGTAGTTCCCGGAGGCTCAGGAAGATCTTGGTTAACCGACACGTCACGGACCCGTCACCACCGTCAGCACAGTGGACGGTGGCCGGAAAGCCGAGAGTAGGTCCGCTTCCCGAGCTGGCGATCCAGGTGAGTCGATGGGATCTCCGGCTCGCGGGAATTGTCTAGACTACCCGCGACAGCCACCGAGGGAGGACTTGTGCCGGGGGACCCGGAAGGCATGCTCGTCGACTGGCAGCGGCGTGTGGAGCAGCAGACAGCGCTCACCACCGAGCTCAGCCAGCGGATGGAACAGAACAGGGCGACGGTCGAATCACGGGGCGGCGAGGCCGTCGTCACCGTCGACTCGTCAGGAGGCATGGCCGAGCTACGCCTCAGCGACCAGGCGATGCGCCTGCCCGCAGACGAACTCGCCTCGATCATTCTCGACACCAGCCGGCGCGCCCAGGCGAAGATGGCGCAGCAGATGGTCGCCGTGGTGAGCAGCCTCTACGGCGCGGGCTCCGAGACGGCCTCCTTCATCGGTGGCGCATACACCAAACAGTTCCCGGAACCACCTGAGGACGAGGAGCGTGATCATCGATGAGCGACATCAGGCTGCCGACGGCCGAGGTCCGCAAACATGCCCAGATGGTGGACGAGGCCGGGCGGATGTGCGGCGAGGCCGCCGCCGGTGCCGAGTACGTCGACCTGCACGACGAGGTGTACGGCATCCTCTGCAGCCCGCTGTTCCTGCCGATCATCAATCCGATGCAGAGCTTCGCTCTGACGGAGATCCGAAACGGGGCTGACGCCACTACACACCTGGCGGAGTTGCTCCGGGCGCTGGCCGACAACGTCGACATCACGGACGGCGCTGCGGCGACCCGAATCAGGGAGGCGGGCGGCCGATGAGCACCGACGCGGCTTTCACCCGGGTGTCCCTCATCGCGGCTGAGGGCGAGACGAAGGCGTGGGAGGGGGGCGGCATCTTCGAGTCGGCCTGTGGCGTGGTAGACGGCATCGCGACCCAGAACTGGCTCGGTGTCGCCGGCAACGGCGTGGCCACTGGTCTCTCCGCCATCGGCGCGATCATGGACCCGCTACAGGCCGTCTTCGCTGCCGGTGTCGGTTGGCTCATGGAGCACGTCAGCTTCCTGCGGGAACCCTTGGACAAGCTCGCTGGCGACCCGAAGGCAATCGAGGGCCACGCCCAGACCTGGTACAACATCGAACGACGCATCTACGAGGCCACCGACTTCTTCGTTGACGAGGTCAACCGCAGCACCGCCGAGTGGACCTCGCAGGCAGCGGCGGCGTACCGGCAGCGCGCCCGGAGCCATGCCGAGGCGGTACAGGCGCTGGGCAAGATCGCCGATGCCATGAGCAAGGCGACCACGATCGTCGGCGCGATGGTCGGCGTCATCCGGAACACGATCCGCGACATCGTGGCCGAGGTCGTCGGCGCATGCATCTCCAAGGCGGTCCAGGCTCTCACCGTGGTGCTGATCCCCAAGGTCGCCGCCGAGGTCGCAATCCTGGTGGGCAAGACCAGCAGCAAGATCCTCAGCCTGCTGGAGCGCCTGTTCCAGTCGATCAAGCAGATTGGCATGCTGACCAGCAAGTGCGACACCATCCTGGCGCAGATCCGCCAGGCCAACAACGGCACCCTGCTGCTCGAGGCGTTCCGCATCCAAGCGATCGGCGAGGCCGGCGGAAGCGGCCTGACCGGGTTCAGGGGAGCGTTCAACACCATCGGTCGGGGCCATACCTCGGTCTACGGCCCGGTCGACCAGGTGATCCAGAACACCGCGCGCAGCGCAAGCCAGACGAACGGCTCGCAGAACGGTGGACAGGCCGGCGATACGCTACGGGGCAACAATCCAAGCCCCACGCCTATCGAACTTCCGCTCTGACGGAGGAGTTCCATGGAACCGTTGGACGACCGGATCGCCAGGCGCCTTGCTGAGATCAAAGAGCAGCAGCGCGAACTCGACCGCAAGGATGCCGCGCGGGCCGCCGAGGAGGCGGACCTCGGCGCTGCGGTGGTGCAGCGCCGCAAGGGCAACGGCTTCCGGTCGTTCCTGTTCCTCACCGGAATACTTGCCCTTGCGGCCGGCATGCTCGGCACGGCGGTGACGCTGAGCAGGTTGGCCGGCAAGGACATGGCCGACGCCCGGCGCGAGGGTCAGGCCACTGTCGGTCGGTGCGTCGAGCACGGCCCGATCAGCAATCGCGGCTTCGGTTACTGGGAAGCCTGCGAAGTCGACATCACCTGGGACGACGGCCAACTCGAGGAGATGACTGCCGGAGCCATATTCGACTCCTCCGACACGGGCACCACAGTTCGCGTCGGAGATCTGGGCAGGGATCGGACCACCCGATTGCTGGCCCGAGCCGACGTCGAAGCTCGCCCATGGCTGTTGTGGATCGGTTACGGGATCGGACTGCTCGCTCTCCTGCCCACCTTCGTAGGGGTGCTGCTGCTGCGGGAGGTGCTGAGGTTCCGAAGGAAGAAGTAGTCGTAGCACCGACGGCCGGCGTACCCAGTAGCGGCCCGGTGGCCGGCGTCGCGGTGGGCGGGCTGTCCACGCCCGGTACGGCGGGATCGGGGACGGTGCCGCCGCCGCTGGTGAGCACCAATGCGCCGACCGCCAGCGCAGCGGCGCCGGCCTGCTTCGGCATCTGCCACGGGCTCCCGCTCCTTGTCTAGGACGGTACGCCGTCGCAGGTAGTGCGCCGGGCGGCCGGTTCCTTACCGACGACGTGCCGACCGCGCCGGAGCGGTGGAGCTAATCGCGTTGCGGCCGGCGGAGTGCACCGCGTACGTTCCCGGTACGCCGACGAGCCGGAAAGGAGGTCAGAACGATGCCCGATGTTCTGCGCCCCCTCCGCGCCCCGGCGTCCACGCGGATCTGACCCGGGGCGCTCGCTTCCCGGAGGATCCCGCCATGACCGATCTGGTCGTACGCCCGCTCGTCGCGGGCGAGGAAAGTCTGTTCGACTCCATGCCCGATCCGCTCCCGCAACTGCGTCAGGTCGGCTACGCCGAAGGGCTGGCCGGCGGCGGCTACCGCCCCGAGCGCACCTGGGTCGCCCTCCGGGCCGGCCGGGTGGTCGGCCGGGCGGCCTGGGTACTGCCACCCGGCGCCGTCGGTGCCCCGTGGCTGGAGCGGTTCGACCTGGATGCCGAGCCCGAGGTGGGTGCCGTGCTGCTGCGCGCCGCCCACCGGGCGCTCGGCGGTCCGCGGATCTACTACGCGTCCCTGCCGGCACACTGGCGGCGCCGGCCGGAGGTGCTGGCCGTGGCCGAGGCGCCGATGGCGGCGGCCCGGCTCGCCGGGCTGGTCGAGCGGGGCGAGCGGCTGCGCTGCTCGTGGACGGGCACACCGTTGCCGACGCCCTCCGGCCGGTACACCTTCCGGCCGGCTACCGACGCGGCGGAGATCAACGCCCTGGTCGCCCGGATCGCCGAGCCGGACGTGCTGACCGGCAAGGAGGTCGCCCGGGCGGTCGCCGGCGTCGACCTGGCCACCGACCCGCTGGCCTGGCTGGACCGTCCGGTGGGGAACTGGCGGATCGCGTTCGGCGCCGGGCGGCCGGTCGGGCTGGTCGGAACGGCCGGGGACGCCTGCTATCCGCTCATCGCCTACCTCGGCCTGCTCGACGAGGCCGTCCGGGGTGAACTGCTGGCCGAGGCGGTCCGGGTACTGGCCGAGGGCGGCGCCCGCGAGGTGCTCGCCGACGTGGACGCGCACCGGGTACGCGTACTGGCCGAACTGGAGCGGACCGGATTCCGGCAGTTGCGTTCCCGGCTGGTCTTCGTACCGGCGGCTGTGCCCGTACCGGACGGGGCACCGACCGGCTGACCGGGCCGGCTCGACCGCGCGGGTCGCGGCGGGCGGAGCTGGGATCTTCGTCCGCCGTGACCTGGTGCCAGCCGGCCGCCGGGCAGCCGGGAGAGGTTGGTCAGGCTGCTGACCGGTGCGCCGGGTCGCCGAGGATGTGGGCGGCCAGGTCTCGCCGGTGATCGGGGCTCGCCCGCTCACCGGGTCGCACGCGTGCGTCGCGCGGCGACGTAGCGGCGGATCTTCTCGGCGGTCCCGCAGTCGTCCATGCTGCACCAGCGACGGCTGCGGTTCTTGCTCTCGTCGTTGAAGATGAACCGACAGCCGCCGCATCTCTTGATCCGGTCCAGCGCGCCGGTGGTGAGAAGCTGGACCGCCGCGTGCACCACCGGCCGTAGCGGCCGGACAAGGGTGTGGTCGTCCCGCCAGGCCCACCCGAACGTGCTCCCGGGTTCGAGGTGTGCGTGGCCGAGCGCGTCCGCCTCGTCGTCCCGCAGCCGGGCCAGCACAGCCGCGCTCGGATCCTGGCCGGCGGTCAGCGGCCGGAACACCTCGTCGAGGTAGTCGCGGGTGCGCAGCGCTCGGGCGAAGGCGGCGTGCGCACCGGCTGGGTCCGCGCGGGACAGCCGGCGCAACGCGGCCGCCTCGGTCTCGGTGAGGGCGCCCGCGTACCCGCCCCAGGCGACCAACTCCGGGTAGCCCGTGAGCACGTCGTCGTCCGGAGGCCCGCCGGGTGGACCGGTGCGGGTGTTGATGAAGTCCAGGGCGAGGTTGCCGCCCACCAGGCGCATCCGCGTGACGTCCCCGACTGTTTCCATCGAAACGAATTTTACCAGTTGCATCGCATCGAGCACGTCCGATAATGTGTTGCCGGCATAGCTGGTTTAGGGAGTAACACGGGGGAGGGCCGGATGGGGCACAAGCGGGCAGTGGCAGCGCTGGTCGGCCTGTCCGGCGGAACGTTCCTCTACACCACTGCCGAGGCGCTGCCGATCGGGCTGCTGCTCCCGATGGCGGCCGACCTGGCCGTCTCACCGTCCCAAGTGGGCATGCTCGTCACCGCGTACGGCGCGGTGGTCCTCGTCGCCTCGGTCCCGCTGACGGCGCTGGTCCGCAGAGTCCCTCGCCGGCGGCTGCTCTCCGCACTGCTGGCCGGCTTCGTGGTCAGCACCGCGATCACGGTCTTCGCAAGCACGTTCGCGCTGGTGCTGGCGGCCAGGATGGCGACCGCAGCCACCCACGCGCTGTTCTGGGCGGTGGTGGTGCCGGCCGCGGCCGAACTGTTCCGACCCGGGCTACGCGGGCGGGTGGTCGCGATCGTCTTCGCCGGCGGCAATGTCGCTCTGGTCCTCGGCGTGCCCGCGGGCACCTGGCTGGGCGAGCGCGCCGGCTGGCGGGTGTCGTACCTGGCGGTGGCCGGGCTCGGCGCGATCGTGTTCGCCGCGGTGGCCTCGCTACTGCCCTCGTCGCGGCCCGACCAGGGACATGCCGCCCGGGGCGCGACACCCGACGTCCGCCGCTTCTGGCTGCTGGTCGCCGTGGCCGTCCTGGCGACCGCCGGTGCCATCGCCGCCTACACCTATGTCGCCCTCTTCGTCACCGAGGTCAGCCGGTTCCCCGCCGCGTCGGTCGGGGCCATCCTGCTGGCGCGCGGCGTCGCCAGTGTGCTCGGGATCCTCGCCGTCGGAGCGGTGGTGGACCGCAGCCCGTGGCTCACCCTGGTCGCGACCGTCGCAGTGCAGGCGGCGGCACTACTCGGGCTGTACCCGCTCGGCCACCGGCCGGCACCGGCCGTCGTCCTGCTCGCTCTGGCCGGACTGGCGTTCGCCGCGTTCACCGCGGCGCTCGGTGGTCTGGTGCTGCAGGTGGCGCCCGGGCGCTCCGACCTCGCCGCCGCAACGGTCTCCGCCGCTGTCAACGTCGGCATCACCGCTGGGGCCCTGGTCGGCAGCCTCGCGCTGCCGAGCCAGGGCGTACGCAGCACTGTGCTGATCGGCGCCCTACTCAGCATCGTCGCTCTGCTACTGGCTCTCGGCGAACGGCTCATCCCGCCCGCCGCCAGTGCACAGGAAGGCGAGCGTGGAGCCCACGACTCAGCTCGTTCTCGGCGTGGGACCGGTGCCGGGCTCAGCCCGGAGCCTGCCGGCTGAGATGCTCCCAGGCCCGGTACTCCGCCGTGCGGGCCTGATCCATCTGCTGGACCATGTCGTAGGAGGCGCCGCCGACGATCAGCCGCAGCGGCGGCTCCGCCAGGCCGACCAACTCCATGATCACCGGCGCTGCGGTGCTCGGGTCCGGACCGGCGTCCTCGCCCCACATCTCGGCCAGCATGGCGCGCAGCGGCTCGTACTCCGGACGCGGCTCCGTCCTCGTGGTGCCCCGGGTGAACAGGTCCGTGCCGTACCCGCCGGGCTGCACGATCGTCACCTTGATCCCGAACGGCGCCACCTCCATCGCCAGCGCCTGGCTCACCGAGTCGAGCGCAGCCTTGCTCGCCGCGTAGAACCCGACGGACGCGAACCCGCCGCCGGATCCCATCGAGGTGACCTGCAGGATGTGGCCGGACCGTTGCGCCCGCAGGTACGGCACGACGGCCTGGGCCACCCAGACCGCGCCGAAGAAGTTGACGTCGAACTGGGCGCGGATCTGCTCCTCGGTGGCCTCCTCCACCATGCCGAGCAGCATCCCGCCGGCGTTGTTGACCACGATGTCGAGTCGGCCGAACGCCGCTGCCGCCCGGTCCACCACCTCCCGCACGGCCGCGCGGTCGCAGACATCCAGAGTCAGCCGTACGAGGCCGTCCGGATGAGCGGCGGCCAGGTCGTCGAGCGGGCCGAGGTCACGCGCGGCGGCGACGACCCGGTCTCCGGTAGCGAGCGCCGCCTCGGCAAAGGCCCTGCCCAAGCCCCTCGACGCGCCGGTGATGAACCATACTCGGGCAGTTGTCATGCGATCTCCTCGCTTAGGTGAGACGAGACGGTCCGCCTCGCGATTGGAGAGTCTGCAGGTACGTCGCCCGCCTTGTCAAGACGCAACGTCTCGTCTCGTACGGTGCTACACTCCGGGACGTGCCCAACCCCCGAAAGCCCAACCCCGCCCGGCGCAGCGAACGATCCCGGCGGGCCGTCCTCGACGCCGCGCGCGATCTGGTCTCCGAGCTCGGCTACGCCAAGGTGACGATCGAGGCCATTGCCGCCCGCGCGGGAGTCGGCAAGCAGACCATCTACCGCTGGTGGCCGTCCAAGGGCGCGGTGATCTTCGACTCGTTCCTGGCGCTCAGCGAGGGCGGGGAGGGCGTACGACTGCCCGACACCGGCGACCTCGAGGCCGACCTCAAGACCGTCATGCGGGCAACCGTCGCCGAGTTCGCCGATCCGGCGTTCGAAGCACCCGTCAGGGCGCTCAACATGGAGATCCTCGGCGATTCCACCCTCGCCGCCCTGTATCACGAGAAGGTGGCCGGCCCCGTCGACGAAGCCAAGAAGGAACGGCTCCGCAACGCCCAGCAGGCGGGCCAGCTTGCCGCGGACGCCGACCTCGACCTGCTGCTCGAGGTGCTGTACGCCCCCCTCTACCAGCGCTGGCTGCTCCGCTCCGGGCCACTCACCCAGGAGTACGCGGACGCGCTCGTGGAGATCACCCTCCGCGCGTTCGGCCACCGACCCGCTGAGCCGGGGTCACCACAGGGACCGCTATAGCAGGACCTGGATCGGCTCGGGTGATCGTCGAGGTGGGGCGGTCGAGACGCCTGGCGATCTCCGCGTAGGCGAGCCCGTCGGCCAGCCCCAGCGCGATCTGCTGGCGTTCTTGCTGGGTGAGCCGGCCTCCCGACCTGCCCGGGCCATGGACTCCGTGGACCTCCGTCACGGCGACGACGGCCCACGGCAACCACAGGTCCACGACCCGGGCAGGGGACGAGTCCGTCCGAGTACAGCTACCCCGGACGGACTCATCGAAGTCTTCCCGCTACTGACCGTATGCCTTCGCGGTCCAGCCGAGCGAGCCGAGGGAGCCGCCCTTGATGTCCGTGCCGACCCCGTCCGTCTCCTTGGCGTCGAAGTGCACGGAGGCCGAGCCGGCGGCGGTGATCCCGAGCAGCGGTCGGCCGTTGGGGTGCGCGTCGCAGTAGCCCGTGCTGAGGCTGGTGAAGGGTGCCCAGCCGCTCGCCCGCAAGACCTTCGAGGTGATCGTGGTCGGAGTGGCTCGGTTGATTCGCCACTCCTTGAGCTCCCCGTTGGCCTTGGTACCGATCAGCACGTCCACGGCGGCGCTGCCCGTTCCGCCGCTGCGCTCGTAGGTCAGTGTGTTGACCGCGTCCCAGCCGGAGCTGGCCAGCCTCACCGGCGACGAAAGCGTGAACACGCCGTCCACGTAGGTCTCGGTGTAGCGGTAGAGCGAAGTGCCCGCCACGCGGTAGAGGTACGGCGACGCCGATGCGAGGATGCGGGTACCGGCGAAGCCGCTCTTGAGGCGGCTGGCGCTCATCGCCGTGATTCTCCAGGTGCCGTCGACCAACTCCCCCGTACGGCTCACCTTGTAGAGCCAGCCGTCGGTCGGATGGGCGGCGTACTCGGTGCTGCGGAAGATGGTGTCGTCACCGGAGCCGCCGATCTGCTGATGGGCCGACGGCACCCAACCAAGATTGTCGTTGGTGTAGGCCTTGGTGCTGGTCGTCCTGTCGGAGTACACGTAGCTGAGACGCTGGCCATCGGAGCGGTACGCCGCCGTGGAGACGCTGCAGTCCGCGGGAACGTCGCTGAGCGCCGCGCTCGCCGGCCCGGCGGGCACGATGACCCCGGCCACGACGAGACCGGTCGCGACGACCGTCGCGGCGGCCACGATGGATTTACGCATGAGGGAGGATCCTCCAGGTAGGGCGAGTTCGGGATGGCCAGATTCGAGACGTCGGGCGTCTCGTCCGCCGAGAGCCGTAGATCATGACGGGATCTCTCGTGAGACTAGGCGATCTTCCATTTGCTGGGCCCAGGGGCCGCCGACCAGGTCGGATCGGATGGGCGCGCAGATGGCGTGATGCCGGTGGGTGATGCGTGTGGATGACGCCGGCATGGTCGGCCGGCTCGGTGTTGCCGGCACGGAATGCCCCGGCCCGGAAACGGCGGGTACTGGGTGTTCCTGGCATCCAGCACGCGGCGTACGACCAGTCGTCCGGTGAGCTGGCAGCGGGTCCCGGCGGTCGCCGGGTACTCCACTCCGGCGACCTGGACGTCGGAGATCCGCTGGCCGGCGTGGGTAAACGGTCCCGCCTGGGCTTCGCCGTCGTCGGGTGTGCAGGGCATGGGGTGCTTTCCGATGGAGCAGTACGGACGGTAGAACGGTACGGCGGGGCCCGTACAATCGTCGTACAACTGCGGTATAAACCCACCACACCCGCCCCCCGTAATCCGGGGTACGGCACGACAGCCGCAGGACGGCCTTGGGCGCCTGCACCTCGTTGCCACATCCTTCGCTGAAATGCAGTGCTGGGCCGCTGACCGGCGTACCGTGGGCGGCTCAGCGTCCCGGTGCCGTGGCCGGTCGTGGTCGATCTGACGCCCTGGCCGTGGCGCGCCACCAGCGACCCGACGCCAGCGCGGCCAGCCCGGCGCCGGCGGTGTTGAGCAGTACGTCGTCCACCGAGGACACCCGGTCCAGCCGTAGGAGGTACTGCGCGGCTTCGACCAGGACCGAGCAGCCCGCCGCGAGCGCCATGATCCGCGGTACCGACGCCAGCGCCGCGAACCGCAGCGGGGCGAGGAACCCCAGCGCCGCGAACACCAGCAGGTTGCCGACGATCTGGCCCGTCGCCGTCAGCGGCCCCCCGTCGGCGAGGATCGTGAGCAGATCCCGCAGCGGTACCAGGCTCACCCGACCGGGGGCGGCCCCGGCCCGGCCGCCTGGCAACATGATCATCCATACCCACGGCACCGTCCCGTAGACGATGCCGACCTCGGCCAGCGACACCCGCCACGCCCACGCCGGCGTGGTGCCGGAGACACTCCGGCGGCGGGCCAGCGCCCACACCGCCAGCGCGGCCAACGGCAGTACGGCCACCGTGATGAGTACCACGCCGGTGAAGGTACCGACCCAGCCGTGCCACCCCTTGATCACGCTACCTCCGCTTCGTCCGACCATGACACCTACCCGGGCCGCCCCTGCCCGGCGGCCGGCCGTGGCCGCGTCAATCCTGGCCGAGGATGGCCTGCATCTCCTGTTTGATGATGTCCTGCACCGGCAGGTTGTCGTAGTTGCTGAGGATGACGCTGACCCAGCCGGCATCCGGGTAGATGTGCCAGTTGGCGACGCTGCCGGGATTGGCGCCGCCGCGCCCGTACACCCACTGGCCCTTGATGAGCTTGGCCGGCATCGTGTACGCCATGAACGACGGGTGGGCGGGTGCGGGGCCGCCGTCCTTGCCCTTCCCCTGAGGGATCTTGGCCCCGGTCAACAGCTCGGCGTACGGCCGGTCCAGCACCGTGCCGTTGCGCAGCGCGTGCGCGAACCGGACCAGATCCGGCGCGGTGGCGAAGCCACCGTCCCCGGCGTAGTCGATGAAGTTGCGGCCCGGGTTCTTGCCCGGCTCGTACGGGCTCGGGCTGCCCTTGTCCAGGTTGCGGACGGCGTCCACCCGGCTGCCGTCCTCCAGCGTCATGTACGAGTGCGCGATGTGCTCGTCGGTGAGCCACTGCGGCCTTGTGTAGAACGCCGAGCCCGTCATGCCGGAGCGCCCGAAGATCTGCTCGTGCACGTAGTCCCAGTACGTCATGCCGGTCACCGCCTCCACAATCTGCGCGGCGATGGCGAATGCGGCGCCGCTGTTGTCGAAGCCCGTGCCGGGGGCGGACGCCAGCCTCGCCTGCCGGGACCACTGCTGGTAGAACTCGTGCACCTCCTCCCGGCTGTGGAAGACGCGCTGCGGGTCCGTCCCCGGGTGGGTCAGCCCGGCGGTGCTGGTGAGCAGGTGGTGGATGGTCACCTGCTCGGCGATCTCCTTGGCGAAGCCCGTCAGGTAGTTGCCCACCGTGTCCGACAGCCTCACCTCGCCCCGCTGCGCCAACTGCAGGATGGCCACCGCAGAGAACGGCTTGACCGCCGAGCCGAGGTTGACCGCGACGCCCTCGTGGTTGCGGATCCCCTTCTCCTTGTCTGCCATGCCGTAGCTGCGGGACAGCACGGTCCGGCCCCGGTGCGACAGCAGCACCACGCCGGAGAACTTGTCCTCGGCGGCCAGCTTCGCCACGTACCGGTCGTAGGCTCCGCCGGGCCGGGTGTCCGGCGGGATCCGGTCGTGCCCGGACGGTTCGGGCGCGACGAGTGCGTCGGGGTGGGTGGGGGCCGGGGCAGCGTTGCCGGGCTCGGCGCCCACCAGCGGTGCGCCGGCCGCCACGCTGGCGGCCGCCAACCCGCCCCATGCGACCAGCCGTCGCCGGTCGACACCACGTACCGAATCCGAATCCATGAGCACGTCCTTCCCCGCTCGACAAACGGACTGTCGCAGGTCTACCGGCGACCACCTACCGGCAACGGATCGCCGACCGATACGCCGCCCATATGCGGTGCTGGGGATACTGGCCGGATGCGGGTGCTGCTGGTCGAGGACGAACAGCCGCTGGCCACGTACATCGCGGCCGGGCTGCGCAAGCACGGCTGCGCCGTCGACGTGGCACACGACGGTCAGCAGGCGCTGGACAAATGCGACATCGTCCCGTACGACGTGGTGGTGCTGGACCGGGACCTTCCGGTGGTGCACGGCGACACCGTGTGCCGGCTGTTGGCGCAGCGCGGCACCGCCCGGGTGCTGATGCTCACCGCGTCCGGTGCGGTGTCCGACCGGGTGGACGGGCTGGCCCTGGGCGCCGACGACTACCTGGGCAAGCCGTTCGCGTTCTCCGAGCTGGTCGCCCGGGTGCGTGCGCTGGGCCGACGCAGCACGCCGGCCCGCCCTCCGGTGCTACGCGCGCGCGATGTCGAACTCGATCCGTCGCGGCGCACCGCCGAACGGGACGGTCGGCTGCTGTCGCTGACCCCGAAGGAATTCGGGGTGCTGGAACGGCTGCTCGCCGCCGACGGTGCCGTGGTGAGCGCGGAGACACTGCTGGACAAGGTGTGGGACGAGCACGCCGACCCGTTCACCAACGCCGTACGCATCACCGTCAGCACCCTGCGCCGCAAGCTCGGTGATCCACCGCTGGTCGAGACCCTGACCGGCTCCGGGTACCGGATCGTCCCATGACCTGGCGACTGACCGCCCGCAGTCGGCTCGCGCTGCTGTACACCGGCCTGGTGCTGGCCGCCGGATCGCTCCTGACGGTGCTGACGTACCTGCTGCTGTTCCGCAGCCTGCGGCTGCATATCGACGAGGCGATGTCCAAGCTGCTGACCCAGGCCGCGCCGGCGCTGCTGGTGGTGACCGCGCTGGCCGGGCTGACCGGCTGGCTGGTAGCCGGGCGGATACTGCGGCCGATCCGCACGATCGCCGGTACCGCGAACCGGCTGTCAGCGGAGAACCTGGCCGAACGGGTACCCGTCGGCCAGCCCGCCGACGAACTCGCCACGCTGGCCGCCACCATCAACGGCATGCTGGACCGCATCCAGCACGGCATCGCCGAACGCGACCGGGTGCTGAACAGCCAGCGCCTGTTCGTCGCCAACGCCGCGCACGAACTGCGTACCCCGCTCACCACCATCCGCACCGCCATCGACGTCACCCTCGACGGCGAACCCGACCGGGCCGAACTCGTCGCGATGGCCGGCGACATCGCCACCGCCATCGAAGCCAGCCAGCGTACCCTCGACGGGCTCCTGATCCTGGCCCGCAGCCAGGCCGGCCCGCCCCGCCGGACGCCCGTGGACCTGGCCGAGGTCGCCGCCGCGGCGGTCGCCGGCGCCGCCGACCGGGCGGCGAACGGGGCCGTCACCCTGGAGGCCGACCTGCGGTCGGCGCCAGCCAGCGGTGAGCCGGTGCTGCTGGAACGGATGGCCGGCAACCTGCTGGAGAACGCGCTGCGCTACAACCACGCCGGCGGACACGTCACGGTGACCTCCGGCACCGCGAACGGGCGGGGGTTCCTACGGGTCGTCAACACCGGCCGGCCGGTCACGCCGGACGAGGAGCGGCGGCTGTTCGAGCCGTTTGTCCGGGGCGCCGGCAACGGCACCCGCGGGGCCGGGCTCGGCCTGTCCATCGTCCGGGCGATCGTCGACGCGCACGACGGAGAGATCTCCAGCACCGCCCGGCCGACCGGCGGCCTGGACATCGCCGTACACCTGCCGCAGGCCCCTATGTCGGGTGATGGTCGGCGGTAGTCGAGCCTCGCCCGGCCGCCCGTCCCGGCGGCCGTCAGGCCTGCTGGAGCAGCCCGGAGCGCAGTGCCTCGGGGCCGAGCACGAAGTCCGGGTCGACCTGTGCCGCAAGGTCCTCGCCGGTCCGGTCGTTGGCCCAGGCGTTGGCGTTGCGGAGGTGGAAGTGCACCGCCTGCCGGGTGTACGTCACCCAGTCCTGCTCCGCCGCGTCCACGGCACCGCGCATCGTCTCCAGCGCCGCCCGGTTCGCCGGTTCGAGCGTGTCGATCGGGCGCGGCCTGCCCCGTTCCGCCTCCTTGACGTACCCGGAGCGGCCGAGCCAGGCGAGCAGGTCGTCGCCGACGTGCTCACGCAGGAACTCGACGTCGGAGTCGTCCTCGACCTTGTTGCCGACCACGTGCACCCGGACCCCGAAGTCGGCGGCGTAGCCGACGTACTGCCGGTAGACACCGACGCTGCGCTGGGTCGGCTCGCAGACCAGGAACGTCGCGTCGAAGCGGGTGAACAGGCCGGAGGCGAACGAGTCGGCGCCAGCGGTCATGTCCACGACGACGTACTCGCCGGGGCCGTCGGCCAGGTGGTTCAGGATCAGCTCCACCGCGCCGACCTTGGAGTGGTAGCAGGCCACCCCGAGGTCCTCGGTGGCGAACGGGCCGGTCACCGCGAGCCGGATGCCGCCGATCTCGCGTACCAGGTTGTCGTAGATCGGGTTGGCCTCCACGACGCGCAGCAGCCGGGAGCCGCGACCGGGCGGCGTGGTCTTCACCATCGCCGCGGCCGAGGAGATCCGGGGGTTCGTCCCGCGCAGGTACTCCTTGATCTCGGTCAGGTGGTCGCCCAGCGCGGGTAACTGGACCGCCTCGTCCTCGTCGGCGCCGAGCGCCACCGCCAGGTGCTGGTTGATGTCCGCGTCGACGGCGAGCAGCGGGGTGCCGGCCGGCGCCGACGCCGCGAGGTGGCGGGCGAACAGGGCGGCGAGCGTGGTCTTTCCGCTGCCACCCTTACCGACAAAAGCGATCTTCACGGCCGGTCCTCCGGGAATGGGTACGTTTCCTACGGTTCCGGCCACACCTTAGCGGACTTGGTAGTCGTTTCCACAAAGCTGCCGGGACGTGGGACGGTGTCCCCCGGAAGCGGTACGCCCATCGGGGTGCCCGGAGAGCCGGCAGCGCGCCCGGCTCCGGCCGACCCGGACACTCACCCCGGCACGGCAAGGTGCGGCAGGACCTCGGTGCCGAGTCGACGGATGTTCGCCAGCGTGCGGTCGGGTTCGCCTGCGGCCTCGACCATGAGCATGAGCCGCCGGGCACCGGTGGTGGCGACGGTGCCGGTCAACCGGGACACGCACCGGTCGGCCGGGCCGACCGGATGGATGGCGAGCAGGTGGTCGAGGTAGGCGTCCAGGTCGCGGTGCGCGGGCGGGCTGCCGTCGACACGGACGTACTCGTGAGTGCGGGCGAGCCAGCCGGGCAGGGTGTCCCGCAGTTCCTTCTCGGCCTCGGCGACGGTGTCGGCGACGTACGCCAGGTGGGCGCTGACGTGCTCCGGCGCTGTCGCGTCCTGCCCGGCGGCCGTGGCCGTCTCCGCGTACCGGTCGAGGGTGGCGGCTTTGGCGGTGTCGTCGACGTGCATGCCGAGCAGCAGCGGGAGCCCGCGGTTGGCGGCGAGGTCGACGGTCGGCGGTGAGGTGGCGGCCAACCACACCGGCGCCGGCCGGGCCGGTCGGGGCACCATCGGCACCGGCCGGAACCGGTGCGCCGGTCCGTTCCCGGCGATGGTCGGCCGGCCGGAGAGCGCGGCCAGGAGCACGTCGAGGGATTCCGGGAAACCGGTGGTGTAGCGCTCCAGCCCGGCGCCGAAGACCTCCAGGTCGACCCAGGGGCCGCCGCGGGCCACGCCCAGGTCGAACCGGCCACCGGAGACGGCGTCGAGCAGCGCCGCCTCTTCGGCGAGGGCGACCGGATGGCGGTTGGGCAGGATCGCCGCCGCCGTGCCGACCCGCAGCCGGCGGGTCCGGCCGAGCAGGAAGCCGGCGAGCGCGACCGCCGACGGGCAGACGCCGTACGAGATGAAGTGGTGCTCGGCCAGCCACACCCCGTCGAACCCGGCGGCCTCGGCGGCGACGGCGTAGTCCACGGCGTGCCCGAGGGTGGTCGCGTGGTCGGCGCCGGGGAACTGGCCGGCGAGCAGGAAGAGGTCGACGCGCGGCCGGTCCGGCCGCGCGTCGCCGGGCAGATCAGCAGTCACGCAGCTCGGGTGACTGGTTGAGCAGTTGTCCCCGGGTGGAGACGAAGGCGCGGTACCGCTCGCCGTCCACCGCGGACAGGTCGAACGCGGCTACCCGGTGGCAGTTCTGGAACGCCAGCTTGACCCCGAAGTGCCGCTCCAGCGCTCCTCGGATCGCGTCGCTGGCCAGGGCGCGCAGCAGCTGGCCCCGTTCGGCCTCGCTCGGCGGCGGTACGGCGTGGTCGGCGAAGTCGCCGCCGTCGCGCCTGAGGTCGCCGGTGACCTCGCTGATGACGGCCCAGGCGTAGGGCAGTGAGTCACGTACACAGGTGACGAACTCGGCGTCGTCGACCGGGCCGGTCTCGGCCCGCTCCAGCAGGGCGGTGGGTACGTCGAGGGACACGGAGACTCCTTTGTGGTCGGAACCGGCGGCATCACTTAGGGTATTGATACCTGTACTGATCGCGAGTTCTACCTTGCCTGACCGCGGCACGTCCGTCCAGCCCCCCGTGGTGGTTGTCGTATTCAGGTGGAGCGTCGGACCGCGCCCCCGACCGGTCCGTGCCAGGCGGTCGGGGGACGCGGGTGCCCGGGGCGGCGTGCTCAGCCGACCTGGACCAGGTAGTTGACGGTGGGACTGGTGACTCCGCTGCCGCCCTGGGCGGTGGCCCGGAACGAGAGGGTGTAGGTACCCGGTGCCGAGAACGCCCAGTTACCGTGGGCGTGGGTGCCGGCGCCGATGTTGCCGGGCCAGACGGAGATCGGGCAGCCGGCGCCGGTGGTGGAGTTGAGCCGGAAGGTCGGCGTGCCGAAGGCGTCGGTGGTGTAGAGGGCGAACCGCCCGCCGGCCGGCACGGACGACACACCGACCAGTTCCATCCGCACCGGCCCCTGGGCCGTCGGCACGTCCTCCGTGTTCCAACCCGCCCAGATGAGGCCGGGGTTCTCAGCCTGCGGGGCGACGTAGACGGTGGATCCGGCGGCGCCGAGGCAGTTCCAGGCGGATCCGCTCGGCACCGCGATGGCGGAGGTCGACGGCAGCCGCAGGGTCGTGCCCGCCGGAGACAGGTCGTCGTTGACAGGGCTGTACGTCTTGATGTCGAGGGTGAGGGCCCCGGCGGTGTAGTCGACGTCGAGGACGTCGAGGTGGCCGGTCTCGATGGTGGCCGCGGCCGCCGGGGTGGCGGTCAGGCCGACGACGGCGGCGGTCGCGGCCGCCACGAGGGTGAGGGTCCGCTGGACGAGTCTCATCGGTTCTCCCGTTCCGCTGTTCGGTTCGCGGCTCAGCGCTCGACCTCGAAGGTGAGCCAGACCGGGTCGGAGGTGACGCGCTCGCCGGTCGCGGCGAGCCTGCCGGTCACGTCAACCTTGATCCGGTAGGTGCCGGCCCGCTCGAACGCCCAGTTGACGTGCATGTGGCCGCCGACCGGCCGGGTGACCGCGTCGGGCAGGCCGTCCTCGCTGTCGACCAGCACCTCCGGCGCACCGACCGGGTCGGTGACGAAGAGGCTGAACCCGTCCGGGCCGATCACCCGGGTGAACCGGATCCGGACGCTGTCGTCGACGAAGACCCCCGCCGCCACTTCCTCGGTGGCCAGGCCGGCCCAGAGCAGGTTCTCGTTCTGCACCTCGGGGAGAATGTGGACGGTCGTGCCCGGTACGCCGAGGAAGGCGTACGCGGGGTCGTCCGGTACGGCCACCGCCGCCTCCGGCTTGGCGACGAAGATCACGTCGGCCGGGTCGCGCTCCACGTCGGGGTCCACGGTCTCGTCGTGGACCGAGATCTCGAACTCGCCGTCCTCGAAGGCCACGTCCACCGCGTCGACGTGCCCCTGGGACAGCCGGACGGCGCCGGCCTGGGCGGGTACGGCCCAGGCCAGCAGCCCGGCGGTCATCGCCGCGGTGACGCCGGTCAGCGCGGACATCCTGGCTCGCATGCAACTCCTCCTCACGCCCCGACACCGTGTCGCGGCTAGAGAAAACGGTAACCATTTTCGATAGCCTGTCAACATGCCGGCACGACCGGCGATCCGGCCTTCCCGGGGCATGGCCGGTCACCTGCTCGACATGATCCCGAAGCCCGTGCTAGCTTCCCCGCGAACCTGATATCCGTTTTCATTTCGTGAAAGAAGTGGGGGGAGGGATGACGACGAGAAGTCCGAACCGCAAGCGCCGTGCCACGGCGGCCGGCGCCGCCGTGGTGTGCCTCGGCGGCCTGCTGCTGCCGGGTGCCACACCGGCGCTCGCGCAGGAGAAGGTCGTGCTGTCCGCCGGCCACACCGACGCCGTTGACGTGCACTACGAGGACGGCCGGCTCGTGCTGAAGGTGCACGACGACACAGTGGATCCGTCGGTCACCCGCGATCCGCAGGACGTGACCTTCCAGGTCCGGCCGGAGGCCGCCGTCGAGGTGCCGGACCTGCCCGAGTACGCGTTCCTCGGGCCGGCCGGCTCGACGGTCTGGCTGCTGCCGATGACCCAGGACCCGAACCTGCTGTGGCCGGGCTGGAACACGACGACCCTGCGATCCGGCGTGTTCCAGGGCAACAAGGTCAGCCTGAGCCTGGTGGACGTGACCGGGCCGGGCCGGGTGTCGGTCTTCATGACCGACCCGGTCGGTCAGCCACTGGTCAAGTTCCGCAGCGACGACGGGCTGCCGGACGCGATCGACGTGCCGATCGGCACCCACGCCCACGCCAACTGGGTCTTCAGCGCCCTGGGCAGCTACACGCTGACCTTCCGGGCCGACGCCACGCTGGTCGACGGCAGCACCGTGTCGACCGGCCCGGTGCCGTACCGCTTCGTGGTCGGCGACCTACCGGATCCGGAACCGGAGGTCGCGCTGTCGATCCAGGGACTGCGACCGGCGTACGCCCCGGGCGCGGCGGTGACGCTGACCGCCGTGCAGGACCCGGTCACTGACCTGGACCGGTACCGCTGGTTCAGCAAGTGCCCGGGGGCGGCGGAGTTCGCCGAGATACCGAGCGAGGCGTCCGCGGCGTACTCGTTCACCGCCACCGCGCAGTTGGACGACTGCCGGTACCTGGTCCGCCTCTACCGGGACGGTGCGGAGGTGCCGGTGGCCGAGAGCGCCCCGGTGACCCTGAACGTCGAGGACGCCGGCGCACCGGCGGCGTCGCAGACCATCAAGGTCACCGTCGGGGCGCAGGGCGCGTTGGTGGTCAGCGTTGACCCCGGCGACCGTACGGTCAACCTGCCCGCGGCCACGTTGTCCCCGGCCGGCGACCGGTGGCAGAGCAGCGGCGCCCTGCGTCCGGTCACGGTGACCGACACCCGGCCGGGTGAACCCGGCTGGAACGTGGCCGGACAGCTGAGCGACTTCACCGCCGGGCAGACCCGGGTCGGCGGGAAGTACCTCGGCTGGACACCAACCGTGCTGGCCCAGGCCGAGGGCCAGGGTGTCGCCGCCGGCCCGACCGTCACCCCCGGCTTCACCGCCGGGAACGGCCTGGCCGCGAGCAGCGTGCTCGGCACCGCACCGGCCGGCGACGGCCGTGGCACCGCCCGGCTCGGCGCCGGACTGAACCTGGAACTGCCGACCGACACCGCCGCAGGCCAGTACGTCGCGACACTGACCCTGACCGCCATCTGAGAAACCGCCGTCTCGGCAGCCGTGGTGCACAGGCCACGGCTGCCGAGGCTGTGGGCGCTGCCCTGCCACCAGTCGGCCATGAGACAGGCCGGGGTGGCCCACCTAGCACTGACGACAGGGAGGCGAGAAGCCGATGACGGCCGACCTCTACGCGGAGTCCGGTGAATTCATCGACGTGTTCAGCCGGGACGCCTGGCAGGCGTTCCACCCCCCGGTCGTCGCGGCATTGCACCGGGCCGTCCCGGACCAGGGACCGTTCCTCGACATCGGCGCCGGGACCGGTCTGGGCACTCTGCTCGTGGCGGAGACGCTGCCGAGTGCCGAGATCGTCGCGGTGGAGCCGTCGCCGATCCTCCGCGCGGTCCTGCTGTCCCGGCTCGCCGGCAGCGAGACGCTGCGCCCGAGGGTGACCGTGATCGCCGCCGGCATCCAGGACTGGCAATCCCCGGCCCGGCTGGGCGGGGTACTGGCGATGAACATGCTCGGACACCTCGACCCGGAGCAGCGCCGGAGGCTCTGGGCCGAGCTGCGTGCCCGGCTGGCACCCTCCGCGCCGCTGATCGTGAACCTGCAACCGCCCGCCGAGGTGACCACCGTCCCGCCGACCACCTTCGCGAGCATCACCGTCGGCGGGCGCACCTACCAGGGCGGCGGCGAAGCGCGGCCGGCCGGCGACGGCATCGTGACGTGGACGATGCGCTACCGCACCCTCACCCCGGACGGCAGCGTCGAGCGTGACCTCGTGGTGGCGTACCCGTGGCACGTGGTATCCCCGGCGGAGCTGCTCGACGAACTCGCCGGCGCCGGCTTCACCGCCGCCGTCGGAGAGTTGGACGTCGTCGTTGCCACGCCCCGGGGCTGACCCACACACTGGTCGCCCGCGCCCGCACGCCTACCGAAACGCCCCTGTCGAGGAGACCTGACGTGAGCGACAACCCTGGCGGAGCCGAGGCGGCCCGGCGGAAGCGGGAGATGGCCGGGGTGTTCGACCGGGCGCCCCTGCCTACGACCGGGTCGACCCGCGTACTGACCCGATCCGGCGGCGACCTCGTCCTGACCACCACCGTCCGGTACGCCTTCGGCGTGGCCGCCCGCTCCTGAGCCGGTAGGGACCGACGTCCTGCGGGGCGGCGCCTGAGGCCGGTGGACCGTTGGGCTGGACGGCTACCCGGGCTCCTGACGGGCCTGGCCGAGGAGCTGGCGGGAGCGCGGGTGCACCGTGCTGGTGGTGACGGTGGATGGCGAACCCGCCGTCGTTCTCTCCGCAGCGGCCGACCAGATCCCGCCGGCCGCTGCGGCTGCTGCGCCGCGGCGCGTGGCCGATGGAGTCCGCCCGGTCGTCCGGTTACGGGACGGCCGGCGACGCCTCCTCGGCGCCCGCGAGGTCGTCGCGATGATCCGGAAGGGCGCTGCCAGCGGGCTCAGCCGCTGCGGGACGGCGCCAGTGTCGGATCAGCAGGCCGTGCCTCGGGGCGAGCAGCCAGGCGGCGAGGAAGACGGCGGTGGCGACCAGCACGATCGTGCCACCGACCGGGGTGTCGTAACTCCACGACAGATAGAGCCCGACGAGCGCGGAGGTGCCGCCGATCGCCGGGGCGAGCAGCATCATCACGCCGAGCCGGTCGGTGAGCAGCCGGGCGGCCGCTGCGGGGGTGATCAGCAGGGCCAGCACGAGGATGTTGCCGATCGTCTGCAGCGAGATCACCACGGCAAGGGTCACCAGCACGTAGAGGACGATGTCCAGCCAGAAGACCGGCAGCCCCAGCGAGCGGGCCATCTCCCGGTCCAGGCAGATCGCGACGAACTCCTTGTGCAGCGCGAAGACCAGGCCGAGGATGACCAGTCCGGTGCCACCTACCAGGTAGAGGTCCCGGTTCGGGATGCCGGTGATCGAACCGAAGAGGAACTGTTGCAGCGAGCCGGCGTAGCCGGGTGCCTGCGAAATGATCACGATGCCGAGGGCGAAGGTGGCGACCAGGAAGACGCCGATCAGCGAGTCCTCCTTGAGCCGCCGGTTCTGCGCGAAGATCGCGATCAGCAGGGCGGTCGCGACGCCGGCGACGGCGCCGCCGAGGACCAGGCTGCCCTGTAGGACGAAGGCGACCGCGAGGCCGGGGAAGACCGCGTGCGCGACGGCGTCGCCGATGAAGGCCATCCCCCGGAGTACGACGTGGCAGCCGACGACGCCGCAGACGATGCTGGACATGACCGCGATGGCCAGGGCCTTGGGCAGGAAGGCGAGGTCGGGGTTGAGCAGGTCGGCGAGGAAGTCGGTGATGGACACTAGGCCGCCCTCACGAGTTTCAGCAGCGGGGAGGTCTCGCTGACCCCGAAGGTGCGCATCCACACCTCGACGTCCTGGAGTTCCTCGGGGTGGCCGTCGGCGATGACCGTGCGGTTGAGCAGGACCAGCCGGGTGCAGGACTCCAGGGCGGCGACCAGGTCGTGGGTGGTCATCAGCACCGCCCGGCCCTCGGCGGCGAGGCCGGCGAAGAGGTCGCCGAGCAGTTCCTGGGTGGGCATGTCGAGCCCGGTGAACGGCTCGTCGAGCAGCAGGATGCGCGGCGCCAGCGCGAGGGCCCGGGCGACCAGGACGCGTTGACGTTGCCCGCCGGAGAGCTCGCCGACCGGGCGCCGACGCAGGCCGGTGAGTCGTACCCGGCCCAGCGCGTCGCCCACCGCCCGCCAGTCTTCGACGCCGGGGCGGCGGAGCAGGCCCATCCGGCCAGTCCGGCCGGTCAGCACGGCCTGCTCGACCGAGATGGGGAAGTCCCAGGTGAACTCGTGGCGCTGCGGGACGTACCCGATCGGCGAGCGACCGGGCCGGGACGGCTTCCCGTCCACCAGCACCCGGCCGGCTCTGGGGCGGATCAGCGCCAGGACGGCCCGGAGCAGGGTGGTCTTGCCGGCACCGTTGGGGCCGAGCAACCCGACGAGTTCCCCGGGGTCGAGGTGCAGCCGTACGTTGCGCAGTACCGGCCGGCCGCCGAGGTCCACGTCCAGCTCTTCGATCTCCAGTGCTCTCACGACCGACTATCCAGTGGCGACGCGGGGCGTTCGCGTTCGGCCCGTCGCTTTGCGGTGGCGCCCCGGGTCAGGACCACGACCAGCGCGACCGCGAGCAGGGCGGCGATCCCGATCAGTGCGGTGAGCAGCAGGGTGCTGGGGCCGCCGGACGGCTCGCCGCTGTCGGTCCCCTCGTGGCCGACGGGCGCCTGGCCGACGGGTCCGGGGACGTCCGCCGTGGCGGCGAACGCCTCGTCGGTGCTGGTCGCGTCGCCGACCGCGAAGCGCAACGTCCGACTCGCGGAGACCTTCTCGCCGCTGATCAGGTCGGCGGAGACCTGGATCGTGACCAGGTAGACGCCGGGCGTACTGAAGACCCAGTTGGCGTGCGTGTGGGTGTTGACCTCGACCCAGAACGGCTGGGCGGCCGGCTCCGCAGAGCGCCACAGCACCTGCGGTGCGGCGAAGTTGCCGGACTGGAGGAAGGTGGTGAGCGTGCCCGGCCCGCGCACGCCCAACAGGTGCAGCGTGACGCCCCGGTCGATCGTCTGCATCACCCGGGGATCCTGGGTGTTCCAGCCTAGCCAGACCACCTCCTGGTTCTGGACCTGCGGCACCACGTACACCCGCTTCCCGGCGTCGACGCCGAGGAAGGCGTACGCCGGGTCGTCCGGCACGGCCTGCAACGCCGCGTCGGAGACCCGCAGCACGGTCTCGTCGGGGCTGCGCCACACCGACTGTGCCTGGGTGCCGTCGTGGATGAGGAGGGTCCACTGGTTGTCGACGTAGCGGGGGCCGATGTCCACGTGCCCGGTGGCGAGCGTCGCCCGGCCGCTCGCGAGGGGCTGGTCCGCCGCGATCGACTGGTCGAGGCCGGGGGTCGGCTCCTCGGCGAGCGCGGGGGCCGGGGCGGCCGCCAGGGCCACCATCGTCACCGCGGCGCAGCGCAGAATTGCCCTGGCGGCGGGAAGGCACCGTCCATTATTCGGCCTCCGCGCAGGACCGCGGCGCTCTGGACCGGATGAGCGGCGCGACCGCGTCCGTCCTGCCGTCACTGGTTCCTCCCTCATCGTGCCGTGGTCAGGCAGTCGTGCAGCGATTCGGCGTTGAACCGCATCATCTGGGCGTAGGTGGTGACGCCGTCGTCGAAGGTGTCGCCGTAGATCCGGCAGATCCGCAGCCCCTCTTCCCGGGCCACCTCGGTCAGGGTGGTGGAGCGGGCGGCCAGGTTCGGTTCGAGGAAGACGGCGGGGATGTCGAGGTTGCGGATCGTCTCGGTGAGCCGGCGCCGGTCGGCCAGGCTCGGCTCGGTGGCGGGGTTCGGGGTGACGAAGCCCGAGATCTCGATGCCGTACGCCTGGCCCAGGTAGCCGAACGCGTCGTGGGTGGTGACCAGGTGGCGCCGCGACGACGGGATCCGGGCGATCGTGTCCCGGACGAACCCGTCGAGTCGTTCGAGCTGCGCGATGTAAGCGGTGGCGTTGGCGCGGTACGACGCCGCACCCAGCGGGTCGGCCCCGATCAGCGTGTCCCGAATCAGCTCGACGTAGGAGATGGCGTTGCGGACGTTCTGCCACAGGTGCGGATCGATCTCGCCGTGCACGTGCTTGCCGAGCACCGCCTGGGGAAGCTGGTAGACCTGGGTACCGGGTCGGCCGAGGAAACGGAACCTGCGGTCGCCGGGCACCTCCCGCAGCGCCTTGTTCGGCACCTCGATCACCGTGCGGGCTGGGTCGTACACCCGCTGGTTTGCCTCGCCGCTGCCCTCCGGGTCGGCGAACAGGTACAGCCGCCCCTGGTCGAGGTCCACGCTGATGTCCGCGTGCCCGGAATTCAGTACCGCCGCGCCCGCCATCCCCGGCACCGAATGCGGATCCACCCCGACGGCGAAGGTGAAGACCTGCTCGCCCATCGGGATGGGCGCGCTGTCCGGGGTGACCGCGAGCTGGGCCCGCACGGTCAGCCGGTAGACGCCCGGCTTGGTGAACGCCCAGCTCATGTGGGTGTGTGCGTCCGGTGGCAGGGCTGCGGTGTCGTCCCGGTAGCCGTTGGCGGGGTCGAACCCGTCGGTGGAATCGACATAGAACGACGGGGTGCCGAACGACTCGGTCAGGTAGGCGACGACCCCGCCCGGCCCCTGCACGGCGGTGGCGCGCAGCAGCACGTCGGAGGAGCGGTTGGCGCCGTGCGCCGTGCCGGTGCCCCGGACCCGCATGCCGAGCCAGATGGTGTCCAGCGAGACGTCCTCCACCAGCGGGATGATCTCCGCCGCGTACTTCACCGCGCCCTCGGCCAGCGAGATGTTCGGTACGCCGTCCCGCAGATTCGCGTCCAGGGCCTTGATGATGGCCTGCTCCTCCAGGAGCAGGTAGTTGCTGAACGCGACGTCGGCGTACACGACGTTGCGGACGTCGCGCAGCGACGGCTCGTAGCTGTGCGGGTCGGCCCCGTCCGGCACGAGGGCACTGACCCGTACCCGGTCACCGCCGACGTGGCTGACCAGGTCGCGCAGGATGCCGGTGGTGGCGACGACCTGGACCCGCTCGTCGTGTGCGCTCAGCGTCACCTCCGACCGGCAGCCGGCGGTCAGCACCCCGACCAGCAGCGGCGCCAGCAACACCAGCCGGATCCGCGAGCCGGTCCGGCGAGCGTGCGAGTGGGCCCGGGTAACAGCGGCAGCAGGCATCCGGCCCCCTCCTGACGTCTCGGCGCGACGCGGCGCCGGTCGGTCCTCGCCACCGTTCCGCCGCGTCGCGCCGCATGATAACATGAAAATGGGAATGGTTATCAACTCTGTGAAGCCACTATCCGGTGGTTGTCGTCCGGGTTCCGGGCCCGCCGCGACGTCGCGCGACGAACCGCAGCAGCGCCCCGGCCAGTACGAGAAGCAGGCCCCCGGCAACCGCGGTGACAACCCACGAGGTGCCGGTACGCGGCAGCCTGCCGTCGCCACCGGAACCGTCGCCCGATCCGTCGCCGGAGCCGCCGCCACCGAAGCCCGGGTTCGGATCGGTGTCGTCGCCCACCGCTATCGCCAAGGTCCTGGCGTCGGTGACCGCCCTGCCGTCCGTGGTGGTGCCGCTCATCTGCACCTTCAGCCGGTAGAGGCCCGGCTCGCTGAACGCCCAGTTTCCGTGCGCGTGTGTGTTCGGCGGGATCGCGAGCCGCTGGGGCAGGGACTTGGCCGAGTCGAAGAGCACGTCGGCGTTGCCGAACGATCCGGTCAGGAAGAGCGTGAACCGGCCCGGACCGTCTACTCCAGCGAGAGTCCAGGTCACGTCGCCCCGGGTCCCGGAGACCACCGACTCGTGCTGGGTGTTCCAGCCCGGCCAGACGATCCCGGACCGCTGCGCCTGCGGCAGCAGCCAGACCTCGTCGCCCTCGTCGCCCAGGAAGTCCGCCCCGGCCGGGACCGTCGTCTTCGCGTTGTCCCTGACCTGCAGGACCACGTCGGCCAGTTCCCGCCACACCGCCGGAGTGACCGTGTCGTCCTTGATCCGGATCGTCCAGTCCCCGCCCACCAGTTGCGGCCCCATGTCCACGTGCCCGTCGGAGATCACCTTGCGCTCGCCGGCGGCCGGAGCGGCGTTCGCCACCACCGGCGGCGAGGCCGCGGGGGGCGGCGCCGGCGCGGCCCGCGGCACACCCGGAAGTGCCCTGGCCTGGGTCTGCGGCGACGGCCGGACGGTCTCGACCGGCGCCGCCGCCGCGGCGGGCGGCGGCAGCGCCGGTCCCGGCCGCAGGGTCGGGACGGTGACCTGGTACGTCGCCTCGGCGGTCACCGTCCCGCCCGTCGCCAACGTCGCCGACGAGCCGAGGGTGAGCCGGTAGTCACCGGCCGCGTCGAACGCCCAGATGACCTCGGTGCGGGTCGCGACCGGCAGCGACGCCTCCCGGGCGCCCACGCCGAGCAGCTGCCGGGCCGTGCCCAGGCCGGACACCGTATAGGCGGTGAACCGGCCGGGCCCCTGCACCGCCGCCAGCGAGATGGTCACCGCGTCGCCCCGGACCACGCCCCGTCCCACGCCCGTGGTGTCGAACGCGGGCAGACCCTGGTCTCCGGAGGTCAGCGACCAGACCGCCTGACCGGGCGCACCGAGGAACGAGAACGCCGGATTGTCCGGCACCCGTACCGCGACGCCGCCCTCCGGGCTCAGCAGCACGTCGGCCGGGTCGTGCCCGACCGCTTGCCTGGCTATCTGGGTCGCGTCGCGGACGCGCATCGAAAGGTCACCGTCGGCGACCGAGAGGGACACCAGGTCCGCCCCCGCCGGGTCGACCGGCGCCGGCGCGGCGCGCACCGGTGCGGCAGCGCCGGTCAGCGCCAGTACGGCCAGGGCGAACCCGGCCGCGCCGACGCGCAGATGTGCTGTTCTCATCATCCTCCCTGCCCTTGCTCCACTGAAAGTTGTCGATGTCGCGGCCGGCTCGTCCGAACTCCTCGTCCGGGTCACGATTCGCTCCCCGGGGGCGCCGTCGGCGTCTCCGGTGCGGTTTCCGGCGTACGGCTCTCCGGCTGTCGCGGCCTGCCGCCGGTGCCGCTCGGCTGTTCGGCCGGCGTCGCGGCGACCGTCGCGACGGCTTCGGCGCGGCCCTGCTCGCGGGCGGCGGCGACGGCCTGCTCCAGGTGCCGGGCCGCGCGGCGGCGCCTGCGGCGGCGGGCCGTCAGGAGGGCCCACACCGCGCCGGCGACAAGGGCGACGAGTAGTAGGTGGAACCATGGCACGGCCCAGACGGTGGTCACCTGCGACGCCGTCGCCGGCGCCGGGTCGCGCACCTGACTGTCGACGGCCGCCGGGACGACGGTGGTGGTGACCGTGAGCCGGAACAACGGAGGCACCCCGGGTAGCCGGACGGTGGCCTGGATCGCGCCGCCGGGAAGGATCTGCGGCAACGCCGCGCCGGACGCGCCGCGGCGGCCGAGGCCGAAGAGCCCGGCGGCGTCGATCGCCGGCTGACCGGCGAGCCGCACGTTCCCGGTGTTGCGGATCGTGGCCGTGGCGACGATCTCGCCGCCGCCGAACGGATTGGCGGAACCACGGTGACGTACCTGAAGGTCCTCCAGGGCCAGCGCCGGGCGCAGTTCGCCGGTGACCCGAAGGTAGATCCGCGCGCCGACCCGGTGGTCGACCGCGACCTCGTTTCCCTGGCCGTCGGTGCTGGTGGCGGCGAGTGTGGCCACGATGCCGCCGGTGTGGTCGCCCGGGGTGGCATTGTCGGGCACCGTCAGGGTGAACGGCACGTCGACCCGGGAGGTCGACGGGATGGTCAGCGTCGAAGCGGTGAGCCGCACCCAGGAGCCGACATCGACCGGCCGTTGCGCCCCGGGCAACAGGTCGAAGCCACCCTGGGGGGTGGTGACGGCGTCGCTGGCGTAGAGACTCAGGGTGAGCGGCCGCGTGGAGTGGTTGGTCACCGCGACGTAGTCCGTCACCTTGGCACCGGGATCGAGCTTGTACCCGAAACTCGCCCGCCCATTCGGTCCCGTCGGGCTCGACGGGGCCACGCCCCAGGTCACCGGCGCCGGGCCGGTTTGGCCGGGCGCGCCGCTGGACGGCGTTGGCGCCGGGACCGGCCCGGGCGCGGCAGCCGCCGGGTTCGCGCCGAGGACGACGATGCCGACGGCGGTGGCGATGGCGATGGCGGTGGACAGACGCATGGCGGGGTGGTGGGTCCGTTCGGCTAGGGATGTGACCGGCGCGTGGCCTGCTCGAACTTCGGGGACAGGTGATGCCGGTCGGGCTCCTGTACAGACAGACTATAAGCACATCGGTTTTCGTTTTCATCACGACGCCCGCCACATTGACGGAGGGTGACAGAGGCGCCACTGGCCACCTTCGCTCCGCCGTACTGAAAGCAGTCGGTTCACTGGACGGCGGCGGGCGGACGGCGATCGGCATGCAGGCTCGCTGTGTTCAGGGTTTGGCACGAGGTCCTCGTCCGCGCATTGCTGCTGGAGCCAGCGGGTCACAGTGTCGGCAGATCGCTCCGCCACCAGCCCGCACACCTCGCACACCAGGCGATGGTGCGGCCCGTCACTGGCAATGCCGGTAGGTCAGTTCTCGTCGCGGTGAAGACATGCACCCGACCGGCGTCGGCCAACGCGTACAGGGTGCGGTACACCGTGGTCGACCGACCGCCTGCCCGACCACGCGCAGCCGCTGGTGGATCTCGATCGCTCTCGCCGGGTGCTCCCGCCCGCGCGGCGCGGTGAGCACCAGCCGACGCTGCGCGGTCGGGGCCAGGCCGGCCGCGCGCAGTTCGTCGATCAGGTCGCGCGCAGCTCATCTGCCTTGTTGGTTTCCGGGAGCCTGTCGCGTGTGTCAGCGAGCCTTAGGCACGCTGCTCTGGTGGCGGCGCAGGAGTTCCTGGAGGCAACATCACGGCAGCAACCGGTGGGCCGCAAGGCATCGGCTCGATGCCGCGAACCGCGTCCGTCTCGCCTTGGACGAGGTCCGCCTCGCGGTGGACGAGGTCCGCCTCGCGGTGGACGAGACACCGACCGGCGCGGCGCTGTACGCCACCGCCGAGGAGGCCGTGCCCACCCGGGTCATCGCCGACGCGATCAGTCGCGGCCTCGACCTACCGGCGGTCTCCATCCCCGCCGACCAAGCCGGCGATCACTTCGGGTGGATGGCCGAATGGTGACGGTCGATGCCCGGGCGAGAGGTTCGTACCAGTTCGGACCGGTTATCCGAAGAGGAGCTGGCTCAGCTCTGGGACTTCCGGAGATCAACCGGCGTCGCAGGTACCACACCTACGATGAGTCGGGTCGTCGAAGGAGGCCCTGGTGGGTTTGTTCTCGCGCAAGAGCAGAGACAACCGCTCCGACGTCGAGCAGTCGCGGGCGACGTACCAGCGCGCCCTGGCGCTGTTCGACCAGAAGCGCTGGTCGGAGGCAGCCGATGGGTTCGCCGAGGCAGCCGGCGCCGATCCGGGCTCGTCGAGCTGCCAGCTGTTCCTCGGGGTCTCGCTAACCAACGCCGGTCGGTGGGAGGAGGCACTCGAGCCGCTGCGCGCGTGCCTCGACCTGCGACCGGAGTACTCCGAGGCGCACAACGCGCTCGGCATGGCCCTCGGCAAGCTCGGCCGCTTCGCGGAAGCCGACGAGCACATCGTGCACGCCGCGCGCCTCGGCCACCCGCAGGCGGCAACCACCATGCGGCGGCGGGGTATCGACTACTGCCGCGAGTGCCACCGGCTCGTGCACCGGACGGAGCCGGGGACCTTCGACGTCAACGTGATCTCGCCCAGATTCGGCATGCAGTGCACGGCCTGCGACGAGGTGCTCTGCGTTCCCTGCCTGCTCGGCGACGGCGACTCGGCGATCAACGTGCCGTGCCTGCGATGCGGCGGCGAACTCACTGTGATGGAACTGGACCGCTGAAGCTAGCGGGCACAGCCGCAGCGGTCACTATCGCGCGGCGGGTCGAGAACGTCCACGGTCATCGTGCATCGGTCTAGCCCGGGTGATTCATGGTGATCATCAATTCGTGGGGTCTTCCGGCGTGTAGATAGACGGAAGTGCCTCTCTGGCAGGGGAAACTTGTGATTGCGACATCTACAAGGTTCTCTACCTGGGAGGCACTTCCGCGGTGAAGTTTACGGCGTGGTCGAAGGATCTGCGGGTCACCGCGGACGGAACGGGTGTGGTGTCGCACGTCGGTGCGGCGCTGCTGCGGATGCTGGCCGACCGGTCCGGGCTGACCGGGGCGTTGTCGGGCGGGCTGGCCCGCCGGGGGCGGTGGCCGGTCCACGATCGCGGCCGGGTGCTGGTGGATCTCGCGGTGATGATCGCCGACGGTGGCGAGGCGATCTGCGACATCGACGTGCTGCGCCACCAGCACGAGGTGTTCGGGTCGGTCGCGTCCGATACCACGGTGTGGCGGGCACTCGACGAGATCGGCACCGCTCAGCTGCGGCGGATTGCGGTGGCCAGGGCGAGGGTCCGGGCTCGGATGTGGCAGCTGTTCGGCGGGGCGCCGGCAGCCCGGGCGGCGGGCCGCGACATCGGCGCGGGCGTGGTCGTGCTGGACGTGGACTCCACGATCGTGCTCGCCCACTCGGACAAGGACGGCGCCGCGGCGACCTACAAACACACGTACGGCTTCCACCCCATTCTCGTGACCTGCGACAACACCGGCGAGATGCTCGCGGTGAAGCTGCGGCCGGGAAACGCCGGCGCGAACACCGCCACCGACCACGTCGAAGTCCTCGCCGACGCGATCGCACAGATCCCGGTGCCCCATCGGCGGCATCTGCTCGTGCGAGGTGACAGCGCCGCGGCTACCCACAAGGTCCTCGACTGGCTCACCAACCTGAACACCACGCGCCGGCGAGTGGAGTACTCGATCGGCTGGTCGATCGGTGAGCCGGAACGCGCCGCCATCACCGCACTACCCGCGACCGCCTGGACACCGGCGCTGGCCGCCGACGGCGGCATCCGCGAGGGCGCCCAGGTCGCGGAGTTGACCGGGCTGCTCACCCTGACCAGCTGGCCACAAGGTGCGCGGGTCATCGTCCGCCGTGAACGCCCGCACCCCGGCGCGCAGTTGTCGCTGTTCGAGGAACGTGACGGCTGGCGCTACACCGCGATCGTCACGAACACCCAGGCCGGCGCCCTGCAGTGGCTCGAAGCCCGACACCGCGCCCACGCCCGCGTCGAGGACCGGATCCGCTGCGCCAAAGACACCGGCCTGCGCCGGCTACCGTCCCGCGAGTTCGCCATCAACCAGGCCTGGCGTGTTGCCGCCGCGATCGCCGCGGACCTCATCTGCTGGCTGCAACTGCACGCCCTGGACGGTGACCTCGCCACCGCCGAGCCGAAACGGCTGCGCTACCGGCTGCTGCACACCGCCGCCCGCATCGTCCACGGACAGCGCCGCCGCCGGGTGCGCAACCCGGCCACCTGGCCTTGGGCAGAACAGATCACCGCCGCGTTCACCCGGATCACGGCGATCCCCGCACCCGGCTGACCCCGGGCCAACCCCCGACCCACCGGCCGGAGAACCCAGGAGACCACGCCCACCACCGCGACAGACGGCCCACCACCACACCCAGCCCACCAAACAATCGACACCACTCGATCAGACCGGCTGGGCCGGCAGCACCGCCGCTACACGCGAATCATCGAGGCTAGTCAAGATCGGCGATCGAACGCAGCGCCTTGCCGTCTCGTACGACGATTTCCCGATAGCCCGTGGCGACGATGCCGTCCGCTCGCAGCCCTCCGAGCGCTTTCTGCAGGCTGATCTCTGCGGCGCCGCAGAGGGTAGCCAGCTCGTCCTGGGTTAGTCGTATATCGATGACCAAACCACGGGGACTCCGTCGTCCGTAGGCGACTGCGAGTTCCCACAGAACCCGGGCCAGGCGAACTCGTACGGGGTAGGAGGTGAAGTCGATCCGACGCCGGTTGGCCCACCGAAGGCGGTCGGCGACGATCCCGGCCACCTCCAAGGCGGCTTCAGGGTTGTCGTGAAGGACGGCTCTGAACGCGTTCCGGTGGATGATCCGGATGATTGACGGACGGCATGCGGTGACGGTTGCGGTCCTCGGCGTGCCGTTCAGGGCGGAGATCTCTCCAACGATGTCGCCGGACACACGGATCGCCAGTAAGGCGTGCCGGCCGTCGGACAGCGAGACCGTGACCTTGACGAGCGCGTCATCGAGCAGGATCACGTGGGTTTCCAGCGCTCCTTCACGGAGAAGCACCTGGGCCTCTTTCACCGAGCGTCGGACTCCCACCGACAAGAGCCGTTCCCGCGCCGATGCTCGGAGGCGGCCAAGCAGCGTTCCGGGCGGCCAGGGCGCTTCCTTCATGTGCACCTCCCCACGCTCCGGAGATCATCCTTCACGTTCTGCTTCAAGATCGCTACACCATGCGATGGCAGTCAGGCGGTTGTGGTGACCAAGGCTTTGAAGATCACCAAGACGGCGGCGGAGCCCAGCGATGCTAGAAACCAGGGCGTACACCGGCGGATCCGTAGATGCTTCGCCATCGCGATACGGGCGAGTGTCACCACGAAGTCCCATGCCTCGTCCCTGTGCTGTCTGGCCGTGGCGATCGATGGCCGCCTGCCATCGGCTACGAGATCCGGAAATCCGAATCGGTTGGCGCGGCCGGCGCCGGTCAGACGGGGCCGAAGCGACAGCGCGAGTTGATAGGCGGTCGCCGCCATGGATAGCACCATGGTGGCCGCGAGGAGCACCGTGAGGGTAGCGACGGTCAGGTTGGTGTCCAGCGTCGTTGGCAGGACTTGGTCTACAACCGTCAGTGCCGTGCCTCCTTCGGCCGTCAGCAGCGCCAGCGCCTTCGCGTCGGCGTGTCGGATGGAGGCTTGCAGTGAGGCCGCCGTGGCCAGGCCGACCTGGAGATCGAGCCACGCATCATCGCCGATGCGACTGTTCGCTGTCCGGCTTCTTCCCATGCATGAAGTCAATGCCAGGTCAGCGGGTGGCAGGGGATCGAAGTACTGCTTGTCATCCACTCGACTGTGGGGACCGATTCCGTATTTGTATGGGATTCCCAGCACAGTCGGTCTGTATAGATAAGTCTCGAACGACTCGTCGCCCAGTGAGGGATGGAGAGCATGGCTTACGTCACGGATCCGGACCGGCGTGTTCTGGTCGCCGTGGACATGGAGTCCTACAGCGGTCGAGACAACGTCCTACAGCATCGAGCGCAGCTGGCTTTCCGGGAGGTCATGGCGGCGGCGTGCGCGGAGCTGGGCTTCGATCGCGCCAACTGGTTGATCCAGCAGGGGGGCGATGGTGAGCTGGCCATCCTCCCGCCGGAGACCAGCGAGCGGGCGGTCGTGACGCGGCTGACACCGGTCCTGGATCGGTTGTTGCGTGAACACAACCGTGGCCTCAGCAGTGAGGCGCGCATCCGCTTGCGAGTCGGTGTCCACGAGGGGCCGGTTCATCTCGACGGGGCGAACGGCTACCCGGGCGACGCTGTCGTGACAGTCTGCCGGTTGGTGGACTCGCCCCAGCTCAAGGCCGCGTTACGGCAGTTCCCGGGCGCTGCGGTCGCGTTAATTGTGTCGGATCGGCTCTACCACGACATCGTCCGGCAGTACCAGGATCTTCGGCCTGAGCACTTCCAGCAGGTGGCGGCCCGGCTGCCTGAGAAGAACTTCGAGGCCACAGCCTGGATCTACGTTCCAGGCGAGAGTGTTCTCGCAATCGATGTTCGTCCGGATCTTCTGGGTTCCGCCTCGGGCCAGCCGAACGACGGAGACGGCGGTGGTGGGGGCGTCGATCGTCAGGGTCGCGGGCCCCGTTCCCAGCCGGCTGAGGGTGGGCAGGTATTCCAGGACATCCGATCGCGGGGAATTGGCGCGTTCGGCAACGGTAATTCGATCTCCGTGTCAGGTCGCCCGGAGAACCTCGATTCGTGGGGGTCGCCTCGATGAGTGACGCGGCTCCTGGCGGTGATGCGTCGCCGTCGAGTACTTCGTCCGGCGAGGTTGGGCAGGACGAGGGGGCCCTGCCCATGCGAACAGATGAGCCGGTTCGTCGAGAGGAGAAGGCTACGTCGGAGCCGGAAGCCGATCCGCAGGAGGAGATCGTTCCGGATTCCTTGCGGATAGACCCGCGGGTGGGTGAGGAGCTGTATGGCACCCAGTTCTCAGCCGCCTACTCGCGGATCAACGCCCGCGGCGTGAACGCTCTCGGCAACAACAACACGATTCACGTCGTGAACAACACGGGTCAACCGTCGGCGAACCCCGTCATCAGAGATCTGGTGGGAGTGTCGGACCTGCTCGCGGTTTACGCGGAGACGGCCGCAGATGAGGAACTCGGGGAGAAGCTCGGCCAGCGGTCCACGGCTTGTCTGGCGGGTCGGCCGCACACCGGGCGGTTCAGCACCGCATGCGTGGCGCTGGCTCGGCGCCATGGTCGGAATCGCGTACACGAGATCCTGCTACCGGGGGATGTCGCGCCGGAAGTGCTGCACCGGGCGGGCGACAGCATCAAGGAAGATCACGGGTACGTGCTCCGGCTGCCGGGTAACAGGCACGGCCAAGTGATGCGCCTGCTGGCAGATCTCTTCCGACGACGGTCCGCGAGCCTGCTGCTGATCAGGCATGACGACTCGCGTACAGGTGTTCGGCCCAGCGCCGAGGTGCAGCACCAGCGCCCCGCACCGTTGACCGTCTTCCGCGCTCACCTCGGCCGTCATCTACGAGACAAGCTAAGGCTGACCGACGAGGAAAGCATCACGTTCACTCGCGGGTATCTCCACCACAGCGATCTTGTCGATGCCCTGCGCGGCTCCTACGGACCTCGAGAGGTGGTGCCGATCGCCGAGGCAGTCGGGCAGAGCCACCCGGCCGACGAAAGTACCTTGGCCGAGATCCTCCGTAGATCCCAACCGCGGCGCAGGGCCCGCGCCGCGGAAATTCTGCGTTCCGACGTCGGCGGCGCTAGCCGGCGGCCCCGGCGGGCCGACCAACACGAACGGGCCTTCCGGATCGCGTACGCCGTCTTCGCCTGGCAACCACTGCATTACGCCTTCGAGGCGGCCGGCCTCCTGCTTGAGGAGATCGACGGACAGGCCAAGCGGGTGGACTGGGGCCGTATGGCATTGCAGTACCCCGTGTCGGAGTTACTCGGACCGCTCGACGTCGACTGGCAGGAGGGACGAGAAGCCACGCGGTCACGGGGCGAATCGTCGCGCTCAGCCTGGCTGCACGACGGCGCCCTACGAGGCGCCATCATCGATGAAGCATGGCACGAGTTCGACAGCACCCGGCCAGCCCTGCTCAAGTGGCTGGACACCCTGGTCTCGAAGGATGACGAGCCGATGCGGCGAGCGGCCGCCGAGGCAGCCGGCCTGCTCGCGCACCACGATTTCACGCGGGTCTGCGCCGACCTCATCGACGCCTGGGCGGCTTCACCCAAACATCGGCTCCGGCAAGCAGCGGCTTGGGCGATGGTCGCGGCCGACATGGGCGGCCAGGTGGGCCATCTCGTCCGTCGGCAGGTCCGGGACTGGGCCGGTGGACATCGGAACTTTCAAAGAGACACAGCCGCTCGCGTGTACGCCAGTGGACTACAACAGCCCGACCTCAGTTGGAGCCTCGCCGACCTTCGCCGCATCGCCCAGGACCCGATGCAGCAGCACACCTACACGGTCGCCGAGGGCGTATACCAGCTCTACGCCCCACACAGAGCGGATCAAATCATATTCGAGCTAGCAAGGTGGTCGGACGACCGACAGCTACAACTGCACGCCGGCGGCGCGCTACTCAAGCTGGCCACCATACCGGCCGACACCTCCCCGAGCGGCAGTCCTGATCTCATGGTCAGAGCCGCAGCACATGAGGTCGACAGCCACGACCTCGTACGCCTCTGGCAGGTGGCGCTGCTGACAGCCGACCTGTCGCGGAGGGCATGGACCACCTTCGAACACTGGATGACCGCGGCTGACACCGACGACACCCTGCGTAAGGCGACCGTCGCGTTGATCACCGACCTCACCGCCCTACCGACCCTACGTTGCCGCATGACGTTCCACCTCGGCCGGATGGCGCAGTTCGAGGACGGGCTACCGGGATGGCTCGACGCCGCGATGAGGAAGTGACGACATGACAGACACCATCAACAAGACCGGCTCTCCCGGTGCCTGGCGCCGGTTCGGATCATGGCTGCTGAGGCTATGGCGCCGTCTCGTCGCAGCGCTGCGCGGGCCCGAACCCATCCCCATGCCACCCCCGCCCCCGCCACCGCCGCCGCCAGGCCGACTGACCGAACGCCGGGACGCACAGACACCGATCATCGTGCCGGCACGCGGCTACGTCTTCACGTTCCGCGTCCACGCCACATTCATCTGGTCATCTGAAGGGATACCGAGGGAAATCCTCAGCGGATCCGCCCAATACTTCATGCCATACGCCATCCGAGCCCTGGCACGTCTCGCTGCCGCCCGAGCCCGCAACGTCGTCGCACACTGGGCCAGAGAACTCGAGGTGGAACTACAGCGCGCCATCACCGATAGCGGGCCCTGGCGGTACGAGCGCTACGGGGCGCGAGTGACCTGCCAGCCATACGTATGGGTCGAACTTGATGAGGGCGTAAAGCAAGCAATCAAGCCGTACTGGGAACAGCTGATCAAACTCGACTGCGAATACGACGTGGATGTCAAGCGCGCACAGCACGTAGATCGCATGAGTCGGCAATGGCTGACGATCCTCGAAAAACTCGTCGACAACCCCGTCGCCAGCGGCGCGGCCAAGATGACCAACGAAAGTCTCGCCGCCGTCGTACGGGACCTCATCGCGGAACAGAACGCCACCGCCCAACGGCTGGAAGACCTCCTCGCTGAACGGCTACGCCACGGCGACGCTTACGAGCAGGCCACGTCATTCGACCTCCTAACCGAGCGACTGAGCGCCCGCGGACCCAAGCCCGCAGGAACGCCCACCCCAAGCTCGAACGGCTCATCCCACGGGTAACGCTTACAGAGATCGGCACCACCCTCTTCGCACCGCCGACTCACTCCGCTCTCGGACGTCAGCAGCTCGTCAGCTCAGACCCGTAGCGGCTTTATGATCAGCGATGAGACGTGCGACGGCAACCGTGACGGCAACCCGCACAGACGCCGAGGACACGGGCGGCACCTCGACGTCCAACGGTCACGCAGCGCTATCGGATCCGCGCGCGAGCCAGCTGCCCCATCAAGCACCACAAACGTTGTCGCTATAGGCCAAGCCGTTGACACAACGCCTCGAAGTTAGGGGGCACCTCACGCCAGCCATCCGGCGCCAGATATATGACCCGCGGGCTGGCGAAACTCAAGCGATAGTCGAGCGCTATTGGCATGTCGGCCCCAAGGGAGCCCACAAGGACCGCAAGTGCAGGATCAATGCCAAGCGCGTCACGGCTCCCGATAACCTCCTCTTCGAGGTCAGCCTGTGACTTCGATTGGAAGGAGCGATTTTGCCTGGCGATTGTCGCAACATCATAGAATTGCGGCCAATCCGGTTCATCACCGAATACGTCCTTGATGATCCCCGTCTCCCCTGGCGGCCTCCACCGCTCCTCGGCGATGGCGCGAAGCAAAGCGCCTGGCAGGGGAAGGCCGCCCACGTGGGTTAAAGAATCGCCCATCTAGCCCACCACATCCATTCCGGTGGCTGTGCGTATTGCATTCATGATCGCATCTCGATGCTCCATCGGCGCCGCTCGATCGCCGAAGTTTCGTTGATTCACACTTCGGGAGTTCCATCGCACCTGCAAGCTTCCGTCACCTCTACTGCCCTGCGGTCACCGGACGTACCACCGCCCATAGCGGAGATCATCGCCAGACACGCCCCCGCCGCCGCCCGGATGAACGACTTCTGTTGGCGGCTGTTCGCCGGCGACCTCTACGCGGAGTATCCCGGCGCATAACGTCGCTGGAGTAGCGCCGCCCGAGAACGAGAACCATGACGATGACGGCGCAAGCGGGACCGAGGCATGCGGCTGACGGCGTCGTAGCTGAGCAAGAAGACGGCGGCCAGTTAAGGCTGCATCATGAACGGCATGGTGGCTGGCTGTCTTGGACCTGTTCGGCAGGTTCGACGACTTCGCGGCACGGGGACTCGATGGCGACCTCGTCGACCGGTGGCGTTGCGAGGTCGTCGAACCCGACGCCGAGACATTTACGGCCGTCCGTCCCTGGATCGACCCCGCGTCGGCTCCTGATCGACTGCCTGGTCTGGTCGCCCAACGAGCCGAGCTGCGTACGGGGGCGGAACGGGCGAAGCTGGCGATCCGGGAAGCCGCGACACTGCTCTCGGCGTCGACCGTTCGATCCAGGCGGTGGTCATGGTGGGCCTCGACCAGGCGAACGGCTGGGTCGCGCCGATGCGGGGCACTGGCCGAGCGGATCGCCGCCGACCGGGTGGGCAGCTATGGCACCGCCGACGGCGCCGACGCCCTCACTCCAAGACAGCCGTGACCCGTCGGCACGGCACGGAGGTGGTCGGAGGAGGAGGTTGGGTCCGGCGGCCGACACGGCAGGCAGGATGAGTAGACGTTGTCTACTGGTAGCTGGTAGACAGTGTCTATGGAAGCTGACGAGGGCCTGCGCGATCGCCTTATCCGTGTCGGCGGCGAACTACTCGACACCGAGGGCCCGTCCGCGGTGTCGCTGCGAGAAATCGCCCGACGCGCCGGCGTCTCGCACGGTGCGCCGCGCCGCTACTTTCCCACCCACCTGGAGTTGCTGTCGGCTATCGCCCACGACGGGTTCACCGACCTCGCCGCCCGGGTGACCGCGGCCTTGGCCGAGGCACCCAGCGACTCACACGTCCGGCTCGCCACGCTCGCCCGGGTCTACCTGGACTTCGCCGTCGCCCGCCGCGGCCGGTACGAACTGATGTTCCGCCACGACCTGCTGGAGAGCGGCCGCCTGGGACTGCGCGATACCAGTCTCCCGCTCTTCCGACTCCTCACCGACCTGGTCGCGCAGGCCCGGCCCGAGCCCGAGCCGCCAGCCCAGGTCGTCGCCGGAGCACTGTGGGCCAACCTGCACGGCATCGCCCAACTCTGGAACTGGGGCAGCCTCACCCTCGCGACCGGCGCCACCGATCCGGCTGCGCTGCTCGACGCCGCCCTCACCGCCCACCTCGGACCCGCTGCATGACCCGCACCCCACCCCTGTACGGCCTGGCCCAGCACACCATCGGCCGATACCTGAATCATTCCTGGCGTCCCACCGTCACCGGCCTCGGTCACCTCCCCGATACCGGGGGTGCGATCCTGGCCCCCAACCACCTGTCGGTCGCCGACCAGTTGTTCCTCGGAATCCTGACGCCCCGGCACATCGCCTTCTGGGCCAAGGCCGAATACTTCCGCTCTCCCGGGCCCTGCGGCCTCCTCACCCGGCGGGTCATCACCGGCATGGGCGCCATCCCGGTCGAGCGCGGCAATGGCCGGGCGGCCCTCGCGGCATTCGACGCCGCCCTGCCCGTACTCCGCTCCGGCGGCCTGGTAGCCGTCTTCCCCGAGGGCACCCGTTCTCCCGACGGCCGCCTCTATCGAGGCCGCACCGGCGCGGTTCGCCTCGCCCACCAGGCCGGCGTCCCCATTATCCCGGTCGGCATCCGCGGCACAGACCAGGTGCGCCCGCCCGGGTCACGCTTTCCCCGGCGCCACCCGATCAGCATCACCTTCGGACCAGCCATCCCGGTGCACATCGAGGCGCCGGCGGACATCCGCCGACTCACCGACACCCTGATGGCCACCATCCAGTCCCTCACCTGCCAGGAGTACGTGCCGCACTACGCCCGGACTTGACCGCAAGGCGTCTACCGCGCGAGGCATCGGACTTCCCGTCAACCCCAGCCAAGATCAAAGGGCGCACATCTGCCGCCGACCGGGGGGTCGCTGCGCAGCCGGTCAGCGCGGCGCTGCGGCAAGCAGTCGGCGTGCCTCGCCCGCTCCGATGTCGGTGCGCGCGCCGCAGAGCGGGTTGGTGCAGTGGAGCGCGTGCTTCGTCCGGACTCGGAACAGCGGTACGAAGAAGAGGCTGAACCGAGTGGTCTCGCGCACCAGCAGCATGCTGCCGGGCTGCCCGCAGACCCGGCAGACCATCGGGACCAGCCCCAGCCGCTCCGACTTGGTGCGCAAACCGAAGATCAGAAACATGCGGTACCCCTGTTCGCCTGGATCTCGTCCGCTGTAGGTGCGCGGACTCTCCCATGGTGATACCCCGATGACAGCCGGCTCAGCCCCGGATGCCGATCCAGCTGGCTCGGACCCGAGCCAGCTCGATGCCATCCGGGCCGTACAGGGTGCTGTGCACGAGGCCCTGCGATCCTCGGCCGAGACGAGGCGCCGTGCACCGGTCGCCGGGGTTGGACTGCCGGCCAGCCGTACGGCGATCGCTCATCTGGTCGAGGACGCCGACGGCGAGCGGGAGGGGCGGACCCGTTGTACTGCCCGGTTCCCGTGCGGAAGGCCGAGTGTGACAACTGATCGAGTACATCTCCCCGAGCTCTGGAGACTCACCTGGAGAGACGGCGACCCCGCCGGGCGGCCCGGGTTCGACCCGGCCGGTGTCGCGGAACTGGTGCGGGTGCTGCCGCCGGCCGCCGAGGTCCCGGCCGTCTGACGGGCAGCAAGCCGACTTCGATGTCACACGCGGGCTATCGACCGAATCCACGTTTGGCTGCTGGCGACGCTGGAGTAGTTCTGGATGTTGACGCCGTCTGAAGTGGAGGCGGCGAGCCGGTGCAGCCGGTGTTGCGGGTATAACCCCATCCGAAGATGGAAGTTGTCGACCGACCGGCGGATTGGCGCTGGCGAGGACGACAGTGGGACCGTAGATGGACCGGTCCAGCTCCATCAGGGCGATATCGAACCGGGTGTGGGTCCGGATCAGGCCGGCGACCGTGCCTCCGCTCGCGTTACGGACACCGCCGACGCGGACGCCCATGGTGCCGCCCACGCAATGCGTCGCGGTCATCACCAACCGAGGGGCGATGAACGAAGCGGAGCAGTAGGGATATCCGTTGCGCAAGGTCGTCGCGATCCACGGGGCGGACGAGATCACCTCCCCACCAATGAACCTTTTTCAACCTCCCCTTGCGCTCCGGTGGACCGCGAGGTCGAACGCGGGGCACGAGCGTCGCGCGGTTCAGGTTGAAAAAGGTTCAATGATGTACGGCGGGGCGGCGGGAGCAGGTGACGGGGCGGCATGGGCAGCACCTAGCGAGCTGCCCGTACCCGCAACGAGCGCGGCGGTCACCGTCAACAGACTGAGGCTACGGCGCATCAGTTCCTCCTGGCCAAGGCTCGATGGGCGCCGAGCCACATCGACGCCCAACTATAGAAAACGATTTCGGCACCGAACCCGGCGTGGAGGATTTCGGCAACCTGGGGGTCGCTGGCCATGAGCGGCTCCGACGATCCGCGAGTCAAGCGACGTGCTGCGGTCAGGGTTGTGCCGAAGATCAGGCTGGTCAAGCGACCGCTTGTCGCTGGGCCGAGCCCGTCGCCGGACACGTGCTTGCGGGCCACTGACCCGGGTGGTCGGGCTGAGCTGCACCCGCCCCGCCCTTGACGGTGATGGGCATCGATTTTTCGCCCCGAAAAGCTTTCGATCTCGATCTGTCGGCCCTGCCCATACCATTCGGCTCCGTGTCCGACGGGAGGAGCGAGGCCTGCCACCCCTTGACATCGACATGCGCTGATGTACGATTCCTCCGAAAAGGTTTTCGGTCAGCCGCAGGGCCGTGTGGGGCGAGCACTGCATGCATCGGGCCGTCTCAGTCGACTCTGCCCCCGGCACCGTCAGGCGGGGTGTCCCGAAGGGAGCCGCGACGCGCAATCTCCCCACACGCAGCCGGGCCGACCGATGGCGCTGACCGCCGGGGTCTGCGTCCTGGTGCTTGCGGTCAGCCTCCTCGGCGGCCGGGCCTGTGCCGACGAAAGCCCTGGTGCGCCCGCCGATGACGCCGCACCCGGCGTCGATGATTATCCAACTGTTGAAGCCAAAATGATCACCTAGAGAAGGGAGCCTCACGACATGGTAGCCACGCAAGCGCGAAGACGCGTCCGCCGGCTCGGAGCCGTCGGCGCCGCGTGCGCAGCACTCGTCGCCGGCTCGCTGGCGGCCGTCGCAGCGGCCCCGGCACACGCCGCCGCATGCAACTCGGTCGACTACGCAGTCACGGCCGAATGTGCACCCCAGCAGGCCAAGCAGTCCCGCGTCCCACGGTTCATCACCGACGCGGGTGCCTACACCGGAAACGCTGTCGAGTCCGAAAACTTCACGGTCCGCTGGGGCAACGCCGTCGACGTCGTCGCCTGGGGGCGGCAGCGCGGGTACGACAACTACCCCCAGTGGGTCGCTAACCACATGGAGGAGATCTGGGACTACTACGTGAACGACATCGGCTGGGTCGACCCGGCCGACCACACTCAGGGTGCGAACTACCGCATCAACCTGTACCTGTGCGGGTCCTGGTCCGGCAATTTCCTACCCAGGGCCAACTGGGCCGGACAGGACGAGATCGGGGCCGGACACATGTGCCTGCCCTACGACAAGACCTGGGACAACTGGGTCGAATCCCACGAGTTCAACCACATCCTCCAGTCCTACGCCAGTGACATCAACGCCGCAAACGGTAACGGCGGTGGCTGGGGTCACGGCAACCCGGTGGCCGGGCCGGTATGGGAGGCGCACGCCAACTACATGGCCCGTATGAAGCGCCCCGAGGTCGTCGTCGGCTCGGGCTACTACGTCGACCGCCAACATTTCCGCTGGCTCGCCCAGGAGACGTACTACGGCGACTGGATGCTGTTCAACACGATCCGTGACACGTACGGGCCACAGGTCATCAACCAGTTCTGGTACGAGGCGCGGCGGGGCGAGCATCCGATCGACACCATCAAACGCGTCCTCGGCCTGGACCACCAGGAGTTCGCGGAGCTCATCGGCGACTACGCGTCGCGCCAGGTCGTGTACGACTTCTCGGACGGGCAGGCCATCCGCAGCGACCTGTGGCGCGGTGGCGGAGCATACCGACCGCTGCACACCGACCCCCTCCAGAGCCAGGGTGGCGGCCTGTACCGGATCGCGAGCAGCGACGCACCGCACCAGTACGGGCACAACATCTTCCGGCTCAACCCGGCCGGCGGACAGGTGAGCGTCCAGTTGCAAGGCCAGTCCACCTTGTCGGGCGCGGACTGGCGCTTCCAGCTGGTCGCCGTCCGCAGCGACTTCTCGGTACGCTACAGCGGTCTGTTCGCTCCGGGGCAGACTGCCAACTTCAGCCTCCAGAGCGGTGAGACGCACCTGATGCTCGTCGTCGCTGCCACACCGTCGCAGCACCGCAACTACACGATGTGGCAGGTCGGGGTCGGCGATCCGTTCCCGTATCAGCTCACCATCACCGGCGCCACCCCGTCGTAAGGGTGACGTGACGAACGGGCGGGGACCGCTCCGCCCGTTCGTCGCGCGCTGTGAGAGCCAAGGCCGCCACCCAACCGATGCCGATTATTCGGCGCGGGTCGGGGTCACCCGGTGGCGGTGCCGGCGAAGGTGTCGGCGGCCGGGATGTGGTCGGCCGGCACGTCGTCGGGCGGCACATCGTCGGCGGGGATGTCGTCGGGCGGCACATGCTCGCCGAAGGCGATGCCGGGATCTGGGGCCCCGCCGCGTTCCGGTGATCTGTGTGCCCAGAGGTGAGGATTGTCCGCTTGGCCTTTCCCGGGCGGACGGCGTCCGCGAACGCAACCTGGGTTCTGACCACCAACGGCAGAAAATATTGCGAGCAGCAGTAGCCCTGCGATCCCGGCTCCCGGACCGGCGGGAAGCGGGGAGGCGGCCCCGGGCCTGCACCGAGTCCGGACCCCATACGGCGGTCATCCATGCGGTGACCGTGTCCGGATCGAGCCCGGTCGTCTCGATCATCCCGGCGACGAACTCCTCCATGGTGAACGGAGCGGCGTACTCAATTCTGGCCACCCGTTCCTCGTGTTCCTCGGGCAGGCCGATCCACGCGCTCAGTCCGAGAGGGGCGGCAATCTCGTCGGCGAAGAACGTGCCGAGGGACTTGCCGGAGACTCGACGCACGACCTCCCCGACCAGATATCCGTAGGTCATGCTGTGGTAGACGTGCTCGGTGCCGGGCCGCCACAGCGGCTTTTGCGCCTCGAGTGCGCGGATGACCGGGTCCCAGGCGCACGCCTGCGCGAACGTCAGCGGTCCGTCGACGACCGGCAGGCCGGCCTGGTGGGACAGCAGCCAGCGCACCGGGATCCGGTCCTTGCCGGCAGCGCCGAACTCCGGCCAGTACTCGACGACCGGGGCGTCCAGGTCCAGCTCACCGCCTTAAAGCTGGACAACCAGCGAGCGAGCCGTCTACCTCGACATCACGGACACCAGCTCAGCGCTCCGGCATGGCGTCATCCTCACCTGGCCGGGACACCCCACTACAGCAGCTACCCGACCTGATCGCGAAGGCACTCGCCGCCGCCTTCGGCGACGACGCCGTCGCAATGTCATAGCGGCACCAACGCCTGCGCCAACATGGCTCAATCTAGGCCAGTGAGGCTTGTCTGTGTGCCATATGTGTGCCATGATGGCACCATGGACCTGACCTCGTATGTGGGCAACCTGGGACGGGAGTTCGCCACGCTCGCCGAAGCCGGCGGTGAGGAGGCGCGTGCGCTGGTCGAGCGCCTGACCGGGTCGCTCGAGTCGGCGATCCGGATGACGCTGCTGGATGCGCTGTCTGCCGCCGCCGACGAGATCACCCGGGACCTGGCTCCGGGTTCGGTGGAGCTGCGCCTACGCGGCCGTGACCCGAGCTTCGTGGTGACGCCGCCACCGACCGAGTCGATCGAACTCACGGCCGAGCACGCTGCGACGCTCGACAGGGCGCCGGACAGCGACCTGCTGACCGCCGAGGACGGCCCCGCCGCACGGATCAACGTACGCCTGCCCGAGCAACTCAAGGCCGCGATCGAGGAAGCCGCGGCCAAGGAAGGGCGCTCGGTCAACGCCTGGCTCGTCCGGGCGGCCGCCACCACCTTGCAGCGCTCCGACCACCAACAGCGACCCGAGCCACGCGGCGGGAAACGCACCAAGCAGCACTTCACCGGCTGGGTGCGCTGACCGCACCGCACGCCTCCCTCACCTCACGTCCCCGACCTGCGGGGACGACTCACCTACCCATGATGCGGGGACAACCATGCCAAATTTCGAGACACCCGAACCGATCTCCGTCACGCTCGAACTCGGCGTCGGCGAGGTGCGGATCACCGCGAGCGACCGGACCGACACCCTCGTCGAGGTGCGCCCGAGCGACGAGGCCGACGAGTCCGACGTGAAGGCCGCCCAGCAGGTCCGGGTCGACTACACCAACGGCACGCTGCGGATCATCGGCCCGAAGGCAGGCGTTTTCGACTTCTCCCGTAAGACCAGGTCGGTCGAGGTGACCATCGGACTGCCCAGCGACTCCCAGGTGTCCGCCCAGCTACAGCTGGGCGACATCCGCTGCGCCGGCCGGCTCGGGCAGTGCAGGCTCAAGACCTCCGCCGGGAACGTCGGGCTCGAACGAACCGGCCCGCTGCGCCTGGACACCTCGGCCGGTCACGTGACCGCCGGCGGTATCAGCGGCAATGCCGAGATTTCCACCGGCTCCGGCAAGATCCAGATCGGCGAGATCGACGGCACCGCGGTGGTCAAGAACTCCAACGGCGACACCACGATCGACGCGGTCACCGGCGAGGTGCGGGTACGCGCTGCCAACGGCAACATCCACATCGAGCGAGCCGGCGCCGGCGTCGACGCGAAGACGTCCAACGGCAACATCCACCTCGGCGAGGTCGCCCGCGGTTCGGTCGCGCTCGGGACCGCCATGGGCGACCTGGACATCGGTATCGCCGACGGTACCGCCGCCTGGCTCGAGGTCAACACCGGATTCGGGCACGTACGCAACCAACTGGAGAACACCACCCCACCCGAGAAGGCCGACGAAACCGTCGAGGTACGCGGCCGCACCTCCTACGGCGACATCACCATCCACCGCTCCTGACCCACTCCTGCGCCCAGGAACGGGAACCTGACCATCAAGCAATACCGGCCGGCGATCGCCGCGGTCGTACCCGGCTGAAACTCCTCGGAACCCAGTGGAAATGTGCCGAGGTTCGCGCAACACGCTCCGACAGAGAGAACGGATATCCAGATGACAGCCAATCAGGGAAAGGCGCCTGCGATCCAGGTGCGGGGCCTGGAGAAGTCGTACAAGGAACTGCATGTGCTGCGTGGCGTGGATTTCGAGGTGGCGCGGGGCAGCATCTTCGCCCTGCTCGGCTCGAACGGAGCGGGCAAGACCACGATGGTGAAGATCCTGGCCACCCTGCTCAAGGCGGACGCCGGGACGGCCACCGTCAACGGCTTCGACGTCGCCACGCAGGCGGCGAACGTGCGGGAGTCGATCAGCCTCACCGGACAGTTCGCCGCCGTCGACGAGATCCTCACCGGGCGGGAAAACCTCGTACTGGTCGCCCGACTACGGCACCTCAAGAATCCCGGCATCATCGCCGACGACCTCCTCGCCCGGTTCTCCCTGACCGACGCCGGCGCCCGGAAGGTGTCGACGTACTCCGGAGGCATGCGCCGCCGCCTCGACATCGCGATGAGCCTCATCGGCAACCCGCCGGTGATCTTCCTCGACGAGCCGACGACCGGCCTCGACCCCCAGGCGCGCATCGAGGTCTGGCAGGCCGTCAAACAGCTCGCCGACCAGGGCACCACGGTACTGCTCACGACGCAGTACCTGGACGAGGCCGAACAACTCGCCGACCGGATCGCGATCCTCCACCAGGGCCGGATCATCGTCAACGGCACCCTCACCGAACTCAAACAGCTACTCCCGCCCGCCAAGGTCGAATACGTCGAGAAGCAGCCGACCCTCGAAGACGTCTTCCTCACGCTCGTCGGTAGCCCCGGCAAAGACGACACCACCAACGATCGCAACGTCGGCGCGAACAAGTAAAAGGGAACAACGATGACCAAGCACTTCCTCGGCGACACCACCGTCCTCCTCGGACGATCCCTGACACACGTCACCCGCAGCGTGGACACCATCATCACCACCGCGATCACACCGATCGCCTTCATGCTGCTGTTCGTCTACGTGTTCGGCGGCGCGATCAACACCGGCACAGGCTCATACGTGAACTATCTACTGCCCGGCATCCTGCTCATCACAGTCGCCTCCGGCATCGCCTACACCGCATTCAGACTCTTCCTCGACATGAAAGGCGGCATCTTCGAACGATTCCAATCCATGCCGATCGCCCGGTCATCCGTACTCTGGGCACACGTACTGACCTCACTGGTCGCCAACCTCGTCTCACTCACGGTCGTCGTGGGCGTCGCCCTGCTCATGGGCTTCCGCTCCGGAGCGGGACCACTCGCCTGGCTCGCGGTCGCCGGCATCCTCATCCTGTTCACCCTGGCGCTGACCTGGCTCGCCGTCATCCCCGGCCTCACCGCGAAGTCCGTCGACGGCGCGAGCGGCTTCTCCTACCCGCTCATCTTCCTGCCGTTCATCAGCTCGGCCTTCGTACCCACCGACACCATGCCCGGCCCGGTACGCGCCTTCGCCGAACACCAACCAGTCACCGCCATCGTCAACACGATCCGCGACCTGTTCACACAGCAGCCCGTCGGCACCGACATCTGGATCGCCCTCGCCTGGTGCGTCGGCATCCTCATCGTCACCTACATCTGCGCCACCGCCATCTACCGCCGCAAAACCTCCTGACACCACCGTGACCTGTCCAGCCGGGCAGGTCACGATGCCAACATCCTCAGACCGAAACGCGCAGCGCAAGGGCTCTTCTATCGGTGGACGAACGCACGGCCGGCAAGAAACGAACCTCCTCGATCGCGTCCACTGCCACGTTCGGCCTGTCCGCCGATGCCGCTGGTCGGGCGCCGGCCACTCGGCCACCCGGGCTCCGGTGAATCGCTCGCTTTCGCAGACCCCGACGCTGGCGTCGGCTTCGGCTACGTCACGAACCTCTGGTCCTTCCGGTCCGACGACCCGCAGACGTCGAGCCTGGCCAAGGCCGTCCGATCCTGCCTCGGATGACGGGAAGCTCGTGTGACGGAACACCAGGAGACGCTGCGGGAACGGGCAGACCGAGACGGTGTCCCCGGCGCCGTGGTGGGCGCACCGAGGACGGACAGATCGAGGTCGAGGCATCGCGCCGCCGAATCCGTCGGGACGAACCGCTCGGACACCCATCCTGTCGCTCCCCGAAGCCGCCGCACTAATCAGGTCAGGGCAGGACCGGACCGCCGTCATCGCTGTCCGATCGCCACTATCCCCCGGCGACTGGAACTCCTCGTTTGCAGTTGATGACACGAGCCCCTACCAGCACTCAACAAGAGAGGGAAACCGGATGGCGAAGACCATGAAGCGCACCAGCGCGTTCATCGCCCTCGGCCGAGGGCTCACCGCCGGCCTACGCGGCGGGCCGGGGTTGGGCAAACGCCTGGTGGCGCTACCTCGCATGATTACGGCCACGGCGCGGGGCCAGTACGACGGTGGGGTGCGTCTGGCGATGATGGCCGCAGCGACCGTATTCATCGCCTCACCGGTCGACCTCATGCCGGAACTGTTCCTGGCCGTGTTCGGCCTCGCCGACGACGCACTCATGATCGCCTGGCTGGCCGGCACCGTGCTGGCCGAGACCGAGCGGTTCCTGGCCTGGGAGGCCCGCCAGCGGGCCGTGAAACCCGGCACCATCGTTCGCACAGACCACCGGTAACGCCGCTCCGATCGCCGGAGCGGCGGCCGGCCGGGGAAGAGCGCAACGAAGCGCGCTACGACGACAACGTCATCGACCCGATCGGTAACACCCCGTGCGCAGGGCCAAAAGGCGAAGCACTAAGCCTTCCTGGTCGGCTGGACCTCCACGGGAGTGGCGCGAAGTGTGCTTGACGTCCGTGTGCCTGCAGTAGCACGCGTAGAAATTCGATCGCATTTCGCGGTGACGCGCCGACTTTATTGGCTGTCCGCGACAGGTAGACGTCGCGGCGGTTAGACATCATTGACAGGAGTTTTCCACATGTTCACGAGATTCGGACGAGCCATCGTCCTCAATCCATGGAAGGTCATCGCGGTGTGGCTCGTGCTGCTCGTCGGCTCGTTCTTCGCACCTTCCTTGGCTGACCAGGTCAGCACCGATCAGGCCAGCTTCCTGCCCTCCAGCTACGAGTCCGCGCAGGCGCAGCAGTTGGCAGAGCGCGCGTTCGGTCAGGGCGACGGGGCGAGTGCCACCGTCGTCGTGAAACGCGTCGACGGCCGACCCCTCGACGCTGCCGACACCGACCGGGTCGGCCGACTCGCCGAGACACTGCGGAGTGCCGGCATCGACCGGGTCGGTAGCGCTGTCACCGGGCCGCAGGCAGTCTCTCCGAACAAGCAGGTGCAGCTGGTCAGCATCTCGCTCACCGGTTCGCCCGCCGATCCGGTGCTCGGTGACGCCGTCGTGTCGATCCGCGAACGGGCGCAGTCCGATCTGGATGGCACTGGATTGTCGTACGCGGTAACCGGGGATGTCGCCCTCCTTGTCGACAACCAGGACGCGTTCGACACCGCGCTGCTCGTCGTCAGCATCGTGACGCTGGCCCTCGTCGTGGGCCTTCTCCTGATCATCTATCGCAGTCCGGTCGCGGCGTTCCTGCCGGTCGTGGTCGTCGGCGTGGTGTCGGCCGTGTCGAGCGCGGTCATCACGTTGTTCGTCAAAGCGTTCGACATGCAGGTGGACCAGTCACTGTTGACCATTCTCACCGTGGTGCTGTACGGCGTCGGCACCGACTACATCGTCTTCCTGCTGTTCCGTTACCGCGAACGGCTACGCGCCGGTGATGCCTCGAAGGACGCGCTCGCCATGGCGGTCAGCCGGGTCGGTGAGGTCATCGCATCGGCTGCCGCGGCGATCGTGATCGCGTTCGGGGCCCTCCTGCTCGCGGTGTTCGGCGGCTTCCGGAGTCTCGGCCCCGGCCTTGCCATCGGAGTGGTCGTCATGGCGATCGCCGCGGTCACGCTGGTCCCCGCCATCGTCTCGCTCATCGGCACCAAGGTGTTCTGGCCGTCGAAATCCTGGCAGCGCACGCCTCAGGGCAGCATCTTCCAACGCCTCGGCCGGTTCACCGGTCGTCGGCCGGTCGTGGTCGCGCTCGCCTCGGGCGGAATCATGGTGGTACTGGCGCTGGGTGTGTTCGGCCTCAAGGTCGACTACGACCAGGTCGGACAGCTCCCGGCCGACACGGAGTCGGCACGCGGCCTGGACGACCTGCAAGCCGGGTTCCCCGCTGGCGCCCTCAACCCGACCACCGTCTACGTCCGCGCGAACAACGGCCAACGCCTCGACCCGGCGACACTCAGCGACTACGCACGATCATTGGCCCAGGTGCCCGGGGTCGGGAACCTGATGCCCGGACCCGACGGCCGCCCAGCCACCATGAGCGCGGACGGCACGACCGCCCAGATCAACCTGCTGCTGAACACCAGTCCGTACTCGACAGCGGCACTCGACCTGGCCGGTGACGACCTGCGGCAGGTAGCCCACGACCAGGCCCCGGCCGGGACGACCGCGCTGGTCGGCGGAGTCAGCTCGGTCTTCGCCGACATCCGCGACGCGAACACCCGCGACCTGTGGGTCATCTTCCCCGTGGCCGGAGTGCTGATCGCCGTGATCCTGGGCCTGCTCCTGCGCAGCCTCGTCGCCCCGGTCTACCTCATGATCGCAGTCGGCCTCGGCTTCATGGCGACGCTCGGCGCCACGGTCCTGGCCTTCCAGGGCGCCGGTGACCGATCCGGCCTGTCGTTCTCCCTGCCGATCATCCTGTACCTGTTCGTGGTCGCGATCGGCACCGACTACAACATCCTCATGATCGCCCGGCTGCGCGAGGAGGCGCGGGCCGGCAACAATCCCCGCACCGCCGCTGCGCTCGCGGTGCAACACGGCGGACCCTCGGTCGCCGCCGCCGGGCTGATCCTCGCCGGCACCTTCACGTCGATGCTCTTCGCCGGGGTGTCGTTCCTGACCGAAATGGGCTTCGCGGTCTCGGTGGGAATCGTGCTCTCGGCGTTCGTCATGTCCCTCTTCCTCGTCCCCGCAGTCACCGCGCTACTCGGCCACACCGCCTGGTGGCCGGGACACGGCGACGCCACCCGATCAGACTCGTCGGCGAAGCCGACCTCGACCAGCGCGCCGGTATCGGAGGCCGCACCGGCCCGCTGACGATCCCGATACGCGGTGGGCGGGGCCGAGTACTCCGCCCACCGCGTCCCTGTGTCACGGCAAGGAGTTGCCGCAGGCGCGTGTGCCTCGAGGAAGGGTCATCCAGGTGTACCAAGGGATCCGCTCGGCTGTCCCCACCGTGTCGCGTCAACTACCCGCGGGTTCGGATCTGGGTTGGTGCTCGTCCGAGGCGAGGTGGGGTTGGGCGGCAGTTGTGTTGGCCGGCAAAGCAGCTGTCACCCCGGGCCTGGCGTTGTCTGTAGGTATGAAGGATAGGTACGCACGTGGACGCTGACCTCGAACGGGAGTTCAGCGATTTCATCGCGGCCCGCTCGCACGCACTGTTCCGCACCGCGCTCGCCCTGACCGGACACCGTCAGCAGGCCGAGGATCTACTCCAGACGGTACTGGCCAAGGGCGCTCGACACTGGGGGCGGATCCGGACCGGAAACCCCGAGGCGTACCTGCGCACCGCGCTGTACCGCCAGCAGACGAGTTGGTGGCGCAGCCTCCGGCGGGGGCGCGAGATGAGCGCTGAACTCCTGCCGGAGGCGGCGACGGCCGACGCCACCGCCACCGTTGACCTCAATCTGGCGCTCAGACAGGCGTTGACGCAGCTCGCGCCCAAACACCGGGCGGTGCTTGTGCTGCGCTACTTCGAAGACCGGCCGGACAGCGAGATCGCCGAGATTCTGGACTGCACCCAATCCACGGTACGTAGCCCCGCCGCACGTGCTCTCGCCCGGCTGCGTGAACTCTGCCCGAGGCTCGACATCCTCGCTACGAAGGAGACGGCTGACCGATGACCCCGCACCTCGCCGGAGCGCTCCGGATCGCATTCGAAGAACTGGCCGAGACCGCGCCCGCGCCGGTCGGGCTGGCCCAGGCCGCGCTGGTCACCGCCCGCCGGCAACGGGTCGCCCGGCTGGCCGTCGGCGGGGGCTTCGCCGCCGCGATCTGCGTCGCGCTGATCGGGGTGGTCGCCGTCATCGCTCCGGTCACCGGTACGGCCGGCGACCAGTTCGCCGATAGCGGGCTGAGGCCACTCGTGGTGACCGCGTACAGCGGAATCCGCGATCCGAAAGTCGATGATCCGAGCCGAAACTTCCAGTACTCGCTCCTGTTGAACGTGAAGACCGGCCGGTACGACCGGGTGCCGTACCGGTATGCCATGCCGTCCCCGGACGGCGGCCAGGTGTTGGTCACGACGGGTGACAACAGTCTGCGCTATCCCACCCGGGTAGGCGTACTGGACCGGGCTACCGGAAACGTACGGTGGATCACCGATTCCAGCGGCACCAGCGACGCCCGCTTCCCGGGCTATTCAAGCGACGGGCGCTGGTCCCCGGACGGGCAGCGCATCCTCTTCACCCACATGCCGCGCACGGGCACGCCCGGCTTCCTGCTGGTGGATTCGGAGACGCTCACGACGACGTTCGTCCCGTTGCCCGACCTGGCCGCGCAGAACGACCAGGTCACCGGCCTGCTCTGGACCCCGGACAGTAACGGGCTCGCGCTGACCCTCTCCACGTCTGTCGATGATCCCACGGTGACCGGGATCCGCTTCTATGACCTGGCCGGCAGGGTCGTGCGTACCGTTCCCGCCGGCGGCGGCCCGCTGGATGAGGGCAGCTTCTTCCCCGACGGCAGGCAACTGGCGCTCGCGTCGGACCCCGACGGGGTCCGACAGACCTCCGTCACGGTGATCGATCCGATCACCGGGGCGATGAAGCACAGCTTCACGGTGCCCCTTTCCGGCGACCTGATCGGCTGGAGGGACCACCAACACCTGTTGATCCGCGTCTTCCACGACCAGGGCGGGATACCGGCATCGGACCAGCCCGCCCCAGTCCGCGGACCAGGCGACGACGAGTACGACCGACTGCTCGTGGTCGACCTGACCGGCCGGGTGACCCACTCGATGCACCTACCGGCCGAGCACGCCGAGCACCTCTTCATCGGCTCCTCCGCCGGCCTGGCGAGCAGCGCCGCGAAGATCACCTTCTAACCATGATCGACCTCGCCGCAGAACAGGTCCGCGAGCTCCTCCACACCAAACCCGCAACGACCACCGAGGACAACACCTCCGACGACTGATCAGGCGGCGGACATGTCAGCACTCACCGAACCGGAATCGAGCACCTACCGGACCCATCGGGAACTTGAACAAGCCCTGCCCCGTACCCATCTGCAACGCCTCCCCTTGGAGAATCCGCCCCCAATGCGCCCTCGCCTGATCATGGTGCTCGCTGTCGCGGCGATCATTTCCGGCGGTGTCCTGCTGGTCCCCGCCACGTACGCCAAACTCGCCACCACCCCCGGACCGACCGACTCCGCATCCGCCACCCCCGCCACCCAGCGCCCCGCGCTGACCCCGCCACCGCCGCCGACCCTGGCCGCCGCACCGGTATCGGTGCCGGTGGACGCCTTCGTCGCGTGGGCATTGCTGGACCCGAGAGCGGGCGGATCGCCGGTTCGGCCAACAGTGCCACGTTGACCAACTCCACCGAATCGATGATCAAGGTTTGGATCGTCGCGGACTTCCTGCGCCGAACGGCAGAGGCCAACAAGACGCCCTCGGACGACCGCCTGGAACACGCCAGCCAAGCGATCCGCTACAGCTCCAACGACCCGGCCGAAGCGCTCTACAACGCTGGTGGCCAAACGGCGGTGATAGACGGATGATCGTCCTTTGCCGGTTGGCCAGAACGAGGCTGGCACCGTACCTGGCTATGCAGGCCGGTGGAGCTTCACCGAGATGACCGCCCAAGACGCGGTACGAATGGGCGAGTGTGTCAGGGACAGCTGGTCCGGCAGGTGATGCCGTCACCCCGCTGACCGGGGATCTGGGCAAGGCCGACCTGGCGGTGCTGGAAGGCTACGCCAACCGGCGTGCCCTGCTGCGGCTCGGACAGGCCCGGCTGATCGCGCTGATCGTGAAGGCGTCGAACAACGACCAGGGCCGGGCACGCGCCGAGCAGTGGCTGACCGTCGCCCGGGCAGCGGTCGACCTCTACGGTGAGCACCCGGCCGTCGCGTTCGCCGACCTGGCCGCCGAGATCGCCACCGAAGTACGGCTGCTGCGCGCCATCGACGCCGAACTCGCCACGCACGCCACCGAGCGGGAGTCCTGCTACCGGTGGGTGGACCCGATGCAGCTGGCCCGCAGCCTGCCCGGCCTGGCCGACGTCGGCGGGCCGGCGATGACCACGGTCATCGGCGACCCGGCCCGGTTCCCGACAGCGGCGCACTTCAAGTCCTACCTCGGCCTGGCGCCGCGCGCCTTGGAGACCGGTGACACCGACCGCAAGGGCCAACCGATGTCCAAGGCCGGCTCCCGCCTCGCCCGGGCCACCCTGATCCGCGCCGCGGACACCGCCCGCAAACAGGACCCCCAACCCGCCCGCGTCTACCACCAGCAGATGGTCGAACGCGGCGCCGAACACCTCAAGGCCAACTGCGTCGTCGCGGCCCGCCTCGCCGAACGGCTCTGGACCGTGATGCGCCGCCGCATGCCATACGTCATCTGCGACACCGATGGCACCCCGGTCACCCCGAGCAGGCGAAACAGATCATCGCCGAACGCCGGACCGTGACCGAGGAGATCCGCCGCAGGCCGCGCAGCAGCAAACGCAGGGCGGGCAAGGCCCCTCACCAAGTCCTCACGGGACATGATCACAAAGACGCTCAAGGCGTAGCAACGAGGCGACCTTCCCCACGCAAATCCTCGCCGACACCGTCACGGACCGTCAAGCGACACGGCCTCTTGACAACCGATCCTCGATAGGGAATCAGGTGAAGTCGTCGTCGAAGGCGGCGCCGAGAGCGGCGGCGATCAGGCCGGGCAGGTCCGGACGCCCGTCCTCCTGGGCCCAACGCATCAGGGCGACGAGCATCGCGGCCAGGCAGGTGCTGGCCACGACCCAGGTACGGAACTCCGCCTCGGGGTCCGGTGCGTCGCCGAGCACGGCGTCGACGATGGCCTTCTGGGTGGCGAACTGCCTGTCCAGGTGGCGGGCGCGCAGGGCCGGCGTATCGATCATCAACCGAAGGCGGGCGAGCAGCAGGTCCTTCTCGGACGACGAGAGCGCTCCAGGTGTGTCGTCGGCGGGTCCGACGAGGGTACGGGTCGTTTCGACCAGGGTCCGCCCGATCCGGCGCACCAAGGGCTCGTCGGCCGGGCGGGCGGCGACCCGGGCCGCGATGAGGGGGTCGTACCGGTCGTAGAGCACCAGGTCTTCCTTGGTGGGGAAGTGTCGGTAGACGGTCATCGTCGAGACCCCGGATGCCCGTGCGACGTGGTTGACGGTGGTCGCGTCGTAGCCGTGCTCGATGAACAGCCGCATCGCGTGCGACTGAATCATGCGCTGGGTCTCCGTCCGCCGGCGTTCACGCAGATTTGGCCTTCCACCACTCATGAGTGATACCGTACCTTACTGGTAGTTGCTAACAGATCGAGAGTCACTAACACATCGAGGTGAGTGGAATGGGCCGACTGGCTGGCAGGACCGCACTGGTGACCGGAGCCTCGCGCGGCATCGGACGGGCCATCGCCCAGCGTCTCGCCGCTGACGGCGCGGACGTCGCCGTGCACTACGGCGGCAGCGAGTCCGCGGCGTACGAGACGGTCGAGATGATCGAGAAGGCCGGCGGGCGCGCCTTCGCCGTCCAGGCCGAGCTGGGAACGGCGGGGGATGTCGACACCTTGTTCACCGGCCTGGAGCGCGGGCTGGCCGGGCGACCGCTGGACATCCTGGTCAACAACGCCGCGGCCCTCCCGGGCGGCCCCATCGAGACGGACACCCCGGAGCGGTTCGACCATCTCTTCGCGGTGAACGTCAAGGCGCCGTACTTCATCATCCAGCGGGCGCTCCCGCTGCTGCGCGACGGCGGCCGGATCATTACCCTGACCTCGGTCGCCGCCCGGCTGGCGCTCCCTGGTCAGACCTCCTTCGCCATGGGCAAAGGCGCCCTCGAGACGATGACCCTGACCCTGGCCAGCGCGCTAGGTGTCCGCGGGATCACGGTCAACGCCGTCGCCCCGGGCGCCACCAAAACCGACGTGAACGTGCCCGTCTTCGAGGCCCCGGGCGTCGAGGAACTCCTCACCGGCCAGACCGCCCTCAACCGCCTCGGCCGGGCCGAAGACGTCGCCGACGCCGTCGCCTTCCTCGCCTCCGACGACGGCCGCTGGATCACCGGCCAGGTCCTCGACGCTAGTGGCGGCCTCTACCTCGGCGCCCGGAGCTGACCCCACACCCCCAACCACCACATCCCCGGCGCCCGCCACCACCGGGGTAACGCATGCTCACGGGCCACGGCGAACCCGAAGGCGGGCGCCAACGCCCCACCCCAAGCCCGCCATGGCCTGGCACGCCGAGGAATACGCATGACCGAGCCGTTCGGTCATGAACCGCAGAGCGAACTGAACGGGAGCAACTAATGACCTACTCCGACGCCAGCCACGCTCCGGTGACGGTCATCGGCCTGGGACTGATGGGCCAGACGCTGGCCGGAGCGTTCCTGGCAGACGGACACCCCACAACCGTGTGGAACCGCTCGGCAGCCAAGGCCGAACAGCTCGTCGCCCGCGGCGCGACCCTCGCGGCCTCGGCCCGCGACGCCGTCGCGGCGAGCCCGCTGGTGGTCGTCTGCGTAGCCGACTACCAGGCTGCGCGTGAGCTCCTCGACCCGCTGGGGGACGTGCTCGCGGGCCGGGTCCTGGGTGAACCTGACCACGGGCACCTCGAAGCAGGCCCGCGAGACCGCCGAATGGGCGACACTGCAGGGTGCCACCTACCTCGACGGCGTGATCCTGGCCTTTCCCCAGACCATCGGCACCGCCGACGCCGTACTCCTCTACAGTGGGGCGCGGCCGGCCTTCGACATGCACGAGTCGACCCTGCGGAGCCTCGGCGCAGGCACCACCTACCTAGGCGTCGATCATGGTCTGCCCGCGCTGTACGACATGGCGATGCTGACCGTGATGTGGAGCGTTCTGAACGGGTTCCTGCACGGCGCCGCCCTGCTCGGGACGGCAGGAGTGGAGGCCGCGACGCTCGCCTCGTTCATGAAGCAGGGGATCGGGGCCTTGACCGAATGGGTTTCCGCCTATGCGGACCAAATCGACGCCGGTAAATACCCGGCCGTCGATTCCACCCTCGACACCCACCTGGCCGGGATGGAGCACCTCATCCAGGAGAGCGAGTCCCTCGGTAGCAATGTGGAACTACCCAAGTTCGTGAAGACGCTGACTGACCGGGCGGTGGCCGAGGGCCGCGGCGGCGACAGCTACGCGGCCATGATCGAGCAGTTCCGCAAGCCGACCACGGTCCGACCGTAGCCAGCCAGACCGTTGATACCAGCGGACCGCGAGGACGATCATGTCGGATGGGAATCGGACCTGACGAAGGCCGGTGTCGGTGGCGACGAGGACCACGAACGGCTGGCTGACCTCAGCGATCCAGCGTGATACCACAATCAAGCCCGCAATGATTATGCCCACGATTGACGGAGCACACCTGGCGTCAGCCCGTCAAGCGAGGACAAAAACGAAGACAGCCCGCTACTCGGCCATCCAGGCACCATTGATGCCGTAGTGCAGTGACATGCCGTCGTGGCGAACCGGATGCGGCCATCCGGGGCTTCCTGCTGATCGCTGTTCCTTCGACGGTCCAGTCCAGTGCGGACACCACTCTGCGGTCGCCGACCGCGACGTTGCTCTTCCGGCTTTTCTTCGGCGCCCTAGCCGTCGCCGGCCTGGTGCTCACCTACGCCGGCTGGTTCAGCCGGGCCGACAGGTCCCGTCTTTCACGTCGCGACGCCCCGAGCCGGTGACAACAACGTCGATGATCCCGATCGGTGACAACTAGTAGATCATCGCGTAAGTGACAGTGACGTAGTTGGATGGCCTCATGCGTTTGCCTCCGCTGCTGGTGAGTGACGAGGACCGTGTGGCTCGGGGCTGACCCAGCGGCTGTCCGCCAGATGACCGGGTAGATGTCCGGCCACAGACCGTGCTGTGCCTGGTTGGCACCTGGCTTTTGTTCGCGGTGGCCGCATCGGGGCCGTATTGGGAGGGACGATATGCCGAACAGTGGAGCTGATCTCGGCGCGGATCTGTACGACCTGTGGAGGGCGGGCAAGGACAACCTGCCCTCGGTGGCAGGCGAGTACGCCACGGCCGCCGACGCTGTGGGGAACGCGGCATCCGGGATGACCCGAGCTTTCGCGCGTCCGGCGCGATTCGGCGGGTTCTACGGGCCGACGTTCGAGTCCTGGCAGAACCTGCGATTCGATCTCGAAGCAATCCTGAACGAAACCGCTGACAATCTGAGGGACACCGGCGAGGCGCTCTGCCTGGCCGCCACCGAATATTCCGCGTCCGACGAGACAGCCCGTGCCGAGTTCAATCGACTGCGGCAGGACAATGGTGAACCCGGTGTGGACGGATTGCAATAGGTCCAGAGTGGAGAATCGTGCGGACTGTACTCGACATGGGAGAGGCAAAGAATGAGCTTCGGGCAACTAATGGAGCATGCTCACGAGATCAAGTTTAAGGCGTGGACGGAATCCCCGTACGTGGATCAGGAGGCCTACTACGGCCACGTGCCAGGCCTCTACCAGCCGTTCGCCGAGATGCCGGATCCCTCGGCGTTCGACCCGATGATCGAGCAACTGGCCGTGGCCCTCAACAGGCTCGCCAGGGGCGACAGCCCCAAGGATCCGATCAACGGCACGCCCTGCTTCGCCAACCCCACCCTGGACGAATTGTCGGCCACGGACCCTTGGCTCGCCCGGTGGACGGGCGAGGCCGCGGCGGCGTTCAAGACGAACTTCGTCGATCCGTTCCCGTCGGTGGTGGCCAACCAGTTCATCCTCACCAGCATGCTGAAGTCGGCGCTGGAGGCGGAGCGGGAACTCTGGGTGAACGCGCGGGCGGACATCGACAAGATCGCCCACGACACCATCGCCGCACTCGAACAAGTCGACGAGTGCAGCACGAGCGAATGGACCATGACGTTCACCGTGACGGCTGCCGTCGCGCGATCACCTGCTACTGAGGGACAAGCTGCCCGGAACGGCGGGCCAGTGACCGCAGAACACCCCACTCCATGCGGGCAGCATGATGAGACCCCCGCCATCGACCAGGACCCTGAGCTGATCTAGCTCGACGGTGCAACGCCCGAACCGCAGGACTTCCGCATCGGCGCTCGCGCCGGCGCCACGGCGCGCCAAGGCCCGGATCCTGGCCAGCAGCTCGCGCATATCGAACGGCTTGACCACGTAATCGTCCGCACCGGCGTCAAGCGCGTCGATCTTGGTGCTGGTAGCAGTCATCGTGGAGATCACCAGGATCGGTACGTCGTACCAGCGACGCAAGTCACCAATTACCCGGACGCCAGCCATGTGACCCGGCGGGAGGTCGATCACGATGAGATCAGGTCGAGCCCTTCGGGCGATTCGCAGCGCGCTACGGGCGTCGCCAGCCGTGTTGACCGCATATCCGCGAGCCCGCAGGTTGATACGCAGGACGTGCAGGAGATGTGGTTCGCCCTCGACAACAAGGATACGGGTCACCACGGCGCCTCCTTACCGCCGGATTCCGTTCTACCCGAACCCGTCGTGCCGTCGTGGCGGTCTTACCTCCTTGCCACCCGATCGGACAGGCCAACTACAAGATCCCCCGCGAACCGTCGTACCCGACAACAAGGTCAGCGACAAACAGGCCGTACCGAGCAGCGAGACCCAGCTCCGCGACGGACCGGCAGTCCGCCTACCTCCCGAAAGCCCGGTCGAGAATATGACGAACTCTCACATTCCCTCGGATAGCACGCAAGATAGGGGGACGTCATGGCCGGTCCGGGAAAGGTCCACAAGCGGTGCGGCTGCCGTGACAACAGCACCAAGAAGCGACTGGAGAAGGACTGTCCCCGCCTGCCCGAACGCGGGCACGGCAGCTGGTACTTCGACTGCTCCGCGACCGACGCGTTCGGCAAGCCCGCCCGGGCACGCCGAGGCGGTTTCCCGTCCAAGGCCGCCGCCAGGCAGGCGCGGGACGAGTGGCTGAACCGGACCGGTGAGGAACGCACCGCGCAGGGGTAGACCCTCGAACGGTGGCTGCGGTACTGGCTGTCCACCCGCACCAAGATCCGGGACACCACCAAGGCCGCCTACACCCGCGACGTCGAGCAGTTCCTCATCCCGCACATGGGCCGGATCACCCTGGCCGACCTCGACATCCGACGCATCCGCGCCGAGTTCGACGAGATCGCCAAGACCACCAACCGTCGCGGCCAGCCACAGACACCGTCGTGCCTGCAACACCTCCGGACCACCCTCCGCGCGGCGCTCAACCTCGCCGTCCGGGAAGGCCTCCTCGACGCCAATCCGATCCGGCACCTCGAACTCCCGTCCTACCGCAAGCCCCACGCCCAGGTCTGGACACCCGCGCGAGTGGCGGAGTGGCGGGCCACCGGCCAACGCCCCAAGGTGGCCGTGTGGACCGTGGTGCACCTCGCCGCGTTCCTCGACGCGGTCACCTTCGACCGATTCTTCGCCCTCTGGTGGCTCATCGCCCTACGCGGCCTGCGCCGCGGCGAGGCATGCGGACTCCGCTGGACCGACATCGACCTCGACCACGGCGTCCTGTTCATATTCCGCAACCGGACCACGGTCGGCTACCAGGTCGTCGAGGGAGAACCGAAGACCGCCGCCGGGATCCGCGCCGTCGCACTGGACGAGCACACCGTCGCCGTGCTCCGCGAGCACCAACGCCGCCAGCGACAGGAACAGGCCGCCCGCCAGGCGGCGGGCAAAACCTGGTTCGACAGCGGCTACGTGTTCATCCGCCCCGACTGCCGACCGCTGCACCCCGGCTACGCCACCCTGCACTTCACCCCGCCTGGTCAAACGAGCCGACCTGCCGCCGATCCGGCTGCACGACCTCCGCCACGGCGCCGCCTCGCTCGCCCACGAAGCCGGTGCCGATCTGAAGACCGTGCAAGATCTACTCGGTCACGCCAGCATCATCACCACCGCCGACACCTACGTCAGCGTCCTACCGTTCGCCCAGCGTAGATGCGCTGACGCCACCGCCCGACTCGTCCTCGCCGCAGCCCGACGCACACGCGAGAAGATCAGGAAGCGGGCCCGCCACAACCACCCCCAACAGCGCCCAAACAACAAGCGACACCCCGCCAAGAAGCGGTAACGCCACTACAAAACAGCAGGTCAGCCCACATACATCCAAACGGTTATTACAGAGAGTGACGGCACCCACATGGCACCCAGACGACACCCACCGTCGACTTGGGACGATCAACAAAAAACGCCTGACCGCGTTTCCGCAGGCCAGACGCCTTATGATCTTGCGCGCCCGAAGGGATTCGAACCCCTAACCTTCTGATCCGTAGTCAGATGCTCTATCCGTTGAGCTACGGGCGCAGTTGCCGGGCCAGTCTACACACCAACCTCAGCGCGGAGACTCCGGGATTCGAACCCGGGAGGGGCTTTAAGACCCCAACCGCATTAGCAGTGCGGCGCCATAGACCAGACTAGGCGAAGTCTCCCTGTGGTCCCACCAGACCACGTCGGTCGAGGATACAGGGCAGCGACCCGACGGGGCAAAGCGACTTCCCGGGCAGACCCTGACCCGCCCGGGCCAGCCCCGCCAGGCCGCGCGCGGCCGGCGGCACGACCTCCGCCGATTCCTGTTCGGTGCCGATCCGCCACCGAGACTAGGCTCACGTGATATGGAGGAGCAGTCGCCCACCGAGCCGCCCCGCCGCCGCCCGGCGCCGAAGTCGACGCGCCGCTCCGGCCCGACCAAGGCCGCCTTCGCCTCCGCCCCGGACCCTGAGACGGAGACGGCCGACCAGTCCCCGGCTCCGCCCCGCCCGCGCGCCCGTAAGACCCCTCCGACAGTGCTCTTCCAGCCACCGACCGAACCGGAGCCACTGCCACCCGGGCGGCCTCCCGCCCGCACCGCGCAGTCGTCCGGAGCAGTCACCCGACCGGATCCCGCCACGCCACCGTCGGCCACGGGGCGGGCCGACCGGGTTCCGCCGACCATGGCGACGCCGACCCGCCCACAGACCGCCGACACCGCCCCCTCGGCCGACGCTCCGGCTCCGGCTCCGGCTCCGGCTCCGGCTCCGGCAGGAGGATCCGACGAGGTGACCACAGATGGAACGGCCGTCCCGGCAGTCGATCCGGCCAGCGCCACTGGCGGGGAGCCGAGCGCCGACACCGCCACGCAGAGCGTGACCGGGAAGGGGGCCGGGTCCAAGGTCACCGCCAAGAAGGCCGGACCGGCGAAGAAGACAGCCGCCGCCAAGAAAGCGACCACCGCCAAGAAAGCGACCACCGCGAAGAAAGCGACCACCGCGAAGAAAACCACCACCGCGAAGAAAACCACCGCCACCAAGAAGGCCACCGCCAAGAGGAGCACCGCGAAGAAGGTGGCTGGGGCTACGGCGGCCGAGCCGGCCAGGACGGACTCCGGCGAAGAGACGGCGGTACCGTCCGCCGCTGCCCCGGAAGCACCGACACCGTCTCCCCGCACCGGCCTCGGCGCCACCGGCTTCACCGACAGTGCCGTGAGTGAGATCACGGCACCCGCCGATACCGGCACCGCCGAACCGACCACCCCGGCAGGGCCGACCCGCCCAGCCCAGGAGGAGACCCACGCCGACGAGTCCGGCGCTCAGGAAGCCGGAGCCGATGCTGCGGCGAGCGGCACGCCGAGCGGACCCACCGGCATCGGTACGTCGTACCCGGTCGGCACGCCCAACGGCGGTGGCCCGGCGGATCGAGCGGCTTCGGGGCGTACTCCTGGACCGCAGGCGCAACTATCGACGGTCCGGCAGATTCTCGACCACCCCGGCTACACACCCGAACTGCTCGCCCTGGCTGCGGTACGCGGGCTCGGCCCGGAGGCTGGAGCCTGGGCGGCCTGGGTCCGGGCCGCCTACCCCGGTGCCAGCGCCGAGGGTCTGGTCCGGTTGGCCACCCGGCGGTACGTCCGGCTCGCCGCTGCCGGTGGGGCCCTGGCCACGGCGACCGGGATGCTCGCCCCGCTCACCGAGTTCGCCGCCGTCGCCTGGGCGCAGGCCGGCCTGGTGCTGCACCTGGCGGCCGCGTACGACCATGATCCGACCCGGCCGGAGCGGGCCGCCGACCTGCTGGTGCTGACCCGGGTCCACCCGGACGTGGCAAGTGCCCGGGCCGCGCTGGCCGCCGCCGAGGCGGCGATCGCCGGCCGGCGGGGAGACCCGGGACCGGCCGCCGACGACGGTTCGACGGAGGACGTCGACGACGTCGACGCGGAACCGGGCCGGCTGGCCGAGGCGGGCTGGCGGCTGGGTGCGCCGATCGTCGCCCGGACCGCGAACTGGCTGGCCCTGCGGCTGGCCGTACGGCGACTGCCTGGCGCGATGACGCTGGCCGCCGCGATGCTGAGTTCCGCCAACACCGAACGGCTCGCCGCCCGGACGGTGGGGTACTACCGCTCGGGAGCCGGCTGGCCGAACACTGCCGGACGTCCGGCGGTGACCGTCGCCGGCGAGTCACCCGGCTACAACCAGTCGAACCATTCCGGGGGCAGCAGCGCGTAGCCGACGAAGGCGACCACGTCCAGCAGGGTGTGCGCCACCACCAGCGGCAGCACCCGCCTGGTACGCAGGAAGAACAGCGCGAACACCACGCCCATGACCGCGTTGCCGACGAACGCGCCAAAACCCTGGTAGAGGTGGTACGAGCCGCGCAGCAGAGCACTGGCGGCGATGACGGCGCCAATCCGCCACCCCAGCTCCCGCAGCCGGGTCATCAGGTAGCCGACCACGACGACCTCTTCGAGGATCGCGTTCTGGGCGGCCGATAGGACCAGCACCGGGACCGCCCACCACAGGTCGGGCAGGCTCGCCGGGACGACGTTGGCGTTGATGCCGAGGTGCGCGGCGATCCAGAAGAGGCCGAGCCCGGGCAGACCGATCGCGGCGGCCAGCGCCGCGCCCCAGGCCAGGTCCCGGCCGGGCCGCCGGCCGTCCAGGCCGAGCACCTCCCGGGCACCGCCCCGACCCTGGTCGGGCAGGGCGTCCCGGGCGAGCAGCCCGTCGCGGTCCAGGGTCCGGTCCCGGTTCATCAGGTGTACGGCGAGCAGCACCGGCACGAGGGCGAAGAAGATCCCGAGGAGTTGGTACGTGAGGTCGAGCCAGGGCCGCGCCGACTGTGAGGCGTTCAGCGTGGCGGTCTGCTGGGACAGCGGCCGATCGGCGGTGAGCCGGGCGATGATGGTGACCGCCGAGTAGACCGCGGACTGTCCCAGGGACAACCCGAGTACCAGGAGCACCTCGGTGCCCAACACACGGCGGGACAGCGGGCGGGCGAGATCAACCGTCACCCGACAACTGTGCCCGATCGCGCCGCCCGGCGGGGGCGTCCGCACGGTGTCCCTGACCCGACCGCCCGGCGGAGTCGAGCGCCCCGGCCCGTGTCGCCCCGCCCGCGTCGCGGCGGCCGGCACCTCGCCACCGCCCTCGTCCCGGCCGTACACGTCCGGGCGGCAGCACACTTCGGGCTGGTGTGCAGCCGTTCCGGCTCCGGCGGAAGTCGGTTCTCCGACAAGGGGCGATTGACCTTCAATCGCACATTCTGTGCGACCAGGACTGACTCACGGTATTCATTCTTATCCGCGCAGTGGCCCCGACCGAGAAGGTGTCATGGACAACCTCGCACAGCTGTTGAAGGAGAGCTGGACCCTCGTCGAAGATCGGCGGGACAAGGTCGCGGGATACTTCTACGCCCGGATGTTCCTGTCCGATCCCGCACTGCGCACATTGTTTCCGGTGCAGATGGACAGCCAGCGGGACCGGCTGCTGGAGGCGATCGTGACCGCCGTCCAGACCATCGACGACCCCGAGAACTTCGACGAGTACCTCCGCTCGCTCGGCCGCGACCACCGCAAATACCACGTCAGGCCGGAGCACTACGACCTCATGGGCACCGCGCTGCTGGCCGCGCTGCCCGAGGTCGCGGGCGAGCACTGGACCCTCGAGTACGACCAGGCGTGGCGGGACGCGTACCGGGTAATCGCCGAGCGCATGCAGGCCGGCGCGGCCGACGATCCGAACCCGCCGTTCTGGCACGCGGAGGTGATCGGCCACGAACGCCGGGGCAGCGACATCGCCGTACTGACCTGCCGTCCCCTCCAGCACCACCTGCCCTACCGGGCCGGCCAGTACGTCAGCGTCGAGGTGCCGCGCTACCAGCCCCGCCTCTGGCGGACGTACTCGATCGCCAACGCCCCGCGCGCGGACAACACGCTCGACTTCCACGTCCGGGCGGTCGGTGCCGGATGGGTCTCCAGCGCCCTCGTCCGCCGGGTCAAGGTCGGTGACCTGCTGCGGGTGGCCGCCCCGATGGGCGCGATGACGCTGGACCGGTCCTCCACCCGGGACGTGCTCTGCGTGGCCGGCGGCGTCGGGCTCGCCCCGATCAAGGCGCTCGCCGAGGAACTGGCCGGATACAACCGCACCCGCTGGATGCACGTCTTCGTCGGCGCGTCCGGGCGCGACGACCTGTACGGGCTGACCGAGCTCCAGGCCCTCGCCGGCCGGCACCCGTGGCTGTCGGTCATCCCGGTGTGCAGCGCGGATCCCGGCTTCGACGGCGAGCGTGGCGAGATCACCGACGTCTTCGCCCGGTACGGCCCGTGGACCACCCACGACTGCTACGTCTCCGGATCCGCCGCCCTGGTCCGCTCCGCGCTCCGCACGCTCGCCGCCGACGACGTGCCCCCGGAGAACATCCGGTACGACGCCTTCGGCGAACTCTAGACACCCTCCCTCTCCCCCAAAGCCGGGTCTCCGTGTCCTACCCGTAGGGCACGGAGACCCGGCTCCCGTCTCGGGGGTCGGCCGCCCGCGCTCAGTAGCGCCAGGGGTTGCCGGTGTCCCGGTACTCCTCGATCGGCACCAGTGGGACCTCCGGGTCCATCCGGTCGACGTAGAGCCGGCCCTCCAGGTGGTCGATCTCGTGCGCGACCAGTCGGGCCATGGCGAGTTCGAACGACGTGATCATGCGCTTGCCGTCCCAACGCGCGTGCTCGACGTCGAGCCGCAGCGGCCGGGCGACCAGGCCACGGAGGTCGAACAGGGAGAGGCAACCCTCGTACTGCTCGTCGGTCTCCAGGGCGGCGTCGACCACCCGGGGGTTGAGCAGTACGACCGGTTCGGCGTCCCGGTCCGGCGGGCGTACCACGGCGGCGGCCCAGGGCAGCCCGATCTGCGGCGCGGCGAGCCCGACCCCCTTGCTGAACGGGTGCAGCTCGTCGAGACGTTCCAGTGCGGCCCGGAGCCGGGCCACCACGTCCCGGGCGTTGGCGTCGTCCCGGGGCAGGTCGAAGTGCCGGGCCGGCTGGCGGAGCAGGTCCGCGCCGAGCTGCACGATGCCGGCGGCCCGCATCCGGTCACTGGCCCGGCCCTCCGCCGATTCCGGCGGCGCGGCGGCGGCGGGTGCGGCCGGCTGGGCCCGGTAGCGCCACTCCAGCCGGTACCGGGCGTTCAGCGGCGGGTCGTCGGTCGACCACTCGAAGAGCGCCCGGCCGCCCTCGTCGTGCCGGACCAGTGGCGTACGCAGCGGCCCCTCCTCGGCCGACAGCGACGTCTCCACGCCCCAGACCTGCGGCTCGAGGTCAAGCGGCAGGTCGAGCCGGAGCGCGAGCCGGCGGGTGGGCAGCCGTACGGCGCGCTGGAACCACTGGCCCCACTTGTCCTGGTTGACCCGGTAGGAGTATTCGGTGGTGATTCGCTCGCCCGGATACAGCGGGAACCGGCCGTCGCCGTTCTCGAAGAGCAGCCACACCTCCTTGAAGGCGTCCCGGTCGTGCTTCTTGCGCCACTCCATCGGCTCGCGGTTGCCCTGGTCGTCGCAGAACGCCTGGAGGTCCAGCTCGGCGAAGGTCAGCGGGTTCTCCCGGTGGTGCCGGTTGGACCGGGCCGGATCGTTGGGATAGCGGTCGACGGCGATCCGCACCAGGTAGCGGGTGACCGGCTCCGTTCCGGCGTTGTAGAGCGCCCGCCGGATCACGCAGCGGTACGCGCCCTCGTGGTAGGCGAGCGTGGCGGTCTCCTGCTCCACGATCAGTCCGGTGCCGGGCGGCATCCACTGCTCGGGTACGGGTGGATCGCGGTGCGCGACGGCACTGGAGCGGGCCTGCCGCAGTTCGTCGTACTCCTGGAAGCGCTGCCAGATCGCTCCGGCGGCGCCGAGTACGGCCTCCGCGCGCCGGGCGAAGTCCTCGGTCGGCCGGTGCCGCCGGCCCTCGACATGGCTGACGTAGGAAGGGTCGAACCCCATCCGGGCCGCGAGCTGTTTCTTGGTCATGCCCCGCTCGACCCGCCGGCGGGAAAGCTCGGCCGCGAACGAGTCGGCAGCCCGCTCGATTGGCGTGGTCATCAGGTTCCTCTGGCCGGGAATCTCAGTTTGCTGGCCGAGCCGGCCAGTCTGACAGAACTGGCGCGTTAACGACAATGGCTTGACATTTCGGCCTCCGTGGATGATCCTCCACCGCCCAACCTCGCATCCCCAGTCAGATCCGCGACGTGTCGGGGGAAACATCACGGGAAGACACCCCGATACCCCCAACTCTGGTTAGCCTTGCCTTAGTAGGCTAGGGTGACGTTCGGTTGTCAGACGTGGGGGGTTGATCCAGGTGGCATCGAGGCAGACCAGTCCGGCTGCGGCCGTCGTGCCGGGCGTCTGCCCGTCCACCGGAGCGCCGCGAAACGGCGACCCAGCGTGACCATCCTGATCGGCGACCGGGCCGCCGCACCACTGGCCCCGGTGACCGCCACGCTGCGCGCCGCCTTCGGCACCGACGAGCTGCCCGGCCTCGCGACCGGCCTGCTGGTCTCGGACGAGACCGGCTGGGCCCCGGCCACCGAGCTGGTCGACGGGACCCGGCTGCCCGAACTGCTGGCCGTCACCCGGCACCGCTGGGGCGCCACCTCACACGCCGCCGCCGCACTGGCCTGGAAGTCCTACACCTACTGGCTGCTGCTGCCCGTGGTGCTCGGCTGGGCCTCCGCGCGCCGGGTGCCGCTACTGCGCCCGGACGACGTACTGGTCAGGTTCGAGGACCACCGGCCGCTGCTCACGCTCGGCATGCGCCGCTCCACCGAGATCGCCGTACTTCCCTCGGACCCACTGGCCCTCTCCGGCCTGCCCGAGGTGCGGGTCGTACTGGGCGACGCCGAGCTGCTCGCCGCGCTGCGCGCGTCGCTGCTCGACGCGCACCTGACCCCGATGCTCGACTCGCTGCACCAGCAGGTCCGGGTCGGCGCCCGTACGCTGCTCGGCTCGGTCGCCTCTGGCGTCGCGCACGGGGTGCTGCGGGCCGCCGACGCGTTGCCCGGCGGCTCCGCCGAGGCGATCGGTGCACTGCTCGACACCCTGGGCGTGGCGGACCTGGTCGACCTGGTGCCCGGCCCGACCGGCGAACTGACCGTCCAGCGCAAGACCTGTTGCCTGGCCTTCACCCTGCCGCAACCCAAGGTCTGCGCCGGCTGCTGCATCCGCACCTCCTGAGCCTCCGTCCGCGGTCGAACCGGCTCCGCCAGCGCGGCGACCCCGGGGCGTCACCGTCGGCTGGCGGAGCGTGGCGAGCCGACCAAGGGATCGACACTGGACTGTTATCGCCCCGACATGCCGGGCGTACCTCCTCGGGCTATGTTCGAGAGGTCTGTAACGAAACGCCCCCGAACTGGTCACAACCGATGCCTGAAGTCACGAGTTCGGCTCGCACGAGTGCCCCAATTTTCCTACGGTCGTCGTAGATGGTTCACTCTGTCGGTCCAGTGCAGGTCGAGTCAGAGCGTGAGGGATCTACGCATGGCAGAAATAACTGGAGATCAGCGTATTCAGGAAGAGGTGCTCGAGGGCCTGGCCACAGCCGTCAACCACCGACGCTGGTTCGTCGAGCTGGCCCTCCCCTACCTTGGCAACAATCCGATCGAGATCGGTAGTGGCCTGGGGGACTACGCCATCGAGTGGGCACCGTTCCTGGAGCGGTTCACCGCGACCGAGGCTGACCCGGACCGGCTGGTCGCGCTCAAGGAGCGCCTCGCCAGCGAGCCGACCATCGAGGTGCGGCAGATGCTGCTGCCCAACACGGAGCAGGGCGACTACAGTGCCGCCGTCTCCTACAACGTGTTGGAGCACATCGAGGACCACGTCGGGGCGCTGCGCAGCATGCGCAACCTGGTCCGGCCCGGCGGGGCGATCGTGCTGATCGTGCCGGCCTTCGAGTTCGCGATGAGCCCGGCCGACATCGCCACCGGGCACGTCCGGCGCTACACGAAGAAGACCATGCGGGCCGCGCTCGAAGAGGCGGGCCTGGAGGTCGAGACGCTGCACTACGCCAACGCGCTGGGGCTGCTCGGCTACTACATGGCGACCAGCGTGTTCCGGCTGATGCCCAAGGAAGGGCCGATGGTCAAGCTGTACGACACCCTCGTACTGCCGGTGACCAAGGCCGCGGAGCGGGTGGTCCGCCCGCCGTTCGGTCAGTCCGTCTTCGCGGTCGCCCGAGTGCCCGCCTGAAGCCACCACGGGCCACGGGCCGGCATCGGCTGCACCATCTACCGCCGGATGCCGGCCCCGCCGCCAGCCTCAGCCCTTGACCTCGTACGTCGGCCGGATCACCGCCCGGGCCAGGGTGTGGAAGGTCAGGTTGAACCCGACGTACGCCGGGCTCGCCTCCGGCGCGAGGTCGAGCTTCTCCACGTCGAGGGCGTGCACGGCGAAGACGTACCGGTGCGGGCGGTCCCCGGCCGGCGGCGCGGAGCCGCCGTACGTCTGCTCGCCGTAGTCGTTGCGCACGCTGAACGCGCCCGGGACACCGGCCGATGACGTCTGCCCGGCCCCCTGGGGCAGCTCGGTCACCTCGACGGGTACGTTGACCAGCACCCAGTGCCAGAACCCGCTGCCGGTGGGCGCGTCGGGGTCGTAGCAGGTGACCGTGAAGCTCTTGGTCTCGGCCGGGAAGCCCGTCCAGGCGAGCTGCGGCGAGAGGTTCGCGCCACCGACACTCGGGTGGGCGAACTCGGCGGCCATCGGCTCGCCGTTCTGGACGTCGTTGCTGGTCAGCGTGAATGTCGGAACGGTCGGCAGCAGCTCGTACGGGTCGGGTGGAACGGGTCGGTCGAGAGTCATCGCGAAGTCCTTTCCGCACAGCGGGTGGCTCGGGCCGGAGAACCGGCGCTGTGCCCTTTCTACCCGTTCGACGGATAACCACCCGCGCGGACCTCGCGGTCTGCTCCGTACGGCCGCCACCCGTCCCTCCGGACGGCGGGTCAGGGTTCGGCGTCCTTCGGTACCGCGTCGGCGGCGATCCGCAGCTCGGCGGCGGTGACGCCGGGCGGCGGTACGGCCGCGCGGCGGTGGATCTCGACCACCAGCGGGCGGCGCGGCTCCTCGACCCGGGCCAGATAGCCGCGGGCCGCCGCCAGCGCCTCGCAGTGCAGGACTCCGCAGGTGCGGCAGATCCCCTCGGCGTCCGGAGCGTGGTCGGCGACGATCCGCCGGGCCACCAGGATGAGTCGGTTCCGCACCTGCACCGGGGTGAGCCGCAGCTCCATGGCGCCCTCGCTTCACTCCGTACGCCCACCCGGGCGTGACCGTCGCCAGCGGCCCCGTACCGCCGATTTCCGCAGAAGATTTACACACAGAATCACCGCGTGATTACTACGCGTAGAGCGTAGGGGAACGCACCGCGTAGCCGTCAACCGAGTGTGGGACATCTCCCAGGTACCGGAACAGACCCGCGTATCGAAGACCCCCGTACCACATCCGACACATGATCAGGCCGTTATCCACAGATGGGCTCGTTATCCACAGTCGCAGTCCTGACGCTCGCTCGTCACGCTGCCGACGGACGAACATGGGATCCCTCCCCAGAGGTCCTGGGGAGGGACCAGGGCTCCGGGTCCGGCGATCAGGGGCGGCGCCGGCCGGGGTGCCAGGGCAGTGCCACGCCATCGTTCTCCCGGCGGGGGACGATGTGGATGTGCAGGTGAAAGACGCTCTGCGTCGCCTCCCGGCCGGCAGAGGTGATCAGGTTGCAGGGATGCGGCGCTATCCCGGCCGCGGCCCGCATCGTCGCGGCGGTCACCTCCGTGTCCTCTAACGCATCCCGAACATGGCTCGTCGGGATGACGATCACGTGGCCGTCCACCACCGGGCTCCGGGGGACGATCGCGAGAGCGTCCGGCCACCGACGGACAACCGTTGCCGGCGCCCGGCCAGCGACGATCTCGCAGAACGAGCAGAGATCCATCAAGCCCTTCCAGGTACGTTGGCTGGCGTGGGTGCGGGGCTACCGGCGGCGCAGACCCGGCCGGGCGAGCGAGCTGCAGCCGTCCTACGACCACCCCGCCGAGCACTGGTTTCTGTTGCACGATCAGCAAGCCGAGTGACCAAGGTGACCGAGAGGCCGGTCGGTATGTCGGGCACAGGATACTTCCGGGTCAGATTCGGCTGGTTGACGGGCATGAATGGACTCAGACATGCAGGGTGGGCCGGTAGATGAGCTCTTGGATGTGACCGTCGAGCGTCCGGCTCTCGATCAGTTCGAGGTCGAAGTCGGCCGCACCCTGGAAGATCGGGCCCAGCCCGGTCTGACCGGTGATCACGGGGAAGAGCGTCACCTGGACGCGGTCGACCAGACCGGCGGCCATCAGCGCCCGGTTCAACGACAGGCTGCCGTGCGAGCGCAACGGCACCTCGGACTCCTCCTTAAGCCGAGCGACGACGTCGATGGCGTCCCCGCGGACCACTGTCGCGTCCGGCCAGTCGAGGGATCCGTCCAGCGTGCTCGACACCACCGTCGCCGGCAGGTTCCTCATCCGGGTGACCCATGGGTCACGCACCTCGGACTCCTCGGTGCTCGATGCCAGCATCCGCGCGAACGCCCGGTACGTGTTGGCCCCGAAGACCATCCGCTGCGCCTCGCTGTACACGGCGAGGCGGTGGTCGAGCAGCTCGGGGCCCTGCTTGCCCCAGTAGCCGGTCCAGTCGCCGCTGGCGGCGCCGTAGCCGTCGAGGCTGGAGAAGACGTCGAAGGTGTACGTGGCGGTCACGGTGCTCTCCTCGAATAGCGGTTGATCAGGTGTTGGGGATACCGACGGTCGACCACGGCGAATATTCATCGCCGCTGGCCTCCTGGAAGCCGGCCGCCCCCGATGCGGCCCCAGGACTTGGCCACGGCCAAGACGGTGGCGAAGGGTCAGCGTGGTCAGCGACACGGCGGGGAAAGAAGGCACCACGGTGCGTGGCGGCACACCAGATGCAGTCGGGCTTGACCGGCGGAATCAGATGAAGCTGTGCCTCATCCAGAACCCCGGCCTCGATCGCCCACTGCGCTGTGTGTGCGCCGATCACCTGCAACCGTCGAGCGGCACCGACATGTCGAGCACTGATGCAGCCAAGCCAACCTCTCGTGTTCGATCCAATCCAGTTTCCGCGCGGGTATGCCCGGCGTGATCTCCGGTACGGAGGCAATCATGACGCTGCTTCAGATCAGCTTCAGGTTGGATCGGCGCCCGTGTCGTCAGCCGCCGGCCCGTTGGCGCCCCGCTGCTATCGCATGATCGACCAGCGCAGTTGGCCTCGGACCGGCCCGCCCGAGACATCCGCAGATGGGTACATCCGGATGCCGCGCCGATCACCCCTACCGCCACCCAACGGCGCGGGCCGGGTTGTCGACGCCTCCCTCGTCTCGACCGAGGGAGAGCCGGGGAATGCCGACGTGTAAACGACACGACCGGTGCGACGCGCGGCCTCGACCGAGACGAAGTGAGGCCCACTCACGTCCGACACCACGCGCCCCCTGATCGGGGTTCGCGCTGCTCAGGGGACGTTCTGGCTGTTCGGTGAGCGGAGGGCGTGGGATTCGAACCCACGAGGACGTTGCCGCCCTACCGGTTTTCAAGACCAGCGCCATCGGCCACTAGGCGAGCCCTCCCGGGGCCGTGGTCGTCGATGGAACGGCGGTCCACGGCCGTGCCTAGTGTGCCATGGCCGGCGGCCGGCCGGGCGTACCCGGCCGGGAGGCTACCGGCCGGATCGACAGGCGTACCCGGCAGGATCGACGGCGCGGGGGGGGTGACGGGCGTACCGGCGGGCACCGCCGACCGTCGTCGGGTTTGACCAACCGGACCGGACTCCGGGCCGAGGCGTGGGGCGGAAACAGGATGGGGTAAGACTGGACCGATGAAGGCGATCACGATTCCCGAGCCGGGCGGGCCCGAGGCGTTGGTCTGGGCCGACGTGCCCGAGCCGACCCCCGGACCGGACGAGGTGACGCTCGACGTCCGGGCGAGTGCGGTCAACCGGGCCGACCTGCTGCAACGCCAGGGGCACTATCCGCCTCCGCCGGGTGCTCCGCCGTACCCGGGCCTGGAGTGTGCGGGCGTGGTCAGCGCGGTCGGTGCGGAGGTGACCGGCTGGAGTGTCGGCGATCCGGCCTGCGCGCTGCTCAGCGGCGGCGGCTACGCCGAACGGGTGGCAGTGCCGGCCGGGCAGCTCCTGCCGGTGCCGGAGGGGGTCGACCTGGTCGACGCGGCGGCGCTGCCCGAGGTTGCCTGCACGGTCTGGTCCAACGTGGTCCAACTGGCCCGGCTCGGCATCGGGGAGACGCTGCTCGTACACGGCGGCGGCAGCGGCATCGGCACCTTCGCTATCCAGCTCGGCACGGCCCTCGGCGCCACCGTACTGGCCACCGCCCGGGGCAACAAGCACGACCGGCTTCGCGAGTTGGGCGCCAGCGGGGTCATCGACTACGCCGAGGAGGACTTCGTCGAGGCGACGAAGCGGCTCACCGACGGCCGGGGCGCCGACGTGATCCTGGACATCATGGGCGCGTCCTACCTGGGTCGCAACGTCAAGGCGCTGGCCACCGGCGGTCGGATCGTGGTGATCGGCCTCCAGGGTGGCCGCAAGGGCGAACTGGACCTGGCCGCGCTGCTGGCCAAGCGGGGCTCGGTGGCCGCGACCGCGCTGCGCTCCCGACCCGCCGTGGAGAAGGCCGCGATCGTCCGGGGCGTACGCGAGGAGGTGTGGCCGCTGGTCGAGTCGGGCGCGATCCGCCCGGTGATCTACCGTCGGCTGCCGATGTCGGAGGCGGCCGAGGCGCACCGGATCGTGGACTCCAGCGACCACCTCGGCAAGGTGCTGCTCACGGTCGAGTGAACCGCCCGGACCGTCGAGCGAGGACCGGGACGGCCCCGTCGGCCGATCAGCCGGTCGAGCACCGGCTCAACCGACTAGTCAACCGGATCAGCGGGACTGATCGACCGGATCAGCCCGGCTCTTCACCGGATCGGCCGGCCGCTCCGACCCGGCGGGCGGGGCGGGCAGCATCCGGCGTGGGCCAGGGCCCTGCGCGGCCAGCTCGTCGTCCGGGTTGTAGAGGTTGCAACTGCGCAGCGACAGGCAACCGCAGCCGATGCAGTTGGTGAGGTCGTCGCGCAGCCGGGTCATCAGGTCGATCTTCTCGTCCAGCCGGCGACGCCACCTCGCGGAGAGCCGCGCCCAGTCGGCCTTGGTCGGGGTACGCCCGTCCGGCAGCTCGGCGAGCGCCCCCCGGATCTCCTCCAGTGACACTCCGAGCTGCTGGGAGATCCGGATGAACGCCACCCGGCGCAGCTCGACCCGGTCGAAGCGCCGCTGGTTGCCTCCGGTACGCCCGGCCCGGATCAGCCCGAGCCGCTCGTAGTAGCGCAGTGCCGAGGTCGCCACGCCGGAGCGGGCGGCCAGCTCCCCGATGGTCAGGGTCTCCTGCCGCACGGCGATCCCCCTCACAGACGGTCGGACCGGATCGATAGCTGTCCCGGAAAAGCCTTGAGTTGAAGCGAGCTTCAACTTGCAGGGTAGAGGCATGACCACGACAGCCACCACGCCAGGGCGTACCCGCCCGTCCGCACCGCACGTCCGGCGCTCCGGCCTCCCGGCCGCACTCGGTCCGCTGCTACGCCGGCTGACCGGTGACGAGAAACACGCGCCCAGCGCACACTCGACCCTCGACGTGCTCTGGGTGCTCTACGACCGTATCCTCCGGGTCTCCCCGGCGACCGCCGACGACCCCGACCGGGACCGCTTCCTGCTCTCCAAGGGGCACGGACCGGCCGCCTACTACGCGGTGCTCGCCGCCAAGGGGTTCATCCCGGAGCACTGGCTCGACGACCTGGCCGGCCCGGAGAGCCGGCTCGGTCACCACCCGGACCGGGTGCTGATCCCCGGGGTCGAGATCGGCACCGGCTCGCTCGGCCACGGCCTCGGGCTGGGCGTCGGCACCGCGCTCGGGCTCCGCGCCCAGGGCTTGGACCAGCCCCGGGTCTACGTCCTACTCGGCGACGCCGAACTCGACGAGGGATCGAACCACGAGGCGATGGCGTACGCCGGCGCGACCGGGCTGGGCACGCTCACCGCGATCGTGATCGACAACCAGTCCGCCAGCCACGGGTGGCCGGGTGGGATAGCCAGCCGGTTCACCGTGCACGGCTGGTCCGCCAGCACGGTCGACGGCCGGGACCACGACGCGATCGAGACAGCACTCGCCGCCTACCGACCGGAGCGGCCGCACGTGGTCGTCGCGGTCGTCGAACCGAAGGAGTGACCGACGATGCGCGACACCTTCGTCAACACCGCCACCGCACTGCTGGCCGACGATCCGCGTACCGCGGTCGTGCTCGCCGACATCTCGGCGTCGAGTTTCGCGCCCGCCGCCCGGCAGCACCCGGACCGGGTGCTCAACGTCGGGATCCGGGAGCAGTTGATGGTCGGGGTGGCCGGCGGGCTCGCCCTGACCGGGCTGCGCCCGATCGTGCACTCGTACGCCACGTTCGCCGTCGACCGGGCGTACGAGCAGCTCAAGCTCGACCTCGACCACCAGGGGGTGGGTGCGGTGGTGGTCAGCGTCGGCGCGTCGTACGACGGGGCGAGCATGGGCCGCACGCACATGTCCCCGGGCGACGTGGCCCTGCTGGACACCCTCACCGACTGGACGGTGCACGTGCCCGGGCATCCGGCCGAGGTGCCCGGGCTGCTCCGGGCCGCCGTCCGGCACGACGACCGGGTCTACCTGCGGCTCTCCACCCAGGTCAACGAGGTGCCACTGCCCGGCGCCGGGCGGCTGGCGGTACTGCGCCGGGGCTCGGCCGGCGCGGCCCTGGTGGTGGCGGTCGGCCCGATGCTCCACCCGGTGCTGGCAGCGGTCGCCGGGCTGGACGTGACGGTCGCGTACACCCACACGCCGCGCCCGTTCGACGTCGTCGGACTGCGGGAACTGGTCGGCGCGGCCACCTCGGCCGGTACCGCCCCGGCGGTGGTGCTGGTGGAGCCGTACCTGGCCGGTACGTCCAGCGCGCTGCTCGGCACGGCGCTGGGCGGGGTACCACACCGGTCGCTCTCGCTCGGCGTGGGCCGCACCGACCTGCGCCGGTACGGCGAGCCGGCCGACCACGCCCGGTGGCACGGCCTCGACCCGGCGGGCCTGCGCCGGTCGATCACCGAATTTCTCGGCTGACCACCGCTGCGACCGCACCCCTGGCCCGTAGCCGGGTCGGGGGTGGCCAGCCGGCCGTCTCAGCGCTGGCCGGGGGTCTCCCGACGGCGGGTACGCTCCCGGCTGAGGATCAGCAGCGCCTCGACGCCGTCCTTCCAGGTGATCTTCTTGCCCTCTTCCCGGTTGCGGGCCCGGTAGCTGATCGGCACCTCGTACGGGCGGATCCGGCGGCGCAGCAGCTTGCCGGTCACCTCCGCCTCCATCCCGAAGCCCCGGGAGCGGACGTCCAGCGAACGGTAGAGCCCGACCGGCATCAGCTTGAAGCAGGTCTCCAGATCCCCGATGTACGAGTTGAACAGCACGTTGGCGGCGGTGGTGACAGCCTTGTTGCCCATCACGTACCAGAAGCTGTAGGCGCTGTGGCTGCCAAATGTCCGATTTCCGTAGACCACCGTGGCCCGGCCGTCCAGTACCGGGGCGAGCAGCTTCGGGATGTCCTGCGGGTCGTACTCCAGGTCTGCGTCGAGGATCACCATGTATTCGCCCTCGGCGTTGTCCACCGCGGTCCGGATCGCCGCACCCTTGCCGGCGTTGCGGGGATGGGTGATCACCCGGAGCCGGGTGTCGTCGGCCCGGCCGAGGATCTCTCCGGTACCATCACGGCTGCCGTCATCGACCACGACGAGTTCGATGTCGCATGGATAGTCGACCGCGAGGGCTTGCTTGAGGGCGTCCGCGATGCGTTCTTCCTCGTTGTAGACCGGCATGAGGATCGAGAGCTTCACGGGGATCTCCACGGTGCCGACAACAAATCGGCCCTAGCCTAGCCTGATTACCGGCCTCCGCCATGCCTGGCATCCGCACCCGGCCTCCCGGATCACCTCCGTTCGGCAGGGTCGGAGCGGGCCGGCGGCGGGGTCGGAGCGGGCCGGCGGCGGGGTCGGGGTAAGGAGCGGCCACCCCCTCGGAGGTGACCGTTCTACCCTCCGGCCAGTAACCAGACGGTGAAACCCGCGCCACCTTCCGGGGGCGTACCACCGGTTTCCGGGGGGATACTCGTGGCCGCCCGACGTCGGCTCGGCCGGTGGCCCCGCTGCTGACCGGCGGCTCAGACGGCTACGGCGGGGCTGAGTCGCGGTGCGCGGGCCGGTGCGGTCAGTCGGGCCGGCGGAGCCGCCGCCGTCGGCAGCGGGCGGTGCCCGGTGCCGAGCACGGCCGGGCGGTCGACCGGCGCGGCGGAGTTCGCCACCCCGCACCGGGCCGCCATCTTCGGCCGGAAGACCTGGCTGAACAGGGCGTCGAGCTGCCACATCTGGCTGGGCCGGTCGGCCCGGATCAGAAACCGCTCGCGTACGCCGTCCACGGCGGTCGCGGCCAGCTCGACCATCGAGGCTCGGGGGTCGGGGTTCCACGCGACGTTGTTGAGGTGCCGCAGCTCGGTGTTGAGGTGCAGCCGCAGCCGATGCAGCAGCCGGGTCTGCTCAGTGACCACCAGCCGGCGGGTGGTGAGCAGCAGCAGGCAGCCGTGCACGGGCTGTTCCGGGCGGGTGCACCGGGTCACCAGCACGGTGACCTCGCCGGCCGGTACGCAGTTGCGCAGGACCGGCAGGTGCCGACTCACGGTCGGGCTGGCCACCCCGGTCTCGGCGGCGGCCGGCAGGAACGTTCGACAGAACACATCCACGCCTTTCCCAACGAGATCCGGCCAGGGATGACGCGGCCGAGGCATGGATGAGAATGAAATTATAGAAGTTCCACGATGGTGGCGTTGGCCATCCCGCCGCCCTCGCACATGGTCTGGAGGCCGTACCGGACGCCGTGGTCCCGCATGTACTGGAGCATCGTGGTCATGATCCGGGCGCCGGAGCCACCGAGCGGATGGCCGAGGGCGATCGCCCCGCCCCGGGGGTTGAGCCGCGCGGGATCGGCCTCGGTCTCGGCCAGCCAGGCGAGCGGCACCGGGGCGAACGCCTCGTTCACCTCGTACACCCCGATCTCCTCGATACCGAGCCCGGCTCGGCGCAGCGCCCTGGCGGTGGCCGGGATTGGTGCGGTGAGCATCAGCACCGGATCGTCGGCGGTGACCACGGCGGTGTGGATCCGGGCCAGCGGTCGCAGGCCGCGCTGCCGGGCCCACTCGGAGGTGGTCACCGCGAGCGCGGCGGCACCGTCGGAGATCTGCGAGGCGGAGCCGGCGGTGACCACCCCGTCGGCCCGGAACGGGGTCTTCAGCTCGGCCAGCCGCTCCAGGCTGGTCTCCCGGCGGATTCCCTCGTCGGCGACCACCTTCGCGCCGTCCGGTACGACCACCGGGACGATCTCCGCCTCGAAGGCACCGGCATCCTGGGCGGCGGCGGCCTTCTGGTGACTGGCCAGCGCGTACTCGTCGAGCTGTCGCCGGGTCAGCCCCCAGCGGGCGGCGATCAGCTCCGCGCCGACGCCCTGGTTGAACGGCACCGGTTCGTCGGCGGCGAAGCCGGGCGTACCCCGGTAGCGGTCCCGGACCAGGTCGCCGTAGGGCAGGCCGGTGTCGGCCGGTCCGGGCGAGATGCTGCTGCCCATCGGCACCCGGGTCATCGACTCCACGCCACCGGCGACCACCAGGTCGGCCTGGCCGGAGGCGACCGCCGCCGCCGCGAAGTGCAGCGCCTGCTGGCTCGACCCGCACTGCCGGTCGAGCGTGGTGCCGGGCACCGACTCCGGCCAGCCCGCGGCGAGTACGGCGTTGCGGCCGACGTTCCAGGCCTGCTCGCCGACCTGGGAGACGCAGCCCCAGATCACGTCGTCCACCTCGGCCGGGTCAAGCCCGGCGCGTTCGGCGAGCGCCGTGAGCACCCGCGCCGAGAGGTCGACCGGATGCACGGTGCCGAGTGCTCCACCGCGCCGCCCGACCGGGGTTCGTACCGCACCGACGATGACCGCGTCCGCCATGTCTACTCCCCAGTAACTTGGCTACTCCGATCCTACGCCGTCGGTGGGTGGTGACCGGAAGAGGTCCCGCCGCACCGGTCCGCCCGGCGGCGGCGACCCGTGACCGCGCCCGGACGGCCGCCCGGGATGGTGATGGCATCCTGGACCCGTGCACTCCGAACCGGACACTCCCGCACGGCGCTGGCGCGTCGAGACCGCGCTGCCGGTGTGCAAGCTCGGCGGCGCGGCCCTCTTCGTCGCGCTCGGCGCCCTCTTCGCCGACGGCGACCCGGTACGACTCGGCATCGGACTGCTGGTCGGAGCCGTCCTGCTCGGCTGGGGCGTACGGGACCTGGTGGCGCCGGTCCGGCTCGCGGTGGACCCCGACGGGGTCACCGTGATCCAGGGCTTCGCCGGACGGCGGCACATCCCGTGGTCGGAGATCGAACGGATCACCGTGGACACCCGGCCCCGCCTCGGGCTGGCGACCGAGACGCTGGAGATCGACCGGGGCGCCTCGCTGCACCTGTTCAGCCGGTACGACCTCGGGGTCGCGCCGCGCGAGGTCGCCGAGGTGCTGCACGCCGTACGCGCCGGCGGCCCGGCCGGCGGCGGCCCGGCGTACTGAGCCGCCGGGCCGCCGGATCCGGCGGTCGGTCGTCGCGTCCGGTGCCCCGCCGAGCTTCAGGCGAGCAGGGCGGCGGACTGCATCAGGGTCAGGCCGGTCAGTACCAGTCCGATCACCGCACCGCCACCGACCTGGAAGAGCGTGCGGCGGGACCGGGGCGCGTAGGCCAGCACCAGGGCCATCGCCGCGCCGGCGGTCAGCCCGCCGAGGTGACCGGCGATGGAGATCCCGGGTACGGCGAAGGTGAAGACCAGGTTGACCACGAGGATCGGGATCACCGACGAGGTGTCCCGACCCAGTCGACGCATGATCACAAAGAGCGCGGCGAAGAGCCCGAAGATCGCGGTCGACGCGCCGACTGTCCGGGCGTTCGCCGGGCTGAACAGGTAGGCCGCGACGTTGCCGCCCACCCCCGCGACGAGGTAGAGCGCCAGGAACCGGAGCGGGCCGAGAGTGGCCTCCAGCGAGCGGCCCAGCACCCAGAGCGCCCACATGTTCATCAACAGGTGCAGCAGCCCGTAGTGCAGGAACATCGCGGTGAAGAGCCGGTAGTATTCACCGGCCGCGATGCCCTCCTCGACGCCGAACGGCCCGACCCGGTCCAGGCCGAGCACGGCGCCCCAGTCAGTCAGCGGGGTCGCCCCGCCGAGCAGGCCACCGAAGCCGGCCCCGGCCACCGCGTCGCCGCCCCGGGCGGTGTAGATGGAGAGCAGGATCAACGCGATGTTGATCCCGATCAGCACCTTGGTGACGTAGCCCCGGCGGCCGGCGGCACCGCCACCGAAGACGGTCCGCGCCGGCCGCTGGCCGCGGCGGCCCTCCGCCACGCACTCCGGGCACTGGTGCCCGACCGATGCCTCCCGCATGCAGTCGGGACAGATCGGCCGGTCGCACCGGGTGCACCGGACATAGGTCTCCCGGGACGGGTGGCGGTAGCAGACCGGTGTGGTCGGCGGCGACTCGCTCATGCCGCTGCTCCGCTCATGCCCGACCTCCGCCCGCTACGACTCATGCAGGCAAAGGTACCCGGGATCGACGTCAGCCGTCCTTACGCGCGATCTCGACGCGCTCGATGACCACATCCTGGAGCGGCCGGTCCTGTGCGCCGGTCGGGGTGTTGGCGATCGCGTCGACGACCTTCGCCGACTCCTCGTCCGCGACCTGGCCGAAGATGGTGTGCCGGTTGTTCAGGTGCGGGGTCGGCGCGACGGTGATGAAGAACTGCGAGCCGTTGGTGCCCGGACCGGCGTTCGCCATCGCGAGCAGGTACGGCCGGTCGAACCGCAGGTCCGGGTGGAACTCGTCGGCGAAGTTGTAACCCGGGCCACCCCGGCCGGTGCCGGTCGGGTCACCCATCTGGATCATGAATCCGCTGATCACTCGGTGCGAGATGGTGCCGTCGTAGTACGGTCCGCTGCCCGGCTGGCCGGTGCGCGGGTCGGTGTACTGCCGGGTCCCCTCGGCGAGTTCCACGAAGTTCCGCACGGTCTTCGGGGCGTGGTTCGGAAACAGCTCCAGCCGGATCGGACCGGCGTTGGTGTGCAGGGTTGCGTAGGCGGCCTCGGCCACGAGTACTCCTCGATCGACATGCCGCCGGCCGCGAGGTGCCGGCCGGCGGGACGGTCCGCCGGCCAGGAGGCGCAGGCCGGCGCTGGTAGGTGTTTCTATGCGGATCCTCCCATGTGCCCGTTCTGGCAGTGCGGGCGCATCCGAGGGTGCAGGATGACGGGGGAACAACACCCAAGGAGGTGGGGACCGGTGTTTGGATTCGGGGGGCGCAGATCCCGCAGGAAGCTCGTCAAGGCCGAACTGGGCGAGAGCCTCGATCACCTGATGCGCGCGGCCACCCACGCGGCGTCCGGGGTCGGGGCAACGGTGGGGCCGCGGGCGGACGCCGCCCGGGCCTATCTCGCGCCGACGGCGACCAGGGTGCGGGCGACGGCGTCGGACGGCTGGGAGTCGGCGATGACCAGGTTCGCACCGTTGGCCACGGCCGCCACGGACGGCGCCCGCCAGGCCGGCTCGGTCGCCCGTAAGGCGAGGTCGAAGAAGATGAGAGCGATGCGGAAGAAGAACTCGATGATGCGTCGACGCTGGCCGGTCCTGACCGGGCTGTTGGTCGCGGGGGCGGTGGCCGGCGCCATGGGCGCGGTCGCGATGCGGCGGCGCGGGCAGCGCCCGTGGGACGAGTACGACCCGGCGGCCACGCTGGACGCCGTACGCGACGACGCCGCCACGATCATGGGCAACTCGGCGGGCGGCATGACCCGGGAACCCACCGGGCCGAAGTCCGCGCCGATGGAGAAGGCGAAGGACCGTACGGCGACGGCCGGCGAGAAGATCTCGACCGGGCCGATCACCGAGGGGGCCAAGAAGGTGGCGACGAAGAGCGGCGACAAGTCCGACGGGCTGCTCGGTACGGCCGCGTCGCGCAACAGCGGCAACTGAGCGCCCCGGCGGTACGGACGCACCACCCGGAGCGGTTCCGGGCAGGTGGCGTCGTCCGGGGACGGTCACGGCGGCGTGGGGCAGGCATGCCCCACGCCGCGACCGTACGCACCGCCGGTGCGGATCAGAGCCAGCGGTTGCGCCGGAACCAGCGGTAGAGGCCGAGCGAGATCAGCAGCATCAGCGCGAGTACGACCGGATAGCCGTACTTCCAGCCGGTCTCCGGCATGAAGTCGAAGTTCATCCCGTAGATGCCGGCGATCGCGGTCCAGACCGCGGCGATGGCGGCCCAGGCGGCGATCTTGCGCATGTCGTTGTTCTGGTCGACCGTGACCTGGGCCAGCCGGGCCTGGAGGATCGAGTTGAGCAGATCGTCGTAGGAGTTGACCTGCTCCACCGTGCGGGTCAGGTGGTCCTGCACGTCCCGGAAGTACCGCCGGATCTCCTTCGGCACCTCCCGGTTGACCTGCGCGGTCAGCGTCATCATCGGGCGTTGCAGCGGGACGACCGCCCGCTTGAACTCGACCAGCTCCCGCTTCATCTGGTAGATCCGCTGGATCCGGCCGTGCGCCTGCCGGGCGAAGACCTCGCCCTCCAGCACGTCCAGGTCATCACCGACCCGGTCGGTCACCTCCAGGTAGATGTCCACCACCCGGTCCATCACGGCGTACGCCACCGCCCACGGCCCCTGGCGGAGGATCTCCTGCCGGGCCTCCAGGTCGGAGCGGACCGGCGCCAGCCGGCAGGCGTCCCCGTGCCGGACGGTGAGCACGAAGTTCGGCCCGATGAAGAGCATCACCTGGCCGGTCTCGATCACTTCGGAGTTCTCGGTCAGCTCGCCGTGCCGGACGTACCGGACGGTACGCAGCACCAGGAAGCTGACCTCGCCGAAGCGCTCCAGCTTGGGGCGCTGCTCCGCCTTGACGGCGTCCTCGACGGCCAGCTCGTGCAACCCGTACGCCGCCGCGATGCCGGCCATCTCCGCCTGGCTCGGTTCGTGCACGCCCAGCCACACGAAGGCGCCGGGCTGCTGCCGCGCGGCGTCCAGCGCCTCGGCGTAACCGAGCTGTCCCGGCTGGCGTACGCCATCGACGTAGAGCCCGCAGTCGACCACGCCCTGCCCGTCCGGCCGGGAGTTCTCCGGGGTCCGCTGCTGACCGACCTCGGTGCTGAGCATCCGGGTCACCGCCCGCACCGGTGCCGTCCAGGCCCGGGGTCTCGGCCGGCTGTTCCCACTGACCGCCACTCGATCGGAATCGGTTTGATCCGGCATCGCCACCGCCCCCTTTCGGCCCGTTCGGTCGCGGGTTGCAGCGTACGCCGCCGGCACTCGGCGCCGGACATGTCGCGGATCACCCCTGGCGGCGCCGCTGGTGGGACGTGTTCGCCCGCGCCGGCCCGGAAAAGTGGCGCCGGGTGGACCGTCCACGTCGGGGGGTAAGGTGCGGACGGCCCACCCGGCACCGTGGGGGCGGGGGTTCTGTTCCGGGCGCGCCAGCCGCAGCCGGAAGCCTGCCGTCCCGGGGCGGAACGAGCGGCCTCCACGCGAGTGGCGCTCGCAGCATTGTGGGCCGGCTACCGGCGCGTAGGAAGCCCCGAAATTCGCCGACGGCCACTATTGTCAGATATCTGACAGAAGATTCCCACCGAAACGCCCGGTCGGCTTGACATCCGCCCGCCGGCCGAGCGACCGAAGGCCCGGCACCGGCACCGCCCACCCGCTCCGGACGCGAAAAGCCGGGGTACGGCCACCGGGCGGTGTTCGCCCCGGCGGCGTACCCCGGCATCCGTCGCACCGGTCAGCCGTGGAACACCGGTTACTCGCGTACCGCCCGCACCGCGTCGGCGAGCCGGCGGACCCCCTCGTCGATCTGGTCGACGGTCACCCCGGAGTACGCCAGCCGCAATGCGTGCTGGCCCCCCTCCACCAGGAAGTCGCTGCCCTTGACGACCGTGACGCCCCGCTCGGCCGCGGCCGGCGCCAGCCGGTCCACGTGCACGTTCTGCGGCAGCTCGATCCAGAGGAAGTAGCCGCCGTTCGGCTCGGTGAACCGGGCGTCCGGGATGTGCTCCCGCAGTGCGGCGGCCAGCGCGGCGGCCCGCTCGCCGAGCGCGGTGCTGACGGTCCGGATCGACCGGTCCAGGTCGCCGCTGACGCAGAACTGGTGCACGATCGCCTGGGCCACCATGCCGGGCGAGATGTAGAGGTTGGTCGCCTCCTTGGCGATGTCCGCGATCAGCGGGGCGGGGCCGACCAGGTAGCCGACCCGGACGCCCGGGCAGACCGTCTTGGTGAAGCTGGAGGCGTGCACCACGCTGCCCTGCCGGTCGAGCGAGAGCATCGAGGGCAGGGGTTCGCCCCGGAACCGGATGTCCGCGTACGGGTCGTCCTCGAAGATCGTGAAGTCGTACTCGGCGGCGAGGTCGAGCAGGGCCTGCCGCTTCTCCGCCGACAGGGTCACCCCGGCGGGGTTCTGGAAGTTGGGGATGATGTGCGCCAGCTTCGGGCGTACCCCGGACTCGAGCAGTTTGCCCAGCTCGTCGGTGTCGACTCCGTCCGGCTGGATGGTGACCGGGTGCAGCTCACCGCCCTGGCGTTGCAGGTTGAGCAGGGTCCGGTCGTAGGTCGGCCGCTCCACCACGACCGCGTCGCCGGGGCGTACCAGGTGCTGGAACAGGAACGCGTCGGCCTGGAGGGACCCGTTGGTGACCAGGACCTGGTCGACCTCGACGCCGTGCTTGTCGGCGATCCACTTCCGCAGGGGCGGGTATCCGACGGATGTCCCGTACCCGGTGATGCCGGCGGGGTCGGCGTCGAACGCGCGTCCGGCCGCGGCCTTCAGCCCCTCGATGTCGACGATGTCCAGCGACGGCGCCCCACGGGCGAAGGAGATCAGCTGCTCGACAGTCATGACTACCCAGCGTACGGGCGCTGCCAGCGTCCCGGGCGGAGGCACGACAATGTCCGTATCTTGGGCGACCGAAACCGGCCGGCGGGCGATTCGCCCCGGCTGGTGACGGTCCGGCGCCCGCTGGACGGGACGGCCGGACCCTCGGGCTTCGGGTCGGTCAGATCGAGGCGACCGCCGGGGCGCCGACCCAGACCCGGACGATGTCCCGGACCGAGATCATCCCGATCACCTCGCCGTCGTCCAGCACCACCAGGTGCCGAAAGCCGCCCCGGGACATCGCCTCGGCGGCCTCGTGCACCGTCCAGTCCGGTCCGGCGTAGACCACGTCCCAGGTCAGGTGCGCGGCGGTCCGTTCGACGTCGACGTCGAGGCCGGCACCGACGGCCTTGAGCACGTCGCGCTCGGTCATGATGCCGATGCCCTCGGAGTCGGGGTCGACGACGACCGCGGAGCCGACGCCCCGCTCGGCCATCATCTCGGCGGCCTGCCGGAGGGAGTGCTCCGGGCCGACCACCAGGACATTGCTGGACATCGCTTCACGTACCCGCATCACTCATCACATCCTTGGGACGGGGACACCGGTTAGGGACAGACTGGACGTTCGGCCGGGGAACCACAAGCGGCGGTGTGGGCGGCGGGACCGGGGTGGCTAGTCTCGACGCGTGTCCACAGAGCCCCTACGCTGCGCCGGAGCCCTGATCGTCGACGACGAGGGCCGGATCTTCATCCAGCGACGGTCCCCTCACCGGAAGCTCTTTCCCAACACCTGGGACATCGTCGGTGGTCACCTCGAACCGGGCGAGACGGTCGAAGAGGCGCTGTTCCGTGAGGTCACCGAGGAGACCGGCTGGACCGTCTCGCTGGTGCTGGGCACGGTCGGCGAATACCGGTACACGCCCGACGACGGCATCGACCGGATCGAGACCGACTTCCTCGTCCGGGTCGACGGCGACCTCGCCCGCCCCCGGCTGGAGGCGGGCAAGCACACCGAGTTCCGGTGGCTCGGCGAGGACGAGGTCGCCGTGCTCGACGAGCACCGCGACGTCAACGACGGGCTGATCCGGCGGATCGCGGAGGACGGTTTCCGCGCCCTGCACCTGATCGGCCTGTGAACGACCCGGTCCCGCTCGCCCCGCACCAGGCCGCCGCGCTGGTCTGGCCGGCCGTCGACCGGGTCTTCCGCACCGTCATGGCGACCACCCGGGTCCGGGGCGGCGCCGAACTGATCCAGAGTTACGGCGGGCCGGCCGCGACCGGCTTCCTGATCGACTTCCGGACCCGGCTGGCGGCACCCGGCGGCACCATCGACCGCGCCGGGCTGGCCGCCCTGCTCCGCTACGGCGACCTGGCCGAGTGCCAGCGGGTACTGGACAAGCAGGTCGCGCACGGGATGCTGTACCGGCTGCCGGACGGCGGCGTGCTGGCCACCGAGCGCGGCCGGGCCTTCCTGGCCGAACTCGCCGAGCTGCACGCCGAGGTGACCGGGGAGATCTGGGCCGGGCACCCCGAACGGGTACGCCGGCTCGTCGGCATCCTCGGCCGGCTGCTCTCGGCCGCGCTCGACGGGCTGCGTCCCGCCGAGCTGCCGGTACCGGGCACCGGGCACGGTCACCTGCCACCCACCCCGGCCGAGACCGTCCCGGTCGACGGGCCGACCGACGGGCGGGCGTTCGAGGCGGTGGCACCCCCGTACGAGCCGGACGGCACCCCGCCGGGCGTGCTGCTGCTGAACCGGCTCGGCACGCTCCGGTACCACCGCGCCGACGCGCACGCCGCCGCGTGGCAGGCCGCCGGGCACACCGCCCGGAGCATCGCCGAACTCGCGGCGGGGCCGGAACGGCTCGCCATCGAGCTGGAGACGGACCGTCGGGCGGCCGGCCCGTACGCCGGGCTGACCCCGCCGGAACGGCTGCGGCTCCTCGCCGACCTGGCCGCGCTGCCCGGTTGAGCACCGGGCCCGCCCGCCTCCCGGAAGAGCTGCCGCAGCTCGCCTTCCGTTACCTGCCTCGACGGGTGGTTTCCGCCCGTTCACCCAGCGTTGCATCGACATGGGTTAGCCGGCTGTTTGCCGGGAATTCGTACTCCTGACACGCAGCGCTATCCTCCGTGCGTTGGACGTGTCGCGAGGAAGGACCCGGAATGATCGGTGTGGTACTGGCCGCGGGGGCGGGTCGCCGGCTGCGGCCGTACACGGACACCCTGCCCAAGGCACTCATTCCGGTCGACGGCGAGACCACGATCCTCGACATCGCGCTGCACAACCTGGCCGAGGTCGGGCTGACCGACGTGACCGTGGTGGTCGGGTACGCGGCCGAAGCGGTCGAGGCCCGGCAGTCCGCCCTCTCCGACCGGTACGGCGTGAAGCTCAGCCTGGTGCACAACGACCGGGCCGAGGAGTGGAACAACGCGTACTCGCTCTGGCTGGCCCGGGAGCACTTCGCCCAGGGCGCGCTGCTGGTCAACGGCGACACCGTGCACCCGGTCGACGTGGAGCGGACCCTGCTCGCCCGGCGCGGCCCCGGCATCCTGCTCGCGGTCGACACCGTGAAGAAGCTCGCCGACGAGGAGATGAAGACGGTCTTCGACGACTCCGGCCAGCTCGTCCGGATCAGCAAGCTGATGGACCCGGCGCAGGCGTACGGGGAGTACATCGGGGCGACCGTGATCGAGTCCCGGGTCGCCGGTGAGCTGGCGGACGCGCTGGAGGCGACCTGGCGGCGCGACCCCAACCTCTACTACGAGGACGGCTACCAGGAGTTCGCGCAGCGCGGTGGCGAAGTGCGGGCGGCACCCATCGGCGACCTGCCCTGGGTCGAGGTCGACAACCACGAGGACCTGGCCCGAGCCCGGGAGATCGCATGCCACTACTAGCCCGTACCGTCAACACCCCGCTGGTGATCGACGTGCGCCGCGGCGCGGTCGCGGACCTCGGCGCGCTGCTGGCCGACCGGAGGATCTCGGCCGGCGGCGAGGTGGCGGTGGTGGTCGGCCCCGGGCAGGGCGAGCGGATCGCCGAGCTGTGCCGGCCGGGTCTCGGCAACGCCGACGTCTTCACCGTGACCGGCGGCACCCTGGACGCGGCCCAGGAACTCGGTGAGAACCTGCGCCGCCGCTCCTACGACGCGGTGGTCGGGATCGGCGGCGGCAAGACCATCGACACCGCCAAGTGGGCCGCCTCGCGCTACGGCATCCCGATGGTGACCGTGGCGACCAGCCTGGCGCACGACGGCATCGCCTCGCCGACCGCCTCGCTCGACCACGACGGCGGCAAGGGCTCCTACGGGGTGCACATCCCGATCGCCATCGTGGTCGACCTGGACTTCGTGGAGAACGGCCCGGACCGGCAGACCCAGGCCGGGATCGGGGACGCGCTGAGCAACCTCAGCGCGGTCGCCGACTGGGAGCTGGCCCACCGGGTACGCGCCGAGCCGATCGACGGGCTCGCCGTCACGCTGGCCCGCTCCGGTGCCGAGGCCCTGCTCAACCACCCCGGGAAGATCACCGACGACGCCTTCCTGACCACCCTGGCCGAGGCGCTGATCCTGGGCGGGATCGCCTCCTCGATCTGCGGCTCGACCCGGCCGGTCAGCGGCGGCTGCCACGAGATCTCGCACGCGCTGGACCGGCTCAACCCGGGTGCCGCGTCGCACGGCGAGCAGGTCGGGCTCGGCGCGCTCTTCTGCACCTACCTGCGCGGCGACCTGGAGCGGTTCGGCCAGCTCGCCTCCTGCCTGCACCGGCACGGGCTGCCCACCACCCCGACGGAGCTGGGGCTGACCGACGAGGAGTTCGTGGCCGCCGTCCACTATGCCCCGAGCACCCGGCCGGATCGATACACCATTCTGGAACACCTCGACCTGGCTCCTGACGCGATCGGTGAACGGCTGGCAAACTACGGCGATGCAATCCGTGAACATCTCGGCTGACCTGGTGTCCCCGCCCACCGCCGCCGACTTCTACCGGGTCAACCGGGGCGGTGGCCTGTTCAGCGAGGCGATCAGCCAGCGGATCGGCGCCGCCCTGGCCCTGGCCGCGCACCGGATGGGGCTGCCGCCCACCGCGCTGACCATGGGCAACCTGGTGCTCGGGCTGGCGGTGTCGGTGACCGTGGTGACCCTGGCCGGGCCGGTCGCCGCCGGGGACGTACCGGCCTGGGTGGTGGGGCTGGTCGCGCTGCTCGGCTGGCAGTTGGCGTACGCCCTGGACTGCGCGGACGGGCAGCTCGCCCGGGTCACCGGCCAGGGCAGCCCGGCCGGCGCCCGGGTGGACGTGCTCTGTGACGTGGCAGCCCAGATCGCGCTGGTCACCGCGCTGTCGGCGACGGCGGTGGCGCAGCGGCCCTCGGCACCGATCTGGCTGGTCGCGGCTTTCGCCGGCACCTGGATGGTCAATCTGGTGACCTCGGTGATGGCGGCCGGCCCGAACGCGGCCAGCATGGTCACCTCGACCTCGCTGCCGGTCCGGCTGGTGAAGCTGATCCGGGACTACGGTGCGGTGATCTTCCTGGCCGGGCTGGTGCTGACCGTCGTACCGGAGTGGACCACCTGGCTGATCGCCGCGTTCACGGTCGTCAACGGCGGCTTCCTGCTGGCCAGCATCGCCTTCTCGGCCCGCGCCTCGCTCCGCTGACCTCGGCCGCACCCGTCGGGCCGCACCGGCGGCCGGCGGGTGCGACGCGCAGGCCGACCACCGGCCGGGGTGGTCAGCGCCGCGCCAGCCCGGCGTAGACGTCCAGGAGTTGCTTGGTGACCACGTCGGGGTGGAAGGTGCGCTCGTAGCGGGCCCGGGCCAGCGGGGCCACCTCGGCGGCGGTCTGCCGGGCGGTGGGCAGCGCCGCAGCCAGCTCGGCCGGTTCCGGCCGGACGAGCCAGCCCGCCGCACCGGCCGGGTCGTCCGCGCCGACCAGGTACGGGATGCCGCCGAGCGCGGTACCCAGCACCGGGCGGCCGGCGGCCAGCGCCTCGATCACCACCGTGGGCAGCACGTCGTGCCAGGTCGGCACGGCCAACACCACGGCGGTGGACCGGAGCGCGGCGGCCACCCCGGCCCGGTCCAGCGGGCCGAGGAACTCGACGTCGGCACGCTCGGCGGCGGCCGCCTCCGCCAGCGGACGCAGTTCGCCGTCCCCGGCGATGCGCAGCGGGCCGAGCGCGCCGTCGGGGTGCCGGCGCCAGGCGTCGAGCAGCAGCCCGACCCCCTTCTCCGGGGAGAGCCGGCCGAAGAAGAGGAAGCCCTCGCCGAGCGGCGCCGGGATGCCGGGATCCGGGATGCCGTTCGGCTTGACCACGATCCGCTCGGTCGGGATGCCGTAGTCGCGCAGGTGCGCGGCGATCCCGGAGGTGAGCGCGATGTAGCGGTCCACGGAGCGCCAGGTCGGCCGGTGCACGGCCAGCGTGGTCGCCATCAGCGCGCTCTGCGCCCGGGAGCCCCGGTAGCAGCGGTGCACGATCGCCGGCACCCCCAGGGCCCGGCCCCGGCAGTCCTGGCAGATCTTGCCGTCCCGGAAGTAGAGCCCGGAGGAGCAGACCTGCCGGTAGTTGTGCACCGTCTGCACCACCGGTACCCCGTGCCGGTGCGCGGTCCGGACCACCCAGGGCGAGAGCAGCGGGTACGGGTTGTGCAGGTGCAGTACGTCCGGCCGGTGCTCGGTGATCAGCCGGCTCAGCTCCTGCTGCGCCTTTGGCGCGTAGATCGGCGAGATCGGCAGCAGCGCCTTGGCGGCCGGCGAGAACTCCGCGATCTCGTCGGAACTGCGCAGGAAGGGATGGACGGTCACCCCGGCGGCCCGGAGCTGACTGATCTCCTGGTCGACGATGGTGTTCTCGCCGGACGGCTGCGCCTCGCGGTACCGGTTGTGCGCCACGATCACCTGCACGCCGGTCGCTCCTCCTCCATGATCACGTCCTCCCGCCGTCCGCGCGTCGGGCGCGTGGCCGGGATTGAACGCTACCGTTTATCTCGTGCCTGAGTTACCTGAGGTGGAGGCGCTCGCCGGCTACCTGCGCGAGCGGGCGGTCGGCCGGCGGGTAGACCGGATCGAGGTGGCGGCGATCAGCGCCCTGAAGACGTACGACCCGGCGCCGTCGGCGGCCGCCGGTCGGGAGGTCGTGGGCGCGGGCCGGCACGGCAAGTTCCTCGACGTGACGCTGGCCGGCGACGGTGTGCCGGAGCTGCACCTGGTGGTGCACCTGGCCCGGGCCGGCTGGCTGCACTACCGGGACGCGTTCAACTCGGGCGTGCCGCTCAAGCCCGGCAAGGGCCCCATCGCGCTGCGGGTACGCCTCGACGACGGGTCCGGTTTCGACCTGACCGAGGCCGGTACCCAGAAGAAGCTCGCCGTGTACCTGGTGACCGATCCGAGCCAGGTGCCCGGGGTGTCCCGGCTCGGGCCGGACGCGCTCGCCGCCGACCTGTCCACCTTCGCCGAGCGGCTGCGCGGCCGACGGGGCCAGGTGAAGGGCGTGCTGACCGACCAGGAGGTGCTGGCCGGGGTCGGCAACGCGTACTCGGACGAGATCCTGCACGCGGCGAAGCTGTCGCCGTTCGCGCTGACCAACCGGCTCACCGACGAGCAGATGGCGGCGCTGCACGAGGCGACCCGGCAGGTGCTCGGGGACGCGGTGGCGCGATCGCTCGGTCAGCGGGCGGCGGAACTGAAGGGGGAGAAACGGGCCGGATTGCGAGTGCACGCCCGGACCGGGCTGCCCTGTCCGGTCTGTGGCGACACGATCCGTGAGGTGTCGTTCGCCGACTCCAGCCTGCAGTACTGTCCGAAATGTCAGACCGGCGGCAAGCCGCTCGCCGACCGCCGGCTCTCCCGGCTGGTCCGCTGACGGGGGTCGACGCCGCTCCCGCGCCGAGTGATCGGCGTTCGCGGCTGCGTGGTCATGCTTGTAGCTTGAGCGATCCTGCTTGTACGGTAAGTGATCCCGGCTCGTACACCGGGTCAAAAACGCCCACTGGTCAAGAAACCGGCAACCGCCGGGCTCTACCGCCACCGCTATCCGTCGGTATAGTGACCCCGGTCTGCGACTCCGCTGTGGGCGGCCCGGCTCTCGTTGCCGGCGGGGCGGACGGGGTGCTTTCCTTCGGGTCGGTGTCCCCGGCGATCACAGTTCGGCCTCCGCGCCGCGAGACGGCGCTCCGGACCGAATGAGGATCGGGGCCTGCATGGGAGAGACTGAGACGGTGGGCGACCCGAGCCCTTACGGCAAATGGGCGGCACGTGTCACGCGGGAGGACGTGGGTGAGGTGACGACAAGCCTCCAGCGCCCGGTAGGCAGCGGCCAACCGAGTACTCTGCGTCACGTCGACAGCTTCGAGATCCAGCCACCGACCACTCCACAGCCGAACGGGGTACCCCGTTCGGCGTGGGCGCGGGCGCGTCGGCGGGTGTCCCGCTGGCACCGGCCGTACATCGCGATCCTGCTGCTGCTGGACTTCGGTGCGGCGGTACTGGCGAGCTGGCTCGCGATCTCGCAGTTCGAACAGGCCCGGGCCGGCTTCCAGATCAACGACGACGACGCCACCTGGTTCCACACCGTGTCGTACGTCCTGCTCCCGATCGGCTGGTTGATCCTGCTCTGGGGCAACGGCGCGTACGACCGCCGCTACCTCGGGCTCGGCACCGACGAGTTCAAGCGGGTCACCCGGGCCGGGGTCGCGGTCGCGGCCAGCGTCTCGTTCCTCGCCTTCGCCACCAAGACCGACCTGTCCCGACTCACCGTCGGCACCGCGCTGCTCGGCGCCCTGCTGCTGATCCTGCTCGCCCGCTCCGCCGCCCGGTTGATCCTGCACACGGTGCGCCGGCGGGCCGGGCAGGCCGCGCAGCGGATCGTGCTGGTCGGCACCCTGCCGGAGGCGCTGGAGGTCTACACGGCGATCAGTCGCAGCCCGGCCGCCGGGCTGATCCCGGTGGCGATCCACCTCACCGACGGTTACGCCGCGGCCCGGGGCATCGAGACGCCGATCCCGGTCTACGCCGGCCGGGACATCCTCTCCCTGGTCCGCGAGGTCGGTGGCGACACCATCGCGGTCTGCGGCTCGGCCAGCACCGAGCCCGGCGAGCTGCGCCGGCTGGCCTGGCAACTGGAGGGCTCCGGCGTCGACCTGATCGTGGCGCCGCAGCTCACCGACATCGCCGGCCCCCGGGTGCACATCCGGCCGATCGAGGGCCTGCCGCTGCTGCACGTCGAGGAGCCGACGCTCTCCGGCCCGGCGCTGCTGGCCAAGAACCTGCTCGACCGGCTCGCCGCCGGGCTGGGGCTGCTGCTGCTGATCCCGCTTTTCGTCGCGATCGCGATCGCGATCCGGATCTCCGACCCCGGGCCGGTCTTCTTCCGGCAGCCCCGGGTCGGGCACGAGGGCCGGACGTTCCGGGTCTGGAAGTTCCGGACCATGTACGTCGACGCCGAGCAGCGCCTCGCCAGCCTGGTCGACCAGAACGAGACCGACGGCATGCTGTTCAAGATCAAGCAGGATCCCCGGGTCTTTCCGGCCGGGCGGTTCCTCCGGGCCAGCTCGCTCGACGAGCTGCCTCAGTTGATCAACGTACTCTGGGGCGAGATGTCCCTGGTCGGTCCCCGCCCGCTCCCCGCCGACGACGGTGACTTCCTCGGCGACGTACGGCGCCGGCTGCTGGTCCGGCCCGGCATCACCGGGCTGTGGCAGGTCTCCGGCCGCTCCGACCTCTCCTGGGACGAGGCGGTCCGGCTGGACCTCTACTACGTCGACAACTGGTCGCTGGCGTACGACCTGAGCATCCTGTGGCGGACCGTCGGGGTGGTACTGGCCCGCAAGGGCGCGTACTAGCGGATACCCCCGGCGAGGCGGATACGGCCCGACCGGTGGCTTGGCGAACCGGTCGACCAACCGTCAGGATCTCTACGTGGGGTGGCCTAACCTGTCCACGGCGGTCGCCGTGGTGGCGATGATCAGTGCGCTGGCGGCTGCCCTCTTCGCCGTCGTCCGGCTCCGGGCCCGGCAGGGCATCGCCACCGCCACTCAGCGGGCCACCTACGACGTGCTGCACACCGCCGGGCTGGCCGCCGAACCGCTGCGCGCCGGGCTCACTCCGGCCGGCGCGGCCAAGGCAGTACGCCACCTGCGTACCCTGGTCGGCTCCGCCGGACTCGCGCTGGCCGACCAGGACCGGTTGCTCGCCCTCGACGGGCGCGGCGGCCACCACGGCGAGCAACTCCTCGCCGCCGCCGCCAACACCATCAGGACCCGCCGGTCGACCGTGCTCGGCGAGTCGGACCTGCGCTGCGACCGGGTCGACTGCCCGGTCCGGGGAGCGGTGATCGCGCCGCTGACCGGTCCCGACGGCCGGGCCGGCGCGGCGCTGGTGGCGATCGCCGACGACCAGCCGGCGCCCGGCCTGGTGCAGGCCGCCCTGGAGACCGCGCACTGGGCCGGTGCCCAACTCGCGCTCGCCGAACTCGACTCGTCCCGGGAGCGGCTGGCCCGGGCCGAGGTACGCGCCCTGCGGGCCCAGATCAGCCCGCACTTCATCTACAACGCGCTGACCGCGATCGGCTCGTTCGTCCGGACCGACCCGGAGCGGGCCCGGGAGCTGATCCTGGAGTTCGCCGAGTTCACCCGTTACTCGTTTCGGGCGCACGGCGAGTTCACCACGCTCGCCGAGGAGCTGCGCTCGATCGACCGCTACCTGACCATCGAACGGGCCCGGTTCGGCGACCGGCTCCAGGTGAAGTTGCAGATCGCCCCGGAGGTGCTGCCGGTCAGCCTGCCGTTCCTCTGCCTGCAACCGCTGGTCGAGAACGCCGTCCGGCACGGGCTGTCCCGCAAGCCCGGGGTGGGGATGGTCAGCATCGAGGCCCGGGACGCCGGGGCAGAATGCCACATAACGATCGAGGACGACGGGGTCGGGATGGACCCGGCGGTGCTGGCCGCCGGCATCGCCGAGGCCGCCGCCGACCCGGCCGACGACTCCGGCCAGCACGTCGGTCTCTCCAACGTGGACGAGCGGCTCCGGTCGGTCTTCGGGGACCAGTTCGGCCTGGTCGTCGAGACCGACCTGGGATCGGGTACGAAGGTGAGCATGCGGATACCGAAGTTCCACCGCCATGTCCGGGCAAGCGCGTGACCGCCTGCGCGCACGTGCACCCGAGCGGGCGGGCGACCCGGAAGGCTGATCCGTGACCGGTTTCCTGCGCGTCCTGGCCGTCGACGACGAGCCACCCGCGCTCGACGAGCTGGCGTACCACCTGCGGGCCGATCCACGGGTGTCCCGGCTGCACACCGCCGGGGACGCGACCGAGGCGCTGCGGGTGCTCCGGGACGCCGACGTCGACGTGGTCTTCCTCGACATCCGGATGCCCGGACTCGACGGCATGGAGCTGGCCCGGGTACTCCGCCGGTTCGCCCGGCCACCGGCGATCGTCTTCGTCACCGCGTACGACGACGGGGCGGTCGACGCCTTCGACCTCGGCGCCACCGACTACGTACGCAAGCCGGTCCGGGCCGAACGGCTCGCCGAGTCGCTGCGCCGGGTGGTCGGCTCCCGGGTGGTACCCACCCATCCGGCGGCACTGGCCCGGGCCGAACCCGACCCGACGATCCCGGTCGAGCTGGCCGGCACCACCCGGATGCTGCCCCGCTCGGCCGTACGTTGGGTCGAGGCGCAGGGCGACTACGCCCGGCTGCACACCGCCGACGGCTCACACCTGGTCCGGGTGCCGCTGGCCACCCTCGCCGAGCGGTGGGCCGACGCCGGGTTCGTCCGGATCCACCGGTCCTACCTCGTGCAGCTCCGGCTGATCGCCGAACTCCGGCTCGCCAACTCGGGCTACGTGGTGGTGGTCGACGACACCGAGCTGCCAGTCAGCCGACGGCACACCCGGGAGCTGAAGGACAAGCTGGTTCGGGCCGCCAAGCAGGACTGGAACCGCTGACGGCTGTCGGCGTACCCGGTCAGGGGGCTGCCGGGCGTCGAGCTCGGCGGCCCGGGCGGCGAGGTAGCGGCGCTCGGGCAGGCTCGCCGTGCGGCGGGCGGCCTCCCGGTAGCCGAGCGCCGCCCCGGCCGGGTCGCCGGAGAGTTCCCGCAGGTGGGCGCGGGTGGCGAGCAGCCGGTGGTGGGTGGCCAGCCGCTTGTCGGCGGCGAGAGTGTCCAGCAGCGCCAGCCCGGCGGCCGGCCCCTGCACCATGGCGACCGCGACCGCCCGGTTCAGCGTCACCATCGGGTTCGGCGCGAGCTGTTCCAGCAGGTCGTAGAGGGCGAGGATCTGCGGCCAGTCGGTCTTGTCGACATGTTCGGCCTCGTCGTGCACCGCCGCGATCGCCGCCTGCACCTGGTACGGCCCGACCGGCCCCCGGGGCAGTACCTCGGTGATCAACGCGATCCCCTCGGCGATCCGCTCCCGGTCCCAGCTCTGCCGGTCCTGCTCGGCCAGCGGCACCAGGCTGCCGTCCGGACGGGTACGCGCCGGCCGGCGGGCGTCGGTGAGCAGCATCAGGGCGAGCAGCCCGGCCACCTCGGCGTCGTCTGGGAGCAGCCGGCGCAGCCAGCGGGTGAGCCGGAGCGCCTCGGCGGAGAGTTGCGGCGCGGTCAGCTCCGGCCCGGTCGACGCGGTGTAGCCCTCGTTGAAGATCAGATAGAGCACGTGCAGCACCGCACGCAGCCGCTCGGCCCGGTCCCGCCCCCCGGGCAGCGCGAACGGCAGTCCACTGGACTTGATGGTCTGCTTGGCCCGGCTGATCCGCTGGGCCATCGTCGCCTCCGGCACCAGGAACGCGGCGGCGATCTGCCCGGTGGTCAGGCCGCCGACCGCGCGCAGCGTCAACGCGATCTGGCTGGCCTCGGAGAGCGCCGGATGGCAGCAGAGGAAGAGCAGGGTCAGCGAGTCGTCCCGGTCCGTACCCGGATCGGCGTCCGCCGGCCGGCCCAGCAGCTCGGCCTGCGGGGTCGCCGCGATCACCGCGTCCTCCCGGCGCCGCCGCGACGCCTCGCTGCGGAACTCGTCCAGCAACCGGTGTACGGCGACAGTGACCAGCCAGCCGCGAGGATTGTCCGGAATCCCCTCGGCCGGCCAGTGCAGGGCGGCCCGGAGCAGCGCCTCCTGGGTGGCGTCCTCGGCGGCGTCGAACCGGCCGTAGCGGCGGGCCAGCGTGCCGAGGACCTGCGGTGCCAGTTCGCGCAGCAGGTCCTCGACACTCCGGTCCGCGATCACCCGTCCTCGCCGTCGCTCGGTCGTCACGCCAGGTCGGCGGCGGACTCGTGCAGGATCGGCCAGACCTCGACGGGTTCCTGGTCGGCCCAGGGCATGTCGGCGGCGATCTCGTACGCCCGCGCCTCGCTGGAGCAGTCCAGCAGGTAGAAGCTGGCGATGTACTCCTTCGTCTCCAGGTACGGCCCGTCGGTGACCGCCGGGGCGCCACCCTCGCGGCGTACCAGCCGGGCCGCGGCGGCGTCGGCCAGGCCGTAACCGCCGATCAGTTCACCGGTCTCGTGGTACCGCCGGTTGAACGCGTCCTGCTTGGCGATCTCCGCCGGCCACGATTCGGCCAGGATCGAGTCCCACTTCTCCTGGTTGCCATAGATCAGCAGCAGGTACTTCACCTCGGGTCCTCCGCTTCCGTCTCCGCGTACCCCGCCGGCACGCAGTCACCCTACGGACGGAGCCGTGCCGGCGTCCTCGACATCGCCGGCACTTTCCGGGACCGCCATTTCCCCGCACCCGTCCGCTAGTCGGCGAGGGCGCGGGCGAAGACCGAGGGGGAATGCGGCTCGGCGCCGAACACGACGGTGGTGCCGGCGGCCCGGTCGACGGCGTCGTCCCAGCCCGGCGGGGCGGCGTCGGCGCCGCCCGGACCGAGCCGGGCGACCAGGTAGCCGGCCTCGCCCGGCCCGTCCACCACGCAGAGCGTCAACCGGTTGACCAGCAACCACTGGTCGTCCTGAGCCGGGCCGGGTGCCTCGACCGCCAGCCGCAGCACGGGGGAGCCGTCCACCAGCTCGAAACGGACGGCCTCCGGAGGAAGGAAATCAGGCATCCGGCGAGTATGCCGGTCGCCGATCACGGCGGCCCTCGGGCCGGCCCGCCCGGGTGAACCCGGCGGATAGTCTCGATCGCTGGCGACCTGCCGGCTGCGCGACTCACCAACGGGGGAAGAGAAGATGCCACCATCACGTCCGACCGTCACCCGCCGGGCTCTACTCGGAGCCGTCGTGCTCGCGCCGCTGGCCGGCTGTGCCAAGGACACGAGAACGGCATCCCCGCACCCTTCGGCTCCCCCTTCCGCCACGCCTCCGTCCACCGCGCCGCCCACTGCCGCAGCACCGCGACGCCACGACCACCTGGTCCGGTTGGAGCGCAAGTTCGACGCCCGGCTCGGGGTGTACGCCCTCGCCACCGGCACCGGCACCGTCGTCGCGCATCGGGCGGACGACCGGTTCGCGTTCTGCTCGACGTTCAAGGGACTCGCCGCGGCGGCGGTGCTGGCCCGCAACCCGATGTCGCACCTGGACACCGTCGTCCGGTACGCCGAACGCGACCTGACGGCGAACGCCGTCATCACCCGGCGGCACGTCGGCAGGGGGATGACGATCCGGCAACTGTGCGATGCCGCGGTCCGGCACAGTGACGGCACCGCCGGCAATCTCCTGCTCCGGGATCTCGGCGGGCCGGCCCAGTTGACGGCGTACACGCGCAGCCTCGGTGACACGGTCACCCGGATGGACCGGATCGAGCCGGCGATCACCCAGGCCACCCCGGGAGATCCGCGCGACACCACCTCGCCAAGGGCGATCGGCACCGACTACCAGAAGATCGTGCTGGGCGACGCCCTCGTACCCGAGAAGCGCGCCTTCCTCCGCGACCTGCTGGAACGCAACGCCACCAGCGTCGGCGCCCGGCGCATCCGGGCCGGCGTGCCGAAGGACTGGACGGTGGCCGACAAGACCGGGACCGGCGGCTACGGCACAGTCAACGACGTCGGCGTCGTCTGGCCCCCGGGTTCCGCGCCGCTGGTCATCTCGATCATGAGCAGCAAGGCCACCCGGGACGCCGAGTACGACCAGGCGCTCATCGCCGAGGCCACCGCGTACGCGGTGGCGACCCTGAGTTGAGCTGGCCGGTCGCCAGCACGTCCGGCACTGCCCTCCCGGCCGCAGGCACACCGCGGCCGTTGCCCGGCGGTGCGACAATGCACTACTTCTCGCGGGTGTGGCGCCCGGACCAGTCAGGAGCGCCAACGCCAGCGATGCTGACACCAGTGCACCGGTCGCGCCGTGCGGCGGGTCGGTGCGCCACACGGGGGAGATTTCAGATGCTCGACTCCGCGACGACCCAGGTGCTCGAACCTGTGCCACCACCACCGCCGAAGCGGGGTCGTACGCGTAGCCACTGGCTGCTGGCCGCCGGGCTGTTGATCGTGCTGCTGGCCGGTGCCACGCTGTTCGCGCTCGCGCCGCTGCGCAGTCCGCTGCCCGCGGCGGCCGTCACCCGTACCCTGCCGGAGGCGACGACGATCCCCGGCAAGGCACCGGTGGTGCCGTGGCCGAGGACCGGGCAGGCCGCGCTCTCGGTCGAGGGAGTCGGCTCGCTCGGCACGTCCGGCGGCGGCGAGCCGGTGCCGATCGCCAGCGTGACCAAGGTGATGACCGCGTACGTCATCCTCACCGAGCACCCGCTCGACCGGGGTGAGCACGGGCCTAAACTGACCGTCAGCGCGGCGCAGGCCGCCGCGTACCCGGCGGAGCTGGCCCGGGGCGAGTCCCTGGTGCCGGTCGTCGCGGGCGCCGTGTTCACCGAACGGCAGGCCCTCCAGGCGGTGCTGCTGCCGTCGGCGAACAACATGGCCCGGATCCTCGCCGCCTGGGACTCCGGCAGCGTCGCGGCGTTCGTGGCGAAGATGAACGTCACCGCCGACGCGCTCGGCATGAAGGACACCCACTACACCGACCCGTCCGGGCTCGACCCGGGCACCGTGAGCACCGCCGTCGACCAGGTGATCCTTGCCCGCAAGGCGATGCAACTGCCGGCGTTCGCGGAGATCGTGGCGCAGCAGAAGGCCACCCTGCCGGTCGCCGGGGTGGTGAAGAACTACAACTCGCTGGTCGGCCGGGACGGCGTGGTGGGGATCAAGACCGGCTCCACCGACGAGGCGGGCGGCTGTCTCGTCTTCGCCGCCGTCGTCAGGGTCGGCGGCCGGAAGATCACCATCGTCGGCGCCGTCCTCGGCCAGCCCGGCGCGAACACCCCCGTACAGCTCGACCGGGTCTTCAAGGCGACCCGGCCACTGGTCCGCACCGCCACCACCGCCCTCAAGATGCACCCGGTCGTCCGCAGCGGCGACCAGGTCGCCACCGTGACCGGCCCGCTCGGCACCGGCACCACCATCCACGCCGGGAAGGACCTGACCGTGCTCGGCTGGCCCGGCATGCGGGTACGCCTGGACGTCGAGATCCCCGCCGTACCGGCCCGGCTGCCGGCGCAGACCGAACACGGCCAGGTCACCGCGACCGCCGGCGACGGCGGCCCGGTCAGCGGCGCGCTACACAGCGGGGCGCGGCTGGAACCGCCGAGCACCTGGGACCGGATCCGCCACCACCGCTGAGCGGCCTTGGCATTTACCCTGTGCGCCGGCCCTGGCCGGGCCGGGACCGCGCCTGCACCTGCCACGTCGAAGGCCCCGGACGGGACTCGTGTCCCTGCCGGGGCCTCGCGCTTGGGTGAGGAGTCTCGGATCGGTCAGGACTTCGGCTGGGTGAACCGGATGCTGTTGCCGAAGGGGTCACGCAGGCCGCAGTCGATCCCGTACGGGCGCTCGGTCGGCTCCTCGGTGAACTCGACGCCCCGGCCCAGCAGCGTCTCGTACGTCTTGCGGCAGTCGTCGGTGCTGAAGATCAGCCAGCCGCCCGTCGCGCCCTTGGTCACCAGCTCCCGGACCTGCTGCGCCGTCTCCTCGGACAGTGCCGGCGGGCCGGGCGTCGTCAGCAGGATCTGCCGCTCCGGTTCGCCGGGGACGTTCACGGTCAGCCAGCGCATGAAGCCGAGGTCGGTGTCCGTGTTGACCTCCAGACCGAGCTTGCCGACGTAGAAATCAAGGGCCTCATCCTGGTCGAGGACGTAGATCTGCGAGTGCGTGATGGCGTTGAACATGTCCATCACGCTACGGCCCGAGCCGGCCGGAAACTTATCCAAAACTGCTCAGTCGGTGGAACGTCTCGGCAGCTCAGCGCGGTCAGGCGGTCGGACGCGTCCAGGCCATCGTGAAGCAGGTCGGCACGTCCCTGGCCACCGCCTCCTTCCGGTACGTCCTCGGCGAGCGGCCGACGATGTCACGGAACGTACGGCTGAAGGTCCCCAGGCTGCCAAAGCCGACAGCGAAGCAGATGTCGGTCACACTGCGATCGGTTTCCCGGAGCAGGAACATCGCCCGCTCGACCCGACGCCGCTGGAGGTAGCGGTGCGGCGTCTCGCCGAACGTCGCCCGGAAGGTACGCGTGAAGTGCGCCTCCGACACGTGGGCGATCCGCGCCAGCGCGGGTACGTCCAGCGGCTGCGCGTACGCCCGGTCCATGGCGTCCCGTGCCCGGAGCATCCGGCGGTTGCTCTCTTCCGTGGCACGGCTCACGACACCATCACACCACGCCCTCGGCCGCGGCAGTGAGAAGGATGCGGAGGTCAGTGCGATGACACGCCCTGGACGATCGGTGCCACCATTCCACCGGACACCCTCCGTCGCGCCCAGCCGGCCCGGTCGTACGTCGCCTCGCCTCCTTCCCCACCGTCGGCCCGTTCCACGGCCAGCCGATGTAGGACGCGGTGCGTGCGCGCCGCGCGGTTCCGGTTGAAGGGGTTCCGTGCAGGAGCCCGACGACAAGGGTCGTCCGTCCGGCGAGGAAACGCCGACGGCCGGGTGCCGGAGTCGGTACCCGGCGTGCCGGGGCATCCATTTCCACGTTGGCTCCACGCCAACGAGTTCTCGGCTCAGAGCGTCCTCGGCCGACTACCCAAACGCCCTGCTCCGCCCGACCAACGTCCCACCTCACAGCCCGGATCGTGGACTGACCCCGCTTCGGCCCGGCACAGCCATGCAGCGATCACGGCTGCCGGGCTGGGCGCCCGGACAACAGTTCTGTGCAGCTCTGTGCAACGCGTTGCCAAAGGCGGCAGTGATGGCTTTACTTCAGGCCAAGAATTGCTGAGCCCGTAACGGAGGGCGTGCGGCGGATGCCAATGACTATCGCTCAATTGGCAACAACTCAGCAGACACTGAAGGGATTTGGTATCAGACAACCATGATCAGGGTCAGCGTGAGGGCGCCGGCAAAGGTGAACCTCCACCACAGTGTCGGTCCGAGGCGAAACGATGGCTACCACGAGCTGGTAACGATCCTGCAGGCCGTGTCGCTTTACGACGAGGTGAGCGCGGAATTGGACGACGGCCTGACTGTCGACGTACAGGCCAAACAGTCGATCGCCGTTGACCAGGTTCCTCACGACAGCACCAACCTCGCCATAAGGGCCGCAATGGCCTTGGCCGAGCGGGCAGGAGTCGACCCTAATGTGCGACTCACCCTGACGAAATCCATTCCCGTCGCCGGCGGGATGGCCGGGGGGAGTGCGGATGCGGCAGCCGCGCTGGTTGCCTGTAACGAACTCTGGAAAACGGGCCTCAACCGAGAGGACCTCAGGGAGATCGCAAAACGATTGGGCTCCGATGTGCCGTTTCCCCTATTCGGCGGTACCGCCCTGGGAACAGGGAGGGGAGAGCGTCTGACAGGAATCCCCACCGAAGGCCGCTTTCATTGGGTCTTCGCGTTGACCAAGCAGGGAATGCCGACACCGCTGGTCTATTCGGAATACGACCGGTACCACCAGTTGGACGGACGGGCGATCCTGGATCCCTCGCGGCCGTCGGGCGATCTCATGGGGGCATTGGCCAGTGGGGACCCCAAGGAACTCGGCCTCGCGCTCATGAACGACCTCAACAAGATATCGGTCAGAATTCGTCCCGACCTGCAACGAACGCTGAACGTGGGCGTGGACTTCGGTGTGCTGGGCGCATCGATACCCGGGACCGGGCCGACGTGTGCGTTTCTGATCGAATCTCAGGACCACGCGCCGGTTCTGGCCAGACACCTGGTCTCGTCGGGCTCCTGCCACGCTGCGGTTTATGCGTACGGCCCGGTTGGTGGCGCGGAGATCGTGGAGTATTCGGCACCGGTCGCGGAAATTTCCTGAACAGCGTATGCGAGCAGTGGGAGAACAAGTGGGTAACGTATCTTCCAACGGAGAGATGAACGCCGCCGACGCGAACTACTACTTCATCGGCAATCTACCGTACGGGAACGTCTCGATGTCAGCCGTTGCGTTCGTCCAGGGGCCCGTGGACGTCGACCGCCTGACAAGCCAGCTTGCCGCGATCTGCGACCGGGTAGACCGGCTCAAGCAGGTTATCCGGCCGTCCCTGCTCGACATCCTGCCGCCCACCTGGATCCTCGACGACGCCTTCGACGTCTCGGACCACATTGAGGAGCGTCCCCTGCCAGCCGGTTCCACGGCGGACATGATCATGGGCGAGGTGGATGTCATACACAGCGCAGCGTGGAACCTCACCCGCCCTCCTTGGCGGATCACGGTTTTGAACTCACGGGACGGCGGTGAATCGGCAATCGTTGCCAGGTTTCATCACTCCCTCACCGACGGTGCGAACCTGATCGCCATCTTCGCCGGCCTGAGTGACGGGAAGCGGGAAGGTACGGAAACCTCCCTTCACACCGGTGCGGCCCGAAGCTCGCGAGGCTCTACCTCCGCGATGGTGGCGACGAGGCCCATGTCTGACGTGAACCGGTCGGCTACGAGGACGGCAGGTGTTCGACATTCCGGCGGGTACCGGGCTACCGTCGATGCCGTACGGTCACTGTTTTCACAAACCCCGTACGGGGAGGCTCCTGACAGCAGACGAAGGTCCTGCATTTTCCGGGTCCCACTGCATGAGTGGCGTGGCGCCGCGCATGAGCGGGGCGGAGGCGTGAATGAACTTCTTCTGGCGTTCGCCGCCCGGGTGACGGGGAGATACTTCGAAGCTGTTGGAGTCGCGCTCCCAGAGGTCCTGGTGTCTATGCCGGTCAACAGGCGGGACGGCACCACCACGCAGGATGGCGGGAACGTGTTCGGCTCAGCGCTCGTCAGGATTCCTGACCAGCCCGGCCTGACTGAAGACCTTTCGCGGATCAAACAAATAGCTGGCGCCAAGCGGCACGAAGCTCTTGTCGGAACGGCCAACCTCGTTGACCTGGGAATCCGGCTCCTGCCGGGACGCCTGAGAGGTTATACGGCCTTCAAGAGGAAGAGCGTGGTCCAGGCCGGAACAACCAACCTCATAATTCCAGGCTCCCTGTCTCTCGGAGGGAGCGCGATATCGAAGATGTTTGTCCTGCCGCCAGCCGTGGCCAGCTCGTTGTGCATCTCCGCACTCACCTATCAGGACAGTCTGCACTCCTGCATTACCACGAACGAAGGATACGTTCGGAACTGGAAGATGCTCAAGCGTGTTGCGCTCGAAACGTTGGAGGAGTTTTCGGTCCGTCCAGTTGAGTTTCACGGGCGGTGAGGACGGGGTTCGTGGCCGATATACCCCGGAATTGCTCCACCGGGACCATCGGGCTCCTCTGCACGTTTCTGGTTCTCAACTTCTCCTACAGAACAGTGACCGGGTTGGCAGCCGACCCCATCATCTCCGAGCTACGACTAAGCCCGGCAGAGTATGGAGCGATATCCAGCAGCTTCTACCTATTTTTCAGTCTGTCGTCGATCCTGGTGGGGCTTGTAGCCTATCGGGCGTCATCGCGACTCCTGTTGGGGCTTCTCTCCCTGCTATGCGCGATGGCGCTGGCCATGGTCTTCACTCCCGCCCTGGGTCTCATCACCCTGGTGGCCGCTCTGATCCTTCTCGGGATCGCTGCGGGCCCGGGGAACTCCCAGGCATACAACTGCGCATTCACCTGGTATCCCGAAGAGTCAAGGTCCCGGGCGTCCACGACCCTGGCAGTCGCCACAGCGGCGTCCGTGCTAGCAATACCGGTCCTTCAAACAGTCGTCACCGCACTCGGTTGGCGGTCTGGATTCGGTGCTCTAGCCATCGCCGGAGTTGCCTGGTCCACCGTCTGGCTCCGCCGTGCCAGAGATGGACCCTATGGTGACGTCCATCCCGACCAGGATGTCCCCGCGTCGTCGACTCGGCTCACCCACCGGCAGGCATGCGCCCGCATCTTCTCTACCGGAACGTGGATCGGATGCGTCGTATCCGGATTCGGCGTCGCTTGGGGATTCTCGGTGGCGGGCGCTTGGCTACCTCTCTTTCTGAGCCGGGCGGGGGGCTTCTCCGATCAACACATCGGTCTCGTGATCGCTGTACCCGGGGCCTTGTCCGTGCTTTTCCTCCTGATGTCCAACAGGCTTGCTCGGACGCTTACGGATCGCGGATTCGCCCGGCGCACTGTCCACCGGATCTTCAACGGCGGAGTTGTTGCGCTAGCCGGCGCCAGCATGATTGCCATGGCAGCGGTGAACAGCCGCCCGTGGAGCCTTGTTTTCATGAGCCTAGCGTTCTCGGTCGGTATCGTGCAAACATCATTCTCGAATTCTGCGATAGCGGATATAAGTCCCCCTGCGCAGCGTGGCGCGAGTCTTGGCGTGCGCTATGCGGTTACCTCGGTCGCGAGTGTCATCGCACCTTTCGTCACGGGGCTGATCGTTAGCCAGAGCGTGAATGGGTTTGCGTGGTCGTTCTTTGTGAGCGGGGTACTGCTGCTCTCCTGCGGCCTGGTGTCGATCGCGATCGTGAACCCCGCGCGGGATACGTTCAACAGGGCTTTCGACAATACGACGGTCGGTCGAACGGTGGGTTCGTCGACGCAGTAGCCCGCGAATGACACACGAAGGAGCTCGTCCGCACCATGTCGGTTCACGCAAAGGTCTGGTCATGTTTGTCGTACCCCGGATAGGAATTGGAATCGACGTTCACGCTTTCAACGGCGAACGTCCATGCTGGGTCGGTGGCCTTCGATGGGAGGGAGTCCCGGGCCTGGACGGCCATACCGACGCCGACGTCGCCGCCCATGCGGCCTGTGACGCCCTCCTGTCCGCTTCCGGGTTGGGGGACGTGGGGAGTGTCTACGGTGTCGATGATCCGGATTGGGCGAACGCCAGCGGCCGTCGGGTTCTCGCCGATACGGCACTGCGCGTACGCAACGCCGGCTTCGAGATTGGCAATGTCGCAGTTCAGGTTGTGGGAAGTACGCCAAAAATCGCCCCGCGCCGCAACGAGGCCGAGAGGGTACTGTCAGAGGCCGTCGAGGCGGACGTGCGGATAACGGGGACGACGACCGACGGGCTAGGCTTCCTCGGGAGAGACGAAGGGCTGGCCGCGATCGCAACGGCGTTAATCTATCGCGCAACGCCCTGACCCTGTCCTCGATGTTCCCTGGCCTCCGCGTTCACTGGACGGCCAGGGATCCGCTGCGGTCGCCCACCACCAGGGCGGCTCCTGAGGCGGTCGTCGCCCGCAAGTTCCACGCGTTCCTGCGTACCGGCATCACCGACGCCGGATCAGAAGGAACCAGGCGCGTCGTCAAACCGCCGCCCGCGACTCCTACGGCTCGCGCAACACCGACAGCCAACGCCTCCGCACCCGCACCGCCGCCGCCGTCCGGCATCACCAGGACACCGCAACCCCGCCGAACTCGAAGAGTCCCGTAGCCGATTACGGTAATCTTCGGGCCTGCGCGGGTCGTCCTCACCTGGCAAGTGCCTTCCGAGACAGGCGATCAGGGCCTTCGAGAAGCCCGACCATTCCTACTCAGTGGGCACCTCCTTGTTCTTATCAAGGGCCGGACGTCCTCATCCAAGAGTCCGGGACATGTGACCAGGGGACCGAGTTCGTCGAGTACGGCGCGACTATGCTCGATCGCCTCACGATGGTCCAGGGGCATGATCAGATCTCGGAGGCCGCAGTGCCGGTAGCGACACCGACCGGTCCCCCGCGTCCGTCGGATGTGGACACGCCGGAGGCGTTTGTCGTCCGCCTGGCCCACCTCCGGCGGTGGTCCGGTCAGCCCTCGTTGCGGGCGCTGCAGCGCCTGGCAGGCTTCGTCCAGGCGTCCAACGGCGACGAGGTGACCGCGCTACCGCCCACGACCATCTCCTGGGTCCTCAACGGCAAGGGCTTGCCGAAACTACCGCGCCTGGAGTTCGTGGATCTTTATGTCACGGCGTGTCTGCGGGCCGGCGGCCAACCTGAGTCCATGATCGCGGCTGAGGTTCAGCTATGGCGCCGGGCCTGGCGGCGGCTCGCCGTCGAGTCCAGCGATGAAACAAACCCGAATTTGCGCATCGCAACCGCCGCGACGGAGGAGGCACCAACCCGGTCCATGACCGGGCTCACGATGCCGAGACCGACGCAGCTCCCGAGAGCGATACCCGGCTTCATCGGGCGGACGGCACAGTTGCGCCAGCTCGAACGCCAACTGACCGCTGAGGCGGGTGGGTACGGCACGGTCGTCATCTCGGCGATCGCCGGCATGGCCGGGGTGGGTAAGACCGCGCTGGCGGTGCACTGGGCACACCGCGTCGCGGACCGGTTCGACGACGGTCAGCTCTACGTGAACCTCCGGGCATTCGATCCGACCGGCTCGCCCAGATGTCCTCAGGAGGCGTTACGCGGATTCCTGCACGCCCTGGGTGTGGCACCGCAGCAGATCCCCGCCGATCCCGACGCACAGGTCGGTCTGTACCGCAGTCTGCTGGCCGGACGACGCATGCTGGTGGTGCTGGACAACGCCCGCGACGCCGAGCAGGTACGCCCGTTGCTGCCCGGCACACCGGGATGTCTGGTCTTGGTGACCAGTCGGAATCAGCTCTCCAGCCTCGTCGCGGCCGAGGGCGCCTACCCGATCATGCTGGATGTGCCGCCGGCTGAGGAGGCTCGCGACCTGTTGGCTGCCCGGCTCGGCGAAGCCCGCGCCGCCTCCGAGCCGAGGGCCGTCAACGACATCATCGACGCGTGCGCAGGGCTACCCTTGGCGATGGCCGTGGTGGGCGCCCGCGCCGCCACCCATCCCAGCTTCTCGCTCCAGGCGCTCGCGGGCGAGCTGCGCGAGACCCGTGACCGCCTGGACACTCTCACGGCCGGCGACGTGGCTGCCGACGTACGGGCCGCCCTCTCCTGGTCGCACCAGGCGCTGAGTCCGCCGGCCGCCCGACTGTTCCGCCTGCTGGCCGTCCACCCAGGCCCCGATGTCACCGTCCTGGCCGCGGCCAGCATCGCCGGGTGCAGCGTTCGCGAGGCCCGCCGGCTGCTGTCCGAGCTGACCCGAACACATCTGCTCACCGAGCGAAGGCCCGGCCGCTACGAGTTGCACGATCTGCTGCGCGCATACGCCATCGAACTCGCCGGCACCCTGCAGACCGAGGCGGACAATCGAGCGGCGGGCCACCGACTGCTCGACCACTACCTGCGTACGGCTGACGCCGCAGCCATGCTGCTGAACCCGCACTGGGAACAGGTGGCCCTGCCGCCCCCATGCTCCGAGGTAACCCCTGCCGACATCCGGGACCACGAGCAGGCGCTGGCCTGGTTCACGACGGAACGTCCGGTGCTGCTGACCCTCGTCGAGCAGGCCGCCGCCGCAGGCTTCGACGTCCACACCTGGCGGTTGGCCTGGGCTCTGATTCCCTTCCTCGACCTACAGGGACACTGGCAAGACTGGGCCGACATCCAGCGCAGCGCGCTTGAAGCCGCTCGGCGGATGGCTGACCGGATCTCTGAGGCGCATTCGCACCGTGCCATCGCCCGCGCCCTCCTCCTCCTCGACCGCAGCGGCGAGGCGGAGACACACCTGAAGGAGGCGATGGACCTCTATCGAGGGCTCGATGACCGGACCGGCCAGGCCAACACCCACCGCAGTCTGGGCAACGTGTTCGAGCAGCGTGGCCGCCACCAGCAGGCGCTCCATCACGCGCGACAGGCACTCGACCTCTATCGTGCCGTTGGCGACCGCGTGGGCATGGCCAGGACCCTCAACGCGATAGGTTGGTGCCTCGCGCTGCTCGGCGAGTACGAGCAAACGCTCACCTACTGCCAGGAAGCCCTCGCCCTGCAGCGGAAACTCGGCCACCTAGCCGCCCAGGCCGCGACCTTGGACAGCCTCGGGTACGCCCAACACCACCTCGGCCGGCACGGGCAGGCGATCACCTGCTACCAACGTTCGGTCGCCCTGTTCCACCGGCTCGGCGAGCGCCACGGTGAGGCGGATACCCTCACCCGGCTGGCCGACGCCTACCTGGCCGCCGGTAAGCAGGACAGTGCCCGTCGTACCTGGCAGCAGGCGCTGCACATCCTCGACGAACTCGGCCACCCCGACGCCGAGCGGATCCGCGCCAGGACGCACGCGCTGACCCGCTCCCGCACCACGCCCTCGTGAAACAGGCGACAGCCGGGCTCAGATACATTGAGTCTCGGATTATTGCTGGTCACGGCATTTGACGAGGCCGTACGGGCGGTGACCATGCTCGTTGGAGCCGGCAACGTGTGGCTGCCAGCGATAGATGGCGGTTACCAGCGATGAATGGCGGGAATCGTGCCCATGAGACCTCCGGCGCTTTGAGTCGAGCCCCGGTAACTGAAACCTGGTCACGGTCGCTGGAACCGAACGGCATCAGGTCGAACGTCGACCTCCCGGGCAACGCGCTACAGGTAGCGTCGGTCCCATGATCGTGTGGCTCAACGGCACCCACGGCGCAGGTAAGACGACGACCAGTGCACTCGTGCAGCAACTGATCCCGGACTCACGGGTGTTCGACGCCGAGAAGGTCGGCGAGACACTCATGGACATCACGCCGGGGCTACCTGCGACGGACAACTTCCAGCACTGGCCGCCGTGGCGGCAACTCGTGGTCGAGACCGCCCGCCGCGTACTCGACTACACCGGCGGCACCCTGGTGATGCCCATGACTGTCCTGGTCGAGCAGTACTGGCGCGAGATCAGCACGGGCCTCGCCCACCATGCCATCCCGGTAAGGCACTTCGTCCTCCACGCCGACCAAGACACCCTCCGCCGACGTATCGCGGGGGAACACCCCCTCCCCTCCCCGTTCCGCCTCAAATACCTCGAGCCCTATGCGGAGGCGGCTCGCACGTGGCTGCGCGACGAGGCCGAGATCGTCGACACCACGCACCTCACGCCCGCCCAGGCCGCCCTGAAGATCGCAAAGGCCGTCAGGAGTTGAGCCCCGCCCCACCCGCCAGGCGCCCGCCGATCCGGCCGGCGAACGACGAAGGGCACGGAAGGGCACGCGGAACCGGAGGGCACGCCGTAGTTCCCCGTGGTTTCCCGGCGTTACGGGCACGTAGGGGCACGCCGGACGCCGAAGCCTGGCACATGTCACCGGGTCACGTCTGTCATCCTTCCCAGGTGGTCAACGTGATGATCGATCGCAACGCGGACGATCCGGCTGTCGTTACGGTGATGCTGCAAGCACCATCGTGGGAGTTTCACTTCTGTGCCCACCTCAGCGAGGTTGCCCGCCTGCGGTCGATCCGTGAAGCCGACTGGGCCGCACGACGCTCGTTGCAGATCGGCGATGCCGCCGGCATACCGGTGCACTGGGCGATCAACGGCGACACTGTCACGGCCCTGATCGGCCAGGACGACGAGACCTGGCACATCGCCTTCCTTGTGCCGGTCGACACGATCGACCGCTTGGCCGTCGAGGCTGGAGAGCTTTTGCCAATGCCGGATCCGCCGACCACTCATCCTGGCCAACTTGAAATCTTCTAGACAGAGGCCCTGGTCGGACTTGGCATCTGACCAGGGCCTTCGTGGTGGAGCGGGTGACGGGAATCGAACCCGCACTGTCAGCTTGGGAACTCGCTGGGGCGCCGATCCAGGCCAAGGTCAACGGGCTGCGCTCCTGGTCACGGTGTCCATGGCTGACCGCCGTTCCCCGTGGCTTCCCGACGCTACGGGCACGTAGGGGGCACGCGGGTTGGCCGAGGACGCGGCGCGGATGGAACGGAGGGCGATCCTGGTGGCTCGGTGGCGAGTTGGCGTGACGAGGTGGCGATGGGCGGAGACTAGAACCCCAAGCCTCTCGCTGGCCATCGATAGGCCTGAATCGGACGGATCGCCGCGCTGACCAGCGCTTGAGCTTCCGGTGGTTGCCAACATCTGACAGCCGTTTCGCTCTCGATTGTGCCGGATCTGTGCCCGATGATCATGGTGGCACCTGCGGCCCACGACCAACGTCCGGCCTACAGGTCGACTCGCCCGTCGCCTTCCTGCTTGCGGCCCCGATAAAGGCTGTTACCTGGTTACATTCCGGTACGTCGATGATCGTTGTTGGTCGCCGTTCGACGGCCTGGAGACAGCCTGGCCCGCTACGTGCGCGCGCTGCGGACTGTGACGTGTCCCCATGTTGTCGTAGATCCTCGCTAGCCTGTGGCCGGGGAGGTAGCAGCCTTGGAGACCTTGCAGGTGATCATTTCCGCCCCGGCGGGTTCGGGCAAGACGGAGACCTATCTCGGGATGACAGCGGCGCTAGTTGACAGCGAGCGGACCCGCAGACGCGAGTGGTGGGAGCAAGTCAGAGATGAAGCGGGCTCTTCTGGTTTGGTTACTCCCGCCTTTCTTCGTGGGCTGACTGTCTATGGCGGGGGGCAGGGGGTTTGGGTCGACGCCAAGCGGACCACTGGCCTGCGTGCTGGAGGTGTAGCGGTCGGGGTAATGCATACCGGTCGCCACTATCCGGACGACCTCAGTGAGTCGGGTATCTTCTACCACTACCCAGAGACAGACCGGCCACCCGGACGAGATAAAGCGGAAATACGAGCGCTTAAGGGGTGTGCAGAGCTCGATCTCCCGTTGTTTGTCATAACGCGTCCGACGCCTAGCTCCAAGATGCGCCGAGTAGAGTTCGGTTGGGTTGCGGGTTGGGATGACGCCAGTAAGCGGTTCCTGATCAAATTTATGGAACAGTCGCCGGCAGAGATTATTAATGAAGACCGTTCGGATGCCTCGACCTTCGAGCTCTATGGTAACCGGAGCAGACGTCGCGTGGGTACGGTGCGTACTCGGCCCGGCCAGCAGGAATTCAAGCTGAAGGTTTTCTTGCGGTATGGGGCGCGATGTCCGCTCTCAGGGATCGCGGTGGCGGAGATGATTGATGCCGCACATCTAGTGCCGGACGCGGTTGGGGGAACGGATGACCCGCGGAACGGACTGCCGTTGAATGCTGCGCTCCATAGGGCCTTTGATGCGGGGCTCTTCGCAATTAATCCGGAGACGTATGCCGTTGAAACTAGGCCAGATGGACCGGCCGCGGCGGCCTTGGGGATCATCTCTTCGTCGATCGCGGGACTACCCAGGAAACCTCATCCTGATGCACTGCGATGGCGTTATGAAGAATGGTTGAAGAGCTTGTCCTAGCTCCCACGCGAGCTGCGACTAAGCCCTCGCCCATCCCGTCTGCCGTCGACCCACACTCCGTGGAGCGGGCCTGCCCCTGGGTGACAAGGTGGAGCGCCCTACCGGACGAACGACCTTGTCACCCAGGGGCAGGTCTGCTCGGCTTGCCTGGGTCGATGGCGGGCGGGATGGGCAGATCCTCAACCACCCACGTACCGGAACCGTTCGGCAACTCCATCCCGGAGTCGGAAGACCCCCGCCGGAGGCGCCTTAAACAGATCCTCCCCCAACCTTCCGCTTCCGCTCTCTCCTCTCCCCCGGTCCCCGCGGTGGCCTCGCCCCCGTTCGACGTAGACGACGGCCCCGGGCATGGTCGCCCGGGGCTTCGGTGTCTGCCGGTAGGAGAGCGTCGGTGCTGTCGTCTGCGCTGCCCGGAACCTGTCGGCTACGTCCCCTGATTCCCTCCACAGACCAGGGCTGACGCGCGGGGCGGGCGTGGGTTGCGGGCCGGCTGACTTTCCGCCCCGGGCGCCGGAGGCGGCCCGGGGCGGCGGCTCCGCAGGAGCCGGTTGCCGCGCCCGGCCCGCGCCGCGCGGAGCGCCTTGATCAGATAGAGAACTATTCGGCAGCGAGTGTGGCAAGGACGATGGAAAAATCATGGGCACCCGGTAGACGCTTCACTCGTGTTCCTGCTGATGCGACAGGTCTTGGTCGGTTCCTCGCGTAAGTCGGTCGTCCCTCTCGCGCCGATGCGCCTCGCCTGTAACGGGGCGACCCCGGGCCCAAGGCGGGATCAAGAGCGTGGTGACAAGAAGGCGACAGTGAGGCGTCGGGGCGGTCACTAACCTTAGTGCTCCGCGATCCCAGGCGATCTAGGACGGGAGCCGGCGATGCCAGAGGTCCTACTCTCCGTTGGGGAACCAAAAATAAGACAGTTCGAACATAAGCGGCCAATTGCCGCAATTGCGGAGCTTATTTGGAATGGCCTGGATGCCAACGCAACATCGGTCCGCGTAGAGATTCATCGCGGCCCAATTGGCGCCATTGAGCGTATAGTTGTAATAGACAACGGTAACGGCATAACGCCCAACCAGGCACGTGAGTCGTTCCAGGAGTACGGTGATACCTGGAAGGCTCGCCGAACTCACACTGTAGGCGACAAACGGATTCTTCATGGCAAGAATGGCGAGGGACGGCTTTATGCCTTAGCTCTCGGCGACGACCTTACATGGGAATCGGTGGCGACGGTTGAAGCGCGGAACCTGAGAACTCGCATTAGTGGGGACCGGAGAAGGCCGACAGTCTGGCAGATAGATGAGCCCGTCGAGACCACCGACAGCACAGGGACAGTTGTAACTATTGGTGTTCCGCAGGGCAAGCGACTTCGCGCACTTGAAAGCGAAGGGGCGCCGGATAATCTAGCAGCTAGGTTCGCCTTCTACCTCCGGGCGTACCCCTCGGTGAAGGTGGAGTACGAAAGCTCCATCCTCAACCCAGACAACATTATTCAAAGCATCATCGATCTACCTCTTGACGTTCCACCTGAATATCAATCCGACTCCCCACCCTTTGTAACATTCGTCGAGTGGAAGACGCGAATCAGCGATCGCAAGATGCTCGTATGCAACGCGCAAGGTATTGCCCTCACCGAGCACGGGGAAGACTGGCATGACTCTGTCGTGTCCTTCACTCCATATTTGCGGTGGAGAGGGTTCGGCAACATGCCATCGGAAGAGATTCATATCTTGCCGATGAAGCATGCCGCCCTCCTTTACGCGGCCGAACAGGCAATCAGGAAACATTTGGCTGTACGGCGCAACGAGATTTCAAGTCAGGTGATAGATCAACTGAAGAGCGAGGGCTTGTATCCATACGACGTGCGGGAAACCAGCCCTACCCAAGTCGTCGAGCGCCAGACATTTGACCTAGTGATGACCGTCGCACGTAATGCATTGCCACCACGCGGAACGCCTCGTCAACTCTCAGTAAACCTAATTCATTCCGCGCTTGAAAGGAGTCCAACCGACCTACATAACATCCTTGACCGAGTCCTATCGCTCAGCCCTCAAGAGCGCACTCATCTAAGTCGCCTAATAGCCGACACTCATTTGTCGAGCGTAATTAGCGCAACTAATACTATTGTCGACAGGCTCAACTTCGTCGGCGGACTTCGGAAGCTACTCGCAGACCCCGCCCTACGCGCCGATTTGCGCGAAGTCGACCAATTGCATCCTATGATTGCCAAAAACTTGTGGCTGTTCGGAGAAGAATGGACTCTAGCGCGGACCGAGGTAGGTTTGACTCACGTTCTGAGGGAGTATCTCCGGCTTCTCGGTGGGGAAGTAGCCCTGGAAGGCGAACTTCAGAGCGTGTTACGTGAGGACGGCCGTACCGGGCGAGTCGATATTCTCTTGTACAGGGGAATAGGTGACGAGCGCCAAAATGAACGACTCATTGTCGAGTTGAAACGTCCGACGGTGGAGGTAGGCAGAACAGAACTTGATCAGATCAAGTCGTACGCGAGAGCGATTGTGGAAGATCCGCAGTATCGCGGCACGCGGTGCAAGTGGAAGTTCATCCTCGTCACCTATGAGTACCAGCAGTCCATCGGACGCGATATCCATCAGCGCGATAAACCTGCGGGACTTGCTGACGACCAAGATGAGTACGAGGTATGGGTGAAGAGCTGGGGAGAGATACTCGACTCCGCCGAGCGCAAGCTATCCTTTTTTCAGAAGCAGCTTGACTATGAAGCAACTGACGAGCGCGTTACACGCTACCTTCGTGAAGCATACGACGAGTACATTCCAGATTCCCTACAAGCCCCACCTGGAACGAGCCCTTCTCCCTAGGCTTTCTAGCGCCTGCTCCGAGGGCCGCAGCCTCCTCAAGTAGTGATCGCATATTCGACTGCGACACAATCGGCTCGCATTACTATATCCGCCGAGACGTGCACAACGCGTTCTCCCGAGAACGTACGCCGAGTTATTGCGAGAACGGGTACGCCTATCGATAACTGAAGGGCCCGCATCTCATCGACGCTAGGTGCGCGCGCTCGGACAACCTCCAGAATCTTAGTCACGGCAATACCGGCATTCCGCAAGCGCACGATGTGCTCGCTCGGGCACGGAGCATCCTCCGCCTTCGCTAAAGGAAGTTCGATCATCATCTCGGACGAAAGATACGAGGTTACTATCTGATAGGGCACGCCCCGTTCGCGATACAGGGCGCGGTGTTCAAGCAGTACGGTTCCAGGCTCGACTTGGCACAGGTCGGCCAGCTCGGCCGTTGCGACTACCTCTTGATATGCATTTTCAGTCTGCTCAGTGCCGTGTTGTCGGTTGCAATCAGCCCCGTTCACGGGCGCCTCTTGTCGTTGAGCTCTGTAGCGCTCAGGACCGAAATGACGTACCGGGAGGTCTGGACGGGCGTAGGTGCCACGGCCGTGGTCGGTGACGACTAAGCCCTCGCTCCGGAGCACGTTAATAGCCTGGCGGATCGTTCCTCGCGCAACCCGGAACTCCGCAGTCAGTGTCTTCTCTGAAGGGATGAGGGCGCCGGCTGGGATGACGCCCGTGGTCATGCGGTGACGCAACTCGTCGGCAATGGCCCTGTATCGAGGTTGTCTGTGCGGGGTTGGCACGGACACCACGGTACCTGTCTGCCGTGTTCTCGTCAGCCATCCATGGTCATGATGGATGTATAGACAAGTCGACTAGTTGTAGGTACCTTTCAGTTGTGCGGCCGGGTAGCTGGCTGGCAAGGGGTTGGCATGCCGGTGACCCCGGCCGCACATCCAAGTTCACCGACGCGCCGGACACGGGTTCGACGCGTTCCATGTGTGCCTGAGCTGGGCACGGCGATACCCGACGCCGCCATCTCGGTGGTGCGCCGCGCCGTCATCGGGGCCGCTGGCCGGTCCAGCGTTCCCGGGAAGCCGGCCACCGGCCCTCTCAATCACCCTGCAAGGAGGTCGTGATGCGTCGTGCTCGCTTACTTGTCTGGCTCGCGTTCTGGCGGTCGCTTGGGCGCCACACTCGACATCTACGGCCCGTGCCCTCTGCGCGCCGAGTCGTGGCCCATGCGACTCCTCGGCCCGCGATGCCGCCCTGGGCTACGGCCCGAACGCGTGAGTACGCCTGTTGGCGAGATGCTCCGCTGTTGACGCTCGGGCAGGAGTTCCGAGGACGTGGCGGGAGGCGGCTCCGATGAGCGAGGCGTCCGGGCAGCGGCGCGAGCTGGTACACCCGCCCTGGTGTGTACCTCAGCGGTGTGAGTTCGTGGTTCCGCCGCAGATGCAGCACACGCTTCGCCACCACAAAGGGCCGGTACGGACATTGGGCGACCGGCGCGGCGGTGGCAGCGTCGCTGTGTACCTGTTCGCCGGGCAGGCGGGTCAGCCCATGGTCGGGTTCCATGCTGTCGGGCGGGGGCGGGGATCCGGCGGGGCGGTGCTCCGGCTTGCCGAGGTGTGGCGGCTCGCCCGGCACCTGGACGACCTGCTGCGCCAAGCGGGATTCACCCCGCCACGGGGAGACGACGATGGCCCGGCGTGACCAGAACCACCGAGGAGACCCGGACGCGGGAACCGGATCAGGTGATGCGTGTCCCGTCTGGTGTCAAGGCTGCGTCTCGACAGACACAAAACACCGTAGCCGGCTGGCGACCGTCGGCCGGGAGGGCAGCGGTTGGCTCAGCGTCCAACTCGTCGCCGATCGCGGCGCCGCGCACGCCCCGCTGTTGAAGGTCGGCGTCACGCGCTACGGGTCTACCGAAACCGTACTGCTCACATTCGCGCAGACCGGCCGCATCCTTTCCGAGATCATCCACCTTCCGCATCCGGTCGGAGCCTGGCAGCTTCGAGATGATCCGCTGCTTGGGGACGAGGGCTGTGACTGACCGGCGCGACAGGTCGACGGCCCGGCAGACGTATCAACGTCTAGGCGGTAGCGTAAGCGCCGTGAACTCTCGTGACTGGCGTCCGCGCTACCTCCAGCTCGCGGAGGAACTGCGCGCCCGAATCGAGAGCGGCGAGCTTCCCCGGGGCACGGCCATGCCGAGCGAGACGGAGTTGGCCGACTCGTCCGGGCTGTCTCGGACCAGCGTCCGCAATGCCATCCGGCAGCTTCGGGAATGGGGCCTGGTCCGGGCCGAACAGGGTCGGGGCACCTACGTCCGGGCGCCCCGCCAGCGGGTCCGCCGGCGCAACACTGAGCGGTACCAGTGGGAGAAGGACCGGGTACTGCTCGACGAGGCCGAGCGGCGGCGGACCGGCGGCACTGAGCATGACACCGGCCTGACGGTGGATGATCTCAAGTTCCACGCCGAGTACTCGCAGGTGAAGGCGGACGAGGAGATGGCGGCGGCGTTCGGGCTGCCGGTCGGTGCGCCGCTGCTGCGGCGGGTCTACTGGACCAGTTCCCGGCACGAAACCGCGCCACTGTCGGCGTCGTACTCCTACCTGCCGTATGACCTGGTGAAGGGCAACAAGCAACTACTGTCCGCCGACTACGAACCATGGCCAGGCGGCACCCAACATCAGCTCTCCACCGTCGGCATCGAGCTGGACCGGATCGAAGAGGTCGTACAAGCCCGGCCGCCGCTGCCAGACGAGGCGGAACTACTCGACATCGAGGCCGGGGTTGCCGTCCTGGACGTGCGCAAGACGTCGTACGACATCCGGGATCGCGTGGTAGAGATCGCGGACATCGTTTTCCCAGGTGACCGGACAGAACTCTGCTTCACGACCAAGCTGAAGCGGTGGAACGCTTGAGCCGACTCGTTTCGGTCGTCACGCCGGTTCACTGGCCCAGTGTCGGCTACCTCGCCGACGCGTACGGGTCGTTGGCCGGTCAGAAGATGCCGGCTGGGTGGGACTGGCAGTGGCTCGTCCAGGAGGACGGGCAGGATGGGCTACTGCTCGACCAGCTCCCCGACGATCCCCGAATCCTCGCTGGCAGCGGCCGGCCGGGTGGCCCCGGCGTCGCCCGGACTCTCGCGCTGGCGCGGGCGGAAGGCGAGTTCGTCAAAGTCCTCGACGCGGACGACCAACTCACCCCGGGCGCGCTCGCCCGGGACATCGCCACGCTCACCGACAATCCACGCCTCGGCTGGGTCACGTCACGGGTCCTGGACCTGCACCCCGACGGGTCAACGCACGGCTGGGACAAGGACCCGCCCGACGGACCGATCAGCCGCGGTGCGGTTCTCGCCTTCTGGAAGGCCAACGACTACCGGGCACCCGTACACCCGGCGACCCTGTGCATGCGCCGGGATCTCCTCCTGGCCCTCGGTGGCTGGATGGCCCTACCCGCCTCCGAGGACACCGGCCTACTCATCGCGGCCAACGTCGTCAGTGACGGCTACTTCATCGCCGAACCCGGCCTGCTCTATCGGAAGTGGCCCGGCCAGATGACCGGCCAGGCCGCGCACCGCGACCCGGCCGAACACGCCGCACGGATGCGAATCATCGAAGCACGGGCCTTCGCGCTGTTGTCGTTGATCTCCTGACCCTGGTCAACCGAGGCAAGTCATTGACGCTACGCCCAACGGCTCATGTGCTCATGGACGACCTTCCACACCTGCTGGCGGAGGTCTGTGTAAGACATGTCGCCCATACCTTCCGCTTCGAACACCGCGTCGGTGAAGCTGTCCACGTCGCGTGGGGGTGACTCGCACAGTTGGCGGCTCTCGGCGGGCGGTAGGCAGAAGCCCAGCTTGACGCACAGCTCGTAGAGAAGCCGCTCGACGTCCTTCTGTTGATCAACGCGTTGCCCCATGCACCGCAGCTTGTCGGCTTCTGGCTCGGCTGCCAACCCACTCAGAGCTGAGTCGCCACCATCTCGCGTAGACACGACTTCTTGCTCAAAGCAGACAACTTCCGACCGACTTGTTGACTTGTCTGCCAAGTCGCCATACCTTCGCATACATGGCAGCCAAGTCGACTACTTGGCAGACAAGTCTCGGAGGTCTGGGCGATGGCTCTGCGTGGTGGGACCCGGTTCGCGGTCCGGTGTGAGGACGTGTTCCCGGCGGGGTGCGCGTTGGTGCCCGAGTCGCTGGGTGAGGTGGAGGACTACGACGAGAAGACGGGGCGGCGGTCTCCGGCGAAGGACAAGGTGACGGGTCAGCGGGTGTGGCAGGTCCGGGTGATGGACCTCGACCCGGAACTCGGGAAGCGGTCGCGGGAGACGACGGTCAAGATCTCGGCCGACGTCCAGCCGGTGCCGCCGACGGGAGTGCCGTTCGAGGCGGTGGAGTTCGACGGGATGACCGTGACGCCGTACGTGGCGAACAACGGCCGGATGGCGTACTCGCTGCGGGCAACCGGGATGCGTGCCCCGGCCGGCGTCACCCGTGACTCGTCGTTGGCGGCGGCCTGACCGCTGCTGGGTGGGCGGGGCTGTCTGGTCTTGGCGGACGGCAGCCCCGCCCTCTTGCCAAATCCCCCTGCTCGTGACGAGAGAGGTCTTTGACGTGTCCAAGCGTAGGCGCCGTACGGCCCAGGTGCGGTCGCGGTGTGGTGTGTGTCAGTCCCGGTTCGACCCGACCGACAGCGCGGACGGCCGTTGCCCATTGTGCGGGGATCAGCTCGTCCTGCCGCTGCCGGCTGTGCGGGACGCATCGGGCCGGTTCGTGTCCCTGCGGGGTGTCCGATGATCGGGCGGCCTCGGGGTGAAGTCGTGATGACCTCGGCCGGGGACCTGATGGTGATCCGGCCCAAGCGGCTCGAACTGCCGTTGTGGCTGGTGATTTCCGGCCTGCTGTTGCGCTGGGGCTGGCGGGCCCTGTGGTGGTGCCTGCGCCATCCGGTCGCCACCGTGTCGACGGCGTTCCTTCTTACCGTTTACCTCGACTACGGCTGGCAAGGTCTCGTCACCCTGCTGGTCCTGGTCGCCGGGGTGTCGGCGGTGTGGCGGTGGCGGCACGAAGCATCGTGGTGGACTTGGTTCGCTGGTCCGCTGCTCGGCTGGTTCCGCCGGGTGACCGTCTACCGCCGGGTGTGGCGGGAGGCTATGACCCTGTGCGGGCTGGCCGAGCGGTACGACCATCAGACGGTCCTGCCTCGGCTGCTGTCGGTGCGCTCTGATCCGGCGTTGGACGTGCTGGCGGTCCGGATGGTGCGCGGTCAGACGCCGGAGGACTTCCAACGGGTCACGTCGAACCTGGCGTATGCGTTCGGGCGTCGGCATGCCCGGGTCTACTCCGAGCACCCCGACGACCGGCCAACCCGGTCGGGGCGCTGGGCGTGGCTGCTCCGCGCGGTCGATGCCGTTCGGTTCCGTGACCGGCCCAGCGTCGTCTACCTGGTCCTGGTCCGCACTGACGCGCTCCGTGCTGTCGTTCCGCCGTTCGACGTCCCGGCGGTACCGGACTTCACTGCGTTGCCGCTGGCCAGGCGGGATGACCTGAGTACCTGGTGCCTGCACCTGCTGGCAACTCACGTCCTGGTTGGCGGCGCCACCCGACGCGGCAAGGGCTCGGTGCTGTGGTCCCTCGTCCGCGCACTCGGCGGCGGGATCGCGTCGGGGCTGGTCCGACTCTGGGTCATCGACCCGAAGGGCGGAATGGAATTCGCCATGGGCCGGCCAATGTTCGCCCGGTTCGCCTGCAAGTCGTTCGAGGCCATGGCCGACCTCCTGGACGAGGCCGTCACCGTCATGCGGGAACGGCAGGCCAGGCTTGCCGGCGCCGTCCGGGTCCACACTCCGACCGTCGCCGACCCCCTGGTCGTGGTCGTCATCGACGAAATGGCCGCGCTGACCGCCTATCTCCAAGACGTCGAGCTGCGCAAGCGGATCGCCGCGTCGTTGGGGCTGCTGCTGTCCCAGGGTGCCGGGGTCGGCGTCCTGGTGGTGGCGGCGTTGCAGGACCCGCGCAAGGAGGTACTGCCGTTCCGGGACCTGTTCCCCACCCGCATCGCGCTCGGCCTGACCGAGGCGTCGCAGGTCGACATGGTGCTCGGTGATGGTGCCCGGGACCGGGGGGCGCTCGCCGACCAGATGCCGCGCTGGGCCAAGGGCGTCGGGTACGTCATCCTCGACGGCACCCCGGAACCCGCCCGGGTTCGGTTCTCGTACATCTCGGACGACGAGATCCGGGCCATGGCTGAGCGCTTCCCGGCTCCGGTCGATGCCGCGGACATCCTGGCCCAGGTCGGCCGGGAAACCGCCCCGGAACCCGCCCAGCCATCCCTGCCCCGACAGCGGTCCGTCGGCCCGCTGCTGCCGGACGCGCTCCTGAACCTCCTGCGGCAGGACCCGGACAAGGACGGGGGTGAGCAGGCATGACCGAGTCGACCGGGCGACGGTTCTACCGCCTTCGCACCCCGAGCGACACCGGGCAGAGCACGGCCGTATCGGTGCGCGTCGACCCGGACCGACCGGACCCGTACCCCGTCTACCTGGCCGTAGGTGCCGGCCGCCGCCGTATGTACCTCACGCCTGATGAGGCGTGGGCGTTGTGGCGCTGCCTGTCCGAAGCCGTGGCCACGCTCGGCGAGCCGCCCGACAACATCCGCACCACCATCCGACCGGCCCGGAGGTGATCAGCCATGACACCCCTCGACCGCTTCGCGGCTGCATTCCGCCGGCCGCTGCGCATCCGGCTCGTCGCTCCCCCTGACAAGGCGGCGGCTGCCCTGCGCGGCCTGGCTGCCTTCCTCAACCACCGCACCGAGCTGCGGTATCGGCGCATCCGCATCGACCTGACCATCCGGCCCGACGAGGAGGGCAACCGATGAAGTCGTGCACCCTCCACCCCGGCGAGCTGGCCTGTGACCGGCTAGGCCTGATCGAGATCGAGCACGGGACCGGCGACCGTGCCTGGACCTGCGTCGACCACGCCATCCGCGCCATCTGGACCATCGACGGTGCCCACGTCGTCCGGGACCTGCGCACCGAGCGGGCGGGGGCGGGCCGATGATGCGGGTACGCCTCGAAGCTGCTGCCCGGCTGCTGATCCTGCTCGCCATCGGCGGGATGGCCGGGGCTGCCGCGTTCACCCATGTGCATGACCTGACCGTCGCGCACGGTCAACCCGACTGGATCGGCTGGGCCAACGCCGTTGCCGTCGAGCTGATGGCCATCTACCTCGGCCTGGAGATCCGTGCCCGGCGTCGGGCCGGTCGTCCGGTCGGGTTCGTCGCCCTCCTCCTGGTCGGCTTCGCCTTCCTCTCCCTCGCTGCCCAGGTCGCCGAAGCCGAGCCGTCGGTCTGGGGCTGGATCGTGGCCGCGGTTCCCTCCCTCGCCTTCCTCGCCCTGGTCAAAGTCGTCCTGTCCAGCACACCCGCCACCGTCCCGGCCACCGACGACCAAGCGCCAGCCGTCGTCGACGACCCCGACCCGGGACCCGTCACCGTTGACCCCGAACCGGTCCAGGACCGCGCGCCGGTCGTCTACGCCCCGGTATCGGCATCGCGGCCGGGATCGTCGGCGGTGCTGCCTCCGCTCGGCGTCGTCCACCCCACCCGTTCCGCCGGGGCCGCCCGATGACGGCACCGACCCTGCCCGGCCTCGACCCGCCCGCCCCGACTCCGGAGCAACCCCGGCCGGGGTCGCGGGCGGCACGGATGGGCCTACCCCGCGCGGTCGACGTCCTCAAGGACGTCGCCACCGAATACGGCGTCTGCATCCGCCCCCTCGCCATGCGCCGCACCGACCTGAACACCGGACAGACTGAGTTCATCGACCTGCCCTGCGGCGCGACCCGAGAGGACAAGTGCCCGGCCTGCGCCAAGAAGAACCGCCGGCTACGGCAGGCGCAGATCCGGGAAGGCTGGCACCGCACCGACGAACCGCTACCCGGCCCGGAACCCGCGACCGAGGAGCAGAAGGCGCTGATCGTGCTGCGGGCGCACCTCGAATACGGCCGCGACGAAGCGACCCGCGCCTCGCAGTGGGATCAGATCGAAGACCTCGACCAGGCCATCCGCGAGGTGGAAGAGGCGATCACGGCCGAAGGGCTACGGGGTCGGGTCGGTCCGCCTCACCAGTCCGGCGACGACGGCCAGGGCGACGAGGACACCGGGCGGCGGCGCAAGCGGTCGACCAAGCGGCGACAGGACGCACCCGACCTACCCCGCCGCAAGGTCGAGCGGCGCACCGTCGGCAAGGTCTACACCGCCCCGGACGGCACGACCTACCGGCCGTCGATGTGGCTAACCCTCACTCTCGACTCGTATGGGCCGGTGCTCTCCGACGGCACCCCGGTCAACCCCGACCGGTACGACTACCGCCGGGCAGCCTGGGACGCGGTCCACTTCCCCCGACTCCTCGACCGGTTCTGGCAGAACCTCCGGCGCTGCGAGGGCTGGAACGTCCAGTACGCCGGCTGCGTCGAGCCACAACGCCGACTCGCACCACACGCGCACTTCGCCATCCGGGGCACCATCCCCCGCGAAATCCTGCGCACCGTGGCAGCGGCCACCTACCACCAGGTGTGGTGGCCAGCCGTCGACGTGCAGCTCTACACCCGCGACCGGCCACCGGTCTGGGACGAGCATGCGGGAGCCTGGGCCGATCCCGACACCCGGCAACCGCTGACCACCTGGACCGAAGCACTCGACGCTATCGACCAGGACCCCGACGCCGAACCCGTGCATGTCGTCCGCTTCGGCACCCAGGTCGACGCACGCGGCGTCATGCCCGGTACCGACGATGCGGCCCGGACGATCCGCTACATCACGAAGTACATCACCAAGGCCACCGGCGACTGCCACAAGGCCATCACCGAGCGGCAGCAACGGCACCTCGATCGGCTCTGGCAGCAGCTCCAGATCACACCCTGCACCGACCGGTGTGCCAACTGGCTGCTGTTCGGCGTCCAGCCGAAGAAGGCGCACGCGAAGCTCAAGCCGGGCCGGTGCAAGGGCAAGGTGCACCAGCGGGAAACCCTCGGCATCGGCGGTCGGCGCATCCTCATCTCCCGCGACTGGTCCGGCAAGACCCTCGCCGACCACAAGCACGATGCCCGTGCCTGGGTCCGGGCGCTCCTCGGCGTCACCACCGACCTTGCCGGGGTAGACCACGCCCAGGGCGCCACCACCGAACCCGTACGCCACGCGTGGGAACTCGCCCGACCCGACGACCCGGACGTCGGCCCCATGTCACATCGGCTGATGCGCGCCATCTCCGAACGCGCCCGGTGGCGTACCGAACTCCTCGCCGCGAAGGACCGGGCAGCCCAGGGAGCGACGCCTGACCTTTCGGCAACCGCAGTAAGCACCACAACGGCAGACGGGGAGGCATGACCACTGTGGACAAGCTGATGACGGTCGACGAGGCGGCGGAGCGGCTACGCACTTCAACGAGATTCGTCCGGCGGCTGATCGAGGAACGGCGGATCGCGTACGTCAAGCTCGGCGCTCACGTCCGGATCGAACCTGACGCCCTGGACGCGTTCGTCGCCGCCGGCCGGGTCATCCCGGCTACTCCGGCGGTCAGCATGCGGAGGGCCGCGTAATGCCGAAGCGGCGGCACTTCGGGCGGGTTCGGAAGCTCCCATCCGGGCGCTATCAGGTGCGGTATCCCGGGCCGGACGGCGTACTGCGGCCGGGGCCGGACACGTTCGACCGGAAGCGGGACGCGGATCTCTGGCTTTCGGCAAAGGAAGCGGAGATCGCCCGGGGCGACTGGTTGGACCCGGAAGCGGGCAAGGTCGCCCTGCTCCCGTACGGCGAGGCGTGGATTCGGGAGCGGCCGAAGCTGCGGCCCAAGACGGTGGTGCTCTACGAGGGGCTGCTACGGCTGCACATCGCTCCGGCGCTCGGCAAACTCACGCTGACCGAGGTCACCACGCCTCGGCTCCGAAAATGGCGGCGGGAGCTGCTGGATGCCGGGGTCGGCCCGGTGACGGTGGCGAAGGCGTACCGGCTGCTGCGGTCGATCCTGAACACGGCGGTATCCGACCGGCTGATCACGAAGAACCCGTGCCAGATCCCGGGCGCCGGCCAGGAGAAGAGTCCGGAGCGGCCCACGGCGACCATCGAGCAGGTGTTCACCATCGCGGGCGCGGTGCCGGACCGGTACCGGATCCTCGTCCTGCTGGCCTGCTTCAACTCGCTGCGCTGGGGTGAGCTGGCGGCGCTCGCCCGGAAGCACGTCGACACGGACAGCGGCACTGTGCTGGTAGAGCGGTCGGTCGTCGAGCTGCCCACGGCGGAACTCGTCTTCGGCCCGCCGAAGTCGGACGCGAGCGTCCGCGTCGTCACCATCCCGAGCATCTGTCTGCCCGACGTTGTACGGCACCTGAAGGACTTCACCGGGAAGGGTCCGGAAGCGCTGCTGTTCGTCGGGCCGAAGAATGGGCCGCTGCGCCGGTCGAACTTCCAGGACCATTGGCGTAAGGCAACGGCGGAAGCCGGCATCCCGGATCTCCATTTCCACGACCTCCGGCACACCGGGAACACCTGGGCGGCGGAAACCGGCGCGACGCTGCGCGACCTGATGGACCGGATGGGCCACTCCACCACCCGGGCCGCGCTCATCTACCTACACAAGACCGCCGGCCGGGATCGGAAGATCGCCGACGCGCTGAGCAAGCTCGTCGAGGACGCGCGCAAGCCCACCGACGGCACCGCCGACGTGGACCAGGACCAGGCGCCCGCCGACCCGGCCGGCGACACGACGGAGGGCACGGAAGGGCACGCGAAACCGGAGGGGCACGCAGGGGGCACGACGCCCGGATAGAGATCAGATACGACGAGGGCCCAGCGTCAGGAAATGTTCTCTGACCTGGGCCTTCGTTGTCCGAGCGGGTGACGGGAATCGAACCCGCACTGTCAGCTTGGGAAGCTGATGTTCTGCCATTGAACTACACCCGCGAGCGGACCCCACTGTACCTGGTCGGGTCCGATCATGCACTCACCCTCCCCCGGGTACGGCGGCGAGCGCGCTGCCACTCGCTCGGATCGGTCGCGAACCACGCCGTGCCGCCTCGTTTGCAACTACGGCCACGGCGAGTAACGTCCGCCCCACCTGCAACTATGGCTCTGCGTCATTACAGAGCCACTCTCCGGATGCAAAGGGTGTTGGCAATGGCGTTTCGTGGACTGCGACCGTCGTCGCGTTCCGGCATGACCGGCATGGCGAGCATCTTTCTCGTCCTGCTGCTCGGACCCGGTCCGGTGGTGGCGGCACCCCCGGGCTCGGCCGGAGGGTCCGGCGGACCGGGCTGCGCCGAGACGACCGAGGCTCATCCAGATGGGAAAATGCGGCCCGGAGCGGCGCACACCACCGAGCCGAACGAGCTGACTCCGACCGAGGCCGCCGAACTGGATCGTGCGGTGGACTCGGCGTACGCACAACGGGTCGGGGTGGCACCGCTTGGCGTATCGGCGAGGCTCAGGATCACCGTCAACGTGGTGTTCCACGTGATCAGCGAGCGGCGGACCCGGGCCGACGGGGACATCCCACTGTCACTGATCAACACCCAACTGAAGGTGTTGAACGACTCGTTCGGCGGGCGTACCGGTGGGGCCTGGACGCCGTTCCATTTCAGGCTGAGGAAGGTGAACCGGGTGGTGAACCCGGCCTGGTATCCGATCGTGCCGGAGAGCCCGGCGGAGGCGCAGATGAAGCGTGCGCTGCGGGTCGGCGGCAAGCACACCCTGAACGTCTACACCGGACTACTGGACGACGAACTGCTCGGCTGGGCGTCCTTTCCGAAGCGCGAGTTCGACCCGCACGACGGGGTGGTGGTACTCGCCGAGTCGCTGCCGGGCGGCACGGCGGCGCCGTACAACGCGGGTGACACCGCAACCCACGAGATCGGACACTGGCTGAACCTCTACCACACCTTCCAGGAGGGCTGCGCGGGTCGAGGCGATCACGTCTTCGACACGCCCGCCGAGGCGGAGCCGGGCTTCGGCTGCCCGCAGCGACGGGACACCTGCACGACAAGGCCGGGCCTCGACCCGATCCACAACTTCATGGACTACTCGGTCGACGCCTGCATGTACGAGTTCACCTTTGGGCAGGCGCTCCGGATGCTCAGGGCGTGGAAGGCGTTCCGCGAGCCGTAGGTCAGGACGCCGGGACCGGCGCCTCTTCGACGGCCCGGCGCCGGCCGCGTCGCTTTGGCGCGGCGGCGGCACTGCCCTCGGGACCGCCGGCCGCGCCGGCCGGGTCGAGCCAGACCTGCACGGCGGGACGCTCGGACCGGTCTCCGGCGGCAAGCGGCGTGGCGCCGTTGCTGCCGTGCCGGGCAACCATCGCCACGTCGACGGTGAACTCGAAGAGCCGCCAGTCGACCTGCGGTGCGGCCCGCAGGTTGCCGGCGAGCTGGTCCACCCGCGCCTGGTCGGTCACCGGTCGGGCCCGGCCGGCGACGTACGCCTCGTCGTCGCTGTCCTCGGGAGGGAACGAGTGCAGCGCGTAGCGCCCGTCCCGTTCGAGGTCGCGCCGCTTCGGAGAGTCGACGACGAAACAGAAGAGTCCCTCGTCGGTGATGACCGGGGACACCGGGTGCACGCGCGGCCCACCGTCGGCGCGCACGGTCGCCAGGTAGCCGAGACCCGGGCCGTACTGCTGGATGAGGACGCGGATCGCGTCGGCGAGTCGGGGCTCGTCAGAGGCGAATTCGGACCAGGATGCCATGGGTACATTCTATCGAACACATGTTCGATCACCTACCCCGATCCCACCCATCGGCGAGGTCGCGGCCCGTCGACTTCGCACGACTCGCTAAGGTGATCCGGTGCTGCTCTCCGACCACGACCTAGTGATCGAGATCAAGGCGGGCACGCTCGCGCTCGAGCCGTTCGAGCCCGCGCTGGTGCAGCCGTCGAGCATCGACGTACGCCTGGACCGGCTCTTCCGGGTCTTCAACAACCACCTCTACACGCACATCGACCCGGCGGTGCAGCAGGACGACCTGACCTCGCTGGTCGACGTGCCGGACGGCGAGCCGTTCGTGCTGCACCCGGGTGAGTTCGTGCTCGCCTCCACGCTGGAGGTGATCTCCCTCGGCGACCAGCTGGCGGGAAGACTCGAAGGAAAATCGAGTCTGGGCCGGCTCGGCCTGCTCACCCACTCGACCGCGGGCTTCATCGACCCCGGCTTCTCCGGGCACGTCACGCTGGAGCTGTCGAACGTGGCCAACCTGCCGATCCGGCTCTGGCCCGGGATGAAGATCGGTCAGCTCTGCATCTTCCGGCTCTCGTCGCCGTCCGCCCACCCGTACGGGTCGGCCGTCTACGGCTCGCGCTACCAGGGGCAGCGCGGCCCCACCCCGAGCCGCTCCTGGCAGAACTGGCGCACCTGGCCCACCCGCTGACGCCGCGGTCGACAGCAGCAGCACACCGGCACCGAACGGCCCGGACCGGGCCCGACCGGAAGCTGGAACGCGAACAGAACCGAATGGCAAGAACCCCCGCCGCACCTGCGCGACGGGGGTTCTGCCGTTGACTCGGTCCGGCAGGCGTCAGCCGGGTCTGCCGAAGCTGTGGATCTCGCCGTCGTCCATCCGCTTCATCTTGATGGGTTCGCCGGCCCGGGAGGCGTGCACGATCCAGCCGTCGCCGACGTACATGCCGACGTGGCTGAGGTCGGCGTAGTAGAAGACCAGGTCACCGGGGCGTAGCGCGGAGCGGCTGATGCTGGCCGTCTGGCTGCGCTGCGCCCGGGCGTTGTGCGGCAGCGACACGCCGCCCTGGTTCCAGGCCGCCAGGGTCAGGCCAGAGCAGTCGTACGAGCCGGGGCCTTCGGCACCCCACTTGTACGGCTTGCCGATCTGGGCACAGGCGAACTTGACCGCCTTGCCGGCCGCACCTCCAGGGTAGGTGGCCGGGCAGGGTGCGGGCCGCAGCGGGCCGGCCGAGCCGTTCCCGTACGCCTGGATCCGCAGCTTCTGCAACCGCTCGACCTCGGCGTCGATCTCCTTCTTCTTCGCCGCCAGCTCTTTCTCGGTCTTGGTCAACTGGCTGACCAGCCGGTCCAGCGGAGCCTTCTGGGAGGCGTACTTGTCCTTGAGGTCGACGACCGCCTGCACCTCGCGCTGCTGCTGCCGCGCGAACTGGTCGAGCACCGAGAGCTGGCCGACCAGCGCGGTCGGCGACTTCGAGGTGAGCAGGGCGTTGACCGCCGAGGCCTTGTCACCCTTGTACGCCTGCACCGCGAAGTCGCTCACCCGGTTCATCGCGGCGTCGATCTGCGACTGGAGCGGGGCGATCTTCTTCTGCAGGGCGGCGGCCTGCTTCTTCTTCGCGGCCAGGTCCTGCCGGGTGGCGTTGTGCTTCTCGACGACCGGCTCCAGCTTGCGCCAGGCGGTGTCGATCTGCTGCTCGATCTCGGCCACCGACGGTTCGGCGAGCGCCGGCGTCGTGCCGGTGAGCAACACCGCGGCGCTGGCCAGTGCGGTGAGCGCGATGGCGAGAATGGACCTTCGAGGGCGCGGTTTCGCGTTCCCGGCGTCGGTGGATGCCGACCGGAGGGATGGCGACCGCGACGGGGCAGGGGGAGCCACCGGGGTCCGTACTCCTTCTTCCGTAGCCCGCCTACCGGGTTAGCTGACGGGTTCGGGCGGGAAGATTGTCGCCCTACCGCGTGAGACGCGGATTCACCCCATGAAGCTCGGGTCCCCGGTTCGCTGAGTGTGACGATTCGGCGGTGTCGAGACGTCGCCGCCCGGCTAGGCGGCCTGCCGTCGGCTCGACGGTCCCCAACACTAGAGAAGGGTGTTATCCAAACGCAACCCCGTGATCTGAGTCGATTCGTTAGGTATCGGACCGGTCGCTGACGGTGGGAGCCACTGGGACACGCCGAACACGCTGCGTGTCGGTGAAAGTTTTCTGCATAGCGACGAGCTCTGTCGGCAGGTATTGACGGGCACCGGTCCCGGGTGGAGGGTGATCTTCAGGCCCACCCCCGGCTCATGGAGGTTCGATGCTTCCCACCAGACACCCGCTGAGCAGGAGAATCGCGATCGGGGCCGCAGTCGTCGGCGCCGCCGCGCTGCTGCCGGCCAGCCCCGCGCCAGCCACCGTCACATCCCCCGACACCCGGCAACAGGAGTACGCCGCCGCGGCGGCCGAGTTCGGCGTACCCGAGAGCGTGCTGCTCGGCGTCTCCTATCTGGAATCTCGCTGGGACACGAACGCCGGCACGCCGAGCACCAGCGGCGGGTACGGCCCGATGCACCTGACCGACGTCGCCGGGCTGGCCGCCGAGCCGGAACACCCCGAGCACGGCGAGGACCGGCGCGGTGACGACGCCCGACCCGCCCGACCGGTGACCGGACCGGCCGGGCCGTACGCCGACCGGACCGGCGACGCACCGCCCGGCGGGCAGACCCTGGACGCCGCCGCCGCGCTGACCGGGGTCGACGAACACCTACTCCGCGCCGAACCGGCGGCGAACATCCGGGGCGGGGCGGCGCTGCTGGCGTCGTACCAGCAGGCGCTGGCCGCGCCGACAGGCCCGGCCAGCGACCCGGCGGCCTGGTACGGCGCGGTGGCCCGGTACGCCGGCAGCGACCGCGCGGATGCCGCGGCGGCCTTCGCCGACGAGGTGTACCGGACCCTCGCCGAGGGCGCCACCCGGACCACCGACGACGGCCATCGGATCACCCTGCCCGGCCGCCCCGGGATCGCACCGCAGCGCTCCTGGTTGGACCGGCTCGGCCTGCCCGGCACGCCCCGTCCGGACGGGCTGGAGTGCCCGCGCGACATCTCCTGCGAGTGGATTCCGGCCCCCTACCAGGCGTTCGGGGACGGCGACTACGGCAACCACGACCTCTCCGACCGGCCGGGCCGGCAGAAGATCGAGTACATCGTCATCCACGACACCGAGGGCAGCTACGACACCACGCTGCGGCTGGTGCAGGACCCGACCTACGTGAGCTGGCAGTACACGCTCCGCTCGGCGGACGGGCACATCGCGCAGCACGTGAAGGGCAAGGACGTGGCCTGGCACGCCGGCAACTGGTACGTCAACGCCAAGGCGATCGGCCTCGAACACGAGGGCTTCGCCGCCCAGGGCACCTGGTACACCGAGGCGATGTACCGGACCTCGGCCAAACTCGTCCGCTACCTCGCCGACCGGTACGACATCCCGCTGGACCGCGACCACGTCATCGGGCACGACAACGTCCCGGGCATCCTGCCGGCGAACGTGCGCGGCATGCACTGGGATCCGGGCCCGTACTGGGACTGGTCGCACTACTTCGACCTGCTCAAGGCGCCGTTCCGGGGCATCGGCCTGCCCGCCGCCGGCCTGGTCACCATCGATCCGGACTTCGCCACCAACCGGCCGGCCTTCACCGGCTGCGAGACCGCCGGGGTGCCGTGCCCGGCCCGGGGATCGTCGTCGGTGATCCTGCGTACCGCGCCGGCCGCCGACGCGCCGCTGGTGAACGACATCGCGCTGCGCCCGGACGGCACCCCGAACACCATGCACATCTCCGACCACGGTGCCCGGGCCTCGGCCGGCCAGACCTACGCGCTCGCCGGCCGGCAGGGCGACTGGACGGCGATCTGGTATCTCGGGCAGAAGGCGTGGTTCCACAACCCGAGGAGCAACCCGACCGCGAAGTGGGCGCTCGGGCTGGTCGCGACGCCGAAGCCGGGCCGGGCGACGATCCCGGTGTACGGCAGGGCGTACCCGGAGCCGGACGCCTATCCGGCCGGCGTGCCGGTGCAGGCGGTCACGCCGTTGCAGTACACCCTCGCCGCCGGGCAGCGGTACGCCGTCGGCAACGTGCTGCCCAGCGAGTACTACCGGGCCACCACCTTCGACGGCTCGTCACCCGGTGACTGGACGGTGGTCCGGGGCGACCTGAGGTACGTCCAGATCCAGTTCGGTCACCGGATCATGTTCGTCAACGCCGACGACGTACACCTGCTGCCGTCGCCGATCGGCGCGCCGCGCTAGACCTGGCCGGCAGCCGGCGCGGGTTGCGCACCGGTGCCGGTGGGGTCCGTGGCCGTCCCGACGACGGCGGTGAGCACGTCGTCCAGGGTGACCACCCCCATCGGCACCCGCCCGTCGCTGACCAGCACCATGTGCCGGCGCTCCCGGCGCATCGACAGCAGCAGGTCGGCCAGGCTCCGGTCCGGCGGCACCACGGCCAGCCGCCGGAGCAGCTCTGTCGGGACCGGCGCCCGGCGGGCCGCACCGGAGTACCCGAGGACGTCCTTGACGTGCACGAAGCCCAGCACCCGGCGGGTGGCCCGCTGCACCACCGGGAACCGGGACCGGCCGGTGCGGGTCGCCAGCACCTCCAGGGAGGCCGGAGAGACGTCCTCGGCCACGGTGGTGACCGCCGCCCAGGGCCGCAGCGCGTCCGCGGCGGTACGCCGGTTCAGCGCCAGCGCGCCGGTGATCCGGGCGTGCTCCTCTGAGCCGAGCAATCCCTCTGTCCGCGCCTGCGAGACCAGCCCGGCCAGTTCCTCGGCGGTGAAGACCGTCTTCACCGCATCGGTCGCCTCGATCCGCCACAGCCGCAGGATCCGCGCCGACGTCCACTTCATCGCCAGCAGCAGCGGCTTGGTCGCCAGGCAGAACGCCAGCATCGCCGGCCCGAGCCAGAGCGCGGACGGCTCCGGTCCGGCCAGGGTGATGTTCTTCGGCACCATCTCGCCGATCACGGTGTGCAGGAAGACCACCACGCCGAGCGCGATCACGAAGGCGATCGGATGCACCGCGCGGTCCGGCAGCCCGAGGTCGTGGAACGGCTCCTCCAGCAGGTGCGCCAGGGCCGGCTCGGCGATGGCGCCGAGCCCGAGCGAGCAGATGGTGATGCCGAGCTGGGCGCCCGCGATCATCAGCGGGATCTGGTTCATCGCCGACAGCGCCCACCGGGCCCGCTGCGACCCGGCCGCGAGCGGCTCGATCACGGTACGCCGGGAGGCGATCAGCGCGAACTCGCTGCCCACGAAGAAGGCGTTGCCGAGCAGCAGTCCGAGGGTGATCAGCAGGTTCACCCGGCGGCCTCCTCGGGCCGGACCACCCGGACCTGCTCGATCCGGTGCCGGACCACCTCGACCACGGTGAACTCGAAGCCCTGCTCCTCGACGGTCTCACCGGCCACCGGGATGTGGCCGAGCCGGGCCAGCAGAAACCCGGCCAACGTCTCGTACGGGCCCTCGGGCAGCCGGAAGCCGACCTGCTCGACCAGCTCGTCCTCGCGCAGCACCCCGTCGACCAGCACGGTGCGTTCCCCGCCCGGCACCGTCAACTCGACCGGGGTCTCCGGCGCGGCGTCCGGGGCAAACTTCTCGGCGTCCGGGTCGAACTCGTCGGCGACCGGGTCGAACTCGTCGGCGATCTCCCCGACCAGCTCCTCGACCAGGTCCTCGACGGTCACCACCCCGTCGGTGCCGCCGTACTCGTCGACCACGATCGCCAGGTCCGCGCCGGCCGAGCGGAGCGCCGCGAGTACGCCGTCCAGGTCCAGGCTCTCCGGCACGTACACCGGCTCGCGGGCCACCGCGGCCACCGTGGTGCGGGACCGGCGGTGGGGTGGTACGCCCAGCGCGTCGACGACCCCGGCCACCCCGGTGACCAGGTCGACGGTCTCCTCGTAGACGGGGAAGCGGGTCCGGCCGGTCTGCTGGGCCAGCGCCAGCAGCTCGGCGACGGAGGCGGTGGCCCGCAGCGCGACCACGTCGACCCGGGGCGTCATCGCCTCGGCGGCCCGCTTGTCGCCGAACCGGATAGTCCGTTGCAGCAGCATCGCGGTCTCCCGGGGCAGCGCCCCGGCCCGCGCCGAGATCGCGGCCAGCAGGCCGAGTTCCTCGGGGGAGCGGGCGCTGGCCAGCTCCTCCTGCGGTTCGACGCCGAGCCGGCGGACCAGCCAGTTCGCCGAGTTGTTCAGGCCCCGGATCAGCCAGCCGAAGATCCGGGAGAAGGTCCGCATCGGCCCGGCGGTGGCCAGCGCGGTCGGCATCGGCCGGGCCAGCGCGGCGTTCTTCGGCACCAGCTCGCCGAAGAGCATCGACAGCAGCGTCGCCAGGGCCAGCGCGAGCAGCGGGGTGACCCGCCCGGTGGCGTCCCCGGCGACCGGGCGCAGCAGCGGGGCGAAGAGCTTCGCCAGCGCCGGCTCGGCGAGATAGCCGGTGAGCAGGGCGGTGATGGTGATGCCGAGCTGCGCGCCGGAGAGCTGGAAGGAGAGTTCCCGCAGCGCCTTGCGGACCGTGCCGGCCCGCCGGTCACCGCCGGCCACCCGCCGGTCGAGTTCCGCCCGGTCGACGGTGACCAGGGCAAACTCCGCCGCGACGAAGAAGGCGTTGCCGGCGGTCAGCAGGACGAAGCCGACCAGCGGCAACAGGGTGGTGAGGAGTAGGGCGTCGATGATCCGTTCACCTCGACCGTGGTTGCGTCCGGCCCGCGATTATCGAGCACAGTACCGGCCCGACCAGGCGGCGGCTGCCCGGTGGCCACGGTGAGTGGGCCGGCGTGCCCCGGGGCGGCCGGCGAGGCTTCCGCGCGGGTTGCTCAGCGCCGCAGGCAGCGCCAGCCGAACGGGTCCCGGCCCTCCGGGTTCTCCGCGAACGCGCCGTCGCCGTAGGTGTCCCGGCAGGCCCGGTCCATGTCGACGGTGCGGGAGGGCAGCAGCAGCCGCTCGCACTCCCAGCCGCCGTCGTCACGGGTGTCCGCCCAGCTCGCCCCGCCGACGTGCTCGTCGCAGTAGCGGTCCATCATCCGGGCCAGCTCGTCCCGGCCGTCCGGGCCGAGCAACACGGGCTGCGGGGGCGGCGTCGGGGCGGCCGGCGGGGGCGGTGGGCTGGTGGTCGCGGGTGGCGTCGGTGCCGCCGCGCCCTGAAGCGGTGGCCGCGACGAGTTCGACGGCGCGGGTGGGGTCGGCGCGGGAGCGCCGGTCGCCCGGGAGGTCGGGCTGGAGGTCGGCGTCGGGGTCGTTCCGGGCGTACCGGTCGGCAGGACGTCGTCCGGGGTCGGGTAGGCCGCCGGTGTCGAATCCGGTGCCGGCGGGCTGGCCACCGCCGCCGGTACGCCGACCCCCGGCTCGGTGCCGCCACCCCAGCCCATCGTCCGGAGCGTCTCCGCGCCGAACGGGACGGCCAGGAGCAGCAGCCCGACCCCGAGCCCCACCGTGGAGATCACCCGGAGCCGGCGTCCCGACCGGTCGCGCCGGTCGACCGGCCCGGCCTTCCGGTGCCGTCCACTCGACTCCGCCGCCATCCGGTGTGGTGCGCTTTCCGCCACGCGGCGCCCGCCTCCTCGCGGTCCTGGGGCCGTCGCCGGCCCGCCATCGCCTGGTTCGGGACCGCCGACGGCGGTCCGGCATCGACAGGTACGAACGAGTGCCGTGTGTGGTTCACCGCAGTGCGTGACTGTGGTGCCCGGCAGTCGATCGGGCGCCGGTCCACAGGGTTTGGACAGGTGGCACCGGCTAGCGTCGAATTCATGATCGATGATACGGCTCCGCTGGCCGCCGAACCCACCCCGCTGAGCGGGATCGCCGAGTGGGCGACCGACCTGATGGACACGCTCGGTGCCCCCGGAGCGGGCCTGGCGGTGGCGCTGGAGAACCTCTTCCCGCCGCTGCCCAGCGAGATCATCCTGCCGCTCGCCGGCTTCGCCGCCAGCCGGGGCGAGATGAGCCTCTGGTCGGCGATCTTCTGGACCACCCTCGGTTCGGTGGTCGGCGCGCTGGCGCTCTACTGCGTCGGGGCGCTGCTCGGCCGGGAGCGTACCCGGGCGATCGCCGCCCGGCTGCCGCTGGTCAAGCTCGCCGACGTGGACCGCACCGAGGCGTGGTTCGTCCGGCACGGGGTCAAGACGGTCTTCTTCGGCCGGATGATTCCGATCTTCCGCAGCCTGATCTCCATCCCGGCCGGCATCGAACGGATGCGGCTGGGCACCTTCCTGCTCTGCACCGCCCTCGGCAGCCTGATCTGGAACACCGTCTTCGTGCTGGCCGGCTATCTGCTCGGCGAGAACTGGCACCGGGTCGAGGAGTACGCCAGCCTCTTCCAGAAGGTGGTGATCGCGCTGGTGGTGATCGCGGTCGGCTGGTTCGTGCTCTCCCGGCTGGCCCGCCGCGACCGGCCGCGCAGCCGCCACCGGATGTGACCCGCCGGTCCCGGGCCGTCCACCGCGGCGGCCCGGTCCGGCCCCGGTCAGCCGCCCAGATAGCGGAGTACCGCGAGCACCCGCCGGCTGTACCCGGTGACGTGCGCCAGGTCGAGCTTGTCGAAGATGGCGTTCACGTGCTTCTCGACCGCGCTCTGCGAGACGTGTAGCTGCGCGGCGATGGTGGCGTTGGTGTGCCCCTGCGCCATGTGGTCGAGCACGGCCCGCTCCCGTACGGTCAACCGGCTCAGCGGGTCGGTGTGACTGGTCCGGGCCAGCAGTTGGCGTACCACCTCCGGGTCGAAGGCGGCGCCACCGTCGCCCACCCGGGCCAGCGCGTCGAGGAACTCGCCGACCTGGGCCACCCGGTCCTTCAGCAGGTATCCGACCCCGCCGCTCTGGCTGGTCAGCAGCTCGACGGCGTAACGCTTCTCGACGTACTGGGAGAGCACCAGGACCCCGACGGCGGGCCAGCGGCGGCGGATCTCCAGCGCGGCGCGCAGCCCCTCGTCGGTGTGGGTCGGCGGCATCCGCACGTCCACCACCACCCCGTCCGGCGGGTCCGCCGCGATGGCCGCGACCAGCGCGTCCGCGTCGCCGACGGCGGCGGTTACCTGGTGTCCCTCCTCGGCCAGCAGCCGGACCAGCCCCTCGCGGAGCAGGATCGAGTCCTCGGCCAACATCACTCGCATGGCAGCTCCGCGACGATGGTGGTGGGGCCGCCGGCCGGGCTCTCGACCCGGAAGCGGCCATCCAGGGCGGCGACCCGGCGGGCCAGCCCGGACAGCCCGACGCCAGCCGGGTCGGCACCGCCGACGCCGTCGTCGACGACCGTCACGACCAGCCGGCCGTCCCGGGCCGCGACCTCGACATCGACCCGGCTGGCCCGGGCGTGCTTGGCGGCGTTCGTCACCGCCTCCGAGACCACGAAGTACGCGGCCGTCTCGACCGCCCGCGCTGGCCGCCCAATCAGCCGGTGGTCGATCCGGACCGGCAGTCCGGCGTGCTCGGCGACCCGGGCCAGCGCGTCGGCCAGCCCCAGGTTGTCCAGCGCGGTCGGATAGACCCGCCAGGCCACCTCGCGGAGGTCGTCGAGGACCCGGCCGGACTCCTCGTGCGCCTGGCGCAGCAGGTCCGCCGCCTTGGCCGGGTCGGCGGTACGGCGGGCCCGGCCGACCAGCATGCCGAGCGCGACCAGCCGCTGCTGTACGCCGTCGTGCAGGTCCCGCTCGATCCGCCGCCGCTCCGCGTCGACCGCCGCCACCACCCCGGCCCGGCTGGTGGCCAGCTCGGTGATCCGGCGTTCGAGCACCTCCCGGCCGCTCGGGCCGAGGAACCGCCGGGCCACCCGACGGTCGAGCGCAACCACGCCGGTCGCGCCCTGCACCACCAGGAAGAGGCCGACCAGCCCGAGTACGAGCTGCGCCAGGAAGGTCAGCAGGGTGCTCTCGCCGTGTACCGCCTCCCAGATCCAGACCCCGCCGGAGAGCACGCCCCAGCCGAAGAGCAGCAGTACGGAGCCGCCGAGCATGCCGACCGCCCAGCGCACGGCGAGATAGCGCACGGCCCGGCTACCGGTGTAGTCGGCCGCGTTCTCGCTCTCCAGGAACGTCGCCAGCCGCCACCGTTCGACCTCGGCCAACTGGCGGGCGCCGGTCTCGATCCGCTCGACGATCCGCTCCGCCGCCGTCCGACGGGACTCGGCCCGTACCCAGAGCACCAGCAGGATCGACCCGAGCCCGAGCAGGTACGTCAGCTCCACCGCCGCGGTCACCGCACCGATCAGCAGTCCGGCGCCGAGCCGCAGCGAGCGGCGGAGCAGGCCGGGCAGGGCGCGGCCGGCGTCCCGCCGGGCCGCCGGAGCGGCGCCGTCGGTCACGTTCTCCGGCCCTGCTGACACCTCTGGAGGCTACCGGTGTGGTTTTCCACAGGTACGGCGCTGGGGACCGCGCCCGGCCGGTGCGCTCAGCCGGCGGTGCCGGCCGGTTCCGGGTCGGCGGTGGCGGTCGGGGCGGCCGGTTTGACCGAGCGGAGCAGCACGGTGGCGACGTCGACCACCTCGACCTGGTCGCCGGCCTCCTTGCCGTTGACCCCGTCATTCAGCATCGTCGAGCAGAACGGGCAACCGACCGCGACCGTCTTCGCGCCGGTCGACATCGCCTCCTCGACCCGGTCGACGTTGATCCGCTTGCCGATCCGCTCCTCCATCCACATCCGGGCGCCGCCCGCGCCGCAGCAGAAGGAGCGCTCCTGGTTGCGCGGCATCTCGGTGATCCCGTCGGCCGCGGCCGCGCCGAGCACCTCGCGCGGCGGGGTGAAGACCCGGTTGTGCCGGCCCAGGTAGCACGGGTCGTGGTAGGTCAGCCCGCCGTCCACCGGCTGGACCGGGGTGAGCCGGCCCTCGGCGACCAGGTGGGCCAGCAACTGGGTGTGGTGCACGACCTCGAACTGGCCGCCGAGTTCGCCGTACTCGTTGCCGAGGGTGTTGAAGCAGTGCGGACAGGTGGCGACGATCTTGCGCTTCGCCGGCTCGCGGTCGCCGAACGCCTCGTTCAGGGTCTCCACGTTCTGCTGGGCGAGCATCTGGAAGACGAACTCGTTGCCGATCCGCCGGGCCGGGTCGCCGGAGCAGGTCTCGCCCTCGCCGAGGATGGCGAAGTTCACCCCGGCGGAGTGCAGCAGGGTGGCCACCGCCCGGGTGGTCTTCTTGGCCCGGTCCTCAAAGGCCCCGGCGCAGCCGACCCAGAACAGGTATTCGAAGTCCTCGACCTCGCCGACCCGGGGCACCTCGAAGTCGAGCCCCTTGGTCCAGTCTTCCCGGGTGTTCGGCGGGGCTCCCCACGGGTTGCCCTTGTTCTCCAGGTTGCGCAGCATCACGCCGGCCTCGGACGGGAAGCTCGACTCGATCAGCACCTGGTAGCGGCGCATGTCCACGATGTGGTCGACGTGCTCGATGTCGACCGGGCACTGCTCGACACAGGCCCCGCAGGTGGTGCAGGACCAGAGCACGTCCGGGTCGATCACCCCGAGTTCCTCGGCACCGCCGATCAGCGGCCGGTTCGCCTCGGCCAGCGCCAGCACGTCGACGTGCGCCAACTGGGCCTCGGTCGCCTTCTCCTCACCGGTCAGGTCCTTGCCGCCGCCGGCCAGCAGGTACGGCGCCTTGGCGTACGCGTGGTCGCGCAGCGACAGCACCAGCAGCTTCGGCGAGAGCGGCTTGCCGGTGTTCCAGGCCGGGCACTGCGACTGGCACCGCCCGCACTCCGTGCAGGTGGTGAAGTCCAGCAGGCCCTTCCAGGTGAACTGCTCGACCTGGGCCACCCCGAACTGGTCCTTTTCCGGGTCGGCCTCCTCGAAGTCGAGCGGCCTGCCGTTGCTGGTCATCGGGCGCAGCGCGCCGAGCCCGGAGCCGGCCCGGCCGGGGTCGCGCTTGAAGAAGATGTTGGGGAAGGCGGCGAACCGGTGCCAGGCGACACCCATGGTCACGTTCAGCGAGATGACGATGACCCAGGTCATCGAGATCGCGATCTTCACCAGGGCGGTGACGCTGGTGCCCGCGTCCCAGGCCGGCAGCAGCGCGCCGATCGCGTGGCTGACCGGGGTGGCCCAGGCCGGGAACTCGAAGTGGTCGGTGGCGACCTTGAAGCCCCGGATCAGGAACCCGCAGACCAGTACGGCCAGCACCACGGCCTCGACGAAGTAGCCCTGCCACATGGTCGAGCCGGTGAACCGGGACCGGCGGGTCGGGTTGCCCGGCCGGTTGCGCAGCCGGATGCCGATCAGCACCAGGATCCCGACCACCCCGAGGATCCCGATCAGCTCGGTGACCAGGCCGTAGCCGACCCAGTGCCCGACCAGCGGCAGTCCGCCGGTCGGGCTGACCACCTCGAAGTACGCCTCCAGCACCAGCAGCGACAGGACGACGAAGGCGACCATCACGAACCAGTGCGCGGCGCCCACCACGCTCCAGCGCAGCATCCGGGTGTGGCCGAGCGTCTCGACCAGCATGTTCCGGGCCCGGACGCCCCGGTCGGTGAACCGCCCCGGGTCGGGCTGGCCGAGCCGGATCACCGCGGTCATCCGCAGCACCGCGCGGGTCGCCAGCCACACCGCGACCGCGGTGATGCCGGCGGCGAGGATCGTGGTGACGATCTGGACGCTGCCCATGCCTGTTGGCCCTCCCCGTCCTGCTGCCTGCCCTCGTCCGCCGCCCGGCCGGCGGTCTGTCGACCGGCGGCGGCGATGTACGCAGCCTACGCGGCGAGGTTACTCGTTGGTAACGTGACCATCCTCGCAACGACGGACGTCACAGCCGAGCTGGGCGGTGCGAGGTGCGCGCCGGCCCGGGTGGGGCCGCCGGGCGGACCGGCCGGCACCGTCGCCCCGGCTCGACCGAGCGGTCGACCAGCGGTCGACCACGGGTCGGAACCGCCGGAGCGGGAAACCCGGGCCGCGGTCAGCGCCAGCGGGAGAGCAGGCCGAGCGAGCCGACCATCGCACCGAAGCCGATGGCGAGGTTCCAGTACCGCCAGGTGGCGACGGGGTATTCCATGTCGGACAGGTAGAAGACCACCAGCCAGCCGATGCCGAAGACGATCAACCCGACCGCCGTGGCTGGCAGCCAGACCGGGCTAGGCTTGCGGGTCGCCGCCGTGGACGTGGGACGGACGTCCGTCGGCGGGGTGTACACCTTCTTCTTACGTACCTGAGACTTGGGCACGGCGCTCTCCTGAGGGGGTGGTGATCCTCGTCCGGCCTGACAACCGGACGCAAGGGCGACGGTCCATGGCCAATAATGTTCGACAGCTAGCGTAGTCGCGAGAACCCGTTCAGGCCACGGACCCGGGCATCTGGGTACGGACGGTTGAACGCCCGGATCGCCTCGGTAATTCCCGCGATTAGGACATAATTAGCATATTGGCATGATCGTGAGGGGGAAGGCTCGATGGAGTACACCTCCGGCGTCGCGTCCTGGCGGAAGGTGCTCCGCCGCGCCGCCGTGGGGCTGCTGCCCCGGCGGTCGGCCGAGCGCCGCCCCGGGTGGTCGGTAGGCGTACCCCTGATCGCGCTCGCCGCCGGGCTGCTCTTCACCACCACGGCCACCACCGCCGGCGGCACCTCGCTGCGCGAGGACCGTCGCCCGGAGCTCGCCCAGCTCATCGAGGACCGCCGCGAGCAGGTGGCCTCGGGCCAGGAGCGGGCCGCCGCGCTCCGCGACGACGTGGAGAGCCAGACCGAGGCGCTCGGCGGCTCCGACGGCCGGGTGGCGGCCCAGCGGGACCGGGCCACGGGCAGCCGGGAAGCGGCCGGGTTCACCCCGCTGACCGGCCCGGGGATCTCCGTCGAACTCGATGACGCGCCGCAGCAGAGCGACGGCAAGTTGCCGACCGACGCCCGCAACGACGATCTCGTGGTGCACCAGGGCGACGTGCAGGCCGTGGTCAACGCGCTCTGGGCCGGAGGTGCCGAGGCCATGACCATCATGGGTGTCCGTGTCCTCTCCACCAGCGCGGTACGCTGCGTGGGGAACACTCTGCTCCTGCACGGCCGGGTGTATTCACCACCGTTCCGAATCACCGCCATCGGCAATCCCGCCGCACTACAGCGAGCACTCGCCGCGTCCGAGGGGGTCCGGTTGTTCAAGGACGCGGTCACCCATTACCACCTCGGATACCACGAGGCAGTGGAGCCTAGTGTGACGGTTCCCGCGTACGACGGTCCCGGCGGACTCCGGTCGGCCAAGGTTCCTGGGTGAGCCCGGTGACCGGCGACCCGAACTCCGCCCGCAACGGTCGGCACCGCGCGCCCGACGGCGACGACCCGACCATGTACATTCCCCGGCTGCCGGAGGCCGACGAGCCACCGGAGACCGACCGGGCAGCGCGTCCGCCCCGCCCGGAGCCGGCGGAGCCGGGCGCCCGCCGCCTGCGGATCACCGTTGACCACGTCGTGGCACCGCCGCCGGGCCGGGCACCGCGTGCGCCCGAGCCGCCACCGCCGGCCGCGCACGACACCATGGACCTGCCCGCGCACGGCACCATCGGACCGCCCGTCGGCGACTCCGGCCGCTATCCGAGCGCCGATCCGGTCGGGCGCGCCCCGTCCGGTCCGCCGGAGCCGCGTCCGGGAGAGCACGGTCACCCGGGCGAGCGCCGGGGTCCGGTCGAGAGCTACCGCCCGCAGCCGTACTCGCCGGTCGAGCCCGAGTTCCGGATCGCCCACCCTCCGGCCGACCGCCGGGAGTCAGCGCCGCCCGCCAGCCGGCGGGACGGGACAGCCGATTCCGAGCGCTGGCCGCCGGGACCAGGCACCGTCCCCGACCGCCGGGAGCCGGCACCGGCGGTCCGACCGGGCGCCTGGGAGCCGTCCCCGGCCGCCGACCCCGGCCATTGGGAACCGTCCCCGGATGCCGACCTCGGCCGCCGGGCCCCCGCGCCGGCCGCCCCCGACCCCTGGGCGCCGCCGGCGCCTTCCGCTGGCGCCGCCCGGCCGACCCCCGGCGGTACGCCCGACCGGCTCGGCGGCGCACCCGCGCAACTCGACGGGACCGGCCAGGCCCACGTGACCGGTCACGTCCCCGGAACCGCCGGGACCGGCCACGTCGCAGGGACCGGCCACGTCGCAGGGACCGGCCACGTCGCAGGGACCGGTGCGGCCGGGCAGGTCCACAGGACCGGTCGCGCCGACAGCCCGACGACGCTCATCCCGGCCGTCACGCCGTCGCGGGACCCGGAGACCACCGCGCCGATCCCGCCCATGCCGCACCGCGGCTCCGGAGCCGACGGCGCCACCACCGCCTTGCCGCAGGTCCGGCCCGCAGCCGCGCCCCGCCAGGAGGACATCGAGTCCACCGCGCTGATCGGCGCGATCCCGCCCCGACCGGCGGCCGACGACGGCGGGGACAGCAGGGACGGCGGGGCGGACGCCGACCAGCGTCCCCGGCGCGGTGAGCGGATCGTCCGGCTCCGGCCGGAGCAGACCGGCGAGGGCTACAAGAGCGTCTACTCCGAGCTGACCCGGCCGTCGATCGGCTCCCGGATCCGGACCGGCATCCGGGCCACCGGCGAGGTGCTGATCACCTTCGGCCTGGTCGTCCTGCTCTTCGCGGCGTACGAGGTCTGGGGCAAGTCGACCATCGTCAACGCGCACCAGGACGATCTGGGCCAGCAGTTGGCCCAGCAGTGGGACGAGCCCGACCCGACGGTCGGCCCGACTCCCACCAGTACCCCGAAGCCGATCAAGCCGGTGCCGGGCAAGCCGATCGCCGGCCTCTACATCCCGAAGCTGGACAAGCACTGGGTGGTCGTCGAGGGCGTCACCCAGAAGGACATCCGGTACGCCCCCGGCCACTATCCGACCAGCGCCCTGCCCGGCCAGGTCGGCAACTTCTCGGTCGCCGGGCACCGGAACCGGGCCACCTTCTGGCGGCTGGACGAACTCGACGACGGCGACGCGATCGTGGTGGAGTCCAAGGACGCCTGGTTCGTCTACCACGTGTCACAGACCCGGATCGTCCGGCCGTCCCAGGTCGAGGTGGTCGCCCCGGTCCCCGGCAAACCGGGTGCGAAGGCGACGAAGGCGATGCTGACCCTGACCACCTGCAACCCGAAGTTCGACAACTACCAGCGGTTGATCGTGCACGCCGAGCTGATCCGTACCGAGCTGAAGGCGGTCGGCTCGCCCCGGCCACCGGAGTTGGACGGCTGACCAGCGATGTACGCGTGGATCTGGCGCAAGCTGCCGTTCGGAGTTCCGGGCAAGCTGATCGGCTCGCTGCTGATCACCGCGAGCCTGCTCGCCCTGCTCTGGTACGTCGTCTTTCCGTGGGCCGAACCGCTACTGCCATTCGACGACGTCCAGGTGACCCAGGACAACGGCGTTCCCGGTGATCCGGCCGGCGAGCCGGGGGTGGACGGCGAGGATCCGGGGGTCGGCGGTGAGCCGTCCGGCGACGGGCACGAGTTGCCGTACGACACCACCCGGAACAACACCCCGCCCCCGAGCCCGAGCAGGTAGGCCGATGCGCGTCCTCGTGATCGACAACTACGACTCGTTCGTCTTCAACCTCGTGCAATATCTGGGCCAGCTTGGCGCCGACTGCGAGGTACGCCGCAACGACGAGATCGACCTCGCCGAGGTGGGCCGGCTCGACGTGGCCGGGGTGCTGCTCTCTCCCGGCCCCGGTACCCCGGACCGGGCCGGTGTCTGCCTCGACGTGATCCGCGAGTACGCCGGCAGGCTGCCGATCCTCGGCGTCTGCCTCGGCCACCAGGCCATCGGCGCCGCCTTCGGGGCGACCGTCGAGCGGGCACCCGAGTTGCTGCACGGCAAGACGTCGGAGGTGCGGCACCGGGACGTGGGCGTACTGGCCGGGCTGCCGGACCCGTTCACCGCGACCCGGTACCACTCGCTCGCCGTACTGCCGGAGACCCTGCCGGCGGAGATCGAGGTCACCGGCTGGACCGAGTCCGGCGTAGTGATGGCGATCCGGCACCGTGACCTGCCGATCGAGGGCGTGCAGTTCCACCCCGAGTCGGTGCTGACCGAGGGTGGCCACCTGATGCTGGCCAACTGGCTCGCCGGTTGCGGCCTGCCCGCCGCACTGGACCGGGCTCCCGCGCTGGCTGCCGAGGTCGACGCCCGGCGCCGGGCCGCCTTCGTCACGGTCTGACCCGCGCCACTCCCGGCGCGGTCTGACCGGACCGCACAGGTGCGATCAGCGTGATTCCGGGCGGGTCGCCGGCGGGTTCACCGGTGGGAACAGCCCACCCCCGCCGCCGCCGTTGCCCGTCCCGGTGGTGGGCGAGGGCGTGGTGGTGGGCGGGGTCGGGTCGTCTTCCTCTTCCGGCACGCTCACGGTGATCGTCACGGTTGTGCTGGTCGCCCTCTTCGACCCGCCGGGCGGGTTCTGCCCGGTCACCTCGCCGGCCTCAGCGGGCGGCACCGGCTCACCGTCGACGACCTTTACCTCGAAGCCGGCCTCCCTCAGCCGATCGCGGGCCTCGTCCTCCTGGAGCCCGAGGACCCGAGGCACCTCGACGACGTTGCCCCGGGAGACCGCGACGGTCACGGTGCTGCGCGGGAGGACCTTCTCACCCTCGTCGGGATCGACCTCGGTGACGATGCCCTTCGGTTCGGTGCTGTTCACGTCCTTGCGTTGCACGGTCAGTCCGAGGCCCTTGAGCTGGCCTTCGACCGCCTCGAACCGCCCGCCCACCAGGTTCGCCGGGATCGTCACGGTGCCGGGGCCGGCACAGACCCGGATCTCGACCTCGGTGCCCGGGTCGACCTTGGAGTTCGGCTGCCGGCTCTGCGAGGTGACCTCCCCCACCTCGCAGTCGTCGCTGGTGTCCGCCGCGCCGAGCTTGGGGGTCAACTCGGCCTGCCGGAGTATGTTCTCGGCGGCCTCCTGGGTGCTGCCGACCACGTCCGGCACCTCGACGTCGGCCGGCGTGCCGCCGCCGCCGCTGTTGTCGAGCATCAGGGCGGCGACCAGGGCGATCACCGCGAGCACCCCGAGACCGCTCAGCGTGGCGATCACCCAGGCGGACGCCTTGCGGCGCCGGGCGTCACCGACCCGGGCCGGCGGCATCGGCCGGCCCCCGCCGGTCTGGATCGGCCGAGTGGTGGCGGCGTGCGACATCGCCATCGTCTCGTCCTCGCGCAGCACCGGGGTGGCCATCACCGGCCGGCCGGCCGCCGCGCGGAGCAGGTCGGCCCGCATCTCCGCCGCGCTCTGGTAGCGGTTGAGCGGGTTCTTCGACAGCGCCTTGAGCACGATCGCGTCGATCGGCGGGGTGACGTCCGGGTTCAGATCACTCGGCGACGGCGGATCTTCCCGTACGTGCTGGTAGGCGACGCTGACCGGGCTGTCGCCCACGAACGGCGGATGGCCGCAGAGCAGCTCGAACAGGACACAACCGGCGGCGTAGACGTCGGAGCGGGCGTCCACCGCCTCGCCCCGGGCCTGCTCCGGGGAGAGGTACTGGGCCGTACCGATCACCGCGCTGGTCTGGGTCATCGTGGTGGCACCACTGGCCAGCGCCCGGGCGATGCCGAAGTCCATCACCTTGACCTGGCCGGTCTGGGTCATCATCACGTTGCCGGGCTTGATGTCCCGGTGGATGATGCCGTGCCGGTGGCTGAACTCCAGCGCCGCGCAGACGTCGGCGGTGATCTCCAGGGCCCGCCGGGGCATCAGCCGACCCTCGGCGGCGAGTACCTCCTTGAGCGTCCGGCCGTTGACGAACTCCATGACGATGAACGGCAGCGTCTCGCCGGTCGGCGCGATCTCCTCGCCGGTGTCGTAGACGGCGACGATCGCCGGGTGGTTCAGCGACGCGGCGTTCTGCGCCTCTCGCCGGAAACGCATCTGGAAGGTGTCGTCACGGGCCAGATCGGTACGAAGCATCTTGATCGCGACGTCGCGGCCGAGCCGGAGGTCGCGCCCACGGTGCACCTCGGCCATGCCGCCGTAACCGAGCAGCTCGCCGACCTGGTACCTGCCACCCAGCAGGCGGGCCTGCGCCGTCATCTCGTCTGTCGTCCTTCGCTCATCTGGTCACCCCGTCGGGGCCCACGGTCCGCTGCACCAGACGGTACGGCGCACCGGGTGGTGCGTCGCGTCCGGCTTCCGACCGCAATTCCGTTGTCGCCGCCTGGGGCGCTGGCATGCTGCTGTTCTGGTTCCGGTTCTCTGTCAACTTGAAGGCAATCACGCCCGAGCAGATCAGTACCAACAGGCCAAGCACGACGAAGAGCGCGATCAGCAACGAGCGGTTCCCGGGCGACGGCGGCGGTGAAGCCGGACGCCCCGGATACGAGTATGCGGCCTCCGGCCGGGGCCGGACCGGCTGCGGCACCGCAGCCGCACCCCGGTTGTAACCGCCGGGTCCGACCGGCGCCGCGCCGGCCGGCGGGCGGGCCACCGGCGCGACGGCCGGCGAGTGCGGTGCGGGCGGTGCCACCCGCGCGGCGCCGGGTGGCACCCGGGGCGCGGGCGGGACCGAGGTCGGCCGGGGCGGCATCGCGGGCGCGGGTGGCTGCGGTGCGGGGCGCTGCGGCGGCACCGGCAGCGAGGCGACCGGCCGGCCGGGCTGGTTGGCCATCCCGATCGTGGCGGCGGCCTGCCGGGACACCGCCGCCAGCTCGGCGGCGCTCTGCCAGCGGGCCTTCGGGTCCTTCGCCATCGACCGCTCGACGATCGCCCGGATCGCCGGCGGGATGTCGCCGGGAAGCTGCCGGGGAGTGTCCCGGACGTGCTTCATGGCGATCTCGATCGCGCTGTTGCCCTCGAACGGCCGCCGGCCGGCGAGACACTGGTACGCGACCACCCCGAGCGCGTACACGTCGGAGCAGGCGGTGGCGACCTCGCCGGCGGCCTGCTCCGGCGAGATGTACGACGCCGTGCCGAGCACCGAGCCGGCGGCGGTGAGCTGGCCGACCAGGGCCGAGCGGGCGATGCCGAAGTCGGTGAGCACCAGCGTGCCGTTCGGCCGGACCAGCAGGTTTCCCGGCTTCACGTCCCGGTGCACGATGCCCTTGTCGTGCGCCGCCTGCAACGCGTCGGCGGCCTGCGCGACCAGTGCCATGGTGCGGGCCGGGGTGAGCCGGCCGACCCGGCTCAGCGTCCGGGACAGCGCGTCGCCCTCGACGTACTCCATGACCAGGAAGGCGATCTGCTGGTCGCTGCCGTAGTCGTAGACGTCCACCACCCCGGGGTGGTTGATGGTGGCCATGGTCCGGGCCTCACCCCGGAAGCGCTCGGCGAAGCCCGGCTCGTCGAGCAGCGCCGGCAGCAGGATCTTGACCGCCACCGTACGGCCGAGCACCTCGTCGGTGCCCCGCCACACGTCGCCCATGCCGCCGCCGGCGATCCGCTCGTCAAGGCGGTACCGGTTACCGAGCAGCACTCCGGGCTTCAGCATCTCAGCGGCCTCCCCGGTCGGTGATGACCGCCCGCATGATCAGCTGGCTGATCCGCGCCGCCTCGGCGCTGCCACCCGGCCCGGCGGCCTCCAGGAAGACGCAGACCGCGGAGACCGGCTTGCCGGCGTCGTTGATCGCGAACCCGATGAACCAGCCGTGGTCGTCGCTGTTTCCACCGGTCTCGGCGGTACCGGTCTTGCCGCCGACCCGGTAGTCGTTGATCCTCGCGTTCCTGCCGGTGCCGTTCTGCACCACGCTGACCATCATGTCCTGGAGCTGCTTGGCGACGTCGGCGCTGACCGGCTCGCGCAGCTCCTTGGGGACCGCGGTGTAGTAGTCGGTGGTGCGGTCCGGGCCGAGCTGCTGCTGCACGAGGTAGGGCCGCATCTGCCGCCCGTCGTTGGCCACCGTGGCCGCGATCAGCGCGCCCTGCAACGGGGTCATCCGGACGTCGTTCTGCCCGATCGAGGACATGGCCACCTGCGGCGGGTCGTCGTTGCCGTCCGGGGTGGCCATCTCGCCGGTACGGCTGGCCGCCACCTTCTGGCCCGATCCGTTGAGCCGGCCCACGGTCAGCTCGTCGTCCTCGAAACCGAACTGGCGGGCCTCGTCCTTGAGCTTGTCGGCACCGAGCTTGACCCCGAGCTGGGCGAACCCGGTGTTGCAGGACTCGGTCAACGCCTGGGTCAGCGTCACCTGGGCCTCCGGGCAGATGCTCGGCGCCGCGTTGCGGATCGGCTGGCCGGCGGTCGGCGCGAGGTAGTTCGGACCGGCCGGGATCCGCTGGCCGGGGTCGTACCCGTTCTCCAGTGCGGCGGCCGAGGTGATGACCTTGAAGGTGGAGCCCGGCGGGAAGGTTTCGGAGAGCGCCCGGTTCTTCAGCGGGCCGTCCTTGGCCGCGTCGAGCTGGTCGTACGCCGCCTGGGCCTGCTTGGTGTCGTGGTCGGCCAGCGGGTTCGGGTCGAAGCTCGGCATCGAGACGAGTGCCTGGATCGCCCCGGTGGTGGGGTCGAGCGCCACCGCCGCACCCTTGGTCACGTCGTTGCGGTTGTTGGCCAGCTCACGGTAGGCGGTTTCCTGGGCCCGGGGGGAGAGGGTGAGCAGGATGTTCCCGCCGGCGGTCTGGTTGCCGGTGAAGAGGTCCCGCACCCGGTCGCCGAAGAGCTGGTCGCTGGTGCCGGCGAGGAAGTCGTTCTCGCTCTTCTCGATGCCGGTGTCGGCCAGGTTGACCGGCTTGTACCCGAGCGCGTGCGCGTACACCTCGCCCTTGGGGTAGGTGCGGAGGAACTTGAGTTTGCCGCTGGTCTCCTTGCTGGTCGCCAGGGGCGTTCCGCCGGCCTCGATGATCCCGCGCTTGCGCTCGTACTCGGCGACCTGGACCCGGCCGTTGTAGTCGCTGTTGCGATATTCGTCGGCCTTGTACGCCTGCACGTAGTTGAGGTTGACGAAGAGCAGGCCGAACAGGACCATCACGACGACGCCGATCTTGCGCAACGGTGCGTTCATGGCCTGATCACCTCCGTTGTGGCGCCGTGCAATTGTGCCGGCGGCCCGGCGGGTGTCCCGCTGGGCCGGGCCGGGGAAGCGGAGTCGACCGGCCGGCGCGCGGCGTCGGAGATCCGGAGCAGGGCCGCGACCAGCAGCCAGTTCGCCATCAGCGACGAACCACCGGCGGAGAGGAACGGCGTGGTCTGGCCGGTGAGCGGGATGAGACCGCTGACCCCACCGATGATCACGAAGAGCTGGAGGCAGACCGTGAAGGAGAGGCCCCCGGCGAGCAGCTTGCCGAACGAGTCGCGGACGGCCAGCGCGGCCCGCAGCCCCCGCTCGATGATCAGCAGGTAGACCACCAGCAACGCGGAGAGCCCGAACAGCCCGATCTCCTCGCCCAGCCCGGCGAAGACGAAGTCCGTGTGCACCTCGGGGATCTCGGTCGGCTGCCCGGCGCCGGGGCCGGTCCCGAAGAGCCCACCGGTACCCAGCCCGAGCAGCCCCTGGAGGGTCTGCCAACCACTGCCGTACGGGTCGCCGTACGGGTCGAGCCAGATGTCCACCCGGGTGTAGAAGCTGGCGAACGGGCCCCCGACGGTGCTGCCGAGATACCAGGCGAGCACGGCACCGCCGAAGAAGAGCAGCAGGCCGATGATCAGCCAACTGACCCGTTCGGTGGCGATGTAGAGGGTGACCACGAACATGCCGAAGTAGAGCAGCGAGGTGCCGAGGTCCTTCTGGAAGACCAGCACCCCGAGGCTGATCAGCCAGACCACGATGACCGGGCCGAGGTCCCGGCCGCGCGGGAAGTCGATGCCGAGGAAACGCCGGCTGGCCAGCGAGAGCACCTCGCGCTTGCGCACCAGGTAGTAGGCGAAGAAGACCAGCAGGGCCAGCTTGGCGAACTCACCCGGCTGGATCGTGAACCCGCCGACGCTGATCCACAGCTTGGCGTCCGACTGCGGGTTCACCTGCGAGTACTTGGCGGGTAGCAGCGCCGGGGTGATCACCAGAACGATGCCGGCCAGGACCAGGGTGTAGGCGTACCGGGAGATCGCCCGGTGGTCGCGGATCAGCACCAGCAGCCCGGCGGCGAGCGCCACCGAGAGCAGCGTCCAGGCGAGCTGCCGCCCACCGGTGCCGGAGAACATGGTGAGGTCGGCGCGCTCCTCGGGAGTGGTCCGGCCCAGGTCCAGCCGGCGCAGGAAGGCCACGCCGAGGCCGTTGACCAGGGCGACCGCCGGCACCAGCACCGGATCGGCGTACGGCGCCAGGAACCGGATCACCACGTGGATCGCCAGGAAGACGGCGGTGATCGACGCGATCGGCACCCAGAAGTCGAACGTCACCGTGTCGAGCAGGTTCGCCTCGGCCGTCGCCGCGTACGCCGCCACCACGACCATGGCCAGCAGCAGCAGCGCCAACTCGGCATTCCGCCTGGACCTGGCGGCGAATCGGACACGTGGCAGCTCGCCCGTTGGTGCGGGCGTCGATGCCGATCCAGGCGGGGCGGTCACGTGAATTCCCTCGGATCGTCGGAGCTGACGCTCACTCGATCGACCGGCATCCCGCAGGGTCGGTGACCGGCGGGATCGGGTCGGACGGTGGCGCGTCGGGCGTGTCCGCCGGAGTGGCGGTCGCCCGCACGGTCTGGCCGGGGGTAGGAGTGGGCGCGGACGGGGTCGGCGTGGTGGCGCTCGGCGTGGGGGTCGGGCCGGGCGTGGCGCTCGGCTGGCAGAGCGGCTTCAGGTTGGGGTTGCCCGGGTCCTCGTTGGTCAGCTCGGCGAGCCGGCGTACCGCGTCCGGCTCGTCGTCGGCCTGGATGCCCTGCTTCACCTGCTCCTGGGCGGCGTCGGTCAGGTCGTCCAGCTTCGTCGGGCTGGTCGCGTGCACGTTCGACAGGTCGAGCCCGGCGATCCGGCCCGGAATGCCCTGGAAGACCGCGAGCTGACCGTCGTCGGTGGCACCGACATAATATTGCCGCTGGGTGTAGTCCCAGCCGAACCAGAGTCCCGCGCCGACCACTCCGAGCAGCGCCACGACGATTACGGCGGTACGCAGCGGATGCCGGCGCGGACGCATCGACTCGTCGTCGCCGGCCGGTTCGGGCTCGGCCGGCTCCGGGCTGGCCGGACGCGGCGGGGAGAGCGCCGAGGCCCGGGCGGCCGGCGTCGAGTCGTCGGCCGAGGTCGCCATGCCCCGGTCCCGGGAGGCCGCGCCGCCGACTATCGGGGCCGCCTCCAGGATGTCCTGGTCGCTGGCGTCCGCGATGATCACGGTGATGTTGTCCGGACCGCCGCCCCGGAGAGCGAGCTGCACCAGCCGCTCGACGCAGGCCTGGGGGTCCTTGAGGTTGCGCATGGTGTCCGCGATGGTCTCCGCGCTCACCACGCCGGAGAGCCCGTCGCTGCAGATCAGGTAGCGGTCACCGGTGCGCACCTGGCGTACCGAGTATTCGGGGTCGATGTCGCGACCGTCCAGCGCCCGGGTGAGCAGCGACCGCTGCGGGTGGCTGCTCGCCTCCTCCAGGCTGATCCGGCCCTCGTCGACCAGCATCTGGACGTACGTGTCGTCCTTGGTGATCTGGGCGAACTCGCCCTCGCGGAGCAGATAGGCACGGGAGTCACCGATGTGCACCATGCCGATCTTGCTGCCCGAGAAGAGCAGAGCGGTGAGCGTGGTGCCCATCCCCTCGAGATGCGGATTGGCGTCCACGGTGTCGCGCAACTGTTGGTTGGCGGTGTCCACGGCCGAACGCAGCGCGTCGACGAGGGCGTCACCCGGGACGTCCTCGTCGAGCGGGGCCATGGCACCGATGACGATGTTGCTGGCGACGTCACCGGCGGCCATCCCACCCATGCCGTCGGCCACGGCGAGAAGCCGTGGCCCGGCATAGACGGAATCCTGATTGCCGTCTCGGATCAGCCCGCGGTCGCTGTGCGCCGCGTAACGCAGGGTCAGAGTCATGGCCGTAATTCGAGAGAAGTGCGGCCGATCCGGATCGGCACGCCGAGGGGGACGGGGGTAGGTCCGGTGACCTTAGCGCGATCGAGGTAGGTCCCGTTAGTCGAGCCGAGATCTTCGACGAACCACTGCCCGGATCGGGGCACGAGCCGGGCGTGCCGGGCCGAGGCGTAGTCGTCGGTGATCACCAGCGTGGAGTCCTCCGCCCGGCCGATGGTGATCTGTGCTTCGCCGAGCGTGATCCGCGTACCGGCGAGTTGGCCGCCGGTGACGACCAGCTGGTGCGCCGCCCGGCCCCGTTTGACCTTCGCCGGTTTGTTCTGTCCCAGCGCGGCCCCCACCCCGCGCGGCGCGGCGACGAGGCGACTGGACCTCGCGCCGGCGAAGAGGTCCCGACGGATCACCCCGACCACCGTGAAGACGAAGATCCACAGCAGGACGATGAAGCCGATCCGGGCAACGGTGATGACAAATGGGGGCAAGGTGGTTAGCCGTCCACGCGGAAGGTCAGGGTGGTGGTGCCGAGCTGGATCATGTCGCCCGGGTTGAGCGCCACGGCCGAGACCCGCTGCCCGTTGACCATGGTGCCGTTGGTCGACCCGAGATCGGTCAGCACCACCTGGGCACCGTCGAAGTCGAGCCGGGCGTGCCGGCGGGAGATGCCGACGTCCGGCAGCCGCAGGTTCGCCTGGTCACCCCGGCCGATCACGGTCGAACCCATCTGCAACGGATAGGTGCGGCCGTCGCCGGAGACGAGCCGGATGTTGCGACCACCGGCGCCGTGTCCCGGCGGTGGGCCGTAGCCGCCGCCCTGGTCGTACGGCGGGTAGCCACCCGGCTGCTGGTCGTATGGCGACTGGTGCACCGGGGCGACGTCGCCGCCGGTGTAGACCTCGGCGGTGACCCGGAACATCCCCGTGTCGAGGCCGTCCCCGCGCTCGATCTCGACGATGACGTCGCCGTAGACCGTCCACGCCTGCTCGCCGATGAACTCCGCCTGCGACTGGGCCAACTCCTGGGCCAGCGCGGCGGCGTACGGCGCCAGCCGACTGTGGTCGTACGGTGAGAGATCGATCACGTAGCGGTTGGGTACCAGGGTGCGCCCACCGGCGAGGATCGCCTTGTGCGCCTCTGCCTCCCGCTGCATCGCGTTGAGGATCTCGACAGGGTGCACGACCCCTTTGAACACCTTTGCGAAGGCCCCCTCGACCAGGCCCTCCAGACGCTTCTCAAAGCGTTGCAGCACGCTCACCGGCTCCTCCTCGGGTTCCGAGGACATGATGGTATCCGGCCGCCGCACGTGCGGCTCGCACGCCGCTCGGCCGCCTGCAGCCGGCCTCTCCTCAGCGGCCGGGGTTGGTCGTGCTACTCTTCCATCCGCTGCGGGCAGTAACGCCCGCAGCGGCAGTAGGGACAGCGTAGTATGTCCCGGCACATGCCGAAGAGCGGGCTCCGGACATGATTGTTATTGTCCTGTGGCGCGCTCGGGGGATGAGCCGGGTTGGTCCGAGCCCTTTCGTCGAGAGGGCACGGGGCGACGCGGGTCACGCCTCGCAAGGGGAAGTGGCGGAATGGCAGACGCGCACGGTTCAGGTCCGTGTGCCCGAAAGGGCGTGGGGGTTCAACTCCCCCCTTCCCCACCGCTTCGAGGGGCTCCGTGGTGACACGGGGCCCCTCGTTCATATCGGGGCAAAGGCGCCACCGCGCTATGCTCCGGTGGTTTCCGACCCGAGGGCGAACCAGGAGTGACGTGTGACAGTCGCGTTGGTGACCGGATCCGGCGGCCTGATCGGATCCGAGGCGGTCCGGCACTTCGCCGGGCTCGGCCTGGACGTGGTCGGAATCGACAACGACATGCGCCGGCGGTTCTTCGGCCCGGAGGCGTCCACCGCGTGGAACGTGCTGCGGCTCACCAGTGACCTCGGCGACGCGTACACGCACCACGACGTGGACATCCGCGACCGGGACGCGCTGGCCGAGATCTTCCGGCGGTACGGCCGGGACATCGGCGTGGTGATCCACACCGCCGCACAGCCCTCGCACGACTGGGCCCTGCGCGACCCGTACACCGACTTCGACGTGAACGCGGGCGGCACGCTGAACGTCCTGCAGAACGTCCGCGAGCACTGCATCGACGCGCCGGTGATCCACTGCTCCACCAACAAGGTCTACGGCGACCGGCCGAACAGCCTCCCGCTGGTCGAGCAGGAGACCCGCTGGGAACTCGCGGCGGACCACCCGTACTTCGACGGCATCAAGGAGGACATGTCGATCGACGCCTCGCTGCACTCGGTCTTCGGCGCCTCCAAGGTCGCCGCGGACGTGATGGTGCAGGAGTACGGTCGCTACTTCGGCATGAAGACCGCGTGCTTCCGGGGCGGCACGCTGACCGGTCCGGCGCACTCCGCCACCGAGCTGCACGGCTTCCTGGCGTACGTGATGCGCTGCAACATGGAGCGCCGGACGTACAAGATCTTCGGATACAAGGGCAAGATGGTCCGGGACGCGATCCACAGCCACGATGTGGTCGCCGCCTTCGAGGCGTTCTTCCGGGAGCCCCGCTCGGCCGCGGTCTACAACCTCGGCGGCGGGCGGCACTCGAACTGCTCGCACCTGGAGGCGTTCGCGCTGGCCGAGCAGATCACCGGGCAGGAGATGGTCACGGAATACCACGAGGCCAACCGGGTCGGCGACCACCAGTGGTGGATCGGCTCCAACGCCGCCTTCCAGCGCGACTACCCGCACTGGAAGCAGATCTACGACGTGCCGATGATCCTCCAGGAGATCTACGCCGCCAACGTCGACAAGTGGGTGCCGCAGGGCGGGGAGAAGGCGTGATCTCGCGGGGTAAGCGGAACGTGCTCGGTGTCCTGGTCGACGCGGTCGACTACGAGGCCGCGACCGAGCAGGTGGTGGCCGCCGGTCGGGAGCGCCGGCCGATGGCGCTGACCGCGCTGGCCGTGCACGGGGTGATGACCGGGGTGCTCGATCCGGCGCACAACGCCCGGCTCAACGCCTTCGACGTGGTCACCCCGGACGGGCAGCCCGTGCGGTGGGCGCTCAACCTGTTGCACCGCGCCGCGCTGGCCGAACGGGTCTACGGGCCCGACCTGACGCTGAGCGTGCTGGCCAGGTTCGCCGACGAGGGCATGCCGGTCTATCTCTACGGCTCCACCGACGCCACGCTCGCCCGGCTGATCCCGGAGCTGGAGCGGATGTTCCCGGCCCTGAAGATCGCCGGGGTGGAGTCGTCGAAGTTCCGGCCGGCCCGGCCGGGCGAGGACGCCGAGATCGCCGACCGGATCCGCTCCTCCGGGGCCCGGCTCGTGCTGGTCGGGCTCGGCTGCCCCCGGCAGGAGATCTTCGCGTACGCGATGCGGCCGCTGCTCGACATGCCGCTGATGGCGGTCGGTGCGGCCTTCGACTACCACGCCGGCCTGCTCCGCAAGCCGCCGCCGTGGATGCAGCGGGTCGGCCTGGAGTGGTTGTGGCGGTTCGGCCTGGAGCCGAGGCGCCTGTTCCACCGCTACATGGTGCTCAACCCGGCGTACGTGGCCCGGCTGACCGCGCAGCGGCTCGGCATCTGGAAGGCCACCCCGCCGGCTCCGGCGAACGACCGCCCGGCCACCTTCGCGGTCTGACCCGCCCGTCCGGGTCCGGGTAGGGCTGCCCCTACCCGGGAGAGGCCGGTCGCCGGGAGTGTTTCGCCGGTGCCCGGTCCGATTGACTCACTGCCATGGACGCGGTGCGGCTGGCGGCGGTCAGCAGACGGTACGGCTCGGGCGACAGCGCGGTCACCGCGCTGGACCGGGTAACCCTCGGTTTCGCCGGCGGCACGTTTACGGCGGTGATGGGTCCGTCGGGTTCCGGCAAGAGCACGCTGTTGCAGTGTGCGGCCGGCCTGGACCGGCCGACCGCCGGCAGCGTGACCGTCGGCGACGTCGACCTCGGTGGGCTCTCCGAGACGAAGCTGACGCTGCTGCGCCGGGACACCATCGGTTTCGTCTTCCAGTCCTTCAACCTGCTTTCCGCGCTCACCGCCGAGCAGAACGTGGCACTGCCGCTGCGGCTGGCCGGGCGCCGGCCGCGCCGGGGCGACGTCCGGGCCGCGCTCGCCGCGGTGGGGCTGGCCGGACGGGCCCGGCACCGGCCGGCCCAGCTCTCCGGAGGCCAGCAGCAGCGGGTCGCAATCGCCCGCGCACTGATCACCCGTCCCCGGGTGCTCTTCGCGGACGAGCCGACCGGCGCGCTGGACTCGACGGCCGGACGCGAGGTGCTGCGGCTGCTGCGCGGGCAGGTGGACCGGGCCGGGCAGACGATCGTGATGGTCACCCACGATCCGGTGGCGGCCGGGTACGCCGACCGGGTGGTCTTCCTCGCCGACGGTCGGGTGGCCGACGAACTGCGCCAACCGACCGCGTCGGCGGTGGCGGAGCGGATGACCGCCCTGGAGCCGGCCGTACCCGAGGCCACCGCCCCGGAGCCGGTCCGGCTCACACCGGCCCCACTCGGCGCGGACCGGCTCGCACCGGACCGGCTCGGATGGGATCGGCTCGGATGGGATCGGCTCGGAGCGGTCGGGCCGGAGCGGGTCGCGCCGTGCTGACGCTCGCCGGCCAGACGTTCCGGAGCCGCTGGACGGCGTTCGTCGGCACCTTCGTCGCGCTCTGTCTCGGCGTCTGCCTGCTGGCCACCACCGGGCTCGCCCTGGCGGCCAGCGTCGGCGGCACGGATCGGGCCCCGACGTGGTACCGGAACGCCGACGTGGTGGTGACCGGGCCTAAGTCGGTAAGCGTCAGCACGGGTACCGGCGACGAGCGGTACACCTCGACCACGGATACGGCGTACTCGCGGCCGGTACCGGCCGAGCTGGTGGCCCGGCTGGGCGCCGTACCGGGGGTCGCCTCGGCGGTACCCGACCGTCAGGTCCCGGTGGACCTGGCCGGTACGGCCGGGATCGCCCGACCGTGGTCGGCTGCCGCGCTGGGCGGGTACGGCCCGCTGTCGGGCCGGCCGCCCACGGTGGACGGCGAGGTGGTGTCGACCTCGCCGGGCGGGCACCGGCCGGGTGATCGGATCCCGGTACAGACCCCGGACGGGCCACGGACGTTCACCGTCAGCGGGGTGCTGGCGCCGGTCTCCGGCACACCGGACGAGGACGGGCCGACGGTCGCCTTCCTCACCGACCCGGCCGCCGCCGCGCTGGCCGGCGACCGGATCACCGCGGTGGCGCTTCGGGCCGGCGACGGCGTCTCCGCCGGCACGCTGGCGGAGCGGGTCCGCGCCGCCGCGCCCGGGTTCCGGGTGCTCACCGGCGACGAGCGGCGCGCCGCCGAGCCGGATCCGGACGGCGACGAGCTGGCCATCGCGGCGTCCCTGCTGGGTACCACCGCCGGGGTGGCCACCTTCGTCTCGGTCTTCGTGGTCGCGGGTACCTTCTCGTTCGCGGTCGCCCAGCGCCGGCGCGAGTTCGCCCTGCTGCGTACCACCGGAGCCACCCCCCGGCAGATCCGCCGGCTGGTGCTCGGCGAGGCGGTACTCGTCGGGGTGCTGGCCGGGCTGGCCGGCAGCGCGCTCAGCCTGGTCACCGCGCCGCCGTACGCGCACTGGCTGGCCCGGTCCGGCTTCGCGCCGGAGGACTTCACGGCCCGGTTCATCCTCTGGCCGCTGCTCGCCGCGTCCGGGGTCGGTCTGCTGGTCGCACTGCTCGGCGCCGGGGTCGCCGCCCGGCGGGCGGCCCGGGTACGCCCGGTCGAGGCGCTGCGCGAGGCGTCGGTCGACACCCGGGTGATGGGCTGGGGGCGCTGGCTGTTCGGGCTGCTCTTCCTCGGCGGCGCGGTGCTGCTGCTCACCGCCCTGCCGGAGATCGGGGTCTCGGACGGCCTGGCCATGGTCATGCTGGTCGCCCAGTTGGCCCTGGCCGCCGCCGGGCTGCTCGCACCGGTGCTGATCCGGGTGCTCGTGCCGCTGCTCGGCGCTCCGCTGCGGGGGCAGACCGGCATGCTCGTCCGGTCGAGTGCGCTGAGCGCGCTGCGCCGGACCTCCGCCACCGCCGCGCCGATCCTGGTCACCGTCGGCATCGCGGCCACCACCCTGCCGCTGACCGCGACGCTCTGGCAGGCCGAGCAGCGTTCCGCCCGGGAGCGGGTCACCGCCGGCGCCGTGGCGATCGCGAGCGGCCCGGTCGGGCTGGCCGATCCGACGGTCGCGGCGCTCGGCCGGGTCGCCGGGGTGCGCGCCGCCGTCCCGAGCCGGCCGGGCGAGGTGTACGTGCGCAGCGACGACTACGCCGAGGAGTACTCCGCCCGGTACGTCGGGGCGGGGCTGGACCGGGTGCTGCGACTGCCGGTCGTGGCGGGCTCGGCCGACGGGCTGACCGGTACGGACACGGTGGCGGTGAGCCGGTCGATGGGCTGGCGGGTCGGCGACCGGGTCCAGGTGTGGCTCGCCGACACGACCGAGGTACGGCTGCGGGTGGTGGCCGTACTCGCCGACTCGATCGACCTGGACCGGACCCTGCTGCTGCCCTGGGAGCTGGGCCGGGCGCACCAGCCCGGCGGCGGCGCCGACGTGGTCTACCTGGACGGCGGCGATCCGGCGGCGCTCGACGCGGCAGCCGTCGCCGGTGGCGGGCGGGTGCTGCCGACCGCCGAGCACCTGGTGGTGGGGGACGCCGTGCAGTACGAGCAGAACCGGGTCGCCCTGCTGGCGGTACTCGGGATGGCGCTGCTCTACACCGGCATCGCGATCGCGAACACGCTGGTGATGGCGACCAACGACCGGCGTCGGGAGCTGGCGGTGCTCCGGTTGACCGGCGCGACGCCCGGACAGGTGCTGCGGATGATCGGCCTGGAGGCGATGCTGGTCGGGGTGGCCGGTACGGCGCTCGCCGCGCTGGTGGCCGCCGCGATGCTGGCCGGGCTGCGGGCCCGGCTGGCCGAGTTGGTGGCGCAGCCGCAGATCAGCGTGCCGTGGTTGCCGATCACGTTGATCGCGGCCGGGTGCCTGCTCGCCGCCGTGCTGGCCAGCCTGGTGCCGGCCGTGCTGGCGCTGCGAACTCCGGCCGCCCAACTCGCCGGGGTACGGGAGTAGGTGGACCAGAACCGGCGGATGTACGGCAACCGGTGGGGGACGGGGTCCGGGCACGAGTGCCCCTGTCGCTTGGGATAGCGCTTTCCTATGCTGGGCCGATGATGAGGATCGACCAGGGCCTGACCCCGTCCGCGCTGCTACCCAAGATCGACCGACTCTGGGAGGTCTCCGCCCAGAAAATCGACTCGATCGAGAAGACCTGCCCGCCCGGCGCCGCCTCGCCGGTCTTCACGGTGGACGGGCAGTACACCGCGCGGGGCTGGACCGAGTGGACCCAGGGCTTCCAGTACGGCGCCGCGCTGCTCCAGTTCGACGCCACCGGCGAGCGGCGGTTCCTCGACTCCGGGCGGGAGCAGACCGTGGCGGTGATGGCCAGCCACGTCAGCCACATCGGCGTACACGACCACGGGTTCAACAACGTCAGCACGTACGGGAACCTGTGGCGGCTGGTGAACGAGGGGCGGATCCCGGCCGACCGCGCCGAGCGGGACTTCTACGAGCTGGCGCTCAAGCTGACCGGTGCGGTGCAGGCCGCCCGCTGGCGTACCACGGCGGACGGCACCGGCTACGTCTACTCGTTCAACGGGCCGCAGTCGCTCTTCGTCGACACCATCCGGTCCTGCCGGGCCCTCGCCGTGTCGCACCTGCTCGGGCACGTGCTGATGGGCGAGCGGGACGAGCGGATCTCGCTGCTGCGCCGGCTGGTCGAGCACGCCGGCAACACCGCCCGGTGGAACGTCTACTACGGCGAGGGCCGGGACAGCTACGACATCCCCGGGCGGACCGCGCACGAGTCGATCTTCAACGTGAACGACGGCAGCTACCGCTGCCCCAGCACCCAGCAGGGGTACTCGCCGTTCAGCACCTGGACCCGGGGGCTGGCCTGGGCGATGCTCGGCTTCCCGGAGCAGTTGGAGTTCCTCGCGATCCTGGCCGACGAGGAGCTGGCCCCGTACGGCGGCCGGGCCGCCGTCGAGGCGACGATGCTGCGCGCCGCCACCGCCACCTGCGACTTCTACCTGGCGCACACCCCCACCGACGGCGTGCCGTACTGGGACACCGGGGCGCCCGGGCTGGTCCGCCTCGGCGACTACCTGGACCGGCCGGCGGACCCGTACAACGCGCACGAGCCGGTGGACTCCTCGGCGGCGGCGATCGGCGCGCAGGGGTTGCTCCGGCTGGGCCGCTATCTCGACCGGGCCGGCCGGACCGAGGAGGGTCGGAAGTACTGGCAGGCCGGGCTAACCGTCGCCGACACGCTCTTCGGCGAGCCGTACCTGAGCACCGACGCGCGGCACCAGGGCCTGTTGCTGCACTCGGTCTACCACCGGCCGAACGGTTGGGACCACGTACCGGCCGGGCAGCGGGTGCCGAACGGCGAGTCGAGCATGTGGGGCGACTACCACGCCCGCGAGCTGGCCCTTTATCTCCAGCGGATCGCCCGGGACGAGCCGTACTACACCTTCTTCGGCCCGACCGTTGGGGTGACCCCGTGACCGGCCGTCCGGTGGCGGTGGTGACCGGCGGGTCGCGCGGCATCGGTCGCGGCGTGGTGCTGGCGCTGGCCGGCGCCGGCTACGACGTGGTGGTCAACTACGCCAGCAACGCCGACGCGGCGGCACAGGTCGGTAAGGAGGTGGCGGCCCGGGGCGGCCGGGCGCACCTGGTCCGGGCCGACGTCTCCCAGGCCGGGGACCGGCGGCACCTGGTCGACGAGACGACGACCGCGTTCGGCCGGATCGACCTGCTGGTCAGCAACGCCGGGGTGGCGCCGAGCGTCCGGGCGGACCTGCTGGAGGCCGGGGAGGAGTCCTTCGACCGGCTGGTCGACATCAATCTCAAGGGGCCGTACTTCCTGATCCAGCTCGTCGCCAACACCATGATCGCGCAGCAGGCCGCCGGCCTGGTCGAACGCCCGAAGATCGTGGTGATCTCGTCGATCAGCGCCTACACGGCCAGCGTCAACCGGGGCGACTACTGCGTCACCAAGGCCGGGCTGGCGATGACCGCCCAGCTCTACGCCGCCCGGCTGGCCGAGCACGGGATCAACGTCTACGAGATCCGGCCCGGCGTGATCGAGACCGACATGACCGGCCCGGTCAAGGCCCGGTACGACGACCTGATCTTCAACCAGGGCCTGACCCCGATCCGGCGCTGGGGGCAGCCGGACGACGTCGGCCGGGCCGTCGTGGCGGTCGCCACCGACCTGCTGCCGTTCAGCACCGGTCAGGTGATCGACGTGGACGGTGGCTTCCACCTGCGTACCCTGTAGTCCGTCGACGAAGCGGGCCCCTTCCCAGCCTGGGGAAGGGGCCCGCTCGCTGTCCCGTCAACGCACTACAGAGTCAGGGTCCAGGCGTTGATGTAGCCGGTGTCCCCGGAATAGACGTCCCGCACCTGCAACCGCCAGAGGCCGTTGCCCGGCTCGGAGGAGAGGTTGACGGCGTACGTCGCGTTCAGGTTGTCGGCACCGTCGAAGATGCTGCTGTTCTTCAGCCGGTATGCGCTGCCGTCCGGGGCGATCAGGTCGATGACCAGGTCACCCCGGTAGGTGTGCACGATCTCCACCGCCACCGTGGAGGGGTTGGAGGCGTTCCGGTTGCAGCCGGAGAGCGTGATCCCGCTGGTCACGTTGGCGTTGGTGTCCGGGATGGCCACGTCGGTCGTGTTGCTGGCCGCGCAGCCGCTGCTGGTGCCGGTCACCGTCAGCGTGTAGGTGGCGCTCCGGGCGGCCGACGCCCCGGTGCCGGTGATGGTCAGCGGGTACGTCCCGGGCGGGGTGCTGCTGTTGGTGGCGACGGTCAGCGTGGACGAACCGCCCGAGCTGACCGTGGCCGGGCTGAACGTGGCGGTGGCGCCGCTCGGCAGGCCGCTCGCCGAGAGCGTCACCGACTGCGCGGAGCCGGCCGTGGTGGCGGTGCCGACGGTGGCCGTCACCGAGCCGCCCGGCGCGGTCGACCCGGCGCCCGGCGAGACCGAGACCGAGAAGTCGTTCGCCGGGGTGCCCTCGTTGACCACGTAGAGCAGCCGGTTGGGGGTACCGGTGCCCGGGTTGGTCACCACGTCGGGCGTGGAGTTGTTGACCAGGTAGTCGCGGACCTGCTGCGGCGACCAGGTCGGGTTGGCGGAGAGCACCATCGCCGCCGCACCGGCCACGTGCGGCGACGCCATCGAGGTACCGCTGATGGTGTTGGTGGCGGTGTCGCCGGTGGACCAGGCGGAGGTGATGCCGACGCCCGGCCCCAGGATGTCGACGCAGGTGCCGAAGTTGGAGAAGCTCGCCGCCGCGTCGTTGTTCTGGGTGGCGCCGACCGTGATGGCGTTCGGCACCCGGGCCGGGGAGTAGTTGCAGGCGTTCTGCCGCACGCCGAGCACGTTGCCGTTGCCGGCCGCCACCACATAGGTGATGCCGGCGTTGATGGAGTTGTTGACCGCGGTGTCGATCGCGCTGTCCGCCGCGCCGCCGAGGCTCATGTTGGCCACCGCCGGGCGTACCGCGTTCGCGGTCACCCAGTCCATCCCGGCGACCACCTGGGCGGTGGTGCCCTGGCCCGAGCAGTTCAGCACCCGTACGCCGTAGATCCGGGCCGCCTTGGCCACCCCGTACGACGTACCGCCGACCGTGCCGGCGACGTGCGTGCCGTGCCCGTTGCAGTCGTCGGCCGCGCCGCCGTCGACCGCGTCGAACCCGCTCACCGCCCGGCCGCCGAAGTCGTTGTGGCTGAACCGGATGCCGGTGTCGATGACGTACGCGTTCACGTTCGACGCCGTGTTCGGGTACGTGTACGAGCTGTCCAGCGGCCGGTTCCGCTGGTCGATCCGATCGAGGCCCCAGGACGGGGGGTTCGGCTGGGTGCCGCTGATCTGGTACGTCTTGTTCTGCTCGACGTACGCCACGCTCGGGTCGGCGGCGATCCGCCGCGCGGCCTGTGCGGAGGCGCTGATCTCGAAGCCCCGCAGCGCGGCGCTGTAGGTGCGGCCCACCTTGCCGCCATGCTTGCCGATCAGGCCCCGGGCCGTCGTCGACACGCTGGCCCGGGCGACCGCGGTGTCCTTGAACACCACGATGTAGCTGTCGGCGACGGCGTTGGCGGCGCCGACACCCCGGACCGGTGCTTCCGGTGGAGCCGCGGCTGCCGGCACGGCCGCGGCGGCGATCATGGCCAGAGTGGACACTCCGACGACAACGGACCTACGAGGGAGACTCATCTCCCCTCCTCCCCTCCGATCGGTGCACGACAGCCCGTCCCGTTGAGTGACAGGTCAGCACGACCGATCGAGCTGACATTAGTCAGAACCGTTGCGGAACAGTAGATCCCGAACGTTCTATCTGTCTGGAAAGATGACTGTCACTGCGTCGGACGCCGACTCCGCACCCCTTACGGGTGCCTTCTCCGGGAATCGGTGGGGGCGGGCCCGGATTCGCCCGGCCGGAAATCGGGCAAGGCTGTTGGCATGGATACCGACCTCGCCATCCTGCTCGCGATCGCCGCCGTCTGGATCGCGGCCGGTCTCGTCGTCGAGGGGTTGCCGCAGCTACGGGCCGCGCGACCACTACGCCGGCGAACCGGACTGCTGCTCGCACTGGTCGGGTCCGGCCTGGCCGGGCTGGCCGGGGTGTTGCTGGCCGGTCTGGTGGAGGCGGAGCCGACGCTCGCCGACCGGACCGCAGTCGGGCTGGCCCTGCCGGCGGTGCCCGCGGTGGTCGTCGCGGCGGTGACGGTACGCCGGCTGCGGCAGCTCTGGGGCGGCGCGGGCGCCTTCGCGCGAGCGCCGGAGACCCCGGCCCCACCGGCGCTACGGGCCGCTGCCGCTCATCCGATGATCGCCCTGCCGGTGCAGGTGACCGGCCTGGTCATGCTGCCGGCGCTGGTCACCGCCACCGGTCTGGTGCCGCTGACGAGTCCGGGCATGATCGGAGTGGTGCTCACCGCGGCGGTGCTCGCGGTCGGCACCATCGGGGTACGGCACGCGCTGCGGCACAGCCGCCTGGTGGAGCGGGCGGTCACCGTACGGTCGCGCTCATCGCGTACGGCTGGCGTCCTGCACGTATAGCAGTTCGAGGATCGCCCGGGCGGCCTCGAACCAGCGGTCGAGCCAGACCGAGCCGGGGACACTACCCTTCGGCGGCAACTCCAGCAGCAGTCCGCGCAGCAGCGGATGGTCGACGAGCGGCTCGGTGTGCACGTCCGGCCAGCCGGCCGGCGGGAAGACCGGCTCGGTCAGTCCACCCATGTCCAGCGACGGCAGCGTCGGCGTACGCTCCGGCGGGCTCGCCGACGTCAGGCCGCCACCCAGGTCGGCGACCCGCTCCGCCGGGGGACCCTCCGGCGACCCGAGGTCGGTGTCGACCGACGCTTCCTCCACGGTGGTGCTGGTGTCCCGGCGGGCACCCCGGTACTTGCCGCCGAACCGTTCCGGCTTGGCGGAACCGTTGCCCAGATTCTCCGACCCGATAGTCATCCGTCTCGCCTGCCTCGCTCGGTTGCCAACCCCCTGCGGCGGCCGCTCATGTCGACTCCCGCCGTCTGGTACAACGACCCGACCGGTCAGCGGCGACGGCCAGCCGGAGCGTTCGGGATCCGTCCCGCGCCCCGCGCCGGAGCCGTCGGACGCCACCCGGCGACGCCGACGCGTTCGGCGGCTTCGACGCGTGCACCGAGGCCGCCGACGCAGCCAGCGCGGCCATCCGGGCAGCTTCGGCGCTGACCGGGTGACCGCGCTGGATTGAACCTCTTTCCACCTGAACGGCGCGGCGCGTGCGCCCCGACCTGCACCTACGGCCACGGCGGACCGCGAGGAGAGGTTGAAGAAGGTTCGTTGGTCGCTGGTTCTCGTGACCGTCAGGTCAGGTCGAATTCGCCGTCCTTGGCACCGCCGACGAACGCGTCCCACTCGTCGGGCGTGAAGATCAGGGCGGGCCCGGTCGGGTTTTTCGAATCGCGTACCGCGATCGCGCCGCCCGCGAAGGCCACCTCGACGCAGTTGTCACAGTTGGGTCCGCTACGCGAACTCTTGTGCCAGGCTGCCCCGCTCAGGTCGACGCGGTACCCCTTTGTCTCCACTTCCACAATGGCTCCTCTGCCAACTTCGAAATCAGCGCGACGGACTCCTCCGGGCGTAGGGCTGCCGCTCGGATATGATCGAAGATGAATATGTATTTCTGTAGTTCATCCCGCTTCTCCAGAAAAAGCCCACCCGTGGCATTTTCGGCGTACACCACGTCTGGATCGCCCGGTTCGGGGAAGCCGAGGATGGTGAAAGTGCCGTCCATGCCGGCGTGCGCACCGGCGTCGAACGGCAGGACCTGGAGCGTGACGTTCGGTAGGTCAGCGGCCTCTACCAGCCGCTCCAACTGGGCCCGCATGACCGCGTCGCCGCCCACCGGCCGGCTGATCACCGCCTCATCGAGCACCACCCACAGATCGATCGGATCGTCCGGGTCAAGTAACGACTGACGACCCAACCGGACACGGACCCGCTGGTTGACTTCTTCGGCGACCCAGTCCGGCCGGGCGGACCGGATCATCGCCTGGGCGTACTCCTCGGTCTGCAACAGTCCGGGCACGGTCTGCTGCTCGTACGCCCGGATCGAGGCGGCCGCCGCCTCCAGCCCGACGTACGCCCCGGCGAGCACCGGGCTGTACGGATGCCACCAGCCCTTCTGCCGGGCCTCCCGAGCGATCTGGATCAGCTCGTCGCACTCGGCGCCCGTCACGCCGTAGATGCCGAGCATGTCGCGGACGTCCCGAACGGTGGCCGTGGTGTGCCCGGTCTCGATCCGGGACACCTTGGACGCGGAGCACTCCAGCAACTCGGCGACGGCCTCGATCGTGACTCCGGCCTTCTCCCGGCGCTGGCGCAGCTCGGCGCCGAGTCGACGGCGGCGGATGGTCGGGCTCCGGCGCTCGGTCACCGGGTCACCTCCGGACGATCAATTAGGGAGTCGGATTGCCGCCGCGCCTTCGACCGCCATCGGCGGGGGATCATTCGCGGCGGATGGAGCGATGACCCTGTCGGCCACAGGGGCCGAAACCGGGTCCAGTCTGCCGGTTCCACGCGCGGCGCATCAAGCGCCGTACGGCCCACTATCGCCATCCCGGAGCAAAGGGCAAACTGCAACTTGCATTGATCATGTTCTTGCTGCACCCTGTCCGTATGGCTCGGGCTACGCAGCGTTCCCCTCTGGTCAGGCGACGCAATGCTCCCCCATTCTCGCCTGACCGTGGAGACGGTCGTGCCGGCGGTACGGCGAGAAGCCCCGCTCCGGGGTAAGAGCCCCCGCCGCTGTATGCCAGGGCCGCTACGGCGGCTGGCGCGTCCCGGAGTCGACAGGTGTTGGCCGGGGCGATGTGATGGCAACGACGCATCGCCCCGGCCAACGCCCCACGCCGACCGGCCGCTGATGCGACCTCCGACCAACCGCCGCAGGACCACCCACCAGACCCCCGCCCGCCACTTCCGCCGGCCCGCCCGGCGCCAGTCGGACAGGAGCTGCCGTGCCCCTTCCCCGCTCCGGTGATGTGCTGCACGTGACCCGCGCGGCGAGCGTCCAGTTCGCCGAGCCCATCTACTTCCGGGTGATCCGGGTGCACGACTGGCCGACCTACCACGGCTGGGTCTGGCTGGACGGCTACGAGCTCAACCCGAGCGGCGACGCCGTCGAACGACGGTCAATATTCGTGCAGGTCAACGGGCTGCGTCAGCTCCAGACCAACGCCGGGCGGCACAACTACCCGCAGGCTCTGCGGCCCGCCCGGACCAACTCCGCCGCGTTCGCCGCGCGGGTCCGGGTCGGCTGAGGCGCATCTCCGCCGAAGGCCGGTTGGCGCCCCGGTCACCGTCCTAGACTGGGCGTATCCACCCCACGCGTTCACCACCCGCGCGTCGTCGAGGGCCCCGAACCTGGGAGCCGCCGATGGCAGTTGAGACCTCCGACCGACACCGGACGACGTGTCGGAGCATGCGGGTCAGCGTGCTGCTGATCCTGATCACCGTCGGCCTGCCCGGCTGCGCGAGCGGCACCGGCACCAGCCGCCCACCCTCGGTACGACACCCGGCCGCCAACCCGACGCCGCCAGCCGAGTCGGGGCGTACCGACACCGATCCGGGACCCGTCGACCCCTCCGGGCACGGCGGGGCGGCCACCACCGCACCCCCCACCGACACCGAACGGGGCTGGCCGGGCCGGCGGATCGGGCCCTGGCAGCGGCTGCCGGCCCAGGGCGGCCGGGAGACACCGGATGCCGTCGGCACCGCCGACCCGGCCACCGCCTCGGACGACGACCAGCCTGCCTACCGGGCTCCGACCGACCCGGACCCGCAACCGGACCGCGCCGAGGAACAGCGGGCCGGGCCACCACCGTCCACCGACGGACCGCCGCCGGGCTATCAGCGTTCACTGGCGTACTCCGGCCTGTTCGGCCTGGTGATCTCGGCCGTCGGGCTGGTCATGGTCGGTGCCAGGCGCCGCTACTGGTAACCGGTCCGGCCCGTGTGCAAGCCCCCGACCGTGCTGACCTTGCCCGCCGCCCGGACCGGGGCTCGGTCGCTCCCGCCTTGTCGTGATGCCGAGCGCTCGGCCCTCCCCGCTGGATCGGGTCGGACCGGTGGGACCGGGTGCGGCTCAGCCGTCCGGGGTGGGCCCGGTCGGGCCGGTGGGACCGGGTGGGGTGGTCGGCAGCGAGGTCGGCGGTTCGGCGACCACGAGGATGACCTCGCTGCCCGGCTCGACCTCCGTACCGGTCGACGGCTCCGTGTCCAGTACGGTCCCCGGCGGCCGGGCGGAGATCCGGGGCTCGATCAGGGCCACCAACCCCAGCCGGCCGAGCTCCGCCACCGCCTCCTGCTGGGACAGTCCGACGAGCGGAGGCAGCAGTACCGGCGCTCCGGTGGTGACGCTCGGGGTGGCGCTCGGCGTGCTCGCGGCGGTGGTCGGCGGGCCGGTCGTGGGCGCGGTCGGCGCCGCCGGGGTGGTCAGTACCGGGGAGGGTGAGCTGGGGGTGTCGCGCCGGGCCGAGTCGACAATCGCCCAGCCGGCGACGACCAGGACGCCGAGCAGGATCACCGCCACCGTCCCGACCAGGATCGGCATCCACCAGCGCCGGTCGTCCGGCTCCGGGTCGTAGCTCCAGTCGGGCTGCGGCTGGCGGGGCGGGGCCGAGCCCCGGGGCGGCACTCCGGCCCGGCCGGACCAGGCCGGCTCGCGGGGCGGGATCGGCGCGGTGGCATCCGCCGCGCCGGGCTGCCGGACGGTATCGCCGGTTCGGGTGGCGTCCGCCGCGCCGGGCTGCCCGATCGGCTCGCCGATCCGGGTGGCATCGTCCGGACCGGCACCGCTGAGCGGTGGGCTCGGGGCGTCGGCCTGCGGCCGGCCTTCGGGTGCGCCACGGTCGCCGTCCACACCCCGGTCGTCCGGAGGCTGCCGCGGATCGTCGGCCATGCCACGTCCTCTCGCCATCGGGTGGACCGGGCGAACCACGTCAAACCTATCCGACCAGACGTGCTGCCCACCATCGTCGCGAGTCCGGGCGTGTCCGCCCGTTCGACGCTGCGTACCCGGGCTACGGCGTCGGCGTTCCGCCGGGTGCCGGACTGTCGGAACAGTGCAGCCCGACCCGCTGGTTCCAGCGCAGCACTGTGCCGCCGGGGGGATCCTGGTGGCGCACCTCGCCCCGGTCCCCGGTCGGATAGTTCGGATAGAGGCCGTCGTCGACCAGTCGCCGCGCCGCCTGCTTGCAGGACTCGCCCACCAGCGCGGGTACCACCACCTCGGGTGCCTCACCCACCACGGTGACCCGGACGGTGATGCCCCGCTTCACCGCGGTGCCACCCCTCGGGTTGGTACTGGCGACACTGGGGTCGTCGCCCGCACTGCCGAAGATGAACTGCACCCCGAGGCCGAGCTCGCGCAACTCCGCCCGGGCTTTCTGGAAGTCCTCGCCGACCAGGTCGGGCAGGATCATCTGGCCGATCGGCGGCGGCGTGCTGCTCGCCCGGCGGCTGGGGGTCCGGCTCGGCGTACTCCGTGGTGGCTTGCTCGTCGTCTGCGCCGTCGGGGTGGTGGATCCGGCATCGTACGGCCCCTCCCGGTCGCCGCCGCCGGCCAGCAGGTAGCCGCCGATGGCGCCGACGACAGCACAGATGACCAGCCCGACCGCCGCGCCCGCGAACAGGCCGGTCCGGTTCGAGGGACCGCCGCCCAGCTCCGGGTGTCCCGCTACAGCCTCATCCGTCATGCCGACCCTGCCTCACCATCCGGCGTACGTAAGCCACGCCGTTTCCGTCCGCCCGCTGGAAGTGTGCTGCCCGACAGCATCGGTGGCCCGGCCCTCGGAACGCAACCGGCCACGGTTCGTGTCAGGACGGCTGCCCCCGGTTCACGGCTCGCCCCCGGCGTCGGATGGACGCTACGCTGCCCCGCATGGCCGCACGAGGCTGGGGAGGATCCGTCGCGACGGCGGTCGGCGTTGCCGCCGGCGCCGGCGCCGCTCAACTGGGCTTCGGCTACGGGCTCGGCATCATCGCCTGGCTGCCGTCGAGCGGCGGCAGCAGCGAGGCGGCCTGGGTCGCCAGCCTCACCTGGGCCGCCTGGATAGCCGCCACCTCGACCGTTGCCGGGGCGGTCTGCGCGCACCGGCTCGGCGCTGGTGGCCGAGGCTCCGCCGGGCGCGCCGGGGATCCGCCGCCGACCCTGGCCACCTTCCTGTGGCGGGCCTCGCTCGCCGTCTCCAGTGGGATCGGCGCGCTGGTCACCGTGGTGCTGGTCGCCGTACCCGCCCGGGCGGTGGTGCGGGCCGACACCTCCGCTCCGCAGACCGTCGCGGCCGGCTACGCCATCCTCGGCATCCTGCTCGGGCTGGTGGCGGCGATCTGGGCGATCTCGTCGCCGGCCGTCGCCAGCAACGTGCTCGGTACGGTCTGCTGGCTCTGGGCGCTCGCGGTGATCTCGGTCGTCGACGGCGTACTCTCCGGGCGCGGGCTGGCCGCCGCGCAGCTCGGAGTCTGGCAGTTGACCTCCGACGGCGAACGCTTCTGGTTCCGCGAGTACTTCTACTGGCCCGGTGCCGCGCTCTCGCTCGGTTCCGCGCTGCTGATCGGCGCGCTCGCCGCCCGCTCGGCGGCCCGCCGGCCGGCGACCCGGGTCGGTGCCGCGATCTCGGGCATCAGCGGGCCGCTGCTGGTGGCGGTCGCCTACTTCGTCGCCGCGCCCCGGCTGGTGGGCATCCGTCCCGAGCAGGTGTCGGCACATTTGCTGGCACCGTACGCGGTGGTCGCCGGCCTCGCCGGGTCCGCGCTGGTCGCGGCGCTGGCACAGCGCTCGGAGACGATGGCCCGGCAGGCGGACTCCCTCGACTCCCGCTCCGAACCGCGCCCGTCCGGGAACGGGCCGGACGCGCCACCGCCCACCGACGGCAGCCCGGCGTCACCGCCGACCGGCGACACGCGGACCGGCGAGGCTGGCCGGAAGACCCGGTCGAGCGACGCCACCGCCCCGTCCACCGACGCCGCCCCGGATGAGCAGACCGATCGCACCGCCGCCCCCGGGGCCGGCCCGTCGGGCGGTGCCGGCCGATCGGCCCGGGTGCCCGGTCAGCCCGGCCGCAGGGCACGGCGCGGCGCCGACCAGGCCGACACCGACCGGGTACCGTCAAGCGCCGCCCCCGCCGGCTCCCAGGACGCCGGGTCCGGCGGCGAACCCGCTCCGGTCGCCGCCGAGCCGGGCGGTGTCGCCGGTGGGGCGGCAGGGTCGGAGGAGTCCGCCGAGGTCACCGAGGGCGGTGCCAAGGGCAGGCTGGGTAGGTTCGGTCGCCGCTCCCGCTGACCCGGGTCAGTCGACCGGCCAGGTGTGCACGGGCTCGTCGGTCCGCTGGAGTTCGCCGTACCGGCGCAGCATGTGGTGCAGGGCCTCGGACCGGTCCATCCCCCGGCCGCGTTGGGCCGCCTGCACCGCCTCCACCTGCCACACCGCGCCGTTGCGGCCGGTACGGCAGCGCTGCTCGATGATGCCGAGCAGCCGGTCCCGATGCTCCGCGCCGACCCCGAACCGGTCCAGCCCGGCGGCCGCCCTCGGCAGCAGTACGTCCAGCACCAGCTCGGTCACCTTCACCTCGCCGAGCCGGGGCCACGAGACGGCGGCGTCGATGCCCCGCCGCGCGGCCGCGTGGAAGTTCTCCTCGGCCGCGCTGAACGTCAGTTGGCTCCAGATCGGCCGGTCGCCCTCGGCCAGGTCCCGGGCCAGTCCGAAGTAGAAGGCGGCGTTCGCCAGCATGTCGACCACGGTCGGCCCGGCCGGGAGTACCCGGTTCTCCACCCGCAGGTGGGGACGGCCGTTCATGATGTCGTAGACCGGCCGGTTCCACCGGTAGACGGTGCCGTTGTGCAGCCGCAACTCGGGAAGGCGGGGAATGCCGCCGTTGTGCAGCACCTCGACCGGGTCCTCGTCGTCGCAGATCGGCAGCAGCGGCGGGAAGTAGCGGACGTTCTCCTCGAAGAGGTCGAAGATCGAGGTGATCCACCGCTCGCCGAACCAGACCCGGGGGCGTACGCCCTGGGCCTTGAGTTCGTCGGGCCGGGTGTCGGTGGCCTGCTCGAAGAGGGCGACCCGGGTCTCGGCCCAGAGCTGCCGGCCGTGCAGGAACGGTGAGTTGGCGCCGAGCGCGACCTGTACCCCGGCGATCGCCTGCGAGGCGTTCCAGTAGTCGGCGAAACTGTCCGGCGCCACCTGGAGGTGGAACTGGAGACTGGTGCAGGCGGCCTCGGAGACGATCGAGTCGGTATGCGTCTGCAACCGCTCGACGCCCCGGATGTCCAGCTCGATGTCCTCGCCCCGGGCGGCGACAATCTGGTCGTTGAGCACCTGGTAGCGCTCGTTGGTGGAGAGGTTGTCGCGGACCAGGTGCCGGGGGGTGAGCGTGGGCAGGATGCCGATCAGGATGATGGTGGCGTCGGACTTGACCGCCAGCTCCTCCGCCCGGCCGAGACTGGCCCGCAGGTCCTGCTCGTAGTCGGCGAAGCCGGCTCCCTCGATCAGCCGGGGTCGGGCGTTGAGTTCGAGGTTGAACTGGCCCAGCTCGGTCTGGAAGCTCGGGTCGGCGAGATTGTCCAGCACCTCCGCGTTGCGCATCGCCGGTTCGGCGTTCGCGTCCACCAGGTTCAGTTCGATCTCCAGGCCGGTGGTCGGCCGGTCGGCGTCGAAGCCGAAGTCGTCGAGCATGAGCGCGAAGACGTCCAGACACCGGCGTACCTTCTGCCGGTATCGGATCCGGTCCTCCCGGGTGAAGGGGACCTCTGACACGTCCTGGCCCATCGACCCTCCCGCCGCGAAGCGCTGTCTGCGCAGTTCCGCAGGGCCTTGTCCAGCGGAGGCGCGTACGAATCCTTACCGTAGGAGCACCGCGCACACGTGACGACAGCCACGGCGCCCGCCGGCCCAGCGTGAGCGAACAGCGGCGCTGCGTCCACCATCGCACACGAACGAGCTTCGTTTTCCATCGGGCGCATTACCCAACGAGGCGCCCCGGTCACCATCGCAGCGGTGACCGGGGCATCCTGGTGTCAATCCCGACGGTGTGGTCGGGCGGCGGGGTCAGGCCTGGCGGATGGCCTCGCCCTCGATCTCAATCTTGATCTTCTTGCCGACCAGTACGCCGCCGGTCTCCAGCGCGACGTTCCAGGTCAGCCCGAACTCCTCGCGGTCGATCTCGGTGGTCGCGGTAAAGCCGAAGATGTCCTGGCCGAACGGGCTGCGGCCGGCGCCCTCGAACTCGACCTCCAGGTCGACCTGCTTGGTGACGCCCTTGATCGTGAGATCACCGGTGAGCACGAACTCGTTGCCGCTGTGCGACTTGACGCCGGTGCTGCGGAACTCCAGGGTCGGGTACTTCTCCGCCTCCAGGAAGTCGCCGCTGCGCAGGTGGTTGTCCCGGTCGTCGGCGCCGGTGTCGATGCTGCCGGCCTGGATGGTCGCGGTCACCGCGGACTCCAGCGGGTTCTCCGCGACGGTGATCGTCGCCTCCGCCTCGCGGAACTGGCCGCGGACCTTGCTCACCATCATGTGCCGGGCCACGAACCCGACGCGCTTGTGCGCCTGGTCGAGCAGGTAGGTGCCGGCGGTGGGGATCGTCAGCCCTTCCCACGTACGGGTGGTGGCGGACTCGGCGCTGCTGGTCATGATGTGCCTTCCCAGGAGATAGGTTGTGTGACCAATGACTGACCGAGCAACTATAGACACAGCAATATTCCCGGTGTCAACGACTGCTACGATGCCGGTGTGACCAAGAACCTGTACGACGACGCCCGGATCACGGCCGTGGGCCTGGTCATGGAGGTGTACGCCGGGCTCGCCGCCAGATTTGCCGCCCAGTTCGAGGAGCACGGGCTGTCGACGGTGGAGTTCGAGGTCCTGATGCGGCTGGCCCGCTCGCCCGAGCACCAACTCCGGATGACCGACCTCGCCGCGCAGACCTCGCTCTCCACCAGCGGCGTGACCCGGGTCGTCGACCGGATGGAACGGGACGGCCTGCTCTGCCGCCGCGCCTGCCCCTCCGACCGGCGCAGCGCGTACGCGGTGGTGACGGAGTCCGGCATGGCGCGACTCGTGGAGACGCTGCCCGGCCACATCGAGCTGATCCAGGACTGGTTCATCGGTCAGCTCGAACCGGCCAGGCTGGAGAGCCTGCTCGACTCGTTGCGGATCGTCCGGGACGCGGTCCATCCCGGCGCCACCGCCGGCAGCAGCAGCGCCAGCGCCGGAGCGACCACTGCCTGTTGATCTCCGCACACGGAGTGCCGACATTCGCCACGGATCCTGATTACCACCTCAGGACGGGATCCGGACACCCCGAAAGACCACCGGCAGAAAGACCGGCAGAAGTCACGCACATATCGCCATGTCACCCATCAATCAGAAAAAACGGGCGTCTGATGCTGGTTAATCTTCAGGCAGCCGGGGGGCTCTGGGGACGTGGCGCGGGCGGGGATCAGTGAGGGCTCTGTCGGGGGGCTGTCCCGCTCGCGCCACGGCCCCAAGGTGAGAGCCGACGCGCCCCAAAGGTGAGGGCCGACGCCCGGAAGTGACAGCGGGGCCGACACCCCGAGGTGGCCGAGAAGCCGACGGTCGTCAGCTCTCGGCCCGGTCCACGTCCGTGTCGGTCCGGTCCAGGTCCGCCGCACCGATCAGCGCCCGCTCCCGCGGCAGCAGGACGATCCCGCCCTCCCGGCACACCTGAGCAAGACGCTTGACCGCCGCGGTCCGGGCAGCCGGATCGTCGGTACTCGCCACCAGGCCGACCAGCGCCTCGGCAACGTCCCGCAGGTCACGGGACCCTTCACAGGCCCGCACGGCCGCCGCGTACCACTCGGCCGCCCACTCCCGGTCGCCCCGCTGCATCGCCAGGCTCGCCTCGATCAGGGCGCAGATCCCGTCGTCCCGGGGAGGGATCTCGTCGGTCCGGGCACGCCCGGGCTCCAGCTCGACCGGGCCCGCGCCGTCGCCCACCTTCCGGGCACGCAACTCGGCGAGTACCGCCGTCGCCTCGTCGATCCGCCCGTCCTCGGCGAGCGCCAGGCCGACCGTGCCGAGCGCCCGCCGGCGGTGCCCGGGGTCGCCGAGGTCGGCCAGCGCCGACACCGCCCGGCGACCGTGCCGGACCGCGTCCGGGTACCGGCCCTCCAGCCGGGCCACCTCGGCCAGGTTGGCCCGGGCCAGCACCCGGAGCCGCTCCTCGCCGCACTCTCCGGCGAGCCGGTCCACCGCCGCCAGCCGGCGCCGGGCGGCGGCGAGGTCGCCGACCCGGATCTCGTGCCAGGTCAGATTGTTCTGCGCCACCGCCATGTCCCGGATCCGGCCGGTACGGGTGGCCAGCTCCAGCGCCGCCTCGCCGTGCTGCCGCGCCTCGTCGTGGCCGCCGATCGCGGTCCACAGTCCACAGAGCACGTTCCGGGCCGCCAGCTCTCCCGGTACGTCGGACAGCCGTTGGAACGCCGCCACCGCCGCCTCGGCGGACGGCAGCTCCTGCGGCCCGGCACCGTGCTCCTGGGCGAGCTGCGCGACGCCGACCTGGGCCCAGGCCCGGGCCGCCGGATCGGCGTCACCGGTACGCGGGTCGTCCAGCAGCCGGCGCAGCCACTGCCGACCCGCCACGTCCCGCCCCCGGTACCGCCACCATCGGGCGAGGTTCCCGGCCAGCCGCAGCGCGGTGTGCGGATCGTCGTTCGCCGAGTACGCCAGTGCGGTCCACAGGTCGCCGGCCACCTCGTCGAGCCGGCCGACCGCCTCGACGAACCGGGCACCCGCCAGGTCCGGCGCGACCCGGGCGGCCAGCCCGGCGAAGACCGACGCGTGCCGTCGGCGGATCGCGGCGAGTTCGCCGTTGGCGGTGGCCCGTTCGGCGGCGAAGTCCCGCACCACGTCCAGTACCCGGAACCGGAGCGGTCCGGTGCCCCGGGCGCCGATCAGCCCGTGTGCCAGCAGCCGGTCCAGCGACCGGACGGGATCGACCGGTCCGGCCGGCTCGTCGCCGGCACTCCCGTCGCCGGGCGGCGCATCGCCATCGGTGAACCGCAGGTCGCCGGGCGGGCTCGCACCGTCGGCCGGGAACGGGTCGGGGGCGAGCATCGCCTCGGCCAGCTCCACCGACCAGCGGTTGCGCATTACCGAGAGGCGGCGCAGGGCGGCCCGCTCGTCGGCGTCGAGCAGCCGGTAGCTCGCCGCCACCGCGTCCCGCAGGGTCACCGCCGCCGCCCGGCCCACCGGTGCCGTGCCGAGGTCGAGCAGGCGGTTGCCGTACCGGTCGAGCAGCTCGTTGAGGTTGAGTACCCGGCCGTGCGCCGCGGCCAGTTCGATGGCGAGGGGCAGCCCGCCGAGCCGGCGTACCAGCTCGACCAGCGCGACCACCTCGTCGGGGTGCGGCGGCTCGCGGCCGATCTGGCGCAGCCGGGCGAGCAGCAGCGCGACGGCCGGATAGCCGGCCACCACCGCGAGGTCGGCCGGTACGTCGGCGGGCGGCACCTCCAGCGGGGTGACCGGGCGGACCCGTTCCCCGGAGAGCCCGACCGGGTGCCGTCCGGTGGTCAGCACCCGCAGCGTCGGCGCGATCTCGGCGAGCCGGTCGAGCGCCTCGGCGGCCGCTCCGGGGGCGCGTTCGACGGCGTCCACCAGCAGCAGCGACGGCGCGTCCGAGAACCGGCCGGCGAGGTCACTGGCCCGGCCGACGCCGAAGACCGTGGCGACGACCGACAGCACGTCACCCTCGGTGGAACCCTCGATCATGACGATCCCGCTGGTACCACCGGGAAAGTCGTCGGCCACCTCCCGGGCGACCTTGAGGGCCAGCCCGGTCTTGCCGACTCCGGCGAGGCCGACCAGGCTGACCACCCCGCGCGCCACCCGGGGCTGCTCGGTCAGCATCGCGGCCAGGTCGGCCACATCCCGGTCCCGACCGATCAGCTCACCCGGATCCGGCAGCCCGAAGCCGCGCGTCGGCAGCCGCCGGGACGCCGCGGACGCGAGACCGCCCACCTCCGGCGCCGGCCCGGCCTGGCCCCGGGCCAGCGCGACGAAGTCGGACCGGTCCTGCCCGGCCAGACCGAGCGCGGCGGCGAGCAGTTCCACGGTCGTCCGCTGTGGACGGGAGGCCCGGCCCCGTTCGAGGTCACGGACCGTACGGATCCCGACGGCGGCCCGTTCGGCGAGTTCGGCCTGGGTCAGTCCGGCCGCCCGCCGGCACCGGCGGAGCACCTCGGCAAAGCCACCCGGAACCCGGTCGGAGCCATGATCCGGAGTCATGGGCAGGAAGACTACGCAGCCCGGTAGGGGCTCGGCAGAGATACGTCGCGCTACCGACGGAAGAGGACATAGATATCCGACAGATCACCGATGACCGGTTCCGGCCGGTAACCGAGCCCTCACGGTTCGACGGAAACCGGCACCGGAGCGGGCGGAACCGGCGTACCGACCGGCAGGTCCCGGTCGCCGGAGAACCGCTGGTGCAGCCGGCGCAGCGGGGTCGGCGCCCACCAGTTCCACTCGCCGAGCAGGCTCATCAACGCCGGCATCAGCAGCCCGCGGACGACCGTGACGTCGAGCAGTACGGCCACCGCCATGCCGAAGCCGATCTCCTTGACCGCGGTCAGGTCGCCGAGCAGGAAACCCAGGAAGACGATGGTGATGCAGACCGCCGCCGAGGTCACCACCGGACCGGTCCGGGTGATCCCGGCCAGCACCGCCCGCTGCCCGGCCCGGGTGCGGGCCGCCGGGGTACGCAGACCCGACCAGCGACGCCACTCCTCGCGGATCCGGGCCAGCAGGAAGACCTCGTAGTCCATCGACAGTCCGAAGACGAAGACGAAGAGCAGGACCGGGGTGGTGAGGTCGATCGCCCCCCAGGACTCCACCCCGATCAGGGCGGCACCCACGCCCCACTGGAAGACCACCACCAGTACGCCGAGGGTGGCGAGCAGGGTCAGCACGTTCATCACCAGCGCCTTGACCGGGATGACCAGCGAGCCGGTGAGTACGAAGAGCAGCCCGGTGGTGACCAGCAGCAGCACGAGTACGGCGTACGGCAGCCGTTGCGTGACCGAGGACCGGTAGTCGACCAGCTCGGCGGCGGGCCCGCCGACCAGCAGCGGCAATGGCTGGTCGAGGGCGCGCACCGCGCGTACCAGCTCACGGGACTCGGGGCCGCCGGTCGCGCCCCTCGGCGTCAGGTCGATCACCACCGCCGGGCCCGGCACGTCGGGGCGGGGCTGCATCCGGATCACCTGGGGCAGGGTGTTGAGCTGGTTCATCAGGTCCCGCACCTCGGCGCTGGCCGGATCCGCATCGACGACGACGGTGACCGGAGCGGCCCGGCCCGCCTCGAAGTCGCGCAGTAGCACGTCGTGCACCTGCCGGGCCTCCATCGACCGGGGCAGCGCCCGGGCGTCGGAGTTGGCCAGGTTGGCGCCGGCCAGGAACGGTAGGGCGAGCAGCAGCAGGCCGGCGGAGACGCCGAACGCCACCGGGCCGGGCTTGCGCTGTGCGTACCCGGCGAGCCGGCCGAGCAGGCCGGGGTCGGCGCCGGGCGTACCCGATCGGGGGGTGGTGGCGGGTCGGGCCGGGACGATCCGGCGGGCCGGGCTCGCGGCGCCGGCCAGGACCCGGCGCACCCAGGTCCGGGCGCCGGGGGCCGGGATGTGCCGGTGCGCGACGGCGAGCAGCGCCGGCAGCAGGGTCAGGCCGGCGAGGGTGGCCAGCGCCACCGCGAGCGCGCCGCCGAGCGCCATCGCGGCGAGCAGTGGTGAGGCGAAGGCGTAGAGGCCGACCATCGCGGCCGCGACCGCCAGGCCGGAGATCAGCACGGTACGGCCGGCGGTCGCCATCGTCCGGGCCAGCGCCTCGGCGGGATCGCCGCTCCCCGGCCCGTCCTCGCTCCCCCGCCCGTCGCCGCGTTCCTCGCGGAACCGGGCGATCAGCAGCAGCGCGTAGTCCACGGTCAGGCCGATGCCGAGCAGCGTGACCACGTTGACGGTGAACTCGCCGACCCCGGTGACGGCAGTCAGGCCGTAGAGGCCGAGCAGGGTCACCGCGACGGCGGCGAGCGCGGCGAGCAGCGGAAGCACCCCGGCGAGCAGGCCGCCGAGGATCACCACCAGCGCCACCAGGAGTACGCCGAGCGCGATCGACTCACCGACGGCCGCGTCGTCGATCGCCTGCTCGGCGAAGGCCCGCTCGGCCAACTCCTCGCCGCCGACCAGCACCTGCGGCGCGTCGATGCCGCGCAGCAGGGCGGCCACCCGGTCCTCGGCCGCCTCCCGCTCGGCGGTCGGCAGCCCGTCGGCCAACTCGACCCGGACCAGGGTGCTGCGGTTGTCGGCGCCGATCCGGCCGCCCGCCGCGTTGTAGAGGTCCTCGACCTCCCTGACCCCCGGTACGGCCTGCACCTCGGCGCGTACCCGGTTGACGCTGGCCACCAGTGCCGGGTCGTACGGGTCCCGGTCCCGGACGATCGCGACCACGATCGGGCCCTCGGGGAGGAGTGCGGCGACCCGGCGGTCGGCCCGCTGCGACTCGGCGTCCGGGCGGAGGTTGTCGGTGTCGACCAGCCGGTCGAAGACCTGCCCGCCGAGGGTGGCTCCGGCCAGCACCAGTCCCAGCCAGCCGACCAGTACCGGCCAGCGCCACCGCCACAGCGACCGTCCGAACGCAGCGAACATGCTTCGAACCTCCCCTGGAGCGACGCCCGCTCGTCGCCCTCGGCGCACATGCAAACACCCTGAGCAGCCAGGCGTCAGCCGCTATCCGGTCAGAACTGACTGTCCGGTGTGCCGGGTCGAGGCTCCGGTGTCCCGGGTCGAGGCCGGGAGCTGCGGCGACCAGGTAACGGATCAGCCGCGTTCGGTGGCGCGGCGGGCCCGCAGGCGTTCGGCGAGCGCGCCGAGTGCCGGAGCGGCGCTGGCCAGCTCGGCCCGCTGCTCGTCGCTGATCTCGGCCATGGCGTCGGCGAAGATCCGGGCCCAGGCGTCCTCGATCCGGGCCGAGCCGTGCGCCGCGTCCACGGTCGCGTGCAGCCGTACGGCCCGCCGGTCGTTCGGGTCGGGCTCGCGGCGTACCAGGTTGCGGGCCACCAGGGCGCGGACGGTCGCGCTGACGTTGCTGGCGTGCAGGCCGAGGTCGCGGGCGAGGGTACTCACCGAGACGCCGGGGGCGTCGGCGACGTACCGGAGCACCTCCAGCTCGGACGGCGGCAATTGGCCCAGCCCGGCCGCGTCGACGCCCTGTAGCCGCATCACCCGGCTCAGTTGGTACAGAACCGGTACGAGTGTCCTCGCCTGCCGGAGCACCGTCTCGTCCGCCATGGTCACTCGTTTCACTTCACGAGGATAACGCTAGACATACTTATATAACTATAGTAACTTGCCGTGGTGACTTCCGCCCCCTCCCGGACCGACGAGTCCACCCCGCCCTCGCCGCCCGAGCCGCCCGCCGGTCCGCCCGCCCGGCCGCGCCGGCTGCTGCTCCCCGCCCTCGTGCTGCTGGCCTTCGTGCCGCCGATGGGCATCGACATGTACCTACCGGCCTTCCCCCGGATCGCCGACGAGTTCCGCACCGACCCCTCCGGAGTCCAGCTCACCCTCACCTCCTTCGTGATCGGGCTGGCCCTCGGTCAGCTCGTGCTCGGGCCGCTCTCCGACCGGTACGGTCGCCGGCTGCTGATCCTCGCCGGTACGGCGCTCTGCGCGGCCTCCGCCGCCGCCTGCGCCTTCGCACCCACCCTGGAGACGCTGACCGCGCTCCGGTTCGTGATGGGGTTCAGCGCGGCCGCCGGGGTGGTGGTCGGCCGGGCCGTCATCTCCGACACCGCCCAGGGGCCGGCCGCCGCCCGGATGTTCGGCATCCTGATGGCGCTCAGCGGCATCGCCCCGATCACCGCACCGCTGATCGGGGGTGTGGTGACCGGTGCCGCCGGCTGGCGCGCGGTGTGGTTCACCCTCGCGGCCGGACTGCTGCTCACCCTGCTCGTCACGCTGGTCGGCGTACCCGAGAGTCTGCCGCCGGACCGCCGGCACGCCGGCGGGCTCCGCGCCACCCTGGCCACCGCGCGCTCGTTGCTGACCGACCGGGTCTATCTCGGCTACACCTTCGCGTTCGGCTTCGGGTTCGCGGCCCTGTTCTGCTACATCGCCGCGTCACCCTTCTTCCTCCAGTACGTCCTGGGGCTCTCCGTCCGGCAGGCCGCCGTCGCCTTCGCCGCCGGTGCGTTGATCGCCACCCTGAGCAGCGCGGTCAACGCCCGGGTCGTCGGCCGGGGCGCCTCCCCGGGGGTACTGCTCCGGATCGGCCTGGCCACCATGCTGGCCACCACCGGCGGCCTGCTCGCCGTCACCCTCGCCGGTCAGCTCGACCGGACGGTGGCGGTCGCGCTGCTGCTCTTCTTCGTCGGACTGGGCATGATCATGGGGAATGCCACCGCGCTGGCGATCCAACGGGTACCGAAGGCGGCCGGCAGCGGATCGGCGGTGCTCGGCACCCTCCAGGGCGTACTCGCGGCGGTGGCGGCCCCGCTGATGGGGCTCGGTGGGCGGGACAACGCCGTAGCGCTGTTCCTGGGCATGACCGTCTGCGTCGCGGTCGCCTGCCTCGCGCTGCTGCTCACCCGATCCGCAGAGCGGCCCCCGAGCGACCGGCCGCCGGTCAGGACCGGTGCGCCCGACGGGTCGGTTGCCTGACACTGATGCCCTCGACCACCCTCGGCCCGCCGATGCCGCCGACCCGGCATTACCTTGCAGGCAATACAACGCCAGCGTTATAGTTGATCCGTGGGCTCCTGGGACATCAACCTGACCCGCACAGGTCGAAGACTGGTTCCTCGAACTCGCCAAGGATGACCCCGACTGCGCCAACCAGGTCGCAGCGGCCATCGACATGCTCTCGGAAGTGGGACCCACACTGGGGCGCCCTTTGGTTGACCAGATCAAAGCATCACGACACCAGAACATGAAGGAACTGCGCCCGGGTTCCACCGGCAACTCCGAGATCCGCATCCTGTTCGCGTTCGATCCCGAGCGGTCGGCAATCCTGCTGATAGCGGGCGACAAGGCTGGGAAATGGAAAGAATGGTACAAGGAAAACGTTGCACTGGCTGATGAGGCGTACGACAACCACCTCGCCGAGCTGAAGGGACAGCATCATGGCGAATAGCTGGAAGGACGTTCGCGCCCGCGCCAACCTTGACGAGAAGCGGGTCGCCGAGCACAGAGACCGCCTGGTCGCCGAGGTCCGTGCTGCTCGGCTCGCGGACATCCGCAAGCGTCACGACCTGAGCCAGCAGCAGGTCGCCGACCGGATGGGCGTATCCCAGGCTCGTGTGTCCGCCATCGAGAAGGGCGAACTACCTGCCACCGAGGTCGGCACGATCGGCAAATACATTGCCGCCCTCGGTGGCCAGTTGACAATCGTGGCTGACTTTGGCGACGAGAAGTTGGTCCTCGGTTGACAAGGCCGTTAGGGGCCATCGAAGGTGCGCGGATCTTTGCCAACGGCTGAGGTTGCCGTTGATTGCGGCACGCGGCAGCCGGGGAGGTACTGGCAGGTCGATCCACGCGCTACATGATCCGGCGCCAGAGCCTTCACAGAACCTGGCGGGTCCGCATGGTATCCACGAACGACCGCCAGGCGGCCGGCGCGAAGGTCAGCACCGGACCGGCCGGGTCCTTGCTGTCCCGCACCCCGATCACCCCGGGCAAGTTCCCGGCCACCTCGACGCAGTTGCCAGCGTTGGCGTTGCTGCGGCTGCTCTTCCGCCAGATCGCGCGACTTAACTCCACGACTCTGCCACCTCCTGGATCAGCTCGATGGACTGCTGGTGGGACAGCGCCTCGCACCGGATTATCTCCCAGATCCTGTTGATCCTGGCCACCTCGTCGGCGCGCTCGATCAGTCGCCCCTCAATCTGGTCGTCGAGAAAACCGATATCGTCGCCACCCGTCATCGTCGCGATCACGAAGGGGCCGTTGACGCCGACGTAGGCGCCAGCGCTCGTGGGCACCACCTGGATCCGTATCCGAGGCTGTTCCGCGCACACCTTCACGATGTGCCGGAGCTGATCGCGCATGACCTCACGGCCACCGATGGGCTGGTGGAGCACTCGCTCGTCCACCACGGCGGTAAACAACGGCGGCTTCTCCCGGGTGAAGATCTCCTGCCGGGCCATCCGGGTAGCCACGTGCTGCTCGACCTCGGCGTTCGTGAACATCCTGCCACCGCTGAGCAGGGCACGGGCGTATGCCTCAGTCTGCAACAGGCCAGGAATCACCGACCACTCGAAGCAACGGATGGCTTCGGCCTCCTGTTCGAGAATGCTCCACTCGCGGAACCATGGCATGACCGGCCCGACACCGATCACTGCCTGGATGCGTTCGAGGAGGCCGCCGGTTTCCAGTACGTTGTCGCAGCGCTTGGCGAACTCGCGGGTCGGGCGGCGCTGACACAGCTCGATCTTGGCGATCAGCGCCGAGGAGAAGTTGATCCGCTGTGCCAGACCGTCCTGGGAGAGTCCGGCGATGCCACGGAACCGGCGTAACTCGCCGGCGAACAGACCCAGTGTCGTCGGTTCGGCCACGGACAGGCTCCTTACCTGCGGATTGTGGACCCCGGACAACGGCTCGGGTCGCCCGGACAACACTTCCGAGAGTAGTGGCCCGGTCACGAGACTGGGGACCGGAAACGCGCCCATCGGCAGACCGGGACCTGACCCGGGTGGGCGTCCCGGACCGCCCCAGGGAGGTAACGCTCCGATGTGGTCACTGTTTCGGGGGCAACCCCAACCCGTCCGGTACTCCCCGCAGCACCGACGCGACTGGCGACGGCTCTGGTGGCGGCACTGTCGCTGCGGCGACCGCTGGCCGTGCCCGGACCGGTTCAACCCACCACCGCTCGTCCCGCCGTACCCGATGGCGCGGATCGGCGCGAACCTGCCGCCCCGGTTTCCGCGCAAGCGCCCGACGAACCGCGGCCCGACCTGGCGGCACCTGCCGTTGCGTCCACTCTGGATCTGCCGGGGATGCGGGCACCCGTGGCCGTGTGCCACCGCCCGACTGACGCTGCTCTCCGACTATCGGGAGGACCGGGTGGGGCTGCACGTCTATCTCGGCTCGGCGCTCTACGCCGCCACCGCCGACCTGCACCGGCTCAACCCGAATCCGGGACCGGACCCGGCGGCACTGCACGCCCGCTTTCTCGGCTGGGTCCGCCCTCGTCCCTGATCGGCTGGCCCCGCTCGATCCAACGAGCATTGTCAGCCCAGCACGGGAGAGCACTGTCAGCGGGGCGGAGGCAGCTCGATCGCGGTGAGGCCGCGCCGCCGGTAGACGTCGGGACGCTCGGTGAGCACCGAGCGGCCGGTCGGCCACTCGGCGTCCGGCCTCGCGACGACGACCGCGTGCGCGGCCCGCCAGTCGACGGTGCCGGCGACGAGCCGTCCGACCGCGGTCGCCGCCGAATAGCCGAGTTCGACGACCTCCATCGCCGGTAACGCCCCGACGTGCTCGCCGAGCGCCGGGCGGTCGGCCGAGGCGGCGGCCAGGCAGAGTGCGGGGACGTAGATGTGCCGCCCCGCCTCCTGGTGCGCCGCCGCGACCAACCCGGAGAGCAGCCGGTGGCCGGCGCCGAGCGCGAGCAGGGCGGTGTGGTCGAAGACGACCGCCGCGAGCGGGGTGGTCACGCCCTCGGCTCGTCGGAGCCGGCCGGGTCGAGAGTGGAGGGTACGGCTCCCGACTCGACGTCCCGCCAGAAGTCTTCACCGGCGCGGACGTCGTCGCCGTCGAGGTCGACACCGATCCGCGACCGCAGGTATCGGGCCGCACTGGCCGCGCGTTCCCGCAGCTCGGCTGCGGTGGGTGTGCCGTTGGACAGCTCGGCGACCAGGTCCCGCACGGTCATGCCCCGCTCCCGTGCGATCGTGGCGAGCCGGTCCCGGACCACCGCGTCCACCTTGATCGTCGTGTCCACGGCCGGAAGTATACCGACGGTATACCGGCGTCCGGAGCAGCTCACCGGCACGGCGGCCCCGATATCCGAATCTGCCATCCGTACGGATGACAACGATTACTCTCCGAAGTATGGCCCGCGGGTTGTTTGCACTCAGAGTAGCCGCCGCTCTCCTGGTGCTGCCGTCGGTGACAACGGCCGGTGCGCCCGGAGCTGCGGTGGCGAGGACTCCGGCCCAGACCCGAGCGAGTACGCCGTCTCGGCCCTGTCCGGCGCCGAGCCCGCCGGTGGCCCGGCCGACCCGGCCCGCGCCGCCACCGCTCGACCCGGCGAAGGCGGCAGTCGGCGGCCCGGCCCTGGCGACCACCGGCCTGGTCATCCCGTCCGGCGCCGCCGAGCCACCCAAGGTCACCGCCACCTCGTGGCTGGTCGCCGACCTGGCCAGCGGCGCGGTACTCGGCGGCTGCGGCCCACACGAGTACGGCGTGCCGGCGAGTGTGCAGAAGCTGCTGCTGGTGGCGGCGGTACTGCCACATCTCGACCCGCAGCGGGTCGTCGAGGTGACCGAGTCGGACCTCGACTTCGAGCCGGGCAGCTCGGCGGTGGGGCTGGTACGCGGCGGCCGGTACACGGTCGAGACGCTCTGGCTCGGCCTGATGCTCAACTCCGGCAACGACGCGGCGAACGTGCTGGCCCGGCTCGGCGGCGGTGCCGCTGGCCAGGCCGGCGGGGTCGCGGCGATGAACGCCGAGGCGGCCCGGCTCGGCGCGCACCAGACGCACGCCGCCACACCCTCCGGGCTGGACGGACCCGGCCAGTACACCAGCGCCTACGACCTGGCGCTGATCGCCCGCGCCTGCTTCGGGCACCCCGACTTCCGCCGGTACGCCGCGACGAAGATGGCGCAGGTGCCGGCCCAGGCGGCGAACAACACCAAGGGGTACCCGATCTGGAACGACAACCAGCTCCTGCACCGCTATCCCGGGGCGCTGGGCGGCAAGACCGGCTACACCGACCTGGCCCGGCACAGCTTCGTCGGGGCGGCCGAGCGGAACGGTCGTACCCTGTTGGTCACCCTGCTCGGCGCGGAGTCGCAGCCGCAGCGCGGCTGGGAGCAGGGCGCGGCGCTGCTCGACTGGGGATTCGGGCTGCCCGCCGACGCGACCGTCGGCCAGCTCGTCGCACCGGGTCGGGCCGACTCCGGCAACCAGGTCTCGTCACCGGCCGCCGGCGCGACCCAGGTGCGTCCCGACCGGGGCTTCCGCATCGACTGGCTGCTCGGCACGGTCGCCCCGGTGATCCTGGTCGGCACCCTGCTCGCGCTCCTGGTCCGGCAGCGGCGCCGGGCCGCCCGCCGACGGGCCGGACGGTGACCACATCTGCGAGATGCCCCGAAGCTGCCTCCCCGGCGACAGGCGTGAGCTAGATCATGCTTTAGGTTGACCTTAGGTCAGGGTGCATGCTCGTCGCGTCGGCACGCCACGACGGACGCCGATCCGGGCAGAGCAGATTCAGAGGAGCAACCATGTCCAGCACCCTTCCCGACCAGGACAAGAGCACCCTGGGGACCGTCGCGCACGGTGCCGTGTCGCTGATGGCCGCCACCGGCACGCCCACCGCAGCCCTCGACGCCGCAGGGGTGAACACCTCGGACAGCGGAGCCGTGCCGGCTGCTGCTGCCGGGCAGGATCGCCCGGAACTCCAGAAGGCCCTGGATGAGATCGTCGATTCCGGTCTCACCGGAATTACGCTTCGCGTGCACGATGAGCGGGGCGAGTGGGTCGGCAGCGCCGGGGTGAGCAAGCTGGGGGAGGCGACGAAACCGCCGACGAACGGGCAGGTCCGGATCGGCAGCAACACCAAGACCTTCACCGCGACCCTGGTGCTGCAACTGGTGGCCGAGGGCAAGATCAGGCTGGACACCCCGGTCGCCGACTACCTGCCCGAGTTCGGGCTGGACCAGCGGATCACGGTGCGGATGCTGCTACAGCACACCAGCGGCGTGTTCAACTTCACCGGTGAGTACTACGAGGACGGAACGGTGGTGCCGGGGATCCCCGCTACCACCGCAGGCAAGGAGTGGGTGGACAACCGCTTCAAGACCTATCAGCCAGCGGATCTGGTGCGGCTGGCGTTGTCCAAGCCGGCACGGTTCGAGCCGGGGACGGACTGGAGCTATTCAAACACCAACTACGTGCTGGCCAGGCTGCTGATCGAGCAGGTCACCGGCCGCTCGGTCGCCGAGGAGATGCAGCGGCTGATCCTGGGGCCGCTCGGACTGTCCGGCACCGTGGCACCGACCACCCAGACGGGGATCGCCGAGCCGCACGCCCACGCCTACTACCGGTACGAGGACGCCGGTGAGGAGAAGACGGTCGACGTCACCAGCCAGAATCCCTCCTGGATCTCCAGCGGTGGTGACATGATCTCGACCAGCCAGGACCTGCACACGTTCATCTCCGCGCTGGTGAGCGGCAAGCTCCTGCCGGCCCCGCTGCTGGCCGAGATGTGCACCCCGCACCCGACGCCCATTCCGGGCATGGGCTACGGACTGGGGTTGTTCGTGCAGGACACGCCCTGTGGCGGCACCGTCATCACCCACAACGGCGGCGCTGCCGGGCACGCCGCGCTGATGTTCAGCACGCCCGATGGCAGCAAGACCCTGACCGCCACGCTGAACTATGTGGACGACGCCGCATTGTCCCTGGCCGTGGCGTTCCAGCAGGCGACGCAGCGGCTCGTCGACGAGGTGTTCTGCGGCGGGCAGGCCGACCCGGCTCGGCCGACGGACTGAACACCCGTGACCCACGCGCTTTGAGGGCCGGCACCTTCCGGTCCTGTATCAGGTGGCACGCGAACGGGCGCCACGCCGAGTTCGGCGTGGCCCGTCCACACGCTCGGTGGAGGTGTGCGAATTGAACCTTTTTCAACCTGGACCGCGCGGCGCTTACGCACCGCGTCCGACCTTGCGGTCCGCCGGACCGCAAGGGGAGGTTGAAAAAGGTTCATTGGTGGTCCAGCCCGAGCACAAGGCAGGCTGAGCAGATGAGGAACGGAGTCACGATCGGGCAGGCAGCGGCATTTGCCGGCGTTACCGTGAAGACGGTGCGGCACTACCACAAGCTCGGCCTGGTCGAGGAGCCCGAACGCGACAGCTCCGGTTACCGACGGTACGGATCGGCCGACTTGTTGCGGCTGGTGCAGGTCCGCACGCTGGCCGCCACCGGGGTGCCGCTGGCCGAGATCGGGCCCCTGCTCGCCGCCGACGCCGCGCAGTTCGCCGCCGCACTCGCCGACGTCGAGCGGCAGCTCACCGAACGGATCAAGGAGTTGATCAGCCGGCGCGACACACTGCACCGGCTCGCCGACGGCAACCGGGCGCTGCTGCCCGAGCGCGCTGTGGCACTGCTGGAGCGGATGCCCGCCCTCGGCTTCAGCACGGACGAAGTGGCGGCCGCCCGGGAGGGCTTGGTGCTCGCCAGGGCCCTGGTTCCCGAAGGTTTCGACGACTACCTCACCCATGTCGAGCACGCCCTGCAAGACCCCCGGTTCGTCGCCTTGAGCAAGCGCGCCGCCGAATCCGCGGCCTGGGAACCGGACGACCCCCGCATCGCCGAACTCGCCACCGCCATGGCCGACCACTACCTCGCCAACCCCGCACAGCTGAAAATCGTGACCGGCCTGCAAGCCCGCACCGAGACCGCGACCCGGTACAACCTGATCGCCCACCACGGCGAGGAACAGGCACCGGGCGCGGCCCGGCTGGCCGCGCTCGTCGAAACCAAGCTCCGTGCCGCCGGCGTCCATATCCCCAGACCGGACTCCCACTGACCGCGGCGTGCTCCGGTCCTTCGCGAGAGGCGGCTCAGTTACTCCTTGGCCGGGCGAACGGGTTCGCCCGCGGAGACGAGACCTCCAGGGCCCGGCCGGCCGGGATAGGCTCCTGACCGTCAGAAACGGTTGATCGAGGAGGCGGGATGGGCCGGTACGCCGCGCTCCTGCGGGGCGTCAACCTCGGCTCGCACAACCGGATCGGCATGGCCGACCTGCGCCGGATCGTCACCGACCTCGGCCACGACGACGTGAAGACCTACCTGCAGAGTGGCAACGTGGTCTTCGGAGCCGGAGACGGCGCCGATCCGGAACGGCTGGCCGGCGACATCCGGCGAGCCCTCGCCGACCAGTTGACCATCGACGTGGCGGTCATGGTCCGCTCCGGCCCGGAGTTGGCGGAGCTGACCGCCGGCAACCCGTACGCGCCCGCCCAGCCGGACGAGGTCAAGCTGCTGGTGGCGTTCCTGGCGCAGCCGCCGGAGGCCGACCGGGTGGCCGAGCTGTCCGTGCCGGGCGCCGAGGCCGCCGGGTTCGCCTTCGCCGGTACCGGCCGTGACCTCTACCTGCACTACCCGGACGGGTACGGCCGCAGCAGGTTCAGCAACGCCTACCTGGAGAAGCGGCTCGGCGTCGCCTCGACCACCCGGAACTGGAAGACCGTCAAGGCCCTGGCCGAGCTGACCGCGACCGACTGAGTTGAGTCGGGTGAGGTTGCCGCGACCCGGCAGGTCGGCAGTGCCCGGAGTTGACCGGCCGGCCGAACGAGCCGTGAGCCGGCCGGCCGGAGCACTCCGGGTTACAGCCCCAGGTCGCGGGCGATGATCATGCGCTGCACCTCGGAGGTGCCCTCGCCGATCTCCAGGATCTTCGAGTCCCGCCAGAACCGGGCAACGGCGAACTCGTTCATGAAGCCGTACCCGCCGTGGATCTGGGTCGCCTCCCGGGCGTTGTCCACCGCGCACTCGCTGGCGTGCAGCTTGGCGATCGCCGCGTGCCGCTTGAAGTCCTCGCCGGCCAGCATCCGGGCCGCCGCGTCGTAGTACGCCAGCCGGGAGGTGTGCGCCCGCCGCTCCATGTCAGCGATCTTGAACTGGATGGCCTGGAAGTTGGCGATCGGCCGACCGAAGGCGTGCCGCTCCTTGGCGTACCGGATGGACTCGTCGACGCAGCCCTGGGCGAGGCCGACCGCCAGCGCGGCGATCGCGATCCGCCCCTCGTCGAGGATCCGCAGGAACTGGGCGAAGCCCCGGCCGCGCTGGCCGAGCAGGTTCTCCGCCGGCACCCGGCAGTCGTCGAAGGTCAGCTCGTGGGTGTCCGAGGCGCACCAGCCCACCTTGGAATAGCCCGGCGCGACGGTGAAGCCCGGCGTACCGGAGGGCACGATGATGGTGGAGAGCTCCTTGGAGCCGTCCGGGTTGGTGCCGGTGACAGCGGTGACCGTGACCAGGGTGGTGATCTCGGTACCCGAGTTCGTGATGAACGCCTTCGAGCCGTTGATCACCCACTCGTCGCCGTCCAGAACCGCCCGGGTCGCCGTGCCGCCCGCGTCGGAGCCGAAGCCTGGCTCGGTCAGCCCGAACCCGGCCAGCGCCTCGCCGGTGACCAGCTTCGGCAGCCAGCGGGCGCGCTGCTCGTCGGTGCCGAACCGGTAGATCGGCATCGCGCCGAGCGAGACCGCCGCCTCCAGCGTGATCGCCACGCTGGAGTCGACCCGGGCGAGTTCCTCCAGGACGAGGCAGAGCGCGAAGTAGTCGCCGCCCATCCCGCCGTGCTCCTCCGGGAACGGCAGGCCGAACAGCCCCATCTTGCCCATCTGCGCGACGATCTCGTACGGGAAGGTGTGCCGCTCGTAGTGGTCGGCGATGGCCGGCGCGACGACCTCGCGGGCGAAGGACCGCACACTCGATCGCAGCGCCTCGTACTCCTCGCTGAGCCGGAAGTCCATGGGTTCCTCCATCGGGTCGGGTCCGCCGGGAACGCTCGTGGCGCGACGGGCGGGGCTGCGGGTGGCGAGCCGGGCGTTCCGATCTCCGCAGCGGTCGGAGCGCCGGGCCGGTTCCTAGACGGGCGTGACGCCGTGCCGGCGCCGGGAGAAGGTGCGGTCCTTACCTCGGGCGGCGGCGAACCGCCGGACCAGCTCGGTTCGCAGGTCGGCCGGTTCGACGATCGCGTCCACGACCAGCTCGCTGGCCAGCCGGACGATGTCGATGTCCTGCTCGTAGGCGGTACGCCGCTCGGCGACGAAGGCCGCCCGCTCGTCCGGGTCCTCGATCGCGGCGATCTTGTTGGCGTAGACCGCGTTCACCGCCGCCTCGGCACCCATCACCGCGATCTTCGCGGTGGGCAGCGCGATTGTCGCGTCCGGCTCGAAGCCGGGGCCGGCCATGGCGTAGAGCCCGGCACCGTACGCCTTGCGGACCACCACGCAGATCTTCGGTACGGTCGCCTCGCTGATCGCCGTGATCATCTTGGCGCCGTGTCGGATGATGCCCTGCTTCTCCACCGCCGTGCCGACCATGAACCCGGGCACGTCGGAGAGGAAGAGCAGCGGCACGTTGAAGGCGTCGCAGAGCTGCACGAACCGGGTCGCCTTGTCGGCCGAGTCGACGAAGAGCACCCCGCCCTTGAACATCGAGTTGTTCGCCACCACGCCGACGGCCTGGCCGTCGAGCCGGCCGAAGCCGATCGTCAGCTCCTTGGCCCAGAGCGCCTGGATCTCCAGGAAGGAGTCGGCGTCGAGCAGGCCCTTGACGTACCGGCGCATGTCGAACGCCTGCCGCTCGCTCGCCGGTACCAGCGCGGCCAGGTCGACCTTGTCCGGGGCGGCGACGGCGGGCGCGGCCGGCGGCGACTGCGTCCAGTTCGCCGGCAGGTAGGAGAGGTAGCGGCGGACCACGTCGAGCGCGTCCGCCTCGGTCTTGCAGAGGAAGTGCCCGACACCGGATTCGGCGCAGTGCACCCGGGCCCCGCCCATCTCCTCCAGCGTGGTCTTCTCCCCGGTGACCATCTCGACCATCCGGTCGGAGCCGAGATACATGCTGGCGTTGCCGTCCACCATCGCCACCACGTCGCAGAACGCCGGGATGTACGCCCCGCCGGCCGCGCTCGGCCCGAACAGCGCGCAGACCTGCGGAATCGAGCCGGAGGCGCGGACCTGGTTCCAGAAGATCTTTCCGGCGCCGCGCCGGCCGGGGAAGAGGTCCACCTGGTCGGTGATCCGGGCACCGGCCGAGTCGACCAGATAGACCATCGGCTGGCCGTTGGCGTACGCCCGCTCGATGATCCGGATGATCTTCTCGACCGTACGGGCACCCCAGCTCCCTGCCTTGACCGTGGAGTCGTTGGCCATCAGGCAGACGGGCCGGCCGTCGATGCTGGCCTGGCCGGTGACCACGCCGTCGGCGGGTAGCCCGTCGGCGAGCGCGTTCGCGTAGAGCCCGTCCTCGACGAACGATCCCTCGTCGACCAGCAGCGCGATCCGTTCCCGGGCGAAGAGCTTGCCCTTGGCCGCGTTGGCGGCGTGGTATTTCTCCGCACCGCCGGCCCGGACCCGCTTGCCGAGTTGTTCCAGCGCCGCATCGTCGAGCGTCACGCCGACCCCCCTCGTCGCACCGGGACTCGCGGTCCCACCCCAACCGACCTGAACGATCGTTAGGCTACTGCATCCGAGCCGCTCCGGGCCACTCGACCGCTGTCATAACGAACGACCACGTATCTGGACAGGATGGTGTAATTGACATTTGTCTATACTAGGCTGCTGGCACCCCCTCCCATCGACCACCGGATCGGAGAGTGAGCCATGACCTCACGCATCAGCCGGCTACTGGTCGCGTTCGTCGCAACGACGGGTGCCACCCTCGGCATCACGCTGGCCAACCCCTCGCCCGCGTCCGCCGCCATGACCATCTGCTACAACACCAGCCAGGCGCCGAGCTACGTCAGCATCGCGAACCAGGCCGCCTCGATCTGGAACAACGCCACGTCGAACCTGACCCTCTCGGCCAACTGCGGCTCCAACCTGCGGATCTATCAGATCACCGGCGGTGGCTCGTACGCGGTGCGGACCAGCCTCGGCAACGGCCGGGTCTACATCGACACCCAGCAGGCGCAGCAGTACAGCCCGCTGCGGATCATGAGCCATGAGATCGGGCACATCCTCGGGCTGCCGGACAACTACAACGGCAACTGCGCGCTGCTGATGTCGGGTGGCAGTGCCGGCACGAGCTGCACCAACCCGTACCCGAGCAGTGCGGAGGCCAGCCGGGTCACCCAGCTCTTCGCCGGTACCCGGGTCGGGCCGGAGCGCGCCGACGACGTCGGCGGCCAGGTCTTCCCGGACAGTTGGCCGGCGACGATGCTCGCCCCGATCGGCTGACCCGCCGGCCGAGAAGCGGACGTACCACGAAGGGGCCGGCGAACCGCCGGCCCCTTCCGGCGGGCCGGGTCAGTCGAAGGTGACCGACTGCCCGGGCGGGATCCGGGCGTACTCCGTCTCGGCCTTCTGCGCGAACCAGCGGTCCACGATCGGCGCCCCGCGCTCGCTGACCACCGCGTCGTGGATCGAGTACGCCCGCCGGGGCTTGACCGCCCGGACGAAGTCGAGCGACTCGGCGACCTTCAACCATGGCGCGCTGGTCGGCACCAGCAGCGTCGCCACCGGCAGGTCCGGTACGAAGAACGCGTCGCCGGGGTGGTAGAGCCCGCCACCTGTCGTCCCGACGTCGACCACGAAGCCGAGGTTCGGAATTCCCGGCAGCCCCTGGTAGATCTCGGCGTGGTCCCGACCGACCGCCCGCACCCGGAACCCGCCCGCGTCGAACTCGTCGCCGGAGGCGACCGGCACCACCGCCGGACCGAGATCGGCCAGTTGCCCGGCCACGTCGGCGTGGGTGTAGATCCGCAACGCCGGGTTGGTGGCCACCGCCGCACTGATCCGCTCGGTGTCCAGATGGTCCGGGTGCTCATGCGTGACCAGCACGTGGTCGACGGAGTCCAGCGCCTCGGCCTCGGTCCACATGCCCGGATCGATCACCAGCGACCGCCCGTCCGCCTCCAGGCGTACGCAGGCGTGGGTGTACTTGATCAACCGCATTTGCCGAGCTTATCCCGGTTTGTCGGTGCTTACGGCCGTTACGCCGCCAGTCTGCTGCGCGGGCCGGCCCGGAGCACCCCGGACGGCAGCTCCCGGCCGACGAGCTGCTCGGCGTAGGCCGCCGCCTCCAGCAGGGCGTCCAGGTCGACACCGGTCTCGATGCCCATGTCGTGCAGCATGTGCACCACCTCCTCGGTGGCCACGTTCCCGCTCGCCCCCGGGGCGTACGGGCAGCCGCCGAGCCCGCCGACGCTGGCGTCGTACTCGGTGACGCCGAGTTCGAGCGCGGTCAGCAGGTTCGCCAGCGCCGTACCCCGGGTGTTGTGGAAGTGCAGCAGCACCGGGATGTCGGGCTGCCGGTTCCGGACCGCGGTGACGAGTTCCCGGACCCGGCGCGGGGTCGCCATCCCGGTGGTGTCGCCAAAGGCCACCCGGTCCGCCCCGTCGGCCACCACCCGGTCGACGATGCCGGCCACCCGGGCCGGGTCGACGTCCCCCTCGTACGGGCAGCCGAAGCTGGTCGCCACGATCACCTCGGCGGTCGCCCCCGCCTCGTGCAACAGCGAGATCAGCCCGGCGATGTCGTCCAGCGACTCGGCGGTGGAACGGTTGACATTGCGCCGGTTGTGGGTGTCGCTGGCCGAGACCACCACCTCGATCTCGGTGAACCCGGCGGCCAGGGCCCGCTGGGCGCCCTTCGAGTTCGGCACCAGCGCCGAATAGCGCACCTGCGGTGTCCTCGTCGCCCGCGCCCACACCTCGTCGGCGTCGGCCATCTGCGGGATCGCCTTCGGGTGCACGAAGGAGACCGCCTCGATCCGGCGTACGCCGGTGGTGCCGAGCAGGTCCAGCAGGCGTACCTTGCCGTCGGTCGGGACCGGGTCCTCGTTCTGCAGGCCGTCGCGCGGTCCGACCTCCCGGATCGAGACCGCGCCCGGCAGGTCGTTCGTCATGCCGCCACCTCGTTCCGCCCGCCCACGTTTTCCGCTCCCATCCGGCCGGTCACTTCTTCGCCCGCATCCGGCCGACGATGCCGGTGTCGTAGTCACCGCCGAGAAACTCGGCGTTGTCGAACAGCTCGGCGAAGAACGGCAGGTTGCACTTCGGCCCGGCGATCTCGAAGCCGGCCACCGCCGTACGGGCCCGGTCGATCGCCTCGGCCCGGTCGGCGCCGTACACGATCAGTTTCGCCATCAGCGAGTCGTAGAACGGGGTGACGGTGGTGCCGAGGGCGTATCCGGAGTCGACCCGGACCCCCTCGCCGGTCGGCTCCGTCCACGCGGTCACCGCACCCGGGCCAGGCAGGAACCGCAACGGGTCCTCGGCGTTGACCCGCAGCTCGATGGCGTGCCCGCGCGGGGCGAGCGCGTCCGGGTCGAAGTTCGGGGCCAGCCCGGCGGCCACCCGGAGTTGCTCTTCGACCAGGTCGACGCCGTAGACCAGCTCGGTCACCGGGTGCTCCACCTGGAGCCGGGTGTTCATCTCCAGGAAGAAGAACTCGTCGGAGTCGGGGCCGGCACCCGGCAGGTCCCGGTGGCGCGGGACCAGCAGGCACTCCACGGTGCCGGCGTTGCGGTAGCCGACCGCCTCGCCGGCCCGGACCGCCGCCGCCAGCAGCCGCTCCCGCAGCTCTGCGGAGACGGCCGGCGAGGGCGACTCCTCGACCACCTTCTGGTTGCGCCGCTGCACCGAGCACTCCCGCTCGCCGAGCGCCACCACCCGGCCGTCGGCCAGGCCGAGGATCTGCACCTCGACGTGCCGCACCCGGGGGAAGTACCGCTCGATCAGCACCGAGCCGTCCCCGAACATCCGCTCGGCGAACGCGCGGACCTTGTCGTACTCGGTGCGCAGGCTGGCCTCGTCGGCGGCGACCGCCATGCCCATCCCACCGCCCCCGGCGGCGGCCTTGACCATGACCGGGAAGCCGATCTCCCCGGCGGCGGCGAGCGCGGCCTCGACCGTGCCGGCCGGGTCGGTGGTGCCGGGTGCCACCGGGACGCCCGCGGCGGCCATCAGGTTACGAGCATTGATCTTGTCGCCCATCGCGGTGATCGCGTCGGCGCCGGGCCCGACCCAGACCAGGCCGTTCGCCTCGACGGTACGGGCGAAGTCCGCATTCTCCGACAGGAAGCCGTACCCCGGGTGGATCGCCTGCGCACCGGTCGACTTGGCGGCGGCGAGGATGACCTCGGCGTTCCGGTAGCTCTGCGCCGGGTTGGGCGGGCCGACGCAGACCGCCTCGTCGGCCTCGCGGACGAACGGCAGGTCGGCATCTGCCTCGGAGTAGACCGCGACAGTCCGTACGCCGAGTCGCCGGGCGGTCCGCATGATCCGGCGGGCAATCTCGCCACGGTTCGCGACGAGCAGGGACTCGATCATGATCGTGTTCTACCTCTCCGTACTCGAAGCGGCCGCACCTCGTTGTACGGCCGTCCGCGGCCCGGCTCAGTGAACCTCTTCCAACCTCCCCTTGCGGTCTGGCGGACCGCAAGTCGGACGCGGTGCCCGAACGCCACGCGGTTCAGGTCGAAAGGTTCAGTCGTCCGGGTCGGCGAGCAGCGCAGCCAGGGTAGCGGCTCGGAGCAGCGCGGCCCGGCGCTGGCGGTCCACCTCGCCGCCGAGGAAGGGCGTGGAGTTCATCAGACCGAACGCGGCATGGGCGAGCACCCGCGCCTCGCCCGCCGACAGTTTCGGGTGCAGCGCGGTCAGCACCCCCACCCACTCCTCGACGTAGAGCCGCTGGAGCCGCCGGATCTGCCGACGGGGCTCCTCCGGCAGCCGGTCCAGCTCGTGCAGGTGCAGCGCGATGACCGCCGGGTTGGCCAGGGCGAACTCGACATGGAAGTCGATCAGGGATTCGAGGGCCGCCCGGGAGTTCTCCGGATGCTCCGCGACCCGCTGCCGACCGCCGGCCAGCAGCCCGTCACTCACCGGCATCAGCGCGGCGACGAGCATCGCCTCCTTGCCGGCGAAGTGGTGGTAAAGCGCCGGACCGGTCACCCCGGCGGCCGACCCGATGTCGTCCATCGAGACCCCGTGATAGCCGCGGGCCGCGAAGAGGCCGACCGCGATCTCCAGAATCTCCTCGCGCCGGGACCGCCGTCGCCGCACGCCGCTGGCGGGCGCGCCGGCCTCCGTCGCCATCACCTGCTCCTCCACCGTCACCCGACCAGCCTAGTCAGCTGTCAATCGCCGGCTCCCTGCCGAGTGTCGGCCGCCACTGGGCGGACGGGTCCGTCCGATCCGCGCCCGGACCGGTGCCCCATCCGGCGGGCGGGATCGGGCCGGCTACTCGTCGTCGGGGTCGAGGTCGTAGCTGGCGCGCAGGGCGTCGGCCTCCGCCGTACGGCCGAGCGCGGCGAGCGCGACGGCGAGTAGCCAGGCCGTCCGGCGTACCGGCTCGGAGTGCTCGGGCAGGCTGTTCAGGGTGCTCCGGAGCAGCGGTTCGGCCTCGGCCGGCCGGTCCAGCCGGAGCAACACCTCCCCGGTCAGCAGGTCCACCAGGAGCGCCTCGCCGAAGGCCTGGATCGACCGCAGCGTGTCGGCGGCGCCGTCCAACCGGGCCAGCGCCTCGTCCGGCCGGTCCGCGCCGAGCAGCGCCCGGGCCGCGACATCGGCCAGCATCGCCCGCTCCCAGTGCACCGCCGGCTCGACCTCGGCGTCGCCGGAATCCGGCGTACCAGATCCGGACCCCGCCGGTGGTGCCGAGTCTGCGGACCCGCCCGGCAGGGCCGCCGCCACCCGATCGGCCACCTCCAGCGCGGCCAGCGCCGCCGCCGGGTCACCGGCCCAGTGCTGGGCGGCCACCTCCCGACGCCGGACCCGCAACTCGTCGAGGGGCAGCCCGGCGAGCTGGAACGCGGTCGCGGCGGCACCGAACCGCTGCGCGGCGAGATTGTCCCGGTCCTGGGCGTAGAGCAGCTCGCCAGCCTCCTCCAGCACCCCGGCCCGGGCGGGCAGGTTGTCCGGGCCGTCGAGGTTGTCGGCGAGTTCGTCCAGCAGGGCCAGAGCGGGGCCGTCCTCGCCGAGCGACCGGTAGACGGTGGCGAGCAGGTGCCGGCACTGGTCCGCGTCGGCCTGCCGGCCGAGCCGGTCCAGCTCGCCGACCGCCTCCTCCGCCGCCTCGGCCGCCTCCACCGCCCGGTCGGCCCGCCGGTAGGCGTCGGCCAGCTCCCAGCGCAGGTAGGCGGCGCCGTCCACGATGCCGCGCTCGACGCAGAGCGCGACCGCCTCCACCAGGTCGTCGACCGCCTCACCCGGGCGGCCGGCGGCGACCAGCGCCCGGGCCCGCCCGGTCCGGGCCGGCAGCGCCAGCTTGCCGGTGGCGAGCCGCACCGCCTCGTCGTACGCCGAGACCGCCTGCTCCGGGTCGTCGAGCGAGTTGGCGTAGCCGAGGCTGGCGACCGCCCGGTGATCGGGCAGGCCGAGTTCGTCGTAGAGGTCCCGGGCCCGCAGCGCCGCCTCGCCGACCTCGGCGCCCCGGTCCAGCAACTCCAGGACCCGGACCCTGGTCAGCGCGATCCGTGCCACCAGATAGCGGTCTCCGGCACCGGCCGCCTCGGTCGACGCCCGGTCCACCGCCGCCAGCGCCTCGGCACCCCGACCCCGCTCGGCAAACGCGATCGCCAACCGGTCCTGCGCGGCGGCCCGATGCCAGGCGTCACCGTGCACCATCAGGTAGTCGGCGGACTCCTGGACCAGCGGCACCCCCTCGTCCGGCTCACCGGACATCACCAGCAGTACGCCCAGCCGGCCGGCCACCACCTGGGCGCGGAGCGGATCCGGCACCTGCCGGTGCAGCGCCAGCGCCTCCCGGTTCGCCGCCACCGCTCCGGCCACGTCGCCGGCCACCTGCCGCTCGACCGCCCGGAACTCGGCCCGGCGGGCGGCGACCGACTGCCCCCGCGCCTGCCCGGCGAACCGTTCGTCGAAGACCGCCAGTACCGCGAAGAGGTCGCCGTCGCGCTCGGTACGCCAGGCCGCCTCGGCCAGGTCGAGCAACTGCTCCGGGCTAGCGTCCGGCGGTACGTCGGGCCGGGCGGGTGGCCGGGCCGACCCTGCGGAGGCTCCACCCGGCTCGGCGGCCGGAACGGACCCGGCCGTGCCGGTCGACGCTCCACTGTCCTCGCCGGTCAACGCGCTGCTGCCCTCGTCGGTCGAGGTGCTGCCGCCGGACCGGCTGGCCCGGGCGGGGGCGGCGGTGGGGGACGTACTGGCGGGGGCCGGGCGGCGGCGGGCGGTCGGCGACAGCGGCAGGTACCCGCCCACCGGTTGCCGGCCGAGCAGCTCGGCGACGATCGCCGACTGCGCCCCGGTGCCGTTCCGGGCGTCGAACCGGGCGGCCAGGTCCCGGGCCGTCCCGGCCAGCTCGGTGGCGAGCACCGTCACCGGCACCTCGGCCGCCGGGCGCTCCAGGTGGCCACGGCGCTGCACCGGCAGTTCCCCGTGGCCGTCGGCGGCCAGCCGGTGCAGCAGCAGTGCCCCGCTGGCGGCGAAGGCCATCGCGTCGGCCGGCGAGGGCGCCTCGTCCAACCAGCCCAGGTGCCGTTCCAGCAACTCCAGCCCGCGCGCCTCGTTGCCGGTCAGCGCGCAGAAGGTCAGGTGCTCACCGACCAGCGACATGTTCGCGATGTTCGTCCGGTGCCGGCGGTACGCCCGCAGGTGTGCGTCCCGCGCCTGCTCCCGCCGGCCGGTGTGCAGGTACGGCAGCATCAGCGCGGTGAGTACGCACTGCGGCTGCTCGACACAGCCCAGCCGGCCCGCGAGCACCGGCTCGGCCATTGCCACCGCCTCCTCGTGCCGGCCGAGCGAGGCGAGGTATTCGATCTGGTCCGTCGGGTCGCAGCCGGCGCAGTCGGAGAGGTCGTCCCGGGGCGCGGTGGTCCACCGGCGGTACCACTCGGCGGCCTCCTCCGCCGCGCCGACGTGCACCGCCACCTGGTGCCGGTATTTGTAGACCATCTGGAGGCTGTGGCCGCCGTCGCGGTAGCGGCGCTCCATGTCGTCGAGTACCGCCATGGTGCGGTCCAGCGGCACCTCGGGAAATTCGAGCAGGCCGCTGACCATGTGCTTGAAGTACCAGAGCAGGGTGTGCAGGTGCCGCTGGTGATAGGGCCTCGGGTTGCGGTCGAACTCGGCCAGGCACCAGGAGAAGGTGACGAACGACCGGGCCGGCTCGCCACCGTAGTAGTAGGCGGCGGTGGCGAGCATCCGGGCCGCGAACGCGAGTTGCTCGTCACCGGTGGCGTCCACCTGCCGGAGGAGCTGCTCGGCGGCGGCGACCTGACCGCTGCCGTACGGCATCTCGCCGACCCGGTCGATCGTCCGCCAGAGGTCGTCGGTGTCCCGGTCCATCATCACTCCTGTCCTGGTACGGCCCGACCGAGCAGGCCGAGGAACGAGCTGTTCAGCAGGGCGGCGTCGGCGGGGCGGATCGGGTGGTAGCCGAGCAGCAGCGCCTGGCCGTACAGGGCTTCGACGGCGAGCCCGACCAGCGCCGGCTCGCCGAGCGCGCTGACCCGGCGGACCAGCGGGTTGCGGTGGTTGAGCACCAACTGCGGGCGCTCGGCCGGGCCGGAGGCGGCGAGCGCGTCGAGTACCCCGGCCCAGGTCTCGTCGGCCCGCTCCCGGGTCGACCGGAGTTGCTCCTCGAAGGCCGCCGACCGGCTCACCAGATAGAGCGCCGGCAGCGACGCCGGGGCGTACGAGCGGAGCACCACCTCGACACCGAGCCGGTCCAGGGCACGCTGCGCGGCGACGACGAACGGCCGCAGCGCCAGCTCCGCCGCCGGGTCAAGGGCGTCGAACCGGGTGGTCAGATCGTTCGGCTCCAGCCGCTCGACCAGCACCGACCGGTCCACCGTCGGCAACCGCTCGATGATCTCGGTGTCGTACGTGTAACCGGCGTTGACCACCGCCAGGTCCTGCGCCGCCGCCACCCCGGCGAGCTGGCGGAACTCGTCGATGCTGGCCGCGTACCGGATCAGGCCGTGTCGCTCGCGGAACTCGGCCAGGGTGGTCTGCCCGGTGTTGGTCTCCATCGGCCACCAGCGCTCGACCAGCCGGAGCATCTCGTCGTCGTGCAGCGCCAGCGCCTTCACCCCCAGGTGGTGCACCTGGAGGAACTCGGCGAGCCGGCGCGGCGCACCACCGGCCAGCCGGACCAGCCAGCCCCGGAGCTGGTCGCCGAGCGCCTCCCGCGTCGCCTCCAGCAGGCTGTCCTCGTAGAGGGCCTCGCGGCTGGCGGTCGGGCGCAGCTCGGTGGAGTCGACCACGCAGCGGGCGAAGAACGCCCAGTCCGGCAGCAGTCCCTCGGCGCCCTCGGTGAGCAGCATCCGCTTCAGATAGACCCGATGACCGGCCCGGCCCGCCGGGTTGACTGGGGTGGGCAGCACGAAGGCCGCGCCGGTCAGCCCCGCCTCCGGCACCGAGAGCGGTACGACGTCGAACGGGGTGAAGCCGAGCACCTCGCGGGCGTACCCGACGAGGTTGTCCCGGCGGGCGGACGGCGAGGTGCCGGCGGAGACCGACCACGGCGGCGGCCCGGTGGTGGTCTCGACGTCGCCGACCAGCACCCGGATCGGCAGCAGCGAGCCGAACAGCCGGGCCAACTCGGTCACGGTCGGCCGGGTCAACCACTGCTCGGCGTCGCGGCGCGGGACCAGCGTGACGGTGCTGCCCGGCTCGGCGCGCTGTGCGTCGGCGGCAGCCGGCTCGACCCGGTAGCGGCCGTCGGCGTAACCGGTCCAGAGCACGGTCGGCTCGTCGCCGTGCCGGGTGCGGACCCGGACCTCGTCGGCGACCAGGAAGCAGGAGAGTAGGCCGATGCCGAACTGGCCGAGGAACTCGTGGCGGGCGAAGCCCAGCTCGTCCCGCTTGGAGCTGCGACCGATGGTGGCGAGCAACTCGTGCACCTGCGACTCGGTCAGGCCGATGCCGGTGTCGTGCACCCGCAGCGTGCCGTCGCCGGTCAGCTCCGGCGGCTCGATCCGGACCACGGCCGGGGCGCCGGGGTCGGTGGCCCGCCGGGCGGTGATCGCGTCCACCGCGTTCTGCAACAGCTCCCGGACGTAGACCCGGGGACTGCCGTAGAGGTGATGGCTGAGCAGGTCGACCACGCCACGGAGGTCGACCTGGAAGGTGCGGTCCACGATCGCTTCACTCACTCCTGTCCGGTGACGGCGCTCACGGTACCGGCCCGGGGCGACCCGCCGCGTCCGGCTTTTCCGCCGACTTTCCCCGCAGACGGCGGGCGGCCGGCTTGACCCTCGACCCGATCGAGACCGCAGGCTCGGCCCGGTCCGGGACCGGTACGGCGAGTCGAGGAGAGGCGGTCACCGATGTCCGACACGACAGCGGCGAGGGCGGCGGGATCCGTCGGCCGTCTTCGGGCTGGTGGCTTCCGGACACTGTGGACGGCATCGGTGGTGTCCCGGCTCGGCGACGCGCTGCGCACCCCGGCTATCGCGCTGCTCGCCGCGTCGGTGACCCGGGATCCACGGGCGATCGCGGCCGTGGTGGCCGCCGGGCAACTCCCGCCACTGCTGTTCGGCCTGCTCGGCGGCGTCTACGCCGACCGCTGGGACCGGCGCCGAACCATGGCCACGGTGGATGGGCTGCGTGCCGTCCTGGTCGCCGGCTTCGCGCTGCTGGTCGTCACCGGCGAGGTCGGAACCGTCGCGCTCGTCGGCTGCGCCTTCCTGCTCGCCACCCTCGGCGTACTCTTCGACGCCGCCGCGTTCGCCGTACTCCCCGGGATCGTGCCCGTCGAACGGCTGGCGGTGGCGAACGGTCGCCTCCAGGCCGGTACCGCCGTCGCCGGTGGATTCGTCGGCGCACCGCTGGCCGGGGTGCTCTTCGCGCTCTCGGCGGCCCTGCCCTTCGCCGTCGACGCGCTGACGTTCGCGGTCGCCGCCCTGCTGGCGCTGACCCTGCGACCGACCCAGTTCCACCCGTCCACCACGCCCCCCGTCACTGCCACCACGCCCCCCGCCACTGCCACCGCGACCCGCGCCACTGCCGCAGCGTCACGCGCCCGACCCACCGGTCCAGATGCCGCCTGGCGGGCGGCCGGTGCCGGGCTGCGCTGGATCTGGCAGGACCGCACACTGCGCCGGATCACCGGTCTGACCGTGGTCACCAACCTGGCCACCAGCGGCCTGATCGCGATCATCGTGCTCTACGCGCTGGAGGTGCTGGCGGTGCCCGCCGCCGGCTACGGACTGTTCATGGCGGCAGCGGTGCTGGGCGCGCTGGCCGGTGGACTCTGCGCGGGGCAGGTCGCCACCCGGCTCGGCACCCTGCCCGGGCTGCGTTGGGTGCTGGTCGCCGAGACGCTGGCGGTCGCCACGCTGGCGGTCGCCCGAAACCCGGTGCCAGGCGCCGTCGCACTCGCCGTCTGCTCGGCTGGCACCGCGATCTGGAACGCGCTCTGGTCGGCGTACGGGCAGCGGAACGTCCCCGCCGAACTGCTCGGCCGGGTCGGCAGCGCCCAGCGTACGGTCGCACTGCTTGCCGCCCCGGTGGGCGCGACCTTGGCCGGAGTGCTCGGCGCCACCGCCGGCCTGCCCCCGGTGCTGTACGCCGCCACCGCCATCTTCGCCCTGCTCACGATGGCTTCCTGGCACTCCCTCCGACCCCGCGAACGGACCATCGTCAGCGCGTAGCGTTCGGCTCGCTATAGCCGGCCGAACGCTACGTCCTGACATGATGCATGGGTGCGGGCGTCGGTGGGAGCGGTGCGGGGTGTGGTGGCGGGGATCGTGCCCGGCGACGAGGTGGAGGCGGGCCACCGGTCGGAGACACTGCACTGGTTGCGGAGCACCGACGACGTGTTCCGGCGGGTGAAGCCGGCCACCCCGCCCCGGCACCTGGTGTCGTACGTGGTGCCGGTCGATCCGGCCGACGGTGCTGTGCTGCTGGTCGACCACGTCAACGCCGGGTTGTGGCTACCGCCGGGCGGGCACGTCGACCCGGACGAGCACCCCGCCGAGACGGCTCGCCGGGAGGCGTACGAGGAGTTGGGCGTACCGGTCGAGAGCGGCCTCGTCGGGGACGAGCCGGTGTTCGTCACCGTGACCCGTACCGTCGGGATCGACGCCGGACACACCGACGTGAGCCTGTGGTTCCTACTCAGGCTCGGCCGGGAACAACCGCTCACACTGGACAGTGGCGAGTTTCGGGAGGCCCGCTGGTGGTCGCCGGCAGAGGTACGTGACGCGGACCCGACCCGCTTCGACCCGCACTTCACCCGCTTCTGCGCAAAGCTCCAGCAGATGCGCTGCTGAGGCGGGTACGACGCTGGCAGTCAGCGCGCCCGGACCTGCCCGACGAACGAACGCCACGCGGATGCGCTGAAGAGCAGCGCAGGACCCGCCGGATCCTTGCTGTCCCGGACCCCGACCAACCCTGGCAGGTTGTCCGCGACCTCCACACAGTTGCCACTGTGCCCGTTGCTGCGGGTGCTCTTACGCCAAACCGCCCCGGTCAACTCCATCTCTCCGCCACTTCCAATATCAACTTGGTGGACTGGTGGTGCGGTAGCGCCTCGCTTCGAATGGACTCCCATGCCTTGACAATCCACGCTACTTCCGACGCGTCGTGCACCACCATGCCTTGGAGGTAGTTGTCGAGGAAAGCCAGATTCTCGTCGCCGGGCAGCGAGGCGACGACGAACGGACCGGTCAACCCGGCGTACGCGCCGACGCCGGTCGGCACGATCTGAAGCCGGAGCTGCGGCATCTCGCCCGCAACCCTCACCAGGTGCCGCAACTGCTCGTGCATCACCTCCGGCCCGCCAATCGGCCGGTGGAGCAGCCCTTCATCCAGCACGGCCGTCATCTGCGGGGGCTTTCCCCGGCTGAGGATGGCCTGCCGCTCCAACCGAGCGGCAACACGAGCATCCACCTCCTCGGCCGTCAACACGCCGGTACTCGCGAAGACGGCCCGGGCGTATTCCTCGGTCTGAAGCAAGGCGGGAATGACGGTGTTCTCGAACCAGCGGAACGAGTCGGCCTTGCGCTCGATCTCGATCCACTCGCGTAACCAGGATGGTTCGCCGTCGAGCTTGAGCTTGAGCACCATGCGCTCGAAGAGGCCGCCGGTCTTCAGCGCCTTGTCGGCGCCTCGGACGTACTCCCGGGTGAGCGCGCGAGTTCCGGTCTCGACGGCACTCACCTGGGAAGCCGAGAAGCTGGCGCCCCGCCCGAACCTGTCCTGAGTCATTCCGGCGCTCACCCTCGCCCGGCGGATCTCGTCGACAATGAACTCGATCATCGATTGCCGCGCCTCTGTCATAAATCCCTCCGCAAGTCAATGGATCCGCTCCACAGTTCGCCTCGGTTCGCCACTCGCACTGTCGACCATTCGTGCAGGTCATGACGGGTGCGACACACGCCTATCGAGGTTAGGGGGCGGCCGTCCAGAGTGGAAGTCAGCGGGACCGCTCGGGGTCGAAACAGGACGGGCGGAACCGAGCGGGGTCGTTCCATCCGGCACCGGAACGACCCCGCATCCAATTCCGTCACGAGAGCAGCAAAGAAGGGATGATCAATGCCCAGACGCCATCGCCAGCCCATTCGGCATTACCGTGCCTGGTACTTCCTCTGGACCTTCTGCTCCTGTGGTCGCCGCTGGCGCTGCCCGCGTACCGTCGGGTCGCCACCACCATCGGCCCGGGTCCGGCACACCAACGCCGGCCCGGCCTGGAGAACGACCCTCGGGGCCGGACACCATCACCGGACCGGCCGCACCCGGCAGGTCGAGTACCGATGACCGGGAAACCGCGATGTACGGCCCCCACGCGCGGTTCCGCCCGCACACACCCGCACGCCCGTCGTTCCGGTGCCGGACCTGCGGCGCGGGCTGGCCCTGCCAACCCGCCCGGCTCGGCCTGCTCCGCGCCTACCGCGACAACCGGATCGGGCTGCTGGTCTACCTCGCCGGCCAACTGCAACGCGCGCTACAGGACCTGCCCACTACCGACCCCCGTGAACTCGCCACCCGGATCGTCTACTGGCTGCCCCGCTCGCGCCCACGCTGACGACGAGCGGGACCACCAAGAACTGTCCGGGCGTGGCCGGACCGGTGACGGTGGAACCGGTGGTGGGTGTCACGGCTCTACCCGGCATGACGACGACGAGGCGTGACGTCTTGCGGTTGACCGGCGCGCTGCTGGCCGGTACCGCCGGGATCGGTGCGGTCGCGGCCAGCGCCGGCTGCCAGTTCCGGTCCGGCGACCGGGAGAACGAGGAGGCCGCCCGCCGCAAGCTGGCTCAGGGTGAGGCGCTCGTGGTGGAGCTGGCCGACGGCAAGCTGGCGGTGGTCGACGCGGCCACCGGGCGGATGCTGGTCCAGCCCGCTCCGGCGGTGGTCAGCGGCGACGGCCGCCGGCTGGTCCGGGTCGAGCGCCCGGACGGGGGTACCCGGGTAACCAGTCACCGGCTGCCGGACGGCGCGGCGGTCAGCGCGGGCACCCTGACCGGCGCGCTCGCGGTCCGCACCACCTCGGCCGATGGCGGCCTGGTGGCGCTCGCCGACGACGCCGGGCCGGGGCACTCGCCCTACCGGCCGGGGCCACGGGAGCGGACCACGATCGTGGTCGCCGACGGTGCCGGGCAGCGGCGCCGGCTGGAACTGCCCGGCAACCTCGAACCGGAGGCGTTCGACGCGTCCCGCCAGGCACTCTTCGTCCTCGACTACCTGCCGCCGACCGCACCGGACCGCTATCGGGTACGGGTCGTCGACATCGCGTCCGGGCGGGTGGAGCCGCTGCTGACCCGGGTCAAGGCGGTGGTGCCGGAGGGTGCCGAGGAGGAGATGCGCGGCGAGGGCCGGCAGGCGGTGTACGACTCGCAGCGCAACCGGCTCTTCACCCTCTACACGCACCAGCCGGACCATGTGCACACCCGGGACCGGATCGCTGCTGCCGGGAACCCGCACGGCGCCGGGGCGCGCGAGGACGCCCCGCATGTGCATGCCTTCGTGCACACCCTCGACCTGACCGAACGCTGGGCGTTCTGCGTCGACCTGCCGGCGCCGTTCGGCGAGCGTGCGGCGACCGGGCACACGATCGCGCTGAGCCGGGACGGCAGCCGGCTCTACGTGGCGGACACCGGTACCGGCGCGCTGGCCACGATCGACCCCGAAGGGTTGACCGTGATGGAGACCGTCCGGTTCGACGCGCTGGCCGGCACCGCCGGGTCGGGTAACGCCGCACCCGCTGCCGCCGCGAGCTTCGACGGTGCCGGGAGACTGCTGGTCGGGGCCGGCCGCGAGGTGGCCGGGATGGCGGCCACCACGGGCGGGGGCACGGCGCCGCGCTGGTCCACCCCGACCGAGGTACGCGGCCTCGCCGGCCCGCCCGACGGCTCCCGGCTCTACGTCGGCCAGCCGGACGCCGTACTCCGGGTCGACCCCGGCACCGGGGCAGTACGGCAACGTATCGACGTACCCGGGTTGGTGGCGCTGCGTCAGGTGGTCGTACCCGGCTGACCGCCGGCCGTACTCGCCTCGGGGCGACCGCCGGACGCGCTCCCGCGTTCGGCCGCACCGGTCTGGTCTTCGGCGTGGGATACCTGGTGGTGATCTGCGTCCACCTGCTGCTCTTCACCCAGGCGGGGATCGGCATCGCCCTGCTCTGGTTGGCGGTCTACAACGTCGCTTCCGCCCTGCTGGTCGTCCTCGGCGGGCTCGCCGACGGAGCGGCCCGGTACGAGCTGTGGCTGGCGGCCTTCGCCCTCCAGTCGGTCGTCCCCTACCTGGTACCCCGGCTCTCCTGGGTCAGCGTCATCGCCTCGTTCCACATCGCCGCACGGCACTTCGTGGAGCGGCACGGCCTGCTGCTGATCGTCGCGCTCGGCGAGTCGGTGGTGGCGATCGGGATCAGCGTGGACGTCGCACACCTCACCGCCGGCACCGTCGCCGTGACGGTCGCGGCGCTGGCCCTGCCCTTCGCGCTCTGGTGGACGTACTTCACCGAGACCGGGGCGACGGAGGCGGCGCTGGAGCGGGCCGAGCGCGGGCCCCGGGCCCGGTTGGCGCTCCGGATCGGCTTCACGCACATCCCGCTGCTGCTCGGCATCGTGGTCGCGGCCGCCGGGATCCACTCCGTGGTGGCGCACCCCGGCGAACCGGCGTCGGTGCACGCGGCCCTGGCCCTGGCCGGCGGGGTCGCCCTCTATCTGGCCGGGATCGCCGTGGCCCGGCAGTCCCTGCACGTGCCGCTCTGGTGGAGCCGCTGGGTGACCGCCGGCATCGTACTCGGCACCGTGCCGCTCGGCACCGTCGTGAGCGCCTGGCTGCAACTGGTCGCGGTGATCGCGGTGATCGTCGCGATGCTCGCCCTGACCGGACACCGGAACAGGGCGAGCACCGAAGGGGTTGGAGCGGGCTAGGACTGCGGGGTGAGCCCGCCTGGCTGGTCGCCCTTGACCACGGGTGCCCGGACCAGGTTGCCCCACTCGGTCCACGAGCCGTCGTAGTTGCGCACCCGGGGGTAGCCGAGCAGGTGCCGCAGCACGAACCAGGTGTGGCTGGACCGCTCGCCGATCCGGCAGTACGCGATCACGTCGTCGTCCGGCGACAGCCCGAGCTGGTCGGCGTAGATCGCCCGCAGCTCGTCGGGGCCCTTGAAGGTGCCGTCGTCGTTCGCCGCCGACTTCCACGGCTTGCTCAGCGCGCCCGGGATGTGGCCGCCGCGCAGCGCGCCCTCCTGCGGGTACTCCGGCATGTGGGTCAGCTCCCCGGTGTACTCCTTCGGGGAGCGGACGTCGACCAGCGGCCGGGCTGCCGCGATGTGCGCCAGCACCTGGTCCCGGTACGCCCGGATCGGCGCGTCGTCCCGCTGCGGCGTCGGATAGTCGGCCGGGGGCCGCGCGGTCTTCTCCCGGGTCAGCTCCCGCCCCTCGGCGACCCACTTCTGCCGGCCACCGTCGAGCAGCCGTACGTCGGGGTGTCCGAAGAGCGTGAAGACCCAGAGCGCGTACGCCGCCCACCAGTTGAAGTTGTCGCCGTAGAAGACGATCGTGTCGTCCCGGCCGATCCCCTTGGCCGCGCAGAGCCGGGCGAACGCCTCGGCGTCCAGGTAGTCCCGGGTCACCTGGTCGTTCAGCTCCAGGTGCCAGTCGACCTTGACCGCGCCGGGGATGTGGCCGGTCTCGTAGAGCAGCACGTCCTCGTCCGACTCGATCACCACCAGGCCCGGCTGGCCCAGATGTTCGGCCAGCCACTCGGTGGTGACCAGGCGCTGCGGGTCGGCGTAACCCTGAAGGCTCGGTGCGGGATCGCTCGGGATCGGCATGATCTCCACGGTACGCCGGGCGCCTGCTGGAGGAGGCCGGCTCTCCTCGGTTAGCGTCGTCACATGACGGAGCCGGCCCGCACAGGCGTACGACACGAGGGTCGGACCTTCCGACGCGACGACTGGTACGGCGACGAGTTCGTCGAACACGAGTACGTCGACTGCGAGTTCTTCGACGTCGACCTGACCGAGGCGACCCTGGAACGGGTCAGCTTCACCAACTGCGTCTTCGGCAACGTACGGTTCAACGCCTCCCGGCACACCGACTCGGCGTACCTGCGCTGCACCTTCACCCGGTGCAACTTCTTCGAGGCCGAGTTCGCCGGCTGCAAGGTGGTCGGCAGCACCTTCGTCGAGTCGGCGGTCCGGCCGCTCACCGTGCTCGGCGGGGACTGGTCGTTCGTGGGCCTTTCCGGCGCAGACCTGCGCGGCGTCACCATCCAGGGCGTACGGATGCGCGAGGCGGACCTGACCGGCGCGAACTGCACCGACGCGATCCTGACCAACGTCGACCTCTCCGGCGCGCAACTGCGCGGCGCCCGGTTCGTCCGGTCCGACCTGCGCGGCAGCGATCTCAGCACACTCGACCCGACCACCGTCGAACGCTCCGGTGCGATCGTCGACCCGAACCAGACGATCGTGCTCGCCCAGGCCCTCGGCTTCCAGGTCGGCTGACCGCACTCGACTTCCAGGGGTCGGCTGACTGACTGCACTCGGCTTCCCGGTCGGCTGACCGCTGCCAAGTGGTGGAGGCCGGACCGGACCGACCTCCACCACGCGGGCGTCCCAGGTTGGCGATCGGCCTATCGCAGCCAGTTGTCGATGCCGTCGACGGCCAGCCGGGTGAAGTTCTGCATCACCTCGGGCTGGGTCTCGACGCCCGACTCCCAGCTGATGTCGTGCAGGATCGTCACCACCGGCCCGATCCGGACCACCGAGACCAGGGTGTCGGCGGTGCCGGTGGCCTCGTTGGTGTTGATGTCGAGGACGTCGCTGCGGATCTGGATCAGCAGTGCCTCGTCGCCCCGATCGGGAGCCGTCAGCAGCTTGTACCGGATCACCCGGGGGCCGTCGGACTCCTGCCGGCAGTCCCGGACCGCGTCGGCGAGTTGGTCCATGAAGGTCGACGCCGCACGATCCTCGTAGCTGGTGATCGTCTGGACGAGATACGCGTCCGGTACGTGGCCCGGTCGGGTGGGCGGATTGCCGTAGACGTACATCAGGGAGCGGCGGGCCACGATCGAGGCGTCGGTGCCGAACTTCCGGCCGCAGAGCTTGGGGAGCATCTGCTGCCACTCCGGGCTGCGCCGGGACACGCCCGCCAAGGTGTCCTTGGGCTGGATCAGGAAGGCTCGGTCCGGGATCGAGGTCGGCGGGCGGATCGTCGTACCGGTGGCCTGTCCGCCCGGTGTGGTCGTGCTGGCCGGAGGGGTCGGGGTCGGGGTACTGGTCGGCGGGGTGCTGCTGGGCACGTCGGTCGGCTCGGCGGTCGGCGTCGTACCGACGATCGGGCCGGGCCCGTTCGCGTCGACCAGGTTCGGTACCACCACGGCGGTGCCGGCGATCGCGAGTACGGCCCCGGCGACCACCACCAGGGTCCGGCGCCGGGCCCGCCGGTCGGCGCCACGGCGCAGTTCCTCCGGCGGGGTCAACGCACCAGGCTCCACGGTGCCTCCGAGTTCCGAGTACATGCGACTGAGGTCAGACATCGTGCACCTCCAACGTGCGATGCGGAGCCAGGTCGGCAAGGACGACCGCGAGCCGTGCACGGCCCCGGGACAGCCACGACTTGACCGTGCCGATCGCCACGGACGACTCGTCCGCGATGTCCTGCACGGACATGTCGTAGAGGTAGTGCTTGGCCAGGGCCTGGCGCTGGTTCGCCGGCAGTTCCCGGAGTGCCCGCAACAGCAGCACGCTGTCCTCGTTGGGTGCGTCGACCGCTTCGCTCGCCGGGCCGCGCCGGGCCAGGGCGCTCCGCAGCCCGAAGATCCGGCGCCAGCGGTCGGTGGTCAGCCGGCTGACTGTCAGCCGGACCCACGCCTCCGGGGCCGGATGCGCCGACACCGACTGCCAACGCCGCCAGGCCCTGGCGTACGCCTCCTGCACCGCGTCCTCCGCCTCGGTGCGGTCGCCCGTCAGGGCCACCGCGTACCTCAGCATCCGCAGCGATGTGGCGCGATAGAACTCGTCAAAGCCATGCGCGTCCCGCATCGGCCGCCGCCCTCCTACTCCGTTCCCGGTCTCCTGTCCGAGTCACGGACGGCGAACCTGGCAGGTTGCGGGACGCAGCGAGGAAGGCGACGAGAAGTACGTGTCCCTCTCACCGCTCGGCGTACGGCTCCAGCAAAGGGCGCTTGGCGGTGATCGTGTCGCCGGACGACCGGCCGGTGAGCCGGCGCCTGATCCAGGGCGCGAAGTGCTGCCCGACCCAGCGCAGGTCCGCGCCCCGGGCCGCCAGCCACGGCGTCGGGGCCGGCCGGGGCGGCACCACCAACCAGCTCTCGTCCGGCGCCACCCCAAGGGTGGCCAGCACCCGGCCGGCGACCCGGCGGTGTCCGGCCGCCGACAGGTGCAGCCGGTCCGAGCTCCACAGCAGCGGGTGCCCGAAGACGTCGTCGGCGAAGAGGTCCACCAGCATGGCGCCGTGCCGCTCCGCCGTCTCACCGACCGCCCGGTTCAGCATCTGCACCCGGGGCGCCACGAGCCGCTGCCCGGGGAGCCGGGACATCACGTCGGCGAACCGGAACAGCAGCACGTCCGCCCCGGTGGCCCGGAACTCGGCGACCACCTGGTCGAAGCGCTCCACCAGGGCGCCCGGGTCGAAGTTGCGGCGCAGTACGTCGTTGCCGCCGGCCGCGAAACTGACCAGGTCGGGGCGCATCTCCAGGGCGGCCGGCACCTGCTCGGCCACGATGTTGCCGAACAGCCGGCCCCGGATCGCCAGATTGGCGTACCCGAAATCCGGCCCGGCCTCGGCGGCCAGCGTCGCGGCCACCAGGTCGGCCCAGCCCCGGAAACTGCCATCCGGATACGGGTCGTCCAGTCCCTCGGTGAAACTGTCTCCGACCGCCACGAAGTTGCGCCAGCGCATGTCGGGCCTCCCCTGCACTACTCCCCACTCCCACCGACCGGGGGTCAGTCTGTCAGCACGACCCCGTTCCGGGCACGCCCGGCGCCGGAAGGTGACCGGGACCGCACGAGCGCCGGCACGGCGCGCCGGCGACGGGCGACAATTCCGATGCCTCGTTACCGCCCCGGGTCTACGCTGCCCGGATGTTGCTGCGGATGTCCACGCTGTTTCTGCGTACGCTGCGCGAGGACCCGGCCGACGCGGAGGTGCCGAGCCATCGGCTGCTGGTCCGGGCCGGTTACGTCCGTCGCGCCGCCCCGGGCGGCTACACCTGGCTGCCGCTCGGCCGGCTGGTGCTGGACCGGGTCACCCAGGTGGTCCGGGAGGAGATGGTCGCGATCGGCGGCCAGGAGGTGCTCTTTCCGGCCCTGCTGCCCAGGGAGCCGTACGAGACGACCGGCCGGTGGACCGAGTACGGCGACGACATCTTCACCCTGAAGGACCGCCGGGGCGCGGAATACCTGCTCGGCCCCACCCACGAGGAGATGGCCACCCTGCTGGTCCGGGACACCTTCACGTCCTACCGGGACTTCCCGGTCTCGATTTTCCAGGTGCAGACGAAGTACCGCGACGAGGCGCGGCCCCGGGCCGGGCTGCTGCGCGGGCGGGAGTTCCTGATGAAGGACTCCTACTCGTTCGACCTGGACCGGGCGGGGCTGGCGGCGGCGTACGGCCGGCACCGGGCGGCGTACCAGCGGATCTTCGACCGGCTCGGGTTGGCGTACACGATCGTGGCGGCGACCTCCGGCGCGATGGGCGGCTCCGCCTCCGAGGAGTTCCTCGCCGCCACCCCGGTCGGTGAGGACACCTTCGTCGGCTGTACCGCCTGCGACTACGCGGCCAACACCGAGGCGGTGACCACCCCGCCGGCACCGGCCGGGGACGTGCACGCCCACCCTTCGGCGCAGGTGTACGACACCCCGGAGACGCCGACCATCGAGTCCCTGGTCGCGCTCGCCAACGCCCGGCACCTCGGCGGCCGGAGCGACTGGACGGCCGCCGACACCCTGAAGAACGTCGTCGTCGAGCTGCGCCGGCCCGGCTCGGACGAGCCGGAACTGCTGGTCATCGGCGTGCCGGGGGACCGCGAGGTCGATCTCAAGCGGCTCGCCGCGGTGCTGAGCCCGGCCACCGTGTCGATGTTCGACGGCTTCGCCGACCGGCCTGAGCTGATCCGCGGCTACATCGGCCCGCAACTGCTGGCCAAGCGCGGCATCCGCTATCTGGTCGACCCCCGAGTGGCGCCCGGCACCGCCTGGCTGACCGGCGCCAACGAGCCGGGGCGGCACGCCACCGACGTGGTCTGCGGGCGGGACTTCACCCCGGACGGGACGATCGAGGCGGCCGAGGTCCGGGCCGGCGACCGCTGTCCGGCCTGCCGCCCGGGGGTGCTGACGATCCGCCGGGGCGTCGAGATCGGACACGTCTTCCAGCTCGGCCGGCGCTACACCGACGCGTTCCGGGTCGACGTGCTGGGCCAGGACGGCAAGCCGGTCCGGTTGACCATGGGCTGCTACGGCATCGGGGTGTCCCGGGCGGTGGCGGCGATCGCCGAACAGCACCACGACGACCGGGGGCTGGTCTGGCCGGCGGCGGTGGCGCCGTGCGACGTACACCTGGTAGCGGCCGGAAAGGGGCCGCAGGTGGAGGCGGCGCTGGAGTTGGCCGGGCAACTCGCCGGGCGCGGCCTGCGGGTGCTGGTCGACGACCGGACGCACGTCTCGGCCGGGGTCAAGTTCGCCGACGCCGAGCTGATCGGCATCCCGCGCGCCGTCGTGGTCGGCCGCCGCTGGGCCGACGGGTACGTCGAACTGCGCGACCGCGCCACCGGAGACCGCACCGAGCTGCCGGCGGCGGAGCTGCTGGCACGGCTGACCGAGCCGGCCGGTCCCGGATCGGGCGGCCTCCCGGCGAGCTAGTGGCCGTCTCGCGGTGTCGTTGCCCAGGACGGGAGCCAGGCCGCCTCGGGAAGCGGGGGCAGGCTTGCGAAGTGGTTGATGATCGCCCGAAGTCCCGGGTGCGGACTCGTTCTGGGAAACATGAGGAAGAGCGGGTAGGCGAGCGTCGGGTTCACGATCGGGATACGGCGTAGGTCGTGGTTCGCCGGCCAGATGTACCGGTCGCGCGCGCCGACGAGGGTGGCCACGTCGGCGGAGTCCGCGAGGACGTCGAGGAGTACCTCGTTACCGAAGTTCGGGCCTGCCGCGTCGATGCGGAGGTCGAAGGCGGTGCCGAGCTGATCGTAGAACTCTGCCCATTCGCTCCGGGGCACGATGCCCGGCACCCAGATTCGGAGTTTGCGCAGTTGGGGTGGTGTCACTGTTCGTGCGGAGGCGAGCGGATGCCTGGGGCCGACCAGGAGTTCCAGCGCGGAGTCGAAGGCGTGGATCATTCGCACGTCGCGCGGCAGCGTGGCCGGATCGGTGACGGTGCGGAACGAGGCGTCGACATCGCCGGCCTGGACGGCGGCGGCCGCCAGGTGCGGGTCGTCGACCCTGAGGGTCACCACGTCGAGGTCGGTTTCGGGATGCGACCGCCAATAGTCGTGCAGGACGACGGCCTGCGCGCTTCGCAGGCCTAGCACGTCGATCCGTTGGGCCCGCGAGCCCGGCCTGACCGCGGTGACGGCGCGATCGACACCCGCGACGATGTTCCGGGCGTGTGGCAGGAATGCCTGGCCGTCGAGTGTCAGTTCGACCCCTCGGGCGGTACGGGTGAACAGGCGGACCTCCAGCTCGCGCTCCAGGGTGGCGACCCGCTTCGAGACCGCCTGCTGCGTCACGCCCAGTTCGTCGGCCGCGTGTTGCAACTGTCCCAGCTCGGCCGCCCGGACGAACGATCGCACCGCCTCGGTATCCACCGGTCCAGCCTAGGCCCGCCCAACGTATCGTTGTGGCTCGCCGAAAGGCGGTTGTTTGATCCTGCCTCGCGCGGCCGATGTGATGCACCGGACCCAAACATCGGTTGTCGCGGAGGAGTCAGGTGCGCGGGAAATTGGGGCCCGGTTTCGGCTGGTTGTGGTCGGCCCATGCCGTCAGCACGTACGGCACGTGGGTCGCCTTCGGAGCGTTCCCGCTCATCGCGGTTCGAGTGCTGCACTCGTCGGCATTCGCGATTGCGCTCCTGGAGGCAGCCGGGCTTGCCGTCGCGGCGATCATCGCGATCCCGCTCGGGCCGTGGGTCGACCACCGGTCCAAGCGCCCGGTGATGATCACGATGAACCTGGCTCGGTTCCTCGCGATGGCGAGTGTTCCGGTCGCGTACCTCCTCGGCCTGCTGTCCTACGGCCAACTGCTGGTCGTCTCGGTCATCTCCGGAGCCGCGAGCATCGCCTTCACCGCCGCATCCGGCGCGTACCTGAAACACCTCGTCCGCAGTGATCACCTGCTGACCGCGAACGGGAGATTCGAGGGCACGAACTGGCTGGCGACCGCGGCCGGACCGCCGCTCGGCGGCGCGCTCATCGGGCTGCTCGGCCCGGTCATCACCGTCACGGCCGACGCCGTCAGCTACCTGCTGTCCGCGCTCGGGATCCTCCGCATCCGCGGCGGCGACGTCGCGGCACCCCGCGACCAGGCCAACAGGCTGCGCGGAGCCGACCTTCTCGGTGGCTGGCGGTTCATCCTGCACGACCGCGCACTACGGTGCCTGTTCCTCAACTCGATTCTGGTCAGCGGCCTGATCATGGCCACCGCCCCGCTCCTGGCCGTCCTTCTGCTGGGCGAATACCACTTCCCGGCCTGGCAGTACGGTCTTGCCTTCGGCATCCCGGCACTCGGCGGCTTCGTGGGCGCCCGCCTCTCCGCACGCCTCGTGCGGCGTTACGGCCGGCACCGGGTCATGACCGTCTCCGGCTGGCTGCGATCGCTCTTCCCGTTCGGTCTCGCGTTCCTCCAGCCCGGCATCGCCGGCCTCCTCACCGTGATCGTCGTCGAGGGCCTGCTGATCACGTGCATGGGTGTCTTCAACCCGATCTACGCCACAGAACGCCTGCAACGAACCCCCGCGGATCATGTCGCCCGGGTGCTCAGCACCTGGAGTGTCAGCAGCAAACTCCTCCAGGCCACCCTCATGGTGATCTGGGGCATCCTCGCCACCCTCACCAGCCCGCTCGCCGCGATCACCATCTCCGGCGTTCTCCTGCTCGCCACCCCGCTCCTGCTGCCGAACCGGACGCACCTGTCCGACCCTGAACCCGCGACGCACCGAGCACGTGGAATCCGCACACCACTACCACCGACCTGACGGCGCCCATGACGGCGAGCCACCCGCTGCACAACGTGGCCGCGGTGCCGGCGGCGTCCCGGCCTCCTACGCCTAGTCCGTCGGCTGGCCGGCCCGGCGGGACCGCTGTGCCTGGTAGAGCCGCTGGCACTCGGCGTACCGGGGCAGCAGGTCGGCGGCGCGCAGCTCGGCCAGGCTGGGCGCGTCGGCGTCGCGTTCGGAGAGGATCGGGTCGAGGTCGGCCGGCCAGGGCAGTGCCAACTCCGGGTCCCGGACGTGCACGATCCGCTCCCGCGCCGGGGCGTACCGGGCGGAGCAGAGGTAGCTGACGATGCTCTCCTCCTCCAGCGCCACGAAGGCGTGGCCGACCCCCTCGGGCAGATAGACGGCACGGTTGTCGATGGTGTCCAGCCGGGTCACCTCGTGCCGGCCGAAGGTCGGCGAACCGACCCGCAGGTCGACCACCATGTCGAGTACGGCGCCGCGCGGGCAGTAGACGTACTTCGCCTGGCCGACCGGCACGTCGGCCCAGTGCACCCCCCGGATCACGCCCCGCCGGGAGACACTCTGGTTGGCCTGCGCCACGGCCAGCTCGAAGCCGAGCGCGTCGGCGAAGACCGCCGCGTCGTACCAGACGACGAGCCGGCCCCGGTCGTCGGAGAACTGCTGAGGGAGGAACTCCCAGGCGCCGGGGATGGAGAGCTCGGTGGCCTTCACTCGCACCTCACAGAGTCGCTCGGATCTCTCCGGCTTATCGGGATCAACCGCACCGTACCGTCCAACGGCCGGAGTGGCCGATCGGAAACCCGACACGGTGTTAGCGTGCCGGGCAGGGGGTAGCAGGTGGTATCGGCAAAACCGGGGGTTCGGAGGCACACCGTGACTGAGGTCAGAGTCCGCGACGTCATGACCAGGGGGATCGTCTATCTTCCCGCGGCCACCACTCTGGACGAGGCCGCCCGGGCCATGCGGGACGCCGACATCGGCGACGTGGTGGTGACGGACGGGCCGAACCTGTTCGGCATGGTGACCGACCGGGACATCGTGATCCGGGCCGTCGCCGAGGGCAGGGACGCCCGGCAGACCACGATCGGCTCGGTGGCCTCCCGGGACATCGTGATGATCGAACAGAACTCCACCGCCGCCGAGGCCGCCGCCCTGATGCGGGATCGGGCGGTACGCCGGATCCTGGTCTGTGACAACGACCGGCAACTGGTCGGCATCGTCTCCCTGGGCGATCTGGCGGTACGCCTGGACCCGTCGCCGGCACTGAGCGAGATCAGCAAGGCCAGTCCGCGCCTGTGAGGCACCTCGGTAGCCTGGGTCCATGCCGCAGTCGATGCCACCGAAACTCGCCGAGATCGTGGCGGAGTTCGCCGCCGCTCCCCGGGACGTGGTCCTCGAGATGCTGCTGGAGTACTCCGACGCGGTGCCGCCGCTGCCGGCGGAGCTGACCGGCCACGCCGGGATGGAGCAGGTCCCGGAGTGCCAGACCGCGTTCTTCCTGCGGGCCGAGGTGGCCGCCGACCGCACGGTGACGACCTGGTTCGACTGCCCGCCGGAGGCGCCCACCACCCGGGCCTTCGCCGGGATCCTGGCCGAGGGGCTGGCCGGGGCGAACGCCGACGAGGTGCTGGCCGTACCGGACGACCTCTACCAGCGGATGGGGCTGGCCCAGGCGATCAGCCCGTTGCGGGTACGCGGCGGCAACGCCATCCTGGCCCGGCTCAAGCGGCAGGTCCGGGAGCAGCTCGACTGACCACACAGCGCCGAAACCCGGGGTACGGCAACGTTTCACGTGCAACAACATCGACAGACGTCGCTCTGGAGCCACCGGAGGGCGGTCCGTCAGTGCGCCGCTCCGGCCGCCCGTTCCACCTCGGCCAGCATCAGCCGCAGCGACAGGCTGTGCCGCTCCGGCGGCAACCGGTCGAGCGCCCGCCGGGCGTGGCCGAGACCGCCGGCCGCATCTCCGGCGGAGGCCATCATCAGCCCCCGGTGCAGTTCGATGTGGGTGGCGAACCGGGGCAGACTGTCCGGGCGGATGCGGTCCGCCGCGTCCTGTGCGGCCACCGCTCCGGGGTGGCCGAGCCGGGACAGCAGCATCGACTCGAAGGTGTGGAACCTCCACCGCGGCACCGCGAAGTCGGAGATCTGCTCGGAGCTGCCGGCGGTGTCGAAGACCCGGCGGGCGTCGTCCAGCCTGGCCAGCCCGGTGGCGGCGTCGCCCCGGCAGGCGGCGACGTGCGCCTGCGCGGTCAGCGCGTTCAACCGTCCCAGGGTCGGCCGGTCGGAGAGCGCGACGGCCTGCTCGGCGAGGCGGGCGGCGACCGGCAGGTGCGCCCCCTCGTACGCCAGCGCCAGGGCGGCACGGCCGCGTACCCAGACCCGGGTCTCCAGGTCGCCGGAACGGTCCGCCGCGATCGCCGCCATCTCGTACGACCGGATCGCGCCCCGGCCACCGTCGTTGCCGGGCAGGGTCTTGCCGTGCACCGTCATCAACCGGGCGGCCACGCCCCACAGGTGTGGACTGTCCAGCTCCTGTTGCAGCACCACCAGGTCGGCGGCGAGCCTGGCCTGCAACTCGGCGGCGCCGAGCGACATGTAGTCCTGCCCGTACGCCTCGGCCCGGGCGACCCACTCGTCGACGTCCCGACGTGGCCCGATGGCGGCGGCGAACCCGTGCTGGACCAGCTCGGCCACGGCGGAGGAGACGACGACGGTCGCGGCGAGCGCGAGGGCACCTCTGCGGTTCACGCTGTCTCCCAACACCCGCTCGTAGGCGAGGACCAGGTCCGGGGTGGCCGGTCGCTTGCCGAGCTCGACGTTGCACAGATGACTTTTGCTGTAGTTGGTACGGGCCGCCATCTGGGTCAGGGTGACCTGGGCGTCCGTACGCGCCACCCTCAGCCTTGCGCCGACGTGATCCATCCGTCTACCGCCTGTGCGCTCCGGAAAACACCTGAAAACCGCGCCTACTATCGGTAGTTCTCTGATTACGGGAATGTGGGGATGTGGATCGCTCCAGTTCGATGTGGCACCGATCAATGTTCTACCGCTTCCGGGCCCAGAACGTAAGCCTGGGATGACCTCGGGATCGGTGCCGGGACGGGAGTTCCACGGCCCGCGGGTATGACACGGCTCGACCTCGTCGGCCTCCAGGTCGGCTCGTGATCGGTCCGCGCGGGACCGGGGCGCGTACCCGCTCTCTTCCCCCTGGGAAGCGGGCAAGCGCCCCACCGGGTGCGGCGGTCGTGCCGGCGACCGCCGCACCTTCCCGGGCAGCTCAGGAGGCGACTCGCCAGTGCGGTTGGGGTGCTACCCGAGGCGTGCGCCGAACCCCCTCAACCTCCCCTTGCGGTCCGTCGGCGCCGCAGGTGAAAAGCCGGGCGAACCGCCGCGCCGTCCGGCTGAATAGGTTCACTCATCCTGATCGCACACCGGCCGCGACCCCGGCGGTCGTCTATCCGCAAACCGCCGGGTTGCCGGGCACCGGCGAAGGTACGCGGTTATTTAGAAATGGTGAACGATCCATTCGTACCCGCACATGCGGTTGCCGATGTGGTAGACATCGACAGCTGTGCTGCCCCTGGACGGGGGTGACCGGCGGCGAGCCGGTCGACGGGGGCGAAGGGGAGTGTCCCGGATGAGCGAGACGACGCTGTGCCTACCCTGCGCGCTCGCGCTGCGCCCGCCGGTGACCGCACCGCCCCACCACTGCCCCGGGCAGGTACGCCTGGTCTCCGGCACCGGCCAGATCCGGATCGTCCTCTGCGGATGCCGGACCTGCTGGCCGGACCGCTCGACCGAGCCGGCCGACCTGGAGCCGGCCGAGCCGTCCAGGCCGAAGCGGGCCGAGCCGTCCAGACCGAAGCCGGCCGACCGGTCGGGGCAGCCGTCAGCCGACCTCCCGGGCAAGCCCCTCGACGACCTCGGCGTTCGGCAGGAGCCCGAGGGCGGCACCGGGTAGCGCGATCTTGCTGTGCCGGACGCCGGACCCGACGATCACGTACGGCGTGCCGACCACTCGCGAGTCGACCAGGATCGGCCACTGGCCGGGCAGCCCGATCGGGGTGATGCCGCCGTACTCCATGCCGGTCAGCTCGACGGCCTCGGCCATCGGGGCGAAGCTCGCCTTGCGTACGTCGAGGTGGCGGCGCACCACCCCGTTCACGTCGGCCCGGGTGGTGGCCAGTACGACGCAGGCGGCGTACCGGACCGCCCCCTCCCGCTTGCCGGCCACCACCACGCAGTTCGCCGACACGTCCAGCCCGACGTCGTACGCGGCGCAGAAGGCGGCGGTGTCGGCCAGAGTGGCGTCGATCGGTGCGACCAGGATGTCGTCCACGCCGACCGGCGAGTCGGCGGGCCAGCGGTGCAGGGCCTCGGTGACCGGCGGGGCGAGCAGGTCCTGGCGGGTCCGGGCCGGCTCCGTCTTCAGGGTTCCCATCACGCCCGTGATCCTCGCACCGCCCGCCCCGGCCAGGCACACCGCCCGCGTGCCGGTGCGTCGACCGACGGCGGTGACGCCGGTCAGCTACCGGCGAGGAAGGCGTTGTCCGGCACCAGGGTGCGCTCGCGGAGCCGGTCCCGTTCGGGTGCCTGGGCGGCCCGCTCCCGCTGCAGCTCGACGTCCTCGATGGCGTGCCGGACGGCGAACCGGACCACGCCGTAGAGGAAGACGAAGCCGCAGACGTACATCATCGCGGCCAGAGCCATGTAGATCATGCGTTCGAGCCTAGGCGCCGAAGCTGGAAATTATTCGCTTTCCGGACGCGATCGCCCGCTCGGGTGGTGCCGCAGTACGGCGTCGAAGACCTGGGCCAGCTCCGCCGCGTCCTCGCCCGCGTGGTGGGTGTGCGGGATCCCGGTCAGCCCGAGGGCGTGCTTGATCCTGCCCTTGTGCGTACCGGCCCACTCGCTGCCGGTCCGTCCCATCCAGTAGCTGCGCAGGTCCACTCCGGAACCGGTCGCTCCGAACGGGCTCCGGCCGGTGAACCGGACGAAGTACCAGTGCACGAACATCCCGTCCCAGACGGCGGGAGCGGCCAGGAAGACCGGCCGGCCCTGTTTGCGCAGCCCGTTCACCCACCTCGCCGCCGCAGTCATCGCCACCTCGGCCGGCGGCGCCTCCCGGAGCAGGCGCTCCCGGTCCAGGCCGGAGACGGCGAGCGCCTGCGGCACGAACTCGTCGGAGATCGGGCGCAGTTCGGTGTAGAAGGCCAGCTCGGGGCGCCCGGCCACCGCCATGCCCAGCGAGATCATGCTGTACGGCCCGGGGATCGGCCCGTCCGCCTCGACGTCGACCGCGACGTACAGCTCGGGAAGATCAGCCACGGGACCAGCTTCCGGTGCCCGGCCGGAGCGGTCCACCGAATTCCGGCCGGAAGCCAACGGGCGACCCGACTGCGGGACACGCCACACCTGAACAATAGTTGAGGTATTCGGGGATACCCTCGACCTGTGACCGAACCCGCACACACCCTCACCGTCGGACAGCTCGCCGAGCGCAGTGGTGTCGCCGTCTCGGCCCTGCACTTCTACGAGGCCAAGGGGCTGATCACCAGTACCCGGACCAGCGGTAACCAGCGCCGCTACGGCCGCGACATCCTGCGCCGGGTCGCCTTCATCCGGTTCGCCCAGCGGGTCGGTGTGCCGCTGGCCCAGATCCGGGAGGCCCTGGCCAGCCTGCCCGAGGAGCGCACACCCACCCGGGCGGACTGGGCCCGGCTCTCGGCGAACTGGCGCGGCCAGCTCGACGAGCGAATCGTCGCCCTGCAACGGCTCCGCGACGACCTCTCCGACTGCATAGGCTGCGGCTGCCTGTCCCTGGACCGGTGTGCGCTCTCCAACCCCGACGACGTGATGGCCAGCACCGGCCCGGGGCCGCGCCACCTGCTCGCCGGCCTCACCGGGCCGGCACCCGCACCCGAGGGCCCGGTCGACGCCCTGGGCGGGACCTGCGGCGGACCGGACGTCTGCACCCCGGAGGACTCCGCCGGCCCCGCGATGGCCCAGGTCTGACGGCAGGGAGATTTCATGCCGGAATAGGGTATAAGGCCGCGCTGACCGGGAACGCAGGGCCGATCTACGGCTCTGGGAGGGTGAGATGCGGTACCCGAGTGCGGCCAGCGACAGCCGCCCCGCCGCCGGGCGGAGCGGCCGGCCAGCCGGCGGCTCCGGTCGATGACGCGACTCGGGTTGAGGATTCCCGGCGTGGACCTGCGCCGCGTCCACCTGCCCACCCTGCCCGAAGCCCTCTCGCCGCGCAGCGTGCCGCAACTCGTCGCCGGAGTCGCGCACAACGCCGAGTCGATGGTGACCCGGGCGGCCCGGGCCGCCGGACTCGATCGCCGGGCGGTCTGGTCCCGGCCCGGCCGGCACCACATCGAGGTGCGCGGGATCGCCCAGCCCGGCGGTGAACGGCTGGGCAAACAAATCGAACAGGCACTGGAGGAGGTGCCCGGGGTCGAGTGGGCCCGGATCAACGCCCCCTCCGGGCGGGTGGTGGTGGCGGTCGGCCCGCCCGCGCCGCGACTGCGGGAGCTGATCGCGGTGATCGCCGCGGTGGAGCGTACCGACGGACGGGAGCCCGACCCGGACTGCGCGGAACCGCATCCCCCGGAGGAGGGCCCGCGGACCCGGCGGGCAATGACCAGGATCGCCACGGACGCGTTCGGGCTCGGCCTGTCCGCGGCGGTCCGGATCATGCCGTTCACCCGGGCACCGGGCGAACTCGCCGGCCTGCTCCGCGCGGTTGACCTGCACCCGAGGCTGCACGCGCTGGCCGGACGGGGGCTGCGCGGCGACCAGCGGGCCGACTCCTGGCTGCCGCTCGCCACCGTGCTGGCTCAGGGTCTGACCGGCGGCTGGGCCGGAATCCTGCTCGACGGCGCCCAGCGGGTCCTGCAGTGGGGCGAGGCCCGGGCCCAGTTGGCCGCCTGGGAAAAGACCGAGCCGCTGCTCGCCGGCACCCCGGAACGGGCCCGGGCGGCACCGCCGCCGGACGAGCGACCACGCCCGAAGCCGGACGGCCCGGTCGAGCGGTACCTGGCCCGGGTGCTCGAATCCGGCACCGTCGCCGGCGCCGCCGCACTCTGGATGGCCGGCCGCAAGCGGGCGGCCGCGTTGGCCCTGGCCAGCATCCCGAGCGCGGCCGTCGCCGGCCGGGAGGCGTACGCGGCCCGGCTCGGCTGGCTGCTCGCCCGCCGGGGCGTGATCGCCATGGACCGTACGGTGCTGCGCGAACTGGAGCGCCTCGACGTGTTGGTGCTGGACGCCGCCGCGCTGCGTTCCGCTCGGGGCGTCCTCACCGACCTGTTACCGCTGCCCGATGTCGATGCCGAGGAGGCGGCGGGACGGGCCTTCGACCTCTTCGACCCGGAGGACCCGGACCGGGTACGCGACGCCGACGGCTGGACCCTCGGCCCGCTCGACGCGCTGCGGCTGCCCGCCGGGGTCGGTGCCGAGCAGATCGCACGGCTCCGCCCCGACGGTGGCACCCTGCTCGGCCTGACCGCCGACGGCCGGCTCGCGGCGGTGGTCCGGGTGGCCGCCGAACCCGCCCCCGGAATCGACGCGCTGCCGGCCGCGGCCCGGCGGGCCGGCCTGCGCCTGCTGGTCGCCGTCGACGGTGATGGTGACGGTGACGACCACGACTTCGCGGACGGGCACCTGCCCGGCGGGCCACGACTTGCCGGGTCGATCCGGTCGTTGCAGTCCGAGGGGGCGATGGTCGCCCTGGTCTCCAGCGATCCTCGTGCGCTGGCCGCCGCCGACTGCGGACTCGGGATGTGGCACACCGACGAGCCGCCGCCGTGGGGCGCCCACCTGCTGGTCGGCTCCGACCTCGGGGTGGCGGCGCTGGTGGTCGAGGCCGCCGGACTGGCCCGTACGGTGGCCCGGCAGAGCATCGCGCTGGCCGCCGGAGGCAGCGGGCTCGGCGCGGTGGCGGCGTTCACCGCGGCACCGGCGCAACTGCCGGCCCGGGCCATGGCGGCGGTCAACGCCGCCGCTGGACTGGCGATCGGGCACGGCGTCTGGCGGGCGGGCCGGCTGCCGCAGCGGCGTACCTCGACCGCGGCCCCGCCGACGCCCTGGCACCTGATGCCGGTACGCACCGTGCTGGAGAGGCTCGGCACTGACCAGGCGGGCCTCTCCACCGAGGAGGTCGGGCGGCGCGGCCGGACGGCGGCGACCGGCCCGGCCGACACCCTCGACCTGCCCCGGGCGTTCGTCGAGGAGCTGGCGAACCCGCTCACCCCGGTGCTGGCCGGCGGTGCCGGGCTCTCCGCCGCGGTCGGCTCGATCGCGGACGCCGCGCTGGTCGGCGGGGTGATCGGGCTGACCGCGCTGATCGGCGCCGCGCACCGGGTCTCCACCGAACGGTCGCTGGCCGAACTGCTGTCCCGGTCGGCGGTGACCGCCCGGGTCCGGCGGGACGGCACCGAGCGGGTCGTCGCCGCCGGCGAACTGGTCCCCGGCGACATCGTGGCGCTCGACCCGGGTGACGCCGTGCCGGCCGACTGCCGGGTGGTCGAGGCGGTCGGCCTGGAAACCGACGAGTCGTCGGTGACCGGGGAGTCGCTGCCGGTGGCGAAGACCAGCCAGCCGGTGGTGGCCGGCACGGTCGCGGACCGCCGATCGATGCTCTACGAGGGGACCACCGTCGCCGCCGGGCGGGGCCTCGCCGTGGTGGTGGCGACCGGGGCGGACACCGAGGTCGGCCGGGGCATGGCGCTGGCCGGCGAGGCCGCCCCGACCAGCGGGGTCGAGGCCCGGCTCGGCCGGCTGACCAAGCTGTCGATCCCGCTCGCCGCGAGTTCGGCGGTGGCGGTCGCCGGGGCCGGGCTGCTCCGGGGCGTACCACTGGTGGAGTCGGCCGGCACCGCCGCCAACCTCGCGGTCGCCTCCGTACCGGAGGGGTTGCCGTTCCTGGTCAGCGCCGCGCAGTTGGCGGCCGCGCGCCGGCTGGCCGAACACGGCGCGCTGGTCCGCAACCCGCGCACCATCGAGGCGCTGGGCCGGGTCGACGTGCTCTGCTTCGACAAGACCGGCACCCTGACCGAGGGCGAGCTGATGCTGGCCGGAGTCGGCGACGGCGAGCGGTACGCCGACCTCGACGCGCTGGACAAGCCGCTGCGTGGCGTACTCGCGGCGGCGCTGCGGGCCACCCCGGCGGCCGACCGCCCGGAGGAGGTCAATCAGCAGACCGACCGGGCGGTGCTGACCGGCGCTCGCCGGGCCGGCGTCGGCACCGGCACCCGGACGCACCCCTGGCAGCAGGAGCACGCGCTGCCGTTCGAGCCGTCCCGGGGCTACCACGCCACGGTCGGCCGGCATCGGGGGCACCACCTGCTGAGCGTCAAGGGCGCCCCGGAGACGATCCTGCCCCGGTGCACCCGGCACGGCGACCGGGACCTGGACGAGGCCGGCCGGCGGGCCGTCCAGGAGACGTTGGACCGGCACGCCGGGGCCGGGCAGCGGGTACTCGCGGTGGCCGAGCGGGAACTGCCCGGCGACACGGTCACCGAGGCCGACGTCGAGGAGCTGACCTTCGTCGGCTTCCTGGCCCTCTCCGACGGGGTGCGCCAGAGCGCCGCCCCGGCAGTACGCCGGATCCGGCAGGCCGGGGTGCACACCATCATGATCACCGGTGACCATCCGGCCACCGCCGAGGCGATCGCCGCGATCATCAGCACCGACGGCACCGACCAGCGGGTGGTCACCGCCACCGAGCTCGACCGGCTCGACGACGACGCTCTCGCCGAGCGGCTGGCCCGGACCGACGTGGTCGCCCGGTGCACGCCGACGCACAAGGTACGGATCATCCGGGCGTTGCAGAAGTGCGGCCGTACGGTGGCGATGACCGGGGACGGTGCCAACGACGCGCCCGCGATCCGGCTCGCCGACGTCGGCATCGCGCTCGGCCAGCGGGGCACCCCGGCCGCCCGGGCCGCCGCCGACCTGGTGGTCACCGACGACCGGCTCGAAACGATCATCGCCACCCTGGTCGAGGGGCGCGCGATGTGGTCCTCGGTACGGCACGCGCTGAGCATCCTGGTCGGCGGCAACCTCGGCGAGATCGCGTTCAGCGTGCTCACCGCCGCGCTGACCGGCCGGTCCGCGCTGAACGGCCGGCAGATGCTGCTGGTCAACCTGCTCACCGACCTGGCGCCGGCGATGGCGATCGCGGTCCGGGCGCCCCGGAAGGAGAGCATGGACGGCCTGCTCACCGAGGGGCCGGAGACCTCCCTCGGCGCCACCCTCACCCGGGAGATCGCGCTCCGGGCCGGTACCACGACCCTCGGTGCGACCACCGGCTGGACCCTGGCCCGCTACACCGGCACCCGCCGCCGGGCCGGGACGGTCGCGCTCGCCTCGCTGGTCGGTACCCAGCTCGGCCAGACCCTGCTGGACGGTGGAGCGAGTCCGAGTGTGCTGGCCTCGACCGTGGTCTCGCTGGCGGTCCTCGCCGGGGTGATCCAGACCCCGGGGCTGAGCCAGTTCTTCGGCTGCACCCCGCTCGGGCCGGTCGGCTGGGGGATCGCCGCCGGCAGCGCGCTGAGCGCCACCCTCACCAACACCGCCGTCGACCGGCTGATCGCCCCACCGGCCGCCGACGGACACGCCAACGGGATCAAGCATCCCGACGGAACCGGCGGCACGGCGCCGGCCGGTGGCACCGCCGCGAATCACGACGGCACCACCGGCGCCAGCCGACCCGGCGGCTGAGCCGGGCCGACCTTCCGTGGTAACCGGTACTACGGCTTTCTTCGACCGCCGCCTGTTCGATCAGATGCGATTAGGCGGTCTCAGGTAGCCTCCTATGCTAGGTCGTACACATCCTTGTTGTCGGGCTCCACAGGTTCTTTACATACGTCCCGTGGTGCATAGTTATTTGCGCCTGGACGTTGCTTGTGCATGGATAGGAATTAGTCGGAGCCATGCATGCTCGCGAGGCTCCGGTATTCAACCAACTGACGTAACAGAATCGATTATATATGAGGCTGCCATCTTTCCATAGTTTAACCTCCTCGGCCCAAATATCATTCCCTCCCGGACCGTAGTTATGTGCAATGACGACAGCTTGCGTCAGGTTGCCATTTACTACAATGCACGCCTCGGCTGCGTTCTGTTCCCACAACTGCCCGACATCACCCCAGGTCACATACTCCCCGCAGTGCCAGGTCCCCGTTTTGGAGTAGGTTTGCCAGTAAGGATCAGCAAACGCCGGTGCGGCGGTTACTACGCTGATGCCGGCGGTGGCTAGAAATGCCGTCAGCAGTCCCGCCAGGAATCTCTTCGGCATGCACAGCTTGCGTGCTCGGGAGTTCTTGGGCACCACACAATCTCCTGTCGGATGGAAGGAAACACTGTCAGGTCGATGCTTACTTCGACCGGCAGTCACTCCATTGCCGCCCGAGGGAATGCGACATCGGGAGGCATCTGCCGCAACAGATCATGGCCCATAGCCAGGGAAAGAGGAAGCCGCTTTGCGGCGCCGCAACCACACAGCGGTGACGCTAGGTCCGCTGCCGTCTCGCGGTAGGCCGTAACAACGTTTTCTACGTGGACCAGTCGCGAGAGTTGGGCTCGCGCGCCGTCGCATGTGTAGATCCTGGTAGATGTTCATGTTCGAGCCGGTCCCGAGCGACGGCTTGCGACGGCCTACATCGACAACTCACCTGACAGCTCCATCACCAACAGTGATGAAGGCGCTTCTCTCTGCTGTAGACGTTACTTTTTGGTCATACCAGATTTCTGCTCATAAAGCCTCTTTCTGCAGATCACCCGGACGTATAACCACGACACGGAAGCCTTGTGCCCAATGTTCCATCGCGGGCCCGGGAAGCGCGGCAAGAGGAGCCGACAGCAGGACTCCGCAGGTTGCGTCCGTCGGGATGATGTACAACGTGCCTGGTCACAAACGTATCGCCGGGTAAGCGAAGATCATCGCGCAAGCGGTCCTCGCCGCGCTGTGCGACATCCGCAGCGTCGACAGCGTACCGGTCGGTTTTCGGCCGGTGCCCCGACCGCTGGCCACCGCTCTACACCCAGGCACCCAATTTGACCAGCACCCGGCTCCGGCTCACGAGCTGTACGCGGCCGAACCGCTGTCCACACTGGCCAGCACCCGCGTGCCGCTGGGCCCAAGAGGCGCCGAACACTTGGTCGCATCCAACCGCCCGCCCGCCCGCCAGCTGTGACAGCGGCTGATCCTCAACGAACCGCCACAGGTGGGAACGACACCCCTGAGATACACGGCGGCACACTCAGATATGTCGCTACTTCTATTAATTTCCCTTCGAGATCAGTAGCGTCACGGTAGCCATCGGTGGCGGGGGCCACCGAGAGATGGCAGACGGAGGGGGACATATGCGTCGAACGATCGCCATTCTGGCCGCCGGAACGTTGGTGGCCGCAGGGTTGACACCCACCGGTGCACAGGCCCGGCCGGGTGCCGACGAGCGCACCAGCGGCGCTGCCACCAGCGCCCCGCCCATCGGCCTCGCCACGGTGAAGCCGAGCGCCGCGAAGCGGCCGGCCGGGCCGAACCCGTTCCTCGCGCTGCTGCCGGATCCCGCCAAGGCGGACTACGTCGGGTGGAAGAACTGGCTGGCGAAGCAGGGCGACCAGCGGGCCGGGCTGCGGGCGCAGCAGCGGGCGGTGGCCGCCGCGCCGGTGCTGGCCGACGAGGAGGAGCCGGCCGGCATCCGGGGCGGCAACGACACCCCGGCCACCGCGCAGCGGATCACCGGATTCGGTACGGCAGGCAAGGACAATCCCCGGCTACGGATCGTCGGCACCCTCTCTCCGGAGGCAGTGGACGCCACGGAGATCGAGCCGAACCCGGAGGACGACGGCGCCATCCCGCTGGCCGGCGAGACCGGGGTCGGTGCGGCCGAGCAGGCCGTCACCACCACGGCGGCGATCGGGGACGGCCCGCACGGCAGCGCGGGCAGCGGCAGCGGCGACTTCGACTTCTACGAGGTGACCGGCACCGCCGGCCGGACCCTGACGGTCGACATCGACACGCCGGCCGGCGAACTCGACTCGGTCGTGCTGCTCTACGACGCGGAGGGCGAGTTGCTCGCGCTCAACGACGACAGCCCGGAGGGACTGGACAGCCTGCTGGTGCACCAGTTCGCCGCCGACGGCACCTACTACGTGGCGGTGGTCGGCTTCCCGACGATTCCGGACGACCCGTTCGACTCGGCCAGCGGCGCAGGTGCCGGCAGCGAGGGGCCGTACCAGGTGACCATCGGGACCGCCGAGCAGGACACCGACTTCTTCGCCGTCAAGCTGCGGCCGGGTGACGTACTCGGTGCCTCGGTCGAGGGGTCGGCCGCCAAGATCACGGTCTACGACCCGGAGGGCCACGAGGTGCACGGCTCCGACCAGGACGGCTCCTCCCTCTATCCGCCGAACAGCCCGCTCCCGGGCGGCGGAAACGCGGTCACCGAGCACGTGGCCGACGAGGCCGGCTGGCACTACGTCGGCGTCAACCTCGGCGACGGCATGTACGACATCACGGTCGAGGCGTACCGGCCGGGGCAGCAGCCGCGGCAGACGCTCTTCCTCGACTTCGACGGCGCGCGGATCAACACCGCCATCTTCGGCGGCCCGGGCGTACGCACCCTCAGCCCGATGCGTGCCTTCCTCGGCCGCTGGGGGCTGACCGCCGCCGACGAGGACGCGGTGATCGACGCGATCGTCGCCGAGGTCCGGGAGAACCTTCGCCGAGACATGATCGAAAGTGGTCTCAACCAGCGCTTCGACATCCGGATCCTGAACAGCCGGGACCACGCGGACCCGTTCGGGCAGGCGAACGTCAGCCGGATCATCATCGGCGGCAGCATCGACGAGTCGGGCGTACCCACCATCGGGATCGCCCAGTTCATCGACCCGGGCAACTTCGGCACCCAGGACTCCGCCCTGGTGCTGCTGGACGTGCTGAGCGACCCGGCCGGTGACGATGCGTCGCTGAACACGTACCTCACCGGGGCCAGTGACCGGATCGGCTTCGTCGGCCAGGCGGTGGGCAACGTGACCGCGCACGAGGCCGGGCACTTCTTCGGCGACTGGCACGTCGACCAGTTCAACGACCACGCCAACCTGATGGACCAGGGCGGCAACTTCCCGCTCATGTTCGGAGTCGGCCCGGACGGCGTCGGCGGCACCGCCGACGACCCCGACGTCGACTTCGGCGAGGACACCTTCAACCCGGGCGAGGGCTTCACCGGCACCGAGGACACCCTCAGCCGGATCGTCTTCGGCGTCACCCGGTGAGCGCCGACTAGCACCGTCGACCGTTCACGGCGGCCCCTCCCGGTCACACCCGACCGGGAGGGGCCGCCGGCCGTCCGGGGGTCGGCCCGGCCGGCGCAGAAATCGCGATGGTGTCTGCCGTCATGGTCACGCGCGGGTTCCCCGGTCGCCCCGCCCGCCGGTACGTTGCCTGGAGCCGGTGATCGACGGCTCGCCGGTGCGGTGTGCCGAGGTCGTCGCGCACGACGACGGACGAGGCGAGGAGTACTGATGCGGTACGTACGGCTGGGCGGCTCGGGACTGGAAGTGTCGAGCGTCGTCCTCGGGTGCATGAGCTTCGGCGACCCGCAGCGCGGCACCCACCCCTGGTCGGTCGGGCTGGACGAGGCGCGGCCGTTCGTCCGGCAGGCGATCGAGGCCGGGATCACCACCTTCGACACCGCCAACGTCTACTCCCTCGGCACCAGCGAGGAGATCACCGGAAAGCTGCTCGGCGAGTTCGCCCGGCGGGACGAGGTGGTCATCGCCACCAAGGTGCACGGCCGGATGGGTCCGGGGCCCAACGGCGGCGGGCTGTCCCGGGCGGCGATCCTCACCCAGGTCGACGAGAGCCTGCGCCGGCTCGGCACCGACTACATCGACCTCTACCAGATCCACCGGTACGACCCGGACGTGCCGATCGAGGAGACGATGGAGGCGCTGCACGACCTCGTACGGGCTGGCAAGGTGCGCTATCTCGGCGCCTCCTCGATGTGGACCTGGCAGTTCGCGCAGGCGCAGTACACCGCCGACCTGCACGGCTGGACCCGGTTCGTTTCGATGCAGGACCAGTACAACCTGATCATGCGGGAGGAGGAGCGGGAGATGCTTCCGTTCTGCCTCGACCAGGGCGTCGGGGTGCTGCCCTGGAGCCCGTTGGCCCGGGGCCGGCTGACCCGGGACTGGGAGGTCACCACCACCCGCAGCGAGACGGACAACTTCGGCGGCACCCTCTACAAGCAGGCCGAGGAGGCCGACCGGCGGGTGGTCGGCGCGGTCGCCGAGGTGGCCGGCGCGCTCGGGGTTCCCCGGGCCCAGGTGGCGCTCGCCTGGCTGCTGCACCAGCCGGCGGTGACCGCCCCGATCGTCGGGGCGACGAAGCCCGAACACATCACCGACGCGGTCGCCGCCGTCGACCTGTCGCTCGGCGAGGACGAGCTGCGCCGGCTCGGCGAGCACTACGTACCGCACGCCCCGGAAGGCTTCTGACCGGTCGCCGGACGGTCGGGCCGGGTGGTAACCGCCGCCGGACCGGCCGTCCGGCGACCGGTACCGTGATCGAATGCTGTCTCCGGGAGTCGTGCTCAACGACCGCTACCTGCTCGGCAACCGGATCGCGACCGGCGGCATGGGAGACGTCTGGTCCGCCACCGACACCCTGCTGAAGCGACGGGTCGCGGTGAAGGTGCTGCTGCCGGCGCTGGTCTCGGACACCGAGTTCATCACCCGGTTCCGCACTGAGGCCCGGCTGATGGCCGCGCTGCGGCACCCCGGCATCGTCGGCGTCTACGACTACGGCGAGGACGCGGTGGTCGACGGCCGCCGGGTGGACTACCTGGTGATGGAGTTCATCGACGGGACGTCGCTGTCGAAGCGGATCAGGGAGCTGGGCCGACTGGGCGTCGCCGAGACCCTCTCCGTGCTGACCCAGGCCGCGCAGGCACTGCACGTCGCGCACCAGGCCAGCATCGTGCACCGGGACGTCAAGCCGAGCAACCTGCTGGTCCAGCCGGACGGTTCCGTCGTACTGGTCGACTTCGGGGTCGCCCGGTCGGCGAACGTGACCAGCATCACCGCCAGCAACATCGTGCTGGGCTCGGCGCACTACATGGCCCCGGAGCAGATCGCCGGCCGCCCCGTCTCGGCGGCGACCGACGTCTACGCGCTCGGCGCGGTCGCGTACTCCTGCCTGACCGGTCGGCCGCCGTTCACCGGCAGCAACCCGCTGCACATCGTGACCCAGCACCTCCAGGACGCGCCGCCGGCGCTGCCGCCGGACGTACCGGCCCCGGTGGCGATGCTGATCAACCGGGCCCTGGCGAAGGAGCCGGCCGACCGGTACCCGAGTGCGGCGGCGTTCGCCGAGGCCGCCCGCGCCGCCGGGCACGCCGTCTCGTCCTCCTCGACGGTGCCGCTGCCCTCCAGCCCACCCGCGCAGCCGACCATGCCGCTGCGGCCACCCGGGGCGCTGCCCTCCGGTCCGCAGTCCACCATGCCGCTGCCAGCCGGACCGCTGTCGCCGGCCGGGGTTTCGCCGTCGGCGTTTCCGCCGGGCTGGCCGGGCGGGCCCGGGCACACCGGGCCGACCCTGCCCGCCGAGCCCGGCCCGGTCGACTCGGCGACCACCGGCGGCAACCGGCGCCGCACCGCCGTACTGGCCGGGGTGGCTGCCACCGTCGCCATCGCGGTGGTCGGCCTGGTCGCGCTGCTGGTCCTGCAGCCCGGGCCGGAGGAGTCGACGGCGGGGCCGCAGAACCGGGTACGGGTCGGCACGTCGACCAGCGGCGACCCGGGGACCGGGGTCGACGAGACCGAGCCGGCGGCCCAGGCCAGCGCGAGCGCCGGGCCGAACCCGTCGGCGAGCACACCCGGCGGGCCGGACCGCTCGGCGGCGGCCCGCCCCGGTCAGCCGGGCGGTGCCGGCACGCCGGACCCGAAGCCCAGCGCCACCCGTCCGGAGCCGGAGAAGAACCCGCACACCGCGGGCAAGGTCTGCGGCAGCGGGTACGAGATCATCGACTCGGCGACCCTGAACGGCCCGAACGGGGCTCAGTTGGCCCGGGTGTATCTGCTCTACAACAACAGCAACGGCAACAACTGCACGGTCGCCATCAAGACCAGTTCGGTCGGCACCGCGAGCCAGGTCTCGGCGTACCTGGAGGTGCAGGGCGGCAGCCGGCACACCGACGGCGGCGCGTACGAGTACTACGCGGGCCCGGTACGGGCCAAGGCGGCCGGAACCTGCGTCAGGTGGGGCGGGTCGGCCGGCGGGGTCAGCTACCACAGTCCCTTCGAGCACTGCGACTGAGATCGGTCGTACCGACTCCGCCGACCCCGATCGGCCAGAATTCGTCGAGGCCGGGCGCTCCGCGCCGATCTCCGGGGGTGAAGGTGGCCGACCTCGGGCCGTGTGGCCGGGTCGGCTGTGAGGTGAGGAGTCGAGGATGAAGTACATGCTGCTGATCCACGCCAACCCGCAGAACTGGGGGCATCCGACCTTCCTGCGTACCGCGGAGGCGCTGGCGATGTCGCCCGAGGAGCGGGCCGAGCTGTCCCGGCAGTTCGAGACGCTGCTCACGGAGATCCACGAGTCCGGTGAGCTGGTGGGCGCCGAGGCGCTGCCAGACCCCGCCCAGACCCGGACCGTCCGGGTACGCGACGGCGTACCGGCGGTCACCGACGGTCCGTTCGTCGAGGCCAAGGAGCAGTTCGCCGGGTACTTCATCGTCGACTGCGAGAGCCTGGAACGGGCGACGGAGATCGCCGCCCGGTTCCCTGACACCCGGTTCGGCGGCGCCGTGGAGGTACGCGCGATCATGGAGCGGTCCGGCCAGGAGATGTGAGGACCTGACCCGGCCGTGCGGCCCGAGAACGGCACCGAGAACCTGCTGCGCCGGCTGGCGCCGCGGGCCCTGGCCGCGCTGGTCCGGCACTACGGGAACTTCGAGGCTGCCGAGGACGCCGTCCAGGAGGCGCTGCTGGCCGCCGCGACACAGTGGCCCGGCACGGGGGTACCGGAGAGTCCGCTGGGTTGGCTGATTCGGGTCGCCTCGCGCCGGCTGACCGACGAGCTGCGCAGCGAGCTGGCCCGCCGGCGCCGGGAGGCGACGGTCGCGGCCCGGTCCGTGCCGGACGAGCTGTTCGCGCCCGCCGCCGACGCCGCCGACCTCCGGGGTGCGGACGACACGCTGACCCTGCTGGTGCTCTGCTGCCATCCCAGCCTCACCCCGGCCTCCCAGATCGCGCTGACCCTGCGGGCCGTCGGCGGGCTGACCACCGCCGAGATCGCCCGGGCGTTCCTCGTCCCCGAGCCGACCATGGCGCAGCGGATCAGCCGCGCCAAGCAGCGGATCAGGGCAGCCGGGGGCCGGTTCCACCCACCGCCGGAGGCGGAGCGGACGGAACGGTTCCGGGCGGTGCTGCACGTGCTGTATCTCATCTTCAACGAGGGCTACACCGCCACGGCCGGACCGGAGGTGCACCGTGCCGACCTGGCCGCCGAGGCGATCCGGCTCACCCGGACCGTCACCCGGATCCGGCCCGACGACGGCGAGGCCGCCGGGCTCCTCGCGCTGATGCTGCTCACCGACGCGCGGCGCCCGGCGCGTACCCGTCCGGACGGCGGCCTGGTGCCGCTGGCCGAGCAGGATCGGAGCAGGTGGAACCGGGCGTACGTCGACGAGGGGATCGCGCTGATCACGCGTACGCTCTCCCGTGCGCCGCTCGGGCCGTACCAGCTCCAGGCCGCGATCGCCGTCGTACACGCTGAGGCGGACCGGGCCGAGGAGACCGATTGGCGGCAGATCCTCGCGCTCTACCAGCTCCTCGAACACCTGGCGCCGAACCCGATGGTGACGCTCAACCACGCCGTGGCGGCGGCGATGGCCCAGGGTCCGCAGGCCGGACTGGCTCTCCTCGCACCGCTCGACGCCGACGATCGGGTGGCCCGGCACCACCGGCTGCACGCGGTCCGGGCCCACCTGCTGGAGCTGGCCGGTGACCGCGAGGGCGCCCGGTGCTGCTATCTGACGGCTGCCCGGCTGACCACCAGCCTGCCCGAACAGGAGTACCTCCAGAACCGGGCGACCCGGCTGACCCCGGACGGCCGGTAGTGCCCGGCCGGAGATTCCGGTGATTCGATTCGTGCGGCATGTCGAGCCGGGACGGACCGCTCCGACCTCTGCGAAAGGCGTACGCCCCGAGGGGGGAAGTGGCGGATGGATCCGGAAAAGATCTTCGAGTGGACGGTCGCGGAACGGCTCAGCCTCGCCGACTTCCTCGACGGACTCGACGAGCACGAGTGGCGGGTGACCTCGCTCTGCCCGGATTGGACGGTGCATGACGTGGTGGCGCACCTGACGCTCTCCACCCGGACCAGCGTCCGTGACCTCCTGGTCGGCGTGATCAGCTCGGGCGGCAGCTTCAACCGGATGGAGGCCAGGATGGCGCGCGAGCGGGCCGCCCGGTTCGGGCCCGCCGAACTCGTCGCCCAGTTCCGGGAGAGTGCCCGCTCCCGCCGACGTTCTCCCGGGTCGGGGCCGCTGGATCCGCTCGTCGACGCGCTGGTGCACGGCCAGGACATCGCCCGGCCACTCGGCCGGGTCCGGACGATGCCGCTGGAGCCGGCGCTCGCCGGCCTCGGATACGCCCGACGCAGCTCTTTCTACGGTGCCCGCAAGCGCTTCCGGGGCACCCGGCTGGTCGCCACCGACCTGGACTGGTCGGCGGGCGACGGCCCCGACGAGGTACGCGGACCCGTCGCCGACCTGCTCATGCTGGCCACAGGGCGGGCCGCCGGCCTCGCCACGCTCTCCGGCCGGGGCGCCGAACGCATCGCCGCCACCATATAGCCGGCGCGCTCTTGTCTACTCGGCCCGAGCAGCCACGTCACCAGGGGACTCCCCGATCGGACGCGTACCGGTCGCCTGCTGTGCCAGAACCAGATCGTTGATCTCCAATCGGCCGACTCGTACCGAGTAGAGGCGTACCTCCCGCATGACGGCGCGACGGATCACCAACCGGCCGATGGCCAGCGCACCGACGGCGACGGCGCCGACGGCGAGCGCGCCGACAGCTGATGCGCCGAGGCTGGCAGCGCCGAGGGCGGACCTCCTACGGGCCATCGCCGTAGGGCCACCGATCCCAGCCATCCGCCGGAGCGGGACCGACGACCCGCAGTGCCGACATTCCGTCATGAACCCATCGTGTACCAGGGCGACCACCGTGGTTGATTCTTTCGGCAGCCAACCTCCTGCTCAGCGGCTGACCGATGCCGGCCCCAGGCGCCGCAGCGCGCCGAGCACGGACTGGTTCACTTCCGCCCGGCGAAGACGAGCTGTGCAGATGGCCGTACCCGGACCGGAGGTCGACAGGTATTCGTGCTGGTGGAGCCGAGGGGACTCGAACCCCTAACCCCTGCCTTGCAAAGGCAGTGCTCTGCCAGTTGAGCTACGGCCCCGGGCGGGACGATGCCGTCCCGGGGATGGCAGTCCAGTCGACGCCCTACCTCAGGTCGGGTGCGGTGGTGGCCTCGTGCCAGAGGGCGCGCTCGTCGTTGGATTCCCTGACCTTCTTGTAGACGAGGGCCGCGACGCCCACCACGCCGACAACGAGCAGGATCTTCTTCAACATGGACGTATCCTCACGCTCGACGAGCCGTCGGACGGTATGAAGTGGGGCTAGATGGAATCGAACCATCGACCTCAGAGTTATCAGCTCTGCGCTCTAACCGACTGAGCTATAGCCCCCCGTTGCGACGAGCAAGGTTACCGTACCTCCGGTGCCGATCCCAACTCGGGGCGGCGGTTCGCCGACCCGAGCCGTCGTACCAGCTACGACGCAGACCGTACCGGAACGGCGAATGCCGGGGCCACCGCTTTGCGGCGCCCCGGCATCGGCGAAGCTGCTGTCGACCGTTCAGTCGCGCTCGGCGAGGGTCAGCTCGACGCCGCCGACCAGGTCGGCGCAGACGTTGTAGATGAACGCGCCGAGGGTGGCGAGCGCGGTGAACAGCACCACGTTCACCAGCCCGATCAGACCGGAGGTAAGGATGACGCCCTTGGCCGTGATCTGGAAGGTGTCGCCGGTGCCCTGCCCGCCACTCGCGCTGATCATGTCGGTCAACGTGCCGTTCACGCTGTCGAAGACGCCCATCGCGTCGAGCGCCAGGTAGAGCACGGAGGTCGCGACGATCACCACGATGAACAGCACCAGCGAGACCGCGAACGAGAACTTCATCACGGACCACGGGTCGATCCGCTTGAGGTTCAGCCGGGCCCGACGGGGACCACGCGAGGCGGCGGAGCTGACCGTACTGCGGGCGGCGCGGACCGCCTCGGTCACCCGGGCCGCACCGACCGCGCCGGCGCCACCGGGCGCACCCGCGCCCGCGGCTCCGGTCGCGGTACGCGCCGCCGCGCCGCCGAGGCCGAACCGGCCGGTGCCCGGTGTTGTCTGGGCACTCCCACCGGCCCGGCCCGGCCGGAACGCGCCCTGCGGCGTGCCGCCGGAGATCGGCTGGGTCGCCTCGGCGCCGGGGGCGGCACCAGAGGAGCCCGGCCGGTCGGTCCGGCCGGGAATCCGCTCGGTACGGACCGCCTCGCCGGGCTGGTCCAGCCGGCTCGTCACGGTCGCATCGCTGTTGCCCGCCTGATCGGAGCGGTTCACCCCGGAACTGCCTCGGGAAGCCGCGGCGGTCGCCGCCGGAGACGTCGCGGCAGTCGCGGCTTCCGTCGTGGCAGACACCGGTTCTCCGTCCTCGGCCGCCCCGGCCGACGGCGTGGTCGACTCCTCGGGCAGCTGGTCGGGTGGCGGCGGCATGCCCGGCGCCCGGGTGAACTTGGGGGACGGCGTGTCGGCGCTGACCATCGCCCGGCCGACGGCCGCGCGGCCGGTCGCTGGTGCACCGCCCGCGGCGGCCTCCTCGTCGACCGGGTTGGTCGAGGTCCCCGCAGCCCCCGACTTCGCCTGTGTCTCCGTCATCAACTAGTCCTGTTCGTCAGGCTCGTCGGCATTGCGAGCAATCGCCACAATAGTCACGCCGTCTGGTAGGTCCATCAGTTTGACCCCCATTGTGTTCCGGTCACGCGTTCGGCGTACAGGCTTCACCGGAGTCCGGATCACGCCGCCGTTGCTGGTGATGGCAAACAGCTCGTCGTCCGGGCTGATGACGACCGCGCCGACCAGACCGCCGCGGCGCTCTGTGATCTTCGCGGTCAGCACCCCTTTACCTCCCCTACCCTGCACGGGGTATTCCTCGATCGGGGTACGTTTCGCGTAACCCCCGTTCGTCGCCACGAGGACATCCAGATCCATGCCCTCGCGGACCACCTCCATCGCCAGCAGCACGTCGTCGTCGGTGAATCGCATTCCGATCACGCCGGAGGTGGCCCGACCCATCGGCCGGAGCGCCTCATCGGTGGCGTTGAACCGGATCGCCTGCGCCTTCTTGGACACCAGCAGGAGGTCGTCCCCGGGTCCCGCCAGCGCCGCTCCGACCAGCTCGTCCTCGTCGCGGAGGTTGATCGCGATGATGCCGCCGGAGCGGTTGGAATCGAACTCCTCCAACCTCGTCTTCTTCACCAGACCGTTCCTGGTGGCCAGGACCAGGTACGGTGCGACCTGGTAGTCCGGGATCTCGATCACCTGGGCGATCTGCTCGTCGGGCTGGAAGGCGAGCAGATTGGCCACGTGCTGGCCTCTCGCCACCCTACTGGCCTCTGGCAACTCGTACGCCTTGGCCCGGTAGACCCTCCCCTTATTGGTGAAGAAGAGCATCCAGTCGTGCGTGGAGCAGACGAAGAAGTTGCTGACGATATCGTCCTGACGCAGCGTCGCGCCACTGACCCCCTTGCCGCCCCGGCGCTGCGAGCGGTAGAGGTCGACCTTGGTCCGCTTGGCGTACCCGGTCCGGGTAATGGTGACCACCACGTCCTCGCGGGCGATCAGGTCCTCCATCGAGACCTCGCCCTCGAAGGGCACGATCTTGGTCCGCCGTTCGTCGCCCCACTTGGCCACGATCTCGCCGAGCTCCTCGGAGATGATCTTCCGCTGCCGCTCCGGCTTGGCCAGGATGTCCTTGAGGTCGGCGATCTCCAGCTCGATTTTGGCCAGTTCGTCGATGATCTTCTGACGCTCCAGCGCGGCGAGCCGGCGGAGCTGCATGTCCAGGATCGCGGTGGCCTGCACCTCGTCGATGTCGAGGAGCTGGATCAGGCCCTGCCGGGCCTCCTCCACCGTCGGTGACCGCCGGATCAAGGCGATGACCTCGTCGAGCGCGTCCAGCGCCTTGACCAGACCCCGCAGGATGTGCGCCCGCTCCTCGGCCTTGCGCAACCGGTACGCCGTCCGCCGCCGGATCACGTCGATCTGGTGGCCCACGTAGTGCCGGATGAACTGGGCCAGGTTGAGCGTGCGCGGCACCCCGTCGACCAGGGCCAGCATGTTGGCGCCGAAAGTCTCCTGAAGCTGGGTGTGCTTGTAGAGGTTGTTCAGCACCACCTTCGCGACCGCGTCCCGCTTGAGCACCAGCACGATCCGCATACCGGTACGCCCGGAGGACTCGTCCCGGATGTCGGCGATCCCGGCGAGCTTGCCCTCCTTGATCAGCTCGGCGATCCGCTCGGCCAGGTTGTCGGGGTTGACCTGGTACGGCAGCTCGGTGACGACGAGGCTCGTCCGGCCCTTCTTGTCCTCCTCGACCTCCACCACCGCGCGCATCCGGATCGAGCCGCGCCCGGTCCGGTACGCGTCCTGGATCGGGGTGGTCCCCACGATCAGCCCGTGCGTCGGGAAGTCCGGCCCCTTCACGATCCCGATCAGCGCGTCGAGCGTGGTGGCCTCGTCGTCGTCCGGGTGCTCCAGGCACCACTGCACCGCGTCGGCGATCTCCCGCAGGTTGTGCGGCGGGATCTTGGTGGCCATGCCGACCGCGATGCCCTCGGAACCGTTCACCAGCAGGTTGGGGATCCGGGACGGCAGGATCGTCGGCTCCTTGGCCCGGCCGTCGTAGTTGTCCTGGAAGTCGACGGTGTCCTCGTCGATGTCCCGGAGCATCTCCATGGCCAGCGGGTCAAGCTTGCATTCCGTATACCTCATCGCCGCAGCCGGATCGTTACCCGGCGATCCGAAGTTGCCGTTGCCGTCGACCAGCGGGTAGCGCAGCGACCAGGTCTGGGCCATCCGGACCAGCGCGTCGTAGATCGCCGAGTCGCCGTGCGGGTGGAACTGACCCATCACGTCGCCGACCACCCGGGAACACTTCACGTACCCCCGGTCGGGCCGGTAACCGGAGTCGAACATGGCGTAGAGGATCTTCCGGTGTACGGGCTTCAACCCGTCCCGTACGTCCGGCAGCGCCCGCCCGACGATCACGCTCATCGCGTAGTCGAGGTAGGAGCGCTGCATCTCCACCTCGAGCCCGACCGGTTCGATCCGGTCGTGCTGAGCGACCGCGCTGGCGGCCGCTTCCTGCTCCGGCTCGTTAGCGGAGGACTCGGGAGTATCCGTCACTGTCAACCCTTATCAGACTCAAAGCCGCATTCCGCTGTGGATAACGGCTGTGGAAACCGTGGAAGCTGTGGATAACTGTGTGGAACGGCGGGTCCCGGTCGGCCGTTCGGCCGGGTCGGAGATCTCGACCCGGCCGGTCCGGCCGGTGCCGGGAGCCGCCGTACCGCCACTAGATGTCGAGGAAACGGACGTCCTTGGCGTTGCGCTGGATGAACGAGCGGCGCGCCTCCACGTCCTCGCCCATCAGTACGCTGAACAGCTCGTCGGCGGTCGCGGCGTCGTCCAGGGTGACCTGGCGGAGCGTACGCGTCGCCGGGTTCATCGTGGTCTCCCACAGCTCCGGGTAGTTCATCTCGCCCAGACCCTTGAACCGCTGGATGTCGTCCGGCTTGGCATTCGGCTTCTTCTGCTGCCGCAGTGCGATCAGCCCGTCCCGCTCCCGGTCGGAGTAGGCGTACTGGGCGTCGTCGCCCTTGCGGTTCCACTTGATCTTGTAGAGCGGCGGTGCGGCCAGGTAGACGTGGCCCAGCTCGACCAGCGGCCGCATGAACCGGAACAGCAGGGTCAGCAGCAGGGTCTGGATGTGCTGCCCGTCGACGTCGGCATCGGCCATCAGCACGATCTTGTGATAGCGCAGCTTCTCGATGTCGAAGTCGTCGTGGATGCCGGTACCGAGCGCGGTGATCAGCGCCTGGACCTCGTTGTTCTTCAGCACCCGGTCGATCCGGGCCTTCTCCACGTTGAGGATCTTGCCCCGGATCGGCAGGATCGCCTGGGTACGCGGATCCCGGCCCTGCTTCGCCGAGCCGCCCGCCGAGTCACCCTCGACGATGAACACCTCGGACTCGCGCGGGTCGGTGGACTGGCAGTCGGCCAGCTTGCCCGGCATCGAGCCGGACTCCAGCAGCGACTTGCGCCGGGCCAGCTTGCGGGCCTGCTGCGCCGCGATCCGGGCCCGGGCCGCCTGGGTCGCCTTGGTGATGATCAGTTTGACCTCGCCGGGGTTCCGGTCGAACCAGTCGACCAGCCACTCGTTGCAGACCCGCTGCACGAAGCTCTTCACCGGGGTGTTGCCGAGCTTGGTCTTGGTCTGCCCCTCGAACTGCGGGTTGGTCAGCTTGACCGAGATGATCGCCGCGAGCCCCTCCCGGATGTCCTCGCCGGAGAGCTTCTCGTCGCTCTTGAGCAGCTTCTTGTCCGTGCCGTACCGGTTGACCACGCTGGTCAGTGCGGACCGGAAGCCCTCCTCGTGGGTGCCGCCCTCGTGCGTGTTGATGGTGTTGGCGAAGGTGTAGACCGACTCGCCGTACGACTCGTTCCACTGCATGGCGATCTCGACCGCCATGCCGTCCTCCTCCGCGCCGAACTCGACCACGGTCTTGTGGATCGGGTTCTTCGAGGCGTTGAGGTGCCGGACGAAGTCGGCGATGCCGCCCTTGTAGCAGAAGGTCACCTCGCGCGGCTTGCCGTCCTCCTCCCGCACCCGCTCGTCGCGGAGCTGGATGGTCAGCCCCCGGTTGAGGAAGGCCATCTCCTGGAGCCGCCGGTAAATGGTCTCGAAGGAGAAGTCGACGGTCTCGAAGACGTCCGCGTCGGGCCAGAAGGAGACCGCCGAACCACTGGTGTTGGTGGTCTCGCCCTTCTCCAGCGGTGACGGCTTGGAGTTGGTGTAGCTCTGGCGCCAGACGTAGCCGTCCTTGTGGATCTCCACGAACATCCGGGTGGAGAGCGCGTTGACCACCGAGACGCCGACGCCGTGCAGGCCGCCGGAGACCGCGTACGCCTTGCCGTCGAACTTGCCGCCCGCGTGCAGCACGGTCAGCGCCACCTCGACACCCGGCTTCTTGAGCTTCGGGTGCAGGTCGACCGGGAAACCCCGCCCGTTGTCGGTGACCCGGACGCCGCCGTCGGCGAGCAGCACCACCTCGATGGTGTCGCAGTAGCCGGCCATCGCCTCGTCCACGGCGTTGTCCACGACCTCCTGGACAAGGTGGTGCAGACCGCGCTCACCGGTCGATCCGATGTACATACCGGGCCGCTTGCGAACGGCCTCCAGGCCCTCCAGAACGGTGATCGACTCGGCGCCGTACTCCTGCTTCTTCTGCGCTGCCACCTTGGCCACTTTCTCGCGCGGTCCGCGCCGTGCGGCGCGGGAGCGCGGGTTTGGTGGGCGGCCCACGACAGGCGCGCGGGCCGGCACCACGAGGAATTCCGGGTACGGTCGAACGCGCCGGTCGCCGCGGCTGCCCACGGATCGCGATCGGCTCGGACCCGGTGCGGTGCCGGCCGGACCACCCCGGGCCCGGTCTCCGCTCCACACCGTGTCGTCGTCTCGCTATCAATCTTACTGTGCCCAGATGACATATTGGGTATGCGGCACCCCTGCGCGGCGCCCTGAGAACCTCGTAGGCGGCCGTACCCCCTCGCCCACGACTCCCCCCACACGCCTGAGATCGAATCGGGGGCGGTTTCCGGCATCGCCGTACCGTCGCCGGCCGACACCTCCCAGCCTGGTCGTCCCCGCCCAGCCGGAGCCATCTCGGACCGGTCGTTCGGCGCACGCCGACCCGGGGGGTCGCGCGGAGGGTGAGCGGTGCCGTAACTTGGCGACGCCGGAAGTAAGCTCCGTGGCCAGGATGCCCGGTAAGCGCATCGGACGGTCCCAACGACCGGTTTCGTCAGGTGCATGGAGAGGTGACGCCCGATGGGGCTGGACAACGTCGCGGTGCGCTGGCCGCGGACCGGCCGCTTCTACGACCCGGTCGCCCCGGCCGAGTTCGTCGACTTCGGCGAGCTGGCCGACTCGCCCGAGGTGGCCGCCCCGACCGCGGCCCTCGCCGGATACATCGCCAAGAACGGTTCGGTCCGGGCGACCGCCTACACCGAACTGGTCGACCTGCTGCTCGGGCTGGACGGGGTGCTCTACGCCACCGAGGCCGCGGCCGAGGACGAGGACCCGGTGATCGACCCGGACGGCTGCGCCTGGATCGCCGGCGGCCTGGAGCGCTTCGTGGACGGGCACCGGGAGTACGGCGACTCGGTGACCTTCGACACGGTCAGCGCCGTACTGCGGGCCGCGCTGGCCGGCGGCCGCCTGGCCGAACAGCAACTGCGCTGGCTGGACAGCCGGCTCGACGCGCTGCGCGACGAGTCCGGTGCGCCGCCGCAGTGGAGCTTCTCCCGCTCCGAACTGGGCGTGCTGGCCGGTTTCTACCGCCGGTGCGCCGAACGCGGCTTCGCCGTCTACGCCGACTCCTGACCGACGCCTCCCGCCTCCCGCCTGAACCGGCTCCCGCCTGAACCGGCTCCGCCACCGACTCTGGCGCAGACACCGGAGCGTTGGACGACGGCTGGGCTGGCGGACGGGAGTGGTCCGTCCACCCTCCCCGGGCGCCCGACCGACCTCCCCTCCTCCGAACGGGTACGCCGCTATTGGCCCGAATCGTCGATTGTGCGGCGGTACGGCGTGACGCAGCTCATCGCCCCCTGCACGGCGGGGCGGAGCAGAAGTCAGACTTGCCCGTCGCCCAGAGAGTCACGTCTCGGTGACATAGGGCCACGGCGTCAGGACGTACCGCGTTCGCCGCCGACCAACGGGGAGGGTTCGCGGCCTTGCGTACGACGTTCGGGGCGCTGCGCCATCGGAACTACCGGATTTGGGCCGGTGCCGGCTTCGTCTCAGTGATCGGCACCTGGATGCAGGTGCTCGGAGTCAACTGGTACGTCCTCCAGCAGACCGGCTCGGCCACCTCCATGGGGCTGGCGGTGCTGCTGCAGGCGCTGCCCACCCTGCTGCTCAGCGGCTGGGGCGGCGCGCTGGCGGACCGGCTGCCCGCCCGGCCGCTGCTGGTCGCCACCCAGGTCGGGCACGCCGGACTCGCCGCCGGGCTGGCCGCGGTGGCCTGGTCGGACGCGCCGCAGATGTCGACGATCTACCTGATCTCGCTGGTCAGCGGCGTGCTCTCGGCGATCGAGGGACCGGTGATGGGCCGGTACGGCTCGACCATGGTGGACCGGGAGACCCTCGGCAACGCCCTGGCGCTGGGTTCGCTGACCAACTCCGCCGGGCGGATCCTCGGAATGAGCGTCGGCGCGGTCGTGGTGGCCGCCACCGGGCCGGCGATGCTGTTCGTGATCAACTCCGTCAGCTTCGCCGCGGTGGTCGCCGGGCTGCTCGCCGTACGCCAGCGGGAGTTGCACCAGCCGGAGGCCGCCGCTGCCGAAGGCGGCGGCGACCGGCACGGCGTACGCGCCGGGTTGCGCTACCTCTGCCGGCAGCCGGTCGTGCTGACCGCCCTCGCACTCGCCTTCGTACTCGGCAGCCTGGGCCGCAACTACCAGGTCACCATGGCGGCGATGAGCGCCGGCCCGCTCGGCGGCGGAGCCGGCGGGTACGGGCTGCTCTCCACGGTCTTCGCGGTCGGCACGGTGCTCGGCGCGCTGGCCGCCGCCCGCCGGCGCGACCTCAGCTACCGGCTCCTGGTCGGTGCCGGGGTGGCCGCCAGCGTGTTGCAGGCGGTCGCCGGGTTGGCCCCGGGGATCTGGACCTTCGCCGTCGCGATCCTGCCGATCGCCGCCGCCGCGGTGATCATCGACACCACCGTCGGCACCCGGGCCCAGCTCGACACCGACGGCGCCATGCGGGGCCGGGTGCTGGCCGCCATCGCGGTGACCGGCTCGGTCGCGGCCGCCGTCGGCGCGCCGGTCCTCGGCTGGCTCTCCGAGCACGCCGGTCCCCGGCAGACCCTGGTCCTCGCCGGCTGCGTCGGCCTGCTCGCCTCGGTCTGGGCCGGCCTGGCACTGTCCCGCCGCGAGCCGGCGCCCGCCGGACCCGCACCGGGCCGGCTCGCGCTGCCGGCCGCCCGCTCCGGCGCCGTCCGGCGCCGGCTCGCGGTCAGCCGGTTCGCCCGGCGCATCCCGTCGGTCCGGCTCAGCCGTACGTATCCCGAGGGCCACGTCCTCGCACCCGCCGCGGACCTCGCGACCAGGACGGTGCCGTCGGGCCGTGCACATGCAGCCGACGAACCACGCCGTGCCCGACCACGGCGGCGATCTGCCGCAGCAGCGAGCCGGCGAGCAGCCGGAGCTGCGTCGCCCACGCCGTGGACTCCGCCTCGACCGTGAGCTCGCCGTTCTCCAGCTTCACCGGGCGGCTGTGCTGGGCCACGTCCGGCCCGACCACCCGTTCCCAGGCGCCGAAGACGGTCGCCTCGGCGGTCGGCTGCTGCCAGCCCCGGGCCTTCACCAGCCGGGCCAGCACCGTACCGAACAGCTGCGGATCGCGGGGATCCGGCCCCGGGCCGGAGTAGCCGCGCGGCCGGCGCCGCTGCCCGCCCGGCCGACCGGCGGTCGAGCCGGCACCGCCGGGGCCGCCTGCCGCCCCGTCGGCCGTCGGCGCCGCGTCCAGGTCGGCTCCGCCAGGGGTACGCCGGCGCGGGCCGGGCGTCCTCCGTTTCGCGAGCGCGGCGTCGAGGACCGCCCGGGCCAGCGCCGGACCGGCCAGTTCACCGTCTCCGGCCGGCGGTGCCGGATCGGCCTGCGCAGCGTCTGATGGCGGTGTCGGCTCGGCCGGGGTGGCCCGGTCGGCGGAGGACCGCGCCGTCGGCCTGCTGCGGGCCCGGCCACTGCCGTCATCGGAGCCGCGCGGTTCCGCGCCCGGACGTGGTGTCCGCGGGTCAGTCGGCACGGAACACCTGCCCGTCGGAGACCTCGTAGCGGGCGCCTCGCAGGGCCTGCGGCACGTCGTCGGCGACCGCGCAGGTGACCAGGAGCTGGCTCGCCCCGGCCACCAGTTCGGCGAGGCGTTCCCGGCGGCCGCTGTCCAGCTCGGCGAAGACGTCGTCCAGCACCAGTACCGGTTCGACGCCGTCGGCGCGGAGCAGATCGTAGGCGGCGAGCCGGAGCGCCAGCGCGTACGACCAGGATTCGCCGTGGCTCGCGTACCCCCGGGCCGGCAGGGTGCCCAGCGTCAGGGTCAGCTCGTCGCGGTGCGGCCCGACCAGGGTCATGCCACGGTCGATCTCGGCCGACCGGGACTCGGCGAGCGCGGCCGACAGGGCTCCCTCCAGCGCCGACCGGTCCGGCACCGGGTCGGGCAGCTCCACCGACGGGCGGTACGCGACCGACGCCGCGCCCCGCCCGGCGGCCACCGCGTCGTACGCCTTGGTCACGTGCGGGCCGAGCGCGGCGACCAGCTCCAGCCGCCCGGCCAGCAGCTCCGCCCCGTGCCGGGCCAGGTGGGTGTCCCAGACCGCCAGGGTCGACAGGTCACCGCCGCCCTCGGCCGGGCGCTCGGCATCGACGCGGGCGGCCCGGCCCCGCCCACCAGCGGTCTTCCGGGCCAGATAGGCGGTACGCAGCAGCGCGTTGCGCTGCTTCACCACCCGCTCGTAGTCGGCGCGGACGGCGGCGTACCGGGGCATCCGGCTGACCAGCAGGTCGTCGAGGTAGCGCCGCCGCTCGGCCGGGTCACCCCGGACCAGTTCCAGGTCCTCCGGGGCGAAGAGCACCAGCCGCAGCGCGCCGAGCACGTCTCGGGCCCGGCGGGCCGGTGAGCGGTTCAACCGGGCCCGGTTGGCCCGACCCGGGGCGATCTCCAGCTCGACCAGCAGCTCCCGGCCCTCGTGCACGATCGCGCACCGGAGCACCGCCGTCGCGGCGCCGGCCCGGACCAGCGGGGCGTCGGTGGCGACCCGGTGGCTGGCCAGCGTCGCCACGTAGCCGAGCGCCTCGACGAGGTTGGTCTTGCCCACCCCGTTCGGGCCGACGAGCACGTTCCCGCCCGGCTCCAGGTCGACCCCGACCCGCTCGTACGAGCGGAAGTCGACCAGTTCGAGCCGGCGGACGTACACCGGGTCAGTGCTTGCGGACGGCGTGTCCGCCGAACTGCTGGCGCAGTGCGGAGACGGCCTTCAGCGCGGGCGAGTCGTCCTGGCGGGAGGCGAACCGGGCATAGAGCGAGGCGGTGATCACATTCAGCGGCACGGCGAGCCGGACCGCCTCGTCCACCGTCCAACGTCCCTCGCCGGTGTCCTCGGTGTAGTCGCTGAGCTGGGACAGCTCCGGGTCCTCGTCGAGGGCCCGGTCGAGCAGGTCGAGCAGCCAGGACCGGACCACGGTGCCGTCCCGCCAGGACTTGAACACCCCCGGCACGTTGGTCACCAGTTCGGAGGCGGTGAGCAGCTCGTAGCCCTCGGCGTAGGCATGCATCAGGCCGTACTCGATGCCGTTGTGCACCATCTTGGCGTAGTGCCCGGCGCCGACCGGCCCGGCGTGCACGAAGCCGAACTCACCCTCCGGCTTGAGCGCGTCGAAGATCGGCATCAACCGCCCGACATGCTGCTCGTCGCCGCCGGCCATCAGGCCGTAGCCGTTCTCCCGCCCCCAGATGCCGCCGGAGACGCCGACGTCGATGTAGCCGATGCCGTGCCGGTCGAGCTTCTCCGCCCGGGGCAGGTCGTCGCTGAACCGGGAGTTTCCGCCGTCGATGACGATGTCGCCGGCGGAGAGCACCTCGATCAGCCCGTCGACCGTCGGCTCGGTGTACGCCACCGGCACCATCACCCAGACCGCCCGGGGTGCGGCCAGCTTCTCGGCCAGTTCGGCCAGGCTGGCCACGTCGCTGAGCGCCGGGTTCTGGTCGTAGCCGACTACCTCGTGCCCGGCGGCGCGCAGTCGCTCGCGCATGTTGCCGCCCATCCGGCCGAGGCCCACCAGGCCGAGTTGCATGAACTTTCCTTCCAGAACCGGTGCGATCAGCGGGTGACCCGGATCGGCATGATCAGATAGCGGTAGCCGGGGATGATCTCCCCATCCTCGGTGGAGGGCGAGATCACCGCAGGCTTGAAGGCGTCGACGAAGGAGAAGACCGCCAGCGCCGAGCCAAGGTTCTGGAGTCCGTCGATCAGGTACTGCGGGTTGAAACCGATGGTAAGCGGCTCGCCGGTGAAGGTGGCGTCCATCGCCTCGCTTGCCCGGGCCTCCTCGGTGCTGCCGGCCTCGACGACCAGGCCGTCCGAGCTGAAGTTGAGCAGCACCGGCGTGGTCCGGCCGCCGACCAGCGACACCCGCTTGACGACCTCGACGAGCGCGGCGACCGAGACCCGGGCCTCCGCGTTGGAACTGGCCGGGAAGAGCGAGCGCACCGGCGGGTAGTTGGCGCCGTCCAGCAGCCGGCTGGTGGTCCGGCGGGTGCCACCGGCGAACCCGATCAGGCCCTCGCCGGCCGCGCCCTGGGAGAGCGCCATCGTGACGTCGCCGCCGATCGGCCCGAGGGCCTTGGCGGTGTCGTGCAGGGTCCGGGCCGGCACCAGCGCGTTGATGCTGACCTCCGGGTCGTCCGGCCGCCACTCGATCTCACGCAGCGCCAGCCGGTAGCGGTCGGTGGCGAGCATCGCCAGGGTCGAGCCGTTCAGCTCGATGCGTACGCCGGTCATCATCGGCAGCGTCTCGTCCCGGCCGGCGGCGATCGCGACCTGGCCGACCGCGGCGGCGAAGGTGGCCGCGTCGATGGTGCCGGCGCTGCCCGGCATCTCCGGCAGGGTCGGGTAGTCCTCGACCGGCATCGTCGGCAGGGTGAACCGGGCGCTGCCACAGACCAGCTCCAGATGCGCCCCCGCGGCGGCGATGTCCACCGGCTTGGCCGGCAGCGCCTTGGTGATCTCCGCCAGCAGCCGGCCGGAGACCAGCGCCGCGCCCTCCGCCTCGCTCTGCACGTCGACGGTCACCTGGCTGGACACCTCGTAGTCGAAGCCCGAGACGTGCAGCCCACCCTCACCGACCCGGAGCAGCACGCCGGCCAGCACCGGCACCGAGGGACGGTTGGGCAGACTCTTCGCGGTCCACGCCACGGCGTCGGCGAGCGCGTCACGCTCCACGCGGAACTTCATGCCATGCCTCCGGATCGACGTCAGCGACAACTGTCTCATGCCGGCGGCCGCCTTCCGGCCCCGCCAACCGTGCGGCCCTGCATCGCACCTTAGGACCCGGCCACATCGGCTGTGCGCCCGACCCCGGTACTTCGGCAGATCTTGACCCATGGGTACGACGGATCAAAAGAGTCCACAGGATGCCCAACGCCGATGATTGGTTTTTGTTCTCTTGAAGAGATAACTCAATCGTCTTCATCGGTGCTGTGCAAACTGTGGAGGAGCGGCCTCTGCGCAGGTCAGCCGCTTCTCCACCGGTGTGCGAGGTGTGGACAACCGGGGCCGAAACCGGGCTCGCGATCCACAGCCGCCGCCGTCGGCGGGGTTTTCCACGCTTGTCCACCGGTCGTCCACCGGGTTACCCACCGGCTTTTCCCCATCTGTGGGTACAGCCGGGCGGAGATCGACAGGCACCGTCCCCAGAACCTTCAACAGCCCGTACACAGCCCGCCGTGAGTGGTGGACAACCATGTGACGCTGGGTGACTGTCCACACACGTTTCCCCAACCTCTGTCCACAGGTTGTGGGTTCCCGGTGCGAAGCCGAACCGAGGTTATCCACCGGCGGTGGACAACTGGCTGTGGACAGCTTGGGTACAACGAGCGGCCCTGGGTACGACCGAGGGCCGGACGATCGTCGTCGAGGGCCCCGGATCACGACCGAGGGCCGGGTACGGACCGGGTCGGCCCGTACCCGGCCCTCGCCGGTTCGGTCGGTCGGGTCAGGTGTTCTGCTTGATCCGGTTCGTCAGCTCGGCGATCTGGTTGTAGAGCGAGCGGCGTTCCGCCATCTGCTGCCGGATCTTCCGGTCGGCGTGCATCACGGTGGTGTGGTCGCGTCCGCCGAACGCCTGGCCGATCCGGGGCAGCGACAGGTCGGTCAGTTCCCGGCACAGATACATCGCCACCTGCCGGGCGTTGACCAGTACCCGGGACCGGGACTGCCCACGCAGGTCCTCCAGGCTCACCCCGAAGTAGTCGGCGGTGGAGATCATGATCTGGTCCGCGGTGATCTCCGGCCCGGAGCCGTCCGGGATGAAGTCCCGGAGCACCTCCTCGGCGAGCGAGAGTTCGACCGGGGACCGGGTCAGCGACGCGAACGCGGTCACCCGGATCAGCGCCCCCTCGAGTTCCCGGATCGAGTTGGCGATCCGGGAGGCGATGAACTCCAGGACGTCCGGCGGGGCGAAGAGCCGCTCCTGGGCCGCCTTCTTCTGCAGGATCGCGATCCGGGTCTCCAGGTCCGGCGGCTGGATGTCGGCGAGCAGGCCCCACTCGAACCGGGTACGCAGCCGGTCCTCCAGCGTCGCCAGGTCCTTCGGCTTCCGGTCCGAGGTGATCACGATCTGCTTGTTGGCGTTGTGCAGGGTGTTGAAGGTGTGGAAGAACTCCTCCTGGGTCCGCTCGCGGTTCTCCAGGAACTGGATGTCGTCGATCAGCAGGATGTCGACGTCGCGGTAGCGGCGCTGGAACGCGCTCGTCTTGTCGTCCCGGAGCGAGTTGATGAAGTCGTTGGTGAACTCCTCGGTCGAGACGTACCGGACCGAGCGGGCGTTGCCCAGCGTCGTCGCGTAGTGCCCGATGGCGTGCAGCAGGTGGGTCTTGCCCAGCCCGGAGCTGCCGTAGATGAACAGCGGGTTGTATGCCTTGGCCGGCGACTCGGCGACCGCTACCGACGCCGCGTGGGCGAACCGGTTGGACGAGCCGATGACGAAGGTCTCGAACATGTACTTCGGGTTCAGCCGGTTGCCGCCGACGTCTCCGGCCCCGCCGACCCCGCCCGGCCGGCGGTCGTCCCGACCACCCGGACGGTGTAAGGCGTTGCCGCCGCCCCGCCCCGGGCCGTTGTCCGGGCCGCCGTCCCGACCCGGCCCGAGCCGTCCGGCACCGTCCCGGGTGTCGTGGTAGCGGCGGTCCGCCGGCCGGTGGTCGCCGAACTGACCCAGGTCGCCGGTGTCGGTCCCCCGCTCGTCGAAGCCGCGCCGCTCCTGGTGCGGGGCGGTCGGCCGGTACGGCTCGGGATAGGGCGCGCTGAAGAGCGGCTCCTGGCCGTCCCGGCTGGCCGGAATCAGGTTGCCCCGGGCCGGGTCGGGGCGACCGGGCGGCCGTCCCGCAGCGCCGGACGGCACCTGAGCCGAGCCGGTGAACGTCGGGGGCTTGCGCCCGCCGGTCTGGTCCGGCACCGGGTTCCGGTGTTCGGGTGGCTCCGCGCGAGGGCCGGCCGGAAACTCCTGCTCCGGTCGTACCGGGTACTCGCGCTCGGCCTCGCCGGGAAAGCGGAGCGGTTCGGCCCGGTATCCGCCGGTCGGGTCGGAGTCGGCGTACCCGGCCGGCTCGCGGTCGCCGTATCCACCGGCCGGATCCGGCTCGGCGTAGCCTCCTGGCGGGTCGGCGCCGTCGTATCCGCCGGCCGGCTCGGCTCCGGGATAGCCCGACGGGCCGCCGGATCCGGGATACCCCGGGGGTACGGCCATCCCCGCCGGTTCGGGTCCGGCCGAATAGCCGGTACCGGCCGGGCGCACCTGGCCGTCCTCGGGTGGCCGTACGGTGACCGCCACCTGGACGGCCCGGCCCAGCCGGCGGGAGAGTGCCTCGGTGATCGCCGGGCGGAGCCGCGACTCGATCACGTCCCGGGTGAAGGCGTCCGGTACGGAGAGCAGCGCGGTGTCCTCGATAATGGTGTGCAGACGGGTCAGCCGGAGATAGGCGCGCTGCTGGGCCGAAATAATCTCGTCGGCCAGTTCCTCGGTCGTCGCCGCCCACACCGCGCCAAGGTCGATCGTGTCGGCCAC